>CAVVWJ010000007.1:0-350641 GCA_963751925.1 uncultured Gemmatimonadales bacterium | reverse complement strand
CATGGAGTTTGTGAATACCTTGAGATTGGAGCTGCACTCACCGGGACATGATTGAGGGACCGTGCTCATGCTCGCCCCCTTCGTGCCCCACTTCGCCGAGGAGAGCTGCAGAGGTTGGGGCACAAGGGCTCGACTTCGATGCCCGCTGGCCCCAGTGGGACGAGGCGCTGGTGGTGGAGGACCAAGTCGAGGTGGCTGTCCAGGTGAATGGTAAGACGCGTGGGAAGGTGACGGTGCCGCGGGGCGCGGAGCAGGGGACTGTCGTGAAACGCGGCCGCAGGGAGATGTGGCGGTGCGGCGGTTTACTGAGGGGAAGAGGTTCGGAATAGTGTACGCGCCGAACCGGCTGCTGAACCTGGTGGTCGGGTAGCGTTTCACAATCCCGATGGGCGAACCGACGATGGACATTGCCGGGAGATCTGCGAGGGGTCTACGCCGCAACATCCCTCAAATGCCTCTGCGCCGGCAGGTCGGTGTGCTCTCCGGGCTTTCGAGGATCGTCGCAAAATGATCAGTTTTTCAGCTGATTTTTTCTTTTCCGCTCACCAGTGTGTGAGACGCAAATTGATACGTTACCGCCTTCAAGCGTTTCTCGGATCAAAACCTAACGCTTGGACTTCTCCCCAGCTACGTTTTCTGTGTAGTGCCGGCTGAGGGCCTGCGGCTGAGTTTCAGTCACGCTACAAGAAATCAGTGAGAGTGATTGGCAGACACAAAACGTCCACTTGTTCTATACCCGAAGAGCTTCTCCACTTCGGATCACATTAAGTGTTCAGTGGACGGAACGAGCCCTTTACCGCCCCAACTACTCGGCACACGCCGATTTCCTCCGTGACGCACTGTCGCCATCCGCGACTATGCCGCCCAAAAAGCGCAACCAGACCAGAGGCGACTCGAATCGCTCTTTATTCAAGTAAAGACGCCTCCTGACTACCCTGTCGAGAAGGAGAGAGAGCGCCTACGGTCTGCTGGTTTCGAGATCGTCGCTCTTTCACCGATCGACCCCAGTAGCCGGGACGGCCCACATATGAAAAGCGAGAGGTGCATCGCCTGCAAAACAAACTTTAATCCTGAAATGCCGACACACCTCATAATCGCGCCCGGTCATACCTGTCAATCATCGAAGACATTCAGCCAGTCCCAGCAGCCGAATCTCGCCTGAGCCTGACGAGCGACAATGACACGCCGCTTGACTGCCTGCCCTATTTTACTCGACCTTCTTGACGGACCAGGAGCAACTCGTGTTACAGGCTGTCCGATCATTTATGTCAAGAGAAAGAGGTGGGTTAGCGAGAATCACGAGCATTTTCTAACGGCGTTCTTCGCAGTTGAAGCCAAGCTACGCCCGTCACCCACGCTTCTCTGCTGCGAGGCCTTACTACGCTGCATGAATAAACCTGACCGCGTGCAAATATGTGCCGGACTCGTGGCGAATCGAGCCCTATCCCTCAGGATACTGAAGTCGAGTCTGCCAACTGGCACCGCATCTGTAGCCTGTGTTCGATACGGGCATCATCCGCATGCAGCTCAGCAGTAGTTCGGGACCGCTCTTCCTTACCACCCGGAGCCGTGACTACAAATACGGGTCACAGAACATTTTCTGCAGCCGTGTGGCTTATGGCGACACGCTGATGGAGGATTCCCTTAAGCAACGACGTTTGTGTCTCCCAAACACCCCTTTAGTTGACGTTCCGGTGTTCGGTGTGGATGCCAAGGGACAGGTGGTGCCTATACCTAGGGACACCTGAGCCAGCTGCATAGACACTGATGTGCCCAGCTACCCGGAAAACGTTCACATACTCGACCTGTCGATGGGCCGCGAGACCGCAGTAAGTTATGGTCAGATTTCGGTCGTCAGCTCGCTCTTGGATCATCATGCGACGGAGTGGGACTCGGTCATCGTCACAACCGCGGGGAATATTCGTGACCTCACTGCTTTTCGCCGCTTTTCCTCATGGGCACGTCGGCGAAGCGGGCCCGCATCGACTCGCCTGGTGACTCCATTCATGCACTAACAGTCGACTCGATCGCACTGAAGGCACGGACCGATACTCCTTGGTCCCGTCTGTCCCACGTTTTCGCCGCGTTGACCTTGTCCATTGGCGTATCAAGCCTGACATCGTCGCTCATGGGGGCAACTGCCACGCCGATGGGAGTACTCACTGATCAGTCCGGCGTGCATGCGCCTACGCCACCTGGGCAAGGATGGGCCACAGATTATGGAACGTCTTCGCGGCCCCGCCGCTCGTTTCGGCGATGGCTGCGACGTTCGCCGATCACTACGGGCGGCCCAGTGCGAACTCGGTGAAGGCACCCTCCTGCTTACTTCACGGACCAGTGTTTCCCCTGCGATCGCGATAGCCCAAGACATTTGACCGGTCGCGGAGAGCCCGATCTAGATGCTGCAAGCTCGGCCACCCCTCGTTCCGCCCATTTCCGCTGCTCCAGCACTAACCAGCTGACCGATTCACATACGCCCCGTTCCAGTTACCACCGTGCCTTTCTCCCGGAGAGGCAGTCGCGCCTACGAGTTCGGGCTACGGTCGTGATCGATCCGTCTCTCGCGGCCCGACGATCCGCCGGAATATTGTCAGGCTCGTCTGACACTGGGTCTCCAGTAGCCTGCACAGGTAGGGCACTCCAAGGTCTCGGCTCTGATCCTCGGACCCGGAGCCAGGGAAGTGACGAAGCCCCTGGAGTACCTCGAGAAGTCGTTCTTCCGGTCTTTTACTCGCTGGCAGATGGGAGCTTCAAGTTCGTCTTTGGACACGAAACCTTCCAGAGTCCTACGTTCAGCCCTTCGCCGGCGGATTATTCAGGTGATCGACGAACGCAGATTCGCTCCAGTCTTGGCAGAGGTTGATGCCTTGCAGGCGCGACTTTAAGCACGCCATCGTCCATGCGGCCTAGCTCGCGCATTCAGCTGATAGCCGTTTGCGTCACAATCTTCGCGTCTCGTCCGCGTAGCATCGCGACCTAGCTTGCGCGTATGCGTCGTATCCGAGCGTTCAGATTCACAGTCGACACTTAAGAGTTCCTATGGCCCCTAGCCTCGCCCTCCCAGAGCCCGGCCCGTTACTCGATGCTGTCACCAAGGAAGAGGCTAACCTCCGCCGCAGCTACCTTCGGGTTGACATCGGCAGAAACGTTACCGATGATCCGCCTCTGCAGTCCCTTAAATGCTGGAGCGCACGCGGCTGTCCTTGACTTTGTGGTGCCTGCGGTTTGCTTTTTGGCAGTTTTAGAAGAGAAGGGGGCACCTACGCTTACCTCTTCCAAGAGGCAATGGTCCACTATCGGACAAGGCAACAGTCAATGATGCGGGCTTAACATGGACGAGTTGTCACCCGAGCAGTCGAGACACATCGGAATACCTCGACCTGAAAGCGCAGTCAAACCAAACTCCCTCTTTAGACGCGACCTCTCGCGCCATTCGATCTCTTCTGAGATTTCCCAATCGAATATCCAAGCGCCTATCGAGCCGCCCTCGGGATGGAAGCAGTGGGACATCGTCTCGCCTCGCGTTCGATGCTCTTCGCATTTTGCTCTCTACGCCATCGATGAGCGTCGCAAAGCAGATTCAATTTGGTAGGCAGGGGCTATGCCCAGGAGCGCTCAGCCCCGAAGATGCTGCCATCTTTCTGACCGCCAACTGTACCGGATGCTCATCTCCTTCTTTCGAGCCATATGGATATCAGCGAAGCGTTGAACCATCATCTCCGGAAGCTGAGAGGGCTCGATTCTCAAGGCTATGCGCACAGATCGGTTGGGGCGCGCGGGCAGACCAATTCTGCCGTGATCTTGCTGTTCGAGACACAATCGCCAGCGAGCGCCTCGAGGGAGTCGACGCGAAGAGCTCTGGCCTGCTTCGTGATTCTATGTGAGCCGTCCCTGGCTAGCTGGCCTCACAGACTACACAGAGGCTGAGCACACGCAGCTCGCGCTCAATCTCCACTCGGTCAATAAACACTCCACAAGGGAGAACTGCTCGACCGAGCTTCCACAGTAGACCTGTTGCGTTCTTTCCACGAGCGATTGTTCCAAGGTGTTTTCGCAGCCACGCAGGGCAGTTCCGTGCGCCTAGGGTTCGGATCTTCCTCTTGACCTAACCTTTGGCCTAACCGTTGATCTCGAACGAGGAAGTTCCGGACCAATTGCTCGACGCATTTCTCATCGCCTCCAACGTGCATTTAACATCTTTCGAAGCAATCCGGAGGTCCAGGGCTGACCAGGACGCGGCAATCAGGTTGGCTGCTTGGTTCACGCCAGTATTGATCCGCATACATCCTTTTGAAGATGGCAACGGGCCGATCCTTCGAGCTTTCCAGGACTGGTTACGTTCGTCTTGGAATGCGCCCAGTTGCACTGGAGTTGTCAGGCAGGAGTACCTGACGTGTTTGAACCACTATTACGCAAGCAAGGACATTACCCCTTTAGTGGATCTTTTATCTAGGCTTTACTCCTTCAGCTGATCAAAAGTTCTTGACTCGTCGCGCCTTATCCTTACGGGTAGGACCGCCTCACCTGCTGGCTGAGCAAAGCGGGCGATCCCGCGGATGCCCCTCGTGCTTCGGCAGACTTCAATCTCGCTCGGAAGCCAGGACGTGTGGCAGCCGGAGGCTGCCATCGTGGGGCACACCTTCCACCCCGGGCGTGGGATGCGTTCTTCCGGCTGTGTCGCTGGTGTGCGGTGGACTCCTACCGTCTTCGTCACACCGAGATCGGACGCTTTACCTGGTCGGGATCTATCGCAGGGGACTTCCAGAAGAACTTCGGGAGGTGAATCGATCAGCTGTTGGTATCGATCGCGAGGCGTGGAAAGCCAAGCGATCCCGTCGGACGACACGGGCTGGTGTGATCGACCTTGACGGCTCAGCGCTGGACCCGACGGCGATACGCGCCCGCCGTCTCACAGTCCGGGTCGATAGGATGTCCGGACGTTCCCTACCCGAGATCTGGAGAGCTCGCCGCCGACAGTCCGGACCATCGGCGGCGTCTTACCCCTCGCCTCGATTGCTCGGGGCAGGCTCGTCTGACCACACCCGCCTCACGCCGCGGGCCTCACCTCTCCTTCCACCGGCGTCCCTCCCTCCGGCTCCGTAGCCGGCCGAGGAATCCCCAGCACCGTGCTCGCGCTGATCCACGATCCCAGCAGCTGCCCATCCTGGGCGAACCGCTGCCGGTTCCGCGCATCCATCACGTGCACGCTTCGGACGATCTCGCTGGCCACCCCGCGTAGCTCCCGGGTGGCACCGACGTGCGCCGTGCGGCCCTCGTTGCCCAGCGCGATCGCCGAGTCGAACTGCTCCAGCACCTGCACGAACTCGTCCAGCACCGACTGCGACAGCCCGTGCTTGAGAAGCACCTCCTTGTGCGTCTCGGCCGCCGCGGCCATGCTCCGCCCCGCGGTCAGAAACGACAGGTAGGTGCTCGCGCCCGGCTTGAACCGGAACGTGTTCCCCAGCTCGTGCTGCTCCCGCGCCGCCGCCCGCCCCACGTCGTCGAGGTGCGGGATCGGACTGGTCCGCATCGCCTGGCGAAGCTCCCGCTTCCGGAGCGTGGCGGCGTGGACCTGAAGCAGCCCGTTGCGTTGCGCGGTCGCGGTGTCCTCCGCGCGCGCAACCAGCTGCTCCAGCCTGGTTACCACCGTGGCCGTCCCCGGCTCGGTGTCGGGGTGCGCGACGCAGAACTCCAGCGCCCGACGCCCCATTTCGATTTTCCTACGAGACTCCGCGTTCATACTTCCTCCAACGATTAGCGCTCGTGCGTGGCCGGTCACGACGGCACTGGTGATGATGCCAGTGTGCGAGAGGACCGTCACGCATCCCGGCGCGTGCCGGTCGTGAGGTATGTAGAAGCATCAGGTGTGCCACTGACTGCATTCGCAAAAACTCAGTGCAATGCGAAGAAAACTTGTTGCGATGGGCCGCGATCACGTTACGCTGACGCTCGATGCTGTTCCGATGGGAGAAATCCTGTTGCGCGTGGGCTCGATGAGGACGCGATCGGGTACGATGTTCTTCCGCACGGGCCTGATGCAGACGCGACCGGGATAGATGAGGAGTCGCTGGCGTTTGGTGCGACGCGAACCAGCTTCGCGCTGTCGCGATCGGATGAGATGTGGACCCGAACCGCCACGATGCGGCCGCGATCCTGTCGCACGAGGATGCGATTGGCTGCGATGGAGGTGAATTTCGTTTCGATGCGGTCGCGCTGCCGTCTCGAGTCCTCGCGTGGCGATTGCGCGTGCTTCGATCGGGCCTCGCGATGACCCGTTGCGAGTCGATGCGAACCCGACGGCGTGAATTACGTCCGCGTTCGCCCCTCTCGCGCGCGCGCTGGGCCCCGATGAGGTCGCGAATGGAGTCGATGAACCCGCGACCGAGCCGGCTGCGCTCGCTCACGAAACCGCCGGCAGGTCGGATTGTCTCTTTGTGAGGACAACTCCTGGCTCGATCGACTCAGTCGTTGAAGCAAGTCTCCAGTCGCCAGTTGCCAGTCGCCAGTCGTCCGTGAAGGCAACCGGCGACCGGCGACTGATCTGCTGAAACCCGCCCCGAACCGCTTCCGTTACTCCTGAATGACACTCACTTGCCTCAGTTTCGCCGCGCGCGTAATCCCGGCAGTCGCGCTTATGACCCTGTTCTCCTGTGCCCCACCTGCGCAACCCACGCCGTCCGCCGCGGATCGTGCCGAGCTGCTTCGGTTGCACCAACGCGCCCGAGCCGCGCACCTCGAGCATCGCGCCGACTGGCTTACCTCCGAGTGGGCCGATACCATCTTCAGCCTCAATCACGGGAGTGTCTCGGTTGGAACCAGGGAGAACCGGGCCCGGGGCCAGGCCGGATTTCAGGAATACCTCGATGCCTCGACCTTCCAGGCCTGGGACGATATCGCCCCGCCCCGGATCCGGATCTCGCCCGACGGGCAGATGGCGTACGTCATTGTCCAGAAGCGGGTCCATCTCACGGCCAAGGACAGTACCGGTGCGGTCCAGGCGGAACGTACCCGCTTTGCCTGGCTCTCAGTGTACGAGAAGCAGGCGGGGAAATGGCGCCTCGCAGCCATTGCCTCTACCGACCGGCCCGATTCCGTGAGTCAGTCCGAACGGGCGCCGGCTGCCGACTGATCCCGTGGTTCGAATGGGCCGCACAGTACGTGAGAGTATGCCGCGCACAATAGGTAAGTAGTCACAGGGCGGCACCCACCTTGGCCTACATACCCTTGGTCTCCACCACCCAGATGTCGCTCTCGGATTCCTGCAGCGCCACGAACAGCCGATCTCGGCCCAGCGTCCAGGAGGGCCGGTACGGTTGCCGCACCGGATCATCGAACCGCAAGACCAGTTCGGGCTTTCCGCCCCTGGGCCAGGGGACGGCCCAGATCCCGGACATTCCGTTAGCGCCCCACCCCAGGAAGAGAACCTCGCGGCCATCCATGGAGAACTTGGGAAAGCTCACGTCCAGCGGCGGTGCGCCGCCGGAGTCCACCAGCGACCGTGGCGCACCCGAGTCCCTCGGCATCACGAAGAGGCGCCCGGTACCCACCGGAGAGCTGGTGAACGCAATCCAACGGCCATCCGGCGAGAAGCCCGGCTCAGAGCCCCAATTCGAGTCGCTGGATCGGCGTGCCCAACGCGCCGCTCTGCTCCCGCCTGGCCAGCCGGATGCCGCCGGGGCTGATGATGCCCCAGGCAAGCATTTGTCCGTCGGGCGACCACCGCGGAACCACCTCCTGGTCCGGTGTCCTGGTGACCTGCGTCAGGGTTCCGTCCCCGAGCGAGAGCAGGAAGATCTCACGTGAGCCGGTGCGGGGGGAATGGAAGGCCAGCGTGTGCCCATCGGGCGAGGGCCCCGGCGCGAAGTCTTGTTGGTTATCGGTGGTGAGTCGTTCCTGCTCTCCGCCTGCCGACAGCACCCGATAGAGCTGTGACGTGCCGCTCAGGTCGCTGTCGTAGTACAGCAGCTTTCCATCCGCCGACAAGGTTCGGGTTCTCCGCGCTCTGGTTCCCCCGCGTCACCTGAGTGGCGTCGCGGAAATTGATGGGCCGATGTCCCAACGGCACCGACCAGACGTTCCCCACCGTGCGGTAGACGTTGTACGCCAGGCGCCGTCCATCGGCGGAGAGCGACAGGCTCTGGACGCCGAGCCCGACTGTGAGGCGCTCGGGTGCGGCGCGCCGGCCATCGGCGCGGACCCGAAAGATGTCCTTCGGGCCTTCCCGGTCGGAGACGAAGTAGATGAACCGACCATCCGGCGACCAGATCGGTGAATGATTGATCCCGCTGCTGTCCGTAATCACCGTAGTGGCGCCGCTGCGCGCGTCGATCAGCTCGATCCAGCTCGGCGCCAGGTTCCCGAACAGCGCGCCCACCATGAGGAAGTACGCGTTCCCCGCGGCGCACACGAGCCGCGCTCCGTTCGGCGACCAATGGCACCCCGTCACGCTGGTGCTGGTCGCGAGGAACCGGGGCGCCGCGCCGGACTCCTTGAGGAAGATCGAGTCTGCCACCACGTACGCGATGGTCCGCCCGTCGGACGACCATTGCGACCAGATGATCGGCCCGGACGCACGCGCCGCCGCTTCCTGCCGGGGCACGCCACCGGACGCCGAGACCGAAAACAGACCCTGCTGAGTGGCGAAGAGGACCCGGGTCCCGTCCGGCGACCAGCTCGGCGAGACCTCGACCGCGGCCGAGTCGTCGGTGAGGAGGGTAGGTCGCCCGCCGCTCACCTGCCGCACGTACAGCCGGGTGCGGAGCGGATTGCCCCCGGCGTAGGCCAGGAATCTTCCATCGGGCGAGAGCGCGGGGTGGACTTCCATCGAGGGCTCGTACGTCACCTTGAAGGCAGCGCCGAAGGATGGCTTGGGACCCTCGCGACGCGCCGCGACGAGCGCGCCAAGTCCGGCTCCGATGGCAAACGCGCCCAGCGCGAGCACGGCAAGAGCGAGGCGGGATGGCCGGGCCGAGGAGTGCCGCGGTTTGGGCGGCGGTCCCTGCAGGGTGAGCGCGGCTGCGAACTCCGCGGCGCTGCCGAACCGGTCGGCCGGAAGCTTGGCGAGCGCGGTGAGCACCGCAGCGTCGATCGCCGGCGGCAACGCTCTTCCGCTGCCTGCTGGGTGGCGGCGGCTCCTCGGTGAGTACCTTGGCGATGACCGCCTGGGCCGACGGCCCGGTGAAAGGCGGCTCGCCCACCAGCATTTCGTAGGTCACCACGCCGAGCGCGTAGACGTCGGAGCGGGCGGTAATCTCGCGCTCGCCCATCGCCTGTTCCGGCGACATGTAATGCGGGGTGCCGAGCGACATGCCGGTCTCGGTCATGCGGGTGCCACCCGCGCTGGAGAGCGCGAGCGCGATCCCGAAGTCGGCCACCAGCGCGCTGCCGTCGTGCAGCAGCACGTTCTCCGGCTTGATGTCTCTATGGATGATGCCGTGACGATGGGCATAGCCCAGCGCGCCGGCGATCTCGGTGGCGATCCGCACGGCCTCGGCGATGGGGAGCTGCTTCTCCCGGCGGAGCCGGTCGCGGAGTGACTCGCCCTCGACGAAGGGCATGACGTAGTACGCGGTGCCGCCGATCTCGCCCGAATCGATGAGACCCAGGATATGCGGGTGCTGGAGGTGGGCGAGCGGTCTTGATCTCGCGCAGGAACCGGTCGGCTCCGATGACCGCCGCGAGCTCCGGCCGCAGCATCTTGATCGCGACCTTCCGCTCGTGCCGCAGGTCCTGGGCGAGGTACACCGTGGCCATGCCGCCTTGCCCCAGCTCGTGCTCGAGCGCGTATCGCTCGGCGAGGGCGGCCTGCAGTCGGGCGCGCAGGTCCGCCGTCACGTGACGTTCACCAGGGCGTCGGCAAGTGTGGAGTCGACTGCGCTCACGGTTTTTGCTGGTTGAAGGCGCCCGCAACCTGACGGACGTTGGATTTGGTAGAGCACTCCGGCTCCCGCACAAGCTAATGTCGCACCGCCTGGGGTGAAGAGGCATCTGACGGGAGAAGGTACTGGCAGGACGATATCGCCTTTGCTTTTTTTCACGCGATGCCGGTGTCACGCAGCCGAAGCCCGAGTCTGAGAAACTCGAGCCATCCGGGATAGCTCGCACTCCCGAGCTGAAGACGCCGCATCGACCGAACCTTATCCAACTCTACATACTGATCAGAGGAACACCGATCAATGAGCACCGTTACTCAGAACCAGGAAGCAGCCACCGACTGGCAGCAGGAAATCCGGAACCTGGAGGAGCAGGGCCGCGTCGCCTTTCTGGCCGGCGACACTGAGACGCTTGCCGCGATGTGGGACGATGGACTCCTGGTGAACTCGCCGCTCAACATCATCAACGACAAGGCAAAAGTGCTGGAGCTGCTCGGCAAAGGCCTGATCCGCCATACCTCCGACGAGGTGGTCATCGAGCAGATCGCCCGCTACGGCGACGTGGTCGTGGTGATGGGGCGCGACAGCGTAGATGGTCCGCCGACCCACGTCCTGACCCACCGCCGTTTCACCAACATCTGGCAGCTGCAGGACGGAAGCTGGCAGATGATCGCTCGGCACGCGCAGGTGATTGCCCCCCGCTAGCGGCGGGGGCCAAAACCTTTTCAGCTGGCCAGGAGCTGACATGACCGCTGTCGTGGTGGGCGTGCTGCTGGCGCTTGCTGCAGGTCTGTTCGGTACCGCGGTCGGTCTCGATCGCGACCGAGCGTTCTATACAGTCATAATGATCGTTATCGCGTACCTGTATGTGCTTTTTGCCGCCATGGGCGGCGCCTCCACTCATGCCGTCGTTCTCGAGTCGCTGGTTGGCACGGTGTTCGTGATCGCCGCAGTAACCGGCTTCAAGTCCTCACTCTGGTTGGTCGCTGCCGCACTGGCGGCACACGGCATCTTCGATTTCGCTCGCGGCACCATCATAGACAATCCAGGTATTCCAGCCTGGTGGCCCCAGTTCTGTGCGGCGTACGATGTGACGGCGGCGGCGTACCTGGCGTGGCTGCTCGGGAGTGGCCGGCGTCGCGCGAACGCCTGGCCCGAGCCGCGCGTCAGTGGGTAAGGTCCAGGCCCTCTTTCAGGATTCCACGTCGTTGCAAGCTCTGCAGCCAGGCGTCATCGTGGCTATTCACCAGGACGATCTGCTGCCGTTGGCTCAGCCCGGAGAGCCAATTCAGCTGTTGCTGCAGGGCGGCTCGATCTTCTCCCATGTCCCGGCTCACGGCCTCGGGCTTCTGGGCTCGCCGTTCGATTCCTGCCATGAACCAGGCAATGTCGCCAATCAGCAGGAGCTCCTGGCCCGACGCGAACATGACATACACCATCTGAGACCCTGGCGTGTGGCCAGGTGCCTTGATGAGGACGACTCCGGGAGCGACGGGGTAGAATCGTTCATAGTCGATGACCAGATATCGGGCCGCTTCCTGGCTGGTCAGATGAATCAGTGGTGACGTCCACCAGGGAAGCGGTTTGGGAACCGGTCGTAACAGCGTTTGGACTTGCGCCCGGGTGAGAATGACTCGTGGCGCGATGCTGTCACGCCATGGAGTGTGAATCACCCCCGCAACATGATCGAAGTGTTCGTGAGTCATGACGATCAGATTGGCTCCCCGGACTCCCTCCTGCACCTGTTGGTAGCGGTCCTGATGAATGGTGACCGTGGTGTCCCTCTCGACCTCCCGATCCACGCCCGCGTCCACCATGATCCAACGTCTGGCATAGCGAATCTGGAAGACGGTATAAACGCCCTTGACCGAGTCGTCCGAAGCGCCTGCGACTGCTCCGCTCAGCGGAGTTTTGAAATCCGCGAACTGGAGGTACCGTAGCGACTGCGGCAGATCGCCCGGAACTGCACGGCCGACGGACCGCACCAGGGCGAGAAGGGTGTCACTATAGGTAAGACTTTGCGCCCTTGCCGCATTCGGGTAGGCAGCACTGACAAGGAGGAGCAACCATGTCGCTGCGAGAGTTCTCCTGGACATGAGGGAGGCTCCTGGGAAGGCCGTGGCCTTCAGTGTTTGGACTGAATCGCGAGAAGGACGGCGTCTGGCGTGAGCCGTCAGATGTAGCGCTGAGTACCTACCATCGCCAGTATCGCTTCCACACTACCGACTGTCGCCACTACGGTGATCCACCCCACGGTCCTCCATCCCGGTCTCGACCACTGTTCCAGTGCCACCGGCGCTCACCAACCAGGAGGACCCATGCCGGAAAAAGAGACGATCGAGCGCGCCCGAGAGGACGCTCGCGAGGGAAAGTCGCCGTCCACCCAGGCCGGCGAGTTCGTGCGGGAGGAAATCCATCACATTCGGGAAGGCAAACACGGCGCCCGCTCCCCCCAGCAGGCGATCGCGATCGGCCTCTCGAAGGCACGGCGCGCCGGTGTGAAGCTGAAGGCCCCGAAGAAAGGCACCACGTCCGAGAAGACCCGCCGAGCCGCCGCGCGTGACACCCGAAAGGCAAAGAGCGGAAGCAGGAAGAAAACGTCACCCCGGCGCTCGCGGGCGATGCTGAACCGGCTCAAGCGGGAAGGCCGGAGCGCTGCGTCTCCCCAAGCCCTGGCGAAGCAGGCCCGCTCGGCGGCGCGCCGGCGAAGCGCGGCGAGTCGGTCGGCCTCGGCCAGGAAGGCCTCCCGAACCAAGGGCCCAGCCAAGCGGCGGGCGGCGGCGAAGAAGGGTGCCAGGACCAGGGCTCGGCGGAGATAAAAGTCCTGGTCGCCGGGCGGCGGCCTCCGGTTAACTTTCAGCATGTTCCGCCGCAGCAAAGCCGCCGTCCTGGAGCCAATCAAAGCAAGCGATCGCTACACCATCGAGCGGGAGCTGGGCCACGGTGGCATGGCGGTCGTCTATCTCGCGCGTGATCAGAAGCACGACCGGCCCGTCGCCATCAAGATTCTGCGACCCGACACCGTCGCCGGCGAAGCCGCCCAGCGCTTCCTGCGCGAGATCCAGATTCTGGCCGCGCTTCAGCACCCCCATATCCTCCCGCTGCTCGACTCCGGCACCACCGGCGAAGCGCCGCCCCGGCCGTTCTACGTCATGCCGTACGTGGAGGGCGAGACCCTGCGCCAGCGGCTCACCCGCGAGGGCCCGCTCCCCGTCTCCGAGGCTATCCGCCTGGTGCGGGAGACCGGCGAAGCGCTCCACTACGCCCACGGTCGCAACCTGATTCATCGCGACGTGAAGCCCGAGAACGTCCTGCTCTCCCAGGGCCACGCCCTGGTGGCGGACTTCGGTATCGCGCGGGCCGCGGACGCCGCCGCCGACGCTCGTCTGACCCGTCCGGGACTGAGCATGGGGACTCCCTTCTACATGAGTCCCGAGCAGGCCCAGGGTGAAACCGTCGATGCCCGGGCCGACCAGTACAGCCTTGCCTGCGTGCTCTACGAGCTTCTCGCGGGACAGCCGCCTTTCACCGGGCCCCACGCGCTCGCGATCTTGTCCCGCCAGGTACTCGACCCGGTGCCGCCACTCACTTCGCTCCGACCTGGCGTACCCGCGCGGTGCGCCAGGCGATCGAACGGGCGCTCTGCAAGAACCCGGCGGAGCGGTTCGCCACGGTGCTGGATTTTCTGGCGGCGCTCGACGCTCCCGAAATTCCTGCGGCCGCCCCGAAGAAGGCCATCGTCGTGCTGCCGTTCGCCAATCTGAGTCCTGACCCCGACAACGCGTACTTCGCCGATGGTCTGATGGAAGAGGTGATTGCGGACCTCTCCCGGGTCCAGGCGCTCACCGTGATCTCCCGGACCTCCTCGGTCAAGCTCAAGCAGACTGGCTGGGACCTCCAGCGCATCCGGCGCGAGCTCAACGTCAGCTACGCGCTCGAGGGCAGCGTCCGCCGAGCCGGGTCCGCGCTTCGGATCACGGCCCAGCTGATCGATCTCGAGAAGGATGCCCACCTCTGGGGCGACAAGTACTCCGGCACGGTGGACGATGTGTTCGACCTGCAGGAGCGGCTCTCCCGACAGATCGTCGAGGCCCTCCGGATCACGCTGACGCCGCCGGAAGACCAGGAGATCGCGGCCCGGCCGATCGCGGACATCCGCGCGTTCGAGTACTACCAGCGGGCTCGCCAGGAGTACTATCGGTATACCACGGAGGGAATGGCAGCGGCACGGGCGCTGGCGGAGCACGGCCTCGCCGAGGTGGGTCCCAACGAGGCGCTGTACGGAATGCTGGGGACGGTGTACGCCTGGTCACCCATGGTCCTGCTCGGCGGCGACGAGGAGACCACGCTGCGGGAGGCGGAGGGCTGTGCCCGGAAGGCGTTCGAGCTGAACCCGAATTCGGCGCAGGGCCTCTCCATCATGGGCCAGGTGGCTTACCGCAGAGGCCAGGCGGGGGAAGCGGTTCGCCTGCTGACCCTGGCCTCTGCCGCCGACCCCAACAATCCCGATGCGATGCATCAGCTGGGCGGGGCGTACATGCTGGGCGGGCGGACCGGTGCGATGCGCCAGGTGCTGACGAGATTGGCCGAGCTGGACCCGCTGACCGCCAGCAACCACTGCCTCCTCGGCATGAGTCATATGCTGGGTGGCGACGCCGAGGGAGCGCTGCCGTCACATCGGCGGGCGATCGAGCTGGATCAGCGGAGCACCATCTGCCGGTTCTGCGCCGGGGTCGCGCTGACGGCAGCGGGGCATGAGGAGGAGGCGGCAACCCAGTTCGAGTGGCTGGAGCGCCAGCCGGCGGATGATCACCTGGCCGCGGTCGCGCTGCGCTTTCGGGCCGGCCTGACCGGCGACCGGGAGGCGGTGCTGTCGGCGCCGAGCTCGGCGGAGCGCGCCATGGCGGAGTCGGACGAGTACTGGTCGTACCTGATGGCCGGGGCGTACGCCCTGGTCGGCGAGGCGGACCAGGCGCTGGATTGGCTGGAGCATGCGGTGAGGGTCCGCGGTTGGGTGGACTACGTGTACTTCACTCGGCACGACCGTTTTCTCGAGAGCCTGCGAGCGATCCCGCGCTTTCAGGAGCTGATGGCCTGGGCGGGGGAGCGGCACGCCAGGTTCACCGACGACGGGGCTCCAGCGCCAACCCAGGTCAGTCCTACGCCCGTCCGGAGAGCTGAAACGCCGACCGTCTAGCCGCCCAACCGCCTGACGGGAGCGCTCGGAGCGCCAGCCCGATCGTTTGACAGTCGCAGTACCAGCCTCTAAGTCTAGGACGCTCCCATCAGCCCACTCATCTCCATCAGACGAGGCTCGTATGAACCCTCGAGGGAAAACGGCGCTCGTCACCGGCGCCTCCAGTGGAATCGGCGCCGCTACTGCGCAGGAGCTCGCCAAGGCCGGAGCTCGGGTCGTTCTGGTGGCGCGTCGGGAAGAGGAGCTTCGCCGAGTGGCCGCCTCGATCGGAAACGCCGCCTCGGTCTATCCCACCGACTTGAGCGATGAGAAGGCAGTCGCCGCCATGGGAGAGCGGGTCACAACCGAGTTTGGGACGCCGGACATCATCGTGAACAACGCCGGAGCCGGCTGCTGGAAATTCGTCGAGGAAACCACCCCGCAGGAAGCGGTGCAGTCGATGGCCGTTCCCTACTTCGCGACGTTCAATGTCACCCATGCCTTCCTGCCCGGGATGATGCAGCGAAACTCAGGGCACATCGTCAATGTGAGCTCGGTCGGCTCGCGCTTCGTGTGGCCGGGAGCAACCGCCTACATCGCTGCCCGGTGGGCGGTCCGAGGCTTCACTGAGGCCCTACGGTCCGATCTCGCCAACACCGGTATACGAGTCACGTTGTACGAATCAGGGGTGGTTGGGTCGGAGTACTGGGAGCACAATCCGGGAAGTCGGGAGCGGGTGCCCGGGATGGGCAACCTGGTCCCGGTCGTGACTTCTGAGGCAGCCGCCCGGGCCATCGTCCGAGGCATCGAACGGGAGCAGAAGCTCGTCGTGATCCCGTTCATGATGAAGCTGACGTACTGGCAGCACGCAGTTTTCCCCGGGGTGGTACAGTCTCTGATGACTCGCACCGGATATAAAAAACGGGCCGCGGAACCGGCTGGACGATGATCTAGTGCCGGTCAGCTTCGGCGAGGGGTAGTAGCTGCAGCTTGGGCGAGGGTAACGCGACACATCCGTCCGGCCTGAGGCCAGAGCGCGGGTCACACGGTCTCGCCCATGGGGAGAGCGGGGGTGCCGCGGCGCGACGCCCGCCAAGGATCGCCAGTCGCCTTCACAAAGTTCACCAGCACGTATTTCCATGGGATCACAATCACGCAGAGCACCACGCCCACCAGGCAATCCCTGAGAGAGCCGGCAGTGCCGGCACTGAGCCGATGCTCCAACCACAGCGGGATGCCCATCACCCCGACCCAGATTGTTTTCCAGGTGAGCTCGAACAGCAGTAGGGGCAGCATACGCACAGGGTACCGAACTCCCAGGAGGGCCATGAGCGAAACGCCGGAGAGGAGGCTCCAGACCACGCCACGCATGTGCTCGACATGCTGTGCCGCGGTGATCATCAGCGGCCAAATATCAAGGGCCAGTCCCACCGCCATGACCAGGTACATGGCCCTCAATAGGTACAGGCGGAAGGTCGACAGCTGGTCCATTGTTCGCGCCCTCATGCGGCACGCTCCTTGGCTGCCGCAGCGGGTTCCTCCCCGTTGGTCTCGTCCGCGTCCGGCGAGGGCTGGTATTGCAGCAGTTCTCCGGGTTGGCATTCGAGCGCCCGGCAGATCGCATCGAGCGTGGTGAAGCGGACGGCCCTGGCCTTCCCGGTTTTGAGGACAGAGAGGTTAGGCAACGTGATTCCAATGCGCTCCGAGAGCTCGGTCAGGGTGATACGCCGGGCATAGAGAATCTCTTCGAGCTTGACGATGATGGCCATTAAACCACCGCCCCGAGCTCTTCGCGCATGGCAGTACCCCGCTCGAACACCCGCGCCAGCACGAAGAGCAGCAGGACGGCGAGCCAGGGGGTGGGTGAAACGCTCCACCCGATCCGGAGCGGCGCTGTCGGCGACGAGGCCGCGGCGGCAACCGCGCCCACGGCCAGGTGCAGCAACTCCAGGGCTAGCACGCACCCACGCAATTCGCGCGAGCCGCACGGCGTTCTCGTGCACGAAGGGGTCGCCGAGCTGCACCGTTTCCACCATCGCGCCCAGCCGTGTGAGTGCCGCATGGATCAACGGCACGCTTGCCACCCCCAGTACCATGATCATCCGCATCCCGAGGATCCTCTGATCGTTCCCAGTTGCAGGGTGGACACCGAGCGCGCTCAGCACCGGTCCTGGAGCGGTGAGGGTGGCCACGAGCAGGGAAAGAATGGCAATTCCCCACAGGAGGTTCATCAGGATCAACAGGCGGATGACATGTCGGGTGAGGGGAAGTGCGGCGGCTGCGGATCGAAGCATCGAGTCCTCGAGGAGGTGAGACTTACCGATAATCAATAACGCTGTTATCGAATATCGTCAACTACCTTCCCGATTAACGATGTCGGAGCTGGGCCGCCGCGCGAGCGAGGGCAACCATCAGATCGGCGGCCTCGGCATCACCGAGCGACTCTGCTCGGGCGAGCGAGCGCCAGGTCTCAAACCGAAGTGCGTGCGCGATCGCCGCGGCCAGACGAGCCCGCGACGGTCCCCGGACATCCCATCGCTCCACCAGATCCTCACGTAGTCTTCGAACAAACTCCTCCCGCGGCCTCAGGACGGCCGCGAGTGCCGGGAGCTGGGGCACGTCACGCACGGCGTGCGTCAACATCTGCTCCGCCCGGCAGTAATAGTCATAGAATGCGAGCAGCGCGGCCCTGAGCCGCTCGGCCGGATCCTCGATGCCGGCCCACCTCGCCGGATCAGGCTGCGGTACCTCGCTCGCATAGTGAGTGGTGCAGGCCTCGAACATCGACCGATCGTCGGGGAAGTGACGGTACACCGTCAGCCGCTCCACTCCGGCTCGTTCCGCGATGGCACTGATCGTGGTCCGGGCCGGCCCCACCTCACGGTGCAAGTCCACCATCGCCTCCACGATCCGCTGCCTGGTCTCGGCCTCCTGCTCTGCCCGCAGTTTCTTCTGGTATTTCCGGGGCTTCTTCCGATATGTGGTCGCCATGTCAGTAAACATACCTGTTCACTCAACTCTTGACAAGAACGAGCCCAATTCGTATCCTATCCGCCGTTCAGTAAACGATCATGTTTACTGAATTAACGGCGACACCAATCCTATACTCGGCTCAGGAGGAACCCATGGCTACGATGCAGATTCCCCAGCTCGAACCGAAGCTCCCGACTCCCAGCTCCCAGCTCCCGACCTCTCACTTTGACGGCTCGACTGGGCCCCGCATTATCGGCCCCCGCGACGGCAAGTTCGTCGACCTCCAGTCAGTTGGCGTCCGCTTCATGATCTGGGGAGCCGAAACCGGCGGCACCTTCTCGCTGGTCGAGCACCCGATCCCGCCCCGCACTCTGGTCGCGCCGCTGCACCTGCACACCCGCGAGGACGAGTACAGCTACGTGCTCGAAGGACGGATGGGTGCGCTGCTGGGCGACGACGTGGTGTTTGCCGAGCCGGGTGACCTCGTATTCAAGCCACGAAACCAGTGGCACACCTTCTGGAACGCGGGCGACACGACCTGCCGGCTGCTGGAGATCATTTCGCCGGCTGGCTTCGAGCACTTCTTCAACGATCTGGGCGAGCAGATGCTCGCGGCCAAGGCGGTGAGCGTCGCCGAAGTGCCCAACCTTCCCGAGCTGGGCGAGCGCTACGGCCACTATTTCCGCCCCGAGAGCATTCCAGAGCTGTGCCGGAAGCATGGGCTGGTGTACCCGGCGTAGGTCAACACTTCTCGGCTTAAAGAACGCCACCTCATCCCGAGCCCTTCGCTGCACTCAGGGCAGGCTGCGCGAGGGACCAAGTGCCAAACTGCGCCACCTCGTCCCGAGCGAGGCGAGGGATCTAGCCTGATGAAGGCGCGGGACTCAACAACCTTGAAAGAGAGAATGGCAATGACAATCGCAACGGCTGTGTCCACGGAAACGCCCGAGCAGGTGCTCGAGGCGGTTGTCGAGGGTATCAACACCGGAAACTTCGAGCTGCTCATGTCTCTCTATGAGCCTGATGCCGCTTTCGCGACTCAGCCCGGGAGCCTCGCTCCTGGCCTGGGAGGGATTCGTCACGCGCTTGGGGGTTTCGTAGCCATGAACGGCAAACTCGATCTCGAGGTGAGCCGGGTACTGGAGGTTGGAGATCTGGCGCTGGTTGTCGGCGACTGGTCCTTCGTCGGAACCGGGTCAGGCGGTGAGCCCGTCAAGCTCGCGGCAAAGAATGCGGATGTTCTCAGGCGTCAGGCAGATGGCTCCTGGCGCTTCGTGATCGACAATCCGTGGGGAACCGACTAGGCGGCGTATTTAATCCGTGTCCGTTGCGGAGCGAACGAGAGTCGGCCCGCTTACAAACCCAGCGCGACGAACGACCAGAAAGATTTTGCCATCGGATAGAAGACCAGGGCCCAACCCGCGGCAAGAAAGCCCATAATCACGGCCTTCTCGCGGATTCCCGGGCCCACCTTCATCATTTTACGGCATGCCAGCAGGCCGGCGATTCCCAGTCCCCAGCATAAGATCAGCGCCATAACTGGATTCTGGCCGGATTCGGTTACCATTCCGCCGGCGGCGAGCGCCCCCACCGGGAACAGAGTCAGACTCCCTAGCAGGACGGGTGTCAACAGTGCGGCGCGCCAATTCCAATAGAGCAGTGCCACGACCGGCGTAAATGCCCAAACAGTTGTAAGTACCGCTTCGAATAAGTACTTGGACACCGTCGGCTCCTGATGGGGAGCCGGACGAGAGGCAAGAGCGGTGCCTGCCTGGTGACTTGGATCCCGGAACTATTCCCTCGATCTACCGGTTAGATCCGCATGTCAAACATCGAACTCGGCCTCGATACCTTCGGCGACGTCACCCTCGACGCCGACAATCGCTCTCTCCCTCACGCGCGCGTCCTCCGCGACGTCATCGCCGAAGCCGAGCTGGCCGACCAGGTCGGCGTCGACTTCTTCGGTGTCGGTGAACACCACCGGCCCGACTTCGCCATCAGCGCTCCCGAAGTCCTGCTCGGCGCCATCGCTGGGCGCACCGAGCGCATCCGGCTCGGCACAGCTGTAACGGTCCTCAGCTCGGACGACCCGATCCGGGTCTACCAGCGCTTCTCCACCCTCGACGCCGTCTCCAACGGCCGAGCCGAGGTGATCCTCGGCCGAGGCTCGTTCACCGAATCGTTTCCGCTCTTCGGCTACTCGCTGGACGACTACAACCGGCTCTTCGAGGAGAAGCTCGCGATCTTCGCGGCGATTCGTGAGGCCGACCGGGCCGGGCAGCCGATCAAGTGGAAAGGCACCGTGCGGCCGCCACTCGAGGTCGCGAGTATCACGCCCCGGGTCGAGCATCCGCCGCTCAAGGTATGGGTCGGGGTCGGCGGCAGTCCCGAGTCCGTGGTCCGGGCGGCTCGCTACGGCTTCCCGCTCACGCTCGCCATTATCGGCGGCGACCCGCGCCGCTTCGCGCCCTACGTCGAGCTCTACCATCGAGCCCTCGGCCAGTTGGGTCAGCCGACGCTGCCGATTGCGATTCACTCGCCGGGGCATGTCGCCGAGACGGATGCCCAGGCCACTGAGGAGCTGTGGCCGGCCTACGAAGTGATGCGGAATCGGATCGGCGCCGAGCGTGGCTGGCCCAGGACCAGCCGGGCGGAGTTCGAGCAGGAGATCGCGGTGGGGTCGCTCTACGTCGGCTCGCCCGAAACGGTCGCCCGGAAGATCGCGGCTACGGCCGAGGCACTCGGGGCCTCTCGCTTCGACTTCAAGTACAGCGCCGGCACGCTGTCTCACGAGACGATGCTTCGAAGCATCGAGCTCTATGGGCGCGAGGTGATGCCAAGGGTGCGGCAACTGCTCGATGAGGCGGCGCCGGCCGAGGCAAAGGTCGCGACGTCAGGCGTGTAACCGGAGGTTCCAGATGATTCGCAAGCTTCCCGACGGCCGCTACCGGCTCTACTCCCGGAAGAAGGATCCCAGGACCGGCAAACGCCGGAACCTGGGCACCTTCAATAGCCGGGCCGCCGCCGAGAAGCACGAACGGGCTGTTCAGTTCTTCAAGCGTCGCGGCTAGCTCACTCCTACCAGCTCCTCTGTTCGGGAGGCGGCCTTGATGAAGCTCAAGAGATCCGCATTGATCGTCTCGGCCTGCGTGGTCGGCATCCCATGGGGAAAGCCCTTGTAGGTCTTCAGCGTCGCGTTCTTCACGATCCTGGCGGTGAGCGGACCCGAATCCGCGTATGGCACGATCTGGTCGTCATCACCGTGCATCACCAGCGTGGGCACCGTGAACCTCTTGAGATCGGGCGTGAAGTCGGTCTGGGAGAACGCGACGATCCCATCGTAATGCGCCTTGATCCCGCCCATCATTGCCTGCCGCCACCAGTTATGGATGATCGCCTCGGAAGCCGTCGCACCGGGCCGATTGAAGCCGTAGAACGGGCCAGCCGGGAGGTCCCGATAGAACTGCGTCCGGTTAGCCGCGAGCTGAGCCTGCAGGTCGTCGAACACCTCCTTCGGTAAGCCGCCCGGGTTAGCCGGGGTCTTGACCATGATCGGCGGCACGGCGCTGATCAGAACCGCCTTCGCTACTCGGCTCTCTCCGTGACGCCCGATGTAGTGGGCCACCTCGCCGCCTCCGGTGGAGTGACCCACATGGATGGCGTTCCTCAGATCGAGGTGCTCGGTGAGTGCCGCGAGATCAGCGGCATAGTGGTCCATGTCGTGCCCACCATCGGTCTGGGTCGAACGTCCATGCCCTCGGCGGTCATGGGCGATCACCCGAAACCCGCGGGCCAGGAAGAACATCAGCTGCGCGTCCCAGTCATCGGCTGAGAGGGGCCAGCCATGGGAGAATACGATCGGCTGGCCTTGGCCCCAGTCCTTGTAGAAGATCTCGGTGCCATCGTTGGTGGTAATGGTCGGCATGTCAGCAGCTCCTTCCTAAATGTGAATCCGGTTCGGCGGCTGGTGGACCGCTGCAAGAACACAGTGCGGCCTAGACTCAGAAATACGCCGGCTGTGGCTTCTGCCCGAAGCTGCGGTATCGGTGGCCCTTCGCATAGATCAATCGTGCTCCTCATTTGCGATCTGCCCTGTGGGACGCCGGCACAGTCTGCCCGCTGGCGCCGCCGCGGGCGGACTGCATATTTCTCAAACCGCGTCCATCGCCGTGTGCAGGGCGGTCCCCCAAGCCAGCAGACTACTGATCATCAGTGAGCATATGCCCCTGACGTCACGGTCACATCTCGCCGGGGCACTCCTCGCAGCCCTCGGCACACTGGCGTGCTCCGATGCCTTTTCATCCAGCGAGGAGAAGGAGCTGGAGGAGGCCAAAGCCCGCTGGGAGAGCGCCGGAGTGGTGGATTATGAGGCGGACGTGCGTGTCGGCTGCTTCTTCTGTCAGGCGACGCTGCCGGTATTTAGCCGGGTCGTCATACGTGGCGGTCAGGTTGTAAGCGCCGAACCCCTCACGCCAACCCCAGGCTCCGAGACCATCTCGCTCGACGCATGGCCCACGGTCCCCGAGCTGTTCAATATCATCGAGAGTGCCTCGCACGACGCGGACTACGACCAAATCGAGGCGGAGTACGATCCAATTCTGGGGCACCCGACCAAGGTCACGCTCCGGTGCAAGGACAACGTTCTCGACTGTGGCGCGATCTACGAGCTCCAGAACCTCGCCACGCCGCTTACCGGGTCATAAACTCTCCCTGGAGGCTCCGATGCGCTCAGGTTATGCCTGTGTGATTGCCGCTGCTCTCGCGTGTGGCACCGAGCCGATCGAGCTGGCGTCCAGCTATTCGGTTAGTACCGTGAACGGCAAGCAGCCGCCCCAGCTGGTGGGAGCTACCGTCACCTGCGATGTGAATGTCGCAGGTGGCAGCCTGAGGGTTGGCTCGAGTTTCGATCCCAGCGTTCCAGTGGCGCCGGACTACTTCGAACTCTTTCTCAACGTGCTCGAGGACTGTTCCCGCGCGGGTGGAGGCACGAACGAATCAAGCTACGGCTACACTGGCACCATTGCGGTCGAGGGCCGCCGCGTAGTATTCACCACTGCTCGCGGGGGCGCTCCCTACACCTTCGAAGGGCAGGTAACGGGAAGCAGTCGGATCGCTGTATCGGTGCCGCTCCTGGTACCAGTGGCCGAGGCGGTCACCGTCGAGCTCGTGCCGGAGTAGGTCCAGACGACTCCGAAACCATCCCGGCGCCCCGCGACCTTGAGGCGAAGTGTCCGCGAGAGCTGGTGCGGCTGCAGTGCAGTTCCGGTAACTTCTTCGTAGATCCTCCAATCCCACTGGTCGCGGTGTGCTCTTTAGCCGGGCTCCTCCACAGCCGGAGCTTCAACGTGCGGATACTTTCCTGCTCCTCGATGCTTGTTGTCTTGCACACCGTCGCAGTCCCGGCAGCCGCCCAACAACCGACGGGAGCACTGACGGGCCGGATCTATGAGGAGGGTCATGGCTACATGCCCTTCGTAAAAGTCATCGCCGAGGGCCCTACGATTGATTCTGCGATCTCCCACGAGGCTGGAGATTATCGTTTCCCCAGTCTGGCGCCGGGATACTACAGACTGCGGGCTTCCTGGCCCGGGTACGAGCCAGTCCAGCGTGACTCGGTGCTGGTTCGGGTCGGACGGGAAGATACCGTCAGCCTAGCGATGCGACTCACGCGAGGCATGCGGCAATTCAAGAAAGAGCAGGATAGCGTCTGTGCCGCGGGGCCTCCGGCCCTCACGCGCAAGAAAGTTCAGCAACTCGGGCGTGCTCCAACGACCGTAGTTTTGGGGGACCGACGGCTGGTACTCGAGGCAACTGCCTGGCTGAATCTGCAAGGGCTGGTGGCTCAGGAGTGTCGCATAGCCCCGCTCCGGATCATTCTGCACCTGCGTGACAAGGCCGCAACCGACTCCACGCCGCTCCACCCCGACTCGGCTTGGGTACTCGACCCTTCCCGCGGTCTGGGATTCGAGGCGCCACTCAGTCCACTGCACCTCGACTCCCTGGAAGCGGCTGCCGGCCTGTCTCGCGGTATTTGGGGCGGTGCCTGGTGGGTAGGGAATCGGGAGATCACGGTGGTGTTGCGGGTTCGTGATGCTCGAGGTACGACTCGCCTACTTCGGATCAGCGGAGTGAAAGTCGCGACCGTGAGCTAGTCCAAATGGCCCGCATTCTTCTGAGACGGTAAGCCATGTCAGCTGAACAAACGACGACCGAGCGGAAGAGCTGGATGCTCGCTGCGATGGCTCGCTTGCTCGTGGCCGCACTCGCTTTCCCGGCCAGTGCTCCTCTCTATGGGCAAGGACAGCCCGTAGCGACAGCATCCGGTGATCTCGAGCGGCTCGCCCTCGTATGGGTGAAGAACTTCCCTCCTCGCGGATATGTGATCATGAGCCGGCAGAAGGATTGGGATCGCTTTCGCGAGCGATACTTGCGGAGATCAAGCCCCGACACGGTTGCACTCGACTTCTCCCACGGTCCCGTGCTTGGCGTCATCATCAGCACTTCCGGCTGCAACGTGGACACACTCGTCAACAAGCTGGAGAAGAAGGTGCACCGCCTGAGCGTGACTCTCCGGTCGGAGCCCAGTATGTGGGGTCCCTGCCAGATAGTCAGGCACGGAGGAGAGCTCGTACGTATGCCTCGAGGCGTTCACGAGATTCAGTTTCTGAGTCAGGGAGGGAGTGAGCCTGTCGAGGAGATCTCGATCCCTCGAGTTGCCTTGCATTGAGATCGTGCGATGGCGACCGCATGATTTAGTCCCAATCAATGGAGCGCCGCGACAGGCTGAGGCCATGCTGACCTTCGAGTTTGAAGAGCCGAATCGCAGCCGCTGCGACTGCTGTGGAGGGGTGACGGTCTCCCTCACCCGTTTCGTCTACCAGGACGGCGATGCGTACGCGATCTACTACGCCCGTTTCGGCGAGCGGCACGAGTCTCGCCTGGTGGACGCTGTGGTCTCGATCGGTGAGTGGGGCGAAGGTGCCGGGCCCTGGGATCGCGTCGCCTTCGCGCTTCGGCTTTGGGTCGCAGACACCCAGTATCAGGTGACCGTCGTCAATTCGGAGGAGTCGCCCTGGAAGGGCATCGAGCTGCTGGGGCGCATGCTGGATCGGGAGGAGGCCCTCGAGCACGACCGGATCGGTGAAGTCTTCCACGTCACCGATCACATGGTGACCGAGGACCAGCCAATTCGGGAACACCTCAGCGGCGAGAGTGAGCCACAGTTGTAGCTCATAGCTCATAGCGCATAGCTTCTGGCTCTCATGGACAATCTTCTCGAGCGTAACAAGCGCACCGTCACCGCATTCTACGACCTCATGTTCAATCAGTGTCGCCCCGCCGAGGCGGTCGAGCGCTACGTCGGCGCCAGCTACACCCAGCACAACCCGATGGTCGCGGATGGCAAGGATGCGTTCATCGCCTACTTCGAGCAGATGGCTCGCGAGTATCCCGGCAAGCGGGTGGAGTTCAGGCGGGTGATCGCCGAAGGCGACTTCGTCGTCCTGCACTGCTACCAGCAGTGGCCCGGCGACCGCGACTGGGCCGGCATCGACATCTTCCGGCTGGATGGTGGGGAGGGTGGTGGAGCACTGGGACGTGCTGCAGCAGATTCCAGAGGTATCCGCCAACGGAAATACCATGCTCTGAGACGCCGCGTACGTGACCGGCCACTCCCTACCCGTGACGGGGAGACCGCAGCTACGCGGTGACGGCTACACTGGGATATCCGATCGCCGCCAGATCCGCCGAGATCTCGTCGAGAATCGCGGGATCGTCGATCGTTGGTGGGATGGTATAGGGAACGCCATCGGCGATCTTCTTGATCGTCCCCCGGACAATCTTGCCGGAGCGGGTCTTGGGAAGCCGCTTGACTGCGGTCGCCGTCTTGAACGCCGCCACCGGTCCGATTCGCTGGCGTACCAGAGCGACCAGCTCCGCCACCAGCTCCGCATCGTTTCGGCTTGCCCCGGCCTTCAGCACCACCAGGCCGAGCGGCACCTCGCCCTTGAGCGCATCATTCACTCCTACCACCGCGCATTCCGCGACGTCCGGGTGTGCCGCCAACACCTCCTCCATTGCACCCGTTGAAAGCCGGTGCCCCGCGACGTTGATCACGTCATCGGTGCGGCTCATGATCCAGAGATAGCCGTCCTCGTCCTTGAACCCCGCGTCAGCCGTGAGGTAGTAGCCGGGATACGCGCTGAGATAGGTCTCGCGGAAGCCCTTGTCGTTGTTCCACAGTGTTGGCGAGCAGCCCGGCGGGAGAGGCAGCTTGATGACCACGTTTCCGCTGTCACCGGTCCGCGCCTCGCTCGCCCTCGTCCGTCAGGATGCGGACGTCATAGCCCGGCACCGGCACCGCGCACGAGCCCGGCTTCACCGGAAGCAGGCCGAGTCCCACGCAGTTGCAGCCGACCGGCCAGCCGGTCTCGGTCTGCCACCAGTGGTCGATCACCGGGATGCCGAGCTGCTGCTCGGCCCAGGCCAGCGTCGCGGGATCGCAGCGCTCACCGGCCAGGAACAGAGTCCGGAGACAGCTGAGATCGTAGCGGCGCACGTGTTCGCCGTTGGGATCGTCACGCTTGATGGCGCGAAACGCCGTCGGTGCGGTGAAGAAGGCGCGCACGCCATGCTGCGCGATCACCCGCCAGAAGGCGCCCGCGTCCGGCGTCCCGACCGGCTTCCCCTCGTAGAGGATGGTGGTGTTGCCGTGGAACAGCGGGCCGTACACCAGGTAGGAGTGTCCCACCGTCCAGCCCAGGTCGGATGCGGCCCAGTACACCTCGCCCGGCTCGACGCCGTAGATGTTGCGCATGCTCCAGGTCAGGGCGACAAGATGGCCGCCGTTATCGCGCACGATCCCCTTCGGATTGCCCGTAGTCCCCGAGGTGTAGATGATGTAGAGCGGATCGGTCGCCTCGAGCGGCACACAGTCCACCGGCTCCGCGGCCGCGGTGAGCTCGCCCCAGTCGTAGTCTCGTCCAGGCTGAAGCGAGGCCTGCGCCTGGGAACGCTGGAGCACGATGCAGCATTCAGGCTTGTATCCGGCGAGCTCGATGGCGCGGTCGAGTAGCGGCTTGTATGCTATCACCCGGTCGGTCTCGATACCGCACGAGGCGGTCAGGACCACCGTTGGGCGGGCATCGGTGATCCGGCTGGCCAGCTCGGGCGAGGCGAAGCCCCCGAACACCACCGAGTGAATGGCTCCGATGCGGGCGCAGGCCAGCATTCCGATGACGGTCTCCGGCACCATCGGCATGTAGATGATGACGCGGTCGCCCCGGGTGACGCCTCGCTTCACCAACACCCCGGCGAACCGGGCCACTTCGTCGCGCAGCTCGCGGAAGGTGAAGCTGCGTACCGTCCCGGTAACGGGACTGTCGTAGATCAGGGCGATCTGATCGGCCCGGCCGTTCTCGACATGGCGGTCGAGGGCATTGTAGCAGCTGTTGACCTGGCCACCCTGGAACCAGCGATAAAACGGAGCACGCGAACTATCCAGTACCGCATCCCATCGGCGATACCAGTGCACCCCCTCCGCCGCCTCGGCCCAGAAGGCCTCAGGCGCGGCACGCCAGCCCGCGTAGACATCGTGATAGTTGGGGGGCACGGGTCTAAGCTATCCCCGCGTCCGCAACCTGCCAGTATCGAACCCGCAACCCTACAGGCGGCGGTGCGATGAAGGTCGTATCGGTCAACGTGGGCCTTCCTAAAGACGTCGAGTGGCGCCAGGACGTCGTCGCTACCGCGATCCACAAGGTTCCGGTTGCCGGACGCATCGCGGTGAAGCGCCTCAACCTCGAGGGCGACCGGCAGGCTGACCTGACGGTTCACGGCGGTCCGGAAAAAGCCGTGTACGCCTACCCGACTGAGCATTATCCCTTCTGGCGCGAGGAGCTCCCCGGTGTCCCGCTTCCCTGGGGTTCGTTCGGTGAGAACCTCAGCATTGAAGGCCTGAGCGAGTCCAAGGTTCGAGTCGGCGACGTTCTCCGGATCGGAACGGCCGAGCTGGTGGTGACGCAGCCGAGGATGCCGTGCTTCAAGCTCAATCTTCGCTTCCAGCGCAGCGACATGGTCAGACGATTTTCCCGGAGCGGTCGGAGCGGATTCTATCTGGCGGTACTGAAGGAAGGCGATCTGGGAACCGGTGATCCCATCGAGCTGGTCCCGGCGGACGAAGAGGCGGTGACCGTGGCCGATATCGTCGCGCTCTATACCACAGATCGTGGCAACCGGGAGCTCATGCAGCGAGCCATTGAGACACCCCACCTGGCGCAGGGCTGGCTGGAACACTTTCGCACTCGGATATCCGGGGCCCATTCCGTATAGAACCTTTCGGATGAGACTTTTGTCGATTCCCGAGTTCCCCATTCGACGTGTCTATGGAAGTCGGAAACACGCCTGGGCCCTATCGATAATCGCCCGGCGCCAGGGACTACTTTGAACGACAAGGGAGTCACACCATGAAATACCTCATGCTCGTCAAACACTCGGAAGACTACCGCCTGGGACCGCCACCCGAAGGACTGATGAAGGCGATGGGCGAGTTCGTGGAGGAAAGCTTCAAGAGCGGAATTCTCAAGGACACGGGCGGACTGAAGGGAACCGCGGAGGGACACCGCGTCCGCCTGAGCGGTGGCAAGATCAAGGTGACCGATGGACCGTTCACCGAGTCGAAGGAAGTCGTCGGCGGCTACGCCATCGTGGACGTGAAATCGGAGAAGGAAGCGCTCGACGTAGCGCGGAAGTTCATGGAGCTGCATCGGGTGCACTGGCCGGAGTTCGAAGGCGAGTCCGAGGTGCGGCCCTTGGAGGAGTTCTAACGGCTGACCAGCATACTCAGGAGAGGATCCATGCATCGATCCGTATACCGGCTATCGATCCTGATGGCGCTGACCACGGTCGCCTCGGTACCGCCGGTAGCCGCCCAGGGTAAGGACGAGGCTGCCATCGTGAGTGTGGCGAAGCGGCAGGCAGACACGTGGAACCGCCACGACGCCAGCGCCTACGCCGCACTCTTTACCGAGGATTGCGACGTGGTAAACGTGGTGGGCTGGTGGTGGAAAGGACGCGGGGAGCTCGAGCGCAAGCTCACCCGCGCCTTCAGTTTCGTGTTTCGGGATAGCCGGCTCACCATTGCTGACGTGCAGGTGCGATTTCTCACGCCCGAGATCGCGCTGGCTCACGCGCGTTGGTCGATGGTCGGGGCCAAAACGCCGGCGGGGATCCCGGAGCCCCGCGAGGGCATTCAAACGCTGGTTTTCACCAGGCGGGCGGGCCAATGGCTGATCGCCGGATTCCATAACACTCACAGCGTTCCCGAGCGGCCCTTCCCGACGGGGCCGGGAACCCCAACCGGGACCAAGCCGTAGGCACTCGTCCGAGGGAACCGCATCTGCAGTCAGGGATGCAAGTGGAGGCGCTCGAATCGCAGTCGCTATCCGGACCGCTGCGACACGATATCCTCGCGCTCTGCGAGGAAGCGTATCAGGAAGGGCTCGCCTCGTACTTCGTCGATATAGGCCCGGGCCTGCACCTCCTCGGCCGAGTGGACGGCACGCTGGTGGCGCACGCCATGCTGGTCCCTCGCGAGCTGGAGCAAGCGGGTCTCGGCAAGCTGCGGACGGGATATGTGGAACTCGTCGCGACCAGACGGAGTTGGCAGGGACGAGGATACGGCAGCGAGCTCATGCGGTCGCTGGTTTCGCACCTGGACGCCTTCACGATTGCTGCACTGTCACCCTCGAACACCGAGTTCTACCGGCGACTCGGCTGGGAGCTCTGGCAGGGTCCGCTGAGCGTACGTACTGAAACCGGCCTCGTCCCCACGCGGGGCGAGGAGGTCATGATTCTCCGTCTTCCGCAAACTCCTCCTGCGCTGGACTTGCATGCTCCTTTGTCGGTGGAGTGGCGGCCGGGTGAGGTCTGGTGACCGATAGTTGACTGGGGTCTCATTGCGACATCGCCCGGCGGATTTGTCGCAAAAACGGCGACTCCGTCACGGCTACCACCTATCTGTACGCCGCTAAAACCCGTAGCTTCCACAGGAACTTCCACTCCTCCATACTGCCCAGAGGTGAGGTCATGCGCCGACTCTACCTGGTCGCGCTTCTTCTCCTGACGGTGTCGGTCGCCGAGCTTCAGGGCCAGGCGCGGCCTGTTCCTCACCGCCTCATCGTTAAGCATGAAGTTCCTGGCCTTTCTGCCACCTCTGATTCCGCCAAACATCGCCCATTCTTCCTGCCCCGCCCGGGCGAAAGTGCGGCCTTCTGGATTGGGTACGGCGCCGGACTCGCAGTCTCGCCGCTCCTTTGGTGCGACAGCCCTGGGTGCGGTGCCCTGGACAAGGCCACCACTTCGCTGGCGCTCGGTGCAGTTGGAGCGATCAGCGCGCTACTCCTCAGCCGAACGTTCTGATCCCGCCGCCTGACAAGTGGGAACGAGGCGGGGGTTGAGCCTCGTCAAGCCAAGAATCCGTCCCGCAAAGCCCACACACGGTAGACCGATGCCTGCGGATTTAACGAAAAGTGAACGAGTGGAGCTGGAGAGCATTGTCGGCCGACTCGAGGCCGCCTGGAAGGCGATGGACGGCTCGGCCTTTGCCATGCCGTTCGCTGAAGACGCCGACTTCGTCAACATCCGGGGCGAGCACTTCCGCGGTCGGCCCGCTATCGCCGCCGGCCACACAGCGATCTTCCGGACGATCTATACCGGAAGTACCGTCCAGCTCACCATCGAGACTGTCCGGCTGCTCCGCATGGACGTCGCCCTGATGCATGTGCAATCCGTGCTGGACGTCCCCCAGGGGCCGCTCGCGGGCCGGCACCGGGCCTGTTTCTCGATGGTGCTCACCAAGGAGGCGAACGGTTGGGAGATCGCCGGCTTCCACAACACGCTCCAGGATCCGCCGCCGACACGCTGATCACTTGTGTGAGCGCCATTTGTTCGACTCACAGTGAAAACCAAAGATGCGACAGTTGGATTTGATCTCGTGCCCCTGACATTGGCCCACGCCTCGGCTGCGTGGCCGCTCAGTCGCCTCCTTCCCAGGCTGCCGCTCGAAGCTCTGGTACTCGGCACCATGACCCCGGACTTGGAATACCTCCTCCGGCTCGCGCCTCGGGGCGGCTTCGGACACACGCCGCTGGGTCTGTTCGTTTTCTGTCTTCCGGTTGGCCTGCTGGTGTGGACCGTCTATCAGCAGCTCGTTCGGCCGGCGTGCCTTACGCTTCTCCCCGCAGGCTTGAGAGCCGCGGTTGGGCCAGTGGACGCCGGAATTCTCTCGGTTGCGGCCGCGATCCTGATCGGCGCCGCCAGCCACTCGCTCTGGGACTCCTTCACTCACGGTCATGGCTGGGGTGTCCGACAGGTGCCGGCCCTCGCGACCCCGCTGCACATTGAGGGGCGAACCGTGCCGCTCTTCAAGCTTCTCCAGCACGCCAGCACCGTGCTTGGCCTGGTGGTGGTGGCCGGCTGGGCTTTAGGCTGGGTCCGTCAGCGGCCTCTGTCGGCGCGCACCTACGGCCCGGGGGAGGCATCGCGCGCGGCACGCATCGTTGCCTGGCTTTTCGCTGCTGGTGCGGCGGGGGCAGTGCTCAACGGCCTTCGCGCGGTGCACCGCGGGCCCGTGACTCTGTTGGGCTATGCGGCGGTCGGTGGCATGGATGCATTGGCTCTTGCTTTGGTCATCTTCGGCGTGGTGGTCGGGTCGAGCCGGTTCAGCCAGTCTCATCGCAGTAGCTGATTCGCATCAGGAGCCGAGCCTTGGATCTGAGTCTTCCCCTCCTCCTTTCGATCATCATCATGTCCGCCTCGGGATGCGCCACCTGGCGACCCTACGACCGCTCCGAACTCAAGTCAGGGCTGCCGCTCCCAAACACTCTTCGTGCAACCCGTCAGGACAGCTCCCGCGTTGCGATCGTATTCCCCACCGTCAAATCAGACACCCTGTACGGACGGAGGAACGATCGACCGATTGCGGTCCCACTCTCCGACATAGTTTCTCTCGAACGGGAACGATTGAACGCAGGGCGAACCATTGCCGCTGTTATCGGCATCCCCGCCGTGGCTTTGGGGTTCACCTTTCTCGTCCTGTGCATGGACAGCGACTGCGCGCCTACTTACTGAGCGCCGGCCACCGAGGGCCCCTCTGTGTCCTCTGTGGTTCAAGCTTTTGCATAGCCGGCTGCCCCGACGTGGCCAGGTGTACCCGCCAAGGAGCATTGACCAGGAGAGAGATGTGCACCTGAGCTCAGATATCCTCGTGCCTGTCTGGATTCTTGGATTGGCGACGATGACCGTAGCACGGGAGAAGGCAGGAGAGCGCGGGTTATTCGTGGCCGCGGCGGGAGTGGCACTCGTCGTTTCGATACTAGTGGCACTGGATTCAAGTTCAGGAAAAGAGAGCTACCTCCTCCTCGCCGGTCCATTGCTCGGTGGGGTGGCCGGCCTTCTCACACGAAGCCGTCTCCCGCTGCCGAGAGCCTTGGTGATCGCTATCGCCTTGAGTCTCCTTGGATTTCTTTGGGCCTTCTTTACCATATTTGCGTGGTGACCCGAATTGCTCCGGTCGCACGCAGTCTCGCAGTGACTATTGCAGTGGTCAAACGTGTAGCGGTTCCAGCGCTTCCTTGAGGGCGAGCACCGCCCGCTCCTTCGCCTTGGCCTCGACGTCTATCGTCATTGTGCGCGCACGCCATGCATCCGGAAAATCCGTGGGGTCGATGTAGTCGGCATGCGCCCGCGGATTCGCTGCACCCCACCCGTCCTTGGGCGACGAGATGTGACACCACTGTTCCCGCCCACCCCAGGTACTGGCGGCCAGCTCGGTAGCCTCTTCCACCGAAAGTCCATCGGGCCGGCAGCGGTGATGGTGTATGTCGTACACCAGCGGTACCCCGAGCCTCGAGCAGAGCGGAGCCAGATCGGCCGGCGCAAAGCTTCGGTCGTCGTTCTCGAGCGCCAACCGCTCCCTGCTCCGCGGCGACAGCGCATCGATCCCACGAGCTAATCGCTCCAGTGATGCTGAGGTTCCGCCGGCACTCCCTCCGGCATGCAGCACGATTACGTCGGCCCCCATCATCTCAGCCACGCTCGCCTGCAGCTCCAGCTCCTGAACCGCCGAATTGACGACGACCTCCCGCTCCGAGTTGAGCACCACGAACTGATCGGGGTGCAGGCTCAGTCGCACATCGTAGGCTCGGGCAAGGGCGCCGGCCCATTCGAACGCTCCCGCGATTGCCCCCGAGCGATCGAGCTGCTCCAGGCTGTAGCCGGTGATCGGGTGGGTCGCGAGGGGAAGGATTTGACTGTTGACTCGAAACGCTCCGACGCCGAGCTCGTGGCAGCGCTCGACCGCGGCGGCCAATGCATCCGCGTTGCTTGCGGCGATCTCGGCCAGATAGTCCCGGCGAGCCTTGGCCCCCAGTCCGAATGCGTATCGATGCGTTGCCGTGCGGAAGGTGATCGGCGAGTCGAGAAATTGGCAGCAGAGACCCCAACGCAGTCGGGAGCTGGGAGTCGGGAGCTGGGGTTCTGTAGCGGAGGTTGTCATCCTGAGTAGAGCGAAGGGCCTCTTAGAAACTGGCAGCTGAGGGCTCTTTGGACCCTCGATGCGTTGCTCCGGTTACGCCTTCAGTGACGAGCGTCGGCACGTTGCTTCATGGGAAACTTTCGGGAGCTCACCGTCTGGAAGTTAGCGCACGCACTCACATTGCAAGTCCATCATTGCACAAGTTCATTCCCCCATTCCGAGCGCTATGGACTGGCCGCCCAGATGAGACGCGCCGCCGTTTCTGTTGTTTCAACATTGCGGAGGGGTGTGGCAGGCAAAACGACCGGGAATTGGCCTACTTCCTTCGCATCGCCCGTGGGTCCGTTCGTGAAGTCGAGACGCAGCTTCTTCTCTCTCGCGACTTGCGATACATCACGCATGAGGAGTGGACTCCGCTGGATGCCGCTGCTCAGGAGGTCAGCAAGATGCTGAGCGGCTTCGCATCCAGGGTTCGTGGGAGCTCGGGCCTTCAGTAGCTCCCATCTCCAAGCTTGACCTCCAAGCCCCCAGCTCCCAGCTCCTAGCTCCTAGAGAAGCTTCACAATCCACTCGCCGACGTAGTAGCCGATAGCTGCCACACCGAGTCCCACCAGGAACATGTCGAGACCGCTCCGGAAGATGCCCCGGCCGGTGAAGAAGCTGCGCGCCGCGCCGACGCCGAAGTGGGAGAGCATCGCCAGCGCAAAGGCAGTCCAGATCGCGCCGCGTCCGGTGTCGAACAGGAAAGGCGCGACCGGGATGAAGGCTCCGAATGCAGTTGCCACGCCGGTGATCCAGGCCTCCCGCATCGGCGTGCTGGTCGCCTCTCCTATCTTGAGCTCTTCCCGCACCTGCTCCTGCAGCGCCCGCTCCGGGTCGCCCATCACCTGCGTCGCCAGCGCCTCCGCTTGTCCCACCGGAATTCCCTTCGCCTGGTACAGCAGCGATAGCTCTTCCCGCTCGAGCTCCGGCATCAGCCGGATCTCTTCCTTCTCCATGGCGATCTCGTGCTCGAACACCTCGCGTTCACTCTTCGCCGCCAGATAGCCCGACGATCCCATCGACAGGGCATCGGCGACCATTCCGGCCAGACCGGCGACTAGCACCGCGTGCTCCGCCGTCTGGAGGTTGCCCTGGGCGCCGATCATCCCGGCCACCAAGCCGAAGTTGGCGGTGAGCCCGTCGTTGAAGCCGTAGACCAGGTTCCTGAGTATCCCGCCGGCCCCCGTCTTGTGCCACGGCTCGCTGTCGGCTCCGCTCATCCCGGCCAGGGTCTCAGCGTGCTCGGCGGACTCTTTCGCCAAGGTGAGGGCTGTTGGTCCGGCGGTCCCCTCCGGCGAGCTGCGATAGAGGTTGAGATACCCTTTCACCTCCCGGCCTTCCTCCTCCAGCAGCATCGGGAGGAGCACGCCGCTCCCCAGCCGCCGGGCCAGCCAGGCCCGGAGCCGAGCCCCTCGGGACGGTGAGGGCACTGCCACCGAATGCCCGTTCTCGGCCAACAGCTTCCGCCACATATCCACGTGGCGGTCCTCCACCGAGGCTAGCTTTCGGTATAGCTCGGCCTTGCCCGGATCCTCTTCGGCCTGGGCCAGCTCGCGATAGAGGTAGGCCGCATCAGCCTCGTCCTCGAGATGATGGAGCCAGGTGTGGGGAGGGGCTGGGGGGGCTGAGGTCATGAGAGCATCATAACGGCGTCAACGGTAAACGGTAAACAGTGAAGGTGAGGGGCTTCACCGTTTACCTTTCACTTGTTCACTGACCCGGCTGCGACTGTTCGCCGGCTCCCCGCATTGTAGTAACACTATGTCCCGGACGCTTTTGATGGATTCCTCGCTCCTTGCAAATGCCGAAACGGCTGTCGCCAGGGCCCGCACCGGAGATCCCGAGGCCTTAGGTGAGCTGTATCGAGCTTTCGAGGTGCCGGTCTATAACCTCGCCCGCCGGATCTGTCGCACGGCCGAAGACGCCGAGGACGTGCTCCAGGAGACCTTTTTCGAGGTGTGCCGGAGCATCGGTCGCTACCGGGAAGAGGGAAGCCTCTGGGGTTGGGTCCGGACCATCGCTGCCAGCAAGGCGCTTATGCGTCTCCGGCGGAACAAGTACCGGGAGACCGAGGAGCTGCACGACGAGGTCGTCGGCCGGGTCCGGGAAGACAATCACCTTCGTATGGATCTCGAGGCGGCTCTGGAGCGCCTGTCCGAGACGTCCCGAGCCGTGGTCTGGCTACACGATGTCGAGGGCTACACCCACGAAGAAATCGCTTCCATGATGGGGAAGACCCCGAGTTTTTCGAAGTCCCAGCTGGCGCGGGCGCATGCCCGGCTCCGGCTCTGGCTCGGGGAGGAGATGGCAGGATGACGCATCTGTCGATGGAAGCCCTGGTGAGTCTCAGGGCCCCTGGTACAGAGCCGGGGGATGCCACCGCCCGGGAGCATCTCAACGGCTGCGGGCAATGTCAGGCCGAGCTCGACCGGCTGCATCAGAGGGTAGCAAAACTTAAGGCCCTACCGACTCTCCGTCCGAGCCGCGACCGCTGGCCGGAAATGGCTAAACGGCTTCGGGCCGAGCGGCAGGCCAGACGAGCTCGCTGGGCGGGAATTACCGGGCTCGTTGCTGCCGCCTCGATCGCGGTTGTCGCCGCGGCCGGTAACCTGTCCCGGCCGACCCAAGCCACGGCGGAACAACTGCACCAGGTGGTCGAGCGCTCCCAGGCCCTGGAATCCGCGCTCAGTCAGTACAACCCCGATGGCCACGTCCTCGATGGCCGTACCGCCCGGATGGCTCAGGAGTTGGAAGACCGGATTGCGCAGGTGGACCGGCAGCTCGAGCTGACAGAGCTGCAGGAACAGCGGCAGTCGGATCAGCAGCAGCTGCTCAGGCTTTGGCGTGAGCGGGTCGGTCTCCTCGATGCGCTGGTCGACGTGCACGTCACCCGCGCCAGCAACGCAGGGTTATGAGTCGGAATCCAAGTATGCACCCACAACTGTTCGCCGCGTTGGCTCTGCTGGGCATGACATCGGCAAATCCCCTCCTCGCTCAAGAGTCTCCCCTCCCACCGTTGCGAAATGGCGAGATGAGGTATCTGGGACCCGAGCGGGTGATGCAGTTCGTGATGAACCGCCGGGCTCGGCTCGGCCTCAAGGTGAACCTGAGAGCCCGGGCGACGGATTCCATCGGCGCATATGTGGACGCGGTGGCGCCCAACGGTCCGGCTGCCAAGGCTGGAATCGAATCGGGCGACGTCATTTCCAGGGTGGGTGGCCAGTCGGTCCTGGATGGCGGTAAGACAATGGGTGACGCGGCCCGGTCACTGCCCGGCCTCCGGCTGATCGAGCTGGCTGCACGGCTCGAGCCGAACGACACGGTGGCAATCGAGTTCCGCCGCGGCAAACAACGCAAGACCGTTTCGGTCGTCACCGCCGATGAGCCTGACATCCTGATGCAGGGCAGGCCCGGCGGACGATCCTTTGCCTTCAGCTACTCTGGTCCTGGGGGCCCCGGAATGGCCGCTCCGTTCGAGGACCGTGGACTTGATGATTTTATGCATACTTCACTGTACGGATCGGTGCTGGCCGACCTGGAGTTGGCCCCACTCAACCCCGATCTGGGGCAATACTTCGGCACCAGCGAAGGGGTTCTGGTGATCAGCGTTCCCGGCGACTCCGGGCTCAACCTCAAGGGCGGCGACGTGGTCGTCGCCATAGACGGAAGAAAGACGGCAGGACCATCCCAACTGCTGCGCATCTTGCGAAGCTACGAAAGTGGCGAGACGTTCAAGATGGACATCTTCCGGAATCGGAAACGCGTTACCGTGAATGCGCGCTTGGGGGACAAGCCCGCCGACTGAGTCCGGCTGGACCCCGATTGTGCGCTTCCTCACAGATGCCGGATCGTCCACTCCGTATATCTTCGTTCCACCTTGGAGGGAACTATGGGATTCCTGTGGACTCTGATTATCGGACTAGTCGTAGGGGCGATCGCCAAGTTGATCATGCCTGGGCGCGATCCGGGCGGGATAATCGTGACGATGTTGATCGGTGTGGCGGGTGCGTTACTCGCCGGTTTCTTGGGCCGGGCGATGGGTTGGTATGCGAACCCGGGAGAGGGCCCCGGGATCATCGCTTCGATCGTCGGCGCCATCATCCTGCTGTTCCTGTACCGGCTGTTCACGGGCCGCAGGGGTACGACAGTTACCTAGAGGAAAAACGGAAGAGCTGGCTCTGAGCGTAGCGAGGGTCAGCAAAACGGGAAGGACGGGAAGGATAGGCAACTATCTCTTCCTGACCTTCCCGTCTTTCGTTAGTCCAGGCAATCACGCCAGCTGCATCCGTGTCCCGGGTACCCGGTCGGGATGCACCCGTCCGGCCAGCTCAGCGAACATCGGGAAATCCAGGCTCTGCGCCCCATCACTCATGGCGCGCGCCGGGTCCGGGTGGACCTCTACAATGAGACCGCACGCACCCGCCGCGAGCGCAGCCATGCTGAGCGGCCCTACCAGGGACCTGATCCCCGCCGCATGGCTCGGATCGACAATGACCGGCAGGTGGGTCCGCTCGCGTACCAGCGCGACTGCGTTGAGGTCTAGGGTATGCCGAGTGGCCCGCTCGAACGTCCGAATCCCTCGCTCGCAGAGGACCACGTGGGGGTTCCCCTCGGCGAGCACGTACTCGGCTGCCATCAGCCATTCCTCGATAGTGGCTCCCGCCCCACGCTTGAGCAGGATCGGCTTTCCGCTGCGGCTCGCAGCTCGGAGCAGGCTGAAGTTCTGCATGTTACGGGCGCCGATCTGCAGCATGTCGGCGAAGTGAGCGACGACCGGCACTTCCTCCCAACTGAGCACTTCGGTCACGACCGGTAAGCCGGTCTGCTCTCTGGCCTCCGCCAGAAACCGGAGTCCCTTCACGCCCAGCCCCTGGAAGTCGTAGGGTGACGTGCGCGGTTTGTAAGCTCCGCCCCGGAGCATGTCGGCGCCAGCCTGGGCGACGGCGGCCGCGGTCTCCATGATCATCTCCCCACTCTCGACCGAACACGGGCCCGCGATGAGCACCGGTGCCTCGCCACCGAAGCTCACATCTCGCACTCGCACGATGGTGCCTTCCGGGTGACGCTGGCGGTCCACCAGCGGCACGCTGGGCTTTTCAACCCGGTGAGCCGGCGTGGGAACCGGTGTCGATAGACGGGAGCCCTCGGTCCACGCCTCATAGCTTCCCAGCACGATGAGCTTGGAGGCCAGCGCTTCTATCTCCTCCAATGCCTCGGCCACCCGGGGATCGCCGGCTGAGCCCTCGACATCGACGTAGAAGCGGTAGGTCCACGGGGCCGAGCGCTCGGGGCGGGATTGCAGCGCCATCAGGTTGACCCCCCGGGCGCCAAACGCCTGCAGGGTCAGCGCGAGCATTCCGGGTTTGTGGTCCACCAGGACGATCAGGGAAGTCTTGGAGCGAGTCGGGCCGGAGCTTCGAACGCTGTCGGCGGACTCGGCCCGGGTGAAGGTGAGAAACCGGGTCTGGTTGGTCGGGTCGTCCTCGATCCGCTCCGCGATGGGCACCAGGCCGTGGGCATCGGCCGCGGGTCGGGCAGCAATCGCGGCGAGAGCCGGGTTCTTCTCCTGCGCCACAATCTCGGCACTGCCGGCCGTGTCCCACGCACTCACCAGTTCCGCGTCGGGCAGGTGCTCGGACAGCCAGAGACGACACTGCCCCAGTGCCACTGGGTGCGACAGCACCCGCCGGATGTCCTTCAGAGAGGTACCCGGGAGAGCCATGATCGTGTGGTGGACCGGATGCAGTATCTCATGAGTGAGCCGGAGGGTACCATCCCCGAACGCTTCGTGGAGGAGGTCGTAGGTGGTGGTAACGGAGCCGATGAGTGAATTCTCGATCGGCAGGCACCCGGCACCAGCCCGCCCCTCGCGAACCGCGAGCACAACGTCCTTCACGTCCCGGCAGGGCAGTGCCTCGAGGTCCGGCCACCGCCGGCGAGCCGCGGCTTCGCTGAATGACCCGTGGGAACCCTGAATGGCTACGCGCATCACTGGTGCTCCGGATTGAGAAAACAAAAAGCCCCGCCTCGAGTCCGGGCAGGGCATCGATGGTCTGGGCGGAGAAGCGCTAGTGCGCTCTACCAGCACCTGACGGGCATCGAGCCGCGCCGGCTTTGGTAAAGAGGAACCAGAAATTCTGAGCGGAGACCATGGAGCGAAACTACGGCAGCGGAAGGGGTTGTCAAGGGTTGGTGCAGTGTATCTTTGCCCTGTGGCCCGCGCAGCAGCTCCCCTAGCCTGGCTCATTCTCTGGCTTGCGCTTGCCGGCCCACCGGCCGCTCAGGGGCAGGGACTTCCTGCTTACGCTCCCATCAATCCGGTCGCGAGCTCTCGCACCGGACTCTACTTCCAGCCATTTCGAGATGGCGTCGGGTCGAAATGGACCTCCTCGATCGCGCTGGACTACGCCAGTTTGATCGAGTACAACCCGCTGCCTCCGGCTGATTATGTGCTTGACGCCGAGGTCCTCAGGGTTGATCTCGGCCTCAGCCGCAATCTGACGCCGCGATCGTTCCTGGCGTTGAGCCTATCAGCCGGTGGCGCCTACGCGGGGTTTCTCGACGGCTTCCTGCATTGGTACCATCGCGCGCTCGGGATACGGATCCAGGAGCGGGAGCAACGTCCCAGCAACAGCTTTCTATATACTATCCTGCTTCCCGACGGAATTAGCGTCACCCGTCAGAGCAACAGTTTCTACTTGAGTGATGTGAGAGGCACAGTGGGATTGCAGCTCACTCCTCAGATTCAGACGGCATTGACGATGACTCTGCCTACCTCGACCGCGCCGGAGGGATATCGGAGAGGCGTTCCCTCATTCGGCATTCTCAACACCTTTCGGGCCAGGCATGCCCGGGTGACCTACGAGGGGAGTCTCAACTTCGGCTTCACCCCCCCGCACGGAATTCTCTCGGATGTAGAGCGGAAGTTTTTCGCGGCGGGAAGCGCGGGACTGCGACTCTTTGTCTGGGGCCGGCAGTCTCTATATGGTAACTTGTTTTATCATTCACCTTATTACTCCAATACCTCCTTGCCGGCGCTCGACCGACGCGAGCTGTCGCTGGACTTCGGCTGGATGCTTCGGACTCGCAAGGGGGCGGAGTGGCGGATTGGGATGACGGAAGACCTGGAGCCGGGCGGGCCGGGAGTCGATCTGGTATTTCGTCTCGGTCACACCTTCTAGGAGCCGCTCTTTTCAGCACTCGAGAAGAGAAACTGTTCCATATTCTGAAAGAGGAATTCTTTGGCCTTTGGATCCCGTAGGTTCAACCCATAGTGGTTGATGAGCTGCTGTTGGGTCTTGAGCCATTCGGCCCAGCAGACGCTGCAGATCTCCTCATAGGCGCGGCGGCCCAGGTCGTTCTGAAACGGCTGAAAGGCCATTCGGTCGCGATCCAGCCCGCAACGGGTGCAATGCAGGGTAACCATAGGGCAGAAAATAGACGTTCACCGGAATGTGATCCAGTCTACAGGGTAATCCGGCTGAGCACGGTATTATCAATCAGGGAGCGAGCCGGCGGAGGTTATCGTTGCGCTTGAGGGCACGTACCCCGCTCGCGGTGCCCAGGCCGGTGCCGATCCCGAACGTGATGGCAGTGATGAGGGTGACAAACGGCAGCAGAACGGCGGGCCAGGCCAAAAGTGTTGCGGCAATGCCCGAGATTATAGGGGCCAAGCGGGACTGGACAGCGTCCACGAACCGCAGCCGGCGTCGCACGAAATTCCGAGCGAGAAAGTACCCGAAAAGGCCGGCGGAAATGGTCAGAAGTGCATGTAACATATCGAGTTCCTTGGTGAGGGGTCGAGCACGCGTTACAGTACGGAACGTCCGGGAGAAAGATTCACACGAACGGGGTGAATGTCCGACGAGTACTGTGGTATGCGAATCGCGGCGAACATTCGTTCGCATCCTTGCCTACGCTCTTCAGGGAAGGAGGTCAACAATGCCAAGACATCCGACGGTGCTGGTACCGAACATCGGACCCATGGATCATGCATGGGATCTGCTTGGCGAGTGGCAAGCGGAGTTCGAGCTGCCCGAGACCGAGTCGCCAGTGCATGGCAAGGTGACTTTTCGGTCGTGGACCGACGCGGAGCTTGAGTTGGATCCAATCGAGGCGGCGATCGCAGGAATCCCGTCCAGCGTACCACTGGAGCGGGCCAGCGAAATACATCTTACCGATGCCGGAGGCGGCGCACTCCAGTGGGTGCTCCACGCGCCCTCCACTAACTGGTCGTTGCAGGCAACGCTCTGGCCTGGCTCCTTGCACCTCTTCGTGCATGATGCCGAAGACGATGAGGAGCAGCTCTACAGGGCACGTGCAACCCGGGATCAGGAGTACTATCTGAGGAAGTACCCGCTGGAAACAGTCTAGCTGTCCGGCAATGCCGGCCCACTTGGGCCGGTGTTGCCCTGTAGTATCCCGCCTTGTTTTCGATCTGCCACCGCTGCTTTCCGCTCTACCTGGTCCAGCGTCTTACGAAACGTCCCGACTCCCCTGGTCGACAGTTGATCCTGGCGGGCGCTTCTGGGACCGAGCCAGGCGGCTCCGCACGCCCGAGCTGATCGCAGCTCCCACCCAGATCCACACCAGCCAGGCCGCAGTCACCTCCGATTGCATGCTTCGCCAGCTTTCCCAGACTACACCGATCGGCGTCAGCCAGAGCGGCCACGGCGCGTCCGGCCGGAGGCGATGGCGCTCGACCACCTGGACCGCAGGGAATCCGCCGCTCAGCCGGTGGAGCACGGCGGCACACACGTCGGCCGATTTGCTGAGCGGGTCCCGGAGGCGAACCAGGTTCCAGACCATGCTCGTCGCACCCCAACCGTGGCTGTCGCTCACGCCGACCACGAACACATTGGCCGATCGGGCCAATGCGATGACGCTATCGCGTTCTACCCGCTTAAGCTCGTTGGCCTTGGGAGCGGCGTTCGTGATTTCGAAGCCGTCGAGCCCGGCACGCAGGAGCTGGTCGAGCCGCTCCCAGTGGTTCCGGCGATATTCCGGAAGCGACGCAACGGAGAACGACTGGTATGCCGACTCGCTGGAGTGGAGCAGATCGAGCAGCTCGGGCATCGAGCCGTTGTATTGGCGAGGATCGACAGCCACACTGTCTCCCAAAAGCACGATGTGCGCCCGCCAGGCACTGACTTCGGTGCCGTGACACAGCGCCGGTTTCCCTGGCTCCAGTTTCGGTGAGAAGCCTGCCACGCTGTTGTGGTCGGTGATGAACGCGGCATCGAATCCCGCGCGGGCGTGCCACCGCCGGTTCGCCTCGGCATCGAAGCCACGCATGAGGGTGTTTCGAACATCATGGGATGCATTGGTGTGGCTGTGGAAGTCCACTACCGCCACGTTGCTGTCGGCGCCCGCCAACGACAGCATCGGCCGGTGCCACAGGGCACCCGAGATCACGAAGGCGAGGAACAGCGCGGCTGCAATGCCCAAGGTGAGGATCTCGCGATGCCAGGAGACGCCACGAGTACCTTTCTCCCCGGGCCTGATATTCCGTACAAGTCGCCAGAGCAGATACAGCAAAGCCAAGCCGAGCAGAAATCCCTTAAGCCGGCTCATACTCAGCATGGAGACGCCGTCCCAGAGGGAAAACAGCGGCGCCAGAATGAGGTAGAGCCAGGGGGTGTGGAGGTGAAGAGTGTGGGAGAGAGCAGCACCGGTAGGGTCTGACAGCGGTGGAACCGCGACCAGCCGGCTAAGAACGATGGCAGCAGTGAGGAGCAGCGGAACTGTGAGGCGCCGAAGTAGGTTGTCTGGCCTCACGCGAACAGCCGGCCCGAAGCACTGGCAGTTAGGCAGTACCTATGACGCGAAAGGATTATTTCGTGAGCTACCCTGAGGATCCGCTGGAGGAAGAGTTTCCTCTCGGCGACGGCACCGTCGAGACAAGCGCGAGCGTGCTCTGCCCCTATTGCGGAGAGGCCAACGAAATCGCGCTCGATCCAGGAAGTGGAACCCAGCAGGAATACGTCGAAGACTGCCAGGTGTGCTGCCGGCCCTGGAAGGTGATGGTGCACTATCTCCCTGACGGGAGCGCCGACGTTCTTCTCGGCTCCGAAGGCGACTAGACCCCGCCGAACCAGGGGTAGCCCTGGTCTTCCCAGTAACCTCCTGGCCGCTCGCGTGTGAACGTCATCGCGGTCAGGTACTTGGTGAGCTTGTATCCCAGCTTGATCGGCGAGTAGAGGCGCAGGGGAGCGCCATGGTTCATCATGAGTGGGCGGTCGTTGAACCCGTACGCCAGAATCGTTTGTGGGTGCACGGCGCTCGCGAGATCCCAGCCGTTGTAGTAGTTCCTGTCGAATGAGTCAAATCGCAGATACTTCGCTGCCGGTGTCGGCTCCACCATCGCCATGATCGCGGCCACAGGCACGCCGGTCCAGCTTGCCACCGCCGTCCATCCCTCTACACAGTGGTGCTTCACCGTATATGTCAGACTTGGCATCGCCTCCAGGTCGGCTCGGGTCAGCTGAAGCGGCTTACGAACGAGGCCGCCGATCTCGAGCGCCCACCTGCTGCCGTTCTGGGGAGACGGATACGAGCCGGTGTCGTTGTAGGTGATCGAGTACGACGGAAAGCTCTGGGTGGCGGTGCGCGCCGATACCGGATACTCTCGCGCGAGCCGAGTGGGTGAGAGCAGGACCTTCTCGCTGACCCAATCGTTGACTCGGCTGAACGCCTTGAGCTTGGGCGCCAACACCGGCCCACCATCCCACCCGCATGCCGCCACGATCGAGGCCGGACCTGCGACTGCGCCGAGCCGGAAGAAGTCCCGCCGGGTGAGCCCAGTACGGAAATCAGTCATGGCTGGGAAACCTTCCCCGATACCATCCGGTGATCATTCCACGTAACGAGGCGGGATCCACCAGCAGCACCAGGGCGACGTGCAGCAGTGTGAACGCGACAAAGAGCCAGACCGCCACAAAGTGCCAGTAACGGGCAAGCTCGTAACCGCCGAAGAGCGAAGTCAGCCAACTCAGCTGGACCGGCTTGTAAATAGCAAAGCCGCTGAGAGCCGAGATCGCGCCGAGAATGACGATAAAGGTGTAGGCGCCCTTCTGCAGTGCGTTGTGCTTGCCTTGCGGAGGGTGCTCTTTCCGGAGCCGCAGATAGTAGAGCTGCATCTGGAGCGCAGGCCCGATGTCGCGCGGCCGAAAGACCAGAGTCCGCCACTCGCCCGAGAGAGCCAGAAATGCCAGGTAAATCAGGCCGGTGATGACGAACGGCCAGGCCAGCGCAAAGTGCCAGTTCAGTCCGCCGGCGAGCCATCCACCCAAACGAGCCCAGTGAGGCATCGACTGGCCCTGCAGCGGATTGGGAAACGTTGCGGGATGGTCCCGAAGGCCGAAGCGGGTATACGCGTTGTAGATCTGGAGACCGCTGGCGATCATGCCGACGAGAAACACGGCATTGAGCCAATGTGCCGCTCGCACCACTCCGGAGTAGCGCTTTACCAAAGGGCCTGGTGCCTGGGGTTCCGGTAATGCCTCGGCGTATGGCTGGGAGGTGGATCCCATTACAGACTTCCCGGATTGAAGTAGGAGAGACGTAATCTAGTGATCAATTCGGTTACTACGCCAATGACTCGAGCACCTTAGCCGCCGCGCAGTACCCGCTCATGAGCGCTCCTGGAACTGTGGCATTACGTCCTCCACCCGCAACCGCCTCGCCCGCCAGAAAAAGGGTTTTTGCTACGGGTGTGCGAAGAAGTTCCACCGCCGCGATCGATCCGACGCCACCGTAGCTGTAGGCGCCCAAGGAGAAGGGATCGTTAGTCCAATCGTGCGAGTAGGACGCTTCTAGCCTGCGTTCTACCTCCGAGACCGATTGCCCGAAGATGCTCGCGACCGACTGCACTGCCGTCCGCTCGAACTCATCCTTCGTCTGATCACGAAGCGCCCGTGCCCCAGGACCACCGGCCCAACCTGTCAAAAATGGAAGCTCAGGGAGAGAGGCCGTCCACCAGACCGGAAGCGGCTCATCCCTGCCGTGCACAAATGTTGGAGCAGGGCGGCTCTGATTCATCCACCAGGCCCGGTCAAACTGGAGCACAATTCGCTGGGCGATTCCCATGTGGAGGGCCCCTAGCGCCTGGGGCCACCCGTTGGGTTTTGGCGCCAGGACGATAGTGCCCAGCCCATTCGCGGCGTGCTTCAGGTGAGGAAGCGGCAGGGTCAAGAGGACCTGGGGAGCGGAAAGCTCTATCTGGCGCCCGGCACTTTGGGCCTCGACCAGAACCTCGCCTGGCCCCCAGCGAATTCCGGTGACGACCATCTTCATCTCGATCTGACCGCCAGCGCGAGAAAAGCGGCCGACGAGCTGGTCTACCAGCGCCCCATAGCCTTCAACCAGTCTAAACTGGCGCTCCCCGTCCACTTGTTCAGCTGCCTGGTTTTCCGACAGGGCCGCCGCTCCGAACCGCTCCGGATCCGCTGCGTGAAACCCCTGGATGAAGCCGGTGATGGCCTCGAGTTCCTCGGCCGTAAAGTCGGATCCTGTCCGCTGCCGAAGGAGCTGGCCGACCGGCATGTCCGGAAGATCTGGCTGCCGCAGCAGACGGTCCAGGAGAGAGTAAACATTGGGAAAGCGCCGCTCCACGCCGCCTCGGACGTAGCGATGCTGTTCCGCCATCTCACGCAGTGTCAGTCCACCACTTTGCACGAGCTCCACCACATCCGGTAAATCACCCTGGATGAATTCGGCACCGAGCTCGATAGGGTGGCCCGTTGCGATAGGTTTTCTGGTCCATACCCGGCCGCCCAGCCGCTCTCTGGCCTCGAGTAGCGTGACCTTCAGGCCGGCGGCGCTGAGGCGCCCCGCCGCGGCGAGGCCCGCAACGCCACCGCCCACCACAAGCACATCGCTGGTCATACCGGTGGCGGCGTTCTACTCGTATCGAAGTGCGATGATGGGGTCCAGCCTGGACGCGCGGCGCGCCGGCCAGATACCGAAGAAGAGTCCGACGGCTGCGCTGAAGGCAAAGGCGATCGCGACAGCCATCGGCGAGATCGCGGTGTTCCAGTGCATCACCTTGGAGAGGAGTACTGCGGTGGCAATGCCCAGCAGAATTCCAATGACGCCGCCCAGGAGGCAGAGGGTCAGCGCCTCGATAAGGAACTGCAGCATGATGTTGAGGCGGGTTGCCCCCAGGGCTTTCCGGACCCCGATCTCACGGGTGCGCTCCGTCACGGAGACCAGCATGATGTTCATGATGCCGATCCCCCCGACGACGAGACTCACGGCAGCGATGCTCGCGAGCAGGCTGGTGAACACCTGGGTGGCCTGTTGCTGGGTTGCCAGCACGTCCTGCTGATTCCGAATGGTGAAGTCGTTCTCGCCACCGGGGCGGATCTTATGCTCCCGCCTGAGAACCCTCTCCAGGTCCACCATGCCCTGCTCGATCGGGACTCCGTCCTTCACCTGCACCGAGAACGAACGGACCCGGTTGGTTCCGAAGACCCGGTATTTCGCAGTCTGAAGCGGAATCAGGATCTGTTCGTCTGGATTGCCGAAGCCTCCGGCCGCACCCTTCTCACTCAGTACTCCGATGATCTCGAACGGGATGCCGCGGATGAGCAAGGTCTGGTGGATCATGCCCGCGGCATTCCCGCCCAGCATGCGCGGCACCGCCGCCCCGAGTACGGCGTATCGCTGGCGGGATTCGTCGTCTCCTTCGGTGAACATCCGGCCGTAGGGAACGGTGTAGTTGCGCACCATGGTGTAGTTCGCCGTGGTCCCGACAATGTTCACGTTGCTGTTCTGGTTGCCGTACTTCACCTGGAGGGACTGCTGCATCTCGGGTACCACTGCCTTGAGCAGCGGGGCGTCGCGCAGGAGGGCCTCGTAATCGTCGGTACTGAGGATGGTTCGGTCGGTGATTCGAATGCCACCCTGGCTCGCCTGGCCCGCCATCACCGTGAAGACGTTGGCTCCCAGAGCAGCGATACGGTCCTCAACCGCCTTCTGGGCCCCGCTGCCCAGAGCCACCATGGTGATCACGGCGCCGACCCCGATGATGATCCCCAGCATGGTGAGCACCGCCCGGAGCATGTTGGCGCGGATGGATTGGAGCGCCACCGCCACCGTCTCGCCAAGCAGCATTATCTAGGTCTAGCGCCCGTTGCGGGCGCCCCACCCTGCTGCTGCATGCCGGGCACGCCACCGCCGCCGGTGACGCGGTTCATCCGCTCCTTCATGTCCTGCTGCGATTGCACCAGGCTCGCGCTCGGCAACACGAACACCGAATCGTGCTCCGCCAGTCCCGACAGCACCTCACTGTAGTCGAGGTCGGTGAGCCCCGTGCGGATATATACCGGCTCCGGCTTGCCCGAGCGTTTGACGAAGACGATGTACTGGGCGTTGTCGCCCTGAGGTCGGCCTCGGCGGCCGCGGGCCCCCGATGCCCACTGCCCCCTGCCGCCAGGCGATGTGGCGCCGAGTGAGGCACGCCCAGTCGTATCCCTGCGGGCCGAGTCTCCCCGAGTCGAATCGGTGCCGGCCGAGTCTCTCCGGCCCGGCTGAGCGGACGCGAGCTGCTGCTGGACCGCGTCCGGGGACAACCCGAGCACCTGAGCGGCCGAGCCGACATCGCGGGTGGTTCGAAGCGCGGCGTTCGGCACCGCGAGCACGCCGTTCCGGCGTCCGACGTGAATCTCCACCTCGGCGTTCATCCCTGGCCGAAGCAGCCCTTCTTTGTTGTCGATTCGCACCAGCACCGGGAACATGGTGACGTTCTGCTCGGTTTGGGCCTGAGGCTCGATCTTGAGCACCTCGCCCTGGAACGGCCGGTTGGGATACGCGTCGACAGTGACGGTGGCGCGCTGGCCTACCTGGATCTTTCCGATGTCGGTCTCGTCCACCAGGGTCCGGACCTGCACCAGGTTGAGGTCGGCCATATTCATGATGGTGGTCCCGCCGCTCACGTTGGATGTCGCGGAAGAGATGACCTGGCCCCGCTCGATTCCCTTCGAGATGATGGTGCCCGTGATGGGGGCGCGGACGTCGGTGTCCTCCAGCTGGATGCGCGCGTTGTCCACCGCAACCTGAGCCCGAACCACGGCCGCCTTGGCATCGGCATAGTCCAGGAGGGCCTGCTCGTGTTCCTGCTCCGTGATCGACTGGGATTTGAACAGCTCGTCAGCCCGGCGCTTCTGGCTGGTAGTGTTGGTGAGCTTTGCCTTGGCCACATCGAGGTCGGCCTGCGCCTGCGCGAGGAGGTTGCGAGCGTTCCGCGGGTCGATCCGGACCAGCAGAGTCCCCCGCTTGACGACCTGGCCGGTCTCGGCATTGAGCTCGAGCACCTCGCCGGAGGCTTTCGATTTCACCTCGACCGTGGTGTCGGGCTGCACCGTCCCGGACGCTTGCGCCGATACGACGATATCCCGGCGCTCCACCGGAACCGCCTGGTAGGTGACGGGCGGCGCCTCCTTCTTGCAGGCTGATACGAGAACGGCTCCAACGGCGACGGTCATCCTGAGCGAAGCCACCGTCATCCTGAGCGAAGCGAAGGATCGGCAAGTCATTGCCGCTCTCCCTTAGTCTCGAAGTCCCGCTCCACTCTGCCGTCCTTCAGGTGCACCTGCCGGTAGGCATGCTCCGCGATGTCGTGCTCGTGGGTTACCAGCACGATCGTCTGTCCCTCGCCATGAAGCTCCTTGAAGAGAGACATGATCTCTTCGCTGGTGGCGCTGTCGAGGTTGCCGGTCGGCTCGTCGGCCAGCAGGATGCTGGGCTGCGTCACCAGCGCGCGGGCGATGGCGACCCGTTGCCTCTGCCCACCCGACAGCTCGTTGGGCCGGTGATTCATCCGGTCCGCCAGCTGCACCCGGGTCAGAGCCCGCGTGGCCTGCGCCCGCCGATCTCTCGCGTTCATACCGGCGTAGACCAGTGGGAGCTCGACGTTATGCAGACTGGTGGCCCGCGGCAGCAGGTTGAAGGTCTGGAAGACGAAGCCTATCTCCTTGTTGCGGATCCGGGCGAGCTCGTCGTCCTCCAGCTCGGAGACGCGGAATCCGTTCAGCCAGTACTCGCCTCCGGTGGGACTGTCGAGGCAACCGATCAGGTTCATGAGAGTGGACTTGCCCGATCCGGACGGCCCCATGATTGCCACGAACTCGTTCTTCCGTATCGTGATATCAACCCCGCGCAGTGCCCGCACGATCTCGCCACCCATATCGTATTCGCGCTGCAGGTTCCGGGTGACGATGACGGCGTCACGCGGAACGTCGGGTGGCAACATCGCCATCCGTTCTTCGGTATTGAGCAATCCAGATGTCACAGGGTTCGTCCGATCAGCGCCTCGAGCTGCGCTTTGGAGCGGAGATAGTCGAAACGGGCGTTGACCACGTCCACCTCCGCCTGGTTGAGTGCTTCCTGCGACGTGAGGACATCCACGATCGTCGAGGCGCCGAGCCGGTAGCGTTCCTGTTGTACCCGGAGGTCTTCCGTCGCAGCGGCTACGCTGGTCTGGGTAATCTCTATCCGCGAGCGGGCAGCGTCCAACTCGGCGAGTCTCGTCGTCAGCTCGGCCCGTACCGACAGCCGGGCGTCGGCGGCGTTCGCCTCCGCCAGATCGAGGTCGGCCTCGCGCTGTACGATGGTCAGCTCGCGATCGAAACCGTTGAAGAGGTTCCAGCGAAACGACAAGCTGAGCTGCCGCTGGTTGAAGAGGGTGTAGTCCTCGGCTCGGCTCCCGTTCCAGCCGGTGTTCGCCGCGAGAGTCAGCGACGGCCAGTACGCGGAACGGGATGCGCGCACCGAGGCCCTGGCCGAGGAGGCACTCGCACCGGCGCTTTGAATCCGGGGAGACTTGGCTTCGGCTTCGGTGCGGATCGATTGGGTGTCCACCGCCGGCAGGACGAGGTAAAACGACGAATCATCGGCGGCGTGCACCTGGCCGGAGTCGCCGATCATGCGGCCCAGGTTCGCTTCGGCAGTGGCGAGTTGCACCTGGGTTCCGATGCGGTCGAGGCGAGTATTGCCAAGAGTGACGAGGGAGCGCAGTGAGTCAGAGCGAGTCGCGGAGCCGGCGCGAAGCTTTGCCACCGAGACCTTGAGCTGCTCCTCGGCGCGCCGCACACTCGCCTCGCGCACCCGCAGCAGCTGGGCCGCAGCCAGGGCGTCCAGGAACTGATTGGTAGCATTCAGCGACTGCTCGAAGCGAGCCTCGATGAGGGAGGCATCAGCTGCGTTCTCGCTGGCATGAGCCGCCCGCATCTCGGCTCCCCGGCGGAAGCCGGTGAAGAGGTCCAGGCTGGCCGACAGCGAGGTGCTGATGCTGCGATTGCTGCGATTCCCGCCGGTGAGCTGGCCGGTGATCGGATCGACCCTCGAGGTGCCCTCCGAGAAAAAATCGCTGGCTGATGAGCTGGCCGACACGTTGGGCAGGTAGGCGCCCCATGCGCTCCGGACCTGCGCGCCCGCGGTCCGGACGTCTCCCTGGGCCCGAATCACCGTCGGCTGTACTCGCTGGGCCAATCGAATTGCCTCCTCCAGGGTGACAGTCCGGCCTTGGGCCTTGAGGCTGGCGTGGCTCGAGCACGCCAGCACGAGCAATACGATGAGGGTGCGGCTGGTCACGGTGTTCAACCCGGCACTTTCAGGAGTAGTGCGTGTGACGGCACCCAAACGGCTGCTGTTAAGGAAAGTTTCAGACGGAAACGTCCACCCAGAGAATTCATGATGGTGACTCACGGTCGCGAGCCTCCTAACGGTCGGCCCGGCGCCGGAACGCCTCGCGTCCGGCCCCGAGAGCAAGCCAGGCACAGAGCCCGGCAAAAACGTAGGCAGAGACCTTCGGCAAGGCGACGAACAGGATACCCAGCACCAGGAAGATGGCGCTGATGGGGCCGAACACCGAACGCCTCGCGTTGCTGGCGACGGCGCGGAGCACCAGTGCTGCCCGTTGCCGGGTTTCGCGGCGGCTCCGCCGGTACACCGCCGCGGGAACTTCGGGCAGCTGATGGGTCAGAGCTGCGGGCAGCTTCTGACTGATGCGTTGGGGTCCTCTCAACGGCCGGCTGGCAACCTCGCGGCTCCGGGCGACATCCCGCCGATATTGATCTTCCATTGCGTTGGCGAGCCCGGGATCATCGATCAGGACGTCGAGCTCGTAGTTTCCCAGCAGGCTGGAAGGGTTCAGGTTGCTGGAGCCGATCCGGACCCAGCGGTTGTCGCACATGATGGTCTTGGCGTGGAGCATGGGGCCGTCCCACTCATAGATGCGCACGCCACTCCGCAGAAGATCCCGGTAACCGATGCGCGAGAGATTGCGAATGAGCGGGAGGTCGCTGGACCCCGGCACCAGCAGCCGCACATCCACTCCATCGTGGGCCGCGTCCCGCAATGCCTGAAACAGGCGAGGCGGGGCAACCAGGTACGCATCCGTAATCCAGAGCCGCTCCACGCTGCCGGCAGCGAGCAGCTCGATCACACGGTAGGCGCGCTCTCGCCCCGGCTCGCCGCTGATGACGCGGACGTCGGCGTCTCCCTGAGGTGGAATCGCGGCTGCCACCTGTTCCAACGGTACTCCGCCCCCCATGAGCTCCCAGACGTTCACGAAGGTCTGATCCAGTACCGCTGCTGCCGGGCCAGTGACATCGACAGCCGTATCACGCCAGGGCTGTCCTCCATGACGACCTTCGCCGGTCCACTCACAGCCGATGCAGAGGCCACCAAGGACGGCACGCGACCCATCCGCCACGACCAGTTTCCGGTGGTTGCGCGAGACGTTGGTCACGATGTCCACCAGCTGCGGCGGATGAAACACCCGCACTTCCACACCAGCTTTTCGCAGGTAGTCCCAGAACCGCCGCGAGGTGGCCATCGACCCGAGCCAGTCGTAGAGCACCCGCACGTGAATGCCAGCGCGTGCGCGGGCCGCGAGCTGCTCAGCAAAGCGCCAGCCGGCCTTGTCACTTCGAATGATGTAGTTCTCGAAGTGAACCCAGCTCGTTGCCTGAGCAATTACCTCGAGCATCGCTCGGTAGCTGGCAGGTCCGTCGATCAGCAGCTTGACCTGGTTTCCGGGGACGGGACGCCCGCCGGCGGCGCGGTTGATAGCACACTCGACGGATGTTTGTGCCCGCCTGGCCCGGTCTCCGGTCACGCGCCTCCCAGGCCGAGGGTGCGCTCGTGAGGTCGAAGTGCCTGGAGCACGAAGCTGATGTGCTCGTCCAGGGGAACTCCCAGTTCCTCCGCGCCGCGAATGACATCTTCCCGGCTAACCCCGCGAGCGAACGCCTTGTCCTTGAGCTTCTTCTTCACACTGGAGACTTCGAGGTCCTGGAGACTCCGCGATGGCCGCACCAGTGCGCAGGCGACCAGGAAGCCGGCCAGCTCGTCGACCGCGAAGAGAGCCCGGGCCATGGGAGTGTCTCGTTGCACTCCGCTGTAGTTGGCGTGTCCCAGAATTGCCCGCTGCATCGTCTCGGGAAGGCCTTGCTGCGCCAAAATCCGGACCCCTTCTGCCGGATGTTCCTCGGTAGGGGAGTGCGACGCGTTGGGGAATCGTTCGTAGTCGAAGTCATGCAGCAAGCCAACCAGTCCCCAGTCGTCAGGGTCCTCGCCGGCGCGCTCGGCCATCGCGCGCATGGCGATCTCCACGGCATACATGTGCTTCCGCAGCGCGTCGGATGCAGTGTATTGGTGCATCAACGCCAGGGCACGATCGCGCGTCCAGGTCATGAAGAAAGGTAAGAGGTGAGAGGTAAGGTAAGGTGAGGTAAGAGGTGAGGTGAGAGGAGGCGTCCGCCCTCCGCCTCTTACTGCTGCTGATTCTGCGGATAGCCTGCCGAGAGCGCGACACGATTGGCGGGTTCCCCATCCAGGCTGATCTCGAAGGCGTACTGGCCCGGTTGGGGTAGGGGAACGTCGAACACCAGCACCGCCCCTGCCTCGACGTCCACCACGCCGGCCGGCGGCTCACCGAACTGCACGGTGCCCTCTCCGCCGAGGAGCTCGTTTCCTCCTTCATCGACAAACCGGATCCGGATCGTGTGAATGCCGATCTCGGTGCGGCGACCCCGCACTCTCAGTACCAGATGCGTGCGGGGGTACACCGCCGGGAAGTTCGACAGCCACACGTGCTGGAACATGCCCAACACGCTGAGCTTGCCCTGCTGATCGATCAGGGCGTAGTCGGCGACGACAGCGAAATCGAGGTGCAGGGCTCAGTTGACTCGGATGGACGTGATCACGTCATTCTGCTTGATCTTGTTCACCACATCCATTCCCTGCGTCACCTGGCCGAAGACGGTGTGAACCCGATCGAGGTGCGGCTGTGGCGCGTGGGTGATGAAGAACTGGCTGCCACCGGTATCCTTGCCGGCATGAGCCATCGACAGAGTGCCCGCCGTGTGCTTATGGGTGTTGAGGTGGGTCTCACATTTGATCTTGTAGCCGGGGCCGCCAGTCCCGACCCGTGGGTTGCCCGGGTCCTTGGACAGGGGATCGCCCCCCTGAATCATGAAGTTCGGGATCACCCGGTGGAAGCGCGTGCCGTTATAGAACTCGCTGTTGGCCAACTTCTCGAAGTTGGCCACGGTATTGGGCACCTCGGCGTCGAAGAGCTCGGCGACGATGGTGCCCTTACTGGTCTCTATGGTAGCGGTCTTTGCCACTGAACCCTCGCAGAAGTGTGATCGAATCCAGACGTTCGAGTCCTAATGTAAGCAGATTGATCAGGCCGCCACGGCAGGCCTCAACGTTTCCAGGGTTGCCTGCCATGCGCGGGGATCATCCGCCGGCGGGCTGCAGCTCGTCCCGGCACAGGCGTAGCCTCTGGGCGCGTGGCCCGACAGCATCATGCCACTCAATGCCGGCGGCAATGCCCGGTCCTCCCGGCTGGCGGGGTCCAGCAGCTGTACCACTCGGCGCGGAAGAAAGCCGGAAAGCGCCTCACGATGCATCTCGATCCCCGCCGAATCCTCCCGGCCAGTGACAACAACGAGGTGGGTGACGGGGTTTAGGTGCCAATCGACGGCGAGAAGATACGTGGCTGCATAGAGTCCCAGCTCAGGGGCTCGGCCGCCGAAAGCAGTCAGGAGCGCCATTCCGCGATCCCGCCAGCGCTGGTCGAGCGTCATCTCGTACAGCCTGGCGCAGACAATGCCCGCCACGCCGTTGGGCGATGGTGTGGGGGTATCCTGCACCGGCTTCGCCTTGGCGGGCAGCAGGCCCGCCTCTTCGGTACGAGTGCGGGCGGTATCGAACAGCGCGCCACCCTCGGCATCGTGATAATCGGCCCAGACCCGCTCCATCAGTCGTACCGCCCAGTCGAGCCGACTCCGGTCCCCTGTCATCTCGTATGCATCCAGCGACGCGGCCGCCGTCTGCACCTGATCGTCGAGCAGACCAGTGAGTCCACCAGGAGTGTGGGCTACACTGTCACCCGCGGCGTTCTCCCGGCGGATCCGTTCCAGCGTGAGTAAGGCGTGGCCGCCGGCCCACTCGTCTCCCAGCACCGCCTTGGCCCTAAGCATCGCCGAGGCCATCATGGCGTTCCAATTGGTATAGCGCGTGTGGTCGACGAACGGCGCCGTCCGGCGGGCCCGCTCCACCCGGAGCCTCGCCTGTGCGGCTTTGAGCAGCAGCTCGGTTTCCTGCTCCGATCGCCTCGTCTGAAGCGCAATCTGTGGAATGGATGAAGCGACAAAAAGAACGTTCTTCCCCGGGTTGTGGTGCATCTCGCCAGCGGTCCCGATGTCGTAGTAGGCGCTGGCCACCTCGAGCTCGTCGGGTGTCAACACCGCGGCAGCCTCTTCCCGGGTCCAGGTGAAGTAGTCGCCATCATCCTCCAGACCCACGTCGGCGTCCTGGCTGGCGGCGTAACCGCCCGCCGGGTCAGAAGCGACTTCCCGGACCCAGCGCACGATCCCGCGCGCCACGTCGGCATACTCCTCGTTTCCAAATAGAGCGTAGGCGTCCAGGTACACCTTCAACAGCTCGGAATTGTCGTAGCTCATCTTCTCGAAGTGCGGCACGATCCACTCGGCGTCCACGCTGTATCGGTGGAAGCCCCCGCCAAGCTGGTCATACATCCCCCCTCGGGCCATAGCCTCGAGCGTCCGGTCAATCATGGTGCGGATCTGCTCGGAGGGCTGATCGAACCAGCGGTGGAGCAGCAGAGCGATGGCACCGGGATGGGGGAACTTGGGTTGGCTACCGAATCCGCCATTCAGCTTGTCGAAGAAACGCGCCATCTGCTCGACAGCGTCATCCAACAGGGCTGCTGTGGGCTCGCCGGGCGCGACTTCGTTGAGGTGCTCATCGAGAACTCGCCTGATCGCCTGGGCCTGGGCCTGAACCTGCTCCGGCCGGGAGCGGTAGGCATCGAGGACGCTGGCCAGCACGGACCGGAAGCCAGGCCGGCCGAACTTGCCGTCGGGTGGGAAGTAGGTTCCGCCAAAGAAGACCTCACCAGCGGGCGTCAGGAACGCCGTCAGGGGCCAGCCGCCCTGCTGGGTCAGCGTCTGTACCGCACGCTGATATCGCGCGTCGACATCGGGTCGCTCATCGCGATCGACCTTGATGCAGACGAAGTTCTCATTGAGGAACGACGCGATATCGGGATTCTCGTAGGACTCGCCGTCCATCACGTGACACCAGTGGCACCACACCGCCCCTATGTCGAGCAGCACCGGCTTGTTCGCCGACGCAGCGGCGGAGAATGCCTCGGGTCCCCACGGGAACCAGTGTATCGGTTGGTGGGCGGCTGACTGGAGATAAGCGGATGCCGCTTGAGAGAGTCGATTGCTCGTCATGGGAGGAATTTATCCCTCCTTTCGATCGAGACCGTGATTTTCGACCGCTTGACATACCCTGGGTTTACGGGGATATAGCTCCGGAATGAGTTCACAGAACCTCCGGTGTACGCCTGGGGCCGGCACCGGCCACCCCACCGTGGCCCCTGATGCGAGAGCCAATGTTCGGATTGGATGAGTGGATTGCGAGTCTGGGCGGGAACGGAGCGATGGCGCTGGTCATTGCTGTCCTCCTGGGACTGCGGCACGCCACCGACCCAGACCACCTCACCGCAGTTTCCACCCTCTTCCTGGCGGACGAAAAAGGGGGACCCCGCCGCGCAACCCTACTGGGCTTCTCCTGGGGTCTGGGACATGCGACTACGCTGTTCGCCTTCGGCTTGCCCGTGGTTCTCTTCCGCCGATATCTGCCAGAAATAATTCTTCGCGCCGCCGAGGCGACGATTGGTGTGCTCATCGTGGCGCTCGCGGTCCGGCTCCTGCTCCGATGGCGACGCGGTTACTTCCATGTGCATCCGCACTCCCATGGTTCCGTGCAGCACGCTCATCCTCATGCCCACGAGCACGGCCGTAAGACCGAGCACTCGAGAGTCCATTCGCACCTTCACTCCGAGGCCCTGGGGCGGTCCCCACTGACCGCGTTCGGCATCGGGATGGTGCACGGTGTCGGAGGCTCGGCTGCGGTAGGAGTTCTGCTGGTTGGTGCGGTGTCGGGGCGAGTCGAAGGCGTTCTCGCGCTTCTGCTGTTCGCTGCCGCTACCGCAGTCTCGATGGCGTTGGTCTCATCGGCAGTCGGCTACGCCCTGGCCCGCGGGGTCGTCCGGCAGAGATTGGTCGATCTGGTCCCACTGTTTGGCGCCCTGAGCCTACTCTTTGGGGTCTGGTATTCGCTCGGAGCCTTGCAGGGTTAGCCATGGCGCCCAAACGGCGGGTTACTTGTGCCCCAACGAATAGACGTAGGCCGCCACGGCCTTCACATCGTCATCGGTCAGGGTTGCGCCACCTCGGGGCGGCATGACAACGCCGCTCTTGGACTCCTCCTTGGGCACGCCGTGGTTGACCTGGTTCACGATGTCCTGGTAGGTGCCCTTGCTGTGGATCCATTCCGCATCGGTCAGATTGGGACCGATGATTCCTTCCGCTTTGCTGCCGTGGCATGCATAGCAGTTCCCGGCCCCGTGGAACACGGAGTCGCCATGGGCGATGACTGCCGGGTCAGTCGGCGCCGCTGAACTTTTATCCGCAGTTTGAGCGCTAGCCGAACCTGCTGCTGCAACGATCAGTATGGAGGCAAACAGCCCTACGCCGAACACTCGCATTTCATGCTCCTCGGGGGAGAAGGTCTTCCTCAGATATACGTTCTGCCGGGTCTTGGTTCAAGGAGATTCGCCCGCAGGCAAAGGTTTGATCTCTACCCTTCTATTCGCCGCCCTGCCTCTGGGAGAGGTATCCGGGGTCCTCGGCTGAGTGGCGCCATAGCCTCGGGCGACGACCTGCTGGAAGGGAACCCCCTTCACGACGAGGTAGTTGCGCACGGCCTCGGCTCTCAGTGTCGACAGGTGCTGATTGTCAGCCGGTGAGCCGGCGTTGTCGGTATGACCGCCGATCTCGACTCGCATATTGGGGTTGGCCCCCAGCACCTTAGCTATGGAGTCCAGCTCCACATACGATCCCGAGAGCAGGCGGGCGCTGCCAGACTCGAAGGTGACACCTTCCAGCACCATCGGTGCGCTGGGAAGGTTCGGTGCCTGGGCCTGCTGCGACGGCCGAGGCTGAGGCCGGGGGGTCTCGGCCGGTGGCGGGGCGGCCGCCGGCGCCCTTCCGGGCTGCTGGCCAGGTACGCAGCCGTAGGCGTTCACGGTTGCGCCGCTCGCGGTGCGCGGACAGCGGTCGAGTCCGTCGAGCACGCCATCGCCGTCCTCGTCACCTGGGCAGCCCAAGGCATCCACCGTGGCTCCTCGCGGAGTATCGGAACAGCGGTCGAGCCCGTCTGCAATCGAGTCACCATCGCTGTCCTTGGGGCATCCTGTCGGATCCACCAGCACACCGGCGGGCGTATCGGGGCACTTGTCGACGCCATCTGCGATGTTGTCGTTGTCGCTGTCACGGGTGCATCCGCTCGTGTCCACGATCGCACCGGTGGCCGTATTGGGGCAACGATCCAGTCCATTCGCCACGCCATCTGCGTCGTTGTCCTGGGGACATCCCGATCCATCTACCTGGGCGCCCTGCGGGGTGTCGCCACAGCGGTCACGATTGTTCGGCACACCATCGTGGTCCTGATCCGGCAGCGGCTTGCTGCCGAGCATCAAGCTCACACCGAGATTGACGCCGTAGTTGGTGAACTTGATCGTCTCGGGGACGTTGTTTCTGACGGTCGTACCTTTATTGGGATAGACTGCCGTCTCGAGCCGGGCCATCAGCAAAGGTGTCAAGGCGTAGCGGAGACCGATGCCGAAGAGATAAGTGCGGGCATTGCCGCAAATGATCGCCCCTCGGCAATTGTCGGGATCAGAATACCGGGTTCGCCAGTAGCCGACTTTGGCGTAGGCCCAACTCTTCAAGCCCAACGGCAGATTGTATAACAACGAGGCGGTGCCGCTCTTGACCGGGACACCCTGGTTTGCGCTCTTGGTCTTGGGCTTGCCGACGGTTCCTTCCAACTCGAGCCCGAAGTTGAGCGGCAGCCAGACGCCGACTCTGCCAAGCGCAGCCGGCGCAGCCTTGAGGTCGGTTATGGCAGAGTCGCCAAAGATCTGGTAGGCGCCGCCGAGACCGATCTCGAACAGGTACTTTCGGTCCTGGGCACGGGCGGTCGAGAATATCGAGATGCTCAACACAAGAGCGCCCAGGAGCCGCAGCCCCCGGGCCGCCCCGCCGGGGTTTCGATAGGTTCGCATGGGTCAAATAGATACGGCTTCGCGTGGAGCCTGACAAGGAGGAGCATCACATCCTTTTCCACCCTTGGCATCTTCTTTCTGGCCCACTACGATTCGCGGCGTCGGAGTGCATTTACCTCGGAGGGTCCCCGCGTCATGCGTGTCACGATTCAGTACTGCGTCGTTTGAAACTACAAGCCCAGAGCCGTCAGTCTGGCGGCAGAGTTGAAGCAGGCCTACCCCGAGGTCGAGGTTCGGCTGATCGAGTCCTCCGGTGGAGTCTTTGAGGTGATGGTGGACGGTGCACTGGTCTTCTCCAAGAAGGCTCTGCGGCGGCACGCCCAACCCGGAGAAGTCCTGAAAGCCATACAAGACGCTGCCGGCGGTAAGTAACCGATGCGCATCGCCATCTCCACCGGCGGCGGTGATGCCCCCGGGCTGAACGCCGTTATCCGCGCCGTGGTGCTCTCGGCCCACCACCGCGGCTGGCAATCGTATGGCATTCAGCGGGGCTTCGAAGGTTTGCTCAACTTCAATGGAGTAGTTCCACTTGGTCCGGCCCAGGTGCGGGGTATCACCCACCTGGGCGGAACAATTCTCGGCACGACCAACCGCGGCAATCCCTTCCACTACGTCAAGCGCGATCCCGATGGTACGGAGCACGAGACCGACCGATCGGAAGATCTCGTCGCTGCCTTCCAGGCGAGCGGATTCGACGCCCTGGTATCGATCGGTGGAGACGGCAGCCTGCAGATTTCCTATGAGCTCTGGAAGAAGGGGCTCCCGGTCGTCTGCGTCCCGAAAACGATCGACAACGACGTGACCGGGACCCAGCGCTCCTTCGGCTTCGATACTGCGGTCAGCACCGCCACCGAAGCACTCGACCGGCTTCACTCGACGGCCGAGAGCCACGACCGGGTCATGGTGGTGGAGCTGATGGGTCGGTATGCCGGCTGGATCGCGCTGTATAGCGGTCTTTCGGGCAGCGCGGATGTGATCCTCCTGCCCGAGATCCCCTTTGACATGGAGAAGGTTTGCGACAAGATCCGGAGCCGGGAAGCTGCCGGCCGGCGTTTCAGCATCGTCGTCGTGGCCGAAGGGGCCCGATCAAAGGAGGGAGCGGTGGAGTTGGTGGAGCGGCGAGGCGTGGGCACGGTTGACCGGCTCGGCGGCATCGGCAGCAAGGTGGCGCGCGCGATCGAGCACTACACCGGCAAGGAGACCCGGACTCTGGTGCTCGGGCATCTGCAGCGCGGCGGGTCGCCCACGACGTACGACCGTCTTCTCGCGTTACGCTTTGGGGCGGCGGCGGTACGAGCCATCGCTGACGGGGCGTTCGGGATCATGGTCGGCCTCAAGGGCCCGGGGATCGACCAGGTTCCACTCGAGGAGATCGTGGGCCGGCCCAAGAACGTCCCGCTCGACTGCGACACGATCATCACGGCGAGGGAGCTGGGGATCAGCCTCGGCGATTAGCAGGAAACCTGGTTCCCGTACCCTCTGGCCGGTGGTGAGTATCTGCAATGCCGACGTATCCCGAGACACCAGCGAGTGACGTCACCGACATCCTCCACGGCGAAACGGTCACTGACCCATATCGCTGGCTGGAGAACGGGGAAACTCCCGAAACCCGGCTGTGGACCGATCGGCAGAATGCGCTCACTCGGGCCTACCTCGGTGCCGTTCCGGGCCGCCATCGGATACGCCGCCGGCTGGAAGAGTTGCTCGGCATCGGCGTGCTGGGTGTGCCACTCCCGGTGCGAGGTCGCTACTTCTACATCCGCCGGGACGGTCAGCAGAACCAGCCGGTGCTGTACTGGCGTGAGGGAGTGGACGGCCCCGATCGGGTTGCCATCGATCCGAATGAGCTGAACCCGGCGGGGACGACCTCGCTCGACTGGTACTACCCCAGTACCGATGGCCGCCTGCTGGCCTACGGACTCTCCGAAGACGGCACCGAGCAGAGCGTCCTCCACATCCTCGACCTCGACACCGGCAAGCACCTGCCCGATACCATTGCGGGGATGCGTGCCGCATCGCTCGCCTGGCTGCCCAGCTCGACCGCGTTTTACTACACGCGGTACCCCAACCCAGGCGAGGTGCCCGCAGGTGAGGAAGCGTATCACCGTGCGATCTACTTCCATGAGCTGGGGACCGATGGCGCGGCGGACCCGCTCGTCTTCAAACCGGCCGAGAAGGAACACTGGCCGGGGGTGAGCGTCTCGCCTGATGGCCGGTGGCTCTCGGTCAGCGTGGCCCGCACGTTCGATCAAACCGATTTCTACGTCCAGGATCTCTCGGGCGGCAGTGGGCTGGTTCCCATCGCGAAGGAACTGCCGGCGTCGTTCGATGGCGAGATCGTTCGTGGAACTCTCTTCCTTCGTACCAACCTGGACGCCCCCACCTACCGGCTCTTCGCAGTCGATCCTGAAAAGCCGGACCGGAGCGCCTGGCGCGAGATCATTCCCGCCAGGACTGACGCGGTACTGGAGAGCGTCGCCGTCACCCGGGAGCGGCTCGCAATCGGGTACATGGAACGGGCGTCGTCGCGACTCCGTTTGTCAGACCTGGAAGGCGGACATATGCAGGAAGTGCCGTTGCCGACGCTGGGAAGCCTGACCGGCATCGGTGCGGAGTGGGATGGGCGCGAGCTCTTCTATGGCTTTTCGTCCTACACCGTTCCGCCCAGCGTCTATCGCATCGATCTGGTCTCGGACGCCGAATCACTGTGGAAGCAAGTTGAGACCGATGTTGATCCGGGCCGTTTCGAGGTTCATCAGGTGACCTACCAGTCTCGAGATGGCACCCCCATATCGATGTTTCTGGTGCATCGAGCCGGCCTGATCAAGGAAGGCGACAATCCGACGTATCTGACTGGGTACGGCGGCTTCAATATCAGCATGACCCCGGCTTTCTCACGCTCGCTTCTCCTCTGGCTCGAGCACGGCGGGGTAGTGGCGGTCCCCAACCTCCGCGGCGGCGGGGAATACGGTGAGGAGTGGCATCAGGCGGGGATTCTCGGCAGCAAGCAAAACAGTTTCGACGACTTCATCGGGGCGGCGGAGTGGTTGGTCCAACAGGGCTACACCAGGCCCGAACGTCTGGCGGCCGCCGGTGGGTCGAATGGCGGGCTGCTGGTCGGTGCGGTTCTGACGCAGAGACCCGAACTGTTCCGGGCAGTCCTGGTGCAGGTACCGCTGCTGGACATGCTGCGCTACCATCGCTTTCTGATAGCCCGGCTCTGGATTCCGGAGTACGGCTCACCCGATGATCCGGAACAGTTCCGGTGGCTACGAGCCTACTCGCCCTACCATCACGTGCGGGACGGAGTGGCATACCCCGCCGTTCTGCTCGCGACGGCCGAGAGCGATACTCGGGTGGATCCGATGCATGCCCGCAAGATGGCAGCCCGGCTGCAGGCCGCAACGACAGCCGATCGCCCGGTTCTCCTCCGGCTCGAGGCAAAGGCAGGACATGGCGCAGGAAAGCCGCTTTCCAAGCTGCTGGATGAGCTTACCGACAGCTGGACCTTTGTGTTTTGGGAGCTAGGGGTCGAGGTTTGAGTGAGACGGTAAGGCTTCGCCCATAGTGCTCACCAAGGGGTCCCAGTAATGGCGCAGAATCTCCGGCCTGTCAGCGTAAGCATGAGTCGTCCAGCAGAGTGGCTCGCTGTCCTGCGGATTGTAGTGGGACTCTATTTTGTGAAGTCGTTGATCACCAAGATGACGATCACCCTCGTCGGTGGTGTGCTGCCGATTCCCGTCGTGTCGGACCGGTGGCTCAGCGTGATGCCCAAAATCGTGGGGAAGCAGGCATCGGAGAACCCGATCGTGTTCTATAAGCAGTTTCTGGAAGGCACGGTCCTCACACACACCAACCTGTTCGCGCACCTGACCGCGTGGGGAGAGACGGTTACCGGGATCGGTCTGACACTGGGGCTGCTCACCGGCTTGGCTTCACTGGTGGGTCTGGTGCTGGTCATCAACTACGGGCTGGCAACTCAGTGGATGTCCCCCGGGCAGCAGGGATTCCACATCGTGCTCTTCTTCCTCATGCTGGCGTTTATCTTCGCTCGCGCCGGGCGCACCTGGGGCTTGGATGCCTGGCTGGCGCGGAGGAGCCCCAACCGGATCTTTACCCGGCGCCCGCTCTCATAAGCCCGGTGGCAGGCTGCTCCCTTTCTCATCGCACGGTCCGGGGCAGGGATCGCATGCCGCCGACCACGCCGTCAGCCTCACAGTGGGCGTCTTCCTCGCTGTAGATCAGGCAGAACACCCCGTCCGAATGCCACCGATCGTACCAGAGACGCATGGCGGTCCGGTCCTGCGCGGAGAACTTTGCTGAAGGCTTCCCGTTCGCATACTCGGAAATGTGGGAGTGCACCGTACCCGACCACTTCGGCGGGCCGCAGCTCTCCACCGAAGCTGTGGCGGAGATTCCCATCGAGTCCGCACCCTCCGGCTCGAGCGGAGCTACTCCCGAGATGAAGACGGTGTCGTTCCGGATGGAGCTGGCCAGGCAGGCAGCGCGCTCTTCCCGAGCCGCCACACTCGTGTTCCAAAGGGCCCGAAGTGCCTGACCCGCATCCCGGCTGAAACGGAACGTCGCCCGCGTGCGAACAGGAGAATCCTGTGCCCGCGCCGGCCCATTCACGGCGAGAGATCCGAGCAGCAAAGCGAGGCCGCAGAGCTGCACCGGAGCTCTCAATATTTGGAGCGTGGAAAGAGTACTGCGCTTTCCGGCCCTTCGATCTCGCAGATGACTTCGTTGGCGCTGTAGAGCAGGCAGAAAATGCCATCAACGTTCCAGCGTCTCCACCAGAGCATCATCACCCCGCGGTCTGCTCCAGAGAACAAGGAGTAGGGAAGCCCATTCCGGAGCGCCACGTGGGTGTGGACGGTGCCTCGCCATTCGGGCGGGCCGCAATCCTCCAGCGATGATGCAGCGGAGATACCGAGCGAATCTGCTGGAGGGGTGTCGAGAGAGAGCACACGCGAGATGTACACCGTGTCATCATCGATCGAGCCGGCCAGGCAGGCCACCCGCTCCTCCTTTGCCTGCGCACTCTCATCCCAGAGCCGGTGCAGCTCGGGACGGGCCGATAGCGCGAAGGTAAACGCGCTGGGCACCGGCCGCGATACAGCCCCTATGGCAGAGAAGCTGGCAGCAGCTGTCGCGAGGCCGATCAGAATGCGCTTCACCAAAGGGTCAGCTACCCTGGGGCGAGGGTCCGATGGCCACACCCCAGGGGATCTTCCCGACTGGAATCGTCTTCAGCACCTTGAGGCTATCGGTGTCTACCACGCTCACGTCGTTGGATGGTCCGTTTGCGGTGTAGAGCTTTTTCCCGTCTGATGTGAGGGCCATGCCCCAGGGACGCTGGCCGACCTTGACGGATTTGATCACCTTGTTGCTGGCAGCATCGATCACCTCCACCGTTCCTCCCCGCCCGGTCGCGACGTAGACTCGCTTGTCGTCGGGCGACACTCGGACTCCCATCGGTTTGGCCGTTTTGGGAAACCGAATCGTTGCAACCACGCGGTTCCGCGCTACGTCGATCACCGAAACCGTCCCACCCACCTCGGCTGTCGCGTATGCCCGCTTGCCGTCGGAGGTGAAGGCGACATCGCGGGGCCGAAGATCTACCTTGATCCGTGCCTTGACGGCCCCGGTCGTGGCATCGAGAACCTTGATCGCCGTGTCGCTCTCCGCAGTTATATAGACGAGCTTTCCATCCGGACTGATTCGAACCCCCTCCGGCTCGGCTCCCACCTTGACGGTCGTGTCGATGGCCCCGCTTTTCACGTTGACGATGGACGCTGATCCCGCATCCTCATTCGCGATATAGAGCCGGCTGCCGTCATGCGAGATGTCGAACTGTTCCGGATCGGAACCGCCAGGCAGCACTCGGGAGACCCGCCGAGCCGCAACGTCGACCACCGCGATTCCGTCCTTGGATTTGTCGGACTTCAGCTTCTCGCATTCCTCGTCGGGCATGGTGGGGGGGCACTTGGGTGATCCGCTGAGAGCGACGTAGACGCTGCGACCATCCGGGCTCACCTTCACTCCGCGCGGACGAGTCCCCACGGGGATGCTGGCGACGAGGCTGTCGTTGGCGGTCGCGATCACGGTAAGGTCCTGCGAGTCCTCGTTGGTGACATAGGCGAGCTCTCCCGAGGGGAGGGACACTCGAGTGCTGGTTGCCGCGGTGGTATCCGCCCGGCGCGCGAGCGAGTGCTCGTCTTTGCCGCACGCGGCGGTAATCGCGGCAGAGCAGAAGGCCGCGACTATGATCGTGCTCGGGTGGGAAATGATAAGAAGCCTGTCAGTGCGCATCGAAAACTGCCTTGTCTGCGTTGCGGGCTCGCTCGAGGCCCTTGAGCTGGGCACGCCCCACGATGTTTGTGAAGATCGCGCCGTCCAGGTTGGCTTGGTCGAGTCGAGCCCCGGTGAGATCGGCCCCGGTGAAGTCGGCCTGGATCAGGTCGGCGTTCCGGAGGTCGGCGCCGGGCAGCCGGGCACGGGTAAGGGTGGCGTGGGAGAAGTCGGCCTTGAACAGATTCGCCCCGGTCAGATTGGCGCCGCTCAAGTCGGCTCCGACGAACGTCGCTCGCATCACGCCCATCGACTGGTTGCCCGGATCAGCGCCGATGTTGGCGTTTCGGAGGTCGGCGCCGACCAGCTTTGCCCCGCGGAGATAGCCGATAATCCTGGTGTGGGCCAGGTTGGCACCGTTCAGGTTGGCCGCTTCGATGATGGTGGCAAAGAGGCTGGCTCCTTCGAGGTTGGCGCGCTCCAGGTTGGCCCGGCGCAAGACCGTACCGTCCATGTTGGACCTGGTCAGGTCGGCTCCGGTGAGCACTGCGTCAGTGAGGTCGCAGGTGAAGAGATTGGCTCCCCGAAGCTTGGCATTCACCAGGTGGGCGCCGGTCAGCTTGGCCCGCTTGAAGTCCATGCTGTCGAGCACGAGTCCGCTGAGGTCTGCGTGGGAGAGATCGGGCGGGCTGTCCTCGGTACCACCGGCGAGGCGAGTCTTGAGCTCCGCGAGATCGACGCGTACCGCTGGTGTGTCCAGAGCGGCGATCAGGCCGAGTGAGCTGGCTGTAGCGTTCGAGCCTGGGGTAAACCAGAGCAGCGCTCCCAGCGCGGGAGCAAGAATCCACAGCCGTTCCATACGCATTTCGGAATGTACTCGGTTCACCCGAGCTTGAGGGCGAGTCAGGTCCCCGGCTTCACCGCCGGTCGCCCAGCCGCGATCTTGGCATCACTCCGACCCTTCACGTAGGCGTAGATCTTCTGGATGGTGGGTAGCTCCATACCGAGTGCGCACCAGGACGGCATCCCCTTGGCAGGCCGGCCGGCACAGACCGTCTGAATGAAGAGCTCTTTGGTGTTGATGGGTCCATCAGGTCGAAGCGAGACGATGAGGTGGGGTGCAATGGTGGTGCCCTGAACATCTTCACCGTGGCAACGGGCACAGTTGAGATTGAACTGCTTCCATCCGTCATAGACCTCCTGCGAGACGGTATCGCGCGGAGCCTGGTGATACTGATCCCTGAGGTCCTGCGCCTTGGCTGGGGTGATGACGCCCAGCAACAGGAGCCCACAACCCACCATGCCGCCAATCACCAGTCCCATAGGCGTGCGCATACTCGGAGGCAATCCTTTCCTGCTGTTTCGAGTGGTCTGAACGTCGTGAAGGAATAGCGATGCTTACTTCGTGGAAGCCCGAGCAGAGTCCACTGGAGCTGCCGGCGTGGATTTGGCGGGAGACTTCGCCTCATCCCCGCCGCGAGCCTCAGTGACAATGGGGAACGTGGGAACCCCATACTCCTTCAAGATCGCCTGGATCTCTGGGGCCTTCCGCTGGAGCACCGCCTCCAGGCTGTCGCGAAGCTCCTTGTCGCGCCGGCGCACGCCCATGGCGATGTTGAACCGGAACGGAAAGTCGGTCAATGAGTCCTTCTCAGCCAGCGGCTGCATCGTGAGCGGGACGCTCGACTTCTTGACGAAGTACCCGGCAAGAGGTCCCCAAACGATCCCTACGTCGATGTCCTTCTTGGCGACGGCGACCACGATGTCCTCAGGCCGCACTGTATCGGTGTAGAAGGTGGGATATCCCACCAGGTTGCCCACCACGCCGTACTTGCTCAGGGCCATAGCGGGCGGCGTATTCTCGGCGTCGGAGTTCAGGATATTAACGCCGATCTTGAGCGTTTTGAGACGCGGGTCCGCCAGCGATTTGATATCGAGTCCGCTGTCCTTGCGGGTGACGAACACGTAACCTGACCGGAAGTACGGCTTGGTTACGCCGGCCATGTCGAGGCCCGAGGGCGCCTCCATCGCGATGTCGCAGTAGCGGCCGTTCAAGGCCCGGCTGAAGAAGCCGCGGCGCACCGGCCACCAGGCATACTCGATCTTGGATTTCCATTCACGGGCGATCAGCTCGGCAATTTTCTGCTCGAAGCCTTCACCTTTCTGATTGGACAGCGGCATGTTATCGGGGTCGGCGCAGACCCGCATCACACCGGCTCTTTCGACGTTGGGCCGGAGCTGCTGGGCGTTCAAGGACGTGACCGACACCCCGAAGCCCAGGGCCGACAGAACAACGAGTGTACGAATAGAAGACATGGCCATCGATCCACTGTAAGTGGGGCCAACCTCCTGGCGAGAGCAGCCGGTGGAAGGCTCCGGTTCATGACAACGGCGCCGGAGTGGACGACACTCGGCGCCGTTCTCATGCTGAAATCTATCTCCCTGTGAGCCGGAAGGGGAAACCCACCGGCTCTCAGGTTTCTGCCAGGGCTACTACTTGCCGACGGGCGGGTTCTTGAGACCGAACACCGTCAACACGCCACCCTGGTTGCTGAAGTTTCCAGCGTCGCCGAAGGCGCCCAACGCGCCCAGACCGGCGGTTGGATCCTCGGCGCCGATGCCTGCCGCGACACCGATTCCGGCCCAGCCACCGATGCCCGAGAGCACGGCCACATACTGCTGGCCGTCGGGACCATTGTACGTCATCGGGTTGCCGATGATGCCGGAAGGCGTCTTGAACTGCCACAGGGTCTTGCCCGTCTTGGCATCAAGAGCCTTGAGCCAGCCTTCCATCGTGCCGTAGAAGACCAGGCCAGTGGCGGTGGTAAGTGCACCACCGTACGCGGCGAGGTTTTCCTTGTTCTGCCACACTGCCTTGCCCTTCATCGGGTCCCAGGCAATGAAGTTGCCACGGTGGCCGCCGGGGCCCGGGAACATCCGGACGATGGCACCCACGTATGGCTGACCGGCGGTGTACTTCACCTCGACGCCCTCATAGTCCATGCAGATGTGGTTTGCCGGGACGTAGAAGAGGCCGGTGACCGGTGAATAGGCCGACGGCTGCTGATCCTTGAAGCCGATCGCCGCGGGGCAGATGCCCTCGGTGTTCTTCTTCGCGGTGGTGCCGTACTTGGGATCCTTCTCCGGCACGCCGGTGGTCAGATCGACCCGCTTGGCCCAGTTGACGGGACCGTACGGCTGCGCGACCAGGACCTTACCGTTGGTGCGATCGAGGGTGTAGCCGAACCCGTTGCGGTCGAAGTGCGCCAGGAGCTTCTTCCCGCCGCTCTCGAACAGCACGTTCTCGTTGACGCCGTCGTAGTCCCACTCATCGTGCGGCGTCATCTGGTACGCCCACTTCACCTGACCGTTGTCCGGGTTACGGGCGAAGATGGTCATGGACCACTTGTTGTCGCCCGGCCGCTGGTCGGGGTTCCAGCTGCCCGGGTTACCGGTGCTGTAGTAGAAGAGGTTCAGCTCGGGGTCGTAGGAATACCAGCCCCAGGTGGTGCCGCCGCCCCGCTTCCACTCATCGCCCTGCCAGGTCGAAACACCGAGATCCTTGCCCTTGTGCGACGGATAGTTCGCGTTGGCGTCGCCGCTGATCAGGACTTCGCTGTCCGGACCAGTGCTGTAGCCGCGCCAGACCTCCTTGCCGTCGTTGACGTTGTACGCCGTGACGCGACCGCGAACGCCGAACTCACCACCGGAGATACCGGCGATGACGAGGTCCTTGATCACGATCGGGGCGTTGGTCATCGTGGAGCCCTGCTTGTAGTCGGCATTCTTGACCTTCCACAGCTCTTTGCCGGTCTTGGCATCGAGTGCGAGCAGCTCACCCTGCAGCAGCTGAATGAAGATCTTGCCGCTCGGGTGATAGGCGATGCCGCGGTTGACCAGGTCGCAGCACGCGATTGGAATCGCGTCAGGCGACTGGTTCGGCACGTGCTTCCAGATCTGCGGCGCGCCGGGCTTGGAGAGGTCGAGCGCGTACACGATGTTCGGGAAGGACGTGTGCACGTACATCACGTTGCCGATGACGAGCGGGTTACCCTCGTGCCCCCGAAGCGTCCCAGTCGAGAACGACCAGACGGGCCGGAGCTCGGCCACGTTCGACGTCGTGATCTGCTTGAGCGGGCTGAACCGCTGCAAGCTGTAATCACGACCGGTCATGTGCCATTCGCCCTCGGGCGCATTCAGGGTCCAAGCCCCTGACCGCGCCTGTTGGGCGTTGGCTGACATCGCTACGGCTACTGAAAGACCCGCAGCGAGCCCGCCAGACACCACCTTCTGCGTAAAACGATTCATAACTGACCTCAGGGAAAAGGGTGATTCTCCTGCTGTACTACCATTCGCGAATTCAGGTTCGGTCGCTTGCTAGGTCTCCTCGAGCCACGGGTAGGACCGACGTTCAACGGTCGGAGGCCCGCGCTCGACTGTCGGGAGCATCCACCGGTGCAGCGTGCTCGCAGTTCTGGACTTCTACGCGAGAGCCGGGTCCGCTGGATGGATTCGGAGGCGCGATCGGCCGAGGCGAGAGCGTTCGCGCGTATTGAATACAGGGACCTGAATGGGAGGTGGGGAGCCCGACAGAGGAGAGAGTTGATGGAGCTGCAGTGTGCATCGCCGAGGCGCAGCGCCGCCAGAGCGATTCTGGCCAACGGCTCCGCACCGCGCTGACCCGCGGTGGGTTCAGCATCGACGAAATAGTTCCAGCGAACGGGAACAAACCCATCTCATCCTCAGCGACGCCGCTGAACCGCTTTGTTATCGTAAGGAACTGCAGAGAGCAGGCGCTCGACCGAGCTGCAAGCCGCCGCTGAATACCTGACTCTTAAGCCCACCGCTTCAGCGGGAAAGCACTATAACCCGGCTGGACCGTTCCAGGCCTGCCAAGTCGCCGATTACGGGAGGCTTAGAGTGGGCCAGTATACACCTTGGAAAATAAACTGTCAATCTGGAACCTGCCGTCGGGACCCGCTCCAGACCTGGGCCCCCTGACGGGCAAATTCACCCTCGAAAACCGCTCCTCCGGTTCTCATCGACTGCCGCACCCGCTGTGGCCAGTTGCTGCGCGGCTTCCTCCGTCTCAACCAACCCGTAGGCGGCTGGACCCCACGAGCTCTGGCCCACTCCCAGCGCGCCCCATGAGGCCATGTTCTGCGACCAGCTCTTCGGTGGCACCGGCCGCGAAGACACCACCCTGCTGGGCGGCAAACCAGCCGCCAGTGATCCGCTGAACCGCCGAGAGCGCCTGGCCGAAGCTCCGGAGGTCGTTTTCAACCAGTGCCGGCAGGAGCTGCATGAGAACCAGATGGGAGACCCGTTCCACATCGTGCTCCGAGGGGACCGGCAGCTGCTCGAATGCCTTCGCTTCGGCGTCTCCGCTAAGTCCTCGCTGGTCAGGCGGCACCGCGACGACACAGCGCCAGCTGGGCGGGACCTGAAAGCGGGCCAGCAGGGGTGCGATCTCTTCGCTGCCGATCTTGCGTCCCCCCTCTACGATGAATCCCCCATGCGCAAAGGTCCATGTTCCGATGGCCGACCGCTTCCCCCGGTCAACGGCGCGCGCCAGCCCGAGCGGATCCACCGGCAGATCGTTCAGCTCGGCGATCGCGCGGGCAACCGCAAGCCCGAGCTGGGTTCCTGATCCCAGGCCAGCGTGGCTGGGAATGGTGCGGTGAAGCACGAGGTTGACCCCACCGGAGAGCCGGTGATACGCGATGAAACGGTTGGCGTATTCAATTGCACGCTCCGCATCTGGCCCCAGTGCATTTACATCGGCCGCGGGAGCGGCTTCAAGCAGGACCGAAGGGGAAGGAATGGCGGCGCCAAGGCCACCGAAGCGCCGGCCCAGACTTCCTCGGAGGTCGAGGACGCCGAAATGAAGCCTCGCCGGGGCCTCCACGAAGATGCTATCGAGACTCGGACATACTCGGTCAGGAGGTCCATGGCCTCCCGCTCACGCGGCCCGGCGGTCTTGTCGACGATGATCTGGAGTCGAGCGTACTCCTCTCGAATCTGCTCTCGCGGCAGGAGATGGGTGCGGGTGGCGAGAATGGCAGCCTCGAGTACCGCGTGCCGAGCCCGGTTGAAGCCGATGAACTCTCGAATAGTTCCGTGGTGCACCACGCGCGCCTCGATGCGAGACCGGGGCGGGGTCGCGTCCATCGTCAGGACCTCGAGCTCTCGCCAGGAACACGCGGCCTGCAGCACTGCTCCGGTGACCACCTTGGAGGGAAAGAAGGGAAAGCTGGGACTCGAGATGGCGCCCTGCACGAAGAGCATGACGTCATCGGTGAGGTTGACGACCGCCACCCGCGTGGCGCTCACATTCCGAAAGGTGCTGGTCTCCAGGAACGGCTTGAGGACGATAGCTTCGTCACCCCACTCGACACCCATCGGCGCAAAGTTGATGGCGCCGCTGGGATCCATGCTTGTCACGATCGTCTCAACGATCACCGAACGAGATCGACAGGCGGAGGTGCGGAAGCCAACGTGCTCGTTTCAGGGTAGAGTGGAACCAGGGCGCCGTCAGCAGCCTTCGGCACCTGGCGCGGTGTCTCCGGAACACCGTGCAGGAAGTGGTCAAGCAGCCGGTAGCCGTGCTCGGTCAGCACCGACTCGGGATGAAACTGCACTCCATGTACCGGATGCTCGACGTGCTGGACGGCCATGATCTCTCCGTCCTCGGAGGTCGCCGTCACTCTCAACGTGGATGGCACCGCACCCGGCGGAATGACCAGCGAGTGGTATCGGGTCGCTAGGAATGGGCTGGGCAAGCCGGCGAAGAGCCCGGTGCCCTCGTGATGGATGCGGGATGTCTTCCCGTGCATCGGAGCACCGGCTCTCACGATCTCGGCGCCGTACGCCGCCCCGATGCACTGGTGGCCGAGGCAGACGCCAAGAATGGGGATGGTTGGCCCGAGCTGGCGCACGACATCCGTGGAAATCCCCGCTTCCGCCGGCGAACACGGCCCCGGTGAGATGATGATGTGCGACGGAGCCAGCGCCGAGATCTCGTCGACATCCATGGCATCATGCCGAAGCACCAGTGGTGTTTCACCTAGCTCCCGAACGTAGCGCGCCAGGTTGTAGACGAAGGAGTCGTAGTTGTCGATTAACAGGATCATGTGATTCGGAATCGAATTCGAGTGCTGGTCTAGAGTCGAGGGTCTAGAGTCGAGGGTTAAGAGTCGAGGGGTCTAGGGTCCAGGGTCGGGTCTAGGGATCCGATGTCGTCCAGTCACCAACTCAGCTCCTTAGACTTCGATCTTTGACTCTCGACTCTAGACTCTCGACCCTCGACTCTCGACTCTCCATTAACACCTCAATCAGCCCTCTGGCTTTGTCCAGCGTCTCTCGATACTCCAGCTCTGGATCGGAGTCGGCCACGATCCCGCCGCCTGCCTGGAAGTATACCTGTCCCCGGAGAGCGAGATAGGTTCGAATCACGATGCTGGTATCCATCGCCCCGGTCGCGCTGATGTAGCCGATCGATCCGCAGTACACGCCTCGCTGGGTCGGCTCGAGCTCGGCGATGATCTCCATGGCGCGCACCTTCGGCGCACCGGTGATGGATCCACCGGGAAAGGTCGCGCGGATGAGATCGACTGCTCCCGCGGCTGGCTCGAGCTCTCCCAGTACCGTCGAAACCAGGTGGTGCACAGTCGGGTGGTGCTCCAGGGCAAAGAGCTCCGGCACGCGAACAGTTCCCGGGCGGCACACCCGGGACAGGTCGTTTCTGAGCAGATCGACGATCATGACGTTCTCGGCGCGATCCTTGGCGCTTTCGGATAGCGCCCGCCCCAAGGCGGCATCGTGCATTGGACCGAGCCCCCGGGGCCGGGTTCCTTTGATGGGTCGCGTCTCGACCAAACGCCGCTGCTCATCGAGGTGGAGAAATCGTTCGGGCGAGGCGCTCAAGACGGCGAGGTCGTCGAATCCCAGGTATGCCGAAAAAGGGGCTGGGTTGCGCCGGCGAAGCCTGCGATAGAGATCAAAAGGGGCTTCCGTCAGCGCTGCCTCGAAGCGCTGCGAAAGGTTAGCCTGAAAGATGTCGCCCGCCACGATGTACTCGCGCACCCTGGCGACCGCATCCAGATACATCCCCTTGGTGAAGGTAGAGCGAAGCCCGATCCTGGCGGCCGCCTCGCTCTCCATCACTCCATAGGTAGGAACCGGGCGGGGAGGAGCCTCGACCTGAACCGGCTCTCCGTCGAGTGCCGCAGCCACCGCCGTTCGGCCGAGTCGCTCTCGAACCATCTGCATCCGAGCTGCGAGCTCGAGCCTCCCGCCGCGACTCGGTCTCCGGCAGCCCCGTCGAGATGAGCCAGGCCGTGCCGATTCGGTGATCCCAGGCTATTACCCAGTCATACAGACCCAGCACGACATCGTGAATCGCAAGGTCGTCGTAGCGTGGCCGCGGGAGGCGCTCCAGCACAGCGCCCCAGTCATATCCGATGTAGCCCGCGATGCCTCCCTGAAACGGTGGTAGACCGGGCACCGGCTCGGAAGGCGACTCCGGAAGAAAACCGCGAGCAACGCCGAGGGCGTCGCCGGGCGTGTGGGCCCATTGGCCATCTCGCTCCCATACCTCGGTGTGAAGGCCCTTACTCCGAACCAACCTCATGGGATCGGCAGCCAGAAAGGAAAACTGCTCCAACGGGTGAATCTCTCCGCTCAACCCGCTTGCACCGCTGAACCGGGCCTGCTGGGCGGTGGAGCTGTCGAGAAACAACAGGTATGGAAGATCGAGGAAGCGAGCGCAGATATCGGCTGGATCGGCGGAGTCGCCCAGCGGCTCCACCAGAGGGACCAACGACCGGGTCATTCGCTTCTGGCCTGGCGGTCCCGAGCTCGCCGGGTGGATCGCTGGGTGAGCTTGACGTGCTCGCTCTTCACGTCGTCGGCCGGCGTCAGATAGCCCCAGCTCAGCGCACCTTCCTGGCGATAGGTCTTGCCCAGGGTAATAGCCAGCCGGGCCTTCATGAGCTCACGGCCGAGATAGAACGCATGCGTAGCCTCATCGACGCCCAGTTGTGCGAAGATGGCCTGGATGTCGGTTCCACGAATGAAGATCTCATTGTTGAAGACGGTGATCGTCTGCCGGTCGGCGAAAATTCTGAAGTTCGGATCGCGGACCGCGGCATGGAGCTGCCGTAGCTCGGCTTCATCGTACTCCAGGATCTCCGGATCCTTGATGGTAAGGAGCCGGTTGTCGACTCCTTTGGGCACGGTTCGGTGAGTCAACGCGTGGTGCATCATGCGCCGCGCGATATCGATTTCCCGCACGGCACCACGGGCCCAGGGGATCACCTCGGTGGTGAGTACCGCGCGAACACCAGTCTCCTCACAGACGGCGAGTAGAATCGCGTTCACCCCGGTGGAGTCGGCGCTGGTGAGCTCGGTGATGTTGCCGATCCCCATCATCTGCGCCGCGGTGGGATACCGCCGGTGGATCTCGGCGTATCGCTCGAGTGAGGCCATGAATCCGAAGCCGATCGGCTCCACGATCGGATCGATCAGATACCGCACCTTCCATCGCTCCAGTGCTTCGATGCTCCGGTCCAGCGTCTCCAGCCCTTCCCCGAAGTCAGGGATGACGACTACTCGGGTATCGGTTCCAGCGAGCTCCTGGGCGACGGACAGATTCGATCCGTTGATGCTGAGCACCAGCTCGGCGCCGCCATCGACCGCCGCCCGAATCTCGCCTGGGTCGAAGCTGTCGATGCTGACCCTCATGCCGGCCTGACGCAGCTCGCGGACGACATCGGTGAGATGGGGGAAGGGAAGACCTGGAGTGCAGCCGACGTCTATGACATCGGCCCCGCTCGCCCGGAAATAGTCCGCCAGAGCACGTAGCTGAGTCCGATCGAGTTTCGGGGCATTGTTGATCTCGGCCAGGATTTCGATCGTGTAGGCGCCGTAATCCGCCGCCAGCTCAGCCTGACCGAAGTACCCCGGAATCTCGCGCAGATCCTTGGGCCCCTTCTCCACCCGGATTCCGAGGCGATCCCTCAGTTCAGCGATGTCGCCCTCACAGAGCCCGGGGATGAGGACTAGATCGACACCGGGTGGAACCTCCAGGAACCGAGCTATCCAGGAGGTGGTCATGAGCGCTGCCACCGTAATTTTCATGACCGCGACGTCGGTCTCGAACGCCGGCTCCATCCGCGCGAGAACACGCCTCAGCGCGGGCTCGGCCAGCTTCCCCGTGACGAAGAGGACGCGGCGGTAGGGAGGTAGGGCGGTAGGGCGGACGGGTTCCGAGTCCGTTGGCGGATTCTCGCCCACGTCTGAGTGCCGCCTTCCCCGGCTTACCGCTGTACCCGCCTACCTGGGATCTCCTGGCCGCACCCACTTGTTGGGCGTCCCTTCGAGGGCACCGCCCTGCGGCCGCCAGAGTGCGACTTCTTCGATCTTCCGGGCCAGCTCAAAATCCTTGTCGCTGATGCCGCCAGCGGCATGGTTCTGCAGCTTCACGGTGATGCGTCCCCAGGTCACCGTCAGGTCGGGGTGATGGTACGCAGCCTCGGCCAGATACCCGACGGCGTTTACCAGCATAAGAGTGGTTGGCCAGCCATCGGTCTTATACACCCGTCGAATCCACCCGTCTTCGTAATACCACCCCGGGAGATCCTTGAGCCGTTCGTTTATTTCGGTATCGTTGTAGGTTCTTTCTTTGGTCGCCGGCATTGTTCCTCCTTTGCAAGAGTCAGGACTCGGGAGTCAGGAGTCAGGCCATCGGGGACTCCCGACTCCTGACTCCCAGCTCCCGACCGTCTACATCACTACTCCCCCATTCACCATGATCATCTGGCCCGTCAGAAAAGACGATTCGTCAGAGGCAAGAAACGCGGCGGCTCCGGCCACATCGTCGGGCTGACCCCAGCGGCCCAGCGGGGTCATATCGATCACTTTCTGACGGAATTTTGGATTGGCATCCTCGCCAAACGCCGTCTCGATAAAACCTGGGGCGAGAATGTTCACCCGAATAGCCGGTGCGACATCCCGCGCCAGCGATTTGCTGAAGCTCGCAATACCTCCCTTCGCGGCTGCGTACACCCCCGGGTTCTCGCCTTCCATGCCGAGAGTGACGTGATCCCAGGCCATGTTGATGATGGTGCCATTTCCGTGCTCCCGCATGAAGTCCACTGCGGCCCAGGAGGCGAGAATCGTCCCTCGCAGATCAACACCCAGGACGAGGTCCAGCTTCTGCAGACGGCTGAGCCGGCCGCCTTCGCCGGTCAGAATGTCGGCGCCGGCGTTGTTGATCCAGGCGTCCACCCGGCCAAACGATTTCTTGAGTGCGATCACCAGAGCGTCGAGGTCTTTTGGGTTACTGATGTCAGTGCGGATGACCTCGGCACGGCGTCCGAGCGCGCGGATGTCGCGGGCAGTGTTCTCGGCACCGTCGCCATTTTTGCGGAAGGTTACGGCGACATCAGCACCAGCCTTGGCGCATCGAAGTGCAATGGCGCGGCCGATCCCACTCGAGGCTCCGGTGACCAGGACGTTCTTCTGTTCGAGCACGCAGCGCTCCCCTCCAGCCGGATCGGTGGTAACTTTCTAAATCGTAACATATCAGTACCTTAGCGCCATACAAGGATCTTCCATGAAGTTGTTGGTCAGTGTGCGCTCGGCGGCTGAGGTCGCTCCCGCGTTGGCCGGTGGCGCCGATATCATCGATGCCAAGGAGCCGGGTCACGGCTCGCTTGGCCCGGTGGACCGAGGTGTGTTGGCGGAGATTGCTGCAGAAGTTCCGGGACACTGCTGGCTCAGCGCAGCGCTGGGAGACTGCAGGACCGCGGATGAAGCTCGCGCTATCATTTCATCGCGAGCTCTGCGTCCAAGGCCGGCTCCACAGTTCCTGAAAGTGGGCTTCCACGGAGTCACCGAACCTCCGCAAGTACATAGCATCCTGAGCTCGGCGGTGAACACTGCGGCTCGGAGTTCGGCAACACCGGCCGTGATTGCCGTTGCATATGCGGACGCTGCTCGGGCGGCCGCGATCGACCCCTGGCTGCTGGTGGAGCTCGCCGCCAAAGCTGGCGCCGCCGGCATATTGCTCGACACTTACACCAAGGGAAGTGGCTCGCTGCTGACCTGGTTCACACCGGACGAGTTGATGCGGTGGGTGGCGTCTGCGCAAGACGCCGAGCTCATTACCGCAGTGGCAGGGAGTCTGACAGCTCAGAATGCCGAGGCTGTTCTGGCGGCCGACCCCGACATCGTCGGAATCCGGGGCGCGGCCTGTGAGGGGGGGAGGAATGGTCAGATCAGTGAGGCTAGAGTGACCGCGTTTCGAAGCCGGGTCCCCCAATCGCTCGGGAATCCTTCGGTAGGACGTTTTGCCTAGGACGCATGGGAGCGGGCGAAACGCTGCAGGTGCTCCTCGGAGCAGGACCTCAAGAGTCCTGTAAGCCCTTCAGAATTCAAGATCTACAAAGCATGATGCGGGCATAACACTTGCTCGGCAGGCAGCCTACGGACGCCTTTGGGTTGTTCAGCCACTCCACGCCGAGCCTGATCTTGACGTTTCCGTCTACACCGCTGCGCAGCAAATTTGGCCGGCGGCTGCTCGCCCTGTTTGTCGGCTGCGCATTGGCACCAATGGCGGTACTCGCGACTCTGTCCTATCGCCACGTCAAGCAGCAGCTGTATCACCAGAGCGAAAGCCGGCTCGAGCAGGCGAATCGCGCGCTGGGGCAGGCGATCTTCGAGCGGCTCCTGCTGCTCGATGCGACGCTCAAGAGCATCCCTCCCAGCGCTATCCTTCAGCTCAATGCCGCGAAGCAGCGTCCCCGGACGATTGCCCGACCAAAGCCACCGGTTCGTCCATCACCAGGAAATCAGACGCAGACAGGTGATCTCGACGGCCGGTTGGCCATGGGCGGTATTGTGGTGGACCGGGCCCCCAAGTCCGCGGCCGTCCGTCCGGAGACCTCGCGGGCTGACCTGATCGCCGCGAGCAAGGCGCTCATTGCCGGACTCGATTTACTCGCGCGGCAGCGCTTCACGGCAGTCGAGTTCATCGGAGATGACCGCAGTGACATCTCCATCTTCGGGCGCCTGAATCGACGCCCCGGGTTGACCTCACGAGATAGCTCGGATCTCAGATTGGGACTTCCGCTGGTCCTGATCGAGCACACGCCGGGGGAGGCTTCCCGTATTTATCTGCTGCGCCGACTGGTTCGTCACGGCGAGGTCCGTGGCACCTTCGTGGGTGAAGTGAGCCCGGATTATCTCTGGGGGGCCCTGGACCAGAGCGCCCCGTCCGCGAGGACCAGGATTACCGTGCTGGACGACTCGGGGCACGTGCTCTTCAGCCATCCGAAAGCCGGACGCCCCCGTCTCGACCGCAGCAAGCCTTTCTTCCCATGGCAGGTCTCGGCGATGGTCGCCGACTCAGCCAGGGAGTCCTATCTAAGCGCCAAATCCGAGATTCGGCTCAGCGAGGCCTTTGCGGCCCAGCCCTGGAGCGTGACGTTCAGCGAATCCAAAGACGAAGTGCTCGAGCCGATGGTGGAATTCACCAACACCTTCCTCGTGGTGGTGGGGTTATCCAGCCTGGCGGTTCTGCTGCTCAGCCTCAGCCAGATCCGCCGGAGCGTGCTGCCACTCGAGGCGCTCCAGCGGGGCACCCAGCTCATCGCCCAGCGAGATTTCGCGAGCCGTGTCACGGTAAACAGCCGGGATGAATTCGAGGAGTTGGCCGCTTCATTCAACACCATGGCCACCCAACTGGGCCGGCAGTTCAATGCCTTGTCTACCGCGGCTGAGATCGACCGCGCTGTCTTGTCCGCCACTGACGCCACGGCCATCGTGGACACGATCCTGGGTCGAATACGCGACGTCTTCCCTTGCAGCGTCGTCAGCGTAACCCTCGGTGTGACGGACGGGGCCAAGTCTCTGACCAGCGTGGTGCAGGAGTACCAGGAAGGCGGCCAGCGGCACGTGGCACGGGTGGGCGTAAGAGCATCCGATGTGCAGTCCCTGCTGACCGGCCCGGAGGTCCTCCAGATCAACAGCAAGGAATCCACACCAGCCTACTTGCAGCCGCTGGCAGAGCTCGGGGCAACCTCGTTCGTGGTGCTCCCGCTGTCATACCAGCGGCAGTTGTCCGGCATCATCGCGCTGGGCGAACGATTCGACCTGGCTCCCACCGAAGAAGACCGTATGCAGATGCGAAGGCTGGCAGACCAGGCGGCCGTCGCCTTGGCAAACGCCCGCATGCTGGATCAGGTGCGCGAGCTGGCCTACTTCGACAGCCTCACCGGGCTACCCAATCGTCTGTCCTACAAGGAGCGGCTGGCATACGCACTGGAGCAGGCCAGCCGGAACCAGCGCCTGGTCGCTGCCTTCTTTATCGACCTCGACAAGTTCAGCAGAATTAACGACACGCTGGGCCACGAAGTGGGCGACCAACTCCTTCGCCATGTGGCGTCGCGCCTGCGCTCCTGCTGCCGCGAGCGTGAGGACGAGGTCGGACCCGCGTTCGCGACTTTGGCCCCCGAGGTTGCTCGATTGGGTGGTGACGAGTTCACGGTCATCATGCCTGGCCTGCACGATCCCCAGGATGCCGGAAAGCTTGCACGCCGAATCCTGTCCAGCTTTGCCCAGCCGGTGCGGGTTGGTACTCACGAAATATTCGTGAATGCCAGCATCGGCATCGCGATCTACCCATTTGACGGGGAAGACATCGATACCCTGCTCATGCATGCCGATACAGCGATGTACAAGGCAAAGGAGCAGGGTGGCAGCAGCTATCAGACCTATTCCAAGTCGATGACGACGACGGCCCTCCAGCGGCTCACGCTGGAAAACGATTTGCGCCGCGCTCTCGACCGGAACGAATTCGAGGTCCACTACCAGCCGATCGTAGACGCATACACCGGTACTGTGGTGGGCGCCGAGGCGCTACTCCGCTGGAGACACCCCGAGCTGGGGCTGTTGCTGCCGTCGGAGTTCATTCCTATCGCCGAAGAGAACGGTCTCATCGTGCCGATGGGCGAGTGGATTCTCCAGAGCGCCTGTGCCCAGAACCGGAGCTGGCAGGACGCTGGGTACGCCCGAATCCGGGTCAGTGTGAATCTGTCCAGCCGCCAACTCAAGCGAAATCTGAGTGATAGTGTCAGTCGGGCCCTGCAGGGAAGCGGGTTGGAGCCACGCTATCTGAGTCTCGAGCTGACCGAGAGCGTGCTGGTGAACCACCAGAAGGAGGGCACCGACGCTCTCCACTCATTGCGCGCGATGGGCTTACATCTGGCGGTGGACGACTTCGGAACCGGGTACTCGTCGTTCAGCTACCTCAAGCATTTCCCTCTGGACACGCTCAAGATCGACCGCTCGTTCATTCGGGAGATCGCTACCCACCCGGACGATGCCGCGATTACCACTGCCATCATCGCGATGGGCCATGCGCTGGGCCTCAAGGTGATTGCAGAGGGAGTGGAGACAGAGGCCCATCTGACACTGCTGCAGAACCAGGGCTGCGACGAGGTTCAGGGCTTCCTCATTGGACGGCCTGTTCCAGCCCAACAGTTCGTGGAGCACCTCGCACGGAAGCGGGGCGCCAATGGAACGGCGACGCGTCGCCAGCGGTCGTCACCCCGCTGATCGGTCGAAAAGCTGGTCCAGCTGGTTCCACCCAATGATCGAGTATGGCAGTCCCAGCGGAAGCGCCATGCTGAAGTAGGAGTCCACCGGTTCTGTGCCGTTGGGCCCGGGCTTGATCAGGACCAGCCTGGTGGCATCCAGAGCGCCGGCGATAAACGCGGCGATGCTGTCGCTGGTGACGTCCCAACTGTGGGGCAGCACGTCGGCCGATCGCATCCAGCGTGACGGCGCCAGCACCGGGACCTGACCCCCGTTCCATGCAGGTTGGATGGCCCCTGGCTCCTCCACCACGACTCCCTCCGGAATACGCTCGGCCAACAGCTCGGCATACTGATCCATTGCGAGATGTGCCATCCAGTGAGCGGCGCTGGGAGACAGGCCCACTTTCCGGTCGAGTTCTCGAACGGTGTCGGCGAAGGGGCCGCCACCCGGGACTACCACGATTGCGTGCTCTCTCGCCGCGTGCCCGATGGCGGCGCACACGCTGTCGAGCGCGCCGGCAACCCCGAGCAGACCACCGCCGACCTTGAGGACGCTCACACTAGCGCGCGGTCCGCGCGCGATGGTCATGAGCCGAGGGTCATGCTGTCACGGAGCAGCCATGCCACAGCAGCTGCTGGAGCAGTCTGTGCGGGCAGAGGCAAACGTTCGGTCAGGGAAGTAACGCTGAGCCCTGCGGCACGAGCGACATCCGCAGCGATGAAGTCGCCCAATCCGGTCACGACGGCCTCGGTAATAGTGGGCCACCTCATTCGGATCCTCCGCAGTGCTCGCACGAGGCTCTGTCGCTGAGCCGCTACCAGAGCGTTGGCGACAGCATCGATTGCCGCGTCGTCAAGCATCTCGCGATCGGCGCACACCGCCCGGGCCAGCCGTTCCCCGGCAAATTCGCGTGTAGCGGGACGGCCATCTGGAGTCGGGCAGCTGTAATCAGCGGGGCCAAGCCGGCCGGACCACAGGTGGGCATCACCGATAATCGCAAATCCATCGGCAGAGATTCCCGCGGTGTGGCCCCACAACGGCAACTCGGATGTCACCGCTTCCACCGGAGTCCGCAGTGCTCCCGTGTAGACCAGCTCCCCGCTGACGAGGCGCTCGGGGTCGGTGGATCCTTCCGCGACCGGCCGTCCATTCACGATCGGGATGATATCCGAGGACGTGGTTCCAACGTCCAGGAGAATACAGGTGGGATGATGCCGCGCGACAAATCTCGCCGTCGCTGCCCAGTTGGACGCTCCGACTTCCAGTGGGATCAGCCGAGCCTCAGCCTGATCGACGAAACGTCCTGTAACGGTGTATACCTGGAGCGAGGCGGAGGGGAACGCCTTCTCCAGGGCGTCCAGCACGAATCCCACGCCTTCGCGTTTGGTCCGGAACGCCTGGGAGAGCTCGGCGGTCATGGTGACGGCATGCGATTCGGCCCCGTCCGCGTCCAGTGCCTCGACTACTCGGCAGAGCGTCAGCGCGAGGTCGGGAGCATCACGTTGCATCTGGAACGGCGTGCATGAGCTGCGGACGGCAGCCTCCGGGTTGCACTCCAGGAGCGCAGCCTTGATGTTGACGCCGCCGATGTCCCAGCCCAGGATGGCTCGTGGCACTTTCATGTATCCCCGGAGCGGATATCCCGCATGCAGATAATTCCAGTGCTCGACCTCGCCGGTGGGATTGCCGTACACGCCCAGGCCGGAGATCGGAGTCGCTACACTCCGCTCAAGTCAGAGCTCGCCCCGGAGCTGGTTGGCGATCCCGTAGCATTGCTTCGAGCCTTCCACGGAACTCTCGGCGTCCACGAGTGCTATGTCGCGGATCTTGACGCGATCCAGGGTGGCGCCTTACAACGCTCCCTGATCCGCCAGCTGGCCGCCTTCCATACCGGTTTCGCGGGAGCCTTGCTGATCGATGCAGGCACCAGCAAGGCCGGAGGCGCGCTGGAAGTCCTCTCATGCGGAGCCAGCGAGGTGGTAATCGGTCTCGAGACGCTGGAGGCCTTCACCGACCTGTCTGCCATCCTCGCGGTGGTCGATCCCTCACGGGTGGTATTCAGCCTCGACCTGAAGCTGGGCAATCCAATCATTCACCCGGCCATGCAGGAGGCCAGCGGCGTGGCCCCGAACGCCATGAGCCTGGCCCGGCATGCGGTCGAAGCCGGCATTGCCACTCTACTAGTACTCGACCTGGGACGAGTGGGAACGGGATGTGGAGTGGATCTGGGACTGCTGGCTGCGTTGCGCCGGACATTTCCCGATATCCGACTTCTTGCTGGGGGTGGGGTGCTGACCCGCCGCGATCTGGAGCGCATGCGAGATGCGGGGTGCGACGGCGCGCTCATCGCCAGTGCGATTCACTCCGGCAAGGTCACTGCAGACGATCTCTCCCACTTTGTCTGGTCGGGGCACTGAGCATCAGTCCGCAACCAATGGCAGGCGATAGGTGGCGGACTGCCCGTAGTTCTCCTCCACCTCGAGCTCCAGCTGGGTCAGATGCCGGTACCCGCGCGTCGCCAGCTCTTCCCGGACCTGAGTTCCCAGGAACTGCGCCAGCATTTCCGCCGTGCTGTTGGGGATCGGGATCAAGGCACAATCCCGCTTCGGAAAGACGTAAGATGGCTGCCCGAAATAATCGACGGAGATCCGGTCTCCATCGTCGTGATAGGTCAACTTGGGATTGAGCGTGGGCAGCAGCACCTTGTGGTCTATGGTATCCACCAGGCGCCGGGTGATCTGCTTGAGCACGCTGAAGTCGAGAACGAAGAGGCACTCGGAGTCTACGGTGCCTTCCACCGCAACCCCTACCCGATAGTTATGGCCGTGGAGTGATTCGCACTGATGGCCCTTGAAGGTGATGAAGTGGGCCGAAGCGAAGACCAGATAGTCCTTGCTTACCTGGACTCGGAAGTTGCTCTGCACGTCAGTTCTCCTGAACGGTCCATCCGTCCTCAAGTATAACGACGAACAAGGCGGCACACGTGAGGTCCGCGGTGGTGCCTGGATTCCGCCGGTTCCGGGGGTCGCGGAGGTCGCTGTCGAGCCGGGCCAATGCCTCTCGCCCCGCTTCTGACCGGACTCCACCCAGCGCTCTTACCTCACGTGCACGCTCCGAGACGACCGCAGCCTCGGCAGCGCCAAGCTTGCGCGCGATGTGCGTATCCGGTGCTGTATCCAACAGCGCCAAGTACGCTTCCAGCGCCGCATCTGTCCAGGTGAGACCATCTCCGCGAGCCGCAAGCAACGCGGGCACGCCGGTCTCGAAGGTCAGACGGAAATCGGTCACGTATTCGCGGGCGACCGCATCGCGTTCCGCCGCCAGCGCCATCGCTTCCCGCAGACTCACCGTCGGGACGGCGGCCACATCCTCGGAAGTGGCTGAGCCGAGCCCGCCCGGTCTCGCCTGTCTGATGGCCTCGTAGACCTCTGCAGCATCGGCGACGGTCGTTTCCGCGAGCACACCAGCGACGCGTTCGCGAAGGCTGCCTTTGGCCAGCAGCGCCGCACGCGCTATCGGCGCCAGCAACAGCACGATTCCCAGGTTGGTGTTGGAACGGGTCCAGCGCAGGGTCGCTTCGATTGCCAGCCGGACAGTAGTGCCAAGGGGCCGTTCACCGGCGCGGGCCAAGGCGGGGCCGATCGCGACGGCGCTGGCGAGAAAGTCCTCGTACCGAGTGTCATGGAAGTGGTGCTGCGGCGTGACATTTCCCGGCTTCGGCGCGCTCACCTCGAGCAGGCAGGCGAGCTGTCCTGCAGCCGCCACGTCCGCCGGTGCTCTCACTGCGCCCTGAGCGCCAGATGCTCGACCAGCCGCCCGGCGACATCCAGACCGGTAGCCTGCTGCAGTCCTTTCCAGCCGGGAATCCCGTTCACTTCGAGAACGTAAGTTTTTCCGTCTGTGCCAGGCAAAAGGTCCACCCCGGCGTAATCCGCTCCCACCGCCGCTGCTGCGCGAACAGCGAGCATGGCCGAGGACTCGGGAAGGGGGATGCTTCGCGCCGTTCCCCCGCGAGACAAATTGGTTTTCCACCCTGGCGCCCTGCGCTCGATTGCCGCGAGTACCCGGCCGCCCAGGACGAAGGCACGAATGTCCGCACCTTCGTGGTCAATGACACGTTGGAGGTAAAACACCCCTTTGATCAGCTCGATAGTGCGGAAGACCCGGAACGCCATCTCCTCATCATTGACGCGCACCATACCCAAGCCCATGGAACCGAAAAGCGGTTTGACGATCACGTCTCCCAGAAGCCGAAAGGCTGCCATGGCTTCGTCGGCGCTCTCGCAGACCACGGTTTCGGGAGTTGGGATACCGCACTGCTCCAGCAGCGAGGAGGTCCAGAACTTGTCGACCGTCCGCTCGATCGTTCGCGGTGAATTGACAACGGGTACGCCCCGGTCCTCCAGTCGGTGCAACGCATCGACCCTGAAGATGATCTGCTCCAGGGATCCCGAGGGTATGATGCGAGCCAGCACGACGTCGACCTGGTCGAGCTCGGTGCTCCGGCTTCGGAGCCCCGGTTTCGGCCCCACGCTCGCGACCAGGTCCTCATAGGGTACGACGGTGGCGCGGTGACCCCGTTCTGCCGCCGCCCTCTCGAGCTCGCGGGTATGCCAGCCAGGTCGGGCGGCGAGAACGGCAAGGTCCAAGCTATTTCGTCTCCTCGCCTATGGCGCCTTCCAGCCCGCCGGTGGCGAAGTTTGCCAGGTCGCCACCGATCTTCTTGAAGGCAGGTGTGGCAACGCCCTTTTTCAGTGCATCCATCGAGGGGAAATAGAGCTCAGCCTGACGGTACAGCGCCGGCTTGGAGCCGTCGAGATTGGACTCGAAACGGGTGTACTCTGCCCGAGTGAAGCCGATTTCACGCTGGCCGGAGCTGACAATCGGGCCGTGTGTGGTTGCATAGTACTTCTCGAAGGCAGCGCTGTCCTTCGGGATCTTGTAGATCACCGTTACGATCGCTTCTCCATCGGTATCCCCGCCTTCGTGCGAATTCGTGGGCGCCCCAACCATCCCGATGATCCCGCCCGTGGCGAAGTTCTTGATGTCATCGGCAATTTTCTTGAACCCGGCGGAAGCCGTTCCCTTCTTGAGGGCATCCATCGAAGGGAAATAGAGCTCCGCCTGGCGATAGTATGGGGGCTTCTTTCCATCCAGGGAGGATACAAACTTGGTGAAGTCACTCCGAACGAATCCGATCTCTTCCTGATTCGCTCGCAACAGGGGAAGGTGGGTACCGTTGTAGTATTTCTCGAACGCGGCGGGACTCTTCGGATGGTTATAGAACACCGTCACGATCGCCATCTGTTCTGCCGGGGCGGCAGTCGCCGAGGCTGTCGTGTCCGCTCCCTTGGTAGTCGCTGCATTGTCGCCCGACTTCCCACAGGCAGCGGCAACAGCAAGGCAGGGGAACAGCAACCAACGCGAGGATCGTCGCATGAACATCTCCTGGATTAGGTGTAGAGCGAGGCTTCCAGCACCTCAGGGTTGGTACGGCCAGCGTGAAATGTCCGCCCGGTCTCGGTGCTGGTGAGCCACACCTCGGCCGGGCTGAAGAGCAGTGGATCGATCTTGTAGAAGTCTCCTCCGTACCGCTGGAAAATTTCGTAGAACGGTGTTCCGTAGTCCCGGGAGGCTGACGCAGGGACTTGTTCGGCCAGCTTCTCCAGCTCAGCGTCCCCTGCTTTTACGGTATAGCGGGCCTGGCCGCCATACAGAATACAGTCGTTGGTTCGGCCAATAGCACGCAGATCGTTCTTGGCTACCGGCGGCAGTGGTGCGGTACCGGTCGCGCTGACGATGCGGTTCACGTCAAAGCCGAGCGTCTCGATTTTGTGAAGTCCGGTTTCGACGATGCGGGCAGAGATCTGAACCCCGCCGGCCAGACTGGCGGTGGGTGCCACGACGAAGGTGAGCTGACGGGGCTGCAGGCCGGCTTTCTCCGCAACCCAGGCGGCGACCTCATCGGTGGGTAACGCCCTTCCCTCGAGCACAAGAACGCCGGCGTCGGTCTGTTCCTGGTACCCAAGCTTCTCGAACAGTTCCCGCTCGACTCGGGCGTGCGCCCGAAGCGGCCCCGATCCCATGGCGAAGAATTTGCCGACCGAGACGGCCCAGCCGGCGTACTGCGAGGCCATGCACGACACCGCTGGATGATCGGTCCAGACCGTGAGACCCGGCCAGGACTGCGATCCGATCTGAACCGGAGTGCAGCTCACGTTGCCTAGCCCTCCCATGCAGATCTCCGCCAGCGCCAGCCCAGCTTCGATGCCGCCGTCGATTTCGACGCCGGCATCGATGACCCGGGCGCCACCCGAAAGCCGGTGACTGGTGATGCGCAACAGCTCGGCGTGATCAGCCATCTCGTCAGCGATCTCGCTGGCGGACTCGTTCATATGGAGTGAGGTCACTCGGTGGTCCATTCCAGAATCTCTCCCCTGCCCAGTTCGGCCTGATCGCCGCTGTAGCGGCGGTAATTACCGGTGAGGTGACGCCGCCGTACCGGGAGCTGGTAGCGGGTGCCGAGACGCCTCAGCAGGAGGCGCAGGTGGACCGGCTGATAGGTACAGGCGTAGGTGTACGTCGGAGGCGGGACGATCTTCCCCAGAGCGACAATTGATCCCCGCTTGGACCAGAGTGCGGTGCCGGGTCCGCAGCTGCCAAATGCCACCACTGTTCCCGCGATCATCCCCAGACCGGTGCGCTCGCCCGCCTTCCCGCCGATCACCAGCAGTCCGCGACGCATGGCTGCACCGGCTTCGCTACCGGCAGAGCCACGCACGATCAGCTCGCCGCCGGTCATCCCCCGCTTGAATCCTTGCGGCGCCGCACCGGCTCGCGGACCGGCATCTCCCTGTATGTCCAGGGTTCCGCCCGCCATGGCGAGTCCGGCTTCAGCGCCCACGCCGCTCTCAACGATGACTTCGCCTTCAGCCAACCCTGCGCCTATCCGGTCTGCCTTGGTGAGGTCCCCGCCGAACTGGATCCGGCCCGCGGGGGTCCCCTCGATGCTGAAAAGATCGCCCAGGAGGACTTGCCCGTCGCGCTCCAGATAGGCCGGTCTCCTGGCCAGCTCGCCAGAAGAGAGTGCGGTCCATGCTCCAGTGAGGGCGTCGGAGAGGTCCACGCGCTGCTGGAGTGACGATTTCAGTTTGGCGACCAGTCCCGCGCTCACGCGCTCGACCCATTCATGATCTGTCGCAGATGGAAATGGTGAGGACCGAGCTTACCGCCGTAATTTCCCGCACTGATCGCGACCACACCTTTTCCGCAGGCCGCATCGATGCCGATTCGCATGGCCGACGCGATCGACGGCGCATCGACGCCGTTGATGACGATCTCCAGCACTGAGTTGACGTTGTCGGGGAGGGCGGACTGCGTCACCGCCTTGAGGGTAGGGCAGTAGGCATCGTTGGTGGATGCGATCATCGACTTGATGCGCCGTGATCCCACTTTGCTGCCGCTTCGCACCACTCCACCGGGGAACGGCAGAATGATGCCGGGCAGAGACGTCATTGCATCCGCTGCGGCTTCCGAGGCTGCGAGGGCGGCGTCCGCGCTCTGGGCGAGAATCAGGAAGTTCCCGCCTGCCACGCCCTTCTGCATGCCGAACTTCTCCTGCACCAGGAACTCACCTTCCATCACCGGAATCCGCCAGAACCGCTCGCCGCCCACAACTTTGCTGATCTGGAATCCATCGCCGAAAAACCGCAGGGCTGATCCTACTCCAACCCGGTCAGGAGCATCCGGCAGTCCGTCGTAACATGCGGTGGTGGGGCAGGTGAGCACGGTTTGCCCGATCCGCTCGATCAGGCGCTTGGGCATGTCGTCCTTGCTCATCGTCATGAGAAGGATGCTGGCCCCGGGGCGGCCGTCCGGAGTGTCAGCGGCCGAGAGCTCCTGCTCGACGCCCGCCTCGACCTTGCATCCGATCACCGACGTCGCGAAGCCGGTCAACTTGACCGCCGCGGCGTGAACCCATCGTACGGTTTTGGCAGTGATGACGACCCGCGCGACGCGCATGGTGAACGCCTCGGCGAAGGTGTCCTCGATGAACACATCACGAATGTTCATTGTCGGCCGATGTCAGGACAACATTGGTAGAGGATCACCAGGTATCCCTTCGACCGGGTAGTTATCAAACGCCACGGTCGAGTACGCCTGGAAGTGCTTGCGCAGGTCCGGCACCATTGTCTCATCGTAGCCCGGTGCCACTCGCAGCCGCCGGCCGGCCGGTGCCTCACGAAGCTGGCCCTCTTCCACTACCAGCGAGCCCTGCTTGATCACATAGCGGGGTGTTGCGAACATCTTGGCAATGTCACTGTCCCTGGCATACACCGTCACGTCACCGTCGGCGCCCGGGCCGAGATGACCTTTGTGGGGAAGTCCCAGCAGGCGCGCTGGCCCTGCGCGGGTGATGATGGCGATCTTCATACAGGGTGTATTCGCGTGCGATCCCATCGTTGAGAGCCGACCCGGCCAGGAACTTTGGGTTTACCTGCTTGAGCTTGTCGTCGCGCACCGTGCGATCCATCAGCAGCTGGATCAGCGCTGGATAGGAGAGAAACGATCCGCCATTGGGGTGATCGGTGGACAGCACCACCCGCCAGGGATCCTTGCTCAGCAGAAACAGCTCGAGCCCGATGGCCCACTGCAGCGCCGTAACTGCTGCCTTGTCCTTGTAGAGAAAGGGTACGATACCGCAGCCCGTCTCGAGCTCGATGTCTATGTTGACCCACTTCTTTCCGCTGCTCTTGTACAGCAGGTACTCGACTGGCCCGTCCGCCGTGATCGTCGCGGCCGGGCCGAACATCACCTGGCCCACGTCTACGCTGACCTCGGGATGGCTGTTCACGTAATCGATCAGCTTGCTGGCCGCGGAGCTCCACCCGGGACCACCGTACGAATGGAATTGCAGGTGGGTGAAGTGGGCCCGCCGGCCCGACAGAGCTTCCATGCTTGCGAGCGTGACGGCGGCGTTGCCCGGCACACCCAGATTGTTGCAGTGGATGTGAATCGGATGGGGCAGTTTCAGCGTGTTGGCGGCGTCCGCCAGCGTCTCCAGGATGGCTCTCGGAGTGACGCCGTTGGTCTTCAGGGGGTCATCGACGTCGCTCAGATTGCGCTGGCCCGATTTCCAGGCCTCGATCCCTCCCGGATTCACCACCTTGACGGCATAGGCGCCGGTTGCGCCGAGCAACCAGGCGACGTAATCGCGGGCCCGGTCTCGCTCACCGGCGGCGATCTGCCGCAGCAGATACTCGTCATTCCCCATGAGAGCAAAGAAGCCGCCATCAACGCAGGGAGTATCGTCCAGCTCGGCGTGGCTGTGGCGCGCCATGAGAGGTGCCACTGCCGCGTCGAACACAGTGGTGTAGCCCAGCCCAGCGTAGCGGTAGCCGGTCGTGAACGTACTCGGCACCGTGCCGCCAGTGCCGGAGCGCGGAGGGCGAGGATCATCGGAGAGCCGGGGCGCGGGCACCGGCTCGGCCGCATGCTCCTCGGGCAGCAGCCGCCTGGCGTGGTTGCAACTGGAGCTGGCAAAATGGGAGTGGATGTCCACCCCACCCGGCATGACGATCATCCCCTGCGCATTCAGAGTGGGCGCGTTCCCGGGCAGGCTTGCTACGATGCGTCCATCTTCGATGCAGATGTCCCGCACCTGACCGTCGACTTTATTTGCCGGGTCGTACACCGTTCCGCCTGCTATTCGAAGCGCATCCGGCACTGTCAGACGCCTTTCCGGGACAGCCGGACGCGCACCAGACTGATCAAGTCGTGCAGCGTTTCGGTGGTGGAACGCGCGTTAGGCAGTGCGGGCCGGAGCGGCAACGGCACATCGTCCATTCGGTAGGCGGTACCACCTTCGTGGATACCGGCAACACCGGTATCGATGGCGATCCGAGCGGAAAAATTGGCTTCACTGGCGCGGGGGCCGATGACGGCAGTGGCAGCAGAACCGAGGGCGCTGCTGAGTAATTTGCCGGCCGGCGACGTTCCCACCACCAGTGCCGTAGTGAGCGCTCCACTCACCAGTCTGGACAACCCACGATCACCCGCCGCATACCGGGGATAGCCTCGGGCGTAGTCCACCGCGAAGGGGTACCCGGTTTGCCATGTCAGCACCGCTTCCGCGCCGGAGCGATTTCCACCACCTCGCAGGCTGCTCAATGCCGCGCGGGTCGGCCCGTTGAGAGCCTGCGTAAGAGCGATGAGCCCCTCGACCCGAAGCGGATCCCGCCGCTCGTCCGTCGATTCGGCGTCGTGCACCAGCACCGCATACCGGGCTCCGCTCAGCCGGGGCACGAGGGCAACGGCTTGCTGCAGACCACCCGAAGAAAGTTCTCCTGTGGGACGGCCCAGCAGAGACGATCGCATGAGTGACAGGGCGGCCAATTCTTCCGCAGGGTCGAGCGCCAGGTTGACGTCTGCGTTGGCGACTCCGACGTCCTTGCCGATGCTGACCGACAGCACAGTGCGCCCGCTCCGCCCCTCAGGGACCTGGGTTCCGATCGGATCCAGCGCGTAGCGAGAGAGGTAACGAGGATAGCGCTCGGCCGGGTCGACGCCCCAGAAAAGGAGCACATCAGCCCGGTTCCTGATCTCTCCCAGCGTAGCGGTGGCCCGCCCACGTCGCTGAGCGGCAAGAATTCCAGCTGCGGCAGAATCGGATGTGGCTGTATCGACGGTTCCGGCGAGCAGGTCCGCCAGTGTGAGAGCCGCCCGTTGCGCCTGGCTGGTGAGATCGAGCCCGAGATAAACCAGAATGCGCCCGGCAGAGTGCGAGAGCATCTCCGCCAGTTCGGCGAGTGCCTCATCGTAGGAAGCTGGCTGCCCGCCTCTGAGCACCTTTCCTGGCACCATGCCATCTCCAAACCACGCTTTTCCGATGGGGCAAACCGGGCTCACTTCGACGATGCGGCCAGCTTCCACGCTCACCGTCAGGTCGTCACAGCCGCAGCCACATCCGAGGCAAGTCACGTGTTCGAGTCGGGTCCGCTCGCTCATGCCGCCCGGCCTTTCCGCAGCTCCGTCTCACGATGCACGGCGGCCGAACGCTGAAGCAGGAGCCGATGGCAGGCGCTCGCACTCTTGGCCCTGCCGAACACAGTGCAGATGGGGTGGCCGCGGCCGATCTGCTCGCCGGGATGGGGCACGTCGGCGAATCGCTCGGGGTTCATCCACGCCAGTGTCTCTCCCACCCGGACATCACGGCGCGCGAAAACGATGGCTTTGCCCTCAACCGCGGGATTGGGAGACGGTGCGTCCGGCAAGAGCCCGCGACATGCTCTGAGATGTATCTCGAACATCGAAAGACCATGGAGCCGCTCGACCAGCTCCATGGATGCCGAGTAGCGAGGATTGACTTCGATCGGGTAGGGAACGCCATCGTGCGCGATGAAATCGAGGCCGTTGAGGCCAACGAGCCCGAATTCGGACGTCACATAGGCGGCAAGTGCGGCTGCCCTGGCGAACAGCTCGTCTCCCTTGGCGAAGAGGCGAGCCTTGCCGCCGCCCATGAGGCTGCCACAATATCGGAATCCGCGAGCGCCGAGCCGGCTGTCACCCACCAGCTGGCGGGAGAGGGCGAGTGGAACGCTTTGCCTTCCATCCGCCGCGAACACGATCGAGCCCGGAATACCACCGATGCGCTCCTGGAGATAGCTGCTTCTCGACATGGGAACGCCGGCGTGCCACACCGTGATGCAATGTCCGCCACCAGAGCGACGCGGCTTGAGGAGCCATTCTCTCCGCAGCGTATTGGTCCGGGGGATCGTCGCACGCGTCTCCGGTACTGGAAAGCCATGGCTCCGAATCGACTTCATCAATTCGATCGGGTTTCGGACCCGATTCAGCACTTCGGGAGAATTTCCCAGAAGTTGGCGATCGTGCGCCAGCAGTGAGACCGCCCGGGGATAGTTCTCGAAGTTCGAGGTATAGGCGACGTAGTCGGCGCTGATCGCCACGGGCGGCGATGGCAGCCCTGGTTGGCACATAGCGGATTCCCGAGGAGCTCAGCGTCACCACGTTCGCCTCGGTTCGGAGATCCATATCGCCGAAGGCGTCCACTGCAGTCACCCGATAACCGGCATGCGCCGCGGAGATCGCCATGGCCCGAGTGGTAATGCCGGCGATGAGAACGTGGGGTGTCTCAGGCATCGGAACTCAGGCCGAGTCGGCGCCGGGCTGTCTCCGGCGAGATGAAAATCAGGTTGTCGAGCACCGTCCCGCGGGCCTCCCGGATTCTCAGGCGATCGACCAGTTGCCGGCTGGAGCCGTTCATGAGGCCGTCGGCCAGGAGCGCCGCGCCCTGAGCACCCTGCTTTGCGATTCGGGCAAAGCCCATGAGAGGACGAATCGAGCCCGCTCCAGAGAGCGCGTGGGTCACTCGATCCCGAACCTCGGGGTCACTGCCCATGCGTCCTGAGAGAAGGATCTGCTCGGCGGACGGCGCGGCGTATTGCAGCTGCCGAACTGCTTTGACTGCGCCTTCCACGTAGGCAGCAAGCGCCACGGGCCGGCGGTCGGCTCCCTTCTGAAGGAGGGACGTGACGCCTCCGTTGAAGAGTGCGGACTTGGTGACTTCACCGGCCAGGAACGCCACCTCCCCGTCCAACGCGCCAACAGCGCGCCATCCGATCGGCCCGCTGGTCCCGCCGATGCCGTCCACAATCTGCCCCTGTTCGACCGCTACGCCTGCTGTGAATGCTCCACCCAGCTCGAGGAGGATGAACGAAACCTCGCTGGGATCGACGCCACTCCGCTGGGCTTCCTGGTGAATACCGAGAGCGGCGGCGCACACCTTATCGGCCGTTCCCAGGTCGACCCGATTGATCTTCCGGTGTTCGGGCACGGTATCCAGATGAATGACACCGGGCGTATACACCACGGGCAGTCCTGATCCGCTCAACCGCCGCGCAAGGCCGCGGAGCCCGCCGATGCCGCCGGTCTCCTCTGGAGCCGCCAGAAAGGCCACGCGGAGGTCGGCCTCGTTCGCGCTTGCGGCATCCATCAGGGGGAGACCGTACCCCGACGGGCCGGCTATCAGATCGGGCCACCCCGACGCGCTGAGCGAGTTCACGAAGCTCTCGAGGTCCTCCAGCGCGTCTCTGGTAGGGCGGCTCTCGTCGAGATAGACGTGTCCGTCCACCAGTCCGCAGACATCAGTACTCACGGTGCCGGGATCGATGCCGATGACGCGGGTCACTGGCCTATGACTTCGTCGCGACCAGCTCCCGCGCGATATCTGCGATGGCTTCGGCGTCCAGCACCAGATCCTTGCGTTGAAACAGCCGGGCCACGCAGGCCTTGTGCAGCTTGGTCTTGAAGTTCCCCACTCCGAACGCGCCAAACACGGTGACGCCGTTGCGCTTGGCTCCGGCATCGCTGACATCGACTCCTTCGATACCGAGCGGAGGGACCGCGTTGAGGTCCACCGCCACTTGCAGAGTCTTGACGGCCGACAGCACCGACTTGGGAACCATCTGCACGCCGGCAGGGCCTGAGTTCAGCAGCACGTCAGCGCCTCGGAGCACATCCGGCAGCTTGGCTGGATCGTTCGAGGTGACTGCCTCCACCTGGACGTTGAACCGAGCGCTGATGAACTGCCGCGCCTTTTCGCCCTGCTCCGGCTTCCGGGAAGTGATGGTGACGTGCGCGCCGTCTTTCGCGAGCAGTCCGGCCGCGCGCTGGCCCACCGGACCGGTTCCCGCGAGCACGACGACTCGTTTGCCGGTCAGGTCTCCCAGGGTTTCCTCGATTTTCACGACAGCGGCAACGGCCGTGGTGTTCGAGCCGTTGGAGTCCAGCATGATCGAAACGGTGAAGTCCCCGAAGAGAGCGTCCTGGGCCATGGCGAGAAGCTGTTCTCCGGCCGACATGTTGCTCCCGCCGATCCAGACAGCTGTGTTGTGGAGGTCTTTGGGGCCTCGGGTGAAGATGCAGCCATGGATGAGGTCCCGGACGTCACTCTCCGTTACTCCACCATAGCTCATGACGGCGTCGGCCCCGGAGTCGTAGGCCACGACCTGATCGAACACGCTCGGCAGCCTCGAGCTGTCGAGTTGCAGCAGCAGCTTGCGCATCGGTGCAACCACTCCCTCGTACATAGTCTGAAAAAGACGAGGGGCGCCCCGGGATGGGCCGCCCCTCGTGGAACCTCGAATCTAGCGGGACTGTACGATCAGCCCTCTGCGCCGCTCGCAAACGGGTGCCGCGCAGCCTTGTACTTCTGCAGCACCTCGTCGATCGACGGCTTGTTCTGAAGGGCGCGCTGCAGCGACTCCTTGGTGGCCTGGTAGTTGAAGTCGTAGATCTTCTTGTCGCTCTCGGCCTGCCAGTGGATGAAGACGCCCACCAGGATACAGAGATCGTTGGCCTTGCTCTTGTCGATCACACCCGACGCGACGCTGTCCATGACCGCGCGAGCGACGGCCGCCTGCGCCGGCCCGAACATCTGCACGGCCTGCTTGGCGCCTTTGATCGTCACCTTGTTGAAGAGCAGGGTATCGGGCTTGGCTGGAAGGTTGGGGGTGACCACCGCCAAGAGAGTGGAGAAACCGTCGGAGTTGTGGGAGAGAGCCTGCGTGAACGCCAGGCCCGCGGGGCCCGACTTCGAGCCGACGATCAGGTCGATATGGGCAATCTCATTGCCGTCTCCGACCAACGACTCACCGATGTAAAATTCCCCTGCCATAACTGCCTCCGAATCCGTTTTGTTGAAGAAGGAAAGCAACTCGCGCCACATGGTTTGCTCGACGTTGGCGAAGGGTGATCTCGATCAGGAGCGGCGTGAGGGAACGGACAACCCTGATCACGCGGTCCCGCAAGGCGGGTAGCTCTTCGCTGAGTACTTTGCCGTACGCTGAGGCCCCTAGTATGGAACCCGTCCGAATCGGTGTCAAGTCGAGTCAAATGCCGGTATAGACCTCTTCTGAGTCCACCACGACGGGGATTCTCCGGCTCCGGGGGCCCTGATTCGGCGCATCTTCGGTGGGCGGGTAAGTGTGCTGAGTCACTGCACTATCTCTGCGCATTAGACTAAGGATGACTGATGCCGTAGTCCGCCACCGTCCCACTGCGCAGAAGTGGTTTATGCCGTTCTCCTCTGGTTCCTCCCCGATCGTCACCGGCTTCCTCATCGCTGGATCACTCCTAACGGCCCCGCCGCTCGAGGCGCAATACTTCGGCCGCAACAAGGTCCAGTACGAAAATCTGAACTTCCGAGTGCTCAAGACCGAGCATTTCGATATCTACTTTTACCCGCGGGAGCGAGAGGCCGCGGATCAAGCGGGTCGAATGGCGGAACGCTGGTACGCCCGTCTGTCGAGCATCCTGGACCACGATCTCAACGGCCGCCAGCCGCTCATTCTCTACGCCAGCTCGCCCCAGTTCCAGCAGACCAACGCCATCGGCGGCGACATCGGGGAGGGCACCGGTGGTGTCACCGAGGCACTCCGGCGCCGGATCGTTCTGCCGACCGGAGGAACTCTCGGCGACCTGAACCACGTGATCGGCCACGAGCTGACCCACGCGTTCCAGTATGACATAACCGGCGGAGGCCGCTCCACCAGCCTCGGTGCCCTGCCAGCGGCAAGCCAGCTTCCGCTCTGGTTCATCGAAGGAATGGCGGAGTATTTGTCGCTTGGTCCCATCGCCCCCCAGACCGCGATGTGGATGCGAGGCGCCTTGGCCGATACCGCCAAAGACACGCTGCCGTCGTTCCGCCAGCTGGAGGACCCACGCTTCTTCCCCTACCGCTACGGCCAGGCGCTCCTGGCCTACGTGGCCGGGCGCTGGGGGGACCAGGCGATCGGGCAGCTGCTGCGCGCGGCCGGGCGCCGAGGAGATGTCGCGCCCGCCATCGCGCAGGTGCTCAAGGTCTCACCGGACACTCTGGTGGCCGACTGGCACGCCGCAACGCACGCCGCCTACGATCCCTGGAAGAGTGGGACGGTTCCGCCTGAAGCGCTGGGTCCGCGCATCATCGCAAGTAAAGGCAACAACGGCGGGTACAATGTGTCCCCGTCGCTCAGTCCTGACGGCAGTCAGGTGATGTTTTTGTCTGATCGGGAGCTCTTCTCCATCGACCTTTTCCTGGCCGATGCGCGCACCGGTGAGGTGAAGCGACAGATCACCCGGACAGCCGTCGACCCACACTTCCAGAGTCTGCAGTTCATCCAGTCCGCCGGCAGCTGGAGCCCAGATGGTACCCGCTTTGTGTTTGCCGGAATCTCCAGCGGACGGCCGGTGCTCAGCTTGTATGATGTTGGGAAAGGAAAGCGCGAGCGCGAGATCAAGTTGAAGGATCTGGGGGAGGCATTCAACCCCAGCTGGTCGCCTGACGGCAAGCTCATCGCCTTCTCGGGACTGTTTGGTGGCCTGTCCGATCTGTACGTCTACGATCTCGAGGCGAATAAGCTCACACAGCTTACGAACGATGGGTTCGCCGACCTGCAGCCGGCATGGTCGCCGGATGGCCGGAGTCTGGCATTCGTCACCGACCGCTTCACCAGCAATCTCGCCAACCTCAACATTGGCCCCTACTCGCTCGCCATCATGGATGTGGGGAGTCACCAGGTACGTGAGCTGGCGGCGCTGCGCGGCGCCCGGCAGATCAACCCGCAATGGTCTCCCGATGGCCGGAGCGTCTATTTCATCGCTGACCCGGACGGCGTATCCAATGTCTATCGAGTTGGGGTGGATGGCGGCGCGGTTGCTCAGCTGACCGATCTCTTCACCGGTGTCAGCGGGATCACTGAGACCAGCCCCGCCATCACCGTGGCCCAGCGGTCCGGCCGCCTCATGTACAGCGTGTTCCGCGCCAATGGCTATGAGGTCTATGCGATCGACTCTGCGCCGGCGTTGGCGGGACATCCCATTGTCAGCACTCTAGCACGCGCGGAAGCGGCGCTATTGCCGCCCTTGCAGCGGAGAAACACCCTGCTGGTGGACCTCCTGCATGACCCGAACCGCGGCCTGCCGGCGGATACGACCTTCGCCATTCAGCCGTACCGCGGAGGCCTTGCACTCACCTATGTAGGGCAACCTTCGCTCTTTGCCGGCTCGAACCAGTTCGGCACCTACGTCGGTGGCGGCGCAGCTTTGTACTTCAGCGATCTGCTGGGAAACCACAACCTTGTCACTGCGCTCCAGGTCAACGGCGGCTTCAAGGATGTTACGGCTCTGCTCGGCTACCAGAATCTGAGCCATCGTCTCAACTGGGGTGCAGCGATACAGCAGGTGCCGTATGTGACGGGAGGGTATGCCTCGGGCACCGCCACCGTGAACGGGGAGCCAGCCTTCGTGGAGCAGCAGATCCTCGACCGGCAGACCAATCGGGACATCACCGGCATCGTGTCATATCCGTTCAGCCCGGTACAGCGCTTCGACTTTCAGGCTGGCTTCAGCAACATCTCATTCAGCAGCGAGCTCCAAACTCGAGCCACGTCCTTCCTTACTGGGGAGTTGATCGCGGACGACAAGCAGGATCTACCGTCGCCCAGTGGCCTCAACATGGGGGTGGCGAGTGCCGCGCTGGTCTACGACAACTCCTTCTTTGGCGCGACCAGCCCGATCCTGGGGCAGCGGTATCGGCTGGAGGTATCCCCCACAATAGGTTCGCTCAGCTATGTCGGTGTCCTGGCCGACTACCGGAAGTACTTCATGCCGCTCCGTCCTTTTACGTTCGCCACGAGGCTGCTCCACTACGGTCGCTACGGTGCCGGCGGCCAGGATACTCGGCTGCAGCCGCTCTTCCTTGGCTTCGAAGGACTGGTGCGGGGGTATACCTACGGGTCCTTTGACGCATCGGAGTGCACCCCAACCGCCACTGATCCGAATGCCTGTCCGGTGTTCGACCAGCTGCTGGGCAGTCGTATGGTTGTCGCGAACGCCGAACTTCGCTTCCCGCTGCTTGGGGTTCTTGGGATCGGGACCGGATACTACGGTGCGTTCCCGCTCGAGTTTGCCATCTTCGGCGATGGCGGGCTTGCCTGGGACTCGGCCAACAAGCCGTCGATCTTCGGTTTATCCGGCACCCGCGATCCCGTCTTCAGCGCCGGCGCTGGACTCCGGATCAACCTGCTGGGATATGCCGTGGCCGAGGTAGACCTGGTGCGGCCGTTCGACCGGCCAGCGAAGGGGTGGGTCTGGCAGTTCGTGCTGCAGCCAGGGTTCTAGCAGTCGGGAGTCGGGAGTCGAGAGCTGGGACTCAGGTATTAGAAGTCAGAAGAGACTCGACAGTCACACCGTAGATTCCGAAGGCCTAGCCCCCCACTCAGAGTCGTGAACCCGACTGTGTTTCGACTCGCTCCCGACTCCTGACTCCCGACTATCTTCACCAATGCACCCCTCCCGCGACCACCACCTTCCGCCCGATCCCGAGGCCTACCGCCACGCGCCCCATCCCAAGGGTCGCATCATTGTCATTGCTCCCACCCGGGCAGCCTGTGAGACCATCGAGCTGGCCCTCGCGCTTCGCGTTGACACGCTGTTGGAACGGGAGCACGGCGCCGAGTTGCGCGAATGGGCGGGCCAGGGTCTGGGGTTCGGGATAGTTGCTGGAACCGGCACCGGAAAAACTCTGGGCATTCGCCCGATTGCCGAATCGATTCTGCGGGAGCCGCTTTCAGTGGGTGTGGTGAACCGGGAGCGGGAAGCGACCCCGGCGACGCCGAGCTGGAACGTGGTCATCGTGACCACCGGGATCGCGAGACGCTGGTTCCAGGACGATCTGATCACCGGACGCGATACCATCATAGTGGACGAGATCCACCAGACTTCAGCCGAGTTGGAGCTCTGTCTGGCCCTGGGTAAGCGCGCGCGCTGCCGCTTCATCTGGCTGAGCGCTACGGTAGACCCGACTTTCTACGCCCAGTACCTCACCAGCTCCGAAGTGCTTGTCACCCAGGCCTTCGACCCGGCGCTGAAGGCCAAGGTGCAGGTGCTCCCGCAGCAGCCAGAGGAGTTCCTCAACGAGCGTTACGTCCGGCACATCCTGAAGGACAAACGAGGCGTAGCGGTTTTCGTTCCGACCCGAGCCGAGGTGGAGAAGCTCTCGACCGGACTCGGTGCGCAATGGCCCCGCTTGACCACTGCCTTCTACCACGGCGGCGAGCCTATCCGGGTGATCCGCCCATTTCTCGAGGGCGAAGTAGAGCGTCCGTTCCTGCTGGCGATGACGGCAGCGGGACAGTCGGCGCTGAACCTACGCGGACTGGACACGGTCGTCATCTATGACGCCCGCTACGGCAACGTCGTTGACCGTGGGCGGAACGTGCTCCACCGCCTCTATCTCGGCGCCAATGAAATTCTGCAGATGGCCGGCAGGGTCCACGGGCGGGTGCCCAACGGCGAAGTCATCATCCTGAGCGATCGGGATCTCAAGTTCGAATCGCTGCGCCCCACCGCTCCCGAATTCCAGCTCGCCGGTGATGCCGAACGAGTGGCGATCACCTGCGCCGCCTTGGGAGTGGACGCTCGCGACCTCGACCTGCCGGTCCCGCTGGACCGGATCGCGTACCGGCGGGCCATCTCGCTGTTGACTGACCGTGGACTGATCGAGAACGGACGCCTGACGAGCTATGGCAGGGAAGTGGAGGCGTTACCGGTCGAGCGTGCCTGGGGCGAGCTTCTGGTGCACGCGGACGAGGAGCTGATCCCGATGGCCGCGGTCTGCTCCAACATCGAATCACTGCACCGGATGACGCGAGAGGAACGGGATCTTCACGGCGTGGTGGTCAGCGGGAGCGATCATCTCACCGCTTACAATCTGTACGCCGAGGCCGTGAACCAGCACGGCTATGTCGGAGAAGTTTATGGCCTGCCGCGCCACCTGTTCGAGGACGGAGTGGCGGAGTGGGCCGAACGTCGGGGGGTGCTCCTCAAGGCGATCGAGGATACCGCGCTCGGTCTGGCTTCAGTCTACCGATCCCTCGAGCTGCCACTCCCCAAGCAACTTCCGTATGCCTCGAAAGAAATCCGGCGGCGTTGGGCTGATCTGCTTGCCCGGATCATGCCGTTTGATCTCGTGATCGATGAGCACACGGTAGATGGCCAGGAGGCCCGGATTTCAAAGACGTCGGTGGCCGGGAGCTGGGGCGCTGTAGCCGGTAACCTGCGGTTTTTCGCAGACCGCTTTGGGGTGCCCCGAGCCGGCATCGAAGGGACCACCCTCTCCTATGATCTGGTCAGGCAGTACGCCAGGCCAGGCCCGCCCAAGGTTGTCCTCGGCGGTCCTCGCAAGCATCAGCGGCTCATGGTGGAGAGGCGGCGGGTGTACTTCGGTTTTGAGCTGGAGACCGAGGTCGAGCCGATCGAAGGAAAGATCCCGGCGGATCTGGAGTCCACTGCCCGGGACGTGCTCGCGAGAGCGCTGATGGATGGTGAGACGACCCATCCCGACCAGCAGCGGCTTCGAAGAACGATCGCGGAGCTGGATGAGCTGTGGCGCCGGTCGGGTGGAGCCCTTGCCGAGCTCGCTCCCGACGCGCTGCGCTCCCGGATACGCGAGCAGTTGGAGGTGGTCAGCAGCTGGGACGACTTTCTCAGAACCCGCATCACCCTCGATCCCGCACGGCTGGTCGAGCAGGCCGTGCGTGAGCGGCTCGAGGCGCTGCCTGCCAGCGTGCACCTCCGCGGTGACGCCGTGCCCCTGGATTATGAGGTCCGCGACGGGATTGGGGTGGCCCGGGTGCGCCTCCGTGAAGGCCAGGCCAAGCGATTGCGCCAGGACGAGCTTCCTCGACTGGACCGGCCGCTGCTCTTCGCAGTGCAGCGCGGCAGGCATCCACCTCTTCTGGCCGACAGCATACCCGCGTTGCAGGCTCTACTGCGCCGGCCGCCGAAAGCTGAATTTGCCGAGGGAGGGAAGTCGTTCCGGCCATCCCGAGGTGGTCATGGCCGTCGGCATGAGCATGGTGGGCGTCGGGGCAAGCCGAGGGGGCGCCCTCGTCGGTAGCCACGGCCGGCCGTCAGCCATCCGGTAGACTGTCGGTTCACCTGGCGCTGGTAGTGGTACAGCTCCTCTTCGCGAGCCTGGCCATCGCCGGACGGTTTGTACTGCCGCACTTTCCCGCCGGCGCTCTCGTCTCCATCCGGGTGCTGGGCGCCACCCTGGTATTGCTGTTGCTGAACCAGTTTACTGGGGGTGGTTGGGTGCGGGATCGCAGGGATCTGATGCGCCTGGCAACACTCGGTCTCCTCGGGATCGCAGCCAACCAGACGCTCTTTCTGTACGGTCTCCGCTACACGACTGCCATAAATGCGACAATCCTGGTGACCACAGTGCCGGTCTTCACTGTGCTCTGGTCACTGCTGGCGGGACGTGAGCCGGCCTCGGCGGCCAAGCTGGCGGGAATCCTCATTGCGGGAGCCGGGGTCGTGTACCTGATCGGCCCCGATCGCATCTCGCTGGCTCCTAACGTGGCGCTGGGAAACGCCCTGATCGTGCTGGGGATGGTGTGCTATGCGGCGTACTTCCTCTATTCCAAATCGGTGATGGGTCGCTACGGCTCAGTCACGGTCAGCTTCTATGTCATGCTGTTTGCCCTGATAGGGGTTCTGCCGGTGGCTGTGTTTTCCTATAGCGGGATGCACCTGGAGAGCATGACACCCGCAGTCTGGCTCTGGGTGGCCTACATCGTCGTGTTTCCGACGATCGTCAGCTATCTCCTGAATATCTGGGCCTTGCAGAGGGTCTCCTCCAACACCGTCACTGTCTACATCTATCTCCAGCCGCTGTTTGCCGCAGCAGTGGCGCCCATGGTGCTGAACGGGGAACACCTCACCTGGCGGGCTGTCGGTGGCGGTCTCGCAATATTCTCCGGGTTGGCGATCGTGCTCCTGGCGGAGCGACGTCAGCATCACGAAATCCCGGTAGAAGCCATCGGCGAATGAAGTTCCGGGATTGTGCAGCAGAGGCCGGCCGGGACGTCTACAATAGAGACGTGTCCCGAAACAACTGGTCTAGCGCCCCCGTACCCTGAGATATGCCAGAAACTCTTACGATCGGCTCGATGCCCTCGGTCTTCTCTCCGCTCGCCAAGGCTCTGTTGGACGGCTTCAGTGAAGGTGTCGTGGTATTCGACATCGACGGACGCCTCCTCTACGCTAACCAGCCAGCCCGGGAAGCCTTGGCCGGAATGGAATTGTTCGAAGGGGCCACCGACCTCCAGCCGCGGCTGGCGGCTCTGGGAGGCAGACTTCGTCCCTTGCGGGTCGGCGGGCTCGAGCTTGGCGAGGCGATGTTCATCCCGGGTGTGGTAGGGGCCACAACGTTGGCGGCTCGGGAAAAAGAGGCTATCGTCAAGACGCTCGACGCGCATCAATGGAAGCTCGCTGAGACGGCTCGCTCCCTTGGGATCAGCCGCACTACCCTCTGGCGTCGCCTCAAAGCGTACGGGCTCCACCGAGACGGCCGGAGCAAATGGGCGCAAACTTCATAGCGATTGTCACCACCGTAGCCCTCCAAACCTCTCCCCAAGACACCGCAGTTTACTCCACTCCCGCCGTTCAGCAGTTGGTCCAGCGGGCAATCGCCCGGCGGCGGGCCACCGACTCTACCGTTTCCGATTACCAGGCCACGATCCGCTATCGGCTGACGGTCTCCAGGGGCCGGCGCCGCTGGGCCAGGATGCCACCGATCGCAGTCGAAGAGCAGGCCGCCTCGGTTCAGTGGCAGCTGCCCAACGACCTCAGGGTAGATGTGCTTGGGCGTCGCGGCCGATCGGAGTCCGGGGTGCAACTGTCTCGAGCATTCCGGCGTCCCTGGTTTGCCCCCCGCGAGCCCGGTGATTCGCTCCGGATCTTCAGCGATCAATTCCCGGCGACCGGCGCCCTCCATCCCCTGTCGGAGCGCGGTCCGGACTGGTACCGCTACGTCCGCAGTGGCGATCTCAAAGTCAGCTCCGCCGCAGGTGTACTGCGGCTGATCCGGCTGGACGTAGCACCTCGGCGGAGTGGTCCGGCGCTTATCGTGGGCCAGGTCTGGATCGACTCGGCCAGCGCACAGGTGGTTCGTTTGGCCTTCCGCTACGTCGGAACCGAACTGTGGGCCCGTCCCGGCGAGCCGGCCGCGAGAGACTCCGCATCGGCCCGGCGTCTGAATTCGATCACCAATCGCATCGTGCGAATCAGTGCCGACCTCCAGTATGGCCTGCAACGGGGGCGGTACTGGATGCCCGAGCGCCAGGTCATCTCGGGTGATGTACGTCTTCCGCTGGTAAGCGATCTGATCATTCCGTTCGAGGCCAGAACCAGCTTCCAAGACTATCAGATCAACACCGGCCGACAAATCGTTTTCGACCCGCCGGACTCTGTCGGAAGAGGAGACTCGACCGTAGCGAGTGGTCCTGCGGACCAGGCAGAACCGGACAGCTCACGCGGGTTGGACCGCGTCGGGAGCTGGCCGGGCGGACGGTATCAGCTGCACAGCCCTCCCTACGACTCGCTGGCCCGGTTTCGCGGATGGACGGATTCACTCACCTTCGCATTGGACGCGGACCATGATCGGACTCTAGAGGAACAAGCGGAAATTGCCAGGCAAGCGGAAGATCTCCCGGGAGCGCTTACGGGCCAGCCGGCCCACGGCTTTGGTTACGAGCGGCTTTCCGATCTCATGCAGTACAATCGGGTGCAGGGGCTCTCACTCGGGGTAGGGTATCAGGCTCGGATCCCCGGGCTTCACTTCACCAGCGCGTACGCGACTCTGCGCTACGGCCTGAGTGACGAGAGAATTACCGGACGCCTCACGGTCGCCCGGGATGCACCCGGCGGCCGCCTCGGGCTGAGCGGCTATCGTGACATCGCCGATCTCGACCCTTTCTCGGCTGGCCGAAGCTTTGCCAATACCTTCAACAGCCTCTTTGCCGGTCACGACAATGGGGACTACGCCTTGGTCCAGGGCAGCTCTGCTTCTTTTGAGACCTCCTTGCGTCCGGGGTTGGAGCTGACGATCGCCGCGAGAATCGAGCGGGAAGGCAGCATCGGGCAGGCCGCCAAGTCGGCCGTCAACGACTTCCTGGGTGGGTCCGGCCTTTTCCCTCCCAATCCAGCCATTCGAGGCGGCACCTTTGGCCTGGCTTCCGTCAGCTTGAGCGGGAGCGGCCATCTCTTCTGGCGGGTCTCGGCCGACGCGCTTGGTGGAGAAGGGGAACGCACTGGCCGAATTTATGGCGACCTTCGCTGGTCGCTTGGCTCCGGCCGAGGAACTACAATGCGGATCAAGGCCGGACTCGCAACCGAGCCGACATCGCCGCAAAGCCTCTTTCGGCTCGGTGGGCTCAACACTGTCCGGGGCTTCGAATACGGTACCATTCGTGGGTCAGCGCTCTGGTCGGCCCAGCTCGACATTGCTCCGCTGAACGGACGGGTGCGCCCGGTCGTCTTTCTGGATGCCGGTCAAACGGCGACTGTCTCCGATCTGCTCTCGAGCAAGGCTCTCGTCGGCGGTGGGGTGGGAGTCTCGTTCTTCCACGGGATCATACGCTTTGATTTGAGCCGGCCGATCTCTCCCGAGATCGGTGGCAAGCTCCGCTTCGATATCGTGCTTCGAGGTGTGCGGTGAAGCCTACGGGTTTAGCGGTTCTGTTCATACTGGCAGCCTGTAAAGGGTCCACCGGGCACAAGCCCGGCACCGGCCAGCTGGAGGCGCACTGGACCGGCTCGGACACCGGCAAGATCTCTGTTACGGCCAGGGCGGAGTGGTGCGGCCGCGATCGGTTCCTCGAGATCCGGGGCGTGCGGGGCGACACTGGGTTGGCGCTGGCTCTTTTCCCCCGGGACACGGTCGTTCCGGGACGCTATCAGGTGCGCACCCTTCCCCTGCCCGACTCGACCCGACCGGCGGCTAGTGTGGGGCTTCGCCTCTTTGCTCAGACCGCGATCAAGGGATTTCAGGGTGACAGCGGGAGCGTCCAGCTCCGGCGGTCCAAACCCGGGGTGTTCTCGGGTGAGATCGATGCACGGGCACGCTCGGTCAGTGGGATTCAGCGAGTACATCTGACCGGGACCTTCCACGACCTCACCATTCTGCCGCAGGTCCGGGGGTGCAGTCCCCCTCCTCCGTCTCCACCGTCACCCAAGCCAGCGCGCCCCTGATACCCGGGTAGATTGAGGCATGGAAAACACCTACTTCCGCAAGGGCTTTGGCCTCAAGGGAGAGATCGCCGGCCAATTGACTGCGGACTACCACAGCACTGTGGTGGACGTGGTCCGTAGCAACGATTATCGGCTTGCAGTCGGGCCGTTGACGTTCCGGCTGGCCCGCGAGTTTGGGTTCTGCTATGGGGTAGACCGGGCCGTCGAATATGCCTACGAAACTCGGTCGAAGTTCCCTGGCCGCCGGCTCTTCCTGGTCGGGGAGATCATCCACAATCCCCATGTCAATCAGAAGCTCCGCGACATGGGGATTACCATCCTGGATCACGGGACCGAGGGCGAATTCGACTTTTCAGCGGTTTCGCCCGATGACGTTGTCATCATGCCCGCCTTCGGAGTCACCATGCGCGACTTCGAACGGCTTCGCGCGATCGGCTGCGTTCTGGTGGATACCACCTGCGGATCGGTCCTGAACGTCTGGAAGCGGGTCGAGAGCTACGCCAGGGATGGCTTCACGGCCATCATCCACGGCAAGCACTATCACGAGGAGACCAAGGCCACCGCCAGCCAGGTCATGAAACACCCGGGTGGCCGCTATCTGGTGGTGTTCGACATGGCGGAGGCTCGCATGCTCTGCGACTTCATCGAAGGCCGGGGAGACCTCGCCGAGCTTGAAGCCCGGTTCCGCCAGGCCGTGTCTCCCGGCTTCGACTTTACGCGAGACCTGACCAGGGTCGGGCTGGCCAATCAGACCACCATGCTCTCTGGTGAATCGCTGGCCATCGCCGGTGAGGTTCGGAAGAGCATCATCGTCCGCTATGGCGAGGCTGCTGTCGCTGAGCACTTCCGCTCCTTCGACACGATCTGCTCCGCCACCCAGGAGCGTCAGGATGCCGTGCTGGGACTTCTGCGCGAGCCACTCGATCTGATGGTGGTGGTCGGCGGGTACAACTCGAGCAACACCTGCCATCTCGCGGCCCTGGTGGACCTGCACGGCGTCCGGTCATACCACATCGAGGACGCCAACGCGATCGACACCGTCACCGGGACGATTCGGCATCAGCCGATCGGCAGCAAGACCGAGGTGATTGCGTCCGACTGGCTGGGCGACTCGAAGGTCATCGGTATCACGGCAGGTGCGTCGACCCCGAACAACAAAGTGGGTGAAACGATCGCCCGCATCAGCGCGGTGGCTGGTGTCGAGGACGAACTTCGCGCGGTGCAACGCGCTTGACCTTTATCGATGTCAGCCACACGGTCGAGCACGGGATGACCACCTATCCCGGGTTACCCGGGCCGATCATCTGCGATTACCTGAGCCGAGAGGCTTCTCGAGCGCACTATGCTCCCGGCGTCGAGTTTTACATCGGAAAAATCGAGATGGTTGCGAATACAGGTACCTATCTCGACTCTCCCTTCCACCGGTACGCCACCGGCCCCGATCTGGCCCAGCTTCCGCTCGAATCGCTTGCCAACCTGGATGGTATGGTCGTCAGGATCCCTGCCGGCGGGGAGCGGCGGATCACCAGCTCCGCGTTCAGGGAATTCGATGTGAAGGGCAAAGCGGTGCTGGTGCAGACCGGCTGGGACGTCCACTGGAGGACCCAGCGCTATCTGTCGGGGCACCCTTTCCTCACCGACGATGCGGCGGATTATCTGGCGCAGCAGGGCGCCGCACTAGTCGGAATCGACTCGCTCAATATCGACGACACCGCCGACTTGACTCGCCCGGTTCACTCCGCCCTGCTGCAGGCCGGGATCCCCATTGTAGAGCACATGTGCAACCTGTCCCAACTTCCTGACCGCCACTTCCGTTTCTTCGCGGTGCCTGCCAAGGTAGCCGGTTTCGGAACCTGGCCGGTGCGAGCCTTCGGCCATGTCCTTTCATCAGATCACAGTCGCGGGATTCGCGGCGGTAGCGCTCCGCTCGGCTGACCTCGAAGTCGTCGTCATCCCGACCATTGGGATGAAGTTGAGCAACCTGCGCCGCCGCAACGGAAGGGAATGGCTCTGGCGCAGCGATCAGATCCCACTCGCTCTTCCCCGGCCCGGCGCATCGTATGTCGAGACCGCTGACAGCGGCGGATGGGACGAGTGCTTCCCCACGGTGGGGCCGTCCCGGGTGCCGGGTGCGCCGCCAAACACCCCTCCTTTGCCAGACCACGGAGAGCTTTGGAGTGCCGCGTGGACCAGCTCGGTGTTCGAGCACCGGGAGGGAACCACGATCACTGGCTCCGCCACTGGCATTGCCTTCCCCTACGAATTTCACCGCCGGATCACGCTGGACAACGCTGCGCCGGTTATCAGACTCCACTATCTGCTGCGGCATACCGGCGAGGCAGCGTTTCCCTGGATCTGGTCGTCTCACCCTCTACTGAACGTCCAGCCGGGATCGATCCTGACTCTGCCCGACGTGACTCAGGTGAGAGTAGACGCCGTCCATGGCCGTAATGACGTGAGTGTGGATGACATCGTGAGCTGGCCGGCCGCGATTGGGGGTAATGCTGAGCGCTTCACCTTCCCCGATCCGGCCGGCTGGGCGGTGAAGCTCTTTGGCGACCTGGGACCATCCGGGCGAATGCTGCTGACCGATCCGCGGCGTGGCGAACGGCTCGAGTTCACGGTCCGGTCAGAGGAGGTTCCCCAGGTTGGGCTCTGGATCAACTGCGGTGGGTGGGCCCCGCCCGGGCGGACGCCTTACTACAATTTCGCCCTCGAGCCGTGCATCGGCGCGCCCGATCGTCTCGACCGGGCTGCTCTCGAGTGGGGCACGGCCCAACTGCTCCGTCCGGGTGAGGAGCGCCGGTGGTCTCTCGAAGTCAGGCTATTGGACGAGGATGACTGAGGCCGTCAAGGTTGCGGAAAATCCGGAAGCATCTCTGCTACGGCGGCAATCGTCAGCGGCGCGCTTCCCTCAGTCCGGTTGTTGACCAGCAGGTACGCGGGAATCCGGGTGCGCACGGCGGCTTCGACCAGACGAACCAGATCGCGCCTCAACTTCGGATTGGGCTCCCGGATTCGGTCATAGGGAGCGAAGGCATCGACTGCCTCGTTATAGGTCCGGCCAGGCCGAAGCAATGCGCGGGCGAGCAGGAATGTTCCGGAGATCGCGCCCGGAAGGTCGAGCTGGTGCCCGATTGGCGGCATGCGGGTCCATGAATTGAATACGTGGGCGACTCCGTGTTCCCGCAGGACCGCGAAGTACATGGGGGTCAGGAACTCGTCGTTGCGGATCTCCACGCCATACTGCCCTTCACGCGGCAAGGCCGAAAAAAACTCGTCCAGCCGGTTGGCGAATGACTCCGGTCCCAGTCCGCTCGACTTTGCGATGGTCTGGAACTCGAAGACAAACGGACCGGTGTGGTCGCTGAAGACCCGCTGGTAGAGCTCGTAGATCTCCTCCCTGAAAAGATCCGGGTTGAGGAAATCCGGGTTCCGCTTTCCGGCGCGCTCCGGGTCCTGTGCCTTGGTGAAGGTATGGATCGTGAGCTGACTCCACACCTTGCTGACGCAGGGGAAACCGGCCGGTAGATGCTGCGCGTAGCTCTGGAGGACTGCCTCAGTCGGTGGACCGTAGTAGCTGGAATCGACGCCGACGGTGCCGAACAGCGGGAATGAAGCGTATTCCTCGAGCATGCGGGAGGCCGCGCCTTTGGGACCGTAATCCCGGTGGTACACCAGACCGCGCCAGCCCGGATAGTTCCAGGTAGATGTCCCGAACCGAACCAGCGGTGGGATCCGGGCACGCAGCCGCTCGAAGGTTTCGGTATCTGGAAGGCTGTGAGCGGCTTCAGTCACGCTACGGTCCCGGGACGACCTTGAAGACAGTGCCGCCGGAGTCGAGCACATACAGCTCTCCGCTGGCATCCTCTCCAAAGCTGCTGACGTTGCCGCCCGGTTTGAGCGTCGGCCATGTGGTCAGCACGTTGGCCGTCCCCCCGGCGTAGCGAAAGCTGCGTATCGTGCCCTGGCAGTAATCGGAGAAGAAGTAGAGACCCTGTAGCGCTGGAATCGCCTGGCCGCGATACACGTAGCCACCGGTGACCGAACATCCCTCGCTATGGGTGTATTCGAAAGCAGGTAGCGCCAAGCCGGTAGGGCTGCACTGAGCACCGTTCAGGCAGTGAGCACCTTCCATGATGTTCCAGCCATAGTTCACTCCCTTGCCTCCACCTGTTGCTGCGGGTGAGACGTCGATCTCCTCGTACTGTCCCTGGCCGACATCACCGATATACAAGTCACCGTTTGCCCGATCGAAGCTGAAGCGCCAGGGATTGCGCAGACCGTAGTTCCACAGCTCCGGCCGGGCATCAGTCCGGCCTACGAAGGGGTTGTCCGGCGGCGAAGTGTAGGAAGTGCCCGAGGAGACATCCAGCCGGAGAATGGAGCCGAGAAGGTCCGACAGATCCTGGCCATTGCCCTGGGGATCGTCACCCGAGCCACCGTCCCCCAAACCCATGTAGAGGAAGCCGTCCGGTCCAAAAGCGATCTGTCCACCGTTATGGTTTTCGAACGGTTGATCGACAGTCAAGATGAGGTGTTCGCTGGTGGGGTCGGCACGATCCGGATCGGTGGAGACCTGAAAGGTCGAGAGATGGGTGTCTCCGGCGGTATCGGTGTAGTGCACAACAAAGCGACCGTTCGTTGCGTATTGAGGATCGAAGGCGAGGCCAAGCAGTCCCTGCTCGCCACCATTCGAGATCAGACTGCTGATATCGAGAAACGGATCGGGCAGCAGTGCTCCATTCTTCACGATGCGAATCGTGCCGGTCTTTTCTACGATAAAGAGCCGTGCGACGTCCCCGGGGGGAGTGGTGAGGTACAGGGGGAAGCTCAGGCCCGAGGCCACTTGTTCCAATTTGGCGCCTGCCCCGGTGACTGGTCCGGTGCCGTCGGAGCCGCAGGCACTGGCGGCGGCGGCCAAAGGAAGCGAAAGTCCCAGGACTGCGAACAGTTGCGAAAGGCGCATGGTAGATCCTTCGGGTTGGAGAGCGGGTATGCGAGTGCTCTGGAAGCCAGCTCTGTACGGAGTACTCCTCGGGGCCTGCACTCCCCTCGGCTTCTGGATTTACGAGGACCCTGTCGTCACGGTATCCAGAGTCTCTCTAAATCTCGCCCAACCCCAGCCGGTGGGCGGATCCCCGCTCGTGGTGGCGCTGTCAGTGGCAAACCGGAACGACTATCCGCTCTCGACCAAGCGGGTGGAGCTATCCCTGCGCCTGGACGGGATACAGGTAGGGCGGCTGGACCAGGATAGCACTGTAGACGTTGCGACTGACACTGTCTCCCTGGTTGCGATGGGACTCGCTATGGAAGCCGAGACTACATCGGAGCAGCTCAAGGCGCTCAGGTCCGGGACTCATATGTTCGCCGTTCGGGGTCGCGCCACGTTTACCACCCCAATCGGGCAGCGGAAGATTCGTTTTGCGCAGGAAGGGCCCATGACGTTCGAGCAGCGCACCTCACCCTAGCTTGACCCGAGCCCGTTCCAGCCGATCCAGCTGCGTCACCGTCAGCGTCACAGCTCCAAATTCCTCCTCCACTTTCCCCCGAAAGATGAACGGCCCCTGGTCGAACAGGACGTGACCGCGCTCACGATAGGCTCTGGGGAAGAGTACAGCCTCGATCAACCCATGCCCATCATCGAAGGTGACAAATTCCATCGGCTCATCCTTAATGGTATGGACCGGCTTGGCCGCAGTGAGCATGCCTGCCGCCAGCACCTGTTGCCCCACGCGCCGGTGCATCTCGGTACTGGGGCAGAGCCGTAAACGCCGGAGCTGCTCGGCATGGAGCTGCATGGGATGGGAATCGGTGATGAATCCCATCAGTTCGTATTCTTCTCGGCGGCGGCGCTCGAGGGAATACTCTTTCAGGGTCGGAACGGCAGAGGGAAGATCGTCGAACCAGTCGGCTGTTTCAGCCCGTCCTACCGCCGTACCGCCATACCGCCCTTCCGCTGAGTCCACCAGCCACAGCATCATCGGACGAGTCCAGCCTCCAGCGATCGAGTCGAGCGCACCGACCTTGATCAAGAGCCGCAGGTCGGAGGGAGAGATGCCGGTGCGGGCACGGAGATCGAAGATGCTCGTGAACGGGCCGCCCTGTTTTTCAAGCACCCGCTCCACACCATCCGCCGACAACCCCTTTACGAACTGCAGCCCGATACGAATCTCCCGGTCCTTGCCGATACAGCGGAAATCGCTGGCGTTGATGTCGGGTGGAAGCACGGTGAGTCCCATCCGCATCGCCTCCGCCACGTAGGCAAAGGGATGATAGAATCCGCCGCCGTTGGAGAGCACTGCGGCCATGAATTCTGCCGGATGATTTGCCCGCAGAGCGCAGGAGTGCTGGGCAATCTGAATGTAGGAACAGGAGTGTCCCTTGCAAAAGCTGTAGCCGGCAAACGTCATAATCATGTCCCACACCCGCTTGGCGGCATCCGGGTCACGGCCTTCCCGCAAGGCTCCGGTGAAGAACTCTTCGGCATAGGCACCGAGGTGCTTGGTTGGCCGTTTCTTCGAGAGTGCTTTCCGGAGACCGTCTCCAGTCGCCGGCGACATTCCCGCGAATGTGGCGCACACGTTCACTACATCTTCCTGATAGACCATGATCCCGAATGAGTCCGCCAGCGTGTCTCTGAGGACAGGATCGAGCGGCTGGTAGGGGGTATTGTTCCGCAGCCGGTCGAGATAAACCCGGATGTACTTGTTGGAGGCAGGCCGGATCATGCTGGTGTTGAGCACCAGCAGCTCGAAACTGTCGGCCCGGCTCTTGGCGCAGAGCAGCCGGGACGCCGGAGACTCGGTGTAGAAGACACCCATGGTCTTGCCGGTCCGGAACAGCTCCTTGGCACGTTCATCGTTGCCGGCGGCGGAAGAGGTGTAATCGATTCGGTTGGTGGTGTTGCCATGAACCGCCTCGATTGCGTCTCTGATGACGGCGAGCGACCGATTCCCCAGCAGGTCGATCTTCACCAATCCCGCGTCTTCAGTGCCGTCCTTTTCGAACTGAATCACGGGCACCGGCAGGTCGCGGTCGTCGGCCAGCGTCTTGGCTGCCCGTTCCACCGGCACATAATCGGTCAGCGGCGTGGGTGTGATCACGATTCCACCGGGGTGCACCGACATGTGTCGGGGAATTCCCACCAGACCCTCGGCGATCCGGGCCAGCTCCTGCCAGTGCGTTGACAGGTTGAGACCACTGAAGTTGGGATGCGTCGCCACGAGGTCGGGCAACCGCTCGCCATTCTCGAAGAAGGGAATCCGCCGGGTCACCTCTCGGATCTCCCCGGCCGGCCGGCCATGCACTTTCGCGACCTCTCGCAAGGCGCCGCGCGGCTGAAAGGTGTTGTGATTGGCGACCATTGCGGAGTGGAGCCGAGGGTACTGCCGGAAGACGTACGCCAGAATCTTGTCTCGCTCGTCCCAGGGAAAGTCGAGATCGATATCGGGTGGATCCCGGCGCTCGAGGTTGAGGAAGCGCTCGAAGACCAGCTTGGACTGAATCGGATCGACGTGGGTAATGCCGAGGCAGTAGCTCACCACGGAGTTGGCGACTGAGCCCCGGCCGCAGTGAGTGGGTCCGTGGCGGACGATGTCTCGCACTACCAGGAAATAATCGGCGAACCCTTTCTGCCCGATGATCCCGAGCTCCAGGTCGAGCCGCTCCTGGAGCGTCGGATTGATCGTCTGATAGCGCCACCGGGCGCCCTCGAGCGCCAGCTCCCGGAGCTGCGCGAAGGCACTGCCAGTATCGGCAACACGCGGAGGCACGATCCGTTGGCCGACCGGAATCCTGTAAAAACACCGCTCCGCAATGGCTTCGGTGGCTCGGATAGCTTCGGGGCAATCGGGGAAGTGTCGCGCCAGCTCACTGGCGGAGCAGAGCCAGGCGTGATTAGGCCAGACCTCATGAACTGGAAGCGCTGAGAGTGTGGTGTTCAGCGCAATGGCACGCAGCAGCCGATGACGGCTCCAGTCTTCAGCCCGGGCGGCAATCACGCCATTCGTCGCCACCACAGGAAGGCGAAGTCTGCGGGCAGCAGCCAGTACTTCGTGGCGGCCACGGCCAGGACGGAGCTCGGCATACAGGTTCTCGGGTCCGCTGAGCCGAAGTACCTCCTCGAGAAAGTCGATGTCGCGAGAGACGAGGATGAGACCGTCTCGGTCCGCTGAAAGCAGGTGGGACAGGCGGACGGCTGGACAGGCGGACGGATGGACAGGCGGACGGGCGGGCAGTCTTGGATCCACAACACTCCGGATTTTCGATGGTTCGCCGAGTGGCCCGTCCATCCGACCATCCGTCCGCCTGTCCGCCCGTCGATCCTGCCAGTGTATCGCTGTAATCGCCCGGCAGAGGGCTCCCCACCCGCGCTCATTGGTAGCAAGGGCGACCACCTCCTGACCGTTCGTCACTAGATGGGCGCCGAGGATGGGCCGCACTCCCGCTGCATCACAGGCACCCTGAAATTCGACGGCTCCGTACACCCCGTTGGTATCGGTGCATGCGAGGGTCTTCACTCCCCGCTCGGCCGCTGCCTCGGCGAGCACTTCCGGACTGGAGACACCGAGTCCGAAGGAGAAGTGGGTGTGGGAGTGGAGATGGGAGAACATGTGAGGTGAGCGGTAAGAAGTAAGAGGTGAGAGGGAGAAGTGAGAGGGTGGTGTTCAGGGGGATGGAACGTTCATCCATGGTGGCTTCCGACGAGCGATTCGCTGGTAGACCGGACAGGTCGTGGTATGGGCGCCGGGCAGGTAGCCGATACTCATCAGAAACTCGCCCACGATCTCACCACCGGTGAAACGAAAGGTCTGCTTGAAGAGCTTGACCCATTCCTCTTTGGTGCGCGGGTGGTGCGCTGCCAGCCAGCCGTTGAATGAGCCGTGCGTCTTTCGGATCTCCAGTATCCGCCTGGCATTCTCGATCGCCGCGTCCACTTTCAACCGATTTCGAATGATCCCCGGGTCGGCCAGCAGCCGGGCACGGTCGGCGTCGCCATAAGCACCCACGACCTCGGGATCGAAGCCGCCATAGGCTCTCCGAAACGCCTCGCGCTTCTTGAGAATGGTGAGCCAGGAAAGCCCGGCCTGATTGATCTCCAGGATCAGCCGCTCGAACAGTGCCGCATCATCATCCAGCGGAAAGCCGTACTCCTTTTCATGGTACGGACCGTGCCACTGGTGTCCCGGTGCCGCATCACAGTACGTCTCAGCCATTAGATCTCCGGAAAAGTCACCACAAAGGACACGAAGGATGAACAAAGAACTGCAGAGTTATGTTGAAAGCATTCTCTTTGTGACCTCCGTGTCCTTTGTGCCTTCGTGGTTAAAAAGCAGGGGAGCATCGATGCAGGCAGTGATCTACTCTGGATCGGGTGGTCCCGAGGTTATTGGGATCGGTGAAGTGCCGAAGCCGGAGGTCCACCCGGAGCACATCAGAGTGCGAGTGCACGCGGCAGGGCTCAACCGGGCCGACCTGATTCAGCGGCGAGGACAGTATGCCGCGCCTCCGGGCTGGCCCGCAGATATTCCCGGTCTCGAGTACGCCGGAGAAGTCGAAGCCGTACGACGAGGAGTGACCCGTTGGCGCATCGGGGACCGCGTGATGGGTCTGGTCGGTGGCGGTGCGCAGGCTGAGATGGTGGTGGTGCATCAGGACGAGGTGCTCCCCATCCCGGCAGGGCTGTCCTATGCCGAGGCAGCGGCGATCCCCGAAGCGTTCCTGACTGCGTACGATGCGCTGGTCACGCGGGCCCGTCTCAATGCCGGTGAACGAGTGCTCATCCATGCGGTTGGAAGTGGCGTCGGAACGGCGGCGGCCCAGATTGCCAAACATCTCGGCGCCACCGTGCTGGGCACGTCCCGCAGCGGCGACAAGCTGGCCCGGGCACTGGTGTATGGGGTGGATATCGGGATCGATACCAGCGAGACCCTCTTTCGTGAAGCGGTGGGCGATCCGGTGCACATCGTGCTCGATGTCCTGGGAGGCCCGGCCTTTACGGACAACCTGGCAGTACTCGCTCCCCGCGGCCGTCTCATTCTGCTCGGCTTTCTGGTCGGCAGCCAAACTGAGACCGATCTGGCGCCGATCCTCCGGAAGCGACTCGAGATCATCGGTACCATGATGCGTACCCGCGGGTTGGAGGAGCGCATCCCGCTGGTGCGCGAATTCACCGAGCGGATGCTGCCGCTGTTCCAGCCGAGAGAAGGGCAGGGGCCGTCCCTGAAACCGGTACTGGAGCGTACCTACCCCATGACTCAGCTGGCGGATGCGCATCGGGTCATGGAAGGCAATGCGACGTTCGGCAAGATCGTGGTCACGTGGTAACCGGCAAGCGCGTGCGGTGCCCCGAGAGGGGACTCCTCACTGCACCGGAGCCATAGCGGGTACGGATCTGGTCGATCGCGGCTTGTAGGGCGGTACGCTCACTTCTCTGCCCTACCGCCGTACCGCCGTACCTGCCTACCACCTTATCGCCCGTTCGCCCGTCCACCCGTTCACCTGCCAGTCCAGCATCCCACAGCTCCAGCTGCGCGTCCGTCTCCATCAGTTGATCCAGCGTGAGAGCCAGCGTCCGAATCGTCATCCGCTTGGCATTGGTCAAGCCAAACGTGCGTCGCGCGATCTCCCAGAGCTCTGCATCGAGCAGGGTGGCTCGGAGTGAGGCGGCCCGAGCCACGACGGTGTAGTCTGAGTACGTCGCCTCCACCCGCAAGCGCCCAGCGGTCAAGCCGCGCCGGCGAAGCCTGTGACCCAGGCGCTCGCACATGGCTCGAAGCAGCGGATGGAGCACCCCGAGATCGTTGGTATCGGTTGTGAGCGTGTGCATGACATGGAACTCCGCTCGGCGCTCCGGCGGCAGCACCGGCCGGGGATCAATCCCACAGGCTCGGGCCCGGAGCATCCGTCCGCTCCGGCCGAAGACATCGCAGAGGGCGCTCTCGCTGATGGCAGCGACCTCGCCGATGAGCTCGAGCTGATAATCCTCCAGTCGCGCGCGCATGCCTGGATCGAGCTCAGGCAGCACATCGAGTGAATGGGGCGCGAGAAAGCCGCGTTCATCGCCTGCGGGGACATACAACAGCTCGCTGCCGTGTTCACTGCTTGGGCTATCCGGCTGGCCACCTGTGTGCCTGTCAGCCCTGATCGCGGCCTGACTCACCAGTTTGTTCGTGGCAACGCCTACGGACACCGGCAGACGCAACCGCTCACTGATCTCGCGGCCAAGTCGCACAGCGACATCCTGGGCCGGTCCAAAGAGTCGCCCGGTGCCGGTCAGGTCGAGAAATGCGTGACCAAAGCCACGTGGCTCGATCGTCGGCGCGTAGATCCGCAGGATCTCATGCAACGCGCGCGATGCGCGAGCATAGAGCCGCGGATTGGGAGGAAGCACGATCAGGTCGGGACAGAGCCGCTGCGCCGTTCTCACCGGCATGCCTCGCCGCAACCCCCCTCTCCGGGCTTCGGCCGACAGCGCCAGGATGGTAGCCCGGTCCGCACCAGGCGGAGCTACCGCCAGCGGCCGGGTGCGAAGCGCCGGGGCGACCAGGCCTTCGAGGGTAGTGCAGAAAGCCGGAGGGTCGACGAACAACACGGAGCGCATATCGGCCAGACAAACGTGAACAGAGAACAGTGAACGGTGAACCGGTTTGATGGTACAGGATTCTTCGTGGGAAGCCTTCCTGTTTACCGTTTACGGTTCACTGTTCACGCTTTTTCCTTATCTGACCACACTGCCAGCTCGTTGCCGATGGGATCGGCAAAATGGAACCGGCGGCCACCGGGAAAACTGAAGATCGGTTTCACGATCTTGCCATTCGCCTTGCGGACCCGGCGTTCCATGCCCTCCAAGTCAGTCGCATAGATCACCACTAGTGGCCCACCGGTGCGCACCGGGGCGGTCTGAAAGCCACCGCTCAGCCTGCCATCGGAAAAGCTGGCGTAGTCGGGCCCATAATCTTCGAAGCTCCAACCGAATGCGTCGTGGTAGAATCGTTTGGCGTCCGGCACACTGCTCACTGAGAACTCGATGTAATCGATGCGGCGATCGTGTTCGGCATTGCTCATAGCCTCTCCTCTACCACCGTAGGTGGTTCACAAAAGCACCTGCTGTTTATTCGCCACCCTGGCGCTTTCACGTGGTGCTCGGCCCTCGAGCTGCCGGCGGCGCCTCATTCCCTCATCTACCGGAAAGCCGTGCGCCTGTTGCAGCAGGCGAAGCCGGCGGGTGAGCGCGTCCTGATAGCTCTGGCTGACGTGGTCCTTCCCGGCATAATGGCGTTGATATCGCTCCGCCAGCTGGGGAAACTCCCGGGTGAGGAAAGGAAGGAAGCGGTGCCGCGCTGCGGGGCCGAGCCGGAGCGCCGACCCGACCACATAGCGAGCGCCCGCCTCCTTCGCTGCCTCCATCAACCGGGCCAGTCCAGGCCAATCGTCGGTCACCCCCGGAATGATCGGCGCCACCAGCAGCCCGGCATGGATGCCGCCCTCGATCAGCCGGCGCAATGCCCGAAGCCGCGCCGCCGGAACCGGGGAGCGGAGCTCGAGCAGGCGCGCCAGCCGAGCGTCCGCGGTGGCCAGTGAGATGTTGACTGTGACTTCATGCCGATTCGATAGCTCTTGCAGCAGCTCGAGGTCTCGGGTCACCAGAGCCGACTTGGTGATGATGCCGATCGAGAGTCCGTGAAACGAGCGCAGCACCTCCAGAATTCGGCGGGTGAGCTGGAACCGCCGCTCCGCCGGCTGATACGGATCGGTCGCCGTGCCGATCACCAGCGAGTGGCCGGCTAGCCTGGCGGGCTTGAGCGTACGTGCGAGCACCTCAGCGACATCGCTTTTGACCAGGATCTCTTTTTCGAAGGCCTCCTCAGGCGGTAAGGCGGAAGGGCGGTAAGGCGGTAGACTTTGCTCAGCCTGCCCGTCCATTTCTGATGGCTCTGTTTCCCGTCTTACCGCCTTACCACCTGACCGCCCTACTGCCCGCTCAACCGTCCACCGATGCGTATCCCTGGCGTAGCAATAGGTGCAGCCGAACTCGCAGCCGACATAGGGATTGATGGACCAGAATTCCATTTTGGTGGAGGCAGGTGCATTGAGCACCGACTGCACCGGAAGACGGATGAACCTGGTGCCGCGACTCCGCTCGTCCAGGATCGGCAACGAGACTGAGGTGTTGGGCGTCGCGGTCTGCGTCGAGAGCAGATCCAGCTGCGGAGCGGCCTGCTTTCGACCGGTCGGCGGGCGGTTCACCTGTCCGTTCGTCATCCGCATTGCCCCCAACCACACTGGATGCAGGTGATGCAGCCAGATGAACGGACGATCTTGCCAGAGCACTCGGGGCACACGCGGATGAGACTGGAGGCCGTCGGCTGCCGGGGGCGTCCAATGGGTTGTTGTGGGCAGTGTGGCTGGTGGTTCTGAAGCGGTGTCACAAAGAATCCCCGGTCTTCGGTATCTATTCGGTGATGCTTCCCGAATATATACCGAAGCCGGGGACCGTCAAGCTGTCCTGCTTATCTGATAACCCGTGCTACTCGATACGTCTCAATTCCACCCGCCGATTCTGAGCTCGGCCGGACTTGGTCTTGTTGCTGGCCACCGGCTGAGTCGAGGCGTAGCCCTTTACCTCCATCTGGTCTGCGTTCACTCCGTTCTCGATGAGGAACGCCTTGACCGACTCCGCTCGCGCGAGTGAGAGCCGCTCGTTCACTGCCCTCGATCCCGTGCTGTCGGTATGTCCGCCGACTTCTACCCGCACGGTGGGATTACTCACCAGCGACCGCGCCACGTCCTGCAGGATGTCGCGGGAAATCGGGAGCAGGACCGCCTTACCGAGCTCGAAGTTCACGCCGCGCAGCGTGACCCGCGCCTGACGCTGCGTCATCAGCATGCGCAGGCTGTCCCGCAGCGCGACTCGGGCCAGACTGTCTCTCAAGGCAGCCTGCCGGGCCCGGTTCTGGGTCAGCCTGAGGCTATCGCGAAGCGCCGCCGTCCGAATGCTGTCCTCGCGAGCCGCGTTGTTGACGCTGTCGCGTAGCGCCTGCTGTGCCGCGGCAATCTTCTGCTGAGCCTGCCGAACGCTATCCTGTGCTCTTGCCTGTTCCGCTCGCGCTGCCTGCGCCGCGCTGTCACGAGCGGCACGCATCCGAAGCGAGTCCTGCTGGGCAGCCCGAGCCAATGAATCCCGCTGCGCCGCCAATGCCAGCGAGTCGGGCCGGCCCTTCACCGGAGTGGCTTCGCGGGCCTCCCCTCCGTTCCCGCCTCCGCCGAGGAGGAAGCCCAGTCCGACCTGGATCCCCCAGTTCAGTTGGTAGCCCACCCCGTTGGTGGGTGAAGGGATATAGTCTGCATACGTGGCCAGGCGGATGTTGGTACGCCCCGGCAGTCCGAGCCGGGCGCCTATCAGACCGGTGACTCCATTATCGTGAAAGCGAATGTCGTGACGGTATTCGTTTCGGACGAAGCCGCCGCCCAGGAGAAACGCGCCGTGTTCACCCGACCGAAGATTGAGCAGGAGACGAGCGCGAAGCGGCATGTAATAGATATGGAGCTGATTGGCAGTGCCGGTGGGCCGGCCGTTGAGCGGAACAAAGGCTCCTTCTGCCTCGATCTCGACGCTCGGCAGCGCAAAGATCCCCAGCCGCACACCGGGTCCTCCTTTCGCCTGCTCGAAGCGAAGGCTCTGGTCGAAGTAGCTCGCCTGCCCGAACGCACCGAACTCGATCGTGCCGGCACCCTGAGCCGCGGCAGGCGAGGTGAAGAGGGCAAGTAAGACGGCGGTCGCGTACAGTTCTGGTGCTCTCATGAGCTGCTCCTGAGGTTGGCTAGCATTCGAGCCTCGGTTATGCGCCACATTCAGCACTCCAACGTTGCAATCTGGTGTCTGGATTGCAATCTCCCCTGAGGGCCTATGGAATTCCGCCTTGCCGAGGGTCTCCCGATCCTGCAACGCACACCCGCGGTACTCGATTCGATGCTGAGGGGGCTTCCCGATCCATTAGTCCATGCTCGTGAGGGGCCCGACGGCTGGAGCCCGTTCGACATTGTAGGTCATCTCATTCATGGCGAGCGGACGGACTGGATTCCCCGTGTCGAACACCTGCTGCAGTTCGGTCTGAAGAAGGCGTTTACACCATTCGATCGGTTCGCTCAGTTTGAGGCTTCTCGTGGCCAAACGTTACCCCAGCTGTTGGATACGTTTGCGGAACTGCGGAGCGTCAACCTGGGTCGGCTTCCAGGCTTGCTCCAGAACCGGGATCTCACCAGTGGCGGCCTTCACCCGGAGCTCGGTCCGGTGACGCTGCAGCAGCTTTTGGCGACCTGGGTGGTACACGACCTCAACCATCTGGCTCAGACTGCTCGGGTGCTCGGGCGTCAGTATACCGATGCTGTCGGCCCGTGGCGGGCCTACTTGCCGATGCTCGGTGTGGCGCAGGCCTGACGCCTCGCGGCTCTATGAATGGAGACTAAGCGTACATCCGGAGGTGACGGCGGCCACACACTCCCTCAAGGAGCGGTGGTTGGCTATCAGCTGTTGACCTGGATGCTGTGAGACACCGGCGCGGCCAGTGGCCCGGAATGGTTCCGAGATTGGATGAGCCGCTTCATTCCTTCCGGCGGACCGGTCGAGCCTCCTCGTGCGGGAGGATGAAATCTTCCTCTGAGGGGGGGCGTACCAGCAGATCGAACGCGAGAAACAGGGTCTTGGAGTAGGGAAAGAATGCCACCGGGACGATCAGCATGAGAACGATGGTCGTGATCTGAAACAGCTCCCACGGAGGTGTTGGCCAGGTCCAGACCAGGAACCCAACGAACCACACGGTGAAAACCGTTTCCACCGCCATCAAGTTGAAAAAGTAGGCGCCCAGCCAGTAGCCCTGTTCTCCCCTCTCCAACCCCAGGCCGCACACGGGGCAGTTCGGTACCAGTCGCGACCAGGTCACGAAGATCGGGCCTCCGCCACAATGGGGGCAGCGCAGCCGGCAGGCTCGTCCAAAAAGGGCTGATACGCGGCGTTTCGGATGCGCGGGAGGTGGCGTCATGTTGGACATCGAAGCCAGGCTTTCTCTACCTGGCTACCGCCTCGGGAATATGAGAGTCGATCCAACGTTCGACATCCTGCAGCACTGCTTCGTGACCCCAATCAGCGAAGAGGCCGTGGTAGCCGCCCGGGTATTCTCGGAACTCCCGATCGGGGAAACGAACGGAGGCAAAGAACCGCCGGCTCCCATCGGGCGGCACCATCCGGTCTTCCGAACCATGAAGGATGAGCAACGGAACGGCCAGGGTGCTCGCCTTAGCCTGAACTCGATCGATCGCTGCGGTTACTTCAGTAGAGAGCCGAGCCGTGCCGCGGCGATGGAAAAGGGGATCCGACAACACCGCCTCTATCACCGCCGAATCTCTGGCCAATCCTGACAGATCCATTCCGACCCGGAGCGAGAAGCGAGGCCAAATCCGGGACATGACACGGCCCAGCTTCATCAGGACTGGTGGGACCCCCACCGCCCCGAGTGCTGGTGCCGCCGCGATCACACCGGCTATCCCTTCCGGTCGGTGGAGGACATAGTCGAGCACCACCAGGCCTCCGAGGCTGTTGCCCAGAAGGAAGATGGGTAAGCCGGGCTCCCACTTTCTGAGCTTTATCAGGAAGGCGTCCAGGTCTCCCCGGTATTCGTCCCAGTGCTTCAGAAAAGCGCGCTGTCCCGGTGAACGCCCGTTTCCGCGCATGTCATAGGCGTAGACTGCCAGGCCGCGAGTGGGGAAGTAGCCGCCGACATGAGGATAGAGACCGCTGTGGTCGCCCAGGCCATGCAGGTTTACCAGGACCGCACGGTAGGGTTTCTCGGCCGGGGTCCACGCCTGATAGTAGAGTGGCACGCCGCCATGACCGGGGAATCTCCCGTCCTTGTGGGTGGATTGCTCGAGGGCAGAGTCGGTCATTGTCGTACGCTAACCCTTGAATCCGTGCTTGACAAAGGCGGGCTTCTTTTCGAACATAGTGTGCGCGCCACCTGGCGCGTTCACGCGCATAGTCGAAGCTCCTCGAGACACCCCAGTGTCATCCTCGTCTTGTCGGCCTGACCAGTTCCGGGCAGCCCGCGGGCGCAGCTCCCGATTCGCGCGACCGACCTTTCTTCTCCCGTTCCGGATGTCCCGGCCCGGGCGAACATCGCTTACTTGCTGAGGTGCACAATGCTGTGGAGATCCTGGATACCAAAGGTCATAGCCCTCTCGGTGCTCACGACGGTCGCGGCCGGATCAGTGACTCCTGCCGAGGCTCAATTTGGCAAACGATTGAAGGAGCGGCTCAAGAGGAACGTTGAAGACAAGGCGATCGACAAGGCGGTAGAAGGCGAAAACAAGGCGATCGACGATGCGACCAGCGGCAAGAAGGCCGACAGCGCCGCGGCACCAACGGCAGCTGCCCCCGCTGCAGCACCGGCTCCGGCGCCAGCGGCGAACGGGGCTGCCGGCTCGGAGGCGGCCGCTGAGCCTGCCGGCACTGCGGTCCTCTCGACCTCCCCCTCACCCGCCGACCAGAAGGTCTGGGCCAACTACGACTTCGTTCCCGGCCAGCGGACCATCTTCTATACCGATTTTACAGAAGATCAGGTCGGGAACTTCCCGGAGCGCCTCGACTTTAAAACCGGGCAGATGGAGGTGGTGGAATTCGAGGGTGGGAAGCGGGCGCTGAAAGCGTCAAGCGAAAGCCAGTTCGTCATCCCCTTGCCTGAAGTCCTGCCCGAGAAGTACACGATCGAGGTGGACGTCGTCAACCGGAATAGTCAGGGGACTGCGGCGAACACCATCGAACTGGCAGGCGGGAGTGAAGGATTCAAGGACGACAAGGGCATCCATGTGGGGTGGGGCCACAACGGCCTGGAGACCAGGGGTGGTGGGATGGAAAACCAGTGGATCGGAACGAAGGACGAAGACAAAGCCAAGTACGTCGGCCATCCCGCCAGCTTCCGTCTTCTTGGCGATGGAAAGTATCTCAAGATCTATGCAGATGAAAAACGGTTGGCGAACTTCCCCAAGGCCACTCTCACCCGTGACAAGGCCGTCTCGGTTCGGCTGCAAGGACGTGACGACGACAAGGAGGCCGTCTACATCACTCGCATCCGGGTGGCTGAAAGCGAGAAGAGCATCTACGATGCGCTCTCGTCTAAGGGTCGCTGGAGCACCCAGGGCATTTTGTTCGACACTGGTAAGTCCGAGATCAAGCCGGAATCGACTCCGACCCTGAAGCAGATCGCGGCCGCTCTCAAGGAGCATCCCGATCTCAAGGTTGAAGTTCAGGGCCACACCGACAACGTCGGCAAAGGCGAGGCTAATATGAAGCTGAGTCAGGCGCGGGCCGATGCAGTGAAGCGGGCGCTCATTGCGCAGTATGGTGTCACTGATGCCCAGATCACTGCCAAGGGATATGGCGATACCAAGCCCGCCGCCGCTAACACCACGCCCGAAGGACGGGCGAACAATCGGCGAGTCGAGCTCGTTAAATCCTGAGAGTTCCTCGTGACTGGAGGATGTTTTGACCACGAGTTCTGCCGGCCAGCCGGAGCCAGTGCTGCTCTATGATGGCACCTGTGGTTTCTGCGCCGGCAGCGTCTCGTTCATCCTTCGTCACGAGCGAAACAATTCCTTGAGGTTTGCCACACTAGAAGGCGTGTACGCGGCAGAGATCAAGCGGCGCCACCCCGACCTGGGACAGATCGATTCGATGATCTGGATCGATCCCCCAGCTCGGGGCCGGCCCGAACGAGTTCTGGTCCGTTCCGCCGCCGCACTCAGGGCCGCGCGCTACGTTGGCGGTCCCTGGCGGTTGGCGCTCATCGGGCAGCTACTTCCCAGGCGGGTGCGCGACCTGGCGTATGACTGGATCGCCCGCCACCGCCACAGTCTCGCTGGAGCTCCCGCCTGTATAGTTCCGACTCCCGCACAACGGGCCCGCTTTCTCGATCAGGGCTCCACGTAAGAGGAGACCGCTCCGCTTCTACTGAGAGGTCATTCCGGCCCCCTTGAGGCGGGCGCCGACCAGCTCCATATCCTTTTTCCTGAGCTCCACTGAGCGCGGGCGGATCGCATCTACCACTTCGGCCGGAACATCCTGCTTCATCCGCTCCAGTTGAGCTTCGTTGCCGCGCCGCAGCTCATCACGCTGAGCCGGCGTCAGGCCGGTCGTGTCGATTCCCCCGAGCGTCGGCGTGAGATATCCGACTACAGCGGACAGGTTGCTTCGAATGAACTTGTACCGTTCCGGATTTACCCCGGCCGCCTTTGCCCCCGCCTCCGTGGTACCCATCTCCTGCACTCCCATCATGGCGTTCAGCGTGTCCTCACTGGTCCTGGCGCTCTTGAGCTTGCTGGCGGCTTCCTTGACCGCCTGCATCTCGCCATCGAGCCCCTTCTCCCATCGGCCGACGTCCGCCGACGTGAGAGGCGCCGAGGTCGGATTGCTCGAAGGAGCCGCGGCAGACGGTTCCGAGCTGACGGGCTCGGATTGCACCGAGGAATCGGGGGCTGCGGCCGTTTCATCGGAGTCTGTGGATCGCGAATCCTTGTGCCCGCAGCCTGCAAGGATGGCGGCCACGAGCACAGACAAAAGAGCCGGGCCGAGAGTAACTCTGTTCATGAACACTCCAGCATGATAGATGGAACTTGAATGGTGAAAGCACACTTCATCGGTCTTCGCTTCGCTACTGCACCACAATCAGCTTGCCTTCCATCAACCAACTTCCCGGCTTGAGACGGACATTGTTCGCCAAGCAAACAATACTCTCATCCAATCTCGCATCGCTTTCCCCTGAATCAGCCGAGTCGAAGGTCAGCAGGAACACCGATCGGCCGGCATTTCGGGCGTGCTCGACCACGAAATCCGCCAGCTTTTGATGCCAGTCTCCAGCCGAGTCGAGATGCGGCCGGGGAGCTCGGCGGTGTCGCTCGAGCGCGGTGATCGTCTCCGAACGGGTCCGGTTCGCCTGACGAAAACGTTGGCGAAGGTGGCGCTCGTCTTCCCGCGCGTCCGCCAGGCGAGGGCGTACCAGGTCGCAGGAACAGCGGCCGACGAGCAGACGGATGATGGTAGAGCCGGTGGGGAACAGTTGCTTCAGCCACCGAGCCTCCATACCAACGGGCTCAGCGGTCATGCCCGCTGGCAGCATCGACCGGACCTCGCTCAGGGTGAGCGGTGTGGCCAGATGGAGGAAGTAGCACATCAGAAGCGGCTAGGAGCTGTGAGCTAGGAGCTGTGAGCTAGGAGCTGGGAGCTATAAGCTAGGAGCTATTGGCATGAGCGAGAATGGTGTAGACGGCGGTCTCTACGGCGGCTGTTGGTGGCAGTAATCGTTTCGACCCGGCGACTCATAGCTCATAGCTCACCGCTAATAGCTCCTAGCTCCTAGCTCCCAGCTCAAATCGGCAAATCATCCCGCACCAGGACCAGGATCGCCGCCTGGGGCACCACCAGGTACTTCTTCTCCTCGAAGGTGATCTCTACTGCAGCCTTCCGGAAGAAGATCGCGTGATCGCCGACCCTGGCCTGCATGCCTCGGCCTCGATTTTCCCGGGTCTCGAGCTTCCAGGGCTCGTCATCGAGACTGCTGATGTCGGCTACCGGAGTGCCGGGTCCGGTGGCCACAATCAATCCGGTCTGGACCTGCTGGGCGTCTATGGCGGTGGCGGGCAGGTACAGTCCGACTCGTGTCCGATCTTCTCCGTCCTCCGGGGTAATGAGTACTCTGTCGCCCACCACCAGGAGTTGCTTCTTGGGGAACTCCATCACCGCTTTCCGTTGCGCTGACGAACCGATCGCCCAGGCTCGCCCGTCTTTCCATTTCCCTCCGCTGCTTCTGCCGCCTCTGCCTCGGCCTGATGAACCGTCACCAGATCCAGGATCCGGAGCCGGCGAGTTGCCGTGGGCAGCCGGAGACTGACTTCCTCGCCGACCTTTCCTCCCGCCAAGGCACGGCCGAGCGGAGATGCAAGGGAGATGTGACCGGCGTCGATGTCCATCATCTCGGCCAGGACAACGACGTAGGTATCGGTATCGTTGGTCTCCAGATCGAGAACCGTGATCTTGGAGCCGAGCCCAACCCGATCGGTCGGTGCCTCGGTATTGGCGAGCTGCCCCAACTGGCTCAGCCGCTGGTGCAGCTGCCCGAGACGCGCCTGGACGAATTGCTGGCGCTCCAGGGCTGCCTTGTATTCTGAGTTCTCCCGCAGATCTCCGAGCTCGACAGCCTGGGCGATTGCCTGTGGAAGCAGAACATTGAGCTCGTGGCTCAGCTGGTCGATCTCTCGGCCGAGCTTCTCCTGCATTTCACGGATCATTGGTGCTACCAGATGTAAAAAGGACGGCCCGGAGAGTCGTCTCTCCAGGCTCGGAGTGATCCCGCTTGAACATACTACCGCGATGAGACGCGCGGAATAGCGATGATCTGTAAAACTTTACCTGTTAAGAATTTACTATATTCCGGCGATGCCTACCATTATCACCCGAGCTATCACGCTCTCCTTCATGCTGCCCCTGGCCCTTGACGCGCTGGTCTGGCCGGTGGAGGCACAGGTCGGCTCTCCCGCAGGGCCGGTCCCGGTCGCCCGGCTCAGTGCTCGACGCGCCGCCTTGCTCGAGCGAATGGGCAACGGCATCGCGGTGCTCGCCTCATCGAAACAGAAAGACCTGGAAAAGGACTATCCCCAGGACAGCGACTACCGGGAGAACAATAACTTCTTCTACCTGACCGGCTTGGAAGCTCCTGAATCGTGGCTGGTGCTGATTGCGCGGGACACCGCCCCGGACCAGGCCATACTGTATTTGCCACCCCGGGACAGCATCACTGAGAAGTGGACCGGGCCCAAGCTCGGACCAGGTCGGGATGCCGTCCGGCTCACCGGTATCACTGATGTGCGGCCGGCCGATCGGATCGAGGCGGAACTGCCTCAGCTGGTCTCGTCCGCTGCGGACGCAAGCTCGAATGCAGCACTCTATCTCGCGGGCGGCCAGGAACAGCAAGGATCGGCTCTGCTGCAGGGACTGGTGACCGGGGCGGGGGAGGACCGATCCACTCGGCGAGTGCTCGACTTGTCGAGACTGCTCGCCCCGCTCCGGCTGATCAAGGATCCGGAGGAGCTCACCCGTCTGCGGCGCGCGGCCAATATCACTGCCGATGCCCTGAAACAGGCGCTGTCACATGCAAATTCGGGGGCGTGGGAATACGAGCTCGAGGCAATCATCGAGTACACCTTTCGGCGGGAAGGAGCCGAACGGGTAGGCTTTCCGACGATTGTAGGCTCGGGAGTAAACGGAGCGACGCTGCACTACGACAAGAACCGGCGCCAGACGCGATCCGGCGACCTCGTGGTGATGGATGTCGGCGCTGAGTTCGGCTACTACACGGCGGATGTGACGCGGACCATCCCGATCTCAGGCCGGTTTACTCCCCGACAGCAGTCGCTCTACAACCTGGTGCTTGGCACCCAGCAGGCCGCCATAGACGCGGTGCGGCCGGGCAGCAATCTGGCATTGCTCGAACGGGTGGCCCGCACCTACATGCGAGACCACTCGGGCGACTTGTGCCGCCCCGGGCCCTGCAACCGCTACTTCACCCACGCGCTCTCCCACTGGCTGGGAATGGACGTGCACGACGTAGGTGCCTTGAACACTCCGTTCGAACCGGGAATGGTTCTCACGGTAGAACCCGGTATTTACATCGCCGCGGAGAGTCTCGGGATCAGAATCGAGGACGACGTACTGGTGACCAATGACGGTCACGAGGTCCTGTCGCAGGCTGCCCCCCGCAGCGTGGTCGCCATCGAAGCCGCCAGGAACAGCGGGGCCGGGAGGTAAGGGCGGAAGGAGCAACAAGTTCCTTGACACTCCAACGGGCAAAGGGTAAAGTGCGGCTGGCTTTGGGATTCCCTTCTTGTGTGCGGGGATTTTTCCACCAACAGGATGAACGCGTAATGCTCATCAGGACCCCCATCGTCCGCCGCACGCCCGGGCTGGGCATCGTGCTCTGTCTAGCCGTGCTGATCCTGGCGAGCTGCAGTCCAGTCCACTTCCCGCAGACCACGCTCCTCCCCGAAGGTGATTTTGCCCGGATCGCCGACGACCTGCTCGACACCACGGTCAAGTGGGCGCTCCTGGTGTTTGTTCTGGTCGAGGGCGTCTTGATCTACGCCATCTTTCGCTTTCGCGGTAAGCCGGGAGATCCCGAGCCGCACCAGAGCCACGGCAACACCGCCGTCGAGATCATCTGGACCGTCATTCCGGCCTTCATCCTCGCGGCGATCGCCGTTCCCACCGTTCGGGCCATTTTCCAGACCAACGCCACGCCGGGCAAGGAAGCCCTGACGGTCGAGGTGGTCGGCCATCAGTGGTGGTGGGAGTTCCGCTATCCCGAATACAATCTGACGACGGCCAACGAGCTGCACGTGCCGGTCGGCCGGACGGTATCGCTTCGGATGGGGACGAGCGATGTGGTACACAGCTTCTGGGTCCCCAAGTTCGCGGCCAAGCGGGACGTGTTTCCCAACCGTGAAACCCGGATGTGGTTCAAGGCGGAGGCCGAAGGCGAGTACCCGGGCCAGTGCGCCGAGTTCTGCGGGATCCAGCATGCGCGAATGGCGTATCGGATCCGGGCTCAGAGCCCGGCAGATTTTCAGGCGTGGGTCAGCCACATGCAGACGCTGACTCCGAAGCCAGCCGGCACTGCGTCCGCCGACTCGATACACACAGCGAGCGCTGGTGCAACGGTGAAGCCGGCGCCAGCCCCAGCCCAACGGGCCGACTCGGCCCAGGGCACCCATGGACCGCAATACGCCAATGGAGAGAAGCTCTTTCTGAGCAAGGGTTGTGTCGCATGTCATGTGTTGAATGCGGTCAACGCACCCAAGGGAATGGTCGGTCCCAATCTGGCAAATGTCGGTGCCCGCTCGTACATCGCTGCCGGAACCCTCAAGAACACTGACGAGAACATGGCCCGCTGGATCCAGAACCCCCAGGCGATCAAGAAGGGAGTTCTAATGCCCAATCTCGGCATCAGCCTCCCGGACGCCCAGGCGCTGGTCGCCTTCCTCCGGGCGCACCAGTAGGCGCTCGCGGCGGCGGCCCAACATGACCACAACAGCAAGGTTTCAATGGCAACCAGAGTTCTAGACCAGCACCAGATGCACGCGGCCGCAGGCCACGGCGAGAAGACCGGACTCTGGAGCTGGATCACGACGGTCGATCACAAGCGCATCGGCATTCTGTACGGCGCCACGGCCTTTCTCTTCTTCCTGATGGGCGGCGTCGAGGCGCTGCTGCTGAGGATCCAGCTGGGAAGCCCGGACAACACCTTCCTGTCGCCCGAACGATACAATCAGATGTTCACCATGCATGGCACGACCATGATCTTTCTCGCGATCATGCCGTTGTCCGCCATGTTCTTCAACTACATGATCCCGCTGCTGATCGGCGCGAGGGATGTGGCGTTCCCTCGCCTCAATGCGTTCAGCTATTGGGTATTTCTGCTGGGTGGACTCTTCCTCAACTCCAGCTGGCTGTTCGGAGCAGCACCCGATCAGGGATGGTTCGGTTACGCCAACCTGACGTCCCGGCAGTTTTCGCCCGGTCCCAACGTCGACTTCTGGATGTTGGGACTGCAGATCCTCGGTATCGCCTCACTTGCCGCAGCGGTGAACTTCTTCGTCACAATTCTGAACCTCCGGGCTCCCGGCATGAAGCTCATGCGCATGCCGATGTTCGTCTGGATGAGCTTCATCACCCAGGTGCTGCTGCTGCTCGCGTTCCCGGTGATCACGGTGGCGCTGATCCTGCTCATGTTCGATCGGTTCTTCGGCACCCACTTCTTCGTTCCGGCGGGCGGGGGAGATCCGATCCTGTGGCAGCACCTGTTCTGGATCTTCGGGCACCCTGAGGTCTACATCCTGATCCTGCCGGCCTTCGGGATCATCTCCGAGGTGCTGCCGGTGTTCTCCCGCAAGCCGCTCTTCGGCTACGCGGCGATGGTGTTCTCGGGTGTCTTCATCGCCTTCCTCGGCTTCGGGGTATGGAGCCACCACATGTTCGCCACCGGCATGGGTCCCATCGCGGATACGTTTTTCGCGCTGACCACCATGCTGATCGCCATCCCCACAGGCGTGAAAATCTTCAACTGGATCGGCACCATGTGGGGAGGCTCACTTCAGTTCCGCACTCCCCTGTACTTCGCGATTGGGTTTATCGCGATGTTCATCATCGGTGGCCTGTCTGGTGTCATGCACTCGTCGCCGCCGGCAGACCTGCAGCAGACCGACACCTACTTCGTGGTGGCCCACTTCCATTACGTGCTGTTCGGCGGCAGCATATTCGGCCTGACGGCCGGGGCGTACTACTGGTGGCCCAAGATGTTCGGCCGGATGTTGAACGAGCGCCTGGGCAAGCTGCACTTCTGGCTGATGATGATCGGCTTCAATCTGACGTTCTTCCCCATGCATTTCGTGGGGCTGAACGGTATGCCGCGCCGGGTCTATACCTACCCCGCAGGCCTCGGTTTCGACCTCATGAACCAGATCGAGACCGCCGGCTCATTCCTCCTGGCGCTGTCGTTCCTGGTCTTTCTGGTCAACATCTTCCAGACCTGGCGCAAGCCGGCCAACGCGCCGGCCGACCCGTGGAACGGTGCCACGCTGGAGTGGGCCATTCCGTCTCCGCCGCCGGAGTTCAACTTCGCCGAAATTCCGGTGGTGCACAGCCGGGATGCGCTGTGGGAAGCAAAGCGGCAGCGTGGTGGATCTTTGCCGGAGCCCGCCCGCGTGAGCGGTCAGGGTATTCACATGCCGAACCCGTCGTACTGGCCGGTGGTGGCTGCGATCGGAGTCATGTCCGTCATGCTCGGCCTGATGCTGCACGCGCGCTTCGGCTTGTGGGGTCCCGCCCTCGGCGCGGTGATTCTGTTCGTTGGAGTCTTCAAGTGGGCTTTCGAGCCGGCGGGGTGAGGACTGCGTGGACGGTAAACGGTCAACAGTGAACGGGTTTTCTCGCCCGCGCACTTACCGTCCACCGTTCACCCTTCACTGTTCACGTTTCTGGTACAAGGAGTGTCTGTGGCAGCAGTAGCTCACGACATACCACATCAGCTCGAGCACGCCACTTCAACCGGGCTGGACAGCCGGAAGCTGGCGATCTGGACCTTCATCGGTTCCGAGTGCCTCTTCTTTGCCTCGCTGATATCCAACTACCTGGTGCAGAAGGGCCGGAGCCTGGTTGGGCCATACGCGCATGAGCCGTGGACGTCTCCCAGTGGGGAGCATTTCAAACCCATTCTCGAGATCCCTCTCGTCACGCTGGGCACGGCGCTGCTCCTCTTCAGCTCGCTGTTCGTGGTGCTGGCCTTGAGCGGTGCCCAGCGGGGCAGCCGGAAGGCGCTGGTGGGATGGCTGGGCGCCACGATCTTCTGCGGAATCTTCTTTGTCGGGATGCAGGTGTACGAGTTCACCCACTTCGTACACGAGGGACTCACGCTCAAGACCAATCTGTTTGGGGCGAGCTTCTTTACCCTGACCGGGTTTCACGGCACTCACGTAACCCTGGGTGTCATCTGGCTGATCACGCTCTGGATCGAGGCAATCCGCGGGAAGATACCCCCGGCCAAGGCGCTCAATCTCGAGATGGCAGCCCTGTACTGGCACTTCGTGGACGTGGTGTGGATCGTGATCTTCCCCGTCGTCTACCTCATCAAGTGAGGCAGCTTTCCATGGATGCTCACTCCACCACGGCCGCCCACACCGAGCACGCGCATCCGACGGCGGCGCTGTACTTCAAGGTCGGTCTCGTGTTGTTCGTCCTGACCGCTCTCGAGGTCGGTCTGTACGAGATCACCTACGGCAGAGCACGTCGGCTCGGCGGCGTCTGCATCATGCCGTTCTTCGTTCCGGTGCTCTTGCTGTTGTCCGCTGCCAAGTTTGCGCTGGTCGCGATGTTCTACATGCACCTGAAGCAGGATAGCCCGCTGTTCAGCGGGGTGTTTGTTTTCCCGCTGTTGATGGCAGCCGTGATCATCGTGGGACTGATGATCCTGATGGCCTACCATATGGCGTTCGCCCGAAGCGGGGTAGTGATTGTTCGGATTGACGACCGACCCCGACCTACCATTCCCTACGAATGGGCCTGGTCGATTCACCCTAGCGTTCTCCTGGGCACCGGCATCCTCGGTGCCTTGTACTTTTATGGCATCGGTCCGCTCCGCCGCCGGCACGGCTGGGGCCCGCCCGCCTCACCCTGGCAGATCCTCTCCTTCTGCTCCGCGCTGGTGGTACTGCTCATCTCGCTGAATGGGCCAGTCCATGACCTGAGCGATTACTACCTGTTCTCGGTCCATATGGCGCAGCACCTGGTGCTGACGCTGGTCTTTCCGCCTCTCCTGATAGCTGGACTTCCGGGCTGGCTCTCCGGCCGCTCGTCCTTAAACCGGGGGTGCTACCCGTTGCCAGACTGCTGACCCGGCCCTGGTTTGCAGCTCTGCTGTTCAGCCTGTCCATCGCACTGTGGCATGTGAGCCAGTTCTACGAGCTGATGATGCGGAGCCACGAGGTCCACATCGCCACCCACCTGCTGTTCATGGTGCGGCCACCATCATGTGGTGGCCGGTCATGAGCCCGCTTCCCGAGCTGCCTCGGCTGCCGCCCGTGCTGGCGATGCTGTACATCTTTTTGGTTGGCATTCCGATGCAGGCTATCGGAGCTCTGATCACGTTCGCCGGTGACCTGCTGTATCCCTGGTATGCCATTGCGCCGCGAACATGGGGGCTATCACCCCTCGACGATCAGAAGCTCGGCGGCCTCCTGATGTGGGTGCCGGGCAACTTGTGGATCTTTGGGGCGATCGGAGTGGTGTTCTTTAAGTGGGCCAGGGAAGAGGATAGACTGGACTCGCGCGTTCCGGCAGCGGTACGAGCGAAGCGGGAAGAGGTAAGAAGTAAGAAGTAAGAGGTGAGAAGTGAGAGGTATGAAGTGAGAGCTGAGAGGGCTAGCTGAGCCGGAGGCTACGTGTGAGAGCTCAACCGGCTCGTGTTGACATCAGAAGGCAGGCCCAGCCCGCCAGAAACGCAACTCCTCCAAGTGGTGTAATCGCGCCCAGCCAACGCGCCCCCGATAGCCCCAGAAGGTAGAGGCTGCCGGAAAACAGCACCGTCCCGATCACGAATAGCCAGCCGGCCCAGACTGTGAGCGGACCCGGCCAGCGGCTGGACGCCCACGCCACTGCCAATAGACCCAGGGCGTGATACATCTGATACCGAGCGCCGGTCTCGAACACGGCGAGAAGCTCAGGGGCCAATCGCTCGCGCAGTGCGTGGGCACCAAACGCCCCTGCGGCAACCGAGATCAGTGCTGACAAAGCGCCCAGACTGAAGAAAAGCCGGTCCACGTCTACCTGGCCGACAGCCGCTGCGCTGTGAGCTCTTCTGGCGTGGCCCGCTGGTCGGCCCATCCCGCCAGTGCACTGATGCCCAGCAGGAACACAAGATCGCTTACGGCCACCATCGTCATACTGGGCGGCAGCGGACCGTACGTACTCACCACATACGTGCCGACCAGAACCAGGACCACGATCAGCAGTCGAACGATGCGGACGGGGTGGCGATGGGACCGGAGCGCGATGTAGACCGCCAGCCCGGCGCCGAACACGAGCAGCTCGGCTGCCATCGTGGCTCCCGGATTATTCCACAGCCCCAGGCCGAGCATTTTGGATTCGTTGCCGGTAAGCGGCAGATCGGGGACGTGCACCAGTACGTCGAGCGGAAAATGGGAGAGCACAGCCGCTCCAACGATGGCCGCCGCCTGCCAGTGATGCGTAGTGTCACGGGTTGGCCAGGAGTAGTAGAGCGCGGCGGCCACTACACTCCAGATGAGCATGCCCAGCAAGCTGTGCGAAATGGGGTAGTCCAGAAACTCTATCGGGGTGACGCGGGTGTAGTCGGGGACGATCCGTGCGTGTTCCCATCCCAGCAGCAGGAAGACTCCCCAGAGTAGATCGGCGAGCTGCACTGCCACGAAGAGGGTACCGAGCGACAGCTTCGGCTCGGCCCGCTTGAGTGCCAAGGCGACGCCGTAGTGGCCCAGGAACATGGAAGGGCTCCCTTCTAGTTAGGACCGCTCCTCATCTGATCACTTATCCACGGGTAGATCCTGCTGCCAGCCACGCCCCTCCATCCACTACCATGATAGCACCAGTAATCCAGTTGCCGGCGGGACTCGCGAGGTATGTCACCATACTTCCAATATCCTCGGGAGCGCCCCAGCGACCGAGCGGAATCGACTCTGCCGCATACTTCTCCATGCCGAACAGGTCGGGCCCATCACTTCCGGCGGGGGTGAACGCCTTCTTGACCCCTTCGGTGGGAATCGGACCTGGTGCTATCACGTTGACCGTAATGCGATCCCGGGCCCACTCCAGTGCGAGCGTTCGGCTGAGAGCGTCGACTCCCGCCTTGGCCGCGGTCGCGTGCGCCATGAGCGGCCAGCCACGATAGTGAAGCGTCATGGAGATCGAGACGACACGACCTCCTCTCGCCTTCAGGTGTGGATAGGCGGCCTGGCAGCAGAAGAAGGTGCCGTATAGATCGGTTTCGACCACCGCCCGCCAGGCGTTGGGAGAGAGCGTAGCACTGGGGGCGTAGAAATTGCCGGCCGCGTTGTTGACCAGGATATCGAGACGCCCGTGCTCCTGTACTACCCGCTCCACCATTCGCGTCACCGATTCCGGCTCTCTCACATTCACTTCGACGGCGGTGACTTTGGCGCCGCCGACGCCTAGCTGCTTGGCGGCTGGCTCCAGATGCTCCGGTTTTCGGCTCGCGATGGCGACCTGTGCCCCGGCCGCCACCAGAGAAGCGGCGATGCCAAGGCCAATGCCGGTGCCACCGCCGGTGACGAGGGCGACCTGTCCCGCCAGTAGATCGGGCCGAAAGATTCCTGCCGGTGGCTGGCTCACGCGCCAGGTGTTCGCGAAGCTGGTCGCGCCGTGAATGCTTCGAGCCGGCTCCGGAATTCGGAGCCTTGCAGGGCCTGAAGCTGGGCCGCACCCTCGCTCGAGAGCGCTTGCTCCAGTGCGCCGACTTCCTGGGCTCGGGACAGGCGCTTGATCGTCCGAATACTCGAGCCTGCTGCTGCAATCAGAGCGCTCACGACGCGCTGGACCCCCACCTCGAGCTCGGAATCCTCCAGAACTTCGTCGACCAGCCCGATGGAGAGGGCACTCGCGGCATCCACTGTCTCACCTGTCATCAGGACGCGGAGCGCGCGACCCGACCCAACCAGACGGGGGAGAGTGAAGGTCGAGCCGCCATCAGGAACCAGACCCATCCGCGCGAACGCCGAGCTGAACATGCTGCTCGTCCCTGCGATTCGCATGTCGCAGGCGAGCGCGAGATCGAAGCCGAAGCCGGCGACGGTTCCCCTGACCACCGCAACCACCGGGATAGGGCATCGAACGATGCTGAGTACCGCCGATTGAAAGTCGCTCAGCCCGTGCTGAAGCTCGGAGATACGAGGTGTTTCGCCCAAAGATTTGAGCCAGTGGAGATCGAGCCCGGCACAGAAGTGGCCGCCCGCGCCGGTGAGCAGGATGACTCGGGCCTGACCGTTCTCCTCGATCTGCTCGAGCTCCTGTGACAACGTCCGTGCGAGCACCGGGGTGAGTGCGTTCCGGCGGGCCGCTCGGCTCAGCGTGAGCCGATGGACCGAACCGTCAGGTTGGGACAAGAGCTCGTCCGTCATGCAGTAGTGTCGATTGGATGTATGCGTCGTTGCTCTGTTACCCGGCGGGCAAATCTAGAGTAGTATTATACGAAGAAGCCAGAGATCGCACCTGCGGCTGCCCCCGGCCGGTCTCCCAACGCTCGGCTTCCCCACTCACGTGGCTCCTGAGCTTTCGAGGGCAGCTCCGCTGATCGCCGCTCCAGAGGCTCGCCGCGCTCTGGTCGTGGATGACGAGCCTACCGTCAGGACAGCCCTGGCACGCTACCTTCGAAAGCTGGGGTGGCAGGCCGACGAGGCCGAAGATGGGCGCGCGGCCCTGTCGAAGCTTTCCCACTCCTCCCTCGACGGCTACCAGGTAGTAATCTCCGACATACGCATGCCCAACTGCTCGGGCGACCAGGTGCATGACTGGCTGGCCCAGCATCGCCCTGACCTGTTTGCCCGCCTCATCATCACTACTGCCGATCTGACCTCGCCCTCGCTGACGGCGTTCATCGCCCGGACCCCCCGTCCGGTGCTGGAGAAACCGTTCGAGCTGGCGCTATTGGCTCAGCTTATCGAAGCGGTGGTGCAGGGCCGCTAGGTCTTCAGGATTCAGCGTCGAGCACCGCCATTCCCATTGCGTGGTAGCCGTTGTCGACGTACACGACGCTGCCGGTGATGGCTTGAGCCAAGGGGCTGCTCAGAAACGCCGCGGTTCCCCCCACATCGGTCGCGTCGATCGGACGGGGCAGGGGAGAGTTGCTCGAGGTGTACCGGATCATGGTGTCGATGAAGCCTATGGCGCTGGCGGCGCGTGATGCCCATGGGCCGGCCGAGATGGCATTGACCCGAACTCCCCAGCGGCGGCCTGCCTCGAACGCGAGCGTCCGAGTATCTGCCTCCAACGCCGCCTTGGCCGACGACATCCCACCGCCATAGCCGGGAATCACCCGCTCACCGGCCATGTAGGTCAACGACAGGAAGGAGCCTCCGGAGCGCATCAGCGGCGCGGAATGGCGGACCAGCGAGATGTTGCTGTAGGCGCTCACACTGATGGCCGAGAGATAGCCCTGCCGCGAGGTGTCGACCAACGGTGACTTTACCTCGGGTGCGTTGGCCAGGCTGTGGATGACGATGTCGAGACTCGAATCACCGAAGTCGGCGCGAAGCCGATCGGTCATTCCGCGGATGCTGAAGTCCCCCACCTCCTTGTACCGCTTGTTCTCTCGAATCTCCGCGGGCGCGTCCTCCAGGGTGTCGAACGCGGCGTCGAGAGGGTAGATCCGCTCGAACTCGAGCTTCCGACCATCCGACAGACGCATCGATTCCTCCATCTTCCCGCGCTCGAGCAGCTTGGTGAAGATTCCCAGCGCCGGAGGCCAGCTCCCGAGACAGATCGTGGCGCCGGCTTCGGCGAGTGCCTTGGCAATGGCAAACCCGAAGCCACCGTCGTCCGACACCCCGGCGACCAGCGCGCGCTTTCCCTTCAAGTCGATTGCAAGCATGCTCGCTGCCTTTCGAGCGAGAGGTCGCGGGAATGTACTACTGCTCTCGCAACACCTCCAAGGGAGTTCGCCGTACCACGTCGCGACTGTTGGCCAGTCCCACGACGACGGTGAGCGCGACGATCGCCAGCGCCAGCTGTCCGATAGAGAGCAGCGGCAGTGAGAAGCCGCCCTCGAACAGGAACCGCGCAATCGCCCACCCGGCCAGGCTGGAGAGCGCCAGCGCAACCACGGAGGCGAGCAGGCCGAGCGAGAGATATTCGGCCAGCACGACCCGAAACACCTGGCCTCTGGTCGCCCCGAGTGTCCGGAGGAGGGCGCCTTCCCGAACTCGCTGGTACCGGCTGGTTGCCAGCGCGCCCACCAATACCAGCGCCCCGACGCCTAGGCTGAACAGCGCCATGAATCGGATGGCCAGCACCACCCGATCCACCAGCTGCTCCAGTGCCTGCTGCAGCACCGAGAGATCCAGCGTCGAGACATTGGAGAACCGCTCGGCGAGCCGACGCTGCAAACTGCCGCGTTGAGCCGGATCCGGAATTCTCGTCAACGCCACAAAGCTCTGAGGTGCCTTGTCGATGGTGCCGGGTGCAAAGACGATGAAAAAGTTGGGCTCGAAGCGGGCCCACTCGACCTCCCGGATGTTTCCGACCCTCGATGGAACAGAAATGCCCTGCACGTCCCACACGATCTCATCGCCGATGTCGACGCCGAGCTCGGCCGCGAGATCGCGCTCCACTGAGATCTGCCCGGTGCCCTCGGCATGTCTCCACCACTTCCCCTGGACCACGCGTTCCGAGCTGACCGTGGTGTCCCGGTAGGTCGACCGGTATTCTCTACGAAATACCCAGGCGTTGGACGGGCCGTCCGGGTCTGCGCGGGTGTCGCCGGCGAGGAGCTGGCCGACTGGCTTTCCTTTCACGGACGAAATGCGCATCGGAACGATGGGCGTCGGCGGACTCAGCGTCAGTCCCATCTCCTTGAGCTGACGCTGGACTGGTTGGAGCTGATCGGGCTGAATGTCGAAGAGCACCAGGTTGGGCCGAGCCGGCCCGCCGGTCAGCCGGAGCTGGCGCAACAGATTGTGCTGTACCAGGAACAGGGTGCTCAGGAGAAATGCTCCGAAGCCAATGGCGAGCACCAGCGTCACGGTCTGATTAGCCGGGCGATGCAGGTTTGCCAGTCCCTGCCGCCAGACGTACGGCCACCTCGATGGAAGCCAGCGCCGCATTCCTCGGATCAGTAGCCACGAGGCCATCCAGAGTACCAGGAGAGCCACACCGACCCCGCCCGCGAACATCGCACCCTGTCGCCAGCTGCCGACCTGTCGGGCCGCGAGCGCCACGGTGCTGACTGCCAGGGTCAGTGCGGCGAGTACCCACCACACATCGCGGCGGTTCGGATCAGGCTCGTATGCCCGCCGCAACGCAGAAAGTGGAGAGATTCGTCGCACTGCCAACAGAGGCAACAAGGCAAAGACGACGGCCACCCAGATACCGGTTCCGATACCAAGCAGGACGGCATTCCAGGAAATCGTCGGTATCACGTCGACTGGCAGTAGCCCCCGTAGGAGCACCGGCAGAACCCGCTGCAGAGCGATCCCGGCAAGTGCACCGGCGCCACTGCCGATCAGGCTCATCGCAGCCGACTCCAGCAGGTAGACCGAAAAGATCGTCCCGGCGGTCGCGCCCAGGCAGCGAAGCACCGCGATCGCCTCGCCTCTCTGGCGGACGAACACAACAACCGCGCTCGCGACGCCGATTCCACCCAGAAGGAGCGCGATCAGCGCCACGAGGCCGAGATATCCGGTGAGGCGCGACAGCACTTCGTTCAGGTTGCGCTGATCGTCGGCCACCGTGCGCACCCGGACCCGCTCCTGGCGTAACGCCGGACGGTAGCGCTCTGCCAGCGTTTGAGCTGAGGCACTCGGAGGCAGCTTGAGGAATGCCTCGTATTCCACTCGGGCACCAAACCCGAGCAGCTTGGTTTCCTCCAGATACTGCGCCGGGATGTACACCCGAGGGCCCAGGGCGAAGCGAATTCCCACATCGCTCGGCGCGCTCTGGATCGTTCCGGTGATCACAAAGCGCCCCTCCCCCAGGGCAACCGTGTCACCCAGCCGCGCACTCAGAGCTGCGAGTAATGAGGGATCGACCACCGCATGCCTGCCCGATTGTAGCCGGCTCCAGGCGGTTCCCGGATCGGTCTTGATCTCCCCATAAAAAGGGTAGGTGCCGCGAAGCGCCTCTACCTGGACCAGCCGGGTGCCCGCTGTCCTCGGTACGTACGCCATACCGGAGAAGCTTATGACTCTGGTGAGGATGGCTGTGCGCGCCAGAGTGTCGAGCAGCGCCTCAGTCCGAGGCGAAAACTTCTGCCGCGCGGCAATCGACAGGTCGGCACCGAGCAGGGCTCGCGCTTGTCGCCTTACCGTGTCCCGCAAATTGTCGGTGAAGGAGTTGATGGCGACGAGCGCCGCCACTCCCACTGCCACGGTTCCCGTCAGTAGGAGTAGCCGCCGAGGTGCGGCACGGAGCTCCCGTCCCGCCATCCGAACGACGAAGCCGAGATGACTCACGCGGCAGTGTCGGCGATAACGTGCCCGTCGGCGAGACGGATGGTGCGCCGAGCTCTCCCGGCGAGCTCGAGATCGTGAGTGACCAGCACGAGCGTGGTTCCCAGATCCCGGTTCAGCTCCACCATCAGATCGATGATCGTAGCGCCGGTCGCCGCGTCGAGGTTGCCGGTCGGCTCGTCGGCGAAGAGTACCTTGGGGCGGATGCTGAATCCCCGAGCCAGTGCCACCCGCTGCTGTTCGCCCCCGGAGAGCTGAGCGGGGTAATGGTGTTCGCGCCCACCGAGTCCGACTCGATCGAGCAGTTCGCGAGCCCGCGCCGCGGCGCCGGCATCCCCGCGGAGCTCCAGCGGGACCTGAACATTTTCCTGGGCGGTAAGCGTCGGTATCAGCTGGAACGCCTGAAAGACAAAGCCCACCTTCTCGGCTCTGATGCGAGCTCGTTGGTCCTCATCGAGAGCCCCAAGCTCCTGGCCATCGAGATACACCGCACCCCCACTCGGCCGATCCAACCCAGCCAGCAATCCCAGCAGGGTTGTCTTCCCGCTGCCCGATGGGCCGAGGATCGCAAGGAACCCGCCCGGGTCGAGTGTGAACGTGATATCCTTCAGGACGGTGAGATCGTGATCACCGGATCGGTAGGTTCGGCTGAGCTTCTTGCACTCCAGCATTGCGGTATGCATCTCGAATGATACTTAGGTACGTCATTTACTTTAGCCTCATCGCCGGTCTCTTCAGTTGCGAGCAGCCTAGAGAGGAACCCAACGTGAACACCAGGCCAACGAGGCCGTCTCCTACGCGGCCCTCGGTGGTATTCCTGGGCACCAGTCTGACGGCCGGCTACGGCATCGATCCCGAGAAAGCCTACCCAGCTCTCATCCAGCAGAAAATCGACTCGGCAGGACTCGATTATCGCGTGGTCAATTCCGGTGTCAGCGGCGAGACCTCAGCCGGAGCTCGTCGCCGCGTCGAGTGGGTGCTGCAGGAGGCACCTTCCGTTCTGGTGGTGGAGACCGGCGCCAACGATGGGCTTCGGGGCCTTCCGGCAGATTCCCTGCGGGCGAACATTCAGGCGATTTTCGATCGCGCGAAAGCGCTGAACCCGCCTCCGAAGCTGGTGCTGATCGGTATGAGGATGCCACCCAACTATGGCCGGGTATACAGCCAGAGTTTCGAGAGAGTCTATTCCGAGCTCGCGCGGGCCAACGGGGCGGCCCTGGTACCCTTCCTTCTGGAAGGCGTCGGCGGGATAGCCGCGCTCAATCAAGCTGATGGGGTGCATCCGACGGTAGAGGGACAACGGCGCATGGCTCAAACGGTGTGGAAGGTCCTCGAGCCGGTGCTGCGGGAATCCGGCAGTGGACGAAGTACCAAGGCAGCCGGCTAGCGAACTTTTAAGATCTCCGCCAAAGCCTCCACCGCAGTATCGATCTCTTCTTCGGTGTTGTAGTAGTGCGGTGAAATCCGCAGGGCTGACGCGGTGCCTTTCGAGTCCATGTCGATGACAGCGTCCTCGCGGTGAGGCGAGCTGGTGTTGATCCCCCGAGACCGGAGCGCCAGCTTGATCTCCGTCGTGTCTCTTCCGTCGATGGCGGCCGTGGCAATCGCGGACAAGACGGGCCCGCGATCGAGCACCCGCACCCCCGGCAGCTCCGAAAGGCGTGCCCGGACGTAGGCAGCCAGTCCCCAGCCACGATCTCGTGCAGTGTCAGCGCCGACCTCGAGGGCGTAACGTGCGGCGGCTCCGAGCCCAAGCACCAGGGCGAACGCGAACTCCCAGGTCTCGAACCGCCGAGCGTCCGGAGCAAGCGCGAAGCTGTCTGGATCGGTCCAGTCCGCGCCATGCATATCGACCAGGAGGGGATGAGCGCCCCTTTGGAGGGCCCGGTCCGAGACATAAAGGAACCCGACGCCCCTGGGGCCCCGAAGGAACTTGCGGGCTGTTCCCGCCAGGTAATCACAGTGGAGGCTGCCGAGGTCGATCGGCATCTGGCCGACTGCCTGGCACGCGTCGACGAGGAACGGCACGTCGGAATCCCGGCATATCTCACTGACAGCTTCTATATGCTGTACCAGGCCCGAGTTGGTGGGAATCCAAGTGAGCGCGACCAGTGTTGGGCGGCGCCTGGCAATCAAACTTCTGATGGCATCGGGATCGACGCCGCCTTCCGCCCTGTCCGGCGCCCGCACAAACTCCACGCCTCGGCGCTTTGCCAGCGAGAGGTACATGATCTGGTTCGAGGCGTAGTCCGACTGGCTGGTGATAACCAGATCGTCAGGCCCCAAATCGAATGCGCTCAGCGCCTGGGCGAACGCCACCGTGGAGTTCTGAACGAACGCGAGATTGCGAGCGCCGGTGCCGAGCAGGGAGGCGAGAGAGCGGTACGCTTGCCGGATGGCATCCTTTTGACCTTCCGCGGCTTCGTATCCGCCCACTTCTTGTTCCAGCCGCAGGTGCGCCGCGATTGCTTCGTGGACGGGAAGCGGTACTAGCGCCGCGCCTGCGTTGTTAAGGTGGACCAGGCGATCGCAGCCGGGGGTATCGGCTCGCCAATCGGCCAACTGGTGCGGGAGCACTGACGTCATCGTTCGATCCATGCGCCCAGCTCCTCGATTCCACGCTGCCAGTGATGAGCAAAGCGAAGCCGGGCGGTCTCCCGGTCGTTCCGTCTCAATGCTTCGATAATAGTCGAGTGATGCTGGGTCGAGAGCGTCACCCGGCCGGCGTCCCGGAGGTACCCGCGCATATAGCGTCGCGCGACCTGCCAGAGCGTGGAGATCATGCTTTGGAGCCGTTGGTTGGGACAGCCCTCGAGGAGCGCCCGGTGCCATTCCTCGTCCAGTGCCACTGATCGGTCCGCGTCTCCCCGGGTCTGCGCCAGCTCCCGGTCGATCACCCCTAGCCTGGCCAGTCTGTCTGGTGGTATATCCTGCGAGCATTCAAGCGCCAGACACTCCAGGGTGGAGAGCACCGTTCCAGTCTCCCGCATCTCGGTACCATCGAGGTGGGGGACTTGGAAGCCTCGACCCGTGTCCGCATTGAGAACGCCTTCCCGGGCCAGCCGGAGAAGTGCCTCCCGGACCGGGGTTCGGCTGACACCGAGGTCACGGGCGATGTCGGTGTCCTTAACGCGAGTGCCTGCGGGGAGATGACCCGTGTACACGCGCTCCAGCAGGTGGCGGTAGACCTCGTCCCGGAGCGGAGTTCTCTGTAGCATGAGGTCTCGATTTTAGAAGGATTGTATTCTGTATACAGTATTCTCCAACGCTGCGAAGTCAATGCCGCAGCGGGCTACGAGCGAAAGGAGGCAAGTGTGAAGCGTTTCCTGGTTGCGATGATCACGATCCTTGTGTCCGCAGCGAGCGTCCAGGCTCAGTCCGAAGCCGCACTGAAGGAGTACTTCGAGGGCCGCACCGTCGCCCTCAAGCTCCCGATGCCGGGGACAGAGAAGGGAGTCGACATCTATCCGGGAAGTCCGCGGCCCCTCGACTACCCCCAGTATGCCGACCGCCTCAAGGACTACGGGACGGCGATCAGGTCAGGGGAGTCGGCGGTCGTGACCAAGATCAAACTCAAATCGAAGCACATCGAGGTTCAGTTGGGTGGGGGTGGTTACGGCACGATGGGCGACGAGACCTCCTCGGACGTGGGCACCGGGGAGGCCCCAAAAACGAAGCGCGAGAAAAACCTCGAGGCCGAGCTCAAGCGGGAAACCGATCCAGCCAAGAAGCGTGCGATGAAAGAAGAGCTGGATGATCTGAAGTCTGACCGCGAGCGGGAGAATGCCCGGAACCGGTCCGCGGTGGCCGAGGCGGAAGAACACCGGAAGGAAAACATTCGCGAGCGCCGCCTGCAGGGAGGATCTCGTTTCAACATCCGCTTCAATGAGAACGTGCCGGCTGACGCGCTCCGGCCCGAAGCCGTGATGGCGGCGCTGGCGGAATACGTAGACTTCGGCAACCTCGCCGACAAGAATGCCGCGACCAGCGGCCGTATCCCACCCACCTCGAGTGGCTTCAACTCAAAAGGCGGGCCGGGGTCTACCGGAGCCTCGACCACCTCGGCCGAACGTCCGGCCGGGATGCTTCACAAAGGCATGCTGGTCCAGGAAGCGGATGCTCTGTTCGGTGAGCCGGTGAAAAAGACAGAGCGGAAGGAAGGCGCTCTCAGGGTAGAGACCCGGGAGTATGCACCGCCTGAAGGCCGGACAATCGCCGAATTCGTGGAAGGAGTGCTGATCCGCTACAGCATCAGCTCGAACTGATTCTGGGGTGCGCAGCGACCGAGCATATCCCGGCGCTGCGCATGGCCCATCATCGAAGTGAGTGACCTCGGATTATTCCAGCTTCGCGTCCAGCTCCATCTGAACGTTCCCCTGAAGGGCCCCCGAGACCGGGCACCCGTTCTTCGCGTCTTCGGCCGCCTTAGCGAAGCCCGCCTGATCTACCTTGGGAACTTTCCCTCTGATCTCGAGGCGCATGCGAGTGATCTTGAAGCCTTCGCCGGCTTTCTCGATGGTGCAGGACGCCTTGGTGCTGATGCGGGTGGCGGGCGTACCGTTCTTCTCCAGCCCGGCGGATAGAGCCATGCTGAGACAGGCGGCATGCGCTGCCGCGATAAGCTCCTCCGGGTTGGTCCCCTTGGCGCCTTCGAAGCGGGTAGGAAAGGAGTAATCACCCTGGAAGACTCCCGACCCCGCACTGAAGTGTCCCCGCCCCGACTTCAACCCACCCTCCCAAACTGCGCTCGCGCTACTCGTTGCCATGGTCGTTCTCCGTAGAAGCTGAAGGAAGCGGTTAACTCACCGGCTTCCCGTCGGTATTGATCAGCCGGACGTCGCCAAGCTTGAGCTCGCGAACTGCCGGTTCGATCTTCGATCGGTCACCCACCACAACCCAGACCAGTTGGCCCGGGTGGAGCACATCCTTAGCCGCGGCGGTAAGGCTCTCGACCGTCTGGCTCCGGACCTTTTCCCCGAATGTATCGTAATACCGATCGTCCAGTCCGAACGTCACAATTTCGCCGATGGCATTCGCCAGGGCACCCATCGTTTCCCATGAGCCGGGAAGGGTCAGCGTCAGCGAGGCCTGCGCCCGGGAGAGCTCATCCGGCTGGATCGGCTTGTCTGTCGTGATCCCGCGCAGCTCCTTGTCCAGCTCTACCAGCGCTTCTTTGGTCTTGTCTGTCTGCACTGGGGCATAGGCCACGAAGGGACGCTGCCCCCGCGCATCCCGGAAGAACGTGAACGCTCCGTAGGACCAATGTTTGTCCTCTCTGAGATTCATGTTGATCCGTGAGCCGAAGTCGCTGCCCAGCACCCCGTTCATCGTCTGGATGCTGACCTCTTCCGGGTTCGCCTTCGGCGGCGCGATGTTGCCGGCCATGATGATCGACTGCAAGGAGCCGGGGCGGTCGATCAGATACACCACCGGCCGCGGCTGTTGGGCAACAGTCGCGATGTTTTTGGCGGGGACATCGCCTGGCTCCCACCCTGCGAACAGGCGCTCCAGCTTGGGTTTGATCTCGTCCATCGTGGTTGCCCCGACCACCACCAGAGTGGCGTGGTTGGGCTTGAACCAGGCGCGATGAAACCGGATCAGATCGTCGCGGGTGATCTTCGCGGTGGATTCTTCGGTGCCGGAGCCGGTCCAGGGGTTGGCGTAAGCGTGGCCTGGTCCGTAGAGGAGGCCGGGAAAGACTCTGAGGGCAAGTCCGACTGGGTCGGCCTTTTCCTGACGAATCTGGGCCAGCCGCTGCTTCTTGAGCCGCTCGAAATCAGACCGGGGAAAGGAGGGATGCAGCACGACATCACCGAACAGGGCCAGCGAGGGGTCGAGCTGCTCCTTCAGCGCTTCCAGCGAGACCGCCGAGACATCGAGCCTGGACCCGGAGCCGAGATTCGCCCCCAGCTGCGCGAGCTGATCGCTGATTTGAATTGCCGAACGGGAGGTGGTTCCTTCGTCCAGCATGGACATCGCGAGACTCGCGGTGCCCGGAATTCCAGCCTGATCTGCCGCGTAGCCGGCATCCAGAAGCAGGTCGAATCGCACCTGCGGGATCGCCGTCCGGCGCGCCAGGACGATCTTGAGTCCGTTGGCGAGCGTGGCCCGCTCCAGTTCAGGGAACTTCGTTTCGGGCGTCGTTCCGAGGTCGGGGAGCTTGGACCTGTCTGCCCCGGCCTTGGCCACCTGGAATTCCGGATAGGGATGGACTTCCAGGTTATAAACGCCGTCGCTTAACCAGCGCTTTGCGGAGCTGAGGACTTGAGCCGGTGTGGCGTCCTTGATCCGGCTCAACCGGGTCTTGTAGAAATCAGGTCTCCCCCCAAAGACCTGCCCCTGCGCCAGCACGTCCGATTTGCCGCCGAATCCGCCGATACGCTCCACCCCGCGAATGAATCCGGCCCTGAACTGGGTCTTCACTCGGCTCAACTCAGCCGCCGTGGGCCCACCAGTGAGAAAGCGCGCCAGCTCCTCGTCAACCGCCTTCTCCACCCGGGCGAGATCTACCTCTGGACGGGCGGTGGCTTCGATGACGAACAATCCGCCGATCTCCCGCAAGTCCAGCGAGGCAGATACGTCGGTCGCGATCTGATCATCGTATACCAGGCGCTTGTACAGCCGTGACGACTTCCCGGCGCTCAGTACATCACTGGCGAGGTTGAGGTAGTCGGCGTCCGCGGTGTTCCAGCCCGGGATGTTCCAGACCTTATAGATCCTCGCCTGGGGAACCCGGTCCTGCATGACTCCGCGCTGGCTGCCTGTTCGCTTTGCCACCCAGGCCTGCTGCCGCCCCACCGGAGGGCCGGCCGGGATGTCCCCGAAATATTTCTCCACCTTCTCTTTGGCCGTCTTGACGTCGATATCACCCGCCACCACCACGACGGCATTGGCGGCTCCGTAGTAGGTCCGGAACCATTCCTTCACATCATCGAGCTTGGCGGCGTCCAGATCCTCCATGGCACCGATGGTAGTCCAGGAGTAGGGATGGTTGGCCGGGTAGAGCTTGGGCGTCAGGAAATCCCAGACCTTCCCGTACGGTTCGTTCTCACCCTGCCGCTTCTCGTTCTGGACCACGCCCCGTTGCTCGTCGAGCTTTGGCTGGCTGATCGCGCCGGTCAGGTGTCCCATTCGGTCGGACTCCATCCAGAGCGCGAGGTCGAGTGCGTTGGTAGGAACGTTCTCGAAATAGTTGGTTCGATCCTCGTTGGTGGTGCCGTTCATGTCGGTGGCACCGGCCCGCTCGAAGGGACCGAAGTAATCCTTGTCGTAGTTCTCGGAGCCGTTGAACATGAGGTGCTCGAACAGGTGAGCAAACCCGGTGCGGCCCGGCTTTTCGTTCTTGGACCCGACGTGATACCACACGTTTACCGCCACGATTGGCGCCTTGTGATCCTCGTGGACGATCAGCGTCAGCCCGTTGGGCAGAGTAAATCGTTGGTAGGGAATCTCGATCTGAGTCGGGGCAGCCCGCGAAGGCGCTTGGGCCGGAAGAAGACCTGTATGACTCGTTGCTGCGACGGCGACAATGGTGAAGATCAGTCTGGGTGACACGACCGCCTCGGAATGAAAGGGCTGGGTGTAGGATAAGACCATCCGACTGCCGGACTAGCTCACGACGGCTCCCGCCGGTGGCGGTTGGTTCACGCCGAGCCAGTACTGGGCAACACTCCGGATGGCCCCACGAAACTCCTCGTATCGGACTGGCTTCTGCACGCAGCTGTTGGCTCCCAGCTCGTAGCACTGGGTGAGCTCGCGCGAATCAGCCGATGATGTAAGGACGACAATCGGGGCCATTCGGGTTCGTGAGTTGCCCCGCACCGCCCGGAGAACGTCGAGTCCATCCAGGCGAGGGAGCTTGAGAGCGAGCAGCATAAGGCGGGGAACCGGTGATCCGGCCCGGTTGCGAAACGCGTTCCGCGCGAAGAGAAAGTCGAGCGCCTCCTCCCCATCCCGGGCCACTTCGATACGGGTATTGGCGTCCAGCTCTCGGAGCGGACGGAGCAGGAGCTCTACCTCGGGTGGGCTATGCTCAACCAGAAGGACGTCGACGATTCCGTTCGGCGTTTGCAGGTCAGTCATCCGTCGGTGCGGCGACGGCTTGTCCCAGCGTCAGGTAGAAAACGGCACCGCCGTCCGGCTCCGACTCGGCCCATACTCGACCGCCGTGCTTGTGGGCAATCCGCTGGACCACAGCCAGACCTGCCCCGTTCCCCTCGAACTCATCTGGACGGTGGAGCCGCTGGAACAGGCCGAACAGTTTCCCGGCGTACGCCATCTTGAAGCCAACCCCATTGTCCCGGACCGCCAGGCCGGCCTGTCCGTCGACCCGCAGCGGCTGGACGTGGATCATCGCGCGGTCCCGCGGCTTGGTGAACTTGACCGCGTTGGAGAGCAAGTGGGTCACCGCGATCTTGGCCAGGCCCGGGTCGCACTCGACCGACGGCAGCTCCTCGACCTGCCAGTCGATTACCCGTCCATTGACAGCGGTCCGAAGTTGATCGACCACGTCCTCGACCAGAGTGGTGAGATGGACTTCCCTTCTGAGCAGATCCTGCCGCCCTATCCGCGAGAGGCCCACCAGGTCATCCACCAGGGTCGCCATTTGGTCGGCAGCTTCGTGGATTCGTTCGGCATAGTGGACAGCTGCCGGGTCGAGCTCCTGTTTGCAGTCTTCCAGCAGCATCTCCGAAAAGCCAATCAGGTGGCGCAGCGGGACCCGCAAATCGTGTGAGACAGAGTAAAGGACTGATTCGAGCTCTGCCGTCGCGGCTCGCACCGCCGATCCCCGTTCCGCCAATCGCCGCTCGAGCTCTCCGCTCTGTCGCGCGAGCTCCTCGCGCAGCCGGGCGTGCTGGATCGCGATGGCCAGTGGTGCGGCGGCTTCAACCGCGATATCCCGGTGCTCGGCATCGAACGCCGCCGGGGTGGTGGACGCCAGGTTGATTTCTCCAATGACTTCGCCTTCAACGAGGAGCGGCACCGAGAGGACGGTGCGCATCCCTTCGGCGATCAGCTGCCGTAGCATCGGGGCTGGATCGTCGACCGTCCGGAGGTCCTCGATGTGCCGGACGGCACCTCGGCGAAGCACGTCACCCGGTGAGAGGTCGCCCAGCGCGAGTGGCCCTGGCGTCAGATGCACGCCATCGGCATAGCCCGCGATCAGATGCGCCTCGCTGCGCTCGAAGTCGAATAAGACGATAGTGCAGCGTTGACAGGGTACGATGCGTCGCATGCGCCCCAGGGCGGCCCGCCCGATATCGGCTGGAGACTGCGCGGCAACGATTGCCTGATCCATGTCGTGCAGCATGGCCAGCCGCTCGGCGGAGCGACGCAGCTGGTCTTCGGCACGCTTGCGCTCGGTAATGTCGGTAACCATGCCGACCGTGCCGACCAGTACTCCGTCCTTGCCCAGAATCGGGCTCGACGAAACCAGCCCCCAAAGGGTGGTCCCGTCATGGCGGCGGAAGCGGATGTCCTGGCTTTGGCCCCGTGCTGCCCGGCGGCTGAGACTCCGCTGGGCTCCCTGCCGGGAATCGGATTCCATGAAGTCGTAAATTGGACGGCCGAGCAGGCTGCCGTTTCCGTAGCCCAGCAGGTCCACGATCCGCTGGTTGGCGTAGGTAATGACGCCGCGGTCGTCCGCCACCCAGATCCCCTCCTGCGCCACATCCACCAGCTGTTTGAAGCGCTGCTCGCTTTCCTGGAGCGCCTGCGTCCTCTCTTCCAGCCGAGACTGCCGGGTCTCGAAGGCCGCAGCATGGCTCAAAGCCGCTCCCATCAAGCCGCCCAGAAGCCGGAGCGCCTTGGCATCCCTCTCGGTAAATGCCTGCTGCTGGGGGGAAACGACCTTGATGACCCCTATGATCCGCTGTTCATCTCGGAGAGGCACGACCAGGAGCGAGCGGATCCCCAACTGCCGGTAGAACTGATGGCCGATGCGGGCATCGGTGTAGGTATCGTCGCTCCGCTGCACCTCGCCGGTGCGCACACACACCCCGGAGAGGCTGGAGCTCAGCTTTAAACGCGCGGCTTCGGTCCCGACCTGCACCTGAGGAACCAGCTCGTCGCCCTCGATGGTCTCGATCACCGCTCCGCTGGCGCCAGTGAGGCCCTTGCTGCGCTCCGCGATCACTCGCATCACGGTAGCCGAATCGAGCCCCGCCGCCGAGACCGCCTGCTCGACCTCGAGCACGGCCTGGAAGAGCTCCGTGTCGAGACGCATTGCCTCCTCGGCCAGCTTTCGCTCGGTAATGTCGAACTCCGTACCCATGCAGCCGATCTGACGGCCGATCTCATCCCGCATCGGCTCCCAGCTGCTGGATGACCAGCGGATCTGGCCGGTGCGGGTGACGACCCGGTACTCCTGGTCCCGCAGAGCGATGCCTTGATCCAGGCGATCCCATTCGGCCGCGATGGCGGGTCGGTCTTCGGGATGGATGTACTGGAGGAATTCCTGGTCGCGCAGCTCGTCCTGGGCGTACCCGGTGAGCCGCTCGAATGCCGGGTTCACGAAGGTCAGCCGGCGGTCGGTGTCGTACGCAATGACACCTTCCCGCATGGTGGCGGTGACAGTCTGGAGTTGGCTCTGGATCTCAGCGGACGACCGCTCGGCACGGCGCCGGCGCCGGCTCTCGCGCAGGAGGAGGATCGTCAGCGTAAGCAGCAGAGCGACTGCCAGACCTGCGGCCGGCAGGACGGCATCGGAGGACGAAATCAGTGGGACCACGAGTCCTGCACAGGGTTGAAGTCAGGAGTCGGGAGTCAGGAGTCGCATGCCCCCGACCCCTAGCTCCCGACTCCCCGAAGATACATCTCCGGAACCCTCCCGGCGAGGACTTTTGCGCTGGCGGCTGCCACGATGGGAGCCTACTGTTCCCGCCATGGCATTCCTGGATACCAAGCGGGACCGAGCTGCATTCCTGATCTTCGTGCTCGGGATCGGGTTGGTCTGGGCTCTATGGCCCTTCAGCACCGGCCTCATCGGCGCCCCGGTGCTCTACGTTGTGTTTGCCCCGGTCTACCGATGGCTGACCCGCTGGGTTAAACCGGGGATTGCCGCCGCGCTGGTAGTCCTCCTGGGGATCATCCTCGTCCTCGGCCCCGGCGTCTCGTTTGTGGGGGTGGTAGCGGGCGAGGCCCAGGATATCGCCTCGGGGGTCATCCGGAGCCCCCTCCTCACCCGGCTGCGGGAGCTCCGGATCGGTCCCTACGATGTCGGAGCCCAGATCGAAACTGCCGGGTCGAGGCTGGTGACCTGGATCGGTACCAGCGCACTGGGCCTGATCGGGACGGCCACCCGCCTGGGCATCCAGCTCACGATCACCTTCTTCGGCCTGTATTACCTGCTCCTGGCGCCGCACTCGGCCTGGAGGCAGGTCCAGCCCTTCATCCCCTTCTCGCGCCACAACACGGAGATTCTGCGGGACCGGTTCCGTGACGTTACCATCTCGACCCTTATCGGGACGGGACTGACCGCGACAGTACAAGGCCTTCTGGTCGGTTTGGCTTTCTGGGTCACCGGAATACCCAACGCCCTGTTTTGGGGTGTGGTGACGATCGTTCTGGCGATCCTCCCGGTGGTAGGAAGCGGGCTCGTCTGGGGACCCGGTGTTGCCGCCTTGGCAATGGAGGATCACTACGGCCGCGCGATCGCTCTGGCGCTCTGGGGTGTGATCGTGGTCGGCAACGTGGACAACATCATCCGGCCGATGGTTTTCCGGCGGTGGGCCCAGATCCATCCATTCATCACCATTATTGGGGCGTTCGCCGGAATTCAGTACTTTGGGCTACTCGGCCTGCTGATTGGACCACTCGCGATATCGTACTTCTTCGAGCTGATCCGGATGTACCGTGCCGAGCACCTGGAAGAGGACGCGAATGACGACCCGGTGCTGGTGGCGGAAGCAGGCGGGACGGGCCGGAGGTAGCGCAAAGGCGGAACGGGCGGAGAAGGCGGAATTCGGCGCTGTTCTCCCGTTAACCGTTCACCGTTAACCGTTCACCGCTCACCTCTCCCCCCTCACCTCTCACCTCTCACCTCTTTCCGTCTCCGGCCATCCCAAAAGAGAAAAACCGGCACCCCCAATGCCATCAGCGCGATCCCTTTGACCGCGTTGACCGGGTTCGAGGCGACCGATCCCACCACGACATAGAGTGCCGCAAGCATGAAGGCCAGCGGACCGATGGGATATCCAGGCATCCGGAAGCGAAGCTCCGACTCCTCCTCGCCCCGTCGCTCGCGCGCCCGGAACACAAACAGCGTTGACGCGGTCGCCGCGAAGAAGATCCAGTCGCCAAAGACGACGTAGTCGAGGAGATCGCCGTACCGGCCGGTGAGGGTCAGGATCACGGCCCAGACCGCCTGGAAGACGATGGCTGCGGTCGGCGTCCGGTAGCGGGGGTGCAACCGTCCCAGGCTGGGAAAGAAGAGTCCGTCCTTCGCCATGGTCTGGTAAACCCGGGGTGAGACCAAAATCACGAGATTGAGAAACCCGAACGTCGATATCGCGATCCCTGCCGCGATAACGCCGCGGCCGCCGGCTCCGAGCACGGACGTCATCGCGTCGGCGGCAGGCGCGCTGCTCGCAGCGAGTCCAGCGACTCCCAGGGTCCGGAGATAGACCACGTTCGCGAGGAGGTACACCGCAACCACGATGCTCACTCCCGCCAACAGCGCTCGGGGAAGATTGCGCTCGGGCGCAATGATCTCTTCGGCTATGAAGTTCGTCTGCTGCCAGCCCCCAATTGCAAAGAGGACCGGTACCAGGGCGGCGCCCACTGCCAGCGTTACCTGCTCTCCCATCAATGGCCGCAGCGGTTCGGCCGGCGTAAGGTGAGGCACCAGTAGCAACCCACTCACGATCAGTACGGCGAGCGCGCCGAGCTTCAGCATCGTGAAGAGGTTCTGGGTGACCGCCCCGGGCTTCACACCCACATAGTTGATGATCGAGAGGAGGAGAATCGCGCCGACGGCGAGCGGAACCCTGAGAGAGGGAGCCAGCCCCAGCAATGTCGCCGTGTAGCTCGCGAACGTCACCGCGACCGCCGCGATCGCTCCAGTCGCTATCACCAACAGCAGGGTCCAGGCGTACAGAAATGCGGGGAGCCGGCCGTACGCGTCTCGCAGGTAGACGTAGCCGCCGCCAGCTACTGGACGGCGAGCGCCCAGCTCGGCGTACACTAAGGCGCCGATAAGTGCGATGATCCCTCCCAGCACCCAGACGGTCAGGGTCAGCCCCACGCTTCGAACCCGCTCGGCCACCAGAGCTGGGTTCAGGAAGATCCCCGACCCGATGATGCCGCCGACCACCATCATCGTGGCCGAGAAGGGTCCGAGTCGTCGCGCATAGGTGCTACTTTGAGTCATGGTCACTCGGCTCACTGGGATGCTGGACGGCCGGAACATTCATCCACGATGGCACGCATGATAGCGACTCTTCCTACTCGCCAACTCGGTCTCAGCGGTCTCCATCTCAGCACCGTTGGCTTTGGCGCCTGGGCCACTGGCGGAGGCGGCTGGGCTTTCGGGTGGGGACCCCAGGACGATCAGGCGTCGATCGACAGCATCCGTCACGCCCTGGACCGGGGGATCAACTGGATCGATACCGCCGCGGTGTACGGCCTGGGCCACTCCGAGGAGGTCGTCCGCCGGGCACTGGAGGGGGTTCCGTCCAGCGATCGGCCATACGTTTTCACAAAGTGCGGGATGGTCTGGGATCAGCGCCATCCGGAAATTCCACCACGGCAGTCGCTCCAGCCGGAGTCGATCCGTAGCGAGTGTGAGGCTTCGCTCCGGCGGCTGGGTGTCGAACGGATCGATCTCTACCAGTTCCACTGGCCGGACCAGTCGGGAACTCCCATCGAGGATTCGTGGGAAACAATGACCCGCCTGGTCGAGGAGGGGAAGGTTCGGGCGGCCGGTGTCTCCAACTTCGGTGTAGAGCTGTTGGAGCGGTGCGAGGCGATCCGCCATGTGGATTCCCTGCAGCCGCCACTGTCGCTGATCCGCCGGCAGGCAGCGGAAAGCGAGATTGCCTGGTGCCTGGCGCATCAGACTGGCGTGATCGTCTACAGCCCAATGCAATCGGGACTGCTGACGGAGCGATTCTCGGCTGACCGGGTGGAGTCGCTTGCGCCGGACGATTGGCGCAGGCGCTCGCCCGACTTCAAGGCTCCCAAGCTGGCTCGTAACCTGGCGCTCCGGGACGCGCTTCTGCCGATCGCGCGGCGGCATAACACGACGGTGAGTGCCGTTGCCATCGCCTGGACCCTGGCGTGGCCGGGTGTAACCGGGGCGATCGTAGGCGCCAGGTCTCCCGAGCAGGTGGATGGCTGGATCGGCGCTGCGACACTGGAGCTTACTCTGACCGATCTGGACGAGATCGCACGCGCGGTAGGTCAGACCGGCGCAGGCTCTGGGCCGGCGTTGCCGCGCTAGTTGGAGAGAAGGCGATGGGCATCCATCACATCACCGCCATTGCGGGTGACCCCCAGCGAAATCTGGACTTCTACGCCGGCGTGCTGGGACTCCGCCTGGTCAAGTTGACCGTCAACTTCGACGATCGCACGACCTATCACTTCTACTATGGCGACGAGACTGGCCGTCCCGGCTCGATCATCACGTTCTTTCCCTGGCCCAATGGGCGCAGTGGCCGTCAGGGAACCGGTCAGGCGAGTACAGTCGGGCTGGCCATCGCACCCGGGTCGCTCGGCTACTGGATAGAGCGCCTCATCGGCCAGAACGTGAAGTATCGGGGACCGACCCGCCGCTTCGAGGAGCAGGTGCTCGCCTTCGCCGATCCGGATGGTCTGCTGCTCGAGCTGGTCGCGACTAGAAGGGCCGCGACTCTCCCCAGCCGGGAGGATGGGCCAGTTCCACCCGAGCACAGTATACGCGGGCTGCATGGTGCCACGCTGTGGGAGGATGGTGAGACGGGATCGGCCAGTTTTCTGACCGGAACGCTCGACTTCAAGAGCATCGGACAGGAAGGAAACGTCGCACGCTTCGAGTCGGCCGCGGAAGGCGCGGGTACCATCATCGATCTTCGGCGTGCCTCGGGGTTCTGGCCTGGCGCGGACGGCGTTGGTACTGTCCATCACGTGGCATTTCGCGCCGCAACCGATGAGGCACAACTCGCCAAACGTACCGAAATCGAGGAACAGGGAATCACCATCACGCCGGTGATAGACCGGCAGTACTTCCACTCGGTTTACTTCAGGGAGCCCGGAGGTGTCCTGTTCGAGATTGCCACTGATCCACCCGGATTTTCCATCGATGAAAGTGTGGCGGAGCTGGGAACTCAGTTGAAACTGCCGCCGATGTACGAGGAGAGCCGAGCCGAAATCGAAAGGGCGCTGCCTTCGATACGACTACCGCACGGAGCAGCGGGAACGATCGGTAATTGATCTTCGGTCTTTGTTCTCTTACGGTTCGTCCTGGTTCTTCGCATTGGTAGACAAGTCGCAAGTGTCGGTGCATCGGCGTCTGGCGTCGCCTGCTCTCATCACTTGCCGGTGTGCGCCAGACGCTCCGGCTATTCGCGCTGAGGAACTATGTGATGCTTCCTGCCGCCATTGAACAGGAGCGCCTCTTTGTGGCTGAGCGTCTCCTCTCTGAAATTGAACGCCGCCACAGCCTGCCCCATCCTGCCCAGCGAGAAATCCACCCCGTCATCGTCGATCGATTTTTAACCGCCTACCTCCCAGAGACCAGGGATGGGGAGCCCGCGCCGCTCGCGCTCGAGTACGCCTTCTCCCCCAGCCTCTCCGAGGCCCTCAATCTCTTGCGGGACGTAGTGTCCGAATCACCCAGTGGGTTTGGCGCAGCGCTGTACGTCTACGACCTGGATACCGGCATCTCTTCCAACGGCCACTAGCGAAAGACAGCCGCTCCGGAGTGAAGCGAGGAAGGGGCCGGCTGCCTCTTCCTCGTTTTCGCTTGGCGGCCAGGGAAACCTCGCCTCCTCAGTCTCCGTCCGTTTAAAGGAACCCCCGCGAAGGTCGCAACACGTAATACCGGAGGACGTCATGCAGATCAGTGAGCCCATGCGCTCGGCTTTGGCGGTGCTGTTTGTGCCGGCGCTTTCGATAGCCGGCCCGGGTCACTCACCGGCGCCCAAGCCGCCACCCACGATCACGGAGTATCCGATCCCTCGGCCGGGGAACTTTCCTCATGATCCGGCAGTGGCCGGCGACGGGACGGTCTGGTATACCGACCAGCACAACAGCTATATCGGGCATCTGGACCCGGCAACGGGGAAGATCGTGGACTACGCGACGCCGACTGCCGGCTCCGGTCCGCACGGGATCACCGTCGCCCCCGACGGGTACATCTGGTACACCGGCCAGGGCACCGGCGTGCTTGGAAGACTCGAGCCGAAGAGCGGCAAGATCACTGAATACGCGCTGCCGGGTGATGCCAAGAACCCCCACACTCCGATCGTGTTCAAGGGAAGAGTCTGGTTCACTGACGCCAACAACAACAGCTACGGTGTGCTCGATCCCAGGACCGGTGCGGTCAAAGTTTATCACGCCCCGACGCCGAACTCGGTTCCGTACGGCATCGTCGGTGCCGCCGACGGATCGATCTGGATCGCTCTGCTCGGTACCAACAAGCTGGGGCGGGTGAACCCATCGGACGGGTCGATGAAGGAGTTTGTCCTTCCCGCCGCTGAAGCTCGTCCTCGGCGGCTGCAGGTGGGTGGCGAGGGGACCGTCTGGTACACTGATTATGGGCGGGGGTATCTGGGAGCGCTGGACCCCGCCACCGGGAAGGTTCGAGAGTGGAGGTCTCCCTCGGGAGATTCGGGCCCCTACGGGATCGCCATCGGGACTGACGGCCGGATCTGGTATTGCGAGTCTCGCAATAACACCATGGTCGCCTTCGATCCGAAAACCGAAAAGATGGAGACGGTAAAGATTCCGACCGAGACTGCCATTGTGCGGCACATGGAGACCGACAGCACCCACCATCGGATCTGGTTGGCGCTCAGTGGCACCGGGAGGCTGGGAAAGATCGAGCTGGGACGATGAGTCAGCAGCAAGTTGTCACCCTGAGGGAGCAGAGCGACCGAGAGGGCCGAAGCAGCAACTGTGCTTCTGCCCCTTTCTGCTCTGGGCTTCTCGCTCAAGTGCTGCCTGCCACTTGTGCTGATCAGCAGATCCTGCATACTTATGCATTATGCAATCCGACAGCCGCATCCTGGTCCTCGCCTTTTCCGGCGGCCTCGACACCTCCTACTGTGTCCCCCGACTCTCCGAGGCGGGGTGGGCGGTTCACACGGTCTACGTCGATACTGGCGGCTCGTCCCCGGCCACGCGGGATGCCATCAGGCGGCAGGCCGAGTGCGTCGGAGCAGTACAGCACCATGAGGTCGATGCCCGAGACGAGGTGTACCACCGCTTCGTTCGCTTCCTCATCCAGGGAAATGTGCTCCGGGGTGAGGTCTACCCGCTCAGCGTAGCAGCCGAGCGGACTCAGCAGGCGCTCTCGGTGGTGGAGGTCGCCCGGCGCGTCGGTGCTCGAGCTGTTGCCCACGGGTCCACCGGGGCCGGCAACGACCAAATCCGCTTCGATGTTGCCCTTCGAGTACTCGCACCCGATCTCGAGATCATCACGCCGATCCGTGATAGCGGGATCCAACGCGAGCAGGCGATCGCTTTCCTGACTTCTCGCGGACTTCCAGTCCCTCCTAACGCCGGCGCCTCCTCCATCAACCGCGGGCTCTGGGGAACGACCTGGGGCGGCGGCTGGACCCACGACACCTGGGCCGGCCCGCCCGCCGAGCTGATCGACCCTCCAGAAACTCCTGTTGGAAGTGAGATCGTCCTCCGCTGGGAGCTCGGGCTGCCGGTCGAGCTGGATGGACTCCGCCTGTCAGGTCCGGCCCTCGTCGAACGGCTGGGTGAGGTCGCCGCCGAGTATGGGATCGGCCGCAACATCCATGTGGGGGAAACCGCACTGGGCATCAAGGGGCGTATCGGCTTCGAGGCTGGCGCCGCGCTGCTTCTCATCGGAGCCCATCGCGAGCTCGAGAAGCTGGTGCTCACCAAGTGGCAGTCGTTCTGGAAGGATCAGTTGGCGCGTTTCTATGGCGAGCGGCTGCACGAAGGGCAGTACTTCGACCCCGCCCTCAGGGACATCGAGGCCTTGATCGCGAGCTCGCAGTCTCGTGTCACCGGTGAGACTCGGGTGCGGCTCGGCCCGGGTCGCTTCCACGTGGTCGGCACCAGAAGCCCGCATTCGATGATGGACCGCTCGGTCGCAACCTACGGCGAGGAGAACCATCTCTGGACCGGTGACGAGGCGCGGGCTTTTGCGCGGATTGCGGCAGTGCCATCGCTCCTCGCGGCTCGGGCGGCAAATGGAGCAACGCCAAAACTTCACCACGAAAGCACAAAGGACTAAGATGGTCGTAACCACACGCGTGCGTCTCGATCGGATCTCGTCCTCCACCCGGAACGCCGGCCTCACGCCCGAAGTCATCGTGGGTGATGAGATCATTTCGGCGGAGGGCTACGTGCTCGCCGTCCGCATCCTGGACGACAAGTCGAGCTACAACACGGTCGAGGACGTCACCGGCCGCATGTTGGCCCTGCGAGAAGGCGACGTGCTGGCGGGAACGCTGGGAACCAGGCGGGCTCTCAGGGGCTACGCCGGCGTCGTTCCGTCCCACATTGCCGTCGGCGACACCATCGAAGTGCTGAACCTCGGCGGGATCCTGGGCCGCTGCACGTCAGTCAATCCGGACGTAGGCCCCCCCTTTCGGGCCGAGGTGTTGGGCGCGATCCTCACCTTCCCCGAGCTCGGCGACCGGGTGGGGCATCCGGCACACATCAGGGATAACGCGGTTCCACCAGCCGACCGACTCGAGAGCAGGATACCGGTTGTGTATGTCGCCGGCACCTGCATGAATGCCGGTAAGACCGTGGCCGCAACGGAGCTGGTTCGTGGTTTGGCGCGCTCCGGACTCAAGGTCGCCGCGGCAAAGCTCACCGGTGTCTCGCTGATGCGCGATGCGCTGTCGATGCTCGATGCCGGTGCGGTCGCCGCGCTGACCTTCAACGACGTTGGCATCGCCACCACGCACGCCGGAGTCACCGTCACCACTGCCAAAGGCATCTTCAATCGCCTGGCGTCGTCCAAGCCGGACGTGATCGTAGCGGAGTTGGGCGACGGCATCCTGGGTGAGTACGGTGTGCAGGACATTCTGCGAGATGACGAGCTCATGTCGGTGGGAGCGGCCTACGTCATGGCCGCGCCCGATCCGGTGGCTTGCTGGGGTGCCGCGGAGCTGATGCGAAACGACTTCGGCCTACCCATCACGGTGATCACTGGCCCTGCGACCGACAACGAGGTCGGGCAGGTCTACATCCAGACTGGGCTCAAGCTGCCGGCCCACAACGCCAGGCGAGATGCGGCAAGGTTGCTGGAGGTGGTGCGCACGGCACTCGACGAATGGTCCTTGAGTCGGGAGTCCGGAGTCGGGAGTCTGGCCGAATCAGGCTCCACTGAGCTTTCGACTCTCGACGCTCGACTCCTGACTCTCGACTTGTCCAAATGAAACTCGCGGTGATAGGCGGAGCCGGTTACGTCGCCGGCGAGCTTCTGCGTCTGTTGCTGCAGCATCCTGAGGTGACCGAATGCGTGACCACCAGTCGGAGCCAGGCCGGAACACCCATTGGTCAGACACATCCAGCCCTCGCGCCAATCACTGCCGCTCGATTCTCCGGTGCGACTCCCGCCGAAGCCGCGCGTGGCAAGGACGTGGTGTTTCTGAGCCTGGAACACGGGCGTTCGTCTGAGATCGCTGCCGAGATTTTCGAGGCCGGCCCGGGGCTGGTGGTGGATCTCGCGGCCGACTTCCGCATCCAGGAAGCGGCCTTGCATCAGAAGTACTACGGCATCCACCCGGCGCCGGAGCTCGTCAGCCGTTTTCGCTATGGCCTCGCTGATGTGCTCGGATGCCGGCTACGCGGTGCTGCCGCGCTGGCTGCTCCCGGGTGTTTTGCGACCGCGGCTCAGCTCGCGCTCTATCCCCTGGCGCGTTCCGGCATCGAGTTTACACCATCGCTGTTTGCCGTCACCGGATCGAGTGGAGCAGGTGGTCAACCCAAACCGACGACTCACCACCCGGCGCGGGCCAACAACCTCTTTGCCTATTCGGTGCTCGCCCACCGTCATGAAGCAGAGGTCCTCCAGGGCTGGCGGGAGTGGACCGGGCGACCGGATGCCCAGGCCCGACTCATCGTGCACTCGGGCCCCTTCGTGCGCGGGATTTACCTGACACTGCACGGATTCCTTCCGACGAGTGCTGCCAACGGGAGTGTCGCAGAGTACTATCGCTCCGCGTACAAGGACCGGCCGTTCGTGCGTGTCCTGGATGCCCCACCTGAGCTGACCCATGCGGTGGGCACCAACTACGCGTTGATCCATGCCGCCCAGAGCTCCGACGGCCGTGAGATCCAGGTCAGCGTTGCCATCGACAACCTGATCAAGGGAGCCGGCGGGCAGGGGATCCAGGCGATGAACCTCGCGCTCGGGATCGATGAATGTGCCGGCCTGACAGCGACGGGGATTTTTCCATGCTGAATCGACGGACGGGTGGACGGAACCTGAGTCATCCTGAGGAAGCGCAGCGCCCGAAGGATCGGTCCGCCGTCGAGCCGATCCTTCGCGTTGCTCAGGATGACGAGAGCGTTGCTCAGGATGACAGGGGCGGTGCTCAGGATGACGGGGGCGTTGCCCAGGATGACAGGGGCGGTGCTCCCGATGCGTCCGCCCGTCCGTCCGCCCTCATGCCGGTCTACGCCCAGTTCCCGGTTCGCCCGGTACGGGGCGAGGGCTCCTGGCTCATCGACGAGGACGGCAATCACTGGCTCGACGCATACGGCGGCCATGCCGTCGCGGCCAGCGGTCACTGTCATCCCGACGTCGTCCGTGCCATCAGCGATCAGGCTCGGGAGCTGCTTTTCTATTCCACTGTGGTGCCCCATCCGGCTCGCGAGCGACTGGCGGAGAAGCTGGTGGAGCTCTGTCCCGAGCCTATGGCAAGAGTATTCCTGTGCAACTCCGGCGCTGAGGCGAACGAGAACGCACTGCACCTGGCTCGCCGTCACACCGGTCGGGAGACCATCGTCTCGGTTCGCGGTGGTTGGCACGGCCGCACCGCGGCCACGCTCGCCTGTACCGACGGCCCCCGGTATGAAGACGCCGCTCGCCGGAGTGGCATACCGCTTTCACGAAAGGTTCCCTTCAACGATTCCGCCGCCCTCTCAGCGGCGGTCGACGATGCGGTCGCTGCAATCATCATGGAGCCGGTGCAGGGATTCGCTGGTGCTCGCGACTGCAGTACTCAGTTCCTCCAGACCGCGCGCCAGGCCTGCGACCGCCATGGTGCAGTCCTGATCTTCGACGAGGTACAGTGCGGGGTGGGCCGCTGCGGGGCGTTCAGCACGGCAGAAGCGTTCGGCGTCATCCCGGACATTCTTACCTTCGCCAAAGGCCTGGCTGCTGGACTTCCCATCGGTGCGGTGGTCGCTACCCCGGCCCTGACGGACGACCTCATAGTGGGAGATTTGGGCAGTACCTTCGGCGGCGGCCCGGTGCCCTGCTCGGCGGCGCTCGCCAACATCGGGGTGATCGAGCGTGAGCGGTTGATCGAGAACGCCATCGCTATCGGGGAATATCTGGCCCGTGCTCTGGCCGACCTCGGAGTCCCGCGAGTCAGCGGACGCGGGCTGCTGTTGGGATTGCACCTGGCACAACCGGCCCAAGCCATACAACACCGGCTCTTCCGTCATCGTATCCTTACCGGCACCGCCACCGATCCCGAGGTCCTGCGGCTGCTGCCGCCGCTCTCGTTCTCCCGCGACGAGGCCGATATCCTGTTGAGGGCGCTCAAGGATGTGCTGAGTGACTAAACGAGACTTCCTGGCGATGGAAGACTGGACCCCCGCGGATATCGAATCGCTGTTGGCGCTCGCTGCCCGCATCAAAAGAGGCGAGATCAGTGGCGGGCTGGAGAAGAAGGTGCTCGCGCTGATCTTCATGGATCCGAGCCTTCGCACCAGGACCAGCTTCGAAACGGCAATGTTTCTCCACGGCGGACACGCGGTGGTGCTCGAGCCTGGCAAGGGCAGCTGGGCCCTCGAAAGTGAGCCTGGTGCCGTGATGGACGGCGACACGGTCGAGCATGTCATCGAAGCCGCCCGCGTTCTGGGACGCTACGCCGACGCACTGGGGGTGCGCGCCTTTCCTCGTGGCAGCGATTGGAGCGTTGCCCGGCGAGACGGCATCCTCCGGAGCTTCGCTCACTACTGCGAGAAGCCGGTCATCAACCTCGAGTCTGCTCGGCGGCATCCGTGTCAGGCACTTGCTGATGCCATGACGCTCAAGGAAAAGCTGGGCCAGGTGGAGGGAAAGAGGTTCGTGCTGACTTGGGCCTGGCACCCCAAAGCCCTTCCGACGGCAGTACCCGCCAGTGCGGCACTCGCAGCCGCGCGCCTCGGTATGGAGATCGTCATCGCCCGCCCCGCAGGGTACGAGTTGGATCCCGAAGACACTGCGCTGATTCGAAAGACCGCTCAGCAGGCCGGCGGCGAGATGGTCCACATCATCGATGATCCCGATGACGCGCTGGTTGGTGCGGACGCGGTGTACGTCAAATCATGGGGCTCGGTCAAGCTGTTCGGCAAGCCGGAGCAGGAGGCAGAGCAGCGGTCGGGGCTGCGGGATTGGCGGCTCACCCCCGGTCGTCTCAAGTCCACCCGCGGCGGCAAAGGCATCGTCATGCACTGCCTGCCGGTCCGGCGCAACGTGGAGATCGACGACAAAGTGCTCGACGGACCCAACTCGGTCGTGGTGGACCAGGCCGAGAACCGGTTGCACGTGCAGAGGGCGTTGTTGCTGGAATTGATAGGTGAACGATGATCGCGGATCATTGTCACCCTGAGGGAGCATCGCGACCGAGGGGGCCGAAACACAGGCTGGACTTCGGCCCCCGCCACCTCACTGCGTTTCGGTGGCAGGGTGACAATGGTGATAGGAGACAGGCGTGAGCATTGATACTTCAAAAGGAATCGCTGGGCTCAAAGGCGCCCTTCGCTACGTACGCGCCTACCGGGACCAGGTATTCGTGGTCAAGTTGGGCGGAGATGTGCTCAGCGGACCCGAGACCGTGGACGGCGTTGCCGGCCAGCTGGCGTTGCTCTCATCGCTGGGGATCCGGATCGTGGTGGTGCACGGGGGCGGACCTCAGGCCAACGCGCTGAGCCGCCGTCTTGGCCTGGAGCCGCGTATTGTCGCCGGCAGAAGGGTGACCGACGACAACGCGCTCGAGGTCGCCAAGATGGTCTACGCCGGGCAGCTGAACGTGGACCTGCTGGCTGCGCTCCGTGAGCATCGGGTGCAGGCCGTCGGCCTGAGCGGGGTAGACGCCGACCTCATCACGGCTCACCGCCGGCCGCCGGTATCGGTGGTGGACGACTCGGGCGCAACTCTCCGTGTAGACTACGGTCACGTGGGCGACATCGACCGGGTCGATCCCCGGGTCCTGTTCACCTTGCTCGAGGCTCGGCTGGTTCCGGTCGTCGCCAGTCTCGCCGGCGGCGATGACGGCGAGATCTACAACGTCAACGCCGATACCGTCGCGGAATCTCTGGCCGTGGCGATCCGGGCGCAGAAGCTGATCTTTCTGACGGGCGCACCGGGTGTGCTCCGCGATCGCAATGACCCTTCGACTCTGGTGACGTTCGCTGATCCCGACGATCTGGCCGGTCTCATGGCGAACGGCGCGCTCGTCGGCGGCATGCGTCCCAAGGTCGAGGCGTGCATTCGGGCGGCCACCGGTGGGGTCGAGCGTACTCATATCATCGATGGCCGAGCGGTGGACGCGCTCCTGCTCGAAGTGTTCACTGGGGCCGGTTGCGGCACGATGATCGTTGGGCGGAAGGAGAAGGCAACCTACCTCGGGGTGGACCTTGCAGGGTGAGATCGCCCTGCTCCGTGAGCTGGTTGCTATTCCCTCCATAAGCGGCAATGAAGCTCCACTCGCCTCCTTCGTGGAGGAGACGGCCCGGAAGTGGGGACTCGACGCCGTACGAAACGAGAGTGGTGTTCGGGTCGAGGTCAGCGGTTGGGGTGTCGGGCCCACTATCGCCCTGGTCTCCCACCTCGACGTGGTGCCGCCGGGCTCGGGATGGACTCACGATCCGTTCACCCCGGTAATCGAGGGGAGCCGGCTCTATGGGCGTGGTTCCGGCGATGCCAAGGCGTCGGTTGCCTCGATGCTCTACGCCGCCCACGACGTGATCGAGCGCGGACGTCTGGATGCCGGACGGCTGCTTCTCATTTTCGGCTATGGCGAGGAAACCACGAACACCACCATGGCTTCCGCAGTTGAAGAGGCCGGCGACATCGATGCGGCCGTCGTGGGGGAACCGACCAACCTGGATTTCGCCGTCGCGCAGCGCGGGCTGATGATGGTGGATCTCGTGGCCCGGGGAGACCAACGACACGCGGGGTATGCCGCGGGCGATGGCAGCTTCACCAACGCGGCGGTCGCGCTCGCCCGGGATCTGCTCCAGCTCGACCAGCTGTTCACCTCACGGAGTCACCCATTGCTGGGACGGGCGACCGCGACGCCTACCATGCTCGAGGCCGGGGTCAGCCGGAATGTCACACCTCCGGTTGCGCGGGCGGTGCTCGATGTTCGCAGCACGCCCGACTGGACCCACGAGGAGCTGGCCGAACAGCTCCGCCTTTCCCTCACATCCGATGTGATCGTAACCTCCCGCCGTCTGGTCCCCTGTGAGACTCCGTCGGGATCACGCCTGCTCGATGTCGCCTCCCGGCTGCGGCCGGAAGCCGCCCATTTCGGCAGCCCAACCTGCTCCGATTGGGTCTTCCTGCGCGATCGCGACGCCATCAAGTGCGGCCCCGGCACCAGCCGGCGCTCGCACACTGCGGACGAATACGTCGATCTGCCCGAGGTCACCGCGGCCCGGTACTTCTACGCCGAGCTGGTGCGGGCCTATCTGTCGGGAGACTAGCGATGACCGGAACAGGTACCCTCTGGAGCTCCGCCGGATCCGACCAGCACCTGCTCGAGTACACCACCGGCGATGACCGCATTTGGGACGCGCGGCTGCTCCGGTGGGACGTGCTCGGAAGTCTTGGCCACATCGAGGGTCTGCGGGCATCCCGCCTGATCACCGGTGCCGAGTACGCCAAGATGAGGCGGGGACTCAGGCGTGCGCCTGCGTGCAGTTGCCCACCGCCAGCTCAAACTGGACCGGCGGCACGAGGACGTCCACACCGCGGTGGAACAGTGGCTCACCATCCAAGACCCCGGCGTCGGAGAGCGATTGCACACCGGCCGGTCGAGGAACGATCAGGTCGCCTGTGATATCCGGCTCTACCTGAAGCACGAGCTGCTCAGACTCCAGGGTGCTGCTTTGCAGGTCGCCGACGCTCTGGTTCTTTTCGCATCGACGCATCGAGCCGTGCTCTGGCCCGGCTACACCCACACCCGCCGGGCAATGCCGTCGTCGATCGGACTCTGGGCCGGCGCCCTGGCAGAGGGTGTGCTGGATACGGTCGAGTCTCTCCCCCAGCTGTGGCTTCAAGTGGACCGCTCTCCGCTCGGGAGTGCCGCCGGGTACGGAGTGCCGTTGCCACTTCGGCGAGAGCTGGTGGCCCGTGCGCTCGGCTTCGGCGCTCTGGATCGGAACGTCGCGTCGGTGCAGGGCGGCCGTGGCAAGCTTGAAGCGGCTGTGTTGTTCTGGTGCAGCCAGCTGGGTCACGAGCTCTCGCGCCTGTCGCAGGACATCATCGTGTTCAGCGCCGAGGAGTTCGGGTACCTGGGTCTCCCGGCTGCACTCGCGACCGGCTCCAGCATCATGCCCCAGAAGCGGAATCCCGATCTGTTCGAGCTGACGCGTGGCCGAGCCGCCGCCGTTGAGGGCGATCTCTGTACCGTGCTGCAGATCAAGGGAAAGCTGCCCGGCGGCTACCACCGGGACTTCCAGCTTCTGAAGGAGCCGTTGATGCGAGGCGTCGAGCGCACCGGGGCGATGCTGGACGCGATCGCGCGGGCACTGCCGGAGTTGCAAGTGGACGCTGAGCGCTGCCAGGCGGCGGTTTCCGGCGGTGCGTTGGCCACCGATGAAGTGATGCGCCGTGTCGAGGCCGGGCGGCCGTTCCGAGCCGCGTATCGCGAGGTCGCGGCTGCTCTCGATGAGGGCTCGAGCTTCGATCCGCCTCCACTCGAGGAGATCATCTCTCGCCGGGGCTCGACCGGCGGCCTGGGCGACCTGGGCCTGCCTGATCTGAAGAAGCGGATCGCGCGAGCCCGCTCATGGGCGCAGAGGGAGCAACGGCGTTTCGAGGGTGCGATGGGAAAGCTGGCTGGCCAGTCTGTCCGTCTGACCGTCCGTCCGACCGTCCGTCCGTTTCGCCGTCTCCCCGCCCGTGACTGCGGATCGCCGGAAGCGCCACCTCAAGATCATGGAGCTCATCAGCACTCGCGCCGTGCGCACCCAGGAGGAGCTGGCCGATGCGCTGACGGCTCAGGGGTGGGACGTCACGCAATCATCGGTGAGCCGAGACATCGCCGCGCTGAGGCTGGTCAAAGTGGATGGTGCCTATCGCCGTCCGCCGGGTGGAGCTCCGCGAAACGATCCGGACGAGCAGAGGATTGCCGAAGGCGTGCTCACGATCGACGCCGCGGGGGACGCGTTGGTCGTGCTTCACACCGCACCGGGTGAAGCGAATCGGGTGGCAGTGGCACTCGACCGGCTGGCCTGGGCCGACGTGGTCGGCACGCTCGCGGGTGACGACACGATTTTCCTGGCAGTGAAAGATGGGAAAGCCCAGCGCAGGGTGCTACGTGAGGTACGGAGGTTGGCTAGCGCATAGTATATGGTCATGGATCCTCAGAATTCTCCCTCCCTTCTCGATCTCTCGCTGATAATCCCTTGCCTCAATGAGGCGGAAACTCTTCCCGGCTGCCTGGAGCGGGCAACTCGGGCCTTCGCCACCCATCAGCTGCGGGGTGAGATCATCGTGGTCGATAACGGGAGCACGGACGCCTCCGCCGAGGTGGCCGCGAGGCTGGGAGCGACGGTGCTTCACGGTGCCGTCGCGAGGGTACGGCAATGCGGTAGCGGCGGGATGCGCCGCAGCGCGGGGCGAATACATAGTGGTAGGAGATGGGGACGGCAGCTACGACTTCCTGGAGATACCCCGCTTTATCGACAAGCTGCGCGAAGGCTACGATCTGGTACAGGGCTGCCGGCTACCGTCAGGTGGAGGAGTCGTCAGCTCCGGCGCGATGCCTTTGCTGCATCTCTGGTGGGGGAACCCGATGTTTTCCTGGCTGGCGCGGCGCCTGTTCGGCACAACCGTCAGCGACATTCATTGCGGGTTGAAGGCGTTTACCCGGGCACTGTACCGAGGTCTCGATCTGCGGTGTGAGGGTTTCGAGTACAATTGCGAGCTGCTCGTCGAGGCGACCAGGAGCAAGGCCAGAATTGCTGAGTTACCGATCACCTTGCATAGGGATCGGCGTCGAGCACATCCGCCTCATCTCCATACCTTCCGAGACGGGGTGCGCCATCTGTGGTTCTTTCTGTCCTACCATCGTCGCTGAGTTTCTGGTTGGCTCACCAGGTTACAAGCTGCGTTACTGCTGGGACTCCAGACGTGCCTGCGACGCCGGGTCTGCGTCAGCCTTCCTCACCGCTTCAAGCGGCGCCACAACCCGGCGTGCTTCATCATAGAGGAAGGGAAGCCGTTCGGGGGCAAGCTCGAGCAGGCGGGCATTGTCCGGCCCGCGATCGTGAACCAGCCAGAGGCGGGCCCGAGCGAGGTCCGGCTCGTTGGCCACCAGGCTTCGAAAAGTTGAGTGATGGGGTGAGTACCGGACGAAGACGATGGCTCTGTCAGCATGAATGCGAGAAAGCTGTGTGCCAAAGTTGACGAATGCCGCGTGTGCCCTAATCACTCTCCGACGCGCTGCCGGCAGACGTCCTGCGGCTGAGATGAGCCACATAGCGAACCCAGCCCAAAGGCAGGCTGCCACTGCCATGCGTCCTGGCCGAGGAAGCCTCACAAGTGCGCCAGTCTCCACTATGAGGCGCACAAAGCCGACGGCGGTCAGAAAAGCCAGGACTGGCACAACCTCGAGATAGTAGGGTGTCCAGTTGAGAGGATAGCCGTAGGCCAGGTGCGTTAGCACGAGCAGAACAGCGGCGGCTAGTCCCACAACGGTTGCGCCGTGGGCTGACGAGTGCGCCCACCAGGGCCAGGGGCAAGAGGAGAACCGCCCGTTTCCCCAGCGTCCCTTTGACGATCGCCCAGGTTCGCTCCCTGGCTGTCTTCGGAAGGGCCGCGATGGTGTGAGAACGTCGGGATCTTGTTGCCCAGGCGTTGTACTTCACCATCTCGGCGTTTGGAGGCCGGAGCGGCGGGGTAGAGTCGAAGCCAAAGCCGAGATGATCGTATGGCATGTATTGCCGGCTGTAGGTCATCCACGGCATCTCCAACCAGTGGCCGGTTGTCTGTCGGTTGGCCAGCGGAAGGATTGCGAGCACGCCAAGCCCCAGTGCCGTTGCCAGCCCCAGATCGCTCCAGAGACCCCGGCGCCGTACCCTGATCAACACCACTACTGCGATCGGGACGGCGAGGGCGAGTCCGGTGAGGGGGCGGGTGATGAAGCACCACGCGACACAGGCCGACAGCACCAGCAGCCAACGCCGCTCACCACTGTCCCCCCATCTGAGCAGCGCCCACCACGAGGCAACCCAAAGTGCTCCGGTAGTGACGTTGGAGAGGTAAGTCGGCCGGTAGGTCAGGCTCATCGGGGCCAGCAACCAGAGCAGCCAGGTGAGAACGCCCACAAGTGGGCCCGCGAGTCTGGCCGAGAGCAGGTATACCAGTGCCCCAGTCAAACCGTTGAGCAGGAGTGGAATGAGCGGCGGGAAACCCAGCAGTTGGCCGAGCGTGAGAAGGAGGGAGTGACCGGGCGGGTACTTCGCGGCGAGAACCGGCGTGACCAGAACGTGAAACTGCTCGAAGAATTCCGGTAATGGCCGGCCCGGTGCCGTCCAATGGCCACCGGCAAAGATTCGGGCCTGCAGTAAGTAGGCGGCCTCGTCGTGGATTCCCGGGACAGGCTCGAAGCGATCCCCATACCCACCAGTAGATGAGAGTGCTCGCGAGTCCCAGAGATATCGCAAGCCATGGGGCGAAAGCCTTAACCCTCATATCTCGGATCTTTCGTCGGCAGCAGGTAAATGGAAAGGGCGGCTCGGAAAGCCGCCCCCCGCGAAAGCGCGTTTACCTACGCGATCTCAGTCCCCGGGATTAATCGTGAACTCGCCGGAGAAGAGCGGATCCGTGTTGCCGGGAATGGTGAACTTCAGTTTGTAGGTCCCTGTCTCGCCGTTGTTGACATTGATGACGCGAAGGTTGTCGAACTCTGCCTCCCCGCCGTTGTCGGTCAACACGGGACCGGGAGCATCCTCGCCGAAGCTGAGCTCCCCGCTGGTCGCGCTGACCCGCACCAGTGAGACGCTGACGGGAACTTCCTTGACTCCGTCCTCAAAGAAATCCTGCACATTGACCGACGGGAAACATGATTCGCCGCAAGTCTCGATTACGGAACCCTCGTCATATGACGGTTGCCCGTCGCCTTCGCCGGGATCGGTCCCGAACGATGGCACGACGTCATCTACCCCGCCGAACGGGCTGGCAGTGCTGCCCCGCCCACCCAGACCGACGTTGGTCAGAACTGCAGCGTGTAACATTTGAGGCAGGAACAGGGACTCGGCCAACGGTCGGGCATAGCGACCAACGTTGTGCCACGCCGCAAACGCCATGCTGCCCAGACTTCCTGAGCTGTTGAGAGAGCTGAAACCTCCGTACTCATCATCGAAGCCCGGGTTCCCCTGAGTGGGGCAGAATCGCCAGATCGAGGTTTGCATAGGCATCTGGTCCTGCGGCTTGCAAGACTTCGAAGTCCCCTTCCTCGTTGCCTTCGGTCGTCAGGTCATCTGCCAGGTTGTGCCCGATCTGCGGGTTCTCCTTCCCAGCGTTATCTATACAGAACCCGAGTGTGTACTCTTGGCAATTGTTCAGATCAAGAGTGTGGTCGCCGGCCTCGTTTGCCGCATTGATGTCGTAGAACGGTGCAAATTGGCGGCGCCCACCGGTATTGATGAGCTGCGGAGTATTCGGCAGCCGAATCATTGTGATTAATGAAGGCGGTAAGCACTGCCCGCCGGAGCTGGCGGGGATGCGGAACGAAGCGCTTTTGTTGGCATTCTGGATCCGGAATTCGCTGGTTCCATCGTAGACTCCGGCAGCTCCATCCGGTCCGAAGGCTCCTGGGTCGATCTCGCCATTCTGAAAACCCACCGCGGCCAGCAGGGTGGAGATCTGGGCCGTCAGCTTCAGTGCCGTGCCGTTCGGGAGCTGGCCATCTTTGTACTTCTTGAGCATCCAGTCGACGAACGTCAGGGCTTCCGCTCTCGCGTTTCCGACCTTTCCCTTGGCGCACTGGCTCTGGACCGACTGCATCTTGGAGGTGGCTGCATTGCTCACCGACGCGCCGGCGAACATCGCTCCAGTTTTGCTTGTCAGTGCTGTCGTCGGAAATGGGTTCTGGCAGGTGCCGGTTGCCGCTTTGGCCGCTGAGGGTGATTGAACATTCGGCTCGGTTGGCGTTTCGCGATTTTGTTCGCTACAGGCAGACAATACGACTGCGACCGACATTGCGGTGAGAGTGAGGCGGCGCATCTCCGACTTCTCCTTGGGGGCCAGCGCCCGATCGGATCACCCGCCGTGATTGGCAGGAGGAGGCGGCGGCGTAGCCAGCATGTGGGACGGGGATTCAGCGTTTGGTTCGACACAATGTGCAACAAATCCCGCCGCTGTCCAGACCCTCTTTGCTATTTCCCGCTCACGAGAACTCTGAACTTGGGATCGTCCTGAAGACTGCGGAACCACCAGCCGGCATCTTCGGCCATGCCGGAGCGCCGCTCCGGATTAGCCGCGAGGTAAACCTTCAGAGATTTGAGCGCGGCATCACGATCGCCCGCCAGGAGATGGATGTAGCTCTCATCCAACGTAAGGTCGCGGAAGGTATCGACTTCCGGCGTGCCTCGTGATCGGAGCGCAACCCGCTGGGCGCTGTCTCCCAGTCCGGCGCGAGCGAGCACCATACCTGCGACCATGCGGCCTTCGAGCCGCTCGAACTCTCTGCGGTCAGGAGGGGCCACCTTAGGCAGGCTGTCGGCCAGCTTCCATGCAAGTGCAACATCTGGCTCCTTCGCCCGGGTGGTGAGCAGCCAGAGCTGGCACTTTACGAACTTGAAGTCCTGGGGGAAACGCCGCTGCCCCTCGCCACACCAGTGTACGGCGTCCACGAACTGGCTGAGGTCATAGGAGGCGAGGAAGAGCCGCCACAGAATTTGATCGGCGTTGCTGAGGTAAGCGTCCTCTTCGTAAGCCCGCCTGGCAGCCAGCTTGGCGTCGGTCTCGCCCAAAGTCTGGTTGTAGAGATGGCTCAGCATCGCCCATGCCCCGGCCTGCGATGGACGTACCTTTACGGCCATCTCCAGGTCGCCTTGAGCGTCGGCCAGAAGTTTCTTCGCCTTGGCTGGGTCCGCCTCCAGATTGAGTATCCAGCTCCAGTACCGCAGGCTGCCACGGGCCTCGAGTGCATCGGGGTCCTGCGAGCTGAGGGCTAGAGCGCTGTCTGCGAACCCCTCTCCTTTGTCGACCCAAACCTTCGCGGCCAGCGGATCCTTCCCGGCGAGCCGGGCGCGGCGGTACGCCAGCCATGCCCGCCCGGTGAACGGCTCGGGCCAGGCGGGATCAACCAGGTGAGCCTGGACGTAGAGTGTATCGGCATGTTTGTAGGCGGTACTTACTGCGGTGCCAGTGTCGCTCTTTGCCGCCAGCGCCTCTGCCTGCTTCCTCGCCTGTTCGGCTCGCCGTACGAGCGACCAGGCTGCCACGCTGGTGGTTCGATCTTTCTGTTCCCTCAGCCGGATCTCTTCTCCCAGACGTCCACGGACAAGGCTGGCGACCTTTTGTGTCAGGGCATCCTGAACGGCCAGGAGGTTACCTGCCGGTTGCTCGAAGCTGGCACGCTCGAAGTCCGCACCGCTCGCACCATCCACTAAGCGGACATTGACCCGGAGTCGGTCCCCCGCTTGCTCGACGTCGCCCGTTACCAACGTTCCGGCTTGGAGTGCGCGTCCGACACTATCACGCGAGACACTATCTCCGCGAAATGGTGCCACTCCGCCTTTGGAGATGACATCCAGGCTTTGCACCTGATCGAGCTGTTGGATCAGTCCCTCTGTCAGCCCGTCGGCCAGATAGCCCAGGGACTTACCGCTGCTCTCGTCCTCAAAGTAGAGCACCGCGATCCGGTGGGGATCGAGTCCGCCGGTGGCTTTCGCTGCCGGGTGCAGGTAGCGCCACGTTCCCCAACCGGCGCTCCCCAGGAGGGCGGCGGCGCCGAGGGAGATCGACCAGAGTTTGGCCCCGCTGCGACGCTTCGTCGCGGGCATGCCCCGTGGTGTGGTCCGGCGAACCGCCTGCATCGCCCGAGACGACGTGCGCCGAGCCGAGGGACCGAGATCCACCTCGCATAGCGCATCGGCAAACTCGCGCACGCGTGGGGTACCGGTCAGCCGGGGTCTTCTCCAGTGCGCGCATGACCGCATCTTCCAGCTCGTCCGGAATCGACTGTCTCACCACCTGAAGGCTGGGAACTGCTTCCATCGAGTGTCGAGCCAGAATCGCCATTGCGTTGGGACCCTGGAACGGCGGCTGTCCGACCAGCGTCTCGTAGAACACACACGCCAGACTGTACTGGTCGCTCCGGCCGTCCACGTGATCCCCGCCGGTAGCCTGCTCGGGACTCATGTAGTGTGGAGTGCCGACTGCCATGCCGGTCTCCGTCAGCTTGTCACCGCCGGCTTCGCTCACCGCGCGCGCTATGCCGAAGTCGGCGACCAGCGCGTGACCTTCCTGCAGCAGGATGTTCTCCGGCTTGATGTCCCGATGAATCACCTTGTGGCTGTGGGCATACTGCAGCGCGTCCGCCACTTCGCAGGTGATCTGAATGGCATCCGGGATGGAGAGCTGTTCCTCCCGGTCGAGCCGGGCCCTGAGCGACTCGCCCTCGATGAACGGCATGACGTAAAAGAGCGATCCGGCAGCCTCGCCGGAGTCGTACAGCGCCAGAATGTTGGGATGCTGCAGGTGGGCGGCCAGCCTGATCTCGCGCAGAAAGCGATCGGACCCGAGTGAGACGGCCAGCTCGGGGCGGAGAACCTTGATGGCGACTTTTCGGTCGTGCTTGTCCCGCGCCAGGTAGACGGTGGCCATACCGCCCTGACCGATAAGCCGCTCGATGGCATAACGCCCTTCGAGGGCCGTACGTAATTGTTCGAGCAAATCGACCACTAAGAATGCCTCAGGCGGGGGAGAACCCTCTCAAGATAGGGTTCTCTCCCGGGCGTTGCCAGCGTATTGGGGATGCCAGGAGCTGCAGTGACAGCTATACCGGAACGGCTGCGAGCGCCTCCCTCATGGCGCTGGCCGAGCCCCAGCGCTCCTGCGGGGTCTTGGCCAGTGCTTTGGCGATGGCTGACGCGAGATACGCGGGAATATCCGGCCGCAGCGTCCGCACGTCCGGTGCGGGCTGGGTCAGGTGAAGCTGCAGTACCACGGCTTCGTTGCGGTGCACGAACGGCGGCTGGCCGCTGAGACACTCGAACAGCATGCAGCCCAGGGAGTAGAGGTCGCAGCGGTAATCGATGTCGGTGAGGGCGGTAATCTGTTCCGGGCTCATATAGGTCGAGGTCCCGACCGCGATCCCCGATCGGGTGAGCTGGTCGGTGCCCGATGCCGCCACCGCGCGGGCTATCCCGAAATCGAGGAGGATCGCGCCGTCAGACGAAAGCACCACATTGGCCGGCTTCACGTCGCGATGAATGATCTTGCGGCTATGCGCGTGATCGAGCGCGTCGAGCAGATCGTCGGCCAATCGCAGCGTCTCGGCCACGGACATCCGGTTCGAGCCGTCGAGATATTCCCGGAGAGTGGCGCCCTCGGCGTAGCTCATGACGTAGTAGACCAACCACTCCTGCTCCCCGGAGTCGAGCAACCGCGCGATGTGGGGGTGGTCCAGCTGGGAGGCCAGCTTGATCTCACGCAGGAAACGGTCGGCCGCGACGCTGACCAGCAGCTCGGGATGCAGAATCTTGAGCGCCACATACTGGCCGGACGGGTTCTTGGCGAGGAAGATCCGGGCGTTCCCGCCCCGGCCGATCTCTCGCTCGACATCGTACCGTCCAGTAAAAGCTTGGCGCACCAGCGCCAGCATGTCGCGGCGAATACTCGGATCCTCGTGAGGGGCATATCAATGGTTGCGAGGCGTACCGGCGGGCGCAAGCGGCACGGGGATGTACTGCTAGAGCAGGATGTCGCTGCGGATACGGCTTCTGACGCGACCACCAGAGGGCGCCCCAAAGATTCGATTGCCTCAGGGTGACGCTGGCCTGGCCCGTCATGCCGGGGCGCCATGAGTCCCCGGCGCGGCCAGCCGGAGCCGGGCCTCCACTGCGTCGGGCGACGTTGCGGCCGCCGATATTGCGCTGATCCGGGCTTTTACCGGAGAGCGCAGCGTTGCGTCCGGCAGCAGGCGAACCGGTGAGTCAGGCGCGACCGATGTTGCCCCGGCTCCAGATAGAGCGAATCCTGATCTCGATAGTATCGGGCCGGCCCAGTTCCAGAAGACGCTCTCCACTGGAGACCCACTGACCCGCAAGCTGCTCCGGGCCGGGGGGTCACCACCGTCCCGCTACCAAGCGCCCGAATCCGAAGCGCAGCGACTCTGTCCCTCAACCCTGCCACCCGCGCCTGTTCCGCCAGGCCTGCTGCTTCGAGCAAGGCGAGCTCCGATGTCTGGCTGCGGCCGCGGGCCTGGGCCGACCGAACCGCCAGCGAATCGCTGATACGCCGGTGAGTCGCCAGCTCCCGCTCCAGCTCCAGGTTCCTGATCTGGAGCAGCGGAGCCCCCGCCGTGACGTGGGTACCCTCGAGCACCTGGACCCGCTCGATGAACCCGCTGTCCGGCGCAGTGAGAGGGATCGAAAGGGCAGGGGCCGCCACGAACGGTCCCGTGATGGTGATTCTCCAGGGGATGATCAGGCCCAGCACGAGCACCGCAGCGCCAAGGCCGATCGACCGCTGCCGGATCGAGCGTTCTGCCAGATTGCCCGATGCTCGCGGTACGACTGACCCGCCGTCTGCAACCACTTCCGTACCGAGGAGCGGAGCATCAGATAGAGTCCGACCACAAAGATGCAGACGCCCAGGACTCCCAGCTCTCGACTCAGCCATCCGTACGCGGCCGCGCGCAAAGAGGGTCAGGATCAGAGCGATATAGGTCAACGCCGAGCAGCCCATAGATCAGGAAGATCCGCTTTTCCCGCTCATCGGCCGGCGGGGCCGGGGCCTCGAGGCGGAACACCCGGGTCTTCACCGAACCAGCTGAGATGGGCGAATGCGCGCTGCCTCAGATTGGGGACCTCGAGGTAATCGCTGAGCGCGTAGTAGCCATCCAGCGGGATCAGCGGATTGGCATTCATGAAGACGGTGGTGATTCCGCCGATCAGCACCGCGGCGAGGCCCACCTCGGAAGCAACGGTTCCCGGGGCGGCGGCCCACCAGACCAGGGCGCCCAGGCTCGCGAGGACCAGCTGGATCCAGGACCCAGCCGCGGTCACCCAGAGCCGCGCCTTGAGCTCCGGGAAGGTCCAGGCGTCGTTCACGTTGCAGAAGAACGCCGGCTCGAAATAGATGAGCATGGCGCCGATTTCGTGGACCTGTCCCCCGAAATATTTGCAGGTAAAACCATGACCCAGCTCATGAACGACGATGATTACGGTACCGGTGACCCAGAAAACGGCGAGGGTGCTGGCGTCGACGTTGAAGGTGTAGAGGTCAGTTAACGCTTTGGAGAACTCCGGCCACTTGAGCCCGAGCACCAGGAAGTAGAGCGCGAAGAGCGCGACCGAGATGGTGAGAAAGGTGCGGGAGAAGAAAAATCGAAGCCGGGGGAGCCAGCGATCGAACAGCTTATCCGGGTCTCCCACCGACCAGCGAAGCCGGAAAAGGTCGCCCTGAAACATGCTCGGCTTGAGGCGCCGGCGGCGCTCCGCCCTGAGCCGCTCCATCTGGAGTACCGAGCGATCGGCCAAGGTCCGCTCGCAGAGACCCATCGACGTCAGCTTGCGGGCGAATGCCTCGACTCCGGCCGCGGATACTTTCAGACCGTCCTGCAGCAGGGCCGCGGAAGCTTCGGCCGGTGTGTGCGCGCCATCCAGGACCTGCATGACCATCACTTCCACCGGCCGGAAACGAAAATACTTCCGCGTTTCGGCATCCTTCACGATATAGCTCTGCTCGCCACGGTAGGTCTGCTCTACCAGGACGAGATCCTGCCGCGGAATTTGGGCCGGCCGCTCATGGCGCGGTCCGTACCACCTTTTCGCCCGGAGCCAGTCCGCTGATCACCTCGACTCGATTGCCCTCAACCTCACTGCCGAGTGTGAGCGCCCGGAGCGTGGTTCGGTCGCCGGCCTGAACCAGGGCGTAGCCTTCGCTATCCACGGCAGTTCGCGGAATGGTCAGGACCTGCCGGCGCTGAGACCCCAATCGCACCGTGACGCTGCTACCAGGGGTCAGACCCGGATTGTCCACCAGCTGCAGAATCATCTCCCGAGTACCGCTCGCCGGATCGATGACCGGTGATGCCCGCACGATCCTGGCACGAGCGGCCTGTCCTCCAACTCCCGCTACCTGCGCCTCCGTCCCGATGCGCAGTCCTCCTGCCACTGCTTCCGGCACGTGCACCGCTGCCAGAATCGGGCCCAGCGCTGTCAGGCGGAACAAGGAGTCTCCAGCGCCTACCAGCCGGTGGAGCCGGGCCATCCTTCCGGTCACGACACCGCTGAACGGGGCTACGATGCGGGTGAGGTCGAAGTCGCGCTGGGCTTTGCGGAGCCCGAGCAGCGCTTCCCGGTGCTCGAACTCCACCCGCTCCGAGTCTGCCTGGGTGACCACGCCGGCGGCCTTCAAGCGCCCGCTGACGTTCGGCCAACTGGCTCGCGTTCGTGAATTTCTCCTGGGCCTGCGCCAGCGCGATGGCCTGATCGGTGCTCTCCAGCCGCGCCAGCGGTTGACCTGCCGCAACCCGGCTGCCCAGATCAACCAGAATCGACTCGACCACTCCGGGAGAACGAGCGTAAATCGTCGCGTCCCGCTCGACGTAGAGCTGAGATGAGAGCGCCAGAGCGTCCTGCACCGTCGCCGTATCGGCAGTGGCGAACGACACCTCTGAAACCGCTGTCAGCGAGCCGGTTTCGGTGGGTGCCGCCGCCGGTCGCGAGACCGGACGGGTACCGCAGCCGATCAGCATCAGAACCCAGAGCGATCGTCTCATGAGCGTACCTTCCACCAGAGCAGTCTCATCCAACGAACCGGTGCGCGCAGCACTCGGTAACCCGCGCTCGCGGGAGCCGTGAGCACCCGGGCGTACGCTGCCATCTGCGGCTTGAGCACACCCTCCGGATTCGCCACGGCAGCCCGGACGGGGTAGCGGACCACCGCGCCGGAGTCGACCGGCAGCTCTCCGACCGAGGTGACGCGGCCAACGAAGGTCCGCTGTGGGAGAGCGTCCACTCGCAGGTGAACCGCTTGCCCCAGCTGCACCCGGTTGATGTCCCGCTGCTCCACCCCGAACTGCGAGCTCTAGCGAGTCGGTGCGGCCCAGTGTGAGCAGAAGGTCTCCCTCATCGACGGACGCGCCGACCCGTTCGTTGACGTGGGGGGTGAGGACGACCCCTGCCGCCGGGGCGCGAACCGTCGTGAGGCCCGCTTCCTCGTCCAGCAATCCCAGCTCCTGTCGCAGGGATTCGATGCGGATTCGATGGAGTCGTTCTTCCGCCGGGTCGCCGCGGCTGGCAGCCAGGGAGGCTTCGCGCTCCGCTGCCGCCAGCGTTCCAGCGGTGGCAGCCCGGTCGGTCATGAGCCGGGTCGCACGGAGTGAGGCCAACTGGGTTCCTCGGGAGACCCGGGCACCTTCGCTCACCAGCATCCGCTCGACCACGCCGGCGACCAGTGCCCTGACCGGCGTCAACGCTGCCGGGCGGAACGTGGCATTGGAGCCGGTCACCCTGAAGCGGCCAGCGGATCAGGGTCAGAGCAGCAGCAATCAGGAGGGCCACTCCGGCGTACAGCCGGAGTTTGCGCCGGGGCAGAGCCAGAAACGCCCGCTTCTTTGCTGCCAAGGCGCCGAGTGCGTCGACCAGAGGCACTTCGTGATATAGCTGCGCATTCCGGAGCGCGACCGCGGTTTGGTTGGCGAGGATCGCCGCCAGCTCGATCTGAGTACTGCTGGCGAACTCCCTGGTGCCGGCCTCGAACACCAGAACGCCGAGCACTCCCTCCTCGTCCTTCAGGGGCAGGTAGATGCCGCTTTCTACACCATCGGTTTCCAGATCCTGCCCGAAGATGGTGACGAAGAGCCGCTCGGCGTCGGACGCGGGTGCCGTTCGGTCGGTCAGATAAAGCTGTTCCCCTCGGCCAGCTGCCCAGGACGCCCGGGCAATCAGATCCTTGAGTCCGGGATCCTTGGGATCGACCTTCTCCTGTCCGGCAACTGCCCGGATCTCGCACTGACCCTTCTCGTAAATTCCTACGGCGCCACGGTCGAACGTCAGAGCCCTGGACGCGAGATTGACCACCGATCGGAGCACCCGGTCAAGATCGAGTGTAGCCGTGATCTCTCGGCTGATCTCCAGTACCAGGGCCAGGTCACGAGCCCGTTTCTCGGCGGTGTGGAGCTGCGCGTTTCGGAGGGCGGCGGCGGCGCTGGTGGCGAGTCCTTCGAGCAGCTCCCGGTCCCCTGCGTCGAACACGCCCTTGCCGGTGAGCTTGTTGGAGACCTGGATGGCTCCGACTGTGACCCCGCCTGCCACCATGGCTGTTGCCATGACGGTGGTGGCCAGCATCTCGCTGGAGTCGATTCGGGGCTCGTAGCGGGGGTCTTCCACCGCCCGGGTCACGATGGTGGTCTTCTGGCGCTGTGCCACATCGCCCACGAAACCGGTGCCGATCGGCACCAGTGCTCCGACCAGCTTTTGGCTGGCGCCGCCTTCGGCCACCCGGCAGCGGAGCATGTCGCCTTCGGCTATCCAGAGCGAGCCGCCTTCACCCCCGAGCGCTGCGAGCACCCGCTGGAAGACGCGGGGCAGCAGCTCGTCGAAGTCCAGGGACGCACTGAACTCGAGGCTGATCGAATGCAGCAGCCTCAGGCGCTCGACTTCCTGGCGCAGAGCCTCGTCCGTTGGGGACGGCGGACTCAGAGTCTCAGGCATCTCTCAAGGTGAAGGCGGTTCCATCAGGCAAGGTGCTGCGAGTGCACACTCCGACGCTAGACCTCTCCTGTCCGGCGTCGGAGCATCTTGCCGGTGGTCCGGCAGCTATTCCTCAGCGGTTATGGCTTCCACTTGACCGGTGCGATCCGCTCTTCCAGCTCTTCCACCGACAATTCGACCGCTTCGGCCTCTTTACCGGTGGCGCTGCGAACCTGGGCCTTCTGCTCTGGGGTCAATTTGATCCGGAACTGCTCTTTGGGGTTCGACATGTGATGCTCCTGGAAGTATTGGCTGGTTTGATCTGGTGAGATGGGTGACGTCAAGTTGAAGCCCTGTCGTGAAAAAAGCGTGAATTCCTACGCGGAATGTCGCGACCTTCGTCGGCGCAATCCGCTCCTCCAGCTCTTCAACCGACAGCTCGATCGCTTCGGCATCTTTGCCCGTCGCCTTGCGAACCTGGTCCTTCTGCTCCGGGGTGAGCGTCATCCGGAAGTTTCCTGAGGTGGCCATTGGCTGCTCCTGTGCGGGTCTCTGAGCCGCGTGGCAACTGACTGGCAATCTGAGAGCTCCCTCGTGAAGCTTCAGCGTGAAAGCCCTCTTGCCGCTCCGTGAATCCGCGGTAGCTTGGAAAACCTTTTCAAGAGCCAGCTGTGGCAGATGTCAGCCTGACACTGCTCGGCCCACCATCCGTGTCACGGTCGGACGGGGGGACGATCGTCCCGCAACCCGGGATCAAGGAGCTGGCACTCCTCAGCTTCCTGCTCCTCGAGCCGGGGCCCCACACCCGAGAGGAGCTGGCCGGTCTTCTCTGGGGTGAATCGTCTGATGCCGACGCCAGGGCATCGCTGCGGCAAGCACTCAAACACATACGAAGCTGCCTTGGCGAAAAGATCCGGAGCGACCGAGCAGTCGTCGAGCTGGCCGAGCCGATCGGCTGCGACCTCCTGACTTTCCGCCAGAACGTCGTTCAGGACCCCCAGCAGGCTGTCAAGATCGATGCAACCCGTTTTCTCGCCGGCATCTCCGATTCGTCATGCCCCTCAATTCGACGAGTGGGTCGCCGAAACGCGCCGGGAGCTCGCCCGGCAATATCAGCATGCGCTGGGTACGCTGGCGCGTGAGGCCATGGGCCAGTGGCGCTGGCGTGATGCTATCGATCTCGCGGATCGGTGGCTGGCCAGCGACCCGCTCTCGGATGAGGCTGCCCGGGTCGGCATCGAGGCCCGTTACCTCTCCGGCAACCGCGGGTCCGCCTTGGCGCGATTCGCCGAATATCGGGCGCTACTCCAGCGCGAGACTGGCTGTGAGCCCAGCCGGAGCCTGATAAACCTGGTTCGGCGGGTTGAGTCGGACGCCACCGCGGTGAACTCGCGTCCGATCACTGATGAGTGGTATGCCCGAGCACCCTCCTTCCAATCCAACCTGATCGGCCGCAAAGACGAGTGGAGTACCCTGATCCAGGCCTGGAATGGAGTCGGCCGGGGCGTTGGTGGAATCGTTCTGATCGAGGGTGAGAGCGGAGTGGGGAAGTCACGGCTGGCCGAGGAGTTCATCCGCTGGGTCGTGGCCCATGAGGGCACCGTGCTGCGGGGACACGGTTACGATGTTCGAGCCGGCGTCCCCTACGAGCCGGTTGTCGAGCTGCTTCGCGAGGCGTTGGGAGCTCCCGGTCTGTCGTGTACGGCTCCCGAGTGGCTCAGTGAAGTCATCCGGCTGCTACCAGAGCTGCGTCAGCGGTTCCCCGCATTATCTCCCCCGGCAGGACCACCCGACTCGGCCGAAAGCTGGCGACTGTTCGAAGGCGTGGCCCAACTGATTCTGGCGCTGGCTGCTGAGCGCCCGGTGCTCGTATCCGTGGACGATCTTGCAGTGGTGCGATGACGACAGCTGCAATCTCCTTCGCTTCCTGACGCGGCGCACCGAGCAGGCGCCCGTGCTCTGGCTGGGAACGCTGAGCCTGGGCGAGCTGGAACGCGATGCCCCCTCGGCTCGACTCTGCCGGGTGCTGCGGGCCAAGTCGCATGCACGGGTGCTGACACTCGGTCCGCTCAGCGAAGAAGAGCTCTGGCGAATGATTCGCGAGATGGGCCACGTGAGCACGCCCACCGGCGCGCGCCGCTTTGCCAACCGGATCTTCGGTGTCACCGCAGGAAACCCGTTCTATGTGATAGAGTTGCTCAAGACCATGTTCGCGCAGGGACTGCTTGCTGTGGAGGAGGAAAGCGGGGAGTGGACCGCAGCCCTCGATGCCGTGGCCGAGCACGGGCGTGACTTCCCTTTGTCCCAGACTGTGCACGATGTAATTGCCGAACGGGTGGATCGACTGCCGGAACAGCTGAGGGAGGTGCTGATCACTGTTGCCGTGGCAGGAGCGGGATGCCCGGCCGACGTGCTGTCTCACGTGCATGGCATTTCTCGGCTGCATGCGGCTGCGGTGGGTGATGCACTGGTAGACCGGCGGCTGGTCGTAGAGGAAAGCGGCGCTTACCGCTGCACCCACCCGGTCGTCGCACAGGTGGTGCGAGAAGGTCTCACCCCATCTCGGCGACGCGAAGTACACCGGATGCTCGCGCTCACCCTCGAGCTGGTGACTCCGAAGCCGGAAAACCGGCGTGTGGCAGGCGAGGTGGCCCGACACGCAGATCGGGGTGGCGAGCCCGCGCTGGCCTATCGCTTCGGCCTGCTCGCGGCGGATGCGGCGCTCGAGCGGTACGCCTATGCGGAGGCGCTCTCCTGGCTCGACCTCGCGGCCACGAACGCGCGAGGTACTTCCCAAACCGAGACCGTGGACCGGCTGACGGTGGAGGTTCTGGAGGCTGCGGGCTGGAGCGAGCCGCCGCCGCTCGCCCGGTTGATGGGGCCGATGAGCCGCGAGATAGCACGGGAGGACTTTGACCTTCCGGTGCGAAGGTAGGCTCTTTGTCATCCGCTATGGCTGTAATTGCAGCTCCAAGTGAGGGAATAATCGCACACTTTGTGGCCCCGGGGGTAAAAAGGATACTGCTTGACTGAGATTTCGTCGACTTTGGCCTTCTCGTTACACGACCGCTACCTATTTGAGCGCGAGCTCGGTAGGGGTGGCATGTCGATCGTGTACCTAGCTTCTGACCTGAAGCACCACCGCAAAGTCGCCATCAAGGTCTTGAAGCCCGAGTTTACCCGCGCGCTTGGGGCTGAGCGATTTCTTCGAGAGATTCAGATCGCTGCTGGCCTGCAACACCCAAACATCTTGGCTGTACACGATTCAGGGGAAGCTGATGCCGTGCTCTATTACGTGATGCCATACGTAGAGGGCGAGTCGTTGCGCCAGCGCCTTGACCGAGAAGGACAGCTGTCAATCGAGGACACCTTGCGATTATCTCATCAGTTGGCGGAGGCTCTGGCCTACGCTCATGGGCATGACATTGTCCATCGCGATATCAAACCAGAAAACATCCTAATCACAGGCGACCACGTGTTGATTGCGGACTTCGGGATTGCTCGGGCGATTACTGTCGCTGCGGGTGAGCGGATTACCGAGACCGGGCTTGCGGTTGGAACAGCGTGGTACATGAGTCCTGAGCAGGCCGCTGGCGACCCACGGGTTGACCAACGATCGGATATCTACGCCTTGGGATGCGTAATTTACGAGATGTTGGCCGGGCAACCTCCATTCACCGGAAGGAGTGCGCAGGCCGTCCTAGCGCGGCACACCTTGGATCCTGTACCTCCCCTGCGAACGCTTCGTAGCACTGTTCCTGCCCCGTTGGAGCGTGCTCTTCTAAAGGCTCTGGAGAAAAACCCGGCGGACCGATTCCGGACTGCAACCCAGTTCAGCAATGCGTTGGAGCACGCAGGGCCAGCCCGGAGATCGGAGAACGGCTCAAAGACACGACTTCTGCTGCGACGAGGGCTACTGCCGGCTCTGCTCACGGTCATCTCTCTCGTCGGCACTGCCTGGTGGATTTGGGCCACGCCGAGTGTTGTAATCGACTCACTAGCTGTCTTGCCACTCCGGAACATCTCGGGTGATTCAGCTCAGGTCTACTTTGTGGACGCCATGCACGGGGCCATTATCGCAGAACTTGGTCGCGTTGCAGCGTTGCGAACTATTTCGCAGTGGTCTGCACTACGATACCGCAATACTGATAAATCCATTCCGGAAATTGCCCGTGAGCTCGGAGTTGATGCTCTGGTCGAAGCAGATGTTGTTACGAATCGGCAGAATGTTCGGATCCAAGTGCAATTGGTGCAAGCTGTACCTAGAGGCGTAAGCTGTGGACCAACACTTACGAAGGGGACCTAGGTAGTGTCCTGAGTCTCCAAAGTAGAGTAGCACGCGGAATTGCTAACCACATGAGGGTTGCCATAACCCCCAGGAGAATGCCAGGTTAACACGTGCTCAAGTCGTAAACCCTGATGCGTACGACGCGTACGCCAGAGGTCGTTTTGCGTGGAACACGTTTACAGCAGAGGGTTTTAACGAGGCGATCAAGTACTACCAGAAGGCAAGTGAAATAGCTCCCGATTACGCCCTCGCCTATGCTGGCCTGGCGGACGTTTACCGCACACTGCCATACTATTCGCCGATTGATCCTCGCGATGCCTTTCCGAAAGCAAGAGCTGCCGCTAACAAGGCGCTGCAGTTGGACGAGACTTTGGCCGAGGCATACACCACCTTAGGATGGACCACCTCCGCCTACGAGTGGAACTGGCAACGCGCTGAGCAGTACTTTCGTCGAGCACTGGAGCTCAAGCCAAGTTACGCCATGGGGCACATGACATATGCCTTCTTCCTGGCTTGGGAGGGAAGGTTCGAGGAGTCCATCGCGGAAGACCTGCGCGCTCGAGAGCTCGATCCACTCTCGCCGCGGATCATGTCGCACTTGGGCCTAATGTATCACTTAGCGCGGGACTATGACCACGCAATTGAACTTTACGAGGAGACTCTCACACGTTATCCAAACTTCTCGCGGGCGAGGTGGGATCTTGCAAGGGCGTACTATGACAAGGGTCAGTATAAGCGAGCAATCGAAGAATTTCAGGAGGCCATGAAGGTTCCGGACAGAGCGCAGCTGGAAGCGCTACGAGCATCGCGGAGCTCGGCCGAGCCTTTGCCAAGGCGGGGCGAAGGGCTGAGGCTGTGAAGATTCTACGAGATCTCGAGAAGGAGCGGAAGCATAGTTACCGTTCGGCGCTGAACATTGCAAGCATCTACCTAGCTTTGGATGAAACCGACCAGGCTGTCACATGGCTGGAGACGGCATATCAGGAGCGCGACGCGAATATGATTCTCCTGAAAGTTCTACCCTCCTTCGATCCACTGCGCACTGATCCCCGGTTCCAAGACTTGCTCCGAAGGGTGGGCTTCCCTGAGAGGCAGGAGGGCGCCATCCTACCACACTTCGCACCAGCCAACTAGACGTTGGCATTAGAAGGTGAGAGTCATCCCTCCTAGGATTCTTCGGCCCAGCACAGAGCCTCCGTATACCTCGAAATGCCTACTGTTCAGAAGGTTCGTCGCGGTGAGCTGAAGTGCTACTAACTGTGAGACGCGGTATGCAGCATTGAGGTCAGCAGTTGCCATACGCGGGATGTAACCGTTCAAGATACCCGCGGCCCAGCGATAACCTTCCGTAAAGCGCGCCGAAACTTGGAGATCCACTCCTCTAGAGCTCTCGTAGCTGAGTGAAGCTGTTCCCTTCTGATGCGGCGTGTTGGGCTGGAGCACATCACCCTGCTGACGCTGCTTGATGTCAAAGTTGTAGTAGGCGTAAGTGCCGGTAAGGCTGAGTTCGTCGTTTAGTCTGGTGGACAAACCGAGTTCAACTCCCCATTCCACTACCAGCCCTGCATTCCCGTTGGATAGGACTATGGCAGTGCTTCCGTCAGCCAGTCGAGTCAACCCGCGTTGGGCAGCGGTGCCTGCCAACGCCTGCCGAACTGCGTCTTCTACCGGCTGTCGCTCCGAAGCCGGCACGGTATTCGGAGCTGACCATGGCTTGTATGTCGGGTTAACGGCTGTCGAAGGTAGGAGCCCGGTAACAAAGTCATTTTTGCGGTTGAGATAGGTATCAATCGTTCCAAATACACGTGGTGATATTTGACCCCTGTAACCGCCTTCAATGGAGGTAACCTTTTGCGGGACCAGGTTCGGGTTATTAATGGCAAGGACTCGTACGCCGGCGGAGTTGGTGAAAAGCTCGCCCTGAGGTACCTCAGAAAGCGACGGCCCCAGAGAAGATGCCCGAAGCCTACCCTCGACAGCAGAAAGATCCTGCGTTGCGACGTGAAGGTGTAGAAAGAGCTCAGCGTGACTCGGTGTGAGGAATGCTCGATTGACAGTGAAGCGTAGAGAGTGATTCTTGCTCGGGCGGAAAAGGATTCCGATCCTTGGAGTTATTTCGGAATCGAACAAGTCTCCCTGGTCCCATCTCACTGCCCCAATGAGGCGAATCGTTCGTGTCAGAGGATAGTCTGCCTGACTGTACACGCCGTAGTACCAATCGCTTCTGTCGTCTCTAGTAGGGTCTAATAAGGTTCCTTTTGTATTGATTCGAGCCAAATGAAGTGACGCCCCGGTCGTCAACCGCCCGCGCTCGTGGTAGAAATTGGTGCGGTATTGCGCCTCAGCATGATAGAGCCCCGACGCATCTTCTTGGCGCTGTCCAGAGCCGAGGACTACCTGCGGCTGAAGCGTCTTTCTACCAGAGTACCATGCGGAGAGCGTGTAGTGCGGGGCAGTCCATGCAGCCCTCCCCCAAGGGCGGATGTCATCAATCTCTTGAATTCTGCCGGACCCCACAATACCTAATTCGTTCTGAACCCGAGCAATACCTCCGTCGATCGTACCGACGGCACCATCGGCGGTATACCAGTCGAAGCGCAACGCGCCACGCACAGTGATCAGATCTTTCGGGGTTCCAAGTGAGGTTCCGTCAGCTGGATCTACGGTTTGACCGTTTAGGGACGTCCGTTCAGGTATGGGAGTTCCGATCGAAGAATCTGTGGCAGGAGCATATTCTTTTACGAAATCTTGCCGATCGAATCGTGTACGCGAACGCGACCAGCTTTCGCTTTGTGAGTAACCCAAGTTCACGTGGTACCCGAATTTGTTCGCGGCAAACACGCCAGCGTGTGATAAATCCCCTTGTTTTGTTCCCAGTCCCCCACCAGCTACCCGGATCTTTGTACCAACTACATCGCGCGCTTCAGACGTGAGTATGTTGATAACCCCGGAAAAGGCGTTCGCCCCATAGAGTGCAGATCCGGGCCCGCGGATGAACTCAACGGTTGCAATGTCTACAGGTGGTATAGACAGAGCTGACCACTGTTGCATCCCGAGGAACGGGACGGAGACATCGCGCCCGTCCTGAAGCACAAGAACGGTCCTCGCCGTTGCTGGGGTGAAGCCTCGTGCGCTGACCTTAAATTCGTTCAGATCGCCCTGGACGACATCCACCCCCGGCATCGTGATAAATGCCATGGGCAACTGGCCGGTTGAGACGGCCTTGCGCATAGCTGGGGGATCGGCGACAGAAATGGCCGAAGGCGCATCCAGCACCTTTTCGGAGGTGCGTGACGCCCCTTGGACTACGATGTCCCCCAGTTGCACTACCATGGGTTCGAGAGCAACATCGACGGAAACAAAAGCCCCTGCGGTTATCTCTGCCGGACGCTGGCTCGCGGTGAAGCCCAGAGCACTGAAATGGAGGATGTGATGACCAGGAGGAATATGGCGTAAAGCGTAGCGCCCGTGGCCGCCTGTTACTGACCGACGATTACTGCCCTCGAGCGTGACAACCACTTCCGATAGAGGCGAGTTGTCTGAGGTTCGTGTGACGACACCGCGGATCTCGCCGAATTCCTGAGATAGAACGACTGGAGGATGCACCAGGAGAACTGCGATCGTCAAAACGACAACCTCATACCACTGATAGGGCCTTAGCGGCCCCCAACTCGGCATCTCAGCCTTCGTCGGTTTGAACACTACCAAGTGAACTAGGCAGGTGTGAAACTAGCGTGAAATTGGCCGATTCTCAGAGCGGGCTTGCTGATCGCCTCCTCCGTACCGCACCGCAGTTACTTCAGCCAGAATAGCCAGCGCAGTCTCCGCTGGCTGACGTCCGCCCAGGTCGAGCCCGATAGGCCCGTGCAGCCGGCCAACCTGCTCCTCACTCAGTCCGGCTTCGCGAAGGCGCTCACGTCTTGCTGTCTGAGTCTTTCGGGAGCCGATGGCGCCGACATATGCCGCCGGCGACCGGAGCGCGATCTGGAGTGCCGGTTCGTCGAACTTTGGATCGTGCGAGAGCACGCAGACGTAGCACGACGAGTCCAGACCGATTTTCTCGAACGCCTCCTCGGGCCACGCCAGGAGAAGCTCGTCAGCCGAAGGGAACCGGTCTCGGCCGATGAATGCCTGGCGGCCATCGGCCACGATGGTTCTATAGCCGAGCGCCTTGGCCAGAGGCACCAGTGCCACCGCAATCTGGACCCCGCCGAAGATGACGAGGCGAGGTGGTCGGGTGAACACCTCCATGAAGAGCGTGACCTGACCGCCCTTGGTCTCGAACTCTCGAGTCACGCTGCTCTCCTTTCTTAACGCTCCGAGAGCTGCCTGGAGCAGCGCTGCCCGACCCAGCCCTGCCGGCAGCTCGCCGTCCATCGAGCCATCCTCTGATACCCGTAGCGCCGTCCCCAGGCCGGGTCCCGCGATGACTGACACGATCACTTCGCCTCCGGGACCTTTGGCAGCCCGAAGCAGCTCGGGCCGCACTGCCGGCTCGACGAATACCTTGATCGTTCCCCCGCACGCGAGCCCGACTTCCCAGGCTCGCTCGTCTGTCACACCGAATGTGACCAGCCGCGGACTTCCCCGTTTGATCGCACTCTCGATCTCGGATGCCGTGGCGCTTTCGACACATCCGCCAGAGACCGAGCCCGCGATCGTCCCATCTTCGCTGGCAAGCATGCAGGACCCCTCCGGGCGGGGTGCGGAGCCCCAGACGCTCGTTACCACTGCCCGGCCGAACGGTTTACCCGCGGCGGCGAACCGCTCGTAATCGGGGAGGATGTCACGCATAAGTGACTCTATAGGCGTCCGAGACGGTGAGCCAACGCCTCCAGCGAGACGATGTCGCCGCAAGGGATGAAACCGTCTACATAGGGCAACGCGGCGCGAAGACCCAGCGTTGCCGGAGCGAAGTCTGGCCGGCTCGCCAACGGGTCAAGCCAGAGAAGGCGATGGCAGGAGCGCTGAAGAGTGGCGACCTCGCGGGCCAGCAATGCGGGATCACCTCGCTCCCACCCGTCCGAGACCAGGAGCACGACGGCTCCGCTTCTAACGGTACGGCGAACCCAGCGCTGGTTGAGCTCTCGCAAGCTTTCGCCGATTCTGGTGCCGCCGCTCCAGTCCACGACCCGATCGGCCACTCGGCGCAGCGCGGCGTCTGGGCTGCGGCTGCCGAGCTGGCGGGTAATTCTGGTGAGCCGGGTTCCGAACACGAAGACTTCGAGTGGCGCGCCACTTCGGTGCAGCGCATGCGCGAACCGCAGCATGAAGCGGCTGTACCGCTCCATCGATCCACTGACGTCACATACCAGGACGAGAGGCCGCGGGATCTTGGTGCGTCTGAGCCAGCGCCAGCGGAGCGCTTCCCCTCCGGTGCCGAGTGAATGGCGGAGCATCGATCGTGTAGCCGGGCGGTGACCCGCCCGATGAACCAGGCTGCGCCGGGCCAGGCGGGCCGGCAGCCGGGGCCGAATGGCATCCAGCATGAGCTGGGCATCGTGAGACTCCTGAGCCGTCATCCTGGCGAAGTCGACCCGGCGGAGAAGCTCTCGAGGGCTGGGCCCGGAGATTGGTTCTCCGAGGATCCGCTCACTCTTGGCGCTGTCCCCGGCCTCCGTAGCTGGGTCAGGAAGATTGGGGGGAGCCTCACTCTGACGGATGCGCGGAAGCTGGCCCTCGAGCCGGCTTCCACCGCCTGGTCGTCGCCAGAAGAGATCAAAAGCGGCATCGTACAGCGGTCGATCCTCTCGACGTCGAACGAAGATCGTCCGGCCTGCAACCCGGACCCGGTCCCGTGCGTCCAGCCCGATGAGACCGAGAGCGCGAAGGAACGTGGCGGTCTGGCTGGGATCCACATCGAGTCCTGCACGCCGCAGTACCCGGCCGAACTGCACCACGTTGGCCGCCAGATGTTCGCGGGGAAGGCCGGCCGGAAGTGTCTCGACAGGCATGCTACGATCGGATCGAATTTTGCAGCAGAGTGGCTCCACTATGAGACGGTTTGAATGTAGCGCGATTCTGTTCGACCTAGACGGGGTGCTCGTGGACTCGACGCGTCAAGTGGAAGCGCAGTGGCGCGCCTGGGCCGGCGCAAAGGGACTCGCCGCAGAGCCGTTCCTGGAGGTGTGCCACGGACGCCGTGCCCTGGAAACGATTCGCCTAGCCGCTCCCCAGCTCGATGCCGAAGCCGAGGTCGCTGCGTTTCGGCCTGAAGATGGAGTGGATGGTCTGATTGGTCCGATCCCGGGTGCCGCACGGCTGCTCGAGAACCTTCCGGCCGGAAGTTGGGCTGTCGCCACCTCCGGCACTCGCCGGATGGCATCCGAACGGCTGCGGCAAGCCGGTCTGCCACTCCCAAGCGTTCTCGTCTGCGCCGAGGATGTCATGCACGGAAAGCCGAGTCCCGAAGTGTACTTGCTGGCGGCGGCTGGACTCGCGGTCGGTCCGGCTGACTGCATAGTGATCGAGGATGCGCCGGCGGGCATTCAGGCAGCGCGGGCTGCCGATATGAGGGTGATTGGACTTACCACGACCCATCCTCCTGAGCTGCTCCCGGCTGACGCCTGCACCGGGACACTGACAGGGGTTCATGTTGGCCGAATCGACCACACGAGGCAGCGGGTGCGTGGTCTGGAGCTGTTGGTCGTGGATCTCTGAAGCCTATCGCCCGCTGGTCGCTGCCCGCACCTCATCCAGAATCGTTCTCGCACCCCCGGACCGCATCGCCGCGACATCCTCCTGATACTTGAGGAGGACCCCCAGCGTCTGTTCCACCTGAGCTGCCTCCAGCCGCTTGGTGCCGAGAGCATCGAGGGCGGCCGCCCAATCCAGGGTTTCCGCCACACCCGGCGACTTGGTTAGGTCCGCTGTCCGAAGCCGCTGAATGAACTGCACGATCTCCCTGGCGAGTATTCCCGGGACTTTCGGGAGCCGGGCGTGGAGTATGGCCAGCTCGCGTTCCGCAGTCGGGTAGTCGATCCAATGGTAGAGGCACCGCCGTTTGAGCGCGTCGTGTATCTCCCGTGTTCGATTGCTTGTCAAAATGACACGGGGCGGTCGCTCGGCCCTTACGGTGCCGATCTCCGGAATGCTCACGGCAAAGTCGCTCAGCATCTCCAGCAGGAACGCCTCGAACTCCTCGTCCGCCCGATCGATCTCATCGATCAACAGTACCGGGGCGACTGCGCCTCCGTTCTCGAGCGCCCGCAGTAGCGGACGCCGAATGAGAAATTCCTGGCTGAAGATGTCTTTGGTGGCGGCCGACTTGGCTTCTCCCCTCGCTTCCAGCAGCCGGATTTCCATCATTTGTCGTGGGTAGTCCCACTCATACACTGCGGTATTGATATCCAGCCCCTCGTAGCACTGAAGCCGGATGAGCTCGGCTCCGAGGACTTGGGCCAGCGTGCGAGCCACCTCGGTTTTCCCGACGCCTGCTTCGCCCTCGAGCAGAAGCGGCCGCTGCAACTGGAGCGACAGAAAGAGCGCCGTTGCCAGCTCAGTATCGGCCACGTAGCTCTGGGCGCAGAATGCTGACTGAAGCTCCTCGATCGAGAGCGTCATCCGGCTGAGCCGGGCGCTTCAAGGGTCTGAGCATACGGCGGGAATCGGAAGCGCATTTCGCGGCCCAGCAACCCGCCATGGGCCAGCTCTGCCAGAGCCCTGGCCGTGAGTCGCTCACCGGTCAGCAGACGCGGGAGGATCAGGTCCGCCGCAGTCGCCATGGTGAACATGCCGCATTGTGGCAGTCCCAGGAGTTGGCTTTCCGCCAGCTCCGCCAGCCAGATCATCGAGCCGGGGTGGGCAGGAACTCCATGTCGCAGCACCCGTCCACCCAGACGCTCGAGAGCAGCGAAAAACGGAGAGAGGGGGTCGCCGGCAGAAACGCCACCGACCAGAATGAAGCGGAACCGCTCTTGGAGAACTAGTCGCTGGAGCGTAGCTCTGATCTCTTGCTCGGAAATCTCGGCGTCCCTGGCTGGTAGGACTGTGGTTCCGCTGAATCGTGAGCCGAAGGCTTCGAGCTTCATCCGGGCGCCGGCCTCGAACCTCTCGAGATCGGTGCTGGTGACTGCTTCGGTAACTATGGCAGGGACGTCGAATGGCTCATACGGCCGGACCTCCAGCAGGGATTCTCCGTCTTCCGCGGCGATAGCAATACCGGCGCGTACGGCATCGCCGGAGATGAGGTGAGGAGCCACTTTCACCGACGCGACCACCTGACCCTTCTGCACCACCTGGCCATGAAAGAGCGTGAATAGCTCGAGCGAGTCGATCGTATTCAGCCGGAGAAGGGCATCAGTCCGAACGTGCAGCACACCATCCCAGGCGGCGATCAGATCCAACCGGCTCTGACGCGGTGGCACTCGCTTCAACCCAGTGCCCGCAGCCGCCACGGCCAGCGCCTCGGCCGCATCGTCCTCGTGCCAATCGTCCGAATCGGGCCAGGCCAGACGAACCGGCTGACTCAGAGTGCCGGACCGGCTGGCTGCGACGACTAAGCTCGCGGCTTCACTGCTCAGGCGCGTACCCTTCGGGAGTGTTTTCGAACCGAGTCGAACGGAGGCAAGCAGAACGGCGCCCACAACTTCGGCGGGATCGTACCCCGCGAGTTCCTCGGAAGAAAGTCGCTTGGCACGCACACTACTGCTTCTCCTCGCTCACTCGCCTGGCAAAGTCTTTCCAGAACTGGTCGGTCAGCTTCCGTGCGGTTCCTTCAAGAAGCCGGGCGCCGACGCTCGCAACTGTTCCCGATACCTCGCTCGTGGCCGACCAGTCGAGTCGGGACCGACCAGGTCCGGCATCCTCGATCGTCATTCCGGATACGATGTCAACAGCGGATCCTGGTGCTTTGCCACGGACCCGCATCTTGGCACTGCGGAGGGGGACCACGTCGAAGAGCTCGACGTTCATGGCGAACCGCAGCTTGATCGATCCGACGCCGAACCCGGTTACGACCTTGAAGTGATTCGGGTCGAGCGCCTCGACCGACTCCACACCGGGCGCGGACCGCGCCACAAACTCGGGATCCATAAGACGGTCCCAGACCCGATCCCTGGGTCCGTCGATTTCAGGTGAGCCAGTGAATTCCAACTTCATCTAGCGGATTCCTCGAGGGCAGTGAGGTCGGCTCTGGTATCGACGTCGGGGTTGTTGCCTGGCACATCGATGGTGAGAGCATTGAGATCGGTGGCGCCGACAACCGCGGCAAAGCCCGCATCGCCGTGCAATCGGGCCGCGAGATGCCAGATGCTGCGATCGAGGAGCACTGGATGCCCCGGTGTGTGGGGTGATGCCTGATACCGAGGTCGCACCAAACCAGGGCGCTGATCCTGCCATGCTCTGATCACCGCATCTACCACATCGAGCCGTACCAATGGCTGGTCACCGAGAAAGACCAGGGCGCCGGCTGGTGGGTCGGGAAGGTTCTGGAGCTGGTTGAGCGCGAGATGCAGCGAGTGGCCGAGACCAAGCTCAGGAGCAGTGTTGATCAGGCTGGTCAGTCCGGCAGCGTGAGCCAGCTCTCTGGTGGCCTCGTCACCTTGAGCCAGGACGACATCGCCGCCCGAGAGAAGGTCTCGCTGCCGAGCCGATGAAACCACATCGAGTACATATCCCAGCAATGGCCGGCCGCGGAACGTGGCGTGAAGTTTAGAGCTTCCGAACCGGCGTCCTTTGCCCGCGGCGAGCACCACAGCGTGGACCGGCACACCGCGCTAACGCGCCCGTTGGAGCGCGGTCTCCAGGGCGCGTCGGGTAACCACTGTTGCGAGATGGCGCCGGTAGTCAGGAGGAGCGTGGCTGTCACCGTTGACCTCGATCCCTTCGGTGACCTGGTCGGCAGCTCTGGCTAGATCCGCTGGGTCTGCTGACGATCCGATCAAAGCTTGTGCGCTATTGGCCAGGTACGCCGTTTCTCCAATGCCGGTCAGCGCAAGGACGGCATGACTGACGATTCTACGTTTCCGGGCCACCACCGCCGCCACGGCCACGATGGCGTATCCTGAGGCGGGATGGTCGTGGCTCAGGTAGACGGCGCCGGCGCCGGTTGGCATTGCCGGCAGGATGATCTCGGTCAGCAGCTCGTCTTCCGCCAGCGCCGTGGTGAACGCTCCCTGAAAAAACTCCCGAGCCTTGAGCGAGCGACGGCCTCGCTTGGAGCGGACGTTGAATGTGGCATCGAGTGCCAACATGACCGCCGGCATGTCGGAGGCGGGATCGGCGTGAGCCAAACCGCCACCGATGGTGCCCCGGTTTCGGACCTGCAGGTCTCCCACCGTCTCGGTGGCCTCCACCAGAAGTGGAAAGCGTTCGCGCAGTAACGCGGAATCGAGGACCTCACGATAGGTAGTTCCAGCTCCGATCCGGGCTCCGCGCCGGTTCTCGGTTATACCCTTGAGCTCATCGAGGCGGCTGATGTCCACCAACCGGGGCGGCTGTGCCAGCCGGAATTTCATGATGGGCAACAGGCTGTGTCCGCCCGCGATGACCTTAGTCCCATCCCCGGCCGCCAGAGCATTCAGAGCGGCGCGCAAGGAGTCGGCCCGGACGTAGTCGAAGCTGGTCGGAATCATAGGCTCGTCTCCATCCTGCCGTTCCCTCGAGGAGCTCCGTTGGACTTCTGCGCCTGCTGCATCGCGGCCCAGACGCGAGCCGGCGTCAGCGGCTTGTCGATGTGCCGGATGCCGAGAGGCGCCAGTGCATCGCAGACCGCGTTCACCACGCACGCAGCCGAGCCGATGGTGCCGGCCTCACCCACGCCCTTGACGCCGAGCGGATTAACCGGAGAGGGCGTGACCGTCTGGCCGGTCTCGATGTGCGGCATCTGGCTGGCTTTGGGCACGGCGTAGTCCATCATGGTCCCGCTTAGAAGCTGGCCAGAGTCGTCGTAGATGGCGATCTCCTGGAGCGCCTCACCGATTCCCTGAATGACACCGCCGTGCACCTGGCCGTTCACGATCATCGGGTTGATTGGGGGACCACAGTCATCCACCGCGATGTAGCGGAGGATGTGAACCTGTCCGGTCTCGGCGTCGACCTCCACGGTGCACATGTGGGTTCCGAAGGGGTACACGAAGTTGGTCGGGTCGAAGAATGCGGTCGCCTCGAGTCCGGGCTCCACGCCCGCTGGCATGTTCCAGCCCAGATTGGCCATCAGTGCCGCCTCGGCGAACGTCTTTGCCTGGTCGGGCGAACCCCGTACGCTGAACTTCCCGTCTCTCCACTCCACGTCCTCTTCGTTTGCTTCCAGCAAGTGCGCCGCGACTTTCTTCGCCTTCTCCTTGACTCGCTGCGCGGCAACTTTCACCGCTGATCCGCACACCGCTGTGGTACGGCTGCCATAGGTTCCCCAACCTTGGGGGGTGACTTCGGTGTCACCGGCAACGATCTCGATGTTCTCGACCGGATAGCCGAACTCCTCAGCCACGATCTGAGCAAAGGTGGTCTCCTCGCCCTGGCCATGAGGCTTCCCGCCGATGTAGACCCGTACGACGCCCGTCGGGTAGACGCGTACCACCGCGGAGTCGTAGAGGCCGCCGCCGAATCCCACCGCCCCTGCCACCTGAGATGGACCGAGTCCGCAGATCTCTATATACGAGATCACGCCAACTCCCAGATAGCGGCCTTGTTTCCTCGCCTCGGCTTGTTCCCGCCGGAAGGCCCCATAATCCAGCATGCTGAGCGCCTTATCGAGCGCGCCGGGATAGTTCCCCGAGTCGTAGGTCAGACCCGTCACGGTGGTGTAGGGAAACTTGTCCGAGGGAATGAAGTTCTTGCGACGGATCTCGATCGGATCCATTCCGATCTCTCTCGCGTAGATGTCGACCAGGCGCTCGATCAGGAACGCGGCTTCGGGGCGGCCGGCCCCGCGGTACGCATCGACCGGAGTGCCGGCGGTATATACCCCGTGAATCGTCCCATGGATGTTGGGAATGGTGTACGCACCGGAGTAAACCAGACCGTGTAGAATGGTGGGAATGCCGGGACCCGCGGTGGATGCGTAGCCACCCAGGCCCGCGTACACCGTGGTGCGAAGGCCGGTGATCTTGCCATCTCTCGTGCCGCACATCTCGACATGCTCGACGTGGTCCCGGCCGTGAATCGTCGCCTTGTAGTTCTCTGAACGATCCTCCGTCCATTTCACCGGCCGTCCCAGATCCATGGCGGCAAGGCTGACCAGCGCCTCGTCCGGGTACGCCGGGATCTTGCTGCCGAAACCCCCACCTACCTCCGGTGAGATGACTCTGAGCCGGTGCTCGGGAAGGTTGAGCATAACGGAGCAGAGAAACCGGTGGATGTGAGGGTTCTGGCTGGTCACCCAAAGTGTGAGATGGCCCGATCCCTTGTTATAGCTGGCGACAGCTGCTCGGCACTCCATCGCAGTGGGAAGCAGCCGTTGCTGCACGATGCGCTGCGAGACCTTTACCTCCGCCTCATTGAACGCCCGCTCGGCGTCTCCCCCGGCGACGACCCAGGTGAAGGCAACGTTATTGGGCACGTCGGCGTGCAGCTGGGGCGCCCCGGGCTGTGCCATCTTCTCGGGATCGACACCACCGCCGAGAGGTTCGTAATCGACGTCGATCAGATCGATCGCGTCCCGCGCCGCAGCCCGGGTCTCCGCGATCACCATGGCTACTCCGTCGCCGGCGTAGCGTACCTTCTCGTGAGCAAGCAGGGGATGTGCCGGGACCTTGAGATTGCAGTTGGGGACATTCCAGGCGCACGGGACCGGAGCGACCCTGTCCTTGATGTCGGCCCCGGTATAGACGGCGATCACGCCGGGCGCGTCTTTGGCCGCACGTACATCGATGTTCGTGATCCGTGCATGCGCGTACGGGCTCCGGAGGAACGCCGCATACGTGAGACCCGGAAGTTTCACGTCATCGGTGTAGGTGGCGGTACCAGTGATGAGGCGAGGGTCTTCCCGCCGCTTGATGCCGGAGCCGAAGATGGTAGCCATGAGATTTGCCTAGAGGCTTGCGACAGCCGGCTGGCCCGTCCGCGCCGGTGGGGTCGCGACGTTTGCCGCCCGTGTCTGATTGGCTGCGTTGCTCGCGCGCATGGTGCTCGCGGCCAGCTGGACAGCCGCGACGATGTTCTGGTACCCGGTACAGCGGCAGTAGTTCCCCTCCAGCCCGTGACGGATCTCCTCCTCGGTCGGATCCGGATTGCGGGCCAGCAGGTCTATCGCCGTCATGATCATTCCGGGGGTGCAGAAGCCGCACTGCAATCCGTGCTTTTCCCAGAATGCGGCCTGCAGCGGATGGAGGCTTTCGATGTTTCCGATCCCCTCGATGGTCGTGATCTCCTGGTCTTCGCATTGGACGGCCAGCTGAGTGCAGCTCTTCACCGCTCGACCATCGATGAGCACGGTGCAGGCGCCACATTGACTGGTGTCGCAGCCGATGTGGGTACCCGTGAGATTCAGCTCGTCTCGAAGAAGATGGACCAGGAGTGTTCGTGGCTCGACAACCGCGGTGCGGAGCGTGCCGTTGATACGGAGGGCGATCGGGCGTTGCATGAACCGGAACTCCTCGCTGGCAAGGGGGCGCGAGACCCGCGCGAAGAATGCGGAGGCGAGACGATGCCGAGGTATGCTAGGCTACAGTTTGCTCAAGCGTCGGTCAAGGTGCTGGCGCCCTTGACCTTGCTGGGCTGGCAGGAGTAAAGTCACTACCCCGCCTACAGATCCTTGGCTCCCACTCGATGGGGTGTAGCTCAATTGGCAGAGCGCCCGGCTGTTAACCGGGAGGTTGCTGGTTCGACCCCAGCCGCCCCAGTAGTAAAAGCTACTAGCTGTGAGCTATTAGCTGTGAGCTGGTCGTTCCCTGCGAGTTCATAGATTGGCTCCTAGCTCCTAGCTCACACCAGCCTCTCATACGCTGCCAGCGTCAGGAACTCGGGGAATACCTCGGCGGAGAAAAGCGCGTCCAGCAGCTCTCCCGCGCTCTTGATCCGCTCGGCATCTCCGCCTTCTGCAATCAGTCGCGCGCTCTCCTCTCGGAGAACGGCTCGGCACCAGTCCTCGGTCACCGGCGTGCCCGATTCCATTTTGGCCCCGTGCCGGATCCATTGCCAGAGTTGTGACCGAGCGATTTCGGCCGTCGCCGCATCTTCCATCAAGTTGTTGATTGCAACGGCTCCGGAGCCTGACAGCCAGGCTGCCAGGTACTGCAAGCCTACGCTGATATTGCCGCGGACTCCTGCCTCGGTAATCCGCCCGCCTGGGACTTTCACATCCAGCAGGCGGTCACGACTCACTTCCACGTCTTCGCGTTGCCTCTCCTTCTGGTGCGGCCGGCCGGCCAAGGCTGTCGCGAAAACCTCCTCGACCAGCGGCACCAGGTCCGGGTGGGCCACCCAGGCCCCATCGTATCCAGCGCGGGCCTCACGCGTCTTGTCCTCGCGCACCCGCGCCAGGGCAGTTTCATTCACTTTGGGATCTCTGCGGCTGGGGATGAACGCGGCCATTCCGCCGATAGCGTGGGCCCCCCGGCGATGGCAGGTCTTCACCAGCAACTCGGTATATGCCTGCATGAACGGAACGGTCATGGTGAGCTGAGATCGGTCCGGCAGCAGAAACTCCGGCCGCGTCCTGAAGTTCTTGATGATGCTGAAGAGGTAATCCCAACGCCCCGCATTGAGTCCGGCGGCGTGATCCCTGAGCTCGTAGAGGATTTCGTCCATCTCGAACGAGGCCAGAATAGTCTCGATCAAGACCGTGGCTCGGACCGTGCCGCGAGGAATGCCCAGCTCCTCCTGGGCCACCTCGAAGACCTCGTTCCAGAGACGCGCCTCCAGATGGTTCTCCAGCTTCGGCAGATAGAAATAGGGGCCGCTGCCGCGATCCAGCAGTTCACGGGCATTGTGAAAGAAATAGAGGCCGAAGTCGAAGAGGCTGGCGGACACCGGTGCCCCTTCGAAGAGGAGGTGCTTCTCTTCCAGATGCCAGCCACGCGGGCGAACCACCAGCGTCGCGAGTTTGTCTCCCAGCTGATACGCTTTCCCCTCAGGACTACGGTACTCGAGGGCCCTCCGGATCGCCTCCATACAATTCACCTGGCCCGCGATGACGTTGGCCCACGGCGGCGAGAGAGCATCCTCGAAGTCGGCCATGAAGACCTTGGCGCCCGAGTTGAGCGCGTTGATCATCATCTTTCGCTCGACCGGGCCGGTGATCTCCACGTGACGATCGTTCAGGTCGGCAGGGGCCGAAGCAACGGTCCAGCTTCGCTCCCGGATCTGGCGGGTCTCGCTCGGGAAGTCCGGCAGCGCTCCATCGCGGAGACGCTGCTGTACCTGGCTCCGTCGCTGGAGTAGCTCCTGCCTTCGGGGCCCGAACCGGCGGACGAGGAGTTCGACAAAGTGGAGGGCTTCGGGAGTGATGACGCGGTCCGCGTCGGCTGACTGTGGAGCTCGGACTTGAATCCGTGTCATCTCATACCACGTGATAAGCCATGAACGCAAAGTGGCAGGCACTGCCGGCGAGCACGAGCAGATGCCAGATCTCATGGTGGCCGAAGCGTCCCGGGAAGGGATCCGGCCGCTGCCTGGTGTAGATGACGGCGCCAACCGTGTAAGCCACACCGCCGGCCATCAACCACGCTACCCCGGCGAGTGAGACCCTCTGGAGCAGCGGCACTATTGCCAGTATTGCCAGATACCCCATGCCGAGGTAGGTCGCGGTCGAAAGCCAGGCTGGAGCGTCCAGGTAAAACAGCTTGAACGGGATGCCTGCGAGTGCGATGAGCCAAACGGTCCCAAGCAGCGCCCATCCCAGAGTGCTGTGCAGCGTGAGAATCGCGACCGGAGTATAGGTCCCGGCAATCAGGAAGTAGATGGCGATGTGGTCCAGCGTCCGGAGGGCACGCAGCGGGCGTTCGGATAGTGGCAGCAGGTGGTAGAAGGCACTGGCGCCATATAGAAGAACCAGCGTGGCCCCATACACTGAGAACGCCACCAGCTGCCACGGACCGTGCGCCCACCTCAGAAGCGCGACGGTTCCGGCAACCGCAAGCAGAAGGCCGATGAAGTGTGAGGCGCCGTTGAACGGCTCCCGTATCCGCATGGCCGCAATCTAGCAGGTCAGATTGCAGTCCCAAGGTGGCCCCGAACGCGCCCTTCCGGCCTTGTCGCCTGCCGCGCGGGGCCCTAGCGTTAGCTGGTGCGAATCGCCCTGTTCTCAGAGGTATACTGGCCGATGGTGAGCGGCGTCGGCGTGACGCTGTTGCGCCTGACCCAAGCGCTGGAACAGCGCGGCCACCAGGTACGGGTTTACTCCGCCAACTACGCTCTTCCCAAGGGGACTCCGGATCGGCCCGAGGTTCACCGCTCCCCCAGTATTCCGCTGTTCCTCTACCCCGATGTCCAGTGGGCTTTTCCTCGACTCCGTGACGTCTTGCACGATGCCGGCCAGTTCCAGCCAGATGTAGTACACGTTGCAACCGAGTTTGCGCTGGGTGTCACCGGCTTGAAGGTGGCTCGGCAACTCCGGCTTCCCCTCATTGTCTCGGCCCATACCGATTACGACAAGTACGCGTCGAGGTATGGGGTAGACTGGGTGCTCCGGGCAGGCTGGCGCTATCTCCGGTGGTTCTACGGGCAGGGTCACAAGGTGCTTTGCCCATCGCGGATCTACCAGGAACACCTGCACAGCCGTGGAGTCCACAACACCGGTATCTGGAGCCGGGGCGTAGATCCCGAGTTCTTCCATCCCCGCTTTCGGAATGAAGCGTACCGACAGCGCTTTGGACTTACGTCAGACGACCTGTTGGTTACCTACATCGGCCGCATCGCCCGGGAAAAGAACCTCGGTCTGCTGCTCGAGGCCTGGGAGACGCTCGCTCCCATACGGGGCAACGGCAAGCTCGTTCTGGTAGGAAGGGGGCCGCTGGAAGACGAAATACGCGGACGCCAGATCCCTGGGGTACACGTCACCGGGCTCATGCATGACGAGGACCTCTCCAGAGCATATGCCTCGGCCGACATCTTCGCGTTCCCCTCGGCCACCGAGACGTTCGGCAACTCGCTCCTGGAAGCGATGGGATCGGGGCTGCCATCCCTGGTCGCGGCTGCCGGAGGTGTTCTCGAATTCGCCAAGCATGGTGAAAACGCCTGGCTTGTCGCCCCTAACAGTGCCGAGGCGATCACGCAGGGTCTGCGGCGGCTCTTCGAGGATCAGGCTTTGCGGAGTCGATTGGCGGAAGGTGCGCTTCGGACCGCGGAGGCTCGCGATTGGGATCAGGTATACGACCAGCTGCTGGACGACTACCAGGAAGCGATCGAAAGCTTCAGATTGGTGCGGGCCGCCTGAGGTACAGCGGTGCTTCGTCTACAGGGTTATCCTCTTACTCAAGATCAGATACGACAACGCTGCGATCACCGCACTCATCGGCATGGTGAGCAACCAGGCCCAGACGATGCGCGTAGCGACGCCCCACCGCACTGCTGAGAGCCGCTGAGACGCTCCCACCCCGACAATAGCGCCCGTGATGGTGTGGGTTGTACTCACCGGAACACCCATGCTTGAAGCAATGAGGACGGTGAGTCCCCCGGCAGTCTCAGCGCAGAACCCACCGAATGGCCGCAAGCGGGTGATGCGGGTTCCCATCGTCCTGACGATACGCCACCCGCCCAATGCCGTCCCGCATCCGATCGCCGTGTACGCCGTCATCTCGACCCAGAGTGGGATGTGATCGGCGGTCGGCACATACAGAAATGACCTCCACCCAGTCTGGTTGAGGAACAAGCTCTGCGTCGAGACCAGCAGGCCGACCACAATCCCCATCGTCTTCTGGGCATCGTTCGCCCCGTGGCTGAGCGAGTAAAGGCCTGCCGAGATCAGCTGCAATCTGCGGAACGCCTTGTCTAGGGGCCCCGGACGTTGTCCCCGGAGCAACCACGAGAGTCCCACCGTCAATCCCAGTGCGAGCAGCATTCCCAGCAGCGGCGAAATCACAATGAACACGATCGGCAGGACCCAGCCGCTCAGAATGAGCGCGCCGAACCCGGCCTTGGCGATAGCGGCACCCCCGTACCCGCCGAGGAGGGCATGCGATGAAGAGGTGGGCAGCCCGAGGTACCACGTGATCAGATCCCAAACAATGGCGCCGAGCAAGGCCGCCAGTACCACGTTCGGGTCCACGATGTGGGGATCGACCAGGCCTTTGCCGATGGTCTTGGCTACGGCCGTTCCGACCACGAACGCTGCCATGAAATTGAAGAATGCGGCCCAGAGCACTGCCACGCCGGGGCTCAACACCCGGGTCGAGACTACGGTGGCGATCGAATTGGCGCTGTCGTGAAAGCCGTTGATGAAGTCGAACGCGAATGCGACCAGCACTATCACGATGACGTACGTGATGTTGTGGTCCATGCTCAGGCGTGCTTGATGGAAATTGATTCCAGAACGTTCCCGGCGTCCTCCATGTGGTCGAGCGTCTTTTCGAGGGTGTCGTAGATCTCCTTCCACTTGATGACCATCAGGGCGTCGGGGGTCCCATCGAACAATCTTGCCACCCATTCGTGGTACAACGAGTCGCCCTCTTCCTCCAGCCGCTTGACCTGAGCGCAGGCATCCAGCACGACCCGGTCCCGGTTCTTTTCGAGCCCTTGTACCGCTGCCAGCAGCTGCTGGGTCGCTCGTAGCACAACGTCAGCCAGCAGGATGGCCCCCTGGGGGGCCTCGCCCGCTCGGTACATCTGGACCCGGTGGGCGGTGCCGTCTATGAGATCCACTACGTCGTCGAGGCGGGAGGCGAGGAGGTGGATGTCCTCCCGGTCCAGGGGGGTGATGAACACCCGGTCCAGCCGGGTGACTACCTCGTGCGTGACCTGGTCAGCCTGGTGCTCCAGCCGCTTGATGGCGTCGACGATGGCCCCCCGGTGGAGACCGTCGGTCTTCAGCAGATCGAGTTGTAGCTTGGCCGCATCGACGCTGAGGGTAGCAACGGAGGTAAATAGATCAAAAAACTTCTCGTCGCGGGGGAGGAGGCGCATCGCTGACCTTGAGGTGATAGGCGGCGGGAAGATACTGTCGATCAGGGAGTTGGCAAGCTTCTCCCTTCCTTGACGGCGTCTGTTTCAGGGGCAGATTCTCACTTGAGTGCCAGGGGCATTCGGGGTCGGACCGGGATTTGCTAACGTGGTATCGGGGCATATGACCTATAGTCTGCTCACCCGCCCCGATCGGCTCGCGGCCCTGCGCCGTACTGCCCTCCTCGATACCCCACCCGAGGAAGCATTCGACCGGCTCACCCGGATGGCTGCTCGGCTCCTGGGCACGCCAATTTCCCTCATATCTCTCGTCACCGACGAGCGTCAGTTCTTCAAGAGCGCCACCGGTTTACCGGAGCCTTGGGCCTCCCGCCGGGTCTCCCCGATCTCCTTCTCCTTCTGCGGGCACGTGGTCGCCACCGGGGAGCCTCTTGTGGTCGAGGATGCCCGGCGCCACCCGCTCCTGCGGCACAGCCAGGCCATCCGGGAGCTCGGCTGGGTGGCCTACGCCGGGGTACCCCTGATTACCCGCCAGGGCCACACGGTCGGCAGCTTCAGCGTCGTCGACAAGATGCCGCGGGTCTGGTCCGAGCGGGATATCGGGCTGCTTCAGGACCTGGCGGCCTCAGCCGTGACCGAGATCGAGCTGCGGGGCGAGGTTGCGGAACGGCGTCAGGCCGAGCAGGCCCGCCGTGAGAGCGAAGACCAGTTCCATAGCACATTCGAGGAGTCTGGCATTGGGATGGCGGTCATCTCCATCGATGGCCGCTGGCTCAGAGTCAACCGGGCATTGACGGAGATACTCGACTCGGCGCGCGACGAATTGATCGGGTTTTCCACCGAAGCCCGGACTCACCCGGACGATGTGGCAGCCGATCGCGAGGCAGTCCGCCTGTTGCTGGCCGGTGAGGCCAGGACGTATACCACGGAGAAGCGGTACACCAGGCCTTCGGGCGAGGTCCTGTGGGCGCTGGTGAACGTTTCCCTTGTCTCTTCCCCGGAAGGCGAGCCGCTCCACCTCATCGCAGCAATTCAGGAGTTCACCGAACGCAAGAAGGCCGAAGCCGAGCTTCAGCAGAGCCAGGACCGTTACCGCCTGGTCGCCGAGGCCTCAGGAGAGGCGGTCTGGGATTGGGATCTCGTGACCGACCAGGTCACCTGGGATGCGGGCACCGGGCCACTACTCGACTACACCCGGTCCGACCTGGGTGAGACCGCCTCCTGGTGGTACGACCGTATTCATCCGGAGGACCGCGAACGGGTGGTGGCCAGCATCGACGCTGCCATTGCCAGCGGCGCCACGAGCTGGTTTGAGGAGTACCGGTTCCGGCGAGCGGATGGCTCGTACGCCTCAGTTCGGGACCGGGCTCACATAGCGAAGGACTCCGCGGGATTGCCGGTCCGCGTGATCAGCGCGATGTCGGACCTCGGCCAGACCCGCGGCGTCGACCCCCGCCTGAACCAGGTCATGGAGACCCTGCCGGTTGGGGTTTGGCTCTTCGACAGCGACGGCCACGTCGTGCTGGCCAACCTGGCGGTGCGCCAGATCTGGGGGGAGACTGCCGTCACCTCTCTGGAAGACCTGGGGCGGTTCAACCCGAGATGGCCAACCGGCGAGCCGGTGGAAGCGAGCGAATGGGGTATCGCGCGCGCTCTCCGGAGCGGTGAGACCTCCATCGATGAGGAGCTTACGATCGGCACGCCTGATACCGGGTACAAGACCATTCTCGTTTCGGCAGTACCGGTTCAGGGCCCCGCTGGCGAGGTCGCCGGCGCGGTCTCGGTGATCCAGGACGTTACCCAACGGCGAGCAGGAGAGGCCACGTTGCTCCGGAAGGAGCAGCAGCTGTATCGGGCCCAGAAAATGGACGCGATTGGACAGCTGGCTGGCGGGATCGCGCACGACTTCAACAATTTGCTCACCGGCATTCTCAGCTACAGCGATCTGATCCTGCAGGAGCTTCGGCCGGCCGATCCGATTCGGGAGGATGTCGAACAGATTCGGGATGCCGGAAACCGGGCAGCGGCGCTCACCCGTCAGCTCCTGGCATTCAGCAGACGACAACTGCTCCAGCCGCGGGTCGTCTCACTCAACACTCTCATCAGCAGTGTCGAACCGATGTTGCATCGGCTGGTGGGCAACGAGGTCAAGCTCGAGATCGAGCTCGACCAGTCGCTCGGCAATGTGCGCTCGGACCCGAGTCAGCTGGAGCAAATCCTGGTCAATCTTGCTATCAATGCTCGGGATGCGATGCCCAGCGGGGGTCAGTTGACGATTAGCACCGCCAATCTCGAGCTGGAAGGGGAAGAGGACGATCTGCTGCGGGAGACAGCGATGGCGCCGGGCAGCTACATCGTCCTGCGGGTGAGTGATACCGGCATAGGCATGGACCAGTCGACTCAGTCTCGGATCTTTGAACCGTTCTTTACGACGAGGCATGGCTCGGGTCGGCGCGGTTTGGGGCTGCCGACCGTTTACGGGATCGTGGAGCAGAGCGGGGGACACCTGGCGGTCGAGAGTGAGCCGGGGCAGGGAACCACCTTTACCATCTACCTCCCCCGCTACGACGGCGCGGAGCCAGTCTCGTCACCCACCACCCACCCGCTCACCGAAGGCGGTACTGAGACGATTTTGTTGGTGGAGGACGAGCCGACGGTTCGTGCCTCAGTCCGCCGGCTGCTGGAGTGGCACGGGTACACCGTACTGGAAGCTCGTAACGGAATCGAGGCCCTCCGTATCTATGACGACAACGAGACCCGGATCGATCTTGTGCTGACCGATATGATCATGCCTGAAATGGGCGGACAGGAGCTGGTGGATCGCCTGCGTGCCGGGCGTCCGGGCCTCAAAGTACTCTTTATGTCCGGGTACACCGAACAGGCCGCCTTGCGTAACGGCAGCGTTCCCCGGGACACTGGATTTGTGGAGAAGCCGTTCACAGTGGAGACGCTAATGCGAAGACTGCGGCAGGTGCTCGACAAATGAAGAAGATTGGAAGATAACTTCCCAAATACCGCTCTCACCGTTCACGCTGCTCTCTCACCAGTTTCAGCAGATCGTCCGGCATCTCCAACCAATAATCCGGCCTGGCCGATTCCAGGTGCGATCTTCCGAAGGGTCCCCATAGGGCCGCGGCTGTCTGGACCCCGGCGGCCCTGCCAGCGTGCATGTCGTGCACGCTGTCGCCCACATACAGTGTGGTCGATGGATCAGCACCCAGCAGCCTTACCGCTTTCTCAACCGGCTCCGGATGCGGTTTGGGGTTGGTGACATCGTCGGCGCAGACTAAGACGTCCAGCAAGGCTTCCAGTCCAGCCAGCTTGAGACCTCTCATCGCCCCTTGATTGTTCTTACTGGTGACGAGCCCGGTCTGGAGTCCCGCCAGGTTGATCTCCCGCACCGCGTCGACCACTCCGGGATATACCGTCACCATCCTATCATGGTGCTCGAGGTTGTAGTTCCGGTACGTGGCGATCATTGCGTCGAGGGTGCCGGCATCGTCCCGCCACTCGCCCAGCTGCACCTGCAGCGGTGTCCCGATCCCTTTGAGCCACTCTGCATCGGTCCGGGCCGGAAGCCCATGCTGTCTCAACGTGTGATGATAGCTGTCGAGGATCAGTCTTACTGAGTCGATAAGCGTCCCGTCCAGATCGAACAGAATCGTCTGCAGCTTCTTCATCTGGTGAAGCTAGTGGTAGCGGAGCAGCTTGCGCAGCCGCCCGGCGGACTCTATGCTCAGCTTTCAAATCCTTCGGAGCGGTTCGTGGAGCCAGCGGAGCTTGTAGCTATCATGGCGGCCATCATTTACGCCGGCCGGCGCGACCGGGACGCCCCTGGCGGGGAGACGCGGCAGGCGGCCGTGGACGAGGCCTGGAAGATTTATGAACTGACGATGGATGAGGGAAGCGGGCAGGGGCACCGTCCGTTTGGCCCAACGCTGGAGCCATAGATGGTCTCCAAGCCGAGCCAGCGTGAGGCCAGGCTACGCCGCGACTTTGCCGACCGGTATCCCGACGTTGAACCGGAGGTCTGGATCAGCGCTGCCGCTCTGGCGGAGCGGCTGCTCACCCGGATGCTGCGCGAGGGGGTGCCGGATGAGCAGCTGCCTGATCGCGTGCTCGATCCGGATCACTTCGAATTCCGCGGAGGGGACGCTCCGGTAACCAGCCGCAAGCCATCATCGCGGAAAGCCTGAGTTCAGCCGAAAAGGACGAGTCCGGAGAGCCTCACCTCGATTCCTTCCCACCGTACCGGATTGGCCGGCCAGGTACTCAGCTCACTGACAACCCTGGCATCGGGTTCTTCCGCCATTTGGCTGATCAGTGTGGCCTCGCCGGCAGTATGCCCACCTGCCACAACTCCCAATGCGCCCTCCAGGCGAATCAGGCGAGCCGCGTCTCGGCCCCTGGCGGCCGCCTGGATCAGATGTTGAAGGCGGTCCGCAAGCAATCGGGCGGCCGGGGCCGGCTCGGTCATGCTCCACTTCCGTGACTCCGTCGCCCTGAGCCGCGCGCGTATCGTCCGGGCCAGCAGTGCCAGATAGCCTCTCAGCTTCTGGCCATCAGCCAACGCAACCTCGTCTTGTTCTGCTGCCCGCGCGAGCAGCTCCTCCAGCAGCTTTGGATCCTCGTTCCAACTTCCTTCCGCCGTTTGCCAACCGATGCTCGAGGATATGCGAGTGCTGGAATCGTGGGAGGGGTGCAGCGTAAACCCAGCGAGCAGGCCAGGCGATCCAGCCGGCAGTGCTGCCAGCCCGGCCACAGCCCTGGTCGTGCCAAACCGTTGGGCCAACTCTCCCATCCAACGCCAGACTCGCCGGCCTTCTGGACCGAGGCCGGATGACGCGGGAAGCCTCGCTTTCCGGGCCAGCGTCGCCTCGAGCCGTATCGCACGCTCCAAAATCGGCGGCGGCGCAAACCGAACCACCTCCACTTGACAGTGGAGCGAACCCAGACGGACTGCCCGGCCGGCCCGTTGCTCCAGCCGCATTGGATTCCACGGCAGGTCGTAATGGATGACGCGTGCTGCGCTCTGCAGGTCGAGCCCTTCCGCCGCCACGTCAGTCACTACCAGGTGCAACGGTGCCCTCCCTTCTTGCTTGCCGGGCCGAAACCAACCCAAGACGGTCTCCCGCGGCAGCCGGGTGTGTCCGATGCCTGCCCGCTCGCCGGTACACCAGGCCACTCGATCCTGGAGCGTATTCCTGAGGTATCGGACGGTGTCTCGGCTGCACACGAACACCAACGACCGCTTCTTGTCGCGTAAAATGTGGCGGAGTCTGTCCAGCTTGGGATCAGCTTCCTTACCTGCCGTCCCGACCTGTTGCAGAACCGCTTCGAGAGTTGGGATATCGGTCAGTTCGAGATCGCTCCCGGAGTCGCTCGCAGGCAGCAGCTCCCACCACATCAGTTGATCGCCCAGCTCGGCGCTGAAGCGGCGCAGCTGTGCCCGGTCCAGCGACTGCCCGACGCTTTGAGCATCGCGAGCATGGAGCAGAAGTTGTCGGTACCGGCGCAGTGTCCCGGCCACGGCAGCGGGACTCGAAGCCACTGATCGCAGCAGGACCGCGCGTACTAGCCTGGCTACACTCGGGTCTCGCGACAGCCGAAGCTGACTCAACGTCGTGACCAGGTCATTGATAACAACGCATTCGCCGCGAGAAGGCCGGCTGACCGTCGCAACTGCCCGAGGCCGCAGCTCGCCGGCGGACTCCCCCTCGAAGACGAGTTGACCCAGCGCCGGATGAGAGCTCCCTCCGACGAGGAGGGACTTCAGCGACGGCACGCCATGCCACGCCAGTACGTCGTCACGCACCGCGAGCAGCAGTTGATGAACAAGGTCGTTAGGCCGATTGATAATGGGTGTCGCGGTTACCAGGAGAGTGCGGCGGCCAACCAGCCAGGGCGCCAGGTGAGCGTAGCGCCTGGTGCGGTTATTACGGTAGTGGTGGGACTCGTCGATGAGGACGAGTCCGCGGGCGGCCAGCGGGAGCTTCCCCCTACTCACCTGTTCGTGCGAGCAGAGAAGCACCGGGATCCCGAGTCGAGCCGCTACTGCCTCCCACTGGCGTATGATTGTTGCCGGGACGAAGCATGCGGTTGGGCTACCCTTGTTGAACAGCGCCGCAACTGCGAGAGCGACGAAGGTCTTCCCGCTGCCCACCGGATCCGCCAGCATGGCTCCGCAATGGCGGCGGACCGCAGCCGCCACCCGTCGGAAGCTCCGCTGCTGTTGGGGGTGCAGCCATGCAGGAGCCGGAGAGGTCTCCTCCTCCGGTGCGAGGCTCAGCGCAAGGGACGATGCCACCGCCTGCCCCGTAGCATTCGCACCTGGGCGGAGCGCCGTCAAGAGTGGATCGGCTACTGCGAGAAGCTCTTCAGCGACGATTCGGGGAGCCGCAGTTGCCCACTGCACTGAGCGTCGCTTGGTTGGCAGGCGTAAGTCCCAGGTGTCTCGCGGCAATGGCATCGAGCTCTTCCTGTACGTTCATCCCGCCTTTCCCTGCGCGGTTGATCGCCGACAGTTCAGGATCGCCCAGCGCGGAATCCGGAAGGGGGAGGGCAGAGACGGTTCGGGCGTTGAACCGCGAGAACCCGCTGTACGCAGGTACCGCCAGGAGTCGCGCGGCGGCTCGCACCCACGTTGAGTTGAGCCAGGCAGTGAGCCTCTCCGCGTCGGTGATGCTGCTCGTGACCACGACGTAGCAGCTGTTCAACGGGATGTACTGAGAATCGGAGTCGCCAGTGAGCGCGGCGGCTGCCAGATTGCGGGAAAGATCGGCCCAGACGACGCGGCATGGAGCTACCGCTGCCTGCGCGCGAAACACTGTCCACGGTGGTCCATCTCGGCTGTCCGAACGGGCTCGCAGTTGGTCCAGAAAGGGCAGCACGTAGGCCAAAGCCCTGGGCGGAAGCTGCAGCCGGGGTCGTCCGTCGCGCTCATGGGTCCAGAGCAGTCGTGTTGTCGGACTCATGCGGAAGGGCTCAAGATTTCGGCCGCGAATAGCCCAGCGGAGGACCTCTGGCTCCAGATCTTCGGGCGGGTTGAGAAAGAGCTGGTTGAGACCGGTTTTGACCCCGAGCCGGCAGACAAATCTCTCACCCACCGTTGCGTGGCTCCGCTCGAAGCCGGCCATGATGCTGCGAACCTCGTCGGCGGCCAGAATCCAGGGACCTCCTCCCTGTAGACCGGATTGCCTGACCTTGCTTCCTGACCGCTGGTCCAGGGTATGACGGAGCCGGTGGCCCGATGTAGGCGGCTCTTTGCTGGTGATCAACGCCATCGGGTACACAGTCGCATCGAACTCGGCGCCTGCCTCACGCGTCACCTCTGCTACCACGTGGAGAGTCGTTGTACTCGCAAGGGCGTGCCGGAGAGCGACGGCGTAACCGGTGGTCGCGATCTTGGCCGGCACCAGCATGGCCACCACTCCACCTGGTCGGGCCAGCTCCCACGCGCGCTCCACGAATGCAACAGAGAGATCGGGCCGGTTGCCATAGGCTCCGGACGAGGTCCGCCACCACCGGAACCGTCCGGCCAGCCTGGCTCTGACTTCGGCTGGGATTGCCTCCGACCGGAGCCAGGGCGGATTTCCCAGAATCAGATCGAACCCTCCTCTGGCGAACACATCTGCGAAATGGCTTTGATAGTGAAACCAGGGGACCTCTCCATCGCGTTTCAGCTCTCGGTGGGCTCGTCGCAACGCTCGCAGCCTGCTTCGGAACTGAGCGAGCTGCTGGCGCAGCTCGCGGTCGAGGCCACGTCGATGGCCGAAGAGATCCAGACCACGGGCCTGGTGCAGGCAGTCTTTGATGTCGAGCTCCGCCTGCGCCGCCGCTGACTCCAGCGTGTCAGCCAGAAAACGCGCCTCCATCTGACGAAGTCGGCGGGCAAGTCCTCGCTTCTCTGTTCCCGTCGCTGGAACGACCCTTCGCCGCAGGTTGGACAGCTCCGCGACGAGGCTTCGATGGCGCGGCAAGCCGCTCTGAGTGAGCCCGATCGGATCGAACAGGCTGTCCCCCTGTCGGATCAGGCAATCCAGATTCGGAAGCGGCGCGACGTTCTCTGCCCGCTCCGCGGGGTCATCAGCAATGACAGCGAGCCACAGCCGAAGTTCCGCCAGGCGTACTGCGGCCGCACTCTGGTCCACCCCAAACAGGTTCTGTCTCAGCACTCGACGCTTCCTGCAGGTGAGCTCAGCTCGACGACCAGGCCCGGCCAGCCGTTCGAGGCAGGCCAGGAGAAACGCCCCCGAGCCTACCGCAGGGTCCAGGATGCTCAGCGAGCCGAGGATTTTCAGGGTCTCGCGGTCGCCATCCGCCAGTCGCCTCTCCGCGAGTGCGGCGGTGCAGCGGAGCCTTTGGGTCAGCAACGGAACCAGGGCAGCGTCGAGGATCTGCGAGACGAGATAGGACGGCGTGTAGAAAGTTCCGGAAGCCCGCCGCTGATCGGGATCCATGACGCCCTCGAACACCCGTCCCAGCATGTCCGGGGCAACGTGGCCGTCCGCCTGGCCCTCGGTGACGGTGAAGTGAAAGCGCTCGAAGAGGAGGTCGAAGGCGTCCCGCCAGAGCTCGTTAGGCAGCTCGGTCCGGTGGCGGCGCTCTAGAGAGTGTGGCTCGAAGAGGCCGCCGTTCAGGAAGGGGATTTCCCCGAACCCGGTGGCAGTTCGGCCCCGGCTGGCCCGCGGCTGGTTCAGGGTGCCGAAGAAGAGGGGACGCAGAAGATCCCGCTGAACGTTGCGGCGCCGGCTAAGACACCCGTCGACCTGCTCGATCAGAAATCTGTCTCTGCCGCCAAGCCAGCCCTTGGATTGGATGAAATACAGGAAGAGGACCCGAGTGAGCTGCAGGAGTGCCAGAGCGTGGCGATCCGTTGCGCTCATCGGTCCAGGGAGTCCAGCAGCCATTCGATCGAGAGTGCTGCGGAATACCCGAAAGAAACGACTGCTCACCGTTTGACCGGCTAGCGCGTCAGCTGCCTTGGTAGCAAAGGCCAGAGTGCCGCCCTCGGGAGCTCCACTGAGGCGGCTAAGTGAAGCGATCGCCTCCGCACCCGGATTGGCGAGATGGATGTGGAGATGGGGCTGGCCCTGGAGAGCTAGTGCGACCGACAGATATCTCTGAACCGGATCCAGTGCGAGTACCATGGCGACCCGTCCCCGCCTCGAGAGCCGTTTGGCGAAGAGAATCGCGTCGCGTTGGGGAGCCGGGCTCTCTATCGCAAACCAGGGGAGCTCAGCCGTCCTGCCTATCACCGTTACTCGGCGATTCTGCCCTGCCGGCCAGGGCCAGACCTCCGCGGGCACTTCCTCCCACAGCGGCTGGTGGCCGAGGGCGGCCACCAGCGGGGGGAGATTCTGCAGGGATTGAACTGCGTGGAGGAGTGTCTCGAGGTCCTTCAGCGGAGCGCTCCGGATATAGCGGAGCACCACAGTAGGAGGGGAAGGAGGAGGCTATGACATCAGAATGTTGCCGGGTGGAGCAAATTGCATTGTGCTCCTGATCCCACATACCATTCTTCATGTCCAACGTGATAGCCACTCAGAGTCAGATCATGAGCTTCCCGCGCCTTTTGATAGTTGCAGGTCTATTGGCCACCCCCAGCCTGGTCCGTGCGCAAACCCCGCCGGACAGCGGCTCGTTTGTGGTCCGCCATGGTAGCGAAATCGTTGCAACCGAACGCTTCGCCCGGACACCGACACACCTGGAAGGGACGCTCGCCATCCATAACGCAAAGAAAACTTCGCAGCGCTACACCGCCGTGGTGGCGCCAGACGCTACGTTGCCGCTCATAGAGGTGACGGTGAGAGAGGGTGAGGACACCGGCGCCGTCAAAGCGAGAGTGGTGGAGCGGGCGAGAGTAATCTTCCGCCAGGACAGCGCAGCAGTGGACGCGGTAAGTGGGAACGGCTTGGTGACCCGGATCTTTGGCACCACGTCCGGTGCCGTTCCCTATCTCAATCTCTCGTTCGCCCTGCTGGAACAGGCAGTGCGCCGGGCCTTTGCCGCACCCAAAGCGACCGCAGTTCCTTTCTTCAATCTGGGTGGGGGACAAACCATCAGTGCCCAACTCGTCCGGTTCTCACCTGACTCGATGAGAGTGGATATCGGCGCCACTCAATTCCGCCTGCGCGTCGATTCCGCTGGCCGGGTTCTGGGTGGCGGGATTCCCGCCCAGGGAGTGGTTGTGCAGCGGAACTAGGCGGATCTCCTGCGCGCTGCCTCTCGTCACACGTTCTTTTCTTCGGCTCGATCGTACACTCTGCCTCTCCACTCCACCGTCATTCGTCCTCTCCAGGTCGAACGCAGCACGATGTATAGTGTCATCGCCGCACCAAGCGGGTATCCCAGCCCGTAAACGGCTGGTATCTCCATGCCATGGCAGATCAGCATCCAGAACGCTGCCGAGAGCGCCGTGGCAATAACGGAGGCAGAAACCGGATTGTGTGAGAAGATCGCTAGCACCAGCCAGATCGGCGGGAGCAGCCAGAATACCATCGCGATCGTCAGCATGACCGGAACCAGCGACCGAAGCACCGGCTCATGCAGAAACGAGCGGCGGCCGCCCAGGTAAATGTTCTTGGACCAGCCCTCCAGCAGTTCGCCCAGGCTTCGGTACATCCGCGTCTCCATCAGCCGTTCGGCGAAGGCAAAGTGGAGCTTCAAACCATGGTGCAGGTAGGTCTGCGCCAGCGCCAGGTCTTCGGCGACTTCTTCCCGAACCGCTGCGTGAGTTCCAGCGCTTTCATATGCTTCTCTGGTTGTCAGGATGAACTGTCCGTTGGCGATCACATCCCGCGGCCTCGCAGCACGGTTGACTGTCCGTGGGTGATACCGGAGCGCCAGTAAAAACCAGATTTGCGGCATCACCAGTCGTTCCCAGAGCGTAATGCATCGCTGAAGTGGAGACACCGTCAGGAGCGCGCTCTGGGTTTCGTGCAATGCGCCGACGGCTCTCGGCAAGAGGTCAGGGTGGTGCCAGGTATCAGCATCGGTAAAGAGGAGGATGTCGCCGCTGGCGGCGTGGTACCCCTGTTGGCATGCCCACGCCTTTCCGTACCAGCCTTCGGGAAGGGCCTCTCCTTGAAGAACGCGGAGCCGCGGGTCGGACAGGCGTTCCAGGATTTCCGATGTCTGGTCGGTCGACTGATCGTTTACAACGATCAGCTCCAGCGGCCGGTAAGCTGAAGCGAGTACCGATCCTACCACCGTTTCGATGGTGACAGCTTCATTCCGTGCGGGCACGATAACAGAGACAAGCCGCCCCGAAGCGACAGGAGCGTTGGTCAGGCTGGGTGTCCGGCTGGCAAGGCGGGGGAGCGTGAGAAACGGTGCCAGCCAGGGTACGGCCGGCAGCAAATCGGCGAGAATCTGAAGGGGCGTGAGTGGCGACCTCTTACTTCACTGGCTTGGCGATGGCCTGAAGCTCCTGCTCCAGACTATCGAGCTGACGCTCGACTTCACCGACGTCGTGATCGGCGCCGAACGAGGGGACGCCGTTCTGGGAGAACAGGGTGGCCACCAGCGCGTCGGTGTACCCTACAACAGCGACCGCGATGCCCTTGTCGATGACCCGGTTCAGCCGGAGCATAATGGCCATGCCCTGCCTGGCGCGGAGGGCGAGCAGGACCGGAGCCAGGTGTCGAATGAGCAGCTCGCGAAGGTATTGCAGCTCTTCCACCACTTCACCGGCCGCGAGTCCGCGAGCCGAAGCGATACGCCCATAATGCTCGCATACATGGAACCAGACGGTGTTGGCCTCGCGTCTCAGCGGTCCGACCATCTCGGTCATGACGTCGAACAGGAGCCGGAACTCCCGCTCGACAGTGCTGCGCGGTATCGTGGAGGCGGGCATCCGGCCTGCCAGCCAATTGGCCCACTGGGTGACGATCGAGTCCCGCATCTCCGCGATCACTCGACCTGCCGCGAACAATATTGGTTCGGAAGCACGCACTACGCGGTCTCCCTGGTGAAGGTTGGACAATTTACCGCCGAGAGATAATGGGGTCAAAACCGCTCGTTCGACCTCCAAAACTCGTCCCCGGCAGCCGGCTCGCGTTGGTTGCGCCGGCAGGTCCGCTACTGGAGCGGGACGATTTAACACGCGCGGAGGAACTGTGCCGTGCGCTGGGTTACGAACCGGTGTTGGGCAAAAATGCCTATGCTCGCCACGGCTATCTCGCCGGCACCGATGACGAGCGAGTGGCCGATCTCAATTGCGCTTTTCGCGACGATAGCATTGACGCGGTCTGGTGCATTCGGGGCGGCTATGGCACCACCCGTCTGCTCGACCGCATCGATTACAACGAGATTGCTCGACGCCCTAAAGCCCTGATCGGCTTCTCAGACATTACCGCACTTCTGAACGCCATTACTCACGTCTCATCTGTCGTCACGTTTCATGGCCCGGTTGCTCGGGCCAGCATGCCGGAATTCACTCGCTGGCATTTCGAGCGCGTGCTTGCGAATGCCGACGCGGCCGGCCGTCTCCGGCGTCTCCCCCCGCCCTCAGGTGTACTGGTTCCCCGCGACGACCGCATCGTCACCCTGCGCGGTGGCAAAGCCGAGGGTCCGCTGGTCGGCGGTAACCTGAGCCTGCTCCAGACCCTGATCGCAACTCCTTACTGCCCGGAGTTCCGCGGCGCCATCCTCTTCCTTGAGGATGTCGGTGAGGAGCTTTACCGGGTCGACCGAATGCTCGCTCACCTCCGAAACGCCGGACTGCTTCAGACGCTCGCCGGTGTGCTGGTCGGGCGATTCACCGAGCTCAAACGATCTGCTGCCGATGGCGCCCTCGGTTTCGACGAGGTGCTCGCCGCCTATCTGGCACCGCTCGGCGTGCCCGTCGGCTACGGCTTTCCCATTGGCCATATCGACGCGCAGTGGACGCTGCCGCTCGGCATCAGGGCGCGTCTCGACGCGGATAATGGTGAGCTCGAGTTACTCGAGTCGGCTGTGGCCTGAGCGGTCTGCTCGGGACTACACTTCGCCATGGCTACGCCGACTCTCACCAAGCACTCGGTCTCGGGTGTGCTCGGTCCCATCCTCATCGATGTGCGCGCGGGTGGAAGAGCATCGCCGCGACCGGCAGTGCTCGTAATCCATGGATTCAAAGGCTTCAAGGACTGGGGAATGTTCCCCCAAATCTCGGAGCGCCTTGCCCGCGCCGGCTTCACTGCCGTAACCCCCAACCTCAGCGGCAGTGGTGTGGACGACTCCGGCGACTTCACCCTGCCTGACAAGTTCGGACACAACACCTTCTCAGCCGAGCTGAGCGATGTGCGTAGCATCATCGACGCTTTGAGTCGGGGCGAGTTGGGCGTCGCGCCGCCCTCGAGACTGGCACTCGTCGGCCATTCCCGTGGTGGTGGTGTGGCTATTCTCGAGACGGCCCGGAACCCGCGCATCAACTGCCTGGTCACCTGGTCAGCCATATCCAGCGTACAGCGCTGGACCGATGGCCAGCGAGCCGACTGGCGTGCTGCCGGCGTCAACCCCGTCACTAACGCGCGAACCGGCCAGGTACTGCCGCTGTATCCCGACGTGCTCGATGACATCGAACAGCAAGCCGCAACGCTGGACGTCGATGAAGCGGCCCGGCAGGTCAGCGTTCCCTGGCTGATCATCCACGGAGACCAGGACGAAAGCGTGCCATTTCGGGAAGCCGTTCAGCTGAGGGCCAGCAGTTCACGACCCACGACTCAGCTGCTCACGGTGCCGGGGGGAGGCCATACGTTCGGCGCAACCCATCCCTGGAGCGTCATGACTCCCCAGCTCGACACGACGTTCGACGCCACACTCGGCTGGCTCGCGGCTCACCTGACATAGCGAGAGAGTATTGTCCGGGTCGATGTCAGGTCGCATTTGCGTCATCACCGGGGCGACTCGGGGCATCGGGCGAGCCACTGCCGAGGGGCTGGCAAAGCTTGGAGCCACAGTTGTTCTGGTCTGCCGCCGTCAAGCAGATGGAGACGCAGTCTCCCGGGCCATTGCCAAGGGGGCACCCGTCAAACCCGAAGTTGTGACCGCGGATCTCTCGTCCCAGAGCTCCATCCGAACGGCGGCCGCCGGAATTCGCGCCCGATATCCCCATCTCCACGTTCTGCTCAATAACGCCGGGATCATCACCCGCCGACGCGAGCTTTCGGTGGACGGGATAGAGATGCAGTTCGCCGTCAACCACCTGGCCTACTTCTTACTTACGCTGCTGCTGCTGGATCCGCTCAAGGCCGGCGCACCGGCAAGGGTGATCAACGTCACGTCAGGCGCCCACTCTGGCGCGACGATCGATTTCGATGACTTACAGCAGGAGCGGCGCTACGTTCCGAACCGGGCGTATGCCCAATCCAAGCTGGCCAATATCCTGTTCACCTACGAGCTTGCCCGCCGGCTGGCTGGGAGCGGGGTTACCGTGAATTGTCTCCACCCGGGTGTGATAGCGACCGGGCTTCTGGCCGACTACATGGGGGTTCCTTTTGCCGGACCTGCACTCGCTCGCACCTTCGGTGCCACACCAGAGGAGGGTGCCAGGACGAGTATCTATCTGGCGTCTTCCCCCGAGGTGGAAGGAATAACCGGTCAGTATTTCGTAAATTCGAAGGTCCGGGATTCGTCGCGCGAGTCCTACGATGAGGCGAGCGCGCGACGCTTATGGGAGGTCAGTGAGCGGATGACCGGCCTGCCCTCTTGACCACAATAGGACGAGTCGCGAAGCTCAATCATGCCCATCTACGATTACCGATGCTCGTCGTGTGGCAACCAGTTCGAGCAACTGGTGCGTTCCGAGCAGGCCGTCTCCTGTCCTCAGTGCTCCAGTCGAGATCTCGACCGGCTCATGTCCCTGACCGCGCGTCCGGGTGCGGGCAGACCGGATGCCGATTTCAGCCGGCTTGGCCCGCCGCCCGGTGGTGGCTGCTGCGGCGGTGGTTGTCACTCCCATCCCCACTAGCGACTCTTTCGCCCAGCTGTCATTCCGTCTATTAGATGGTCATCGCAGCGCGGACGAGGATCCTGAACTAAGCTGGGCGGCGGTGGCGGTTGTTCTCACGCCCGACCCCGACAGCGTGCTTCTCATCCGGCGGGCCGAGCGGACAGGCGATCCCTGGTCCGGTCACATGGCTCTGCCGGGGGGTCGTCGCGAGCTGGGCGAGAACCTCCTGGCCACCTCAATTCGGGAGTGCTGGGAAGAAGTTGGCTTCAGTCTTTCCCAGGAGCAGCTGGCTGGAGCTCTTCCCGACGTTGTCCCCCGCACGCCGAGTCTGCCCCCGCTGGCCATTCGTCCGTTCGTCTTCGTTCTTCCTTCCCGACCCTCCCTTCTCACCAATGACGAAGTGGCCTCGGCGCACTGGGTCGATCTCGGGGAACTTCTCCGGCGGGGCGCTCACCATCCGGTACAGATCGAGCTTCAGGGCCATTCGCGCCAGATGCAGGCCTACCAAATTGGTGCCGGCATCGTTTGGGGCCTCACCGAAAGAATTTTGACCAGCCTTCTGACCCAGCTGCGTAGCTAAGTCACTCCCCAATACTCCAGTATGAAGTATTTTGCACTCATTAAACTTGACTTTAGGGCAATCGCAGCAGAGATTTAGCTGACGCTAAACCCTTGGAGAGTTGAATGAGCGCAGCAGCCGTAGGTGAGAGTCTCACCAGATCGGTTGAGGACTACCTGAAAGCCATATACCAGCTTTCCCCCGAGGGTCAGCCTGCGGCCACCAACGACATAGCTCACCTGCTGGAGCTATCGGCACCCTCCGTCACCGGCATGGTGAAACGTCTGTCGGAGCACGGCCTGCTCGAACATGTACCCTATCGAGGAGTCCAGCTGACCGATGAGGGTAGGCGGGCGGCGTTGAGGATGGTTCGTCGGCACCGCCTGATCGAAGCCTATCTCGTCGAATTCCTCGGCTACTCCTGGGATACGGTTCACGCCGAGGCCGAACGTCTGGAGCACGCGGTCTCCGACACGATGGTCGAGCGGATGGCGGTGGCACTTGGCAATCCGACCGTCGATCCCCATGGCGACCCGATCCCATCCGCCGACGGCTCCATCACCGAGCTCGTGTGTACTCCACTATCCGACATCCCGGTAGGAGAAACTGTCGAGATTCACCGGGTCTATGAGAGTCAACCCGAGCGCTTGCGGTACATCGCTTCGCTGGGGCTCAAGCCTGGGGTTCAAGTCTCAGTGGTCGACCGGCAGCCATTCGACGACCTGGTGACCATTCAGGTAGGTGGGGAGCGTCATGTGATCGGCCGCGAGCTGGGGCATGTCCTGCAGTGTTCCAGAGAGGCTCTCCCATGAGCGCGGCTTCCACACCGCCTGTTGGCAGCCTCGGTGCATGGCGGTATCCCCGAACGCTGCCCAGTCTGCCCGAGTCATACCACACAGTCCATGTGCCGAAAGGGGTTTCGTTCTGGCGCAAGGCACTCGCGTTCGCAGGGCCGGGGTACATGGTGGCGGTGGGATACATGGACCCAGGGAACTGGGCCACAGATCTGGCCGGGGGCGCACGCTTCGGCTATACCCTGCTGAGTGTCATTCTGCTGTCGAACATCATGGCCATCCTGCTGCAGGCGCTTGCTCTCAAGCTGGGCATAGCCACGGGCAGAGATCTGGCCCAGGCCTGCCGGGACCACTATTCCCGTCCTGTCAGCTTCGTGCTGTGGGTGCTGTGCGAGGTTGCCATCGCCGCGTGCGATCTGGCGGAGGTCATAGGATCTGCCATTGCACTGAATCTGCTGTTCGGCATACCGCTCATCTGGGGTGTGTGTCTCACCGCATTCGACGTTCTGCTTATCCTGCTGCTGCAGAACAAGGGGTTCCGCTGGCTCGAGGCTTTCGTGATTGCCCTCGTGGCTACGATCGGGGTCTGCTTTGCGGTGGAGCTGGTCCTGGCTGGTCCGGCGATGTCGGAGGTGGTGAAAGGACTGGTGCCCACCACTGAGATCGTGACGAACCCGATGATGCTCTACATTGCCATCGGTATTCTCGGCGCCACGGTCATGCCGCACAACCTGTATCTGCACTCGTCGATCGTGCAGACCAGGAAAGTGCTGCCCGATACCGAATCGAAGCGGGAGGCGATCCGATTCGCCACCCTCGACTCCACCCTTGCCCTGCTGTTCGCATTCTTCATCAATGCGGCGATCCTGATCCTGGCGTCTGCTTCATTCCACAACAGCGGCCACCAGGAAGTGGCCGACATCGGTGATGCCTATCGTCTGCTCACGCCTTTGCTCGGCACTACCGCTGCCAGTACTCTGTTTGCCATCGCGCTGCTGGCCTCGGGCCAGAACTCGACGATTACGGGGACCCTTGCGGGCCAGATCGTCATGGAAGGCTTCCTCAACATTCGGCTTCCAGCGTGGCTTCGCCGGCTGATTACCCGCCTTATCGCAATCGTCCCCGCTGTGATCGTTACGGCGCTCTACGGCGAGCGTGGGGCCGGCGGCTTGCTGATTCTGAGTCAGGTCGTCCTCAGCCTCCAACTCTCCTTCGCCGTGGTGCCGCTGGTCTACTTCACCAGCCAGCGAGCCAAGATGGGTGAGTTTGTGAATAGCCGGGTGCTGTCGACCGCAGCCTGGTTTGTAGCTGTCATCATCATGGGACTGAATGGCTGGTTACTGCTGGGGACATTCAATGCGTGGCTGGTCTGACGAGAAGTAAACAGTGAATGGTGAGTGGTGAAGCGAGGCACCCAGACGGGATCGATTCACCGTTCGCTGGTCAGGCTTTTGACGCTGGCCTGTGCCGTCGTCTCGCCCCTGAGTGCACAGATCCAGGACAACAGCTTTCTACTTGAAGAGGCCTACAACCAGGATCGGGGGATTGTTCAGCACATAAGCACGTTTGCACGCTCCTCCGGTGGCGACTGGGCCTACAGCTTCACCCAGGAGTGGCCGCTCGGTGGCATCGCCCATCAGTTGAGCTACACCATCCCGCTCGAGCGAAGCGAGGGTACCGGGACCGGTCTCGGTGATGTCTCCCTGAATTACCGCTATCAGCTGACAGGCAACCCTCAGAGTTCACTGGCCATATCCCCCCGCCTCTCGGTACTACTTCCGACCGGCCGGGAAGAGGTTGGACGTGGTACCGGTACAATCGGCTTCCAGGGCAACCTTCCACTGTCCCTGACCATTGGCAACGCATTCGTCACCCATTGGAATGCGGGCTTCACCCTCACCCCATCGGCGCGCAATCTGGTCGGGGAGAAGGCAACCACCAGCAGCTTCAATCTGGGAGCCAGCGTCATCTGGCTGGCCCGATCCAGTCTGAACTTCATGCTCGAGGGGGTTTGGCTCAGTAACGAGGGAACCGTGGGCGCGGGCCAGACTGGGCGGGAGGAAATCGGTTTGCTGAGCCCAGGTGTTCGGTGGGCGTTCAACTCCAAGAGCGGACTGCAAATCGTTCCCGGCCTGGCCTACACCTTCGCGTTGGCGCCCAGCGACCAGCCGGATGCACTGTTCTTCTATCTCAGCTTCGAACACCCGTTCAAGCGTCAATAGCTCACGATTCGATTCAGTTCGACCAGCCGTTCGTCCCGTGCACCCCGCAGCACATCTCCTTCGCCGTCGTAAGCCCGCTCTATGAGTCGGATCAGCTGCTGATGCTCGCCGGGAGAGAGCTGGAAGCTGGTATCGCCTTCCCAACGGCTCTCCAATGACCGCAGCACCGAGCTGAGCTGGGCGGTCTGCCGTTCACCGGCTTCCAGGTACGATGTTTGGAAGGGCCCGGCGCCTGCCAGCCGAGCCGCCAGTCCCGAGGAAACGAGAGTATCAACGTCCCGCACTTCCAGGACACCGTCCAGCACCAATCGGATGCATTCCCGCCAGAGCGCCACTGTCAAACGCCCGCTCGCGTTCCCGGGGACCTCTTTACGCAGTACCACCGGAATCCGCCCAAGCTGTCGCAGCCAGTGCCGAACCAGCTCCAGGGATTCGGGATCGGTTAAAGGGCCCGGGACCACCTCGACGGCTGGGATCTGCTCTACCGGGTCGAAGCCGTGGGCGACCAGCAGCCGTCCCGGGCGACGCAGCCGGGCGCAGAGGTCTGTCGGGTTGAGGCCGGGAGCACTGCAGGTGACCACCGCCGCGAGCCGGGAGACTCCCTCCACTTGCTCCAGCAGGCGCTGCCGGTGCAACAGATCGCTGGTGGTCGCGTCGATGATCCAATCGGCATTGGTCACTGCATTGAGGAGACTCCGGCCGAAGCGAGGCTCGTCCATGCCAAGCTCCGGCTCCTCGGGTACAGCAGGAACTCCCGCACCCAACGAGTGTCGTTTCCTGGAGGCAATCTCCTCGCCACCACTCTTCAGCAGCGCCGCGTCCGGATCGTAGATCGTAAGCTGCCAACCGGCCGCCGAGACCAGGGCAGCCCAACCGCGACCAGTTTGGGTCATTCCCAGCACGGCCACCTTCGGTTGCATCCGGTGGGGCATTGAAGCTCCCTGATTGAAAGTCTCAGGCCCAGCTCACCTGCCGGGGCAACTACTTTAACAAGTCGAGGCCGGCTGAGCCCTCAGGCGATGCCTGAACAAGCGCTGAAAGAGATGAATGAGGATACACGGGACACATTCGTGGCGCATGCCCGCGCTCTTACTCAGTTTGGCCAGTCAACCCGCGATCGGCCAGCTTCCGCAGGTTGCCATTGAGCGTCGGGTGGCACGGGAGCTCGGCCTTACCATTGGCGATACCGTACGCCTCGGCCCCGCTCCGGACTCCGTCAGTCAACGGTACACCGTCGCTGCGATCTACGAACCGGCCCCTGACCCAGCGGAAATCAGCAAAAAGGAGTACCACATCCGCCTGCACCTTCCCGATCTATCCGGACTCCTCGGCAGCCCCGACAGGGTGGATCGATTTGCTGTCGGTCTTCAGCCAGGGATACCAGCGGATAGCGCGGCCGCCATTCTGAACCGCACCGCATTTGGGTACCGGGCCTATCCCTCCGATGCGATCGCGTCCCAGTCATCCCAGACCTTCCTGGTAGTCAGCCGCTTTCACCGGGCGATCGCAGTGATAAGTATCGTAGCGAGCGCCGTGTTTCTGCTCTGTATCATGCTGCTGAAGGTGGAAGAACGGCGGCTCGATGCGGCGGTCATGCGGTTTGTGGGGGTCCGCCGAAGGACGGTGTTTGGCGCTCTCCTCCTGGAAGCGGCGCTGGTCGCCACGATTGGGTCGGTGGTCGGGACCGGTCTTGCTTACCTGGCCGGTGCAGCCACCAATGCCTACTACCGTGGATACTTCGACACTAGCCTGACCTTCTCTCTCATTACTCCCAGGATTGTGCTCTTCAGCGCCGCAATCTCAGTGGTGCTCGGTGGCCTCGCAGGTGGACTTGCGGCTTGGCGGCTGGTGCAAACTCGGCCGCTGGTCCTCTGGGGGCGGGGATGAACGCAGTTGGGTGGAGCATCAAGAGCCTGGTCCGCCATCCGTCGCGCGCTGTGCTATCTGTGACCGGCATAGCCATTTCGGCTGCGATGCTTCTGGACATGGTGATGTTGAGCGGCGGGATAGAGAAGTCCTTTTCTGACCTGCTCCTCGCCCGAGGGTACCAGATCCGGATTACGCCCAAAGGAACCCTTCCGTTTGATACCGAGGCCACTCTCAACGGAGCCGGCCGTCTCGTCGCAACGTTGCGGGCGGACCCCGCCATAAAGGCGGCCGGTGCCGTCCTGGGGACCTCTCTGTACGGACGGAAAGATGACTCGCTGCTCACCCTCTTTGGCTACGGCATCCAGCCCGAGGAACAGGGTCTATACACGCTCGAGGCGGGCAACGACCTCTCACCATCAGATACTCTTGGGGTTCTCCTCAGCCAGCCCGCTGCCAGCCTGCTTCGAGCCGCTACCGGCGATACCGTGAGTTTGGTCGGCCGTCTCGATCCGCAGGTGGCGGTCGCGGCGGTATCCCGGCGGCTCACGGTCAGAGGAATCGTCCGGTGGGTGTACGACTATCGTGGTCAGCCTTCGGTTGGTACGGTGCTCCCGCTCATGCAAAACCTGGCTAACCAGCGGTCGCGAGATGGCGCATCGCTTCTAATGGTCAAGGTGCGAGACGATCAGGGGGTGCCGCAAGTGGCGGCACGGTTGGCTCGGCTGTTCCCCCAGCTCGAGATCAACAGCGCAGCCGATCTTGTACGCCATTTCAAAGAACGGCTGGTCTACTTCCGCCAGCTGTCCTACATCCTGGGCGCGATCAGCCTTGTCGTCACGGTTCTTCTCATCTCCACGCTGCTGGTGATCACAATCAACGAGCGACTGGGCGAGATCGTCACCCTCCGAGCCATCGGCATCAGCCGAGCCACAGTGGTACGTCAGGTGTTCTTCGAGGGGGCGGCGCTGACGATTGTGGGATCGGTCCTCGGACTGATCCTGGGATTAGTGACGGCCAGGTACCTGGATTCCATTCTGACCAGCTTCCCGGGCCTTCCCGCTTCATTCTCGTTCTTCGTTCCCCGGCGCGAGAGCATCAGCGCCGCGGCTATCGTGTTGGTCGCTACCGGCTTTCTGGCTGGGCTCTATCCTGCCTGGCTTGCATCCCGAGCGCCGATCGCGGCCACCTTGCGAGCCGAGGCCACGTGAGTGGGCCGACCGTATTACTGGGGCGGGATCTCGAGAAGACCTACCCCATGGACGGTGACACCGTTCATGCGCTTCGTGGTGTTTCACTCGAGATTCGATCCGGTGAGTACGTGGCCGTCGCGGGCCCGTCTGGGAGCGGCAAATCCACTCTTCTTCAGGTGATCGGTGGCATCGATCCTCCCACCGCTGGAACTGTTGAAGTACTCGGTACCTGTCTCGGAGAGCTCTCTGACCGCGAGCTCACGCGTCTTCGGCTGGCCCGGCTCGGTTTCATCTTCCAGCGATTTCACTTGCTGCCGGTCCTCACCGCCCGCGAAAACGTCGAGCTCCCCATGGCGGAGGCGGGAATTGCCAAGGCGGAAAGGCGCCGCCGTGCCCTGGAGCTGCTCGAGTACGTCGGCTTGGCTCATCGGACCAGCCACCGTGCCACTCAGCTCTCGGGCGGAGAGATGCAACGGGTCGCTATCGCGAGAGCGCTGGCGAACCGGCCTGTGCTCCTGCTGGCGGATGAGCCTACCGGGGAGCTTGATGCCAGCACCGGTAAGGAAATTCTGGCTCTCTTCCGGCGGCTGAATCGCGACGGCACCACGCTGGTGGTCGTCACTCACGACGAAGGCCTTGCCGCTGAGGCCGGCCGCGTCATTCACATGATGGATGGGCGTATCCAGCTCCCCGATGATGCCGCCAATCTGTCGCCGGCAAATCCGGCACGCCTGTGCTGATAACCCTTGCGTTCCGCCACCTTCTCGTCCGGAAACTGCGCTCGTTCTTTCTGCTGCTCGGCTTTTCCCTCGGCGTCGGCGTGATGATCGTCCTTCTCTCGGTCGGCGAGGCGATGCTGGAGCAGTCACGCGACGTGTCCCTGGTGGGTGGCGGAGAGGTTACCGTGCTGCCCCAGGGGATCGACGTCGAGGCGATGCGCACTGGCGGTGTGAGCGGAATGTTCTTTGGTATCGATCGCGCCCGGTTTCTGAGCCGGTTGATGCTGGGAGGTCCCCGGTATGATCGCATGGTTCGCGTGGTATCGCCCGGCGTCGAGGGGAAGCTGCTGTACCTCCAACACGGAAATCGGACGGTGCCGGTCCGGGCCGGTGGTGATGTGCCGAGCCGGGCTCGAGCAGTTGGGTCAGGGCTCGATGTCACCGCGGGCGTATGGGAGGATTCGAAGGCTGATTCGAGCTACGTAGCTCCCTCAGCACAGCAGCTCTATGACGAGATGGACCACTTCCATCAACCTCCCAGGCCGGATCCGTCGTGGGCTGAGTGGCACTACTTCAACCTGGTCGTCTCTCCCGAGGAATGGTGGTACATCACTTACCTGATTGGTGGAGAGATACCGACTGGGCTCTGGGGTGGTCAGCTGCTGGTGACGCACCGCCGGACGGATGGAAGCTATGAACGATTCAGCCAGCGAGCCGAGCCCCCATCGGTCACCTTCGATACCACTCGTGCGGATGTGACCATCGGAGGAAGCTCGGTCAGGCAGAGAGATGCGGTGTATAGCCTGAGCGGGTCAGTCCACGGAGGGGCGGGCCAGCTAAACATCAACATCTCGGTTACACCCACTCCTAACTTCTATTTTCCTCCAGTCGAGCTGAATGAACAGCCGTTCATTTCCGGGTACGTCGTGCCGGGTCTCTCCGCCACTGCATCGGGGAAGATCTGCGTAGGCTCGAGCTGTCGCACATTTCGGGACGCTTCCGCATACCACGATCACAACTGGGGAGTCTGGCGTGATGTCACTTGGGAATGGGGCGTGGCACGGGGAAGCCGGCTCGGTCTCCTATATGGTGGAGTATACGGACCCGTCGGAGACTCTACCGGGCCCGTTCCCGCAACCAGGTCACCGTTCTTCCTGGCATTGCTCGACTCATTCGGCGTGAAGCAAGTCCTGAGGTTCGAGCGCATCGCCTACCAGGGCGCCCGGAAGGCCTCGGGTTTTTCTGGGGTCACGGCGCCGAGCCGATTCAGCCTGATCGGTGCGCGCGGGCCGGACACTCTCCGGCTGCAAGTGAACGTGGCGGATGCCCTTGCCACTGGAATGGGCGCCGGCGACGTTCGCCGGGCCTTTCTTCAAATGCGTGGTCGCTTCAACCTCTCTGCTGGGATCGCCGGGGAAATGTCAGTCGACTCGGGCAGCGGATTCTTCGAGACCTACACCCAGGCACCTGCTAGCCCGCGCCACTGAGTAAGGAATCCTCCTCTGTGTACTCGAACGCCCGCGGGTCACCCGGGGAAAATTCGAGGCAAGGGGAAGGTAGGCGCAGAGGCCTGTGAATGTGGCGGGCGGCCGAGGGCAGGGATCGTGACCGTTGTGGCACAGCGCTGCCAGACGTGTCGTCCTATGAAATTCGTACCGCCAATGACTAAGACCTGCATACCAAACCTCAGCCTACAAGCCAAGCCTCACGTTGATCCCCGCCGAACCATAGCGAAACGCGCCGGTGGTGGAGCTGACGGCGCTGTTGGTGACCAGACCAAACAGCTCGATTCGATTTCCCGTACCCCATTTCCGTCCGACCCGACCCTCTACGTGCCATTCCGTCTGGGAGTCTCCCCCTTTGCCAACCTGCTGTCCGCCCACGCCTCCTCCTGCGCTTGCGATTACTGAGCGATTCTCGAGGCTGTACCCCGCAATTCCTTCGAGCACGGAAAATCGGTCCGGTGAAAAATATCCAACACCCCGTCGCTGGTAGCTCAAGGTGCGTCCGAACATGCCCAACGAAAACCTTCTACCAATCCGCTGGGTAATGCCAGCACTGCCGCTAGTGCGATGGTTGCCGTCGTTGAGCCAGAGAGCTCCCCCGCCTCCATATATGCTCAGCCCGGTAATTGGACGAACATCGATGCCGCCCTCCAGCGACTCCAGATTGAGTCCGCGCTCGATGAGCGAAGCAATCTCATCAAAGGGTGCGCGGGAGTAGCCAACGCTAAGACGGAGCGCCGCCATGGGCCGGAAGCTCAGGCGTCCACGGTACGTTGCCGCGGTTCTGGAAGATGCGGTCTCCGGGTACAACCGCCGGGCGCCTGCTGCGCCGGAGAGTTGCAGGGAGCCCCGGCTCAGCGTGAGCCCTGCCTCTCCGCCTATCCGCTGCGCCGTTCGCAACGGGTCGTGTGTCTCCAGGGCATTGAAGGAGCCGGAAAAGCCCACGCCGTCGGCCAGGGAGGCTGACAGAGCAAGTGCCTGCCAAAAGCTGGTGTTCTTATCCGAGTCGTTGCTCCAGTTGGCCGACGATTCCAGCGATGGCCTGGTCGCTTCACTAATGGCGCGGCGCAAAGCCCGTCCAGCCTGGTTGCTGGAGTCGATGGCCAGCACAGCCTCTGCTTTTTTCTGGGCAGCACCGGTCCTGCCTTGCCACAAGAAGATGTAGCCGATCCCTGCCAGCGCGTCAGCATCGCGCGGGTGCTGCAATAGGATCGCCTCGTACCCACGTTGCGCCAGCCGGAGCTGTCCACCCCACGCATTCACCTGCGCTCGGCCCAGCAGCGCATCGCGATCACCTGGGTCTTTGGCGACGATGCTCCCGTAGATGCCGCCGGCTTCCTGAAGGCGACCCGACCACGCCAGAGTCTGGGCCCGCCCGAGGAGAGCATCGCGGAGTCCCGGATGTTGGGTGAGCACGCTGTCATACTGCGCCAGTGCGCCGGCGTAGTCCTGGTTCCAGGCCATGACTCGAGCCTGGATCAGGCGAATCTCGGGATCCATGGGGGCGGACGCTCGGGCTCGCGCAAGATAGACCAGCGAGGAATCGAGCTTGCCGGTCCAGGAGAGGATCACTCCGACTCTGAGGTTCGCGCGGGTGTCTTGTGGATTCTGCAACAGCACCTGGCGATAGCCCGACAACGCTGCCTCGAGACGCCCCTGACTCCACGCTTCGTCGGCCTCCTTCTGCTGCGCCAGCAATGGGCTGCTGGCAACGAGAAGCACCAGACATCCCATCAGTGAGCGCGTTTTGCACGGAGTTTTCCTGAGGCCCGGGACCAAGGTCCAGGGTCTATGGTGCAATCTGATGTCGAGCAACGATTTGCCCGCCTGGGTCAGCCGACGTGAGGGGGAACGGAAGTTGCCCAGCAAGTTTAAAGCCTACTCGCCTTCCCCCGGCGCTGACCTGGCGTTCCCGCGGCACTCTCTGTCAACGCATGATGCTCGCACTTCCACTCGAGCCACTGACAAACGGCGTACTGACGCTTGCCGCAGGTGTCCTCCTGCTGCTGCTCGGTTTGCTGGTGGAGCGAGGCATCGATGCGAGGAGGATTGGGCGTGCGAAACGGCGGGACCCCGTTTTGAACTCACTGGTCTATCGCGTGGTGCAGGGCGACCCGTCCAGCATACAGGAGCTGCACACGATCCCCCGCTTCGATCGACAACTCGTCCGCGGGATTCTGTTGCGACTGGCCTTGGATCTCCGAGGTGAGAGCGGAGATGCAATAGCAACACTCTACCGGGAATTGGGATTCCTCGCGGTCGATACGCGGCGCCTACGTTCCTGGCGTGCCAGGGTCCGCGCGCACGCGGCGGCCGATCTGGGACTGATTCAATCTCCCGATGCTCTCGCTTGCTTGCTCCAGTGCCTGAACGACCCGGCCCCACGGGTTCGTCAAACGGCGGTGTGGGCGGTGGGCCAGGTCGGCGGCCCCGAAGAGCTGGCCGGTCTCATTTCCCTACTGGGCGACACTGATCGGATTGTGGCCCGGCGGGCGCAGGAAGTCCTGGTCGAGCATGGAAGGGTGGTGGCGCCTGCCATCCTCGCCTACGCCGCCCGTACCTCGAATCGAAACGGCCGGATGGCTGCCGTTGAACTGATCGGCTGGCTCCGAATCGCTGCCGGATCCAACCTGCTGATCCTGTGCATGAGCGATCTCGACCCCGAGGTCCGGATCAAAAGCGTGAAGGCCGCGGCCGCCATCGGAGACCCTGCCTTCGTGGCGAGCTTTCATCAGGCGCTTGCGGATCCTCGCTGGGAAGTCCGCTGTCAGGCTGCCAAGGGTCTCAGCAGTCTGGGCAGCTCAGAGTCGGTCGCACGGCTGAAGGAAGCGCTCAGAGACGAGCAGTGGTGGGTCCGCTTCTATGCCGCAACTGCGCTCGCCGAGATCGGCGGTCCTGGTGAGAGCGTGCTCCAGACCGCCCTGGTCGACGCGCAGCAGGAAGTGCGGGAGATGGCTCGGTATCTCCTGGAACGGGGCGAGGCCGTCCCGGCGCTGCCTTGAGCCTCCTCACCTGGAGTGCCCTGATGGCAGGCTACACCGGCTTCATGCTGGTGTTCTTCTTTTCGATTAACACCTACTACCTCATTCTCACCATCGCGGGGTTCTGGCGAACGTTGCGTGCGGTTCGTGAGCGTGAACGCTCGGATCATCGCCGTCTGCTGCGGTCTCCCCTGACGCCACCGGTCTCGTTGCTCTCGCCCGCCTTCAATGAGCAGGCAAACGTGGTGGAGAACGTCCGCTCTCTTCTGATGCTGGACTACCCATTGTTCGAGGTCGTAGTCGTTAATGATGGATCACAGGACCGCACGCTCGAGGTGCTCATCAACGCCTTTGACCTCAAGGCCAGCGCCAGGAGCTTCGAGTATGCGGTGGCCTGCAAGTCGATTCGCGCAGTGTATGAGTCCGCGGCGTATCCGAACCTGGTAGTGGTCGACAAGGTAAACGGTGGCAAGGCGGATGCTCTGAATGCCGGGCTCAACGTCAGCCTGTATCCCGTGTTCTGCGCGATCGACGCTGATTCGATTCTGGAGGCGGATGCGCTCCTCCGGTTGGTAAGGCCGTTCATCGAAGCTCCGGGCGTGACGATCGCCGCCGGAGGCGTGGTTCGGGTCGCGAACGGCTGCGACGTTCGCGCCGGGCGTGTACGGCGGGTCCGGCTGGTGCGTCGGCCGATACCGCTCATACAGATCGTTGAATATCTCCGGGCTTTTTTCTTCGGCAGGATGGGTTGGAGCAGTGGCAACAGCCTTCTCGTCATCTCCGGGGCTTTCGGCCTGTTCGATAAGAAGACCGCCCTGCTCGTAGGCGGATACGCGACCGATACGGTGGGCGAGGACATGGAGCTGGTAGTTCGGATGCATCGGCACCTGCATGACCGGAACGCTCCATACCAGATCGGCTTCGTGCCCGACGCCGTCTGTTGGACCGAGGTACCGGAGAGTCTTCGGGTACTGCGGCGCCAGCGCACCCGCTGGCATCGTGGACTCATCGATACGCTCTGGCGGCACCGCAGCATGATGGGGCGCCCGCACTACGGCACAGTGGGACTTGTGTCATTGCCGGGCTTTGCTCTCTTCGAGATGCTGAGCCCGCTGGTGGAGCTCTCGGGCTACCCCGTGCTGGCGGCATTGTGGTTCCTCGGGGTGCTCAACAGCTCCTACGCCGCCGCGTTCATCCTGCTCTCGGTTCTCTATGCCGTGCTCATCTCGATTCTGGCTGTGCTGCTCGAGGACATCGCCTTTCGCCGCTACTCGAGCATTCGCGACCTGGCGCTGCTCATCAGCGCCGCCGTTCTCGAGAATTTGGGATACCGGCATCTGACGGTCTGGTGGCGAGTCCGCGCCTTCTGGGAGTACTGCCGTGGCGATCTCTCCTGGGGCGCGATGGAGCGCCGGGGAGTTGCCAACGCATGACTCACGGCAGCGTGAGCTCAGTGGGACCGCGCGGAGCCGCTGCCCTGGTTGCCGCGGCTTCCGGGGCGAGTGTGGCCGCCTTGGGTGGACTCGTGGTAGCTGGTTGGCTCACGGTGGCACTGGCCCTCATTCAAGTGCTGCCGGGGTTCCCTCCCATGCAGTACAACACAGCCCTCGGATTCATGATCTGTGGTGCCGCACTGTTGGCCGCGGCGCTCGACCTGCGCCGCCCGACAGCCCTGCTGGGCAGTCTGGCAGCCGTGATCGGTCTCGCGACCCAATTCGAGTACCTGCTACACACAGACTTCGGGATCGACGACCTCCTGGTCGAGACCTACGTCCTGACCGGCGTCGCCGATCCTGGCAGGATGGCCCCGAATAGCACCTTGGCTTTGAGTCTCATCGGGCTGGCCCTGCTCGGTCTCTCGCTCCGGCCCAAGGCCAGCGTCTGGGATGTCTGGCCGGCTCTGCTGGGCTCGATTGTGATTGCAATCGGAACGGCGGCGCTGGTGGGCTATGCAGCCGGAATTCCTGGTGCCTACTGCTGGGGCAACTTCAATGCGATGGCGGTTCATACGGCGATTGGCTTCACCTTGCTTGGCGGGGGCATCGTCGGTCTGGCGTGGAATCAGGCACAGCAGAGCACCGGGGAAGCGCCGGCGTGGCTGCCGGTTCTCGCCTCAGTGGCTGTGCTGACTGTTACACTGTGCATGTGGTACGGCCTGGCCTTGTATCATCCTCCGGCTGGTCGGGCTGTCGCAGCCGCAGCGTCGAGGAAAGCCGAGCTTCCTGACGTCACCCTTGCTACCGGGCTCCTCACGGCTCTCTTGCTAGGGTGGTCGGTGCGAGCCGGCCAGACCGCCCGCCGGCATGCTCGCTCTCTCGTAACCACAAACGCCGCACTCAATCTGGAAATCCAGGCTCGCGCCTCGGCCGAAGAAGCCAAGCGCCAACTCGCGGCCATCGTGGAGTCCTCGGACGATGCCATACTCGCCACCACCTTGAGCGGTATGGTGCTCACCTGGAACTCGGGCGCTGAACGGTTATACGGGTACTCCAGAGGGGAAGTCGTCGGTCAGCACGTTTCCCTGCTCCACGCACGGAAGCACCGGCAAGACAGCAACGTCTTCCAACGGATATCTGCGGGAGAGCGGATCAGTAGGGTCGAGACCGTAAACCTGACGAAGGACGGCCGGCAGATCGATGTCTCACTTACTGTCTCGCCGATCCTGGATCGGAGCGGCGGTATAGTGGGCGCGTCGACGATTGCCCGAGACATCACCGATCTCAAGGTGCTTGACCGAATGAAGGAGGAGTTTGTCGGGACTGTCTCACACGAGCTGCGAACCCCGCTCACCGCCATCAAAGGATTCATCGAGCTGGTGACCGATGGGGAAGCCGGTCCTATCAATGACGTCCAGCGGGATTTCCTGACCATCGCGGGGCGTAACTCTGATCGATTGTCCGCGCTTATCAACGATCTGCTGGACATGAATCGGATCGAATCGCAGCACCTCGAGATGACGATGGAGCCAATCGATCTGGCTCATGTGCTGGCGGAGGTGGAGAACGCGTTGCGAGTGCAGGCTCAGGCCAAGGGGCTCAACTTTCGAGTGGCAGTTCCGGCACTCCCCAAGGTCGCGGGTGACAGCGGGCGGCTATTTCAGGTCTTCAGTAACCTGGTCTCGAACGCCATCAAGTACACACCGTCCGGGACCATCGGCATACTCGCGGACCAGATCAGCGCTGGCGTGGAGGTGATCGTTTACGACTCCGGCATCGGCCTGAGCCAGGACGAGCAGGCTCAGCTCTTCACCAAGTTCTTCCGAGGGCGACACCCGGTTGTCATGGACTCGAGGGGCACCGGGCTGGGTCTCGTCATCGCCAAGGCCATTCTCGAGCGGCACACCGGCACTATCGACGTCGAGAGCCGGCTGGGTGAGGGGACTCGCTTCAGGGTTGTTCTTCCCGCCCTCTCCTCAGTTGCCGAGGAGAGCTAGCAGATGGCCATCATCCTGGTAGCAGAAGATGAGAAGCAGATCGGGGACATGATCTCCTTCAAGCTCAGTAACGGCGGGCATCAGGTTCTCAGAGCTCATGACGGTGAGCAGGCATTTGCGCTGGCCCTCCGCGAGCTGCCGCACCTCATTCTGCTGGATACCATGATGCCGGGCTTGAGTGGCTTTGAAGTGCTGCGACGGCTCAAGGAAGATGTCACCCTGCGCACCGTCCCTGTGATCATGGTTACCGCCAAGGGTCACGAGCGAGACGTCCTGAACGGCTTGAAAGGCGGAGCGGTGGATTACGTAGTGAAGCCGTTCAGTTTGAAGGAGCTGGCTGCGCGAGTAGAGCTGGCGCTCCGGCGGGAGACGCCCCCCACAGCGTCCTGAGGCTGTCGTACACCGGTTTAAGGCGGCTATGGTGCTTGGGCTCGGTCCAGCCGCTCCAACTCCAGGCTCCGAACTGCGACCGCTGCCACAAACCATTCTTCAAGCCGGGCAGAGCACCTACGATCTCGGGTGTTCCTCCCTTCCGGTACACCAGAACCCCCACATGAAAATCCCCCGCAGTCGCTGTCCCAAAGCTGCCTGAGCGTTGGCGGTCGAACAGCAGAGTCTTGGTAGACGGGTCGGTGATGTTGATCAGGTCCCAGGGGAGGCGGATCTCGAGCATCCCGGCGTTTTCATCCAGGTACCAGTCCGCCAAAGAGGAGGACGCTTCTGCCCCGTACCGGAGGCGGCCACGGTTGTAGCCTCGGGCAGGGAAAAACGTCCCATCTCGCCCAAAGCGGGCGCGATTGGTGATCATGAACAGGGAATCGAAGCGGGCGTCATTCCGGTCCAATGTGACCACCGGGCGGCGAGAGAAGCGCCCGAAATCGTCCCCTCGTTTGGGGTCGAGAAGAGAGTCGTAGCGATTGTAATCGGGGGTGACTGAGAGGGTCGCATTACCGGGGCTCGCCAGATCTATCAGGAACTCGAACCCGATTTCACTGCGTACTCGCCCCCCGAGCAACCGATGCTGTCCCACGGTAGGCAGGTAAGTGTCTAGCGCCAGCTGAATGCCCATCGAGTCCCAGGAGAACCTGCCGGGTGCTAGATCCATGACAAGGTACAGGAACGACTCGTCTGCCCCGGCTCTGAGCTGCTGCGGGCCAGGTCTTCCGGCCGCAGCGTTCTGGACCGGAGTCAATGCGCGCCAGGTGACGGGATTTCCACTGAGGCGAGGAGTCGACTCGGCGGTTCCGGCATACTGGCCCAGGATGCCGTAGTTCTGTTCTGCATCCATCGTGTTGTGCCAGAGACGGGTGTTCTCCTGCGGTAGTTCGTAATCGATGACCGCCCAGTTTTTCTTGAACCATTCGTCCATCCAGGCAAACAGGATAGAACCGGCAGCTCCCGACCGTTGAATGTCACGCGTGAGCCTCGCGTCGACGGCAGCCATCGCACGCTCGTCGTGGCCACCGTGTCCCATACCTTGTGGGTGGAGGTGAGCGATTCCACGACTCGAAGGCACACCGTACTCCGAGATGATGGTTGGAATGGTCTGGTGATGTGCCACTACCTCGCGCAAGTACGCCAGATAGCTGGATCTCCCTTCGGGCCCCAAGCTGTTCTGGTACCCGGGATCGAGCATCATGAAGTCCGGGTAATAGGGATAGGCGTGATAGCTGGCGAACCACCCCGCCGGATTCCCCGCTGTTGGTTCCACCAGGTTGGCATCGAGAGCTATTGCGTCATTCTCATATTCGAGCTTGGTGCCCTGGGAGCGCCGGTTGGAACGGCGTCGCCAGAGAGCTTCTTCGCCGGTTGACGCCTCGGTGGAATGAGTGAGAGGGTCCAGCGTCGGCCAGTTGGTATAAGCAATGGGACGGAGTGCGTTATACCTGTCCACCTCGTATGCAAGCATGAAATCACACTGCTTTGCCATCCAGAGGTCCATGGCCGGGGCTCGGCGAGCCTGGAGAAACCGACCGAGATAGCTGCCGCTCCGATGCTTCGCATCGTACGCCTTTACCGCGAAAGGCTCCCACTCTCTGCCGATGATGTACCCGAGGACCCAGGGAGAGACGTCGGCGTCATACTTGCCGGCGGCATGTCCTGGACGGGCCGCGATGGTAGCAGCGCCGTGTACCACGTTTACGACTCGCCGCATCTCTGACTGGAACTCGCCTTCCCATTTGCCGTTGTCGAAGTCGTTCCGCGGCGGGAGCTCCGCCCATACCCCGTGCACCAGCCAGAGCAGACGGTCCGGATGTGCCAGGTTCCAACCCCGTAAAGCCCGATAGAAGGAAGGCGGCAGTATGGTGTAAATCCTGACTGTGTTCGCGTTCATACCGGCGAGCGTGTCCAACCACCCGGCATATTGAGCGGAGTCGGTAGGGAACTCACCAGGGAATTTCCCAGGCAGGGCCACACCGAGGTTGACGCCGCGCAAGTAGAAAATTTTCCAACCCTTCCCCTGGTTCACCTCGAAACGCTTCCCTCTCGTTCGCGACACCAGCTGCAAAGCTTCCGGGCGATTTCGCGTGACGGAGGAGGGATCCGAGCGATCCCAATCGGGTGCGACCTTATCGAGCAGCATCCTGAGCTCCTGGTGCTCGGGAGCCAACGCGAGCGCTTGCCGGCCCGCGCGGACGGCAGTTGCGGTATCGCCCAGCCGGAGAGCAACTCTTGCCCGGCCTTCCCAAGCATCGGAGTTGGTGACTGCCCGGCTCAAGACGGCACCGAAGAGTGAGTCGGCGGCCTTTACTTTGCCCGATCGTAAGAGGGCAAACCCCAGCCCTACCTGTGCGTCCAGGTTACCCGGGCAGAGTGCTTGCGTGCGTCTGAACGCCTGGGATGCTACTGGGAGCGAGTCGGAACGGTACGCTCGCCAGCCACTCGCGAGAGCGGAATCCGCCGATGGGGGACACGAGGTTTGACCCGACAGGGGGCTCGAAAGCAGCAAAAGTGCGGTCGAGAAGAGGCCGCGTAGCCGCTTCGCATGTATGTTCAGAGTCATGGACAGCAACAGCGGCTTGGCGGAATCGGCTGCGGAGCAAGGCACCACCCGGGCCCTGGGTCGATCACTCATCGACACCTTTGGTCGTGGTTGGGCGAAGGCCAGCGTGGAGCTCCTGGTCTCGGTATATGCCCCCGACGTCGTGTTTATAGAAACTCCCTTCTCAGAGCCATTGCGAGGTCTCGACGCGGTGAGCGCCTACTGGCGCGATGTGCCGTATCATCAATCGGAGGTCACCTTCAGCTCGGGCGAGATCTACGCGGCGGGACCCTGGTTTTCGACCGAGTTCAAGTGCGTATTCCGCCGCCGGCGTACTGGCGAATGGGTCGAAGCACGAGGAGCAATCTTCTGTGAGACCGCAGGCGAAAAGATCAGCGAGATGCGGATGTACTGGCACCGCTGGAATGGCGGCAGAGACACCGGTAAGCCCTGATCTCCCGGTCATTTGCTGTATGGGACGATGGCTTAACAATTGTCCAAAGCGTGGGTCCTATTGCATGGAAAGTGGACGTTTTCTGACGAACCGGCAGATCCAAGATCCACAATCACAGTGACTTACGCGCTGGCACATGGTTCGCAGGTGGCACAGACGCCACGGATGTCGGTGCTCACGCATAACTTATAGCTTGTCACGAGATCGTTGGGAGGTGCCATGATAAACGCGCTGCTACTTCCCCTGCTGCTGCACGGCGCTCCCGGCCAGCCGGTGATCGCCACCCAGGACGACCCTCCCATCCAGATTTGGATCAACAACGATCGCCGGTTTCTCCCGGGCGACCGCGCCAAGGTGCAGGTCCGCACCCGGGACGATGGATATCTGATCGTCCTTCATGCTGACCCTGAAGGTCACCTGCGGGTGCTGTTCCCTCTTGATCCCGATAAAGACAACTTCGTCCGCGGAGGAAAAAAGTACGAGGTCCGTGGCCGGGGCAACCGTGAAGCGTTCGATGTAGACGATGCCAGCGGCCGGGGGACGGTGTACGCGGCCGTTTCCAGCGAGCCGTTCCACTTCGAAGGCTTCGTTCTCGGGGACCACTGGGATTACCGGGCGTTGGCGCCTTCACGTCTGGCCAACGATCCAGAGCCTGAGCTGAACGAGCTGGTCCGTCGGATGGCGCAGGGCAGCTTCGACTATGACATCCTGAACTACGACGTTACGACCCGTGTAGTCTACGCCTCCGACTACTCAAGTTACTACGCGTCCAGCTACGATGACCCGTGGTGCTACAGCTTTTCCTGCAACCGGCCGTACTACCACTCTCACTACGGGGTTTCGATCGGGCTGTTCTTCGGGCGGCCGTACCGGCGCTACTACTACGATCCGTACTTCTACGCCTATAGTCCATTCTACAACCCCTTCTTCTACGATCCTTACTATTACGCGCCCGGATACCGCGCGGGCTACCCCTATGGCTACCCCGGCCGTTACTACGGCTACAACGATCCCTACTACTATGGCCGGGGCAGAGCTCTGGTGCGGCCGTACGCACCGTACCGCTTCAGGGGCACGGACGGGTTCAACGCCGGCTATCGCGATCGCCGGTTCGATAGTCGAGGGTTCGTGAACACCGTCTACACTCCCCCGATATCACGTCTTCGGGAACCCGCGGCTGCCACGCCGATGCGCCGAGTGGGCGAGACGAATGGAGCAGATTTGCCCAACGGACTAGCTCCGCGACGGGTGGTAGGCACAACCAGAGTGGCCTCAAATCAGCCGATCGAGGCTCGGCGGGCGAGGGAACGAGAGGCACCCCACGCCACGTCGGTGAACCCGCGGACGGACCAGACTACCGAGGTCAGGCGGGTGCAACGTATCCTGGACGAGCCGCCGCAGATCGAGCGTGGGCGGGTCGAGCCACGCCGGGTGGAGCCGTCTCGAGAGAACCCCCAGGTGGAGCGCGCCCCAATCGACCATGGCCAGGTCGAGCCCCGTCGGGTGGAGCGAGCTCGGGAAGAGCCTCAGGTAGAGCGCGCCCGAGTCGAGCCACGTCAGGTCGATCGGGCACCGACACGAAGCGAAGGCCGCCAGGTGGAGCGCGCCCCCGCGCCACAGGAACGCAGCGGGGCGCGGGCCGACGGCGGTGGAAGCCGTGGCTCCCGTTCTGAAGGCGGTGCCAGGTCGGAAGGCGGGGGTCGCCGTCAGCGCTAGCTACCAGATCTGCGCTCGCTGATTTTCCGGACGGACCATCGGGTCACCAGGTTTGCACCCAAACGCCTGTGCAAAGGCCTGAATATTCGATAGTGGCCCGTTGGTCCGAAACTCCGGAGGCGAGTGGGGATCCACGTTCACCAGCAGCCTGGTATACTCGGCCCGAGTCTTCGCCCGCCATATCTGGGCCCATGCCAGGAAGAATCGCTGGTTGCCCGTGAGTTCGTCGATGGGTGCAGGTTCGGGTTTCCCTTCCAGCGATCGGCGATAAGCCCCGTAGGCGATCAGCAGCCCTCCCAGATCCGCAATGTTCTCTCCCAGCGTGAGCTTGCCATTCACATGTAGTGAGTCGATGGCGACGTAGCTGTCGAACTGCCTGCTCACCAACTCGGCGCGCTGGTTGAACTCCTTGGTATCGGCCTGATTCCACCAGCCGCTCAGATTGCCCTGGGCATCGAACTGACGTCCCTGATCGTCGAACCCGTGAGTTATCTCGTGCCCGATGGCTCCGCCCATTCCACCATAGTTCACCGCATCATCAGCCTTGGGGTTGAAGAATGGCGGCTGCATGATCCCCGCAGGGAACGTGATCTCGTTGGTAGGGGGGTTGTAGTAGGCGTTCACGGTAGGCGGGCTCAAACCCCACTCTGAACGATCGGTCGGCCGGTGGATTTTGTTCAGCTGCCGTTGGGCCTCGAACCGGTTGGCCAGCAGGAGATTGGTGACAAACGGACCGCGGTGAATCTCGAGGCCAGAGTAATCTCTCCAGCGGTCCGGATACCCGACTTTGTTGATGATCGAGTCGAGCTTGGCGTACGCCCTCGACTTTGTTTCCTGACTCATCCAGGTGACGTTGCCGAGCCTGCTGCGGAACTCCGCCCGAATGTTGCGGACCATCTCCAGTGCACGGGCCTTTGCTTCGGGCGTGAAGTTTTTGCGGACATAGGCTTGCCCCAGAATTTCACCCAGTGACGCATCGGTCATCCTGAGGCAGCGCTTCCAGCGCGGCCGCATCTCGGCGACGCCCTGCAGAACGGTCGAGTTGAACCGAAAGCTCTCCTTCACGAAAGGAGAGCTGAGTGCCGGTGCCATGTTGCTGATCAGGTTCCACCGGAGATATTCGCTCCAGTCGGCGGGCGACGTGGACCCAAGAAGTGAATCGACCGTCCGCAGGAAGTTGGGTTGCGCGACGTTGATTTCCTGAGCTTGAGCCACACCCAGGGTGCCGAGGTAGGAACTCCATTGGAAGTGCGGCGTCGCCTTCTGGAGGTCGGCAGTCGACGTGAGATGGTACAGTGCCTCTGGGTTACGCTGGTCCTCACGAGTCATCGAGGCGCGGGCGAGCGCCGTTTCCAGCGCCACGATCGCCTGGGCCGAACGGGATGCCTTGGTGGAGTTCTCACCCGAGAGCCGTAACATTGTTGACACGTGTTCCACATACTGCTTACGAATCGATTCCGATGCCGAATCTGATTTGGTGTAGTAATCCCGGTCCGGCAGACCCAGTCCGCCCTGATATGCTTCGAGAATGGTGCGCGAGCTTTTCTTGGCATCCGGCGTCGAGCGGAATACGAAGGCGGCCGGAATGCCTTCTCGATGCAGCTGAGCGATGGCCGACGCAACTCCACGCCGGTCACCTATCCTGGCAATAGACTTCAGCTCTCCTGCAATGGGAGCTATCCCCGCCTTCTCGATTGCGGTCGAGTCCATGCAGGTCCCGTAGAATGTTCCAAGCTTCTTCGCATTGGGATCGGCCGACGAGGAAGAGCTCCGTGCCGCGTCGCTCAGCACGTCCTGCAGGGCTGCGTAGTTCTGCTCCTGAAGCTCGTTGAAGCTGCCCCACCGGGGCTGGTCTTCGGGTATGGAACTGCGTTTGAGCCAGCCTCCATTCGCGTATTTGAAGAAGTTGTCACACGGCGCGCAGGTTGTGTCGAGATTCGCCGGATCGATCGGCTTGGTTTGTCCCTGAGCCGCTAAGGCGGCGGCGGCGCACGACAGGGCGGCCGCCAGTGGGAGGAAAGCAAAGCGCATCGGTGCTCCAGAGGGAAATTGGGCTTTCAGGTCTTTCTTAGTCTACGGCCCTGCAGGCTTCTGGTGTCGGCGGGCATAGCTGAGTCCCCACTCCATCATTTCGGCGCTTCTGAGGCCGACCCGCATCGCCTGGTCGACTGCATCCTGCTCCTCCATTCCATGATCGAGTATGAAATGAGGGATCAATGCGCCGCCCACTCGATTGCCACTGCCGCAATGAAAGAAGACCGTTCGCTCCTGAGCCCCTCGAAGGACTGCCAGGATGCGGTCGAGGATGGAGTCTTCGAGTCCGCCGGCGCGAATGGGAATGTTCACGTATTCCATTCCCAGTTGAGCCACAACTCCCGCCTCATCCACCGGGCGCGGCTCCATGGGGTCACGAACATCGAGAACGATGACGCCACCGGCGTCTTTGAGTGCTCGCAGCTGTTGCTCGGTGGGCTGCCCGCCGGTGAGCAGGCCTGGAAGGATCTGACATGCGTTTGCAACGCCGCTAATCGCTTGGAAGGCAGTCGTCATCTCTGCTCCATGACGTTACTTCGTTGGTTCATCCGGCCGATACACGATGACTTGCGCTCTCTCCAGTGTAATGAGTCCTCCTCCGATCATCTCGTCGATAGCGGGAAGAATCGCCTGAATCTTTTCCTCGGCATCGACGCACTCAATCACCAGGGGCAGGTCGAGCGACAGGCGGAGCACCTTTTCCGTGTGAATACCCGCGCTCGCACCGAAACCCATGATACCGCGGAACACGGTGGCTCCGGCCAAGTGGCGCTCCCTGAGCAGGTGCACGATTGCTTCGTAGAGCGGCTTTCCATGATATTTGTCGCGCTCTCCTACATGTATCCGCATCAGGACTCGCTCACCCGTCAATCCGTGCATGGATCCTCCTGGCTCACAATCTCGCTCGCCATCCGACGACCTCACGGGCCACAGCGAATCCGACAAACGTCGCGACGAGAGAGAGGAGGACACTGGCCGTTATGTACATGCCGGCTCGGGTCCACTCACCATCCCTCAGCAACGCCACCGTCTCGTAGCTGAAAGTGGAGAAGGTGGTGTACCCGCCACAGAATCCGATTGTGAGCAGGGCTTTGAGTTCAGGCGTGACTGTAGAAGTTTCAGCGGCGTATTGCAGAATGGCGCCAATCAAGAGAGAGCCCGACACATTCACCAGCAAGGTGCCAGCAGGAAATTCGGTCTGCAGTACTCGCTGGATATATCCGCCGAGTAGGTAGCGACTGACCCCACCCAAGGCGCTGCCGATCGCGACATAGAAAAGCATGCAGGAAAGTAAGAGGCGGGAGGTTAGAGGTAAGAGGTGAGATGTTACCTTTAGACTGTGCTCCGACTCGCCATAGCCCAGATACGGCCCCGCAAGGGAGCGTATGAGGAAAATCTCTGCCGCCTTGGTGGCCTCTTTCGTGAGGTCGGAAGCTGGCCGGAGCCTCCCGATCTGGTGGTTGGTCCAGAGACGGCGCTGACGGGCTACTTTCTCGAGGGCGGGGTTCGAGACCTGGCGGTTCCCGCAGAACGGCTTTTCGACGACCTGACGCGTCAGCACCGGGATGCAGGTATCCCCGCGCTCGACGTTGCGCTCGGGTTCTATGAGGTGTTCGGAAACCGCCTCTATAACTCAGGTCTGTATGCCACGCTTGGGGGACCGCATGCCGGGATCCGCCATATCCATAGGAAGATCTTCCTGCCGACCTACGGTGTCTTCGACGAGGAGCGTTTCGTCGAGGCGGGCAGAAGCGTGCAGGCGTTCGATACCCACTGGGGCCGTGCGGCGCTGCTGATCTGCGAGGACGCGTGGCATTCGTTCACGCCCATGCTTGCCGCGCTCGATGGGGCGCAGCTCATCATCATCCCCAGCGCCAGCCCAGCCCGTGGTGTGATGTCCGGCGACGACACTGCCGGACGTCCGGTCAGCCTAGCTCGCTGGAGTCGGTTAGCCCAGGATATCGCAGGCGAGCACGGTGTCTACGTGGCATTGGCGCAGCTGGTCGGCTTCGAGGGCGGCAAGGCGTTCCCCGGCGGTTCGATTCTCGCCGGTCCTCGGGGAGACCTCCTCGTTCAGGGACCGGTCTTTCAGGAGGCGATCGTTCCCGCCGTGCTGGACTTCGAGGAGATCACCCGAGCCCGGTCGGACCTTCCGCTGCTCGCCGACCTCGAAATGCGGCTCCCCCATCTCCTCGGCTCGCTCCATGCCGCCCGCCGGTCCGGCGGAAGCGGTGGAGCGCAGCCCCAGGTAAGCAAGAGTGCCCGCCCGCAGACGAACGACAAACCCGAGGCCGGCTCCTCTCCAGTGCTGGCACCGGCTCCTGCCCGCTTTCACCCGCAGCAGGATCCGCTCGCAATCGATCCGGAACTGACCCGGCTCTGGCTGGTTGAATTCATCAGAGACGAGGTTGTCAGGCGCCGAGGATTCGAGAAGGCCATCGTCGGCCTTTCAGGCGGGGTGGACAGCAGCCTGGTCGCTTATCTCGCCGTGGAGGCGCTTGGACCTGCCAACGTGTTAGGCGTCCGGATGCCCTACCGCTCCTCCAGTCCTGAAAGCCTGGCGCACGCCCAGCTCGTAATCGACGAGCTGGGCATCCCCCACCGGACTGTGGACATCAGTGCGGCGGTCGACGGGCTGGCGGGTGCGATCGGAGGTGAGGTAGACCCTGCCCGACTAGGTAACATCATGGCCCGGAGCCGGATGATTACCCTGTTCGATCTCTCGGCCGCTTCTCGCGCTCTCCCGCTTGGCACCGGCAACAAGACAGAAAGACTGTTCGGCTACTTCACCTGGCACGCGGATGACTCGCCTCCAGTGAATCCGATCGGCGATCTTTTCAAGACGCAGGTCTGGGCTCTGGCTCGCCACCTCGGTGTACCCGAAGTGATCGTGTCGAAGCCGGCCAGCGCGGACCTGATCAAAGGCCAGACCGACGAGGGAGACTTCGGCATCTCCTACCCTCGCGCTGACTCCATTCTCCATTGGATTCTGCTGGGATATCGCGCCCCGGAGATTGCCGCCCTCGGGTTCAGTGACGCCGAGATCGGGTTGGTGCGCCGGCGGCTGGACTCGACCCACTGGAAGCGGCGGCTGCCCACGGTGGCCATGCTCAGCGGAACCGCGATCGGTGAGTATTATCTGCGGCCGGTGGATTACTAACCCGGAGTGCCGATGACGGTTCCCGATTCCCGCCCGATGTCATACTCGGTTGGCCAGATCACCACGTTTGTCATGCCGCACATGCAGAATGTGCGGGGCGATCTGTTTGGCGGCGAGTTGATGGCGTTGGTGGACCAGGCTGCTGCGGTCGCGGCGATTCGCCATGCCGGCGGTGCTGCGGTAACAGCGAGCATCGAGCGGGTGGACTTTCGAGAGAGAATTCCGGTCGGATCGCTGGTCACCTGCGCCGCCACCGTCGACTTTGTGGGCAGCTCATCCATGGACATTACCATCGAGGTGTACAGCGAATGGGTGAGTACCGGCGAGCGGCGGCACACTCACACTGCCCACGTCGTGTTCGTCGCGCTTGACAAAGATGGAAAGCCGAAGCGGGTTCCCCGCCTCATCCCCGAGACGGCGGAAGAGCGGAAACGCTACGCTGAGGCGGAGGCTCACCGGCAAAGCCAGCGCAAGTGACTGGCCGCCCTGTCGCCATGGTTTTGAGCGGTGGAGGTGCCAAGACGGCGGCGCACCTGGGTGCGAGCCGAGCAGTGCGCGAGGCGGGGTTCGAGCCAGCCTGGTACGTCGCAACCTCGATGGGCGCCGTCATCGCAGCGGGTCTCGCCAGCGGTGTTGGAGGCGACGAGCTGCTGGAGCAGATACCCGAGGTCGGTGCCCGGGGCATTGCGCGCGACCCGTTCGCCCCAGTTGCAGGTTTCTATCTCAAATCGTTGCTGAAACCGGCCCCGCTTCGCCGAGCCATCGAAGCCCTGGTGCCGGCACGTCGCTTTGCCGACTTGACGGTACCGCTGACGGTGACGGCGGTGGATCTGGACACGGGTGAGCTGGTGCTCTTCGGGGCCGGCGCCCAGAGCGCGCCACTGGTCGATGTCCTCTGTGCCAGCTGCGCCCTTCCGATGTATTACCCGCCGGTGTTGATCAACGGGCGACGCTTTGGAGACGGCGGTCTTCGCGGCGTCGTTCCGCTGGAGCCTGCGGCGGAGCTCGACGTGGAGCTGGTACTAGCGGTTGACGTGGGTCCCGGCTTTGACCTTCCTCCGCCGGCCGGACCTTCCCGGCTTCCGCCACTTCTCCGGGCTCACGATGATGCAGTTGGAATTTTGATGGCGGCAAACTCGGAGACTCAGCTCGCGCTCTGGCGGGCCGATCCCCGCCGCCCTCCCCTGGTATACGTGCGGCCCCGAATCGAGCGGGATGCGACATTCCGAGTGGATCGGACCCGCGAGTACGCGACCGAAGGCCGCCGGGCCACTCGGGAGGCACTCGAGCAGCGCCTGAGGGACTCTTGACCCCTCCCCCATTCGGGGCAAATTGAGCCCATGAAAGCCTCGGAAGCGATGGTGCCTGACCCGCACGTTGCGGTCGCAGGAGCGATGGCCAGCGAAGTTGCAATCATGCTCAAGACCCGAAACATCTCGGTGGTCCCGGTGGTCGATGACCATCGAACCCGCCGGTTTCTGGGAACCTTGAGCGATCGCGACCTGGTCACCCGGTGCCTGGCAGAGGGCAAGCACCCTTGGCATACCCGGGCCGACTCTCTGATGCGGCCGAACTCGCCGATCGTACGGCCGGATAGCGACCTCACCGGCTTTGAAGTCCGGATGGACAACGATCCCAACGAGTCGCACCTCCGGCCCACGATCACTGTGGTGGATGAGCAGGGCAGGGTGGTCGGTTTCATCAGTCATCCGGAACAGGTCCCGGGGATCAAGATCGTGTGGGGGTGACTTCGGTCACATCCCGGGTAACTGGCATGGACGATGCTCTCCGGGCGTGGGTTGGATGCCAGAGTTGGCAGAAGCTGACAGTTCCGAGGACATAAGTATGCGAGATTTCAAGCTGTTCACATTGGAGGAGGCGGAGCGCACCCTGCCTCTCGTTCGGCGTGTGGTAGCCGACCTTACGGTCGAGTACCCCGCCTGGCGGGCCGCAGTGGGTCGTTTCGAGTTACTGACGGGCGGAGCCCGAGCCGATTGGGGCGAGACGGAGGAACTTGTGGCGGCGCGGGACGAGGTGTCGCACCACGCCGACAAAATCAACCAGTATCTCCTGGAGCTCGAAGAGATCGGCTGTGTGTTCAAGGGGTTCGAGGCGGGACTGGTGGATTTCTATTCCTTACGAGAGGATCGGCCGATCTTCCTCTGCTGGCGGATGGGTGAGGAGCGGATCGAATACTGGCATGAGACCGACTCCGGCTTTTCCGGCCGTCAGCCGATCGACGCGGCGATCCTGTCGGCCGTCAACTCGTGAATCGCGCCTGGCTTTTTCTACACCTGCTCGGCTTTACCCTCTGGCTTGGTGGCGCCATCGCTTCGATGATTATCGGCATCGCCGCCAAAGCTGAAGACCGCAACGGAATCGGCGCCGTCGTTCGGGCCCAGACCAAACTGACGAAGGTTGCGATTGCACCGGGAGCACTGCTGACGGTGCTCTCCGGCATCATCCTGACCTTCTCGGTTACCGCGCAGACCGGCGAGCTGGTTGGGTTCAGCATCTGGCTCGTGATCATGCAAGGCGCTGGTATCCTGGCGGCCCTGCTCACTCTTCTGATCACGCTGCCTACGTCTTCCAAACTCGGCCGACTGGACCCGACTGGCGAAGCCGCCGGTTATTTCGATGAGCTTCGCCAGCGTCAAAGGGTGGTGGCGTCTATATCGGGCACGTTGGGATTGGTGGCGTTAGTGGCGGGAGCGTTTGTCAGATGAAGCGGTGAACGGTCAACGGTAAACGGTAAACGGTCAATAGGACCCTCTGCACAAAGCTGTTCACTTCCCAAGATTCTGGATCAATGGAAGCACATCGCCCGAACTGCTCAAGACGCACCTGTAGTTGGGGAAGTGATTTGGCACGATTTAGTGTTTACTACTTAGTGTTCACGGCTTTTCTGCCAGTGGCACACGCGGTTCGGACGGGGCATTCGTAGCACCGGGCGACTCGTGCCGTACAGATCAGCGCGCCAAGCTCCATAATCCCCTGATTAAATGCCCAGGCAGTCTTGCCCCGCCGCGGCACCAGCTCCTCGGCGGTGGACCAGACTCGCTGGCTTACGTCTTCCAGTGCTGTCCGGGGATGGAACGCCCGGCGCAGCACCCGAGCCACGTTCGTGTCCACCGCCGGGGTACGACGCTCGAACGCAAAGCTCGCCACGGCGCCCGCAGTGTAGCGGCCAACCCCCGGCAACCGCCGAAGCTCGCTGGGATCAGGAGGAATCACACCCGCTCTATCCCGCACAACTTCCTGGGCCAGCCGGTGCAAGTTGGCGGCGCGCCGATAATACCCCAGCCCCGACCAGCTTTCTCTGACCATCGTAGCAGGCGCCGCGGCCAGGACCTCGATCGAGGGATACTGCTGCAGAAAGCGGAGGTAATAGGCTTGCACTCGAGACACCTGGGTCTGCTGCAGCATGAACTCCGACACGAGAACGTGGTAGGGATCTCGAGTACGACGCCAGGGCAGATCACGCCCGTGCCGGCGAAACCAGCAGAGCAGAAGCCGCCTGAACCGGGGACCGTGGACGCGGGAATTACGAGCGGGCATGGAAGAAAGTAGCTAGGAGCCAGGAGCTAGGAGCTGATCTCTGCAGCACATTCGATCACAGCTGCCAGGCAAGCGGTCACAGCTTCTGCTCCCAAGCGCCAAGCTCCCAGCTCCCAGCTCCCAGCTCTCTTTGCTGACGGAAACGAGGGAGTGGGTTACCTTTGTGCGGCAGCTAAGGCTCTTGGCAATCAGCTATTAGCCAGCTCACCCCTCATCGCCTCAAGGGGCTTCGCCGAACCTGTATGGCCTCTTCTTCCAACACGCTCGATCCGCGCCTGATTGCCGGCCGCTGGGTTCTGGATGCCGCCTCGCAGGTCGGGCGCCTGACCTTCTTCATTATTGATGGCATCCGCGGGCTGCCGGAGGTTCGGATCTGGTGGCCCCGAATGATGGAAGAGGCCTGGAATATCGGGGCCGGCAGCCTCTTCATCGTTCTCCTCATCTCCGCCTTCGCCGGAGCGGTCACCGCGCTGCAGACCGGATATCAATTCACGGGGAGCATTCCGTACTATGTGGTCGGAACGCTGGTCGTTTCTTCGATCATTCTCGAATTGGGTCCGGTTCTTACCGCTCTGATTCTTGCCGGGCGCATCGGCGCACGCTATGCCGCCGAGTTGGGCACGATGCGGGTTACCGAGCAGATCGATGCCCTGGAAAGCCTGGGCCGCTCACCGGCATCGCACCTGGTCATCCCCCGGGTTCTCGCCGGGTTCCTGATGATCCCGGCGCTCACGATCATGGCCAATCTTTCGGGCGTGGTGGCGGGTTGGGTTTCGGTCAAGGCTGTGCTGCCGGTAACCGATGCCGATTTCATCTATGGGGCCCAGTATTATTGGCGGCCATGGGATGCATGGTACTCCGTCATCAAGGCGTTCTTCTTCGCAGGGTCCATTACGATCATCGCATGCTACATGGGGTTCAACACCCAACAGGGCGCCGAGGGCGTGGGTAAGTCCACCACCACGGCCGTGGTCACCAGCTCTGTGCTGATACTGGTGCTGGACACCGTGCTCACTCGACTGCTGCTCAACCAATGATCGAGCTGCGCGACGTACACAAGGCGTTCGGCAAGCAAGTGGTGCTGAACGGGGTCGACTTCGAGGTGCGCGAGGGCGAGACGGTCGCGCTCCTGGGGCCCTCCGGCACCGGGAAGAGCGTCCTGCTCAAGCACATCATCGGCCTCATCCACCCCGACTCCGGTCAGATCATCGTGGACGGCAAGGACGTCGAAAAGCTCAAACGCAGGGAGCTGTCGGAGTTTCGGTCTCACATCGGCTACGTCTTCCAGAACGGCGCGCTGTTCGACTCGATGAACGTGTTCGAGAACGTGCGCCTGGGCATTACCGACGAGGACAAGTACGCCGACCTGGAGTATTGCCGGGAGCGGATAGCTGGTTGCATCCGGCTGGTGAACCTCCCGCCCGAGACGATCGAGAAGTATCCGGCCCAGCTCTCCGGCGGGATGCGCAAGCGGGTCGGCATCGCGCGAGCAATTGCCGGAGCTCCCAAGTATCTGCTCTATGACGAGCCTACGTCAGGGCTCGATCCGGTCAACGCCGACATCATCGATGGTCTGGTGCAGCGGCTGGACGACGAGCTGGGTGTCACCAGCGTCATGGTGACGCATGACGTTCGCGGCGCCTTCCGGGTGGCCGACCGGCTTGCCTTGTTGAGCGAAGGGAAGATCGTTATGCAGGGTACCCCACAGGAGTTCCTCGACTCGAAAAACGAAAAGGTCCGGGAGTTCCTCGAGCGCGATTTCGACAACCCTTCCTTCGCGGCCTGAGCTCATGGACCTTCGCCTTCGGGAAGTGACGGTTGGATCGATTGTGATCGTGGCCGTTCTGGTCTTCATCCTCGGGACGATGTGGCTCAGTGGCCGGTCGGTCGGCTCAGGCAACGTGGTACGGATTCAATTCGCCAACGTGAGCGGGCTCAAGCGCGCCTCACCGGTGCGGGTGTCGGGCGTTAACGTGGGCAAGGTCGAAAAAATCACCTTCGTCGATGTGGGCCGGGTTCTGGTCACCGCCAGCTTGCCACCCAAAATCCGACCTAAAATCGACGCGGTCGCCAAGATCGTCTCGGTCACGCTGGTCGGTGACTACGCTATCGACCTAGACCCTGGCCAGTCGGGCCAACTCCTGCCGCCGGACAAGGTGATGCTCGGCACCCAGGACTTGGGCCTGGCGGGGAAGGCCCAGAGCCTGAGCGACAGGGCGGACAGCGTGCTCATCGGGGCCCAAGCTCTGGTCAACCAGCGTACCGCAGACGAGCTGCATTCTACCTTGACTGCGCTGCAGGGCACCCTCAAAGCCGCGCAGCGCACCATGGAGATCTACGGCGACCCGCACCGGGGACCCACCGCCGAGATCACCCAGACGATGGCCGCTTTCCGCCAGCTCGGCACCCGACTGGATAGCACCCTGGCGAGTCCGGCACTTAGCGGGAGAGTCGACACTCTCACCGGCAATCTGGCGATCATGACGAAGCAGCTCGCCGCGACCGGTGAACGCCTGGATACGCTGCTGGCCGGTATCAGCAGGGGACAGGGCACTCTCGGCAAGTTTGCCACGGACAGCGGGCTCTACTACGACATGCGCGATCTTTCCAAATCCATGAAGGGACTGCTGGAGGAGCTGCAGAAGCATCCGGGGAAGATCGGGGTGACGGTGAAGCTGTTTTAGGGCAGTTCCCACTCACGCTGTATCTTCACCCGCATGCTATCCGTCACTTTCCTCGGCACCGGGGCCGCCACACCGACGATCGACCGGAACGTGGCGGGTCTTTCCGTGCAGCGGGAAGGCGAGATGCTCCTGTTCGACTGCGGCGAGGGCAATCAGCGCCAGATGATGCGGTACGGCGTTGGATTCTCCTTTAAAGAAGTTTTCTTCACCCACTATCACGCCGATCACCTGCTTGGCATTACCGGTCTGCTCCGTACCATGGGGCTGCAGGACCGGTCCGCGCCCGTGACCTTGTACGGCCCCAAGGGCGCTCAGCGGATCCTGAACGCCGCAATCTCGCTGGGGATCGAGCGGAACAAGTTTCCGGTGGAGATCGTGGAGATCAAGCCGGGGGATACCCTCGGCCGGGACGAGTACGACATCCTGGTGTTCGAAACCGAGCACCGAGCCGATACTGTAGGGTATGCCCTGGCTGAGCATACCCGCCGAGGCCGGTTCAACCCGGATCGTGCTCGTGAGCTGGGAATTCCGGAGGGGCCTCTCTGGGGACGGCTCCACAAGGGTGACACCGTGACACTCGACGATGGCCGTACCTTTACCCCGGCTGATCTGGTGGGCTCACCCCGGCCGGGCCGAAAGCTGATCTACTCCGGCGATACCCGGCCCCATCTATCGGTGATCGAGGCGTCGAAGGGTGCCGACTTGCTGATTCATGAGGCCACCTTTGCTGGTGACGAGCTGGAGCGTGCGCGGGAAACCGGGCACTCGACCGCGGCTGAGGCGGCCCGGGTAGCTCTGGAGGCTGGAGTCCGGCGTCTGGTGCTCACCCATATCAGCTCGCGCTACAACCGGGACGCCGCCGAGCTCCTGGCGGAAGCCCGTGCGGTTTTCCCCGATACCGTCATCGCCCGTGATGGCCTGACTCTGGATGTGCCCTATGTCGATGGGGAATGACACCTACCGCAGTGCCCGCCCCAACACGCGGCCCTCGGCTCTCGAGCTGGTGCTCCTGGCCGTGGTGGTACTGGTGTTCATCTGGTCTGCCATCTCACCGCATGACCGCTTCACCTGGCTGCTGGAGGTGATTCCCGTCATCATCGGTGTTCCGGTGCTGATTCTGATCTATCCCAGCTTCCGCATGACCCCGCTGATCTACGTGCTGGTGGCGCTGCATGCCGTCGTGCTGATGGTAGGCGGCAAGTACACCTACGCCGAGGTGCCCCTCGGCTTCTGGATGGAGCGATGGTTCGGGTTTACCCGGAACCACTACGACCGGATCGGGCATTTTCTCCAGGGGTTCGTGCCCGCGATGGTGCTGAGGGAGATTCTGATCCGGCGATCACCGGCTCGAGGCAGCCATTGGCTCTCTTTCTTCGTGGTCTGCGTCTGTCTCGCGCTGAGCGCATTCTACGAGTTGATCGAGTTCTGGGTGGCCGTGTCGACCGGCGGAGCCGCTGACCTCTTCCTGGGAACTCAGGGCGATCCCTGGGATACCCAGTTCGACATGATGTTCGCACTCATCGGTGCCGCTACCGCAGTATTGCTGCTCTCACGCTGGCACAACCGGCAGCTTCGACTCAGGGAAATCAGTATCGATCCAATCGGCCTGTTCTGACCCTCCTGCTCTTCCCTTGACAATCTAGGCATCACATCCGCATCCTTACCTAGACTTTCTAGGTAAGGATGAAGAGCACGATGCCCAAGTCTACCGCCGATCTCCTCCACGGCACCCTCGACGCCATGATCCTCAAGACGCTGAGCTGGGGCGCCCGGCACGGCTACGGCATAGCTCGTTGGCTCGAGGATACCACGGGCGACACCCTCCGCATCGAAGAAGGCTCGCTTTATCCGGCGCTGTACCGGCTGGAGCACCGGGGTTGGATTGCTGCCGAATGGGGCGTATCCGATCACAATCGCAGGGCCAAGTTCTATCGTCTGACTCCCGCCGGCCGGAAGCAGCTCCAGGCGGAGACCTCGCAATGGGCAGACTTTGCCGCCGCGGTTTCCAAGGTCCTGCTGGCCACCTGAACGGCCCACTCGATGCCCCGAGTCGCCTTCGGCCGTCAACTCCGCTCGCTGATCTGGAAGACCAGCGTGGCCGAGGAGGTCGAGGCCGAGCTGCAGTTTCACGTCGACATGCGTACTGAGGAGTACGTCGCACGCGGGATGGATCCGGGACAGGCGCGAGCGGCCGCACTCGCCAGATTCGGGAACATCGGCGACGTCGAGAAGTCCTGTCGCAAGATCGGTCACCAAAGAGAGGAAAGCATGAGACGAGCAGAGTGGCTGGCCGAGTTGGGCCAGGATCTGCGGTACGCTGTCCGGCAGCTGATCCAAAATCCGGGATTCACTGCAGTGGCGGTACTGACTCTGGCGCTCGGCATCGGGGCCAACAGCGCGGTCTTCAGCGTGGTGAATGCCGTACTGCTCCGTCCACTGGGGTACGATTCGCCGGACCAGCTGGTGATGGTGTGGACCGGTGAAGCGGGAACTGAGGGGTCAACCTCGGCTCCGGACTTTCTGGACTGGCGCGAGAGAGCCCATTCCTTCCAGAGCATCGCCGGCATCAGCAACGCCTCCTATGCTCTCACTGGTGAAGGGCCGGCCCGGCGGGTGCGCGGGATGCAGGTCTCGGCAAACTTCTTCACCCTGCTCCGAGCTCCCGCGGCGATGGGCCGCACATTTTTCGCCGGAGAAGATCAATCGGGAGCACCCAAAGTCGCAGTGCTGGGATACGACTTCTGGCGCAGCAACTTCGGAGGCGATCCGCGCATCATCGGCCGCGAGATCCGTCTCGATGGGGAGCTCTACACCGTAGTCGGGGTGGATCGCCCAGGGCTCAACTTCAGTCGCACTGAGGTGTGGACCCCGCTGGTTTTCTCGCCTGAGCGACTCACCGGCATGGCGAGAGGGAGCCGCTACCTTGGCGTGATAGGGAGGCTGCGGCCTGGCGCGTCAGTGTCTCAGGCTGACGCCGAGATCGATCGGATTCAGGCCGAGCTGGCCGCGCGCTTCCCGGACACCAACGCGGACGCGCCGGTTGCGACGGTAGTGCCGCTGAGGGAGCAGGTCGTAGGTGATGTCGAGCCGGCGCTGCTGGTGCTTCTCGGGGCGGTGGCGCTGGTACTGCTGATCGCGTGCGTCAACGTCGCCAATCTGCAGCTGGTCCGCGCGACGGGACGTCGAGCCGAAGTTGCGGTCCGTACCGCCCTCGGTGCCTCGCGCAATCGTCTGCTGCGGCAGCTCCTCACGGAAAGCGTCGTGCTCGCGGTTATCAGCGGCGTCGCCGGGCTCATCCTTGGCGCGTGGGGAACGCGACTCCTCATGCGCCTCGCCGATGGCGCCGTGCCGCGCGCGACAGAGGTCGGCCTCGACGGCAGGGTGGTGGCGTTCACGATGCTGGTGGCTCTGGGTACCGGTCTCCTGTTTGGTCTCATGCCCGCCCTCCAGGCCTCCCGATCCGACGTGGCCACGGCACTCCGAGAAGGTGGCCGAAGCGGAAGCTCGGGACCGAGAGCCAACCGTCTTCGGAGCTCGCTCGTGGTGGGAGAGCTGGCACTGGCGCTGGTCCTTCTGGTCGGTGCCGGTCTCCTCATCAAGAGCTTCTATCACTTGCAGCATGTCGATCCCGGCTTCGAGGCGACTGGGCTACTGACATTCGATCTGAGCCTGCCCGAGACGAAGTATGCCAGCACGGAAGCGCAGCGACGCTTCGCCGATGAGCTACTGGAGCGGATGCAGCGCCTGCCCGGAGCCCGTTCGGCCGCGTTGATTTTCGGAGTTCCCTTCGGCGGGATGAATCGTTCCGGCACCTTCAAGATCGGGGGACGGCCGGTGCCGGCGCCGGGACAGGAGCCGGAGTCGGAGTTCTACTCAACGAGCCCGAACTACTTTGCGACGATGGGTATCCCGATCCTACGGGGTCGTGCCTTTACGGAGCAGGACCGGAGTCGCAGGCCGGGAGCATTCGTCATCGACCAGAGCGCGGCCCAACGGTTCTTCCCCAACGAAAATGCGATAGGACGGCAGATCATGCTGGATGCTGAGGTGGATGGCGTCCCGCTGTCAGGGGAGGTTGTAGGTATCGTGGGGGAGATCCGTCGCGATGACTTGAGGCAGAATCCAGAGCCGCAGATTTATGTCCCGCTCGCAACCGATCCCAGCCCCCGGCTGACGGTGGTAATCCGAAGCCAGGGAGATCCGTCACTCCTCACCAAGCCGGCGGAGGCGGAGGTCCGTGCGCTCGATCCCGACCTCCCGGTCTATGGAGTGCAGACGATGACCGACCGACTCTCGCAGTCGGTGGGTCGCCCAAGGCTGTACACGGTGCTGCTCGCGATCTTTGCTGGCGTGGCGCTGAGCCTGGCCGCCGTGGGGATCTACGGCGTGATGTCCTACGCGGTGAGCCAGCGCGCACACGAGCTCGGCATCAGGATCGCTCTGGGCGCGGCGCGCCGGGACGTGTGGCAACTCGTGGTAGGTCAGGGAATGCTGCTTACCTGCGTCGGTCTTGGCATTGGTGTACTGCTTGCGGCTTTGGCGACACGAGTGGTCCGAAGCCTGCTCTTCGGGGTGGGACCCACCGATGCCGTCACCTACGGACTGGTCGCCGGGGTTCTAGCCTGCGTCGCCCTTGTGGCCTGCTACGTTCCCGCGAGACGAGCGGCACGGGTCGACCCGATGGACGCGCTTCGGGCCGGGTGAGGCCCGCCGGACCAGAGCGGCTGCGGGCCCCCTTGGCCCCGGGCTTGCAGGTGCTTACGATGCATCGCCCTTGTCCGCCTACTCACCAGGTTACCCACCGGCCTAATGCATCGCTTTCCGGATTTAGCAGTGACCCTCCGCTCGAAGAGTGCCCCGCTACTTCTGTCGATCGCTCTGTCCGGCTGCGGCAATGCCCCTGCTGATGCGAAGTCACAGGCTCCCCAGCAACCCGCGGTAGAGGAGCCGGCGGTCTGGAAGCCCAGGCCCATTCAGGCTCAGCGGCCGATTGCCATCGCGGACAGCACAGGCGTCCGGGACACGATCTCTACCGACTCGACCATGGCGGATTCGATCAAGAGCGATTCCGCAAAGGCCGATTCTGTTCGGCGAGACTCTACCACTGGGCGGGATTCGCTCAAGCTCAAGCGGTCCAGGAAGCCCGTTGCCAAGGTCGTAAGGAGTCCGTTCCCGCTCACGCCAGCAGACTCGGCGCGGTGGCCGGTGCCGACTCCCGATCCGCTCCCGGGCTCGATCATTCCCGAGCACCGGATCGTGGCGTACTATGGCAACCCGCTCTCGAAGCGAATGGGGATCCTGGGCGAGCTCGAGCCCGACACGATGTTGCAGCACCTGGAGCGCACCGCCACAGAATGGGCCGAAGCCGACCCGGATCGAAAGGTGCTTCCCGCACTCCACCTCATCGCCACGGTAGCGCAGGGGAAGCCCGGACCAGCGAAAAAGTACCGGCTGCAGATGTCCGACAGCGTTATCAATCGGGTAGCGAACTGGGCCGAGGAGCGTGGCTGGCTGCTCTTCCTCGATGTCCAGGTGGGACTCAGCACGGTGGAGCAGGAGCTTGCCCCACTGGTGCCGTATCTCGCCAGGCCATACATCCACCTGGCGCTTGATCCCGAGTTCGCCATGAAGGACGGCAAGCTGCCCGGGCGAGACTGGATGGGCCATATGGATGCGACCGAGGTGAATCACGCGGTCGACGTCCTGGCAAGGATCGTCGACGAGCATAAACTCCCGCCCAAGGTTCTGGTGGTCCATCGATTCACCCGAAACATGCTCACCAACGCCTCGCAGATAAAACTCGACCCACGAGTGCAGGTGGTCATCGATATGGACGGGTATGGCCCTCCCTCGGGGAAGAAGGCGGCCTACCGTTTGTGGGTCGTACGGCACCCGGTTCAGTACACCGGCTTCAAGCTGTTTTTCAAGAACGACCACCCGATGATGACGCCAAAGCAGGTGTTGGAGCTGTATCCCAGGCCGATGTATATCCAGTATCAGTAGGGAGTCGAGAGTCGAGGGTCGAGGGTCGAGGATCTAGAGTCGAGGGTCTAGAGTCGAGAGTCCGGAGTCTAGAACAGGAGCTAAAGTCAGTTGGGCGCACGCGCTAACTGTCGCTGGCTACTTCTCCGCCAGCTTCACATCCGCTGCCTTCCACGCCTTCTCGAACCTGGCCTGGATGACCTTCGCCTCACGAGTTCGCTTTTGGGCCGTGAGGCTCCGAGTCAGGCCTGAGAGGGACCAGCCATTCTCGGGCCGCTGCACCAGGTCGGTCCGAAACATCTTCTCCGCCTGACCAGGCTGTCCGCTCGCGAGGAGCACTTCACCGAGGCGCTGACGGATCGGCAGGTACCAGCCGGGCGGCTCGTCGTAGTTCAAGGCATCCTCCAACGCGATCGCCTTCCGTAGGTTGCGCACGGCGGCGTAGGTCCGTCCTTCTTTGGCTGCGATTTCGCCGGCCAGGTGGGTCTTGGCCAGGGTGAGTAGCGCCTTAGCACTATTCAGACTGACCACCTTATCCTCCGGCATCGCAGCCGCGATGGCCCAGAGGCTGTCGCGCTCGACCCCGGCGGAGTCGAGCTTGCCGAGTCCGGTGTAAGCGAGCCCGCGAGCGTAGTGCCAGGCGCCGGTGACGTAGCGCAGGTCTGTTGGCGGCGCCTTCTCGCGGAGGATCTCGTCCCACTTGGAGAAGCGCGCAAAAGTGAAGAGGAGCGTCGTGCGATACCCTTCGAACGACGGTATCTCGCGCGCGACTTCCACTGGCACACTGGTCTCGATGTCTCGCGCGGTCCGGATCGCATCCTCGCTACGGCCCAGCATGTTCAGCGCATACCACATCACATGAAAGTTGTGGGGATAGTATCCCATCGGGTACGCGCCGGTCGGGTGTCGTTCGTTGATGAATTCCTGGTCCGCGTGGAGGGCGTGCGCGTTGCCGTCGGCGGCAAGGTCCCACTGGCCCAGCTTGATGTAGATGTGGGTGGGCATGTGCACCAGGTGTCCGGCGCCGGGCATCGCGGTGGCGAGCTTCTCGGCACAAGGAAGCGCCTTTCTGGCCTGGGGGGACGCCTCGATCGCGTGAATGTAGAAGTGGCAGGCACCCGGGTGATCGATGTTTCGCTGGACCACCCGCTCCAGCACCTTGACCTGCTCGAGGGTAGACGGGGCTTTGGCTTTTCCGCCGTTGGTCCAGTAGTTCCAGGGCCGGAGATCCATGAGCGCCTCGCCATGGAGTGCCGCCGCGTCATCGTCCTTGGGATAGGCGTACGACACCAGCGCGATGGCTTTGGCCCAGGCGGTATCGAGTGTGGCACGATCGCTTGTCGGGTTCTTTGAATAGCGCTTGGTAAGGGCCTGGATGAACGCCAGCTCCCGGGGCGACGTCCCGCCCGAGTACTTGAGCGCGGTCTGGCTGGCTTCCCAGGCCGGCCGCACGGACGCGGTGTCCATCGGCATGTTGATGTTGGGTCCCAGAGCCAGTGCAACTCCCCAATAGCACATGGCACAGGTCGAGTCCCGTTTGATGCCTTCCTTGAACGACTTGATCGCCTCATCGTGATTGAAGGCATAGACCAGGCGGAAGCCCTGGTCGAAGTACTGCTGGGCGACGGGTGACTGGGTGGTTATCTCGAAATGCAGATCACCCAGGTTGGTATATAGGGGCGGGCCGGCCGTATCCGGAGCGGCGGCGGGATGTTGGTGCTCCTGCGCCGCCATGACTCCGGAGAAGGCCGGTACCATGACCAGGCTCAGGACCGTGCGCGCGATCCGAGGTCTCATGCTCTCTCCAAGTGCTTCGGGGGTTGGCACAAATTAGGGTCTCGGACCCGGCGGGGCCACACCCAAATTTGGTTGACGGAGGTGGGGGTCGGGCGGTAGTTTTCCGCCCTTCGTGGGGCTGTAGCTCAGCTGGGAGAGCGCTGCAATCGCACTGCAGAGGTCAGGGGTTCGATCCCCCTCAGCTCCATCGGAAGCTAGGAGCTTGGAGCTGGGAGCTTGGAGCAAGGCTGCCGGCTTTGAGTGTGTCAGATCTCTTCCAGGGAGGGCTGGCACTCACGGAGTAACCTGACTCCCGGCTGCAGCTCTGCCCCTTGGTGTAACTGGCAACACGCCTGACTCTGGATCAGGAGAGTCCTGGTTCGAGCCCAGGAGGGGCAATGGCTCCCGCGACAGCGGGAGCCATTTCATTTAGGTCTCGTACTTCGAGGGCGGCGCCGTCTCAGGATCGAGCCCAGGAGGGGCAATGCCCACGGTGAATAACCGTGGGCGTCTTTTTTTGGCTCGGACCTCGGTTGCGAGCCCAGAGCCTGCCGGTAGCCCAGCGAGGGGAAGGGACAACTTTTCCGTTAGCTGCAGTGAGGCGCTCGATCACCCCTTCGTGGGCTGTTCCAGCCGATAGATCTCCCGATGCCCGTCGTTTATCAGGTCATGATAACCTTCCATGAGGCGCTCGAACTGCTTCGTGTCCGCCTCGCTCATCCCCTGACCTTGCATCATTTTCTCGAACTCAGCCATGCCCGGTGTCTCGAACTCGGCGACCAGGGTCCAGTAGCGCTCGCCGCTGAAGTCGGTCATCAGGCGCATGTTGCTTTGGCCGGCATTGGCCATGATGCGGTTCATCTCCTGAAACTTCTCGAGTAGGGGGCGGACTTTGCCGGGCCGGCAGTGGAACACCTCGCGAATCAGCAGCATCGTGACCCTCCAATGGATGGGGGTGGGTGGAGGTCCTTGTTACAGCGTTTCAAGATACCAGCCATTGCTGGCCGTGATCTCGGGAAGGCAGGGGCGAAGACGTTGTTAATGCGGACACATTTCGGATCGGAAGCAGGCCGTTCGTTCTAGCCTTAAAAAAGGAACCGGTTTCCCCCAGAAGGCTAGAGCCTTTGAATGGCAGGCTACCTGCGCGCAGGCTGCTAAAAACGATTATCGAACTTTTTGTGATTCTCTGACCAGGAGGAGAACGCGGGTGATTCGTAGTGCACTCGGATCTTCTGTGCTCCTGGGGCCAAAGCAATCCGGATGACTGCGCCATCGTTGCCAGGATCGTACCAGGATACTGTCCAGCCTGCATAGCCGATCATCACTCCGCTACAGAAATCGAGTGACGTCCTATTGTACCTGGACTCTACGGGTTCAATCTCGGGGTACTTTGCCTTGACGGCGTCGAGCAGCGTGTGCAACACCGTTTCACAGCCATTCCCCAAGCCGTACTCAATGGAGTACACTCCCTCGATCAGGCCTTCCTTCTTGCTGACCAAGTACAAAGCCGACGCTTCGTTTCCAACCAGCGATTCTTCGTATGCTAAAAAAATGGCGTCCGACTCCGCCCTCCTGGTGCCCGGTTCACCCTTCTTCCTGATGATTTCTTCCGGCGAGGTGCCCCAGGGGATACCGGCGTATCCGCGGATGAATCGTGGTTGCTCCGCGAAATGGAGTTGGGGTTCGGGTTGGGGTGGCGATGAGACCACGCTGGTTGTCGTGCCGGAACTCGCAACCGGATACTCCGGTCGGTAGCTGGGGGCCTGATTGTTCGAACCAGACTTCAATTGGTGCAATGAATCCTGGTACGCCTTGCGGACTGAATCTGCTTCACGCACCAGCTCTGCCTGATAGCTCCGATAGGCCTTACGGACTGAATCTGCTGCACGCGCCAGCTCCGCCTGAGAGCTCCGGTAGGCCTTACGGACTGCATCTGCTTTACGTGCCAGCTCTGCCTGGGAGCTGAGGGACACAGTCTCCTGAGCTACCATGAGTGAGGGCATGGCAAGAAGCGCGGCGCAAATGCAGGCGGGGGCGAAAAGCATATGGCGAGTTCCTCCTCACAGCCATCCTACTTCAGCCATTCACGCTCCGCTAGCTACTTCCCTATCGATGCCCGTGGGAACTGTGGCGTAGGGGGATTTACTTCTTCGCGATTTTGGCGCGTTGTTCGTTCACCCCCGCGGCGATCTCGGGTCCGAAATCCTCCGACTCCCAGATCGGGCGGATCTCGAGGTCGCTCGGACCCGGCATCGGGTTGGGGCACCGCTTGGCCCACTCGATCGCCTCTTCCATCGACCGGACCTGCCAGATCCAGAACCCTGCCACCAGCTCCTTCGTCTCGGCGAAGGGGCCGTCGGTCACCGAGCGCCTGCTCCCATTGAAGTGGATTCGCTTCCCGAACTTGCTCGGCTTGAGCCCATCACCAGAGAGCATGATCCCTGCCTTGATCAGCTCCTCGTTGAACTTGCCCATCTGCTCGAACATCTCCTCGGCCCCTTCCATCTCCAAGGGATTGGATTCCGCTTCCGATTCCTTGGTCGCCTTCACGATCACCATGACCCGCATAGGACCTCCTCTATCGTTGCGAGCGGCCCCGGTGGCCTGCTCTACTCATACGTCGTTCGGGGGTACCGGAAATCGACATGGTTTGCCCATGAAACTCTCTTGGCCCGCCAGGAGTTTGACGAGGCTGCTAACCCGCATCCCACGCGGCCGGCAAACTCCGACATCGAGTGGAAAGTACGGCAGAGTCCAGCATTGAGGCCAGTAAAAACTCCACATCGGGCGACAACGGCGCGTTGCCCTTGCGCTCGAGTCGCCATCAGTGTATGATGGTCATCATATGAGAGCTACCACGAGGCCACCCGCCCCCAGCCGGAAGGAAGCCACCCACGAGCGCATCGTGGAGACCGCTGCCCGCGCCATTCGGCGTGGCGGCTACAATGGCAGCGGCGTGGCCGAGATCATGAAGGAGGCCGGCCTCACTCATGGCGGCTTCTATGCCCACTTCGAGTCACGTGAGGGGATGTTGGCCGAGGCAGCCGACCGGGCCGGCGCCGATACTGTGGCGTTCCTGACGCGCGTGGCCGCCGCTGCTCCGCCCAAGAAGGAACTCGAGGCCATGCTCCGCACGTACCTCTCGAAGGAGCACCTGGAAAGCGCTGAGTCTGGCTGCGCTGTCGCCGCACTGGGCTCGGAGATGCCGCGGCAAGCTTCAAAGGTGCGGCGGGCCGCGACCCGCCGGATCAAGGAGATGATCGACCTGGTCGCCCGCCAGTCACCCGACTGGGGACAGCCGGGCGCTCACGAGCGGGCACTCGTCACCACGGCGACCATGCTCGGCACCCTGATCCTGGCCCGCGCAGTGGACGATCCCAAGCTCTCGGACGCGCTGCGCGACGCGGCGTTGAACCACCTAACCCCCAAATCCTGATACCCTATGCATCCGAGCCGAGCTCGTGTCACCTAATAATATGACGTTCATCATATGTGCCTGCAGCAGTTGACCTCAACCCGGAAGCGAGGACGGTATGTCAGTCAATCAGGAGCAGCAGACTCGGGGCGTGGCGATCGTAACGGCCGCGGCGGGAGGGATCGGAGAGGCCAGCGCGCGGGCACTTCACGCGGCGGGCTATCGGGTGTTCGGCACCTATCGCCGTCCTCCGGCGACGAGGTCACCCGGTATCGAGTACGTGGTGTGCGATGTGACCAGCGACGAGTCGGTCAAGGCAGTAGTCGGTGAGGTGCTGTCCAGGGCCGGCCGGATCGATCTCCTGATCAACAACGCGGGAGTGGGATTGATCGCAGGAGCGGAGGAGTCGTCACTGGAGCAGGCGAAATCCCTCTTCGATGTCAACCTGTTCGGCGTCATTCGCCTGACGAAGGCTGTGCTTCCCGTAATGCGCCGGCAGCGAGCGGGACGGATCGTCAACATCAGCTCGGTCATGGGGCTGATCCCGGCGCCGTTCATGGCCCTGTACTCAGCCAGCAAGCACGCGGTGGAGGGCTATTCCGAATCGCTGGACCACGAGATCAGAGGCTCCGGGATCAGAGTGGTGCTGGTCGAGCCGGCTTATACCCGGACCTCTTTCGAAGGGAATGTGTACCAGCCAGACCAGCAACTGGACGTCTATCAGTCGGCACGAGCGAACGCGCAGGGAGTCATGGGGGAGGCGATGAAGGTTGCCGACACTCCGGAGCTGGTAGCGAGTGCAGTGGTGAAGGCCAGCACCACGCCGACCCCGGACCGCCGCTACACCGCAGGCCGGACCGCCCGCCAGGTCAGTCTGCTTCGCCGCTTCGTGCCGGCGTCGGCGTTTGACAAGAGTCTCCGGAAGCAGATGCGCTTGCCGGCGTAGGACCGGCGAAGAGTGAACGGTAAACGGTAACCGGTGAGGACACGCTTTTCTTTTAGAAGGGGAGGCCAACAATGTTCACCAGAGTCCAGAGTCTCGGGTTTGTGGTGCTGAGCCTGGGGATTGTATCCGTCGGAAGCTCGCTGCACGGTCAGAGTGGGACTCCGGCCGATACGTCAAGTCAGGACGATAAGATCCAGCTGTCCTATCACGTGAAGGCGATCAAGCGGGACACCTCGGGACAGTACACCTTGTCGGGTACGGTCAATGGCGAGCGGCAGGGTATGGCGACACTCGTGTTCGGCTTCGAGGAGGGGTCGTCGGGGCAAGCCGGCAAGATACCGGTTCATTCGTCCTGGGTAGTCACCGCGGTACCAGCTTCAGAATCGTTCAAGGCAAAGTTGAGTGGAACCGTGGAGGCGGTCTCGGGTCAGACCCACCTGGTCGGCAAGATCACCGAAGGCGCTAACAAGGGGCGTCGGGTCGAGACCAGCAGCCGGCTGCTCAACTTCGGACCCAACCATTCGCTAAGTGACATCGATGGCAACATGACTATTGACGGGAAGTAACCCCGCGCCAGCTGCCTGCGCGCGTCAGGCAGCGGGTGTCTTCTCCTGCCAGTTTTGAAGACGGCTGCGCGATTACTGCCTCAGACGGCCACAGGGACAGCCGACGCCGCGGTGTCCCAGCGCGGCGCGATGTTCGTGCCGGGCCTCCTATGTAGCCGAACCAGAGATTGAGCATGCCGAGGGCTCCAGGTAGCGTTGGCGAGCGGGCCGCCATCCCGATGTGATGCAGCAGCCGAGGCGGCGAAGTATTTAGAAGCCTGTCCCTAGAGCAGGTGCAAACAGGACGCTTGACTCCTGCTTGTCTGGCACCTGTTACCTACAGGTGGCAATGGAGAGCAGCTGGCTCCTCTGTTAGCCATGCAGTATCACGTGAGTTCTTCACGGTCGACGAATTGAGCACCCCTCCGAACGGGGATCGACAATGCGCAAAGCAACAGGACCTCGGAGTTACTTCGGGTTCGCCTTAGTGACCGGGCTGTCGATCGCCTGCGGCAGCAGTTCCGGCAGTGAGCCCTCGAGTGCCACTGACAGCCTTTCTGTGGTGGTGAAGAGCTCCGAGTGGACGGACGAGAAAAGCCTCATGGTGGTGGGTGAAAATGCCTTGGCCCAGATCGAGCCCCTCACATTTGACGGTTGCCTGATCGGCCTTCGGTGGTGCCCGACTCCTGCAGTCGTGCAGATCCGCTCCTCCAACGCGGCGGTCGTCGGGCCGGCCGAGCAGCAGGTGAGCGCGCCTGCCAGCGTGACTCTGCTTGCTGGCGCGCCCGGCACAACGGACCTGACGGTCCGAACCGATACCCTGATCCGATTGCTCCGCATCGAGGTGAGCAGCGTGCCACTTCCGCTGGATACCATCGAGATATTTCCACTGGACGGCGGGTCGCAGAACGTGACTTCGGTGGATCTCGGTGTCGATTCCGGAATCTTCAGGCTGGTGGCCCTACGGGGGGGAGCCGCGGTCTACGGCCTCCCTCTTGTCGTGAAGTCCAGCTCACTGGAAACCGTTGGTGCGTTCATCGGTTGCCCCTCGACCAGGCTCTACCCACAGTGCCGCGATGACTCGCGAACGATGTGGATGGTGGGGCAGGCGCCAGGGGATGCTGAGGTGACTGTAGCCGGACGGAACGTTGTTGCCAGATTGACCGTGCATGTGCCCAGCCCAGGTGTCAGCTCGCTCGGCTCCTCGCAGGAAACACGTGACTTTGTCGAGTCCGGCTTCGTCCGTTCCCCAACCGCGCGCGAACATTGAGCGGCTGTGGAGTGACGCTGGCTCCCCAGCCGCTCAGTATTGCTCCTCTTCCACTGTGTGGATTACGCCGAGAAACTCCAAGCTCGGCTGACTCAACTCGGGGAGGCTACCGAGCTGCTTGCTCCAGGATGCGCAAGACTACGTTGCGGGAACGCTTGAGATTGGCAAATATCCTTCGGTGGAAGTAGGGTGGGATTGACCTCTCGTTCGTGTAGGTAGAGGCTGCGAGATCCAATAGTCTTCGCCTTTGGCGCATGTTGCCGGGTCTCTCACTCAAAAAGGAAAAGCAATGCCTGATCATAAAAGTCGGAACTCGCGCGGAGTGGCAGGCCGCTCGCGCTGAACTGGCCAAGCTGGAGGCGAAGCAGGCTGAACTCAACACGGAGATCAAACGCAAGCGCCTGGACCTGCCGTGGGTCCGAGTCGAGAAGGAATACCAGTTCGAGACTGAGGGGGGCCGCAGGACGCTGGCGGATCTCTTCGAGGGGCGCTCGCAGCTCCTCGCCTACAACATCATGTTCGGGCCCGACTACGAGCTCGGCGCCTGCCCCGGCTGCTCCAACCTGGTGGATCATCTCGACCCTGCCGCGCTGCACCTCGGACACCGGGACGTCACGCTGATCTTGTTCTCGCGCGCCCCGATCGATCGACTCATCGCCTACAAGCGGAGGATGGGTTGGCAGCTACCCTATGTCTCCACCTACGGAACTGACTTCCCGTTCGAGTTCGGGCTCGCACTCAGCAAGGAGCAGGCTCAGCAAATCCCCGAAATCAGCAAGATGGTGGATGCGCCTCCGGAGTGGCTGCAGGAGTGGGGAAAGCAGACCGGCGCGAAGCTCGAGGATGGCCTCCGCGAGAACCCGAGTTGGATTGCATTCGCTCGCGAGAACGGGACAGTGTATCACACCTACACGGTATCCGCGCCCGACCCGTTCGTGGCTCCCTACTACTCGTTTCTGCTGGAAAGGACGCCAAAGGGTGCGGACGAATCTGAGCCGCGAGCGTGGCGTAAGGACGAGTACCCGGAATTCATCGAAGTACCGCGGTAATCAATCCTCGAAGAACTCCGACGGGCATACCACGCATGCCGCAACCATTCCATTTCGCCTTCTTCGTCCGGGATCTCTCCTCCACCCGCCGATTCTACGGCGATATCCTCGGCTGCCGCGAGGGGCGCAGCACCGATACCTGGGTCGACTTCGATTTCTTCGGCAACCAGATCTCCGCGCATACCACCGGCGCGGTCACGCCGACCCAGAACACCGGTCAAGTCGAGGGGATTCAGGTGCCGATGCCGCATTTCGGTGCGCTGCTGGAGTGGGATGCCTTCTCCGCCCTGGCCGATCGCATTCGCCGCGCGGGAATCGCCTTCATTCTGGAACCCAAAATCCGCTATGCGGGACAGCCGGGAGAGCAGGCGACAATGTTCCTCCTGGACCTCAGCGGGAACGCCCTCGAGTTCAAGAGCTTCAAGCATCCGGAGCACGTCTTTACGGCATGAGGACGGCTTCGGTCGTCATCATCGGCGCGGGTGTGATCGGCGCGAGTGTGGCCTATCATCTGGCGCGCCGCGGCTGGCGCGAGATCCTGGTGCTCGACCGCTCTCACGCTCCCGGCCAGGGCAGCAGTGGCAAGGCGACCGGCGGGTTCCGAGCTCAATACGCGACGGCCATCAATGTGCGGCTGTCTTTGCTCTCGCGCGAGAAGCTCCGCTGCTTTGCCCAGGAGACTGGCGGGGATGCGGGATACCTTCCGGTGGGCTACCTCTGGCTCGCTTCCACGGTCACCGAGCTCGAGGTGCTTCGGGCCGCGCGCGGAGTTCAACACCAGGAGGGGCTGACCGAGGCCGTCGAGGTCGGGCCCGAGGAGATCGCGCGGCTCAATCCCGCAGTCGCTCTGGATGGGGTAATTGGGGGAGCGTTCTGTCCCAGCGACGGTTTCATCCGTCCGTTGGGCATCGTTGAAGGGTACCTCGCTGCCGCCCAGAGGCTGGGAGTAAAGTTGGACTGGCAGGTCGAGGTCACCGCATTTGGGCGCGGGCAAGGGAATCGCATTGCGGTGGTGGAGACCTCGAGCGGTCCGGTGTCCGCGGAGGCGGTGGTGAACGCTGCAGGTCCGTGGTCCGCGCAGGTAGCGCAGTGGGCCGGTTTCGATCTCCCGGTCGCCCCGCTCCGGCGGCAGGTGGCCGCGACCGCACCAACCGACCTCCTGCCGGCCGCTATGCCGATGACCATCTTCACAACCGACGGCTTTCACCTGCGGGTGCGGGACGGCCGGATTTTACTCCTCTGGCCCACACCGGGAGTGCCGGAACGACCTTTCGATACTGCCGTAGACGACGAGTGGATCGAGGCGGTCGTCGCAAAGGCTAACCGGCAGGTGCCGATCGTGCAGGGTGCGGCCATAGATCGGGACGCCTGCTGGGCGGGACTCTACGAGGTCTCGCCCGACAAGCACGCCATTCTCGGCGCTGCCCCCGACTGCCCCAACCTCTTCCTTTTGAATGGCTGCTCAGGGCACGGGGTGATGCATGCGCCGGCCCTGGGCCAACTCCTGGCGGAGGTGATGAGCGACGGCGCCGCCTCGACGATGGACGTCAGGCCGCTCCGGCCGAGCCGGTTTCGGGAAGGGGATTTGAATCCGATTTCGGAGCTGTTGTAGGTCGAGTAGGAGGCTTGCAGTAGATCGGGGGATAGTCGGAGCACTTCATCCCGAGCAGCACCTCATCCCGAGCGCAGCGAGGGATCTAGCCCGAAGCACCGGAGCTGCAGTGTAGATCCCTCGTTCGCTCCTTGCTCCTCGGGACAAGAGTGTCCTTAGGGTGCAGCGGGGTTCCAGTCCGGGGTCGACTCCTCCCCTGGTAAATCGGCCAGCCGCCGAAGGCCGGTCCCGTCCACGTTGACTACGAACATCTCACTCGGTCCCGCCGGCACCCAGCCCGCGGGACTGTACCGGGCAAAGACAATGAATTGCCCATCCGGTGACCATGATGGTGAGGTGATGTTGGCGCCACTCTCCAGCACCACAATGCGACCGGTTCCATTGGCGTTGATGATCTCGAGGTCCATCCCGGTGGGATAGGGGATCGTCGCGCCGTCCCCGGACGAGTAGGCGATCCGCTGGCCGTCCGGCGACCACGCCGGATCAGCGCTGCGAGCGCCGCCGGTCGAGAGGTATAGCTGCCCGGTCCCGTCGGCGTTCACGATTCCGATGCTGCCGTAGGTATAGCCAGCGTGACCCGCCGACTGCACAGAGTAGGCGATCCGCTGCCCATCGGGGGACCAAGCCAGGCCATTCAGCTGCGGGCAGCTGTCGAGATAAGGGCAAGGAATGTCGACGATCAGCGTCCGTCCGGAGCCGTCCGCATTCGTCACGAACAGATCGACATTATGATAGAGCGGTCCTTCGAGCCCCAGTTCTCCGAACACGATGCGGGTCCCGTCCGGCGAGACCGCGTACGGGCGAACGATGCCGTCGATCACCAGACGAACATCGGTTCCGTCCGGCTTCATGACGTACAACCCCGAGCCTGTGTGACCTTCGCGATTGGACGAGAGAAAGTAGACCTGCCGACCATCACCCGACCAGGAAGGGGCACCATTGGCTGGGTGATCGGGGGTCAGATTGGTCAGCCCCGAACCGTCTGCGTTCACGACATAGATGTCATTCGCGGTGCTGCTCTTTGCCTGGAAAACGATCTCCGTGCCCGGCGGAGAGGGCACGTCTCCAGGCGGCTCAGTGCCGCCATCACAGGCAATGAGAAAAAGGAGGAGAGTTAGCCCGTTGGCCTGGGTCATGGTCTCGAGTGTAGCTGCGGCGGGTCAAGAAACTCTCAAGAGGGACATCAACTTATATCAGCACCCAAATGTGCACTTTGGGCACTCACCTCGGAAGGACGACCATAACAAAACGGCTCCCGCATTCCGGGAGCCGTTCTCTTGAGGCACCGTTCAGTGGCGCTTCGACTTCCGAGGCAGATCTACGAGCCGGTCCGTGCCTGCGACGTCGTCGCCGTCACATCTGCCCCGACTGATTTTGCCGTTTCGGTAGCGAGTGCCAAGTGCTGCTGCACCGTTGGAAGCATGCTCGACGCGAGCTGTTTGAGCGATGCCACCCGGCCGCTCTCGGCTTCCTGCTTGTATAGCTGCGCGGCCTGGTCCTGTTCCTTGACCATCTCGGCCATGTAGTTCTTGTCGAACGACCCACCACCCATGGTCAAGAATCGATCCAGCACCTGGTTGTGCTCTCGTAGAGTGACCGGCTTTGGATAGGCCGCCTTCTTCGCCGCTGCCGAGAGCTCCTCGTTGGCCTTGGTGTACTCGTCTACCATCCGCTTGCCGAAATCCCTGACAGCAGGACTCTTAGCCTTCTTTTGCGCCATTTGTCCGAGCTTCGCCTGCAGCAATCCGAGGCTGCCTGCCGTCTGGATAAAAATGCTGTCCGCCTCGAGTCCCATCCTTGCGCCGGACGTCTGCGCGGCTGCCGGCACGGTCCCGACTACGGCGGCGAGCATCAGACTCGTAAACGCTGCTGGAGCAAGGTGCTTGATCGCCATACGCCATCCTTTCGCCTTGTGTCATTCGAGTTATTTGTGTTCAAGGCTTAGACGGGCGTTTGCCCCAGATGGTTTCGTCTTGAGCGAGCGCCTCAACCATCAGCCAGGGCTGTGGCTCAGTTAGCTCGCCTCAGCTGAGTTGATTGGCGGCTTGGGAGGCGGGAAGGATGCGGAAGCGGAACTGTTGCTGGACCAGCTGCCGTACTGGCCTGGGTCCCTTTCTGGCCGGCCGGAAGCGCATCAACCCCAAAGCGGTCCGGACCGACTCGGTAAAGCGGGGATCATCGCTCTGCACCACCTCGATAGTACCAGTATCAACATGGCCAGTGGTGTCTACGACGTACGTTGCCTGAACTGCGCCTTCTGCACCGATGGCCAGCAGGTCTGGAGGGTAGACCGGTGCCGCGCTCCCATCGTATCGCTCTACCATCTTGTCCACGTCGAGCACGCTGAACACCGTATCCGGCACGAAGTCCGGCATCGGACCGAACGGCAGGGCAGCCCGGGCGCCACTCCGCCCCTTCCGGCCGCGGGCGCTATGAGTCGGGATTCGAAAGACCAGGCCCTCGGTCGGTTTACTAAGCCGCCAGCCGTCCTCCAGGTCAGCGCCGAGCCTGCCCCACTGGATCGTTTCGCTCTGGTGAGACCGGACATCCACCCGGTCAGGCGGTAGCAGGAAAAACACTCTGGCTTCCCGCTCGTCGGTCGGGAGTTGCCTCCCACCTACGCTCGCGCCCACGAAGAACCACGCCAAGCCAGCGTGTGCCAGGATGCTCACAAAGGCACACTCGGCGGATTGGAAGAAGTTCCGGTTGGATTCCAGCAGGGTGACGTGCATGCCCAAGCCAACGGACGAAGGCCCGAAAGATGGTGCCCTTACATATATGATACGGGTCCCGGCATCTGCAAGATCCTGAACTCCTGGTCGCAGAGTGGAACAGGGGCTCTCACACATGCTCCCACCGGAAGCTGCCAGCACATGCCGCCTTCAGGGACCAATGACGAAATCAGAAAGCACTTTCGGCGGGAAGATCGGGCCCGCATATTGGGCGAACTCACTGTAAGCTAGAGCTCGAAGCAAGGAGGTCGCGATGGCGGGAGTGCCCTGGCGTATGACGGTGCACAACATTGAAGGCTGCAACTGCACCCGCGGTTGTGGCTGCCAGTTCAAGGGATTTCCGGACGATGGCGGCTGCGAGGCGATAATCGCCGGCGAAGTAAAAGACGGCAACTATGGCGACGTGGCGCTTCAGGGCGTTCGTTACGTCATCGCGTTCACCTATCCAAAGGCAATTCACGAAGGCAACGGCAAGGTCGCGGTCTTCATCGATGAAAAAGCCAGCGACAAGCAGGCAGAAGCCATTACCATGATTTTATCGGGTCAGGCAGGAGGTATGCCGTTCGAGGCACTCGCCGGCACCATCGCGGTGCTCGAGGGTCCCGTGCGGAAGCCGATCGACATCAAGGTGAACGGCACGCGCTCGACGGCAAAAATCCCGGGAGTGCTGGAAATCCGACAGACGCCGATTCGTGACGCCATTTCCGGTCAGGAAAAGGAAGTCCAGATCGTCTACCCCAAAGGCGGCTTCTTCTGGGACACTGGCAACATCGCCACCACCGATGTCCTGGAAGCGAACTACGGCCCAGTCAAGTTCCGGCACGGCGGCGGGTTCGCCAGCTATGCCGTTGCCAGCTGGAGCAATCAGAAGTAACCCCTGAGCTCCATGGGTTCTGAAGCCGCCCCAGGTCTGTTGGATAGCGCGCTGCAACGCGACCGGCTCGTCGTAGGGGTGGGGCTCGCCGTCATAAGCCTGCTTGCCTGGGCGTACATCGTCCACCTGGGCCGGATGATGTCGCCTTCTGCTTCCATGGCAATGCCGATGTCCGGCGATCTCGGCGCCCCTGAGTTGGGCTACCTGGTGCCGATGTGGATCGTGATGATGGTAGCCATGATGGTTCCCTCCGCAGCACCCACCATCCTTCTCTTTTCCAGCGTCGCGCGGCGGCGAAAGACGAAGGGCGTGCCCACCGCCTCGGCTGCAGTTTTCACCGCAGGGTATCTCCTCGTGTGGGCGCTCTACGCCACGATCGCCGCCGTCGTCCAGTGGGAGCTGCACCGGCTCGCGCTGCTGTCGCCGAGCATGGTGAGCGCGAGTCCCTGGCTCGGTGGAGGGCTCCTGATCATGGCAGGGGTGTACCAATGGCTGCCGACCAAAGGCGCCTGCCTGTCGCACTGCCAATCACCATTCGGGTTCTTTAGTACGAGCTGGCGAGAAGGGATCTCCGGAGCACTCTGGATGGGAATCCACCACGGCAGTTATTGTGTCGGCTGCTGCTGGGCACTCATGGCGCTGCTCTTCGTGGCGGGGGTCATGAACCTGCTCTGGGTGCTCGTCATCGCAATCTTCGTGCTGATAGAAAAGTTGGTTCCCAGCGGCAGACTGGTCGGCCGAATTGCCGGAGCAGTCCTTGCGGCATGGGGCCTCTTCACCGTACGCGGCGGCCTATAGCCTCAGAATCTCGAGCGCGGAATACGTCCGCTCCAGGTCCGCCACTAGCTGTTTGAAGGTGGACTCCTCCCGAAGGTTTTCCAGATACGGATCGATCCGAAAGAACGGCCAGCAGGCAAAGCCGGTGTCCACGCTCCGCTCCAACCATGCCATCGCCTTGTCCGTCTGCCCGAGGACCGCGTACACGCAGGCAATCTGGTAATAGGTGTGGTGCGTGTGCCCAAAGGAGCGGGGCGATTCGAGCGCGTCCCTGACGCACTCGAGGGCGGGTCCGGTTTCGTGCCGCCGGGCGTGGAGCATGCCTTGAAGGCTGACGATCAATGGTTCGCCTGGGATTCGTTTCAGCGCCTCGGCCAACCTTCGATCGGCGAGCTCGAAGTCTCCGCTCAAGAGCGGAGGCAGAATACGAGCATACAGCGCAAGTGTATTTCCGGGCCGCTCCCGGAACCAGGCCTCCGCTGTCGCTTCTCCGCGTTCGAAGTCACCGCTGTGGATATGGATAAACTCGAGATTGCCGGTCCGGGTCTTCGGGTTAGCGCGCTGGGCATGCTCATGGGCGATACGGGCCTCCTCCAGCCGGCCGATGTGCATACAAATCGTGGCCATCCGGTTGTGTGCCCGCTCGAGGTTTGGTCTTGCAACCAGCACTTGCTGCAGTGCGGTGATAGCATCCGCATGACGAAAGCTTTTTGCCGGGCTCCAGAGGATCCAGGCCCGCGCCAGGTGTCCTTCGGGCAGCGCCGGATCGAGTGTCAGAGCCCTGTGGCAGTGCTCCTCAGCTTGCTGGAGCCAGGTGTGCCGTGGGTCGAACTGAAAGTGCATGTTCATCGAGACGAGGGACAACGTGGCATGCGCCAGCCCAAACTCCGGATCGCGTTCGACAGCAGCCGACAGGTGACCTGCCGCGCTCCGCAAGACGTCCTGCTGGTCGGAGGAGCTCTCCCGGAGCCCCATCATGTACTCGTTATAGGCCTCCGGGTCGCTGCTGTATCGGTCGCGTGACCGCGCCACCGTGAGGGGAAACCGGCTTTGCAGTGACTCCACCACCCGGCGTCCGATTTCGTCCTGGACCTCGAACACGTTCTCCAGCCTGAAGTCATGTTTCTCGGAAAGCGTGGTCTTGTGCGTTGCCGCATCGAACAGCTGAATAGAAACCCGCCATTGGGACCCGAACTTCTGGATCGTTCCCTGAAGGGTGTGGCGGACGTCGAGATCACGGCAGACCTGGGCGGGCTCAGCACCGGCGGCATAATTCAGGATGGCGGACGTCGGCGCGACCACCACATCCTCCAGATTGCCGAAGATGGTAATCAGTGCGTCGGCGAAGCCCAGCGAGAGGGCCCTGCTGTCTTCGACGTTGCTCAAAAATACGAAGGGCAAGACAGCAATGGATGTCAGCAGCTTGCCGCTGACGGGCTTCGCGGGTGCAGGGCTGGGAACTCCGGGTTCTGTTAGCGCTTCGGCGAACAGAGTAGCGGTGGCAAACCGATCGGCGGGCACACGAGCAAGCGCCTTCCTCACGGTTCGCTCCAGAGTTGCCGGCACCGTCTCGCGAACGGTCAGGAGACTGGGGATCTGGTCCACCAACTTCCGGGCCAAAATGGCTTGAGGGCTGGAACCGGTGAACGGTGGATCACCCCCCAGCATTTCGTAGAGCATGCAGCCGAGGCTATAGATATCGCTGCGACCGTCGAGCTGCTCCTCGCCGAAGGCCTGCTCCGGACTCATGTACGCGGGCGTCCCCACGGCAATTCCTGTTTCGGTCAGCCTTTCGCTACCAGCTGCTGAAATCGCCTTGGCAATCCCGAAATCCGCCACGACTGCATGTCCGGACTGCAGCAGTACGTTCTCCGGTTTGATATCCCGGTGCACTACGCCCCGGGCGTGGGCAAAGCTGAGTGCGTCGGCGACCTCATTGGCGATCTGGATAGCCTCGTTGATGGGGAGCTGCTTCTCGCGATTCAGACGGTCCCGGACGGACCGGCCTTCCACGAACGGCATGACGTAGAAGAGGAATTCCTCGGCCTCCCCCGAGTCGTACAGTGGCAGGATGTTGGGGTGATGCAGCCGGGCCGAGATCTCGATTTCCCGGAGGAACCGCTCCGGACCGAGTGCAGCCGCAAGCTCCCCCCGGAGCACCTTGACCGCGACTTGGCGGTGGTGCTTCAGGTCTTCGGCGAGATACACAGTGGCCATCCCGCCTCGGCCGAGCTCACGTTCAATGCGATAGCGGTGGGAAAGGGCGGCGCTGAGACGGTCTAACACATCAAACACGGTGCGGCATCCGAGAGACGAGAAATGTGATGCTCCAGTGCCTTATCCTAGCCGAGATATGAGACCGGTGCCAGCGAGAGATTCTCGCCTCGATCCAACCTTTTGGGCCTGCCACATGTCCAACCCCGTGAACCTTGCTACGGGTTGGGCGAATGACGGCACTCCTCGGCATAGTGCTAGTGCTTCAAGGACAAGCAATTCCACTCGATCCGTCACTGCCGGCCACAACTACTGTGCGGGCGGAGCGCACGACCGTGGCTCCGGCCCTCGATGGCCGAGACGATGACCCTATCTGGCGCACCGCACCGACGATCGATCAGTTTTTCGAGGCCAAGCCGAGTGAAGGGGCGAGCCCGAAGCTTCGCACCGAAGCGAGGGTGGCTTACGACGATCACAACCTCTACGTGTTCGTCCGCGCGTTCGATACTCATCCCGACAGCATCGTCAGCCTGCTCTCCCGCAGGGATGAGCAGACCGCCTCCGACTACATCACGTTGATGCTCGATCCCTACCACGACCGGCGCACGGGATACGAGTTCTCGATCAACCCGGCCGGGGTCAAGACAGACTTCGCCATCTCGAACGATGGTGACGAAGACGTCGCCTGGGATGCAGTGTGGGATGCTGCGACTCGGATCGACTCACTGGGCTGGACCGCCGAGTACCGCATACCGCTCTCGCAGCTGCATTACTCCTCCAAAGAAAGCGGACGGTTCGGGCTCCTCATCTGGCGGGTGATTCAGCGTCATACCGCGACAGTGACATGGCCGCTGTATCGCGTCTCCAGATCCGGTCTCACCTCCCAGTTCGGTGAGCTGACAGGTCTCGATGGCCTTGGCAGTCCCGGGCGCGCCGAGGTCACTCCCTACGTCGTCACCAAGAACGTCCAGGACGCCGGCTCCTCCGACTTTGGCCGAAGCCAGGATGTCTCGGTTGGAGGCGACCTCCGATATCGCCTTGCCTCGAACCTGCTCCTGAATGCGACCGTCAATCCCGATTTCGGCCAGGTAGAAGCCGATCCTTCGGAGCTCAATCTGAGCGCGTTCGAGACCTTCTTCGATGAGCGCCGGCCGTTCTTCGTCGAAGGCAAGGGGCTGTTCAACTTCACCGTCAACTGCGTTGTGGTGGTGGACTGCCGCACCGGCGAGGGGCTCTTCTATTCCCGGCGGATCGGAAGAGCGCCGGAGTTGGACCGCATATATGGCGACGGGACCTCGCCCGCCGCGACGAAGATCCTGGGAGCGGGGAAGGTGACCGGGCGCCTGGCGGGAGGGTTTTCGCTGGGCGTACTCGATGCCGTCACCGATCATGTCACGGGTCCTGGCGCTACGACGCTCGAGCCCGCATCGAACTATGGAGTGATTCGGGGCTATCAGGACTTCAACAACGGCGACGCCAACGTCGGCTTCATTCTCACGGCGGTCAATCGCTCGGTCGACGAGACCAGCTCGTCGTTCCTGCACCGGAGCGCGTACACCGGTGGGATCGATGCCCGGTGGCGACTGCATGGGCGTTACGAAGTGTCAGGATCGGTCGATCTCAGCCGAGTGGCCGGCGACTCTGAGGCGATCGCACTGACACAACGCGACCCGGTTCACCTCTACCAGCGTCCCGATGGCCCACTGAAGTTCGATCCATCCCGGACGTCGCTGAGCGGGAGCAATCAGGAGCTTCGTTTTGCCAAGGTAGGCGGCAAGCGCTTGCGGTTCGAGACCGCATACCAGCGGCGCACCCCCGGATTCGAGATCAACGACATCGGATTCCTTCGCCAGGCGGACCAGCAGGCCTGGACCACATGGGCCAACCTCGCCTTCAAGCAGCCGAACAAAGTCTTCCAGGAGCTCCGGTGGAACTTCAATAACTGGGAATATTGGAGCGCATCGGGATTGCCTACCGAGCGGGCCTTCAACACCAACGTGCATACCCAATTCAACAACCGCTGGTGGCTACACGTCGGAGGCACCCTCGGCCAGGTGGGAGCCACTTATTGTGACCGGTGTGCCAGAGGTGGACCCGCGGTGCGTCAGGACCCCTATCTCGCGCCCTGGATCACTATCGAAGGGGACGATCGGCGCCGCCTAGTCCCGTCGATATCGGCCAACTACAACCGGGCCGATCAGGGCCGCTCCGAATCGATCGACCTCACTCCCAAGCTCGATCTCAAGCTGTCCAGCCGATTCACCACCTCGCTCAGCACCGAGTACTACCGGAACAGAAACGACCTGCAGTACTTCGGCACCTTCACCGATGGATCTGGCCAGGACCACTTCACCTTCGCCCATCTCGAGCAGAAGACGCTGACCATCACCTGGCGACTCGGCTTCACCTTCACGCCGACCACCTCACTCCAGCTCTATGCCTCGCCGTTCATCTCGAAGGGGACCTACTCCGACGTGCGCGAGATCGCAGAGCCACGCGCCGCCACGTACTCCGCGCGCTACCGTCCTTACACCGATCCCGCCGTGGCGAGTCAGCCGACCGGCTTCAACTTCCAGCAGTTTCGCTCGAATGTGGTATTTCGCTGGGAGTACCGGGCGGGGTCGACGCTGTTCCTGGTCTGGAGCCAGGGACGGGAGGGATCATTGCCGTTCGAAGGCAACAACAACTTCCGAGGGAACCTGGGCGACCTGTTCAGCAGGAGAGCGAACGATACTTTCCTGGTGAAGGTCTCGTATTGGCTGACTCCTTAACCAGGGCTTTCGTATGAAGACTCAGCGGCTTCTCACCGTGCTCACTCTGGTGAACTTCGTGCTTCTGATCTTCGCACTGACGGAGACGCGTCCAGCTGCCGCTGAAGCCAACCTGGGCGTGCTGCGGGGTCGTGGGCTCGAAATCGTGGATGAGCGCGGCCGCATTCGAGCATCCATCACCATCCTGCCGGCAAAGACCCAGCCCAACGGAGACTCGTACCAGGAGACGGTGTTGCTGCGGCTGATTACCGAACGAGGGCGTCCGTCGGTCAAGTTGGGCGCATCGGAACAGTCTTCCGGAATGAGTCTCGCGGGACCCTCGGGTACCAAAGACACCTATGTCATCCTGAAATCGGAGGGCCAGGTCAGTTCATTGAAACTGAGGAACGAGGATCGTAAGGAGCAAGTCGTGCAGCCCTAGCCTGGGATGGCAACCAAGCGATTCGCAGAGACAGAGTCGCGGATCCAGCCGGCTTCGCAGTATCCTTTCGTTCTATGCCTAAGCCCCGCGGACCAGGCAGCAAAGCCAAAACTGGGGATCATGAGATCCTGACGGTGGACGGGCGCGAGATTTCCATCTCGAACCCAGGCAAGGTGCTCTTTCCTGAACCCGGGTACACCAAACTCGATCTCGCCCGCTATTACCTGAGCGTAGCCGACGGGGCCCTCCGCGGCGCAGGCGGCCGGCCCAACATGCTGGTTCGCTACCCAAACGGCATTCAGGACGAATTCTTCTACCAGAAACGGGCCCCGACTTCTCGGCCTGACTGGATCGAAGTAGTGTCGCTGCGTTTCCCCTCCGGCCGGAGCGCCGACGAGGTGGTGCCGCGTGACGCAGCTACGCTGGTGTGGCTGGCGAATCTCGCCTGTCTCGAGCTGCACCCACATCCGGTTCGAGCGGAGGACCTGGAGCATCCGGACGAGCTCCGGGTCGATCTCGATCCGGTGCCGGGTGTCACCTGGGAGCACGTCCGCGAGGTGGCGCATGTGGCCGATGCGACGCTGCGAGAATTCGGGCTGACCGGCTGGCCCAAGACCTCCGGCTCCCGCGGCATGCATGTCAATGTGCGGATCGAGCAGCGCTGGACCTTTGATCAGGTGCGGAGAGCCGCGTTGGCACTGGCTCGCGAGGTGGAGCGAAGGGCTCCGGCACTTGCCACCAGCAAGTGGTGGAAGGAAGAGCGGCACGGGGTCTTCGTAGACTACAATCAGAATGCCAAGGACCGCACGGTGGCGGCTGCCTATTCGGTGCGGCCGAGACCCAACGCCACCGTATCCGCTCCTCTGAGCTGGGATGAGGTAGACAGCTGCAATCCAGCGGACTTTACCTTGGCGACGATGCCGTCCCGCTTCGCCGAGATCGGCGACCGGCACAGGGACATCGACCTAAAGCCCGGATCACTCGAACTTCTGCTCGAGCTATCAGCTCGCCAGGAGCGCGAGGGACACGGAGACGCACCGTGGCCGCCCCACTACCAGAAGCAGAAGGGTGAGCCGGCCCGAGTGCAGCCTTCGAAGGCCAGGGCAGCAAAGCACCCGCTCATAGAAATCGGACGAGGACAACGAAAGGAAGACGTGTTGGCGGGCCTTGAACGCTGGAAGAGTCGCCACCCCGAGGTGGTCCCACACCTCCAACCAGCAGATGTATTGGTGGACTCAATGCGGGGCCGCTCATCCACCTGGACTCGGATCCGGGTCAACCTGGAGCACGTCCCCGTCGAGCTCCGGCCGGCTCAGGAGCCTCTCGATCCCGACGAGAAGACCTCGCTCAACTCGTAAGCCGGCGTGACCTCGAGCTGATCGTAGCGGCAGTCCTGCGGCTGCTTGTCCGGACGCCAGCGCAGGAACGTCGTCGCGTGGCGGAAGCGATTCCCCTGCAGGTGGTCGTACTTGACCTCACACACCCGCTCGATCCGGAGCGGCTCCCACGAGAGATCCTTGCCAGCGCTCCAACGGCTCTGGCCTCCGGGCATTCGGTCCATCCCACTCGCGTCTGCCTGGGCCCACTCCCGCCAGGGATGATTCTCCATCGCGTTGACGCGTAACGGCTCGAGCTCCTCAGCCAGCTGCTTTCGCTTTTCCATGGTGAACGATGAGGTAACGCCCACATGCTGGAGCGTGCCCCCGTCATCGTAGAGGCCGAGGAGCAGCGAGCCCACCTTGTCTTTGCCGCTCTTGTGCCAGCGAAAACCCGCGACCACGCAGTCTGCGGTACGGGCGTGCTTCACTTTGATCATCGCACGCTTGCCAGGCTGGTACAGGCCGTCGGCAGGTTTGACGATGACTCCGTCCAGTCCCGCGCCCTCGAACTGTTCCAGCCAGCCGGCTGCGACGGCCCGGTCCCGGGTCATCGGCGTCAGATAGACCGGTGGGCCAACGTTTGCGAGGAGGCTCTCGAGCTGGTCCCTGCGCTCGCTCTGAGGCATTTCCATCAGACTGCGCCCGTCAGCGGCCAGCGCATCGAAGGCGACGAACGAAGCGGGCGTTTCCTTCGCGAGCTTCGCCACGCGGGAAGCGGCGGGATGAAGCCGAAGCTGTAACGTGTCGAAGTCCAGGCCGTGTGAACCCATGATCACTACTTCACCGTCCAGTACGCAGTTGGCCGGAAGTCGCTCCATTAACGCCTCGTGCAGCTCGGGAAAGTATCGGTCCAGCGGCCGCAGGTCCCGGCTCTGAATGAAGAGGTCGGACTTGCCCCGGAAAACGATGGCCCGAAAGCCGTCCCATTTCGGCTCGTAGAGGAAGTTGCCGCCCTCGGGCAATGCGTCGGCCAGTTTGGCGAGCATCGGCTCGATCGGCGGTGGAAGAGGAAAGGAACCGGGATCAGGTGGCGTGCTCATGACTTCCTCGTTCCGCTCCCAGGCTGATGATGGTCTGCTTTCCGTGATGCCGCACCGTACCGGGAAGTCGCGGGGCAGCCTGATCGATGCGCTTTCGAACGGCACCCTCGAACCAGTCGGTGTCGTCGATGATGAGAAATCCCCCGGGAGTGACCCGGGGCAGGAGGCTCTCGACCTCGGACCAGACGATATCGGGATCGTGGCTGCCGTCTAGGTACACCAGGCTGAAGCGGTCCAAACGGAGCCGAGCGCCGCCGCGCCACAGGTAAAGATGAGCCAGCTGTCTCAGAAACAGCTCGGAATCCATCATGTAGTGCACATGATTGGGGTAGGGCGCGAGAGCGCTCTTCATCGCGCGATAGTGGCGGTCATCATACTGATACGGCGCGCCGGCATAGGGCAGCGAGCCGTAGGGATCCACCGTGATGACGAATGGCGGCCGAGCGGGTGGACGATACACCAGATCGAGTAACCTGAGGATCAGCAGCGCCGAGCCACCAGACCGCGTCCCGATCTCGAGGAATGGTGGCGCATCGGCATCTTTGGGAGTCGCCAACACCGCGCGCGCCAGCTCCATGAGGAATGGCGTTCTGGTGTCGCTCTTCTGGCGGCAGCGGAACACCTCCCATCGAAGCCGAAGTTCGCTTACCACGCTACCCCATAGTCCTCCCCGTGATTGCTCGAGGCTCCCCACATGGTGCCATGCGCGCGATCGAACAGGATGGCGTTGATGGGTCCGGATGTCCGCTCCTCGAACTCGAGTGTGTACCCCATCTGCTGGAGCGCGGTTCGCACGCTGTCGGGCGTGCTGGATGCAAGCAGCAGCCGTCCCGGCCTCGCCTCGTGCTCTCCGAAGGACGAGCGCATCTGATAGCTGTTGATGTTAGGTGCCTCCGACGCCTGCTGCGGGGTCATGCCAAACTCGACGATATCAAGGAAGAACTGGAGCAGATTCTGATCCTGGGAATCTCCACCCTGCACTGCCGAGGAGAGAAACGGTAGGCCGTTCTTCAAGGCCAACGTCGGAGTGAGCGTCACGCGAGGCCGCTTCCCCGGTTGAATCACATTGTAGGGCCCATCTTCCGGTCTGGTCACGAAGCTCTGGGCCCGCTGGCTCAGGCCGATTCCGGTGTGCCCCGCAATCACGGCCGGAACCCACCCACCGCTGGGTGTCACCGACACGACCCACCCTGCCTCGTCTGCTGCCTCGATCGAGGTGGTGCCGGCATAGAACTGCTTCTTGAACATCGAGTCTGGCAGTGAGGACCGCTGGGTCCCCGCCGGCTGGTCCTGCTGTCCACTTTTGATCAGGCTATCGGGCGCAGGGACGACTCTCCAACTGGCGAGCAGCGTCTTGAACGGACTGACTTGACCCTGAAACGGGTACGGGTCTCCCGGCTTGACCGTCGAATCGTTGCGGGTCCAGTTGATCTGAGCGAATCGTGACTTGGCGTATTCCTTGGACAAGAGGCCCCGGACAGGCTCTTCCGGGGGGAAGTAGGGGTCCCCGTAATAGAAGTCTCGGTCGGCGTAGGCCAGGTTCATCGTCTGATACAGGGTGTGGATGTACTTCGGCGAGTTGTAGCCCATCGCTTTGAGATCGGTGTTCTCCAGGATGTTCAGGGCCTGGAGCATCACCGGCCCCTGTTGCCAGATCGGGAGCTTGAAAACCGTGATGCCTTTGTAGGTCGTGCTCAGCGGCTCTTCTGTCCGGACTTTCCAGTTGGCCAGGTCCGCCAGCGTGATGAGCCCTCCATCCTCCTGTACCCCGCGTACCAGCTCGCGGGCGATGTCACCCCGATAAAATCGATCATACGCGGCGTAGATCGCTGCCTTCCGTCCCTTGCCGGCCTTGAGAGCGGTGCGCTCGGCCTGAACCAGCTTGCGGAGGGTGGCGGCGAGGTCTCGCTGTACGAAGAGCTCGCCGGCGTCTGGAGCACTTCGTCCATGACCTGCGTGCGGCAGGTAAACTCCCGGTGAGTACTTCCACTTCTGAATCTCATCCTTTTCTCTCTCGATGGAATTGGCCGTCTCCGCCTCGATGGGATAGCCGTCGGCCATCTGAATTGCCGGAGCGAGCACCTCCGCCAGTGAAAGGGTGCCATACTCGGCCAGCATCGTCATCAGTCCGCCCGGCGTCCCGGGCGTGACCGCCGCGAGTGGGCCATACTCAGGCGGGTAACGATATCCCTTCGAGCGATAGAATTCGGCAGTGGCTCCAGCGGGGGCGACGCCGAGTGCATCGATCCCGATCACCTTTTTCAGCTTGGGGTGGTAGATGAGGGCCTGGGTCTCTCCACCCCACGAGAGGACGTCCCACATCGTTGTCACCGCTCCGAGCATGGCACACGCCGCATCTATGGCATTGCCGCCCCGGGCGAACATCAACGCCCCGGCGGTGGCCGCCAGCGGTTTGCCGGTGATTGCGAGCCAGTGCTTGGCGTGGAGCGGGGGTTTCTCGGTCTGCTGGGCCGTAAGAGGACTTACCCCGAAGCAGAGAGTCGCCAAAACGAGGGAGACACGGGAAGGAAGCATGATCTTCATGGGTTACCTGGTCAGAGCTCAGGGCCTGAGAACCAAAGCCGGGCACCAACAACTCTAAGGTATGGCAAAGGGGGACTCGAAACCACAACGACCGAGTCGCAGCACATGGTGACAGCCGTCGCTGCGGGCAGCACCGGGGGTCGGCACTCTCACTGAATGTTGCCCACTGCCTCCTGGCGAGACACACTCGGCCTCTTTGGCGAGGTCGTTGTTCCCAACGTGGCCAAAGGGCCGATCATACGTCGGCCTCGAATCGTCGCTCTCGCTGAGCGCATGGACCTCGATCAGCGAGCCGTCCGGCGTATGCAACGCCTCCGGGATCGCTACGGTCCAGGTCCGCTGATGCTCCGGGTACCCGGCCAGCCGAGAGCCGTGATCCTCACGGCCGAGCACGTCCATCGGGTGCTCAGCGGATCTCCCGACCCATTTGCCACCGACAGTAGTGAGAAGCGTGCGGCTCTGGCTCACTTTCAGCCGAAAGGCGTGCTGATCTCTCGCGGCCCGGAGCGAATTGTCCGGCGTCGCTACAACGAGGCGGTGCTCGAGGCGCATCGGCCGATCCACCAGCTGGCCCATCGTTTTGTTTCTGTGGTTGAGGAGGAAATTGGGGAGCTGCTGAACGAGGCGAGAGCCAGGGGAGGATTCGGCTGGGACGAGTTCGCTCCTGCGTGGTTTCGGGTGGTTCGGCGGGTGGTCCTGGGAGACGGTGCCCGGAATGACAAGGAGTTAACGGACGAGATCGCGCGGCTACGGGCTCACGCGAACTGGGCGATGTTTCACCCGTTGGACCGTCCACTGCAGCGGCGCTTTTTCCATCGTCTCCAGGGGCATCTATCGCGAGCCGAGCCGGGCAGCCTGGCCGCCGTGATGGCTGCGATCCCAGCGGACCCGACGACCGCTCCGGCGCAACAGGTGCCCCAGTGGCTGTTCGCCTTCGATTCGGCCGGCATCGCGACGTCTCGGGCGCTGGCATTGCTTGCAACCCATGCGAACTACGCCGAGCAGGCCAGGGCAGAAGCCCGGGAATGTGGCGCGAGCCGGCATCCACTCCCGCTGCTCCGTGCGACGCTGCTGGAAGCGGTTCGGCTCTGGCCAACCACGCCGATGATCCTGCGGGAGACGACTCAAGAGACGACCTGGCAGGATAGCGTGATGCCGGCCGGTAGCGGCATTCTGATCTACGCCCCCTTCTTCCACAGGGATGAGCGAAGTCTTCCGTTCGCGAACCGCTTTTTCCCGGAGGCTTGGTCGCAGGATCATCCGGTGGAACCCTGGAGCCTGGTTCCTTTCAGCGACGGTCCGGCTGCTTGTCCTGGTAGGAATCTGGTGCTGCTGCTGGCCAGCGCGACGCTTGCGGCATTCCTTCGTCACGCACCGCTCCGCCTGGCGCATCCCGCGACGCTGGGGCCCCATCGCGAGCTGCCGGCGACGCTGAACAACTACGCGCTCCGCTTTGAGCTTGGCAGCTGATTTTCGACCACTTCCGGATTGCCCGCGTCCGCCACATTCCTGATACCTTCGCCGGACGCGTAGCCAGTCTGCCCCAGTAAGCGCCGGTATGCCCCGTCGATGTCGGGCGGCTCGTGATCCTTGGGAGCAGTGACATTCGGAAGGAAGTGCCGGTCGACCGCGAGAAGGTAGAGCTCGAGACTCCGGCACATCACCTCAAAACCCGGATGACCGGCCAGCGGTCCAGGCTCCCGCCCATTTCGGATCGCTCGGTCGAATCGCAACAACATGCCCAGCTGGGCAGACAACGCCTCTGAGCCGTCGACCGGGTGGAAATACAGGAGGATGGGGTAGCGGGTATGTGCCTCCCACAGGCCCAGCAGTGAGCGGCTGATCTCGTCACACCACTCCCCCCATCCTCTCGCGTCCCCTGTACGACGCATCTGCTCGGCTACACTCTCCGGGGTGTGCTCGCCATTGAAGTGCACCTTGATGTCGAGCGCCAGTGTCGCCATGGCTTGGGCCCGTTCGGAAATGGCCAGGATGTACTGGAGGACGGCGGTGAGAAGCCCCAGTCCGGCGAGAGTCTCGAGCGGGACCAAAATTCGGAAGGCTGGCAGATTCGGAACCAGGTCTCCGATGCTCAGGGTTGTGCCCGTGGATGCACTGAAATAGAACGCCTCGACCAGCGGGCTGCGAAGGTGCCCCGGCGATACCAGGAAGGTGTTCATCCACGGCAGATATATCAGTCCGAATCCCACGATCAGGAGGGTGATCCAGAGAACGATCGTGGCGAGGGCCATGATGGGAGCTGCGATGGACAGGGCTCGGTGTCTGGCGCGCCCCTTTCGCGCTCGGCTCAACCGCGTGGCTACAACCCAGATCAGCCGGTTCTGCCGCAGGGTCACCGGGCCGCCATACTCCGCCGGATTAAAGACGGTCATGAACACGTCGAAACCGACTACACCGAGCAGGATGACTCCAATCAATGGCAAAAGGATTTTTGCCGGCATGCTGTACCCCGTGGGAGGGCGGGCCATTCGAGGTCCGGCCCGAACCGAAGGGCCCACCATAGCCGTGTGATGGCGTGACGGGAGTGATCACAATCACCCTTTGGGTGACCCGAGTCACTTCGCAGAGCCAACGGGATCAACAGAATGATCGATCGGATGCCTGCCAACCTCATTGGCAAACGGCATGTTCAAGAAAGAGAGGGATCTTCGTTATGGCACCATCATCAACACGGCAGCTGGCGGTGGTCACCGGAGCCTCGAGCGGAATCGGGCTCGAGCTGGCCAGACAGTTCGCCGAGCACGATTTCGACCTGCTGATCGTGGCGGAGCAGGCGGGAATTCAGGAAGCAGCCTCGAGTTTGCGCTCCCACGGCGGCACGGTGGAACCGGTACAGGCCGATCTTGCGACACACGAAGGAGTCGATCACCTGTATCAGCAGATGAAGGCGTTGGGTCGCCCGGTGGACGCGATTGCCATCAACGCTGGTGTGGGTGTCGGGGGTCCCTTCATCGACACCGATTTGGAAGCGGAGCTGAGGCTGATCAATCTCAACGTGGTGTCGGTGGTCCGGCTCTCGAAGTATGTGCTGCGGGACATGATAAGCCGGGGAGAAGGCCGGGTCCTTTACACCTCCTCTATTGCGGCCGACATGCCGGCGCCTTTCGAGGCGGTGTACGGAGCCTCTAAGGCGTTCGAGCTCTCGTTTGCGGAAGCGCTGCGGAACGAGCTGAAGGACACCGGCGTGACCATTACGGTGCTGCAGCCCGGAGCTACGGAGACCAACTTCTTCCGTCGGGCCGGTATGGAGGACACCAAGGTTGGAGCAGGGAAGAAGGATGATCCGGCAGAGGTAGCGAAGCAGGGATTCGAGGCGCTCATGGCGGGCAAGGACCACATCGTCGCCGGCTCACTGAAGAACAAGCTTCAGGACGCCGCGGCACAGGTGATGCCCGAGCCGGCCAAGGCCGCCGCCCACCGAAAACTTTCGGAGCCCGGCTCGGCCAACAAATAGATGCAACTCCGCAAGTATGGTCACTCCTGTCTCCTGCTGGAGCAGGGAGGCGAGCAAATGCTCTTCGATCCGGGGTTGCCCGAGTTTCTTCACTCGCTGGCAACCCCGGACGCCTTTGCTGCTGTTTCTCTGATTGTCATCACTCACTGGCACCCCGATCACGCCGACGCCGGCCTGATTCGAGCGATCGTGCAGCGGAGCGGGGCGACCGTGCTTGCTCCGTCAGACGCTCAGCCGGAGCTGGGTGCCGCGGGAATCGAAGCCACAACACCCAAGATTGGCAGATCGTCTTTCGGTACGTTTGCGCTCCAGGCCATTGCGGCACCCCATGCTGCCCTACTTGGCTCGGCAGGGCCGGAGAACATCGGGTACCTGGTAAACGACCGCCTGCTCAATCCGGGGGATTCGTTCGATGCCGCTCTGGAGGAGTTCCGCGAGGTTCAAGTACTGGCACTGCCCGTCACCGCACCCTGGATGACCGAGCTCGAGGCAGCGGGTTTCGCCGGGCGAATGAAGCCGAGCCGAATCGTCCCGGTACATGATGGTTACCTCCGCGATTTCTTCCGGGTTCGGCGCTACGAGGCGTACAGGAAGTACTTCGAAAAAGGAGGGATTCGGTTCGAGCCCGGTGCCGGGCCAGAGGCCGCGCTCGATCTTTAGTTCACTGCGTCCGCAATGAGTCTGCTGCCTGCGCCTTGAGCGAGCGCTGGAGCAGACGAGCTGCGTCCATGGTCGCAGTGTATGCCGCGAAATCGGAAGTAGGGCCCGTCCATCGCAGCTCGTCGACATCGTCAAAAAGACGAGCGTCGGTTTTGAGGGTGGCAAGGTCCTTGAACAGCAATGCCAGCTCCCGCCTGTCGCCGAGAACCGCGGGGGGAAAGTTCTCGATGGCGCCATAGCGGTTGAGCAGTTGTGCCGCGCTGACCGCCCCGATCCCGGGAATACCGGGATATCCGTCTGCCGAGTCTCCCACCAATCCGAGATAATCGGGAATCAACCGGGGCTCTACGCCGAACTTCTGACGAACACCTTCTGCATCCCGGATCTGCTTTCCCCGACGGACCACCTGTACCACTCGATCCGCCCGCACACACTGCGCCAGGTCCTTGTCAGGGGTCCAGATGCAGACCTTCTCCACCCGGGGATCTTCGGAGGCTAGTTGGGCCGCCGATGCCAGTGCGTCGTCCGCCTCCAGCTCGACCATTGGCCAAACCGCCACACCCATGGCAGTGAGGGCTTCCTCGAGGGGATGGAATTGGCCGACCAACGCCGGGTCCATTCCTTCGCCGGTCTTGTATCCAGGCCACAGCCGGTTTCGGAACGACTCGATCACATGATCTGTGGCAACACCGATGTGAGTCGCGCCGGTCTCGACCATCTCGAGGACGGTGTGCAGCACACCGGTGACGGCACCGAACGGCTTATCCTGGCCTTTGTTGAAGCGGCGAAGGCCGTAGAAGTGTCGGAAGAGCTCGTAGGTTCCGTCGACCAGATGAACGATCATCTGCTTAGCGATCCGACCGAAAGTTTCGGAATGTCACCGAGTACCGGAGTGCCTCCACGGCTGGAATGCTGTGCTCCCACTCAGTACGCGAAGGCCCGCTCAGGAGATATGCCGAACGCGGCTCGGCGGTGAGTGAGACGCGTTCCCACGTCGATTCCGCTTTCCGTCTCAGGCGAAAGCGGCAGGAGGAGAGGAGAGATATGCCGATTACCTCGCCGAACACTGCTTTGTCACGGTGCCACCCGATACTGGCTCCAGCATCGTATTCGGTGACCAGAACCTGCTGGAGCTTCTCCGGGGTCATACCCGCGAAGTCGGCAGCGACCGCACGCAAAGAGAGCAAGAAGTCGGGGATGTCCTCGGCCTGCTGGAGCGCCCGTTCGTTGAAGTCGTAGCGCCAGCCATAGGAGACCACCCGCCGCTTCCCGACGTATCCCTGGAACTCGAACTCCCGGAACGGAAGCTCCTGTATCTGCTCCAACAGGATCACTTCGTTATCAGGAGAGATGACGCCTGGCTGGTAGCGGAAACCCTCCGGCAACTCGGTAGTGGCGGTAAATAGCTTTAACTGGTTGCGACTCATGGCATTAACTATTTGTTTCGTAAGTGATGAACTGGACCCATGGAAATTAAACGACTCTCTGGGGTGATATCTGCCAAATAGCGGTTCTTCGATGTCGATTCCACCGTCTCTCAGTCGACGTCTATATGAGGCTGTCAGCCTCACACTGAGTGAAACGTCAAGCCAAGGAGACAACAGATGCGGTTCATGGTGCTGGTCAAAGCCGACAAGAACTCCGAGGCGGGGGTTCTGCCCAGCCGGGAAATGCTGGCTGAGATGGGGAAATTCAATGAAGAGCTGGTCAAAGCCGGGGTAATGCTCGCGGGTGAAGGCCTCCAGGCAAGCTCGAAGGGGGCCCGGGTCAAGTTTTCCGGGAAGAAGCGCACCGTCATCGACGGGCCATTTTCCGAGACCAAGGAGCTGGTTGCGGGGTTCTGGCTCTGGCAGGTGCGCTCCAAGGAAGAGGCAATCGAGTGGCTGAAGCGCGCGCCGTTTGACGATGCCGAGGTCGAACTCCGCCAGGTGTTCGAGGCAGAGGACTTCGGCGAGGAGTTCACACCCGAGCTCAGGGAGCAAGAGGAGCGGCTGCGCAAGGAAGTTGCGGCCAGGAACTAGGCTCACAACCGGATCAAAAGGGTGCCCCGGGGCGGCCTCACAAACCCGGGGCTCTTTTCTTGTCGATTTTCAGCTGTCTCATTCGACGTTTAAATAGAGGCAAGCATTCAAAACTCTGTCCATCCTTAGATGTGGAGAACAACGATGCGATTCATGACGCTGTACAAGCCGGGCCGAGAGTCGGACACTCCTCCAACTCAACAGGTGATGGCCGATATGGGGCAGTTGATCGGTGAAATGACTGCGGCGGGTGTTCTGATCGCGACTGACGGCCTGCAGCCGAGCTCCAAGGGGGCAAGGGTCCGGATTTCCGAGGGCAAGTTGACCGTCGTCGATGGGCCGTTCGCCGAGACCAAGGAGCTGATCGCCGGGTACGCCATAATCGAAGCCGAGTCGAAAGAGCATGCGATCGAGCTGGCCAAGCGCTTTCTCACGGTCATGGGTGAGGGCGAAAGCGAGATTCGTCTGATGCACGGAGAGCCTGGAAACGAGTCCCATGAGAGCTGCGTGGCTGCGGCAGGAGCTACTCACTAGCACTGTCGTCTCGATTCGCGCATCAACAGAACGCCCCGTATACGGCCGCCGGATACGGGGCGTCGTGCGAGGGAGCCCTTCGCAAGGGTATCTTGGCGACGATTCTTTTGGGGAGGGCTCTTGATCTACCTTCTGGCGCTCGGCTCGGCGGTCCTGTACGGCGCCGCAGACTTTGCGGGTGGTCTGACCACTCGTCGAGTCGGCACCATTCCGGTCGTCGTTCTCTCGCAGGCCAGTGGCCTGATTCTGCTCCTGCTGATCATGCCACTACTTCCTGACACCTCTCCCGCACGCTCCGATCTCCTCTGGGGCGTTGCCGCCGGATTGACCGGCGGAATCGGAGTGGCGCTGCTCTATCGCGCACTGGCTATAGGTACCATGGCCGTGGTGGCACCTACCACGGCCGTCTGTGCCGTGGCCGTCCCGGTCTTGATCTCGGTATTTCTGGGAGAACGTCCATTGCCGCTCGCGATCGCCGGCATCGCGCTGGGCATAGGGTCGATCATTCTGGTGAGTCAGGCGCCAGAGCCGCCGGAGGATCAATCCAGCAACATCCCGCAGAAGAGGCGTGCGTCGGGCGTCGGCACTGCCCTCGCCTCCGGTGTCGCAATCGGCTTCTTCCTTCTGACGCTGGCCCGATCCGGATCCAATGCTGGGATGTGGCCCCTGGTCGTAGCCCGATCCGTCTCGGTGGCCCTCTTCGTCACGATCGCGCTCGCCCGCAGGATCTCGCTTCGAATGCCGCCGTCAATGGCCGGGCTGGCGCTCCTCTGCGGGGCCATCGACATGCTGGCCAACGCGCTCTACCTGCTGGCCGGCCGGGTCGGTCCGCTGAGTACCGTGGTGACGTTGGCCTCGCTGTATCCAGCGAGCACGGTGCTGCTGGCCCGAATCGTTCTGGGCGAGCGTCTGACCAAGCTGCAGATCTCGGGCGTGGGCTGTGCTCTCGCAGCGGTGGTGCTGATTGTGAGTAGTGGGAAGTAGAAGCTGGGAGCTGGGAGGTCACGGTACGTAACGGTAAACGGTAAACGCTTTTAGCTCATAGCTCCTAGCTCACAGCCCCTGGCCCCTAGCCCCTGGGCCCTGGCCCTAGCGCCTAGCTCTCAGCTCCCCGCTGTTACCTTCTAGCCGTGACGGCTACCGACACTCATCGCACCATAGACGCGGTCTGGAGAATCGAATCGGCCAAGCTCATTGCCGGGCTGACCCGGATCGTGGGGGATGTGGGCATCGCCGAGGATCTGGCACAGGACGCCCTGGTGGCGGCCCTCGAGCGCTGGCCCGGCTCCGGCGTTCCGGATAATCCCGGTGCCTGGCTCATGGCTACCGCCAAGCATCGGGCGATCGACCTGCAGCGGCGGCACAAGATGCTGGACCGGAAGCATCAACAGGTCGGCTATGAGCTCGAAGCCCAGCAGGAGAGTGCCACACCGGACCTCGACGCCGCCATCGATGATGAGGTTGGGGACGACCTGCTCCGCCTGGTCTTCATCTCCTGCCATCCGGTGCTCTCACTGGAGGCCCGGGTCGCACTCACACTCCGGCTGCTCGGTGGATTGACCACCGAAGAGATCGCGCGAGCCTTCCTGGTGCCGGAGCCGACGATCGCGCAACGAATTGTTCGGGCGAAGCGTACTCTGGCCGAGGCAAAGGTCCCCTTCGAGGTTCCCCGCGGCCCCGACCTGCAAGCCCGGCTTTCGTCGGTGCTCGGCGTGGTTTATCTGATTTTCAACGAGGGATACTCCGCCACTGCGGGCGACGATTGGGTCAGGCCGGCTCTTTGCCAGGACGCGCTCCGGCTCGGCCGCATTCTCGCCGAGCTTGCTCCAGAAGAGGCCGAGGTTCACGGACTGGTGGCTCTCATGGAGATCCAGGCTTCACGCCTGAGGGCCCGGGTCGGTCCATCGGGAGAGCCAGTGCTTCTACTGGATCAGGACCGCTCACGCTGGGATCACGTCCTCATCGGCCGAGGTCTTCGCGCGCTCGAGCGGGCTGAGAAGCTGGGAGAGGCCCCTGGCCCTTACGCGTTACAGGCCGCAATTGCGGCCTGCCACGGGCGAGCTCACATCCCGGAGGAAACCGACTGGGGGCGGATTGCGGAACTCTACGACGCACTGGCCCGGCTCACGCCGTCTCCCATCGTCGAGCTCAATCGCGCGGTGGCGGTTGGGATGGCCTCCGGGCCGGAAACCGGCCTCGAGCTGGTGGACGCGCTCATGGGGGAACCGGCGCTCAAGAGCTACCACCTGCTGCCCAGCGTCAGGGGGGACCTGCTCTACAAGCTGGGACGCCTCACCGAAGCCCGGGCCGAGTTCGAGCGGGCTGCATCGCTCACGCGGAACGCGCGGGAGCAGTCACTGCTGCTCGAGCGGGCGGCTGCGTGCTCGGTCTAAACGGCCTGCTCGGGCGGAAGAAGCGGCGCGTCTCTCGAGCAATGCGTCTATGCTCCAGGGTCCCGGTCCTGCGGCAGAGAGATAGAGCCACACGAAACAGAACAGGACGGCCGGAGCGCCCTGGTTTAGTACCGGCCAGAATCCCTGTGAGGCGTGTCCCTTGAAGTAGGCCACCGCCATCTCCCCTGCCAGGAGGAACGCCACTGGCCGCGTGAGCCATCCGATCAGGAGCAGCGGACCACCAATCAACTCCAGCAGTCCGGCGATTCCCGCGAGTGATGTCAGCGGGGCGGTGCCGCCGTCCGGCATGACGGGGGCGGGCCACGCGAGCACCTTGGTGGACCCGTATTGAATGAAGAGAAATGCCGCCATGATGCGAAGTATGCTGAGCAGCTGGGGTGTCCAGGAGCGCCAGCGTTGGATATAGCCGTTCATAGTCATGCCTTGGATTAGTGATTGCGCCGACTGACGCGTTTTGCCGTTGCTTTCCCGTGACGACGGCTGCCAGTGTCAGGACGGAGACTCTCCAGGAAGGTGCTGAGCACCTCGAGGTTGGAACGCAGCATGTCGGTGCTCTGGGCTCCCTTGGCGAGACCGAACGATCCCTCGATGGACGCGACCACGAAGGCCGCAATCTTTCGTGGCTCCACGTCGCCCCGAACTGTCCCCGCTGCCTGTCCCCGCTCGAGCTCTTTCGCCACCGAGTCGGTCCAGAGGTCGAAGGTGGCGTTTACCCCTTTGCGAAAGCGGTGATCGAGAGGGGACATCTCCTGTGCCAAGTTGTTCAGGGGACAGCCGAGCTCCACTTCCCGGCTGGTGACGCCGGCGGCTCTGCCCCGTATGATCTCCTGCAGCGCGCTCACCGGGTCCCCAATGACCGGACGAGTGACACCCCAACGCTCCAGCAGCAGCCCTTTTACCACCTCATCCACCACCGCGTACCCTAGCGACGCCTTATCCGGAAAGTGGTGATACAACGCACCCTTGGTGACCCCGGCCTTGGCCAGGATGGTGTCCAGACTTGCGGCCTGAAAACCCCGTCGGTAGATCTCCTCGAAGGCGGCGTTGAGCAGCTTCTCCCGGGTAACGTCGGGCTCGCGTGAACGTCGTTTGGCGATATTTTTTGTCATCTGTTCAAGGGCAGACCCCGGGTGTGCAACCCGCGTGAATCATTTTCCGCATTGCAACGTGTGCCGGTCTTGACGGCACCTCATCTGTACTATACATACCAACCGGTCGGTACGCTACACCCAGGAACCTTTCATGGATCTCTCGCGTAGAGATCGGAGGACCCGAGCCATGGAACACACGGTGGTGCATTTCGAGATTCCGGCTGACCAGCCTGAGCGCGCCGCGACCTTCTATCGCGAGCTGTTTGGGTGGGAGATCCAGCATCTGGGACCTGCGGGCGGAGGCGGAATCGATTATTGGCTGGTGCGGACCGTCCCGGTCGATGAGAAAGGCATGCCGACCAAGCCGGGAGTGAATGGCGGGCTCATGCGTCGCATGATGCCAGGACAGGTCCCGGTCAACTACATAGCCGTCGAAAACGTCGACCAGTTCGTCAAGAAAGCCGAACGCCTGGGGGCCAAGGTGCTGATGCCCAAGATGCCGGTTCCGAACATGGGCTGGTTCGCCCAGCTCAAGGACACCGAGGGTAACATTTTCGCCATTTGGGAAACCGACAAAGCTGCTGCCTGACGGTTTTGAACTAGAGCACAGGAGGATGCGATGTTAGGAGATAAGGACGCAATCGCCACGATCGCAGTAAAAAAGGTGGATGCAGCAAGGAAGTTCTACGAAGGCACGCTTGGCCTCACATCACTGCCCAGTCAGGAGCAGGGGGTTCTCGCCTATAAGAGCGGCAAGGGAAGTGTCCTGGTTTACGAGTCTCAGTTCGCCGGCACCAACAAGGCGACTGCGGTTTCGTGGGCCGTGGATGATATCGAGGGTGCCGTCCGGGATCTGAAGACCAAGGGCGTCCGGTTCGAGCATTACGATTTTCCCGGCGTCACTCGGCAGGGTGATGTCCACGGCACCGGGAAAACCAGAGCAGCCTGGTTCAAGGATCCCGACGGCAACATCCTCGCGCTCGTCAGCGGTTAGGCCCGGCACCTCAGGTGACCGAGGTCAGCGTTCCGGCGGTCGATGCCCGTACGGTATCGCAGCTGCGGGCGGCTCCGCCGGCAGCCCGATACGACCGCTCCATCATCGAAGGCCCGCTGGGACCGGCAGTCTGGAAGATCGCCTGGCCCACCATGCTCACAAACATCTTTGGTGGGCTTCAGGGGATCATCGATCACATCCTGGTCGGTCATCTCGTCGGCTTCAACGGCAACGCCGCAATCGGGGCAGCCTTCCAGATCTTCATCGTGGTGATCTCGTTCATCATGTCGATCTTCGCCGGCATGAGCGTACTGGTGGCACGCTTTGCCGGGGCAGGAGAAACAGATAAGGTCGATCGCACCGTCTATCAGTCCTTCCTGACCGCCATCGGAATCTCTCTCCTGATCATGGCGCCCATAGGCTACCTGCTCTCGCCGGCGCTGCTCGATCTGGTCAATGCCGCACCCGCAGTCAAAGCAGAAGCCCTGCCGTTTCTCCGCATCATGTTCCTGTTCAGCAGCGGCATGCTCGTGTTCTTCATGCTGAGCGGTGCCCTCCGGTCGGCTGGTGACGCGCGTACGCCGATGATCCTGGGCGTCACGATGACGCTGCTGAACATCGTCTTCAACGTCGTGTTGATCCGAGGGCTGGGACCGATCCCGGCATTCGGCACTGCGGGCGCCGCAATGGGCACCTGCATCGCCTCAGGGTTGATGGCGGTCTATGCCATGGTGAAACTGTGGCGTGGTGGATGGGTGGTCTCCTTCCCGAAGGGCGGGCGCTTCGGTCCCGATTGGACGATCATCAGGGCGCTGTTCCGCTTCGGCCTACCGACGGGGTTCCAGGGAATCGCGATGAATGTCGGCGGCGTCTTCATGCTGGCCTTCATTGGTTCCCTGGCACAGAGTGCCGCGGCTCAGGCGGCATTCGCGGTGTCCTACACCCAACTCTTCTCTCTGATCACCTGGACGTCCGTTGGACTGATGGGGGCGGCTGCCGCGGTAGCCGGCCAGAACCTGGGCGCCGGGAACCCAGAACGGGCCACCAAAGCGGTACACGCCTCAGCCGGGATCGGCCTGGCTGCGGCGGCCGTAGTCGGAACTTTGTTTCTGTTGGTGCCTCGCCAGCTGCTCGCGCTCTTCGGGATGAACGAGCCGGCGGTGGTCCAGATCGGCACTCAACTACTCCGGGTGCTCAGTCTCTCTGGTCTCTTCGTTACCGTTGCATTGACGTATACCGGTGGACTCCAGGGAACCGGAGATACCAAGAGCCCGCTCTACATCTCGATCGTCTCCCAGATTCTGGTACCACTGGGGATCTGCTTCGTCATCAGCCACACCGGAACTCTCCAGCCGATCCACATCTGGGTCGCCATCCTCATTGGCCACATGACCCGTTGTGCCCTCAGCGTGCTGCGATTCAACCAGGGCATGTGGCGGAACATCGCTGTCGACATCGAAGCGAGCCCACGATAAGCCGCGATAGCACGACCCGTCGCCAGCCGGGGCCACAGGCGGGAAGACGGGAGTGGATCGGCCTCGCCGTTCTGGCGCTTCCGTGTCTGCTCTACTCGATGGACCTGACCGTACTGGACCTCGCGGTGCCTCGGCTCAGTGCCGATCTCAAGCCCACCAGCTCTCAGCTGCTCTGGATCGTCGACATCTACGGTTTTCTGGTGGCCGGCTCGTTGATCACCATGGGCACCCTGGGCGACCGAATCGGGCGCAGGCGGCTGCTCATGATTGGCGCGGCTGCGTTCGGGGCCGGCTCCGTGCTCGCGGCGTTCTCCCACTCCGCCGGGATGCTGATCGCGACCCGCGCGCTGCTGGGGCTCGCCGGAGCTACCCTTGCGCCGTCGACGCTGTCGCTGATACGGAACATGTTCCTCGACTCGCAGCAGCGAACCCTGGCGATCGGGGTCTGGGTGACCAGCTACTCGGTTGGCGGGGCGATCGGACCGATAGTCGGTGGGATCCTGCTGGAATACTACTGGTGGGGATCGGTCTTCCTGATCGGCGTCCCAGTCATGTTGCTGCTCCTCGTGCTGGGTCCCGTGCTGCTGCCCGAATTCAAGGACCCCCATGCCGGCCAGCTCGACCTCTTTAGTGCAGCGCTCTCACTGGTGGCCGTGCTCCTCGTGATCTACGGTCTCAAGCACCTGGCCGAACACGGGCTCAACTCGGAATCAGTTCTGACGATCAGTGCCGGACTCGGTGTGGGTGTTCTGTTCGTGCGGCGGCAACACAAGTTATCAGATCCGCTGATCGATCTCGGGCTCTTCAGGATCCCCGCCTTCAGCGCCTCGCTCGCGAGTTACACGCTCGCCACTCTGGTCGGCTTCGGCATGTACATCTTCGTCGCCCAGTATCTCCAGCTCGTGCTTGGGCTCTCGCCGTTTCGAGCTGGCCTGGCGACGGTGCCCTCGATGCTCGGCTTCGTCGTGGGCTCGCTGGTCGTGCCCTTGCTGGCCCGCCGGGTGAGGCCGGCGTACCTGATGGGGGGCGGGCTCATCATGGCGGCACTCGGATTTGGCCTGCTGGCGCGAGTCGAGAGCACGTCCGGCGTCGGTCTCATCATCATCGGAATGATTATCTACTCCCTGGGCCTCTCGCCCGTGGTGGTGCTGGCAACCGATCTGATTGTCGGGAGTGCGACCGTCGAGCGGGCCGGTGCCGCGTCTGCCATTTCCGAAACGAGCTCTGAGCTGGGTGGCGCCCTGGGCATCGCGGTCCTGGGTAGCATCGGCACGGCCATGTATCGGATGACTCTGGGCGATATGCTCGCCGGAGTGCCACCCGGACCAATGCAGGCGGCACTGGCCACACTGGGTGGAGCCGTCGCCGTGTCGCAGCAACTCCCCCCTGGTCTCGCCGAGCACGTCCTCACCGCTGCGCGCGGCGCGTTCGGGCACGCTTTCCGGTTCACCGCGATCGTCAGCGGCGCGATCTCGCTCTGTGCGGCGATCATGGTGATGGTGGTGTTACGGAAGATTCGGGTAGGCGCCGGGCTGGAGCACTCGAACTCGGCCTCGGTCCCCACTAAGCCGGGCTTTGCCTCAGAGCAGCTAAATTAACCAGAACGTTGTTGCGCGGGTCGGCCAGGCGGGTAGCGTCTGCCGTCGGGAAAAGTGCCATGGCCGTGACCTTCGTGCACGCGCATATTGACCGGCCGGTATAGCCTGGCCATTCACAACGGAGCTTGAGCCAAATGTCAGAGCAGTGTAGGCACCTGGGAGAGGTGCGGGACGTCGCGGCGAGAACGCCAAACGGATGTGAGGAGTGCCTCAAAACGGGCGGCAGGTGGGTGCATCTCCGCCTCTGCCAGGAATGCGGCCACGTCGGATGCTGCGATCAGTCTCCCGGCACGCACGCCACCAAGCACTTTCACGCCACGCATCATCCCATCATGAGGAGCTTCGAGCCGGGCGAGAACTGGAGCTGGTGCTACGTCGATGAGATGTTCTTCGAGCCGGCGGTGGCACCGGAGAGGTAGTGCTCAGAGGAGTGCCGCGAGTCACGGCAGCCTTATCGCACCACCAACTCCCGTGACCAGAGACGCTTGTCCCGAATCTCGGCGACCATGCGGTACCTGCCCCGATTGGGAGTGAACTCGAAGTCGTAGGTCTCCCCTACTGCGATCACGAACTGAGAGGGCCCGCGAAGAGACTGCCCTGCCGGTAGATCGGCGCCGTCCTTGGCTAAACGCCGCCATGTCACGAGGGACGTGTCTCGATAGATCGCAAGCCGGATCAGACCAGCCGGGCCAATATTGACGAACCTCAGGCGATGGGCCAGCCCGGATGTGAGCAGGAGCGGGCCTGGCAGCGAGTCGCCGTTGATAAGGAGGTGGGGCAGCACCGGCGGACGAGTCTCGCCGTCCCAGCCGACCACGAAGAGGTGGTCCCGCCGTTTATCGTAGGTCTTGCCCGGCTCGAGCACGACGATACCGCCGTACAGCCCGGACGTGAGCTGCACGATGTCGTTCAGGTGGGTGTGGTACATGAACGTGCCCGCCCGTGGCAGCGTGAGCCGGGCAGTGAACGAGTCGCCCGGCATGATCGAGGGGGCCAGTCGGTCACTGGTGCCGCTCCATCCCGACACACCGTCTGAGTAGCTCTCCAGCTCGATCCCGTGCCAGTGAATCGAAGTGGGCTCATTGAGCCGATTGATCACCACGATGTCTGTGGGCTGGCCGCGGGTGAGTATCAGCGGCGAGCCGGGGATCTCCACCGAATCGGCCGCTGGCTCCCGGCCATTCCGCTGCAGCACGAAGCCCAACGATTTCGGCGAGTGACCGGTCCTCTTTCCCTCCTCGACAAACAGATGCAGCCGACGTGCCTTGCCCCGGATAGCTTCGGTTGCGCCTGGCCGGGGACGGATCGCGATCCCGAGCACGAGCCCAGCCATGTGGACCTTGGCGTCGTGGGTCATCGGGTCGTGACTGTTTGCCTGTGGCGAATACAGCCGAGAGCTTGGCACCACATGAAAGCCGAGGTGGCAGTGAAAGAGCCAGTTACCGGAACGGTCCGGCACCCACGTCATGGCGATGGCTGTATGTGGCACCATCCCCTCAGTCACGACGAGCCTTCTCGCAGCCGGTGAGTAGAGCGTGTCCGCGAAGCCATCGCCCCGCGACTCCACTCGATAGTAGAAGCCGTGGAGGTGCATCGGATGGTTTCGCCAGCTGCCGTTGAGCACTCGCCAGCGCAGGGTATCGCCGACCGTTCCCTGAATCCGCTCAGTGTACGGCCAGGAGCGGCCGTTGATCGTAAGAGCGTTGCTGTACGTGGTCGAGTCTATTCGGGTGCCCCAGACGTTGATCACAAACACACGGTCGGGTGGCGAACCACCGGGAGGATCGATTACGAAAGCTCCCGCGAGTTGTTCCCGCTCCGCTTCCCGCTCGTGCTTACTGGCACCCAGTGATGCCCAGTAGAGGTAACTACCGGCCGCGCCGGCCGGGAAAATCACGGTGCGAGATTCCCCAGGCGGAATCGGGAGGCTGTCGTGACCGGATTCCGGACGGCTGGCGAGGCCGTAGATGCGAATGGTCGAGTCGGTGAGCTCGTTTCTAATTACTGCCCGGATGTGGGTACCGGCCGGTACTCTTATGAGCGGAGCAGGGATCTGGGGAGGCTTTCCTTCTTCCCGGAAGGCGGCAACCTCGATTGAGGGGCCGCTGTCAGCCTCGGGGCGCCAGCTCGCAAGACCGACCGCGAGATGGATCTCGAGCGTGTCCGACGACAGGTGGCCGGCAGCGACGCGATTGTCGTTGGGAATGACCTGAGGAGCCGGCGTGTTAGGGATCCGGTGTGCCGGCGCGCTGCCGGTGACCAGGGTCAGGGCCGCGAGAGATACAACTGCCCGCATCATGTTGGGTCCGCAGTCGGGGTGCGGGCAATTTGCGCTCCTGTACCGAGGCGCGCCAGCAGGCGGAGAGATGAGACCTCTCCGCGTCTTACTTACGCTTCACCCATGACCAGACCTTCGATTGTGTGAGCCTGGACGATTGGTTCCAACTGGTCCACCACTCGGCAGGTAAGATGTTGCCGGACCTCGTGAGGCAACTCGTCATAAAACCGCTTGGTGAACTGGAGGTCGTGTCGCTCAGCGTTGCTCGCATCGGGTGCGTCCACGCCGAGCACCAGCGCAGGGCGCGGCGTGTTCGAGTGGTTCGGGGTACCTCGATGAATCGTCAGGGCCGACCGGGCGGAGATGTCGCCCATCTTCGGCATCTTCCGCTGGGCCCGTTCCTGGTACCGGGGATAGAGTGATTTGGGCGGGAACATCCCGTGCTCGAACTCCTCGGGGAAATCCCATTGAGTGCCGGGAGCGATCTCGAACGGGCCCATGTTTTCGGTGACATCGACGGTGGTGAGATTGAACGCGAGTGAGTTGAGCCGCCGTCCGGTCAACGTCGCCTCAGGGGAAGGGAAGTCCCGGTGCCAGGGCTGCAACATCGCGCCCGGGAGCGGCACATCGAAGCCGATCTCCACGATCTTGTAGTCGGGGCCCAGCACCGCCTCAGAGACGGCTACTACCCACGGGTGAGTGACGAGATCCAGGAAGCCGCGAATCCCTTCCGGGTGGATCTCCACGTAGTATCGCTTGGGACCGCGACCCACCGCGCCACCAGGACGCTTGAGCGCCTCCTCGAACAGGACGGCGATATCCTCTCCCAGCTCGCGAACCCAGTCGGGCTCGAAGGCACCCTTGAAGCCAATGATTCCGTCACCATAGAGCGCGCCCATAATGGTGGCGAGGTCGAACTGCGTCGATTGTGGAGCGGTCAACGTGCTCATTCACGTCTCCTCAAAGCCGAAGGGGCGCTCCCGTGTCGCGGAAGCCACCAGTTGTCGTGTGGGATTAAGAATCGAGGTATGGTATAAGAGTGAACCGTCAGTGGCCAGCCCACTCGAGGAGGCCTTCGCGCGTTCTTAAAGCTTGAACCACAGAGGGAGAGAGGACACAGAGGTAACGTCAACCCGTAAGGTCCTCGAACTAGCTCGGTAAGTTCCTACTCTCTACTCGGCTTGTGTTATTTGTTACTTGTATTGCAGGGGAACCCTCTGCGCCTCTGTGGTGTAGCGTTTGCAGTTTAGGTGTTTAGCACCAAGGCACCTCGAACTTCCGAGACGATCTCATACGATCGCAGCCGCGCAGCATGGTCGAAGATCTGCGCCGTCAGCATCAGCTCGTCCGCCCCGGTACTGGCAATGAATTTCTCGATCCCCTGCCGCACCGTCTCATGTGACCCCACGACGGCGTACGCGAGCACCTGATCGAGCATCGAACGCTCGAATGGCGCCAGCCGAGCCTCGAAGTCCGGGTCCGGAGGCGGTAGTCGGCCCGGTCGGCCACGCCGCAGGTTGAGGAACGCCTGCTGCAGTGACGTGAACAGTACCCGGGCTTCGTCATCGCTGTCGGCCGCGATCAGGTTGACCCCGAGCATCACGTAGGGTCGGTCGAGCTGCTCGGATGGCCGAAACCCCACGCGGTAGAGCTCGATCGCCTGATGCATCAGGCCAGGCGCAAAGTGGGAGGCGAACGCGAACGGCAGGCCCATATGGGCTGCGAGCTGCGCCCCGAAGAGACTCGAGCCCAGGATCCAGATCGGCACCTCGAGACCGCCACCAGGAACCGCCTGCACCACCTGTCCGGGCATCGGCGTCTTGAAGTACACCATCAGCTCGGCGACATCCTCAGGAAAGGTTTCGGCCGAGGCAGGGCTTCGGCGGAGCGCCCGCACAGTGATCTGATCCGATCCGGGTGCCCGGCCGAGTCCGAGATCGATGCGACCGGGGAAAAGGGCCGCGAGGGTTCCGAACTGTTCCGCGATGACGAGTGGTGAATGATTCGGCAGCATGATGCCGCCGGCGCCCACCCGGATGGTCGAGGTCCCTCCTGCTACATGGGCGATGACGACGGACGTCGCGGCGCTCGCGATCCCGGGCATACTGTGATGCTCAGCCAGCCAGAAGCGATTGAATCCCCACTGCTCGGCGTGTTGCGCCAGGTCGAGGCTGTTCCTGAGCGCCTGAGCGGCATCCCCCCCTTCTACAATGGGAGCGAGGTCGAGAACGGAAAGCGGGATCATGGAAGTCTAGCGGTCCACCGTCGACATCATTCGCTCGCTATAGCGCGGTCCTGCCACCTTCTCGGGCGCCAGCGCCGAGTCGAGCTGCGCCATCTCTGACTGACTCAGGTCGACTTTCACACTGGCGACGTTCTCTTCGAGGTAGCTCCGCCGCTTGGTGCCTGGAATGGGGGCGATGTCAGATCCTTTGTGAAGAAGCCAGGCCAGCGCGATCTGTCCCGGGGTTGCGCCCTTTCTGGCCGCCAGCTGCTGCACCGCTGACGCCGCCCTCATGTTGGCGTCGAAGTTCTCTCCCTGATACCGGGGATCTCCCCTGCGATAGTCGCCCGCGGGATACTCCTCAGCCCGCTTCGCGGTGCCGGTCAGGAAGCCGCGACCGAGTGGGCTGAACGGCACCAGTCCGATGCCGAGCTCTCGGAGCAAGGGGATGATCCGCGGCTCGAGGTTCCGCTCCCAGAGCGAGTACTCGCTCTGCAGCGCGGCGATGGGATGGGTGGCGTGGGCTCGCCGGATGGTGCTCTCTCCTGCCTCGGAGAGGCCCAGGAAACGGACCTTTCCCAGGCTCACCAGATCGGCCATCGTGCCAACCACGTCTTCGATGGGGACGGCTGGATCGACCCTATGCTGATAGAGCAGGTCGATATGATCGGTGGCGAGCCGGCGGAGCGAGCCTTCGACCGCTTCCCGGATGTGCGCCGGCCGGCTGTCGAGCTCGGAGAGGCTTCTCTGGTCTCCTTCGATCTTGAAACCGAACTTGGTCGCGATGACCACCTGGTCGCGGCGCCCCTTCATGGCCCGGCCGACCAGCTCCTCGTTGGTGAACGGTCCATACACCTCGGCGGTATCGAGGAAGGTCACGCCTAGCTCTATGGCGCGGTGAATCGTCGCGATCGACTCCTTCTCGTCGCGCTCCTCGGCCGACCCGTAGGACTGGCTCATCCCCATACAACCCAATCCCAGCGCTGAGACCGTGAGCCCGTCCTGGCCCAGCTTTCGTTGTGGCAACATCGGTTGATCCCCTCTCAGAAGCAGTCAGTCACCCGCCAATAACCATCAAGCCTCGAAACCGGTTTCCCCGCGTCGGCCCGACCTCTGCAAGGTAGTGGCGGTCGAGGGGGGAGGGGGCTGTCGGCCATGGGGCGTGGGCAGAATGGGCTTGTAATTATGGGCCAATTTGGTTAGCTTCTTTGCGGTTCCGAGGCGCGCTCGCGCCTTTGATATCCGACGTGAAAACCAGGGACTGGCGTTGGTGCTGGTCCCTTTTGATTTGGCTGCTGTTCCTGGCGCACGATGCGCCGCGGCAGTCAGGCGGCGTGGCGCCGGAATCCACGCAACAGTAGTCGGTCGTGCGGCATGTCCCCACTCCGATTACACCATGTACAAGGAGTAGGAAATGTCTCGCACTACCGGCACGGTGAAGTGGTTCAACGACGCGAAGGGCTTTGGCTTTATTACGCCAGAGAACGGTCAGAAGGACTGCTTCGTCCATCATTCGGCCATCCAGGCCCAGGGCTTCAAGAGCCTGGCCGAGGGCGACCGGGTGGAGTTTGATGTCGTGCAGGGCCAGAAGGGCCCGGCGGCGGAGAACGTCGTCAAGCTGTAAACCAGCAGGACGATAAAGAAAACGGCCGGCTCGTCTTCGGATGAGCCGGCCGTTGCCATTTTAGCCCTGAGCTACGTGCTATCAGCTATTAGCCAAAACACTGTCATCCTGAGCGCAGCGAAGGATCGGCCGGCCCCGCGCGAGGTCACAATATGGAATCCGATTGGGTCGACTAGCGATCCTTCGCTGCGCTCAGGATGACACGTGGCTTATAGCTCATGCTCCTTCCAATGCACTATTCTTCCAGCACCTCAACTATGACAATATGACCGCCCGCCTCCCGCGTTCCCGCCGCCGAGTCTCACCCGCACTGCTTTTCGGCGCCTTTGCGGTCGTGTTCTTCTTCTTCCCGACCCTGATTGGCCTGCTCACCGACTGGTGGTGGTTCCAGGAGATCGGGTATCAGATCGTCTTCACCCGCGAGCTCACCACCCGGCTGCTGCTCTTCCTGGCCGCGGGCAGCCTCACGTTCGGTCTCCTGTACCTCAACCTGCGACTGGCACAGCGCGGCCTGGTTCCCGACCCCCTAGTACTCCGGTTCGGGCCCACCGCTCCTCGCTTCGACATCACCGCCGCACTCACCCGGTTGAGTCTTCCGGTCTCACTCGGGTTCGGGGTGCTTGCCGGACTGGCGGCGACACCGGCATGGGACACGGTCCTTCGATTCCTCTACCGTACGCCGTTCGGCACCAACGACCCCATCTTCGGCCGAGACATCGGTTACTACGTCTTCACGCTGCCGGCGCTGTCTGGCGTCATCGGCTTTCTGACGACGCTGGTCGTCATCTCGCTCATTCTCCTCGTCCCGCTCTACCGCATTCGGGGTGACATCATGCTGGCGCCTCGGAGGCTCCGAGTCGAGGCCTCGGCCGGCCTGCACCTCGCCGCTCTCCTGGCTGCGTTCTTTCTGCTCACCGCGCTCCGGCTCTGGCTGGTGGACATCCCCAGCCTGCTCTACTCCACCACCGGTCCCCTGGTGGGCGCCAGCTACACCGACATTCATGCCAGCCTGCCGGCGCTCCGCGTCTCGGCAGTGGTGGCGGTGCTCGCCGCTGCCGCGGTAGTTGTCGGGGGAGTGAGACGCCAACTGGGGTGGTACGGCTTCCTTGCCATTGCCGGCTATCTGATCGTGGCGTTCCTTGGCCGCGGTGTGTTCCCCACGGTCATGCAGAAGCTGGTAGTGGCCCCGACCGAACTGACACGCGAGACACCCTATCTCAGGAATCACATCGCGGCGACGCGGCAGGCCTGGGGGCTCGACAGCGTGGAGACCCGGGAGCTCAACGGTGAGGCGAACCTCTCGCTGGCCGACATCCGGGCCAATGCTCCAACAGTCGAGAACGTGCGGCTCTGGGATCGCGATCCGCTGCTGATGACGTTTGGGCAGTTGCAGGAGATCAGGACGTACTACGATTTCATTTCCGTCGACGATGACCGGTACTGGATCGACGGTAAATACCGGCAGATTCTGCTCTCCCCCCGGGAGCTCAACGCCGCGTCGCTGCCGACCAGGACGTTCATCAACGAGCACCTGACGTTCACTCATGGTATGGGCATCACCATGAGCCCGGTGAACCAGGTAACGCCGGAAGGCCTGCCGGTGCTGTTCATCAAGGACCTGCCCCCGGCTTCGACTGTGTCGCTCAAGCTCACTCGTCCCCAGATCTACTACGGCGAGCTGGCCAACGAGTACGTCTTCGTCAATACCCGCCAGCGGGAGTTCGACCATCCATCGGGCGAGGCGAACGTCTACGCGGCATACACCGGGAAGGGCGGCGTCCGGGTCGGTAATGCGCTGCGCCGGACGATCCTCGCGGCCAACTTCGGCTCATCCAAGATCCTCTTCTCGGGCGACATCACCAGCAACAGCCGCGTGCTCTACAATCGCGACATCATGGATCGGGCGAAGAAGGCGCTCCCGTTCCTGGAGTTCGACGGAGATCCCTATCTGGTACTGACGGGAGACGGCACGCTCAAATGGATTCTCGATGCGTACACCGTCACCGACGGCTTTCCCTATGCTCAGCGACTCAGAGACGGCACCACCTACATGCGGAACAGCGTCAAGCTGGTGATCGATGCCTATGACGGCTCGCTCACAGCGTACGTCAGTGTTCCTTCCGACCCGCTGATCCGGACCTGGTCTCGAATCTTTCCCGGCATCTTCGCCTCGATGGACCGGATGCCGGCGGACTTGCGGGCCCACATCCGCTACCCGGACGAGATCTACCGGATCCAGACCAATCTCTACACCACGTACCACATGAACGATCCCGAGGACTTTTATCATCGGGAGGACCAGTGGCAGATCCCGACCGTCGCCGAGGCTCAGGGCCAGGTGCCGTTCATGCGTCACATCATCATGCGCCTGCCAGAGGAGAAAAAGGCGGAGTTCATCTACATGGTGCCGTTCACGCCGAGGGGGAAGGACAACCTGGCGGCGTGGATGGTGGCGCGGAACGATGGCGACGAGTATGGCAAGCTCCGGGTCTACCGCCTCTCGCGGCAGAGCCTGGTGTTCGGGCCGCAGCAGATCGTGAACCGGATCAATCAGAACACCGAGATTTCCCGCCAGGTCTCGCTCTGGGATCAGCGGGGGTCGCAGGTCATCAGGGGAGATCTGCTGGTGATCCCGATCGAAGAGTCACTGCTCTACGTGCAGCCGCTCTACCTCAAGGCTGAGGGCGGCCGGATCCCAGAGCTCAAGCGCGTGGTGGTTGCCTACCAGAATCAGGTAGTGATGCAGGAGACCCTCGAGGGTGGCTTGGCCGAGTTGTTCGGCGGGGCTTCCGGTCCTCGGAACCAGCCGGGGCCTCCCGTCGCGACTGGTGCTGCAGCCGCCGATACCAGTTTGCGTGCGTTGGCGGAGGAGGCACGGGAGCGCTACGCGGCGGCGCTCGAGGCTCAGCGTAACATCGACTGGGCAAAGTATGGCGAGGAGATGCGGCGGTTGGGGGAAGTGCTCGAGCGAATCGGGGCGGGAAAGAAGTAGCTATTAGCTATGAGCTGTTCGTCGCGCTCGTCATTCCGAGCGTAGCGAGGAATCCCTAACCTGGCGTTCAGACATTGGAGCCCAAACGGTAAGCGGGCCGATCCTTCGCTGCGCTCAGGATGACGGTTTTAGGCTCATGGCTCACTCAGGATCTCCATTGTCCACTGACCAACTCGCCATCGTCCTCCTCATTGGTAGCGGCATCGTCGGCCTGCTGCTGATTCCGCTCGGGCTGCCGGGGCTCTGGGTGATCGTGATCGGCATCCTCGGCTACGGTTGGCTCACCGACTTCCGCACGCTGGGAGCCGTGCTGCTCACCGTCATCATCGCGCTGGCACTGTTGGGTGAGCTGTTCGAGTCCTGGATTGGCTTTCGTTTCGCCCAGCGATACGGCGGATCCAGTCGAGCAGGATGGGGAGCGTTGGTAGGCGGGATGATCGGCGCGATCGTGGGTGTGCCGGTTCCGATCATCGGCTCGGTGATCGGGGGGTTCGTTGGGGCCTTCCTCGGTGCGGCAATCTTCGAATACACCCGGGCCCGTCAATCGGGAACCTCGGCCAGGGCCGGCTGGGGCGCCGTGCTGGGACGGGCAGTAGCGGCCGCGGGAAAGATGGCGATAGGGCTGGTGATGGTCGTCGCAGCACTGTTCGCAGCCTGGGGCTGAGCCTGTGGCCCTTGTCACCGCGACCCTTCGCTGCCCTCCTACGTTTAGGACATTGGCGACGTGAACCTCACTCCAGCACCGGCTGCCCCATGCTCCTGCTCGGCCTCGCGCTTCTCTCTCATCCGATCGACAGCGCCGCTGTCCGCGACGTCGAGGTCGCCAAGGGCGAGATCCTCCGCACCACGAGCGTCGGAGCTGGCCGCCCCATCGTTCTGATTCCGGGCCTGTTCGGCGGAGCGTACAGCTACCGGAAGATCACCGAACCATTGGTTGAGCAGGGCTACCGGACTATCGTGGTCGAGCCGCTGGGATACGGCTCATCGTCGCACCCCAAAAAAGCCGACTACTCGTTCGATGCGCAGACCGATCGAGTCGCTCGCACGCTCGACCACATGGGCGTCAAACACGCACTGATGGTCTCTCAGGCCAGCGGCGCGGGCATCGCCTTCCGGTTGGCGATCAAGCGGCCTGACCTGGTGCGGGGTCTCCTATCGATAGACGGCGGACCGGCCGAGAGCCCGGCCACACCTGAGATGAAGCGTCTGTTCCGGTTCGGCGTGCTCCCGCTCAAGCTCATGATGGATGATGTCACGGCTCGGCAGCAGCTTCATGATGAGCTGACCAGCAATTCCGGGGATCCCCGTTGGGTCACGGACGAAGTGGTACGGGGGTATGGCGCTGCCCAGATGGCGGACCTGGACGGCTCACTCGACGCGCTCTACCGAATCTCGAAATCGAAGGAGAGCGACTCCCTGGCCGACCGGCTCGACCGCTGCAAGGCACCGGTGCTGCTCCTGATCGGCGCGGCTCCACATAGGGTTCAGGTGCCCAACGAAGAACGCGACCTACTGAAGCAGAAAGTGGCGCGCTATTCGGTCGAGGAGGTACCCGGCGCGGGCCAGTACATCCAGGAAGAGCAACCGGGCGTGGTGCTGGCGGCAGTCACCCAGCTGGACAGGGAGGGGCAGTAGGGCGGAAGATACGGCGGCGGAAGGAACGGCGGGCGGAAGGAACGGCGGGCGGAAGAAAGAGAGGCGGAAGGAAAAACGGGCGGAAGCACAGAAGCGGATCGCCTTACCGCTCCCTCTTCACCTTCCGCCTCTGTATCTACCGCCGCTTCATCTTCCGCCTCTTCACCTACCGCCCGTTCTCCCCTGATTCTCCATTCGCATCCGGCACCCGATCACGGCGCCACTGCTCCCGATCCACCTTCACCCGATCCTCCTGTATCTTCTTATATCGCTTCTGCTGGTCCTTGTTGAGGATGTCTTTCAGCCCCTCGTTGAACTTCTTGTCTTTGTCCGACAGCTGCTTCCACTGCTCCTGGACATCTCCCATCTGTCCCCGAGCAGCCTCGCGATTGCCACTCTGGAATGTTGATCTGACCGCCAGCATTTGGGTGCGGAGGCTGTCGCGTGTCGCTTGGGTCCCAGCGATGTAGCTGGAGTAGCGCTGGGAGTACTGCTTCAACTGATCCTCGTTCAATTTGACGGAATCCCGCATCATGGCCGGCGTAGCAGGGCCTTCCAACTCACTGGGTGAGGGCATCCGGTGCTCACCTCCGTGCCGTCCCATGTACCCGCCACCGCCCCTCGGGCGCATCCCGCCCCCGTATCCGCCGCCGCCACCGCCGGGTCCGTACCCACCGCTCGGTGGGGGACCGTACCCTCCGGGGCCTTGAGCGAACGATGAGACAGGAAGGGCGATCATCAGCATGAACGCGGCGCCCAGCCAGCCGGCGATCCGTGAGTTTCGTGAGGGTTGAATCGACATGGCCATTCCGTTGAGTGGGTTCATAGAGCAGGTGCGATCTCCAGTATACGGTTGGACACCCAGAGTGTTAATTCGTCCTCTCCCATGACTCGCGCTGAAACGCCGCCGTGGTCATCTTCCTCCCATGCCCGTGTCCAATTCGCCCTCCCAACGCTCTTCCGGCTGGGCCGCAGCCGCATCCGATCCGCTCGACCAGCTGGTCCTTCTCTCTCACCTGATGGGTCAGGATGTCCGTCTGGTTCAGCCGGGCGGCGGCAACACCTCTATAAAGGAAGGGGACACCCTCCTGGTGAAGGGGAGTGGTACCGACCTCCGCACCATCACCCGCGACGGCTTCACTCGGCTCTCCCTCACGCGTCTGGCGGCGTTGCGCGATGCCGAGGCGATGAGCGATCCCGAGATGATGCGCTTCATGGCCGGTTGCATGGTGGCAGAGGGGCCGTCGCCCAGCGTCGAGACTCCCCTGCACGCGCTGCTTCCTTACAAGATCATGGCCCACACGCACGACGTCGCGACGATGAGTCTGACCAACATCAGGGATGCCCAGGCCGAGCGGTTGGTTGCCGAGCTGTTCGGGAAGAAGCTCGTGTACGTGCCATATGTCCGGCCGGGGTTCCCTCTGGCGCAGGCCGTCGGACGGATCGCCGGTCGGATTCCGGGGGAAGCGATTGGGCTCACGCTGGCACACCACGGGCTGGTGGTCTGGGGCGACAATGCGGAAGAGTGCCATGCCCGGTTGCTCGAGGTGACCGGCCGGATCGACGAGTATCTGGCAGCAAGACGTCGCGAGCGATCATTCGTGCAATCGATCCGTTCGGGTCAGGTGCGACCCGCAGCCAACGCATCGGGTCGCAATGAAGAGCGCCGTCGCCTGGCCGAGCTGGTGCTGCCGGTCATACGAGGCTCATTGAGCCGCCCCGATCGCGTCATCCTCCACTACGACGATGCGGACGACCTGCTCGCCACGCTCGGCGCCGAGCGGACGCGGGAGCTGGTCGGCCGGGGGATGGCGACGCCGGAACATCTTCTTCGCGCCGGCCGGCTTCCTGTGTGGCTGGAGTTAGACGGAAGTCCCGACGAGCTCATCGCCCGTGTTCGCACTCAGCTCGCCGCGGCCCGCACCGAGTACGAGGCATACCACAAGAGAAACGCAGCAGATGGGGAGCGCCCGCTCGACGACTGGGCTAAGGTGGTGCTGGCCCCGAAGCTGGGTGTGATCACCGCGTTTAGCGACAAGCGCAACGCGGTCACCGCCAATGTCTGCTACCGGGCATCGCTGGAGGCGATCGTCAACGCAGAAGCGGTGGACCAGTTCCAGTTCATTCCGGAGAAGGACGTCTTCGAGTTCGAGCACTGGCCGTTGGAGCGCCGGAAGATCGAGGAGCAGATCGCCAAGGAGCGAGCGACCAGGCTGCTGCCCCGTCACGTCGTCGTCATCATCGGCGGTGGTAGCGGGATCGGAAAGGCGGCCGTTCGGCGGTTCGCGGAAGAGGGTGCCCACGTGGTGGTGGCGGACCTGGACGGCGCCACGTCGGAAGGGGTGGCCAGGGAGGTGGCGGCGAGCTTTCCCGGTCGCGCGATCTCGGCTGCAGTCGATGTCAGGAGCGACCCCAGCCTCGACGCACTCTTTCGTCAGACCGTGCTCGAGTTCGGTGGACTCGATTGCCTCTTTTACACCGCGGGTATGCCGCCCCGGTTCGCTCCCATTACCGAGATCCGGCGCGAGGATCTCCAGCGCCAGCTCGAGGTACACTATCTCGGTGCTGTGCAGGCGATCGGCCGGGCTGCGGCGATCATGCGGCGGCAGGGGTTGGGCGGATCGATCGTCGCTTCGGTGTCGAAGGCCGCCTTGGTCCCGGGGCGGGATGCGGTCGCTTACGGCGGCAGCAAGGCCGCGCTGCTCCAGGCGCTACGAGTGGCCGCAGTCGAGCTCGGCGGCGATGGCATCCGGGTGAACGCCATCAACGCCGACCAGATCGAGACACCCCTGTTCCTTCAGTTCGTGCGCGAGCGGGCGGCGAGCCGAGGAGTCACTATGGAAGAGCAGCTCGCGGTGTATCGCAGCCGAAACTTGATGGGGGCGACGCTGATCCCGCCCGAAGCAGTGGCGGATATCGCGGTGCTGCTTGCGAGCGAGCGGTTCCGGTTCACCACCGGGGACATCCTGACAGTGGATGGAGGGCTGCCGGAGGCGTTCCCGCGATGACTCAGTCTTTGAAGCCGGCGTTCACCGCCGTCACCCTGGCCAACGCAGCCCAGTCGATGTCGCCCCAGCCGCGCGACATGGCCGACAGGTACTGATCTCGGATCAGGCTCCCGAGCGGCATAGGTGTGGTCTTCTCCTCGGCGGCCGCCAGCGCCAGCCGAACATCCTTCAGCCCATGCCGCAACTTGAAGCCGGCCGGCTCCCACCGCTGATCGGCAATGAGGGTTCCGTAGTTCTCGTAGATTGGTGAGCGGATCAGTCGCCCATTGACGATCTCGAGGAATCGCTTCGGCTCGATCCCGTACTTCCGGACCACCGCAAAGGCCTCACCCATCGCCTCGATCGCCGCGGCGAGCAGGAAGTTCCCCGCCAGCTTGAGCACGTTTGCCATCGGTGGGTCGTCGCCCACGATCTCGATGCCCTGTCCCATTGCTTCGAACAGAGGACGGCAGCGCTCGATGGCATCGGCCGGTCCGGCGGCCACGATCCAGAGCTTGGCCTGCTGCGCCGCCTCGGGCCGGCCGAACACCGGCGCCGACACATAGCCCTGTCCCTTGGCTCTGTGCTGGTCGGTCAAACGGCGGGAAAGCACGTGGCCAATGGTGCTCATGGAGACGTGAACTGCACCACGCTTCAGACTGGCGAGCGCGCCGTCCTCACCGAAGATCACCTGCTCCACTGCCGGGTCGTCCGCCAGCATCGTAATCAGCACGTCGGCGCCCTGCGCAACCTCACGCGGCGATGTCGCTATCCGAGCGCCGCGCTTCGCCAGATCATCGGCTCGGCTCCGAGTCCGATTGTAAACGGCGAGGTCCTGGCCCGCCTCGAGGAGGTGGGTTGCCATGGGGAGGCCCATGCTGCCGAGGCCGATGAATCCGACTTTCATAGGGGATCTTCGAGAAGGGGCGGACAGAGGTACGGGGTCATCACGGCTGCTGCTAATGTACTCGAGGTGCGACCATTAGGAACGGAACTTACGCGCTTCTGGTCCCCGGTTGCTCTCAACGGTAGCTTCCGAAGCAAATCTCCAGCGAGGCTACTGTGGTCAAGCGCCAACCGAAGTCTTCGGCCAAAAAAGGTCCTCGTCGGTCGCCCCGCGAGATCGCGAGACACGCCGACCAGATTCTCGAGGAGGCCCGGCGGCAGGAGCAGGAGAACGCCCGGCTCGGGCTGACGACGCTGACGATCTCGAGGGAGGAGCTGATCCTGGGTCTGAGCGGGAAAACCGCTCACTCCCCGTTCATCACCCAGATCGGGCGGAGCAACGCGGTGCGGGGCGCCACCTTCCTCATCAACTTCGGCCTCATGCAGCCCGACGGATGGATGGTCTACTCGGAGTCGAATCTCGGGCTCTGCTACTGCTGGTCGGACGGTGGTGGCCTGGCAGATGTAGGCCAGACGCTGCTTCTGGCTGAGCCGACTGTCGGGGTTATTCAGGTGGACATAGGCTATCTCAACGCGTCAGCGAACCTTCAGACGCTCTCCTCCACCCACCAGATTCCCAGTACCTTCCGGCTCGGCCCTGCCAACCTCAACTATTTCCTGTACATGCCCGACGCGTTCGGCCCCGCGGTCCTGCTGAAGCGCGGGACGCTGGGAATGGCGGTGACGTAGAGGCGCGATGGTGCCTCCAGACTTGGGGATCTTTTTCGCACTTCGTACGTTATGGATGTGTCACCCACCGGAGTCCCCATGATGTACCGTCGGTCTGCTGGACTTATCACCATACCACTTCTGGTTTTAACCCTCGCCGGTTCGGCCCTGATCGGCGCTACCTCGGGTCCCGCGGCGGTTTCTCTCGTCGCGCCGGTGCCCACTGCTACCCAGCGCGTGGCCACCTTCGCCGGTGGCTGCTTCTGGTCGATGCAGAAGGCGTTCGATGGCGTTACCGGAGTGGCCAGCGTGACGGCGGGGTACGCCGGAGGCTCGCAGGCGAATCCCGACTACGAGCAAGTCGAGACGGCACGACCGGATACGCCGAGTCGGTGGATGTGATCTACGATCCATCCAAGATTTCTTACGAGGGATTGCTGGACGTGTACTGGCACCACATCGATCCGCTCACCGTCAACAAGGCGTTCTGTGATCGCGGGCCGCAGTACCGCTCGATCATCTTCTACCGCGACGCGGAGCAGCAGCGCTCGGCAGAAGCGTCGAAGCAGGCGCTGGACCGGTCGCACCGGTTCCCTACGCCGATCGTCACCGCGATCCAGCCGGCAACCCGATTCTATGCGGCGGAGGAGTACCATCAGCAGTTTTACAAGAAGAATCCCGAGCGGTACCGGGCCTACGTGATAGGGTGTGGACGGGAAGCGCGGATCAAGGAGTTGTGGGGGGAGAATCAAGTCTCGCAGTCGGGAGTCGGGAGTAAGGAGTCGGGAGCGCCAAGATGAAAATCCGAGTTGCGTTCATCCTGAGTTTTATGATGTCCATCGGGCTCCTGACTCCCGGCTCCGGACTCCTGACCTCTACAGCAGCAGCTCAGACTCAACCGACAGGATGGGATCCAGTGACCTTCAAGAAACCAAGTGATGCGGAGCTCAAGAGCAAGCTCAGCCCCGAGCAGTATCAGGTGACCCAGCACGAGGGCACCGAGCGGCCGTTCCAGAACGCATACTGGGACAATCATGAGCAGGGGATCTACGTGGACGTGGTGTCGGGGGAGCCGCTGTTCAGCTCGCTGGACAAGTACGACTCCCGCACCGGCTGGCCCAGCTTCACCCGGCCGCTGGAGCCGTCCAACATCCAGACCAAGACCGACCACCGGCTGTTCGCCGAGCGGACCGAGGTGAGATCGGCGCATGCCGATTCCCACCTGGGACACGTCTTCGATGACGGGCCCGCCCCGACCGGGCTTCGCTACTGCATGAACTCGGCGTCGCTCCGGTTCATTCCGGTAGACAAGCTCGAGGCGGAGGGCTATGGCCAGTATCTGGGGCTGTTCAAGACGGCGAAGAGGTAGTTAAGGAAGTCGAGAGTCTAGGGCCAAGAGTCGAGAGAGGATCCTGGACCCTGACGTTCGACCTTGGACCCTCGACCCAGACCCAGACCCTAGACTCGCTCAAGACCCTAGACCTAAAGCCATCGAGCGCAGTCCCTTGCGCCGATACCAGCCACATCCGTGTCCCCCCTCACAGACCGCAGTGTTCCCACAGGCCATCCTTGCTCGTCGCAAAGCAACTCGTCGAGCGGGACACTCGCTTCCTGTGAGGTACTGATGCGATCCAAGGAAGAGGTCTCCACCCTCTCGCGGCCTTTGCTGGAGAGCACGATTGCGAATCAGCGCCAACCCCCGGCACGGATGCGGTACGAACCGATCGCAGTGTATCAATTGGCCGAGCGGGCCAAGGCGAGTGGTGTGGACCTGAGCCAGGCGGATGGCCCATGGCGGGCGGACGAACGGCCGCTACCCAAGCCAGGCCGCAACAGCCTCGACTCGATCCCGATCGTCACCAACGAGACGACTTCAGTGATGGTTGATACTGCGGAGCATGCTGTAGACGTGGCCGGGCTGCTGAACTGGTGCGGCGTACACGATCTGGAGCCGGTCCCTGGGCTGACTCCGCCGGCGGCCTGATCTCCCCGGATTGTCGTCCCCAGACGCTCACCCGTTACGCGCGGCTGATTACCTTGGATCAGCTTCCTCGCGCGGGTGATATCTGGACGATATCAGAGCTGCACTGCAAGCCTCGTTGGGCGATGAGTTTCTGCCTCGAGCGTGAGCTCAGAGGCGGGATGTCTCGCGTATTCGTTGGGCGGGAGACGGCGCTCGGGCGGACCATCGTACTCAAGGTGCTGCCACCCGATCTCACCGCGGGTCTAAGCGCAGACCGCTTTCGCCGTGAGATTCAGGTCGCCGCCAGCCTGCAACATCCCCACATCCTTCCGCTGTTCAGCGCCGGCAACGCCGGCGATTTCTCTACTACACCATGCCGTTCGTTGAGGGGGAATCGCTCCGGGTTCGCCTCGACCGTCAGGGCGAGCTGCCGATCCGCGCCGCGGTCCGGATCATGTCCGAAGTCGGCGGAGCGTTGGCGTACGCTCACCGCCACGGGATTATCCATCGCGACATCAAGCCCGACAACATTCTCCTAAGCGAAGGCGGAGCCCAGGTCGCCGACTTTGGCATCGCCAAAGCACTGGCCGCCAGCCAAACAACATCCGGACTCACCTCGGCCGGCATCGCACTCGGCACCCCGCATTACATGGCTCCGGAGCAGGCCGCGGCCGATCCCTCCACCGATGCCAGAGCCGACCTCTATTCCCTCGGCGTCGTCGCATACGAGATGCTATCGGGGCAGCCGCCGTTCCAGGGCCGCACCGCGGCTCAGCTGTTGGCTGCTCACATGGCCGAGCAGCCGGTTCCTCTCCGGCAGCGGCGTCCGGCTGTATCGCCGGAGTTGGACAAGCTGATCATGCGCCTGCTGGAGAAACGACCAGCCGACCGGCCCGACAACGCTGACGAGATGCTTCTGCTGCTGGAGGCGGCTCAAACACAGACTCCCGCGGAGCCGATCCCCACCGTCCGCGTGACACCGGGAGCACCGCTGCGTGGAATGACTAAACGTCGCGGACGCTGGCTCGTGGCCGGTGGCGCGGCTACGCTGGCGCTCGCGCTGGCGATCGCCTGGCTCACCAAACGGGAGCCGGCGGTGGAGGTGGATCGCTCGCTAGTGGCGGTGGCGCCGTTTCGGGTGAGCGGCGCGGACTCGTCGCTCCGGTATCTTCGCGAGGGAATGGTCGATCTCCTGGCTGCGAAGCTCGGTAGTAATCAAGGCATCCGGGCTGCCGATCCCCGGAACGTCCTTGCGGCCTGGCGCCGGACGGCGGGACCGGCTGCGGACTTGGGTGAACGAGACGCCATCCAGGTCGCTGAGCGAGTCGGTGCCGGCCGGGTGATTCAGGGTGACGTTGTCGGCACTCGGCAGCAGATAACCATCAACGCGGCGATCTACGAGTCACCCGCGGCCAAGCTCACTGCGCGCGCCAGCGTGGAAGGCTCGCCTGATAGCCTCCCGCGCCTGGTGGACCGCCTAGCGAGTAAACTCCTCGCGCTCGAAGCAGGTGAGGGGGAGCAGCGACTCGCCAATCTGACGAGTATGACGCTGCCAGCGCTGCGCGCTTACCTGGAGGGTCAGGCGCTGGTGCGCCGGGGTGAGTTCAGGCAGGCCCAGGACAGATTCGCGCGAGCGCTGCAGCAGGACTCCACCTTCGCTCTGGCTGGTCTCGGTCTTACTCGTGCCGGGTCGTGGCTGGGAGGATTCACTGAGGGACCCGGGAGCGTTCTGGCCTGGAAGTATCGCGATCGGCTTTCGCCGGCCGACCGGGCACTCTTGAATGTGTATCTGGGCACCCGCTGGCCCGCTCCGCCGCGGTTTCGTGATATGATCACCGCGGCCGAACAGTTTGCCCAGGTGGCCCCCGACAACGCCGAGGCATGGTACGAGCTGGGCGACAACCTCTATCATTACGGCGAGCTGGTCGGAATCGGCGATGCTCGGCGGAGGTCCGAGCAGGCATTTGCCCGCGCACTCGCGCTCGATTCCAGCTTCGCTCCCGCGCTCGAGCATGGAACCAGCCTGGCGCTATCCCTGGGTGACACCGCGGGAGCACGGCAGGCTCTCAGCCGTATGCTCCGGGTCGATTCGACGTCGGGCTGGTCGGCCGCTCAACAGTGGGAGTTGGCGATGGCAGTGGGCGACAGCGCCGCCCGCTTCGACGCGCTCCGAAACGACAGCTTGATCACTCCAGATGATACTGACGGCTGGGCTCGCGTTGGGCTTGCCATTACAGGACGCAGAGATGGTGCTCCAGAGGAATCGTTCCCGCGCCGTCACAGCTAGGGAGCAACTCTGGACTCAGCGATACTCCCATATGCTTCCGGTCATTCTTGGGTCGCCCAGCCGGGCGCTGCCGCTGAGCCCGACTCCCGGATCGGATCCGCGGGAGATGCAGTTTCTCGAGACTCGGTTCGTCGACGGTGACTCGGCCGCGGGTGAGAAGGCCGGCGCTGCCCTCGAAGCTGCCATTGGAACGCCGGTCGCGGCGGCGATGGGCGCTGTCGTCGCGCGTTTCGCCGGAGGCCAGCGGGCGCTGGACCAGGGTAAGCTCAAGCGTGCCGAGCGTGCGATCGAGGATCTCCGGGGGCTTCACACTCCGCCCGATAGCGGGCGACTCCATGAAGCCCCCGAGCAGTTTGCGCTGCTGCTCGAGACCCAGCTCGCTTCAGCGCGACACTCGTCCGAGCTCCCGAAGCTTCTTGACCGGCTCGACTCGGCTCTGGTCGACGCGACGGTAATCCCGTTTACCATCTACGGAAACCTCGTCGTCAGTCGCTTATTCGAGCAGCAAGGCAATCTCCCTCGCGCGCTTGCTGCGATCCGGCGCCGAGTATTCGACCTGTTCACCATACCAGCGTATGTCACGTACCACCGCGAGGAGGGACGGCTGGCGGCACTGAACGGAGATCGAGAGGGAGCGATCATGGCCTATCGGCGCTACCTCGCGCTCCGTTCCGGGGCAGAGCCGCGTTTGCAGCCGCAAGTGGCCCAGGTCCGGGCCGAGCTCGAGGCCTTGGAGAGGGAGAGCACCGACAAGTAGGGTACCGAGAGGCGCCGACGCGAGTAGGATCGCTCGATCAAACTCTGCTGTTCATCCCAAATCTCTTGCTACCTGCTGACCTGCGCTCGGTTATCACCCCTCTGCGCGCAGGCCACTTCAAGTCGACACCGGAGTCGCAGTGCCGATGCGCGACGGCGTGGAGCTTCGGGCCGATCTCTACCGCCCTTCTGGCAACGGACGCTTCCCAACCCTGGTCTATCGCACGCCGTACGGGCGGACCGACACCGTAGGAGGATCGTCGCTGGTCCGGGCCGCCGTCGGTCGAGGCTATGCCGTCGTGCTCCAGGATGTGCGCGGCCGTTACGGCTCCGGCGGTGTGTTCGATCCCTACAAACAAGAGGGCAAGGACGGCTACGACACCATCGAGTGGGCCGCCCACCAGCCCTGGTCGAACGGCGCGGTAGGAACGTTCGGGCTCTCGTACCCCGGGGCGGTGCAGTGGCTCGCCGCGGTCGAGCATCCGCCCTCGCTCAAGGCGATGGTTCCCGCGATGACGTTCTCCAGGCCGGAGAGCTTCTGGTACCAGGGCGGCGTATGGGATGGATCGTGGCTCGATTGGACCTGGTTCAACATCGCGCCTGACCTCCGGCGACGACTCAATGTCGCAGGCCCCAAGACCGGAGAGGAGGCAGCCAAGGCCTGGGAGCAGGACGAAGGCCGGGCGCGACACTTCCGGCCGATGACCGAGTTGCCGGAGCTCAAGAACGTGGCGCCCTGGTACGCCGAGTGGATGCGGCATCCGCCGGGCGACGAATACTGGAGCTTCGCGATGCTGCCCGGGCGATACGACCGGGTGGACGCGGCAGTGCTCAACCTGTCCGGCTGGTTCGACGAGGCGTATGGGCCGAGCGGCGCAGTCGAGAACTTCCAGGGCGCGGGCGATGCACTGGTACTCGGCCCATGGACTCATGGAGGCATGCGCCGCAGCAAGGCAGGTGAACGGGAGTTCGACCCGGCCGCGGCGCTGGATTACGACGGGCGGTGCTGGACTGGATGGATCGCTACGTGAAGGGTGTTGACTCGATCAAGACCGGAGCGCCAGTACGAGTGTTCGTGATGGGAGCGAACCAGTGGCGTACCGCCGATCGGTGGCCATTTCCCGGGACTAAAGCGGATACGCTGTACCTGACGAGAAAGCTGGGAAGTCGGGCAGCTGGGAGCTTGGACAGAGGCTGCCCAGCCGCGGTATCGGGGAAACGGTGATCCGGTCGGATCCCTCTCATCCGGTTGCCGATCCGTTCAACGGCCAGTTCGGGGCGCATGACTATCGCGCGCTGACTCCAGCCGGCCGAGTTGCCGTCTTCGAGACGGCGCCGTTCAAGAGACCACTCGAGATCATTGGCGGAGTGGTGGTCGAGTTGGCCGCGAGCGCCACGGTGCCTGACTTCGATCTCTGGGCCCAGCTCTACGATGTGGCGCCGGACGGCACCGCGTGGAATCTCTCGAGCCCGGGCACCGCGCTCCAGCGGGCGAGCTATCGTGATGGCGGGTCACAGCGCCGGCTGGTGAAGCCGGGTGAGACGGTGCGTCTCCGAATGGACCGGCTGATTACGGCCAACCGGTTCCTGCCCGGGCACCGGCTCCGGGTAGTGATCACGCCGCAATTCTATCCCTTGTTTTCAGTGAATCCGCAGACCGGTTTGCAGGAGTTCGAGAGCGACAGTGTGAGGGCGGGGGAGATTAGGATCGAGCCGGGGTCGATGATTGTCTTACCGACGGTAGAGGGAGGTGAGAGGTAAGAGAGAGTAAGAGGGAAGGCCGTGGGGCGGTAAGCAGTCGCAACGAGTCATTCCGAGCGTAGCGAGGAATCGGGTCGCCTGCCGGCTGGGCTCCAAGTGCCAAGCGTCACGTTAGGCGCTTTCTCGCTCCGCTCGAATCACGCCCGTCGCGTCCGCCCGCTCACCGCTCCCCCTCCCACCTCTCACTTCTTCCCTCTCACCCTGAGATCCTCCCAAACTCCTTCCACGTCCCCGGCGACCCACCAGCCACACACACCCAACCGACGTGTCCGTCCGGCGACGGAGCCGAGTGCCAGACCTTGTCACCCACCTCCCAGGTGCCTTCTGTCGGCGGTGAGGTGTCGTAGATCGTCTTCGTGTTGGGGATGTAGGACGACTCGATCTTGTTGGCGACGACCGACCCGCGAATCACGTTGTTCTCGAGCCGAGACAGTTTCGCGTGAGCCGTGACGTCTCCATTCACGATGCAGTCGACCAGCCACTGATCTCTCGCATGCGCGTCGGTGGCGTACCCGCTCATCACGCAGTTATAAAATCGAACCCCCGAGTGCTCCGCACCCGCATGGTCGATGCGCACCTCTCCCAGCGAGCACGCCGTAAACACGGTGGGTCCTCCTGCCGGCCAGCTGATGTCGACGTCGCCGATGGTGCAGTTGTTGAAGTACGATCTGCCTCCCATGCTGGTCCATGAGACCGCCCCACATTGTACGTTGGACATCCGGATGCTGCCGACGACGTTCCTGGGGCCCACCACGCTGATCACGTTGCGGCAGTCCGAAAAAGCGTTGGTCCCGTACCCCTCGAGGATGAACCCCTCGCGGAAACCCACAGCCGCGATCCCGGCGAAGTGGCAATCTCCGCCTTTGGACCGCAAGAAATCCCGCTGCCCCGGGCCTTGGCGTTCTCGGCGTGGATGCGGTCGAACCAGATCCCGATCGGCCCGGCGTCGTCGATCCAGACGTAGGGCGACACCCGGTTGTTCTCGATCTGGCAGTCGCGGAAGCGGAGCATGTTGCAGTGATCGTCGGCGATGGTGCTGACGAGATGGAGCGGGGCGTACTCGGTGTCGGCGTTGTTGGCAGGATCGCCCGAGGTCCGGCCGCAGTCCACTATCGCGACGTTGTTGAACGATCCATCCTGGCACTTGTCGAGCAGCAGGCCGGCACCGTCGAAGCCCTCGATGAGGACGTTCTCCAGCAGCGGATACGAAACCTCCTGCAGGTACACGCCATGGCAGGCGGAGCTGTTGCCGATGACATGCAGATTCTGCAGGACGCAGCCCGCATGGTTGGGCTGCCTGGAATCATCGTGGGTGTACTCGATCGCCGCCCGACTCGAGCTGCCTGAAGGCATGTCCACCGTGAGGGCAACAGACTTGGCGCCGCCCAGGCCGAGGATCCACTTGCCGGTGTTGCAGGGAATTCGCAGCGGCGCAGTTATTCGGTAGAAGCCGGGAGGGACGACGATGAGACGCGCCGGGCTCGCGAGCGCCGATTGAAGGCCGCGGTACAGTCAGCGGACCCGTTGTTGAGCGCGCCGAATTCGGTAACGGAGGCGATGCCGAAGGGCCGGGAGTCGATCAAACCGCGGACGTATTGACCGACCGCTGTTACTTTGCTTGCCACCCCCCAAATCTAGAGAAGCACCCCCGAAAGGAAACCGCTTATGCACCGCCGCTCCGCGGTCAGCGCGCTGGCCGGAGCCCTGGCCGGACTGTCGCTCGGCCGGATGCCGAACCTCGAGGCCGCAACACCAGTTTCGGGTGAGCCGTTTTTGTCGGCCCATGCGAATCTGGCCGAATCTGCATGGTGACCTGCTCGGTGTGCCAAGAGATGGGGGACTCGCTCGATCTGACGCCGGCCGGTGTCTGTCTTGATTGTGCCGAGAGAAACCCTACGATCAAGGCCGAGGCGCACTCGGACACCTTCTGGGCGTTGTCGCCCCAGGAGATTCGAAGGCTGGAGACGGAGATCCAACACCTCCGCGCTAAGCTCGACCGGATGAACGAGCGGTTCGCGCGACTACAGCGACAACAGATCGCTGACGGAAGCGAGGTATTCGATCGTGCAATGGAGGCGGGCATGCGTGAGTGGCATGCGATGGAGCGCGAGCTACACCTGCTTCAACTGTTGGGCCGCATCCAACCAGTTTGCGTAGCTAGTCATTGCGAGGCGGCCAAAGCCGCCGAAGCAATCCCGCTGATGTGACGACCGGATTGCTTCGGACCGCGTCCTCCAATGACCATGTTCCCGTTAGTCGGCCTCCGCCCGCCCGCCCCGCCCGCCCGCCCTACCGCCCGTCTCCCCGCTTACTTTTACAGCATGAAACGTGTCCTGACCATCGTCGGAGGGCTCCTCGCCCTCCTCCTGGTACTTCTCCTCGTCCTCCCGCTCCTCTTCAAAGGCCAAATAGCAGAGCGCGTCAAGACGGCAGCGAACCAGAACATCAACGCCCGGGTGGACTGGCGTGACGTCGGCGTCAGCTTCTTTCGCCATTTCCCCAATCTGACGCTGACACTCGACGACCTCACTACCGTGGGCGTTGATCGCTTCAAGGGCGACACCCTGGCCGCGGTCCGACACCTCCGGGTATCGGTCAGCCTGCCCAGCGTGGTGCGGAACTTCATGGGGGGAGCGGCCCCATCGTGGTCCGCGCCGTCGAGCTGGATCAGCCGCGACTCTCGCTCATCGCACTGGAGGACGGCGCCGCCAACTGGGACATCACCAAGAAGACCCCAGCCGCCAGCCGCGCGTCAGCAAGCCATCGCCATGAGCCTCCGGCGCTTCGAGATCAAGGACGCCGGTATCGCCTTCGATAACCGCAAGGCCAAGCTCAAGGCGACGCTCAAAGGCTATAACCAGTCGCTCAGCGGCGATTTCAGCCAGCACCAGGTCGACGTCCAGACCCGGCTGACCGCCGACACCGCCAGCGTCGACCTTCGCCGGGATCCCCTACCTCAACCGGGTGAAGGTCGGCCTCATTGCCGACGTAGCTGCCGACCTGGCCAACAAGTCCTACCTCCTCAAGACACCGAGCTTAGGCCTCAACGACCTCAAGCTCGGCGTCTCCGGTTCGGCCAAGTCCACCGGCAAGCTGCTCGGCCTCGACCTCGCGTTCAAGGCGCCCAGCACCAACTTCCGGAGCATCCTGTCGCTGGTGCCGGCGGTCTACGCCCACGACTTCGACAAGGTGAAGACGTCGGGCACTTCGCCATGAACGGCCGAGTCAAGGGCGAGTACGGCGACAGCGCCTTCCCGGCGTTCACGCTCAACGCCAAGGTGAACGACGCCGCCTTCCAGTATCCCGATCTCCCGCTCCCGGCCCGCTCCATCTTCATGGATCTGGCGCTCACCAATCCCGGCGGCAGCGCCGACAGCACCGTGGTGAAGCTGGACCGCTTCCACCTGCTGCTCGGCGGGAATCCGGTCGATGTGGGGCTGGTGCTCAAGACGCCGGTGTCCGATCCCAACGTGGACTTCAGGGTGAAGGGCAAGGTGGACCTGGCCGACGTCCGCCGCGCGGTCAAGCTCCAGGGGATGGACCAGCTCACCGGCACCGTCGCAGCCGACGCGGCGGTGAAGCACCCGGATGTCGGACATCGACAAGAAGCAGTACGACAGCGTTGCCGCCAGCGGCAGCGTGGATGTCGGCAACCTCACCCTCAAGGGCAAGACGCTGCCGCATCCGCTCGCGATCCAGCAGGCGTCGCTCCGGCTCGAGCCGGAGCGGGCCGAGCTCACCGTCGTTCAGTGGCTCGATCGGCAGCAGCGATCTCCAGGCGACCGGCTCGCTCGACAACCTGATCTCGCTACGTCTTCCGGGACGACACCCTCAGGGGCACCGCGACGGTGCACAGCAAGCGCTTCGATCTGGACGAGTGGCGCTCGGGCGAGGGCGACCTCCAGATCATCCCGGTGCCGCCCAAGATCGATTTCGGTCTGGACGCGACGGTGGACGAGCTGACCTATGGCAAGCTCAAGATGGCGAACGCGCGCGGCAAGCTCCGGGTCAAGGACCAGCGGGCCACCCTGGAAGACTTCCGGATGAACACGCTGGGCGGCCAGATCGGCGCTGAGCGGCTTCTACGAGACGACCAACCCCACCAAGCCCACGTTCGACGTCGGGCTCAAGATGCTGAAGGTGAACATCCCGGCTGCGTTCCAGGCCTTCACCACGGTGCAGATGCTGGCCCCGGTCGCCAAGTACGCGCCGGTGGTGACCACCGACATGCACCTGAACGGCCCGCTGGGGAAGAACATGATGCCGCTCTTCTCCGCGCTCACCGGTCGCGGCACGCTCCAGACCTCCAACGTCGCGCTGCACGACTTCCCGGCGATGAACAAGATCGTGGACGTGACCAAGCTCCAGATCCTGAACAACCCGACGATGGAGGCGATCAAGACGGCGTTCAAGATCAAGGAGGGCCGCCTGTTCCTGCAGCCGTTCGACGTCAAGCTGGGCGGCGACCACGATGAACGTCGCGGGCTCCAACGGGATCGACCAGTCGCTGGAGTACACCCTGGGGCTCAAGGTGCCGCGGTCGCTGCTGGGCGGCGGGCCAACGAGGCGCTTGCCGGCCTGGTCTCCAAGGCGGGCAGGCGGGGGTCAACCTCAATGCAGCGCCGGAGATTCCGCTCGCGATTCAGCTCGGCGGCACGGTGACGAACCCGTCGGTCAAGGCCGATGTGGGCAGTCTGGCGTCTTCGGTGGCGCAGGGCGCGCAGCAGGCGGTGAAGCAGGCGGTCACCGCAGAAGGTCGATTCGGCGGCGATGCGGTTGGTGCAGGAGGCGGAGCAGCAGGCCGCGGCATCCGGCACAGGCCGAGTCGCTGGCGGCGAAGATGAAGCTTACCGGATATCAGCAGGCCGACTCTCTGACGGCCAAAGGTGGGGACAACCCTCTGGCTACAGGCCGGAGCCAAGGTCGCGGCGGACAAGCTGCGGAGTGAATCCGATCAGAAGGCCAAGGGAATCGTGGACGAGGCGAGCCGGCGGGCGGATAGTCTCATCGCTGGAGCGCGAGGGCAGGCGGGGGTGAAGTAACACCGTAAGCTAAGGTTGTCACCCTGACTCCGACCCTGACCCGAGTGAAACGAAGGGGAAGGGGAGTGGGGAGGGGGCCGAAACTCGGGGTCGCAGAAATGCTGTATCTGTATCCGCGAGGATCTCGGCGGATAGTAGCGGAAACGTTAACGGGCCGATCCTTCGCTACGCTCAGAGCTTGCCCTGAACGGAGTGAAGGGATGACGAGCTTTGCTCAGAGCTTGCCTGAACGGACTGAAGGGACGACGCGCTTTGCCCTCGCGTAGCCTGCCCTGAGCCTGCCGAAGGGCTCGGGATGAGGTGCTTACCTTGCCCTCACCGTTTACGCTACCGCTTACCGCTTACCGCTTACCTCTCACCGCTTACCGCTTACCGCTTACCTCTCACCTCGACGACGCCGATCCGCTGCACGCTGACCTCGTGCCGACCTCCATCATCCACCAACGGAATTCCCCCATCGGCTGACAGGCTCCCATCAACCGTCACCTCGACCCCTTCCCCGGTGACACCGTCCTGGTTCTTCACTTCGATCACATAGAGACTCTTTCCATAGCGGTACTCGATGGTGTACCCGGACCATGAGGTGGGAGCTCTCGGCTGGATGAAGAGCGTATCGCCCCGCTTGGTGAAGCCGAGTATCCCCTCCAGCCCCACACGGTACATCCAGCTCGCCGAGCCGGTGTACCAGGTCCAGCCGCCTCGACCCAGTTGTCCTTCGGCCGTGTACACGTCGGCGGCGACCACGTAGGGCTCCACCTTGTAGGCCTCGACTTCCTCCGGAGTCCGGGAATGAGTGAGTGGGTTGATCATCTGGTATAGCTCGAATGCCCGTTCTCCGTCGCCCTGAATCGCGGTGGCGAGCACCGCCCAGAGCGCCGCGTGGGTGTACTGGGCCCCATTCTCTCGTACGCCCGGCAGGTAGCCCTTGATGTATCCCGGATCCTTTTCGGTCTTGTCGAACGGCGGCGTCAGCAGCATCAGGAGCCGCGCATCATCCCGCACCAGATACTTCTCCAGCGACCTCATCGCCATGGCGCTCCGGTCTGCCCGCTGCCTTCCCCCCGTCCTCTGTCCGCCCGATATGATACTCCAGCTCTGGGCGATGGAATCGATCCGGCACTCCTGGCTCTGCCGCGATCCAGCGGCGTGCCATCGTCGAAGTAGGCGCGGCGATACCACTCCCCATCCCAGCCGTGCTGGTCCACCGCGGCCAGATAGAGCTCGGCCTGCCGGCGAAACTCGGCCGCGATCGTCTCATCACCGCGCGACTCCGCGTGCTCGGCGAATGCGCGAAGCGTCGCTGCCAGGAACCAGGCCAACCACACGCTCTCGCCTTTCCCCCGATGCCGACCCGATTCATCCCGTCGTTCCAGTCACCGATCCCGATCAGCGGCAGACCGTGCTCGCCCGCGGTGCAGGCCCGTCGCAGCGCCCGAACGCAGTGCTGGTATACCGTCGCCATCTCGCTGCTGATCCCGGGCAGGTCGTAGATCTCGTGCTCATCCGGCTCGAGCTGGCGCATCGTGAGAAAAGGAGCCAGCTCGTCGAGCACCGACCATCTGCAGTGACCCGCAGGTAGTGATCGACGACGTACGGCAGCCAGGCGAGATCGTCGGAGAATTTGGTGCGGACGCCGCGGCCGCTGTGGGGATGCCACCAGTGTTGCACGTCGCCCTCGACGAACTGCCGCCCGGCACACCGGATGATGTGCTCCCGGGCGATCGCCGGGTCGGCGTAGACGAATGCCATCACGTCCTGCAGTTGGTCCCGGAACCCATACGCTCCGCTGCTCTGGTACAGCGCCGAGCGGCCCCACATGCGGCAGGAGAGCGCCTGATAGAGTGACCAGCGGTTGAGCATCGCGTCGAAGGTCGGCTCCGGCGTCCGCACGGTGATGACCGAGAGCCGGTCGGTCCACGAGGTGATCGTTGCATCGATGGCCGATCGAGTTCGCGCCAGATCGCGGTACCCGCGCGGCCAACTCGATCGCCTTCTTCTCCGTCGGCGCGGCGCCGAGGACGATAGCGATCTCGCGGGTCTCGCCCGGATCGAGCTCGATGGTGCACTGCAGTGCTGCGCAGGGGTCGATGCCCGCGCCGGTGATCCCGGAGAGATTGCCGCCGTCGAGCAGGGCCGCGGGATTGGCGACCGAGCGATTCCGTCCGATGAAATCGCGCCGTCCCGCGGTGTACCCACTCACCGGCTCGCTGATCGCGTGAAACGCGGTCCACCCGGTGAAGTGCGGGTCGAAGTAGTTGGTGGCGAGCAGGGTCTCCCGCTCGCGGTCGAAACGGGTGTGCACCTGGTGCTGGGTGTGCTCCCGCAGCACGCCCAGAGTCCATTCCATATATGTGGTGAGCGTGAGCCGGCGGGCTTCGGTTCCCTGATTGGTCAACCGGAGCAGCGACAGCTTGACCGCGGCGTCCGGAGCAAGGCCCAGCGTAAGGTGACCGGCGATGTCACCGTGCTGATGGGCGAAGGAGCTGGTCCCCGGAGCGTGACGCACCGTGAAAGAGTCTCCGCCGATCGGCCCCGGTGTCGCACACCAGAGCTCTCCCGGTGGTCTCGTCCTGCAGATACACCACTTCGCTCACCGGATCGCCGACCGGATCGTTGTGCCACGGCGTGAGCCGGAAGAAGTAGCTACTCTCGGCCCAGGTACATCCGCCGCCCCGCTCGGTCACCATGAAGCCGCCGTGCGGGTTGGCGATGACGTTGGACCACGGCGCCGGCGGAGTCCGACCATTCCCTACCCGGATCAGGTAATCGCCCTCTGGTGCGATGCCACCGTAGCCGTTGTCCAGGGCCAGCTTCCCGTTCCTGCTCTGGTCTCGAATTCGTGAGGCTCGGAGCCCCGCCGTAGACGAGAGCGGCGACAGCAGCGCCGGCAGCGTCGCACCGATCCGGCGTACTACTCTCGCCATCCGGGAGTCGCTTCGTGCGGGTGATCGGAGCTGAGGCGATACATCCTCCAGCTCGTCATCCAGCGATTCATCCGGCAGCGCGGTCGCCAGCACCCGGCCCAGCGCCTGTCCCAGGCAGGAGACGTGAACCCGCGCGGTCGCCCGGAGCATCAACAGCTGCTCGGCGGTGAGCACGTCCTGCCGCCGCACGAACACTCCGCCGGGTGCATCCATGAAGGAGGGATCGGTGGTCGCAAGGATCGCGGTGCTTATCCGATCCGCCATTTCCTGCAGATAGCTCGGCGGATGGGTGTTCAGCACCACCAAGTCGATCATCATTCCGCGACGCCGCCAGTACCGATGGGCCGCGACCACCTGGCGCAGTGTTGGCAGCCCCTCGACCGAATCGATGGTGGCCAGGAGAATCGGCCAGTCGCCGCTCACCCCCATGCTCCAGAGAATCTGCTGGGCACCCCGGTTTTTCCGGAGCTCGGTTTGTGATGGCCGCAGAGCGGGACTGCCATAGAGCAAATGCGCCGCGAGCTCCTGAAACACGGCCGCATCGTTGGGCGTGAGATTGAACTCGCGTAGCTCCACCTGGCTCGAGGTCCAGGCCAGGTCCAGTGCCCGCTGCGCGGCGTGCGGATCGCGGTATCGGTCGGCCAGCTCGAAGGCCCGATCGCTGCTGGTGGCCATCAGCGTGGTGAACGCCACCGAGGCCGACCTCCCCGGTTTGAGACGCACCCGGGTGCGGAGCGCCAGGATCGGATCCAGCACCGACCCGGTACTCATGGAAAGTGGTCCGTCGGCCTGGAGCGCGATTGGATTCCGCGCGCTATGCCCTCGGCCGATGAAACGGGCCCGGTCGGTCTCGCAGCTCACCGGCCCGACCTGGTGCTGGCCGCCGTCTACGACGTGCACGCACCAGAGCGGCTTTTCCTTGGAGGAGCGGGCCCTGCGCGTCGCCGTGATCGCGTTACACCACTCGTGCCACTCGGTCTCGACGAAGAGGTTGCCGAACGCCGGATGGGCCCGGTCACTCTCCGGCGGCGCGAGCACGATCTCACCGTAGCTGGTCAGCTCCACCTCACGGGGCTCGTCGCTGTTGTTGGTGACGGTCACCCGCCGCACCTCAGCCGAGTCTTCCGGGACCACCGCGATCTCGGTACTGGTCTCGATCGGGCCGTCCACCCGGTGGAAGGTGACCCGGTCGGTGGCCAACAACGCCTGGTACACGTCCGCCGTTGCGCAGACCGGCTGGTGCGCCGCCGACCAGACCCGGCCGCTGGTGAGGTCTTTCAGGTAACAGAACTGCCCGGTGAAATCGCGGGTCCCGTCGGACTGCCAGCGGGTCACCGCCAGATCCTCGTAGCGGCTGTATCCTGCCCCGCAGTGACTCACCATGATGGTGTAGGGCACATGGCCTAGCAGTGCGATGTGAGGCTGAGCGGTATCGGGCGTGTCCAGCTCCCGCACCGACGGACGCTCGACGTCGGCCTCGGGCATTGCCTCGTCGGGGTGAGCGCTCTGAGGTTGTTGCACCACCAGCCGGCGGGGGATCCGCTCATGCAGGAGCAGCTCGGCCGATCGGACGATCGGGTCCGCGTGGAAGCGCCGCTGCCAGATGTTGTTGGTCAGCACGTTGGTCATCGCGACGAGGCTCATCCCGATGTGATGCGCCATGAAGGCGCCGACGAGGGCGTAGTTCTGCTCCGGGTCGGGCCGAGTGTAGTCGATCGCGTCCCGGAAGCCGTAAGGACCGAGTGCGCCGAGTTTTTCCATCTCGCGGAGGTTGGCGAGGGCGCGCTGGGGATCGATCATTGCGGCCAACAGCGAGGCGTAGGGCGCCACCACCAGCTCGCGACCGAGTCCGCGCTTGAGGGCGAGATCGGGCACGCCGAAGGGACGGTACTGATAGGTGTGATAGCGATCGCGCACATTGTACGCGCTTTCACTTACTCCCCAGGGCACATTGCGCTCGCTCCCGTAGGACACCTGGCGGAGCAACGCGCCCTTGCAGGTCTGCGCCAGCACCGTGCTGGGGAACGAGCGCATGACCAGCATCGGCATCAGGTACTCGAACATGCTGCCGCTCCAGGAGACCAGCGTCGGCTCTCCCGCCGCGTAGGTCAGGGTGCGGCCCAGCCGGAACCAGTGGTCCACCGGCGCGTCGTTCTTGGCCACGGCGAGATAGCTGGCCAGGCGCGCCTCGGAGGCGAGGAGATCGTAGTACGATGGGTCGAGCGCGTGGGTGGTCGCGGCAAAGCCGATGGTGAAGAGCTTCCGCTCCTTGTCCAGGAGGTATCGGAAGTCCATCTCCATGGCGTAGAGATAGGCTCGCTCGCCGATCACCTCCAGGCGGCGGAGCAGATCGGCCGCCGCGGGAGAGTGGGTCGCCATCTCGCGCAGCGAGAGAACGGAATCAAAGCGGGGAGGACCCTCTGAGGCGTCCTGGCCAGGAGACTTTGATAGCGAGTCGCCAGTCGCCAGTCGCGAGTCGCCACTACCCCCCCGCTCCAAGCTCCCAGCTCCAAGCTTTCCCGTCCACTCCCTGTGCGCCGCGATCAATCGCAGACTCCAGGACGTCCACTCCGTCAGCTCCTCGGCCACCTCACTCTTGAGTCCGGCCGACCCGACTTCGGTCTCATAGTGCCGGAGCAGGTCGGCGAGCCGCGCCAGGCTTGTGAGCGGTGGAGTCTCCCGTCCCGCCTGGGTCAGCAGCTTGCGCGCGGCCAGCAGGTGTTTCGCTGCAGGGTGATTGGGGATAACCGCGCGCCGGCGCTCCCCCGCGAGCATCAGCGCCACATCGAGCCCGCGGCCGATGCGCCCCTCGGGCGCCTGATCGAGGATAGCGATGCACGCCTGTCTCAGTGCGACGAGGTGCCCCGCCAGGTTTCCGCTATCCACGGTAGACACGTAGGCGGGCTCCAACACTCGGAGATCACCCAGGTCGTACCAGTTGAAGAAGTGCCCGTGCAGCCGCCGCATCCGCTCCAGGGTTCGGAACGCCAGCTCCAGCCGCCGAGCCATCTCCTCCAGAGTGATGAAGCCCAGGTCGCGAGCGCTCACCGTCGCCAGCAGCTGCAGTCCGATGTTGGTGGGCGACGTGCGCATCGCCACCACCGGCTTGGGATCTTCCTGGAAGTTGTCGGGGGCGAGCCAGTTGGTCTGTTCGTTGACGAAGCGATCGAAGAAGCGCCAGTGGAGCAGGGCATAGCGGTGCATCTGCCGCGCGTCCATCCGCGGCGAGCCGAAGCTCTCGCGCGAGAGCCGGCGCGGCCAGTGCCTTCGCGACCAGGGGTGACGCGATCCAGGCCAGGACCAGCGGCACCACAGCGACGGCGTAGGACCAGGCTGGTGCGGCCGCCTCGCTGCGCTGCCAGACCACCAGCGCCAGGACCGACCACCGCGAGTGCCACCGAAGGCCACATGTGCCGCCAGAGCGCACGAAGCGAGCTGGATGTCCCTCGCTCGATCTGTGACGCGGTCTGCCACTCCAGCAGATGACGGTGCGACACCGCCAGGCGCCAGAGCGTCCGGGCGATCGCATCGGCGGAGGCCCACGCCTGATGCGGCAGGAATACGATCGCCAGCGCCACCTGCTGAGTGCTGCCGACGAAATCCCGCCCGACCGCGGCGTAATATGCCCGCCACGATTTATCGAACGGAGGTCGAAGCAGCGCCAGCAGAAGACTCACGATCCAGGGCGCCGCGATGGCGCCGACGCCGAGCAGCGTCCAGCGAATCGGCGAGCCGGGAGGAGGGTCCAGCCTGCGATGAGAAAGATCAGCTGCGCCAGCTCCACCGTGCTCCGCCGGAGATTGTCCAGGATCTTCCAGCGGGCCAGCAGTGAGAGCCGGTTGCGTTCCTTCCCGTGCGGACCCGGCACTCGCGGAGTGAGCCAGGGGAGGAGCTGCCAGTCGCCCCGAATCCAGCGGTGCTTCCGGCGGGTGTAGGTCAGGTAGCGCGTGGGATAGTCATCGTAGACCATCACGTCGGTGGCGAGCCCGGCTCGGGCGTAGTTGCCCTCGATCAGGTCGTGCGACAGGAGCGTGTTCTCGGGGAACCTTCCCGCCGTGGCACGCTCGAACGTGGCGACGTCGTACACGCCTTTCCCGGTGAAGCTCCCCTCGCCATAGAGGTCCTGGTACACATCGGAGACCGCGGTGGTGTAGGGATCGACGCCGGGATGGCCGGAATGAATCGCCGCGAACAAGGATCGGTGAGCACTGGGCAGCGAGACGCCGACTCGAGGCTGGAGAATCCCATACCCCCGCACCACTCGTCCGAGGCGATCGTCATAGAGCGCCCGGTTGAGCGGATGCGCCAGCGCGCCGACCAGTGCCGGCGCGGCATCGGGCGGCAGGGTGGTGTCGGCATCGAGCGTGATCACGTAGCACACCGACCGGATCAGCTCCTTGTCGCCGACGATCGCCGAGAACGGCTTTTCGTCTCCCTCGAGAATGAAGCGGTTGAACTCAGCCAGCTTGCCGCGCTTCCGCTCCCATCCCATCCACACCCCCTCGACCGGATTCCAGCGCCGAGGCCGGTGAAACAGATAGAACGCGTCTTCCCGTCCCGCGGCGTACCGCTCGTTGAGCGCGCGCACCCCGGCGGCAGCGGCCTCCAGAATTTCAGCGTCTCCCTCCCGAGTCTCACTGTCGGAGTCGGTGTAGTCGCCCAGGAGCGCGAAGTGCAGGTGCGTCTCCCGATTGGCCAGGAACTGCACTTCCAGATTCTCCAGCGACTCCTCGACGGCATCCACGCTGGGGAAGAGCGTGGGAACCACCACGGCGGTCCGGTACTCCGGCGGAATACCGTGCTCGTGCAGGTCGAGCTTGGGGAGCGGCCGTGGGCGCAGGAAGGCGGTGACCAGCTGATTCACCACATTGACGGCGATATCGGCCGCCGGGAGCAGCCCGATCAGCAGGACCCAGGGCCAGGCCGAGCGGGCAGGTGGTCCACCGAGCCAGAGCACTGCCGCCAGTGCGGCCACCGTCGTCAGGATCACGCCGCCCACGAACACCACGTTGGGATGGTGGCGGACCCAGCGGTCGATCGCTTCGCTCGGCGCGGGCGAGTAGCCCGCCTCCCGCTCCAGCTCGGCGAGTCCCTCGTCCACCAGGTAGTAGCCGACGTGAGCGCGACGCTGGTCCTCCGGGTGGCGCTCCAGTCCGCTGCGGGCGCACTCGACCGCGCGCTGGGCCGCGGCGTCTTCGGAGAGTTTGGTGCGCTTCGCGATTCGCTCCACCGAGTGCCGGTAGCTGTCGCGAGTGGCGAACGTCATGCCGGCGTAGAAGCCGGAGGGATCATCCCGAAGCACCGCCTCGATCCGGCTCTGCGTCTCCACGAAGGTGCGCCACTCCATGCGGCCAACCGCACGGAGGCTGGTGATGCTGTTCGCCATCACCACTTGAGTCAGGGCGAGCCGCTCGGTGGTCCGGGTGGTCGCGTCCTGCGCGCTCATCCCCTCTTCGGCGATCCACTCCTCCAGCCGCATCACTCCGGGAAGACCGCCTCCCTCCTGACGGAGCTGCTGGAGGAAGCGGGAGACGAAGGTCGGTGTGAGCACCGGTGGGGAGGCGAGGAACCGGCGCAGCTCGAGGTCCACTGCACTCTCGCCGTCCTCGCGGGCGCCGATGATGCGGGCAGCGGCGCGGTCGGCCAGCTCCATCTCGTCGAGCCGCTGCACCGTGCGGAGCGCCATCCGGCGCACGTTTTCGATCAGGCCGAGCCGGAGCATCGCCGGCACCGCCCACAGCTCGCCGATCGTGAGATTGGACACCTGCTGGAACGCGGCCACGAAGTTGGTCACGTTGTCCAGCGCGATCCGGCCCTCGGTGTGCGAGATCAGGGTGATCGCCAGCTCGTAGACCCGGGGGTAGCCGGCAAGCGGACCGGCGGCGAGCTCGGGCAGCTCGCGGTAGTAGCCGGTCGGGAGGCTCTCCCGCACTTCGCCGATATGCTCCCGGAGCACGTGGTAGTTGTCGAGCAGCCATTCACCGGCCGGCCCCACGCTGGTGCCGCTATCAGCGGCTTCGTTCAGCTGGTGATACGAGTCCTCCAGGACCCGGCGGGTCTGCTCCAGCCGGGCGAGCAGAGGCGTGCGGCGGCGTGCTCTGCGCTTGGGCGAGAGCCGCTGGCCCGCCGCGAGCGTCTGGGCCCGCTCGGCCAGGTGCTCGGCGCCGAGCAGCTCACCGCGGATCGGCCCGGTGAGCGGGTCTCCGCGGGTATCGGATCGAAGGAGGGGAGTAAGGACGTTGAACGAGCGGCGCCGATCGAGCGGAATGCAGAGCCTCGCTAGTGAGTCGGGAGCTGGGAGTCGGGAGCTAGGCTGTAAGGTAAATAGAGCGCGGTAAGCGGTAAGCGGTAGCTAACGTAGGCAAGGAGCTCAGTGAGCTAGTGAGCTACAGCTTGATAAGGCTTTGCACATGCGATCCGGAGATGAGTCCCTTACGATTCGCAGCCTCGGCCCGCCTCGTGACTCGCTCTGGCGGATGCATCACGCACGGTGGAGACCGCATTACCCCGCTTCGCTCATGAAAGACCTTGCCTCGTCCTGGATCTACGGTCTCGCCGCAATGGAGCAGCCGCGAAGTGTCCCTGGGATGAGGTGCCTACCTTCCTCTTACTCGCTTCCGACCCTGCTTCTACACACCGATGCAGATTCGCGTCACCTGCGCGGCGGCAACACCGTAGTGCTGTGACAGGGGATCTTGTCCCGGCAGGTCGGCGCAGTATCCTCAGTCATCATCTACCTGGATCCATCACATGAAGACACCGCTTCGGCTCGTCACCTTCGCGCTCACGTGCCTTACCACTACCGCCGGGGCGCAGGCTGCCGCGACTCCGGTCTCCGATGCTCTCCGGGCGACTCTGAAGCGCTCCGCCAGCCAATCTCACGGCTGCGGCGGAGGAGTTTCCGGCTGCCAAGTACGGCTTCAAGCCGACGGCGGCGCAGATGACCGTGGGGGACATCATCGCGCACCTCTCGGGCGGGAACGACTTCCTCTGCTCCAGCATCTCCGGCATCGAGGCGCCCAAGCAGGCGGAGATCACTGGCAAGGCCCGGAAGGCGGAGCTGGTGAGCCGGTTGAAGAAGAGCTTCGAGTTCTGCGAGTCCGCCCTGGCCAAGGTCGACGACTCCAAGCTCAGCGACAAGGTCCCGTTCTTCGGAGGCCGAGAGGTCCCCCGGGCAGACATGATGTTCGCGGCGGCGATAGACTGGGCCGATCACTACAGCCAGCTGGCCAACTATCTCCGGCTCAACAAGCTCCTGCCTCCGACGGCGAAGCAGAAGGAGGAGTGAGACGAGGCGGTGAGCTCTCGCGTACTCGTCTGCGCGAGACTCGGGCGGTCAGGCGGTAACGCGGTAAGAGCGCATCGCAAACCTTGTCACCCTGAGGGTCGCAGGCCCGAGGGGGCCAGAGCTCGATCGCTTTGCAACTTTTCATGTCGAAGGACATGATGGAATCCGGAGTTTGTCGAGTTTCGGCCCCCTCCCCACTCGCTGCGCTCGGGGTCAGGGTGACAGCTTCCGCCTTACCGCCTTACCGCCTTACCGCCTTACCGCCTTACCGCCTTACCGCCCGCCTCCCTTGCCCCGATTCCGTACCTCAGACCATATATCACAATCCGTACTCTCCAACCAAGACAGTCGAATTGAGAGCACTCATGACCCGCCTTGCCTGGACCGGCATGGTTGCCGGATCCGCGATGTTATTTGGGCTGACCGGCTGCGGTGTCGACGACACCACCGCCCCCGAAAAGGCCCCGTCACTCTCGGCCAACTCTTCCGATCTGCGGGCACTGGCCGCGGAGGTCCGCCAGCTCACCGCCGGCCGTGGCATCACCCCCCTTGCTCGGCCACGGCCGGTTCGGCCTGCGCTGGTGCGGTTGGGCCAGGCGCTCGCGTTCGACAAGATCCTGAGCGGCAACCATGACATCTCCTGCATGACCTGCCACTTGCCGGCGTTCGCCACCGGTGACGACCGGAGCCTCTCGATCGGGGCGGGTGCGACCGGGCTGGGCCCGCAGCGGGTCCATCCGGATAACGCGTTCATCCCGCGCAACTCGCCGCCACTCTTCAACCTGTCTTCAATGCAGTCCCTGTTCTGGGACGGTCGCGTGAGCAAGGACGAGCAGGGAGCATTTCACACTCCCGCGGGCCCGGCCCTCACGCCGGCCATGACCCGGGTCTTCGAGTTCGGCGCGGCGTCGGCACAGCCGCTTTTCCCGGTGGTGTCGCGGGAGGAAATGCGGGCCTTCGGCGGCAACGAGCTCGCCGCCCTGAGCGACGATCATCCGGAGCAGGTGTGGGCCGGCCTGATGGCGCGGCTGGGCAGGATCCCCCAGTATCGCCGGATGTTCGAGCAGGCGTATCCCGGCAAGCGCTTCGGGCAGATGACCTTCGCCCATGCCAGCAACGCCATCGCGGGGTTCGTCATCGACCAGCTGTCGTTCAACAATTCGCCGTGGGATCGCTTCCTTGCCGGCAACGACCGTGCGATGACCATGGTGCAGCTCCAGGGCGCCAAGGACTTCATGACTGCCCGGTGTTCCGTTTGTCACAACGGGCCCGCGCTCACCGACAACAAGTTCCACAACGTCGCGGTGGCGCAGTTCGGTCCAGGCAAGGGCGACGGCGTGGGAGGCAAGGACGACTTCGGCAGGATGCGGGAGACCGGCCTGGCGACCGATCAGTACGCTTTCCGGACTCCGCCGCTTCGGAACGTGGAGCTCACGGCGCCGTACGGACACGATGGGGCGTTCATCAGTCTGCGAGACTTCGTGGATCATTACAGCGAATCGGAAGCGAAGCTGATGAACTTCAGCGCGGGTCAGCTCGAGCCGCTGCTTCAGGGCAGCCTGGTTCAGAACAAGGCAGCGATCATGGCGACGAGGGACGTGCTGCTGAAGGACGTGGTCTTCCCGCCGCAGACGGTCGACGAAGTAACCGAGTTCATGAAGGCGCTCACCGATCCCGCTGCCCGAAATCTTCAGAGGGTTGTGCCGGGGCGGGTGCCGAGCGGACTGCCCGTGGATCGGGGAAGGTAAGGAAGGCGGCAGCCTCGCCTCGCTTCGCGAGGCTCGGGCGGAAGAGGCGGTAGATGAAGCCGCGGTAAGCTAAGGCTGTCACCCTGACCCCGACCCTGACCTGAGTGAAACGAAGGGAAGGGGAGTGGGGAGGGGGCCGAAACTGCTGGACGCGCCCGAGCTTTTCAGCGGTCCCGATACTCAGTCCCCTCCCCACTCCCCTTCGCTTGCACTCAGGGTCGGGGTCAGGCGTGACAGCGCATTCTGTTCTACCGCCTTGACCCCACCTCAACCACCGTTTCCTGCCTAACTGTGCCGCCCTGCAACACGCGGGCATACCAGCCGCGCCGGCCCATCATCGTGCGGAGGAACTCGGGCCCGCGCTCGGTGCCGACGTAGGGGAGCGTGTACAAGATGGTGCAGGGATCACAAGGCTTGGTCACCTCCAGCACCACGTCTCCAAGCTGCAACTGCACTCCCGGTTGCAAGGCATCCGGCCGAAGATCTGCCAACGTCACATTTTCGCCCAGCTCGCCCCGCTGAACCGGCCATCCCTCAGCGCGCAAATCCACCAGGATCTCATCGTTCAGGAGCAGGACCGCCTGGTCCAGGTCACCGTCGGCCTTCTCGGTTCGCCAGCGGTTGAAGTCGCCTTCTACTCCATCGGGTGTGATGGTGAGCTGGCTGACGGCCCGCTTGGGAAGTCCCCGAGCCCGTCCTTCCCGAGGCTTGAGATGCAGCTGAACGACTCGTCCTCGCATGATCTCCTCTGTTGATTGTCTTCGGTTGATTGAAGATAAGGGGAGGAAGGACGGTCGGGCGGTAGTTGAAGCGGCGGTAGATACTGAGGCGGTAGATGAAGCGGCGGTAAGATGGAAAGGCGGTAGGTGCGGTAGGGGGCAGAGTGTCATCCTGAGCGCAGCGAAGGATCTCGTCCGTTTCGGCCATCTAGGGCTCTCTTCGCTGCGCTCAGAATGACAATCTTCCCCGGCCCTTCCGCCTCTTTTCCTTCCGCCTTTACCGCCCGAGTCTCGCGTAGCGAGACGAGGCTACCGCCTCCCTCACCGATACAACTCCCAGTTATGGATGTGCGTAGTCGTGATATTCGCCCCGGCGTGATTTTCCGTCCGCGTCTGGGTTCCGCTGAGCACGTCGGCATTGGGATCTGCCTTGCCATCGATATTCCCTGACCAGCTTCCCGGTCGCCATTTCCCGTTGAGCGTCCTGCTGCGGGTGGGGTCCTGTCCGTTACACCCGTCGTCGTGGTTTTCTTTCTGAGTGGTCACCATCTCGCCGGCAGGCTGTCCGTTGGGGCCTCCTCCGGAAATCAGGAACGAGCTGTCGGCGTCGAGCCGTACCGTAACCTGCGCCTCCCCCTCGTATTCGGCGGTGCCCACCTGAGTTTCCTCATGACTTCTCCAGGCCGGGGGACGCTTACCGCGGCATGACGACCAGCCGGTCCCGAACGACCATAGGTGTGTGGTCAACTTTCCCGTCAGCGTGTACCCGGCAGTGGCCATGCTGAATCCAGGAGTGATCATGGTTGCGTCGGGATCACTGGGGATCTCCCATCGGGAGTTGATCGTCTCGTTCCTCTCGGTGCTGCCCTCGGATCTAGTTGGTTTGCCGCCGCAACACTTGCCCTCGTCCTTTTCGCTGGTTTCCCTGTGCTCGATACGGGTGTAGCTGAGCCATCCTGCCCACCCGTTGCCCGCCTTCCAGTCCTGCACCGGAAAGTCGTACCAGCCGCCGTACGACCATCGGGTGCGGTAGAGCAGCTCGGCCGGGATGGTGAGCAGGCCGGAGACGCCGCTCGCGGCCGTGGATGCCGCGTCCTTCAGGTCGCGAAACAGGTTGGCCGGCTTCAGCACCACGGTCGCGGCCGCCGTCGCATGCTTCATGACCGGCGTGGGCTGCCGGCCCAGGTTGGTTCGCTGTCCCACCCCTTCCACCTGAACCCGCGCCTTACCTTCCGAATCGGTCAGCTGGTCCATGATCGCGTGGTGGGCCGTCACCGCGCCGCCGCTCTGGATCCGGCTGCCCGAATCACCGACGTAGCGCACCAGCTGCTCCGCCCCGCCGCTGTAGATCGCGACATCGCTGAATCCGCTCGATGCCGTCCACGCGACGCTGGCACCTTCGATCGGGCCGTCCGCGTCCACGCTGAAGTCGAGCCCCATGGCGTTGAGCGGGATCCTGAGGCAGTTGAGCCACTCGATCTTACTGAGATCCATCTTCACCGTGGTCACGATGGTCCGGGTCTGGCCGACCTCGGGCCGCATCTCCGGGGTGCGGATCAGCGGGGGATCGCCCTCCATGGTGAACTGCATGTCGAACTTCAGGTGGCTGATGACCAGCTGGATGTAGGTCAGGGCGACATTGGCGAAGTTGGCCAGCGTCCCCATTGCCTCGGCTCCCGCCACCTCCTTGCTGTCCAGATACTCCAGCAGCTGGCCGAACGCCGTCGTGGTGCCGAGCGCCGCCAGGTCCACGATCTTGCCTTCGGCATCCTGGAAGGTGCAGGGCCCTGCCGCGGCATGGCTCGCGGGCGCGGCATAGCTCGCGAGGTACACCGGCAATCGCTGGCTCATTCCGACACTCTTCCCGCCGGCGCTCTCTGGATGGGCGGCCGCATACATGTCGCCGCCGAGCCGCTTGGCGATGAAGACCATCTGCAGCGCGTCCAGCTCTACCCCGGCCGAGTCCAGCGGGCCGAGCAGATCATATGCCGGGTGGGCCTTCGCCTGTCGCCCCAGCTCCACGATGAACATGGCCCAGAACAGCAACGGATCCTCGGCGCTGTCAGCGTGCTGGCGGATCCCGTCGAGGAGAAGGCTCCGCCATCGATGTGTCCTTGAGCTGGGGCAGGGCAGACGCCAGCCCGTCGGCGAAGCTCGAGAGCGGCGCGCTGACGGTCCGGCGATTCCGAGCCAGCTCGGCCAGCGCGTTCACCTCATAGCGATCGAACGCGATCCCCTGCGACGGTCCAGCCGGCTGCACCACGCTGCCATCAGGACTCCGGATGGGAAAGCCGGCCAGCTGGATCGCGGCGACCACGGCGGGAAATGCTCGGCCGCCTCCTGCCAGAACTTGCCGAGCCAGATCGGCCGCCTGTTCATGGGCATTGGCTCCGGCCGGAACGGCGGCCGAGCGGCAGGGGATCGGTCGGAGAGATGGGATTCGAGGGCGGCTCGGGTACTGGTTGCGCCGGTGCCGGGCGGGCCTGGGCTGCGGGCGTGGTGCTGTGGCGGAGCGGCCCGCCCGAGCTACGGCGAGCGGGTGCTACGGATGCCCGGCTGGTTCGTCGGACTCATAACAGCCGCGGGAGTGCGCGGGCGACTGCTCACCTTGAGGAGAAGGATGACGGCGGCGAAGAAGATGAGGCCGACGACGATCAGACGTGTCGAGGCGTGACCAGCGCGCGAGATCTTCCGGTGAGCCATACGATGTGGCTGCTCGAGCAATTGGAATGGTGTCGAACGACGCTACTTCAGATATGACGCAGGAGGGCGAGGGAGGTTCTCACGCGAGGAGTCGCGAGTCGGGAGTCGGGAGTCAGGGGAAGTCGCCAGTCGCGAGTCGCGAGTCGAGCCCTCGCGCGTCATCCCGAGCGAATGCGAGGGATCGTTCGAAAAGACGTCAATTCGAGATCTTCGTAGGACGTAAACCCACCCGATCCCTCGCTGCGCTCGGGATGACGTCCTTCCCGTCCCTTCGCTGCGCTCGGGATGACGCGCGAGTGCTATGCCCTTCCAGTCCCTTCGCTGCGCTCAGGAGCAGGCTCTTCCCGACTCCTTACCGCCTTACCGCCTTACCGCCTTCCTCAACGCGTCACGCTGAGCTCGGCCATCCACACGTCGCCCTGCGGGTCGCCGATGTTGACGTAGAGCCGGTCTCCCCGAATCCGTAACACCGACCGGCTGAAGCCGCCGGAGGCACCGTCGTACCATGCGACCGGCTGCGACGCGCCCCCGGTTGCCGGCACCCGCCAGATGCCGCTCCTCTGATTGGAATCCTTGTTGAACAGGTAGTAGACGAACTTGCTGTCGCTGGAGAAAGCCCACGCGATTCCGCCTTCGGCTCGGTCCTGCGGCTTGCCCACCACCACCGGCGCTCCACCTCCAGCCGGGACCACTGCCACCGCGAACTTCCCCTCGGGAGTGCGCATCTCAGCCGCAATTTTCTTCCCGTCGGGGCTCCAGATCCCGGCGTCCCCTCCCTTGAGCAGCGTTCGCGGGGCGCCCCAACGTCCGCTGGCGTCCCGGCTCACGAGCGACGCCTCCTGATCGGGCGTGACCGCGTTCCTCACGAAGACGATCGAGCGGCCATCGGGTGACCAGGCGCCGATCCTTGAGTGGGTCTTTCCCGTTGTCACCTGGATCGGGGTACCGCCGTCAGCCGGCATGACGAAAATCTGACGCACTCCGTCCCGAAAGCTGTGAAACACCACCTCTCGTCCATCGAACGAGAATGCCGGAGCGAGAGATGGCGTGTCGCCGCTGGTCAGCTGCTCCACGTCGCCACCGGCTATGGGCATTCGATACACCTGCTGGGTTCCGCCCCTGTTCGAGTCGAAGACCAACCAGCGCCCGTCGGGCGACGCATCGAATCCCTCGATCTCCTGGCTTCCGGTGGTCACCGGCTGCGCCCGGCTCAGGCTCACCGGCCCCGACTTGGGGATCGGCATCGTCCACACGTTCGCGATTCGGGAGAACGCAGCATAGGCGACCCTGTTGCCGCTGGCCGATACGCTGGCCGTCGCGGCATTGAGGCCGGTGCTGAGCCGGACCGCCTCGCCCGCCGGCTGTCCCGACCGGCCCAGCTCGACCTGATACAGGTCGCGGCCCGCCCTCCCGGTTCGACACATAGAGCAGTGAAGAGCGTCCCGGGAGCCAGGCGGGGCTGACATTGAGCCACTGGTCGTCGGTCACCCTGACCGGTGCACCGCCGCCGGCGGGGATGACCCAGATGCTGCTGGTGGCGATGTTGCCGAAGTCCTCGTTGCGCACGAACTGGCGATTACCCGAGACGCAGGCGATCCAGCGTCCGTCCGGCGACCAGCTGCACGAGTGGGCCTCGTCCAGCCGGGCCAGTCCCCGGCTCGTCGTCCCATCGACTGCTCGCGTCAGTACCGAGTCGCCCGAGGCGTACACGATCGACTTTCCGTCGGGCGACCAGCTCGCGTCGAGCCAGCCGTCCGGCGGTCAGCCGCACCAGCAGGCGGGGCGACCCGCCGAGTGCGGGCATCACCTCGATCCCGCGATCGGAGCTGAACACCAGCCGCTCCCCATCGGGCGACCAGCGCGGCACCCGGGCGTAGCCCTGGCCCTCCGGCGTGATCGCCACCGGACTGCCGCCGCCTTCCACCTGACGCACGTAGAGCCGGGTGCGAGCGAGCGGACCGGTGACGAACGCCACCAGCTTTCCGTCGGGTGAGAGCGCAGGATCCAGCTCCAGGCCCGCGGCCAACGTGAGCTGCAGCCTTCGGCCGAGCCGGATCTCTCGCGAGCGATGACTGAAGGCGAACAGCAGCGAGCCGGCCAGAGCCACCAGCAGTGCCGCGGCTACCAGCCAGCGCCTGGGGCCCGAAGCGGTCGCGCTGGTGCTCACCGACTTCATCGGCCGAGTCGTCGTCGGCGTCGTGCCACCGCTGGGCGTCGCCAGCGGCTCGAGCTGCGCCAGCAGCTCGTCGGCGGTCTGCCAGCGATCGGCCGGACGCTTGGCCAGGCACTTCATGATGATGGACTCGAGAGCCGGGCGGGCAGGCGGGTCGTCGAGCGCAGAGTGGCTCCGGCGGCTGGGTGACGTGCACCGCGAGCACCTCCTGCGAGGTGCGTCCGGTGAACGGCGGTCTGCCCGAGATCAGCTCGTACCCCAGCACGCCGAGGGCGTAGATGTCGGCCCGCTGGTCGATGTTCGGACTCGCCCGCGGCCTGCTCCGGCGCCATGTACGCCGGCGTGCCGAGTGCGACGCCGACCGTGGTGAGCGCCTGGCGCCCGGTTGCCTCGCTCACCGCCTTGGCGACACCGAAGTCGGTCACCAGGGCATGGCGACCCGAGAGCAGCATGTTGTCCGGCTTGATGTCCCGATGCACCACCCCCTGCGAGTGGGCGTAGGCCAGGGCATCGACGACCTCGATGAGCACTCTTACTGCTTCGTGCACCGGCAGCTCGCCCTGGCTGCGTGATTCGGTGCCGGAGGTTATGCCCCTCGACGAAGGGCATCACGTAGTAGAGGAATCCGTCGGGCCTCGCCCGAGTCGAGGAGCGGGAGGATGTGGGGGTGCTGCAGCCGGGCCGCGATCTTGATCTCGCGGAGGAACCGTTCGGGCCCCGATCGTCGCCGCCAGCTCGGCGCGCAGGACCTTCACGGCGACCTTCCGTCGGTGCTTGACGTCCTCTGCGAGATACACGATCGCCATGCCGCCGCTGCCGAGCTCGCGCTCGAGGCGGTAACGGTCGCTTAAGGCATCGGCAAGTGAGGAGGGAGCTGCGGTCACGGGGTGAAAGAATAGGCGGTAAGGCGGTAAGGCGGAACGGCGGTAGCCTCAGGCGGTCAGGCGGTCAGGCGGTCAGGCGGGTCAGGCGGTCAGGCGCGTAAAACGGTTGTCATCCCGAGCTACTCGCGTCATCCTGAGCGCAGCGAAGGATCGGCCCGCCATAACGTCTGAACAGAGATCTCGAACTTACGTCACGTTGAACGATCCCTCGCATTCGCTCGGGATGACGCGCGAGTGCCATAGCGTTTCCGCCTTACGCCTTACGCCTTGCCGCCTTACCGCCTTACCGCCCGAGTCTCGCGAGCGAGACGTCCTACCGCCCTACCGCGGCAGCGCCCGCGCGACGATCAGGGTGATGTTGTCGCTTCCACCGCCTTCGAGCGCCTCCTGCAGCAGATCCTCGCAGGCCTGTTGGGCCGAGGTCATCGAGCCAAGGATCTCGCGGATCCGATCGTTGGACACATGATTGGTGAGCCCATCGCTGCAGATCAGCGCCACAGTGCCCCAGTCAACCGTGTGGCGGGTGACGGCTGGGGCCGTCTGGCGTCCACCGATCGAGCTGGAGAGTGTGTGCGACAGCCGATTATTCGCGGTGTCGCCGGGCTTGATGACGCCGATATCGATCAGCTCCTGCGCCATGGTCTGGTCGCGGGTGATCTGGGCCAGCTTGCCCTGGTGGAGCAGGTACGCGCGGCTGTCTCCCACCTGAAGCAGGTAGGCGCGGGGCCACATGCCGAGGTAGAGCGTGAGCGTGGTGGCCATACCGCGGTACTGCGGGTCCTCCTGGCCTCGGCGCAGCAGCTCCTCATGACACCGGAGGGCTCCCTCCTGGAGCGCCTCGAAGAACGCCTGGTCGTTGGACGAGCCCGCAGCATAGTAGCAGCTCATGCTTTGGCTGACGTACTGGGCCACTGCCTCGACCGTCTTACGGCTCGCCTCTTCGCCCTTGGCGCCGCCACCGACTCCGTCCGCCACCATCATGAGAAAAGCCAGCCGTTCCGGCTCGGCGGTGACGCCATCGAGCTCGGGCAGGCTGGTCATCCGGACCACCATCTGCTTCTTGAGCGCGGAGACCAGGAAGTGGTCCTGATTCTCGGTGCGGACTTTACCCGGATGGGTGACGCCGTAGACGTCGATCTCGTCGTCGCGCGGCTTGCGATTGGGCCCTGCGACGGTTGCGGTGGTTTCCGGCGCGGTCATGCGGATCTCCTGCGGGAGTGGAGTCGCCCGAACCAGGCGTTTCCTATAGTAGGAGGTGGGACCGAGTCGGGCTAGAGTGATGAGACGGGTGGACGGGTGGACGGGTGGACGGGGGGACAGACGGACAGGTGGACAGGTGGACGGATGGACGGGCGGACGGGCGGACCGAAGCAGTACGGCGCGCGAAGTGTGGGACAAGCGTTGTCATCCTGAGCGAAGCGAAGGATCGCTCAAACGTCGGTCTCCGCCTCAATCCCCAACGTATGCGGCCCGATCCTTCGCTGCGCTCAGGATGACGCGCGAGTGCTATGGCACTTCCGCTACTGGGCTACTGTTTCACCTCGATCCGTCCGCCCGTCCGCCCGTCCATCCGTCCGTCCGTCCGCCCGTCCGCCCGTTGCGCACTGCCCCTCTGGCCCGCAGCTTAGACCCATTGGTCCTCTCCATGGAGATTTCTATGCTGCGCTCTCGGGTCATCTACCTGGTGACCGGGCTGGGCCTCTGTGCCACCACGGCAGCTTCTGCGGGACCGGCTCCGGCGCGACACCGGGTTTCCTCACTCAAGATCACCGTCCTGTCCACCATGCTGGCGGACCAGGGAATGGGCGAGTGGGGTTTCGCCGCGCTGGTAGAAGTCGACGGTCGGAAAATTTTGTTCGACACCGGACTCCGCCCGGAGACCGTACTGGACAATGCGCGTGACCTGAAAATCGATCTCTCCGGCGTCACCGACGTCATCTTGAGTCATCACCATGGCGACCACACCGGCGGATTGTTGATGCTGCGGCGCGAGCTGTCCGGCAAGTCACCCAAGGCGATGTCCCGGATCCATGTGGCGCCAGGCATCTTCCTGAGCCGGCGGCAGCCCGGCAGCGGGGAGGAGGCCAACCCAACCATCGCACTCAAGTCCGCGATGGAGGCAACCGGCGCGGTCTTCGTGGAGCACCGTAGCGCCCGAGGAGATTTTTCCTGGTGTGTGGCTCACCGGCCCGGTTCCCCGGCCCAATGCCGAGCGGTACTATGGCAAGCCGGAAAGCATCGTGACGGCTTCAGGCCTGGTGGCGGACTCCATTCCCGAGGATATGGCGCTGATCGTCAACACCGATCACGGCTTCGTGGTCGTGGTCGGCTGCGGCCACGCGGGAACGATCAATACCGTCGAGTACGGCCGGAAAATCCTGGGCCCGGAGCCGGTGTATGCCATGATCGGTGGTCTCCACCTCTTCGCCGCGACCGATTCGGCCCTGGCCTGGACGGCGTCCCACCTGCGCGACGCGAAGCTCAGCTACCTGCTCGGCGCCCACTGCACCGGCATCGAGGCGGTGTTCCGGATCAGGGAGCTGGCAGCGCTGGGCCGGAAGCGGGCGGTGGTGGCGGCCGTGGGTTCTTCCTTCGATGCGAGCAAAGGCATCGATCCGCTGGCACTGGCGCAGTAGCTCCGCGCCGGTGCTCTATTCGTCATCTCCTCGCCGGATTCCCAGCTGACCGACACCTCTCGTGTGGCAGGCCGCCCCGAGTCCGCCTCTCTGACCGCCGTCGGCCGCGGCAAGCTGCACCAGGTCCTCGGCGTCTCCTTCGGGATCGCCGTGCTCATCGGCAACACCATCCTGATCGGGATTCTCCGGACACCGGGCGACGTGGCGGCCCAGCTCCCCAGTCCGGCGCTCTTCATCGGGATCTGGGTCATCGCCGGTCTCTACGCGCTGCTCGGCGCCGCGTCCCTGGCCGAACCAGGCGCGATGCTGGGCCGCTCCGGTGGCCAGTACCCCATCGTGCGACGCGGGCTGGGCGAGTACCCGGCGTTCGTGGTCGGTTGGAGCGACTGGATCTCGACCTGCGGACCGGTCGCGCTCGGCGGGATGGTCTTCATGGAGTACCTCGAGCCGATGGTGCCCGGCGCTGGCCGGCCGGAGAGTTCCCGGAGGCGTCGTCCTGGTCCTCCTGTTCGGTCTCCTGCTCTGGCGCGGCATCCGGATCGGCGACCTGGCGCAGCAGCTCCTGAGCGCGGCCAAGTCGCTGGCGTTCGGCAGCCTGATCGCGGTCTGCCTGCTCGTCCCCGCGCCGGCGGTGAGTGGTGCCGAGGCGGCGGCGCTTCCGTCGGGTGTCGCCCTGGTGACGGCGATTCTGCTGGCGCTGCAACTGGTCATCTACACCTACGACGGGTGGACCGGCCCGCTCTACTTCGGCGAGGAGACCAGGGATGCGGGGCGGGGGATGCCTCGCTCCATGGTGATGGGCGTGCTGCTCGTCATCCTTATATACGTGCTGGTCAACATCGCCTTCGTGCGGGTGCTGGGCGTGGGCCGGATGGCGGGCGACCCGTTCGTGGCGGCGACTGCGGGCAAGGCGCTCTTCGGTGCCCGGGGCGACCTGGTGATCCGGCTGATCGTGCTGATTTCGATTCTGAGTGGGATGAACGCCTGCGCTCTGATGGCGGCCAGGGTCCTGCTGGCGATGAGTCGAGACCGGCTGCTTCCCGAGGCGCTCGCGACGGTGAACCCGGGTGGGACGCCGAGCGTGGCGCACTGGACCAGCATCGGCGTCGCGGCCGGCTTGATCGTCACGGGACGGTGAACTCGGTGCTCGCGCTCTGCGCCTTCTTCTTCGTGGTGAATTACACCTTGTCGTTCTGCAGCGTGTTCGCTCTGAGGCGAAACGAGCCGGATACGCCGAGGCCGTACCGGGTACCTGGGTTCCCGTATACCACGGGACTGGCGTTGCTGGGGTCGCTGGCGTTTCTGGCGGGATCGGTGGTGACGGACTGGACCCATAGCTGGAGGTCCATGGTGCTGCTGGCGCTGAGTTATCCGGTCTACCGCTTCATGGTCATTGAGGCGGGTTGGGTAAGAGGCTATGGCGGCTTGACGGCTACGGGGCTAAGAGTGTCACCCTGACCCGAGTCATTCGCTTCGCGCAGGATGAACTCCGCGAGTGTCACCCGACACGCGCGTGTGTCATCCGAGCGAATGCGAGGGATCGGGCCGGAACTTATCGCTTCGAGATCACTGAGTCGGCATTTGCTGAGCATCCTTCGTTCAATGGCCTCCCTGGCCTGCGGCCCTCATGAGCGCCTAGCCTCTAGCTCCCAGCCCTCGACAGCCATGCACTTCACTCACGCCATCGTCCGCCCTCCCGCCGCCACCTTTGCCGACGGGCTCACCGCATCCGATCTCGGCCCTCCCGACCTGGCATCTCGCGCTGAAGCAGCACGAGGCCTATTGCCGGACGCTGGAGCGTCTCGGACTCTCGCTCGTCAGGCTCCCGCCCGACCCGCATTTCCCGACTCCACCTTCGTCGAGGATGCCGCCATCGTCACCAGCAAGGGCGCGATCCTCACTCGGCCCGGCGCTCCCAGCCGAGCCGGAGAGGTGACGGCGATGGGTGAGGCGCTCTGCCGCTGGTTCCCCGAGCTGGATCGGATCATTGCGCCGGGCACCGTGGACGGCGGCGACGTGTGCGAGGCCGGCGACCATTTCTTCATCGGCGTCTCGCACCGCACTAATAAGGAAGGGGCGGCTCAGCTGGCCGACTGGCTCGAGCGGCAGGCTTCGGGTCGAGCCTGATCGACATCCGGGAAGCTGCCGGGCCTGCTGCACCTGAAGACCGGGATTCTCCTGGCTCGGTGGGCGACGGCTACTCGCGATGGCCAGAGCTTGCCGGACACGAGGCGTTTCGGGGCTGGGAGATGGTGCGAGGTGCCGAAGGGCGAGGAGTACGCGGCCAACTGCATCGGGGTCAACGGCTCGATGCTGATCCCCCAAGGGATCTCCCACGACCGCGGCGCTGCTGCGCCGACTGGGCAGGAGGTGGTGGAGCTAGACATGTCCGAGTACCAGAAGATGGACGGCGGGCTGAGCTCGCTTATCCGTGAGGTGGTAGAGGGCGGTAAGGCGGAAGATGAAGCGGCGGTAGATACTGCGGCGGTAGATAAAGCGGCGGTAGGTACTGAGGCGGTAGATGAAGGAAGAACGATAACCACAGTAACACCTCATCCCGAGGAGCGAAGCGACCGAGGGATCTACTCAGAGTTCAAGCGAACTCGGGCAAGGTCCCTCGCTGCGCTCGGCGATGAGGTGCTTTTTCTTGCTACCGCCTTACCGCCTTACCGCCTTTCCGCCGCTCCGCTCCGCCTCTCCACCTCCGCCTCCGCTGCCGTCCATCCGCTCCGCTCGTCCGCGTGACCCCCGCCACCTCGCACAACGTATGTTCCCCACCGACAGCCCTGCGTCGGCCTCCTAGGTTGGGATCGTCATCACACTATCCGACGTCCGGCTCTGCCGGCCACCCAGGAGGATCCCATGGAACCCCGAGTCTTTGCCCATTCCCAGAGCTATCGGTTGCGCGAGCGGATGAACGAAGCCGCCATCCGTCACGGGCAAGAGGTGCGAGCGGACCTGACGGGTATCCGGGTGGGCGCCGCCGCCGGCAGCTGGGGCATCGAGCCCAATGCGAACATCGGTGCAATTTTCTTCTGCACCATGGGAGAGATCCATATCCGCGAGGTGTTGAGCGAGGGCGACGGCGAGCCCCTGCCGAGCAAGGTGGTGCTGGATGGGCTGACCGTTCCCGAACCCGGCACCTACGACATCCTGAACGCGCTGGTGCATTCCAACGGCTCGCTGCTGGTCCGCATCGATGCCAATACCCGGATCGTGCCGAGAGCGCTGGATCCCGAGCTGCCGTGGGTTTGATAGGGCGGTAGCCTCGCCTCGCTGCGCGAGACTCGGGCGGTAAAGAGGCGGAGGTGAAGCGGCGGTATGTCACCCTGAGCGTAGCGAAGGAGGCAGTACAGCCTGTCCAGGCTGCGAGCTTCTCTGGCACCCAGCCAGATGCTTCGGCTCCTTCGCTACGCTCAGGATGACACCGCCTACCGCCTTACCGCCTGTCACCTTCCGCCTTTATCCGCCACCCTCCCCCTCCCTAGCTTCCCATTCCCTCCCCTGCGAAATTCCCGTCTCGACTCCATCCGGCGGTGCCGAGTTCCCCAACTACCGAGCCCTCTCGCTGACGCTCTGCGCGATCGCTACGTCCTCGAGCGCGAGCTCGGGCGCGGCGGCATGGCGACTGTCTATGCGGCGCACGACGTGCGGCACGACCGGCGAGTCGCGCTCAAGGTGCTCCACCCCGAGCTGACCGCCACGCTCGGCCCCGAGCGGTTCCAGCGCGAGATCCACCTCACCGCCCAGCTGCAGCATCCCCACATCCTTCCGGTGTACGACTCGGGCGAGACCACCGGCCGGCTCTGGTACGTCATGCCCTTGGTCCAGGGTGAGTCGCTTCGCGCAGCGGCTCGCCCGCGAAGGGGAGCTGCCGGTAGACGAGACCGTCCGGCTCCTGATCGAGATCGTGGAGGCGCTGGCCTACGCCCACGGGCAGGGTGTGGTCCACCGGGACATCAAGCCCGACAACATCCTGCTGAGTGGCCGTCACGCACTGGTCGCCGACCTCGGCGTGGCCAAGGCGGTGAGCGCGGCGGAGCGCGAGAGTGAGGGACTGACCGGCACGGGAGTGGCGCTGGGCACGCCGAGCTACATGGCGCCGGAGCAGGTCGCGGCCGACCCGCATGTGGATCACCGGGCGGACATCTACGCCGTCGGTGTGATGGCGTATGAGATGCTGACCGGCGGGCCGCCGTTCCGCGGCAGCTCGCCCCAGGCCGTGTTCGCGCAGCAGATGACCCAATCGCCGGTGGCACTCGACGTCCTCCGGCCGGGGATCCCGCCGTTGCTCTCGCAGACGATCATGAAGTGCCTTGCCTCTCGGCCCGCCGACCGTTGGCAGAGCGCGGCCGAGCTTCTGGCCCAGCTCGAGCGGGTGCCCGACGCGCAGGCTACGACTCCACCGGGAATCATCACGCCCGAGAAGGCGTCTCCGTCATCGCGCCGAGTGCTTCCCTGGGCCGCCGGCATCGGCGCCGTCGCGGCAGTTGCAGTCGCGGGGCTTCCTGCTCACCCACCGATCGGAGCCGGAGATCAGCTTCGGCGGCCGGAGTCCGCTCACGGTCGAGCCGGGGCTCGAGATCGATCCGGCGGTTTCGCCCGATGGCCGCCTGGTAGCCTACGCGGCGGGTCCGCTCACCGGGTCACGGATCTTCGTGCGGCAAGTTGATGGCGGCCGGCCCATCGCCGTCGCCGGCGATCTCGCCGGTGCCCAGCGGCTGCCGTACTGGTCACCCGACGGCAAGCACCTGGTCTTCCGCTCCGCTCGCGGAATCGAGGTCGCCCCCGCGCTCGGCGGCGCCGCGAAGACGGTGGTACCGCTCGAGGGGCACCGAGGTCCTGCTGCCGGGACCGTGGTCGCCCGATGGACGGCAGCTCGCGTTCGCCCGCTCGGACTCGCTCTTCCGCATCCCGGCCGAGGGCGGTGCGCCGGTGCTGCTCGCGAGCGGCGGGGACATGCACTCGTTCGCCTGGTCGCCCGACGGGCGCTGGATCGCGCTGGTGCGCGGGAACCGGCAGTCGATCGACTCGGACGTCCGCTGGTTTTTCGGCAACCTGGGCCAGAGCGCGGTGTGGCTGGTGCCGGCGCGAGCCGGTGAGGGAGAGCCGGTTCGCGTCACCGACGACCGCTCCTTCCACGCCAGCCCGGTCTGGCTGCCGAACGCACGGGCGCTGCTCCTGCTCTCCAACGCCGAGGGCGGACTCGACGTGTATCAGGTCCCGCTCGATCGGAACGGGGCAGGGGGAAAGCCGCGGCGGCTCACCACCGGCCTCAACGCCTTTGCCATGAGCATGGACGCGGCGGGGCGCCGGATCGCGTACTCGGTCTTCGCCGAGCGGTCCAACGTGTGGTCGATGCCGGTGCCGTCGCATCCGCCCGCCGGTTTGGCCGGCGCGGTGCCGGTCACCACCGGCAACCAGATCATCGAGTCGTTCGACTTCTCGCCCGACGGCCGCTGGCTGGTCTACGACTCCGACCGCTCGGGCGTCGCCCAGATCTATCGCGTCCCACTCTCGGGCGGCGAGCCCGAGCAGCTCACCACCGACACGAGCGCGCACTTCTGGCCCCGGTGGTCGCCGGACGGGCGGGAGATTTCCTACCATGCGTTTGGTGAGGGCGGGCGTCACATGTTCGTCATGGACTGCCGATGGCAGCGATCAGAAGATGATTCCTGCCGGCAGCGGCGACAATCGCGTTGCCGAGTGGCGGCGGGACGGCGGCGGCCTCTACTACCTCTACAACTATGACGCGCCGGATGCGGAACTGAGGTTCATCGGCCGGAATGCCTCCGGCTGGGGCAAGCCGGAGACGCTGCTCCGCACCGATGCCCTGCCGATCTCGGCGTCGCCCGACGGACGCCGCATCGCGTTCTCGACCGACAAGGGGCTCCTGGTCACCGGTCTCCGCGGCGACTCGGCTCGCGTGCTGCTTCCGGTGAGCTACCGGGACCGTGCCTTCCGGACGACGTACCTGAGCTGGTCGGGTGACGGCCGCCGGCTCTACGCCCTGACGCTCGATTCGCTGGACCGGGCCGGCGTCTGGGACTTCGATCCGGCGACCGGGGCTCGGAAGGAGCTGGTGCGTTTCGACGATGCCGCGAGCGAATGGCACCGCTACGGGTTCGGCGCGTTCCGCGGCCGGCTGTACTTCACGCTGGGCGATCGGCAGAGCGATCTCTGGACGGCTGATGTG
>CAVVWJ010000006.1:0-8758 GCA_963751925.1 uncultured Gemmatimonadales bacterium | reverse complement strand
GAAAAGGATCCGGGATACATCAAGGGCTACCTGCCGGGCGTACGAGAGAATGGGGCACAATACACCCACGCGGCGCTCTGGGCGGTGCTGGCTACCGCGATTCAGGGCGACGGAGAACGGGCATTCGAACTGTACCAGATGATCAACCCACTCACACACTCCCGGACGGCGGAGGAAGTCGAAGCCTACAAGGTGGAGCCCTACGTGGTCGCTGCCGACGTGTACACGGCCGAAGGACAACTGGGCCGAGGCGGCTGGACCTGGTACACCGGCTCGGCGAGCTGGATGTACCGTGTGGGGCTGGAGGGGATCCTCGGCTTCACCAAGCGAGGCGATACGCTCTTCATCCAGCCGAGAGCTCCCACCTTATGGTCCGGGTACACCATCGAATACCGCTATGGGAAGAGCGTCTATGTAATCGAAGTGAAGAACCAGGACGGTGTCAGCGGGGAAGGGGTCGAGGTGACGGTTGATGGGAGCCTGTCAGTCGATGGGGGCATACCGTTGGTGGATGACGGCGGTCGGCACGAGGTCAGCGTGCAGCGGATCGGCGTGCTAGCGAGCGGTGAGAGGTGAGAGGTGAGCGGTAAACGGTAAACGGTGAGGGAAGGTAAGCACCTCATCCCGAGCGCAGCGAGGGACCTGGCCGGAGTTCGCTTGAACTCAGAGTAGATCCCTCGTTCGCATTGGCTCTCTCGGGATGAGGTGCTCTTTGGTCCATACCGCCCGAGGCTCGCGAAGCGAGGCGACACTACCGCCTCAGTACCTACCGCCGCTTCATCTACCGCCTCTACCGCCCGAGGCTCGCGAAGCGAGACGAGGCTACCGCCCTACCGCCTGACGTCGCGCGGCGGCCACCAGACTATCGGCCCGCTTGCTCGCTGCGCTGACGATCCCCGCCGCTTTGTTGTCCGACTCCTGTCGCAATTTGTCAGCCGCTAACTTCGAGCCAGCCTGAACCAGCGGATTGTCCCCCGCCTTCGCGGTCAGCGAGTCGGCCTGCTGGTATCCCGTCTGCTTCACCTTCGCCGCGAGCGACTCGGCCTGGGCCCTGATCCCCGCGGCCTGCTGTTCCGCCGCCTGCACTAACTTCATTGCCGCCGAATCGACCTTCTCGGTCACTGCCTGCTTCACCGCCTGCTGCGCACCCTGCGCTACTGACGACGTCAGGCTGCCCACATCCGCCTTCACCGACGGATTCGTCACCGTGCCGCCGAGCTGGATCGCGAGCGGGATTTCCGGGGCGGCATTCAGATTGACACCGGCCTGCCCCGCCTTCGAGACCAGGCCGGCGATGGCCTCGTTCGCTCCGCCGCCGAGCAAGGAGCGCGGCACCTTGAGGCCGAGGTTGTACGCCAGAGACTGATCGATCCCATTGGAGCCGGCGACGTTCATCGTCAGCGGGCCCAGCTTCACGTCGAACGGCTGCAGGAACAGCCGGCCCTGGTTGATCTGGAACGCGGCCTTGATTGCTTCCATCGTCGGATTGTTCAGGATCTTGAGCTTGGTCACGTCCACGATCTTGTTCATCGCCGGGAAGTCGTGCAGCGCGACGTTGTTGGTCTGGAGGGTGCCGCGCCCGGTGAGTGCGGTGAATAGCGGCATCATGTTCTTCCCCAGCGGCCCGTTCAGATGCATGTCAGTGGTCACGGCACCGGTGGCATACTTGGCGACCGGGGCCAGCATCTGCACCGTGGTGAACGCCTGGAAGGCAGACGGGATGTTCACCTTCAGCATCTTGAAGCCGACGTCGAACGTGGGCTTGGCGGGATTGGTCGTCTCGTAGAAGCCGCTCAAGGCGATCTGGCCGCCCAGCGTGTTCATCTGAAAGTTCTCCAGGGTGGCGCGCTGGTCCTGCGATCCGGAGCTTGCCGTGCGCGTTGGTCATCTTGAGCTTGTCGTACGTTAGCTCGTCGATGGTCGCGTCCAGGCCGAAGTCGATCTTGGGGGGCACCGGGATGATCTGCAGGTCGCCCTCGCCCGAGCGCCACTCGTCCAGGTCGAACTTCTTGCTGTGCAGCGACGCCGTACCCCGGAGGGTGTCGTCACGAAAGGCGTAGGAGATGAGGTTGTCGAGCGAGCCGGTCGCCTCCAGATCGCTGCTGCCGATCGTGCCCCGGAAGGTGGTGAGGTCCGCCCGCTCGGGCTTGAGCCGGAGCCCCAACTGCTGGATCGCGAGCGGATGAGGCAGCGTCTTGCCTTTGAGAGTGAGACTGCTGACGTCGACGCTCCCGCTGGCCGCAACTCTGTCGTACTGCTTCTTGTCGACGTCGGACATCCGGGCTTTGCACCGCCGCGTCGGCTGCCACGTTGCCGGTGAGCTGGTCGACCCCTTCCAGCTTGACCGCCCGACGGACGTCCGCCAGATCGAGCTTGCCCTTCACCCTGAAGTCCACGTTGGGATCTGACACCGGCGTCTTGAGCACCAGCCCCATATCGACCGGGTTGCCGCCGAGCGAGAGGTGGAAGCGGTCGAGGTTCACGACGGTGCTGTCGGCGCTGCCGCCCGGGTTGGTCAGCGCCAGATCCATGAAGATCGAGCGGGCCGGCAGCGGGAGATCGGGATACTGGAAGGCGGCGTCGTTCACCTTGGCATTGAGCTGGAACGCCGGGAAGGCGCTGTCGCCGTATTCGCCTTTGACTCGTCCATTCATGGCGAAGGTGCCCGACGTCTTCACCTTGTCGAAGTCGTGGGCATAGACCGCCGGCACCAGCGACAGAATGCTCCGGAAGTTGGTGCTCGGCGCCTTGAAGGCGAGATCGAGGCCGAGCAGCTTGCCGACCGATTTGGCGGAGCCGGAGACACCAAGCTTGAGGTCATTGAGGCTGAGCTCGGTGCCCCTGAGGACGTAGGACTTGTTGGCCAGGTCGGCGTCAGCGTCGGCAGTGAGACCGATCTTGACCCGGTTGAGATAGGGGACGCCGGCAAAGGCGACGTTGGCGGTGTCGGCGCTGAGCCGAGTCTGGACCGCGACCTGCTTCTGGCTGAAGTCGCCGCTGAGGGTCTGGTTGTAGCCCTTCAGCGTCGCCTTGAGCTTGGCTCTGCGGTTATCGAAGGCGACGCTGCCGTCGTTGATCTCCACGTTGCGGAGGCTGATCGCCATCGGCTTCGAGGAGGCGGGCTGGGCGGCCTTGGTGGTGTCGGTGATGTTCCAGTTCGCAGTCCCGTCCTCCAGCGCGATCAGCGAGAGCCGCGGCTGATCCAGCTCGACCGCACGAACCACGATCTGTCCGCCGCGGATAGCGTAGTTCACCACACTGCCGAGATCGAGGACGACGCCGAGGTGGCGGATCGCGGCGAGAGTGTCGCCCTGGAAGCGGCCTCGATTGGCGACGGTCAGATCGTCGAGCCGAAGCGTGAGGTTGGGAAAGTGCCGGAAGAAAGTCAGGCCGGCGTCGCGCCAGTCGACGTTGGCGGTGACGCTCCGGTTCACCTCGACCTTCGCGCGTTGGATGATCTTGTCGCGGAAGAGCAGCGGCAGGACGAAGAGCAGCACCAGTAGCAGGGCGACCAGTGAGCCTACGATTATGAGTGTTCGTTTCATCTGTTTAGGGTCTCGGGTCGAGCGTCAAGAGTCAAGTCGTCTTATCGACTGGCTACAAAGTCGCCCTGCTCCGCGACTTGGAACACAGGTGACGGTCGACCTCACTCAGCAGTGACCGCGCCCACAACATATCCCGCGCCGCCAGGGCCATAGTGGTCAAGGCAGACCAGCTAAAGGAGCCGGGATGGCGAGAGGAGCGACGCTGCTTCAGACGAGAGATCGGGCGATGCTGCTCCTAGGGGCTGCAGCCGCGCTGATCTCGATTCCCGCCGCCTCGCTCCCAGCCCAAGTCGTCGACCTCCGACCGATCGCCAGTCTCTCTCTTCCAACCAGAATCTCGCTCCAGGACGGGACGATTCACCTGAGACAGAAGGTCGGCTTCCGGGTCGGCGCTCGCATGACCGTCAGGTTCAGTCCTCGCTTCGATCTCACTAGTACCATCAGCTACAGTCCGGGATCCGCCACGCTGCATGGCGCCGGCAAACGCATCGAGGTCAAGTCCGCCTCGCATTCGGTTGGCGCCTCGACCGCCGCGCGGTATTGGCTCTGGCCCCAGGCTCGTACGCTCTCCTGGGAGGTCCACACCGGACTCGGCATACTCTTCGGCGGACGACCGTCGTACGTGGATCTGTTCGAGAGCTCGACCATGAGTGCGATGCTGGGGAGTGTGGTGCGATATCAGGTGGGGCAGATCGTGAGCTTCACTCTTCGGGTACAGCAGCGGCTGCTCCGGTTACGCTTCGGAGACCAGGATGGCGGCGGATCGCGGCCGTTTCAGGTGGCGCTCGGAGTGGGATTTCCGTTACTGGAAAATTTGCGTTAGTTCGCCCAGGTCATCCCGAGCGCAGCGAGGGATCGCTCCGGCGACGTCCACACGAGATCTCGACGGGACGTCCGTTTAAGCGATCCTTCGCTTCGCTCAGGATGACGCGCGTGGCGAAGAGCTACCGCCCTTAGCGCCTGAATTGCATTGAGCCCGCCCGCAGCAAGTGCATAAGATGCAACTCCCGCTGCATCGCGAGCCACTCGCCCCTCCCCGCTTCCATGGCACGATCGTACACGTGACCGCCCACTCTGATTTGACGCTGCTGCAGCTCGAGGAACCGATCGTTCATCCGATCCAGCCTAGCCGAGAGGTGTTGGATCTCCGTCTCTAGCCTGAGAATCTCTCGGGGCGACAGCGTCCAGAAGGTGTCCGAGTGCGCCTCGGCCTTGATCGCAGGATTTCTGTCGGCACAACCAAGACAGAGACCGGCCGGCGTCAGATCGAGCGAGTCTCCCATCTCCCGACAGACCGAGCAGGTCACCATGGAGGATTCGGCCAGATTCGCGTGACTGACCGAGAACGGCTCACCCAAAACTGGCGCTGCGGCGCCGAGGTTCGGCACGCGGCCGAGCGACAGTCCGGCCACGGCTCCGGCAAGTGCGCTGACCGCGGAGCGGCGGTGCATAAGCGGTTTCCTTTCGGGGGTGCTTCTCTAGATTTGGGGGGTGCCAAGCAAAGTAACAGCGGTCGGTCAATACGTCCGCGGTTTGATCGACTCCCGGCCCTTCGGCATCGCCTCCGTTACCGAATTCGGCGCGCTCAACGACGGGTCCGCTGACTGTACCGCGGCCTTCAACTCGGCGCTCGCGAGCGCGGCGCGTCTCATCGTCGTCCCTCCGGGCTTCTATCGAATCACTGCGCCGCTCACGATCCCGTGCAACACCGGCAAGTGGATCCTCGGCTTGGGAGGTGCCAAGTCTGTTGCCCTCACGGTCGATATGCCTTCAGGCAGCTCGAGTCGGGCGGCGATCGAGTACACCCACGATGATTCCAGGCAGGCCAACCATGCGGGCTGCGTCTGCAGAATCTGCATGTCATCGGCAACAGCTCCGCCTGCCATGGCGTTTACCTGCAGGAGGTTTCGTATCCGCTGCTGGAGAACGTCCTCATCGAGGGCTTCGACGGTGCCGGCCTGCTGCTCGACAAGTGCCAGGACGGATCGTTCAACAACGTCGCCATCGTGGACTGCGGCCGGACCTCGGGCGATCCTGCCAACAACGCCGACACCGAGTACGCCCCGCTCCATCTCGTCAGCACCATCGCCGACGATCACTGCAACATGCTCCGCTTCCGCGACTGCCAGATCGAGAACAACCGGGTGTCGCCCTACGTCTGGATCGACGACGCCGGGCCGATCGGAATCTGGTTCGACCGCATCCACGCCGAGAACGCCAAGGCCCCGGGGCAGCGGGATTTCTTGCGGTCCAAAGGCGGCGATTGCCACTTCGCCGGGATCGCGGCTGTGGGTTTCCGCGAGGGGTTCATCCTCGAGGGGTACGGGACCAACGCTTTTTCGGACTGCCGCAACGTGATCAGCGTGGTAGGCCCCAAGAACGTGGTCGGCAGCATTCAGATGTCGAACGTGCACTGCGGCAAGCTTTCGTGGACCAGCATGGGAGGAAGATCGTACTTCAACAACTGCACCATCGGCGACGTGAACATCAGCTGGCCGGCAGGAGGACCCACGGTGTTTACGGCGTGCTCGCTGGGAGAGGTGCGCATCGATCATGCGGGTGCGGAGCACTCGGGGGTTCGATTTTATAACTGCGTGATGAGCGGGTACGCCACCGACGCGCATGCGAGAGATCAGTGGCTGGTCGACTGCATCGTGAATGGAGACGTCACGGCTCACGCGAAGCTGTCTCGGCTCGAGAACAACGTCATACGCGGGTCGGTGGTCGCCAACAAGATCGAGTCGTCCTACATCCCCAACACGAAGACGATCTACGACACCTCACCGCCGACAGAAGGCACCTGGGAGGTGGGTGACAAGGTCTGGCACTCCGCTCCGTCGCCGGACGGACACGTCGGTTGGGTGTGTGTGGCTGGTGGGTCGCCGGGGACGTGGAAGGAGTTTGGGAGAATTTCGGGGTGAGAGGGAGAGAAGTAAGAGGTGGGAGGGACGGGCGGACGGGCGGACGGGCGGACGGGCGGACGGGCGGACGGGCGGACGGGCGGTCGATGGGAGCGCTAGGGACGTGAAAAACAAGCCTTGTCACCCTGAGCGCAGCGAGGGGGCCGAAGCTCAGTGGCTCCGAGATAGCCGAATGGACTCGTAGGGCCTGTTTTGTTCCGGCCCCCTCGGGCCTTTCAGGCCCTCAGGGTGACAATGTCTTTTCCCGCTCACCGCTCACGCTTCACTGTTTACCGTTCACCGCCCCACCGCCGGTAACACAATCATCGACCCCTTCTCGATTCGAATCTCCCCCACCCTCACACTGTCGCTCTCGAACTCCTGCAAACCGGTCTGCGGATTCACTGAAAACAAGGGATAGAACTGCGGTGTGATCACAACGCGAAGCCGGTGCCCGGGCAGGAATCGGTTGGCCGTAATCAGCCGGTCCATTCGGAGACGCACCGTATCACCCGGCTTCACCAGGCGCCGATCGGGGCCACCGGCTCGATAGCTGGCCCGCTGGAGTGCGGTGCCCGGGCTCGAGAGGTTCCACGCGGTGCCGTCCGGCGCCACATCGTAGAGCTGGGCCCAGAGATCGAAGTCAGGCACCGTGGCGCTCGCGGCCAAATCGACCACCACTCCGCCGATGATTTCGAGTGGTCTCTTGAACGGCGCCGTCTCGAAGACGGCAACTCGGCCCGCTGGAATCAGCGCGCGATAGTCATGCGCCCCGAACTGGCCGTTGAACGGATCGGCAACCGGATGAGAGGGATCCGACCGAATCGACCGTTTCCCCGATGCCTCCGCTGGGCAGCCTCTGTTCCAAGCTCCCAGCTGCCCGACCTCCCAGCTTTCGTCTCAGATACAGCGTATCCGCTTTCGTCCCGGGAAATGGCCACCGATCGGCGGTACGCCACTGGTTCGCTCCCATCACGAACACTCGTACTGGCGCTCCGGCCTTGATCAAGTCAACACCCTTCACGTAGCGATCCATCCAGTCCAGCACCAGCCCGTCGTAATCCAGCGCCGCGGCCGGGTCGAACTCCCGTTCCCCTGCCCTGCTGCGGCGCATGCCTCCGTGAGTCCACGGGCCGAGTACCAGTGCATCGCCCGCGCCCTGAAAGTTCTCGACTGCGCCGCTCGGCCCGTACGCCTCGTCGAACCAGCCGGACAGGTTGAGCACTGCCGCGTCCACCCGGTCGTATCGCCCGGGCAGCATCGCGAAGCTCCAGTATTCGTCGCCCGGCGGATGCCGCATCCACTCGGCGTACCAGGGCGCCACGTTCTTGAGCTCCGGCAACTCGGTCATCGGCCGGAAGTGTCGCGCCCGGCCTTCGTCCTGCTCCCAGGCCTTGGCTGCCTCCTCTCCGGTCTTGGGGCCTGCGACATTGAGTCGTCGCCGGAGGTCAGGCGCGATGTTGAACCAGGTCCAGTCGAGCCACGATCCATCCCATACGCCGCCCTGATACCAGAAGCTCTCCGGCCTGGAGAACGTCATCGCGGGAACCATCGCCTTGAGCGAGGGCGGATGTTCGACCGCGGCGAGCCACTGCACCGCCCCGGGGTACGAGAGCCCGAACGTTCCTACCGCGCCGTTCGACCACGGCTGGCGGGCCGCCCACTCGATGGTGTCATAGCCGTCCTTGCCCTCCTGTTTGTAGGGATCGAACACACCGCCGGAGCCGTAACGGCCGCGGACGTCCTGGAGCACGATGGCATAGCCTCGACCGACGGCGGCGCGGACCAGCGACGATCCTCCTACGGTGTCGGTCCGCCCGTACGGCGTGCGATAGACCAGGGTTGGGAAGCGTCCGCTGCCAGAAGGGCGGTAGAGATCGGCCCGAAGCTCCACGCCGTCGCGCATCGGCACTGCGACTCCGGTGTCGACTGAAAAGAGGCCTGCGCGCAGAGGGGTGATAAGCGAGCGCAGAGGTCCAGGCAGGTAGCAAGAAGGATTTGGGATCGCATGATGAGCGATCCTACTCGGGTCGGCGCCTCAGCGGTACCCTGTGTGTTGGTGGGATCGAGTGGAGGGGCTGATGCGCGTCATTCCGAGCCCTGAGCTTTTGGCGAAGGGCTCGGAATGACCTGCGGTGCTCGGAATGAACCGCTGTAGCGATCAGGCCGCCGGCGGAGTCAGCCCGGGGACCGGCTCCAGATCGTGTACGCCGCACCAGTTCAGCAGCCCGGCCACGTCCACGGCATGCTCCGCAGTATCAACCATCACTGAAGTCGTCTCGTTGGTGACGATCGGGATCGAGTCGAGGCTGT
>CAVVWJ010000005.1:0-14249 GCA_963751925.1 uncultured Gemmatimonadales bacterium | reverse complement strand
GCCGACACGACGACTACTTCAAACTGTCCACTTTGTGGGACTGTGTCGTGTGTGGTTTGGATGATGAGCCCACCAGCTCCCGAGCACTTGGCTCTGACGCAGAAGCATCCGCGCCAACGTTGAAAGCGGTCGCCTCCCCCGGCGAACGACTCCACTCCCGGATGGAACGAACGCACTCCTCGAGCCGACGGCGGCAGTATCGACTGGCAGCATCACCTCGCCCGTTGAACCCACCGGACGGCTCCGCTCCAGGAGCATCTTCGGATCAACAGCCGGTCGTCTCACCGGGAGAAGCGACCCACTCCATCTATGGCGATCGTGTTCCTCCGTCGAAGCGTTCACGCGTCGCGTCCAAGCCGCGCCTCCCAGCGCAAACCGGTTCGCCGCTTTCTCATAACCACTCTCACCTGAAGTTCAACCTCTGACTCCGCCCGCTGAACCGTTCTCCTCGCTTCCCCAACCGTCGCACCTCCGAATGCAAGCAACGCACGTCGTTCTGAAAGCATCGCACTCCCGCTCGTAACCGATCGCATCCCCGATCGAAACAGGTCGCTTCATTCCCGGAAGCGTCACACTCCCGCACCGAAACCGTCATACTCCCGATCGAAACCGCTCACGTGCAAAACCGAGCGTCGCATCCCGTCTTGCAACGAGAGACTTCATACGACAATCATCGCCGTTCGTGATCTCCAGAAACACAAACACGAGAATTCAATGTGGAAACTGTTCTGGCACGACGTTCGCGTTCCGCAAGCTCAGGCCGGCGACTCCGACTCGATCGCACGGTGCTGTCTCTCTTATCACGCACGGTGCGCTCGAGTCGGCGATCGCCCACTAGTAGGAGGTGTATGGTATGAAAGCAGGAACACGTAGGAAGCTGGAGATGGGGACCCGCGTCCTGAACTTCAGCCGAGCTCGGCCCGACCAGAGTCCCGGGTACGCCACCGCCCTCGCGCGTCTCGAGGAGCGGCTTAACCGGGCCACCCAGCTGTCGGAACTGCAGCGCACCGGCATCAGCGACGTCCGGAGCGCGACGCAGCAGAAGGAAAAGCTGCGGAAGCTCATCAGACGGTCGCACCTGGTACACCTGACCAGCGTCGCCGAAGCGGTGAAGGAGCTGCCGGAGCTGGCGGGAAAGTTCGCGCTCGAGCCACGCGGCAGCCGTACATGGCGTTCCGAACCTCGGCCGGCGGCATGGCGGCAGAGGCGCAGAGCCAGAAAGACGTCCTGGTGAAGCACGGTCTCGCCGAGTCGGTGCTCGAGAGTCTGACGCAGGCGCTCGCTCAATTCGACCAGGCAGTGGACCGGAGCACCACCGGACACACCGCCCACGTCGGCGCGAGCGCGGAGCTGGACGAGGTGGAGAACGATGTCGTCCAGATCGTTCGAGTGATGGACGGTCTCAACCGCGCGCGTTTTGCGGAAGACCGGGAGTCGATGGCATCGTGGGTGAGCGTCACCAACACGTTCGGCCCGGTGCACCTCAACGGCAAGCGACCACGCCGGAGCCGTCGACCGGCAGTGAAGCGAAGCCGGCAGCATGAGGGGGTTTCGTTTGTTCAGCAGAGCACGACGCTAAACCGCCGCCAGAACTCGCGAATCTGGCGGCGGTTTGCGTTGAACTAGACAGCGTGCAAGGCCTGCTAGGGCTTGAGACCCTCGAGGAGAGGAAGCCCAAAGGTTTCTACTCGTCAGGTCCACCGTTCTGCTCGGCGTGATCTATGTCCATCCCTACCAACACCCCACTTCCGTCGAAGTCGAGGACGACATGCGGTGCTACCTCCCTCGACTCAGCACTGGGGCGGCTCGCCAGTTCGATGTAGAGACTATCAGTTTCTGAGTAATAGACGATCTTCATCGTTCAACTCTCAGCTGTCGCTCGACTTCAACATACAATCGTGCTTCGGCCTAAACAGTCCGCTGGCAAACGTCAAACGGGCCGATCCTTCGCGGAGTTTACCCCTTCGCCGTAATTGGCTCAGGGCGAGCTCTGACTGCAACGATGGGCGCAGAGCCTGTCTGAGCGACGTGAAGGGATGACTTGCTAAGCCATCTTTCCGCCCGCCTGACTACCTGCCTGCGGAACGGGTTACCTTCATAGCGTCATAACCCGCCCCATCTCCGGCGAACGAGGACTGTCGCCGCTCTCACGAGCCATTCTTGCCCACCTGGTGGCGTTCGGTAATCACCAGCGACAAGAAGCAAACCGGGAGATCCCCAAGTTCAGCCGCCATCTCGACGGACCGCCAGACCGTCCACCCGCTCAAGCTCAGGGAGTCAGTGACCGACTGTTATGAAGTGTGCCCCCGATAAAGTGAATCCATAAAGATGGCCTTCGATCGATGCTAAAGACCAAATTTGTAGTTCTCGCCTTTGGCTTGGCCGCTCTACCAGGATGCCGTGCCAGGGCCTACACCTGGGATAATGACTATCAAGACGAAGCCAAAGCCGGGAAAGTAGAGTTGATTGAGCTACCCGCGAATAGAACCTGGGAGGAACCGTGGACAATGCTCGCTCCTCCCAACCGGGCGGTTGCGATGATGAAGCCGAGGAGCGACAGAACGGTATTGGCATCACAGGGCAGCTACGATCAGGTCGTTGGTTGGCTGGCGTTGGGAACCTATAGTCCAGAGGTCGGCGGCGTGTGGTGGGAGCGGGTGGACTGTCGCAAAGCTCGGCTGGGGACTTTCCTGCTCGCCTCGACCGACTCTTCGCCGGCATCCGACGCTGCCCCGGACGTTTGGTGGTCAATGAGATCAGAGGAGGCTAAAGCTCTTTGTCCGGGACAGCAGCTCGATGTCCCCGATCAACGCCCTAGTACCGAAGCACCATCTGCCCTCAACACCTCTCCGGATACATCGGCGGAGCGCTCTGTTAACTCCTGGGTCAACTCACGCCGCAAGCAGATTTATAAAAGCTTTGTTTCGGCCGGGTATCTTTTGGGCTCTGGGACATCGGTCAGAGATGAGGGAGCTCTCGAGTGCGAGGTGGCATCCTCGTCTGCAATTCAGCACCAGAAGGGGGAGGCGGGCAAAGGCTGTTTGCCAGGTTCATGCGGTTCCTCCCAAACCTTTCGACTTCACGACTGCCTTCTATTTCAGCCTCGTACGTTTCTCCAACGATACATCCTGGTACGCGCTTACAGACAGGGCTATCTGTATAATCGTAATCAGCATCAAGACGCGCCGGATCTGACACAGCGCCTTCCGGCAAAAATCCACGCAGAGGTGATCCGCACTGTGGGCAAGACGGTATCAGTGCGGGACTGGTACAAACGATCACTTTCAGGTGCGCTGAGTTCGCGAGGTGTGGCGTCTGGCTGGGTACCCTGGTGGTAAGAAGCTCGGGTCGGCTGGTGGACCCCAGGTCCGCGGCCTGAGAAGAGGGCCTTGTCCACGAGAGTAGCAGAGCCGGTATGCCCGCCTGCGGTGAGTCGGCTTCCGTAGCTCCAAGAAATTTTCACGGGCGCCGACATTTGCGCTGCTGTGCTCCGGAGCGTCGTATTCAGCGCTGGTGCTGAAGTTGAGCTGTAAACCCGGCATTATCTTGATGGAACGAGAAAGCACAGAACCGCTATGCCGCTGCCTATCTCCGGCCAACGATGACCGCCGAGCCGCTCTCCGACGAGGCCCTGCTCGCCCGCCTCGTCGCCTTCGACACCACCAGCCACAAGAGCAACCGCGAGATCGCCGACTTCATCTGCGACTATCTCGACCGACCTGGCGTCCGCATCACTCGGCACCCGACTGCCGACGGCGCCAAGCTCAACCTGATCGTGGCGGCCGGTCCGGAAGACAAAGGCCGCGGCCTGGTCCTCTCCGGCCACATGGACGTGGTGCCGGCCGAATCGGAGGGCTGGAACTCCGACCCGTTCACCCTGACCCAGCGCGATGGATCCTACGTCGCCCGCGGCGCGGCCGACATGAAGGGCTTCCTCGCCCTCGCGATCAACCGACTCGCCTCGGCCGACATCCCGCGACTCAAGCACCAGCTCGTGCTGCTCTTCACCCACGACGAGGAGACCGGCACCCAGGGTGCTCGGCGCCTGGTTGATGATTCGGGCACGCTGCCGCCGCTCCCGTCGGGCCGCCATCATCGGCGAGCCGACCTCGCTCCGGATCCTCCGCATGCACAAGGGTCACCTCCGGCTCCGGCTCTCGTTCACCGGCGTTCCCGCCCACAGTGGCCTTCCCCATCTCGGCGTGAACGCGGTCGAGGCGGCCGGCCGAGCGATCGTCGCCCTCGCCGAGCTGCGCCAGGCGCTCGAGCGGGAGCGGCCGCCCAACGCGGAGCACTTTCCCGAAGTCCCTATGTCACGCTCAACGTCGCTCGAGTTAAGGGAGGCGACGCCACCAACGTGGTCCCGGCCGACTGCGTGCTCGACCTGGGCGTGCGGCTCCTGCCCGGGATGTCGGCCGACGAGATGATCGGGCGAGTGCGAGCGGTGGTGCAGGAGGTATCGCGGGTGCCGTTCGAGCTGGTGCTGCTGAACGAGACGCCGCCGATGATCACCGCGGAAGACGCACCGATCGTTCGTCTGCTCGCCGACGAGCTGCGGTGCAGACCGAATACGGGAGCGCATCGTTCGCGACCGACGGCGGCTGGCTCAGCCGGCTCGGACTCGACTGCGTCATCTGGGGACCGGGCGCGATCGAGGTCGCCCACAAGCCGAACGAATCGCTGCCGGTGGCGGAGTTCGTCCGCGCCGGGGAGCTGCTGACGCGCGTCGTGCACCGCGCCTGCATCGAGGGTCTGCCGTGAGCGCGAAGGTCATCGAAGCCGACCTCACCTGGACCGGCCGCCGCTTCGAGCCCGGCCTCCAGGTAGTCGTGGGCGACGACGGCCGGATTGAGGCCGTGACCACCGGCCGGACCCCGACCGATCGTCACCAGCGCTGCGCTATCCTGCCCGGCTTCGTCAACACCCACTCGCACGCCTTCCAGCGCGGCCTCCGCGGCAAGGGCGAGCGGTTCCCGGCCGGATCGGGCGACTTCTGGAGCTGGCGCGAGGCGATGTACGCGCTGGTCGAGCGGCTCGACGAGCGCGAGCTGTTCCGGCTCTCGGTCCAGGCGTTCGAGGAGATGCGGGACGCCGGCACCACCACCGTGGGCGAGTTCCATTACCTCCACCACGCGGGCGACGGCACCGACTACGAATTCGATCGCGTCGTGCTCGAGGCCGCGGCCGCCGCCGGCATCCGCATCGTGCTGCTCCAGACCTACTACGCCACCGGCGGCATCGGCCAGCCGCTCGGCCCGGCCCAGCGGCGCTTCCGGTCAACTGATGTTGACGCGTACTGGAAGCAGATGGACCGGCTCGACTCGGCCCTCGATCGCCGAACCCAAAGCCTCGGCGCGGTGGCGCACAGCATCCGCGCCGCAACTATCGAGGACATCTCGGCGCTGCACGCCGAGGCTAAGCGGCGCGCACTGCCGTTCCACATGCACGTTGAGGAGCAGCGACGGGAGATCGAAGAATGCGTGGCGGCGTACGGACGGACGCCGATGCGGGTGTTGCTCGACACGCTCGACATCGGCGGGAACCTGACCGCGGTGCACTGCACCCATACAGCACCGAAGACCTGCGGCACTTTCTCCACGCGGGAGGCACCCTGTGCATCAATCCCCTTACCGAGGGGAACCTGGGCGACGGGCTGCCTCAGCTGGAACCAGTTCCGGACCTGCTCGAGCGGCTGAGCCTGGGGTCAGACTCGAATGCGCGCATCTCACCGATCGAGGAGATGCGCTGGCTGGAGTACGGGCAGCGCCTGCGGAAGGAGAGACGTGGGCTGTTGCGGAATGGGGAAGGGGAGGTGGCGTCAACCCTGCTCGATGCGGCGACGGCCGGCGGCGCCCGGGCGCTGGGAGTTTCCGCTGGCCGAATCGACGTCGGCCACTGGGGCGACCTCGTGGTGATCGACCTCGAGCATCCGTCGCTCGCGGGATGTGAGGTCGAGACGCTGGCGGAAGCGCTGGTCACCGGCGCCGACAATGGGGTCGTGCGAGGCACCTATGTGGGCGGGAACTGGAGGAAGAGCGGCGGTAGATGAAGCGGCGGTAGATGAAGCAGCGGTAAATAAGGAGGCGGGAGGAACAGAGGCGGCTAACAGAGGCGGTGGCGAAAGGGCGTCATCCCGAGCGTAGCGAGGGATCGCTTCGGCTGACGTCATGACATCGGAGCACGAACGCAAAGCGGCCCGATCCTTCGCTTCGCTCAGGATGACGCACTATTGCGGGCTTCCACCTTTTCCGGCTCTTCGCCTTACCGCCTTACCGCCTTCCGCCGACCGCCCGTCCGCCCGCCTTGACAGCCGAGCGCCTGATCGTATACAGTGCGTACTCCTCAGATGCCATGAAGCGGCGTGCGAACACAGTGGTCGCCCAAGCGCGCCGTGGAGCTAATCGCGAAACCGGCTGAGCGTTGTATTGCTCCGCCGGTTTTTTATTTGGCATGTGTGAGCTGGGAGTCGGGAGCTAGGAGTCGGGAGATTTTGCACGAAATTCTCCAGGGCCGCTGACTAATTCTTACCTCCTAGCTCCCAGCTCCTGACTCGTAGCTCTCCACCCAACCAAGGAGGCATCGATGTTCGCGACCATCCGCCGTTACTCGATCAAGACCGCTCCCAGCACCGACACCATCGATCAGTTCAAGCGCCGCATCGAGGAAAACTTTCTTCCCAAGGTCAGTGATATTCGTGGCTTTCATAGCTACGGGATCTTGAAGACGAGCGATAAGGAGATGGTCTCCCTTACCGTCTTCGAGGATCGCCAGGGGGCCAGCGAGGCCACCCGGAAGGCGGCGGAGTTCGTGTCCAAGGATCCGCTCAAGGACCAGCTGAGCAAACCCGAGGTGATCGAGGGCGAGCTGCTGCTGCTGAAGGAAGCGGGCATCGGCGTTCGCTAGCCCGACTTGTCTCTGATTCTTGAGGAGGACACCATGCCAGCGCAATCCACGCTGGTCTCCGAGCGGCAGCTCGTCGAGTCTGCCAAGGCTCCGCTGCTCGGCTTCAACCAGAAGAACTGGAACGCGGTGAAGGACGGCATCACTCCCGACTTCGTGTACGACGAGGTCGCCACCGGCCGCAGGGTCGAGGGGGTCGATCAGACTCTCACGGTGTGGCAGGGCTGGGCCACCGCGTTTCCCGACTGTCAGGCCACCTTCGATCGGGAGTTAGTGAGCGGCAACACGGTCGTATTCCAGGTGACCTGGCGGGGCACCCACAAGGGGCCGCTCCGACACCGGTAGGCGCCATTTCGCCCACCGGAAAGCGCATCGACATCCGAGCCTGCATGGTGGTCGATGTGGCGGATGACAAGGCCAAGGCGCACTGTCATTACTTCGACATGGCGACCCTGCTGCAACAGATCGGTGCTGTGGCCTGAAGAGAGTTCAGCAGTTGGTTGATTAGTGACATCGCAATGAATGCGTGAGCGGGAAAAAAATCTGTGAGCGGGAAGGCTCCTTCACTTCGTTGAGGCCGAATCTGACCAGAAGGGCCGCCCGCTCATGTCTTTAACCCCCGCTGTTGGTGCGCTAATCCCGTAATCCCGAGCGTAGCGAGGGATCGCGTCGGCTCACGTCATGACATCGGACTCCGAGCCCAAAGCGGCCCGATCCTTCGCTTCGCTCAGAGCCTGCCCTCAACAGAGTGAAGGGATGACACTCTGTTGCTCCTACCGTCCTTTCCGCCTCTGTTCCTTCCGCCTCTCTTTCCTCTCTCTTCCTTCCGCCCTTTCCGCCTCTTCTCCGTCCGCCCGTCCTAGCTCGCGCGTGCACCCGTGACCGCTGCACTGATCGGATCGCAGTTATCGTTGCTTAGGGGAGTATGAAGTACTCCGTTCACCGCAACTGTGGCAGTAAAGCTCGCGGTACCGGTGAATTGGCCCGATACCGAGAACGTTAGTGTCGACTCCGCACCACCGGCGCTCGAGTTGCGTGATGCTGAACCCTCGAAGGCGTGCGTTGACTCGGTATAATCAAGAGGGATCACCATGGTGTAGGGGCTAAGGTTGTTCGGGCCGGCGTGTCCCTTCACTGTCAAATTCAGCGTCGATCCGCTCACCTGTGTATTCACCCCCTCCACGGTATAACCAAAGAAGGCATTGCAGTCACTCGAAAGCCGCGGTTCGATCGTCCAGGACCCATCGTATTGGCCCGGCGGCGGAGGTGGCTCGCGCGGCTCCTCGCCCGCTGCATTTCGACACACAATCGAACCGGCACTGTTGAACGCGCTCACAAAGAATCCGGTCGGGCAGGACTGGCCCGCCAGAGCCAGGTTGCCGGCCTGTCCCTGCTCTCCCTTTGCTCCTGCTTCACCCTGCAGGCCGCGCGGACCAGCCGCATTCCAGTTGAAGAGAACGTCTCCCTTGTCGCAGTCCAGCTTTGTCTCGCCTTCCCTGATTCGGTACACGTCACCCTTCTTTGCCCGGTAACAGGCGTAGAAGATCTGCGGCTCCGCCGCAGGGGTATTGACCGCGGCTGCCGCAGCGAGAGAGGGCTGTGGCCCGGGCCTGCTCTTCGGGTCGAGTTGGGTCGTCACACGCCAGCCCCACCATAACTGCGGCCAGGATGAGCTGCACTCCAAATCCCCGATTTCTTGACCGCATGACGTCCCCCTACTTCACGAAGTGGAACAGGGCTTCGTGCCGGGTACCGTCGACCAGGTCCAGGACGAGCTTCCGGCAGCTTCCCGCCCACGCCTTGTCGGTCTTCCAGACGTAGATGTACTGCCCGCTCCCGGGTCGTAGCTGAGGCCGCTGTTGCTGGTCGTCAAGGTCGTCTCGATCGGATCTTCACTGCTGGCGGTGCAGTCATACCGCGCCGTAGTCGGAGCCTTGGTGAAGATTGCCCAGCCCCTGGTTGCCGCCGAGCGAGAACTTGATCGGGATGGCGCTACCTGAATTGGCCCGGTTGATGGTGGGCAGATTGTCAACCGGCTGGGAAAACCCTATGAACCGGTACAACACGCCGATGGATACGGAGCCCGCAGCCGAGCGGTAGTTCCCATCGTTCGGCACAAAAGCGACGTGGAGCATCGAAGAGCCCACCGGCAGAATCGTGCCCGCGCCTGGCGTATAGGTAAAAGTGCCGGTCAGGCTTCCCCCACTCACGCCAGTAGCGGTGGCGTTGAGCTGGGTCGAGCCGAGTGCGCTGCCCAGAGGAATTGCAGCAGGGCTCCCCCAGTGAATGTCCGGCGCGGCCGGAAGAATCGTGAGGGTACCGGTAGCATCTTCAGCCTTGTAGTTGTCGCTGGTGAGTCTGGCCAGAACCTGATATAGGCCCGCATTCGTGGGCGACTGAACCAGAGTGCCTCCCTGGCTGTAGCTCACCTTGATTCCCTTTGGTTGCACCGGGCTGACACCCAGCACGGCTTGCTTGGAAGTGCCATCATAGGTTGGCCGCGGGTCGGTGAGCGTCAGCGTGATCGTGCCTTTGCCGATGCTGAAGCTTTGCGACACATCCTCGGCGGGGAGCCAGTTGCTGTTGCCACCCTGGTGAGCGGTGACGGTACAGCTGCCGGCTCCAGTGAGGCTGACCAGCGCTTGATCGATGCTGCATGTGCCAGCCGCCGTGAAGCTCACCGGCAAATTGGAGCTGGCCTTTGCGGAGACTGCGAATGGATCGTCACCAAAGGTGCGGCTGTTCAGTAGACCGAACTCGATGGTTTGCTCCTGTTGGTCGCAGGCGTCGCCAATGCCATCACCGTCGGCATCTGCCTGGTCCTTGTTGCCAACCTCCGGACAGTTGTCAAAGCGGTCGTCGATACCATCCTTATCCTTGTCCTGTTTCTTGATCGCTCCCGGGAACGGAGCCCAGTCCGGGGTACCGTCGAAGACTTCATTGCTGGTGAGCCGGGTCTGCTCCGAGCCATCAGCCTTCATTATGTATATGTCTCCGCCCGCTGCGCCCCGCTGACTGTTGAAGACAATGTGCTGCCCGTCAGCAGACCAGCGGGGGTAGCTGTCGAACCCTGGGTGGTTGCTGATGTTGGTTTCCCCTGTGCCATCAGCATTGATGACGAAGATCTCTGCTTCTGCAGTGAAGCCGTCCTGTCTGGCAAATGCCAGCCGGGTGCCATCTGGCGACCAGCTCGGGTCATCGTCTCTGCCCGGATTGTTCGTCAGACGGGTCTGCTCCGAGCCATCATCGTTCATGGTGTAGATCTCAGGGTTGCCATCGCGGTCGCTTCTGAAGGCGATCTTTCCGGTCGAGGACCACTGCGGCGCGCCTTCTCCCAGTGTTGTTCGTGAGTCCGACAACTGCCGGACCCGTTCGCATTCATCACATAGATCTCGTTCTGGAAGTGGTCCCGGACCACTGATGAAGACGATACGATCCCCTTCGGGCGACCAGTCCGAGGGGCCACCATCGAACGGCAGGCGAGTTGGTGAGCCGTAACTGATTGCTGCCGTCGGCATTCATGACATAAAGCTCACTGTTCCCATCATCACGACGGCTTTCGAACACGATCTGCTGCCCGTCCGGCGACCAGCTGGGGAACCCATCGAACTCATCTGCGGTGGTCAGACGCGTCTGCGCCGTCCCATCGGGGTTCATCACATAGATCTCGCGATTGCCATCCCGCTCGCTCTGAAAAGCGATGAGGGTATTTGCGGGCGGGGTGACCGGTGCTGGAGTGATTCCCCACGAAGGGCCGCCGTCGCTTGCGGCATTGTCGGTTAGTCTGGTCTGTCCAGACCCGTTCGGCGACATTGCGTAGACGTCATACGTGCCGTTCCGGAAACTGGTGAACGCGATAAACCGGCTGTCAGGTGACCACTCCGGCTCCGAGTCTTGAGCGGGGTCGTTGGAGACCGCTGTCTGCTCCGAGCCATCGCGGCGCCATGACGTAGATTTCCCGGTTGCCGTCGCGGTCGTTTCGAAAGCGATGCGAGCGCCATCAGGCGACCACACCGGATTCACATCCGTTGCTCGCGCAGTGGTCAGCTGGCTCTGGCTGCTCCATCGGCTCGCATACATAGATGTCGTAGTTACCGTTCCGAAGACTCGCGAAGGTTATGGCACTGCCATCCGGCGACCAGCTGGGCGAATGTCATGTGTTGTATTGGTGGTGAGGCGAGTCTGGCTCGAGCCGTCCCGGTTCATGACATAGATCTCGTAATTGCCGTCCCGGTTGCTGGCAATGCATCCGGCTTCCGTCGGGCGACCATGCGGATCGATATCGAAGCCGGGCCCATTGTCAGCCGGATGAGATCCGAGCCGTCGGCCGCCATCGTGTAGATGTAGAACCGCCCACCCTGCACGGCCTGAAACGCGATTCGCCGTCCGTCCGGTGACCAGGTCGGGTTCTCATCGTCTCCGGCCTGGTGGGTTAGGCGCGTCTCGCCGGAGCCATCGGAACTCATGACATAGATCTCGAAGTCCCCATCCCGATTGCTGTAGAACAGGATCTTCTGATCTCCGCTACCGGTCGCCACCGCCAGCGAAGGAGGGGTGTACTGCTCGTGAGCTGCCTGGGGCTCCGTCATGTCGCGGCAGGAGGTGGTGATCGTTCCTCCCGTCACCAGCGCAAGGACCGTCGTTCGCCTGAGACAGACCTGCATACCAGCCTCCCTCCACCTGATTCGTTTTCACTTATGAGCACGGGATGGTGAATCGAGAACCTTCCAGCAGCGGTGCCGTTCTGGTCAGCCGGACCCGACCGAGTCCATAAGCCCTTGACCGATTGGCGGCAGAGCAGCGGTAAACTGGGAGCAATCGGTTCTATCGTAGGCAATGTGGGTGAGGCGCGGATGGGAGGTTCATCCCCCTCAGCCCTAGCCGGCTGGTGCCCAGGCGGTACCTTCTCGATGGAGCTACCCCGAACAAGAGGCCAGGATCATGGCCAGTTCTTTGAACCCATCCGATGTACGGGCACTGCAGTCGGTTCACGACGCCCTGCTCGACCCCCTTTCCCACGAGACAACTGAAGCGTGGCTGCTCGAAGTGTGTAGAGGCTTCGGTCGGCTCTGCCATGCCTCCGCCTCCATGGCCGCATTTTCTCCATCGGGGAAGCCGCCACGATTCGTGAGCCCCGGAGATGCCCCAGACCGCGCTCGACCGTATGGCCGAGCTTTCGCCCAAACAGGGGAGCTTGCGAACGGACGACAGTCAGGTGGAGAGCGTGATGGAAGGGTTGCGCCGGCGAACGTCTGGAGTTTGCAGCACTGCAGATCTTATGGCGTCTGGGGGAGCAACCCTCGATGAGCTCCGCGAATCCCCCATTTTCCGAGACATCGCTTTCCCGCTGGGCATCCCGGGATCGACACTCTTGCTACACTCCGGGGCCTCAGGCGAGTGCTTGGTTCACGCCTCGTATCCCGAGATCGACCGACGTCCATTCGAGGAGGACACTCAGACCGTCTTGGGGTCACTGCTCCCTGCTTTCGCGGCGAGCCTCGGAGCACTGGAACGTTTAGGAAACGCTCGCCAAGCAGTCGCGGTGCTGCTCGATGCGCTCGTTGATGGCGCGCTGGTGTTCGCGGCTGGTGCTCGGCGCGTTCTGGCGAGAAATGCGGCGCTCGCTGTCCTGGTGGCGAGCGAACCCGACCTGAGTGGCCTCGAATCCGCGATTTCCCAGTCAGCAATCGCCGCCGTTCGGGGCAAGAGTCTCCCCAGGTATTCCGGAGCCCAGGATCCCGCGGCGTTGTCGATGGGGTGGCGATCGCTAAGTGGGCTTGCTATCGACTCCGCTCCGTCCGGCTGCCGGCTGGCAGCGTCGCCAAGGACGAAGCCATTCTGGTCCTGGTTCAGCGTGTTGCTCCTGCGGTACCCGAGCCTGTCGAGCTCATGCGCCGGTTCGGCTTCACTCGCCGTGAGGCCGAAGTAGCCCAACGCCTGGCCTACGGTCGGTCGGATCGGGAGATCGCCAGCGAGCTTCGATTGAGCCCTCACACCATCCGCCATCACGCAGAGTCGGTCTTCGTCAAGGTCGGAGTTACCTCCCGCAAAGCGCTAGCGCTGCACCTCGGAGGTCCCGTCTAGCTCTAGCAGGGGAGAAACCTCCCATCCGCCCGCCGTGCCCCTTTCCCAAAATGGGGCTACCGCGAGAGGATGGGCTGCCATGCTCAGAGCTGATAATCATTTGTGGAGAGTCGCCATGCCGCTAATCGGGTCAGCGGTGTGCGCAACGATGTTGTACGGTCAGGGACTCTACATCTCTTCCTCCGGTCCGACCAATCGAAGTATGGGTGGCGCCTCATCTGCCGCCCCGATCGACGCCTTGGGCGCAACCTACTGGAATCCCGCTGCCATCGGAGGCCTCGACTCGTCCGAACTAGCCTTCGGATTCGAGTTGATCTCCTCCAACCATCGCGTTTCCTCTGCCATAGACGGGTTGGCGGGAAGCACCGATGCTCAAAATGGGGTATTCCCGGTTCCAGCCATTGCATGGGTCCATCACACCGGAAACCCCCGCGTGGTGTTTGGCATGGGCCTGAGCGGGGTCGCCGGCGTAAAGACCAATCTTTCGGCAGATCCGGGTAATCCGGTGCTCATGCCGGGCCCAGCAGGCCTCGGGCGCGTGAGTTCCGAGGCGAGCTTCTTCCAAGTCGCTCCGATGATCTCCATTGCGCTATCTCATTCGCTGGCAGCCGGAGTGGGACCGGTTGTGACGCTGGGCCAGGTGGCGGCCGAGCCATTCGTCTTCGCCTCCCCGAATGCGAACGGGCGCTACTCTCCAGGGCGCGCAACGCGGTATCGCTGGGGAAGTGGAGCGCAAGTGGGCCTCTACTACGCCTCCCGGTCATTCCGCCTTGGCGGCTCTGTCAAGACTCCGACCTGGATGGAGACCTTTCAGTTCTCAGGTGAAGACGCGGCCGGCGCACCCCGTGCTCTGGAGCTCGACCTAAACCTTCCCGCCATCGCTTCATTCGGAATGGCCTACGTCCGATCGACTGGATCATTGCTGTCGATCTGCGCTACTTCGACTACGAGCACGCCAATGGCCTAAATGGCCCAGCTCGCTTTGATGCGGCGGGCGCTCTGGGTGGGCTAGGTTGGCGCAGCATCATTTCCGCCGGAGCTGGTTTGCAACGCCGGTTCTCGAAATCCTTCACCGCCCGCCTCGGCTACGTGTATAACCAAAATCCGATACGGAACGAGGACTCTTTCTTCAATTTGGGTTCACCGCTGATATACCAGCATACCCTCAGCGCGGGTTGCTTGATTCGCACTGATGAAAGATCCAGCCTCAACCTCGCTTACTCGTACTTTCTGCCTCAGGACGTGGAGGGGCCTATGGTGTCGCC
>CAVVWJ010000004.1:0-9313 GCA_963751925.1 uncultured Gemmatimonadales bacterium | reverse complement strand
TCATGCTGGGCCCAGCAGGCCTCGGGCGCGTGAGTTCCGAGGCGAGCTTCTTCCAAGTCGCTCCGATGATCTCCATTGCGCTATCTCATTCGCTGGCAGCCGGAGTGGGACCGGTTGTGACGCTGGGCCAGGTGGCGGCCGAGCCATTCGTCTTCGCCTCCCCGAATGCGAACGGGCGCTACTCTCCAGGGCGCGCAACGCGGTATCGCTGGGGAAGTGGAGCGCAAGTGGGCCACTATGCCTCCCGGTCACTCCGCCTTGGCGGCTCTGTCAAGACTCCGACCTGGATGGAGACCTTTCAGTTCTCAGGTGAAGACGTGGCCGGCGCACCCCGTGCTCTGGAGCCTCGACCTAAACCTTCCCGCCATCGCTTCATTCGGAATGGCCTACGTCCGATCGACTTGGATCATTGCTGTCGATCTGCGCTACTTCGACTACGAGCACGCCAATGGCCTAAATGGCCCAGCTCGCTTTGATGCGGCGGGCGCTCTGGGTGGGCTAAAGGTTGGCGCAGCATCATTTCCGCCGGAGCTGGTTTGCAACGCCGGGTTCTCGAAATCCTTCATCGCCCGCCTCGGCTACGTGTATAACCAAAATCCGATACGGAATGAGGACTCTTTCTTCAATTTGGGTTCACCGCTGATATACCAGCATACCCTCAGCGCGGGTTGCTCGATTCGCACTGATGAAAAATCCAGCCTCAACCTCGCTTACTCGTACTTTCTGCCTCAGGACGTGGAGGGGCCTATCGTGTCGCCCGTGATAGGACCGGTACCCGGTTCCAGCGTTCGGAACAGCTCCGCGTTCACGTTTTCAGTCTCGGCGTGAGCACCCGCTACTAGCTGGCTGGAGACATGTCTGGCCCACCCGTGATTCAGTGCCCTGTGTGCCGTAGCGTGATGGCTGATGGGGCCGACAGGTGCCCCGATTGCGGGATGATCCTCCAGATCGATGTGGGACTTCAGGCACCCGGGAAATGGCAACGGTGGCGGTCGCTCCTCGATGTGGATGTCAGTCATCCCTCTGGGGCGGATCCATCGGATGCCTCACTTACCCACCAAGTACTAGAGGCGGCGGCCGATCCTCAGGCTGTCCAGGCGCACCCGCTCACCCTGCGTTTCGCTTCTCAGGAACTTGAGGCTGCGTTCACCGCCGAGTACCAGAGGGCAAGTGTTCGTCACATTCGCTTCGCGTTGGCCATGGCCCTGTTCTTAGTTGCTGCGTTCGGGCTTCTCGACAGCATCATCCAGCCTAGCATCCGGCGCGAGCTTTGGCTCATCCGGTACGGTATGATCTGCCCAGTCATTGCTGTCAACTTGGTTCTGACGTTCGTGCCGAAGCTGCGAGGCTACATCGAGTGGCTCTTATCGATCGTATTGCTCGTCACGGGCGGCGGCATTCTGGCCATGATCCTGATCTCTCCTGCTCCTGGTCGCTATCTGTATTACGCTGGTTTGATCCTCGTCATCATGTACACATTCACGTTCATGAAGCTCCGCTTTGCCCTGGCGAGTGCGATTGGCTGGGCGATCGTGGGTCTGTACATCGCGGGAGAAATTGTGATGGGCCAGACTCCGTGGCCCATTTTGCTGAACAATATGTTCTTCTTCGTTTCAGCCACCGTCATCGGAATGTTTGCGGCATACTTCTTTGAGGCTCTGGCTCGACGGAGTTTCGTCCAGGACAAGCTGGTCAGACGAGCCGTGAGTTTGGGAGCTATCGCCTGGTTGCGCGGCTGGGCTGGGGCGGAATGGGTGAAGTCTGGCGGGCCGAACATCGTCTCCTGGCCCGAGCAGCAGCAATTAAGCTGATTCGGCCAGATCTTGGGGGGATCCGATCCGGAAGGACGTCATTCTACGCTCCGACGCTTCGAGCGCGAAGCTCAGGCCACAGCACTTTTGCGCTCTCAGCACACCATTCAACTCTACGACTTTGGGACGACCGAGGAAGGCTCCTTCTACTATGTCATGGAACTGCTCGAGGGATACGATCTGCAAACGCTGGTTCAGCGGTTCGGATCCCTGCCGCCTGCCCGGGTTATCTATCTCCTTCGGCAGGTGTGCGACTCACTCGCGGAGGCGCACGAACAAGGGCTGATCCACCGGGACATCAAGCCGGCGAACATCTATGTCTGCTGCTACGGCCAGGCTACCGACTTCGTGAAAGTGCTGGATTTTGGTCTTGTAAAGTCCAGGAGCGAGGCTGAACGGAGGGAACTAACACAGGCGAACCCATCAGGTCTCGGAACGCAGGACGGTGGGTTGACAGGAACTCCGAGTTGTATGGCGCCGGAGCAAATTAGTTACAGCAAGCCTCTTGATGCGCGCACGGACATCTACGGAATTGGCTGCGTTGCGTATTGGCTTCTCACAGGACGTCAGGTGTTCGAGGCGAGCACCGTGTGGACGGTCATCCTCCAGCATCTTCAGGATCAGCCTACGCCGCCATCAGTACGTAGCGGACTTAACATTCCGTGGGATCTTGAAGGCGTGATACTCGCATGTCTCGAAAAGGATCCAGAGAGGCGGCCTCAAACTGCCGAGGCGCTCGATCGATTGCTCCTGACCTGCGGTTGCGCGACCCAATGGACGCAGGATAGCGCCAAGGCATGGTGGCGAGAGCACCCGGCTGCTCAAGAAACGGTGAGTTCCTCCTACGACAGTCCGGCAGCGATGACTACCTTCGTGCAGAAAGTAGGAGCTTGAGCAACTGTTGCTCGGTGCGGTTGCCAATGGTTTTCGCCACCCGCCCCCCTTCAGGCAAGCTTCACCGCTTAACCCTCGTCCGAAGAACGCTGTCAGATTCGGCTCGAGCTGTGCGTGATTTCTTCGGCCGCTCAGCGGCCTCGCAATGATTGTATGAGCGAAAGGTTACAGGTCCGCGCCACGGCCCGACCGCGTATCTGTCACACCCCTCCTCCAGAGTAACGGCATACCAACGGCCCCGACCCTGGAGATCTCATGAAAGCCGACGTCTGTCCTAGCACTAAGTCCCTCACCTTCCAGAACGCCAACAGGTAGGAATGCTCGCGCCGCTGAGCCCTTAGTCCCATTGCTGCCGGCGAATTGCTCCGAGACGAGGTGGATGAGCTGAGTTTGCCTCCCTCAGTATGAACTCGCATCTAGGACGATAGGCTGCGGCAACTCCCCACCCAAGCCTTATGGGTCTATTGCTGGCCGATAGCCGGGTGTCTGTCATCCGGTTCATCGGGTAGATCTCAAGTCCTTTTCGGCTTAAGCATTAGGCAGAAGGCGTAAATGCTGAGTGTGGGTTGGAATGGGAATCCGTGAGCTACTGTAGGCAGCAGCCGACCGTCTCGGATGGAAAAGCATCCCCCTCTGCCGGGCCAATGCAGGACGGGGCTCGCTTTGTGGAGCAAGCTCTGACTGCAGTGGGTGGATTGGCGCGCTCTTGACGACCCCGGTACCGCACTATACCTCCTCTTGGTCTCCTCTCAACAACAAAGATCGCAGCAGGATTCAAGAGCAGGATCGCGAGGCTCAGTTTGCTTAAGTGGCTCGGATTGATCGCTGCCTCCGCTGTACTCTGCTCCTGCCGAGTACGCCGCATGCAGGCGCAGGATGTTACAGGGGCTCTCGATGGGTGGATTGTTGACACAAGCGGGAACCCCTTGGCCGGTGCCGAGGTAACGGCAACCCCGCTGAACAGCTGGTCGCTCGGAGCCACCACCTCGAATTCACGCGGATATTTTCGGCTGATGGGTTTGCGGGTAGGCAACTATGCAGTCGAGATCCGGCGGGTGGGTTACCGGCCGCTCCGGATCCAGGAGTTTGGCATTCGCCTCGGGGCCACGAGCGGCATTGGTATCGTTCGTCTTCAGGCGGGAATGGTGAACTTACCTGCGGTCATCGTGCACAGCCAGGAGCCACCGATAGACCCGACGACAAGCGCCAGCGGCGGATCCATTCGATCGGAATTCTTTGAGACCTTGCCGGTTGAGCGCAGTTTTCACGCGCTTCCCACGCTCCTCCCCCAGGCCAACCTCAGCTACTTCGGCGACGAGGTCAATATCGCCGGCAGCAGCGGCCCCGAAAACGTCTATTACATCGATGGGGTGAACGTCACCGACCCGTACCGCGCCAGCACCAGCGGGGATCTACCCTACAACTTTATTCATGAGATCGAGGTGAAGACCGGTGGTTATGAGGCCGAGTATGGCCGTGCTCTAGGTGGAATCGTCAATGTCATCACCAAATCGGGGAGCAACGACCTCCGCGGCGAAGCCTTCGGGTTCTTCACCGGCAGCGGATTGGGCGGCATGTGGAAACGAGGGGTCGCGGATGCCAGCTTCGGCACCAGCGCTGATTACGATGCCGGCCTGAGCCTCAGCGGGCCCATCGTGCGTGACCGGGTCTGGTTCTTCACCGCCTATAGCCGTGCGGTGGCAAGGCAAGACGTTCGGGTTCCCGGTTACGAAACCCAACTGGACAGTCGCACGTCGCATCTGTTCGCCGGGAAAATTGACTGGCAGCTGGGGATGCGCAGCAGCGTTGCGCTGACGATTCTGGGGGATCCTAATAGCCGACAAGAGGTCGGCCCTGCGTTTACCGCCTACGGCTCTCCGACCGGACTGGAAAACATCGATCCTATTTTAGGAGAGTCGCGGCAGGGGGGGGTCGCCGTTTCGCTCCGGTCGAGTCAATCCCTGGGACAGCGGTTCCTGCTCGAGTCGGCCCTCTCTCAGGTTGATCGAGACGAGAACAGCCACGGGAGTAGCGAGCGGGGGCGGCGGGAGCCACTGGTAATGGATCTGGAGACCGGCCGCTGGTCAGGCGGGTTCGGCGATAATGCCAAGCATCACAGCGTCCGCCTAGCCGCCAAAGTCAGCGGGACTCTGACTCTTGCGGTTCATACCTTGAAAACCGGCGTGGAGTACGAGGATAACCGGCTGGATGCGAAAATTCACCTCGTTGACCCCGGTATCGTAACTCGTCTGAATGACACGACGTATCAAGCCGTGTACTTGATCAGCACGGGCACGGTACACAATCGGGTAGTCTCCCTGTTCCTGCAGGACAACTGGCTGCTTGCGGCCCATCTGAGAGTCAATGCTGGCCTCCGTTGGGATGGGCAATATCTAGTCGGTTCGGATGGGAGGGTTGCCCAGCCCATCACCGACGCTCTCCAGCCGCGCCTTGGACTCACGGTGCAGCCGGGCGGCGCCGGGTCGAAAATCTTTGCGTCGTTCGGCAGGTTTTACGAGCAGCTTCCGCTCTTTGCTTCCGCCACCTGGTGGCACGTTCCCGTGCGGAACGGCATTTATCATCTGAGGCAGAATCCACTCGAGGGCGGCACTCCGGACGATTCTCTTGATACACTGACTCACGGAATCCTCCCGGAAGTATCCGGCCTCAGGGGCGAACACTTCGACGAGTTCACGGCCGGGTACGAACAAGCTCTGTCCTCCCGGCTGAGAGTCGGTGTGCGAGGTAGCTATCGCACGATCCGGGAAGTGATCGATGACGGACTCACGCCGGGTACCATAGAACGAGTCCTTGGAAATCCCGGAAGGGGAGCGCTGAGCTTCATCCCGCGGCTGCGGCGCAATTATTACGCACTGGAATTCACGGCCAACTGGCACAGAGGGAAGGCTCTCAACCTGGCTGCCTCTTATACCCGATCACGTAATTATGGCAACTATACCGGCCTCTGGGATCACGACGTCGGGTACGATCTGCCGAATGGCAAAGCTGACCCAGATCTCGAGCAGCAGGTGCCTAACAGCACCGGCCTGCTCCCGAACGACCGCCCCCACGTGTTCAAGTTCTACGGCTCTGAGCATCTCGAGCTGGGGCTGACGCTGGGTATGATCTTCAGCTGGCAGAGTGGCACGCCCTTGAGCGAGATGGGCGCAACATTCCTGCCGGCACACTTCGCATTTCTGAGTCCCCGGGGGTCCGTCGGGCGGACACCGCCGATACGTGACCTCAGTGTGCGTCTTACTTACGACGTTTTCAGAAAGCCCGGCTCAGCGGTCCAGCCTCGGCTCGCCCTCGACTTGTTCCACGTCGCCAGCGCCCGGCGGCCAGTCACCGTGGACCAGGTGCACTTCTCCGCTCTCGATCCTAAGGGCAATCAGGCGGCGCCGAACCCCAACTTCCTGAAGCCGAGCCGCTATCAGCCGCCGATGCTTGTCCGGCTCGGCACCACTATTGAATTCTGAGCCGAGGCCAAGTGGGAAGGTTCATCCCCCTGACCCTTAGCCGTCCGGGCCCCATTAGGTAGCTTGAGGACCAGGGAAACCGCCCATGACCACATCGGTATCTGTGCACGACTTGCAGGCGCTTCGTGAGGTACAGGAAGTCCTGCTCGATCCACTCTCCCACGCCACAATAGAGCAGTGGCTGCTGGAAGTTTGTGCCCGCTTCCAAACGCTGTGCGGTGCCACCGCAGGCTTCGCTGCGTTCTCCTTCCGCAATGGGGAATCCGGGTTCGTCAGTCGCGAGATACCGCCGTCGTATCTCGACCGCATGACCCAGCTCTCCTTGATTGCCTCAGGGACTATCGCCGGGGGTGATCCGACGGTTGAAGGCGTTATGGATCGGCTCCGCACTCGCTTCTCCAGTGTCGCGACCTCATGGGACCTCCTGGTACCGGGGGAATTCACCGTCGATCAATTGCGGGAGACTCCGATGTTCCGCGACGTTGCCCTCCCCCTAGGCGTGCCGGGCTCGACGCTGCTGTTCCACAGCGGAGCCTCCGGGGAATTCATGCTACACGCCGCTTATCCCGAGATAGCTCGGCGGCCCTTCGGCGACGCGACCGTAGCGACTGTGGGGGCCCTCCTTCCCGCATTTGCGGCGAGCGTGGGCGCTCTAGGGAGACTGGGGGATGCCCGCCGTGTAGTCTCTGTGTTGCTCGACGCGCTGGAGGACGGTGCGGTAGTGTTCGACTCCCCTGGTCAGCGAACGCTGACTCGCAACGTGGCCATTGAAGGCATGCTGCGCCGGGAAACTGATGCTGCCGCGCTGCTGGATGCGGTCAAACGCGCTGCCCGGGCTGCAGCCTGGTCGCCGAGGAACGGGAAGTCGGCACCGGCTACCGATTCCAACGCCATGTCCCAGGGATGGCGATCCGCTGGGGGAAGGTACTATCGGCTCAGGGCCATCCGGCTTCCTTCCGGGGCCATGACTCCCAATGAAGCCATACTGGTCCTCATCCAGCCGGTAGGACCCCCGGTGCCGGAGGCGACCGAGCTGATGCGGCGCTTCGGATTTACCCGCCGGGAAGCCGACGTCGCTGGACGGCTGGCCCATGGCCGCTCCGACCGGGAGATCGCCGGCGAGCTCGGACTCAGTCAGCATACTGTGCGGCACCACGCCGAATCCATCTTCACCAAGGTGGGAGTCACCTCCCGCAAGGCCCTCGCGCTCCACCTCAGCGCCACTTTTTAACAATGCCCAAGATGGGGGGACAAACCTCCCATCCCCTCGGACGGCTACCCCCCCTTTGTAGGACACCGCTATTTCAGCCGGTTCCTAACCCAAGGGGGAGTTATGCATGGCTCTCGAGCAGCCGCCGCCATACCATTTGTCTTACTGCTGTCGCTGGTCGCTTGTGGAGAGAACCCGTCGGCTCCGAGGGCCGACGCAGCTCCGAGCTTCGGGAGCTCTTCCCTCGACAAGAACATTGTGTTTCGCTTTCAGGATCACATTGCGGCCGCCTGGGGCGACAAAAACAGCAGTCTGCGGGCAGTGCATACCACCTTTCCAATTGTATTCGACGAGCTGGAAACCGATTGCGGCCCTCAGGCCGATCTTCCCACCATCAACTACAAGCAGGTAGGCGTAGTGAATCCGGTCGATTTCTTTCTCAGTGAGCTGCACCAGAAGGCAACTGGGACGGTCTGGATCTTTATCCGCGACCTGAGCCAGCCGGGCGACTGCTACGGAGCCAAGCTCATCGCGCAGGGCCTGGGTGAGCTCCGTTATATCGACAATGACGCGTTCGGCGTCGCCCCTGGTGAGTTTGCCAAAAACGAATGGGGATTCAAGGCCAGTGGCACGCTGACCACTCCGGATGGGCGGAGTCTGAGCTATCAAGGCACAGCGAGATACACGGTAAAGGTAGCGGGCGGCGACCCGGAGGTTACCCGCTCGCTTGAACGGATCAGTCTTCGCTGATGGAGACTCGCGGCCGGCCAAAACCGGAAGGCGCCATCTCGCCCACAGAAAAGCGCATCGACATCAGGGCTGCACGGTAGTCGATGTCGCGGATGACAAGGCGAAGGCGCACTGTCATTACTTCGACATGGCGACCCTGCTGCAGCAGATCGGCGCTGTAGCCTGAAGAGAATTCAGCAGTTGGTTGATCAGTGACGTGCATGACTGCGTGAGCGGGAAAAAAACCTCGTGAGCGGGAAGGCTCCTTCACTTCGTTCAGGCTGAATCTGACCAGAAGGGCCGCCCGCTCATGTCTTTAATCCCCGCTGTTGGTGCGCTAATCCCGTAATCCCGAGCGTAGCGAGGATCGCGTCGGCTCACGTCATGACATCGGACTCCGAGCCCAAGCGGCCCGATCCTTCGCTTCGCTCAGAGCCTGCCCTGAACAGAGTGAAGGGATGACACTCTGTTGGTCCTTGCGAGTTTTCCGCTCTTTTCTACCGCCGCTTCTCCTTCCGCCTCTCTTTCTTCCGCCCGCTGTTCGTTCCGCCTCTTTTCCTACCGCCTTACCGCCTTCTCCACCGCCGCCCCCAGCTCCGTATACGCCGACGCATCCACCTCCCGGAACGGAGTCGCTCGGTAGGCGACTCTTCCGTCGGGTCCCACCACGAACAGATTGCGGTTGGTCAGCCCTGGGTATTCGGCGATGGCGCCGTATCGCTTGGCGACGGCGAGTCCCGAGTCACTCGCGAACAGGAAGGGGAACTCCGAGTCACGGGCCCATGAGGCGAGAGCGGTATCGGGGTCAGCACTGATGGCGACGAGCACCACGCCTCGGCCGTTCTTGAAGAGCTTCGCGTACTGATCACGGTACGCGTTCATTTGGACTGTTCAGCCGCTGGTCCGCGCCTTGTAGAAGAACGCGAGAACCACGGTCTTTCCCTTGAAGTCGGAGAGACGGACCGGGTTGGCCAGGACGCCGTACCGGGTGCGCCCTTCATCGAGAAGTCGGGTGCCACCGCGCCGATCTCGAGCGGCTTTGAGTCACGCGGGGATCTGTTGAGCAGAAAGGAGCGCCGGCACGGCGGCGAGAATGACGGCCATTGGGAGCAGTCGCATGCGGTATCCGTTTTAAGGGTGATTGCAATATATCTTCGCTCCGCCCGTCCGCCCGTCCGCCCGTCCGCCCG
>CAVVWJ010000003.1:0-5646 GCA_963751925.1 uncultured Gemmatimonadales bacterium | reverse complement strand
GGATGAACTCCCGATCGGGTCGGATGGAGACGCGCTGCGGCTCCGCGGCCTCCCGATTGCGGTTCGCGGCCTCGCGATTCCGGTTTACGCCCCTGCGATTTGAGGCTGCATGAGCGCATCCGTGTTCATCGGAACCAGTCTGGACGGCTTCATTGCCCGTGAGGACGGCTCCTTGGACTGGTTGCCGGCCGGCGGCGGCGAACCGCACGGCTACGACGAGTTCTTCGCTTCGGTGGACGCGCTGGTCATCGGCCGGAAGACCTACGAGACGGTGCTGGGCTTCGATGCGTGGCCCTACGGGACCAAGCCGGTATTCGTGCTCTCCCGGACCCTCTCGAAGGTGATGGTCCCCGAGGGCGCCGTCTGCGAGCTGATGTCCGGCACGCCACAGGAGATCGTCAGCCGTCTCAGCGCACGGGGCTTCGAGCGTCTCTATGTGGACGGGGGTGTGACGATTCAGGCGTTCCTGGAGGCGGGCCTCATTCAGCAGCTGATCATCACCCGGGTGCCGGTGCTCCTGGGAAGCGGGATTCCCTTGTTCGGGCCGCTCTCGCGCGACATCCGGCTCCGGCACGTTTCCACGCGGTCGTTTCCCAGCGGACTGGTACAGAGCGAGTATCGAATCACAGGCTGAGACACCAGCTTCCCCCCAGCAAGCCTCAGGGAGCTTTATGCTGAAGCGTGTCCCGATCTTGCTGGTGGCGGGTTGCATTCTGGTAGGAACCTCCGCCCAGGCGCAGAGCTATTCCTGCCTGTCAGCCAAGGCTCCAGAGGTGCTTGCCCTACAGGACTATGCCCTCAGGCTCAGCGGTGGGGACCGAGAAGTCGCAGGTAATTACAACATGCCCAGGGTTGCAGCGTCGGACGTTCAAGCGGTAACGGACCGGCGTATTTGTCGTCGGGCCGCTCGAGCCTACCACACGGCGGTGCGCGGCCCTGGAGTGCCCCAGGTCTCTCGGCGCGTCGTAGTGATAAAGGTCGGGAGCACCAGGTACCTGGTGCTGGATCCGGCGGAGCGCGAAGGGGAGTTCGAGGTCACCGTCATCTTCGATAGCAGGTTTGCTCCGCTCCTGGCGTTCAATTCCTGAGCGTCAACGCCTGTGAACCGAGCTACACTCACCTATATGCTCGCCCTGATCGGCGGCGTCACGCTGTTCTTTCTGATCTTTGCCGCCGTATTCGTCGGGGCATGGCCCCTGCTGATCGTCTTCCTTCTCTGCTACACGGCGGCAGGCGCCGTCGGGGTAAGCAGGGGCAACGTCCCACCGCGCTCCATGGCCATCGCCCTGGCCGCCCCGAGTCTCCCGTGGGTGCTCTGGTTGTTCCCCGCGTCAGTAGCGGAAGAAGGGCTCGTCCGAGCCTTGCCCTGGCCCGGATTCACCGTCGCCATCATGGCGCTGGCGTGGCTTGGCGGGACAGTGGCTGCTCGACGCATGTGGAAGAACCAGAAGCTGCCTGCTGAACCGGCACTCACCACCGGAGAATAGTGATGCGACTTCCCAGCATCATGCTCATTGTTCTGGCGTTCACTGCCACTCCGCTGGCAGCGCAGGCATCCCCCAGGTCAGCCCGGGAGCTCTGGGATGCGTATGTTGAGCGTGGCACCGCGTTCGATCCGTCGCTGGCGGATCTCTATGCCAGAAATGCCGTCATCCGAAACACCCGCCGGTACCCTGATGGCCGTACGCGAACGCTCCAGATGAGCGGGAAGGAGTACCAGGCACTCGTTCGTCAGGCGATGCCCCTGGCGCGGAGTCGCGGGGACGTGGATGTCTACTCCAACGTGAAGTTCGAGCGCATCGGGAAGCGCACCCGCATCACCGCTACCAGATACTCGACGCTTAAGAAGTATGAGGCGCCTCACGAGCTGATCGTGGGCCCGACCGGCGCCGGATGGAAGATCCTGCAGGAGATCGGTGAGTCGCAGCTATAGCGCACAGCCATGGGTAGTGGGATGCGGTGGGGGACCTGCAATCGCTGGCAGTTCCGCCCGGCAATCGGTTGGAACGCTTGAAGGGGCGTCGGAAGGGGCAACACAGCATCCGGATCAATGACCAGTATCGAATCTGCTTCAAGTGGGTGGAAGAGGCCGCCCACGATGTGGAGATTGTCGATTATCACTGAGGGACGATGAAGATCATCATCTCTCACCGTGGCCTCAGAGCCCGAGGTAAGATCATGCGTAGACTACCGAAGAATCGTCCGCCGACACATCCCGGGGAGATCCTGTTGAGGGACTTTCTGGAGCCGATGGGTCTCAGTCAAACGGTGTTTGCTCACCAGATCGGCGTCTCCTACCCTCGCTTGAATGAGTTGATTCATCAGAAGCGGGGAATGACGCCTGACACTGCTCTTCGCCTGGGCAAGGTTCTCGGTATGCCGGCTGATTTCTGGTTGACCCTACAGCTGGATTGGGACCTTTGGCACGCTCTTCACTCCGATGCGGCGAAGGCAATCGACGAACTCGAACCGATTAAGCAGACCGCTTAGGGAGGGTGGGAACGGTGAGGTCGTTGAGGAAGTAGCTCAGAACGGGCGAGATGGCAGCTTCGATCCGCCCCGAATGACATGGAGGCAACATGCACCACCTTAGGCTGGTTTCATACCTCCTGGGAGCCAACGGAGTAGTCACCGGGTGCGGCACAGATCCAAGCAGGGGCAACGTCCAGTACCAGATTGCCCTGTCGGCAGGGGGCGGTGACTCCACCGCTGCCCGGGTCCGTACCTTCGACTGCGTGATTGCCGGTTTCTTCGAGGTGGCGTCGGGCGTTCCGAACGGCACGGTGCATTTTCCTGTTAGCGTCAGCCGAAGTCTGATCGATCGAAGCGGATCGCATTTCGAACAGACCTCCGCCGACACCATGATTGCCGACGCGGTGCTGGACTACACCGGTCTGGACAGCGAATCACCCACGTTCACTTTCGGAGCGGGCTCGTACACTGTGGCACTGGGTGAGGGCGCCCCGGCCCCGACGCAGCCGGGCGAGTTCACCGGCCCCTGGACCTGCGGGCCTGATGTCCCATTGGCACAGGATTCGACGCTGGGTGCGTATGGATACGACTCGAATCAACCGATTGGGGGGACCTGGCGGGTCACAGAGATGAGGCCGATAGGCTAGCGCGGGAGTCGCTTACGCTCTCTTCACTGCACTGGCTCGAGCAGACCAGGCGTGTAATCCTCGAACGCATCGTCACACATGTCCCCGCCGTGGTATATCGGAGGGAGCGATCCGTCGGAGCTAGCGCTGCTGTACTCGACTGCTCCTGGCGCGGGCCTCCACCAGCTCCGGACTCTGCCATAGTCTATGCGGCGAGGGAACAACCTCGCGGTAACGTTCCGGGCGACGTGCTCCGGTAGCGGGCCCTCGATCACCCGGCCATCGTGATAATAGATCGTACCGCTCGCCTGCATGTAGATGATCAGATCGATTCCGCTATAGAGCTGAACGTTGAGCTCCTCGGTCTCCTGCCGTACCGAGTCGCTCACCGCCACGACGTCGATGATGCTGTCGATGTCGAAGTGCACCGAGCCGGCCCTGCAGCCGTAACTGGCGCGCCAGCGATGCCCGGTGAAATCCGGCAGGAAGCCCAGCGCGAAGCTGTCGCTGATGCCGGTCAGGCTGACATGGACTATCCCGTTGACTTCCCCGGCTGAAGGATCCGCTCGCGCGGTGGTACCAGAGATCAGGAAGCCCGGCCCGGCGGTGAGCGTCAACGGCGGGTTGGGAATGGGAGTTCCGTTCCCGTCGTACACCAGGACGAAGTCACGCGCGTCGATCGTCTGGCCTGCCACCCGGTACTGGCTGCGATACTCCGGGGCGATGTAATCCACTGCCGGCTCTCCCGGCGGGGACGTCACAGCGGTAGCATGGATTTGCGCATAGACGATGGCGTCACCGGTTGTCTGATCCACCCCCCGTGCCTCGACCACGTTCTCTCCCGCCTCGGCACCGAGCGTCCAGCGTTCCTTCGCCTCACCAGCGCTGTTGGTCAGCGCCGAGCCGGCAAAGACGTGGCCGCCGCCGGTGGTGACGACGAAGTTGATCAGGACGCCCGGTGCGGGCCCGTCCGGGCCAGTGACCCTGACGATGATGGGATCAGGCAGCTCCTCGCCTACCAGTCCGGTCTGTTCGTCGCCGCCGGTGACCTCGAGGTCGAGGTCGCCGGGAAGCGGGGATGGGTCGCGTCCCCGCACCCGAGGGCTGCTAGGAGAACGCCGATGAGGAGAGACCGGACTTTGGTGGGCATCGGATCGAGAGGGGCTTCAATGTTCATGCCCCAGTGTCGTATCCCACCGAGAAGATGGAACCGCTTTTCTGAGAGAGGGTTACGCGGTAGCGCCTGGCCGCGGATTCAACCGGCGGTGCGTCGATCCGCAACAGCTTGGGCGCGGCTGCCGACCCGGGGCATCGGCTCCCTCCCTTTTGAGTCAGCACTACACTCGGTTACTCGGAACTATCAAACGGGACAGTCACTAAGCTTTTCGCGCAGGTTCTGCTAGGGGATTGAGCGATCGAGATCGTCCGCACTCGGCGTTCACACCGCGTGGTCCGGCTGGCTCGGGTAAATGAGATCAAGAATCAGTTGAGACGAGTGGGCCAGGCGTGCTCTGTCCCGTGGAATGACACAACCCCGCTTGCGAAATCCGCTCGCAGTCGGTCATAGAAATCGGGTGGACTGGTGGGCCATGGCAGCACGACGAGCGCCGATCGCATGCGGACGAGGACGCAGGGAAACGGCTCGCGGACCACAACCAGCATGGGATCCACGGTCAGCTCCGGCGGTGCGATCCACCAGGCCCCTTCGATGATCTCTTGCCCAGGATGCTGGATCTGCTGGCGGACTGCCTCCAGTCGAGGATGTAGCGCGAACGTATAGCCGAGCAGGGCGAAGGTAGCGAGGTAGGCGGATTTCAGGTCTCCGACTTGTGCATCCCGCCACTTGAACCGTATGGGTGCATGCAGTCGAATTTGCGCAGGCTCAGCACCTGCAGCTGTCGCAGCTCTGGGCATGCTCGACTTCTGTTCCTCAAACCGCGCAGGATTGTTGAGGCGCTGCGGGACTTCGATAGCCAGGTTCTTCCCGGAGAGCTTCAGGCGAGCATTGGTCCGCACCCCACCGAACTCGACCTGAGCTTTCCCTTCATATTCCCCGCCATGTCCGTGCAGCCCCCGCCCGAGCTGAATGAGATCCTCCCTCATACGGAGAGCGGCATCGATCGAACTACCTGCTGGTGAGTTGCACCGCTTGCACGTAAGCACTATGCCCTTGCCACCCATGCTCGCCGGCGGCACGTGCTCGAGCGTGAGCATACCCACGTCGATCGCTCTCTCAAACCATAGAATGTTGCAGAGCGGGCAGACATACTGGCCCTGGTACTCGGGTGAGAGTCGCTCGATAGCAGCTGCGCCGAGGCGGAACAGCTGCTGTTTCTTTCTCTGCCTGGCGCTTTCGCGCCGGGGACTTCTGGGCTCTCGCTTCTTAATCGCGCTCGCTCGAGGCATTCCCTTCTTCGGCACTCACTGGCCTCCGTCTGATCGGGCACACAGTCTCGACACTCCGCTCAAGGGGTACAACGGGGGCACAATCGAATGTGTCGGCAGTGCGGAATGTCGGATGATCTGTGTCTACGTTGTTGCAGCTTAC
>CAVVWJ010000002.1:512500-2540018 GCA_963751925.1 uncultured Gemmatimonadales bacterium | reverse complement strand
ATCAATCTCAATTATCACGACACCTATTGGCAGCAGCGAGCGCTTCCATTTCCGCGCATGGACCCGGACGCCTTCCTGCGCACCGTCTTCCAGTCGCTGAAGCCGGGCGGGACGATGGCGGTGGTCGACCATGTCGCCAATCCGGGCGGCGACACCCGCGCGGTGGTCGAGGCGCTGCACCGGATCGACCCGGCGACGATCCGCGCCGATTTCGAGCGCGCGGGCTTCGTCTTCGACGGCGAATCCGACCTGCTCCGCAATCCCGCAGGACGATCACACCAAGCTCGTCTTCGACCCCGCGATCCGCGGCCACACCGACCGCGTCGTCTATCGCTTCCGCCGGCCGGCAGGCGCGATGGCGGAGAACAAGACCAAGCCGACCGGCGCTGTCGGTCGACGATTTCCTCGACGCCGTCGCCGATCCGCAGCGGCGCGCCGACGGCAAGGCTCGCGCGCGCTGATGGAGCGCGCTGTCGGGCGAGCCGGCGGCGATGTGGGGGCCGAGCATCGTCGGCTTCGGCTCCTATCATTACAAATATGAGAGCGGCCGCGAGGGCGACATGTGCCGGATCGGCTTCTCGCCGCGCGCCAAGGAGCTGGTCCTCTACGGCGGCTTCCTGCGCACCGGCGCTGCTGGACGCGGCTCGGCAAGCACAAGACCGGCAAGGGCTGCCTCTACATCAAGCGGCTCGCCGACGTGGACGAGGCGGTGCTCGAGGCGCTGTGCGCCGAGGCGCTCGGATATGACGCGAGAAGTATCCCGACAGGACTCCTGCGCGATCGCGGGATCGCCGCTGGCGTCGACCGGCCTGCCGGTTCACCCGCGCTTCATCTTTCGGCGGCCGAAACGACGTCCACGGCGCTGCAGACTTGCGAGCCGCACGACATCCCGCGACGAAAAGCACTTGCATCCTGCTACAATTGTGGCATGCTACATCGGTAGCAGGTGAAAAGCATGATGATCGATTCCCTACCCAGGCGCGAGCGCGAGATTTTCGAATTGCTGTGCAGCGCCGGCGAAGCCACCGCCGCCGAGATCCGCGCGGCGATGAAGGACCCGCCTTCCTATTCGGCGGTGCGCACCCTGCTCGCCCGGCTCGAGGCGCGCGGCGTCGATCAAGCACCGCGTCGACGACCAGACCTATGTCTACAAGAGCGTGCCGCCAGCCCGCGAAGGTCCGCGAATCGGCGCTGAAGTCGATGGTGCGGACCTTCTTCGACGGATCGGCGGCGAACGCCGCCACGGCCCTGCTGGGCCTCACCAAGAGCCTGTCCGGCGGACGAAGCGGACGCCCTGCTGAAGGCGATCCGCGAAGCAGAGGAGCGCGAGTGATGGACGTGTCCTTCTTTGGCGAAATGGCGTGGAAATCGGCGCTGATCAGCGGCGCCGCTCTGGCCCTGGCCTATGTCGCTGCGCTCGCGCGCGGCCGTCGGACCGGGCGCTGGTGCTCCGGCTCGGCGTCGCCATGCTGCTGCTGCTGCCGTTCATCGCGCTGGCGCTGCCGGCGCTGCAGATCGAGGCCTGGGCGGCGCCCGCGCCGCCGGCGCCGCTGCCGCGCCGCGCCGTGCCGCCGCTCCGCGCTCGACCTGGCCCGCGCGCCGATCCTGCCTACGCGCTCCCGGCCGACGCCGGGCTGCAGCCGGCCGAGCCGACCATCTGGGACGATCCCACGCCGCTCGTCCTCCTCGCATATCTGGGCGGGCTGCTGATGGTCGGCTCCCGGCTGCTTGCCGGCCTGATCATGCTCGGCCGCTGGACGCGCGCGGCGCGCGACGTCGACCTGCCCGGACTGGCTGGCCGCGTTCGAGCGCGCCCGCCTGGCCGCGCCGGACGGCGAAAGGCTGCGGCTGCTGGTCTCCGACGTCGGTGCCCTCGCCGCTTGAGCTGGGGCTGGCGCAGGCCGGTCATCCTGATCGATCCCGACACGATGGCCGAGCCGCGACGAGGCCGACGCGATCCTCGCCCATGAGGTCGCCCATGTCGCGCGCCGCGACTGGCCGGCGCTGATGCTGACCCGCCTCGCCGCCGCCTTGTTCTGGTTCAATCCCCTGGTCTGGCTGCTCGAGCGCGAGGTCGTCCAGCAGGCCGAGGAGGCCGCCGATTGCGAGGCCGCCGCCGTGCGTCGAGCCGGCCCGCTATGCCCGCACCCTGCTCACCTGGGCGCAGGTCAACGGCCGCATGATCCCGGCCAACAGCATCGCGCCGAAGGGCAGCGCGCTCGCCCGCCGGGTCAGGGCGATCCTCGACCGGCGGCTGCGCGAGCGGCCGTCGGGCTCGGCGCTGGACCGCGATCGCCGCGATGCTGTGCATCGGCATCGCCGCGCCGGTCGCCGCGATGCAGCTCGTCCAGGCCGCGCAGGCCGCCGGACGCGCCGGCCGCGCCGCCGGCGCCGCAGGCCCCCGGCACGCGCCCGAAGCGCCGCGACGCGCCGCACGCGCCGCCGCGCCGCGCGCCCCATGCGCCCGCACGCGCCGGCGCGCCGCTGGCCGACGCTCGGCGAGATTCCCGATGTCGGCCCGATCGTCCAGCAGGCGCTGGCCGAAGTGCTGCCGCAAATCCCGCAGATCGTCGCCCAGGCCGATGCGAGCCGTCGCCGCGATCGATCCCGAGGAGATCCAGCGCTCGGTCGACGAAGCGCTGGCGTCGGCCGACGCGGAGATGCGGCGCATGTCGCGCGAGGAACGCGAGCGCATCCGCCGCGAGGTCCGCCGCGCCGTCGCCCAGGCGCGGGTCCAGGTCGCCGCAGGTCGACCGCGCCGCAGATCGAGGCCGGCCGTGCGCGAGGCGCAGCGCGCCGCCGCGATCGCGCCGCGCGCGGTCGCGATGGCGATGGCGCATGGCGCCGCCGGCATGGCGCGCGGCGCCGACGGCATGGAAGCGGGCGCCCGGCGCATGGAGGAGCAGGCCGCGCGCTTCCGCGACCGCGCCTATCGCGAGCAGGTCATCGCCCGCGAAGCCGCCCGCGGCCACCATGTCACCCACGAGCAGCTGATCGAAGCCGCCGACGGCCTGGAGGAAGGCGCGCGCGGCATGCGCGACGGCGCGCGCGAGATGCGCGAGGCCGCCCAGCGCATGGGCGACGGCGACGACAGCGACTGAGGATCCCTCGGGGGCGATCTAGGGAGGTGGCGGGCGGCGTGCAGGCCGCCCGCCATTTATTCGGTCGGACGTTGCACGGCCGCTCGCCGATTTCGCTTGAACGGCCGAGCGCCGTTCCATGGGCGGCCTTCCAGGCGGCCGGGGGCGCGGCGACTGGTTCTCAATCGCGCGGCGAAGGGGTGTCGTCACGCACAGCCCTTCAAGGAGATCGACATGAAGACATCCCTTCTGGCGGCCGCGGCTTTTGCCGGGCTCGCCGCCGCCCCGCTTCTCGCCCAGCCGCGCCGCCGCGCCGACGCCGCCCGTCGACCCGCGCCGAGATGGAGCAAAGCATCCAGCAGCGCTTCGCGCTCCGCGACGCCAATCATGACGGCTTCCTCACCGCCGACGAGCTCGGCGAGAGCGGCGCGATGGCGATCGCGCGGCTCGACGCCGACCATGACGGCAAGATCTCGCTCGCCGAGGCGAGCACCGCGATGATCGCGATGTTCGACCGCGTCGACACCAATCATGACGGCACTGTCAGCCCCGAGGAAAGGGCGGCGGCGGAAGCGCAGATGGGCCAGCCGCAGCCCCAGCCGGCCCCCGAGCCGCAGCCGGCGCCGCAACCCAACTGACCTTCGCGTGGCGGGCGGCGTCGGGCCGCCCGCCATTTCATTTGACCGCGCCGCCGCGCCGCGACACTCTCGCCGGATGCGCTTGCGATCCTGGCGCCGGTCGCGCTGCTGGCCTGGCTGCTCGCCGCGGCGGTGGCGCCGCGGCCGGCCTATGACGTCGTCATCCGCGGCGGCACGATCTACGACGGCAGCGGCGGCGCGCCCTATCGTCGGCGACGTCGCGATCAGCGGCGACCGGATCGTCGCGGTCGGCCGGGTCGCGGGCCGCGGCGCGCGCGAGATCGACGCCGCCGGGCTCGCGGTCGCGCCGGGCTTCATCAACATGCTGAGCTGGGCCAACGAGATCGCTGATCCAGGACGGCCGCAGCCAGAGCGACATCCGCCAGGGCGTGACCCTCGAAGTGATGGGCGAGGGCTGGTCGATGGGGCCGCTCAACCCCGAGATGAAGCGGCTCGCGCTCTCGCGCCAGGGCGACATCCACTATCCGATCGCCTGGACGACGCTCGGCGAATATCTCGAACATCCTCGAGCGCCGCGGCATCGCGCCCAACGTCGCGAGCTTCGTCGGCGCGACGACGGTCCGCATCCACGAGCTCGGCGAGGGCGACGTCGATCCCAATCCGGCGCAGCTCGCCCGGATGCGGGCGCTGGTCCGCCAGGCGATGGACGAAGGCGCGATGGGCGTCGGCAGCGCGCTGATCTACGCGCCGGGCAATTTCGCCGAGACCGACGAGCTGGTCGCGCTTGGTCAGCGAGGCCGGCCGCTGCGGCGGCATGTATATCAGCCATATGCGCTCGGAGGGCGACCGCTGCTGCAGTCGGTCGACGAGCTGATCGAGATCGCCGCGCCGCGCCCATGCCCCCGCCGAAATCTACCATCTGAAGCTGAGCGGGCGGGACAATTGGGGGCGCCTCGCCGAGGTCATCGCCCGGATCGAGGCGGCGCGGGCGCGGGGCCTCAGGATCACCGCCGACATGTACACCTACACCGCCGGCGCGACCGGGCTCGACGCGGCGATGCCGCTCTGGGTCCAGGCCGGCGGGCGCGAGGCCTGGATCGCGCGGCTGCGCGACCCGGCGATCCGCGCCCGCGTCGCCGCCGAGATGCGCCGCCCGGGCCAGGGCTGGGAGAATCTCTTCCACGGCGCCGGGCCGGAAGGGATGATGTTCAGCGATTTCCGCAACCCGGCGCTGCGCCGCTATGCCGGCAGGACCCTCGCCGAGGTCGCGCGCGAGCGCGGCACCTCGCCCGAGGAGACGGCGATGGACCTGGTCGTCGAGGACGGCAGCCGGGTCGGCACGATGTATTTCCTGATGAGCGAGGACAATGTCCGCCGCGAGGTCCGCCTGCCCTGGGTCAGCTTCGGCTCCGACGCCGCCAGCATCGCCCCCGAAGGCGTGTTCCTCAACGAGCATCCCGCATCCCCGCACCTACGGCAATTTCGCCCGCCTGCTCGGCCATTATGTGCGCGACGAGGGGCTGGTGCCGCTGGCCGAGGCGATCAGGCGGCTGACCTCGCTGCCCGCGGCCAATCTCGGCATCGCCCGGCGCGGCGCGCTGCGGCCCGGCTATTATGCCGATCTCGCCATCTTCGATCCGCGCACGATCGCCGACCGGGCGACCTATCGCGGCAGCCCCATGCCTATGCGGTCGGCATGCGCCACGTCTTCGTCAACGGCGCCCAGGTGCTGCGCGACGGCGAGCCGACCGGCGCGACGCCCGGCCGGGTGGTGCGCGGCCCCGGCTGGCAGCGCTGCCACTGAACGGCAGCGTGCGAAGGTTGCAACTTGCCACGCACCCCCAAGCGGGGCTAGCGCGTTGCAAGGGAACGGGGCCCTGGCTGAAAGGAAGCCCGTGGATTTGCGCGCCCCACTCACCGCGCCGCCGGCCGCGCTCGGACCTTTCGCCGGCAGAGAATCATGCCTCCGACCGGGAGGAGCCTGAGGTGCCCGAGCGCCGCGCCTATATCAACGCCGTCGCCGGCGTCGTTCCCGAGCATGACGTGCACCGGCTCTTCATCGACTGGGCCGAGGGCCAGGTCGAGGATCCGCGGCTGCGCAAATTGTTCATGCGCATGGCCGAGCGCTCCGGGATCGACCATCGCTGGTCGGTGCTTGAGCCGGCGCCGGGCGGCCGCCCGCACAACGAGGCGGGCGGCTTCTATCACCAGGCGATGCCGCCGACCTCGACGCGGATGCAGCGCTATGCCGAAGAGGCGCCGGAGCTGGCGCTGCGCGCGATCGAGCGGCTGCGCGAGCAGGTCTCGCTCGACGGCATCACCCATCTCGTCGTCGCGAGCTGCACCGGCTTCGTCGCGCCCGGGATCGACCAGATCATCGCCCGCCGGCTCGGCCTCGACGATGTCGAGCGCACCCTGGTCGGCTTCATGGGCTGCTATGCCGCGGTCTGCGCGCTGCGGACCGCCTACCATATCGCCCGCTCGCGAGCCCGACGCGCGGGTGCTCGCGGTCACGGTCGAGCTGTGCATCGCTCCACCTCCAGCAGACGCAGCAGCTCGAGCAATTGCTCGCCATGCTCCAGTTCAGCGACGGCGCCGGCGGCGGCCCTGGTCACCGCCGAGCCGGGCGGGTTCGAGATGAGCCATCTCTTCTCGCATGGCGCTCGAGGATTCGGCCGAGCTGATCCAGTGGAAGATCGGCGACACCGGCTTCGAGATGACCCTGTCCGGCGAGGTGCCCGCCCGCATCCAGCACGCGCTCGAGAAGGACGAGGTGCGCGCGACCCTGTTCAACGGCTGGGGCGCGGACGAGATCGACAGCTGGGCGGTCCATGCCGGCGGCCGCTCGATCCTCGACGCGGTCGAACGGGGGCTGGAGCTGCCGCAGGGCGCCCTGTTCGCCTCGCGCGACATCCTCGCCCGCTACGGCAACATGTCCTCCTCGACCCTGATGTTCGTCCTCTCCGAGCTGATCGGCCGGCCCGACGTCGGCAAGGGCGTCGCGCTCGCCTTCGGCCCCGGCCTCGCCGCCGAAGGCTTCCATTTCGAGCGGGTCCCGCAGGCCTGAGATGCGCCGAACGTCTCGGCGCTGATCGTCGGCGGCGGGCCGGCGGGCGCGGCGGCGGCGATCGCGCTGGCGCGGGGCGGGGCGATGCCGGTGGTGATCGAGCGCTGCCCGGGCGAGCGCGACCTCGTCTGCGGCGGCTTTCTCGGCTGGGATGCGCTGGCGGCGCTGAAGCGGCTCGGGCTCGATCCGGCGGCGCTCGGCGCGCGGCCGATCCACCGGCTGCGGCTGGTCTCCGGCCGGCGGACGGTCGAGGCGGCATTGCCCCGGCCGCGGCCGGCCTGTCGCGCCGGCGGCTCGACGCGGCCCTGCTCGACATGGCGGAGGAGGCGGGCGCGGCGGTGCTGCGCGGGCGGACGGCGCGCGCGCTCGACGGGCGCCTGCCTCCGGCTCGACGACGGCGAGGAGATGGCGGCCGACGCCCTGTTCCTCGCCACCGGCAAGCACGAGTTGCGCGGCGCGGTGCGCGCAGATCGGTGGCCGGCCGGTGTCGGTGGGCCTGCGCGCCGCGCTGCCGCCGATGCCCGACCTCGCCGGAACGATCGAGCTGCATCTGTTCGACGGCGGCTATGCCGGCCTGCTCATTCAGGAGGATGGCGCGACCAATCTCTGCCTCACCGTCACCCGGGCGCGGATGGCCGACAGGGCGCGACGCTGATCGCGGCCCTGATCGCGGAATCGCCGCTTGCTCGGCGAGCGGCTCGGGATCGTCATCGCCCGATCGCTGGGAGGCGGTGTCGGGCGTGCCCTATGGCTGGCGGGCGCGTGCGACCGCGCCCGGCCGTTACCGGGTCGGCGACCAGGCGGCGGTGATCGCCAGCCTCGCCGGCGACGGCATCGCCATCGCGCTGGCCAGCGGCGCCGCCGCGGCCCATGCCTGCCTCGCGGGCGAGGGCGCCGGGCCTTCCAGCGCGCCTTCGCAAGGCGCTCGGCGCGGCCGCTCGGGATCGCCGAGGCGCTGCGCCACATGGCGGCGCGCCGCTGCGCGCGGAGGCTGATGATGGGGCTGGCGGGCCGTGCCGGGGCTGCCGAAGGCCGCCGGCCGGCTGACGCGGATCAGGTCTAGCGGCCGGTGACCGCGGCGGGGGCGTCGGTCGCGCCACTGGCCCGATTGGGCATGTTCCTCGAGGATCCCGGATTCGGGCAGGTTGCTCGGCGTCCAGCGCGACTCCTGCGGGATGTCGGACGGCGGCGGCGCCGGCGCGCGGCGAAGCGGGCCTGCACCGCGGAGACCGGTACGACGCTCGCCAGCTCGGCGGCCGGAAGCCCGTCCTGGCCGCCGGCTGGCGACAGATGGTCATGGACCGGATGGGGCAGCGGCTCGTTGCCGGCATAGGCGTTGTCGAACGCGCCGGGCGCGCCGGCGAGGCCGGGCAGGCGGTAGAAGATGTGCGCGCCGATCGTCGCGGTCTTCACCAGCTGCGGCGCCCAGGCGGGGAAGACGTAATTGGCGTGATAGATGGTCGAAAGGCCGACCGGCGCGAAGGTGCGGCCGCCGAGCGCCTCGGCGGCGATGCGCCGCGCCTGCGCCCAGGCGACGCCGGCCGGGCGCAGCGCCAGCGAGCCGTCGCAGGTGAAGGTGAACTGGCAGCCGCCGCCGGCGCGCAGCGCGCCCTGATAGACGACGCCGCAGACGCTGTTCGGCCAGGCCGGGTGGCGGACCCGGTTGAGCACGACCTGGGCGACGGCGCGCTGGCCGTCCTCGCTCTCGGAGCGCGCCTCGTAATAGACCGCCTGGGCGAGGCAATCGACCGAGCGCATCTGGTCGAGCGGCGTGCGGGCGGTGAAGACATAGGCGTTGGCGGCCTGCGAGCGGGCCGCTGGCGACCGGGATGGCGGCGTTGGCGAGCGACCGCCTGGTCGCCGACCAGGAAGGAGGAGCCGGGCGCCGGCATTGCTGGCGATGGTCGAGCGGCGCGGGGGCGGTGAAGGCCTGGATCTCGGCGCGGGTCAGCGTCACAGCTCGGGCGGCGCGGCGACGCCGGCGGGGACGCAGGACGCGGTCGGGAATCGAGCAGCGCCAGCGGCGCCCACGCGGACAGGCCGCGGCCGCAGCCCCGCTTCGTCAATTTCGCGCCATCTGAACGCCCAACGCCATGCCCGCTTTCCGCCCGGAATGAGGCTTGTCGAAGAGCGTCGGATAGGCTATCCGCCGCACGCTCCGCCCCCGCTGATTTCGTGGCCGTCCCAATAGGAGACAGAGGTGGAGGATTGATTACCGGGGGGTGGATTTGCGCCGGCCGCGCCGCTCCGCCTTGGTCGAGCGGCGGACGCGCTTCGTCGAACCGGCCGCGCATTCGCCGAAACGGGGCGCATGATGGTCGAAAGGAGCGAGCGAAACGAGGCGCGCATCGCGCGATGTGCGTCCTCAGCGGCCCGCACGGCGAAGGTCCCCCGCCGAGCCGTCCGGGCCGCAACCCGAACCAGCCGGCCTCCCCCGGCCGAAACAGGAGATTGAAAGATGAAAGTTCGCGTTCCTCGCTTTGGCCGTCCTGGCGCGCCGCCGCTCACCACCGGCCTTGGCCGCAGCCCCGCCATGGCCCAGACCGCTCGTCAGATCGGCTATGCCGATCTCAACCTCGCCAGCCGGGCCGGCCGCGACGGCTCGACCGGCGCATCGACGGCGCCGCCCGGCAGCTCTGCGGCGCGTCCTCGCCGCTCGATTCAAGATGGTCGCGCTGGCCGGCCTGCCGCGCCGGCGTTCTCGCCGATGCCCGCGCGCAGCTCGCCCGCATCATCGTCGACGATCTACTCGCAGCATCGAGTGAGCCGCGCTGCGTTCTGAGCCCACCAAGCAGCAAGGCTCCATTGGGAGGCGGCGGTGCCCCATCGCCGCCTCCCTTTTTTGGGACAGGGTCGCCAGCGCTGACGGGGAAAGGCCGACCTGGCGCCGCGTAACGTCCCCGCCGGGCTCAGCGCCCCGCGAACCTCTTCACGTCGTCGACATAGGAGCGGCCGATGCGCTGCTCGCCGCCGTCGGAGAGGCGCGCGGTCCAGTGGCCGGCCTCGTCGCGGTACGAGGCCGGTGATCGTGTCGCGCCGCAGGATCACCGAGCGGTGGACGCGGAGGAACAGGGCCGGGTCGAGATCCTCCTCGAGCTTGCCGATGGTGCGGTGGATCAGCCAGGAGCGGGTGCCGACATGGAGCCGCATATAGTCGCGCTCGGCGGTGATCGCGGTGGATGTCCGACGGCGGCGATCCGCACCAGGCCGCTATGGTCCGGCACCCAGAATTCCTCGACATGGGCCGAAGTCCGGCCTGCGCGCCGGCCGCGCCCGCCGCCGGCGAGATGCGTCGCGGACCCGCTCCAGCGCGCGCTCGAGCCGGTCCGGGTCGACCGGCTTCATCAGATAGTCGATCGCGGCGACGTCGAACGCGGCGACCGCGAAATTGTCGAACGCGGTGACGAAGACGACCGCCGGATCGACCGTCGGACTCCGGACAGCGCGCGGGCGACGTCGATCCCGTCCATGCCCGGGCATGGCGATGTCGAGCAGGACGACGTCGGGCGCGACCGCCTCGGCGATCCGCAGCGCGGCCTCGCCGTCATTGGCGGTGCCGACCAGCGGTCACGCCCTCGGCAGCGCGCGAGCAGCAGCTGCAGCCGCTCGACCGCGAGCGGCTCGTCGTCGACGACCATCACCCTGATCGGCTGCCGGCTCAGCCATTGCTGGTCACCGGCATGTAGAGATGGACGGTATAGCCGCCGTCCGGGATCGGGGCCGGCGATGCAGCCGGCGCGGGGGCCGTAGCGCGTGGTCGAGCCGGTCGCAGACGTTCCTGAGGCCGACGCCGGTCGAGCCGCCGTCCTCGTCGTCCTCGGCGGCGGCCTCGCCGTCGTCCTTGACCTTGATGTGGAGCCGGCCGGCCTCCTCATAGGCGCTGATCCGGACGGTGACCGGCTTGCGCGGACTTGGCGACGCCATATTTGACCGCATTCTCGACGATCGGCTGCAGGATCAGCACCGGCACGCGCGCCGCCAGCAGGCCGTCGGGCACGTCGATCTCGACGGTGAGCCGGTCCGGGAAGCGGATCTGCTCGATGTCGAGATAGAGGCGCTGGAGCTTGATCTCCTCGTCGAGGCTGACGTCGGCGGTCGGATCGGCGGAAAGCGTGGCGCGGAAGAAGGTGGAGAGGTTCATCAGCATCCGCTCGGCGGTGTCGGTCTTCTGCGACAGGATCAGCGAGGAGAGCGAGTTCAGCGTGTTGAACAGGAAGTGCGGGTTGATCTGGTAGCGCAGCGCCCGGAGCTGCGCCTCCTGCGCCTCGCGGGCGAGCATGGCGCCGTGCCGGTCGGCGGCGCGCAGCTGCTTGGCATAGCTCATCGCGACGTAGAAGCGCGGCCCAGGCGGCGAAGATGAAATACCAGCTCAGCGCGCTCTCGATGACCGAGCGCCAGAGCATCTCGAACGGACGTCCATGTTGCTGCATCGCTCGGTGTCGCTCTTGGCGGCGTCGAGCGGCGCGTAGACGTAGAAGATGAAATAGTTGAACGCCGAGAACAGCATCGAGGCGGGCAGGCAGAGGATGGCCGGCGAGCGCCGCCTTCACGTTCAGGCTCTTCGCCGCGACCGGCCGCATGCGCGAGATAGACGAGGAAGGTGATCAGCGCAGCCGACCAAGGCCGCGACCGCGCGCCGGCGCGAACATCTCCCAGAAATCGCGGATATTGAGAGACGACCGCGCGCAGCGTGATCAGCGCCGATATAAAGCAGCCAGAAGGCGACGATCGATTTGAGCGCGATGCCGAGGTCCGGCAGCCGCCGTGTCTCGCCGTCCGGGAGGGCCCTGTCCATGGCCCCTGTTAACGCAGCGGCCGTTCCAAAAGCCTTCCGCCGCCGCGGTCGTTCGCAGAAAGGGCGGGCGCGTTGGTCGAAAATCCGGGCAGCGGACGGCGGTAGCCGGACGCGTCGGCCTCGCCGAGCAAGGGCGCCGAATCTCCGCCGCCGTCTCTGGATCGCTGATCATCGATTCTCGCCCACGCGCGCCGTCCTAGCACGGCGGATTTGCCGCCGTCACCGCCGACGTGCGTTCGCGGCCGCCGACGCGAAACGTGTTCGTTCCGGCTCCGCAAGGAGCGCGCTTTTCCGCCAATCGGCCTCGCGCGCGCTGTTGCCGTTGGGCGACAGTCGGCCGGCCCCGCGATTTCGCACGCGCGGTTTTGCGATTGCGGGCGGAATCCGAACTCTGATTCAATTCTGAACGGGGAGCGGGGTTTTGGTTAACGGCTTGGTAAGCCGTGCTGGTGCATGATCCCCGCGGGGCAAAAGGAGTGTGGGATCATGAGTACGAGGACTCGGCCCGCCAATGGAGCGGCGGCGCTGGCAGAGATGCGGGAGTTCGCGGGCTTCGGCAAAGGCACGCAGCGTTACATCCGCCGCGCGCTCGACGTCGGCCTCGGCCGCCGCGACGCGGTGAAGCGCTGGTCGCGCGACCCGGCCGAAGCCGCCGGCATCCGCGCCCAGGAGCGCATCTACGCCCGCCTCGACCATATCCGCTCCTACGTTCCCGACGACAGCGGCCTCGACGCGATGGAGCCGCTGATGGCGCCGCTGGTCACGATGACCGCCTTCGATCTCGGCCAGGACCGGCTGCCCTGCTTCGCGTCCTACCGCTTCCTTTACGAGCGGCTGATCGGCGCCAACGTCCGGCCCTGGCTGCCCGGCGCCTTCTGCGCCGCCGCCGCTTTGCCGCACCTTCATCCCGATCGCCGCCGCACCCTGCTCCAGTCGATCAGCGAGGCCGCGGCGACCGCGCCCGGCTGGTCGAACCGCGAGCCGGTCTTCTTCCCCGAATGGGTCGAGAAGGTCGACATGACCGTCGTCGGCTGGCCGGATCACAACGATGTCTCCCTAGGAACTGCGGCGGGCTCTTCGGGTCCGCCGCTTCTTCATTGCGGCCAGCCTCGCCCAGCCAAGCATCCTTCGGCGAACAGGGTCAGCGTGTCGTCGCGCGCGCCCATGACGACGATGCGGTCGCCGGGCCGGGCCAGCGCGAGCAGCGCGGTCGGCGCAGTGCCGCGCGGTCGGCGATATGCTCGGCATGCCGGCCGCGCGCCGGCGACGCCGGCGACGATGTCGCCGCTGCCGACCTCGCGGTTGGTGGTGCCGCCATAATAGACCGGGTCGGGCATGATCAGCACGTCGTCGGCCGCCATCTCGCCGGCGAAGCGTGGCGATCAGCTCGTCCTTCATCACCCGCAGCGGGCCGTAGCCGTGCGGCTGGAAGAAGAGCAGCAGCCGGCCGGGGAAGGCGTGGAGCGTGCGCAAGCGTGGCGGCGATCTTGTCCGGATTGTGCCCGAAATCGTCGATCACGCTGACGCCGCTCGCCTCGCCGACCAGCTCGAAGCGGCGGCGCAGGCCGGTGAAGCCGGCGAGCGCCTCGGCGCGCCTCGGCGAGCGGCACGCCCGCGGCCTCGGCCGCGGCGAGCGCGGCCAGCGCGTTCGCGACATTGTGGCGGCCGGGCACCTGCAGCCGGACCGGCGATCGCCGCTCGCCCGTCGAAGGAGATGGCGAAGCGGCGCCTCGACGATCGTCGGTGCCGAACAGATCGGCGCTCTCGTCCTCGAACGAATAGGTGCGCAGCTTGTCCGGCGGCAGCGCGGCGGCGAGCAGCGGCGTCTCGTCGTTGTCGAGATTGAGCACCACCGTCTCGCGCCTTGGCGACGAAGTCGCGGAACAGGTGGCGCAGCTCGTCGAGCGACTTGTGGTCGAGGGTGATGTTGTTGAGCACCGCGATCTTCGGCCCGTAGAGCGCGATCGAGCCGTCGCTCTCGTCGACCTCGCTGACGAAATCGTCGCCGCTGCCGACCAGCGCGCTGGCGAAGGGCATGTCGGCGCTGACGAAATTCTTCATCACCGCGCCGTTCATCACCGTCGGGTCGCGGCCCGCCGCGTGCAGGATCCAGCCGATCATGCCGGTGACGGTCGATTTGCCGCTGGTGCCGCCGACCGCGATGCCGGTCCGCGGCGGCGTTGAACAGCTCGGCGAGCAGTTCGGGCCGGCGCGATCCGGCGCGCGCCGAGCGCGTTCGGCCTTGACCACGTCGGCGACGGTCTCCTCGACCGCGGCCGAGGCGACGACGATCTGGTCGGCGCTGGCGATGCCGCTGCCGTCCTGCGGGAAGAGCGCGATGCCGCGGCGCGCAGGAATTCGAACTTGGCGGGCGAGCCGGCCCTGGTCGAGCGTCCGGTCCGAGCCCGCGACCGTCGTCGCCCGCGCCCGCGACGATCAGCGCCAGCGGCAGCATGCCGCTGCCGCCGATGCCGCAGAAGAAATAGGATTTGGCCTCGCCCATCGCCTCGCCCTATTGGGCGGCATCGAGGAGGGAGCAACGGCATGCGGATCGCGGTGGTGGCGCCGAGCTCGCCGCTTCGACGCGACGGGAGGTCGCCGCGCGGGTGACCGGCGCTCGCGGCGCGCGACGCATCCCGGCGTCGAGCTCCATTTCCATCCGCAATGCTTCCTCACCCACAACCATTTCGCCGGCACCGACGCGGAGCGCGCAGGCCGCGCTGGTCGAGGTCGCCAACGATCCCGGCTTCGACGCGCTCTGGTTCGCGCGCGGCGGCTATGGCTCGAACCGGATCGCCGAGCGGGCGCTCGCCGGCTTCGGCCCGGCGGCGCGCGACAAGGCCTGGCTCGGCTATAGCGATGCCGGCTTCCTGCTCGCCGGCCTCTATCGCGCCGGCTATCGCGAACGTCGCGCACGGGCCGATGCCGCAGGACGTGATGCGCGACGGCGGCGAGGCGGCGGTGGCGCGCGCGCTGGACTGGCTCGTCGGCGCGGTCCGCGGCCGCGCTGGAGCCGGGCCTCGAGCCGGCGCCGCGCCACGCCGCCTTCAACATCACCGTGCTCGGCATGCTGCTCGGCACGGCGCTGGAGCCCGACCTTGCCGGGCACGTCCTGCTGCTCGAGGAGGTCTCCGAGCATATGTACGCGATCGACCGGGCGCTGTTTCACCTCGCCGCCAGCCCGGCGATCCGGCGCGTCGCCGGCATGCGGCTCGGCCGCGTCAGCGACGTCCTGCCCAACGATCCGGACTTCGGCGAGGACGAGGAGACGGTCGCCCGCGCACTGGTGCGAACGCTACGGCATCCCCTTTCTGGGCCGCGCCGACATCGGCCACGATTCGGCCAACAAGGTGGTCCCGTTCGGCCTTCTGTGAGCGCGCCGGCCGGTCTATCCACAGAAAACCCGCCGAACCGTGGCAAAACACGGTATTTCGCCCTCTCATTCCCATTGCCAAGCGAGAGGATTTGCGCTCTCTATCCGGCCAGCATAAATCCACAGGGAGGGAAGTATGGCACAAGGTAGACAGAGCGGATTGCAGCGTCCGGTAAAGCCTTCGGCGGATCTCGCCGCGATCACCGGCGCCGATCCGCTGCCGCGCAGCCAGGTCGTCAGCAAGATCTGGGACTATATCCGCAAGAACAATCTGCAAAATCCCGCGAACAAGCGCGAGATCCTCGCGGACGACAAGCTGAAGAAGATTTTCGGCAAGGACCGCTGCTCGATGTTCGAAATGAACAAGCATTTGTCGCGGCATTTGACCAACTGCTAGCTGCCGCGCCCCGGCGGCGGCCGGGCACGAGGCAAAGAGCCGCCCCCGGCCCTTCCGGCGGGCGGCTTTTCGTTTGGCTGGCGGATCAGCCCTGCACGATTATTACGGCCCGGGCTCGCGTTCGATCGAGCCACGACAGCCGCCGGCGCCGTGACCGGATCGGGGACTATTTCATCCTGAATCTCTCGGCCGGATCGCGAGGGAATGCGTGGACGTAGCGAGTGATCGACGCCGAGGGCGGCGTCGATGGAGCGGAACCTCAGCCCCGCCAGCGCAGCCCTAGCCAGAGCGTGCGCGGCGTCGCCCGCTCGAGCACTCCGGCGCCGGAAATCCCGGCGATCACCTCCCGGTCGGTCAGGTTCTCGCCGCGCGCCTCGATCGCGAGGCTGCGGCTGAGCGGCACCTGCGCCACCGCGTCGAAGGTGAGGGCGCCGCGAGAAGCTGGCGGTTGAGGTCGTCCTCATATTGGCCGGAGACGTAGTGTGCGCTCGCCGCGGCGTAGGCGCCGCGCGGGCCTTGCCAGGCAAGGCTGGCGGCGAAGCTGTGGCGCGGCGTTTGGGCGGGGCGCAGGCCGTCGAGCGGCGACGCCGCGCCGCTGGCGCGCACCTCGGCGTCGGCGAAGCTGTAGCCGGCGGCGAGGTGAAAGCGGCCGACCTCGACGCTGCCGTCGAGCTCGACGCCGCGGCTGACGATGGCATCGACATTCTCGCGCATCCGAAACTGGCCGCCGGCGGCGACGAAGCCGACGCCGGGGAAGGTGCCCGGCCCCTGGCCCAGCGTCACATTGGCGATGGCGTCGGTGAGCCGGTTGGCGAAGAAGGTCAGGCCGATGCGTGCCGCGCGGGCGGGCGGAATTCGAGGCCGGCCTCAACGCCGCGCAGGCGTTCCGGCGCGAGCGCCGCATTGGCGGCGGTGGCGTCGGCGCCGACGCGGAACGGGCGGTAGAGCTCGTTCAGGGTCGGCAGACGCCAGCCGAGATAGGCGGCGGCGCGCATCGTGATCGGCGCCGCCGCCCGCCAGGCGAGGCCGGCGCGCGCGGTCGGCTCCCAGCCGCTTCGATCCGGGAAGGACGCGTCGGTGAGGAGCGCGTTGGTGGCGAGGGTTCGTTCCCGCAGCGATCCGTCCGCGATCCGCCAGCGGTCGAGCCGGCCGCCGGCGGTGAGGGTCAGCGCGCCCTGTTCCCAGCCGGCCTCGGCGAAGGCGCCGAGCGTGCTCGTCTCGCCGCCGGCGACGCGGCCGCGCGTGGGAGCGCCGGGGACGAACTGGAACAATTCCTGGGTCGCGGCCCGAGGTCGCGCGCCAGTCGGCGCCGAGGCGCAGCTCGAACGGGCCGGTGACCGGGCGGATCTCGAAGCGCGTGCCGAGCCCGGTCGAGGGCACCGAATATTGGTCGAGCGTTTCGGTGGCGGCGGCGCGGTCTGCGGTCACCGCGGCGAACCGATTGGCGAAATCGCGGACCTGGACGTAAGCGAGCGCCGAGAAGGGCAGGCGGCCGCGGCCGACCAGCCGCAGCGAGGCGTCGGCGCCCCGCGTGCTGATGTCGCTGAACGCCGTGCCGCGCTCGCGTTCGTCGCTGAAGGCGGAGAGATTGGCCTGAAGCTCGATCGTCGCCGGAGAGCGGCGCGACCGCGCGCGCCGGCGAGGCTCGCTTGCTGGTAAGGCGAAGCGCGGTCGGCGGGCCCTCGCTGGCGCGCGACCACGGGCACGAAGCCGTCGCCGCGCGCATAGGCCGCCGAGAGACTGACGAAACCTGCACCAAGATGAGCGCCATAGCCGGCAAAGGCGTCCACGCTGTCGCGGCTGCCATAAGAGAAAGCGGCGGACGCCCCTTCGAGATCGCGCGGCGACGCGCTTTCGAGCTCGATCGTGCCGGCGAGCGCGCCGGGGCCGTTGGCGCCGCTGCCGCCGCCGCGCACCACGCGGATCCGGCCGAGCCGGCGCGGATCGTAGGCGGGCCAGGCGATCCAGCCGCCGAACGGATCGGTCTGCGGCACGCCGTCGAGGATCAGCAACGCCCGGCTCGAGGCGTTGCCGCCCAGGGCGCGCAGGGTCGCGCCCTGGCTGGTCGGGTTGGCGGTGCGCGCGTCGGAGCGGCGGAATTGCTGGAATCCGGGCACGTCGCGCAGCACGTCCTCGAGCCGGTTCGACGCCGAATGATCGAGCCGGCCACGGCCGATCTCGGTCACGTCATAGGCCTGCTCGCCAAGCCCCGCTTCGAGGCCGTGGCCGGTAACGACGATCTCTGGCTCCTGAGCGAGCGCGGTGCCGCCGGCAAAAACCAAGAAAACGGGCGCGAAACGGCTCACGCCGCTCGCTTACAGCAAAAAGCCGCGCCGGTGAGGGGAAAACCGGCGCGGCGTTCGGGGGCAATCGCTAATCGCGATGCAGCTCGGCGCGTCGGCGTCGGCGTCGGGTCGCTGCTGCGCCGCGGCTTCGAGCTGGGCGCGGGTCAGCGAGATGACGAGGCCCTGATTGTTGCGGCCGAAGCTGGTCAGCGGCAGCCGGGCGCGGGCGGTGCCGGTGGCGACCACCGCGCCGCTCGCGTCGGCCGATTCGATCGTGCCGACCATGCCGCCGGTCTGGTCGCGGACCTGGACGCCGGCCTGCACGTCGGCGGCGCTGGCGAGCGTGACCGCGCCGGCCGTGGCCGGGGTCTGGGCCTGAGCCTGCGCCTGGACCGGAGCGTCTGGGCCGGTCTGCGGCCGGGGTCGGTGTCGCGTCTGGGCCTGCGCAGCAGCCTGGGCCTGCGTCCCGGCTTCGGCCGGCGCCGGCGTCGGCGTGCGGTGGCGCCGCGGCGGGCGGGGTCGCGGCCTGGGCCTGCGGTGGTCACTTCGGCCTGGGTGGCGGGCTCGGCATTCTCGTTGACCGGCTGCGGGAGTGGTCGCCGGCGGCGTCGTCGGTCCTGCGCGTCCTCGGTGGCGGTGTTGGCGGTCGGGGTCGCCGGATGCTGGGCCGGCGGCGCCGGTGCGCGCCGGGCCGCATGGCGGCTGGACTGGGTCGCGGTCAGCGGCGTCTGCGCGCCGGCATTGCGGCCGGCAGCGCGATCGCCGCGAGCGGCGGCGAGCAGCTTCTCCTGTTGATCATGTCTTCCTCCTGTGGGTTTGCCCGATCAACAGACGCGCGCGAAACAAAGTTCATGCTCGCGGGACAGTCCGTTCTGACTCAGAGATGAAGCGCGGACCCTAGAGCACGTACTTGCTGAGGTCGGTGTCGCGGGCGATCTCGGCGAGCTGGCGCTCGACATAGGCGGCGTCGACGGTGACCGTCTCGCCCTTCCGCTGCTCGGCCTCGAAGCTGACGTCCTCGAGCAGCTTCTCGAGCACGGTCTGGAGGCGGCGCGCGCCGATATTCTCGACCTGGCTGTTCACCTCGGCGGCGATGCGGGCGAGCGCGCGGATGCCGTCCTCGGCGAAGTCGATCTGTGACGCCCTCGGTGGCGAGCAGGGCGCGATATTGCTCGGTCAGGCTGGCGCGGGTGTCGGAGAGGATGCGGACGAAATCCTCCTCGGTCAGCGCCTTCAGTTCGACCCGGATCGGCAGGCGGCCCTGGAGCTCGGGGAGCAGGTCCGAGGGCTTGGCGACGTGGAAGGCGCCCGAGGCGATGAACAGGATATGGTCGGTCTTCATCGGCCCGTATTTGGTGGCGACGGTGGTGCCCTCGATCAGCGGCAGCAGGTCGCGCTGCACGCCCTCGCGGCTGACCGAGCCGCCGCGCACGTCGGAGACCGCGATCTTGTCGATCTCGTCGAGGAAGACGATGCCGTTCGCCTCGGCGTCCTTGAGCGCGGTGCGGTTGACGTCGTCGGGGTCGAGCCTCTTGTCGGATTCCTCCTCGATCAATTTGGCGAGCGCCTCCTTGACGCGCCATCTTGCGCTTCTTGCGCGGCTGCTGGCCCATCGCCTTGCCCATCAGGTCGGAGAGGTTGATCATGCCGACCTGGCCGCCCATGCCGGGGATCTCGAACGGCGTGGAGGCTGGTCGATCGACGTCGATCTCGACCTCCTTGGCGTCGAGATGGCCCTCGCCGAGCATCTTCCTGAAGCTCTCGCGGGTGGCGGCGCTGGCGTCCTTGCCGGTGAGCGCGTCGAGCAGCCGCTCGGTCGCCGCCTGGCTCGCCGCTTCCTTGACCGCCTCGCGGCGGCGCTCCCGTTCGAGCCGCACCGCCTCCTCGACCAGGTCGCGGGCGATCTGCTCGACGTCGCGGCCGACATAGCCGACCTCGGTGAACTTGGTCGCCTCGACCTTGACGAACGGCGCGTCGGCGAGCTTGGCGAGGCGCCGGCTGATCTCGGTCTTGCCGCAGCCGGTCGGGCCGATCATCAAGATGTTCTTGGGCGTCACCTCCTCGCGCAGCTCCTCGGGCAGCTGCTGGCGGCGCCAGCGGTTGCGCAAGGCGACCGCGACGGCGCGCTTGGCGTCGTCCTGGCCGATGATGTGGGCATCGAGCGCGGCGACGACCGCCTTGGGCGTGAGTTTGTCGTTCATACGTCCTGCCGCTCTCGGGGTTTCGATCGACGGCTTGCTCCCGGTCCGCTCGCCGGGAAAGAGGTCTGATAGTTCATCGAGCGCTAGATTGGAGCCGGGACGACCCAGTTCAAGCGGTGCAGCGAAAGCCGGCGAACAGGCGCTGGTGCGAGGCGATGATGCGGGCGATGGTCTCGGGCTGCGGGGTCGCGTCCCACTGGTCGAGCTCGAACGTGCCGCCGAGCAGGATGCCGTCGGCGCGCGGGAACATGTAGCCGGCCTCGCCGGTGAAGGCGTAGCGGATCTCGGGCTGGGGCAGGAGGATGGCGAGCTGGCCGCGCGACCGGGCGCAGCCCCGTGTCGCCGAACAGGTCGCGCGCGCCGAGGCCGGTGCAGTTGAAGACCAGCCGCTCGGGCAAGCCAGCGATCTCGGCGGGCGTGGCGAAATCGCGGATCTCGATCCGTCCGCCGGCGATTTCGACGTCGCGGATCATCTGCCGCAGATAGCGCCCGGTCTCGACGTAGAGCGTGTCGAAGCGGGTCATGTGCGCGACCGGGAACGGATGCTCGGCGGGGCCGAGCAGGCGGTTGTCGGGCGGGAAGGTCGGCAGGAGCTGCCGCTCCAGCGCCGCCGCTCGTCTCGCAGTAGGTCGGCAGCCAGCGTATCCCGTAATCGTCGCCGACCATGATCTGGAAGCGGCGCCAGCTATAATCGAGCGCGGCGAGGAACTGGGCGCGCCATTCGGGCGTGACCGATCGTGGTCGTAATGGCCGAACGGGTGGAACTGGCCGCCGGCGATGTTGGAGGTCGTGTCGGGCGGCAGCGCCTTGGCGTAGAGCGTGACCGGGAAGCCCGCCTCCTGGACCAGCCGCGCGGTGGACAGGCCCATCACGCCGGCGCCGATCACCGCGACCGCGCCGCTATGGCCCGGCAGGCCGAGCTGGATCGCGAGCCTCGACGAGCCCCAGGACAGGGTGATGCCCGAGCCGCCATGGCCGTAATTGTGGACGAGGCGCTTGTCGCCCAGCGCCTCGGCGCGGACGACGAAGCCCGCGGCGCGATAGGGGCGCAGGCCGGCGAGGGTGCGGATGACGCGCTCGGGCGCGACGTTGACCGGCGGCAGGCAGCCTTGCCGCGCCGCCGGCCGCGCCATCGTCGTCGCGCAGCCCGGAAGCAGCAGCGCCGAGGCGGCGGAGCCGAGGAAGGCGCGGCGGTCCATGCGCGAGCCGTAGCCTCCGTTCGTCATTCCAGCGAAAGCTGGAATTCATCAGGTCGCCTCGTCGACCCCGCGACTTACGCTGCGAGACAGAGGGACGGTCCGCGCCTGAGCACGCGTAGGCGCGGCTAAGAAGAGAGGGAGGATCCCGCTTTCGCTGGGATGACGGTCAGGAGGCGGCGCCTTCGATCGTCTCCACGGTCAGCTGGTCGTTGGTGTAGACGCAGATGTCGGCGGCGATCTTCATCGCCTTGCGCGCGATCGTCTCGGCATCCTCCTCATATTCGTAGATGGCGGTCGCGGCGGCGAGGGCGAAATTGCCGCCGGAGCCGATCGCCGCGACGCCGGACGCGGGCTCGAGCACGTCGCCATTGCCGGTCAGGATCAGGGTGACGTCCTTGTCGGCGACGATCATCATCGCCTCGAGGTTCCGGAGATATTTGTCGGTGCGCCAGTCCTTGGCGAGCTCGACCGCGGCGCGCATCAGCTGGCCCTGATGCTGCTCCAGCTTGCGCTCCAGCCGCTCGAACAAGGTGAAGGCGTCGGCGGTCGCGCCGGCGAAGCCGCCGATCACGCTGCCGTCGCCGAGCCGGCGGACCTTCTTCGCATTGGGCTTGATCACCGTCGATTGCAGCGACACCTGGCCGTCGCCGGCGATCACCACCTTGCCGTTCTTGCGCACGCCGAGGATCGTCGTGCCGTGCCAGACTTCCATCTTAGGCTCCCGCTCGTTGCGGCCTCTATCTGGGATGCGACCCGGCCGCCGCGCAACGGGTCAGCGCCAGCGCTTCGCCTTGCCGCGCAGCCGTTCGAGGTCCGCGCCAGTGCGCCTCGACCCGGCTGCGCCCGTCCTGCGGTGAGCCGGGCGCGGGTCCATGGGATCTTGCCCTCATAGCCTTTCTCGACCGCGACCAGCCCGCCCGCCTCGAGCTTCGACAAATGGCTGGAAAGATTGCCCTTGGTGAGGCCGGTGACGCTCAGCAGATATCGGAAGTCGGCCTCGGCGCAGGCGAGCAGGGCGGAGAGGATGGCGAGCCGCGACGGCTCGTGGACCAGCCGGTCGACCGCCGCCAGCTCGGCGAACGGGGTCGGGTCCATGTCAACCGCCGCGCAGCACGGCGCGCATCTCGTCATCGTCGAGCAGGACCGCGGCCGTGTAGCCGGCGCCGAGCACCAGCATCATCACCGGAACCATGTCGCGGCTCGTCATCGCCGTGGCGAGCGGCGCCAGGCCGAGGCCGGCGAGGCAGGCGGCGAGGGCGAGATAATGGACCCGGCCTTCCGCCGGTCGACTTGCGATAGAGCACCAGCCCCACCGCCCAGACGAAGCCCGACAGGAAGACCGGCAGCGCGGGCGCGATAGAGGCTGTCGAGCATGAGCGAGGCGAACATCGCCGGATAGACCAGCAGCCATTTGATCCGCGAACGGAGCGCGTGGGCGCCCGGAATCGGGCGGACGCTGCCGAACTCCGCGCGGTAGCGGCGGCCGACGTAGGGCCGAGACGATCAGGCGCGAGCACGACCGCGGCGACGAGCAGGCCGTTGGCAGCCGCTGGTCGAGATGGGCATTGGCGATGAAGCCGGCGACGATCAGCACCGGCCCGAGCGCGATGAAGCGCCGGCCCTGCCAGAAGAAGAAATTGTCGGTGACGGCGCGTACCCGCTCGCTGCGCTCGATGTCGTCGATGGTGATCCCGGCCATGATTGGGCCCTCCCGCCGATCGGGTATGCAAACTAGTTTGCAATGTCAACCATGCAATCCCCCGATTCCGCGCTGACAGCCCGGGGCGGGCCGTCTAGTCAGGGCGACGATGGAATTGCTGTTCCTCCTGCTGCTCGGGGCCGTGCTGGTCCTGTTCGTCCAGCTGAGCAGCGTCAAAACGCGCCTCGAGCAGCTCGAGCAGCGGCTTGCGCCCCCGGCGCCCGCCGAGCCGGAGCTCGAAATCGAGCTCGAGCAGGCGCCCGCCGAACCGGCGCCGGTCGGAGCCGCCGGCCGCGGCGGTGACCTTCGAGTGGCAGCCCGACGGATGTCCACGAGGAGCAGGCCGGGCCCCGCGAAACGCTCGGCGGCCTGTTCGAGCGATTCGTGGCCGGGCGGCTGCTGATCTGGATCGGCGGCGCGGCCTTGTTCGTCGCCGGGATCCTGCTGATCCGCTACTCGATCGAGGTCGGGCTGGTGACGCCGGCGGCGCGGATGATCGGCGCCGCGGTGTTCGGCTTGCTGCTGGTCGGCGGCGCCGAATATGCGCGGGCCGGCCGGTTCGCGGACGAGCCGCGGATCGCCCAGGTTCTCGCCGGCGCCGGGCTCGCGATCCTCTACGCGACCGCTTATGGCAGCCACGCCCTTTACGGCCTGCTCGACACGCGGGCCGCCTCGCGGCGATGGTGGCGGTCAGCGCCGCGGCGCTGGCGATGTCGCTCCGCCACGGCGCGCCGACCGCGGTGATGGGGCTGATCGGCGGCTTCCTGACGCCGCTCCTGGTCGGCAAGCCGGAGGCGAGCGCGATCCCCCTGCTCGCCTATCTCACCCTGCTCGACATGGCGCTGTTCGCGATCGCCTGGCGGCGCGGCTGGACCTGGCTCGCCGCCGCTGCGGTGCTGCTGAGCTTCGCCTGGACCGGCTCCTCTTGACCCGGCCCCACGACGACGCGCTGGCGGGCGGGGTGTTCATCGTCCTGCTCGGCATCGCCGCCTCGGTGGCGCGGCCGGGCGCGGGGCGGCAGTTGCGCCTGATCCAGCCGCTCGCCATCGCCGCCGTCCAGCTCGCTTTGCTGGTCGCCCGCACCGATCTCGGCATCGAAGCCTGGGAATTGTTCGGCATGTTGAGCGCGGCGACGATCGCGCTCGCCTTGCTGCGGCCCGAATATCGGCTGGCGCCGCCGGTCGCGCTCGGCCTGGCGCTGCTGCTGCTCGCGGCCAAGGCGGCGAGCGGGCAGGACGCCGTTCGTGCCGCACGCGGCGATCGGCATCGGCCTGCTGTTCGGCGGCGGCGGCCTCGCGCTCGCCTTCTGGCGCGACCGGCCGGTGTGGACCGCCATCGCCGCCTTCGGCCTCGCCGGCCCGGCGCTGATCGTCCGCGCGCTGCGGCCGGAGCTGCTCGACTTGCCCGCCTGGGGGGCGCTGATGGCGGCGCTCGCGCTCGGCCCGGCCTTGCTGATCTGGGCGAACCGCAAAGCGGCCGAGCCGCCGGCGAGCCCCGCCTTGCTGATGGCGTGCGCGGCGGCCGCCCTGCTCGCGGGCGCGGCGGTCTGGGACCTCGCCCCGGCCGATCTCGTCGCCGCCGGCTGGCTGGCCGTCGCGCTGGCGCTGGCGCTGGTCGCGCGACGGCTGGACGACCTCGCGCCCGACATCGTCGCGCTGGCCGCCGCGGCCGCCGGCGTCGTCCGCGCGCTCGCGATGGTGCCGGACCTGTGGAGCGCATGCTGGCCGGGCTGATCGGCTTCCCGGTCACCGCCGCCGGCCTGCCCGATGCGATGGCGGGCCTCTATTCGCTCGCGCTTCCGGCCTTGCTCCTCGCCGCGCTGCACCTCGCGCTGCCGCCGCTGCCGGCGCGCGCGCGCTGGGCGCTGCCGGCGCTCGCCGGCCTGTTCGCCGTTGCGGCGCTCTATGTCTGGTTCAAGCAGGCGTTCGGGCTCGCCGGCGGGCGAGGATTTCGTCGCCCGCGGCCTGATCGAGCGGACGATCATCACCCAGGCCCTGTTCGTCGCCGGCTGGCTGCTCGGCGCCGGCTGGCTGCCGCGCTGGCGCCCGACCGCCCGGCTCGCCGGGACGATCCTCACCGCGCTCGCCGCGGCGCGGCTGATCTGGTTCGACATGATCCTGTTCAATCCGGTCTGGCAGGACCAGTGGGTCGGCACGCTCCCGGTCCTCAACCTGATCCTGCCCGCCTTTCTGCTGAGCGCATTCTGGCTCTACGCGGCGCGGCGGCGGGCCGAGGCGGCGACCCGCTCGGGCTTCTGGCTCGCCGCCTTCCTCGCCGCCTTGATCGCCGGCGTCGCCCTGATGGTGCGGCAGGGTTTCCAGGGGCCGATCCTGACCGGCCCGGACATGCCGATCGCCGAATTTTACGGCTATTCGCTGGCCGGGCTCGCCGTCGCGATCGGCCTGATCCTCGCCGGCATGCGCCTGCCCGACAAGGCGCTGCGGCTCGCCGGGCTGGTCCTGCTGACCGCGACCATCGTCAAGGTCTTCCTGGTCGACGCCTCGGAGCTCAAGGGCATGCTGCGCATCCTCTCCTTCCTCGGCCTCGGCATCGCCCTGATCGGCATCGGCCGGCTCTACGGGCCGGTGCTGCGCGCCGAGCGCGGACGGGGCTAGCCGATCGCCGCGGCTGGCGGAGGCCGGCAAATCCGATTATTGGTCGGGGCGGGGGACAGACGCCGGCATGACGCACGACGTCTTCATCAGCCATGCGTCGCACGACCGGGACGTCGCCGACGCGGCCTGCATCGCGCTCGAGCAGCGCGGCTTTCGCTGCTGGATCGCGCCGCGCGACCTCCTGTCCCGGCCAGGATCATGGCGAGGCGATCGTCGACGCGATCCGCCGCCGAGCCGCGTCTTCCTGCTGATCTTCTCGGCCGCGACCGCCGATTCGCCGCAGGTCGCGGCGCGAGGCCGAGCGGGCCGCGAGCCAGGGCCTGCCGATCATCCCGTTCCGGATCGACGACGGCGCCGGCGACAGCTCGCATCGCATCGCCGGCGCATTGGCTGGACGCGCTGACGCCGCCGATCGCGCCCCATCTCGACTATCTCGGCGACACGCGTCGCGCGATCTGCTCGAGGCGGCGCGGCGCGGCCGCTGCTGCCGACCGCGCCGCCGCGGCCCGTTCCCGCGCCGCGGCCGCTGCCGCCAACTGGCTGCCGATCGCCCTGGCCGGCGCCGCCGGGCGTCGTCGCGATCGCGCTGGCGGCGGCCTATGTCGGGAGCAGCCGGATGAGCGCGATGCGGACGACCGCGCGCGGATCGGCGCCGCGGTCGACGAGATGTATGCGATGATCTCGGGCCCGAAGGGCCCGCGCGACTGGTCGCGCCAGGCCAATTGCTTCCATCCCGACGCGCGCCAGATCCGCACCTGGCTCGACGCCGACGGCCGGCCGGCGATGCAAGATCATGAGCCTCGACGATTATGCCCGCGACACCACGCCCTTCTTCGCCGACGCACGATTTCTACGAGGTCGAGACCGCGCCGGCGGATCGACCTGTTCGGCAACATCGCCCACGTCTGGAGCGCCTATGAGGCGCGCAGCGCGCTGGACGACGCCGAGCCCGAGCGGCGCGGGATCAACTCGATCCAGCTGTTCCGGGATCCCGAGCGGGGCTGGCGGATCATGGCGATGCTCTGGGACAATGAGCGCGAGGGCGTGACGCTGCCCGCGTTCGAATGATGGTCGGGGCGACTGGATTCGAACCAGCGACCCCCACACCCCCAGTGTGATGCGCTACCAGGCTGCGCTACGCCCCGACCAAGGCGCGCGCATTTAGGCGGGGCCCGCGCGAAGGCAAGCCGCGGTTGACTTGCCGGCGCCTAGCCTCGTTTCGAAACGGAATGCGGACGATGCGATACGGCGTGAGCAGCTTCGACGAGATCAAGGGCCTTTCCGGCCTCGAAATGCTGCGGGCGATGATCGCCGGCGAGCTGCCCGCGGCGCCGATCGCCGAGCCGCTCGGCTTCCGCCTGGTCGAGGTCGAGAAGGGCCGGGCCGTGTTCGAAGGCACGCCCGGCGCCGAACCTGCTCAACCCGCTCGGCGCGGTCCATGGCGGCTGGGCGCTGACCCTGATCGACAGCGCCTGCGGCTGCGCGGTCCACACCGAGCTGGATGCCGGGCATCGGCTATACGACGGTCGAGACCAAGGTGAACTTCACCCGCCCGATCGAGCCCGACGGCGGGCCGGTGCGCTGCGAGGGGCGGGTGCTGAGCCGCGGCCGCCAGATCGCCACCGCCGAGGCCTGCCTGCGCTCGGCCGAGCGGCAAGTTGCTCGCCCACGGCACCTCGACCCTGATCATCCTCGCCGATGCGCTGACGCGGCGGCTCAGCTCGCCCATCACGTTCTGCAGGAAGCTGCGCCTCATAGGCCTTGATGCTGATCGACTTGATCTCGGCATCGGCGAGCGGCGCCATCAGCTCCGGCCATGTGCGGCGATTCATGTGCGCGTCGATCGCCGCCTCGTCGCGCCACGCCTCGGCGATCATGCAGCAGGTTCGGGTCGGCGAGGTCGACGCCATAGGCGTAGCGCGCGCAGCCAGCCTCGGCCCGCGACGCCTGCGATATTGTGCGCGAGCGCGGCCTTCAGCCGCTCGATCTCGCCGTCGCCGAACCGGACCTCGCCCATCACGATGATCATTTGCTCCCTTCCTCTCCTTGCCTTGGCAATTGCCCGCCCCCATGATAGGCGCACCGCGCTTTCAGGACGAGCGCCTTCGCGCCGCGCCTCTTTCCAGGTAGGAACAGATGTTCGAATCCCCAGCCTTTGCCCAGGCCACCAACGGCGGGACCGCCGCCGGAGGGACGCGCGGCCATCGTCAACATGGTCCTCCCGCTCGTCCTCATCTTCGTCATCTTCTACGTGCTGCTGATCCGCCCGCAGCAGAAACGGATGAAGCAGCACCAGGACATGCTCGGCGCGGTCAAGCCGCGCGACACGGCGGTCACCAACGGCGGCCTGATCGGCAAGGTGACCAAGGTCGACGACAATGAGGTCGAGCTGGAGATCGCGCAGGGCGTGCGGGTCCGGGTGGTGAAGACGATGCTGAGCGACATCCGCCCGCACGGCGCCAAGGCGGCGAACGATTAGATGCTGAATTTCCCCCGTTGGAAAGTCTGGGGCATCACCCTGCTGTGCGTGTTCGGCGTGCTCCTCGCCGTGCCCAGCCTGCTCCCGCCCGAGCGTCGGCGCCCAGCTCCCGGCCTGGGCGCGCAAGATCCACATCAATCTCGGCCTCGACCTCGCCGGCGGCAGCCATTTGCTGCTCGAGGCGGAGACCGCCGACGTCGCCCGCCAGCGGCTCGAGGCGATGGAGGAGCTGATGCGCAGCGAGATGCGCAGGGCCGGCGTCGACGTCGCCGAGGTCTCGACCAGCGGCGGCCAGCTGAGCTTCCTCGTCCGCGATCCCGCCCAGCTCGGCGACGGCCGCAGACTGGGCGCGCGGCCAGAGCTCGGCCGGCGGCACTTCGGCGGCCAGCGCGACTGGGACGTCAGCGTCGACGGCAACCGGATCACCATGCGCCAGACCCAAGGCGGGCTCGACCGCGGCGACCGACCAGGCGATGGCGGTCGCGCGCGACGTCATCGACCGGCGCATCAACGCGCTCGGCACGCTCGAGCCGACCATCATCCGCCAGGGCGCCAACCGCATCGTCGTCCAGGTGCCGGGCCTGCAGGACCCCGAGGCGCTGAAGTCGCTGATCGGCCGCACCGCGCGGCTCGAGTTCAAGCTGGTCGACACCAGCGTGCCGCAGGAGCAGCTCGCAGTCCGGCCGCGCCCCGATCGGCAGCCAGATCCTGCCTTATGCCGAAGGCGGCCAGGGCGCGCCGCATCGCCGTGCAGCGCCGCGCGATCATCACCGGCGACATGATCGCCGACGCCGCAGCAGACTTACGACCAGACCGACGGCCGGCCGGTCGTCACCATCCGCTTCGACAGCAACGGCAGCCACCGCTTCGCCCGGGTGACCCAGGAGAATGTCAACAAGCCGTTCGCGATCATCCTCGACAATGTCGTCATCTCGGCGCCCAACATCCACGAGCCGATCCTCGGCGGCACCGCCCGATCCGCGGCAGCTTCACCGTCGAAAGCGCCAACCAGCTCGCCATCTCGCTGCGCTCGGGCCGCCTGCCGGTCGAGCTGCACGTCATCGAGGAGCGCACCGTCGGCCCCGATCTCGGCGCGCGATTCGATCCGCAAGCGGCGTGATCGCCAGCATCGTCGCGACGTTCGCGGTGATCCTCTTCATGCTGATCACCTACGGCCGGTTCGGCGTCTACACGACGATCGCGCCTGATCCTGAACGGCCTGATGATCATCGGCATCATGGCGCCTGTTCAACGCGACGCTGACGCTGCCGGGCATTGCCGGCTTCGTGCTGACGATCGGCGCCGCGGTCGACGCCAACGTGCTGATCAACGGGCGGTATCCGAGCACCGAACAGGGACTCAACGCGCTGTGGGAGAAGCCGACGATCGATCCGCCGGCGAACTGGCGCGCGCCGTATCTCCGGAAGCCGGTGCCGCTCGATCCGTGGGGACGGCCGTACATCTACCTGTTCCCGGGCCAGGTGAACACGCAGGGCTACGACCTGCTGTCGTACGGCGCCGACGGAAAGCCCGGCGGCGAAGGCGAGGACGCCGACATCCTGAGCTGGAAGTAGCGCGCGTCGACGCGCTCGTCGTCCGATGCCGACCTACGCCTATCAGGCCGTCGACGGAGCGGGCAAGCGCACTGCGCGGTCAGGCGCAGGCGGTGAGCACCGGCGCGCTCACGCGCACGCTCGAAGAGCGCGGGCTGCTCGTGCTCGACGTCGCCGAGTCGGCGGAAGCGGCGGCGTGCGGCGGCGGTATTCGGTTCGGGCGGCGGCGCGAAGTGCTCGAGGTGACGCGCGCGATGGCGGCGCTGCTGCCCGTCGGAATGCCGCTCGCTCAAGCGCTCAACGCGGCGTCGGGCGTCGCGTCGGGTGACGTGCGCGCCGCGCTCTCAGGAAGTGCGCGCGCGCGTCGAACGCGGCGACACGCTGTCCGTCGGCGCTCGCCGAGCATCGGCGGCTGTTCTCGCCGCTCTACGTCGGGCTCGTCCGCGCCGGCGAACGAAGCGGCGACATCGACAGCGGCGTTCGCGCGTCTCGCCGACCAACTCGAGCGCGACGAAGCGCTGCGCGGCAAAATCCTGTCGGCGGCGATCTATCCGCTGTTGCTCGCGACGGCGGGCTCGGTCGCGGTCACCGTGCTGCTGTTCTTCGTGCTGCCGCGGTTCGTCACGCTGCTCGAGGGAAGCGGCGCGAAGCTGCCGCGTCGACGGCGACGCTGCTCGCGTTTTCGGCGGTGCTGCATCGCGCGTGGCCGGTGCTGCTGATGCATCCCGTTCGTCGTCGCGGCGTTCGCGGCGTGGGTGCGCGAACAGCGACGAAGGCCGTCGCGTCTGGTCGGCGACGATGCTCGACGATTCCCGGCGTGAGCACGCTGCGCCGCTACGCGCTCGCCGGCCGCTTCTGCGCGGCTCGTCGGCGTGTTGCTCGGCGGCGGTGCGCCGCTGCTCACCGCGCTCGACGACACGATCGAATCGATCGGCGATCCCGATCGCGCGCGACGACGCGGTGCGCATTCGCACGCGCGTGCGCGAAGGCAGCTCGCTGCGCGCCGCGGTGGCCGAGAGCACGCTCTTTCCGCCGATGCTCGCGCAGCTCGATCGGCGTCGGCGAAGATGCCGGCCAGCTTAAGGTGTTCCTCATGAAGGCGGCCGACATCTTCGAGGAGCGCACCGAGCGCGCGACGCAACGACTGGCGACGCTGGCCGAGCCGGCGATGATCGTGATGTTCGGCGCGATCGTGGCGTTCGTCGCGCTGTCGCTGCTGCAGGCGATCTACGGCATCAACGCGAACTCGTTCAAATGAGACGAGCCGACGCGCGGTGCGCCGACGGGCTTCACGCTGTGGGAGCTGACGATGGTGCTGCTCATCATGGCCATCGCCGCGACGCTCGCCGCGCCGGCGTTCGCGCGCTTCGGCACCGAGCAGCCGACGGCGCCGGCCGACGAGATGCTCGGCGCTGCTGCACGACGCGCGGAAGGCGTCGATCGACTACAACGCGACGGTCACGCTGCGCCTCGATCCGAAAACGCTCAAGTACCAGGTCGACACGTCGCGGCGTGAGCGGCATCGGGCGTGCTCGCCGAGGGCACGCTGGATCTCGGGCTGACGCAGACGCTGGAGACCGACCAGCCGCGGCTGCGGTTCGTGTTTCGGCCGACCGGCGCGGCGTTCGCCGATACGGTGGTCGTGCGCGGCGGCGACGTGCCGCTCGTCGTGCGCGTGGACCCGTGGAGCGGAGTGGCGCGTGCCGACTCGCTCTAGCTCGGCGCAGCAATCGTGCGCGCGTCGCGCTTCTCGCTGCTCGAGGCCGTGGTCGCGATCGCCGATCGTCGGGATGACCGCGGTCGGTCGCGCGCTCGAGGCCGTCGGCGCGCGACATGCGCACCGCCGAGACGCGCGCGGCGCGCGATCGAGTCGGAAGCGCTGGCGACCTCGCGGCTCGATTTCATGGACCTGCTGACCGACCGGGAGCTGCAGTCGCTTCCCGATTCCGTGCGAAGCCGGCAAGTTCGACGCGCGCCGCTCGATGAGTATTCGTGGAAGACGACGTCGGCGCCGCTGACGACCAGGCCGGCGTCTACGACGTCCGCGTCGACGATCGACGTGGGCCGAACGGCTCGTACATCGCCGAGACGTACGTGTATCGTCAGCCGCCGCTGGTGACGCGCCGATGACGCGCGCGCGCGCGCGGGCATGACGCTGATGGAGCTCGTGATCGGCCTCGCGATCACGGGCATGATGGCGGCCGCCGGCGCCGCGCGCGTTCGGGTCGATCATCGATCATCGCGCGATCGATCCGCGACGCCTCGGTGTCCACCGAGCGCGCGGCGGCGCTGCGCGACATGATCCGCTCGTGGATCCACGCCGGCGCGATGCAAATCCAGCAGGGCGGCGGGCCGCGCGGCCTGACACGCGGCGTGCCGGCGCGCCGCCGGACGACCGCGGCGCAGCGGCGGCATCGGCATGAACAACGTCGCCGCCGTGCCGGCGGCGCAGGCGAGCCGGCGACGAGCTGACGTTCACGCACACGGCGATCAATCCGTCGCTGCTGCGCAACGTCCGCATCCGTCTGTACATCGACGGCGACGCCAACACGCCGGAGAACGGGCTTCACGATCGAGTATCAGCCGAATCTCGCAGCTGCCGCTCGTGCGCAAGATGCTCGACTCGACGATCGACGACGACTGCGGTCGAGTTCCTCGACCGGCGCACGAACCGCTGGTATCCGCGCATCGCAGGCGGCGACGATCACGCCGCGCGCCGTTCGCCTCACGTTGGTCGTCGAGCATTCACTCACGCTCGCGCCTCCTCGACGTCCGATGATCTTCCCGATCGGCATCCGACGAGTCGACCTTCAACTTCAACAATCCGTGACACGCCGGCGCCGAAGGGAGCGCTCGCCGCGGAGTCGCGCTGCTCGCCGCGCTCTGGCTCGTCGTCGCGATCGCGACGATCGTCGCTGCAGTTCAGCTCGAAGCCCGCGAGCGTCGGACGATAGCCGATCGCCGCCGCCGCCATGTTGTTGTGGTGTTTCAGTTGGCTACTGGTTCCGGTACGTATTGCTACCGTACGCTTGAGCGCGGCCTCGCTTTCGGATAGTTCCAGCCACCGCTTGAGCACGGCCGCTTCGTCCTTCGCATCCTTGTCGCCCTTGATCTCCTTCAGCCGGGCGCTGACCTTGGCCTTGGCGACCTTGTCGAGCGCGCCGAGGCGCCTTCCTCGCCGCCGTGTTCCTCCTCCAGCTCGGTGAGGCTGGCGGTCGCGGCTTCCAGCTCGGCCTGCTGCGGGTCGATGGCGGCCTGCTCCTTGGCGAAGTAGCGGGCGACGATGAGCGGCTTGGGCATCGAGGTCGCAGGTCCAGCCTTTGTCCTTCTCCTTGCCCTTCTTGTCCGTCTCGATGATGCGAGTGGTCTCGGCCTTCCAGCCGTCGGCGGCGATCAGGTAGCAGTCGTCCTGCATGGTCTCGGCCCAGTAGTCCATCAGGTGCTGGTAGACGTCGTAGGCATCGAGCAGCGGCGCGCCTGCGGAATGTGGCCAGCAGGTCCTCGGCGAGGGTCTCGATCAGCGCCTTGGGATGGCCGTCCTTGCCGAATGCCTGTGAGCGTGCGGCGTCGTGGCCGTCGCGCCAGTCGGCGAAGAGCGTTCGTGCCGGCTGATGAAGGCGGTGAACTCGGGGTGGTCGAAGATGGCGGGCTTGACCTCGGCGACTCGGCAGCTTGAGGTCGAGCGTAGCCGGGGCGGCCTGCGGCTTGAACAGCGCTGCGCGCACGCTCGGGCAGACCTCCCAGTAGTCGCTCGAGCGCATCGATGTCGCGCTCCGGGATGCCGCCGCGCAGGTGGCCGTCGATGTCCTGCAGGTCCTCCGGCTCGGTGCTGTCGATGTAGCGCGGCAGGTTGAGGTTGAAGTCGTTCTTCGGGTCGGCGATCTCGTCGAGCGGCACCATGCGCGAGTAGCGCGGGACTTCGGCCTGCTGGTTGAAGATGTCCACGATCTTGTGGATGTCCTGCTCGCGCAGGCGGTTCTTGGGGCCGTCCTTCATGAAGCCCTTGGCTGGCGTCGATCATGAAGATGCCCTTGCGGGCGGCGGCGTTCTCCTTGTCGAGCACGACGATGCAGGCGGGGATGCCGGTGCCGTAGAAGAGGTTGGCGGGCAGGCCGATGATGCCCTTGATGTAGCCGCGAGCGGACGAGCTGCTGGCGGATGTCGGCCTCGGCATTGCCGCGGAACAGCACGCCGTGCGGCAGGATGCACGCGCCTTTGCCGGTGCTCTTCAGCGAGCGGACGATGTGCAGCAGGTAGGCGTAGTCGCCCTGCTTCGCCGGCGGCACGCCGAAGGCTGAAGCGCTCGATACGGGTCGTTCGACGGGTCGAGGCCGGTGCTCCAGCGCTTGTCGGAGAACGGCGGATTGGCGACGACGTAGTCGAAGGTGCTGGAGCTGCTCGCCGTCCTTGAACTTGGGATCGGCCAGCGTGTTGCCCTGACAGGATGTTGGCCGTCGGGATGTCGTGCAGGATCATGTTCATGCGGGCGAGGCCGGCGGTGGTCGACGTCCTTCTCCTGCCCGTAGAGCGTGATGTGCTTGCCCGCCTCGTCGGCCGACCTTCAGCAGCAGCGAGCCCGAGCCGCAGGTCGGGTCGTAGACGGTGGTGGCGGCCTTGGTGTTCTGCTGGCGAGATGCCGATGACCTTGGCCATGATGCGGCTGACCTCGGCCGGCGTGTAGAACTGCCCCTTGCTCTTGCCGCTCTCGGTGGCGAAGTGCCGCATCAGGTATTCGTAGGCGTCGCCGAGGATGTCGTCGCCCTCGGCGCGGTTCTTCGAGAAGTCGAGCGCCGGGTTCTCGAAGATGGCGATCAGGTTGGTGAGCCGCTCGACCATCTCCTTGCCCGTCGCCGAGCTTGTTCGGCGTCGTTGAAGTCGGGGAAGTCGCTGCGGGCGAGGCGCGTGTTGGCGTCGACCAGCGGCTGCGATGATCTGCTTGTTGATCTTGTCGCCGATGTCGCTCTTGCCCTTGAGCGCGACCATGTCCTTGAAGCTCGCGCCCTTCGGGATCGTGATCGGCGGCGCGAAGTCGTCTGCGCCGCCGTACTTGTCGGTGACGTACTTGATGAACAGCATGAACAGGACGTAGTCCTTGTACTGGCTGGCATCCATGCCGCCGCGCAGTTCGTCGCACGAGGCCCAGAGGGAGGAGTAGAGGTCGGATTTCTTGATGGCCATGGGTTTTTATGTCAGCGGGTACGTCGATTCCGGTTTGAACAGGGCGTCTGCCTACCATAGGCTTGCGGCTGGCTTAAGCAATGCAACGAGCCGGTCGACATCGCCCAGGGAGTCGATGTGAAGTTTGAGAGTACCCACACTGATCGGCTGTTCTGAGTCTTCATCGAAGTAGCAATTATCGTCCGGCTCCATCTGCCGATTGTGGACCTAGAGATAGACTCCGTTGAAGGAGTACGAACAGAGCTCGCCATAGTCGTAGCCGACGTCATCATGCATGACAAGTTGGAAGTGAATCTGCACCAACAGCTTCAGCTGCGACTCGTCCGAGGATATCACCTTCTCGTAGATGGCAGCACGCTCGGTATTCGTTGTAGCAACGTCCCGCCGGGTGTATCCAACATCCAGGAGTTGGTCCGGGTGTTCCGCCACATCTCGTAGATCGAGTCGTCGTGGAGTCATGGCCCCTAAGGTGTTGCATGCTTCAGCCTGAGCAGGTGCATAGCTGCAGCCGATCGCGCCGCTGGGGCTGGAGGCTGGCCACCTGACCTCCGACCTGGGGATCCCCACTACCCAGGTCAGAGATGATCTCCTACACACGTGATCCAACAACGTGGTGTGTCGGGCTAACGACATGCCCCTAAGGCTGCGGCGGCAAGGCGGCAAGGCGGCCCGGCCAGGACTTGCACCCCGAGCGCGATGATGCCTCGCCGTCGACGGGAACTGCACCCACCTAGACGGAGAACCCCATTCCCTTAAGGATCCATCGCGAGGTCGACTTTATCCAGGGAGTCGCCTCGACCCCCAAAGCCGCGGAGATCACCAAAAGGCGCAGGGCCACCACACGAAACTGTCAGGTCATTGATTTCCACGGCGTATTGCAAGGCGTGGCCAATCCCATTTCGCTTGTTATCGTCAGAGACATCTTTTCCATGCATGACTAGGTCGCGAGCGGCCTCCGCGACAGTTACGAGGCGTATCGTCGACTCGGGAATGGCCTTGCTGTATATCATCTCGAACTTTGACCTGAAGTCGGCACGGGAAAGGTGATGAGCTCCAACCGCCTTCCAAGTGATGTGCTTGTCAGCCTTATGGAGTTTTCTGATGCCGCAATAGAGTGCCGCTCGTTGTCCGCTCTCAATTTGCGCCAGGACGTGAGCTACCGAGACATCGAGCGGGAATTCGTCGACGAGGCGCGGCAGATGCTGGAAGGAATTCCGGACCTCGCCCGGCAATCTGCGGTAGAAGTTCAGCAATCCCGGCTTGGATTTGATTTTTTCCAACGACATTTCCTCGTCTGCGGCCTAACGGACCGCATATCAGCTGCGGCAACTTCCTAACTGCACAGCCTTCAACATTCTTAAAACGTGAGGCGTCCGCCAGCTACATGCGCTGTTAGACTGCAGGCTCCTTCAGAGTTTTAGCAGCACACTATCTCCGCCGCTGCACTAACCCAACAGTGAACAGGACCACGAAGGATATGACGATCCACGGGATCAGGATCAAAAGGCTGTCCAGCCCTACGCTCACACCCACCAGCTCGCTCCGTTCAGCCTCGGCCCGAATGAGGGTGAAGGTTCGCCGGACCGAGCGCGACGACGCCGACACCCAGAGGGCCGCGATTAGAAACAGACGCCCGAATGGCAGATTGTTCCGAGCCACGGTGCTCGCAACCTCCTCAATTGGCCAGCATGCTCATGGCTGCTGCTGTCTAACACCTTCATTCAGGCTGCGAGCACATTAAACAATTTTGGCAACGGCGCATCCGAGAAGCCCTTGTCTACAGCAACGTTCGTTACGAGCCAGACATGCGGTCAAGCGGATCTCATTTCCTGGTGTAGTGTTGTCGAACTCGGTAACAATGTTCGGGATTCTGGAAGGCGTTCTTCGCGCTCTTAGGATTTCCCGGATCGAGGTATCGGTCACGCGCGTACCGCGAGTGGGCGACTAGGGATCGACGAAGGTTATGGAAATCATCGTTTTCTTTGAAGTCCGAGTATCGCGCCCTCAACCGCTTCGTGAGTTCACGGTAGTCCCATGGGTATTTCTGACGAATGTCTTCCTCTGTCGGGTCGACATGCGGACGACGGAGTCATTCATAATCGCGAAGGTACTAACCGCATCCGTGGCGGAAGCATTTTTGAACGAAATTTTTAGATCCAACCCTATGTGATACACCGTGGAGGAAGTGGTAGTAGCGGCTGTGTTTTGGGCGGCCATCAGATTGCGTAAATACATCAGCTTTCCTTCCTCGCCTTCCACCGCAATGGCAGTTGCGGACGGAGAGGAAAGGAACCCAATCGGCATGAGATACAAGCTGTATTTCGAGAGGTCCTGGTCGAACCACTCCTCGGCGAGGGCGACGATTTCCTAACGCACGCCGTGCCGATCTCAAGAACTGACTTGGCCAATTCAAGGCGCGCATTCACAAAATGCACGGCATTGTCTCGGATTTCTGTGAGTGCTTCGAGATTGCCGCGAACCTGGTTCGGCAATCGTGTTTGTGGCTTTGCCTCGAGCTGAACTACTGCCTGGCCGAGAGTGATCGTATGGGGGTTGCCAGCCCGATTCCGCTTGGGAAACTTGCGGATTGTCGGCGTACCATCCGCCTTCTGGCGGGACTCATAGATCCACAACGATTGAACGCGGTTTTTGTTGTCCGACAGCACCCTTGCCTTGAGGAGAAGCTTCCAGGCGTTGACCGCGAGAGGATGGCAAAGGTCTCTTCCAGGTACACGAAATCCGGCTTGTTGTAAATCTCAATTGCTGCGATGAGCGCAGCCTCTGCTTTGAGATAAAGTGCTAGTGACTTGGCTGGACGGCCGATTCGAAATTAGCTACCAAGTCGAGTTGCCGGCTAACGGACCGGATCAGCTTGGGGCAACTCCTCAGTATGGTGGTTTCCTTAGAGCTGACGGGTCCGGCGGCTGCATGCGCTTCTTAGGCGGCAGCCGGCCGGGTAGACGAACGCTATTACTGAACGCGTCATGAAACTCCCGTGGGCCCGCCTCTGAAAGTCGGACACAGTCCTCCAAGACGATGATTCCGGCTCGCAGCAAGGCACCGTCGCGACCGGGCTCATCTTCGTGGGCCAGAGCGCCATTTACCCCAGTGCATAAGATTGTTACGCGTGACCTTAACTGCCTCTATGAGGTTCTTGAGAGCGGTTGCGGCCGGATCCACAGTCAAGTCAACCCACTGTATGCGTCCACCCTTGGTAATTTGCTTCTGTGGCGGGCGATTCAAGAGGTAGCCACAGGCGACGGAGAGCTCCCGTGTACGGCCGCGCTCGATCGGGACTCAAGTTCAGTGGTTAGTCTGGCCCAATCGGGAATGATGAGCTTATCTCTGGTCCTGAACATCCCGGATTCTTTGAGAGCGCACTCGCAGCGTGAGAAGATCGCAACGAATCGCAGGAGATCACCCTGGTCGATATGTAGCTGTTCCAGCAAGGCATCGGCTATTGACATACCAGGTCCTCATGTGATGCACACGCTGCGGGTCAACTAGTATTAGACTGCCAAGTCCCTAGAAAGCAGGTGACCAAAACCTTCCATTATACACGCAGTAAAACATTGGCCACGAGCGCGTGAGGGTAGCTTGGCTCGGCCCGCTCCGGACGGTTCGCCGAGGTCGTGAGCTACAACGTCAGTCTGACATTGCAACGGTCGCTGGCTATCACGGCTACCGTGCTGTATGGTGTGGAGAAGGCTTGGGAACCAAGTCGATCAAAATGTGCAGTACGCGGGGTGAGTAGCGGAAGGGGAAAAATCAGACAAAGAGCGACGATTTTGCGACAATCATCGGAGCGCATCAACAAGCCTCGCGCAGAAAACGGGGAGCTTGACGGATGGCTCCGGGCCTCTTCGGAGAAGCTCCGTCTGCGCTTCGCTCATCGCACCGAGTAACGCTCAGCCGACCACCAGATTCAGCAGCCGGTTCGGCACGTACACCACCTTCCGCACCTCCTTCCCCTCGGTAAACCGCCGCACCGCCGCATCCCCCTGCGCCGCCGCGACCACCGTTCCCTGGTCCGCACCCCGCGGCACCGTCACCTTCCCACGGGTCTTCCCGTTCACCTGCACCGCCACCTCGACCTGGTCCTCCACCACCAGCGCCTCGTCCCACTCGGGCCAGCGGGCGTCGAAGATCGAACCGTCGTGCCCCAGCCGCTCCCAGCTCTCCTCGGCGAAGTGGGGCGCGAACGGCGCCAGCATGAGCACCAGCCCCTCGATCATGTCGCGGTGAGTGCAGCTCTCCGATCTCAGCGTATTCACGAACTCCATTAACGCGGCGATGCTGGTGTTGTAATGGAGCTGCTCCATGCCCTCGGAGACGCGCTTCACTGTTTGATTGTATTTCACCAGCACGTTGTGCCGGAGTCTCGTCCTCGGGAGCCGGTGCGCACCGCCTTCGCCCACCAGGGTCCAGACCTTCTCCAGGAACCGGCGCGGGCCGGCGATGCCCTCGTCCCGGAAGTCGCCGCCCTCCTGGAACGGTCCCAGGAACATGAGATACATCCGGAAGGTGTCGGCGCCCCATTTGGCGATGTACTCGTCGGGGATGACGACGTTGCCCCGCGACTTCGACATCTTGGCGCCGTCCTTCACGATCAGGCCGTGCGCCCGGAACTTCCGGTACGGCTCGTCGAAGTGGAGGTGCCCCTGCTCGTGCAGCACCATGCTGATGAAACGGGCGTAAAGAAGATGGAGCACGGCGTGCTCGTTGCCGCCGATGTACATGTTCACCGGGAGCCACTTCCGCGTCCGCGCCGGATCGAAGGGGCGGTCGTCGAACTCGGTGCTGGGATACCTGAGATGGTACCAGGCCGAGTCGAGGAAGGTGTCGCTCACGTCGGTCTCGCGCCGGGCCTGCTTGCCGCAGACGGGACAGGGGACGTGGTACCAGCTCTCGTGCCGAGCCAGCGGCGAGATGCCGCTGTCGTCGGGGCGGAAGTCCTCGATGATGGGGAGCTCGACCGGGAGATCCTTCTCCGGCACCGGGACGGCGCCGTGCTCGTCGCAGTAGATGATGGGGATGGGCGGACCCCAGTAGCGCTGGCGCGAGATGGTCCAGTCGTGGAGCCGGTAGTTGATGGTGGCCTTGCCCGCGCCACGCTCGGCCAGCCAGGCGGTGATGGCGCGCTTGGCTTCGGGGACCTTCAGGCCGTTGAATTGACCCGAGTTGACCAGAATGCCGTTGTCGTTATCGATGTAGGCGGCATCCGGTGGGCCAGCGTCTGCGGACCCGCTCCCTCGCTCCGCTCGGGATGAGCGCTAGAGGGCTCGGGATGACGCGTCGAGGGCTCCGACGGCTGACTCGGAGCTCGACGACGCGACCACGCGGACGATCGGCAGATCGTACTTCTTCGCGAACTCGAAGTCGCGCTCGTCGTGGCCCGGGCACCGCCATGATGGCGCCGGTGCCGTACTCCATCAACACGTAATCGGCGATCCAGACCGGGATCTCTTTTCCGGTCGCAGGATTGACGGCGTAGCCGCCGGTGAAGACGCCGGTCTTCTCCCGCTCGCCCACCTTGCGCGACACCAGATCCTGCGACGCGGCGGCCTTCCGGTACGCTTCGACGGCCTTCCGCTGCTCGTCGGTGGTGAAGGCGTCGACCAGCGGGTGCTCGGGTGCCAGCACCATGAAGGTGGCGCCGAAGATGGTGTCGGGGCGGGTGGTGAAAACCCGGATCGGGCGGACGGGCGGACGGGCGGACGGGCGGACGGCAAACTCGATCTCCGCCCCCTCGGACCGGCCCAGCCAGTTGCGCTGCGCCGTCGTGGTGGTCTCGGACCAGTCCATCTTCGACTTGTCGTCCAGATCGGCCAGCAGGCGGTCGGCATAATCCGTGATCCGGAAGAACCACTGCTCCAGGAACCGCTGCTCCACCACTGAGTCGCAGCGCTCGCAGCGGCCGTTGATGACCTGCTCGTTGGCCAGTACGGTCTTGTCCTTCGGGCACCAGTTGACCGCCGCCGCCTTCTTGTACGCCTTCCCCGCCTTCAGCAGCTGCAGAAAGATCCACTGGGTCCACTTGTAGTACCTGGGATCCGTGGTCGACAGCTCGTGCCGCCAGTCGAACATGCCGCCGATCCGGCGCAGCTGTCGCCGAAAATTCTCGATGTTCTTCGGGATCAGCTCGGCCGGATTGATGCCGACCTTGATCGCGTAGTTCTCGCTGTGAATGCCGAAGGCGTCGAAGCCGATCGGCTCGAAGACGTCATACCCCTGGAGCCGCTTGAACCGGCCATACACGTCGCTGCCGGTGAAGGCGAACATGTTCCCCACGTGCAGCCCCTCGGCCGAGGGATAGGGAAACATCATGAGGTTGTAGAACGGCTTCGCCGCGCCATCGAGGTCGGGCTCGTTGACGTGCCGCTCGGCCCAGCGGCGCTGCCACTTGGTCTCGATCGCCTCGGGCTGGTAGGTCTGATCGGAGGCAGTGTCGGGGGTCGGCCTGGTGGTCTCGGTCATCAGTGCACAGCAAAATGGAATGGCCGGCGATCCGCTCGGCCGACATTATGGGAGGGGCTAAATCTAGCCGCAGGGGTGGGTTTACTGCCATCGATCCACACCGTTTGTATCTTGCAGGCACACTATGCGTACAGACTGAATGGCCGACGCCCCTGCTGCCCTGCGTGATGCGCTGTCAGACCGCTACGTGATCGAGCGCGAGCTCGGCCGCGGCGGGATGGCGACCGTCTACCTCGCACGGGACCTTCGGCACGAGCGTCTGGTCGCGCTCAAGGTGCTGGACCCGGAGCTTGCGCCGATGCTCGGCGCCGAGCGGTTTCAGCGCGAGATCAAGCTGGCGGCGCGGCTGCAGCATCCCCACATCCTCACCGTGCTGGACTCCGGCGTCACGAACGAAGCGGGCGGAGCGGCTCCCTGGCTCTGGTTCACCATGCCGTTCGTCAACGGCGAGAGTCTCCGCGCCCGGCTGACACGGGAGCGGCAACTGCCGGTCGAGACCGCGATCACGATCGCGCGCGAGGCCGCCGACGCACTCGATTACGCGCACCGCCAGGGTGTGGTGCACCGGGACATCAAGCCGGAGAACATCCTGCTGGCGGAAGGACATGCCCTCGTCGCGGACTTCGGGATTGCAAGCGCGGACGGGCGGACGGGCGGACAGGCGGACGGGCGGACGGGCGGACGGTGACGAGCAACGGCTGACCGGGACCGGCGTCGCGCTCGGCACGCCGGCTTACATGAGCCCGGAGCAGGCCGCGGGCGATCCGCACACCTGACGGACGGACCGACATCTACAGCCTGGGCCTCGTGCTCTACGAGATGCTCGCCGGCGAGACTCCGTTCGCCGGCCCGACCGCTCAGGCGATGATCTCCCGCCGATTCACCGAGACGGCTCGCCCGCTTCGCACTGTACGGGAACTGGTGCCCGCGACGGTCGAGCGAGCGGTGGCCAAGGCGCTGGCCCGGACGCCGGCCGATCGGTTTGCCACCGCGGGAGAGTTCGCTCGGGCGCTGGAGACCGACGTCTACGCCGGTGACTTCCGCGAGCCGGAGGCCGGCTCCGGTTGGCGGCTCCGCTCGCGGTCGGGGCGCTGGTGGTGCTGGGCCTCCTCTTCGGCCGGCTCCGGAAAAGTGGCGGCGAGACGGTCGAGTCGAGCGCCATCAAGCACCTGGCGGTGCTTCCCTTCGAGAATCTGGGCCGACCGGAGGACGCTTACTTCGCCGACGGGATCACCGACGAGGTGCGCGGCAAGCTCTCGGCCCTGCCCGAGCTGCAGGTCACCGCGTCCAACAGCTCGGCGCAGTACAAGATGACCAGCAAGACACCGCAGCAGATCGGGCAGGAGCTGGGTGTGCAGTACATCCTCGTCGGCAAGGTTCGCTGGGAGAAGCAGCCGGGCGGTGAGAGCCGGGTGCGGGTGAGCCCGGAGCTGGTGCAGACGTCCACCGCAACGACCAAGTGGCAGCAGCCGTTCGACGCCAGTCTGACGGATGTCTTCCAGGTGCAGGCGGACGTCGCATCCCGGGTGGCGAAGGCGCTGGATGTGGCGCTGGAGGCAGGAGAGATGCGGGCCATGGCCGGGAAGCCGACTGGCGATCTCTCCGCCTACGACCTCTACCTCCAGGGGAACGAGGCGGCCGGCGGATTCGACGCCGTCTCCCCGGTCGAGCTGCATCGAGCGATCGGGTACTATGAGCGGGCCGTGGCACTGGACTCCGCCTTTGCGCTCGCCTGGGCCGAGCTCTCGCGCGCCCATACCTACACCTACTGGGTCGGCACGCCGAGAGCAGCGGACGCAGCCGCGGCTCGCGCGAGCGCGGAGCGGGCGCTCGCGCTGGCTCCCGATCTTCCCGAGGGCCATCTGGCCCTGGGTGACTACTACAACTTCATCAAGAAGGACTGGCCGGAAGCACTCCGCCAATATTCTGAGGGACGACGGTTCGCGCCGAACAATGCGGAGCTGCTCAAGGCGGAAGGCATTCTCGACCGGAGCCAGGGTCACTGGCAGGAGAGCCAGGCCGCACTCCTGCAGGCGCAGGCGCTCGATCCTCGATCGCTCGGCACCGCCCGGCGTCTCACCTACAATCTGCTACGGCTCAGACAGCTTCCCGAGGCCATGCAGCAGGCCGAGCGGTCGCTGGCGATCGACCGCCGGAGCCCCGACCTGCATGAAACGAAGGCGATGATCCTGCTCGCCCAGGGGGATCTCCCGGGAGCTCGAGGTGTGCTCGAGGCCGCCCAGCGGGACGTGGAGCCAACGGCGCTCGTCTCCTGGGTGGCGACCTACTACGACCTGTTCTGGGTGCTGGATGAGCACCAGCAGCAGCTCCTGTTGCGGCTGCCGCCGGGCCCGTTCGATGACGATCGACTGTCGTGGGGTTTGGCCCTGGCAGGGACCTCCATGCTCCGGGGAGACACGGCACGCGCGCGGGCGTACGGTGATTCGGCGCGAGTTACCGGAGAGGCCCAGCTCCGGGAGGTGCCCAATGATCCGCAGCTGCTCGTGCTCCAGGGTGTGGCGCTGGCATTCGCCGGACGGACGGCGGAGGCGATCAAGCATGGGGAGCGCGGGGTGCAGCTGATGCCGATGAGCCGGGATGCGTACGCCGGCCCGTACCTGGAGCATCAGCTCGCCCGCATTTACCTGCTGGCCGGTCAACCGGAGAAGGCGATCGACTGCCTGGAGCGCCTGCTGGCTGTTCCCTACTTTCTCACGCCTGCGTGGCTCCGGATCGATCCAACGTTCGATCGACTCCGGAGCAATCCTCGATTCAAGAAGCTGGCACAGGCGACCGGATGACCCCGCCGAGCTGAACCGGTGGTACGGCAGCACGTCGGTGGGTGCGGGATTCTGCTTCACTAAGATCCGGCTGAAGTGGGACCACAGTCCGGCGGACGGGCGGTCGGGCGGACGGGCGGTCGGGCGGTCTCGCCGGAGAAACTTCATAAACTCCTCTCAATTATCACCTTAGTCACACTGCTCGCGTATCCCTCCGACCGCCCGTCCGCCCGTCCATCCGTCCGCCCGTCCCGGGGCCTTCCTCTTGCAAGGTAGAGGAGCCCCATGGCCAAAGCCCGCAACAACTTCGTCCTCCATCTGCACCTGATCGGCGCCATCACGTCGGCCGTCATGGCCACCGCGGTCGCCGTCCTGCTGTCACAGGTCTGCCCGGCTCAGCCGGAGCAGCTCTGGCTGCTGGAGCCGTTCGTCTGGGGCAGCGCCGCCATCTTCGTGCTCGGCCTGGCGGTCGAACAGATCCTGGTGCAGCTGCTCCTCAAGAACGTGCTCAAGCCAACCGGCAAGGCCGCCGCCGTCGCGATACGTGTGGCCGACGGCGACATCAGCACGCCCGACTGGGCCGACCGGGGTAACCTCGACGGTCTCTCATCGTCGATGGTCGGCATGGTGCACCGGCTGCAGGAGCTGGTCGGTACGATCCGGCAGTACTCCCATGATGCCGCGGCGATGGCCCAGGAAATAGCTGCCTCGACCCAGCAGATGACCGCCTCGACCCAGGAAGTCGCCAGCACCACCGGCGACCTCACCGAGCGCGCCAACCAGCAGGCGGTGGTGGTTCGGGCCGCGGCCCAGGACGCCGGGAAGATCCTCGACATCGCCCAGGAGCTGGCGGCCGGCGCGACCCAGGCTGCCGAAGAAACGCCGCACTCGCGCGGCTGGCGCGGTCGCACAGCGAACAGCTGGACACGAGCACCAACGAGCTGGCTCGGCTGGCGGAAGAGATCGAGCGCGGTGCGGCGGAAGCCGATGCGCTCGCCACCGCGTCGGCGGAGATCGAGAAGTTCATCACCCAGGCCAAGGCGATCGCCAAGCAGACGCACATGCTAGCACTTAACGCCTCCATCGAGGCGGCCCGCGCCGGAGAAGAAGGCAAAGGCTTCAGCGTGGTGGCCGAGGAGGTCCGGAAGCTGGCGGGCCAGGCAGCCCGGGCCGCGACCTCGACCAGTGACACGGTTCAGGTCGTCGTCGCCCAAGTGCAGACGGCACGGGAGCGACTGATTCGCCTGGGACAGGGCGGACTCACGGCCCGGGACGCGGCCCACGCAGCCGCCGAAGGCCTGATGAACGTCGCGGCCGATGCCGAAGCCAACGACCAGTGGACCCAGCGGATCTCCAACTCGGCGGGTGAAGTGCGTGGGCTGATCGAGGGGATCGCCGGACGGATGCGGGAAGTGTCCGCCGGCACCGAGGACTACGCCGCTGCCGCCCAGCAGATCGCCGCCGCGGCGCAGCAGCTCAACGCCTCGACCGAGGAGATCTCCTCGTCGGCGGGACATCTGGCCGGAGCGGCGGAGCGGCTGACCGGAGCGGTAGGCGGGTTTCGGCTGGAGTAGGGCGGAGGCGAGAAGGCGGTAGAGGTAAGAGGTGAGCGGCCGTGTGCGTCACCCCAAGGCGAGGAGGCGGTGAGGCACCCCGAGATTGCGTGTCACCCGAGCTCTTGGCTCCGCTCCCGGGGGTCACCCCGAGCGAAGGCGAGGGGTCGTCCGATGAGACGTCCACAAACCAGAGTTCCGCAAAGTCCTTCCAGTCAGGGTTCATGGATTCGATCAGTGCAACCTTCTTTACCCGTGCCCAACCCTTGATTTGCTTTTCCCGAGCGATTGCCCTCGCGGGCTCCGCGCTGAACTCGTAGTAGACCAGCTCGTGGACTCCGTAGCGACGGGTGAACCCCGGCACCGCTACGGTTCGATGCTCCCAGAGTCGGCGGATCAAATCGTTCGTGACGCCGACATAGAGCACGCGAGTCTTACTCGCCAGGATGTACACAAACACCAATCGAACATCGACTGCGCATCGGTCACGGCCTGTATCGGGGTCATGCGCGCGCAATCAATAGTCCGCGCGCTCCTTCATCGAAGTGTGGACGTCTCATTGGACGACCCCTCGCCTTCGCTCGGGGTGACACCCTGGAGCGTGCCAAGAGCCGGAGGCCCCCTGTCATCCTGAGCGCAGCGAAGGATCGGCCCGCCAAACGTCAGATTGACCATCTCGAAAGGACGTCTCATTGAACGCTCCCTCACTGCGTTCGGGATGACGCGCGAGTGCTGGTCTCCGCCTCACCTCTGACCTCTTACCTGTACCTCTCGCCTTACCGCCTTACCGCCTTACCGCCTTACCGCCTACTTTTCGATCTCCTCTTCCCCCGGAGGCTCCGTGCCCCGCGGCCGACTGTTGATCGCACTAGTAGTCGCACTCGTCTCCATCATCGGGTACTACGGCAAGAGCGTCTTCAACCCCGTCACCGAAGAAAAGCAGCACGTCGCCGGGATCACGCCGGAACAGGAAGTGGCGCTCGGTCTCCAGGCCGCTCCCGAGATGGTGCAGGAGTTCGGCGGACTCGATCCCGATGCCTCACTCCAGGCCCGGGTCAATACCGTGGGCCAACGGCTGGTCTCCCAGACCGTCGCCGGGACGACTCCCTACAAGTTCGAGTTTCACCTCCTCAACGATCCTCAGACCATCAACGCCTTCGCGCTTCCGGGCGGGCAGGTTTTCATCACCGAGGGACTCCTCAAGAAGCTTCAGACCGAAGGCCAGCTCGCGGGGGTGCTGGGGCACGAGATCGGGCACGTCGTCGCGAGACACGGCGCCGAGCACATCGCGAAGCAGCAGCTCACCGCGGGCCTGACCGGTGCAGCGGTGCTGGCGACCTACGATCCCAACGATCCCAACAGCCGCGGCTCGGCGGCGGTGGCAGCGATGATCGGGCAGCTGGTCTCGATGCGGTTCGGACGGCAGGACGAGCTCGAGGCAGATGGGCTGGGCGTCCGCTTCACCGGAGAGGGCGGCTACGATCCCCGCTCGATGATCTCGTTAATGAAAATTCTGGAGGAGAGCGGCGGGCGGAATCCGCCGGAGTTCTTCAGCACCCATCCCAATCCGGAGAACCGGATCCAGCGGATTCAGGCGGCGATACAGGAGCGGTTTCCCAGCGGAGTGCCGTCGAACCTGGAGAAGTAACTCAGGCGTCGTGGGCGCAGCGAAAGCCGGCAAAGACGTGGCGGGAGCCGGCCGGCGCCGGCTTCCGGACGCTGGAACGGATGGCGCCGGGCCGAGTCGCCCAGGATCCGCCCCGGAGCACCTTCACCGGCTCCCGGTCCTGCTCTCCCGGCGCTGGCTCGCCTGAAGCTTCGGGAGCGAGGAAGTCGCTCGCGGTCCACTCCCACAGATCACCAATGAGACCATAGCAGCCGACCGGCGAGACGTTGCCGGGGTAGGCGCCGACCGGGGCCGGCTCGAAGGCGAGCTGATCGAGGTTGGCGACGTTGGGCGAAGGCGGCATGTTGCCCCAGGGATAGTGCCGCCGGGATTGGAACTCGGGATCCCACGACGCCGCCGCCTCCCACTCGAGCCTCGGTCGGCAGCCGCTTCCCGGCAAATCGGGCAAAGGCGTCTGCTTCGTAGAATGAAACCGGTCCCACCGGGCTGAACCGATCGAGCGGAGCAGTGCGATCGAACCAGCGGCAGTACCAGGTCCCCTCCTCCCAGAACCAGTTGCCCGGCATCCGGACGTCGTTCCTCAGGACCCACTGCCAGCCCGCTTCGCTCCAGAACTGCTCCGTCACGTATCCGCCGGCCAACATGAAGGCGGAATACTCGCTGTTCGTCACCGGAGTGACATCGATCCAGAACGGCGCCACCTCCACTCTCCGCTCCGGCCGCTCCTCCGGCCAAGCCGGCGTGTCTTCAGCTGCTCCTATCCGAACAACCGCACCGGGAAAGCGGGCCATGAAACCGGGATCCGCCAGGCGGCGGCCGCTGGGAAGGCTGGTCCGCCGAGGCGCCCGGTACGCTCGACTCAGCTGGAGGGTCTCGAGCATCGCCTCGTTCCGGTGGTACTCGTGTTCCAGCACCAGATGACAGCGCTGTCATGACCGCGGGCTCGCCGGCACAGGCTTCCAGCCGATCGAGGGTCCTCTGGCGCACCTCGAGCATGGCGTCGAACCACTCGTTGTAGCTGCCGATGACGGAACGCGGGGAAGTCTCCTGATGACCCGCCTCGCCTTCGAGCCAGCGCTCCTCGAAGCGGAGAATTTCGTCCAGCTCGCTCAGGATCGGCTGCACGGCGGCATCGGGCCGGCTTCGCATCTCTTCGTCTGAGAGCGAGCTCACCAGCAGGATCGTGCGCGCCCGCGCCTCCGCGAGAAGCTCGACGAGGAGGCGGCGTACTGGCGTGCTCGATGCGACAACCGGCATGTAGACCCTTATTGCACAGGGCGATTCAACTTCCGACGAATGACGAATGCGCGGGGTGACTTGCATCACCGGCTGATAGCCCGCGATCCTCGATCCGGATAACTTCTCAGCTCCTTCAGACAACCGGGCTGAGATGGAGCTGCTGCGGAACGCCGAGCTGTTTGCACCTGGTCCGGTCGGACCCGCCAACCTGCTGATTGCGGGCGAGCGGATCGTCTGGATCGGCCGGGACCTGCCCAAGCTCCCGGCGGCGCTCGAGGTGAAGGAGCGCGACCTCCAGGGCCGGCGCGTCATTCCCGGGCCTGATCGACTCCCACGTGCATCTGACCGGCGGCGGCGGCGAAGCCGGACCGCATACCCGGGTCGCCCCGCTCGCGCTGAGCCGACTGACCGAAGGCGGCGTGACCACCGCCATCGGCGTGCTGGGGACCGACGACACCGTCCGCACCACCGCCGAGCTGGTGACCGTCGCCCGCGGGCTGATCGCCGAGGGCCTCAGCGCCTACTGCTATACCGGCGGCTACCACGTTCCGCCGATCACGGCGACCGGCAGCGTACGACAGGACATCGTGCTGATCGACCTGATACTCGGCGTCGGCGAGCTGGCGATCAGCGACCACCGTTCGAGTCAGCCCACGCTCGACGAGCTGCTCCGGATCGCCGGCGATGCGCACGTGGGCGGCCTGATGGCGGGCAAGGCCGGAATCGTTCATCTGCATGTCGGAGATGGCGCGCGGGGGCTCGAGCCGGTGCGTCAGGCGCTGCAGGTCAGCGAGCTGCCGGCGGCAGTCTTCAATCCTACTCATGTGAACCGCCGGAAGGCACTGTTCGAGGAGGCTCTGGCGCTGGCCGAACAAGGCTGCACCATCGACATCACCGCCTTTCCGGTGGTAGAGGGTGCGGACGAGTGGTCCGCGGCCGAGGCCTTCACCCGCTATCTCGATGCCGGACTCCCGCCCGCGCAGGGTGACCGTGAGCTCGGACGGGGGTGGCTGTTTTCCCGAGTTCGACGCCGATGGCAGAGTGGTCGCGATGGATGTCGGGCGAGTCTCGGCGCTGGGTGAGACGCTCAAAGGGCTGCTCGGCCAGGGCCAGCCACTGGAGCGGGTGCTCCCGGCATTCACCTCGAACCCTGCGCGGCTTTTGATGCTGCCCCACAAAGGACATCTGAGCATCGGCGCCGACGCCGATCTGGTCGTGCTGGATGAGTCAGGCGGAATTCGGGATGTGATGGCGCGCGGCCGCTGGCACGTAGAGAACGGCCGCGCGGTGATCCGCGGGGTGTTCGAGCAGGTGGCGACGGGCTAGCGGCCGGCGCCGTCGCCCACGATCTCTTTCTCGATCTCCCCGGCGGGATGGAGAACCGGCTCCCGGGTCTTGAGGTCGAACTCGTCGCCCTGGCTCAGGACATTCAGGCACACGTTGAAGATCGACATCGCGCGCTTGTCGTCCTCATCGGTGAGGTTGGTTGCGGTGACGTCCCGGCCATCCACCACATAGGCTGCACCCTCGCCCAATACCCGGAAGCGCACCTCCTCCTCCACGATGATGGCGGTGTTCTCGTCCAGGCCCACGCCGAGGAAACGAGGGTTCTGCCCCACAGCTCCGAGCAGCCGGCCGATGCGGCCGCGCTCGGCGAAGTGCTGATCGATGATCACGTCCTTGATGTATCCCAGCCCCGGAGCCATCTGCAGAGCGCCCCCGATCCGGTGGCTCTCGTCCCCATCGCCTGAAACCAGCATCGTATCGCTCATGACGGAGGCGCCGGCGGATGTTCCCGCCACAGTGCCTCCCCGGCGATAGAACTCCTGGACTCGCTGGCAGAGCTGAGTTCCGCCGAACAGTGTCGTGATCCGGAGCTGGCCCCCGCCGGTGAAGAAGACGACGGTTGCGTCATCGAGCAGTCCTGGCTTGGGATCGCGCAGCAGGTCCTCGCGATTGGAGATGTCCAGGTGCTCCAGCCGGCGGACCCCGAGCGCGGTAAAGGCCCGCTGGTAGTCCTGCCACATCGCTTCCGGCTCCTCGCTCGCGAGGGTTGCGACCACCAGCTTCCCGCCCTTCACCCGCCGAGCCACTTCGCGGAGGATCAAGGCCTTTCCTTCTTTCTCCTCGTGGCCGCCGATGATGATGAGGCTGCCTTTTGCGGTGATGGGCTGCCCTCCCCAAAGCCGACCCGGAATCCGGTTCACCGAGAGCGGAAAGCCCCGGCCGGGGCGGCGAGGGGCACCCCATTCCGTCCGGAACCGCTCCGGCGATGACCGTTCCGTCCGTTAGTTCTTTTGGCCATACAATTCGATCCTTCGCTCACTGTCCTCGAGAAAGTTTTCGCTCACCTTCAACTCTCCCTGCACCATCATCCGCTTGCCCCGCGCGATCACCTCGACGGGCTCCAGGGTATCGGGATCGAGAACGAGGAGATCGCCATCCTTGCCGGGCTCGATCGTGCCTTTGGACCGGAGCTGGAGGACGCGGGCGGTGTTCGCGGTGGCGAGCGGAAGCACCTCTTCCAATGAAAACCCGTCATCCAGGACGCAGGACCGGAGCTGATCCAGCACGATCTTCGGGCTGCTGTTGGACGCGTCCGAGGAGACAGTCAGCCGCTCCATCGGCCCCTGCCGCTCCTGATAAAAGCGGAGCCACTTGGCCAGGTCGTGCTCGACCACGTCGATATCGAGGTTGACCCCCTGCCGCGCCAGCTCGAGCGCCTCCTCCATCAACTCCTCGCTCCGCTCGACGTGGGTGGCATAGAGCCACTCCGGGCGAAGCTGAAAGACTTTCCGGTCGGTGATCTCACGAAGGCACTGGAGCCTCCGCTCCGCGTCACCGACGTGGAAGTGGGTCACACCGGCCTTGCCGCTCAACATCCCACCGTTATGTGCGTCGGTGACGATACGAGCCAGCTCGCGCGGCTCGGGATCGGTGGACCGCTCGTCGGCGATGGCGACCTCACCACATCCGATGATCTCGGCGATGAACATGATGTCGTTCCGAACCGAGCCAGTGATGGTGGTTGGAGGGACGTTGTACCCGCCGGTCCACATCCGGGCGGTGAGCCCCTCCTCGCATAGCCCCTTCACCTTGCCGAGAAGGCCGGCAAGGGTCTTCATGGTGGTGTCGACCCCAAGGCAGCCGACGACGGTGGTGATTCCGGCCTCGACGATTTCGGTCAGGGTTATTTCGGGCGACTGGCTGGAGAATCCCTGCTCCCCGCTGCCGCCGAGGAGGTGCTCGTGTGGATCGATGAGCCCGGGCGTCACGATACACCCGCGTGCATCGATCACCTCGAGCCCGACTCCGAGTGCCTCCGCGGCGTCCCGGGATACGTCACCCACCTGCCCGATCTTCCCGTCCACCAGCAGGACCGACCCGCGCCCCAGGGGCGAAGGCGCGTACACCTCTCCGTTTTCGACCAGCGTCAACATCGGCTGCCCCATCACATGAAATTCAGGTGTGCAGGATCATGTGCCGGAGCTTCGTCGTCTGTGATTGTAAACACAGGTGCCTGTGCCTGCCGGGTCTTCCGGGGGCGTGTATTTTAGGCAGCGCGATCGAGCGCAAGGCGTATAGGCATTTTGAGGGAGGAACGTGGTGGAGACAGCCCGCGGGTACATCGTTCCGGTAGGAGGTGCGGAGGACAAGCTCGGCGATGTGGCCATCCTGCGGCGCTTCGCGGCTCTCTGCGGCGGGAACGGCTGCCGCATCGCCATCATCCCCACCGCCTCGATGCTGAGCGAGACCGGGAGCCGCTACGAGGAGCTCTTCCACAGCCTCGGAGTCAAGGAAGCGAAGTCACTCCCGATCGCGAGCCGGGCCGACTGCGAGCACCGGGAGTGGCTGGAGGTGCTCGACAACGTGGACGGCGTGTTCCTGAGCGGTGGCAACCAGCTTCGGCTCAGCACCATGATCGGCGGCACCGAGGTGGCTAAGGCACTGCGCCGCCGGAACGAGGAGGGAATGCACGTTGCGGGCACCTCGGCCGGCGCCGCCTTCCTCTGCGAACACATGATCGCGTTCGGGAAGGAGGGCGCCTCACCCCGGGCCCGCATCGTGACTCTCGCGCCCGGGTTCGGGCTGACCAACCGGATCATCATCGACCAGCACTTCCGCCAGCGCGACCGTCTGGGCCGGCTGCTCACCGCGCTGGCCTACAATCCGTTCGCGATCGGGATCGGCTTGGACGAAAACACCGCGGCGTTCATCGCCCCGGATCTGACGCTGGAAGTGGTGGGGGGCGGAGCGATCACGGTGGTCGATCCATCCGGGATCGAGTTCTCGTCGATGGCCCGGGTCCGGAAGAACGACGCCGTCTGCCTCATCGGCCTCAAGTTGCACATCCTCGATCAAGGCTCAACCTTCAATCTGCACACCCGCGTCGCCGTCGCCCGCACCCGCGCTCACGCACCGGGTGGAAGGTGGCGAAGTGGGAGACACCAAGGCGAAACGGGCGAGCCGGTAGCGGGGAAGAGGTGAGAGGTAAGGCAGGTGAGAGGTGAGAGGTGAGAGGTGAGAGGTAAGGCTGGCAACTGGCGACTAACGACTAGCGACTACATATGCGGATTCTCGACAAGGCTGTCTACGTCGGCCCCAGCCTGTACGCCCACTTCCCGGTCATCCGACTCGACATCGATCTCGGACCGCTGGAGGACTGGCCTTCCGGTAAGCTGGGACCGGCCTTCACCGATCCGCTGATCGCGGCGCTGCCGGGTCTCAAGGAGCACGGCTGCTCCTACGGCAAGCCAGGCGGCTTCATCCGGCGGCTCACCGAAGGCGAGGGCACCTGGATGGGTCACATCCTGGAGCACGTCGCCATCGAGCTACAGAATGTCGCCGGCGAAACCGTCACCTTCGGGAAGACTCGCTCGCAGGGACCCCGGGGTCACTACTACGTGGTCTACCAGTACGAGCAGGAGGAGGTTGGGGTCGAGGCCGGCACGTTAGCGCTCACGCTGCTGCACTCGCTACTGCCACCCGATCTCCGACCAGAGGGAGCGGTGCCGGCGGGATTCGATTTCGATGAGGAGCGGGACGAGTTCATCCGCTTCGCCCAGCGCCGGAACCTGGGGCCCAGCACCATGGCGCTGGTGCGATCGGCCGAGGAGCGGAGGATCCCCTGGATCAGGTTGAACGAGCAGAACCTGATCCAGTTCGGCCACGGACGGTATCAGCAGCGAATCCAGGCCACGGTCACCAGCCGGACCTCCCACATCGCGGTCGAGCTCGCCTCCGACAAGGAGGAGACCAACCGGCTGCTGGCAAACCTCGGCCTCCCGGTGCCGCAGCAGCGGCTGGTCCAGCACGCGGAAGACGCGGTGGCCGCGGCGGAGCGCATCGGCTACCCCGTGGTGGTGAAGCCGTACAACGCCAACCACGGGCGGGGGATCTCGATCCATCTCACCACCGCCGAGCAGGTGGCGTCAGCCTTCGAGATCGCGAAGGAGCATAGCCGGAGCGTGATCGTCGAGAGCTTCATCACCGGCGAGGACCACCGCATGCTGGTGATCAACGGCGAGCTGGTGGCGGTCGCCAAGCGGGTGCCGGGCCACGTCGTTGGCGACGGAGTTCACACCATCGAGCAGCTGGTCGAACAGGTGAACGAGGATCCGCGGCGGGGTGTCGGGCACGAGAAGGTGCTCACCCGGCTGGTGTTCGATCATCAGGCCGAAAGCATGCTCGCCAGTCAGGGCCGGACCCGGCAGACGATCCCCGCGAGTGGCGAGCGGGTCTTCCTCCGCTCGACCGGGAACCTCTCGACCGGCGGTACCGCGACCGACATGACCGACGTGGTTCACCCGGACAACATCGAGATGGCGGTGCGGGCGGTGAAGGCGATCGGGCTGGATGTGGGCGGGGTCGACTTCCTCAGCACCGATGTCACCGAGTCCTACAAGGAGATCGGCGGCGCCATCTGCGAGGTGAACGCCGCCCCCGGCTTCCGGATGCACATGGCGCCGAGCGAGGGACGGCCGCGCGATGTGGGCGGGCCGGTGATGGACATGCTCTTCCCGCCGGGCACGCCGAGCCGGATCCCTATCGCCGCGATCACCGGCACCAACGGAAAGACCACCACGGCCCGAATGCTGGCGCATATCCATAAGCTGGCCGGACAGCACGTCGGGTTCACCAGCACCGACGGTGTGTACATCGACGGGCAGCGCACTGTTCCGGGTGACATGACCGGGCCGCTCGCTACCAGGATGGTGCTGAGCGACCCTCAGGTGGACGTAGCGGTGCTGGAGATCGCGCGGGGCGGACTGCTGCGGGCAGGGATGGGCGTGAGACACTGCGACGTCGGCGCCGTGCTCAACGTCAAATCAGATCACCTGGGCCTCCGCGGAATCGGCACGCTGGAGCAGCTGGCGGAGGTGAAGCGGATCGTGGTCGAGGTCGCGCGCGACACGGCGATCCTCAACGCCGACGACCCGCTCTGTCTCAAGATGGCCGACTACACCGAGGCCAAGCACCTCTGCTACGTCACCACCGAGTCCACCCACGAGCTGGTGAGCGAGCACATCCAGGCCGGCGGGCGCGGCGTGGTGCTCGAGTCGGGGATGAAGGGGAAGATGATCACGATCTACGATCATGGAGCCCACATCCCACTGCTCTGGACCCACTTGATCCCGGCGACCCTGGAAGGCCGCGCCATGCACAACGTGCAGAACGCCATGTTCGCGGCCGCGATGGCGTTCAGCATGGGGCTCAAGCTGGAGGATATCCGGCACGGGCTCCGCACCTTCGACACGACGTTCTTCCAGGCGCCGGGCCGGATGAACATCTACGACGAGCACCCGTTCAAGGTGATCCTCGACTACGGCCACAATCCGGCGGCAATCGAAGCGATGTGCGAGCTGGTGGACCGGCTGGAAGTCGCCGGCCGGCGGATCGTGGTGCTGGCGGCTCCGGGCGACCGCCGCGACGAGGATATCGCCGAAGTCGGCGCGGATCGCGGCCGGGCACTTCGACCGCTACATCTGCCGGCGAGACGATCAGCTCCGGGGCCGGAAGCCGGATGAGGTGCCCAATCTGCTGCAGAAGTCACTTGAGAGAGCACGGCGTTCCCGCCGACGACATCGAGATGATTCCGGAGGAGCAGCTGGCGGTGGATGCCGCGCTCCGGGCCGCCGACGCAGGAGATCTCGTCCTCATCTTTGGCGACGCCATTACCCGGAGCTGGAAGCAGGTGATTCAGTTCCGGCCCGATGCTGCCCCGCAGTCCCTGGAGCGGCCCCGCAGCTCGCGGCCGGAGCGGATTCCCGCGCTGGCCACGCCGCTGATGGAGGATCGGCGGAGAGAGTTCGTGCGGGACTCTCGCGGCGTTCGGATCGCGCGAGCCGAGAGCGAGGATTGAGACTCAGGCGGCCGAGACGCTGGCCGGCTCGGGGATGATCGGAGTGCGTGCGCGGAGATCGTAGCCGTAGCGCTCCGGGAGTACCTGCACCCTGACATCGGTGAGTGCGATCGCTTCCCGGCCGGTCACCTCGGCCGCATTGGTATGGGTGACTCTCCCGTCGAAGACCATCGCCACGCCCCGGCCCAGGACAGTGAACTTCCCGTTCGGCGCGATGTCGATTGCGGTGTCCTCGTCGATGCCGATCCCCAGCGTCGCCGGGTTCTGCGCGAACACCGTCATCAGCCGGTGCACTCGGCCGCCGCGGTCGAAGTGGGTGTCGATGGTGACGTCTCTGAGATAGCCGAGCCCGGGAGCGAGCTCCACCGCTCCGCGACGGACGGTGTCACCGATGCCCCGGATGATCATTGTGCTGCTCGCCGCCGCGGCGCCGGCGCTGGTTCCGGCGATGAAGAATCCCTCCTGCTCGAAACGCTCCTTCACCCGCTTCCCGAAGCGAGTCCCTGCCATCGTGCTGGTGATCCGGAGCTGATCACCGCCGGTGAAGAAGACGCCGGTACTCTGGTTCAGTGCTTCCAGCAGCTCGTCGCTCTCGGCTTCATCCCGGCTATTGAGCGGCACGCAATGCAGCTCGGCCACGCCGATCTTCTCGAAGACTTTTCCGAACGCCCGGAGCGAAGCGTCCGGATCGGATGAGGCGGCGGCGCAGACGAGGAGACGGGCCTTGTCCCCGCCGGCATGGCGTACGAGGACCGGAAGGATCCGCATGTCCCGCTCGTCCATGTCTTCGTTCCCGCCGATCAGCAGGAGACGTCCTCGACGCCGCCGAGTTCCCTTGGTCGGCATTCGCTCAGGGTCCCGCACGGAGCGGACGTAGCTGCTCCAGTACACCGGCCACGTCGTCCACCAGGATCACCACCAGGTCCCGGTCCCCGATCTGCTCGACAGCGTGCGCCACAGCTTCGTGTTCGCTGAAGACCGTTTCAGTTCGGTCCGGGCCAATCCCAACTTCCTCCAGTCCTTCACCGATCACTCGCACGATCTCGCCCGGCTGCCGGCCCCGGCGATTCTCGTCTTCCTTGAGGATGACATAGTCCAGTCCGGCACAGCGCCGGCCCACGTCACGCAGATCCTCATCACGGCGGTCGCCCGGGGCGGTGACCACACCGATCCGGCGGTTGGCCGGCATACGCCGAACGAGGTCCATCAGGCCTTCGACTGCGGGCGGGTTGTGGGCGTAGTCGACCAGCACCTGTCCCTGGCGAACCCGCAGCAGATTGAGCCGCCCCGGCGTGAGGGATGGAGATGGGAAGAACGAGAGAAGCCCGGAGCGAATGTCCTCATAGCGCATTCCCTGAACGAACGCCGCAGCAATCGCCGCGAGGATGTTGCCGTACTGAAACCGCGCCGCGCCGCCAAGAGTAAGCGGCACGTCGGCGGCCGCGGCAATCGGAATGCAGAGCCGACCGCGCCGGATGACGAATGTGTCCTCTTCGATCGTGGCAGCGGTGCCGCCCTCCTCCACATGCTTCTCGATGAGCGGATTCGACCTGCCCGGCTGCATCGAGAAGAGGACTACATCGCCTCGAGTGCGCTCGGACATGGCATACACCAGCGGGTCATCGGCATTGAGCACAGCGTGGCCGCGTCGTTTCACGACCGCAGGAATAACACCTTTTACGCCGGCGAGCTGCTCCAGGGTATTGATGCCGCCGATGCCGAGATGATCGGCCGCCACGTTCAGCACGATGCCCACGTCGCACTCATCGAAGCCGAGCCCGGAGCGCAGCAACCCGCCGCGGGCAGTCTCCAGCACCGCCACATCCACGGTGGGATTGGAGAGCACCACGTTGGCGGCGAAGGGCCCGGTCATGTCTCCCTGCACCACCAGCCGGTTCTGAAGGTAGACACCGTCGGTGGTAGTGAATCCGACGGTACTGCCAGTCGCGCGGAAGAGATGAGCGATCAGTCGAGTCGTGGTGGTCTTGCCGTTGGTACCGGTCACCGCGATGATCGGCATCATCGCCCGGGTGCCCGAAGGGTAGAGCATATCGAGGATCGCCGCGGGGACGTTGCGCGGCTTCCCCTCGGATGGATGGGTATGCATCCGAATACCCGGTCCGGCATTCACTTCGATGATGACGGCGCCGTTCTCCTGGAAGGGCACCGATATATCGGGAGTGAGCACGTCGAGTCCGGCGATATCCAGCCCCACCACACCGGCCGCCATCTCACAGGCAGTCACATTGTCGGGATGGATCTCGTCGGTGCGATCGATCGAGGTCCCGCCGGTCGACAGGTTCGCGGTGGGCCGGAGGAACACCCGCTCGCCGGCTGCGGGTACCGTCTCGATCGTTCTATCGCTCAAGGCCAGGAACTCGACCGTCGCCTCGTCCATCCGGATCATCGTGAGCACGTTCTCGTGGCCGCGGCCCCGGCGTGGGTCTCGATTGGCGTCCTCGATCAGCTCGGCGATGGTGCGCCGCCCGTCTCCCACCACGTTCGCGGCGACTCGCTCCGCCACCGCCACCACTTTTCCATTCACCACCAGGATCCGATGATCCCGGCCATCCACGTGCCGCTCGACCACCATCGACCCGTAGCGCTCGCCGGTCCTGGCCCAGGCGGCTCGTACGCCTGCCTCGTCGTCGATCCGGGGTGAAATCCCCCTGCCCTGATTACCGGCCAGTGGCTTGAGAATGACGGGGTATCCGATCTCCTGCGCCACCTCGACGGCACGCTCCACGTCGCGTGCGACCGCGCCGGTAGGCACCGCCAGTCCGATGCCCTGGAGCATGCGCTTGGTGAGATCCTTATCCTGCGCGATGTCGGCGGCGATGATGCTGGTTGTATCGGAGGTGGTGGCCTGGACCCGGCGGAGATGGCGGCCGGTGCCGAGCTGAACCAGGGAGCCGGTGCCGAGCCTCCGGACCGGAATCCCTCGGCGGCGGGCCTCCTCCACAATGACACCGGTGGACGGGCCCAGTCGAACGTCTTCGTAGAGCTCCCGCAGCTCCCGGACGATCTCGGCCATGTCGATCGGGAGGCCGCCCATGCAGCCGCGGATCACATCGGCGGCGCGCTCGACGCTCGCGACGCCCAGCTCCTCTTCCTCGTATTCGACGATCACCCACCACACCCCGGGGTCGCCTGACTCCACGACCCGGCCAAAGCTGACGTCGCTGCCGGCGAGCGTCTGCAGCTCGAGGGCGACGTGCTCGAGGACGTGAGGCCAGCCAGTGCCCTCGGTCAACCGCTCGACCAGGCCGCCGGGTCTTTCGCGGGAGCAGGGGTGCTCTTGCAACGAGGGGATGGCGTCGAGCAGCCGGTCGTTGAAGCCCGGGATCTCGGCGGTGCTGACGCGCTCCAGCTCCCCCACGCGCACGTCACACGCAATGACCGGAGCGAGCCGCCAGTAGTTTGGCCCCCGCAACGCGCGGAGACGGGTGACCTGGAAATCAGCCACCTGTACCCCGGCGGGGTTGACAGCAGTCATTGTGTCCTGCACTTCGTTTGAGTCTCCGTGATTCAGCACCGTCACGATCACCTTGGGCGTTGGCAGCGTCCGTGACCTGCCCCACCTCATGACTGTGGCATTGGACATCCGATGGTACTTTTCTCGCCCATGATGGTTCTCGATTCCCGTCGTATTACCGGCCCTTCTCTCGTCCTGGACCGACCGGGCGCTGTACTCGACGTTCGGCTCGAGGACGCGGAGCGCGAACAGACCGTCGCCGCCTGGCGCCGCGCAGCCCGGGGGATGCTCGATGAGCTGGGCTGGAGCGGGGAGACACTCGCGGTCCGAGCCTTTCCTGGCGGCGTGAGCCTTGGGTTTACCGCCCCGCTGGATGCCCTTTACATCGCGACCGACGTCAACGAGTGGGCCTGGGATGCAGCTGTGGCCGAGCTGCAGGGGCAGCCGAGCCGGGACCCTTCAGAGGCGGCGGAAGAGATTCGGAAGCGGATCGAAACAGAAGGAAATCCCGGGTTGCTGCCGCTTCGGGACGCCGCCCTCGCGCGCGGGGTCACCTTCCTGAGCGATGACGACGGAGTCTCTGTCGGATCGGGGAAGGGCGCGCTGGTCTGGCAGCCAGACGAGCTGCCGGATCCCAGCGAGGTCGACTGGTCCCGGGTGCATGACATTCCGATCGTGCTGGTGACGGGCTCGAACGGGAAAACGACCGTCGTGCGGCTGCTCGCGGCCATGGTCTCCGCCGGCAACACCACTCCGGGCCTGACCTCCACCGATGGCGTCTTCGCGGGCTCGACCAAGCTGGGCGACGGAGACTTTTCCGGCCCGAGCGGCGCCCGCCTGGTTCTGAGAAGCCGGGAGGTCGAGACCGCTATCCTGGAGACCGCGCGCGGCGGGATCCTCCGAAGAGGACTTGGCGGTGACTCACGCCGACGTCGCCGTGGTCACCAACATCGCCGAGGATCATCTGGGAGAGTTCGGGGTCCAGACTCTGGAGGATCTGGCGAAAACCAAGCTGCTGGTCGCGACGGTGCTGGGCCCCCGGGGACACTCTGGTCTTGAACGCCGACGACCCACTGCTGGTTCGGCACCGGCCAAAGATCCCGGGTTCGATCACCTGGTTCTCTCTCGATGCGGATTCGAAACTGGTCTCAGACCACCTCGCTCTGGGAGGAACCAGCGTCCTGCTGGAAGACGGGCAGATCGTGATCGCGCGAGGACGAGACCGCACCCGGGTAGCCGCGGTGGCGGATCTGCCGATCACCTTCGGCGGCCGGGCCAGGCACAACGTGGCCAATGCGCTCGCTGCGATCGCAGCAGGCAGCGCGCTCGGGCTCGAGGTATCGCAGATGGCCGGCGTGCTCCGGCGTTTCGGCCGCGACCTGGCCGACAATCCTGGCCGCGCCAATCAGTTCGAGCTGGGCGGGGTAACGATCCTGCTCGACTACGCTCACAACCCCGACGGCATGTCCGCCCTGGTGGTAATCGCCAGCGCGCTTCCGGCCAAACGCCGCCTGGTCATGGCGGGCCAGGCCGGGGATCGCGACGACGAAGCCATCCGCGACCTGGCCCGCTCAGCCTGGGCGCTTCGACCTGACCACGTCGTCGTCAACGAGATGGACCAGTACCTTCGCGGCCGAGCCCTGGGCGAGGTCTCCGCGTTGCTGGCGGACGAGTTTTCCCGGCTGGGAGCTGCCGAGGCGGATATCTCGAAAGTGGGACCTGAGACCGAGGGAGTTCGAAAGGCATTGACCTGGGCTCGCCCCGGCGACCTGCTGGTACTGACCGTGCATCAGGAGCGCGCGGCGGTGATCGATCTGATTGGCAGGCTCGAGGCGGCGGGTTGGAAGGCAGGAGATCCGCTGCCGGCTGAGACGAATTAGGGTGTGAGCCGCACCAGGAAGTTGCCGTATTCGTCCGGCGCCAGGACGACTTCGCAGCCCCAGCCACCCTCGATGGCATAGCGTTCCAGCGTCTCCGGATCGACCCAGAGCTGGCTGAAGGGCGGGCCCTTTCTCCCCTCGAACTCCAGCTGGAAGTGCAGCTCTCCCAGATAGCGGCCATCAGGCCGCTTGAGGGTGCCCGACCGTGCGGCCGCCGGATCCATTTTGACGCGCACGTCGGTGGAATCGGCAATCACCTGACCGCCCGGTCTCAGCAGGCGGCGGGCTTCCGCAAAGAAGACTCGCAGTCCGGGCAGAGTCTCCACCAGACCCAGGCCGTTCATCATCATCAATACCGTGTCGAAGCTGCCCGCGTCGACGTCCATCCAGGAAGCCGCCCGCACCTGCTTGACTCCGCGCTCCTCGAGTATTCGCACCAAGGATGGGAGAACCTCGATGGCCGTCACATCGACGCCACGATCCTGCAGGACCAGAGAGTGACAGCCCGACCCCGCGCCTACATCGAGCACGCGCCCGCGGCAGAGATCGAGCGCGGTCCACTCCAGCGAGGGGAACTCACTCGGACGGCGGAAGAAATACGAGACCGGGACTTCGTCCCGCTCGTAGTCGTCGTAGACGACGATCCTGGCGTCGCGCTGGCCCCGATGAAACGCCTGCATGGCAGCTGCGTGGGGCTGCCAGCCCTCCAGATCCATGGCTCCTCGCCTGTCAGACGAGCGTAGGAAAACTCACATTATCTTGGGCATGTGACCACGGTTTCCCGCCCGCCAAGAGTCTGGATCCCCCTCGCCTGCAGCGCAGCGTTTCACCTGCTGCTGGTGGCGCTGTCGCTCGGATTTCTTCGGAGAGCCGAGCCGGCCACGGCTGAGGGCACCTTGCATCCGGCCGAGGAACCGCCGCGAGTGGAGATGGTGTACCTCCAGCCGCCGGAACCGGAGGCGCCCACGCCCCCACTCCGGCAGGAGCGGAGAGTCCCGGTGCCGCCCCAACGGAAGGAGCCTGAGCCGGAGCCCAATGCACCTCCGGAGGCAACCCGGTCGAGCGGCAGCGAGGTCGACCATCCGACTCCGCTGGCCGCCGCGCCGCCCTCTAAACAACCTGCTGCCGAGAAGTCGGCTTCTCCAGCCGCGGCAGAGGCCCCAACAATGGAGTCCGAGGCTCGCAGAATCTTTGGTCGTCCGAAGATCGCGACTTCGGCCGGCGCCGGCCCCCAAGCGGTGCGGCCGATGGAGTCGTACACGCCCGAGGACCCGGAGCGCTGCATTCCCCACCAGCCCATACCCAGGGACTCGGCCGGCCCGGTCCAGCTCGGCACTGTCATCGGGCGGATCTACCGGCAGAACGACGGACTACCGCTGGCTGGTGCCCACCTGCAGATGATCGGTACGCCGTTCGTGACGTTTACCGACAGCCGTGGTGAGTATCGGTTCCGCTTCGATCTGTCGCTGGTGGACAACTGCCGGATTCAATATGTCAGGGTCACCGCGGCGGGGTATGAATCGAGGCTCCTGGTGTTAACGGTAGGTCCCGACGCCCGGAGCGAGGACGTGCGGCTGCGGCATCGTTGAGCGGCGTCAACCCACCCGCAGCAGCGACAACACCAGCGCAGCCAACCCGATCACAGCCGCAGCCCCACTCAGATATAGAAGGAAGCGTTCGCGTTGCCGGGCCAGCATCCCGGTCAGCTCCACCGCGCGCGCCTGTGCCGACTGTCCTTCGGACAGAGCCTCGACCCGCTCTCCCAGAAGTGCCAGCTCTGCTCGAATCTCCTCCTGAGACTCGGAGAGCCGCTCGGTCAGACCGTCAAGCGGACCGGTCCCCGCATCGAAGAGAGACTGGCCCATGACCGATTCGGCCGCGAGCACCTCTTCCATCCCGATGTGAAAGTGACGCTGGTGTATCCGCTTCTCCGAGTCCGGCCCGGGCTCGACCGTCGCGATCTGTGCCGCCTTGAGCACGGCGTTTTTGATGTCGCCACCGCTCCGCGGATATGCCTCCGCCAGTGCCCGGAAGTCCACGTCTTTGGCCAGCGGAGTCTTGAATGGGTGCAGCTGAACCTGCCAGATACGCTCCCGCTCCTCCACATCCGGCATCTCGAACAGGATGTGCGTGCGGATCCGGCGCTCGAATGCTGGATCGATGTTGGCAGCGAGGTTGGTGGCGAAGATGACTACGCCGTCGAACGTCTCGAGCTCATGCAGGAGAACGTTGACGACCGCGTTGGCTTCGCGTTCGTAGGCCGCACTCACCGAGGTAAACCGGCGGCCGGCTATCGCGTCGGCTTCATCGAAGAAGAGCACCGCGTCCTGGCGAGCCGCCGCCCGGAACACCGCCGCCACGTGCTTCGCCGTCTGGCCCACCCAGCGCGACTCGAGCTCGGCGTAGCGGACCACCAGCAGCTTCTTGCCCAGGGCGTAGGCCAGCGCCTCGGCGCAGATCGTCTTACCGGTTCCCGGTGGTCCAGCGAAGTGAAAGGCGAGGCCGAGGCCGGTGGAGTGCCGCTCGGCCAGACCCCACTGGCGAAAGATCAGGTCGTGCTTTCGGACCAGAGCCAGGGCGTGGTTGAGCGCCCGTAACGTGGTCGCCGGCAACACCACGTCATCGAAGGAGCGGCGCGGCTCCGTTGCCTCGACCAAGTCACGAGCCGGGGCAGTGGCGCCGAAGAAGAGATCACGGATGGAATCAGCCATGCTTCAGGATGATAACCTCGTTTCCGGATCACTCTCTCGGCTGCGGGTTCTGCCCTTCGCGATTCGCGGTGCGGCCGCCGGTGATGCGATCCCAGGCATCACGCACCGCGTCCTTGATGTCGTCCCAAGTGGAAGTCGTCTGCCCCCGGTGCTCATAAGTATCCCAGCCCTGCCGCAAGTCGGGCTCGGCGTCTTCCCAGGGACGGCCCATGTGATGGAGTCCGGATTCGAAGCCGTAGCGGTAGGCGGGACGAAACCGGTCGTAGTAGTCGGCACCCAAGGAGTACGGCCTGCTGGTGAAGTTCTCGAACCAGTAGTTGTCCTCAGTTTCCCATGAAGCCTGCCAGTTCTCATCCCGGGCGGGGGAAACGCGGTCGAAGCTGTTTGGGTCAGTCATTGGCCCATCTCCTCGCAATAGTGTACCGGTCATGAAGGGAACCGCGTCCATCATACTCCCTCGCGAGCCGGCTCCGGGTGACGGTCGTCACCAGATGGTTTGCAGCGCGGCAAAGTCTCCGGCATACTCCAGAGTTGGCCATCGCAGTTCTCTCCGGCGTTGGAGTCTGTTGCAGTGAAGAGCTCACCCCCTCTCTGGGTGCTTCGAACCGCGTTTCGGACCATCGGGACGGTTGCACCCGGTGTTGCTGCCCGCTGGGCCGAAGCGATCTTCTGTAGCCCACCCAGGCCACAGCCGCGTCCGCCGGAAGAGGCGTTTCTGGCGACCGGCTCGCGGCTCACGGTGCAGAGCGAAGGGCAGGACGTCGCTGTATGGACCTGGGGTGCAGGACCGGTGGTGGTGCTGGCGCATGGTTGGGGTGGGCGCGCGGGCCGATTCCACGTACTGGCCTCCGCTCTGGCCCAGGCCGGTTTTCGAGTGGCTCTCTTCGACGCGCCGGCCCACGGAGAGTCGATGGGGCGGCTGGCGTCGCTCCCTCAATTTTCACGCGCGCTCCGGGCCGTGGCAGAGGCCATGGGCGCCGGTGCACGGACTGGTCGGGCATTCGCTGGGTGGCGCCGCGGTGTCGCTGGCAATGCGCGATGGGCTCGCCGCTCGGCGGGCAGTACTCCTGGCGGCGCCATCCGACGTGGTGGTGTTCTCTCGGGCGTTCGCCGAGCATCTCCGAATTCCGTCCCGGGCGCACACGGTCATGCGCCAGAATCTGGAGGACCGGCTCCAGATCAGATGGGAGGAGCTGCACATTCCGACCTTCGCCCGTGGGATGACTGTTCCCGCGCTCATCGTGCATGACCATGAGGACCCGGATGTGCCGTTCGCCCACGGTGAGGAGATCGCCCGCGCCTGGCCCGGAGCGGAGCTGTTTGCTACCACCGGGCTGGGCCATCGAGCAATTCTGTGGAACCCCGAAGTCATTCGCCGTACGGTGGGCTTCCTGCGTGCCGGCGTGCCCCGGTGATCGTCATGGATCGTGAGAACATCATGGCTCGCGGGTGGTCTCACGTTCTCTCGACCACGAATGACATTGACGAGCTGTGCGACTTCGCCGAACGGATGGGTGCTCCGCCGTCGGCGCTGCATCTCTCGAGTCGGTGGCCGCATCTGGATCTGAAGCTGGAGCCGAGGCAGCGAGCGCTGGCGTGTCCCGACGTACGTGTCTTCGAGCGAACATCCGACATGATTCGATTTCTGCGGCGGACTGCTTAACCCTCTCTATCTTCACTCGGCCATTCGAATCGTGATGAGTGAGGCAGTGCAAACTGTGACACTCGGCACGGCTTCATCGACTCGAGGCTGACATTATGCGTGCGGTTGGAGGCCCACTGTTGATCGCCTGTGGGTCTGTTGCTCCTCCAGAGGAGCGACCAACGTGCGGGAGCACTCTTCGAGTGATGGTCGCTTCGTCGGCGTGTTGCTGATCGCCGATAGCTCCTTCCGGTACGGAGGGACGGCTTCCGCGGTTTTCTCGATTACTCCCACACCAGCCTGGAATCTGAGATCTTCCCGGACGAGCCATTCACAAGTCCGGCGCTCTCGGCTTCGACGCACTCGCGATGACGGAGACGTCCGCGTGACTGGAGGCTCAAACCGAGGCGAAGCTCCGCCGGCACGTTCCACGGTGCTGGTAGTGGACGACGAAGAGATGGTCCGGCGGCTCGCGGCGCGGATGCTCTCGACGCTGGGCTATCGCGTGCTGGAAGCACGGGACGGTGCTGAAGCGGTGCGGGTGCTGCAACGAGCCAACGCCCGGATCGACGGCGTGCTCACCGATCTGGCAATGCCGGGAATCGGCGGCCGACATCTGGGCGAGACAATCACGCAGTGTTGGCCCGAGATCAAGGTGCTGTATATGTCGGGGTTTGCCGCAAGACGTATGGTGAAGGAAGGGGCGCTCGATCCGAGCCACCCGTTCATTCAGAAGCCGTTCACATCAGAGCAGTTGGGGCGGAAAGTACGCGAGCTGCTTACGGCGCCGCTGGAGCAGTAACCTCAGTGCACATCCTTGCGAGCCTGTAGATCAAAGTGTTGTGCCAGGACGTAGGTGACCCAGTCTTTCACCTGGATCCAAAGTCCCTCCATCTCGTCCTTGTACTCGCCTTCCTGCACGACGGTGTACCAGACGGCAGGATCGACGCCGGGGTATAGCTCGACATGCTGAGGCTTGACGCGAGCTTCCAGCGGCTGATCACCGGACCGGTCTGGCTCGGATGCACGCCGCGACTGGTGTGAGTCCTGCCGGGAGAGTGGTGAGGGGTGTGGATTGTACTGGAGCATCGGTTCCCCCCTTTGTGCTGGCCACTCGGCTAGTCCCCAAGACCTCCTGCACCCGCCGGGTGCCGGTCCGACCTATAGTACACACCCATAGCGGAAAATGGCAATCGTCCGAGAGCCTCCGGAGTGGAGGAGTAAACAAAAGCTCTAGAGGATCTTCTTTCCGAAGGCCGACTGCACCAGCTCGACCGCGAACGCTGCTGATGCGTTCCCCTGATCCAGGATCGGATTGACTTCTACCATCTCCAGTGAAGTCATAACGCCGGCCTCGGCAATCACCTCCATGATCAGGTGCGCCTCCCGATAATCGAGCCCGCCTTTGACGGGAGTTCCCACACCTGGCGCCACATCGGGATCGACGGCATCGAGATCGAAGCTCACGTGCACGTAGTCGGTTCCGTCCGTCACCCGCGCCAACGCCTTCTTCATGACTCGGTCCACGCCATTGCGATCGATCTCCGACATGGTGTGAACCTGGACCCCGGTCTCCTTGAGCCGGCTCTTCTCACCGGAGTCGAGGCTCCTGATGCCGACCAGCGCCACGTTTTTGGGATCGACTTTGGTGAAGGCTCCACCAATATCAGTAAGCTCCTTGACCCCGAAGCCGAGCAAGGTGGCGAGCGGCATGCCGTGGATGTTACCGGTCGGCGAGGTCTCTGGTGTGTTGATGTCTCCATGCGCATCGATCCAGAGGAGACCGACCTTCTTCCGATGCGCCCGGCAGAACGCTCCGATTCCAGAAAGTGTGCCAACGGCGATCGAGTGATCTCCCCCGAGCACGAGGGGGAAATGTCCCCGCTCCATGATTCGTTCGACTTTGCGGCTGAGCAGGGCGGACGCCCGCGCAATCTCGGCCAGATAGCGCGCCCGCGGGTTTCCCACTTTGAGCTCTTCCATGTTCTTGATGACGATGTCACCGTCATCCACCACCTTGTGCCCCAGCTCCCGCAGCCGTTCCTCGACACCGGCTATGCGTATGGCTGAGGGCCCCATGTCCACGCCCCGCCGGCCGGAGCCCAGGTCCATGGGAACACCCAGCACGTGGACGATCATGATCCCAAGGCTCCGGTATCGTCCTTCAGTGCCACGCCCGACAGCTCGCGTCGGCGTGACTCGGACATGAGAAAGTGGAGCTTGGCCGCGGCCCGGTCGTAACCCAGTCCCTCCGGACGGATGTTGGACAAACAGTTCCGTTCGGCATCAGTTCGGCCCGAGCGTGGCTGCCATGTGAGGTAAGCGCCGAGACTATGGGGCGAGCTCAGCCCGGGGCGCTCACCTAACAGGACAACGACCAGCCGAGCACCGAGCAGAGCCCCGATCTCATCACCGAGCGCCACTCGGCCCAGCTCAGCGATGGTGACGGGAGCCAGCGTCCAGTTTTCGGCCGTGAGCTTGGGATACAAGGCGGCGAGCAGGGGAACGGCGTGACGGTGGGCGGCCTGGGCGGAGAGCCCGTCGGCTACAACGAATGCCGCGTCGGGCCGAGCTCTGATAGTAGAAGACCGTTGTTGGAGCAGGTCCCGCGACGGGGCATCGAGCATGCGGCCCAGGTCGGGACGCTGCAGGTAGCGGCTTCGCTGGACGGCCGCACTCCGGACAGATAGGGATTCGATCCCCCGCCGGGACAACTCGTCCTGCAACGTTTGTGAGTCCAGCCGATCGTGCACCGCGTCACGGGCGCGCGCATGAGCCAGGCGAAAGTCCAGTTGCGCAGCAGTTGGGAGAGTTGCGCCGGCTCGACCCAGCGCGATCCTTGCCGGCGTGAGCGCGCAGAGTTGAGCCCATGGGTCCGGGATCGCCAGGCCGAAAGCGGGCCGGTCGGAATGCGTCACCGAGCCCGCGGGCTCCACCGTACCAACGACAGCGGAACCCGGCCACGGGCGTTGAACCGGATACCTTCGCGCTCCAGCAAGAGCTGCTGATCCAGCTCCGCACCGGGGACCGATCGGGCGCTGATCCCGCCACTGGCATTCACCACCCGATGCCAGGGCACGCTGGTTCCCTGCGGCAGCGCGTACAGAGCGTACCCGACTTGACGGGCATGGCCCTTGAGGCCGGCCAGAGCTGCGACCTGCCCGTACGTCGCGACGCGCCCCTTGGGAATTCGCCTGACAACTGCGTAGATGCGCTGATGACTCACGCGTGCTCGAGTCTCAGGCGCGTCGCTTCATGCCGGAGGCGAGCAGCACGAGACCGGCGACGATCGCCACCCCGCCGACCCAGGTGGGTACCGCATGCTTCTCCTGCACCGAAGCCTTGAGGTCTCCAACCTTGAGAACGTCTTCGCGAGACTTATAGCTCGCGCCCCGGAATACGACGAACGCCCCCAGGGCGAGAAGCAGAATCCCAACCAGCGCGATCGGTCGCATGATCGTCTCCATTCAGTAAGAGGTCACAGCGCCTACCCGGTAGCTGAGGCACCAGTAATACCTGAGCTCAGTCAACCTCACGTCTACTCCACCTGCACTGCCGACCACGTCCAGCAGTTCACTGCGTTCGGGGAAGTTCTTGAGCACGTCGTACTCCAGGCCGCTCTCGAGCCGGCGGCGCTGGTAGCTGTTCCCGGCGGCGTCTACTCTCGACAGAGGCGTGCTGTTGCCCTCGTTGAATCGATTATCGCAGAACACTATCAGAGCGCCAGGCCCGAGCGGCCGGTGCAGCGCTGCAAGGAAGCTCGACAAGCGCTCCCGAGGCACGTGTGACCACCAGAAGCCGGCGAATGCTGCCGTGAACTGTCCGGACACCGCCCCCGGCTCATACGCGTCAGCCAGCTCCAGGGTGACGCGGCCTTCCGGGTAGGTCTTTTCACGAGCCAGCTCGAGCACCTCGGCAGCGGCATCGGTTGCGACAATCGAGTGGACTACCGGAGCCAGCCGCTCGGTCCAGTAGCCGGTACCGCAGGCAAGCTCGAGCACATCTTCACCCGCGAGCAGCTCCTGCAGCAGCCGGGCCAGCCGGGCGAGATCGTCCTGCCGCTCCGGCTTCTCGATAGACCTGCTCGTATTCCGGTGCCCGCCGAGCGTAATACTCGGCCAATGAACGGCTCAATTTCGCGACGTCCAGATGGAACGGAGATACAGGCTGGTTGCAATCACGATCAGCCCGGCAATGATGGGCCCAGGTCCCCCATAATTCTCGAACCGGAACGGAACGTCCCGACTCCCTTCGATCATCGTCAATATGCCGATGACGATTCCGGCAACTCCGAGCAGGGCAAAGAGGGCGAACAGGGCGCGCATGAGGGCCTCATTGAGTGGGTTCCAGCTGCAGAAGAACTTTTTGGGACCGCAGAAGACGGCTGCTGTCATCGATCAGGCCCATGGCCTGGAGCCAGGCTTCGAACTCCGGCGCGGGCCGAAGGCCCAGTGTTTCTCGGAGATACCAGGCATCGTGAAACGACGTGCTCTGGTAACCCAGCATGACGTCGTCGGCACCCGGCACACCCATGATGTAGGTGCATCCCGCCACGCCCAGAACGGTGAGCAACGCGTCCATATCGTCCTGATCGGCTTCGGCGTGGTTAGTGTAGCAGACATCGCACCCCATAGGGAGGCCCATCAACTTTCCGGAGAAGTGGTCTTCCAGGCCCGCCCGCAAAATCTGTTTGCCGTCGTAAAGGTACTCCGGCCCGATGAACCCGACGACTGTATTGACCAGCAATGGATCGAAGCGCCGGGCAACGGCGTAGGCACGGGCCTCACAGGTCTGCTGATCGACGCCATGATGCGCCGCTGCCGAAAGCGCGCTTCCCTGGCCGGTCTCGAAGTACATGAGGTTCGTCCCCAGCGTTCCGCGCTTCAGCGCCAGGGCGGCATCCTGTGCCTCCGCCAGCAGCGAGAGAGAAACCCCGAAACTCTCATTGGCGGCCTGGGTGCCCGCGATCGACTGAAAGACGAGATCCACCGGCGCGCCTCGCCGAATCGCCTCCAGCGTCGTGGTGATGTGCGATAGTACACACGATTGGGTGGGAATGTCGTAGCGGCGGCGAAGCGCATCCACCATCTCCAGCAGAGCCATGACTGCCCTGGGGCTGTCGGACGCCGGGTTGATTCCGATGACGGCATCGCCACAGCCGTACATCAGACCGTCGATGATGCTGGCGCCAATTCCACGGGGGTCATCGGTGGGATGGTTGGGCTGGAGTCGGGTGGAGAGCCTGCCTGGCAGGCCCAAGGTATTTCGGAACCGCGTCACCACCCGGCACTTTCGCGCAACCAACGCGAGGTCCTGCACTCGCATCAGCTTGGAGACGGCGGCGGCCATTTCGGGCGTGATCCCCGGCGCCAGCTCTCTAGATGGTCGGGCATGACCTCGTAGGACAGAAGCCACTCACGGAATGACCCCACGGTGAGATGCGCCACCGGCTGGAAGGCATTGGAGTCATGGCTATCAACGATGAGGCGAGTGATCTCGTCCGTCTCGTACGGAACGACCGCCTCATTGAGGAAGGTGGTCAGCGGTAAGTCGGCGAGCGCCATCTGCGCCGCGACTCTCTCTTCGGCGCTCTCGGCCGCGAGTCCCGCCAGGGCATCGCCCGAGCGTGCGGGTGTAGCTTTGGCCAGCAAGCTCCGGAGATCCGGAAACTGGTAGCTCACCGAATCAACAGTGTGCCGGTACATAAGACCCCGCTGAAATGGCAATCTCCACAGAGGGTAATGCTGCCGATTCGCTGGTTGAACGCAAGCGCAACGTACAACCAAGGCCATCGTGATCGAGCCAACGTCTCCACTGCAGGTGAGCATGCCGTCCGGTCCGGCACCCCTGCAACAGCAAACCGTCAGCGTTCCGGTTCCCAGCGAGCTGGCGATACGCTACTACCGGAGCGGGAACGTGCTATGGGCAGCCAGCACCACCCTGAGCCTGCTGATCCCCGCGCTGATTCTCTTCACCGGACTGTCGGCCCGGCTTCGAACACTCGCGACCCGGATCGGCCGGCGCAGGTTTTTCGCTATCGGACTGTACGCGATCCTGTTCACCGTGGTGACCGCTGTCCTCACTCTTCCGCTGACGTACTACGAAGGCTTCGTCCGGGAGCATGCGTATCACCTCTCCAGCCAAACCCTCGGCAAGTGGTGGAGCGACTGGATCAAGGGTACCGCTGCCAGCGCGGTGGGCCTGGCACTGGTCCTCTGGATCCCCTATTACCTGTTGTCCCGGAGCCCTCGGCGCTGGTGGCTGTATGCTGGTCTGGCCGCTATCCCAGTCACCACCCTCATGCTGATTGTCACGCCTCTCTGGATAGACCCGTTGTTCAACCGGTTTGGCCCCATGAAGGACAAGCAGCTCGAGTCCCGCATTCTGGCCCTTGCCGATCGAGCCGGTATATCCGGGAGCCGAGTCTATCAGGTGGACAAGAGCGTCGACACCAAGACGGTGAATGCCTACGTCGCAGGCGTTGGATCCACCAAGCGGATCGTGCTCTGGGACACCATGCTGGCAAAGCTGGACCCGGATCAGATCCTCTTCGTGCATGGCCCACGAGATGGGGCACTTCGTGCTCCGCCACACCCTGGCGACGATCCTGGGTGTCACCATCGTCGCACTGCTGTCCTTCTATCTGGTCCACCGGACAGCCGGAAAGCTGATTGTCCGATTCTCACGCCGCTTTGGATTCGACCAGCTCTCGGATGTGGCGTCCTTCCCTCTCTTTCTCCTTCTCGGAGGGCTGGCGTCCTTCATCTTGTTGCCCGCAGTGCTGGCCTTCAGCCGTCATCTGGAGCACGAGGCTGACCGCTTCGCCCTCGAAATCACCCGGAATAACTATGCAGCTGCCACGACTTTCGTCCGGCTGCAGCAGGAGAACCTGGCAGTGCCGAGGCCGGGCCGGTTCTATCTTCTCTGGCGGGCAAGCCACCCGCCGCTGGGTGAGCGGGTCGACTTCGCCAACCAGTACCACCCCTGGCTCACCGGCGAACCGCTCCGGTATGCCCGGTATTTCCACTGAAGCGGTGCTGGAAGCGCGGATCGTGTGTCGCTGGGCACAGCGTCAGGTGGGTGAACCTGCACATTAGGGGGCGTTGCCTCGGCTCTATGGAGACTGCGGCCTTTCACCCCCTCCGGAGATTCCTATGAAGGTCCACAGTGCGGCCAGTCTGGTCTTCTGTGTGTTCTCAGTTGCCTCGTGTGGCGGACATCAGCCAGTGGAGCTCGACGCCAAGAACCAGCCCCTGACGCCGCGTTGGAACGCGACCCTTACCACTCCCGCGAGCTTGGCCGGTGCGTTGCAGATTCGAGGGACTGGATGGATGGCGGCCAACGATAAGAACGTCGACCAAACGGTGGCTCAGGCGGAGATTTCCAACGCCGCCCCCGGGGGGCTGCACCCCTGGCACGTACACCGGGGGCAGTGCGGATCTGATCAGGGAGTCCTCGGCCCGGCGGATGCCTACAAGCCGCTGAAGGTGGACGGGGATGGTCGTGCCACCGCCACCGCTACGCTCGACATCCCCGTACCCAAGACCGGTGACTACTTCGTCAATGTGCACGCATCGGCCGCGAACATGGGCACCATCGTGGCCTGCGGTAACCTTGCTCCGCCCTCTCGCTAGCCATTCAGCGCAGCCTTAATTGTTCCAGCCAGCCACTCGGCTTCGCGCTTGTCGCGAACCGAGCGGCCGGCAAGAACCTTTTTCCCGCCTTTTCGAAGCACCGCGATATCGTAGTACAGTGCGGTTCCCCAGCGCATGCCGATGACCGGTTTGACATCTTCGATCTCGGCCGTGGTGAGGGATTTCTCGCGTCCAGGGTAGAGGTACCCTGTGCCGATCGTCACCATTCCGGCACCTGCCACCACCCGGGAGACTTCCAGCCAGAGATCGAGCACGCCAATCAGGATCAGCAACTCGAATAATCCCGTGACAATCGGAAAGATGATGGGAACTCGCAGGTAGATCAGGAATCCCAGCGCTCCCGTCCAGATCAACAGGAAGAAGGTCAGCGATACTGCCGCACCAATATTCCGGGCAGCAGGAAACTCGATCTCGGTACCCCGCCGGTTGGCCGCAACTCTGATGCGGGATGCTGTCGGCTGGCGGTACTTCGATACTTCGATCGTTGTGTCGGCAGCCATCTTCTTTTCTTCATCCGAAAGCGGCTGATCGCTGGCAGGAGTCCGAAAAACAGGAACTTCGAAACTGGACTCGTAGTCGACCCCGGGCACAGTGGCGCCGACCTGCAGCCGCCAGATCAGCTTGTCATTCGGGTTGATCCAGTCAGAAGCTCTCGCATCCGGAGGTATCAAAAAGCCGATCGGAATGTGGGTCCCTTCACCGGCGGCATCATGGCGAACGAGGCCCGGTACCCGCCGGTCTTCCTGCCAGAGGATCTGCTCCGATGTTGAACCACTCTTCCCGCTCTGTGTCGTCATCCGCCGCACGCAGCTCAGCGTCACCCGGAAGCCCTGGTCGGGCTCGAGTGCGGTGGTGGCCTGCACCAGCCCTCTGAGCGAGTGCCCGATCGTCCCCGGCACCGTCGAGAGCGTAAGCCGAGAGACACCGTACTTCCGGTAGCGGAGTGACAGACGAATGGCCCAGACCAGAAGGCCAGCCCCTACGACGGGAAAGAGCAGGGCGATATACCCGGCGCGGTTGCCCTGATAGAGCGCAGCCCTGACTCCGAGGAACCCGCTCGGGATGCTGATCAGATTCCAGAGAACCGTGAAGGCCCAGGCCCCGGCCAGAGCCGCCCTGCTTCCATCATCGATTCGGCCCGAGGCCCAGTCGGTTCGCCAGAGCCATGGCGAGTCTGGATGGCTCACCTCAAGAGCCTGCCGCTCTTTCAATTTCTTCCTGCCGGCGACAGCAGCCGCCAATCCTCCGAAGCCAACGCCCCCAAACGTCACCGCGAACACCGCCAGCAAAACCGCTTCCCGCCAGTCTGTCCGGCGCTGAAGCGCCAGCACCGCGCTCACCGCACCGGCGGCGGCAAACGGCAACAGAAAGAGCACCAGGCAGCCGAAACCCCAATCAGCACTGCGGTCGACGCTCTGGTGCCCGCCGGCACCGGTGTTCAACGTCGGCCCGCTCAGACCGGATCTCGCGACTTGGACGAAGAGCTGACCGGAGTGTCGCTACGTCCGCCCCACTCGGTCCAGGCGCCATCATAGACGGCAGCGTCTCGGTGGCCCAGGAGATCGAGAGCCAGAACGAGCGCACAGGCACTGGTTCCCGAGCCACAGGTTGCGATCACCGGCTTGGAAAGGTCGATCCCGCGCTCGACCAGCCGCCGGCGCAGCTCGTCTGGTGGGAGCATCGTCCCGTCCGCCTGTGCCAATTCGGTAAATGGAAGATTCAGGCTGCCCGGGATGTGGCCGCCCCTCACGTTGGGGCGGGGTTCCGGGTCGGTGCCGGCAAACCGGCCGGCCGGCCGCAGGTCGACCAGCTGCTCCTTTGGCTCAACGATGTTGGCGAGGACTGCCGGTAGGTCACGCACGGCATTTCGATCGAGTCGCGCTGTGAACCGGCCCGGTGGGAGTCGCACGCTCCCCTGCTCCAAGGGACGGCCCTCCCGCCGCCACTTGAGGCTACCTCCGTCGAGCACTGCGACGTCGCGATGACCGAAGGTGCGGAGAGTCCACCACACTCTCGGTGCGCTGAGGTTCACACCAGAGCCGTCGTACACGACAATGTTGTCCCCATCGCTCAAGCCGAGCGCCTGCATGCGGGCGGCAAACTCATCTTCACGCGGCATCATGTGTGGGAGGGGAGTGCGGGCATCGCTCGTCGCATCGAGATCGAAGAAAACCGCGCCGGGTATGTGCCCCGCCCGGTACTCAGCGGCGGCATCGCGGCCACTCCCCGGCAGGTACCATGACCCATCAACGACGCGGAGCCCGGGGCTGCCGAGTCGCGAAGCCAGCCACTCGGTTGAGACCAGGGATGGAAGCGAAGACTTCATGATGAGGTCTCAATCTATAAAAAACGAGACCCCTCGGTTCGGCTAGAGAATCGGGGAGCGCCGCTCAGGGTCCGGGTAGCTCGGCGCATTTCCCGCTTCGATATTCCCTGCTGTTCCGAGATCGGCCCCGTGCCGCTGTATGATGGCGACAGCCTCGGCGGTGCGCGCACCGGCGTTGACAGTCACCAGCACGCCGCCGGCTTTAAAGCCTCTCTCGAAGTGCTCCGCGTCGGTCTCCGACACTCCCATATTGACCAGTGCGCCGAGTAAGCCGCCGGTGGCAGCACCGATGCCTGCTCCCGTGAGTGCGGTCGCCAGGACTCCACCCACGACCACCGGCCCGATACCCGGGATGAGCAAGGAGCCGAGCAGTCCGATGAGGCCTCCGACCAGACTACCACTGACCGCGCCGGTAGCCGCGCTTTCCACCGACTCGTCAGTCGGGGTGATCAACTCCCGTTTTTCCAGCCGCTCCGGCAGCGCCATCCCGATCTGCTCATCGGTGAACCTTGCGGCTTTGAGGTCTCGCAGGGCCGACTCAGTACCGGTCCGGTCAGGGAATAGTGCAACCACGATCCGGCCGGTGGTCTGCGAAGCACCTGCTGAGTCGCTGCCCCGGCTTGGAGAGGTCACCCGTTTCCCGCCTACGATCAGAGCGCCGGACATTCGGCACCAGCCGAAGCTAAGAGGAGCGGAACCGCACATACGTGACCGCTCTCACACGAGCGTCAACTACGCTGCTATGGCATTCTCGAGAACATCATCGGCGGGAGCGCGTGCGTGCCTGGTGTAGCGGTCGAAGAAGGCCCGGGCCTGATCGAGGTCAGCGGGGTGGAAGTATCCGGAGCCCAGTCCGCGGCAACCGGCCAGGGCGATTTCGAACAGATCTGCCGCTGTCCTGGCGAGGGCTGAGTCATGCAAGCCCAACCGGCCGGCGGGCTCCAGCAGCGCGGCGTCGGGCGGACCCAGCAGATCATTCGCTGCCCGAAGTGTCCCGGGGTGGTAGAGGATGCCTGCGGTGAGGGCCAGCGGCGCCGCATACCACTGCGGCGGCAGAGCGTCGGGCGAGCGAAGCTCCAGGTGGCCTCGAGGTCTTACCTCGGGGAAAAGCGTGGTGAGATGGTCTCGCCACTCCTCGACTGTCGGGTTGGCTCGGCCGAGCCAGTCTCCGAACGGTCGATACTCTCCATCCACGGCCGGGAAGAGAATCGCCGGGGCGGCCAGAGCAAAGTCGAGATACGCCTCGACCGGGGCATGCTCATCGTAGGGAAGGCCGGTACGCATTCGGTCGACGTTGCGCCAGGTCTCCGCCCGCAAGCTCTGAAACCCGGTGCGCGCTCCGGCATAGATCGGAGAGTTCGCAAAGATCGCGATGATGTATGGCACGGCCGCGTTGAGCACCCGCCAGCGCAGCCACGGCTCATCATCGAAATCGAGACCGATCTGGAACGCCGCGGTCTGACGCATCATGCGGGCTCCGGCCGGGCCGGACCGGGCGAAGTACTCCGCCATTCGAGCGTACCGGGTCGGCTGCAGCAGAAGCGGCGCACCCTCGATCTGATGCAGTGGATCGATGCCAGAGGTCAGCAGCTCGATCCCTTCGTTGGCGGCGGCTGACCGCAGCGGCAGCACTACCGACCGCAGAACCGTCAACAGCGTACTGGCCGAACCACAGGTAGGAGAGCTGTATTCGATCTGTCCGCCTGGCTCGAAGGTCAGCGTTCCTCCGGCAGGCAGCGTGAAGCAGGGAGTTCCTTTGCAGGTGCGGCTCTCGCGCCAGCCCTGACGCCCCCCATAGCGGCGGAGAAACGGCAATGTGGACGTGGCACCCTCTCCATCGATCGGGCATCGGGCCCCGCTATGCGCCTCGACCGGGATGAACTCGACCTCGGCGCCAAGCCGCCGCGGCATGAGTGATCCGCTGATCGGTCCCGCGAATACATCCTCCGCGAGATCGGTAGCCAGATGCGCGCGGGAGAGAGTCATCGTGGGGCGCCGATTACCAGGGCGAAGAGTGACTCCGCGTCCGGTCTCCAGGCTTCCAGCCGAAGTCCCGCGGCGGTCAGCAATTCGGATATGCTGACGCGGTCGTGCTTGCAGCTGATCTCCGTCCTCATGGACTCACCTTCAGCAAACGGCACCAGGCCGATACCCGGCACTCTGACCTCGTGCTCGAGATTGGAGACCAGGTGCATTTCGATCCGATCGGTCACTGGCTCGTAGAACGCCCGGTGCTCGAAGTTGGCCGGGTCGAAGTTCGCACCCAGCTCGTGGTTGAGCACCAGCAACATGTTCTTGTTGAACGCCGCGGTAACACCCCGGCTGTCGTTGTATGCAGCCTCGATCCGTTCAATGTTCTTCCGGAGATCGACTCCGATCAGGAAACGGTCGCTCGGCTCCATGACGCTCCGCACCCGGCTGAGGAGGCGAATGGCCGCGGGGGGATAGAAGTTTCCGATAGTCCCACCCAGAAATGCGTAGAGCGCGGGATGGGAGATGCCGCGCGGCCGGCCGAACTCCTCGGATATGTCCGCCACCAGCGGTTCCACATTCAACCCCGGAAACTCGTGGCGAAGGCGAGTTGCCGTCAGGTTGAGGAACGTGGCGCTCACGTCGATCGGTACGTACAGGTTGGGAGTTCCCGTGGCTCGCATGGCGCGCAGGATGATGCGGCTTTTCTCCGCGCTGCCGGCTCCGAGCTCGATCAGCGCACGGGTGCCCAACTCGGCAATGAGCTCCGGCATCCACGCCTCGAGGAGGCTTCGCTCGGTCCGAGTCTGGTAGTACTCCGGGAGCCGGGTAATCTCCTCGAACAGCTCGGATCCGCGATGATCGTAGAAGTACTTCGGGGGAAGCTCCTTCTGCGGCAGGGAGAGTCCCGACGCGACCTCCGCCAGCATGCTGGAGTTGGAATGGTGCAGCGCCTGCGCGCCGGCATCGCCCCTGTCGTGAACCCTGCGGGACCACTTTGACATCGACGTCTCAGTCATCGCGAGCGCACCGGAAGCCGCTGAAGATCTGGCGGCGGATAGGGTAGTCCCAATTGCGAAAGCTGTTGCGGATCGCTCCCGGACGGGTGGCCCAGGATCCACCGCGAAGAACCTTGTACTCCGTTCCGAAGAACGCCTCGGAGTATTCCCGATAGGGAAAGCTCTCGAAGCCGGGGTAGGCCAGGAAATCGCTGGAAGTCCATTCCCAGACGTCGCCGATCATCCCCCGGCAGCCGATGGGGAGACATTGGCTGGGTAAGCCCCCACCGATGCGGTCCCGAACGAAAGCTGGTCCACGTTCGCCAACTCCTTGGTGGGATTCCTCTCCCCAGGGATAGCTGCGTTTGGTCCCGGTCTCAGGATCCCACGAGGCCGCGGCCTCCCATTCCTGTTCGGTCGGAAGCCGCTTTCCGGCGAACTTTGCAAACGCCTCGGCCTCGTAGTAGCAGACGTGGATCACCGGATGATCCAGGGCCACCGGGGCGTTTCGGTCCATCGAGCGGCTGATCCAGCCATCACCGCCCCGGCTCCAGTACTTCGGCGCCCTGGCAGCCGATTCGTTGACCCATTTCCAGCCGTTGTCGGACCAATACGCCCTGTTTTGGTACCCCCCCGCTGCGATGAAGCTCACGTATTCCCCGTTCGTCACCGGTGTGACGTCGATCCAGAACGGCGCCAGGGGCACCGAATGACGGCTGCGCTCGTTGTCATAGGCCGCAGACCGGTCGTCGGTACCGATGTCCACCGTCCCTCCGGGGAAACGAACCATGGCACCGGACTCCGCAGGGGTCCCCCGCGCTGGGCGGTGGTACCGGACCGCCGGCGTATAGGGCTCCCCCTGCTTCAGCTGAAGCGTCTGAAGCATCGTCTCGTTGTGCTGGTATTCGTGCTGAAGCACCATCCGGTAGACGTAGCCGTCGCGCAACAGAGAGTTGGAGCTATCGAAGTCCGCCTCGGCCAATCGGGCCAGAACGCCCTGGGTGATCTCATCCATGATCTCCCGGCACTCTGTCAGGTTGGGTAGCCGCAGGGCTCCGCGGGTGCTCCTGGGATGCTCGAACGGATTGTACAGCCCCGGCATCTCGACGAACTCGATTGGTCCGTCCAGGTTACGAGTGAGCCACAGCTCTTCGAAGTGCGCGATATGACCCAGATCCCACAGGACGGGACTCATCAGCGGATCGTGCTGAACCCGGAGGTCCTCATCGCTGAGCGGCGAGATCAGCAGAAATGTCCGTTCGCGCGCCTCGAGGAGTTGCTCGGCGAGGACGCTGCGGAAGGTTTCTCGGGAATCGGCGATCGTGGTCAAAGGCCTCTCCAGTCCAGCCGGGCTCAATGCTTACCAGACGTCTTTGCCCTATGATATGGTCGATTTTTGGGGTCCGCGAGATGGCGGGGCGGCAGACCCCAAAACCATTGGGTAACGCGGAGGGCCGGTGAGAGGTTCCCGGCTGAATCGAGGGTCTTTGGGCGCAAGAACCGGGTAGTGCAGGCCGGTTCAGGGCGATACCATACGCATGCGCTTGAGAGAACCTCACAGGAGATTTGAAATGCCGGTTGTATCCGAAAATCGCTGGACTTCTGCGGCGGACGAGCACAGATGGGACGCCGTCCTGACGCGGGACCCGGTCCAGGACGGCCAGTTCGTCTACGCAGTGGCCACCACCGGGGTGTATTGCCGCCCAACCTGTCCGTCTCGGCGGCCTGCTCCCAATCGGGTGACATTCTTCCCCACCCCTGCCGCGGCCGAAGCTGGCGGCTATCGGGCCTGCATGCGGTGCGAACCCCGCAGCAGCCAGACGGCTGCCGTCCGCCAGGTAGAGCAGGCTCGGGAATATCTCGACCAACATCTCCAGGAGACCGTCAGCTTGCAGCAGCTAGGCCAGGCAGTAGGACTCAGCCCATACCATCTCCAGCGTACCTTCAAACGCGTCGTGGGGGTGACACCCAAGGCGTACGCCAGCGCCCGGCGGTTGCAGCGGATGAAATCCCGCCTGAAGGAAGGCGACACGGTGAGCCGGGCGACGTACGAGGCTGGATACGGTTCCGGCAGCCGGGCCTACGAGCAGGCCAAGGCCGGCATGGGCATGACTCCCGGAGTGTATCGGAGCGGCGGCCGCGGTACCCGAATCCACTACACCACAGTTCCTACCAGGCTCGGTTTCCTGCTCGCCGCGGCCACTGACCGGGGCCTGTGCGCCGTCATGCTGGGCGACGACGCCCACGCACTCGAGTCGGCGCTCCAGCGAGAGTACCCTTCTGCACAGATCGAGCGGGGCGATGACATGCTCAAGGAGTACACCGACACCATTCTGAGCCGGCTGCTGGGGAAGGCCGATGGCGACAACCTTCCGCTCGACGTTCGGGGGTCGGCCTTTCAGTGGCAGGTGTGGGAAGCGCTGCGCCGGATTCCAGCGGGTGAGACTCGCTCCTACCAGGCTATCGCGAAAGAATTGGGGCGTCCCACCGCGGCCCGGGCCGTGGCGCGCGCCTGCGCCAGCAACCGGGTGGCTCTGGTGATTCCCTGTCATCGAGTCGTGAGGGAAGACGGGGAGATGGGCGGGTATCGCTGGGGCGTGGAGCGGAAAGAACGGCTGCTGCAAGAGGAACGCGAGAGAGGGATAGCCTGAACGCTCTGACCGTGCGACTTTCAGGGAGGAACTGAGCCGAGCACTGAGATATGCCCACGCTGGAATCCTTGATTCCCCGCTTTAAGGCGGCCGACCGCCAAACTCGGCTCGAAACGCTGCTGGACTACTCCAAGAAGCTCCCTCCGCTTCCCCCGAGGCTAGAAGCCGAGCGGGAGTTGGGGCACAATCGGGTCCATGAATGCCAGACGCCAGTATTTCTCTGGGTCGAGGTGGAGGACGGAAAGGTTCACATTCACGCCGACGTGCCGCGCGAATCTCCCACCGTGCGTGGGTTCATCTCGCTGCTGGCCCGGAGCCTCGACGGCCAGCCGGCCGAGGCGGTTTCCCGCATCCCCAATGACTTGCTCGATCAGCTCGGGCTCAGTGAGACGCTCGGCATGACCCGCACCCAAGGACTCACAGCCATTCTGCATCGCATCAAGCGCTCCGTAGCAGCGGCAACCACCTGATGCTTGGCGTACTCGACGTCGGCCGGGGAAGCGGCTTTCTCCGGCGGCGCGAAGCGAGTTACCTGCCCTCCAACGGCGACGTTCACGTCGGTGAGCGGCTCATCCGCCAGTTCGGGCTGCGCACGGGCGACGAGATCGCCGGGTCAGTTCGGGCTGCGGCCAAAGGCAAGGGCCCTTCCCTCGAAACCATTACCGCGGTGCACGGCAAGCCGCTCGATGCGCTGCGGCAGCGGCCGGAGTTCGGTCGCCTCGGTGCGATCCACCCTAACGAGCAGCTGCGGCTCGAGGCGGAATCCGGGCCGGCCGGAGCCGCCGACTACACCAACCGGGTCATAGATATTCTGTGCCCCCTCGGAAAAGGGCAGCGGGCTCTCATCGTAGCCCCGGCTAAAGCCGGAAAGACCATGGTGCTGCAGTCGATCGCCCAGGGAGTAAGCCGGAACTACCCTCAGGCCGATCTGTTCATCCTTCTGGTCGACGAGAGGCCGGAGGAAGTGTTCGAGATGGAGGCCGCCGGCGTGGGAGAAGTGATCGCCTCCAGCTTCGACAATCCGGCACAGCGCCATGTCACCGTAGCCGAGCTGACGCTCGAGCGGGCCCGCCGGAGGGTGGAACTGGGTGAAGACGTGGTCCTCATCGTGGACTCACTCACCCGGCTGGCTCGGGCGTACAACACCGTCGAAAAGGGGACTGGACGCACGCTTTCGGGAGGACTCGATGCCCAGTCGATGGAGAAACCGAAACGATTTCTCGGCAGCGCCCGAAAGATCGATCAGTCACAAGGCGGCGGATCCCTGACCATTATTGCCACTGCGCTGGTGGATACCGGCAGCAAAATGGATCAGGTGATCTTCGAGGAGTTTAAGGGAACCGGGAATAGCGAGCTGGTTCTCAGCCGCGAGCTGGCCGAACGCCGGATCTACCCGGCGATCGACCTCGTGGCCAGTGCGACACGGCGGGAGGAGCTTTTGTTGTCAGAAGAAGCGCTGGCGGCCTCGAGGCTGCTCCGCCAGCGCATCGGAGGAATGACACCGATCAACGCGATGAACGACCTGCTGGTCGACCTCAAACGCAATCCCACCAACGCCGATCTGATCCGAGCTCTGAACCAGCGCTAGGTCCGCGCCGCCGCGGCCCGATTGGCTCGCTCGAACTCCTTCATGAAAGACACCAGCGCCTCGACCGAGCGCCTGGGGCAGGCGTTGTAAATGCTCGCCCGCATGCCCCCGGCCGAGCGGTGGCCCTTCAACCCGTCCAGTCCGCGCTTCCCCGCTTCACTCACGAACTTGGCCTCCAGCTCCTCGGTGGGCGCCCGGAAACACACGTTCATGCGTGAGCGGCTGTCGGGTTGGGCCGTGCCGCGGAAGAAGTCGCTCGCGTCCAGATAATCGTATAGCAGGCCGGCCTTCGCCTCGTTCTGCTCGGCCATCGCTTTCAGCCCACCCTGCTCCTGGATCCACTTGAAGACTTCACCCATGACGTAGATCCCGAACGCGGGAGGAGTGTTGTACAGGGATTTCTCGGCCACGTGGGTCCGATACTGGAGCATCGTCGGCAGCGTGGTGGGGCCGGCCTCCGCCAGGTCATCGCGAATGATCACCAGCACCACCCCTGATGGACCCAGATTCTTCTGGGCACCGGCGTAGATCAGCCCATACTTGGAGACATCGATAGGACGGCTGTACATGTCGCTCGAAGTGTCCGCCACCAGCGGAACTCCCACTGGCACGGGCGGCTCCGTGCGCCACTGGGTCCCATAGATCGTGTTGTTGGTCGTGAAGTGGACGTACGCCGGATTGGCCGAGTAGTGGATCTCGCTGGCAGCGGGAATTCGGTCGAAGTTGGTCTTCTCGGTCGTCCCTGCCACATGAGTCTTGCCGACCTGCTTCGCCTCTTTGATCGCTTTCTGAGACCAGACGCCAGTGAGGATATAGTCCGCGGTTCGATCAGCACCCAGCAGGTTCATCGGAACCATCGAGAACTGCAGCGAGGCGCCACCCTGCAGGAACAGGACACGATAGTTGTCTGGTATCCCGGCCAGACTGCGGCAGGCTGCTTCCGCCTCGTTGATGATCCGGTCAAACACCTTGCCCCGGTGGCTGTGCTCCATGATTCCGATTCCGCTCCCCGCGGCGTTCCAGAGCGCCTCCTGGGCCTTTCGGAGAACCGGCTCGGGCAAAACCGCCGGACCAGCACTGAAGTTGTGGATACGCTCGGGGGTCGGAGTCACTCTCGACTACCTCTTTCCGTTGATGGCGCTGAGATCTGCGCTGATGATGTCCGGATTGCCATCCCGGATTCGGGCCAGGGCGGCGGGTTCCGGGTGGCCGTCCAGGTGAATCCGCGCGAGCGTAGCCTGGGCGCCGTGATAGATGATGTTCTCCACCTCTTCCACGTTGATCGATGCGCCGGCCAGGACGCCGAAAACATGGGCCAGCACGCCCGGCCGGTTCCGGTGGCGGATGGTGAGAACATGAGTTGCCGTGCTCTTTGCCAGCCGGTTCACTACGTTGGGAACCTCTCCGGTCGCACGGAACGACTGCACGATCCGAATCACCTCATGCGCGATCGCAACCTGGGCCTGATCGGTCGAGGCGCCGACGTGGTGCGTGCCATAGACACCAGGCACCTGTATGATGGGATTGGTGATCTCGCCGGTGCCACCAGGCGTCTCGTTGTGATAGACGTCGAGGCCCGCCCGGAGGCCCTTCTCCCGGACCGCCCGCTCCAGCGCCGCTTCGTCGACCACCGATCCCCGGGAGGTATTGATGAGGTACGCCCCCGGCTTCATCGCCGCCAGGAACTCGGCGTTGACTAGGTGCTTGGTCTCTGCGTTGGCCGCCACATTGATGGTCACGACGTCGGACAGGCGGGCCACCTCCAATGGGGTCTGGGCGTAGGCCACGTCGAGATGGTCAGCCTCATCCTGGGTCAGACTGCGGGACCAGGCGACCACCTTCATTCCGAACGCGAGCGCCCGAGCCGCGACCTCCCTCCCGATCTGCCCCAGACCCACGATCCCTAGCGTTCGGCCGTACAGCCCGCGAGCCTTGGAGTATTCGGCCTTGTTCCACTTTCCCTGGCGCAGCTCGGCAACCTGGTCGGGAATGCGGCGATCGCAGGTGAGCACCAGTCCCATGACCAGTTCGGCCACCGCGATCGAGTTCTTCCCGGGACAGTTGGAGACGAACACTCCCAGCTCCGACGCCGCCGTGACATCGATGGTGTCTATACCGGCGCCGGCGCGGATTACAAGACTGAGGGCAGTACCTGCCCGGAGCGCCTCCGCATTCACCTTTTTGCTCCGGACGATCAGGATGTTGGGGTCTATCTGCTGCATGAGTGCCGGAAGGGCCTCGGCTTTGACGCCCGGCTCCGAGACCACGGTACACCCGAGATCTTTAAGGCCGTCGACGCCCACTTTTTCGAACTTGTCTGCGACTAGAACCTTCATCGATGCTCCAGTGAGCAGGTCTAGAGTCGAGGGTCTAGGGTCGAGGGTCTAGAAGTCGGATGACCTCACCGACGCTTCGACCAGAGTTTACCGCTTCACACTCTAGACACTAGACACTAGACACTAGACCCTAGACCCTATCTATGACCCTCGACTCTCGACTCTTCTAAAACGTATGCACAAAGAGTCCGCTACGCAGCTTCGGCTCGAACCAGGTGCTCTTCGGCGGCATCACCGTCCCGGCATCCGAGACCGCCATCAGCTGGTCCATTGTGGTGGGATAGAGCGAGAACGCAATCGCCATCTCGCCCGAGTCGACCCGCCGCTCCAACTCGGAGGTCCCCCGTATCCCGCCCACGAACTCCAGCCGCTTGTCGTGACGAGGGTCGCCGACCCCAAGGATCGGGGTCAGCACCCGATCCTGCAGCAATGAAACGTCGAGCGAGCCGATCGGATCCCGGCGATTAATCGAGCTTTCGGCCAGCTCGACCCGAAGCCAGCCGCCGGGGAGATAGACGCAGAACGTTCCGGGTTTCTGGGGACGTGGATCCCGGGTGCTGGTGACGCGCCCGACTGATCTCAGAGCGTCGATCATCTCCGTACTTGTCTTACCGCCCAGGTCCCGTACCAGCCGATTGTACGGCAGAATCGTGAGCTGCTCCGCCGGAAAGAGCACCGCCAGAAACCAGTTGTACTCCTCGTTGCCCTGATGCTTCGGATTGGCAGACCGGCGCTCCTGTCCGGCACGCCAGGCGCTGGCAGAACGATGATGCCCATCGGCGACATAGGCATGCGGCACGGCTTTGAACGCGTCGATCCACGGAGCTGGATCGGGGATCCGCCACACCGTATGCCGGACCTGGTCGGGAGCTGTGAAGTCGAATAGTGGCTTCGTCTCGATCACGGACTCCGACAGTGTTTCGATCGCCCGAACCCCGCGGTGAGCCAGGAACACCGGCTCGGCGTGGGCGCCGAGGGTGAGGACATGACGGGTCCGGTCATCTTCCTTGTCCTGTCGAGTCTTCTCGTGTTTCCGAATCACATCGGTTTCGTAGTCGTCGATGTGCACGCAACCTACCAAGCCCGTTTGGACTCTGCCGTGCATGATCTGACGGTACAAGTAGAGCGCCGGTGCCCCCTCCCGGATCAGCACGCGACGCGATATCAGCTCATCGAGTGCTTCACGAGACCTGGTATAGACCCGATCGTCGTGGGGATCGGTCTCCGCGGGCAAATCGATGTCCGAGCGGCCGACGTGCAGGAAGCTGTTGGGATTGTCGGCGGCGAGCTCCACCGCCTCTGCCCGGTTGACCACATCGTAGGGAACGGCTGCCACCTGGGCGGCCAGCTCGGGTGCGGGACGGAGGGCGTCGAAAGGATGGATTCTCACTGATTCACGGCTGCAGGAGTTGGGGTCAGCCGCCGGGCGCGACCAGGCGCTCGCAGGCACCGAGCAGCCCGTCTACTGCCAGAGCCAGGAGCGCGGCAGGAAGCGCGCCCATCAGGATCATCCGGGTATCCGACAGGGCCAGCCCCGCGGCGATCGGATCTCCCAGGCCGCCCGCGCCGATAAAGGCGGCCAGCGTGGCGGTGCCGACGTTGATGACGGCCGCGGTTCGGATCCCCGCCATTATGATCGGCGCGGCCAGCGGCAATCGGACCTGTCGAAGAATCTGTCGAGGCGTCATACCCAGGGCCCACGCTGCTCCGACTGCCTCGGGGGCTGCATCTCGCACACCGGTATAGGTATTCCGGAGAATGGGATACAGAGAGTAGAGAAAGAGTGCGACGAGTGCAGGCACGACACCGATACCCAGAAGCGGAATCATGAAAGCCAGGAGCGCTATACTCGGAAGCGTCTGCAGCAACCCGACACCGCGAATGACCGATTCGGCGGCGCCTCGCGTTCGCTCCAGCGCCAGACCCAGCGGCAGGGCTACCAAAAGCGCGGCGGCCAATGACAATCCCACCAGCTCGAGATGCCGCAGCGTCAATGCCAGAATGGTACGGCGCTGCGCCCAAAGATAAGGAAGGACGTCCTCCCTGGTACCGGGGGCGGCGCTGTCCGCCCCAGCCCTCCGCTCGCTGGTCAAGCCGAGCCGCCGGAGCTCATCCGCCGCAATCGCGGCGGCAGCATCCCCATCGACTTCCTGTCGGCGGTTGAGCCGCCGCATCTCCCCTTCGGTCAACCGCCCGCTCAGCTCAGTCAGCGCGGCAACTCCTGCTGGCAGATCGCGCTGGAACGATGGGCTGAGAATGCCGGCGGCCTCATAAGGAGGGAAGAAGCTCTTATCGTCCCGGAGGACAACGAGGTCGTAGCGGGCAATGAAGCCATCGGTCGAATAGCCGTCGATGACATCCACTTCGCCAGCCGCCAGCGCCTGATACTTGACCGCCGGCAGGAGGGGACGCACCGACCTGAATCCAATGCCGTAGGCCCGCTCCAGTCCGGGAAGGCCGTCGGGCCGCCCGATGAAATCAGCCGTAAGACCCGCGCGAAGAGTTCGCGCCACACCAGCCAGGTCGCTTAGTGTGGCGAGCTTGAACCTTTGCGCCGTTTCTCGGCGCACGGCCACGGCGTAGGTGTTCTGGAATCCGAGCGGCGGCAGCCACCGCACCCCATAACGTTCCCGGAACTCTCGCGACACCAGATCGTACACTTGGCGAGCATCGGGGGTGGGTTGCTCGCCCAAAATCGCGAGGAGGCCGGTGCCGGTGTACTCAGGGTAGACATCGATTCGATCGGTGCGCAGAGCTTCGAATGCAATCTCGGTGGCTCCGAGCCCGAGACGGCGATCTACCCTGAACCCTCGCGACTCGAGCAGCTGCGCGAACATCTCGGCCAGGAGGTAGGACTCACCAAACGGCTTGGAAGCTACTCGGATCGGCCGCGCCGACTGCCCCTCGGCTCTTCCGCCGCCATAGCCGGGCAGCAGCAGCAGAAGCATCAGCAGCAGTGTCACGTGGTTATTCGGGCGCGCTGGAGCAGCTGCTTCACGTAGTCCGTCGCGGGCGCGGCGCGGAGCTCGCCTGCGCTCGCCGCCTGCTCGATTCGCCCGCGGCGCATGACCACGATGCGATCGGCCAACAAGAATGCTTCTGCCAGATCATGGGTAACCAGCAGGGCCGTCACCCCCAGCTCCTGCCGGATGCGCTGGAACGTGAGCTGCAGGTCGGCCCGGGTGATCGCGTCCAGCGCGCCGAACGGCTCGTCCAGCAGGATGATGTCAGGACTCGCGGCAAGCGCACGCGCGAACGCCACTCGCTGCCGCTGTCCGCCTGAAAGTTCCCTGGGCCAGCGATCCGCATACACGGATGGGTCGAGCCCTACCAGGTCCAACGCGCGGCCGGCCAGATCGTCCAGCTCCAGCTGCCTCAGCCTGGGCACCAACTCTACGTTGCGTCGAACCCGCCAATGCGGAAGCAGGCCGCCGTCCTGCGGGACGTAGCCGATGCGCCGGCGAAGCGCGACCGGATCGATAGTGGCGGCGTCCTGCCCGTCCACCAGAACCTGTCCCTTGTCAGGATCGACCAGCCGGTTGAAGCAGCGGAGGAGCGTTGTCTTCCCCGACCCGCTCTCCCCGATCAGCGCGACGCACTCGGCGCGGCCGACCTCCATCGACACACCATCGAGCGCCAGGACCGAGCCGTAGTGTTTGGAGACCCGCCGGACCTGCAGCGGGTCAGTGCCGTTCGGCACGAGCATCCCGAAGCCAGGCCAGCCCCCAAAGCACCGCCAGCCCGAGCTCGACAACCGCATCTGCGAGGTAGATCGAGGAGATTCTTCGGGACAGCGCGTAGACCAGATCGATCCCTGCGAGGCCTAGAGCGCTTCCCACCGCGAGAATTGCAATCTCGGCAGTGATACGGCGGCGCCGAGCCGCCAGAAGCAGGACCGTCCCGATCACCCCCACCAGGACACCAACAGTCCTCACCAGCCAGAGGTCGACCTTGGGCCCGGTCACTATTTGAAAGCTGTCAATGTCAAGCAGCGGCCAGACGCCCGTCGCCAGGTAGAACACACCTTGCACCAGCGCGATTCCGCTCAGGAATCTCGACATTGTTTCAGCGCTTGATGCATCATGCGGATCATGTTCCCGGCACCTTTCCTCGCAATCTACCAGAGCGCCCGAGACGAGCGGTGAGCGCATGAGAATGCAGTCGCAAGGGGAGCTGAGCAAGCTGCAGAAAGGAGCAGTTTGTGAACGCCGGAAGCTGTCGAAGCTTCCGCGATCACTCGATCGACTCTCATGTGCGGAACGGCTGCTAGCTGGTCATGAATGAAAATGCATGCAGCCGCAGCATGAATTTCGCATGGGGTCGAGACCCACGGCACCTCTCGAGGAGCTGGCTGAATGTACCGTATAGAGCTCTCGCCCGGCGAAGAAACCGCTTTCAGGTCGATAGAGGAGCTGGCCGTGGCGATCCGACGTGGGATCGTGACGCCGCGCGCCCGCATCTACCATAACGCCACGTCTACGTGGCTCCCCATTCAGTATCATCCGCACTACAAGCTCGCCTTCACAATGCCGTTGACTCAGGCGGCACTGGTTGCGGGTCCGGCGGCCAAGCCTCTCTCTGGTCTGACACTCCAGGTTACACCCGCACCGCTGATCCCGGCGGCGGCCCCGGAGCAGCCGGAAGCGCCCAAGAAGGCGAAACGCGCCCGGAAGAAACGGCAGACATCGGATGATCAGGCGCGCCCGGCCGCTCAGAGACAGCCACGTCAAAGAGGTCCATCACGTCGCACCGTACGGCTGGCATTCGCGGGAGCTCTGCTGATCGCCTGCACCCAGCTGGCGCTTTCGGCTGCGACGCCGCTCAACTCGAAGTCTTCACGAGCACACCGGAAGTTCATCGTCTCGGCGCCAACTCAGGTGCCGAAACAGGCGGCCGCAGCTATCCCGGCAATCCTGGCGGTGAGCCTGCCGAAGCCGGCCTTGCCTGCAGCTCCCAGGGCTCCGGAGTCCGCGCCCAAAGCAGGGCCGGCACCCACAACGGGGAGTGCACCGCTCCGGCCGACGGCTGGGCCGGCTGCTACGATCTCGCCCGACAGCGCCGCCGTTCCGGTGATCGAGCCCGCTCCTGCCAGCATCGAGCTGGCCGTCCCCACCGTTGCCGGCGTGGAGAGCCTCACGCGGAAGCTGGTAGACACCAGCGACAAGAAGACGCTCAAGAAGATCCTACGCGCGGTAAGCGGCGCACCAGCCCAGGCACGCCCGACTCGCTAGCAGCAGGTGTGATTCATCCCACAGCACCAGTCCTTCCCCTCGACCAAATATCGGTGTCCTAACTTGTTAGTTATCAACAACTTATGTTGACAAGTCTGTGGACAAGACCGGCGTTTTTGTGGACAACTGCCGGTGGTTTTTCCTTGGTCTGGAGCTTCTCTGGTGGGAGCACCCCGGGGCACTCTGAGACTACCAGCCCGGAGGTCGACAGATGGCGAGGGCAATCTGGAGCGGATCGATCAGCTTTGGCATGGTCAGCATACCGGTCAAGCTCTTTGGTGCCACCGAGAGCCGAGACATCTCGTTCAACCTTCTCCATAGCACCTGTGGGACACGTTTACAGCAAAAGCGCTGGTGCCCTACCGACGAAGTAGAAGTTCCCTGGAGCGAGACGGTACGTGGCTACGAGTACTCCAAGGGCCAGTACGTCATTCTCACCGAAGAAGACTTCGAGCGGCTGCCGCTCCCCAGCAAGCATACGATTGACCTGAGCGCGTTTGTGCAGTCGCAGGAGATCGATCCGGTCTTCTACGAGCGTAGCTACTATCTCGAGCCCGGCGAACGGGCTGAAAAACCCTACGCCCTATTGCTGAGAGCGCTGGAGAAGAAGGGACTGACGGCGGTTGCCAGCATTACCATCCGCAAAAAGGAACAACTCTGCGCCCTCAGGCCGCATCAGGGTACCATCATGCTGGAGACGCTCTACTACCCCGATGAGGTGCGTCAGGAACGCGGCGTAGACCTGAATTCAGTCAAGCTCTCGGACCGGGAGCTCGAGATGGCCTTCACACTGATCGAGATCCTGCAGAAGCCGTTCGACCCGAGCGAGTACCAGGACCACTATCGTGAAGCTCTGGCCGAACTGATTGAGGCGAAGTTGGAGGGCAAGGAGGTGGTGAGCGCACCGCCTGCGCGTGAGTCCCGAGTGCTCGATCTGGCTGACGCCTTGAAGCGCAGCGTCGAAGCCGCCAAGAAGACCGCCAAGCCCAAGCCGGCCGCCCGGGCGCGCTCTCGTCCGGCGCGAGCTGCCCGCCGGCCCCGGAAGGTTGGATGAGCCGAGTCGCTCAGGTCCTTGCTCAGCTCGACACGCGGGAGTCGCGTCACGTGCTGAGCATCGATGGGAATGAGCTCGCAGTCACCAACCTGGATAAAGTGCTCTGGCCCGGATCTGGGCGCGACTCGCCTCTCACAAAGCGAGAGCTGCTTCGATATCTGGTGCGCGTTTCGCCCTGGCTGCTGCCACACCTCGCTGGACGGCCGCTGTTCGTCACCCGATATCCCGATGGAGTCACCGGAAAAAGTTTCTACCAGAAGCACTGGGACGCTCCTCCCGAATACGTACGAACCGTCACGATCTACTCCAGCCATAACGAGGGCGACGGCAGCTACATCATCTGTGAAAACCTGGCCACGCTGCTCTGGCTGGCGCAGATGGCCGGACTCGAGCTGCATCCGTGGTTTTCGCGGGTGACTGCAGGACCGGACGCCCGCGGGCATGGGCGGACGTTCTCCGGCTCGGAGGCCGCGCTGGATGAATCGGTCCTCAACTTTCCCGACTTCGTGGTAGTAGATCTCGATCCCTACGAATACTCCGGCAAGGAAGCAAAAGGCGAGGAGCCGGAGCTGCACCAGCGGGCATTCAATCGTACCCGCGACCTGGCCCTCAGAATTCGCGAGCTGTTGGCCGCTCTCGGGATCGATTTGTTCGTGAAGACATCAGGACGTACTGGACTTCACTTGTACATTCCTATTCTTCGGAAGCTCAACTACGACGCGGTGCGGGGTATCGCCGAAACGATCGGACGATATGCCCAGCAAAAGTGGCCACGCGATGTCACCTTGGAGTGGGCAGTCAAGCGGCGCACCGGCAAAATTTTCTTCGACTACAACCAGAACAGTCGCGGCAAATCTCTCGCTTCGATCTTCTGCCCCCGCCGGCATCCGCTCGCTACCATCTCGATGCCGGTCACCTGGGAGCAGCTGGAACAGATCTACCCGACCGACTTTACTCTGCTCACCGTCCCTGCGCTGTTGGCAGAACATGGCGATCCCTGGGCCGGAATCCTCAAGGCCAAACAGGATCTCGGCCGGCTGCTGGAACAACACTCGGCGGCATGACTCGTACTGACGTTCTCACCAGGCGCGCAACGGCCCGGGCGCGGCAGCGGCCTCAGCCGTCGTGGATCCCTCCGATGCTGGCCACTCTGACGGATACCAGGCCGAGCGAGGGGAAATGGGTGTACGAGCCCAAGCTCGACGGCGTTCGGGCACTGATCTATGTAACCGGCGGACAGGTTCACATCTACTCGCGCAACCACAAGCCGCTGAACGACGCCTACCCGGAGCTGGTCGAGGCGCTGCAGCTCGCCGTGCGAGGGGACGCGGTGCTCGACGGTGAGGTCGTCGCATTCGACCCGAAAACCGGGGTGACCAGCTTCTCCCGCCTTCAGCAGCGCATGCAGCTGCGTGATCCGATTCGCGCCCGCCGGAGTCTGGTGCAGGTATACCTGTACATCTTCGATTGCCTGTACTACGAGGGCGTGGACCTGCGAAACCTTCCGCTACTCGAGCGAAAGGCGGTGCTCCGCGATGTCGTGTGGTTCGACGATACCCTGCGGTTTACTCCGTATCGCACTACCGGATCCGCCACGATGTTTCGCGAAGCCTGCGCTCAAGGCGCTGAAGGGATCATCGCCAAGCGAATGGATTCGCGGTATGTCAGCGCGCGATCGGCCGACTGGCTCAAGCTCAAGTGTCTTCGCCAGCAGGAGCTCGTGATCGGCGGGTACACCGCCCCGCAAGGCTCACGTGAGCGGCTGGGAGCTCTACTGGTCGGCTACTATGAGGGGAAAACTCTCCGGTATGCAGGAAAGGTGGGCACCGGCTACGACCGAAAGACGCTCGAGATGCTGCACCAGCGTCTCTTGCCTTTGCACCGGGCCAAGTCACCGTTTGCGGCGGGTCCCAGTCCCGCGGGTGACGTGCAGTGGGTCAATCCCAAGCTCGTAGCCCAGGTCGGCTTCTCGGAATGGACCTCGGCCGGGCTTCTGCGGCATCCACGGTTCCTGGGACTTCGCGAAGACAAAGCGGCACGCGAGGTCGTTCGAGAAGAATGAGACAGGCTCAAGCTCTAAACAAAAGGGCGTGCTCCCGGAGCTTCCGAGAGCACGCCCAACTTGTTTTCGACGAAAAGCGCTACTGATTGTCGCTCGCTTTCCCGCCCAGCGCAATCGACACTCCCAGCGAGGTCACGATATCGTTCTGGAAATCGTTGCCGCCGCCGAAGTCCCCATTGTAGAGGTAGTCCTCGATATCGAGGCGCAATCCGACGCGGCTGTTGTCCCCCGAGCCGAAACGGAAGCCGAGGCCGACCGTCCCGCCGAGGTCGGTGCTGCTGCGATCGTCATCGAAGGTATTGCGGCCCCGTGTGAGCAAGGCACCGCCGCCGCCGAGGTACACGCCGACTTTGTTGGTGACAGGTGTGAGGGCCAACAGGACCCTGGCGTTGGCGAGGAGGAGGTTGGTGTTCGTCTCGTTGATCGTCGCCCCACCAACTTTCGCCGGAGCATACCCGCCAGTCACCTCGAATCCCAGGTGGCCTGTTCCCCAGAACGTCAGACGTGCGCCGCCGATCACACTCACGTCTCTGCTGAAGTCATCGGTGAGCGTCGAGAAAGAGTTGCTGGTTGGTACGTAGATGCCGGCCCACGGCGCCAGTTCCACCCCACCTTGGGCGGATGCCACTGGGGCAACAGTTGTAGTGAGGATTGCAGCGGCTCCCAGGCCGGCAATCTTGGGTAGAAGCTTGCGAATGCACATACACACTCCCCTTGTGGTCAGAACCTGTTGAGAAACAGTACCTGGCGCTGGGTAAGGTGCGCGCGCCCGAGCTGGACCTGTCCGAACGGTCCACACATGATGGGCTGAAAGGGGAGTTCTGCGCTGTGAAGCCGGAGATACGGGAGGTGTGAAGCTGGTCACTCTCTGTTCGTGACCTGAAAAAGGCGGCCCCGGAGGGCCGCCCTAGCGGAAATTATTGGCCCATTTGGCCCAACCCCAGGAACGGGATGCCGAGCCCCACGGAAAGATGAAGGTCGTTCTGGGTCTTTTTCTGATCGGTGGCTGCAAACCCCGGAATATCGGCCTTCGGCTTGTACACATAGTCTTCGGCGTTGAGCTGGATACGAAGCAGTTTCCCTAACCTGAATCGAGCAGACGCTCCGAAGGTTCCTCCGACATCGTTTTTCTTGGTGACAGTCTTGTAGAAATCTCCGCTTCGATGAATGAGGCCTACTCCACCGGTCACGAGAAAGGCAACCGGGCTGGTGAAGGGAATGACCTGGAATGTGACGCGGCCACTGCCGGTAAAGATGTTGGCGTCTTCCTTCGACGCCCCCGCAGCACTGAACTTCAGTTTGCTGGGCGCATAGTCCCCGGTAAACTCGACGCCGAGTCGCTGGCTAAAGAAAATTCCGAGGCGACCACCGAGGGTAATGCTGACCTCTTGTTTGAACTGTTCCCCGCTGGCCGCCTTGACCAGTTCCGTTGTCGGGATGTAGACCCCGATATTTGGTGCAATGCTGAGTCGCTGAGCCACGGCCGGACGTACTACCACTGCCAGAAGTACTCCCGTTGCCAGATAGGCCCGGGCTGCCCACCCTTTGCCGCGCATTGAGCCTCCGATTTGTACGACAGGTAAGGCCTGAAGATGCAACGGCTGCGTCAGTCGGCAAGGGGTGGGCCCGGTTTAGCGCCTTGAGCTCTTGGCGCGGCGGCTTCGCGTGCTCTTGCGCCGACTAGTGGCGGTACTCTTCCGGCCTGTCGATTTGCGACTGCGGCTTGCGCTCGCGGTCTTTCTGCTTCGACCTGCGCTCTTCCGGCTCCGGCTGGCGCTCTTTCGTCCGGTGCTTTTCCGGCTGCGACTCGCGGCCGAGCTCTTCCGGGTCGCACTCGATGATTTCCGACGCCGTGTCGCAGCACCCTTCCGTGCCGCTGCCGATCGCGAAGACTTCGACCGGGAAGCGGACGCCCTGCCGCCCTTCTTTCCACCACGCCGGGATGAAGTCGTTTTGGTTTTCTTACCCCGCCCGGATCCGCTCTTCTTTCCACCTCCGGTCTCCTTGTTCACCGTGGCCCAGGCGCGGCGCTCGGCTTCCCGGTCGGAGACACCACGCTTCTCGTAGCCCTCCTCGATGTGCTCGGCCTGCCGCTTCTGTTTATTGGTGTAGGATGACTTGTCCCCTCGTGGCATGGTGGCCTCCTGCTGGGTTGATCGGAGATCGCTTATGGGCAGTTGAGCCTATGTCGGCACGCAAAGCTGCACGACGTCGCAAGTAAAGACCGGGTCACCCTCACTGCTGTGGGATGAGTCACACGTGTGAAAAGGTGGGTGGAACGGGCGATTAGGCCCGTTCCCAGCGAGATAGAAGAAGAAGGGGGAGGTGAAGGGAGAAAAGCAGCGACAGTAGGGGCTAAACAGCTCGTCCGGCCACGGAGCAGGGGACTCAGGGCTGGTTCGGACGTCTCGCAATTCGCCGTCCGCCCGCACTCTCACTGTGGCCAAGTATAGAGTGGCGAAAATGGCACGCTGTGCGTTGCGTCACACGGCAGTAAGCCGCAATGCGGGGATGTTTCGCTGCACGACTTCCTGTGCGGTCACCATGTGAACACCCCGCGTAGCCCAGTCTGCCACCAAACGATCACCGGTCTCAGGATAGATCGACCGGATGGCATCGGTGACGAGATAGAGTGTGCTCTGGGGCAGCAGCCGCAGCAATCCTTCCACCACGTATTTGTCGCAATAGTCGGTTGCCACCCCGTATACCACGATGTTTTCGGGTTGGAGCGTTCGAACCAGGGTGGGAACGTTGGCATTTGTAAGGACGTCCAACGACTGCTTGAGCAGTGAAAAGTCGCCCGAGTGCGCCAGAACCTCGCGCGCCAGGGTGGCAGGATCCCATGGCTCCGGCCCAATTACGAGCGGGTTCTGTAGCTCGGTCTCCCTGATCTTGAGCTGACCGGGAGTACCACGCATGCAGTGTGGCGGGAAGGTGGTCTTCCAATCCGGAGTGGAACTGATCTCCGGATCGGCCAGGGTGTGATCGTCCGCCGAGGCAACGATTGGAATTTTGTTGGCGTGCGCGAAGTCAGTGAGTGCTCCCAAAGCAGGAATGATTTCCTCGCTTCGTGGCACGTACAGCTTGCCATCCGAACGCATGAAGTCGTAGGCGGTATCGACATCCCAAAAGATCGTCCTCGTCATATCTCGCTCCCGGTGAGTCCACGTTCTGAACACCGGAAGACCACAGTTGGTTCATTCGACCAGTTCCAGCCTCGGATTCGGCCGGTATTTTCGTCCCACCTTCGCGCACGGCTTTCCATTCAAGAGCACCACATCAGCGGTAAAGTCGAAGCGGCCCTCGAAGAGCGACGAGCCAACGCCATAGCCGTCGACCGGCACACCCTCCCGCTCGAAATCGCGGATCTTTTCTACGGTGAACCCGCCGGACACGATGATGCGAACGAACTCGTAGCCTTCTTGATCGAGAGCGCGGCGAACGTTCCACACCAGCTGCGGATTAACTCCTGTAGGCTTGAAACTACCCATCTGCTCGAACAACGAGCGGTCCACCAGCATCTCGCTCGTATCCAGCCGTACTCCATAGAGACGGTCGCCCAGTGCGCGGGCCACGTCGAGCGAGGTCGCCACGCAATTGTTGTTGAAGTCGACCAGGCTTATGAGTTTGACGCCAGGCTCTATTTTCTCGGCGAACTTCTGGGTCGCCAGCACCGTATCACCATTGTACGCGGCGATCAGCGCGTGCGGCACAGTTCCCACACCGTGACTGCCCCACCAGGAGGCCTGCGCATCAGTCGATACCCCGATGGCGCCGGCCACATGCGCCGCGTAACCGTCTCCCGTCTGAACCAGCCAGTGGTCGTGCCGGGCGGGAAAAAACATGATCTCCTTCGGCGCGGCGGCCTCCACTACTCGCCTGGTGTTGGTGCCGACCCGGGTTCGGCGGGAAAGCACGCCGAGATAGAGCGTCTCCAGATGAGCGAACGCATCATACGGCCCATCGATCAACAGGACGGTCTCCCACGGCTCGACTTCGTCTCCATCGTGGAGCGCCTGAACCTGGAGCTCGGGCCACTCGATGGCACAGAGCTTCAGGATCGCAATCGCCTCGTCCACGCCGCCGAGGAACGCGTGACTCTTTCCGAACACCTGCATGGTGACGTGAGGGCGATAGTGATCGGCCAGGAGGATTTCGCGAGCCCGCACGAAATACTTGTCAGAGTAGTACCCGGCCCGCATCTTCGCGACGGGGAGGTTGAAGACTTCGGGATCCAGCCGTCCACCGTAACGCATCAGGAGCCGTCGGAACCGCCGAAGCGTTGCGACTTGAGCGAGGAAAGCGCCGCGCGCAGCCGCCTGGCGCCCCGCCCCGCAGGATGGCGGTCGAGCAATCGGCGCAGCTCCGCCATGGCCCGCCCTGGATCCTGGAGGCCGTGCTCAAACAGATCGATCAGCGCAAGACCGACCCGGAGATCGTCGCGCGCAGAGAGAGGTGAGGCAGTGCGAAGGTTGCCCAGCTCGGCGGCGGCGATCTCCGGCTGGCTCAATGGCCCCGCCAAAAGCGCGGCTCGACGTAACGTCGCCTCCACTCGCTCCGGCCGGTTTCGGGCCCGCTCGGCATAGGACTCAGCCGCTTCCGCCAGATGCCCCTGAGCTTCCAGTGTTTCGATCGCGGAATAGCCTCCGCCTGCTCGCACCAGCCCGGCATCGGTGAATGCACGAGAGAGACCGTCCACAACCGGCTCGAGCACTCCCGAGACCAGGCCGACGGTCAATCCATAGACCGCCCAGAGTGCTCCGATAAGCTCGATGGCCCGCGGCTCTACTCCTGTGACTGCCAGTGCCGCGGCGATGAGGGTGCCGAGCAGCGCGATGGTGCCCACCACCAACCGCACGAGCCCGAGCGGTTCTTCGGTGGAAGCACCAGTTTTTTCTGCGGCGTCACGAAGCAGCGGTGAGGAGCTCAAGCCGAGAAGTTAGGGAACGTTGCGGGAGGGAGCAAGCGAGTGCTGCCGGCTCGGTTGACATTTGCTTCGGGTCCGGTCTAAATCCCCGGCTGCGCCACCGTCCACATGTGCCCGCCACGAGGGCGGCAGCGCAGGGGCGGTTCCCAGAAACGGTAAGGCGAGATCGAGCAATGGTGGAATTCTGATCGTGAAGAACCTGTCGGTGGATCGGGTCTACCAATGCCGCGCGCACCTGGCGCGCAGTATCGCCTCGAGCTTTCCGGCGCTCCTGTGGGTTGCCCGGCTTGCAGCGCAGGTACCGGAAGGCCCGCCTGCGGACACGACCAGTCGCGACAGCACCACCGTGGCCGCCGATACTGCTGCGACTGCAGAAGAGCCCCAGCCATCGGCGCCCTGGCGGACCAGCTACTTCCCTTATTTGACGGGTGGAGCGAACGATGGTCCGGTGCTGGCGTTTCGAGTCCACCACTTCCAGCCGGCCGAATACGATGGCAGGGTGACGACGAGGGCTGCGTTCACCGGCGAGGCGGGGATCACGCCACGGGGCGGCCGTCACGTGATCCTCCGCTTTCGGGCCCCCCAACTGTGGACCAACTGGCGGGTCAAGGCGCTGGCTGCTGCGGTGAGAGAAGTCCGTTTCGGGTACTTTGGACTGGGGAATGAGACCACCGACGAGGAACCCACCGCCACTCAGCCATTCCTGCATCGGGTCCGGCGGACCCGGTATGGAGGACAGCTGGAGGTCACCCGCCGCATTCGCGGCCCGTTGCAAGTAGCACTCCAGGGCAACGTGGAATGGACTCGCTTCACGACACTCCCTGAATCATCCCGTTTCGATCTGGATTTCGGATCCGAGTTGAGAGAGACCGATGTTTCCGGCCGGCTGGCTGTTGTGTACGACACCCGAGACAACGAGTACAACACTCACCAGGGCTTACTCCTGGAGGCGGGCTCTCAGGTCGGCAGCGGAGGTGATGGATACACCCGGCTGTACACGGTGCTTCGGGGATATGTGAGCCCGCGGGAGGGAACCGTAGTGGCTGCCCGGTTCGCCGCCTCCGGAATGGGTGGCCATCCCACCCTCAACGCCCGGTTCCTCATCCCATCGTGGGAAGATCAGATCCCGGTGCTGGGCGGCCAGTACTCGCACCGTTCATTCGACACTGGACGGTTTGCCGGACGGCATGTGCTGTTGGGGAATCTGGAGGTCCGCCACGACCTGCTCTCTCTGGGCGACCTTGGCGCGGTTACCCTGATCGGCTTCCTCGACGCGGGCCGAGTCTTCGAGCACGAGCAGTTCAAGTTTGCGACTACAGGGGTAAAAGTGGGAGGTGGCGGCGGGCTGGGTATTCGGATTCTGCGGTCGACGATCTTCACCTTCAACTTTGCCGGCGGACCCGACGGATTCAACTTTTCAGTAGGGACCGGGTGGATGTTCTAAGTCAGCACCTCTACGCCGCCTTCCCCACCGAAAATCCTGCTGCCCCTAGCACTTCCCGAAGAGTTGTCTCTCCTCGATCCCGCGCGTACCACTTTCGGACCTGCGGGTAAAGCTCAGCCTTGGGCATCGTACCACGATTTGCCATCACCCAGGCCTGCAGCTCAGTCGGCCTCGGACCCCAGTGGCCGATTTCCTGAAAGTCTTCGTCCAGCGCAATCACTATGGGGATCGAACGGGAACCGTTGGTGAGATACTGGTTCATCACTTCCGGGTTGGCGTCACGCAGGATGACCCGCAGCTCGAGCCCAGGCACCTGATCTGCCAACTTCGCCAACACAGGCACAGTGTTCGTTGCATCGCCGCACCAGTCTTCCGCAATCACCAGAAGCTTGAGACCTGCATTGGTCGGCACAACCGAGCGAGCCCAATCGGGAATGCGGGCCAGTTGATAGACTCCCTGCCACAACCCGCAGTGCTCCGCTCTGCAGCTGTCGACGAACTCCTTGTAGCCGATCGATTCGCTCCAGAGCTTGTTGAAATCCAGCATCTTTCTCTCCAGTACAGTGCCCCAACTGAACAGAGGCCCGGAACAGGAAGTTCCCTTACAGCTCCTCTATTCGCACGCCCCGTCGGCCCAATTCGGCGACATAGGCGTCGAATGGCATCGCCTCGTCTGGGGTGTGAACTCCCTTCGCTTTTACCCGCCCGTCCACCTGCATCTGCCCTGTGATCGATAGCGAGTAGCCGGTGGTGCGCATCATGGCGCTGATCCCGTGCTCGGCATCGTAGTAATCGATGAGCCGGAAGGTGACGGTGTGCGGTTTGCCTGCCTTGATCCCGGTGACCCTAACCTGAAGCGCCACCAGATCGCGACCCTCCGGCTTCGAGAGCTTCGGGCTCACGGCGGCGATGAACACATCCCGGGGAGAGATCTTCTGTCCCTTGACGTCGATTGGCTCGAGTGCCAGCAACCCGAGCTCCCGGATTGGACGCATGATGGCGACGTGGCCGGGATAGCGCAGCGTCTTGTACTCCATGACATCGATCTTGCCTTCGTAGGCAAACGGCATGGTGCTGATACCACCGCCGGTGTGAAACGCCTCCAGCGTACCCACAGGTGCCGGGAACTCGACCGGCTCCAGCTCACTCAGGGCGTCCACCTGTAAAGGCTTTCCGCCGCGCAGCACCCAGGACGGGGTGGTGTAATAGTCCAGCGCGCCCTCGAGTGAATAGACGATCTGGTAGTTGAGCGGCGGCTCGGGATGCTGGGGCAGCCCGCCCACGAAGATCTTGACCCGCTCGGCCCGGTCCAGCCGCCGGATGCCCTCTGCTGCAAGGATGTTGACCATCCCGGGCGCGAGACCGCAGTCGGGAATGACCGACAGTCCCTTGGAGCGCGCGGTCTCGTGCAGCCGCTTCTGCTCCAGCACGATCTCGGTATTTCCACCGAGGTCGGAGAAGTGGCAGCCGCACTCGACGGCAGCCTTCGCCATAGGCCCGTTGTAGTAATAGGGAATCGCGCTCATCACGGCGGCATGATCGCAAAATGCCGCATGCACCGCGGCGCCATCGGTGACATCGAGCTGAATGGGACGAAGGCGCCCATCCCAATCACCGGCCAGAAACTTGGGCAACTTCACCCTGCGGTGGTCCGCCAGGGTTACCTGCGTGATCGCGGAATTCTGAAGAAGATCATAGGCGCAGGCGCACCCTTGTAGCCCGGCTCCGAGGACCAGCAGTTTCATTCGAACCCCACAAAGGTGAACAGAGAAAAGCCCCGGAAGATAGTTGATGGAGGCGAACTGCTTCAATCCCGCCGATGTCACCCTAAGCCGCCCCGAGCAGCGCTAGGGGAGGCGAGGGGGCCTGAGCGACGCCTGGATGTCGCCCCCACGGTCGCTTCGCTCCCTCAGGGTGACAATGTGGTTCGGACCCGCTCAGACTTACATTGTTGCATGTCCCAGCCTGCTCCTACTCCACCCAAGCGCGACGGCGCGGCCACCCGTCTGCGCCTCCTCCGGGCCGGTCTCGAGCTCTTCACAACCGTAGGATTTCGAGCCACGACCACTCCTGAGATCGCAGCTCGAGCCGGTGTCGCCGAGGGGACGATCTATCGGCACTTCAGCGGCAAAGAGGAGCTTCTCATCGCCGGGTACCGTGAGGCGCAGGCGTGGGGATTGGAGCTGGTGAAGGGGCATGAGGAGGACAAGCTGCTGCCCGCGCGAGAGCGGTTGCTCGCAGTCGCCAACAGGCTGGTCAGCGCAAGCGACAGTGATCCGGCTATGGCTCGGATGCTCCTCCGCCGCCGCGATGAAGGCTACCTGGACGACGGCACCCGTCAGGCAGCCCACGACTTCCGTGAGGCCCTGCAACAGATCGTCGCAAGCGGGAAGTCCGACGGCCTGGTGCGCCCCGGTCCGGCCGATCTCTGGATGGCGGTGTGGCTCGCGCTGGTAGCGTTTGCGGCGGAACGGGTAAGCGCCAAGGAGTGGGCGCCCGATCATCCGCAGGTGGCACTGACACTGGAAGCAGCGTGGGATGCTATTGCGGTCAGAGGCGAGAAGTGAGAAGTCAGAGGTAAGAAGTGAGAAGTGAGAAGCGAGAAGTGAGGAAGAAGATGGCGTTACGCAGCCGAGTGGAGTTCCCCCTCACCTCTCGCTTCTCACTTCTCACCTTCGATTGCCGGCAAAAAATGTCATCTGCCTCGGTCGTGCCGGCGCGCCTGACAGCTCCAGCCTCCGAGGCCGCCCCCGGGCCAACGGCCTGACCTCCACCTCATCGTCCACAAAAAACGCAACCGAATCCGGTCCCCACCGAAGCGGATCGTGCGCCCCGCGCGCGAGTACACCGGGAGCTCCGGTGTCGGCAACTACGCAGAGATCGCCCGAGGTCTCGCAGGGCACCACCGTCGCGAAAACGGGATCGCCCAGAGGCACAGACAGACTCGACTCCGCGACCGCGCGCGCTGCCGCAGGGATCGGTTGGGGGTCGGGAGCCGACGGCGGGGCATGGATGCTGAACAGACCGCCGCCGGTCTCAACCACCACGGTATGCCCCAGTCCCCATCCGACTCGCCGAGGCGCCGCAGCCCCCTTCGGCAGTGGGAGCTCGCGCTCTGCGCCATTCAACAAATTCATGACCCAGATAGTGGCGGGAGTGGAGTCGCGGAGAGACAGGCCGCGGAGAAACGCCAGCTCAGTGCCGTCAGGTGAGAGCGCCGGCGAGAGCTCGGCGACATTAGTGAAGGTGATCGGAATCGGCACCCCGCCCTCCCCTCGGACGGCGTAGAGATCGCCACCCGTCCCGCTGCCCGCCACGAAGACCGCGTACGCATCGCGCCCGACCTCGATTTGCCCGCGCAGCGGAGGGAGGGTGCCGGAACAGCTCAGCAAGAAGAGTGTCAACGGTGAACGGTAAACGGTGAACGTTCTCCGTTTACTGTTCACCGTCCACGCTCTTCGCTTTTCAAAAGCCACCACCCATTCGGATCGATCACCACCCGCTTGGGTTTGTGTTTGATCCCATCGATCACTACGCGGCTCGAGCGCCCGTTCACCTCGACCCGAGCCGGCTGGTCATCCACCAGGACGATCAGTGGAATCCGATATGTTCCCCACTCAGGCTTCTGCGTCTGAGCGATGTCCAGCGTCAGACTCCTTCCCTTGTGCTTCCAGCGCACGTCCAATACGGGGTAGCCGGGCTGGGTCAGTGCCTGGCGGAAGTACCAGTCGAGGTCCCGGCCAGCGGCTTGAGACATCACCCGCGCGAAATCGGCTGAGAGCGCGGTGCTGTCGCGGAACGAGGTGTAGTAGCGTCGCATGCCTCCGAAAAAAGCCGAATCCCCTATGAGGCCACGGAGCTGATGCAGGACCCAGGCGCCCTTCTGGTAGTTGTTGCTGTTGAGGAGTCCCATCAGATCACGGGCCGCCGTGTCCACGATGGCTCGCTCTGTCGCCGGGGAGTTGAATACCGTTTCGGCCGCCTCCCGCATCGTCGTCCGAAAAGTGCTGTCCCCCTCGGCGTGCAGTTCCCAGAGCGCAGATAGGTAAGTCGCGAAGCCTTCCGACAACCAGAGATGGTGCCAGTCTGCCTCGGTGACGGCGTCGCCGAACCATTGGTGGGCCGTCTCGTGCGCCACAGTCGCCTCGCTCAGCGTCTTGGTCGCATAGCGCTTCTCGTCGTAGAAGATCGCCGTGGCGTTTTCCATTCCGCCGAACCGGGTGCTCGACTCCACGTGCGCCAGCGATGGATAGGGGAACGGCCCGAACTGGCGGCTGAAGTAGTCGACCATGTCGCCTGCCCGCCGGAAGGGCCCGGTAACGGCGTACGCGGAATCCCGTGGGTAGGTCCAAACCGAGAGCGGGACGCAGTGAATGGCGCACCCGGCGTTCGGCAGCGCCGCACGGGCAAACTGTCCGATCCCCACCACCATGCTGTACACTGGTATGGGCCGATCCAGAGTGTAGTTCCAGACGGCGTGCCCGTAAGCCAGGGTGTCGATCGTCCCCAGCACTCCATTCGCGATCACGTTCGAATTGACTGGCGCCTGCACGTGGAACGCTACGGTTGCCTTGTCACTGGGCTCGTCTTGTGAAGCCAGCCAGAGGTGGGCCCGGTCGGGCCAGTTGTCGGCGAAAATGGTTCGATCACCGTACTGGTTTTTTCGCACGATCAGGCCGTCCCGGATGAAGCCGTGATACCGAACTCTGGTAGTGACGGTGTCACCGGCGTGTTTCTGATGGGGCACGTCCACCACCGTCGCCGACCGGGCGTACATCGTGCGCGAGAGACGGGTGTTCTCCTTGCTGTCCACCAGCACTCTGACCACCCGCATCGCCGAGTCGAGTTCCATTTCCACCGGCTCGTCGGAATGAAGCCGCCAGGTGGTTTGCACCTCCGCCAGCACGTGGGTGCCGGTGTCACCGGTGACCAGGGTGACGTCGTAGTGCAGCGCATCGTGCGCCGGACGAATGGTGTCCGCCCGGGCAGCGAGAAGAGACGGTGATTGGACCTGGAGTTGGAGGAGGAGAAAAAGCATCAGGAGTCTGTCACTCTAGTAGGGAACGCTATGAAGGAGAGGCAAACGGCGAAGGGGCCGAAGCTCCGGCCCCTCGGTGACGGGTCGTCTACTTACCCAATCTCGCCCGATAGAACTGCAGAATCCTGGTCCACGCCCTTTCCGGCTGAGGCCCCTCCGAGCCCTGACGGCCAGGCTTCATGAAGCCATGCCCAGTGCCGGGATAGACCTCATAGGTAAAGGTCTTCCCCGCGGACTGCATCTTGGCCGCGATGTCGGGCAGGGTCGCGTCGATCCGCTCATCGTTTTCCCCGTAGACTCCGAGTACTGGCGCCTGGATGCGGTGGAGCGAGGCAGTGTCGGGTGAGGGGCCATAGCACACAACCACGGCCTTGAGGTTGGGGTTGTTGGTGGCGTAGCGGAAACTCTGGCCGCCGCCCCAGCAGAAGCCGATGGTACCGACCTTGTCCTTTGCCACGGCCGGGAGGCCGTTCACGTAGGCATACACTGCGTCGAGGTCGGCGGTGATACGCTCGGGCTCGAGCTCGCCCACCAGCTTCCGGCCCTCATCGGGATCAGTGGGTGACTTTCCGTGCTTGGAGGAGAGCAGGTCCGGTACGATCGCCACAAAGCCTTCCTTGGCCAGACGGTCCACCACCTTGGGCTCCCAGTCGGTGAGCCCGAAGATCTCGTGGATGACGATGATCGCCGGCGCCTTGGTCTTCCGTTCGGGATACGCCACGTAGGCGCGAATGGACTCGGCGCCTCGTTTGATGGTGACCCACTCGCCGTGAGTGGTGACGAGATCAGTGGCTACCCTGGTTCGTCCGCCGGTGTGGAGCCACATCCCCGCCGCTCCTACAGCGGCGGCGACCAGGGCGACGAGGAGATACGAAGCCGCGCCCCGGGTGTCAAGAAGCATCATTGTATCTCCAGGAACTGAACCTTGTTCGCCATCAGCTGCGGCACGGCGACACGGGAGTCCTTGGGGTCAACATCGATATCGGCGGGGGAAGAGATGCCCGATGCTACCCTCTTCGTCTTTCCCTTGTCGAGGACGAAGAGACTCGAGTCGGTCCAGCTAGTGGCCAGGATGCGGCCGTCGCTCAACACTGCCACGCCGTCCTGCTGGCCGGGACCGGCCCCAAGAGAGTCGATCTCCTTGCTTCCCGGCTTCCAACCGAAGATGCCCTTACCCAGGAACGACACGATCACAAACCGATTCTGGCGGGGATCCCACGTAATGCCATTGGGTCCCTGCAACCGGGGAGACGTCAGCGCCGGAGTCGCTCCTGCCTTGGTGATGCGGAAGACTTGGTCGGGGCCGGGGTGAGAGACCTCACCGCTCGAGCCGAAGAGGACCCCGGTATCGGTCATGTAGATCGACCCGTCCGGCCCGACCGCTGCGCCGTTGAGAAACTTGGCGCGGCCCTGAATGTTCACATTCGCAATTGCGGCTCCGGTCCGCTTGTTGAAGGCACGGGCGAAGTCGATGTCTGCCACCCAGAGCGTGTCGCCGCTGATCGCCAGCCCCTTGGGTGCATTCAGTGTGACGCCCTTCTTCCCGCCCTCGATGAATTTGAGGGTGTACGGGGTGCCGTCAGGCCTGAGCCGGCTGATGTAGCCATTGTTGTCCTTCTTGCCGGGATCGCCATTCACGTTGGACACGAACCAGATGTCCAGGTCCCGGTCGTAGCGAGCCGACTCCGGACCCTGGAGATTCGGTGTCTCCCCCACGTTCCGGAAATTCCCGGAGCTCTTTTCGTACGCTGCGGCCGAGTCGGCTAACGCGCTGGTGTCCCCCGCTGTACCGGTGCGGGTGGCACCGGAGCCTTGCCGGTTGCAGGCGGCCAGGGTCAGGCTCAGTGCTGTTGCAAGCGTGACAGTCAGAGTTGGCGTTCGATAGACCAGCATGAAACCATCTCCACTCAGAGGGAATCGCAAGTATATGAGGACTGCCCCAGGAAGGGCACTCCCCATCGCGAGCAGAGCGAGGGGAGCCGGTTCGCCTCGAGGACTAGCTCTCCTCCGGCGCGCCACCCGCCTTTGCTACCTGATCGGCCCGCACTCTGCCCGCGTCGAATCGCCGGGCGGCAGCGAGCATCGTGTCGATCGTCTCGTCGACATCGGGGTTCCCACCGCGCTTGAAGCGAATCGGATTGATCCGGGCCACCACAAACGGCCTGAGATACGGGCTCTCGAAGCCCCGCTCCTTCAGCTTCTTCATCGCCTCGGTCACTGCGGCGTCGAGCTCCAGAATGCGGCTTGCCCGTTCGCGCCGGGTTTCCAACGCCTGAGGCAACGGAGCGCTCTCAAACTTCTCGATCCGGCGAAGGATCGGGTGATAGGCTCCTCCGGCGAACCGGCCGTTCTCGAGATAGCAGAGACCCAGCGTCAGAAGCGCGGGCTCCTCGAACTCCACCTCGTACTCTTTTTCGGGGCGGCTCTCGGCCTGGGCCAGCAGCTCGGCCAGGCGGATAACCTCCAGCGACCTCTCGCGGAGGTTGTGCGCCTTCTCGGTGTTGAGCAGCAGAATCCGGTGGGCCACCTCGATATCGGGTACCACGATGGCCACCACCGATTTACCCCCGAGCGCCCGAAGCGCGGCGAGACGATGGTTTCCGTTTGGGGTCCAGTACGGCCGCGAGGGCGCCGGCGCGCCTCCTCGCACCACTATCATCGGGTCGAGGAAGCGACCGAGCTTATCGATGGCGGCGGAGAGACGCTCCACGTGGGGCTTGGAGAGATCGCGCTGGTAGGGCGTCGGGTCGATCAGGTCGATAGGGAGCGCCGCGAAGAGCTGCCAGTGACCTCCGAGCGGGTCCTTGTAGCGGGCGAGTACGGTGCCCCCATCCTCCGTGATTGCATTGGCCAGCTCGACGACTGCCGATGGCGGAGTGCCGGCTCCAATCGCGTCCGGAGCGATGCCACGGGAGCTGGGCTCGGCTGCGGCTTTCTTCTTCCGACGCGGCTTGGGCTCGGCCTTGGTACCGGCGGGCTTGGGTGGTTTGGTCTCGGCCACAGAATCCCTTGCCAGTTACGCCGGAGAGGTTCCGGCTTCACCACCGGCCCAAGCCGGGCCTCAACGGATCAGCGTTCCACTCTCAGTTGATTATGCACCTCGCGCACACCGCTCACCGACTCTACCAGCTCCTCGGCCAGAAGCTTCGCGTCCGAGCTGTCCACCACACCGATCATCGTGACCGCGCCGTCCTGGACCTGCACCTCGATCTCGGTGGAATCCAGCTCGGGGTCGTTGGTGAGGATTTCCTGAAGCTCGCGGGCCAGCGCCTCGTCCGACCGGCGACCGCGCCCCCGGCGCTCCGGCCGAGGAGAACCCTGCTCCTCCTGGCGCTGCATGCGATACTGCTCCTCACCCCAGGTTGATTCACCGGGGAAGCTGAGGCCCTCCTGACCGCGGGCACCCGAGTCGGTGCCGGAGGAGTGACGCTGCCAGTCTCCGTAGTTGGGCGCATCTTCCTCGCGACCTTCGTCGGGATAAACGCCGCCCCCGAGCGTGCTGTAGCCTCCTTCGCCGCCGGTACCTCCGCTTCGCGGGTTCGGCTGTTCTCCCGGACGCGAAAGCGGCCCGCCAAAGCGGTCGGACGCATCGGCTCCAGGGCCGCCGTCATTGGTGATTTCGCTGGGGCTGTCCACACTCGGATCGATCGTCTCCTCGGCCGTGGGCCCTTCTCCGCGCTCGAGCAACTGAGTGGTGTCTTCGTCCCGCTTGATTCGCCGGCTCGCAGCCCGTCGCTCTGGTCGGGGCGACTCCCGCTGGGGCTGGTTGCTTCTCCTGTCTCCACTCTTTCTTGGCATTCGTCCGTCCCTCCTTCTCCCCTTCGACGACGTTCAGCGACGCTGGCCTTCATTGCTGCGGTGGCGTTCGCCCTTCCCCGACTGTACCGCAAGGTTGGACAGTTGCTTGGGTGACACTGTGAGCCGGGTTACATCAGCGGCGCCCTCCAACGTGCAGCGCAGGAAGAGGTTCCTGTCTGGAATCAGGCACTTAGGTTATGAGCTTCCGCAAGATTTGCCTGCTCGCCTCTCGAAAACACTATGAAGCCCTGGAGTTCTTTTACATGGGAATCGAACAGATCGAGCACTTCGTTTTGATCATGATGGAGAATCGCTCCTTCGACCACTACCTGGGAGCCCTCAACTTTCCGCCGGAAAACCGGGAGGACGTCGAAGGTCTCGGTGTGGGCGCGCTGCCGGTCAACCGACACGCTGGTGATCCCACTAGCGATACTGGTGTGCCGCCCTGGCCGCTGGACGACGTGCGTCTGGAGTTCTTCGACCCGCCACACGAAGGGCCGGAAGTGCGCCAGCAGTGGAACAAGGGGCAGATGGACGGCTTTGTCTCGGCATACGAGATCTTTCACACTCGCACTCTGGCGAATCTGCCGACGCCCGTCAACGTCAGCCCGCTGCTCGGAACCCATGCCCCGGCCCCTCCCGATCTCCGCCAGATGGCCAGGGTGGTGATGGGGTACTACACCCGGAAGACTCTCCCCGTGCTCTACAAGCTGGCCGACGAGTTTGCCGTGTTCGACCATTGGCACAGCTCGTTTCTCGGCTCGACCCACCCGAATCGCATCTTTGCCACCGCAGGCCATGCCGGTGACGTGGTCACGACGACGTGGAAGACGGCCTTTCGGCACAAGCCATCTCCGATCTGGGCATCGTGGGAGAAGAGAAGAGGGCCGGTAGAGGGGATCACCTGGAAGAGCTACAAGCTGCCAACTGAGCTCTCGATGTTCGCGCTGTGGCCCAACTTCGGGACCGGCCGGTACGACATCGTGGGGAGCCTTCAGGATTTCGTGACTGACTGCAAGACGGATAATCTGCCGCATGTCGCGATAGTTGAGCCGCCGTATAGCTCGGCCGACGACCACCCCACGCACGATCCCAGAAGAGGTCAGCAGTTCCTCGGCTACATCGTAGATGCGTTGCTGCAGAGCCCGAGTTGGAAAAGCACTGCGTTGATTTTGACCTACGACGAGCACGGCGGTTTCTTCGATCACGTGGCCCCGCCCCCAACGCCGGAAGGCGCGGCAGAGCCGTGGGATGTCCTTGGTGTACGGGTGCCGACCATCGTCGCGAGCCCGTTCACTCCACGAACCGTCGTCAGCGAGCCATTCGAGCATACTTCGATTCTCAAGACAATCGCGGAGCGGTGGAATCTGGAGATCCCCCCACTCGCAGGGCCTCGGCTGCCGAGAGTGAAGTCTCTCTGGGACAGTTGCTTCGAGTTCACGCGAAAGCGGGCGAGGGCCGGGCGATCGATTGCGATGCCCACGGTGAGAGCAGACTGGCGGGCGCAGATCACCCCTGCCGGTGATGGGCCGGTGAGGTCGGATATGGCCGAGTCGTTGGTGAAGGCGACCCAGCTCGCATCGCTCACCGATTTGAGCTCCCTGCTTCAGGACGACGGCTAGGGAGACGAGCGCTCTTACCGAAATCTCCCTGTCCGGCATAGGTTAGAGCCATCTCCCAACCGACAGGCACTGATGACGAATTCCAGCGGCGCAACCTTCGTCATGCACTCAGCGGAACCCATTCGCACTCGCTGTTGCATCGCAGGCGGAGGGCCGGCCGGCATGATGCTGGGCTTCCTGCTGGCTCGGGCCGGAGTGGACGTCTGGGTGCTGGAGAAGCACGCCGACTTCCTGCGTGATTTCCGAGGGGACACCATCCATCCGTCAACTCTGGAAGTGATGCACGAGCTGGGACTGCTGGATGAATTCCTTCAGCGCCCCCACCAGGAGGTGCCTCAGCTCACCGGCCAGATTGGCGACGTCTCGCTCACTATCGCCGATTTTTCACACCTTCCGACCCGCTGCAAGTTCATCGCCCTGATGCCCCAGTGGGAGTTTCTCAACTTTCTGGCACAGCAGGCGCAGCGCTATCCCACCTTCCATTTGCGGATGGAAGCCGAGGTCACTGGACTGATGGAACGCGAGGGGCAGGTCGTAGGACTCGAGGCGACCACACCGAGCGGTCCCCTGCAAGTCGAGGCGGAGCTCACGGTTGGAGCCGACGGCCGAAACTCGATCGTGCGCCAACGCGCCGGTCTCGAGGTCGAGGATCTCGGCGCACCGATCGACGTTTTGTGGATGCAGCTCTCGAAGGTGGCGGGTGACCGCAACCAGACGCTGGGCCGGATCGTCGCCGGAAGAATTTTTGTGATGATCGATCGGGGGGACTATTGGCAGTGCGCCTACGTGATCCGAAAAGGAGGTATCGAGGAGGTACGGAAGAAAGGGCTGGCCGCGTTCCGGAATGACATCGTAGCGCTTGCGCCGGATCTCAAGGGACGGGTCGAGGAGCTGCGCGATTGGAACGACATCAAGCTCCTGACGGTGAGGGTGGATCGGCTCAAGACCTGGTATCGGCCCGGGCTACTTTGCATCGGTGACGCCGCGCATGCCATGTCACCGGTCGGAGGTGTAGGGATCAATCTGGCGATTCAGGATGCCGTCGCGGCAGGAAACATTCTGGCAGCGCCGCTCAGAGGAGGCACTCTGACCACCGGTAACCTCGAGGCGGTGCAGAAGCGACGTGAGTTCCCCACTCGCCTGGTTCAGCGCGCCCAGGTCTTCGTCCAGACCCGCGTCATGGGCAGCGTGCTGGCCAACACGGGGCAGCCGATCCCGCTACCACGGGTGTTGAAGCTGATTCGGCGCTGGCCGTGGCTCCGAAGAATTCCGGCCTACCTGGTCGGAGTGGGAGTGCGCCCCGAGCACGTTCGGACTCCTGAGATGGTTTCAGAGCGGGTCGGGCGCCCGAGAGATCACGCGGAGGCCCCACACTAGCGCTAGGACATCACCGCGCCACCGGAAACATCGAGAATCAGGCCTGTGATCCAGCCCGACTCTTCGGAGGCGAGGAACAGGGCTGCTCGGGCAACGTCCTCCGGCGTACCTAACCGCTGTATCGGGTGTAGATCGATCAGGGCATTCTGCTGGGCCTCGGAAATCCACTCCCGGTTCCGTTCGGTGAGGATCGTTTCGGGTGCAAGGCAGTTTACCCGAATACCTGCGGGTCCGACCTGACTGGCGAGATGCTGAGTCAGCATCTGGATGCCTGCCTTGGCGGCTGCGTATGGAAGTGGAGACCTCGGGTGGGGCCTTCGCGCCGCTGATGAAGAGAGCGTTATGATGTTGCCGCCGCGCCGCTCTTTCATGCCGGGAAGTATGCTCTTGATGGTGAGAAACGTGGCGGTGAGATTCCCATCGACCGAAGCTCGCCAGCCCTCCTCCGATATCTCCTCGAGCGGAGCCGGCTTGGTGACAATGCCACCGGCATTCGCGATCAGAATGTCTATCGGCCCGAGCTCTCGCTCGATCTGATTGCGCATCGTTTCGATCTCGGCGAAGCTCGTGACATCGGCCACGACCTGAACGGCTCGGCCACCACCACTATTGATCTCGTCTCGAACTCGGGAGAGGGCCGTCTGATCCCTGCCGTGCACCGCAACCTTGCACCCCTCGCGGGCAAAGAGCCGAGCCATCGCCGCTCCGATCCCACGCGAGCTGCCGGTGACCAGCACTACCTTCCCAGCCAGATCAGGATAGGATCGAACGCTACCCGGCAACCCTGTTTGCTCCGACATGTCCACTACAGATACCGCCCCGCTGCCATCGCTGCGGCGGCCACCGCGAGTAGCGCCGCCGTGACCCGATTCGCGGTGCCGACTCGAGCCTGAAGCCGCTGGATCTCGGCCAGCTGGTCTGGCGAGGGTCCCGCCGCGCCTGCTCGCGCTCCAATCGCCATCAGCCGGCGCCCGGCGGTTCCTCCGATCGCTCCACCCACGACGGCCGCAAGGATGGCGGCGAGGGCACCGACGCCGTAGGTGATCCCTGGCGCGGTTCTGGCCCAGGTCCCATGGGTGGTAGAAGTGAAACGGGCATACATCGTGAGTCCCGAGACGATCGTCAGCAGCATCGCTAGCCCGAGAAACACGGGAAGACGCCGTTGCTGCATGAGGTGCTGCATGAACCGGCCACCGTCCGGGCCGGTGGCCCGCATGGCAGGTACCAGAAACGACGCGATGAGAAACACCGACCCAACCCAGAAGATGCCTGCAAGGATGTGAACCAGGCGAAGCCCTATCATGATCGTCTGCTCGTCCATCACCATGTCCTCCCAGGTACGTTTATTTCTTTGTACATGCTGTACAACTTCCTTGTACAGGTTATACGATTAAATTCTCCCGTCAACCCCATGACTACACGCCCGTATCAGATGAAACGCCGTCGTGAGCTCACCGACGAAACCCGGCTCCGCATCATCCAGGCGGCGCGGGAGCTGCTCACCTCGACCGGAGACTCGGCCCGTTTCTCCCTGGAAGCGGTGGCTCGGCGGGCGGGAGTGGCCCGCATGACGATCTATTATCAGTTCGGGTCGCTCCGGGGATTGCTCGAGGGGCTCTGCGATTCACTGGCGATGGCTGGAGGGATGACTCACCTGGCTGAGGCCTTTCGTCAGCCCGATCCGCTGGATGCTCTGGACGAGTTCATCGCCGTGCTCCTGAAGTTCTGGGAGTCCGACCGGGTGGTGCTCAGGGGACTCGGAGCCCTCGCGGTGCTGGACCCCGAGTTTTCCCTGGTCCTGGAGGAGCGTAACTCATGGAGACGGAGGGGTGCGCGGGTGCTCCTGGAGCGGCTCCTGGAGCAAACCGGCCGAGCGACATCTCGAAAGATCGACGATGCCACCGACGTGCTGTTCATGCTCACGAGCTTCTCTACCTACGACACCCTGGCAACCCCGAAGCGAGGCCCGGCGAAGGTCAGGGCACTGGTCCGGCAGCTGGCCCGGCAGGTTCTCACCCGATAGAGAGTCTCCGCGGGTATCCGTCCGCTGTTCTCGTCTCTAGTATCAGGCAGTACTAGAGACCGACACGGGAGAGACCATGGCAATCACGGGAGCGGTGCGGGTCGACCGCCGAGAGATAGAGATCAGTCGTCCAGAGAAAGTGCTCTTTCCCGAGGACGGCATAACCAAGGGAGAGCTGATCGAATACTACGCTCGAGTGGCTCCCCACATGCTGCCCCACCTCCGCGACCGCCCTCTTACACTCGAGCGCTACCCCAACGGGATCGGTACCAAGCGCTTCTTTCAGAAAGAGGTCTCGTCCTACTTCCCGAAATGGATTCGCACCGTCACCGTGCCGAAAGTCGGCGGCACCGTCACTCACGTGGTGTGCAACGACACCGCCACACTGGTGTACATCGCCAATCAGGCCTGCGTCACACCCCACATCTTTCTCAGTCGGACCGACAAGCTGGACGTGCCCGACCAGATGATCTTCGATCTGGACCCGCAGGGTGAGGACTTCGAGCTCGTCCGCTCCACGGCTTTCGCCTTCAAGGAGCTGCTGGACGAGTTTCAGTTGCCGGCATATCTCAAGACCACCGGCTCGCGGGGACTGCACGTGGCCGTGCCGCTGCAGCGGCGAGAGAACTACGATGCCGTCCGCGGATTCGCTCGCGAGCTTGCCGCAATGATCGTAGGCCAGGAGCCGAAGGAGCGTACCATGGAACCGCTCAAGGCGAACCGGGGAACTCGGGTGTTCATCGATACCAACCGGAACGGCTACGCCCAGCTGGTGGCTCCCGCCTATGCCGTTCGGGCGCGGAAGGGTGCTCCCATCTCAGTTCCACTCGAGTGGGACGAGCTCAAACAGAAGAGCCTGCGCTCGAACAGCATCACCATCCGCACCGCCTTCGATCGGCTGGACCGGGTGCAGGACCCGTGGGCCGACTTCTGGCGCCGGGGCGTTTCCCTGGCCAAGGCTCGCCGAAAGCTGGCGGTTACGAAGAGGTAGAATCGTCCTCGACGAACAGCTTGAGTCGGGCCAGCGAGGTGTCCCACTGGCGGGAGATCAGCTCGAGCGAGCGGCGGGCCTCCTCCAGCGGAGCTGGTTCCACTTGCCACACGCTCTCCTTCCCCTTTCTAGCCCCTCGAACCAGTCCGGCACCCGCGAGCACCCGCAGGTGTTTGCTGACGCCCTGACGGGTGATGCCGGACCCGGCGGTAAGCCGGGTGACCGACATCGGTCCACCGCTGCCGAGCCGGGCCAGCAGCCGGAGTCGATTCTCGTCGCCCAAGGCGGCAAAGACCGGCGCCGGCGTCCCGGCTCTACGCCTGGGCGGCAACGTACTTCCGAAGGCTCTCGAGCTGGCCGGTCCAGCCTGCCTCGTTTTCCCGAAGCGACTTGGCTCGGCGCTCCACCGGCAGCCGGTCGAAACCCGTTTCGGTTACCGTCAGCCGAGTTCCCTCGGGGATTTCTTCCAATTCGAAGACCACCAACGTGGTCGGCTCGGAAGGATCGACATCGGGGTTACCGCCGGGCTGCCAGCGCCAGGAGAAGAGCTGCTCCGGAACCATCTGTTCCACGAAGACCTCGAATCGCAGGTGCTCGTAGCCGGGGTACGTCATAGGCCCCTTGGCTTGCTGCCCCGCCACGAAAGGCCCTTCGATTCTGGCTTGGAACCACTGGCCGAACTGCTTCGAGTCGGTCAGAGCCCGCCAAACCTTCGAGCGCGGCGCACGAAGCACCACCGTCTTCTGAATCCGATCGGTGCTGCTGGAACTGGGAGCTGAAGTACTGGTACTCATGGTGACCTCCTGGATGTATGAGCAACCTTCTGGTTGCAGGATAATGTAGGTATCTTGCCCGTTATACGCAACCCTATGGTTGCATTCGATGGTTCCCGCCGGCCGGGGATTTCAGATAGCTTACACCCGGTCTTACTACACTGGTTTCAGCCATGCCCGAACCAAAACTGATCGGCCTTCCGGCGCGGGATACCCCGCCCGACCTCAAGACGACCGCAGGCCATCGGCGGCAGTTCCCACCCGATCTGCTCCGTCAGGCATCGCGCCGGCTCCAGATTCTGGCCCTGGTGGGCGCCTCGCTTTGGGTCCTGGGGCCTGCATTGGGGCACCTGGCGTTGGCACTGAACGAGCCCGGCAACCCGCGATGGTCCCAGCTCGGGGCGATCGACGTCATTGCGGCCATTGGGGTCGTGATCTCATTGGCGACGTTTATCTACATCAGGAGTCGAGACCACGACCCTGCGTTCGTCATGGATCTGGGCCTGGTCTACATGATCAGCTGCGCCGCCTGCATCGGGCTGATGATCCACTTGGGGCCGCCCGCTGGTACCCCGATGGACGCCAAGCCCATGATCACCTGGACTGGGCCGGTCATCTTGATGTTTGCGGCGCTCCTGCCCGCTTCGCCCTGGAAGATGTTCGTAGCCGGGTTGATAGCGGCTTCGATGGACCCGTTAGGGATGATCATTGCCCAGGCAAAGGGTACGTACCACTTCGGCCATTTGTCGGCGGCCTTCCTCATGCACTATCCCAACTACCTCCTGCTCGGCGTTGCTGTCGTCATCTCACACGTCTTCACCCGGCTGGGGAGGCAGGTTGCCAAAGAGCGCGAATTGGGGAGCTACCGTCTCGGTGAGCTGATCGGCCGGGGTGGCATGGGGGAGGTGTACAAGGCCACCCATCGAATGCTCGCGCGGCCGGCCGCGATCAAGCTGATCCATCCCGAGGCGCTGGCCACGGAGGATCGAAAGAGTGCCGGTCTCGCCGTCGCCCGCTTCAAGCGTGAGGCCGACGCCGCCGCCAAGCTTCGTTCCCCCCATACCGTCGAGCTGTACGACTTCGGCGAGACCGAAGACGGCACATTGTACTTCGTCATGGAGCTGCTCGAGGGCCTGGATCTGGAAACGTTGGTTCGGCGCGAAGGACCGCTTCCCCAGGAGCGAGTCATCCATATTCTGCGGCAGGTGTGTGACTCGCTGGGTGAAGCGCACGCTTCGGGGCTGGTCCACCGGGACGTCAAGCCCGCCAACCTCCACGTCGGTCGAGTCGGGCTGCACCACGACTTCGTCAAGGTCCTCGATTTCGGTCTGGTGAAGTCGGTCGCAGGGGCACTGGGAGAGGACTCGATGGCCACTGCCGCGGGGCTGACGCCGGGGACACCCGCGTATATGGCTCCGGAAGTGGCGCTGGGTGAGAAGACCGGCGGACACGCCGACATTTATGCCCTCGGGTGTGTCGCGTACTTCCTGCTGACGGGCCACCTGGTATTCGAGGCAGGTAACGGCCTGCAGATGATCACCAAGCACATCCAGGAGACGCCGTTGGCACCGTCCCAGCGGACCGAGCTGGATGTCGCGCCCGAGCTCGATCGGGTGGTGCTCGCCTGTCTGGCGAAAAGCCCAGAAGACCGGCCCAGTGCGGCGGAGCTCGATCGAATGCTGGCAGAGATAGAGGTCGAGCCATGGAGCGAGGAGGAGGCCACCCGGTGGTGGAGAGCCCGCCAGCCGGCGTAATCGCCTGCGTGCGCCTTGTCTCCCCGTGACGAACCATATTCTCCAGTACCTGCTGGACCTGGTGGTACGGCTGGGTGACTGGAGTTATCTCATCATCTTTGCCGCGGCCGGGCTCGAGTGCGCTGCATTCCTGGGGTTGTTGGTTCCCGGTGAAAGTCTGGTGCTCGCATCCGGGTTCTTCGCCCACAGTGGAATACTTGAGGTCGATGCTGTCATGGCGGCTGCCGCCCTTGGTGCAATCGCGGGAGACAACATCGGTTATCAGCTGGGTGCCCGTCTCGGCCGGGAATGGCTGCTCCGCCATGGGTCGCGTTTCGGTCTTCGGGAGAAGCGCGTGGCCCAGGCCGAGGCGTTCTTCCGCCGACAGGGACCCAAAGCAGTATTCTTCGGACGGTTCATCGGCTTCGCGCGGGCGCTGGTACCATTCGTCGCCGGCGCTTCGAAAATGCCCTACCGTAAGTTCATCCCCTACGATGCGCTCGGGGCGGTGCTCTGGACCATCGGCTTCGTTACCCTGGGTTATGTGCTCGGGGCCAGCTGGCAGGTCGCGGAGAAGTGGATCAGCCGCTCCGGCATCGTTGTCGGGGTGCTGCTGCTGTTGACCGTAGCAGTGTTGTGGATCCGCCGCCGGCGGACACAGAGCGAGCCAGGCCGATGAAACTCGGGTTGATGTGCCTGTTGGCAGCGATCGCGTGCTCGGCCGGCCCACGGCAGAGAGGGGATCCGAAGATCGCAGGTGAGGAGAGCTCCCCCACGCCAACCACGAGTACCACCAATCCCGACACCGCCGGATCGAAGTGGCTGGTGCTACCGTCCAACTCAGCCAGTGCCCTCAATGGGCGGACCACGGAAATCGAGCTGCGCCGGCGGTATGGCCCGCAAGCGGTGGATTCAATCAGAGTGGAGCTGGGCGAAGGTGAGACGGCGCCCGGCACTGTGCTCTATCCAGCCGACAGCATGCGTCGTCTCGAGGTCCTGTGGAAGGACACTGTGACGCGGAGCCATCCCGATCGAGCGATCGTGCGAGGTAGAAAAAGTTTCTGGCAGGTCGGGAGCGGGGTAACGCTGGGGACCACTCTGCAGGAATTGGAGCGCCTGAACGGCCGTCCCTTCACCCTGGCGGGCTTCGGATGGGATTACGCTGGAGTGGTAACGGATTGGGGCGGCGGCGCTCTCGATAGCACCCTGACTGGCGTCAAGCTCTACCTGGATCCCGGTCCGTCGCAGTACAATTCTTCTGACTACAGCAAGGTGCTGGGAGACAGAGACTACTCCTCGAGTCTTCCTCCCATGCAGCGGCTCGCGCCTCGAGTCGCCCAAATCTTCGTCGATTTCCAGTAAGCCTTTGCATGCCTCACTCTTCGGTGCGGCTCTTCTGGCGCCCACAAGAAAGAAGATCTCCATGGCCTCCCACATCGCACATATCGAGCGCACCAACCGGAAAGACCTCGCCGACGTCGAAGTCGAAGTGAACATCATCCCATCGGGTGGCGGCCGTCATTCCTGGGAGGGCGCCTTCAAGTGCCGGAGCGCCGACGGCATCCTGCCCAACGAGCGGCTCGCGTTTACGCTGGACACCGGCCAGAGAGGGACGGCGCGAGTGAGCGAGACCAGATTCGATAGCCGTACTCCAGAGGCAACCATGGTCCACTTCACTGGCACGGGCCCGCTGGCCTGAAACGCGAGTTCCAAGGAACGAATCCCGGCCGAGTTCGCTCTGAGTTCCTCCGCCGACACCGCCCGCTCGGCCGCGCTCGGCGCCGCCCGGCTCGTCACAATCCCGGGCGGCAAAGCCCACCTCATCGGAACAGCTCCGCTCACGATCGGGCGTGAGCCTTCCTCCAATGTGCCGGTGCACAGTGAGGAGGTGTCGCGCTCCCACGCATACGTGCTGCGAACCCCTCAAGGCTTTTTGCTGGTAGACAGCAGCCTGCATGGCACCTTCGTGAATGGTGACCGGGTGCAAGCCCAGCGGCTTCTCACGGACGGTGATGTCATCCAGGTGGGCAGCCAGTCGTTTCGATTCGACGTTCGGCCAGTGGAAGTTCAGTCCCCCGAGCTGACCGCTCCCGCACTGCCCCAGACCAGCCAGCACGCGCGAACGTTGCCGCGGGACGCACACGCCACCGGCAAGCTGGGCCTGGCGCTGGCGCTGGCGGACCGAGCCACCTGGCAAGCCAGGATCGGCACCTGGATCAGGCGCTACGGACCGAGCGAACTGGCCGGGATTGCGCTGGCACTCTGCGGATCGTGGCTGATGGGAATGGTGACCGACAGCCGGGTCGCAAGCGCATACGGTGCTTCGATTGGCGAGGCTCTTGGCTTCTACGGCTGGCTCATCACGCGCGAGATGATCCAGGAGGCGTACTTCGCTGGGGCTCGCCGGGCACCGTACGGAGTGCCCCAGGTCATCCGAACCTGGCGCGGTCTATTTCTCGAGTTTGGCCCCGCCGAGCTGCTGGACACCGGCGTCATCAGACCGCTTTCCATCACACTCTGCACCGGCGTGCTCGGATGGGGACTCGGCATCATAGTCGGGAAGCTGCTGGCGGACGTGATATTCTATCTGCCGGTGGTCTGGGTCTACGAACGGAGGAGCAGAAGATCGGGTCAATGATGGCCCTCAACCAGCAAGGAGCCACCAATGAGCGACAATCCAGTTGACGTCTTTCGACGTCTGACCACTGGGGTCTACGTCATCGGGGTGGCTCATGGTGGGCGGGCCAATGGGTTCACCGCGGCATGGTTGACCCAGGTCTCGTTCGATCCGCTTCTCATCGTACTCAGCGTGAATCCTCATAACGCCTCATTCTCTCTCCTGCATGACAGCGGCGGATTCGTGGTCAACGTGCTCAGGCGGGAGCAGCAGAGCCTGGCGCGACACTTCGGGACCCAGTCTGCCCGTGACACCGACAAGTTGTCCGACATTCGCTGGCGGCCCGGCCGCACCGGCGCACCGATCCTGTCCGACGGCCTGGCATACCTGGACTGCGAGCTGATGGGCCGCATGCAAGCCGGAGATCACGACCTGGTACTCGGCCGCGTGCTGGACGGACGGATTTTCGATCAGAGCGCCGCACCACTCACCTACGCCGAAACCGGCGACCTCGACAGCAGCGCCGAACTCTATCCCAAACGCTTCCAAACCTGAGATGACGATGAGCAAGCTGCTGGCCGCTTCCCTCGCGCTGGGGGTTTCGGCTCCCGCAACGGCCTGGTCCCAGACGAAGGCTCCTCTCGATAGCGTCAACCGCTACGTCCTCTCGGAACTGGCACGGCAAAAAATACCGGGCCTCTCCCTCGCAATCCTTCGAGGAGACCGAGTGGTGCTGGCCCGCGGCTACGGACTGGCGAACGTCGAGCTGCGGGTCCCAGCCAGCGACAGCACCATCTATCAATCGGGTTCCCTGGGGAAACAGTTCACGGCGGCCGCCGTGGTGAGGCTCTCAGAGGAGGGCCGGCTGAGCCTCGACGACAAGATTACGAAGTGGTTGCCGGAGGGTCGTGGGGTGTGGGACAGTGTGACCGTCCGGCACCTGCTCACCCATACCTCCGGCGTGGCCGAGTATACGGACTCGACCTTCGATCTCAGAAAGGACTACACCGAGCCCCAGCTGGTCCGGTTCGCCAGCTCTCGCCCGCTGGATTTCCGGCCGGGAGAGCGCTGGAGCTACAGCAACACCGGCTACCTTCTGCTCGGCGCGATCATTCGCCGAGTCACCGGTCGTTTCTACGGCGACGTGCTGCACGACATTCTCTTCGCCCCGCTTGGCATGCGCACCACCAGGATCATCTCAGAGGCCGACATCATCCCGAACCGGGCGGCGGGATACCAGCTCGTCAACGGGGAGCTGAAGAACCAGGAATGGGTCTCGCCTTCGCTCAACACCACGGCAGATGGCGCGCTCTACTTCAGCGTCAACGATCTCACGAAATGGGCGGTCGCGCTGAATCACCGACGGTTCCCCAGCGCCTCCGGCTTGGCCCTCGCGTGGACACCCGTCAAGCTCAACGATGGTGGGACCTATCCCTATGGATTCGGGTGGGACCTGAGCGATCAGCGGGGACATCCCCGCATCGGACATACTGGTGCCTGGCAGGGATTCGAGACCGCAATATTCCGTTATCCCGAGTTCGACCTCACTGTGATTGCGCTGGCGAACCTGGCAGGGTCGGTCCCAGCGGCCATCATCCAGGGTGTTGCCGGAATAGTCGAGCCTTCGATCCAACCGGCGTGGCTGCTTTCTGCTCGGCTGGACGGGGAGACTCCCCCCGTCCCCGTTCCCGATCTGCTACGCCAGATAGCGGATGGCAAGGAGTCCAGCAGTGTTACACCCGGACTCCAGCGCTTCCTGTCGGCGGCCATCCGGCGAGGAGCGGCTGAGACGCTTCGGAATGTGAAGGCATGGACCCCGCTGGGGTGCGAGCGAGTGGCGGAGCGCGGCATCAGCCGGTTGGGAGCAAAGGTCGAACGGATTTGTTACCTGCGTGGTGCCAATGAGCAGGGCGGCACCATCGTATCGGGGTACTACACCGAGCACTGGCGCGCGGCGTTCGTCGACATAGGTGGCTACTGAAAGCGTCCCGCGGCCTCAGTGGATCGGCTTTAGAACCAGGTCCTGGAAGTCGAACGAAAAGTCCACCGATTCGGACGCCGGCACCATCTTCAGCTGCTGCACGGTGCCGTCCGGATTGAGTGAGAACGTGGCGAAGGCGTCGGCCCTGAGAGTACGATCCCGCCAGCGGGCCAGGAAGCTGTCGTGCTGCCAGTGCACCAGATCTCCCACCAGGGACGGCGTTCTGGAGAACCGGATAGCGAGTCCCTTCCCTTCCTGAGCAATCGTCACGTCTCCGTACCAGGGATCACGATAAACCCCGGCGTACTTCGCAATTGGAAGCGATGGTCCGGAGGTAGAGTCCCGGCTGCTGCTCGCGTTCTGCTCCGCCCGGCGCTGCTCCTCCCGATTCTTCGTCAGCAGCTGCTGAAATATGCCGGGGTAATCGGGAGCTTTCACACCCAGGTAGTGGTCCAGCACCCGGTAGACGACCGATTCGAACGCGGCGGACGACTCCTGATTGGTCAGCACGGCGACACCCAGCCGGAGGTCAGGCAGCATCGCGACCTTCGAGACATAGCCGGGCAGTCCGCCGGTGTGCTGGAGGAGATATTTCCCCCGATAGTCCCGAACGCCGATGCCGAGCGCGTAGCCCGACATATCGGGCCGCAAATGGGCCAGCGAGGGCGGCGCAGTACCGATGGGAGTGGGCGTCACCTCGCGCCAGAGCTCGGTGGTCGTGGCCGGCGAAAAGAGCCGGGTGCCGTCAGCAACCCGGCCGGAGTCGAGCTGAACCATCAGCCACTTGGCGATGTCGGACGCCCCGGTCATGATCCCGCCGGCGGGGTTGGTGTTATCGCTGGTGAACGGCTCAACCGGCCGCACCGTATCGTTCACCTCGGCATGCGTGCCCGCCACGTTTCCGCCCTCGGCAGCGCCGGAGTGCCGGACGTCGCTATCGGTCATCCCTACCTTGGCCAGAATCCGGCTCCGGACGAACTCCTCCCAGCTCTTCCCGGTTACCGCCTCGATCAGCTCTCCTGCCACCAGGTAGAGCACGTTGTCGTAGGCGTACGCGCTCCGAAACGAGGTCGCCAACGGGATGTAGCGGAGCCGGCGCGCGATCTCCTTTCGGTCGTACGTGGATGGCGGCCACCAGAGCAGGTCCCCAGCCCCGAGCCCCAAACCACTCCGGTGGACCAGGAGATCTCGTACCGTCATCTCGTGAGTCACGTAGGGATCTGACAAGGCGAAGGTCGGGAGATAATCCGTGACCGGCCTGTCCCATTGGATCTTTCCCTCTTCCACCAGAATGCCGAGCGCTGTGGCGGTGAACAGCTTGGTATTGGAGGCGATCCCGAACCGCGTCCTGGCATCGACCGCCGCAGGCTGTCCCATCCGCCGGATACCATAGCCCTTCGCCAGCAGCACCTTTCCGTCCTTCACGATGGTCACGGACAAGCCCGGCACGGCGAAGGTCTGCATCACCCGCTTCACATAGGCGTCGAAGTCTGGTGGCAGCTGCTGGGGGAACCCCTTGATGGGGTGGCCGAGAATGAGGCATGCTATCACGAAGCTGACTTGATGCGACCGGATCATGGAACGACCGTGGGAAAATGGAGAAAGCGGGACGCTGTGGGAGCGCGCTAAAGATGCCATGCACCTCAGCTATGGAACAACTCCGCCAGGCGTGATGTGGCTCACGGCTTCACCGGAGATCTATGGCGAGAATGCCTGCCTGCGGTAAATACCTCGCCGGCAAGAGCACCAGCCCGGCGATCACTTCTACAGGAGACCGGACCATGGGACTGCTTTCATCGCCGATCAAAACCTTGAATGACCTGTTCGTTCATACATTGCAGGACATCTACTACGCAGAGAAGAAGATCACCAAGGCTCTGCCGAAGATGATCGAGAAGGTGTCGGACCCGCAGCTACAATCGGCTTTCCTGACCCATCTGGCCGAGACCGAAATCCATATTCAGCGGGTCGAGCAGGTCTTCCAGATGCATGGCGAGACCCCGAAGGCAGTCACCTGTCCCGCCATTGACGGTATCGTGGCTGAGGCCGAGGAGATCATGAAGGATGCCGGCGATGCCGAGGTGTTGGATGCCGCGGCGCTGGCTTCGGCGCAGGCAGTTGAGCACTACGAGATCACTCGGTATGGCACCCTGATCGCCTGGGCCCGAGAGCTCGGCCGGAACGATTGCGCCAGCGTACTGCAGCAGAATCTGGACGAAGAGAAAGCCACCGACGCGAAGCTGACGCAGATCGCGGAAGCTCGGGTCAATCGCGTAGCCGTCTGAGTCCAGCCTGATACCGGAAGTCACTCCAGCGCCGGCAACCGCCGGCGCTATCTTCCGGGCTCGTGAGACAACCACTCCATCTTGCAGTTCTCTTCGCCGCAACGACCGGGTGCGCCCACCCATCGGCGCGACAAGCCCCCTCGGCCTCCGCACTTACTGCCGCGGAGTCGTTGTATGCCGATCTGCGTGACGTCCGAGACCGCATCGACGTGAACACCGCTGCCGCGAACAGCAGCACGCCAGATGGTACGCCACTCGCTGTCTTGATACCCCAGTACGACACGCTCCGGAGCCGTTTCGCGTCACGGCTCTCATCCATGGACTCGAGCGGCTTCGGAGCGGAGGACGCCCGAGCGTTCGGCCTCATGCGACGCACTCTGGCCCGCGACCTCGGTCCCCTCACGCCAGCGACGGCCGCGGATCATCCCGTGGTGCAGCCGGACTGCACCTATGATCCGACAGCCTTCCGGACCCGCCCGCATGGGCTGGATTCGCTTCGAAGCCGACTCTACTCCTGCTATGGTTGGGCTCAATCTCACGTCGCGAGTGAGGGACACACCCTCGACCGCCTCACTATCCTCGCGACGATCGGGCGCACCGAGAGCGCCGAGAAACGGCGGCAGCTCTTTCTCTCGCTTCAGCCGGTGTGGCTCAGCGTGAACGGTGACAACAGCCCGTCGAGTCCATATCGGGAGTTGATCGCGCTCGAGGCCAAGGCTAGAGGCAGCAGCGAGCCCACCGCATCGGAGCAGGTCCGCGCCTCCGGCGTGCCACCCGATTCGCTGGAGCGATGGCTCCTTTCCATTCTGGAGACCTGGCGTGCGGTCAGCCCGGATTCTCTGCTGGAGCCTTGGGACTGTTTTTACGACACCGGCCGAGCGAGCCGGCATCTGAGTCGCCTCGTCCCAAAGAATCGACTGGCTACACTGAACCGCGACGTGTACCGCGCCCTTGGCGCTGACGTGCAGGCGCTCAGGGTGCACTACGATCTGGATCCGCGGGAGGGGAAAACTCCGGTGGCCTATACCACCTTCGGCGCCCGCCCCCGGGCAGTGAACGGCAAGTGGTTTTCAGGAGAGCCATGGGTCTTTGCCACCTATCGCACTGGCGGCCTCGACAACCTGAACGAGCTGCTGCACGAAACGGGGCATGCGATTCATATCGGCGCCATACGAACTCGGCCTGCCTTCGCGGACTGGCCCGACAGCGATCCGTTCACCGAAGCAGTGGCCGACTTCATGGCGCTCGACGTGTATGAGCCGGCCTGGCAGCAGCACTGGCTGGGCGACTCGGTTCCCTTGGCGGAAGGACTGAGAGGACGCTACGGTGGGATCGTGCTCGACGTGGCATGGGCGGTGTTCGAGTTGCGGATGCTGCGCGATCCCAAGGCTGACCCGAACCAGGTCTGGACCTCGCTCACCCGCGACTACCTGCGAATTCGACCGCACCCCGAGCTGTCATGGTGGGCGATGCGGGCACAGCTGGTGGATGCGCCGGGGTATATGATGAACTACGCCGTCGGCGCGATCCTCATTGCGGCGATTCGCGCCCGGACCGCACAGCTGCACGGCCCGTGGATCAATGGCGACTCGAGCTGGTACCGGTGGATTACCCCTCGCCTCTATCGCTTTGGGCTCGAGCGGCCGACCCGCGAGGTGGTTGAGGATTTTCTGGGTGGTCCGGTTACTCCGGCCGCCCTGCTCAGCGATATGAGACGAATGAGCAAGTAGGCCGGGTAAACGGTCCGAGCTCGTGCCAGGGTCAGAACTCGATCTTCAGTATTCGGCCCTCGGTTCCCACCAGCCAACCGGCGTTAGGATTAGCAAAGGCCACCCCCCAGTAATCATGTACCCCGGGCAAGCTGTGCCACGTCCTGCCTTCATTGGGGGACCAGGCTGCTCCCTTGGGACCGGTGGCCAGTACCGCCTTTTCCCGCCAGCCCCTCACACCGATGTAGCTCAGACCGTAGGCTGCTCCGGTGAATGGAGTCCCAGTGGCAAGCTTCCATGTTTTCCCGCCATCACTCGAGACCGCGACGTTGTTTGACAAGGCATCCGGCGCAGCCAATTCTCCCCCGGCAAGTATGCCGTGCGAGGCATCCCGAAAATCGACGCTGAAGATGCCGGACGATGGTGTGCCCTGAACGATCGGGGTGTTGAATGCTTTCCACGTCCGCCCACCATCAATGGTGCGAAGGATTCTGGCGTGAGCCGCCCCTCCGGTGGCAATCCAGGCTCGGTTCAGACCCTGGGTGGTAACACAGGTACCGCTCGAGGCGAACGACGCCTCACCCACCTGTGCCGGAGGTAGTTGACTCGTGATGTATTTCCACTTTTCGCCGTTCTTGGTTCTCACTACCGGGAAACGACCGTTGACAGCGTCGGTCGTGGCGATCCCGCGATCCGGGGTCCAGAACCCGAAGCAGTCATAGAATGCCTTCGCATCGTGGTTCTGGAACTGAAGCGTCCAGTTGTGTCCGCCATCGGTCGTCTTGTAGATGCGGGAATCGGTCCCATTTCCGATGGACAGCAGATAAGCCTCGTTGGCGCTGACGGCATGCACGTCACGGAACTCGAGCGCCTCGGCTCCCGGAACCACTCCGGCCCTCCAGTGTCTGCCCCCGTCAGTGGTGACGACATAGGTGCCGAGCCTGCCGCTGGCCCAGACCACGCGCGGGCTCGCCGGACTGACGCCAATGAGAGCGGCGGCGGTCCCGCTGTTTTGTAAGGTCATCGACGGCAGCTCGGGTCTACTGACCGATGCTGCGGGTGTCGAGGCTGGAGTTGGATCCGAAGGATCGGAACAGGCGAGCGTAATTGCGGCGACCGCGGCTGCGGCACCGAACGAGATGGAAAAAGCGCGGGTCATAGAATCTCTCCCTGAAGGACGAAGCAATCGTCCGAGAGAGGGTATCCCGCGAAATTGACACCGGCAAGTCAGTCGTGTGAGCCAACGTGCGGCCCACCTTCATGCTTCAGAAGCTGACCTTGAGAATCCTTCCTTCCGTTCCTACCAGCCAACCGCTTCGGTCCGAAAAGGCGACAGACCAGAAGCCAGTCACCTCAGGCAGGAGCGTCCAGGTCGCACCCTCATCGCTGGACCACGCGGCACCACCAGGGCCGGTGACCACGACAGTCTTCACCAGGTCCGGCACATAGCTCAGGCCAAACGCGGCGCCGGGGAAAGGCGTCGGCGCGGCAAGTCTCCAACTCTTACCACCGTCGTCTGAGACCGCAACGTTGTCAGTGGCGGGAGCCTGAGAGGCGAGATCTCCTCCCGCCAGGATGCCATGGAGCTCGTCCCGGAACGCCACGCTGAATCCGCCTGAGGTCTGGGTCCCCTGCACGATCGGCGTATCGTATGCCTGCCAGCTGTCGCCGCCATCGGTGGTTGCAAGAATTCTCGCCTTGGCCGCCCCGCCGGTGGCGATCCACGCCTTCTGCTCACCCTGCGTCGCCACGCAGGTGCCGCTCGCCGCGAAGCCGGCTTCACCGGCTTGAGCTGACGGCGCCCGGCTACTGATGTCAGTCCACGACCTCCCGTTAACCGTCCGAAGTATCGGGAAGCGGCCGTCCACCGCGTCGCTGAACGCCAGGCCCCGCTCGGGAGTCCAGAAGGCAAAGCAGTCGTAGAATGCCTTCGGATCGAAGTTCCTGAACTGCTGGGTCCAGCTTCGCCCGCCATTGATGGTTTTGTAGATGCGAGAGTTGATCCCGGTGCCGGCGGATAGAAGGTAAGCCACGTCGGCGCTCACCCCCTCAACATCGCGGAACTCGAGCGAATCGGCGCCCTGTACGACACCGGAGCGCCAATGTTTCCCACCATCCACCGTGACCGCAAATGTGCCGCCGACTCCGCTGGCCCAGACAACCTTGGCGTCTACCGGACTGACGGCCTGCAGTCGGTTGGTAGTGCCGCTCGTCTGCTCCTCGAGCTTGGGAACAAGCGGTGTCTGAGTAGGAAGCGGGGCGCCCGAGGTTGGAAGGGAGCCGACCGCGGGGCCGGAGGGTTCCTCGCACGCCAGCGATATGCCGGCAGCGAGTCCGGTGGCAATCAGGGCCAGGGATAGTGGGCGGATCATCGTGAATCTCCGAGGGGGATTTTGCCCAATCACCTGAGGAGAGTATCCCCCGAGAATGGGGCCGGCAACGGCCCTGCAGAGCTGTCCCTGAACTGTCATTCTCCCGAAAGCCTTCTGTCATGAGAGGTGCAATTTCCTTCACAGAGTCCTCGGTCCTGCACCGACATTTCCCTGAGCGGCAGACCTTCCACATTCTCCCCACGAGGCAATTTGCGTCGCGGCTTGCGCGACCGGCTTGCCGGTGGGCTCGTGCGCTCTCGTACCAGTCCTAAATTCAGTTCTTTACCGCCTATATCCGCCGTTTCCACCCCTCTCTCACTGGCGTCGTTCTTGCCTTCCGGGACTGGCTCGCTCGACACCTCCCCACTCTGGAACCGGAGCATCATGTCGTCTCCTTTCATCCGGCTCCCGGACGGACGGTAGCGTGTCCTCACCGACGGCGCTTTCGAGAAGCATTTCCTGGAACTATCTCCAGGCCGGCACCAGCCTGGTCGTCTATTTCCTGCTGACTCCGGTGATCGTTGGTCACCTGGGAGACGTCGGGTTTGGAATCTGGGTGCTGCTGAATACCCTGCTCTTCTATCTCCGCTTTCTGGACTTCGGTCTTCACAACGCACTGGTCAAGTACGTCGCCGAGTACGCCCAGCGGCGCGACTGGAAGACCGTCAATGGTCTCGTCGGCACGAGCATGAGCCTCCTCTCACTCGCCGGTGTCGCGGCCCTGATCCTGAGTGGAGCCATCGCCTGGTTGGTGGTTCCACCAGCGTTTCATGTCCCAGTCGAACGGATTGCAGAGCTGCAGCTGGCCACGGTGTTACTGGGAGTCGATCTGTTGATCGCGTTTCCCGCCTCTGTTCTCGGGGCAACCCTCGAGGGCCGGCAACGGTTCGATCTCCTGAGTGGTGTCTCCATGGGCACAACGATCGCCTGCGGCGTCCTGACAGTGGCCGGCCTTCAGCTCGGCTATGGCATTCTCGGCCTGGTGGCAATCGAGATCGCTCGCACGCTGCTGACGGCGATCGGGCTCGGCTTCGGGCTTCGACGATTTTCCCCCGAGGTCCGGGTTGCCCTGGGTAGCCCATGGGGACCCCACCTGCGAACGCTTCGCGGCTACAGCACCTGGACATCCCTCAATGAGCTGCTGGCCGAGGGTGGAGCCCAGGTGGAGAAGTTGCTGGTGCCGGTGATGCTCTCGGTGTCGCTGCTGACGCCGTATTCCCTCATCTGCAGCGTGTCGGCGGTGATCTTTCTCGCAGTCGAGCCAATCACCGACACCTTTTTCCCTCTGTCCTCAGCGTATCATGCCGGCGCTGACCTGGAACGGCTCCGCCGGCTTCTGCTGCGGGGAACCAAGTTCGTCGTCGCCATCAGCCTGCCGCTCGCCGTGGCTGTCGTCGCCTACGGAACCGAGTTCATCCGCCTCTGGATTGGCGAGGACCACGTCACCATCCCGACCGGTGTGGCACCCCTCGTCGTCGTCAGTTTCGCCGTGACTGCATTCATCCTGACGGCCACCACCATTCTGCTGGCTCTCGCCCGAGTGCGACAGGTTTTCTGGATGGGAATCTGCGAGCTGGCGCTTGCCGTAACCCTGGTGCTCCTGGCGGTGCCGAAGCTGGGGCTACGCGGCCTGGCGGGCAGTCTGATGTCGGCGAACATCCTGATCACGTTCCTGTGGATCGTCCCATACGTCTGCCGGTTGTTGTCCCAGAGCGTTCCCGACTTCCTGTTGCAGAGCCTGCTGCGGCCGCTAGCAGCAGCAGTTCCCATGGGCCTCGTCATCGTCTGGCTGGAACAGTACGTCCTCGGCGGGTCGCTCTGGTTGCTCTCACTGAAGCTTGCCCTCGCGGGGTCGGTCTACCTGATCGCGTTCTACTCTCTGTCACTCACCACCGAGGAAAGGGCGCTCTGTCAGTTGAGCGTTAGAAGCATGCTTCGGCGAGAGCCCGCGTGATCCACGTGCGTGAGTTGAACCCCACGGATGCACCCGACATCGGACGGGTGGAAGCGCTCTTCCATTCGCGAGAGCTCGCCGATGGCGCCGAAGGGCACCGGCAGTACCTGGAGGCGGCGCTGGCGGAGGGCGTCAACTTGAGCTTCGGGCTCTTCGATGACGGCAACCTCGTCGGCTACCTGCTCAGCTATGGCTTCGAGCCGAGCGGGTTCCAGGATCTGGCAGGCGAGGCGATTTACGTGGAGGACATAGCCGTCCTGCCGCGATATCGCCGGCTACTGCCGCTTCTGTTCAAGCGTTTGGCTAATGATGTGCGGAAGTACTTCCCCGGAGCGCCATTCGAAGCTCACGCGGTGGCAAGCATCTTCAGCATCTGGCAGAAACATGCGCCTTTCTTCAGCGGCCTGGGCTTCCCCCTCTCTCGTCACCGGGACACGGGAGAGATGCTGAATGGTCAGGTTCGTTATCTCATACGATGGGAGCCGGCCGACGTTGCGCCGCCAGGATTGCCGGAGCTGCTGACCAGGCTTCCGGGTCACAGCGTCGAGGTGGATGGTCAGGAATTCGTGCTCAAAGTGCTGCAGGACGAAGTCGACTGGCAGGCTCTGGAGTCCTGCTGGGATGAGCTGCTTCTCGCCACCCCAGGGCATACCGTTTTCCAGAGTTACGACTACCAGCGGCTCTGGTGGCGTCACTTCGCTGGCGACAGCGAGCTGTTCATCGTGCTGGTGGTTCGTGATGGAATTGTGGTGGGAATCGCGCCGCTCCAGATCCGAACGGTCAGCTACTTCGGCCAGTACTGCCACCAGCTCACGTTTATCGGCTCGCGTTGGGAGGTCGATCGGCCGGTCTTCCTGTTTCCGGGCGATACCTCGAGGGTGTCGCGCGCTCTCGTCGGCCTGCTCGCTCATCGCGCCGATCGATGGGATATCTGCGACCTTCACGAGCAGATCACCGACTCGCCCAACCTGCAGTGCCTGGAGGATGCGTTCCGCTCAGCCGGGTACATGATCGGCCGCACCCAGGACTCGAACTGCCCCTACCTGGTCTTCGAGGGTACCTGGCAGCAATTCCTCAGCGGAAAGAGTCAGACCTTTCGCAAAAATCTGAAGACGGCCGCCCGTCGCCTGAAGGAGAGCGGCGAGCTGCGGTATCAGACATGGAAAACGGAGCCGGAGATATCCGCCCAGCTCGAGACCTACCGGGAGATAGAAGCACGCAGCTGGAAGGCTGGTGAGGGGGTGGGCATATCACGGAATACCGACTACTACGGTTTCTACCGAGATCTGGCCCAGCTGTTCGGGAAGAAGGGCCTGTTCAGCATCCGTATGCTATCGGTGGACGGCAAAGCGATAGCGGGGACCTTCGGTCTTGAATACGATGGGGTCTTCTACTCACTCCAGATCGTACACGATCGCGAGTTCAGCCGCTGCTCGCCGGGGACCTACCTGGAGGCGCTCGAGATGGAAGAGTGCTTCAAGCGAGGATACCGCGAATACGAGTTCCTGGGTGGATTTCTAAACAACAAGTCACGTTGGACCCAGAGCTCCCGGCAGACGACCCAGCTGCACGTCTACCAACCCAAGCCACGCCTGGTGGCGCTCTACCTGCTCCTGTTCCGAATCAAGCCGCTGGTAAAAGAGTTGGTGCGGCCATTCATGAAGTCGTGGCGGCAGGTGGAGCATGACTGACATGGCTCACGGAACCCGCGAAATCGCCGGCCGAGACTCAAGGACGGGGGCCGGTAGACTTCGGTCACAGCTGATTCGTTATCAACCCGTCTTGCCGGTGAACACCGCCCTCGGACGGGGGGCACCGGTCGCCGCGCGCCCGTTCCCGCTGGACCAAGCCGGAGTGGAGCTCACCTTTTCCGGCACGGTCGCGGTGTATCAGGCGTTTCGAGCCCTGCAGCTCCGGCTCGGCAGTGTCGTCCTCTGCCCCAGTTACAACTGCGGCCACGAGATCGAACCGCTGGAGCGCCTGGGGCTGCAGGTCAGATGCTATCGCGTTACCCGGGAGCTCGAGGCTGATCTGGATGACATCGAGCGCCGGATGGACTCGAGCGTCAAGGCACTCCTGGTGACCCACTTCTTCGGCTTCGAACAGAAGCTTCAGGAGCTTCGGGCCCTCTGCGACAGGCGGGGCGTTTACCTGATAGAAGACTGCGCCCATGCTCTTCTCAGTCGAGGAAACGTCAGCGAGCTCGGGAGAGTCGGCGACGCGGCCATCTTCAGCATGCGAAAATCGCTGCCGCTTCCCAACGGCGGGGCTGTTCTCTTCAACAATCCTTCGCTCGCATTGGCGGAGCAGCTGAAGGTGCCACCGAGGCTGACCACGTGGCTCAAGGCTCTGGAGTTGACGCGAAAAGGAGCGATCGACGAGCTGCTGCGGCAGCCGTCGGGTCGCACCTTCCTGCCGGTGGCGGCGCTCGCCCCGGTCATGGTGGGCAACGAAGTGCTGGCGCGGCTATCGCCCGCGCTGACGGCCGCCTCCTACGATCCGGATGACGAAAGCTTCGATTTCCACCAGACGATCATGAGCTGGGGAATTTCGCCATTCAGTCTGAAGCTGCTGGATCGGGTGCAGTGGAAATCCATTCCAGAGCGGCGCCGGGAGAACTACCGCCAGCTGTCGCAGGCACTGGCCGACGTCGAGGGCTGCCGGGTACTGCGACCGGAGTTGCCGGACCATACCTGTCCGCTCTTTCTGCCGGTGCTGGTGTCACGGCGAAGGGAGGTCTCGCGGTACCTGGTCCGGCACCGGATCTACCCGGCAGTGTGGTGGGATCAAAAGCATCCAGCGGTCAGCTGGGAAGAATTTCCCGAGGCTGTGGTGTTGAAAGACACGGTCCTTGCCTTACCGGTGCATCAGGACCTCAACCCCGGTCAGCTCGACTATCTGGCAAATATCCTTCGGCGCTGTCCTGCCCTCGGTCCACGGGGAGACTAGACCAGGCAGGTCGTTAGGCGATCCGAGCTTTGCCGAGCGCCTTACGCACAGCCGCGATCTCGCCCACGTGGTAGTTCTCGTGCAGGGCTGCCTCGTAGACCCCCTGGCCCAGCGAGCGGAAATACGGATTCGTCACGCGCGGTGGCCGATCCAGGTCAGCGTCGTCAGCTTCCTCGAGGATCGTCAGGAGCCGGGTATGGGTCCGCTCCAGCAACGCCCAGAGCTCCGTCAAGGAAAGAAATTCTGTCGTGTTACTCGGCGGCGGGCTCCCAGTAGCACAGCTGGCTCGCAGGGCAGCCGGTACCAGCGACTGCGGATGCTCCTCCTGGGTGAAGAGCTGCACCACATCGTCCTCCACGGACGCGATATGGCTCAACTGCCACGCGAGTGGATTCGGCGCGCGGTTGCCCGGCTCCGGCAGCCGGGCTTCCTCCTCGGTGAAGTCTCGGGCCCAGGCCTTGAGCCAGCCGCGTGCGTCCTCGGAGATTGCCTGCAGCATCGATTTGGCGTCCATGTTATCTCGTGGAGTTTGGTGGTGAGAGGCGCACTACTCGCCTGCGCCGAGCCGGCGAGCGAGAGCAACAAAGCGGGGGTCGTCCCGCAACGCCGCGAAGCGTGGATCGATCAGCAGGTATGCCAACACGGTCGAGCGTTCCTCGTAGGCGCGCTCCAGGTAACGGAGCGCTCGATTGCGGTCCCCCAGGCCGGCGTAGAGCAGTGCGAACCAGTAGGACGGGACGTAGCGTCGGTCGGCCTCCGCCGTGAGCGCCGTGAGTATGTTTCGAGCCCGAGCCGTCTTCCCCGCGATCGCGTACACGTGTCCGAGCGATGACTGGCGCAGGAGGCTGCTGCCGGCGATCGGCTCCAGAACGGCGATGGCCTCGTCCATCTTTCCTTCCTGTTCGTCCACCAGTGCCAGACCCCATCTGGCCAGGACATCGCTCGAGTCACTCTTCAGGATTTCCCGCAACTGTCCCTCGGCCTTAGCGTAGCGTCCCGCGAAATAGTCCAGCAGCGCGCGATTCGCCAGCAGCGAGAGTGAAAGCGGGTCCAGCTCCACTGCCCGAGCGAGCTGGGCTATGGCCTCGTCCAGCCGCCGGCGGGATGCCAGAAAGCGGCTATACGAGAAGTACGCATCGGCGTAGTTGGGCTGCAGCTCGAGGGCGCGTCTGAACTCCTTCTCGGCGGCGCGCCAATCCCATTCGTAGTAGGCTCGAATGTAGGCGTTGGCGGCGTGCGCTTCCGCCTGGCTCTCGTCCAGCTGAAGGGCCTGCGCCAGCGCGGTTCTGGCCTTGGGCAGTACCTCTGCCGGCGACACGTCACTGTAAAAGGGAAGAGCGGTGTAGTAGTTGGCCAGGCCTACGTAGGGCGGCGCCCAATCAGGAGCGATTTGGCCGGCCTGGTCGAACAGCTTGCGCGCCTGCTCCATCTCGCCCCGATCCAGATAGAAGCGCCCGCGCAAATACGCGTCGTATGCCCGTTGATCGACTTCCCGGCGCGCGCCGAGACGGCTCCGCTCGGCACCCTTGAGCTCCGCCTTGATCGAACGTGTGAGGGCGATTGTGATCTTCCGCTGAAGGTCGGGGAGCTCGCCAAGACGGCCCTGGTAGTCCCCCGAGAAGAGCAGCGCACTATCAGGAGCGTGGAGCAATCGCACATTCACCCGCACGCTGTCTCCCGCCCTTCGAACCGAGCCCTTCACGATCGCCTGGACCCCAAGCTTGTGCCCGACTTCGGCCAGCGACCTCCCCGGTCCTTGTGCTACAGAGCCCGAGGAGCCCGAAATCACTTTCAATGAGCCGATCTGGGCCAGATCGGCGATGAGCCCCTGCGTCACACCATCAGCGAGATAGGAGCTGTCCGGATTACTGGCGAGATCCCTGAACGGGAGCACCGCAATTGCGCCGACCCGTGAGCCGCCTGCACGCGTCGCGGTGCGTCCTGCCCCGAACCACCACACCGCAGCCAACAACAGGCCAGCTGCCAAAGCGATCAATGCTCGGCGGGTACCGGGTGATCGGGCTTGCCTCTCGATGGGTGTGGTGCGAGCCGGAGGCGCTGACGGGATGGCGGGCGACTCCAATCCATTCAGGAAGTGCTGCATCGATGGAAAGCGATCGACTGGCTGCTTCGCCATCGCCCGCGTGATTGCCTGCTCGACCGACACGGGCACCGTCTGGCGAACGATTCGAAGGCTCGGAACCGGCTCGAGGGAATGCCGCGCGATCACCGCCTGAGCGGATGGTCCCGAGAACGGCGGTTGTCCGATCAGCATCTCGTACAAGGTGCACGCGAGGCTGTACTGATCGCTTCGGCCGTCCACCACGTCCCCAGCGGCCTGCTCCGGGCTCATGTAGTGCGGAGTGCCGACTACCATCCCGCTCATCGTAAGCGGCTCCGAGCTCGCGGCCTGGAGCGCCCGGGCGATGCCAAAGTCGGCCACAACGGCCTGACCGCCGGAAAGCATGATGTTCTCCGGCTTGATGTCCCGATGGATGACCCCATGATCGTGAGCGTACTGGAGGGCGCCGCCGACTTGCTGGGTGATGTGAAGCGCGTCGTCGAGCGGTAGCTGCTGTTCTCGCTCCAGGCGCTGCCTGAGCGACTCGCCCTCGGCGTATGGCATCACATAGTAGAAGAGGCCGTTCGCCTGGCCCGAATCGAACAGCGGGAGGATGTGCGGATGCTGAAGGGCCGCCGCGATCTCTATCTCGCGGAAGAACCGCTCGCTGCCGAGGACGGCGGACAACTCCGGCTTGAGTAGCTTGACGGCGACCCGACGGTGATGCTTCAGGTCCTCGGCCAGAAAAACAACGGCCATTCCTCCCTGACCGAGCACTCGCTCGATCCGGTATCGTTCTCCCAGTGCCGCCGCGAGCTGCTCAAGGAGTTCCATGGTCTCCGCCTCGGAGAGAATGTGTCCCGCGGATGCGATGCGAGCAACCTGAGATATGTTTGAACATGCCGCAACCAGTTCAGAGCGTGGAGTACGAGGCGCCGCCGGGGAGCTGGCGGTTTTCCAGTGCGGCACCCGGCCGGGCATTGGTGGGTATGGTCCAGGAATACTGGGAAGTCGAGGGGCGTCTCGCGCCATTTCGCGAGCGCGTCCTCCCGAACGGCTACACCGAGCTGATGGTCAACCTCGGGCCGCCCCACCAGATGATGACCCATGCCGGAACCAGTGTGTGGGAGCGCGCCTGGTTCTCCGGACTGCACGAGCGCGCGATCGTCATCGAGTCGCTCGAAGGCACCCATCTCGTGTCCGCGCGGCTACACCCGCTCGGTGCCTTGCGTCTGCTCGGCCCCGGCATCGCCAAGCTGGTCAACTCGGTTGTCGATCTGGAGGCGCTGATCGGCCCAACCGCAGGCGAGCTTCGTGCTACCATGCTTGCCAGCGATTCCGCCGAGCAGCGCTTCACCCTGCTCGAGCAGTTCCTCGAGGGTTGCCTGACGTCGAGCGCCGCCCCGTCGGCAATGGTATCCCAAGCGGCGCGCCGGATCGAAGATGCTCACGGCAATCTCCGGATCGCCTCGATCCCTCTGGACCTGGGCGTCAGCCGGAAGCAGCTCTGGCTTCGCTTTCGTCGCGAGGTGGGCCTTTCCCCCAAGGCATACGCCCGACTCCAGCGTTTCGTCTGGACGCTCGCGCGATTGCGGGAGAGCACCACGGTCGAGTGGCCGCGACTGGCTGCCGCCGCCGGGTACTCGGATCAGGCGCACCTGGTGCGGGACTTCCGGCGGGCAGCGTTCGCCAGCCCAACCGAGTTCCTGCGAGCACGAACGCCCGATAGCACGGCGCTGCTGGACCAGGTGGGGTAACAAATCGTCAAGACTCGGAGCGCTCGGGCACCATATTTCGCCCGATGCGACCCTCAACCGGATTGACTGCCCTCGCGGCGTTCTCGGCTCTCTCGCTCTTCCATACTCCCCAACAGCGCCAGACACCGGACTTCCGCCCACTCGAGTTCCTGGTCGGGCACTGCTGGGAGGGGACCTTCCCCGACGGCAAGGCTACCGACAAGCACTGTTTCGAGTGGGTGTTCGACCGAAAGTTCATTCGCGACCGGCACGTGGTGCGGAACGGCGATGCCCCGTATGCAGGGGAGACGCTCTACGGGTGGGACTCCAAAGAGAAGCGGCTGGGCTTCTGGTATTGGAACAGCGAGGGCGAGATTCTCACCGGGGCGGTCGAGTACCGTCCCGGAGAAATTGTCTTCCCCACCAAGCGCGTCACCGACAAGGGCACCGTCGAGCTCCAGGCCATCTGGACCCGGAGGGGTCAGGACAGCTATCGGGTGGAGCAGAGCCAGCGAGTCGGGGAGAGGTGGAAGCCGCTCTGGTCTATGGAGCTGAGGCGAGCATCCGATGAGACCGCGCCGCCGCGCTGACTAAGACGACGAATCAGCTGCGGCGAACTGGGTGCACCATCGTTGCTCTTCAAGGGCAGGCGCCCGGCGTCTCACTCGGAGTCATCTCCGCCCCGGCGATCCGCTCGAACCGGAGGGCATCGGTCACCGAGGCGCCCTGGCGGAAGTGGAGTGTCGCCTCTCCTCCCGAGACCGTGAGAGTGTCGGGTGGAATCGTGCCGGCCCCGCTGGACGCGTAGTAGAGCACGAGTCCCCGGCCGTTCCCGAGATCCTGGAGTGCTCCGGTCCGATGGAATGGAACGGTCTCCCCGGAGCCCCGATCTACACAGAACTCGGTCCACGAGGTACCAGGGATGAGGCGGAGGATCCCGCCCGCCATGGGACTTTGGAGCGCCGCGGACGGAGCGGGGAGGCTCCCGTCGTTTACTGTCCGGAGCTGCCAGATGCCTTCGATGGGAGACTGCTCAGGACCGGACTCACCGCAAGACACGACGGCCCCAGAAAGCAGTGCGAGAAAGTGGGCTCGATTGATGAGTGATACTCCTGCGATGAGGCCGCACCCGCGCGTCTCTCTCCGGCGGTAGTAGCCGACGCGACAACCCTACGATCTGCTCCCTGCGCCTGGGCGACCGCTTTTTCGTGCGGACTCCCGACGCTCGCGCACTCGCACCTTTGCCAGCTTGGCCACGAGATCGGCTGGAACCGGTGCGTCGAGCGGAAAGCGGAGCGTGCCCTTCCCCGCCCGATAAGGCGCGATCGCCTTGGCATATTTGGCCAGCATCCCGGAGGTGACCGGATAAACGCTGACATGATTCTTGAAGGCCGCGATGTACAGCAGGTACCGGCCGTCCAGGTCGAAGGTCGGGATGCTATAGCTGATCCGCTCCGTAATGCCTGGGGCTGCCGCTTTGATGGCCGCCCGCAATTGCTTGAGTGCCCTGCGGGCGGCCGGCGGCGCCTTTGTGATGTAGTCAGCAACTGTCGATGTCTTGGCCATGCTCTCTATGCTGAGAGGAAGGAGGGCTGCCCCGCCTGAGGCATCGGGGGCGGAATGGTCCTTGAATGGCAGCTTCGTATCCGACAGTAGATGCCATGCGATCAGTACCCGGGATGGCGGGTGTGGCAAATGCCATTGATGCGCCTCACAGCTTCGACGCGGCCGCCTTGGCGAGGTCGGCTTCTTTCGCTTTCACCTGACCCAGCGCAAACGGCTTGAACTTGAGGCCGTTGAGGATTCGTACGTTGAAGGCCGAGCTGCCCTTGCGCACAACGAGCAGGGGGCTATCGGAGCGAAAGACCTCGTAGTACGCCTCGTCCCCTATTCCGCTCACGGGCTCGATCTTGATCTGCTTGATGCTCTTTCCCACATCAAACGCGGTCGTCGTCATCAGAGACAGGGTTACGCGGCGGTTGTTGATCGAGGCCTGGGGAGTGTCGGACCACATACACAGCTTCTGCGCGGCAGGAAATGGCGGCTTGCCAGGGAGGCTCTTGACCTCGAGTGCGGCGTTCACCTGCGCCTCCGTCAACAGGGAGCAGGCGATCGGCTGACGTCCCGCCAGCGGGCTGAGGAGGAGTGTGGCGGCCAGGGCCGCCACCGGGAGAGGCTGCTCTAAGTGCATGATTGCCTCCGGGTGAGAAGTTAGACGTCTTGCGGCCAGCTTAAGCCGCGACTCCACGCGTGCCTATTTCAGTTGCCGTTCCTCGGGCTCACCACGGAAGAGAGCGGCGCGCCAACCGAAGCGCCTAGAGCCTCGCCACCGCATCCTTTGCCAGCGCCTTCTCCAAGCTGGCCACCTGGTCGGGCGTATCCTTTTCTTTCCCTGACGTCACCGTAATGCTGAAGGCGCGGTCGCCCTTTCGGACGCCGAGCTTGGCGTAGTGCCCGACGCTCACATAGTAAGACTCGTCGCCTATTCCAGCAGTCTTTCCCGCCAGCGGCCCCTGGGCGCTCATCTGCTTCCCGAAATTGAACGCCGCGGGCGTTACGACCTGCACGGTGACGGTCCGGGATGTAAGGTCGAACGTGGTGTCCGCCGAGAAGAAGCAGGAGGTCTTGCTGGTCCTGAGCCAGGGGCGGCCTCCGAGGGACTTGATTCCCAGTATGCCGCTCACCTCCTGCGCGGTCAGCAGGCTACAGGGATTACTAGCGGTGCCCTGAGCGGCGAGTGGGTGGAACGCGAGTGAGCCGACGAGAGCAAGGCAGGTGCAGATCGGAACATTGCGCATGGTCGGACCTCCTTTGGTCCAGCTTGATACGGTACACGGCAATGCTGGCTGGGCGATGGCGCTCCAAATTTCGCTCCTGGGGGGTGTCCGTCAATACTGCGGGGTGGCAGCGACTCTGCCTGTTCGCGAGGTAGCCGAGCTTAGGCGCGTTCGTTATTGAAGGACGCGATTTCCGCCTCCCACAATCCCTCGTAGATGAGGACGCACCCGAACTCATCGGTGTGCAGCCGCGCCTGAAATCGCTCGCCATCGACCACGGTAGAATAGCGAAAGACGCGGGCTGCCTCGCGCTGGTACCATTGCTCCAGCACCTCGACGCGGAGCTCGGGAAACCGCAGCCATACCGTCCGGACGTCTGCGCTGGCCGACCGCGAGGTCTAGGGGGCGGATCGGCAGAAGATTCATTGCTGGAGTAAACCCGAGATCGATGTCCAATGCGCCCTCGACCGATGGCAGCGGGACTCCGTCCAGCGTCCAGCGACCTTCCCCGTCGGCCGCAAACCCGCTGAAGCGACCGCCAGCTGCATGCGCCTGTCAGGCAGCACACACGAAGCTACCCGGGACAGAGGACAGTTAGACTCTGAGTGAGCACCGGAATCCCCGAGCGGCATAGTAGGATTCGGCCCCGTTGTGGTACACGAAGACAGTGTCGTAGCGACGATCGCAGAAGAGCGCGCCGCCGAGCTTCCGGATCCTAGCAGATGTTTGCACCCAGCTGGACGTTGTGGTATCGAACTGACCAAGCGTCTGGAGTTCCTGATACTCGTCCACGGTAAGGAGCGCGGCACCCATGGCAGTTGCCATGTCAACAGCACTGCTCTTCGGTTTGTGCTCTCTGCGTGAGTCGAGCGCCTCTCGATCGTAACAGACGCTTCGGCGCGCCTTAGGGCTCTGGGGCGAACAATCCATGAAGATGCACTCACCGGTTGTCTTATCCGTACCAACAACATCCGGTTCGCCACCAGATTGCTCCATCTCGTGTAGGGACCAGAGCCTGACGCGCTGCGACTCGAGTCGGGCTTTCGTGCGGCTGTCGGAGCAGGGCTCGAGGTACATCGCACGTCGCGTAGTAGCCCGCGAGAAACGCGGGGCTAGGAGACCTGGGGGGGCTCTGGTGCCGCCACATCTAATCTGCCCGTAGTGCAAGCAGTGGATCGACGCGTGTGCTCAGACGGGCTGGGATAGAAGTCGCGAGGCATGCGACACTGATGAGGACGGCAGTCGCAACCAGGACCGTCACTCCGTCCGTCGGCGCCACGTTATACAACAGCGGGACCAGGAGACGATTTGCAAGGAAGGCTCCGAACAGGCCCACGAGCACTCCTCCCGTTGCGACGGCAAGCCCGCGGCGCATGACCATACGCTGCAGATCGCGTGGCGCAGCTCCCAAGGCGAGCCGTATGCCCAGCTCGCGTGTGCGTTGGCGAACCATTGCCGCCATGATGCCGAATAGACCGACAGTCGCGATGGCCAACGCGGCCGCCGCAAACACCGCCAGAAGTACCGCATTCATTCTCGGCTGCGCCAGCGGTCCCTCGAGGAAGGTTCCGAACGGCGCCACGTTAACCAAAGCCACGCCTGGATTAGTCTCCCCGATCACCCGGCGGATGGTGGATATCGACGCAGGGGAGCGGCTAACCGTTCGGATCGCGAGCGACGTTGGCGTGAAGGGGAAGAATGACTGGTCGAGCGGGACGTAGATACTCGGGCGCGCTTCACGCAGGTCTCGGTATCGGGTGTCTGGCACGACGCCGACCACCGTGACCCTCCGGTCAGGATCAGCCCCCATTATCAGACGCTTCCCGAGAGGATCGTCCCCTGGCCAGTAGTGCTGCGCCACGGACTGACTGACGACAGCGACAGGCGGAGCGTCGTTCCGATCCTGATCTGTGAAGATGCGGCCTCGGAGTACCGGGACGCCGAGTGTCGCGAAGTACTCCGGTGCGACAACCTCCATGTTGAGCATCGGGTTAGCGGCTGCTTCCTCGGGGGACTGGCCTTCTGACGTTGGCTGGCCATCCCATCCGGCGGACCCGGAGAAGGGAGCCGCTACGACGGGTGAGACGGCAAGGACACCCGGGATCGCCTTCAGCTCGGGCATGAGCTGCTTCAGCATCGCGCGTTGCTTCTCCGGGCTGGCGAGAAGCTCGGACTGAAGCGCCAACTCGCCGATCAACAGGTGTGAAGGATCAAGGGATAGGTCTGCTCGTTGCAGGTTGATGAGGCTCCTGGTAATAGCACCGGCAGCAGAGAGCACGAGCAGGGCAAGGGCGAGTTGAGCCGCCACCAACACTTCGGTGCCGAGGCGGGACCGACGCGTTGCGCTGTGGCCGGTGCCCGATCGGAGTGCCGTCTCAAGTTCGAGGCGTGACGTCAGAATGGCTGGGGCAAGTCCGAAGAGCAGAACCGCGAGGGCGGTGATAGCCAGCGCGATTGCCAGCGCTATTGGATTCAGATGGACTTCGCCAAGCCGCAGGACGTCTGGTGGGGCGAACGCGATGAAGAGGCGAACAGCCCCTGCCGCGACGGCAACTCCGAGCGCCCCGCCGGCGATCGCCAGCAATGTGTTCTCCGTCAACAACTGCAGGACGATTCGTGTGCGCGTCGCGCCGAGCGCCGAGCGAACCGCAACCTCCCGCACACGAGTCACACTACGTACGACGAGAAGGTTGGCGACATTGATGCACGTAATCAGAAGAAGCAATCCGGCAGCGGCGGCAAAGGCGAAGAGCGCGGGGCGGACGTCACCGAGCACCAGCCGCGGCCATGAGGTTGCGATCCCATGCAGGTGGTCCTGCGAGGACGATGGGTCAGCGCGCTCCAGGAACGTGGTCAGCTCGTTCGCGGCACTGGCCGGGGTGGCATCGGAGGCAAGTCTTCCGATGACATAGAAGCCCATCAAGGACAGCGCATCGGGGGTCATGGAAGACACGAGCGGCGCCCAGAAGTCAGTTGCTTTGGGATAGTCGAGCCCCTCGGGCATCACACCAACGATCGTGTACACGGGGCCATCCCCATACGTCACGACCCGTCGCCCGATGACTCCTGGGTCAGCATGAAACCGCTCATGCCAGGCCGTGTAGCTCAGCACTGCCACTGGTTCCGCCCCCGGTACGTCATCTTCTCGCCCTAACGCGCGGCCCAGCGCTGGATGCACTCCGAGGACGTCAAAGAAGTCGCCCGATACCAGAGCGCGCCGCAGCCGGGACACTTGGTCGCCATCTCGAATCGGTATTGGTCCCGCGCCATTGTAGAGAAAAAGACCGGCCCGCTCGAGCGTCCGTGCGCCCCGGGTAAAGGCGCGACCATCAGACAGCTCGAGTGGATAATCGAACGGGCGATCAGACGCTCTGCCCCAGAGCACGACGAGGCGGGCCTGATCGCGGACCGGGAATTGACGTAGTAAGAGCGCGTTTGCGACCGTGAAGACCGCGATCGAGAGTCCGATGCCGAGAGCCAGGATGGCGAGGGCGACGAAGGCGACACCGCCCCAGCGGTAGAGGCTTCGTACGGCCAGGCGGAGATTGTGAATCGCTGTGTTCATGCGGACGTCTCGTAGGCTGCTGCCTAAGCGGTCACGTGTGGAAGCAGAAGCCCGATGATGGTCCCACCAACGGCACCAAAACCCAGGATTGGGCCCCAGGCCTTGGTAACGATCGCGGAAGGGGCGCTCAGGAGGAGGCCGAAGAACAGGCCGATGAGCCAAGGTGGCCAAGTCAGACCAACGACGCCGATTACCAACCCGATCGCGAAGCGATCTACAAACGCCGCCATGAGGGCAGCGCGTTTGTCTGGAAAAGAGAGTGGGAGCATGGCGGCAACAGCCAAGGCTCCAAACACTGCGCCGGCGAGGATACCGTAGGCTAAATGAGACATGGGGTGCGAACCTCGGCACGGGGCATTGGGCGAACGTACGTCTTAGGCAGCAAGTCAGCGATCTCTGGCGGATTTCTTTCCAGCCTGGGGTCGACGCACTGAGCGCGATGGCGCCGTATCACTAACTTGCGCGATCAGGCGCTTCGGTGCGAGCGCGCGATAGCTCTCGTCGATCCACGTACCCAGAACATCAACTGGCAGCCGTGCGGCACGGGGAAACCGTGCGGTCACCCAGCCACTGCGCCCTAATCCGTACTCCGTCGGCAAGGCGAACGGGAGCTGGAGCGCCACACCAGCGGACGAAGGCAGTTTCGCGGACAACGAGAACGTGGCTTGATCTGCAGCCAGGAAGACGAAGGTTTTCCCCCTCACCTTGACCGCGTGGTGGCCCCAAGGCATTTCCTCATACGCCTCGGGATAGGCCAAGGCCAGCTTACGCAGCTTGGCACCATCTCGCGGCAGTTTGCCCGACTCAACCACTCAGGCATCCTCCTTTAATAATGCTGCGACTTGCTTGCTCCGTGACGAGCCAGAGTTCGAGCGCAGTCCCCAGGGCGTCCCTGCCGACGTCGCCTCGGCATGGTTCTCTCCTGAAGTCGCTTGCTGGCGGGCGCCACGCCCTTCGCGCCTCACCCATACGTCGAACGAAACCGGTCGAAATCGACACGAGCTTCGAGAAAGCCGTGCACTGGTGGGTTCAAAGAATCTAGCGAAGAGAGAACGACTAGCCGGGTGCGGATACGGCTTCAGTCGATCCACGTAGAGGCGCATCGACTGGCGCAACTGCTCGAGCCGTAACCGTGACGAACCAGGCCGAAGGCGACGATCTGCGCCCCGAACCATCCGGTTGCCTGCTTGGTCAGTATCTAGCGTGCCCTACGCAGCTCGATACCCGCTCGACTCGGGCTGGAGCCCGTGGGGCCCCTCGGCGCAGAGCGCCTTGAGCGCGGTGGCGAAGCGTGCGATGCGGCTGCCCAGGTTCCTCGCCGTGTCCAGGTCGGCCTGCTTCGGCTGAAGCGACCCATCCATGCCCGCGATCGTGCCCGGACCATAGGGTGAGCTTCCAATCGCGTCCGGTACCAGCAGCTGGGGGTTCTGCCCGTAAGGAGTTCCCAGGATCACCATGCCGAGGTGAATCAGCGGTACCATACTGTTGAGAAGTGTGGTCTCCTGCCCGCCCTGGACGGAGGCGGTGCTGGTGAACACTCCCGTGGGCTTATCCTCCAATGCTCCTGCCTGCCACAGTGGACCCGTGGTGTCGAGAAACTGCTTGAGCTGGGCGCTCATGTTGCCGAAGCGAGTCGGGGTTCCCCAGGCGATGCCGTCGGCCCACCGGAGATCGGCGTGGGTGGCTTCCGGAATCACCTGCTGGGCCTGCTGCGATTGCCGGTAGGCCTCGATACCGGAGAGCGCGCGCCGGGCTTCATCCAGCTCGGGCACCCGCCTGATCCGGACCTCGCTCTCCGGCTGGCGGCCGGCGCCCTCCGCGACACAGCGGGCCAGTTGATACACGTGTCCGAAGGTGCTGTAGTAAACCACGAGGATGTTAGTGGACATTGGTCTCCTCGGTACAAGGCTACGGGTGGTGGGCCATCACAACGTTTCCAGCGGCTGGGGCCCATTCGGTGGGGGAAACGCCAGATCCAGCTCGGCAAGATCCCGCTCGCTGAATCGAATGTCGAGCGCGCCGTGGTTCTGCCCCACGTGCCTGGGTGTCGCCGCCTTGGGGATCGCGATGAGCAGCTCCTGCCGGAGCAGCCAGGCGAGCGCCACCTGTGCCGGGGTGGCATTCAGGCGCTGCGCCATCCGCTTCAGCACCGCGTCGGTGAGCATCCGTCCCTGCTCGATCGGCGAGTAGGCCATGATCGGAATCCGCCGCGAGCGGCACCACGGTAACAAGTCCCACTCGATTCCCCGGCGGGTCAGGTTGTAGAGCACCTGATTGGTGGCCACGGCGGTTCCGCCGGGAAGCCGCTCCAGCTCCTGCATGTCGGCAATGTCGAAATTGCTCACGCCCCAGTTGCGGATCAGCCCCCGGTGCACCAGCTCGCGGAAGCCTTCGAGAGTCCACTCCAGCGAGATCTCTTCCCTCCAGTGCAACAGATAAAGATCCAGCCGGTCGGTGCGGAGACGCCCGAGGCTCCGCTCGCAGGCAGCCACCGTACCACTGCGGGTGGCGTGCTCCGGCAGCACCTTGCTGACCAGAAAGACCTCGTCTCGCCGGCCCTGGATGGCTTCACCGACCAGCTCTTCTGCCGCTCCATCGGAATAGAGCTCCGCCGTATCGATCAGGGTGAGCCCCAAGTCCAGTCCGGTGCGGAGCGCTGCGATCTCAGAGCGCCTTCGCGAGGGATCTTCCGCCATGTGCCAGGTTCCCTGTCCCAGGACGGGAACAGCCTCACCATCGGGGAGTGTGGTCGTTGGCACCAAGCCGGCGGCCCGGGGGGCGGCGCTCATACCCACAGAATACGACGAGCTCGTCTTTGACGCTGTAGGGTAAATCCCGCTCGCGGCTTCCGACCTGCCCGGCATCCCCTACCGCTTCGCTCCCTAGTTTGGGAACCGATTCGTCCTGGTGCACTCGCAGGCCGAATTCCGGGCCGACGAAGATACTCACTGCAAGGCTCAGTAAGGAGGTATAGCATGTACTGCAAGACCGAACGCTCGAGGATCCGAGAGCTGATCGGGGCCCTGATGCTCCCGATCTTCGCGGTGATCACCCCCCGCACTGGAGCGGCGCAGGAGGTCGCCGCGCAGGATACTGCCGCCCTGACCCTTCTCGTGGTCATCTTCCCCGATACGACCGCGGCCCAGAATGCCATGACCAATCTGACCCAGGCATCCACCACGGAGCCGGCAGAAGACAAGAAGCCCGCGCAACCCAACACGGTGGGGCGGCCAGTCAACACAGAGTGGATCGAGCCTTATTACGCGATTGCCAGCAAGGACCGGAGCGGGAAGGTTCAGGTTCAGCAACACGGGAAGCAGGGCGACACCTCGCGGGATCAGCAATCAGCCCAGACTATCGACGGTGTCGCGGCGATGCTGGGCCAGCGCCCGTCGAAGAACGATCAAGCGGGTGCGGGAGCGACCCGGGCCGGGATCTCCAGTGCGGATGCGCGGGAGCTGCAGAAGGCGTTCGGCCCCGGAGAGACCGCCTTGATCATCGTGGTCGAGCAGCCGGACGTTCCGGGCGTCACCTCGAGCCTCAAGGGCGCTGGGGCGACTGACGTGTATGATGCACCGTTGGTTGCGGTATCTGCGGAGTAGTTGGGGTCTGAGGTCGGCCGGTCACATCTCGGCCGGCCTTCCCCGGGGCAGGCTCAGGGAAATCGTGGTACCCTGTCCCAGGACGCTGTCGATGTCGATCCGGCCCCCTGCGCCGGTCACCAGCCGGTGGACGAATGCCAGGCCCAGGCCGGTGGATACCCCTAGCGGTTTGGTGCTGAAGTAGGGATCCATACAGCGGAGGACGACATCCTCCGTCATCCCCGGCCCGTCATCGGCGACCAGCAGCTGAACCATCCCGGCCGCCGGGTCGTCGATGACGCTTACCTTGACGGAGCCGGTCTCGCGCTCCCTCAAGGCATCGGCAGCGTTCTGCACCAGGTTGAAAACCACCTGCATCAGGCTGACAAGCTTCATCTCCACCCAACAGGGCTTCTCTGGTAACTCATGCTCGAAGGCTATGCCTCGCGGGATCAGGTTCCTGAAAATCATCCCCATCTCATTCCACCATTTCAGAAGCTCAGTGGGCTCACTCTCGAAGCCCCCCTCGGGGTCCATGGCGAGAGAGCGAAGGCCGGCGGCCAGCCGCTGGAGATATTGACCGGCCCTTTCGATTCCGGCGACGTGATCGCGAAGCTCCGGCGGGAGATCCGCCTCCAGCAGCAGCTTCAGCCGCACGTCGATCGGCAGGAGCAGATTCCCCAGATCGTGTCCCAGGCCGGCGGAAAGGGTTCCCAGTGAAGCCATTCGCTCCGAGAGACGCAGGCGCTCGGCCAGCTTCTCGCCGCGCTTGGCCAGCTCGTCCTGGGACAGCTTCATCAGAGTCATGTCTCGCATGACCATGCTGAATCCAATCAGCTGCCCTGCCGGATCGGTGAGGCCCGTAGTCGTGCCCATGACATAGACCTTCCCTCCACCGTTCACCCTCATCCAGCGTTCATTGCGAACCGCCCCGACCGCCATCGCCTGGCGAAGCTGCTGGGCCGGAACATCGCCCGCCCGATCCTCGGCGGTGAACAGGTCCCCGCTGTTGAGACCGATGAACTCCTCCTGGGTGTAACCCAGCACCTGTTGACAGCCCTCATTCCAGGTGGTGACCACACCGGTTTCGTTGGTCGAGAAGATGGCGTAATCCTTGACCTGGGATATTAGCGATCGGTAGCGCTCTTCGCTCTCCCGGAGCGCTCCCTCGGCATGCTTGCGCTCGGTGATGTCCAGCACCACCGCCACGAAATAATCGGCCGATCCATCGGGCTTACGGACGCAGTTTACCGAGATCGCGGTGTATACGATGCCGCCGTTTTTCCTGAGCCAGCGCTTGTCCAGAGAATAGCCGTCGATCTCTCCGGCCAGCACCCGGGTGAATTGAGCCTCATCGCCTGAGAGATCGTCAGGATGGGTGATCTGCGTCCAGGCCATCCGCTGCAGCTCGGTCCGGGTATAACCGAGGATCTCGCACAGCCGGTCGTTCATCTCCAGGACGACTTTAGTTGGGGAGGTGATCGCCATGCCGATCAGACCCATCTCGAAGTACCCGCGGAACCGCTCCTCACTGGCATGAAGCGCCTGCTCGGCCTGGGTGCGCACGATCCAGTCGGCCGCCTGCCGGGCTAGCAGGTCGAGCAGTCCGAGATCTCTCTCGTCGGGTCGATGGGGCGAGCGACACTGAGTCGAGAGCATCCCGACCAGACGACCCGACCGCGCCACGAGCGGAGTGCACTGCACCGAACGGATCCCGGCCTCCAGCACCGGCGCCAGTGCTGGGCTGTTGGCAAAAACGGAGCTGGTGGTGACATCCTCCACAATGACGCGCTTACTCTCCCGCATGGCGGCGCCCCACGCCGCATCACCCCCGGGCACAGAGTTGAAGAAGTCGAGAAAAGGCTGCTCGAGCCCGCGGCTGGCCACGATCCGAAGTGTCCCTGAGGCAGGATCCAACAGCTGAATGTTCCCCATGTCGGCTCGGGTCACGCCTATCGCCGCGTCCACGATCTCCAGGAGCAGTGTCGTCGATTCACTGGAAGGCATCAGCCGGGTGCTGACCTGCTGGAGCCGGGTCATGGCTGCCAGGTCGGTGGTGAGCCGCTCGCGGCTCTCCCGCAGCTGCTCTTCCACGTTCTTCCGCTCGGTAATGTCCTGGACCATCGAGAGAACAGCGACCACCTCCCCCTTAGCATCCCGCAATGGCGTATTGTACCATTCGGCGATGATGGTGCGGCCGTCCTTGGTGATGTTCTCATTCACCGAATGGGCTGCCAAGTCGCCCGATATGAGGCGGTGCAGAATTTCCGAGTTCGCTGTCCGGACCTCGGGGGTCACCAGAAAGTCCAGCGAATCCCGGGCGAGAACTTCCTGCCGGGAATAGCCGAAGATCGTCTCGGCCGCCGGATTCCATTGAATGACTTTGAAGTCGGTGTCAAACACGATGCAGCCGATGGGCATCCGCTCGAACTGCAGGTTGAGGCGCTCCAGGATCTCATCCCGCTCCTGCTGAAGCCGGAGCTGGGCTTCCGCCGCTCGCTTCTGCTCGGTGATGTCCCGCCCGTAGTACCCCAGCTGGTCTTCCTTGATCGGATAAACGTTCATCGCAAACCAGCGATCGTAAGGCGGGTAATAAGCCTCGGCCCTGATGGACACGCGCTCATTCATGGCGCGCCTCAGGTGGCGCTCGAACTCAGTGCCTGGAAGCTCCGGGAATGCCTCCCAGAGGTTGCGGCCCAGCAGAGTCTCCCGTTTCATGTTGTTCTCGGTTTCGGCGGCTGCGTTCACATACCGGATCGTCCAATCCAGGTCCAGCGCCATGAAGCCATCGGTCATGCTCTCCAGGAGATCGACCAGCTCGCCCCGTAACTGCTGCTCCTGGAGTAGTGCCTTGCGCCGCACCTCGGCGAGCCGGAGAGCGCCGACCACCCGGGCCAGGAGCTCGCGCGCGCTGAAAGGCTTGACCAGGTAATCGTCGGCGCCGGCCTGAAGCCCCTCGATTCGCGATTCCTCTCCCGCCCGGGCCGAGACGAGGATGACGGGCACATCCCGGGTCATCGGATCGCTCCGCAGCTCCCGGAGCAGCTCGAACCCGTCCATCCGGGGCATCATCACGTCGCTGAGCACCAGGTCGGGTGGAGATATTCGAGCGGCTTCCAGCGCCAGCTCCCCGTTGGTGACCGCCTGGACCTCGTACACAGGTCCGAGCAGCCGCTCGACATACTCCCGCATATCGGCGTTGTCGTCGGCCCACAGGATCCGTGGCCGGCCGAGCCGGCTGGACTGATGCTGCGGCTCCAGGGCGGACATCAAGGCCGGCGCATCGGTCTCCCTTCTCAGCGCCATGCCCGGCAGCCAACGGAGTGCTTCCTCGACAAAGCTTCTGGTGCCGGCGGCTATCGATCTTCGCTGCCGTCGCGGGGAGATGTGGCCAGCCGGCAGGTGGGCCGTCCCCAGGGGAATCGAGACGGTGAAGTTGCTGCCGGTCCCCGGCGCGCTGGTCACCCGAACGGAGCCGCCATGCAGCTTCACCAGCTCGGACACCAGCGACAGGCCTATACCGGAGCCTTCGCGGGTGCGGCCCTCGGCTCCGGGCACCTGATAAAACCGCTCGAACAGGTGGGGCAACGCGGCTGCGGGAATCCCCTTTCCGGTGTCCATCACCGACAGCTGGGCCATTCCACTCTCGAACCTGAGCGAAACGGTGATACTGCCCACGAGGGTGAACTTGAAGGCATTGGAAAGGAGGTTGAGAACGATCTTTTCCCACATGTCGCGATCGACGTAGGCGATGTCGGAGGGGCCCGGGTCAGCGTGACAAAGAATCCTGAGCTGGATGCCCGCCTGTTCACACGCCGCCCGAAAGTTGCTGGCCAGGTCGGCCGTGAGACTGCCGAGATCAACCGGCTCGTAGGAGGCCTGGACTCGCCCGGCCTGGATTCGGGAGAAGTCCAGCAGCGTATTCACCAGCTTGAGCAGCCGGAGACTGTTGCGATGGGCAATCTCCAGGCGCTGCCGCTGCGCCTCCGGAAGGTTTCCCCGCTCATCAGCGAGACAATCTTCCAGGGGCCCCAACAACAGCGTGAGCGGGGTGCGGAACTCGTGGCTCACGTTGCTGAAGAATGCGGTCTTGGCGCGGTCGAGCTCGGCCAGTCCTTCCGCCCGGCGTCGCTCGCTCTGATAGGCCAGGGCCTTATCGAGCGCGCCGCCGACCTGGCCGGCGACCAGATCGAAGAAGGTCCGGTAATCGTTGTCCAGGACCCGCCGCTGGCTGACACCCAGGACCAGCACTCCGGCGGGATGGTCGCGCCCCGAGGCCGGAACCGGCAGCACCATCGCCTCTCGGATCGGCTCCGGCCACGCCTTGCCTGAGAGATGCGCTCCCAGGTCGTCGAGGCTCACCCAGCTAGCCTGTTGCTGGGCGACGACCTCCACCAGGGGCCATCCCCCCGCCCTGCTTTCGTCCAGGCCGACCCGATAGGGCAGATGAGATTCTCCACCGGGAACCGCGCCGGCGCTCAGGGTGATGTGCTTACCCCGCTCGTCGACGACGTAGACAGCCGCGAACGGCACATCCTGTGGATTCTCCCGCAACACCGCCGCTGCCTCCCGGCAGACGGTGAGCACCGACCGCGCCACACCGGTCCGCACTCCCAGCTTGCGAAGGGTCTCCAGCCGTCTAGCCCCCACCACTTTCTCGGTCGTCTCATAGCACGGGCAGAATACTCCCTCCACCCCACGACCATCGGCCGCAATGATGGGTGCGTATGTGAAGGTGACGTAGACTTCCTCCAGCGGCAGCTTGCGGTCAAAGAAGAACAGATAGTCTTCCAGCCAGGTCGCCTCTCCGGTGGCCATGACCTTGTTGAGCCTGGGGCCAATGTCGTCCCAGATCTCACCCCAGCACTCCTGACCTGGACGGCCGAGCACGCGCGGGTGCTTGGCCGGCCCCAGGAACGGGATGTAGGCGTCGTTGTAAAGGACCGAAAGCCGCGGCCCCAGCCAGAGCACGATAGGAAAACGGGAGGTGAGACAGAGGCTGACGGCGGTGCGGAGATTTCCCGGCCACTGCTCTGGCTGACCGACGTCGGTGCTGATCCAGTCGAGCTTCCGCATCCGGCGCGCCATCTCGCTGTCGCCGGGGAAAAGGTCGCGTCGTTTGGCTTGAAGCAGAGCCACGATATGCCGGTCCGATGCCGTTGGGAGGCGGCCTGGCGGCGGGCTAGAAGCCCAGGATCCCAACCTCGATCGCAAACCGCACGTACTCGGTTCGGTGCTCGAGTCCGAGCTTCATCTGGATGCGATGCTTGTAGGCATCCACCGTCTTGGTGCTGATGCGTAGCTGCCGCGCGATCTCGGCGCCGCTGTATCCCTGGGCGACGGCGCGCAGCACTGTCTGTTCCCGATCGCTCAAGCTCTGGAATTTGTCCCGCGCCGACTTGACCGCCGGACCCGGCGCGACGGCCGCAGCCAGGAGCCGCGCCGCCGAGGGCCGGACGTACACGTCTCCCGCCGCCACAACCCGGATGGCTTCCACCAGATCCCGCGAGGCAGCCTCCTTGGTGAGATAGCCCCGGGCACCCGCGTCCAACACCCCAAGCAACCGCTCCTGCTCGGCGTGCACCGTGAGAATCAGCACCCGGACCGGAGGCAACGCCTTGCCTATTTCGCGCAGGGCCGAGCTACCGTCGCCGCCCGGCATGTCCAGGTCGAGCACGATGATATCGGGCACCACCTGGCGCGCCAGAGTGAGGGCCGACACCCCATCGCCGGCCTCACCCACGACTGCGATATCAGGAGCGGTGCGGAGCAGCAGCCGCAACCCCTCGCGCACCATTGCGTGGTCATCCACCAGGATGACCCGGATGGTTTGATCGCCGATCGAAACCCCGCGGCGGGCATAGGGACGGGCAGCGAGCGTCGCTCCCATCCGGACCAGCTCGTCGGTCCCAGCCAGCCCGAGCGGCGTTCCTTCGTGCCTGCCGGCCTCCCTGGAAATCACACGACCCTTTCAGATGAACAAGACCCACTCCGGGAGGATGGCCTCTGACATCTCACAAGGCAATGCCTGGCCCTCCAGGAGAGGGATACAGGTTACCCCAATCTCGTAGGCGTTTCAGCCGAGTGCTGTCGGGGAAATGAGAAGGCGGGTGCCCGACCGAGATCCCTTCGCGATGCTCAGGGCAGGCTCTTCGCGATGCTCAGGGCAGGCTCTTCGCCGGGCTCAGCGTAGTTTCTTCGCTTCGCTCAGTAGGACAAGCGTCGGATTCCCACCCGCTTGATGCTGACGACCTCACGGCTCCCATCCGGGTGGATCACCGCAACCGAACTGAGAAATCCGTCCTGTTCCTCGACGGTCCACACGTCGGAGAGGTCGAAGATCCGATGGTCACCCACGTCCAACTCCAGCTCCAGGGCCTGGCTTCGAGGATCGTAGGTGATCCCCAACAATCGCGCTCCCTGGATAGCTATCTGGCTCCCCAGATCGGGCTCCAGCACTTCCACGTCGACCGCCTCGGGGGATCCGTCCCTCAGGAACCGCCTGGTGAATTCGGCAAAGTAGAGCCCGAGCTGGTCGGGTGAAATCGCCTTGGTAACGGGCATGGAGGATCCTCGGTTCGGGGGAAGGCAAACAGCTCATCTATGGAGATGCCGTAACCTCGGACCAGCCGGGCCAGCGCCTCCAGCGAAAACCGCCTCCAGTCCCCGCTCAGAAGGCCGTCGAGCTGGTCGGGGGCGATGCCGAGACGCCGGCCGGCGCTTTCCCGGTCTCCACCATCATTGGACTCGAGCAGCCGCTCGATCGAGGCGGAGACGTTCCTGGCAGAGATGACCTGCATCCTACCTCCTGGAGCCAAGTGGTTCGAATTCCTGCTGGCAGAGTATGCAGGGCCGGGCCCCGCCGCCGTCGGTAAAGCAAGAACCCGGGACTCCCGCTTTCCCGACAGCGCCGCCGGTCACCGCCACCCAGTTTGACCCCGTTGACCAGTACCGTACAGGAGGATCCAATGCACACTGACAGTGACATCCAGGAAGACGTCGTCGCCGAGTTGAAGGCCGAGCCGAACCTGAGAAATGATGATCTTGCGATCGGCGTTCGTGACGGCGTGGTGACGCTCGCCGGATATGTCGACAGCTATGCCGACAAGTGGCGGGCCGAACGGCTCGTGAGCAAAGTCAAAGGGGTCAAGGCGGTAGTGAACCAGCTCGAAGTCAAGCTCCCATCCAGCTCGCAGCGTACCGATCCGGAGATCGCGCGAGCGGCGGTCAACGCGCTTCAGTGGAATGTCCTCGTGCCGCACGACCGGATCCAGGTTGCGGTCGAGCACGGCTGGATCACACTCCGGGGCGAGGTGGACTGGTATTACGAGAAGGAGGAAGCGGAGCGCACGGTGCGGAACATCACCGGGATCAAGGGTGTCTCCAATCTCGTCACCGTGGCGGCGGCTCCGACTCCGTCGGATGTGAAACAACGGATCACGGACGCGCTGCGTCGCGGTACGCAGTTCGATGCCGAGCGAATTACCGTCGAGGTCGTAGGTCATAAAGCCATCCTGAAGGGCACGGTTCGGTCCTACGCGGAATTTCTGGACGCGGAACGGGCAGCCCGGAAGGCTCCTGGCATCACCGAGGTGGATAACCGGCTGACGGTAGATCCGATGGCATACGTGCCGGTCTAGGTGGGGAAGCGGGAAGCCGGAAGGCGGGACAGAGTGAAGCGCAAAGTTCAGCTGCAATGTCATTGCGAGGCGCGGAGGCGCCGAAGCAATCCAGTGGTAAGCCGCCGGATCGCCGCGCGGCTGCGCCCCTCGCGATGACTCCATTCTGAGGAGAAGAGACATGGCGAGAAATCAACAAGAGAGCCGCTCCGGAGGCACTGCGGTGGCGGAGCGATCCAGCCAGGAGAATGCGGCGACGCGTCGAGAAGGGAACGGGTCCGGCCGAGGTGAGACCCAGCGGTCCCTGACCCGGTGGCCTTCCCTGCTGGCTGGCTCTCCCGCGAGTCCCTGGGAGCTGATGCGGCGGATGAGCGAGGAGATGAATCAGCTGTTCGAGAGCCTGGGAGCAGGACGGAACGCGCCGGCGCGTCAACCCGGCTCTTCGGAGTTCGGGATTGCGGCTCCGCTGCTGGTGCCCAACATCGAGGTGGAGCAACGCGGCGGCGACCTGGTGGTGCGAGCCGACCTGCCCGGTCTCAAGGCGGACGAAATCAACGTCTCGGTCGACCGGGGCAGGCTGACTGTCTCGGGGGAGCGGCGGCAGGAAAACCGGGAGGAGCGCGAAGGATTCATCCGTAGCGAGATGAGCTACGGCACCTTTTACCGCACCATCCCTCTGCCGGAAGGGGCCGACGAGAACCGGGTGGCGGCAACCTTCCGTAACGGCGTGCTCGAGATCACGATCCCGGTATCGGAGCGGGAACAGGGTCGCAAGGTCCAGGTGCAGTCGTAATTAAGGATAGGTGACTCATGCGTGTTCCAGTGATCGACCTCGACAGTCTGACGCGAAACTGGTGGGCCGTGGCCCTTCGTGGCCTGGCCGGTATTCTCTTTGGCATCATCACCTTTATCTCGCCCGGGATCTCCCTGGCGGCGCTGGTGCTCCTCTTCGGCGCCTACGCCTTCGCGGACGGCGTGCTGTCGGTCGTGAGTGCCGTGCGCCGGCGAGGAGCCGACCGCTGGTGGCTTCTCCTGGTGCAGGGAATAGTCGGTATCGGAGCCGGCGTAGCTCACTCTGCTCTTGCCCGGCATCACCGCACTCGCGCTGCTCTTCGTGATAGCGGCGTGGGCCCTGGTGAGTGGGGCACTTCAGCTCGCCGCCGCCATCCGGCTGAGGAAGGTCATCAGCGGTGAATGGCTCCTGGCGCTTGAGCGGCGTCCTGTCCATCGCACTCGGGGTGATTGCTGGTACTCTTCCCCGGTCCGGGAGCGCTGGCTCTGGTGATCTGGATTGGCGCATATGCCTTCGTGTTCGGCATCCTGCTGCTGGTGCTCGGATTCAGGCTGCGAGGCCTGAGATCTCCCCGCGCCCACCAGGCGGCACATAGCGTCGCATGATGGCTGGGCCCGGGCCCTCAAACGGCGATGGAGAGTTGCTTCATCCCCGGCTGATCGAGGGGGAGCTTCGGATCGTGGGCAGTCGCTGGTCGCCTCATGTCCACGAGATCAAGAGCTTCCTCTCCCGCAGCCGGGTGCCGTTCCGCTGGCTCGACAGCGAGCAGGACCAGAACGCCAGAAACACACTGGAGCAAATCGGCGGCGCTAACGCCGCCTTGGTGCTCTTTCCCGACGGAACCAGGCTGATCGATCCCGACGTGCGGGAGCTGGCGACCCGTCTCGGACTCGATACCGAGCCGGATGACCGGTTTTATGATCTCATCGTGGTGGGCGGCGGACCTGCCGGACTGTCCGGAGCCATCTGCTCCGCCTCCGAGGGGCTGCGGACTCTGGTGGTAGAGCAAGAAGTGCCCGGTGGCCAGATCAGTTACAGCGCGATCGTCGAGAACTACCCCGGGTTTCCCCAGGGTCTGAGCGGTAGCGATCTGGCGGCGCGCATTGGGGCGCAGGCGGAGCGGTTCGGCGCCGAGATCTTGGTACTGCGGCGCGCCACCGGCCTGGTGGCCGAGGGAAAGAACCGCGTGCTCACTCTCGACGATGACTCCCGGCTCTACTCTCGTGCCATTCTGTTGGCACTCGGCTCGAGCTTCCGCTGGCTGGATCTCCCCGGATGCGCGCCCCTGGTCGGGGCGGGCATCTACTATGGCGCCGCTACTCCGGAGGCCGCCGCCTGCCGCGGTCAGCAGGTCTACGTTCTGGGCGGGGGCAACTCGGCGGGACAGGCGGTCCTGCTGCTGTCCCAGTTCGCCGATCGGGTAGTTATCCTCGCGCTGGAGGATTCGCTGGAACACACCATGTCGCACTACCTGATTCAGCGCATTCGCCGGCTGCCCAATGTGGAGGTCCGCACCCGGGCAACGATCGCAGCAGCCGACGGCAGAGGCCGGCTCGAGAGCATCACGGTGCAAGGACCTGCGAACCGGGAGCACTGAGCTGGTACCCTGCGACGGGCTCTTCATCTTCATCGGAGCAACGCCGCGAACCGACTGGCTGGACGGAACAGTGCGCCGGGACGAGAATGGCTTCATCATCTCCGGGGCCGACGTCAGCTGCGATATTCGCCAATGGCCCGAGTGGCAGCTGGACCGGGAACCCTACCGGCTGGAGACCAGCATGCCCGGAGTATTCGTCGCCGGCGACGTGCGCAAAGGCTCGATCAAGCGACTCGCCGCTGCTGTAGGGGAGGGGACGATGGCCATTCAGTACGTTCACCAGTATTGCACGCCCGCGCTCCAGAAGAAGGAGACCTCGACGCGGCCCGCCGCACGGCGCGATCCGGCTTCGGCGACCTCCTAGCCTCGGGCTTTCCCTCCACCCACGCCGCTCCGAGCCGCCCCCGTTCGGTCTGCCGGATAATATCGGGCGAGACACTCGGGGCAGTAGGTGTGGCTTATCCTTCCGGGCTCCTGGCGCAGGCTCTGGCTGAGCCAGAGCGCTAGCGATATCCAGGAGCCTTCGCGGCTCCTCATTCGGACACAGAACGCGCAGACCACTATCAGTTCGTCTTCCGCGAATGTTTTATCGCCGGCAGCGATCGGGTGGCAGGTTTGAGGCGATGTCATGAGGGTGGATCGCATGTGCGTGGTTTCCGCCGCCCGCTCTGAGCGGCGGGCTGGTGAACGGCACAAGTATTCGCCGCCTGGTCTGCGTTTGCTGTCGGGTCAAGCGCCCGATCTACTTACCGATTGCCCGGCAGGCGGCGCGCTTCTACCTCGGTTGCCGCGAGAGCTGAGCTTTCGTCCCAGCCTGGCGGAACCCCTTCGTAGGAAACTGCGAGCTTACCGTCGGAACCCGCATCGGCTGCGGGCGGCGAACGCGAGACCTGCCCGTCTGAACACCATCTAACGTTCGCCAGACCTGAGGCGCCCGCGGGATGACGGATGGGAGCGCTCCAGGCGCGAGCAGCGAGTCCTAATGGTTCCTGATGAGCACCAAGCGAAGTGTCTCGCCACTCAAGACGCGTTCGCCGCTCAACTGATCAGGAGCTGGTGTGAACTGGGCAAAACGAAGGACCGACGGCCCTCTCGGGCTCAGGATCACCGTGGCACCGGTGAGCGTCCAGGTGCCGGTGAGGTCCTCTTCATGATCACCGCCGGTATCGTCGCCCGGCAGCAGGAGCCGGCCGGTCGTGGCACCATCCGAGGTCAGCGTGACCTGCACCGATGCCCCTGAGGCGAGAAGATCGACGAGGCCGGATGAACTCGTAACCGTGAACGAGATGGCAGAGTAGCTCCCGGATACGTTTTCCACCGTGGGGCTGAACGCGTCGCTGTCGCCGCAGGATGTCAGGAAGAGCGCAATCCCGAGCACGGCAGATAGCCGGGACAAGCTGGGCAAGCAGCCTCCACGTGTGAGAAAATCCTGGCATTTGGGCTTCGCGGCCTATTAGACGCAAGAAACCTGGCTGCGCCCACAACCTCAGCCGCCCGAGTGTTGGCCGCTAGTCTGTACCTTTACAGCGCAAAAGGTTCCCGCCTCCAGTGGGTCAGGGGAATCAGCCGGCCCCAAATCGAGCAGCCACGTCCCGCCGAACGCCTGGTCCGTGTACCAGTCGATTGTCAGAATCTCACCGGGGCCAGGGATCAATCGGATCGGATCCGAGCGGATATAGCTCCTGAGGTACAGTTGTTTCCCTGCCCCGTGGATGGTCGGGCCGTACCACTGATTGGACGCGGAGGTACGGGTGGCGGGATCGTCTGCCTTGGACCCAACCCATCCTGTGATAGGGGGAGTTGGAGCAGCCATTTGAGAGATTTCTGGGTGTGCGTGCACGGAGTCGCGGAAAAACAGCTGAACCCGCCACGTCTTGCTACGGGGTGGCGTGGCCTTGCTGTTCACGGTCGTGAGGTCAAACTCCCCAACCAACTGCGCCAGATCAGCGGAAACGAACGCGCGCGCACCCTGTGGGGCCTCGATATCGCACTTTGATGAGGCGTGTTGGCAAGATGCTGCAAGCCACACCAGGGCAATGGCTTCACGCGCAGGTTTGATCTCCCATCCTCCGGACAACGATGCGCAGAGCTGCCCAGCGGACCGAGCATCAGCTTCGGCGACTGGCCCATTGGGACAGCATCCTACCTTATGGAACTGGAGCGCCCGCCTGCTGGGTCCTTGTTAGGCGGTTGTGTCTGGGAGCTTAACAAGGCAGCCCGGCTCGGTTTCGTATGACTCTACGAAACGAATCTGAGAGTATTTGCGCGGAGCGGCGATGGCGGAGATAGGCGTGGTCATCATTTGCCCGCCAAAGCTGGGACCGGCGCACGACCCTGTCCGCACGTACGCAGTGAGCTCCTCTCCCTGAAGCCTGACAGAGTCGATCTGTATGAATGGTCCAGTGCCGCTAAACGTCCGTGTGGCGACCACAATAGCGATCTCTTTGGCGAAGTTCATCCGAGGTGGCGCCAAAGCCCCTTTGGGCATCGCGCTCACAATTTCTGCTTCCCAGGTCGCAGAATCACGGATTACGAGGCGCCTGCGTGCTCTGAACGTATCGGCTGAGGTGATGGGAATGACCCGCACATCAGCGCCTGGTCCCTCAGCGGGGATGATGACTTCGGGCAGGGTAGGCGTCCGCCCACAGGCCAAGACTCCGCAGCATGCTAGAAGGATGCGCACCAGGGAGCTCCGTCGGAGTGCATCATTTCTTTTGCTTCAGCTCCTGAGATTTGCGTTCGATCTGCTTCAAGAGCTCCGGAGAATGGAGCGACATCTCTTGGTACACCAACCTCGCATATCCACTCGCAAGAATGCCGTGCTCACGAGCATACTTCACCCCAACGGGAGTGCGATAGAACGCGATCAACTCCCGTAGCTCCTTCGAGGTGAAGTCAGTGGCAATCATGGATAGCACCTGCGGACGAAGCGTATTGTAGTCCAGGTACCGGTGTGCCCAGGCACCGAAAAGCTCCAGATACGGTGCAAATTGCTGGTTTCCGCGGAACATTTGGCCGATCAGATCCTGACCCTGCGCTTGGAGGGCATAGTCGGTACCGCTCACGAGCAGAAACTCGCTTGCTGTTGTCGTGTCGGTCTTGGTCTGAGCGGCCGCAACATCGCGCATCACCAGAGCCGCGGATAAGCATCCGAGGAATCGGAGACAGGTCAAGGCGGATCTTCTCTCGGTTGAGGAGGTGCTGGTTACGAGTCGGCAAGCGCCCTCACTGACGCACATAGCGCAAGTGTGTGGCAGCTGGACCATCGAGAACCCTGTCAATGCGAAACTGCGGCCCGGGCTCGCGCAGGTTCTCGAAGAGACGCCGCCCGCCGCCGAACAACACGGGTGCCAAGGCGATTTCCAGCTCGTCGACGACACCCAGGTTCAGGTACTGCTGGATCACATCCGCTCCACCCGCGATACGAATATCGCGACTGCCCGCGGATTCCCGAGCCAGCTCCAGGGCACGCTCCGGCCCGTCATTGATGAAGTAAAAGGTCGTCCCACCGGGGCGCACCCAGGGCTCGCGTTTCTCATGGGTAAGAACGTATACCGGTGTGTGAAACGGAGCCTCCTCTGGCCAGGCGATCTCGCCCTGGTCGAACATTCGCTTGCCCATGATGTTGGCGCCGATGCGCTCCGTGGTGCTGCGAACCAGGTCATTGACCGGGCCGGTCTCTCCCCCTGGTCCGAGCTTGAGGTTCTCGCGGAAGTACTGCTGGTTGAGGATCCAGCCCATCAGCGCACCCCACTTGGCGCCCCAGTTCTTGTACTCGAGGATTCTCCATGGTCATTCCTTCCGGCGCCATGTAGCCATCGAGGCTAAGCCCGATGTTGACGAATACTTTGCTCATGATTCTCCTCTCCCATGTTCAAATGTCGGCTTAACGTACCGACGTCCACCCGCGAGTGCTAAGGGAGGCCGAAGGGACAGCTCCCCCTTGCGTACGGCGCGCGGTGATGTATACTGAACCGTATGGTTCAGTATACGCAAGCCCGACTCGATCACTCGTTCGCCGCGCTCTCGGATCCCACCCGACGCGGCGTGCTGGAGCTGCTCGGACGTTCCGACGCTTCGATCACGGACCTTGCCGAGAAGTTCCGCATGACCCTCACGGGCATGAAGAAGCACGTCGGCGTCCTGGAGCAGGCCGGGCTCGTCGCTACCGAGAAGATCGGGCGGGTGCGGACCTGCAAGCTCGGCCCGCGCCGATTGGAGGAAGAAACGATGTGGCTCGAGAGATACCGCCGGCTCTGGGACGCACGCTTCGACGAGTTGGAGAAGGTTGTCAACGAACTGAAACGGAAGGAGAAAACCAATGGACGCAACAACCAAGAGTGAGCCTACTCACATGAAGAACCGCACGACGGTGGAACGGAAGTCCGAGCGTGAGCTGGTCGTCACCCGAACCATTAACGGCCCGGCGCGTCTCGTGTTCGAGGCGTGGACCAAGCCCGAGCTGTTCAGGCAGTGGTGGGTGCCGAAGTCGCTGGGGATGTCCCTGCTGTCCTGCGAAATGGATGTTCGTGTCGGGGGCAGGTACCGTTTGGAGTTTGCACACGGGGACTCACAGATGGCGTTCTTCGGCACGTACAAGGAGGTCACACCGCACTCGCGCCTCGCCTGGACCAATGAGGAAAGTGACGAGGGTTCCGTCACGACGGTGACCTTCGCGGATAAAGGCGGCAAGACGTTGCTGGTCCTGCACGAGCTTTATCCCTCGAAGGAAGCTCTCGACGCCGCCGGCACCGGGGCGGCGGATGCGATGGGAGAGACGTTCGACCAACTGGACGCGCTTCTCGTCACCCTGGCTGGGAGCTCGGGGCGGAAGGAGAAATGAACGTTTCTACCACGATCAGCATCACGCCCGTCCGCGTAGCCGACCTGCTGGCCGAGGACGGGCGGATGCCGGTCTACGTTCACGTGATCGACCACCCCGATGCGCGTGTGCTGGTCGACACCGGCATGACGGAGCTGCACCCGGCGGTGGCCGACCTCGATCCCCGCCTACTTCCGCTGAACCGGCAGGACTTCGATCTCGCCGGCATCGACATCGTCGTCAACACCCACCTGCACTTCGATCATTGCGGCGGCAACGGCCTCTTCGTCGGCAAGCCGATCTACGTCCAGGGCCGGGAGCTCGACGACGCGCGGAACGAGGAGAACTACACCATTCGGGAGTGGGTCGATGCGCCCGGCGTGCAGTACGTCCCGGTCGAGGGCGAGTTCGAGCTACTTCCCGGGCTCCGGCTCGTCCCGGCGCCGGGCCACACCCGCGGCATGCAGGTGGTCGTGGTCGAGACTGGCGGGCGCCCGGTCGTGGTTGGCGGCGACGTGGCGGTTGGGTTTGGCGAGCTCGACGAGCCGCGCACCGAAGGCCAGCTCAGGGTGCGGGCACTCGACCCCGAGCTGGTCTGGCTCGCGCACGACCACGAGCCGTGGCGACCTCCTACCTGAGCTCCTCGGCAAGCCCGATGAGAATTCCTTCGGGGCCGCGGATGTAGCAGAGCCGGTACGCCTGTTCGTACTGCACCACGTCACCGACGAGCTGCGCACCTCGCTTCCGGAGCCTGGCGAGCGTCTCGTCGATGTCATCGACAGTGAACATGACGCGCAGGTAGCCGAGCGCGTTCACCGGGGCGTTCCGGTGATCGGCGACGACGGGCGGGGTGAGGAACCGCGAAAGCTCGAGCCGGCTGTGGCCGTCGGGAGTGACCATCATGGCGATTTCGACGTGCTGGGATCCCAGTCCGGTGACGCGCCCGGCCCACTCTCCTTCGATCGTGGCTCGCCCTTCGAGTTTGAGGCCGAGCTCGGAGAAAAATGAGATAGCGGCGTCGAGGGACTCTACCACGATGCCTACGTTGTCCATTCGCTTAACAGTCATCCCATCTCCTTTTATTCTTGACCGGAACGTCCGGAACAGCTGCGCTTGTTGGCTGCATGCGCCGGTTAGGCGGCTGCAGGATCGAAGGTCTCGACCACCTCGTACATCCCGAGCTCGAACCGCGCGAGCGCGAGGGCTTTCTCCATGTATGGAGAGGCGGTCGGATTGCGTCGCATCGCCTGATATTCCTGCACACTCCGCCACTGTGCGTACATGGCCACCTTGGTTCCATCGAGGCTCCGGTGAAGGCTCGCCGACACAAAGCCTTGCACATGGCGCACCGAGCTTCGGGTAGCCTCGACGAGCAGGTCGACCAGCTCCTGCTGGTTCACGGGTTCAACAGTGAAGACGTTGATAAGTGTAAGGAGCTCGCCGCCTTTGGAAATCCTTGGCATAAAACCGCTACTCCACATTGATGATCGCTGTCAACGTCTAGCGCCCGCGTTCGCTGGTTAGGCCACTGGTACGAGTTCGTTTTGGTTCAACTCCACCTGCGCTCGTTCGCGTAGCCAGCTCAAGTCCTGCACAATCAGGTCAGCATGCGTGGCGCACTCGCGAGCCTGGGAAATCCGATGGTGCCTCCTTTACGTGACGATCGAGGAACCCTCCCACCAGGGCGTTCTGAACCGCGGTGAAAGTCGCGAGCGCAGCCTCCGTCCCCAACTTGGCACGCAGCGCCGGAACGCCTGACAGCTCGGGCAGATCTGAGACGCCACTGTGCCGAATGCCCGGTACGATGAATCGGTATCCGTCGGACCGAAGGCCGGCCCGAGTAAACAACTCGTACGCGAGATCAGACCCGGTCGGCGTTTGTGGGCCGAGGGGATCGCGAACGCTGGGGTCCATGCCGGGAGGAAGCTCCGGCATTCTCCGAAAATCTTCCCAGAGATCCGAGCCCAGTGTCAGGAATGGGGTGCGGAGCTCGCTGTCGACCAACTCGTAGGACCAGACGCCACCGTCGAGATGCACGACGCCGCGGGACCGAGGGTCACCCTGCGCCAGCATTCCCGCTATGTAGGCCCCGAAGGATTTGCCCATGTACGCTCGGCGCTCGTGATCGATGATCGCCGACACCGGGGCAGCGGCTGGAATGGCATTCTCCTCGAGCCGGTCGAGCACGAAGTAGACGTCGTCCCGCCAGACGGGGGCGAGCTGCCCCGCCGAGGTGGTCCGTAACACTCTGATGTAGTCGCGCAAGGCTCCGAGCTGGGCGGTCAATGTCGGCGCGGCGTAGGCGGCCATCGCCCCCAGTGCCTGACCGATCCGCATCATGTCCTCGAGAATGCGGGGGGATCCGAGAGCCGCATCGCCGTTCGGATAGACGATTCCACCACTCTCCCACGGGTGCCCCACACTGAGAACCACATATCCGTTGGCGGCAAGGTGCTCGAACAAGGCGGTGTGCTGGGCAGGGTACGACAGGTATCCGTGATTGAACACCGCGACCGGAAACTTCCCCGCCGCTGGCGGCGCCCCGATCCGGGCGTTAGTGAGGAGCCGGACCGCGTTCCGGAACGCGTCGGGTGGTTGCCGAAGCAATTCGAGAGACATCACCGGGACAGTGCCAATCTCGGCCGCCGTGAAGTATGGCCGGCGGGCGTAGCCGGCAACGTCACCAGCCGGATACCACGCCCTCACGTAGAGGCGGCGGGTTAGCGTCGGCTCCGGTGCGTACTGAGAGTTGCGCAGCGGATCGGTGACATCGAACTCGAGCGTGCCCACGGGGAATTGACCAACGACATCGGGCCAGTGGCGGCAGTTCGCATGGTAGTCGTATGAATCGGGGGTCATCGCGTCTCTTACGTCCAAGTGAATGGCGTCATGGTAGCTCCTGGCGGCTACTTCGCCTCAAGCAACCACGCCTCAAGCTCATCCTCGGTTTCTAAGATCTCGCTTCGTTCTTGGATGGCCGGGTGGATCTTGCCGGCGGGGTATTCACCTGGAAGTCCGCTGTCTTTGTTCACGACCCAAGAGTGGCGCCAGTCACGCGGTAGTCCTTGCATGAGCGAACGCGGCGCCTTACCTAGACTCCAGCGACAGCTCCGTAGGTAGCTCGTTGGTGATGCTTATTGAGCAGATCAAGCAACTGCTTAAGCGATCTCACACTTTGGCTCTGCACAAGGCTTCAGGGACGAAGGTGCCGCCTACCGACCGCGCATGAGCTGCCGCGCCTGGCCCGCGTGGACACTATCGTACGTTCCTTAGAGGTGAATCGTCCGTCAGCTACATGCTCTTGTTAGGTGGCGGGTGCCCCCTGATGAAGACCCACTGCTCACCGGCGCAACGCCAAGAACACGCCGACGACCATCAACGCTGCCCCCACCAGGCGGGCTGGCGTCAGCGGGAACGTCAGGGAGCGGAGCAAGCCGAAATGGTCGATCGTCAGGGCGGCCACGACTTGGCCAGCGACGATCAGCGCGATGGCGGTCCCCACGCCGAGCCGCGGCGCCAGGAAGGTGATGGTGAAGACATAAAACGCCACAATGAACCCGCCCACGTAACTCCACCAGGGAGCCGCACGGAGGGCGGCGGTAGTCGGGATTTGGCCTCCGGCCAGCAGCACGCCGGCAGCCGTGGCCGCCCCAGCGACTACGAACAGGGTCAGGGCCGCGAAGGGAACATTGCCCTGAATTGACTTACTGAGAGCCGCGTTGGCCGCGGCCTGCACCGGGATCAGGGCTCCCGCAACGAAGGCAAGGAGCCACAACAGGGAGGTGGTCTTCATGTCCCCAAGTTTACGCCAGGCCATCGAAAGAGCCACCTAACGGTCCGCGCATCAGCTGCCGCGACTTCCTAACTCCGACACTATCCAACGATCCTCTGAACTGAAGTTCCATTAGCTGCATGCGCTTGTTAGGCAGCAGTAACCCAAGGAGTAGCCAAACTCTCTAGGAACTGACCTGGACCACACTCGTTGTCAAAGCGTCTGGGTAGTGGCGGTCTTGAGGGAAACCTCGGTAGCGCCAGGGCCAAGGGCCCTCAGGTGCCCGCTAACGGCATCGATGGCTGCGACTTCGCTGTTCCCGATTGACCACCGCAGGTTTCCACTCTTGGCATCCCCAGGCAGGCAGTCCTTAGGCGCTGTGAGTTGCGCCTCGAGGGTGACCTCCTGTCCCACGCTGAGAGTTGCGGGATCCGGGCTGACAAGAGCCAATTGAATGTTGCAGCGGTCCGGGTTCACTGGGGCTTCTCCACAGGCGGCAAGCACCGGTAGGGCCGCGAGGATGAGTCCCACCAACACGAATGAGCCTCGCATCGATACCTCCTTCGAACACCGGTTCAGACCAACCGTCCGTCGCCGAACCCGACCACACTCCCGACACCGCCGCGCTGCCTCATGGACCGCGCATCAGGCGCGGCGACTTGCCGGCCTGGTCCGCTATCCTACGTTCCTCAAACCCGAAGCGAGTCAGCTGCATGCGCTTGTTAGGCAGCGCCTGACGACCGTGTATCGCTCACTCGGTAATCCGCCGTTCTTCCCGCGCCGAGGTGAGTAGGCGCTCGGCGAAATCCAGCCGCTCCTGTGTTTCTGCTAACTCCTGCTGGACGTTGTGCAGCGCACGTTCGAGCTCCCCAACGCGGTCCGTTAGGCCGTCTGGAAGCGACCGGGGGCCGATTCGTGAACAGTCGCGCGACCTTTATGACTGTAAACCCACCGATTCCGACAGTGAACAGAAGCGCAACGAATTGGAGGACATCTGGGGGCATGTGATCTCGCTTGTGGCGCTGCCTAACGGACCGCGCATCAGCTGCGGGCACCGCTCAGTCGGCGCACCATCCGCCGTTCCTTAAGACTGAACCGCCCGCCTGCTTCATGCGCTTGCTGGGCCACGGCCGTTCAATTACGTGAGCCTGCCCGTCGCAGGCTCCACAGTCCGCGCACCGAGAGTATCATGGTGCCGCCGCCGAGCCCGCCGAGCGCCCAGAGTGTCCAGACGAAGAAGAAGCCGCCAGTGGACGCGGCGATCTCGGGGTAGTGTGCCCCCTTCATGTGAATGACGGGCATGACTGCCGCGAACAATCCCACGAGAAACATGATGACGTGACCCGATCGCCGTTCCGCGAGCACCAGGGTCCCGTACAGAAAGACCACCAGGACGACCAGCGCGTGTTCGAGGACTCGGCCTTCGATATCCCGCGGACGATGTCGTCGGTCACGTGAAGCGTCAACAAGAGGAGCGAGAGCAGGGACGTGATCTTCAGCACGCCATTGTTGTTCACCAGTGGTCTCCGTGTTTCTGGAGGACGTACCGCCTGGTTCGTCGTCGGCCCGCGTCGAACGCCGCGGCCTAACGAAAAAGCAAATCAGCTGCAGGCGATCATGCCGAAGGCCGCCCCATCAATGCTTCATTGTTCGCCTCAGGAGCGCCACGCCGGCACGGAGCGCTGGCCCACTTGGCCTGTCGGCTGCATTTGCGGGTTAGGCCGCACGCACTGGGAGCGTCAGCCCTCCTTGTGGCCTAAGCGGGCGCTGTGTGGCTGCCACGCTTGATCAGCCAACCCGCGGATTCGATCCGGGCACTGATCGTGAATGGTGTGGAACCACAGGGCGCTACCCACCAACTTCCAGCGATATTTTCCTGGGTTCCGGCCCGCCCCAACACAGGCATCGCGCCCCTTTTCGTCGGTGAGCGACACGGTGCTGTCGTGGACAACATACTCGCCTTGAACCATCAGGCGGTCGCCCTGCAGATAGCGGAATGCGCCCGTGCTATCGAACGTAAGGGTGTACGCATCGGAGTCGTAGCTGCCAACCGGGAATCGGCTCGCGAGCGAACCGGAAAGACCCAGGGCGACTGCGAATACTGGAACGGCGAGTCCGAGCCTCGCCCATGAGTGAATGGGCATTTGCATCACCTCCGAGGATTGTCAACCGTGTTCTAGGAGCGGGGCATCGCGTGGCTGGGCTCGTGCTTTACGTGTGAAGTGAAAGCTGGAGGGCGGCCTAACGGACCGCGCACTGCGGCGACTGGCTTGTTCAGAAGCTATCCTACGTTCCTTAGACGTGCCGCGCGTCAGCTGCATGCGCTTGTTAGACAGCAGAACTATATAGTAGGCAGGTCCCTCATCGTTAGCTCAGAAAGCTGAACTCCAGCCGCGTGCTCCCCCATCCTGCGGACCAGGCGCCGAATTGTGGCTTCGAGCCAGCTCGATTCCGCACCCGACAGAGGCTGGAGCGTAGACCCAGCTCCGAACTTCCGGATCGTGGCGGCGTCCCCCTTCGTTGACGAGAGCCGAGCAATGCTCTCAAGAATACGGGCATTCACCTTGAATGTTTTTACCGCTTCTTTGCGCCCACCAGCGACAGATTGCAAGAGTGTCAGTACGGCGTATGCCATGGACTGCAAGGGTTCTCGACCTTCGCGAAAAGCTCGCCAGCGCAAGTAGGCGAGGTCGACTTCTGGTGTTGTTCTAAAGTGACCTGGCGGAGCAGGGTACGTATCCTGAGTTATGTGCACCGACGCCGGCGTCGCTGGCGGTCACCACATCGGCTGCTTCGGTTGCTGCACTGACAACCCCTGCGGCTCTGTCGGGCGGATTCCGATCGACCTTATGGACACGCAGAAACTTGAAGCGTACCGCACCAATGTTACGGGTGAGATCTGAATTGAGTTCCCAAGCGTGGAGAAAGGGCTCCAGTACCGCTGCGTGCCTCATTCCCGCTGGAATAATGGTCAGCAGGTCGGATTGTGAGCTCCCCGTCTGCTAGTTCAAATGTGCCAAGCCCATTCACGACGCTTACAGGTGCAGGAGATCCGAAGGAGATGCCTTCACCTGTTCCGATCTCGCAGTAGAGTGCTTCGACGTGAGGATCCCGCATCGGAAATAATCTGCTTCTTGAGATTTGGAGATCAGCGATACTGCTGCCTAACTGACCGCGCATCAGCTGCGGCGACTTCTCAGCATGCGCACTATCTAACGTTCCTCGACCTGAAGCGCCCGCCAGCTGCATGCGCTTGTTAGGCAGCAGCACGGACGAGTTGGCCTACAAGGCGATCCAGTTCATCCAACAATGGTCCACTGAATCCGGCCTCCTTATAGGCAGCCAGGGCACCCTGGTAGTACCACAGTTGATCGGCCTTCCCGGCGTTGAAGCGGTTCCATAGCGACTCGCCGACTCGATGATAATCGGCCAAGATCGCCCGCACATTATCGACTTTGTCGGCTATCGTAACGCGCAGAGTCGAGGCCGAGGCTTGTCGAACATGCTCAAGGTAGCGTTTTTTGCGGTCTCGCCAGGGTGGTTTGGGGCCGCCCGCATAATCCGGAGGAGTGTCCGTTGCGAGTTGGATCAGGCCGAGGACACGCGGGCCGAATCGCTTCGAAAGCAACGCGCGACTGGTTTCACCTGGTTTGTCCTCGAGGGAATCATGTAGGAGCGCCGCGATTGCTTCGTCCTCATCGCCGCCATCTTGCTGGACGAGGGCGCAAACGCTGAGAAGGTGGGCCAGGACCGGGACCTGCGTCTGCTTCCGCGCATCCCGGCCGTGAAGCCGGATGGCATAGTCGAGCGCGTCCTGGAGTCGAGGGCTCAGGAGATCAGCCAAGATTCCTCGGTGGGTTGTGGGCGCTGCTGCCTAACGGACCGCGCATCAGCTGCGGCGACTTCTAGCTTGCGCACAATCCTACGTTCCTTAGAACTGAAGCGCCCGCCAGCTGCATGCGCTTGTTAGGCTGCGTGCTCTAATATCCCCAACAGGACACATGCGGCAGGGCCACCTTTAACGTTTCGACCTGCTCGGCCCTGAGTCGTACTGTCCTGTTCCCGATGAAGATACGGTATAGCTGCCATCACGACCTTGAAGGTACCTGGCCGAAGATCTCTTCCACAAAGGCTCCGACGCTATCCACAACCGCCTCCCGTTGTGCCGAATCCTGCGTGCTTCGGACTCGTACTGCGGCACCGGTCAGAGGCCGGTTTGTGCCGCGCTCGCGGACGGTGCCGATAAGACTGGCCGTCCCTGGTCTCGGCGACGGAAGTTTTGGTAATTGTGGAAGAGGTCCGCTCCAGTGGGGTGGCTCGTCTTCTGAGCATCCCCCGGGTAACGATATTGGCGTCTTGAGCGCGGGCCGAACACGCGCACGACTAAGATGAGAGAGAGTCTTATAGGTGTCATATGCCTGACGTCAGCCTAACGGACCGCGCATCAGCTGCAGCAAGTTCTCGACTCTGCGCAATCCTACGTTCGTTAACTGGAGTGCTGCCAGCTGCATGCGCTTGTTAGGTTGATGCCCCCGCTTGGTACCTGCCGCTCACCACGGCGCGAGAACATCGATTAATTGTTCGAGCCGCGCGCCTTCCGGCGTTAGTTCATCGTCGTCAGTAAAGCCCACTTCCACCAATCGGTTGCCTACTAGTTCCCTCAGCTCGGCGACATCACTGGGACTGAGATCCCCTTGGCGCTGTCTGAAAGCCTCAAGCCGCCTGTGAAGATCTGCAGGAAGGTCAAGGACGCGAAGCAGGTAATCAGCATCGAGCGCTTTCAAACGCATGCTAGCTCCGCATATAGGCGCAGCAACCCTAACGGACCGCGCATCAGCTGCGGCGAATGCTCCAACTAGGCACTATCCAACGTTCCTTTGAATCACAGCGCACGCCAGCTGCATGCGCTCGTTAGGCGCCCCATAGATAGGTGGCCCGGCGCGGCCCTGCCCTGGAACCTCAAGCATTCTTCGCAACGTCTCCTCGAAACCTTGCGTGCCTGACCCACTCGGAGTCGCTCGTAAAGCGGCGAGTATCAGGTCAAGGGTGACACGAGGATCTGTGGAAGCAAGCCCACGCCGGAGGGTTTGATCCGCTCCAATACGCTCGAACTCTTTATCCAACTCGTCATACGGGACTCCGGAGGACACGCTCTAAATCCTCGCTCGATCACGGGTGCGCCTAACGGACCGCGCATCAGCTGCGGTGACTCGTCCGTTGCCCCACTAACCTACGTTCCTTAGATGAAGCGCCCGCCGGCTGCATGCGCTTGTTAGACGGCTCAGTCCTACGATCTACATTAGCTGGCTGCTCCGGGAGGATCCCAACTGGAGTGAACGATCCTTCCCCGGGCAGTCAGCTGAAACCACACATCATCTACTGAGCGGGTGGGCAGTGCGCGATCTTCTAAGGGCTCCAGGGACTTACCATCCTCTGTAAGAACAGCCGCCCTCACCAACCCGTCACGAATGCAGCGATAGAGCGCTGGCACTACCTCGGCCCTGGTGAATGGTACGGGATAGTGGGTTCTCCAACCGATCGCATCACCGTTTAGGATCCGGAGTACGTCTTCGAGCGCTTCGAGATCGTTTGCCAAGCTATCAAGGATGAAATAGTCGAGCGGCTCTCTACCCACCGGGACACGAGTCATTTACGTCTCCACCCCGGCTGTCCTCCGCTCGGGGTCACGATTTCGTTCGGATTTCGGCCAGCAATGGTTCGCTTCTTGTCCTGAGCCGAGTGCCGCAAGTGCAGGCCTCGACGCGTGACCTCATCCAAATTTTTACTGTTTGGATGCTTACGAGCGAGATAGGTGGACAGCGGAACGCCCGCAGCCCGCGCCGCAACTCGATCAGCTTTGGTCCCGATGCGACGCGCCTGCTCCTCGTTCGGTGGTTTGTTCTTTGCCACACTCAGCCCTCGGTTGTGGACTTGGTATAGATGACCCGCCGGTTCTCATGATCGGGCTGGCGCCGGCCTAACGGACCGCGCATCAGCTGCGGCGACTTGCCGGTGTGGGTACTATCGTACGTTCCTTAGACTGGAAGCGCCCGCCGGCTGCATGCGCTTGTTAGACCGCTTATCGCCACAACGTCAGTTGGTCATTACTGGAACAGCAACTTGTACCCGTGCCACATATCCCGTAAAAGAATGTAGAGTGCCAATAGTTCGGGGATATAGAAAAGCTTGGTAAATGAGTTGTTCTCCCCAAAGTTCCTGCCAGTTTCCGCATTGAGCTCCGAAACGCGATTCGCACGCCAATGGAAGATCGTTAGAACAGCATCGAGGACGACAAGCTAGAAGCCCTGGCCCATTCCTTAGGCCTTCGAGCGCTACCCGCAGGATCCATACTGGCAACAAGCGCCCATGCAGCCGGATCGTCCTTTGGAGTGGGGACATCTTACTGGCGTCCGCGCCCCGGTGCTCGTCGACTGAAGAGCTCAATGAATCTCCAATGTCCGAAAGCGGTCTAACGGACCGCGCATCACCTGCGGCGACTCCTTGCTTGGACACTATCCTGCGTTCCTTGGACCTGAACGCCCGTCAGCTGCATGCGCTTGTTAGGCGGCACTGGGGCTCAACGGAAAGTCCTTGCTTATCGCGACGCTGGCTCGAACAACTCAATGGGATTGCCGTCCGGATCTTCCACCTGAATCTGCTTGCCGCCGGGACCGACTTCCATTTCGTTACGAAAGCACACTCCTTGGTTCTTGAGTTCAGCACTCCGTGCGGACAAGTCCTTCACTTGGAGGACCACCCTGTTCCATCCGCCGGGTTCTTGCTGCCGGCCGTCGGGCATTGGCCGGGAGCCCGACGGCCCCGGACCACTCAAGATCAGTTTCAGATCGCCGATTGAAACCTGGCCGAAAGCGGGCAGGTTTTGCATGTCCAACTTGAAGCCAAGTGTCTGCGTATAGAAAGCGATCGAACGGTGAACATCTTTTACCTGATATCTGACGCCCAAAGCCCCAGGATGACTTGCTGTGCCTTCGTTGATGACGAGTCCATGGTGTTGTTCTCCTGGCACAGAAGCGATTCTCCCTTTTTGCGTCCCATGCGTCGAGCATGATCTAACCTTCGACGGACGCTCGAGCCGCGACACGCATCCGTGTCTGTGCCGCCTAACGGACCGCGCATCAGCTTCGGCGACTCCTCGCTTGGACACTATCCGACGTTCCTTAGAACTGAAGCGCCGCCAGCCTGCATGCGCTTGTTAGGCCGCCAGTTCTCGATGGTCACGAAAAACCAGCCCAGATGTCCCCGTACTCACGAGGATGGCCCCTACTACCGCAAAAAGGATCCAGAGTGCGAGTAGCGATTGGTCCTCTGACCACCAACGAGTTGCCGATACTCCTGCACCGTAGGCGGCGTCGCGCCATGACCTTACTGACCGGAGGCAATCAACGAGTGACTCCTCAGGCTCCCAATCGTAGTCGACTCGTGCCCAACCCTACGATACTCGCGACCACGAGGCCCATCCAGCAGGGCGCCGATCCAAATGAGATTGCGGCTCGGACGGCGTGATTTATATTCACGTGGACGAGAGGCCAGTTTCTCGATGCATCACAGCCAGCAGACCACAGGCAAAACACACGAAGCGGTGCTCGATATAGGCATATCGCTCGATTGGCACCTCCTGCTTCATGTCGGCCTAACGGACCGCGCATCCGCTGCGGCGACTTCTTATCAGCACAGTATCCTACGTTCCTTCGAATGCAGCGCCGTCAGCTGCATGCGCTTGTTAGACGGCGCGCGGCAGTGCGACCGCGCGAATATCGGCCGCCAGTTCCGGGAACTGGGTCTGATTAAACTCGTGACCGCGACCGTCCAGAAGCCGCACCGTGGCATGAGGGAGGACACGCCGATAGCACTCAAGATTCTCGACCGGGATCTCTGGATCGTCCCGGCTGTGGTACAGAAAGATCGGCGATAAGTCACGGAGGCGCACCCCAAAGTCGTGCGGTAGCGCAAACTCCGGGGAGTCCCGTCCCCAAAATGGCGTGGCGATCAGAAAAAGACCCGTCAGAGCGGGGCGGCGCACGGCCTCCGCGAGATATTTAAGAAGCACCGACGCCCCAAAGGAGTGACCTACAAGGATCGGCCTGCGAGTACCCCCGATCAGTTCGTCGATGCGGCGAGCCCAGGACCAATACTGTGGGTTTTGTGGCCGGGGCATGCGTGGGGCCACGACGCGATACCCTCGCCCCAGGGCATCTCCGAGTAACGGCTCCCAATACACTTTGCCGCCCCGGCGCCGGGGCTCCCCGGCGCCATGAATCACGAGGACGCTTCGTGTCATGAAGGCAAGGTCACTCCGTCCGTACTCGGGAGCAAGAAAGGCTAAATGCGCCGTCTAAGGGCGGCGAAGTCAAGCCGGCGGCGTGACACCATGAGCACAAATTCGGTCCTAAACGTTGAGGCGCCACCGATCTCCTGTTGGCGGCTCTCGTATGAACCCCCGCTCACGTTTTTCTTCCCCGCTGACGCTTTCTGCATCCCGCTACGGCGACTGCGCAGAGTGCGCACAATCCTGGCCCGACTCCCGCTATCCGAGTTGTAGCGCCGGCGGGACCTCCGGATTCATCAAAGATGCTCCGCCATCAGCGGCAATGATCTGACCGGTGATCCACGAAGCTTCAGCCTGGCAGAGGAGAGCGATGACGTTGCCGACATCCGCCGGCGTTCCCAAACGACCCATCGGAGTCCAGCCTTGAGCATGCCATTCGCGAATCGCCGTCTGTACGGCCGCGGGCAGCGAATTCAGAACGCTGTCCTCGGTCCAGCCCGGGCTCACCGCATTGACAGTGATGCCCCGTCGAGCCAGGGTCACCGCGAAGTAGCGGACCAGTGTCTCCAAGGCTGCCTTGGCCGCTCCCATGGCTACCCAGGGCTGCAGACCCCCAGTCCGCCCCCCCGGTGCGTACGTAATGGCCAGGATGCGTCCGTCCTCGCGAAGCAGCTTGGCGGCTTCGCGAGCACCAACCAGAAAGGCGGTGGCTTGCGAATGGATGGCTGCATCCCATTGGTCCAGGCTGATCTTGAGGGGAGCCTCAAAGAAAGCCGGCGCTTCCGGCCGAGCATTGCTGACGAAGATGTCGAGTGCACCGAACTCGGCTCGCACTCGCTCGAATAGATCCTGCACCTCCTTGGCCCGGGTAACGTCCGCCTGCATCAGAACTCCATCTGATCCGGCACGTCGCACGCTGGACAAAGTATCCTTGGCAGCCGTTTCGTTCTGGTAATAGTGAATGACGACCCTCGCGCCCTGCTGTGCCAACTTCAGTACGATCCCTCTACCAATACCCCGAGAGCTTCCCGTCACCAGGGCAAACTTCCCGTCAAGTGGCATACGTCCCCCCTTCCAACAGCTTCGCCGACACGTGACTTGCTAATCGTCGTGACTTGCTAATCGTCCTTTCAAACAGAAGCGATGAGGGCGAGCTCAAATGCTCCGAGTACCCTCACCCGATGGACTGCGGCCGCTGCGGCTGGCTACCCGCTCCTAACGAACTGCATCAGCTGCGGCGTCCGCTGTTCTGACACTCTCGCTACAAAAGACGCGCGCCCGTGATCACCTGGGTTGCACACCACTCACGCTATTTCTTCCCGCTCACGCTCTCTTCCCCCCTCACGCTTTCTCCTTCCCGCTTACGCTTTTCTTTACCGTTTGCTGTTTACCGTTTCCCGTTCACCGCGGCAAATAGATCTCTCCCCCGCTCTCCCGAAACTCCGCCGCCTTCCGCTCCATCTCCACCGCATAGTCCCGCACGTCCTGGGTGATCTTCATGGAGCAGAATTTGGGACCACACATCGAGCAGAAATGGGCGACCTTGGCCCCTTCGGCCGGCAAGGTCTCGTCATGGAAGGCGAGCGCGGTGACCGGATCCAGCGCCAGGTTGAACTGATCCTGCCACCGGAAATCGAACCGCGCCTTGCTCAAGGCATCGTCCCAGGCCCGGGCCCGCGGGTGACCCTTGGCCAGGTCGGCCGCGTGGGCCGCGATCTTGTAGGCGATGACCCCGGTCTTCACGTCGTCGCGGTTGGGCAGGCCGAGATGCTCCTTGGGCGTGACGTAGCACAGCATGGCAGTCCCGTACCAGCCGATCATCGCGGCACCAATCGCGCTGGTGATGTGGTCGTAGCCCGGCGCGATATCGGTGGTGAGAGGGCCCAGAGTATAAAACGGGGCTTCCTTACACCACTCGAGCTGCTTCTCCATGTTCTCCTTGATCAGGTGCATGGGGATGTGCCCCGGTCCCTCGTTCATCACCTGGACGTCGTGCGCCCAGGCGATCTCGTTCAGCTCGCCCTGGGTCTTGAGCTCGGCGAACTGCGCCTCGTCGTTGGCATCGGCGATGCTGCCCGGCCGAAGCCCATCGCCCAGCGAGAACGACACGTCGTACGCCGCCATGATCTCGCAGATCTCGGCGAACCGGGTGTAGAGGAAGCTTTCCTGATGATGCGCGAGGCACCACTTCGCCATGATGGAGCCACCGCGTGAGACGATGCCGGTGATGCGGTTTGCCGTGAGCGGGATGTAGCGCAGCAGCACGCCGGCATGGACGGTGAAGTAATCCACCCCCTGCTCCGCCTGCTCGATCAGGGTGTCGCGATAGAGCTCCCAGGTGAGATCCTCCGGCACGCCGCCCACCTTCTCGAGGGCCTGGTAGATCGGAACTGTGCCGATCGGCACCGCCGAGTTCCGGATGATCCACTCGCGGGTCTCGTGGATATTCCTCCCGGTGGAGAGATCCATCACGGTGTCGGCGCCCCAGAGCGTGGCCCAGCGAAGCTTCTCGACCTCTTCCTCAATAGACGACGTGACGGCCGAGTTGCCGATGTTGGCGTTGATCTTTACGTGGAAGTTCCGGCCGATGATCATCGGCTCCAGCTCGGGATGGTTGATGTTGGCCGGGATGATCGCCCGCCCCCGTGCCACCTCGCTCCGCACGTAGTCAGCGTCCAGACCCTCCCGCAGCGCGACGAATTCCATCTCCGGAGTGATTTCACCGCGACGGGCGTAGTGCAGCTGAGTGACGGGGCCATGAGCCCGCCACGCCTCCTTTCGGTTGTCATCCTGAGGAAGCGAAGCGACCGAGGGAGCCAGCATGCCGCCGTTCGCCGAACCTTCGGCTTCTGGCCCCCTCCCCCTCGCTTCGCGAGGGGTCAGGGTGACAGGCCTGCTCGAGATCCAGCTCTGGCGCAGCGAGGGCAACCCCCCTCGCACATCGCATCCCTGCGGTCCGCTCGTGTCGTACACCCGAAGCGGCGACTCGCCCCCCGACAGCGCGATCTCACGCGTGGGAACGCGGATTCCATGAGGACCCTCGACGTACACCTTCTTCGAATTGGGAAACGCGTCACCGTAGTCGGACGGACGGGTCGACGGATGGACGGGTGAACGGGCGGTCGGACGGGCTGGTCGAGCAGACTTGGTGGGAGAAGCCATTGCGCGCACTCCATGAGTTCAGTGGAAGTGAGCGCTCGGCGAGAGAGTCGCGGGGCGCCGCACTCCCTTCGCCGGTATCAGCCGGATCAGGTTCCAAGGGTGACATCTCAATCGGCAGCCAGTCGTCAGTCGTCAGTCGTCAGTCCGAAACGCGAGGATCTGGTGACTGGCGACTGGGGACTGGCGACTGTCCTACCGATGCCCCTGGCGGCACCTGAACTTTAACGTCTTCTCGGAGCCAGGGTCAAATACCCTGCTCCACCAAACATCTCCAAAGCAACAGACTTGAACCACAGAGGACACAGAGAGTTCACCTAGCCTTACAGCTCACGACATCGCGATCTCGAGCATCTGCAACAATTTGTTAGTAAAAACCCAATTACTACTGGTGATGATGCTGGCTGTCGCGATGACGAGAATTACGTAGGGATGAGGAGCCCTCTGCGTCCTCTGTGGTTCAGGCTCTTTCTCGGACGAAAGCGGAGTCATTCACCGCGCGCGTGACGACACCTCCCGCAACGCCTCGATCTCGCTGATCTCCCTCGGCGCCCGCGACAACCACTCCACCCCAGTCGGCGTGATCATGTAGTCGTCCTCGATCCTGACGCCGATGTTCTGGTAGCGCTCCACCACCGGACGCACCTTGGCGATCATCGCCCGGTTCTTGGGCGTGTCCGGGAGCATGTCGAGTAAGCGGGTGCTGATGTAGACCCCGGGCTCGATAGTGAAAATGTGGCCCACTTCGAATGTCCCGCTGTCTCGATACGGCCGTGGTGGATCGTGCACCTCCAGGCCGATACCGTGACCCAGCCCGTGAGCCATATAAAGGAAAGCCTGAGTGCAAGCCACCGGCTCTTTGGTGCAGCGATCGGCCCAGGGTGGATCGAAGGTGGCGTCGGCTGCCTCGATCAGGCCGAGCCGGGCGAGGCCCCGGGCCTCAACCGCTCTCGCGGAATCACGCCAGGCCTGCCAGCTGGCGCCGGGTTTGGCCACGCGCTCCGATGCCTTCTGAGCATCCCGCACCAGCTGGTACACGTTCCGTTGCTCGGCAGTGAAGCGGCCGTTGACCGGAACCGATCGGGTCACATCCGCGGCATATCCGCCAAATGCGGCGCCCACGTCCATCACCACCATGTCACCCGAGGCCATCCGGCGATTGTTCCTGGCGTAGTGGTACTGCGTCGAGTTCTGGCCCGACCCGATGATCGAGGCGAAGGAGATCCCGTCGGCCCCTCGGCTCCGGAACCCGCTTTCGACCATCGCTTCCAGCTGGTACTCCCACATGCCCGGTTTGACCGTGGCCATCGTCTGCTTGAGCGAGGCAAAGGTGATTTCGATGGCCCGCCGCAGCATCGCCAGCTCGGCGGGACTCTTCCGCGCACGGAGGCTGTCGAGTATCGGGTGGGCATCTCGGACCGCAATCGCGGGATTGGGCGAGAGCAGAGCAGCAGCGAAGCGTGACCCGCGGGTGAGTGAGTCCTGGGTTACCGCGTCGGCGGTGGCAAAATCCCGGAGGGTATAGAGAGGAAGACCAGCGGCCAGCAGTGAGTCGACCAGCGGCTTCAGTCCAGCAAGCGATCGTACTCTGAGGCCAGTTTGGCGGGCCACGGTGGCAGAGTCCGGAGGAAACCCTTCATAGAGCACGCGGCGAGGGTCACGCGACGCTGTAAAGAGTGTGCCGCTGGCCTTTCCTCGCTGCTTCACCAGGATGAACGCCGCATTGGGCTCGAGAAAGCCGGTGAGATAACGGAATGCCGGCAGCTGACTCCACCGGCCGTCGCCGACGGTCTCGGTGGCCCCAAAGGCCAGCACTACTCCGCTGTCGAGATGGGCGGCCAGCGAGTCCCGCCGGGCGGCGTACTCGGCAGATGGAATATCCTGGCCGAGAAGGACGGCGGGCAGCGCGAGGAGCAGGAGAGCACTGAGCGGCGGAACACGCATGGCCCGTTCACCGAAAGAGGTTGGCAATTCTGGCGGGAGTTTCCTCCAGCAGTATCTCCTGTTGGTCCAGTTGGAGTGCCGGCCGGGCCTGCACCAGCTGCCGGTCGAGTTGGCTGCGGTGTCGCCCGCCGCCCGTCACATTGAGCAGCACGAGCGCATCGTGCTCGATCAGACCACTCCGTGCAGCCTTGAGGAGAGTGGCGAATGCTACCGCACTGGCCGGGTCGATGTCGATCCCCTCCAGCTCCTCGAAGAGCTGGAGCCGGGGAAGGGTCTCGAGGTTGTCGGCCACGAGCATCTGCCCCTTACTCTCGCTGAGCACGTCGTAGACCCCACCGCGAATGGAGTAGGGAGGCTGTCGGTTCGAGAGCACGTGCGCGGCAATCTGCTGAATCTGCCTTCTCCCGTCATCGGCGTCGATCTTGACCAGCTCCCGGCGGCCCGCGGTCCACGAGGCATAGAGCGGCACGAAGGGAAGGTTCTGGCTCAGCATGAGGCGCGGAAACGTGCTGCCAAAGCGTCCATCCTGAATCAGCAGCCGCGCCGCCTCGTGCACACCTATGCCGCCGGCGCCGCTCCCGACCGCCTGGAAGTAGTAGTTGGGCAGCCTGCCGATCGCTTCCACCGCGCTCAGCATGGTGGTGCCGAGTCCCGCGCGGCGTCCCACATTGGCCACACCACCTTCGGGAAAGAATCCATCGAGTGCCGAGACCCGGTTGGCGAGCGCGATCGCGTCGGAGTAGTCGGTGAAGCCGACGAGTGACACGATTTTCACGCAGGGGTCGAGCGGCTGGCTGAACTTGAGGTTGGAGAGACCGGCCTCCGGCAGGATGATGAGCACGGGAACGCGGTGGATCGAGCAGGCGCGGGCGAAGGCTGCGCCGGTGTTGCCGGCAGAAGCGACAACCATCACGGCATCGTGTTGCTCGGGCAGCCGAGACAGGACGACCCAGGCTTCCAGCTCCTTGAAGGTGGTCGTCTCCAGCGAGGCGCCTCGCTCCGGCCAGTAGCCGTTGAAGGCGACCCAGAGATTGTTCAAGCCGGTGGTGCGGCTGAGTGCCCGGCTGTGGTAGACCACCGTGCCTCCCACATCCTGCATCGGCCGGGCGGACGGAAGCCAGGAGCTGAAGCGGAAGAGTCCGTTGACGCCGGGAGCTACGCTGAACTCACGCTGCTCGTACTCCGCCAGGAGAAGGGCTGGTTCGTGCGGCTCAGGACAACGAAGCCGCAGACCATCATCGTCCGTGATTTGGTTGCAGACGGGGCATCGGAGGGTATAGTGCCTCGCCCGTGTTTCAATCGCGACCGGTTCGGCGCTGGGCCAGTGCATCACAAAGCGCCTTGAACTCTCCGGTCATGAGACCGTGAGGGGCGGGAATCTGAACCAACGAGGTGGACCACCGGGCGTTCCCTTCGATGAGCACAGGACCACGATCGGAAATGGCGATGTCCCAGCCGATAGACCGGGCCCACGGAAATGCTGCCGCCGCCCGGAGTGCCACAGATTTGATGTCGTGCCAACACGGAAGCTTGAATTCGACGAACGATCTATCAGTGCCGGGAATCACATTGTGGTATCGGAAATCGTACCGAGACCGGCCGGGAGAAAGCGTTCCCGAGTCGAGGTCCACCCATGACCCAACAGCGCCATGGCTCAAATGGTCTACGCCGACAGGCTTGGGCTGGAGCTTGTACACCGCTCCGAGGATGCTGGCCTCGCCATCGAGGTCGACCACAGTCACCACACGAACACAGCAGAGCGTGGGACCGACCAACGCCACTAATTCGGGATGCGGGCGGATCCGCTCCTCCAGCAGATAAGTCTCCCGGTCCGCGACGCCGAGCTTCTCCAGAGAAGCAGTATTGCCGGTGAACTCGGCGATACGCTCGGCGTCGTACTGGTCACCTGAAAGCGTGACGAAGCTGTCCGGAGAATCGGCGGCACGTCCAACCAGCACCAGAACCTGAAAGCCCTCCGCTCCCATTACCGGCTTCAGTACCAGGCTTTCTATCTGAGATTGACGAAGCCAATCCCGCAGTTCCGAGGCGTTTCGAAGACTCCTGCCATCGGCAGTTTGCCCAAGAACAGGGTCGTACACGCCATACAGCTGAGCCACGGGGAGCCCCAGGCTCCCGAAGAAGCGTTTGAACACGAGCTTGTTCTCATAGGGCAGCCGATATTGGGGAGGATTCAGCAGCGACCAGAGGCGCTCGGTGATCCAGTAGGAATCCGGCAGGTACTCGGATTTCTGCTTTGCGCTGAGTCGCGGATCGAAGAGCCGGTACTGAAAGAACGCCCGCACGCCCATCTGATGCCGGACATTGAGTAGGAGGAGATCGCGTATCATGGGCGCAAAGCGGACGCCCTCCTCGGTAGCGGCCGTGCGGGCATCGCGTATTGCCTTCGCTACCCAGCGGCCACCTCGCATCGCTCGTCGCAGCATGATTGTCGGCGCTCGAATCGCCTGAGCTACGGCGCTACCTCGAAGATCCGCACCTCTCCCGGCGTGAGCTGAAGCTGCCGGATCACCGCACTGTTCCCCGGCAAGGCTGTCGCCCGGCCTTCGAGATCATAAGATGTGATCCGCCCGCTACGCCGGAATCGGAGCTCCACCACTGGAGCGGCAATCCGCTCCCAGACGAATGCCACCTGGGTACCATCTGACCGCACGAACAAGTGATGATGCAGCTCGCCACTCTTACCCTGCACGACTCGTGCAGTCAGCTCACGGTCTGCGACGGTGATCGAGTCTCCCCGAAATAGGTGGAGGAGCAGCTTGACTGTACGAAACGCGAGCTTGGGAGTCCGGTCCTGCCGCAGCAATCCCAGATAGTAATTCGGCGCGTCCCCGATCACCGGCGTATCCTGCCGCTGATCCCTGATCTCGTATATCCCGAGGTGCTCAACGCGTGGCGCTGACAAAAAGGTCGCGAAGGCACGAGCCCACCATTCCGCCTGTGCTCGCTCCGTTTTCCCCGGTGTGGTAGCGAAGCCGGTCTCGTTGATCCAGATCGGCTTCCGGCCGCACCGCGCATCTGCTGCCGGCAGGAATCCTCGCCCGAACCCCTGTCCGAGATAGTTCTCTACTCGGACGGAGTCTGGTGTCCAGGTCTCGGGATAGGCGTGGAAGGGAAGCACATCGAACGGCGCCCGCCCGCCGTCGCAGGCGGTCTCCAGCCACTCGACATCAGGCCAGACCATCCCGCCGAGCAGCACCGCGGCATCGGGATCGGACCGTCTCACGGCGTCGGCCCCGCGGTGGAGCACCTGGGCGTATTCGGCCGCGGTGCCATCCCACCAGAGCGGCACGTTCTCTTCATTATAGATCTCGTAGGACCGCACACTCGAGTCGGCCCGGAGGGCGGTTGCAAGCGCGCCAACGAATCGAGCCCAGTCGTCCAGATTCTTCGGCGCATCGTTCCACGCATGCTCGTCCTTTCCGCCTCGGGCTGCCCAGGCCGGCGTGTATCCGATGTAGGGACGCAGCGAGATCCCCATGCTGTCGGCCAGCCGTGCGAACGCCCGGAGCCAGGTAAAGTCGTACTTCCCGCGCTCGGGCTCGTAGTCGTCCCAGCCGAAACTCCCGCGCCAGACGGGGACGCCCAATTCCTTGAACAGGGAGAAGTCGCGGGCGACCTCTGCCAGCGGCGTGTTCTTGTCGTAGTCCTCGAGGATGGCAAACGAGAGAGGCTTGGTGAATGCTGCCGGCGGTCGCGGGCTTGGCGCAGCACCGGATGGAGGTGGTGCCGGCGAACAGCCGATCAGAAGCAGCAGCACTGCCGCTGGTGCGAACCGCTTTCCTGACTGTATACTCTTGGTACTTCTCCGTCCCGATTTGGACCCAAAGCATTGACACAGCCCGGCGGGGCAGATCATCGCCACCGCCACCCGAAATCATCCACCGAGATGAGGACGTCCGGTATGCCACGACCCTGGTCTGCCTTCCTGCCGTCACATGCCGCGCTTGTCTGCATGCTCCTTCTCCCCTGGATCCCTGGAACAGTTCGCGCTCAGAATGTTGGTACCGTGACGGGCACCGTCACCCGGGCCGGTGAGAACGGCGCGTTGCCGAGCGTTTCGGTGACCGTCAAGGGATTGGGCCTGAGCACCGTGACCGGTCCGGACGGGCGGTACACCCTCCGGCGAGTCCCCGAAGGGCCCCAGACGATCGTGTTTCGCTGGCTCGGATTTCGTCCGACTGAAACATCGGTCGTGGTGCCCTCCGATGGAAGCATCACAGTCGATGCGGCGCTGGAGCCAGTCGCGGTATCGTTGGCCGAGATGGTGGTCGAAGGAGCGTCCCGGGTTCCCGAGCGGATCGTGGAGGCGCCGGCAGCGATCTCGGTGGTCGAGCCGCAGGTCCTCCAGAATACCTCGATTACCGGGCAGGCTCCGCTCGCCCTCAGGACGGTTCCGGGGGTGGATGTGGTCCAGAGCGGCGTAAACGACTTCAACGTGAATGCCCGCGGCTTCAATTCATCGCTCAATCGCCGCGTGCTGGTGCTTCAGGACGGGCGCGACCTTTCCATCGCGTTCCTGGGAGCGCAGGAGTGGAATGGCCTGACCCAGCCGCTGGAAGATCTCGGCCGGCTTGAGATGGTGCGCGGCCCGGGGTCCGCCTTGTACGGCGCCAACGCCTTCAGCGGGGTGATAAACATCATTACCCCGCCCGCTCGGGACGTCATCGGCACCAAGCTCACCCTCGGCGGCGGCGAGCTGGAGACGTTCCGCGGAGACCTGCGCCATGCAGGCGTCTTCGGCGGCGACCGCTTCGGCTACCGAATCAACGGCGGCTACAGCCGAAGCGACACCTACTCCCGCTCTCGCACGCTCAATAACGGAACGTCGCTTCAGGAGGAGTACGATCCGGTGACCGACCAGCCGGTGGGGCTGACGCGCGAGTTACGACCTCTCAACGGCCAGACCATCGACCCCGCTACCGGCGCCCCGCTAGGAGACCGGAGTCCGCTGGTCAATGCCTACGGCTCGGCTCGGCTGGACTACTACCTCAACAATGGCTCGGTGCTATCGGCCGACGGCGGAGCGGCGCAGGTCCAGAACGAAGTGTTCGTAACCGGAATCGGTCGGGTGCAGGTACTGAAGGCGATCAAGCCCTACGCCCGGCTGGCGCTTGCGGCTGACCGGTACAACGTCTTCGCCTTCTGGAATAGCCGCACTTCCCTCCAACCTCAGTTCGCTTTGTCTACCGGCGTACCTCTGGAGGAGCGTTCCGACATCCTCCATGTAGAGGGACAGCAGAACTGGAACTTCCTGACCGACCGGGGGCGGATCGTGTACGGCGCCTCCTATCGCAACACCAAAGTGAATACGTCCGGTACGCTGATGGACCCGGTCAACGACGACCGGAGCGACGACTACTACTCGGCGTACGGACAGGTCGAGTTCCGGATCGTCCCTCAGCTGCGTCTGGTCGGCGCCGGGCGCTTCGATGATGGCACGCTATTCTCGAGCCAGTTCTCCCCCAAAGGCGCACTGGTGTTCACGCCGCGGGAAAATCATTCGTTCCGCTTCACGGTAAATCGCGCGTTCCAGACTCCCAACTACTCCGAGTTCTTCTTGCGTGCCGCGGCCGGGGCGCCGTCCACCGGTCCCGCGACCCTGGAAGGGGGCCTCGAGAACTATTACACCCAGATCCAGGCGAGTCTTCCACCTGCCGCTCTCGCTGGACTCAACCTCCACAGCACACTGCCCTGGAACTTCTCGGCCCAAACCCAGGTGCTCGCGCTGGGCAATGCCAATCTGGATGTCGAGAAGGTTCTGGGATGGGAGTTAGGCTACAAGGGCAGCTTATCCGATAAGGCGTACGTCACGGCCGACTTCTATATCAACAAGCTGGAGAACTTCGTTACCGACCTGCTGCCCGGAGTAAACACGGCGTATCCTGCGTTCGGCCTGACCGATGGAGGCTTGAACATTCCGGCTGACCTCACTGCTCTGGACCAGCGCATCCAGGCACTGCAGGCCGGTGGACAGATCACGCCGGCACAGGCGGCTCAACTCCGCGCGCCAATTCCCGCTCTTCAGGCCGGGTACGCTGGAGTAACTGCCGGCACCACCCTGCAAGGGGCCAACGCGCTGGCGACTCTGCCGGACGGGACTCGTGCGGTGGTACTGTCTTACACCAATTCGGGGCGAGTGACCGAGCGGGGGATCGAGCTTGGTGTAGGATATCAGTTCACCCCCGAGTTTCGGGTCGACGCGTCGTTCACCGGCTTCGACTTCGATGTGAACGAGCAACAGGCGGGAGATCAGTTGTTGCCCAACACGCCGAGCAAGAAGGGCAACTTCGCTGTGTCATACGTTGGCGCCCAGGGGCTCGACGCGAACCTGTCGGTTCGGTTGGTGGACGGTTACCAGTGGGCCGCCGGTGTATTCCAGGGCTACGTCCCATCCAATGAGTTCGTGGATTTGAGTGCCGGGTTCCGGGTGAACAACAACCTTCGAGTCCACGCCACCGCCACGAACCTGCTGGACCAGCAGCGGTTCCAGCTGTATGGCGGGTCGGTAATAGGCCGGCGAGTACTGGGAGGGGTCACGGCAAACTTTTAGAGCACTGAAGCCGGCGAGGAACAGCGGCTGCTTCACCTGGGGCAGCTCAGGGCGACAGCCGCTCGATCCGCCACTCCGCTCCCTCGCGCCGGAGATAGCGGATCCGGTCATGCAGCCGGCTCTCGCGCCCCTGCCAGAACTCGATTTCATCCGGGCGAAGCCTGAAGCCGCCCCAGTAGGGTGGTAACGGCACCTTCCCTTCCGGATAGCGCTGTTCGATTTCTCGGAGGCCGGACTCCAGCGACTCGCGAGACGGAATGACCTGGCTCTGCTGTGACACCCATGCCCCGAGCCGGCTGTTGAGCGGGCGCGACTCGAAATACGCTTGTGACTCCTCTAAGGTCGTGCGCCGTACTGTCCCGGTAATCCGCACCTGACGCTCCAGCTCTCCCCAGTAGAAGACCAGCGCTGCCCGCGGATTCGCCTCCAGCTCCGTGCCCTTCCGGCTCCGATAATCCGTGAAAAAGACAAAGCCCCGGCCATCGAAGCCCTTGAGCAGTACGATCCGTGCACTCGGCGCGCCCCCGGCCGATGCGGTTGCCAGCGTCATCGCGTTGACGTCACCGACCTGTGATTCCTGGGCCTCGGCGAACCAACGGGCGAACTCCACGATGGGATCGTGGCTGAGGTCCTTCTCGCTGAGTCGGGCGCGGGCGTACTCGCGACGAATATCGGCAATGGCCATAGGGTGGCTCGTGAAGGTGAATGCTGACCGTCTGGATGTATACTGCTGCCGAGCGCTCGTCCGCTCCTCACCAGGTGCGAGGCCCATGAATCCGCTGCTCGACCTTTCCGCGCATCCGATCATCGCGCACCGGGGAGCTTCCGGATCGGCACCCGAAAACACGATGGCCGCGTTCGAGCTGGCGCTACGACATGGGGCCGACGCGTTCGAGCTGGATGTTCGGCTCACGGCTGACGGCGTTCCCGTTCTGCTTCACGACCCCACTCTCGACCGTACCACCAACCATTCGGGCCCGCTCTCGGCCACATCTGTGGCCCAGCTGTCAGAGATAGACGCTGGCGCCCGGTTTTCTCCGGACGGGCAAAGCTACCCGTTCCGGGGACGAGACGTACGCGTGCCTACACTGCGGCAGGTGCTTCAAGCGTTTCCGCAGGTGCCGATACTGCTCGACTTGAAGGAAGTAGCGGTGGAGAGTGCCGTCCGGCAGGTACTGCTGGAAGAGAATGCCGTCGAGCGGTGTGTGCTCGCCTCGGAACACCTGGCAGCCCTCCGGCTCTTCCGAGAGCCACCCTTTGCCTCTGCCGCGGCGGGTCGGGAGATCGCTGCACTGCTGCGGACTGCGCTGCTCCGCCTGAGGCCGGGTGCCGTATCGTACAAGCTGCTCTCGGTCCCGGTGCGGTATCGCGGGATTCGCATACCCACCAGGACCTTCGTCGCCGCCGCTCGGCGGCTCGGCTGCCCGGTTCACGTGTGGACCGTCAACGATCCATTGTTGGCACAACAGCTCTGGAGCGTGGGGGTAGCGGGGATTGTGACCAACTTCCCCGCTCTGATTCGCGACGCTCGTTGAGTTACGGCTTCTCCACCGGCAGCTTCACGCTGTTGCCCCACTCGGTCCACGAGCCGTCGTAGTTCCTGACCGCATTGAAGCCCAGCAGGTAGGTGAGCGCAAACCAGGTATGGGAGGAGCGTTCGCCGATTCGGCAGTAGGCGATCGTTTCCGCGTCCCGGCGGAGACCGTTTTCCTTCTCATACAGGTTCTGAAGCTCGGCCCGTGAGCGAAAAGTGTGAGTTTCGGGATCGATGGCCCGAGCCCACGGAATGCTCTTGGCGCCAGGAATGTGGCCGCCCCGCACCGCACCTTCACTGGGGTACTCCGGCATGTGCAGGCGCTCGCCCCTGAATTCCTCGGGGCTCCGCACGTCGACCAGCTGTCCTCGATCGCTCACGTGTCTGAGCACCTCCTCGCGGAAGGCACGGACCGGGGCATCGTTTCGCTGACCGACTGTGATATTTCCAGCACGGTAGGAAGGCACCTCGGTGCTGAGCGGACGTCCCTCATCCACCCAGCGAAGCCGGCCTCCATCCATCAGGCGGAGCCGTTCGACTCCGAAGAGCTTGAGCACCCAGAAGGCGTATGTGGCCCACCAGTTGTTCTTGTCCCCATAGAAAACGATGGTGGTATCGTTGTCGACGCCCTTGGAGCGGAGCAGGTTCTGTAACCGGTCACGGTCGATGTAGTCCCGGATCAGCGGATCGTTGAGGTCGTTAGTCCAGTCGACCTTGACCGCTCCCGGAATGTGCCCGGTATCGTAGAGCAGCAGATCCTCGTTGGACTCGATCAGCCGCACCTTGGGATCCTTCAGATGCTCCGCGACCCACTCGGTGGAGACCAGAACCTCCGGATGGGCATACCCGCGCTCTTCGATTGGCGTAACTGCCGGGAGCGATTGAACTGGCGTCATAATCTCTCCTTGCTTGAAAAACACTCAGATCATTCGATAACAAACCGGCCGCAACCCAGGACGAGGTGCGGCCGGCGAGCAGTAGTTAGTGGGCTGCGACTAAAGTGCTTTGACGGCCAGCCCTTCCGCTCGCCCGCTGTCTGGGCGACAACAGCACTGGAGCGGTGAGCGAACGTGGATTGTCTGCATGGCTTGCAAATTACGACTCGATTAGTCGCAATGTCAATCGTGGTGAGCGAGGTGCGAGGCTCCGCGTACCCGGCGCCACTCGGTGCGCCAGCCGGGGACCAGGGGAAGCAGCAGGAGGCAGTACATACCCACCGCCAGCGCGGTGGACGTGACGTCATGGCCCGGCAGCAGGTGCCCCACGATCACCAGCGCCCCGGCGCACCAGACCAGCGGGAAGAGGGTGATGAGGACAAACCGGTTGGCGTCGGTGGCGCCCGTCTCCCGTACGATGAGACGCAGCACCGACGCGGCGTAGAGAACATTTCCAGCCAGAGCAGCGCCCGCGACACCCTCGAGCCCAAGTCCAACCTTGAGGGCGACAATGGAGACGATCGAGGTCATGATGAGAGCAACGCCGGCATAGACCGGCAACTTGCGTTGGCACCCGGCGGCAATGACGCCGACTGCGGATAGATTGACCAGCCCGATGGCCGCACCGACCAGCAAGAAGAGCCGTGCCGGAGCCACCGCCGAGGTATAGCCTGGCATTGTCGACGCCACCAAAGGAGCGATCGCCAGACCGGCGACGCCGAGGAGTGGCGGCAAGAGTCTAGCGAACGGAAGGAGTGAGAGCTCCAGGTGGGTCCGGAGCGCGGCCGCCGCGCCGTGGGAGCTGGCTTGTCCGTATACCTGCCGAAAGACGACCGTGCGAATCACCACGGCCAGTGAAGCGGCGGCGGTGATGACCGAGGCGCCGAAAGCATAGTACCCCAGCATCGTAGGGCCGCCCCATATCGCAATGATCCATCGGTCCGCTGTCAGCAGAAGGACCGAGACACAGCCGGTCAGAGCAACCGGGAGCCCCACCCGGAGCAGCCGTCGCAACGGCTCCAGCACGAGTGCCGGGCGAAACTCGACCCATCCGGTAGCGGCCAGAATTCCGATGATGTTTGCGGCCGCCAAGCCACCGAACGCACCTGCCAGCCCCCACACGTGTGCCAGGCCGACCGCGCAAACGACATGGAGTACGGCAACGCTGGTCTCGAGCACTGCATAGCGGCGGAGCGTCGTGCGCACCCGGGTACACACCAGCGCGTACCCGAATACCGACTCAGCCAGATTTGCCGCGGCAAAGCCCCCCAGCAGCACCTTCAAACGTGGCTCGGTCTGCAGCACGGCAGCGGCTACTGCTACTACGGAGATGACGCCGCTGACCAGCAGGATGAATCCGAGGGCCGAAGAGGCGGGTGAGTCCTTCCGGGCGGTGACGCGTTTCGATCCGCGCTGGAGCAGTTCCACCTCCAGCCCGCGGAATACACCGAGACCGGCCAGCGCCGAATAGCGCATCCCAATACGAAGGAGGGCCCAAGTGCCGAATGCAGCCGGCCCCAGGAGCGCGGCGAGGAGTATAGAGCGAAGCGCGAGCAGGCCCTCGGTCGCGCCCCGCGACATCCCATATCCGGCAACCCGCTGGAGCAATCCTCCACGGATCGAAGATCTGGCACGGGCGGAGCTGCTGACCAGAGAAGCTGAGGGAGCAACCATCTCGGGGCTGGTCAGATCGTCCCCACACTAGCCGGGTTCCAGCCGATCAGACGGATGTACATGCGTGTCAGGATCTTGCAGAACCAGAGCCGGCCCACGACTCGGGTACCTCCCCCGCTCTTCTCGAGCGTACGGAGAGATGCCTGATTGGTGGGCGCGATCATTCTCCAACCCTCGCGATAGCCCCGCTCACGCGCTGCGCGGAGCCGCGCAGTGGCGAGGGCCGAGCCGATGCCATTGCACCGCTCCGCAGGCAGGACGTAGAGGTCCCAGAGATACGCTGCGTACGAGGGCAACGGAAACTCGCACAGCGTCACGTCCGGGCCGATCGTCTCGGCCACCCAGGCATAGCCAATAGGACGCGAGCCTCGCCATGCGACCAGGCATATTCGACCGTGGGCCACCAGGGTACGGAAACGTTCCATCTCTCGTCGTGTGACCAGAGACTCCAGGGCCGGCCAGTCGCTCTCCCTGAGAGCGCCGATGGCGACACCTGCGGGGAGCGGAAGCTCGGCAACTCCCTCGAGCGGCTGCGCGAAGACGATCATGCGACCGGTGCGTACCACGCGATGAACCGAACGTGCGGCCACCGCGTCCCATACCCCGCCTATCCCGTTGTTCCGGTAGCCCAGAGCGGCGTCAGCCGGAAAGGTGCGCCAGTCGTGCAGGTACTTCTGAAGACGCGAGTGCAGGCTCATTGGGCCAACACAGTCGAAAAGGAACGCGTCCACAAAGCGCCGAGGGCACGGCGTTCCTTTCGCTCTGTATGGTGGGCCATCAGGGTACCAAGCGCACGAAGCAGCTGGTGGGTGACGACATTGGTGCCGCGGAGAAGAGTCATCCGCCGCTGCAGCACCGCCCCTCTCAGCACCTTGGGGTAGAGTGCGGTCGGACCGAGATCCAGTGCCGGTATTCCTTGGGCACAGGCCATTCGAATCGGCTCGTAACAGAGGTCGTTGTAGTAGGCAGGACCTCCATGATACTCCTCGGCAAACGCGCCGAAGGTACCCTCCAGGATTTCAGGCGTCGCCACATTGATGCTGGTGCCGACCAGCCGCTCACCCTTCCAGGTGAGGTGCGCCTGGATCCCGGGACTCTGATGGCTGCTCAGCCGGCTGAACAAATCCGGAAGCACTGCGGGGTCTGCACCATTCCGGCGGCGGTACCACTCGCGGTAGAGGGTATCCATCGCGTGAGCCTCTGACCGAAAGTCTTGCAGCAACGTCGTACGCAGCCCCTCCGACCGAAGCGCGGCGAGATCCGACCGTATCGAACGCCGGACTTGCTTGCTGCGGCTGGTCAGGTACTCGTCGAAGGAACTCCAGCGAACTGGAAGAATGGCGGTCGCGCCGGCGTAGACGACGGCATAGCCCCGCTCGCGCGCGATCTCCAGCAGGCGCTCGTTCCCGGCATCCACGAACGGCCAGGCGACAGCCTTGGCACCGTCACCCTCGGCCGTCTGCTCCAGGCTTTCGAAGACCTGGTGAAGCACCGCATCCTCGACGTCGGCAAGATCACCCAACGGCGCGGACGAGGAAGCGAATGGAGCCTGCACCGAGAGGATTGGCCGCAGGTTGATTCCAGCAGCCGAAGCCAGGCCTGCGAGAGGTCCCAGCCAGCGAGCATGCAGGTCGTGCGGAGTCGCTGAGCCCGTGAGGTATGCAGGCACAATTCCCTGGAGCGCGCCGCCCTGTTGCACCGCCACGTGCCGGGGTTCCCAGCCGGACGCTTCAGCAGTGGCGCACCAGTGGTGAAGATGATATCCGCGCCGAGCCAGCCGGTCCCAGTCGGGCTGGTCGATGTCGCGGGCTCCGCTGAGTCGAACGACATCACAGGCAAGGTCGACGGTGTCGGTCGCGGTCATTCAGCCTCACCGCGGTAGAGTTCAAGCTCCGACCCGTTCTCGATCAGTACCGGCCTCTGAGCGAAGACTGCGCGGGCCGTCTCGGAGTTGGCTCGCACGGCCAACAGATGCGCTAACGGATCCGACACCGGGCGCAGTCCCCATTTTCGCTTGTACTGTTGAACTCCATCGTTCAGGAAAGGACCCGTCCGGCCGACGTCGACCCGGAGGAAACCGTTGGCCTTCCCCCACTCGAGCGCGAGCGCCAGCGCGGCGAAGCCCGCACCCTGACGCAGCAGCGCCGGGTCACCATCGAGCACGCCGGACAACGGCAGCCACAGTTTGTCGCCATGAGGCACCGTGCAAAGCCCGGCCACCCGCTCTCCGGATTTCGAGACTAGATGCAGTGTCCCCGACCGTGCCAGCGCGCGCAGGAAGTCTGAGGAAGGCAGCCAGGCAGATTCGCCATGACGCGCCAGCGTCTGTGGCTGGACCATTCTGGTGAAGAAAAATTCCCAGTCTTGCCGAGCCGTGGTCTGCTCGATGCTGAAATCCTGCTTCTTCATCTTCCGGAGGTCTTCGGCCAGGCTGCGACTCGGTTCAGCCGGCGGAAGCTGGGCCAGCATGCCGTGCCACCGAACGGCGTCCGGCACGATGATCCACCCGGCGCGCCGGAACCTCGGCGCCATCCAGCGATGTACCTCCGCGACGACGATATCCGCATGCACTCTCCCCAGGCGGTCGGGGCTGCTAACTGTTCGCGAAGCTTCCTGTGATTGCGGGGAGAGTCCTCCGAACGCACCGGCACAGAACGGCACAATCAGCTTCACCCGTCCGATGCCGGCGATCTCGACCGCCCTGCCGGCCGAGTAGGCCAACCACCGGTTGACCGGACCCGCGAGCTGCAGTGGAAAGGCCAGGGTGCGATGCGCGGCCACAGAGGCGAACGCCCACTTCGAAGCGTAGGTCGGGAGCAGGAGCCGCTCTTCCATGGCAGCAGCCCATGAGCGTGGCCGCAGCTTGGAGCTTTCTGGCTGGCGACCGAGGAGAACCGAACCGCTCAGCTGGCCAGGCACAACCACCTCGTCATGAATCGCGCACGATGGTACAGCTCGACGGCTTCGGCGGAGGTAGCGGCCAGAGCCACCACTCCGCACTTGCCATAGTGAAGACGGCCGATGCCGTATGGCACGATCCCGCTGCTCATCCCGGGCTGGTATAGGAGGTCCGACAGCTCCTCTCGAAGCTGACCGAAGCTCACCGCTCTGCTGTCGATGGCTCCCGAGCAGAAGGCGGACCTGCCCAGGTTCAGCCGCTTCGCCAGCCCCAATGGGTAGGCCACACCGTTCACCCGGGGATTCACCTCAGCCAGAAAAGCTGAGCGTCGGCCGCCCGTCTTATGCTCCACGAAGTCGAAGCCGACCGGGCCAGTGTACCCGGAATCGCGCAGCCAGTCTGAGAGCCGGCGGGCCCAGGTCAGCATGTCTTCAGTGCAGAAGGCGGAGGACGGTGAGACGTTGCCTCCGTGGACCAGTGCCTGTTCCCAGCGCTGGTCGGTGATGCCCAGGCAGGTGATAGAACGGTCATCCGGACTGATGTGCATCATGATGTTGGGCGACGACGTTGCCTCGACCATCGCTTCCACCAGGTAAATGCGGTTCTGGCCCCGGCTCACCAGCCGCCGCGCGAGCGCACCCGCCTCCTCATGCGCAGCCCCGGCGACGAACGTCGTCGATCCTGATGCCCCTGCGCTACCACGGACAATGACCCGACCTGTGGCCGGCATCTGCCGTTCGATCGCTCGCCGCAGCAGCTCATACTCGCGCTCCCTGGAGCCGTGCCCCTGGTCCAGTTGCACTACCTCGCCCGCCGCCACCGGTACACCAAGCTCGAGAGCCAGGGCGCGGACGTGGTGCTTGCAGTCGGCGAATGCCACGACCCCGGCATCGCCACCCACGACCGCGACCGGCACACCCGCGCGCTCGGCGAGGGCCTCGCCCAGAGTGAACTGTCCAGGCGACGCGATGAAGGGCTGAAGCTGTGCCGCGCCACGCGGCCGAATCAAATCGCCGATGCTATCCAGAGCGCTCGGCGTGTCCAGCAGCCGCTGCAACAATGAGGCAGCATCCGAGCCCCCGAACCGAGAGGCAACGATCACCCGATCGCTGGCTGGGCCGATGCCGAGGTCGCGAAGGTACTCGAGGTACTCCGGATCGATTTCGTCGTTCACACAAACGATGTCGTCCCGCTCGGCGAGTAGCAGCGCACGCTCGGGGTACGACCGGAGACCCGGGATTGTGGCAGTCAACTCCGCCAGATACGGAACGGATGTGGCACAGTGCACGAAGACCCGCACCGGTGAACCGGCCGGGTCGCGATCGGCTGGTCTATGCACTGATTGTTTCCCGCCCGTCGTACTCCGAGTGGACCAGAGACCGTGAGGGCCGGAACTTGCCTGTCTGCTCGAGCGGTAGATCGTCAACCAGCTCGATCTTGAACTCCACTGACGGTCCCAGCACCGGCAGCACCGACCGTTCCAGTCGCGCGATATGCTCCGGCGCCGGCGGCCGAGCCGGCAACACGCGGAGAACGATCCGGTCCTTCCGCTCCTGCAGCAGCTGATACTGACGGATCCAGTTGTCGCCGCCGAGGATGAAGTTGGCGATGATCTGGTATGGATGAAGGGCCCGGCCGTCGGGCAGAATGAAGTAATCGATCATCCGCCCCTGAATCGCGTGGATGGTGGAGAAAGGCTTTCCGCAGCGGCACCGGTCCTCGCCTTTGGTCACCACATCGCCCAGCCGGTAACGAATGAGCGGCATGGCGTAGGCGTGGAGGTTAGTCGCCACCACCTCGCCTCGCTCGCCCGGCTCCACCGGACGGCCCTCATGCAGGACCTCGACGATCGAGCCGTCATCGCACACGTGGAAGTTGCCGGTGGTCTGGCACTCCCAACCCAGCAGCGGGAACTCGTGGCTGCCATAGGTCTCACGGACCGGCGCCCCGAACGCTTCCTCCAGGCGGCGCCGCATCACCGGCGTCAGAACTTCACCACCAACCACGACGACTCGGGGCGTGATATCATGGATGCCTTCCGCTACCACGTGCTCAGCAACCCGGCAGATCATTCCGGGCATGCCGGTCAGCAACTCGGGACGAAACTCGCGCAGGATGGCAGCGACAGAGTCGGCCGGCTGCAACCCATCGATCAGTCGGTTCCGCTTGAGCTTGAGGGCACGAAGTGCACGGCCGACGAGCTTTCGGTCATTCGGATCGGTTGGGCGCACCAGCCCGACCGAGGCCGTGCGATCTCCCGGGCGTATGCCAAGGTCGTGGGCGGCACGCAGCCGGTGCAGGTATTGAACGCTCTGCTCCAGCCAGGTACGCCGGATCGTGAATGGCTCGCCTGAAGAACCGCTCGTCGTCCTGGTCAGCAAACGTTCCGGGTCGAGCCCTTTCGCCACGATCTTGGAGACCGGCTGCGCTCGAAGCTCCTGTTTGGAGGTGATCGGAATGAGACCGAGATCCACTGTGCCACGGATGTGCCGTGGATGCAGCCGGTGCTGGTCGAAGAGAGCGCGATAGTATGGAACGTTCTCGTAGGCGTGCACCAGCAGACGCCTGAGCTGGGCGTCCTGGTATTCCACCAGCTGGGCGCGGGATCGCCGGGGATTCCGGTGCACCGCCAGGGCAGCCCCGAGTGCACAGGTGAGCTTCATCGGGCGAGTGCCTCCGCCCCACTGCCACTCACGGTGAACTCGTCGCTGGCAGTCACCGGACCCAACCCCAGCAGCTCACGGGCTTTGGCCGGACTTGCCAGTGGCCGCCCGAACGCCTCCGCGATAGCGGCGAGCCGCTCCACCAGACCGAGATTGGTCGCCAGCCGCGAGCGGTCGAAGCCATGGTAGATGTTGTCCTCCAGACCCACCCGGCAGTGCCCACCCATGGCAAGAGCCAATGTGTTCATGGGCAGTTGGAACAATCCGATCCCTGCTGCGGACCAGACCGATTCCTGCGGCAGATCCACCAGCATATTGGACAGATGCCGAGCCGTCGCCGGCACCGAGTAGCGCGAGCCCAGCAGCAGATTGAAGTAGTACGGCGGCTCGCCCAGGAGTCCTTTCGCAATCAGCATGTTGGCGGCGTTGATCATGCCGAAATCGAAGCATTCGATCTCCGGCTTTACCCCCCGAGCGACCATCTTCTCTCCCAGCGCGACGACCATCTCAGGCGCGTTCTGGCTGGTCCCGGTCGGAAAGTCCAGTGTGGTCATGGTGAGACTCGCCAGGTCCGGCCGGGCGGCCCCAGTCAGCTCGAGCACCTCGCTGCGGCGCTCAAACTCGGGAAAGTTCCGGCCGCTGCAGCTCACACAGGTGATCGCGTCGGGAAAGTGACGGCGGATCCCGAGGATCATCGTCTCGTAGATCTCACCCTTGTATGTGGGCCTGCCCCGATCATCCCGCGCGTGCAGATGAACGATTGCCACACCCCGCTCCAGGGCTGCACACGCATCGTCTATGACCTCGGCCGGAGAGATCGGCACGTGCGGCGTCATCGCCTTGGTCGGCACCATCCCGGTCGGGCAGAAGTTGACGATCAACTCCTCGTACGCGGTGTACGGGTGCGGGAGCGGCCGAGCGCGGCTTGCGCGGCTGCGAGGCGTGCCGGCTGACGAGTTGGAATCGGGAATGTGAATCACACGTTCTCCAGGTCAGACGGGAGACAGGGAGCCATCGATACCGGCTGGCAGCGGCTGCACCACACGGAACTTTGCGCGCGGGCCGGTCGGTAGCCGGTCCACGAACTCCACTTCGACGTCGAGAAAGGGCGCCACATTGAGACGGAGTGCGCTCCCTACCTGCGCCGCGACGGCTTCGCTGTCGACACTCCCCTCGACTATGGCCCGGACTTTTACCTTGGCCGGGTTGAGCTGGTTCACCTGATAGCGCAGGACTCCGGGGACGCCTTCGATCGCGCAGGTGAGAGCGTAGGGCGAGATCCGCTGGCCTCCGTGCAATACCAGGACGTCGGCGGCGCGGCCCGTCACGATTCCAAGCAGAGGCGAAGACCGGCCGCAGCGGCAGGTACCCGAGGAGAGCGTGCCCCGGTCGCCGGTGCGATAGCGTAGCAGCGGCATCGCGCGGTTCACCAGCAGCGTGGCCACGAGGTTCCCCTCGGTGTCCGCGGGAAGGCTGTGTCCGGCATCGTCCAGCACCTCGAGGCGCACGACATCGGTGTTGAGGTGCATCCCGCCGCTGGGGCACTCCCACGCGATTTCCTTGGTCTCCGAGGTTCCGTAGATGTCGTACACCGGCGCCCCGAAGAGCCCGGCCAGCGCTTCGCGTCCGCCCCGTTCCAGCAACTCGCCGCTGGTGAACAAAGACCTTACCGGCAGCCGATGACCTCTGAGCTCCAGCTGGTAGCCGACCTCGCGCAGTGCCGATGGAAGGCCGTACACCACATCGGGGGCGAACGAGACCAGCGCCTCGGCGACATCGGACGCGGGCTGCAGCACACTGATGCGGGCGCAGCTTCCCGTCCATTCCATTCCAGACCGGGTCTGCCCAGCCGGGATGGCATCGAGTAGCGCAACCCGATCAGTGACGCGCACTCCGCAAGCACGCCGAGCCCGCAGCTTGACCAGATACTTGAGCGTGGCCCAGGCTCTCGGATCGTAGTAGACCCGGAACGGCTCACCGGTTGAGCCCGAAGAGCTGGACGAATACCAGCTGGAACGCACCCGTCCACCCGCAACGGCCTCGACTCCGGCCTGGCGCAGTTCGCCTTTCGACACAGCTGGTAGTGCGGACAGGGCCCGATACGGATCCCGCGTGAGAATCGGATCAGACCACTCGATCCCGACCGACCGAAAGCGCCGCTTGTAGAACGCACTGGAGTGTGCCGCATGCAGCAGCAGGCGCCCCAAGCGGTGTCGGGCGATCCGCTCTGCCGAACCGGTATCGATCTTCCCGGCGCGGAGGACGGACGGGCCGTCGATAGCGGCCCACAAGGCGGCGGAGCCGATCACAGTGCGCTCACGGTAGCCTGGGGAGTCACTGCGGTTGCCGGTACGGCGCGCCCAATCGCCGCATACATGGAGAGATATCTGGCAGTGACGTGCGCCCAATCGAGCGTCGAAACTGCACGACGACGATTTGCGGCCGCCATCGTGGTGCGCAGCTCAGGATCCTCCCCCAGGTAGCGAATGGCGGAGGCGAGCGCCGCCGTATCTCCCGGAGCGACCAGAAGGCCGTTGGTGCCGTGATCGACCAGGTCGGGAATTCCACCGGTGGAGCTGCCCACAATCGGCAGCCCCGAGGCGAGCGCTTCCGCAAAGACGTTTCCGAAGGCCTCTGCCGATGAGGGCAAGGTGAAGAGGTCGGCCTGCCGGTAGCGCTCGGCGACCGCGGCGCGGTCGAGCGCTCCACTGAACCGGACTTCGTCTCCCACACCCAGCTCGAGGGCCAGCGCCCGCAGAAGCTGTTCGTCGGGGCCGCCGCCCACGATCTCCAGCTCGAAGCGCCCTCGCTCCAACAGCGCCAGAGCCTGGATCAGATCTCCCAGTCCCTTCCGCTGCGTCAGTCGCGCCACGGCTAGACACCGGATTGGGCGGGCATTCGTAGCCCGAGGCTCCGCTGGTGGATGAAAGAGCCGCAGGTCCACCCCATTGGGAATGACGGTGTACTGGAGGTCGGGGCACGTCTGTAGTGCGAGCTGGCCCAGGCTCTCGCACACCGGCACGACCCGGTCTGCCCGCCGCCATATCCAGCGGGTCAGCGGTGCCAACAGTTGGTGGGCTCGCTGCATCAGCGCGTGGTACGGATCGTATCCGGGAACGTCGGAGCCCCGGAGGGAGACGACCACCGGAACGCCACGCAAATTCAGGAAGGGGAGTACGGCGCCGGTTGGAAGCGAGAAGAAGATGTGAACAGCATCATAGGTGTGGACGCGGAGAAGACGACGCACCACCGGCAACGCCGCAACGAGGTAGCTCGCCGCGTCGAGCATGCTCGCCTCGTGGATACCCGACCTCCGGCAGGGGACTCGATACAGGCTGAGCCCCTCCTCGGCGAAAGTCCCTTCCAGGCGAGCTGAAGTCCGGCGCTCACCCGCTGCACCAGTGCCGGCCGTGACGACGTCGACCGCCACGCCACGCGACGCCAGCTCCTGCGCCAGTGCCGCCGTGGCGATACCGGCACCACCGCCCAGCGGCGGGTACTCGTAGTTCAGCAGAAGGATGCGCATTCGTCTCGACTGCTCCAGTCAGAGAAGAAGGACCATGCTCTGCCCCGGTGCCTCAGCCCCGGAATCCGGCAGTTTCTATTCGTCGAGTGGGTACGGAACGGCGAGGTGGTCCTGGGCAAGAGATACGCCGGGCAAAGCGCCTCTTCGGCTGCCCGCCTGAGGTGCGCGGGCGCAGCAGTCGTGGCCGGCTTTGTAGCTCATTGCCTACGGTAGTAGCAGGTGAGCGACATCCTGATCGGGTAGGCCTCCAGTCAAGCCCCGCCGGTCATCACCTCTGACACCCAAAATCTCGCTGCAATACTCTGCACGTCTTTTCAGTTGTGCACAGCGGTAGAAGAGCAAAGATCAGAGGAGAGAAGGCCCAATAAGACCGGATGGCGATGATGCGGAGATGAGCTACATCTGAAACAGGTAACTCAGCTTGAGAAAGAATCCGTCCTGAGCTCGGCGAAGGCTCGCTCGGCCCAGCTCGGTAGGATCTCGAAGGGTGCTGCCGTACCCGGCAAACAGCACCGTTCCTGGGTTCGGCTGATAGGAGAACAGGAAATCACCTCGAAAGGTCCGGCGCCCAAAGGCGCTCGCGCGGGCGTAGCTGTTCGCGTCAGGGTCGAAGATCAGAATTGGCGCATTGGTGCGGGTATCGTCCCGCAGGTCATCTTGCCGTTCGGTGGTATACTCGCCCACCAGGCGCAGGAAAATGGGACGCGAGAGTTGATACTCGATCTTGAGCCGTGGGCTCCGCTGCAAACTGACGGTCGTCTGATCGGTCCGTCTTCCCACCCACACCAGATGATAAGTCCCGTTGAGCCGCAGCTTGTCGGTCGGCCGCCAATCGAGCGACCAATCCGAGATCACGATGTTGGCCGAGGCCCACTCGTAGAAGTTTTCGTCATGGCCCCACAGCACGAAGATGTTGCCTGAAAAGTCGGAGAAGTCGGGAGTGACCAGGGAGAGCACGTAATCGCGATTGGGGATTCGGGGCCTGCCCACGAACGGCACGGTATCGACGCCTCCACCGGCCCGCGGCAGCGCCAAGCGGTAGTTGGCATAGATGTCTGCCGGGTAGCCAAAGAACTCGGTGAGGTAGGAGGCGGTGATCTGCCAGCCGCCCTTCAGGGTGGTGTTGGTATTGAAGTGCATCTTCTCATCCTGTACACCCTCTCCCCCGACGAAGTTCTGGTACTGCCACAGCCCGTCCAGTGCGACGTCGCCGGTGAAGCTTTCAATCAAACCGCCATGCTTGCCGTAGAGTGTCACTCTGTGGTTGAGATTGATCTGGGCGATGCCGGACCGCGGAATGAATCCGCTCTGGGCCCGGAATTCGTCTCCGATTCCGATAAAAGTGTAGCGCAAGCCGAAGGTCCGCCCGTTTCGGGCAAAGCGGGCCAGCCAGAGTGGAGCCGTAGTCGTACGATCATCGAAGCGAGTGCGGCTCCCAGCCAGCTGGAACTGCGCGCTGTAGATCTCCTTGAACAACAGCCGCCCGTCGACCCCGGCCACTCGGTTGTAGTCTGCGCCGGCGATTCGATCGGTGTAGACGAAGCCGAGTCTCGACTGCGAGGCGACGTCTTTCTGCAGCCGAAGAAGATTGTACACCGGGTGGTCTCGCCCGCTCCGGGATGCAGCCGGATCGTCGACCGCGGACAGGAATGCCAGGTCGGTGCCGAACACCTTGCCATTGAGCTTGGCCGCCGCGGTAGGCTGCACTACCCGGCGAGTGTAGATCAGCTGGTTGGGAGTGTTGAACTGCTCGATACCATCCAGAAAGAAGGGACGTTTTTCCGAGAAGAAGAGCTCTTGCCGCGGGTCGAAGGAAAACTGGGCCTCATCGGATTCGACCTGCGAGAAGTCGGGATTGGCGGTTCCATTGAGCGTCAGGTTGTTTGTGATCCCCCAGCGCACCGTCCCCCCGAGCTCCGGCCGGCCGCCTTCATAACTCCACCCATCCGACGTCGAGCTGCCGGTCGTCCTGCTCGTGACCGATGGAGTCAGGTCCAGCACCAGGCCACGACGAAGATCTGTGAGACCGACCAGCCTGCCGGATTGAGCCAGGAAGGACGCGCTGGCCCGCTTTGCCGGTGTCCAGGAATCCTCGTGTCCGGAATGCTGGACCTGGCGAACGACGTTGATGCCCCAGATTTGCTCGTGCCGGGGCTGGAACCGGATGCTCTTGAAGGGAATCCGCAGCTCGACTTCGTAGCCGTACGGCACCAGACGACCCTTCGACTCGAAGACGAAGTCGGGGCTCAGGTCGGCGGCCTCCCGCTTGACCACGGCATTGTTGAATCCGTTGCCGCTGGTACTCCCGGTTTCGATCAGCGCGCCGTCCGACTGGACACCCAGCGGGTTTACCGCGAAAACGCTGGCTTGACGGCTGTCATTGAACGTGCTCAGCAGGATCTGGATGTGGTCGTCGGCTGTTATCCGGTCCCGGTCGGCCAGCGTCGCGTGGACCGCTCCATGGGCTTCATAGGCCCGGATGCCGAAGTGAATCGAGGTAGGCGAGTACCATACCAGGATCTCGGTCGAGTCCGCGGCCGGGACACCGTCGGTAGGAGAGAATTGTGAGAACCCGTTGAGGATCGCGGCCTGAGCCCAGACCGGCTCGTCCAGCTTGCCATCGATCTCGATTGGGACGTCCGGTTCGATCCGAGGCACCCGCACATCGAGCTGCCCCGCGCGACCACTGTACGTGATCGGCGGATCGGATGTCTTGGCGAGCGCCAGCAGCAGGAGCGAAAGGAGCATGAGGGGTCTTCAGTCGGTACGGATGCCACCCGTACCCGGTTTCGCCCAGTAGTCCCACTCTCGTGCCCCTAATGCATGGCGGTCCTGGGCAGCGGAGCCGGAAGATCGGCCACGACATACGCCATCACCGCCATGGCCGCCACACAGCGAGCTACCTCCGCCGGGTTGAGCTTGTCCAACGTGTCTCCGTCGCTGTGATGAAACCAGAAGTAGCGAGTCCGGTCCACATCCAGCCCTATTCCGGGGATCCCTCGCTCTACCAACGGCGTGATGTCGGCCTCCGGTGACTCCGTCTCGCGGCTCACGCTGCCAGCCCCGATCGGCTTCAGCAGAGCTCCCACCTGCTGCGCCGTTGCAAACGCCGCATCGGACCCGCTGAACCGAAAACCGTGTGGGGTGAACGCGCCGTTGTCAGACTCCATCGCCAGTATGTGCTTCTCGAGCTGATCTGCATGGGTATCCCGGTAGGCCAGCGCGCCGCGTCCTCCATTTTCCTCGTTGGTCCAGAGCACCACCCTGACCGTGCGGCGCGGCCGGAGGCCCAGCCGGTGCATCAACCGGACAGCCTCCCAGGCCGCGACTGCTCCGCCCCCATCGTCCATAGCTCCCTGACCCACATCCCAGGAGTCGATGTGTCCTCCCAGCACCACGACTTCGTCCGGCCGCTCCCGTCCGACTACCTCGGCCACCACGTTCCGCGACCGGGTATCCGGGAGTGAGCGTGCTGCCATTCGCAGCGTGACCACCACTGGCTCGCCCCGGTCCTGGAAGCGGTGAAGCATCATCGCATCCTCGACGCTGAGCGCCGCCGCCGGGATCCTGGCCGTGGTCGAGTCGTAATGCATCACGCCGGTATGTGGGCTCCTGATCGAGAAGGACGCCACCGAGCGTATCAGGCAGGCGACGGCCCCGGCCTTTGCAGCTGCTGAAGCGCCCTCTACCCGATAGTGCACCGTCTCGGGATAGCTGGTGAACGGCACATCGAACAGAACGATTTTGCCGCGTGCCTCAGCAGCGCGGCGTGTGAGATCATCGAAGCTGGTGACGACCAGCACCGGGGCCGTGATCCCGGCCTTAGGCGTACTGATACTGCCGCCCAGCCCCAGCATCCGTAAAGGCGACATCCGAGGCTTCCTCAAGGTGGCGGATTCTTCTCCCCGGACCCAATGAGGAACCATCGCAGGCTCGCCCCGCACGTTCTGCAGACCGTCGGACTTCATCTCACTCAGGATCCAGCTGATCGCAGCTTCGAGGCTGGCCGAGCCGCTCAGGCGGTGGCCGAAGGTGTCAACCAGCTTACCCAGCCGGTGGTAGGCAGCGCTGTCGCGGGTGGCCGCACGAATCAGGCTGTCTGCCACAGCCTGATAGCTGGCCCCAATGGCGACCGGCTCGCTCTGCGAGGGGATAACGGATTGCGCCTGGCAGCGGCCGGATATCACCAGCAGTGCCATCACAGCGCCAGGAGAAACAGCTCGGAGAGGGATCATGATTGAGATGAGTGTGAGGAAACGTGGTGCTCCAGGAAGTGGTATTCCGCCACGATGGCGGTCAGCTCCGCCAGTTCGATCTCTGAAAGGAAGCGACGTGCCTGCTGTAAGACGAGGTCATCGATCCGGCCTGCACTGGCGTGGTGGCACGCGATTGTCTCAACGAAGCTCAGCGCGGCGCGTTCACGTGAGCTGAGAAGCGCCTCTCCAGAGTAAGACCGGGGTTGATCTACCACCACCCTCGGTAATCCCGCGCAGCGGCACTCATGCCGGCTCCGGTCTATGCACCACCGGCAGCCGCTGAGGTCGGCTGCGAGGTTACCCGCGAGAAGACTCAGCCGCTCGTCGAGGACACGAGAGCAGCCGGACAGCCGACTCAGGGCCAGGTAACCCGGTAGAGCGTGGGCGGCGGATACGGGAGCCGGGGCAGAACGCCCCAGCAGCTTGCCCAGACGCACGCCGAAGACACTGCCGAGTCTCACGAGCCGAGCCGCTCCCGGAGCGACGCATACAGGGCATCGTACAGGAATGCGCTCCGGTCCAGAGTCTCATGATCGCTCGAGGCGACTGTAGGGAAGCCCCGCGCAATGGCGCGGAGCCCAATTGCCTGGTCCATAGCACTCGGGCTGAAGCGGCCGGTTCGAGCGGCGCCAGGAGAGACGATGTCGAACGCACCCAGGAGAGACCGTGAAGGCAGGCGGGCAATCTCGTTGGGAAAGTCCGCGTAATGAACGATGAGTCCCAGTTCGCGCAAAGCCGCATCATACGGCAGATGTTCTTCGACCAGCGCCTCGAACGAGCAGCGTCCGGCCTGGTCCCGGTGCGGGTAGCGGACATGGTTGGCGTCGAATCCGACTGCGCCCTGCTCCCTCTCAACCAGCGCGACCTGGGCCGGGTCCACGAACCGGAACTCGGCGCCAGAATCGACAAAACGGCGGACCAGCCAGCCGGTAGCCGCACGGTTGACCCGAATCCGCCAGCGGGTAACCCAGAGCATCTTGCCCTCCTCGTCACCTCTCAGGGGGGCGGTTGCCTGCAGTCCGTTCTGCTGATACAGTTGTGATATGAAAGATTCAACTGCGACAAACCTACGATGGCTTCTCCTGATCCACCAGATCCCCCCCAAGCCCGACTATTTCCGAGTGAAGGTTCGGCGCCGGCTTCAGCGGATCGGGGCGGTGGCGCTCAAGAACTCGGTCTACGTGCTGCCGGTCCGGGAGGAGACGGCCGAAGACTTCCGTTGGCTGCTCCGGGAAATCGTCAGCGAGGGCGGCGAAGCTACTCTCTGCGAGGCGACGCTGGTCGAAGGGCTCAAGCCGAAGGAGCTGATCGCGCTCTTCTGCGCCGACCGGGACGTGGACTATGCCGAGCTCGTGGTCTCAGCCCAGCGGCTGATCCCTTCCCAAGACGCTGCGGCGCTGAGCTCAGCGGAGGCCGAGGCCGAAGTCGGAAAGCTGCAGCGACAGTTCGAGGAGATCGTCAGCATCGATTACTTCGAGGCACCGGGCCGGCGCGCCGCCCAGCGGGCACTGGTAACTCTGGAGAGCAAACTCCGGCATGGCAGTGCCGCGGGCGGCGTCACCGGGAAAGGAGTCGAGCAGATGCAGAGGCAGACCTGGGTCACCCGAAAGGACGTGCACATCGACCGGATCGCCAGCGCGTGGCTGATCCGCCGGTTCATCGATCCCAAAGCGGAGTTCAAGTTCACTGCCCTCAAGGACTATCGGCCCAAAGCCGGCGAAGTGCGGTTCGACATGTTCGAGGCCGAGTATACCCATGAGGGCGACCACTGCACCTTCGAGACGCTGCTCGCCAGGGCCGGCCTGCGGGACCGGGCGCTCCGAGCTATCGCCGAGATCGTGCACGACATCGACTGTAAGGATTCGAAGTTCGGGCGGGACGAGGCGCCCGGAATCGCGGCCCTGGTCCGGGGGCTGGTGCGTGCCTGCCCCGAAGACCGGGCCCGGCTCCAGCGGGGTGCGGCCGCATTCGACGATCTCTATGCATCGCTCCGCTGAAGCGGCTCCCCGGTGGGCTTATATTTGGATCAGGCGCGGCACACGCGCACATGGCTCACGCGGGGGATATCGGATGCGCAATCGAATTCTGGCAGCGGTGATAGTGACGGCACTGGGAACAGCATCGCCGGTCATGGCTCAAGGCAAGCTGACGACGTCCAAGGAGCCGACCTCGTCCGGCCGGCCGCTCTCGCAGTGGATCGCAGACTTGAAGGCACTGGCTCCTCAGACCCGCAATGCCGCGGCCTACGAGATCGCGGGTATGGGACCCCAGGCCGCGGCCGCGGTTCCTGCGCTTATCCAAGCCCTCGACGACTCCAGTCCGGTGGTCCGCTTCCCGGTCACCGTAGCGCTCGGTGAAATTGGCCCGGCCGCCAAAGCCGCCGTGCCCCGCCTGCAGCAGATGGCGGATGAGGAGATCAACGATGAAATCGCGGCCTCCGCCCGGCGGGCGCTCCGGCACATCCAACCGCCGGCGGCAACGACACAGTAGCCGCCTGGACGAAGCCAGCACTCTCCGCCTTCAACCCTCCTCCCCAGCAGTCAGCCCAGAAGCATCCATGAACGGGCCCCCGCCATTTCATGCGTCCCTCGCATGGAACGAAACCCTCTGCCCTCTTGCCGCCGTAGTATCGTAGGACATCGAAACCAGTAGTCCCGTGAGCGGCTCTCATGGAAGGTGCACCATGATCCTGGAGACACGGCATCTGCGGCTGATGGAAGCGGTTTCTCAGGACGGCAGTCTCACCAAAGCAGGCCTTCGACTTCACCTCACCCAGTCAGCCCTGAGTCATCAGTTGCTGGAGCTCGAGGGAAGACTTCGGCTCTCGCTGTTTCACCGCCTGGGCAAGCGGATGGTGCCCACAATTGCGGGCCTGCGGCTTCTCGAGGCAGCTAACCAGGCGATGCCCCATCTCCGTTCCGCCGAAGACGACCTTCAGCGCCTGGCATCGGGTCGGCACGCCGTGCTACGGCTGAGCACCGAGTGCTATACCTGCTATCACTGGCTTCCCAGTGTACTGGCCCCATTCAATGAGCGCTTCCCGTGGGTGGAGGTCCGGATTGTAGCCGAAGCCACCAATCACCCGGTCGCAGCGCTATTAGCCGGAACGATCGACCTGGCCATCACCCACTCTGAGGGAGAGGACGAGCGCCTCGTTTACTTCCCACTTTTCGATGATGAGCTCGTTGTGGTACTCCCTCCCAGTCACCGGTTGGCAGCAAAGCCCTATCTATCCGCCGAGGACTTCTCGGAAGAACACCTGATCGTGTATGCCACGCCCCGGAGTGAAAACATGGTCTTTCGGCAGGTGCTCACCCCGGCAGGTGTGAGTCCCCGGCGAACCTCCGAGATTCAGCTGACCGAAGCGATCGTGGAGCTGGTCAAGGCGGGAGTGGGGATCAGCGTGCTGGCGCGCTGGGCGGTGCTCCCCCACCTGGAGGCGGGAACGCTGCAGGCCTCGCAGCTGACCCGAACCGGCTTTCAGCGCCAGTGGAAAGCCGTGGTCATCGGCGGCACTGTTCCAGACTACATCCCGGAATTCACCAGGCTCATAGCCAACCTGCCGGTGCTCTCTCAGGCGGCGCCCAGGCTCGAGCTCCAGCATCAGGAGGCCGGGCGCACCCGGTCGGCCTGAGACAAATATTACCGGGGGACTTCGGCTCCAACCAACGAGCTGAGTAGTGCCCTGACTGCTGGGACTCCGTCTAGCCGGAAGCGAGCCCGGGTGCTGCCGGCGCCTACTCGAATGGCGATAGCCGAGGCGGGGAGTGCGGCAAAGAGGTCTTCGTCGGTGCGGTCGTCCCCTATGGCCAGGATCGTGGTGGTGAAGAGCTTGTCGAGCGGGAGCGGGGGCAGGATCCGGCCCTTGTTGACGCCATGCGGGCGGATCTCGATCACCTTGTGGCCGGCCAGGATTTCGACTGGCTCATTACTCAGGAGCTGGGTCAGATGCAGACGCAGCTCGTTGGCCCGGCGGGCACCTGCCTGGGGGTCCGCCATCCGATAGTGCCAGGCGAGCGCGACCGACTTCACTTCGATCAGTGATCCCGGGGTCCTGGCGGTGATGTCCTTCAGAATCGCGAGCGCCGGCTCGCGCCACCCCATCGCAACGTCTCCGATCGGGGTCCACTCCGACCCGTCGGGCCGCCGCGTCCAGAAACCATGCTCGGCGTGAAGGGTGATCGGGAGGGCGCCGAGCCAGTTCTCGAGGGCCTCGCGTCCCCTGCCGCTGACCACGTGCACCTCGGTTCGGGGTCGTGCAGCCAATCCGCTCAGTAGCTCGATCAACGCGGCATCCGGGCGGGCCAGCTCCGGCGTCGGAGTATAAGGGACGAGAGTACCATCGTAGTCGAGGAGAGCGAGGAGCTCGTCGGCTTCGCGCAGCTGTGCGGTCAGGGCCTTCCGGGCGGCAGAAAGGCCGCCGGCCGGCCGCTGGGCAGTGGGAGACCGCAGGGTCAGGCTCTCCAGCTGCTCGAGAAACGTGGCCGCCCACCGGTGGACATCGTAGGTCTCCACCCGGGCCCGCAACGGTCCCAATCGAGTTCGCCGCTCCTCCGAACCCATCATCAGTGCCTGGTAGTAGCTCTCCGCAGTTCCTTCAACATCGTAGGGATTCACCTGCAAGGCTTCGGGCAGCTCCCACGAAGCACCGGCGAATTCGCTCAGAACCAGAATTCCGTCACCGTCGGTCCTCGACGCGATGAACTCCTTCGCCACCAGATTCATCCCGTCGCGGAGCGGAGTAACCAGCATGACATCCGCGGCACGATACAACGCCACCAGCTCGGGCTCGGAGAGTGATCGGAAGATGTAGTGCACCGGCACCCATCGGGGAGTGCCGAAGTCTCCGTTAATTCGTCCCACCAGCCCCTCCACCAACGAGCGGAACTCCTGGTAGGCCTCCACTCCGGTCCGGGACGGCACCGCCACCTGTACCAGGCGAACACGTTCCCGCAGATCAGGATGCGTCTGCAGCATCTTCTCATAGGAGAGAAGCCGCCGTGGAATCCCCTTGGTGTAGTCCAGCCGGTCCACGCCCACGAGCAGGCGCACACCACCGTCACCCCGCAGCTCCGCCGCCTCGGCTTGCACGCCAGCGTCATTGGCCAGGCCGCGAAACGTCTCGGCATCGATGCCCATGGGGAACACACCGAGCCGGGTCTCATGATCGCCCATCTGCACCCGGTCGATCTCGACCGTGAGGCCAAGAATCTGAGTGAGCGAGGCGGCAAAGTGGCGTAAGTATGCTGGGGTGTGGAATCCCACGAGATCGGCCCCCAACAGTCCCTTGAGCAGGCTCTCGCGCTCGGGCAGCGTCCGGAACAGCTCTTCGGATGGGAAAGGGATGTGGAGGAAGAAGCCTATTCGGGCATCCGGAAGCCGCTGACGCAGGAGTCCGGGAAGGAGCAGCAGTTGGTAGTCGTGGATCCAGATGAGGTCGCCCGGCCGATATTGCTCCGCCACGATATCCGCGAAGCGGTCGTTCACCTCGGCATACGGCTCCCAATCGCGGACGTGCAGCGGAATCTGATCCAACAGATAATGAAAGAGCGGCCAGAGAACGCCGTTGGAGAAGCCCTCGTAATACCGGGTGACCTGGTCGGCGGTGAGGGGAACCGGTACTAGCCGCATCTCGGCCAGCTGCCGGTCCAGCTCGGACTGCTGCGGTCCAGTCAGCCCCTCCGGGGCACCCGACCAGCCTATCCAGAGTCCGCCCGACTGCTCGTGCGGCCTGAGGAGCCCAGTCGCGAGCCCGCCGGCACTGCGCTGGACCTCCACTCCCGCCTCGGTGGCTCGGACGGTGACTGGCAGTCGGTTGGCGACGATCAGGACTCGAGGCATGCCGGAAGGTACCCGACAGTCCCGGGCAAGCGAAGAGTCGGCTATCCTACCTTGGCCAGACCTGGTCGCTCCGGTCTACGTCCGGGAAGGCCTTGTCAGGATCCACCTCGATCGCCTTCACGGCAGGCTCCCGTGGGACCCGTACCGTCGTTCGTTTATCTCCACCCAGCCATACGCTCACGGGTATCGTCAGCCGGTCGACCCGGCCGTTGGCCCGTGTGACGGCGAGCAGGACCGGCATCGGAGCCCTTCCCCTGTTCTCGATGACGATATTCAATGAGTCGCCCGCCGTACTGACCGTGTCGATGGCCTGATCCAGCTTCCAGGTTTCGAAGAACCAGGTGCGCCAGAACCAGGACAGATCCTGGCCGGACACGTTGTCGAAGGTGTTGAAGAAGTCGTACGGCGACGGGTGTTTATCGATCCATCGGCGGCCATACTCGGTGAACGCCTTGTGAAAGGTGTCGCGGCCGAGCATTCCTCTGAGTGCCACCAGTATACTGGCGGGCTTGTAGTAGCTCGCCACCCCGTATGAGGGATAGTTGGGGTAGCGATCCCCATAGCGCATTAACTCGACCTCGCCTCCAGCCTCGGCCAGATCGAGGTAGTTCTTCCGGTTTCGCGCCTCATCATCGAACCCCTTGAAGAAATCAGCCATCGACTGCGACTGGTCGAACTGGGTAAGCCCTTCGTCCATCCAGGCGAATCGCTTTTCATCGGACCCCACCATCATGGGAAACCACATGTGGCCGATCTCGTGCGTGGTGACCTCATAGAGCCCGAGCGTGTCCCACTGTCCTCCGATGCAGGTCATCATGGGATATTCCATGCCGCCACAGGAGGTGGGACCGTCCACCGCGCTCATGTGAGGGTAGGGGTAGGGCCAGAGATACTTGGAGAAGAATTCGATCGAGTGCTGGCTGTAGCGCGCGCTCTGATCCCAGTGGCTGATGCGGGCCTCTGGCCGATAAAAAGAGTAGATCGCGCTGGTATCGGGCCGGCCATCCCGGTTGACGTCTCCCACGACGGCACTCGTCGCGTCCCACAGATAGCGGGCCGAGGTGGCCCAGGAGACGTCCCGCACGGTGTCAGCCCGGAAGCGCCAGGTGAGCTTGCCGTTGGTGCCCTGGGTCGTTGACGCGCCCGGCGACCGATCGTTCTCAGTGACCACATGGATGATCTGGTGGCCATGCGCGGCCGAATCCAGGCGCGCTCGGGTCTGGGGCGAAAGAACCTCGGCCGGGTTGAGCAGCCTGCCGGTGGCGTCGACCAGCCAGCCAGCCGGAACCGTGAGCGTCACGTCGTAGTTGCCGTACCCCATGTAAAACTCGGCAGTGCCGAGGTACTGATCGATTTGCCAGCCGTTGATGTCGTCGTACACCGCCATCTGCGGGTACCAGTGATTGATGTAGAAGACCTCGCCGTCCTGCCCACCGCGTGGAGCCCCGTCCGGCGGCACTCGAAGCTTCCAGGAAAACTCGAACGGCGCGGTTCCGCCGGCCGTCAGTTCCCGGGGAAGCCGGATGCGCATGATCGTGCCGTTCACTTCATAGCCTGGGCCTTCACCGCCGCCTGCTTTCAGGACCTGGCCTTGTGCCGCCACCCGATCAAGCTCGATCCCCTCGACCGACCATGGCACATCCGTGTTATGGCGCGCACCGGGGCTGAACAGGTTGGGGAGAAGCTGGACGTAGACCTCTTTCAGGGCATCGGGCGACCGGTTGTAATAAGTGATCGACTCCTGTCCCGTCAGCCGTTTGGAGATGGGGTTGAGCTCCGAGGTAATGCGGTACTCGGCCCATTGCTGCCAATAGCGCGGACCCGGAGCTCCCGTTCGCGTACGGGTGCCTTGTGCGACTGCACGCTCGAACGACTCCGAGGCGGTGAGCTGGTACGCCCGAGGGATGGTACTGCCCGGGCTGCCCGTTGCCGGAGCCGGTTGGGTCGGCGCCGGTTTGCCTGGCCCACAGGCGGCCAGGAGAGAGAGAAACGTGAGCAAGGGACCAGAACGGCGCACCGGCAAAGTCGAACGCATCATCTTCTCCAACATGGGGATCAGGAGCTCAGGACATCCTGCTGAGGTCTACGAGAGTACCGCCACGACCGTTTCGGCCGCAGACACAAGCTACGGCAGTATAGACGGGAACCGGCGATCGCTGCCAGCATCACACGCGGTGACTACAAGGTGGTGTGCATCACTTCGACGCCTCAATCATCGGCCCATAATGAGCCCTCGTAGCGGACAGTGCTGGATGACGTCGCCGAACGGAACCATGAACTGACTGTTGAAGGAGGCTGGAAGTGGCGGACAAGAAGAAGGGCAGCAATGGCAGGAGCAGAGCCGGCGGGGGAAGCGCCACGTCGGCCCGTGCAACGGCGCGTGAGCAGCGTGAGCTGCAGCGGAAGGCTGAAGAGAAGCGTCAGAAGTCTCAGAGCTCTCAATCCAAACAATCCAAACCGGTTCAGGCCGGAACCCGCCGATACCCGGAGCCACCGCTCCCGAAACAGCATCTAGAGAAGCCGGGGCTCGAATCCGATCTGAACCCGCGCCCACAGTACCAGGCACCCGGCTATCGGGGATCTGGCAAACTGGAAGGCAAGGTAGCCCTGATTACCGGAGGGGACTCCGGCATCGGGCGTGCCGTTGCGGTTCTGTATGCCCGGGAAGGCGCCGATGTCGCGATCGTGTACTTGAGCGAGGATGAGGACGCAGAGGAGACCCGCAACGCGGTGGAGGAAGAGGGTCGGCGAGCCCTTCTGATTCCCGGCGATGTCACCGACCCGCAGTTTTGTCGCGAGGCGGTGGAGGCAACCGTCCGTGAGTTTGGCCATCTGGATGTGCTGGTGAATAATGCCGCGTTCCAGGAACACGCTCAATCATTGGAAGACATCTCCGACGAGCAGCTGGACCGCACTTTCAAGACCAACATCTATGGCTACTTCCACATGGCCCGAGCCGCCTTGCCGCATCTCCAGGAGGGCAGCGCCATCATTAATAGCGGCTCTGAGACCGGCATCGAGGGGAGCAAGAACCTGCTCGACTACTCTGCCACCAAAGGGGCCATCCACGCTTTCACCAAGTCCCTCGCCCAGAACCTGATCGAGCGGGGGATCCGGGTGAATGCGGTGGCACCGGGACCGGTGTGGACTCCGCTGAATCCGGCCGATGTGGGGCCCGACAAGGTGGCCGAATTCGGGCAGAGCGTGCCGATGAAGCGTCCGGCACAGCCGGAGGAGGTCGCGCCGGCGTATGTCTTTCTGGCGGCGCCTTCCTGCTCCAGTTACATCAGCGGCGAGATCCTTCCGGTGATGGGAGGGAAGACGGTAGGCTGAGCCTCGGCCTGCGACGAAATCTCCCGCATGGTCATTCAAAAGGACGACCGGAGCACCTTGCTCCGCTACCTGATGCGTGCTCATACGGGAGTGCATATGTCTCAAGGATGGTTTCGCCGCCTCAAATCGGGCGGTGTAGGGTTTGCGTTTGGGTTCGGTCTGCTGGTGGCCGGCCTGCTTCATCTCCCATATCAGTCGGCGGCACAACAGCAGCAGGCTCCATACAATGCCGGCACCCCGGTTAACGCTCGGAGCCTTCCAGCCAACACCGCCGCACTGCAGGACCTCAGCGAGGCGTTTGCCTCCGTTGCCGAACACGTGAAGCCGAGCGTGGTGTTCATCAAGTCCGGCCGAAAGGCACAGGCTCGAACCGCCGGCCCTCAGATGCAGATCCCTCCGGGGTTCGAGCAGTTCTTCCGCGGCTTCCCACCGCAGCAGGAGCCTCGCTTTCAGGAGAGTGCCGGCTCGGGGTTCATCGTCTCCAAGGACGGCTACATCCTGACCAATGACCACGTGGTCGACAGCTCGGACCAGGTCACCGTGCGGCTGCTCGACCGGCGGGAGTTCAAGGCCAAGGTCGTGGGAACTGATCCCAACACCGATCTCGCGGTGCTCAAGATCGATGCGCAGAACCTCGTCCCAGCTCCGCTAGGCAGCAGTGACGCGTCGCGGGTGGGTGAATGGGTACTGGCAGTGGGCAACCCGCTGGGCGAGAACCTCACCTTTACCGTCACCTCAGGGATCATCAGCGCCAAGGGGCGGACCTTGGCCTTGCCGGGCCAGAGCGACCGCAGCATCCAGGATTTCATCCAGACCGACGCCGCAATCAATCCGGGCAACTCCGGGGGCCCGCTGGTCAGCGTGCGCGGTGAAGTCATCGGCGTCAACTCCGCCATCGCGAGCCAGACCGGGTTTTACTCGGGCTACGGGTTCGCCATTCCAATCGATCTAGCCCGCCGGGTCATGGATCAGATCATCGCCGGTGGTCGAGTTCACCGGGCGGCACTGGGCATCACCGTTCAGAACGCCACCGCCAATGATGCGGCCTACGTCGGCCTGCCCGACATTCGGGGCGTGCTGGTGCAGGACTTCAGCGATGACTCCCCGGCCAAGAAAGCAGGGATCGAGCCGGGTGACATCATTGTCTCGGTGGATGGAAAGCCGGTGGAATACGTCGGTCAGCTCCAGCAGGAGATCGCCTTCCGCAAGGCGGGCGACAAGGTGAAGGTCGAAGTAGCTCGGAAGGGTGGGGTCCGGAAGACCTTCTCGGTTCCGGTACAGGAGTTACCGGCCCCACGGGATGTGGCCAGCCGCCTGTCAGATGACTCAAACAATGGCGCGGCTTCCGACGATGCCGCCGCGTCGATCGACTTGCTCGGAGTGACCGTGCAGCCGGTCGAGCAGGACGCGGCCCGGCAGTTCTCCCTGCGTCCGGATCAGCGTGGTCTTCTGGTGACTGGCGTGGTTCCCGGCGGGCCAGCATACGGTGAGGTGGCTGACCCCGACACCGGTGGGCCGGACATCATTCTGGAAGTGGAAGGAAAACCGGTGAAGAGCGTGGCTGATCTCAAACAGGCACTGCAGGGGCACAAGGCCGGTGAGATCGTGAGCCTCAGGATCTACAACACGCAAGCCAAGGTACGGCGGATCGAGCGGATCAAACTGGGTCAGTAAATCATCTGCCAGATCGTAGAGCGGCGCGCATCCATTTGGCTCTGGGTGCGCGCTGACTCATATTCCGGCGGTCCTTCACAGGCCGCCTGGATGAGTGACCCTGCCAATCCGCTTGCCGCTCTATCACTCATCGTAGCTCCCGCAGTTCTCACCAACGCATCGTCCATCCTGGTCCTGAGCACCAGTAACCGTCTTGCCCGGGCGATCGACCGGGCTCGCACATTGGCAATCCAGCTCGAAAAACCCGCCGCCACTCCTGACCGATTCGTAGCACTGCGATTGAAGGAGATGGCCGGTGCGGAGCAACGGGCGTTGATGCTGCTGAACGCACTTCGATTCTTTTACGCCTCCCTTGGGTCGTTCGCCGCATCGGCCCTCACCTCTCTTCTTGGCGCAGTCCTTCTCGGTCGCGGAGCCGAACGGCTTGCCTCAATCCTGGAACTCTTGGCCGTTGGGGCGGGCTCGATCGCGGTGTGTGGGCTGATCCTGGGTTGTATCGTGTTGCTGCGGGAGACCAGGATCGCCGTACTGGTGGTCAGCGAAGAGTCCACCCTCCTTCGAGAGCACTTCTCCACTCGCTCCGGATCACTTTAGCAGTACAAGAGCCACCTCCGTGGTGCTTCTCAGCTCGGCCGGGGGACGTTCGATCGGTACTGAACGTAGTTAACTTGAGCACCGGCACGCCGTCTGAGGTGGATCGAGGAGCGCATGGACGCACAAACTGAAGACTTTATCGAAAATATGGGACTCTCGCTGGAGGCCGACGGGTTGCCGCGGATTGCCGGCCGCATCTTTGGCCTCCTGCTGGTGAGTGAAGGCGCACTGTCGTTGGACGACCTGGCGAGCAAGCTTGGAGTGAGTAAGGGTAGTGCCAGCACCAATGCTCGGCTGCTCGAGCAGCGAGGAATGCTGGACCGCAGTTGCCGGCGCTCGGACCGACGGGATTACTACCGAGTTCCCCACGATCTCTTCAGTCGGGTCATGGCTCTGCGCCTGACCCGTTGGGAGCGTTTCCACCAAGCGATCGCTTCCGCGCGCACCAACCTTCCAATAGACAGTCCCGAGGTTCTGGAGCGTCTGGAGGAGAATCAGGCAGCCTACTCCTATATGTCTCGAGTCATCCGGGACGCGCTGGCCCAATGGGGAGCGGTACACGAGGACCGATTCTCCCCGGCGGGAGGTCATCGGTGAACCACTGCATTTCCGGAATGCTGGGCCTGGTCCTCGCCTGCGGCGCATGCGTGGGCACCCCCTCGGTGGCCGGAGTCGCGGGTGTCCCACCCGCACCCGACTCGGCGTGGACACCGCCGCGACATGCCAACAAAGCCACTCTCCCCATCGACACGCTGAGAATGCCGTCCGATCTGGCGCAACGAGTACGGCAGCTCACGCTGGCCGAGGTGGTGGATCTCGGCCTCCGCAACAACCCTCAAACCCGTCTCTCGTGGGCCAACGCCCGAGCTGCCGCAGCGGCCTACGGCTCGGAGCGCGGTGCCTACTTTCCCACCATTGACGGAGACGTGACCGGAACCCGGCTCAAGACGGTCGCATCCCAGGGGCGCAGTGCGGTGACCCAGTCAGTCTTGAGCCCGAGCCTCAGCATTTCATATCTGCTCTTCGATTTCGGCGGCAGGTCTGGCGACGTTGGCGCCGCGAAAAACGCGCTCGTGGCGGCCAATTACACCCACAACGCCACCATGCAGAACGTCGTGCTCCAGATTCAGACGGCGTATTTCCAGTACATCGCCAATCGAGCCCTGCTGCAGGCCCAGCAAACCACAGTGCGAGAAGCCCGAGCCAATCTCGCAGCGGCCCAGGAGCGGCAACGGGTTGGTGTAGCCACCATCGCCGACGTGCTGCAGGCTCGCACCGCAACTTCACAGGCAGAGCTCGCGGCGCAGACGACGGAAGGCGACCTACAGACTTCCCGGGGAGCTCTGGCGTTGTCGCTCGGAATTCCTGCCAACCTGCCGTACGATGTGGATTCGACCAGAGGTCAGCTTCCGATTGGAACCCTGGTCGATAGCGTTGACGGACTTATCAAGCGGGCGGTAGACGCGCGCCCCGATCTTGCCGCAGCCAGAGCTCAGTTCGCGTCCTCCCGGTCTCGCATTTCCTCGGCACGTGCCGCACGCCTGCCATCTCTGGTGCTGAATGGATCGGGCGGGCGAACCTACACCACTACCCTCCCTCAGGGTGGTAACAACTACACGATTTCGCTGGGACTCCGGGTTCCACTGTTTGCCGGCTTCTCACGTCTGTATGACCAACGCGAGGCCGCCGCGCTGGCCGATGCGGAGGCTGCTCGCGCTGATGCATTGGGCCAGCAGGTGACCTTCGAGGTGTTCAGCTCCTACTATGCTCTGCAAACATCAGCGCGGCGGGTGCGAACCACCAACGATTTGATCGCCAGTGCTCAGCAATCCAACGAAGTGGCGCTCGCGCGCTACCGAGCCGGAGTGGGATCGGTGCTCGATCTGCTTTCGGCGCAATCCGCGCTGGCAGATGCCCGGGCTCAGCGGGTCCTGGCCCACCTGCAGTGGAACACCTCGCTGGCGCAGCTCGCCCATGACGCCGGTGTCCTCGACCCAAAAGGCGGCAGCACGTTACGCCTGGCGCCTGATTCTGTCCCAACGAATTCGCGATGAGGCTGACCGTGAAGTTTTGTTCCCGGCTCCCAGGCGCCGCCATTGCCGCCGTCTTCTTGCTTGGCGGTTGCTCGAAGAAGGCCGCGCCACCGACTCCGCCGGTCCCGGTCACGGTGGCCACCGCCGAGCGTCGGCAGGTCCCCTTCGAGCTGCCGGCGACAGGCACGGTCGAGCCACTCGAGACCGTGGCAGTTCAGGCTCAGGTCGGCGGAATTCTGCAGCGAATCCTCTTTCGCGAAGGTGACGAGGTCAAGCAGGGCCAGGTGCTCTTCCGGCTGGACCCGCGGCCCTATCAAGCAGCGTTGGACCAGGCGCTGGCGATCCTGGCTCGCGATCGGGCGAATGCCACTAACGCAGCTCAGGAGGCCAAGCGGTACGAGGCGCTGGCTTCCAAGGAATACGTCACCGCTCAGCAGTACGAACAGGCGCGCACTACCGCGGCCGCCAGTCAGGCGACGCTGGCTGGGAGCCAGGCCGCGGTTGAGCAGGCCCGGCTGAATCTGCAGTACGCCACGATCCGCGCTCCCATCGGCGGCCGCACGGGCAGTCTCCAGATCCGTGAAGGCAATCTGGTTCGGACGACCGCCACAGTACCTCTGGTGACGATCAATCGGCTCCGTCCCATCCTGGTTCGCTTTGCCGTCCCCGCGGCCAACCTGCCACTGGTGCAAGCGCACCGGGGGAAGGACGTCGTGGTTCGGGCCGAGCCCGCCGGCGGGGGAGAGCCCAGTGAAGGAGCGCTGACCTTCGTAGATAACGCCGTGGATACGGCAACTGGGACGATCCTGCTCAAGGGACAGTTTCCCAACGATGATGGGGCGTTGTGGCCCGGCAGCTTCGTCAATGTACGCTTGCAGCTGTACGTCGATCCGAACGCGCTGGTCATCCCGTCAGCCGCGGTGGTGGCCGGCCAACAGGGCAGCTTCGTCTTCGTGATTCAGGCCGACAGCTCGGCCGCAACCAAACCGGTGACGGTGAATCGAACCGCCGGAGATCTCGCCATCGTGACGGGAGATATTCAACCAGGTGACCGGGTCGTGGTGGACGGGCAGCTACGGCTCCGTCCCGGCGCAAAGGTTCAAATCAAAGCGGCAGCCGACACGACTCGGCTGGGGGCATTATGAGCTTCACCGAGCTTTTCATACGCCGTCCGGTCATGACCACGCTGGTCATGGCCGGCATCCTCATCTTCGGCATGGTGGCGTACCGCCAGCTCCCGGTGAGCGATCTGCCGGCGGTGGACTATCCCACGATCTCGGTGACCGCCAACCTGGCCGGCGCCAGCCCCGAGACGATGGCCTCGTCGGTGGCGACTCCGCTGGAGAAGGAGTTTTCGACCATTCCAGGCGTCGAGACGATGACGTCCACCAGCAGCCAGGGCACCACCTCGATCTCGCTGCAGTTTGCCTTGAGCCGCAACATCGATGCTGCCGCCCAAGACGTGCAGGCTTCGATTTCGCAGGCACAGCGACAGCTGCCACAGGATGTGCTGCCACCCAGTTTCCGCAAGGTCGATCCCTCCTCGTCACCGATCCTCTACTACGCTCTGCGTACAACCACGCTTCCGTTGCCCCAGCTGAACGACTACGCCGAGACGTTCCTGGCTCAACGGCTCTCCACCGTTGACGGCGTGGCACAGGTGCAGGTGTTCGGGTCGATGAAGTACGCGGTTCGGATTCAGCTCGATCCGCAGCAGCTCTCGGCTCGCAGCATCGGCATCGATGAGGTGTCACAAGCTGTCGCCAACGGAAACGTCAACCTGCCCACCGGTACTCTCTGGGGAACCGACAAGGCGTACTCGGTCGAGAGCCAGGGACAGCTCACCAATGCGGCGGAGTTCGGGGCGCTGGTTGTGGCCTACCGGGACGGCGCGCCGGTGCGGCTGAGGGATTTGGGACGGGTTTTGGACAGCGTCCAGGATACCAAGCGGGCCAGCTGGTTCAACGGCCAGCGGGCGGTGGTGCTCGCGGTTCAGCGCCAGCCTGGAACCAACACAGTTGCGGTGGCAGACCGAGTAAAGGCGGAAGTCGAGCGGCTGCGCTCGCAGATTCCGCCGAGCATCGATATCGCCACCTTGAACGATCGCTCCCAGACGGTGAAGGCGTCGGTCAACGACGTGAAGTTCACCTTGTTTCTGGCGCTGTGCCTGGTCGTCATGGTGATCTTCCTGTTTCTCAGGAATCTGCGGGCCACCATGATCCCTAGCCTCGCGCTGCCGATGTCGCTGGTCGCGACGTTCGCGGTAATGCGGCTCCTGGGATTCAGCCTGGATAATCTGTCGCTGATGGCGCTGACGCTCGCGGTCGGCTTCGTGGTCGACGACGCCATTGTGGTACTGGAAAACATCGTCCGGCATATCGAGAAGGGAGAGCCGGTGCTGGAGGCCGCCATCAACGGGAGCCGTGAGATCACCTTTACTGTGCTCTCCATGACTCTGTCACTGGTGGCAGTATTCATCCCGGTTCTCTTCCTGGGGGGCCTGGTTGGCCGGTTGTTCCAGGAATTCGCCGTCACCATTGCCGTTGCCATCCTGGTTTCCGGCTTCATCTCTCTGACTCTGACGCCGATGCTCTGCAGCCGCTGGCTCAAGCCGCACGAGCAGAATGAACGCCACGGCCGGCTTTACGCCATTATCGAGCGGGCCTGGGAGAGATCGCTCGGGTTCTACGAGCGAAGCCTTGGCTGGGTCATGAATCGGCGGCCGCTCACGCTGGCATTTGGCGCGTTGATTCTCCTGGGCACCATCGTACTCGCCCGTATCGTACCCAAGGCGTTCATCCCGAGCGAAGACCAGAATCAGCTGGTCGCTACCACCGAAGCCGCTGAAGGCACCAGCTACGATGCCATGGTCAAGCATCAGCAGGCCGCCGCCGCCATCGTGCAGGACGATCCCAACATCGACGGGTTCATGTCAGCCGTCGGGGCCGGCGGAAGAACGGTGAATCAGGGGCGGTTCATCATGCACCTGAAGCCCAAGGCCGAGCGGCAGATGAGCGCCGACGAAGTAGCGCGTTCCCTCAGCCGCAAGCTCTCGGCTGTTCCCGGTATGCGAGTCTTCATTCAGAATCCGCCGGTGATCAACGTAGGAGGCCGGGTTTCCAAGAGCGACTACCAGTTCACCCTGCAGAGCTCCGACATCGAAGCACTGTACCAGGGCGCCGGAGCACTGGAGCAGCGTCTGCATGACGTTCCTGGACTCACGGACGTCACCAGCGACCTTCAGATCAAGAACCCCCAGGTCCAGGTGTCGATCGACCGGGACCGTGCCGCCGCGTTGGGCATCGACGTCAATCAAATCGAGAACGCGCTCTACAACGCCTACGGGGCCCGGCAGGTCAGCACTATCTACACGCCGAACGACCAATACTGGGTAGTGATGGAGCTGCTGCCTCAATACCAGCGGGACCTCTCGGCCATGAGCCTGCTCCACATCAGCGGCCGGCAGGGCGTATCAGTTCCGCTTGGCAGCCTGGCGCGGGTCACCCAGTCCACCGGGCCGCTCACTGTCAATCACTCGGGCCAGTTGCCGTCGGTGACGTTGTCGTTCAACCTCGAGCCGGGAACATCGATCGGTACCGCAGTCGACCGGGTCCAGGCCGCTGCAGCCCAGGTGCTGCCCTCTACGATAAGCACCAGCTTCGCGGGAACCGCGCAGGCGTTCCAGGCCGCGCAGCAGGGCCTGCTTGTCCTGCTGGTGCTGGCCATTCTGGTGATCTATCTGGTGCTCGGCATTCTCTACGAAAGCTTCGTCCACCCCCTCACTATTTTGTCCGGCCTTCCCTTTGCCGGCTTCGGCGCCTTGCTCGCGCTGCTGATCTTCGGCCTCGATCTCAGCATCTACGCCTTCGTCGGCATCATCATGCTGATCGGCATTGTCAAGAAGAATGCGATCATGATGATCGATTTTGCCCTCGAGACGGAGCGGCGGGAGGGCACCACGGCACGTCAGGCCATCATCGAGGCAGCCTCGGTTCGGTTCCGGCCAATCATGATGACCACGATGGCCGCCCTGGTGGGTACCTTGCCGATCGCCCTGGGGCACGGCGCGGGCGCGGAGTCTCGGAGGCCGCTGGGTGTGGCGGTGGTTGGAGGGTTGCTCTTCTCTCAGCTGATCACCTTGTACATCACGCCGGTCGTCTATACCTACCTCGACGCCTGGCAGCATCGAATGGCCGAGCGGCATGCCCGAAAGGAGCATGCCCTGCCTGAAACCCGCACGGGAGAGGCGAGACCGGCCGGGGTCACCGGATGAGCCCACGGCCCACCCTGCTTCGGGCACTGCGGCATCGGAACTACCGGATCTTCGTGAGCGGCCAGCTGATCTCGCTCATCGGCACCTGGATGCAGTCGGTCGCCGAGAGCTGGCTGGTATACCGGCTCACCGGCTCGGCCGTGCTCCTGGGTGTGGTGGGCTTCGCCAACCGAATTCCGGTCTTTCTTTTTTCGACGGTGGGTGGCGCCGTGGCCGATCGCTACGACCGCCACCGGATTGTGATCGCCACCCAGATCGCCTCCATGATTCTCGCCAGCACACTGGCCATACTTACGCTGACTCATCTGGTGCAAGTCTGGCATCTGATGACTATTGCGGCGCTGCTGGGACTGGTGAACGCATTTGACATTCCGGCTCGGCAGGCTTTCGTGGTGGAGCTGGTAGAGCGGGCGGATCTGCAGAACGCTATCGCCCTCAACTCGTCCATGTTCAATGGCGCACGCATCGTCGGGCCTGCCATTGCCGGTGTGCTCGTAGCGGCAGTCGGCGAGGGTTGGTGTTTCTTCGCCAACGCCGTGAGCTACGTAGCAGTCATTGCCGGGTTGCTGCTCATGCGGGTTACGCCCACCCCCCGCGCGGCTCGCCCGGCGTCCGCGCTGGCGCATGTCTCCGAGGGGTTCCGGTTTGTGCTCCGCTCGAAGCCGATCCTGGCGCTCCTGCTGCTGCTCGGTCTCGTGAGCCTCATGGGCACTCCCTATTCGGTGCTCATGCCGATCATCGCTGACCAGAAGTTTCATCGCGGGTCTCAGGGGCTCGGCATCCTGATGGGTGCCTCGGGGGTCGGGGCGCTTATCGGCGCCTTGAGCCTGGCACGGCGCACCACACTTCGAGGCTATGGGAGGACCGTCGCTCTTGCCGCCACCACGTTTGGACTCAGTCTGATTGCCTTTTCCTCCGTTCGCTTCTTCTGGCTGGCCGTCGCATTTCTGCTGCCGGTGGGATTCTCGATGATGACTCAGATGGCGGCGTCGAACACGCTGATCCAATCCATGGTCCCGAACGCGCTGAGAGGCCGCGTGATGGCGGTCTATTCGATGATGTTCATGGGAATGGCGCCCATCGGCGCCCTGCTCGCAGGCGCCCTGGCTGACTGGATTGGTGCAACGAAAACCGTGGCGGCGGGAGGTGCGTTCTGCATTGCCGGCGGGCTGCTCTTTCTACAGCGGCTACCTCGCCTTCAGGGTGAGGCTCGGCGCCTGATTCAGGCGCAGCAGGTCCCCCCGGCAGAATCGCCCACCACGGCAGAACCACAACCCTCCCTGGAAGCTCCGGTTTCTTCATGACGATCTCGCCCGAGCAGCCGGTCATGCAGCGGCCGAGCTACGAAGGAGCCGCTCCGACTCCGCTCATGGTGCAGCACGCCGAGCTGCTCGCCTCCGTCACTCAGGAGATCGGCAGAGTGATAGTGGGACAGCGGGCGATGCTCGATCGCCTGCTCATCGGGCTGCTCGCAGATGGGCACGTTCTGCTCGAGGGGGTACCTGGACTGGCGAAGACACTGGCGGTCCGCACTTTGGCTGCCACGATCGCGGGGGGCTTTCACCGAATCCAGTTCACACCCGACCTGCTCCCATCCGATTTGATCGGAACGATGATCTACAACCAGCGCAGCGGCGACTTCACGGTGCAGAAGGGACCGATCTTCAGCAACATCCTCCTGGCAGACGAGATCAACCGGGCGCCGGCAAAGGTGCAGAGCGCGTTGCTGGAGGCGATGCAGGAGAAACAGGTCACCATCGGCGGGCAGACGTTTCCACTGCCGGAGCTGTTCCTGGTTCTCGCCACCCAGAATCCGATCGAGCATGAGGGCACCTACCCGCTTCCCGAGGCGCAGGTCGATCGTTTCATGTTCAAGCTGATCGTGACCTACCCTGGTCGCGCTGAGGAGCGGGAAGTGCTCGACCGCATGACAGAAGGGGCCGAGCCCACAGCTGGCCAGGTGCTCGACATCGAACAGGTACTTCTGGCCCGGAAGCTGGTGCAGGAGATCTATGTCGATGGCAGGATCAAGGAGTATGTCCTCGATCTGATCGCTGCCACCCGGGCTCCCACTGGTCGGTTGGCAGATCTGGCGGCACTGGTTGAGTATGGGGCGTCACCCCGGGCCGCGATCTATCTGATCCGTGCTGCCAAGGCCCATGCCTTCCTCGATGGCCGATCCTACGTCACGCCTGACGACATCAAGACCCTGGGACATGATGTCCTGCGCCACCGTCTTCTCCTCACCTATCGAGCCGACGCCGAAGGGGTGGGAGCGGACGCACTCCTCACCAGGATCTTCGAAGCCGTACCAGTGCCGTGACCCCCGAAGAAGTCATGCGCGAAGTGGAGCGGATCGAAATAACGACCCGCCATCTGGTGCGAGACATCGTTGCCGGCGAGTACTCCAGCGCCTTTCGTGGCCGCGGCGTCGAATTCGCGGAGGTTCGAGAGTACCAGCCCGGGGACGATGTTCGAAGCATCGACTGGAACGTTACGGCCCGGCTCGGTACCGCGTATGTGAAGCGATACCTGGAAGAGCGTGAGCTTACCGTCCTCTTCGTCGTGGATGTCAGCGCCTCCGGCCGGTTCGGCTCCCGCGTCAGGACCAAGGACTCGCTGGCAATCGAGGTGTGCGCGGTGCTGGCGCTCGCCGCAGCCAGGAACAACGACCGAATCGGAGCCGTGTGGGTAACCGACCGGGTCGAGCGCTTCGTCCCACCTCGGCGAGGTCGCCGCCATGTGCGGCGCATCATCAACGACCTGCTCACCTTCGAGCCGGCCGGATCCAGAACCGACCTCGGCGCCGCACTGGCCTTCGTCGAGCCGATCCTCCGGCACCGAGCCGTCATCTTCCTGCTCTCTGATTTTCTTACGACGGGGTACGAATCAACCTTCGAGCGCCTGGCGCGCCGGCACGACTTGATCGCTCTTCAACTCTACGACCCACGCGAGCGAGAGCTCCCGGACCTCGGCTTGCTGTCAGTTCAGGATCCGGAGACCGGAGCCTGGCGCTGGCTCGATACCAGCCAGCGAGATACCCGGGAGCTGTTTAGGAGCACGGCCGCCGCATTCGACCGTAGCATCGCCCAGACCATCCGTGAAGGGGGAGGAGACCTGATCAGGCTGGAGACCAGTCAGCCCTATGCCGAACCGCTCATCGCCTTCTTTCGGCGGCGGGAACAGCCGCGGGGCCGATGAAATCACGCCGCATCGTGGGACCGATCATCATGGTCATGCTCGGAGCTCTCCTCTCCCGTACGGCCAAAGCCCAGGTATCGGGACAAGTGTTCGAGATCACGCCGGAGTCTGCCGGGCCGACAGTAGGTGACACGGTGACGCTCCGCTTCCGGGTTCGCCTCGACGAGCGAGACCTCCTCTTCGATACCATTCCAGCTGTGGTGGGAGAGCTCCCTCCTGGCGTTCGGGTCCTCTCAGTCGAGAAGCTCCAGCGCACCCCCGACCGGATTTTTCATGGCCGCGCGAAAATCGCGTTCTACCGGCCAGGGCATCGAGCGATTCCGACCTTCGGGCTGCCATTCATGCGGGCTGTGAAGGGGGTGCAGCGGGCCACTCTGGCCAGTGACTCCGCGTACGTGGACATCACTCCCGTGCTGCCGGCCGGATCGCCCCCGCTCAAAGACATCCGTGAGATCGAAACCAGGAGACAGCTCCCGCTCGTTCCCCTGGGGGCCGTCGCCCTGGTTGTTCTGGGCATGGCTGCGTACCGGCGTCTCCGCCGTCGAAGGCGCGCTGTCGCCGCTCCACCAAGACCTGCGGTGCCGGTGCCCGCGCCGGCACCAACCGCATACACGACAGCCCTTGAAAGACTCGCGGCCATCGAGCTGGAGCGTTGGCCGATGCGAAACCAGGTGGCTCGGCACTACGAGTCTGTGGTCGAAGTCCTGCGAGACTACCTCGAGAGCGCGGAGGATATACCGGCGCGAGAGCGCACCACCGGCGAGCTGATCTGGGCGCTACCACCTCATCTGAGCGACGAAGGTCTTCGGGAACGGCTGGCCGAGCTCCTCGCTGAATCGGATTTGGTGAAATTCGCGCGTGCGCGCCCCACGCCGGCTGCTGCAGCAGCATTCCTGAGCCAGGCACGAACTCTCCTGGATCTCTGGCACCGAGCTCGGTCCTCAGCGGAATTTGTCGATGCGGTTCGCTGACCCGGGCGTTCTCGCGCTCCTGCTCATCCCAACCGGGCTCGCCATCTACGCCTGGACTTCCCGTCGTCGCCCGCCGACGTCGACACTAGCGCTCCCGCCACTTGGATTGATCACGCAGCTCAAGACACGGGGCCGCGCTCGCTGGCGCTGGATTCTCCCCGCATTCCGGGCGACGGGGCTCGCCCTGCTCATCCTTGGATTGGCGCGTCCCCAGCTTCCACGCGACATCCGGGATATTCGCCTCCGCTCCCGCAACATCATGATGGCCCTCGATATCTCCAGCAGCATGAAGGCGGGTGACTTTCAACCGGGGAACCGGCTGACGGTCGCTCGACGGATGGTGACTGAATTCGTCCAGCGCCGCGAAGGCGATCTTGTGGGGCTCGTGCTCTTCGCGGGGCGGGCGCTCCTGCAGGCCCCGCTCACACCGGACATTGCTCTGCTCCAGGACATCATCAAGCGGGTGGACATCGGCATGCTGCCCGATGGAACAGCCATCGGCACTGCGCTGGCGCTTAGCCTCAACCAGCTCAAGAATCTGCCGGTCAAGGCAAGCACGATCGTCCTCATCACCGATGGCGCCAATAACACCGGTCAGCCGCTTCCGCTGGTCGCCGCGGAAGCAGCCCGTACTCTCGGCATCCGGATACAGGCGATCGGTCTCAGTACTCGTGACACCACGAGTGTGGCGCTAAATGGAGTCTGGCGCGTGGGGAGCACCGCTCCCCGGCTCACCAGCGGCGATGAAGCATCGCTCCAGCGAATGGCGGAACGAACCGGCGGCCGCTACTACCGGGCCACCGACCCCGAGGCTCTGAGCCAGGTCATGGACCAGATCGACCGGGCCGAGCGAATCGACGTTCATGTGGGCGAGACGCGGGACTACCGTGAGCTCTATCCCTGGTTCGTCATCCCAGGAGTACTTCTGCTCGCGCTGGAGCTCGTTGCCGGCGCTACCTGGTTGCGGTCGCTGCCGTGAATACGCCGAGCTTCGGTGAGCCGGTGTTTGTAGGCCTGGCGGCCTGCTTCCTCCTGCTTGCCTGGTGGCTGCTGGCGCGCGCGGAGAGGCAAAGACGTGACGCACTCGAACGGTTTGGCGACGAGAAGCTGCTGGCCCACTCGTCCGCTCTGCCCGCTGCCCGAAGGCGCCGACTGGGGCTGGGCCTGAGCGTTGCGGCGGTGGCGCTCGGCCTGCTTGCGCTTGCCCGGCCCCAGCTCGGCAGCGAGCCCGCATCGCTGGCGCATAGAGGGCGGGACGTTCTGGTGGCTCTCGACCTTTCCCGCTCGATGAACGCCGCCGATGTCGCTCAACCCAACGGCCTTCCACTGACCCGGTTGGCTACCGCAAAAGCGGCAGTGTTGGCGGCGGTGAAGGCGGGAGCGGGAGATCGTCTGGGATTGATCATCTTCGGCGGGAGCGCCTTTCTGCAGCTGCCGCTCTCGGCCGATCATGCCGCCTTTCAGCGGTTCCTGGAAGCGGCGACCAGCGACGATCTCGGTGATCCCGCCACCAACCTCTCCACTGCCCTGCTGACGGCAGCGACAACGTTCGAGCATGAAGGCGAGCAAGGATACGAATCCGTTTTACTCGTGTCCGATGGGGAGAGCGGGGCCGGGGACGTTGGACCCGCGCTCGCTCGGCTACGCCGGCGTGGTGTGCCGGTCTTTGCTCTCGGCGTCGGCACTCTGGAAGGCGCGCCGGTTCCGGCGGACAGCAGTGAGGCTCCGGAGAAGTGGCATCGGGATCACATCGGCAGAATCGTCACCTCCCAGCTGGACGAAGGCGATCTTCGGCGGGCCGCCCGTGAGACCAGCGGCACCTACCTCCGACTCCAGCCCGGGACGCTCACCCAGATCACGGCAGAGATGAGCCGTCTGGAAAAGCGCACCGTCTCAGCCCATCATGCAGTGCAGCGGGCAGACAGGTTTCAGTGGCCACTTGCGCTGGGCGTGCTGGCGCTGGTTGTGGCGCCAATGGTGAGCGCCGCGCCGAGGAGACGCCGGTGAGCCGGGCCGCCCCGTTGGTTGTGCTGGCGCTGTTTGCCTGCAGCCCGGGCCTCCGCGACGGCTACCGGGGCGAGAAGCTTTACCGCGATGGCCGTTATCGGGAAGCGTACGAATCGTTCCAGCGGGCGCTCGCATCCACCAGGGACCCGGCGTATCAGTTTGCCGCTGGCGTCTCACTCTACCGCCTGCACCGCTACGATGCGGCCGCTCGAAGCTTCCGTGAATCCGCAGCCGTCCCGCGGCTGCAGCAGAAGAGCTACTTCAACCTGGGAAACGCCTACGTCCGCGCCGCCGAGGAATCGCCTGGCGACGATGCGCCGCTTCGTCAGGCAATCGCAGCCTACGAACAGGCTCTTCGGCTCGATCCGGCTGATTCAGCCGCCAAGTGGAACCTCGAGCTCGCGCTCAAGCGGCGAGGAGAGGATCGCGAGTCCGGCGGTTCACCGGGGCGTGGCCATGGGGCGGATTATGGTAGAGGTAACCAGAGTAACCCGGCGTACGAGGGGAATCCCGAGGCAGCAGTTGGTGCAATGGCCGGCGGCGGCTTTGGATCAGGCGAGGGTGAATCGGCCGAAGAGCTGAGCGAGAATCAGGCGAGACAGCTGCTCGAGGCGGTTGAACGGGAGCAGCTCAACAGCCATCAGGGTAACAAGACGACCGGCAGCAGCTCATCGCAGAAAGATTGGTGAGCGCGAAATCAGGCCGCTCGGCTCTTGCCGGCGGTATCCGTCGCACTGCGCCAGGACCAATCGATATTCACCAAAGCCACGCCAAGGAGAATCACCAACGCTGCCAGCACCGTCCGCATGGTGATTTTCTCATCCAGTACGGCCCAGCCCAGTACAACCGCAACGACGGGATTCACGTAAGCGTAGGTGCCGACCTTCGCGATGGAGGTGACCCCAAGCAGCCAGATGTACGCAGTGAATGCGACCAGCGACCCGAACACCACCAGATATAACCAGGCCAGGATCGCGCGGCTCGACACCGCCGCCACGCTGAATCCTTTCAGCTCACCTGCGAGCACCGCCACGATCAGGATGAGGCCGCTGCCCGCGATCATCTCCATGCTGGTCGCGAGTAAGGGGGACTTAGGAAGCGGTGAGGATTTGGAGATAACCGAACCCCAGGCCCAGGACGCTGAGGCCAGTATCAGCACGGAGGCGCCGATCAGGTCGACGTTGTTCGATCCTCCGCCTTGCGGCAACACCAGAAGGGCAACTCCCACGGCGCCGAGCAACAGTCCCCCGAAGACCCGCCTCGCGGGCCGGGAGCCTCCACGTGCCCACTCCAGCGCTACCATCCAGATCGGAACGACGCCGATCAACAGTGCCGCTGGTCCCGAAGCAACGCGCTGTTCAGCCCAGGCCACGCTGGTATTTCCACCTAGCAGAAGGAAGCCGCCAACCAAACCGGCAGCTCGCCAGTTTTGCCATGTCGGGCGGGCCGCGCCGCTGCGCCGGGCCCACGCATAGAGTACTAGACCAGCCACAAGGAATCTGAAGCCGGCCATGAGATATGGCGGAATGTCCACCACCGCTATCCTCATCGCCAGGTACGTCATTCCCCAGAAGACGTACACGGCAAAGAACGCAATTCCTATCTTCCAACCCATTCCCACTCGCATGAAGTCTCGGTGTTGGGGACGGGTATAATAAACCAGCAGCCTACAGCGCTGGCAGCGACTTCGGTTGTGGTCAGGAGCAGACCTGGATCGACCGATTCAGATCCAAAGAAAGGCGGGATGATCGTGCCCGGTGATCGAAACGATGACACGCTCGTATACCCGGGGACCATTTTCACTGTTGGTGAGGACTACAATTGCCCGGCCGTTTGCCGGATCAGCAATCGCGAAATTGCGGAAGGAGTTGTTGGCGCCCCAATGCCAGAGCACCTGACCATATTCGTCCTGCTGAATACCCCACCCCAGGCCCCAGGATAGAGCGCTGTTCAGGTGTATCTGCGGAGTCGCCATTTCACGTCGGGTGGATTCGGCCAAGCCGATCTTCTCGTTGGCGGACGGCGCGACGAGTCTCTTGAGGAACTTCCCGTAATCGTTCGCCGTCGTAAGCAGCGAGGCCGCCACATTCGGGACCATGTACAGCGGAAGTACCGGCCATTGTGGGTTGACCAGCGGCACCGCCCGGGCTGAATCCTCGTACCGCCAGTCGACCAATGGCTTGCCCCACTGCTCGGCAATCTCCAACGTCCGCTGGCCCATCGGCGCCTGAACATCGACCCGTCGCCCCTGGCCGTCATAACCCGCCGCCATGCCGGCCGCGAAGGCAGGCTGCCACACGTAGCTGCTGTGCTTCATGCCCAGCGGATCGAGCACCTCGTCGCGCATGTGATGCGCCAACGGCTTGCCGGTGACGACCTCGACGACCCTCTGGAGATAGAAGTACGCCTCACCCGAGTAGCTGAACTGCTGGCCTGGCTCAGAAGCAGGTTCGAGAATCGCCGGCTCCTGCCGCCAGTTCGTGAGACCTGTGGTGTGGCTGAGAACGTGGCGAGCGGTAACGCGCTTCATGCGGGGGTTGTCGGCTTCTGGAATCGGAAGGTAAGTGAACAGCGGCCGGTCGAGGCTTAGCATGCCCGCGTCGACCAGCCGAAGCACAGCATAGGCGAACACCGGGTTCCCCAGCGATGCCGCCTCGAAGACCGTGTCGTTCGCAACCGCCTCAGCCGGATTCTCTACCGCCCGCCCAAAGCCTCGACTCCATTCTCCGCCGCGGTCGACCACGGTCACGGCCAGACCAGGTACCGCGGCCAGTTCGAGCAGATCGGGCAGGTTGTGGAGCAGCTCAGCGGATGGCCGCCAATGGGGGCCGCCTGAGTCCGCGAGGAGATTCGGAAGGCCCTGCGATGGCCAGGCGAAGCCGGGGCGTGTGGCGGCGACGACTGCACCGGCGCCCCCCAGCATGAAATGACGACGGCTCAAGAGCATTGCCGGAGCTCACCTCTTCTCTGGACCTGGCGGACCAACTGCTGAAATGACCCTACGGAGCCTGGAGCGCAGCGTTTCCCGATAGCCCAAGAGCACCTTGGTAGATACTCGCCCGCCGGAAAGGGTTGCGCGGAGGTCGTGTGTTGGTAGGACGCCCAGAGGGGAGCTCGGACGCACTGTTCAACAGAAATGGTGCGTCTATCGGGTTCGCTGATTCGGGTGCAAGATGGAGGGACTGCGACTGACGCAGCTCAGGCGGCGAGTGCTCTTCCTACAACAGCCATCATTTCGTCGATTGTGAACGGCTTCTCGATCGTGAGGACGGCACCGAGCATGGCGGCGTCGCCCAACAGATCGAGGCGTTTCGTCTGTCCCCCGCCCGACATCGCAATGATGCGGGTGCCCGGGCTATGGGTCAGCAGCTCTATGATTGTTTCGATGCCGTTCTTCTCCGGCATATGAAGATCGGTAATGACAAGGTCACCACCATGCGCGCGCCAGAGCCGTACCGCCTCAGACCCATCGGATGCCTGGGTCACTACGTAACCGGCCTTGGTCAACAACATCTGGAGCGTCCGGCGAATGCTCGGGTCGTCATCGACGATCAGAACACGGGGCGCGGTGGTCATCGAGTCTCCGAGAGCTACGGCTTGAAGCTGAATGCTCCGAGGCGATCGATAGTCTCAGGCAGATCGCGGGCCAACGCCGCACTCTCACTTGCGCGCGATGGTAAGTCACAAGGACGGAGGATCTTAGCTCCGGACCGCGAAGCATCAGCGTCCATTGGCAGGCGCTCGTTCTGCTGTGAACCGTCGCATTTTTGTTCAGATAACTGGCGGGGCTGACTGACGCTCGGATACAACTACTTACGATGAGCCAGACCTCCTGGCGTCAGCTTCTTCGACAGTCTGGCCCCGGTCTCCGGCCGAACCACTGCACGGTAAGTATTTAAGTTCAAACAGCTTGCACTCAGCGATCCCGGTGGCGCACGCCCTGCTTTAACGACACTCAGACGACACCTTGGAGACCCTGTGACCGGATGGCGAGTCGGCAGCCGGATCGTATGCACATCGGGAGCTATGCTGGCTGCCCTGCTGGCCTGCTCTTCCACCATCCAGGCTCAACAGGGTCTGCGCTCGAGGTCGCTCCAGATAGCCCTGATCGCCAGAGTTCCCGTTCGTGGAGCGGTGCAGAGGGTCGGGCCAGTTCGCGAAGTCGCCACAACCGGTGAGCTGAAGCAGGCCGCCGTCTCCCTCAGGCTCTCGGCAAACTCCGGCTGCCGCCTGGTGGTGCTGCGGTCGGCAGGCTCAACCAACGAAGGCCATTCCCGTATCTGGGTCAGGAATGCCGCGGGTCATTTCGAGGAGTTGAAACCAGGCTCAGGGGTGACGGTGGCGCGTGACCGGGTATTCGCAGGAGAGGACGAGCGAGAAGTGCACTATCTGTTCGAGCCGCATGGTGCTGGAGCGGTGAACGCCACCACGCTGCCGGTTCGCTATGAGATCAGAATGGACCCGGTCACCTGAGAACAGTGGGGCACTGGCTCCCAGATGCCGGTGCCATGATGGGAGGAAGTTGCGGCCGCTTTTACGAGCGGCCGCTTTTGTTTCCTACTGACGGCAGGACGTCTTGGTGTGGCTCCGCGCCCGGGAGGCGAGTGCGGACATGCTGCTCTTCACGTCGGAACGGCCGAAGTAGCTCGAATTGTACATCCACATCAGGAAGCCACAGGCGTACGTCTGGTTGAGGAGCAGGTTTCCGTAGGTCTTGAGCTCGCTTGCGCTCATGCTGTACTTGCCGCTGGAGGGACCCCGAATTCCGCTCGAGCCGTTGCCGCCATCCAGAATGTTCATGCTGACGACCAGTCCCAGGTGCTTGTTCTTGGCAGCCGCCACCTCGGGAGTAATGAATTTGGTTACGTCTCCCTTGTACGCGGCGTACTGGGCCCAGCCCGCATCGAGATAGGTGTAGGTGATGTTGGCTTGCTTGAGCCAGCTCGGAACCACTCGCACGATCGTCGGCATGCCGGGCCAGATCTGCTTGCTGTACTTGGCCATTGCCTCGATGGTCGATTGCGGGATGATTTTTCCGCCCCATCTCGCCGCTCGATTCGGCTCGTCGATCAGGTAATGCCCCAGGACCGTCCCCTCATTGATATAGGAATTGATGTTGATCCCCTTGAAGCGGTCCACCATCTGCTTCCACTTGGTGAGACTGAAGGTGCCGTCTGAATTCTGGACCCAATGGTCCGAGCCTCGGGACAGCTTCAGGATGAAGCGCGCGCCCTTGGACCGGGCGGTGGAAAGCTCATAGATGATGCTGGACGGGTCTGGTGTCCGCATTGCGCCGCTATGCACCGAGCCGAGCGAGGAGTTGGGGAGGTCGAAGGAACCGAACACGATACCTGGCGCGGCGGAACCGACCGCGAAACTGGGGAGAGTCCCATCCTCGACGGAAGTCGGGGCGGCCGGTGCTGCCGGATCGCCCGGCGGACTGAGTCGATCGGTGCTGTCGCAAGCAGCTGCGAGCAGAAGGCACAGGGCCAGCGTGCCGGCGCGGGCGCCAGTCTGGGGAGAGACCGTGAAACGCTTCATCATGTCCAAGAGCCTCGGCTATGTCCGCAGGGCGGATAGTTGATAGAGGGACGCAGCACATCGTGAGGCACGGCTCCGGCCATACGGCAAGGCCGTTCCGGCAGCAGGCTATAGGGCTGTCGATGCGCTGGTTCCGGTGACGAACCGGAATGGGGGCTTTTTTGGTGGGTTCACCAGGCCAGGGGACATATGGCCGGATCGCGAAGGAATGGACGCCAGGCGAGCGTCCATCTCATGTCCACAAGTAGCTCGCGACGGTCACAAGCTGTGAAACACCCTGGCCTTTGTCAACCAGGGTTTGTTACTGCTGCCTTGGGGTTGTCTTCGGTGAGTACAGCGAATGGCCAGGGAGGGAATTGAACCCCCGACACGCGGATTTTCAGTCCGCTGCTCTACCAACTGAGCTACCTGGCCGTAGGGCGGGGAAATATAGGAAAGGTGGCCACCGGGGCAAAGGAGCCATGACTCGGCTGACTCAGGGTGACAGCGCCCCCCTCCTCTCACATATTTCGGCCATGCCTTCACCGCCGTTCGGCAACCTGACTGTTCTCACCCATCCCCTCATCCAGCACAAACTTTCCATCCTGCGTGATCGCCACACCAGCACCCGTGACTTCAAGCAGCTGGTGAGCGAGATCGCGACACTCATGGCCTATGAGGTCACCAAGGATCTGCCCACGGCTCCCGTGGACATCGAGACACCGCTCGAGCGAACCACCGGCCGGCAGGTCTCGGGCAAGAAGCTTACCCTCGTGCCGATTCTCCGGGCGGGACTCGGCATGGTCGAGGGAATTACCCAGCTGATCCCGTCAGCCAGAGTGGGACACATCGGCCTCTATCGCGACCACGAGACTCTTCAGCCTGTGGACTACTACTTCAAGATCCCGGCGGATGAAGTGGAGCGGGACTTCTTCGTCCTGGATCCCATGCTGGCTACCGGCGGCTCGGCAGTCGCAGCGGTCGGCGCCCTCAAGAAGGCAGGAGCGCGACGGCTTCGCTTTCTCTGTCTCGTGGCTGCCCCGGAAGGCATCCGTCAGATGCTGGCGAACCACCCCGACGTGCCCATATTCGCCGCCGCCCTCGACCGGGAGCTCAACAGTGTTGGCTACATCCTCCCTGGTTTGGGAGACGCCGGCGACCGGCTGTTCGGAACTAGATGAACAGCGAGAAAGTGAACGGTGAAGGGTCAACGGTGAACCGGGCATTGCAAGCCAGTTCGGGATCGTGCCTGCCATTCATTTGGGGAGGGAGTCGGTGACGGGAGCTCGCCTGACCTTCTGGGGCGCCGCCGGGCAAGTGACCGGCTCGATGCATCTGCTGGAGGCGGCGGGAGCCCGTGTGCTGCTCGACAGCGGGTTGTTCCAGGGACGGCGAGCCGAGGCGCACGCGCTCAACGTAAAGCTCCCCTTCGACGCTCGGCGGATAGATAGTGTCGTGTTGAGCCACGCCCACATCGATCATTCGGGGCGGCTTCCCCTGCTTGTCAGGGAGGGATTCCACGGGCCCATCTACACCACACCGGCGAGCCGGGACCTCAGCGCAGTCATGCTGGCAGACTCGGCTCACATCCAGGAAAAGGACTACGCCTACCTTCAGCGACGCGGGAAGACCGGAGCCGAGAGTGAGCCCCTCTACACCCTGCGCGATGCCATCGCGGTGCAGGACCTCATGGTGGGAGTGCCTTACCGTCGAGTCTTCTTCGTTCGAAAACACCTGGCGATCGAGTTCCTGGATGCGGGTCACATCCTCGGCTCCGCCAGCATCGACCTCCGCATCAGCGAACAGGGGAATCAGCGTCTCGTCTTCTCGGGAGATATCGGACGCAATGGGTTGTCGATCGTTCGGGACCCCGAGCCTCCGTCCGGTCCGATTGACACCTTGATCGTGGAAGCGACCTACGCCGACCGCCGCCACGACTCCTATGACGCGGCGGAGAGTCAACTCGCCGAGACTGTACGCCGGGTGGCGGCACGCGGCGGTAAGGTCTTTATCCCGGCCTTCGCAGTAGGAAGGGCGCAGGAGCTGGTCTACAGCCTTCACCGCCTCTCCCGTGCCGGTCACATTCCAGAAATCCCGATCTACGTGGACAGTCCGCTCGCGGTCGACATCACCACAGTGTTCCGAATGCACCCCGAGGTATTCGACAGAAGAGAGCGACTGATCGAGACCACCAATGAGCTGTTCGACTTCCCGCTGCTTCGATACGTGCGGAATGTCAGTGACTCGAAGGCGCTCGACGCGACTCCCGGACCGGCCGTGATCATCGCCGCGTCGGGCATGGTGGAATCCGGCAGAATCCTGCATCACCTGGCCCACGGCATCGGAGATCACCGCAACCTGATCCTGTTTGTCGGGTTCCAGGCCGAGCACACCCTGGGCCACCGGATTCAGAGCGGCCAGCAGCGCGTGCGCATTTTCGGCGACGAGTTCGATCGTAAAGCCGAGGTCGAGTCGATCACCGGCTACTCCGCCCACGCCGATCGCGATGAGTTGAGGTCGTGGGTTCGGCGGCTCGGCGGGCCGGTCAAACGCGCTTTTGTGGTGCATGGAGAGCCGGTTGCCCTCGAGGCGATGGCCACGATCCTGCGGGAGGAAGGCGTCGGCGAGGTCCAGGTGCCGAAGCATGGCCAGAGTTTTGATCTGTGAGTCGAGCGATCGGCCTGGTCCTCCTGGCCGCGGCTACGATCTACACGGTTGCGCTCGTTACTGTCCTGGTGGTGAGCCAGCAGGATCAGCGCCGGCCAGTCGACGCCATCGTGGTGCTTGGCGCGGCCCAATACAATGGCCGTCCGTCCCCGGTGCTCCGGGCCCGTCTCGATCATGCCATTCGGCTGTTCCGCGACGGTCTCGCTCCGAGGATCATCGTGACGGGGGGAATTGGTCGGGGTGACACGACGAGTGAGGCGAACGTGGGAAGGCATTACCTGGTCGGACGGAGGATCCCCGACAGTGCGGTGGTGGTGCAGGCCCAGGGCCACTCGACCCAAGCCTCGATGACGGCCGTGGCCGATTGGCTGGCAGTTCGGCGGCTGCACCGCGTCATCCTGGTCAGCGATCCGTTTCACATGTGCCGCCTCCGTCTCGAGGCGCGCCGCACCAACCTCGAAGCCTATACCTCCCCTACCGAGAGCAGCCCCATATCCGAGAACCCGGTACTCGAGCTCCGGTATCTCGCGGCCGAAGGCTTGAAGATCCCGGTAGCCTGGATCCGGGCCGCAGCGTCTCCCCTCACCTCTCACTCTCGACCGCCATGACGCTCGTTTCTTCAGAACGCCTGTACACCGGGCGGGTCGTCAATCTTGATCGTGATACCGTACGCTTCCCGGACGGCTCAGAGGGCGCCCTTGAGATGTTCCGGCACCCCGGCGCTTCCGCAGTCGTCCCGTTTCTCGACGAGCCCCGTGCGCCGGATCCGCGGGTTCTGCTGATCCGGCAGTTCCGCCACGCTGCCGACGACTTCATCTGGGAAATTCCAGCCGGACGACTGGACCCGGGCGAAACGGCGGCAACCTGTGCCCACCGCGAACTGGAAGAGGAAGCCGGCGTCACCGCGGACGTGCTGTCCCGCTTGACCACGTTCTTCACCACTCCCGGCTTCACCGACGAACGCATCCATCTCTTTCTGGCGTACGAGCTGAAGCAGCGCAAGCACCGCCGGGAGAAAGATGAGTTCATGGAGGTGCAGACCCGCAAGTGGTCCGAGGTAATGACGATGGTGAGAAACGGGGAGATCAAAGACGGGAAAACGCTGGTGGCTCTCATGTTCGTCGAGTGTTTTCGACGGCACGCAACCTACTGATCGCATACAACTGCCGGGCCTCGCCCCGCCGACAATGCAACGGCCCACCTTTCTGCCCTCCCGTGCCCGATACGCCCGACGTGTCGCCCGGCATGCTCTACTCCGGGCCGGCGGGGCCTGGGACAGTTTTGCTGATTGGTTCAACGGGCTAGGTCTGAGTGAAAACACCATCCTTCTCGGATTTGCCGTTGCCATAGGGCTGGCTGGTGGCCTCGGTGCGGTCGCATTCTATCGTCTCATCGACCTGGCATACTGGCTCTTCTACGTTTGGCCCGCCCGCTTTCTCCCGCGAGCGGGCTTTATCGCGTACTGGCCGCTGTTGACCGCTCTGGGTCTGGCGATCTCGTGGTGGATCATGCGGGGGCCGGGACGTGGCCATGAGGGGCTCAACGTTCCCGATGTTCAGCGAGCGGTCGCTCGGGACGGCGGGAGAGTGCCGCTGCAGCCGGCTCTGGCACGCACCGCCGCCAGCGCGGTTACACTCGGAAGCGGCGGATCGGCCGGCAGTGAGGGCCCCGTGGCGGTGCTCGGGGCTGCTCTCGCTTCGTTCCTCGGGAGAGCCTTTCGCTTCGATCCGGCACGAACCAAGGTTCTGGTGGGAGCAGGGGCCGCGGCGGGCATCTCAGCCGCCTTCAATGCCCCACTCGCCGGTGCGTTCTTTGCTCTCGAGGAGATTCTTGGCTCCCTTGCCGTCGGGGCATTTCCGCCGGTGGTGGTGAGCAGTGTGATAGGTGCCGTCGTCTCGCACAACTTTTTGGGCAATCATCCGGCGTTTCCCATCCCGGAGGAGTACGGCTATGCGCTCCGGCGTGAGTTGGCGCTCTTCTACCCTGTCCTCGGGGTAGTAGCGGGATTGACGTCTGTGCTCTTCATACGGATCTACTTCGGCATGGAAGAGTGGATCAGGCGGTCGCGGATTTCACCCGGCCTGCGGCCCTGGCTCGGTGGTGCAGTTGTGGGTGGGCTGGTGCTACTGTCGAGGGGGCTGCTCGTAGGGCACGGACACTTTGCGGTACACCTGGAGATTTTCGGAGGGCTCTCCTCCATCAAACTCGCTGCGCTTGCGCTCGGATGTATCATCGCGACTTCCATCACCCTCAACAGTGGTGGCTCGGGAGGGCTGTTCACTCCGTCCCTCTATGTCGGTGCGGCAACCGGCGGCGCCTTCGGTTCTGCGCTCGCGACTCTGTTCCCCGGACTGGCGCTTCAGCCTCAAGCCTACGCGCTGGTCGGCATGGGTGCAGTGGTGGCAGCCGCGACTGCTGCTCCGATTACCGGCATCCTTCTCGTGTTCGAGATGACCAATGACTACGCCATCGTTCTGCCGTTGATGCTGACAACAGTGATTGCGCACCTCGTCGCCCGGCGGATCGAGCCGGACTCGCTCTACAGCGGCTGGCTCCGACGCCGCGGCGAGCATTTCGAGCACGGAAGCGATCGCGACGTGCTGGCGGGGCTGCGGGTGGCCGATGCCTTCGACGCGGCGCCTCAGATCGTGGGGGAGGGAGACCTGGTGGAGGAGCTCCTGCAACACCTCGGTCGCGGAGCCTACGTAGACCTGCCGGTTGTCGACGAAGAACGCCGGTTGACCGGGATCATCACCTTGGCGGACCTGGGCCGTATCGCCGGCGAACATCGGGAGATGGCTCCGCTACTCCGGGCGATAGACATCGCCAGCCCGGCCGAAACGGTCGCCCCGGGCGACTCACTGCTGGAGGCCATCCGCAAAATGGGAGTGCGCGGCGCGCCTTCCATTCCGGTGGTGGATGCGGCGACCGGGCGACTGCTCGGCCTGGTCAGCCGCGCTCACATCCTGGCGCTCTACGAACGCACGGTCGCGCGGTCAGCCGCAGCGCTTACCTGACCCGACTCGCGGCGGTAGAATTCGGCAATGCCCTCCCATACGATGGATGCGTTGTTCCAATCCCTGAAAAAGGGCGAGATTGCCCGGGTGTACTACCTGTACGGGGTGGAAGACGTGCTAAAGGACGACGCGATCCGAGCGATCCTCGACCGGGTACTGGAGCCCGGGTTGAGAGAGCTGAATCTGGATCAGCGCTCAGCCGCGCAGCTCGATGCTGAGGAGATCCACGCCCTCTGTAATACCCTGCCGATGATGGCAGACCGCCGTGCGGTCGTGATTCGGGACGTGGAGGGATGGAAGCGGAAGACCAAAGGCCGTACCGAGTTTCTGAAGTACGCCGAGCATCCGAGCCCGAGACCGTCGTCGTACTGGTCCAGGGCTCGGGTGAGGAAAGCGAAGACAAGGAGCTTTCTCGCCTCGCATATGCCGTCAGGTTCGATCAGCTGCCGGCCGAGCGCGCTAGAAAATGGGTGGCGCACCGGGCCACGAGTCTCGGTGTATCTCTCGAGCCCGACGCCGCGGACCACCTGGTCCAGGCAATGGGAGCGGATCTGGGTCCGCTGGCATCCGAGCTGGCAAAGTTCGCCTCTCTTCCCGACAATACGCCCCTTAGCATCGAGCGCATCGGCGACCTGATCGGCGTGCACCGAGGGGAAACCACCTGGGACTGGCGTGAGGCTGTCTTCTCGGGGCAAACCGGGGCAGCCGTCACCTTGCTGCCTTCGCTTCTGGCGCAGCCTGGGGTGTCAGCAGTCAAGCTCGTGTCATTGCTCGGCACTTCGCTGATTGGTGTCGGCATCGCCCGTACCCGCTACGATCAGGGGCTGCGTTCTCGCGCACTCAACGACGCCGTGTTCCAGAGCATGCTCAAGATCCGACCTCCTGGCTTGCCTCCCTATAAGGAAGAGGCCGCACGATGGGCTCGGTGGGCTTCGGAGTGGCCGATCGCCCGGGTACGTTCAGCTCTCAGAGCAGCCCGCGCGACAGATGAAGCGCTCAAGAACACCACACTCTCCGACGACCGCGGGCTAGTGGCAGACCTGGTACTCAACATGACGATCGCGGCAGTGGCGGCGGCGTGAGCACCCGTCCGCCCGTTCGCCTTCTGCCGATCGCCGCAGCGCTGGTTGCGCTCGCTCTCTATACCTCGCCTGCATCGTCTCAAACCGACCCGCGCTTACTCGAGATCATCCGTCAGGCCCAAGAGGGCAGGGGAGACTCGGCCCGGATCAAGGTCCAGCGGCTGCTCGCTACCACTCCCAATACCGATTCACTATACCCCCAGATTGTGTACACCCAGGCGATGGTCTCGAGTGATGCGGCCGAAATGCGGCGCCAGCTCCAGCGCGTGGCCGTGGAGTTCCCCGCTTCCAGTTGGGCCGACGATGCGCTCTTGCGGCTGGTGCAGCTCGACTTTGCCAGCGGGAGTCTTGCCGGTGCGGCTCGGAATCTTGAAAAGATCCGGCAGGACTATCCCGACAGCCCGCTACTGCCGCAAGCAGCGTATTGGGCGGCACGCACGTACTTCGATCAGAAAAATCCGCAGGTGGCTTGCCGCTGGCTGGCCGACGGACTGACAGCGTCACAAGGAAATGTCGAGATGCAGAATCAGCTGGGGTATTTGAACCAGCGATGCAGCTCGGTTCAGATCGACTCCACTGTCGTCGCGACCAGGGACTCGCAGCCGGTCAACCCCCCGACCGGGACGGATACTTCCACCCGGCCCGGCCAACCCACTACAACGCCGATGAATACGCCGGCGCTTCCGCCCGTGAGCCCGGCCCCGCCTCGCACCGACAGCGTGCGCGTCGATACTGTCGCCCAAAAAACACCCGCAAAGGGAGGGCGCTTCACAATCCAGGTGACCGCCGTACGCACCTCCGCCGCAGCCGAGGCGAGCGCGGCAAAGATCAAGGCCCGCGGCTTGACCGTCGCGACGACCCAGGAGGGTGGTCTGTATAAGGTGAGAGTCGGGAGCTACGCGACTCGCGCCGAGGCCGTGGCTGCCGTGCCGGATGTCAAAGCGAAACTGGGGGGCAGCCCATTCGTGGTCGCGGAGCCTTAAAGGCCGCCGCTGATTGCGGCATTCTCCTGCATCTGCTGCTGGCCGTCGGCTGTTCCCCCAAATCGATACCGTCTCCAACCAGTCCCCATCAATCGGACCCTTGCCGCCTGCCGGTTGACTCGGGTAGTTCGCCGGAGACACTCACGATCGTCCTTCCGGAGACGGTTGACCCGAGTCACATCCGGTCGCCTTCGAACGACAGCGAGCGGCTCCTGTTCCGGAATCTCTTTGGTACTCTCGTTCACCTGGACTGCCATCGGAGAGCATCACCCGGGTTGGCCGAAACATGGAGCTCCGATGCCTCACACCGCGTCTGGACCTTCACGCTCCGCGACAGGAGCGGGCCCGGCACGCTGACTGCCGGCGACATCGTCGCGAGCTGGCAAAAGGCGTCTCTCTGGCCCAACGAACTCGGGGTCGACTCCGCCGTAGCCCTCGACGAACGGAAAGTTGCCGTGTTCCTTCGGGCACCGACCGATTCCGTCCCGAAAGTTCTCGCGGATCCGTTCTTCTCGGTCGCCTCCCGGGAAGCTCCTGCGTCCCTGAATGAGTCTGAGATTCAGATCCGGGACAGCGGTCTGCCAAGGATTCGCTTTCTGAGATCCGCAGGCACCGATCCCCGCGATGCGCTCGACCGAGGTGCCGGGCTCCTGATCACCCACGATCCGGCATTGGTGGACTACGCGGCCAAGCGCCGGGACCTCGCCACGGCGCCTTTGCCCTGGAGTCGAACTTACGTCTTGCTGCAGACGCCCGGCGTCGCTCCGCTCGAAGACCTGACGGCGGACTCCGTCCGTTCTTCGCTCGCGCGAGATGCGGTTCCGGCGTTCGCCCGCCCGGCCGAGTCCCCGTACTGGTGGGTGGGGTCGACCTGTGCTCAAGACTCGGCCAGAACCCTGGCGCAGCCGAAGTCGGCGAGAGTCGTCTACCGTCGGAGCGATGAAGCGGCTCGAGCATTGGCGGAGCGTATCGTGGCCTTGTATGGCAGGCGACTGATCCTGAGATCAGCAGGTTTGAACGAGACCGATCTTGTGAACGCAATCCGGAGCGGAACCGAGCGAGGCTACGTCATCAGCCTTCCCCGAGAGACACTCGCCCCCTGTCGTGAAATGCGCCGCTTACCCTTCGGGGCCTCGATCGTGCCGCTGATCGATACCAGAGCTCAGGCCTTCGTTCGCAGGGGATCGCCTGATCTCACGGTTGACTGGGACGGCACAGTTCGTGTCGTGGGCGCATCAGAGCACGGCGAGCACCAGTGAGCTTCCGCACCCGGCTCTTCCTGGCGCTGGTACTTACCGTGGTCCTGCCGCTTGCCGCACTGGCCTTTGGCGTGCGGCGTCAGATGGAACGGCGCCTGACCCTGGAATACGAGGCGCGGGTAGGCTCGATGGCATCGAACATCGAAGCAGATCTGACGAGAGAAAGCGCGGAGATCGCGAGTCGACTCGCCGCCATGACGGTGGACCTGAAACAAGACAACCGTTTCCGGCTCGCCGCTCTTCAGAGAGAGCCGTCGTCGCGCCAGTACTTGCTGGACTATGCGGCCAATGCCATGAATCTCTCCGGATTCACAATGCTCCAGATTCAAGACAGCGCCGGTCGAATCCTGAGCTCCGGGCATTTTCGAAACGAGTTCGATCAGCTGCAGCCGGAGCTTCCCGCGCTCCTGAAACAGGCAAAGGGCGGCATCACCCTGGTTCGAACTCGCACCGCTGAGTCGCCAATCCTCGCGCTGGCCCGGGTCGATTCCTTTCAGCTTGGTGGACGCGAGTTCAGCGTGGTGGGCGGCACCGCAGTCCCGCCGAGGTTAGTCGAGGGCAGCGACGGTTCTCGGGACCTCCAGGTCGCCTTGGCCTACCCTGGCGACACGATTCGGCCCGACTTAAGCCGCCGTGTGGTGAGGGAAGTCGCTTTGCCGTACCTGGATCTCTTGAGCAGCGGCCAGAAGGTGGACACGGCCCGCTTCATGGTCTCGCAATCGCTGGGCACGCTCGAGAGCCTCCGACGAACCGTCGATCGGTGGCTGCTGCTTGCTACCGCGCTCACAACAGTTCTCGCGATGATGCTGGCGGGATGGTTGTCGTCTCGCATCAGCCGGCCTCTTCGCGAGCTCGCACGGAAAACCGCGAACATCGACCTGGACCGGCTGGACCAAACCTTCGATGAGGGTGGGAACGATGAGATCGGGGCACTCTCTCGTCTCCTGGGCGCGATGACTGAGCGGCTCCGGGTCAGCTCTTCACGTCTCAGGGAGGCCGAACGTCGGGCTGTGGTCGGGGACCTCGCCCGTCAGGTCAATCACGATGTCAAGAACGGCCTGGCCCCTATCAGGAATGTCCTTCGACATCTGTCACAGGTCGCCCGGCAAGATCCGGCGAACCTCCCAGCAGTCTATGAAAGCCGGATTGGCACCCTCGACTCCAGCGTCGAGTACCTCGAGACTCTGGCCCAGAATTACGCCAGGCTCTCTCCTGCTGTAGACGGCGGCTCGTGTGACGTAAACGCGGTGGTCCACCAGGTCCTTCGAAACACCGATCGTGACGGGGCCGAGTTGCAGTCCAGCCTCGGTGAGCCGTTGCCAAAGATTTCAGGAAACCCGCTGACGGTTCGACGGGTCCTCGAGAACCTGGTCGGCAACGCGGTTGATAGCGTGAAGGGTCAAGCAGGCGGATCGGTAAAGGTCAGCACGGAACTGTTGCCCGGTGAGGGTAATTCAGCGCGGGTGCGAATAACCGTCGCGGACAGCGGACCCGGGATGAGCCGCGCTCAGCTGGACCGCGCCTTCGATGATTTCTACACCACTAAGGCCGGCGGGACTGGGCTTGGGCTTTCCATCGTTCGCCGCCTGACACTCGACCTCAACGGATCTCTTCGAGTCGAGACCGAGCCGGGCACGGGGACCCGATTCATAGTCGAGCTTCCGGCCGAACCCAGCCATCCCGATCGGCCATGAGCGTCGTCCTCGTAGTTGACGACGTGCCGGCACTGGCCCAGCAATACGCCTACGATCTCAAGCGGCTGGGTGGATTCGACGTGCTCACCGCTCCGGGGGGAGCCCAGGCACTGGATGTCGTGGCCGATACAGTCGTTGATTGCATGATCCTCGATCTCGAAATGCCAGGCATGGACGGCTTCGAAGTGATCCGGCGGCTGAGCCAGCGGGGGGACGAGGTCCCGGTCATCGTCTATACCGGAACTGGAAACTTCGACCGCTGCATCGAGGCAGTGCGGCTCGGCGCCTATGGGTTCATCGACAAGGCCGAGCCGATGGAACGAATCGTCCACGAGGTGCAGACCGCACTCGAGCGCCGCCGCCTTCGCACCGAGGTTGCCGCCCTGCAGCGTCAGCTCGATCCGGAGACGTCACTGGTCGGAGACAGCGAGGCTATTCATCGGCTGCGTGCCGCAATTGCGCGTGTCGCGCCGATACCGAGCCCGGTACTCATTCTGGGTGAGAGTGGCTCGGGAAAGGAGCTCGTCGCCCGTGATCTGCACCGCCTGGGACCTGGTGCAAAGGCGCCGTACATCGCCATCAACAGCGCGGCCCTCCCGGAGCACCTGGTGGAAAGCGAGCTATTCGGCCACGAGCGGGGAGCGTTCACCGGCGCCGCGACCACTCGAAAAGGCGCCTTCGAATCGGCCGAGCGGGGCAGCCTGTTTCTCGACGAGATTGGGGAGTTGCCGCTGGCGGCTCAGGCCAAGCTGTTGCGGGTTTTGGAAGAGCGACGAGTCACACGGCTGGGCGGGAACCGGTCTATTCCGGCGGAGGCGCGGGTGATCGCCGCCACCAATCGCGACCTGGAAGCCGAGGTCACGGCCAAACGCTTTCGGCAGGATCTCTATTTCCGTCTGAACGTCCACGTCCTGAAGGTACCGCCGCTGCGGGAGCGGCTCTCCGACGTTCCGGTGCTGGCCGCGAGCTTCATCAACAGTATCTCCGAACGATTCGGGATCCGGCCGAAGAAGCTTTCCGGCGATGCACTCGCCATCCTCATGGGCTACGACTGGAGCCGCAACAATGTGCGGGAGCTACGGAATGTGATCGAACGTCTGATCATCGCGGCCGATGGTGACACCCTCAGGCCTGAGGATGTGCCGCTCGAGATCCAGGAGCAGAGCCGGCCCGCGACTCGGGAGAGCACCGGCTTTCACGCTCTCCGGACGGAAGCCGAACGACAGATCGTGGCCGCCGCCCTCGAGCGAAACAACTGGCACATTACCCGGACCGCAGGAGAGCTGGGACTGGCCGATCACGCGAGCTTGCTCAAGATCATGCGCCGACTGGATCTCCGGCGCGAGTAACGCGTGTCCGTTGGGACACGAGCAGCCCCCTCGGGCAGTGTCCCGCCGAACACGATTCCGCGAGAGGGCCGCCGGCACCCGCCACATAACCCCTACCGCCTCAACTGTATAGCTGAACCTCCATGGTGAGATCCGAGTTGGCCGCGTGCTTGCCCTTGTGACGGGCGTTCGCCCCTAACTCACGGCGCAGACGCGCCACACCAAGGAGGCTACATGTCCTGCCCAACTTCTCGCTTCTCAGCCGGTGCTCTGGTGCTGCTTTCCATCACAGCCGGTTGCAACGGATCCAATCACTCGAAGATCACCTCGACCTCCGAAGGCGCTCGTACACCCACCATCTCGGCCAGTGCTCAACCCGAGACCACGGCGGAGGTGCCAACAGTGGCTGGGCCGGTCTCCTACGAGTCGGCCGAGGCAGCGTTCAACAAGCGGCAATACCAGGACGCGACCCAGCTCTTCACTGCCTACACCAGCGGGAGCCCGGATAACCCGTGGGGCTACTATATGCTTGGCATGGCCTCCTGGAAGGCGGGGCAGCCCGAGAAGGCGATCGAAGCGTTCGACCGCTCCCTGCAGCTCGACCCTGGGCATCGCAAGAGCCTGTTCAACTCGAGCCGGGTTCTGCTGGATACAGGAAAGCCCAAGGACGCCTTGGACCGGGTCGAGAAGGCGCTCGCACTGGAGCCCCTGTCCAACGAGGGCCTCCGACTCCTTGGCCGGGCCCGTTACGGCCTGGGTGATATCGATGGTGCGATCGAGGCGTACCATCGGGCGCTGGTCGTGGATGATCGGGATGTCTGGTCGATGAACAACCTCGGTCTGATCTATATCCAGCAGGATCGGAGTTGCGAGGCGCTGCCCCCGTTGGCCCGGGCAGTAGAACTTCGGAGCAACGCACCGGTGTTCCAGAACAACCTTGGCATGGCCCTGGAGCGGTCAGGCTATCCCCGCGCGGCGGCCAACGCCTATGAAGCCGCCCTGGCGGTGGACAGCAGCTACGGGAAGGCATCGGTGGGTCTGACCCGAGTCACCGGAAATGCGCAGCAACCCGAGTCGACGACGGTGGACCTCGTGGCGCTCTCGAACCAGTTCCAGGCTGAGATCGAGCAGTGGAGGGGCAATCGTCAGCCCACCGACAGCAGTACGGTAGTTGCCTCGAGCACGACGGATTCAAACCAGGTGTCGGCGGACACGGGCATAGATTCGGTTGTCGTCGGAGGCAGGATGGTCAGCGATACACTGGATGAGTGCGCCGGGGAAGAGGGTCAGCAGTAGCCGTCTTGTGACAGCAAAAACGAAGGGCCGGTGTTCTTACCGGCCTTTCGTTCGTTCATGAGCGCGCTTTCCGAGTTCGTTAGACATCCGGCGGAGCAGCCTGGTCCAGTACTCTTCGCACCTCTTGCTCCTCTGCTTCAGTCAGTGGCGGCGCTCCATCGGATTGTGCCTGGAGCAGGGCGCCGAGAAAGACTCCGTAGTCAACTTTGGCGCAGACTGCACAGAGATCGCGGTCATACAGCTTGTCGCCGACTCGTTGAGTCTGAAAAATCTCGGCTTCTCGTTCACCGCACCGCTGGCACAGCATCGGTATCCTTTGTGACTGAATTCTTTCCTTCTACCGTAGCTGCGGACGACGAAGCCGGCAACTCCTGCCATCTTTCTTTATGCGACGCGGCACCAATCAGGGTTCCCAAGCCTGCACCGGCCAAACCTAGAACGGCGGTGCCCGCAGCTATCTCGGACCCACCCACATCGTACCATCCACTATCGTCGGTTGAAGCGATCACTCCCAAGAGCAAGCCAATTCCTCCGCCTACCAATCCACCAATGAGGGCCCCACCTCCGGGGTTAGACCGGCGGCCGCCACTCTTCTCCAACCGTACGATCGAAGCCGCGGGAAACGACACGACTCGGGCATCCTTCGAAGACGTGAGCTGAACCGAATCGGCATCCGCTGTCATCAGGGTACCCACCACCTTCTTGTGGGCATTGGTGGTGACCCGAACTCTGACCCCCGGCTCGGTCTGACCCTGAACGAAGGGCGCGAGCCCGACAACAAGCGTTGCTAGAGCGACGAGCATCGAAGCCGAGCGTTGACCGGTCTTCATAGGCACCTCCTGGATCGAGAAGGACGCCAGAGTAGAGCAGCTCAGGTCGTGCGAGGCTTGCCGAAGATGAAGGCGCCGTAGCCTACCAGCAGGAACCCGTAGATCGCGACGCTCGACCAACCCAGGCTGTTCACCACTCCCCAGAACTGGCCGGTGAGGGCAACCACCAGCCCTGCGAGCGAGCCGAGGAAGGAGCCAAGCACCACGCTTCTCTGAGTTCGCTGGTCAGCCACATCACGAACGAGGTAGAGGATGAGTCCCAGCTGTACCAGAGCCGCGCCGAAAAAGCGGCCCATGAGCACCACGGCCGGCTCCGGCTTCACACCGTAGAGAGGAAAAACCGTGGCTGGGGCGAGGAGAAAGCTGAGTCCAAAGGCTAGAGCGATGACACCGCCGATGAGGAGAAGTGTGCCGAGGCGCATGGAAATCCCCTGTGGCTGGTAAGGCCTGCGGAGCTCTCACGAATTGTGTGTGTGGTCTCCTATAGTACCGGGTAAAACGAGCCGGCGCGAGCTACCGGTGCTCTGGCAGTCGCGCCGGCTCGTATAGTGCGATGAAAGCGCTGCTCAGGGCTTTTTCGGATTCCAGGCGGGGTAGCCGGCGTTCTGCACCAGAACATGGGGGTTGGAGCCGTCTCGGCCTACCACCCACAGGTCCGATGGACCGTCCAGAGAAGTCACCCGCTCGAACACAATGTTCTTGCCGTCCGGAGAGATGCTGAAGCGTCGGGCGTATTCTCCCGAGAACGTCGTGATCTGCCGCACCGTCCCGTCAGCCAAGGCGTACTCATAGAGATTGACGTTTTCATCGAGCAGGCTCCCGGTTCGGGCCACGATGAACCCTGTTCCGTCGGGTAGCCAATGAATATCCACCAGACGCACGTAGTCGGTCAGCGTGGCAACTGGAGTGCCCCGGGTGGTGCTGTTCTCACTGGTCTTGTAGATGTGGGTCTCGCCATTGCTCACATAGTCGCCATCGTCAGAGACCAGGAACTGATCCGGGGCCGCGGCCGGCCCCCAGTCGAACCCGCAGCTGGACTGGAACACGTCTTCGCCGAACAGCGCCGTACCCGTGCTACCGGGTGAGGGAGTAGCTGCGATTGCATCCAGCCGGCAGATCGGACTTTCGAGGAATGCCAGACGGGTTCCGTCGCTTCGCCAGCTCGGCACGTCGGCGCCGAAGTGAGGAACGCCGCCGAACTGAGAGATAGTGAGAAGACCAGCGTCCTTGGTCCCACCTGCCTGTACGTCTGCGCCGGCAACTCCGAACCACCGTTCGGTTCCGTTGATCGCCACTGCCGGCTGCAAACCGGTGCCCAGATCGGCCACACCGTTGAACGTCAGACGTTTGCTTTCCCCGAGCCCAAGAGAGACCATCTGCGGCTCCGGAGCTCCCTCGACGTAAATGAACCAGGGCCCTCCATCGCTCGTGTTGTTCTGGACCGTGAGCTGGACATTGCCCTTGGGCAAGGCGGCAAGCTGGTCGATCGCTGGACCGTTGGTGAGCTTGCGAAGCCGTTGCCCATCGGAGCCGACGCTATAGAGGTCACGCTCGAAGAATGAGGTCGCCTCCTCGTGATCGCTGCTGAAGGCGATCTCAGTGGCATCCGGTTTCCACGCAAGGCCGGTGACGGTGTAAGGCAGATCGGTTCGCGGTACCGTCCAGAGAGAGTGGTCGTTGCTTCCATCCGGCTCGATCAATCTGATCTCACCGGCTCGGGCATAGGCGATGGTAGCGGTGGAAGCAGCGGGAGGTGGGTTCGGGGGGTTCCCCGGGTTCTCAGGGTTCTCCGGGTTGGAAGGCGGCGCGGCGACATCATCGCCAGAGCACCCCATGATGAGCGAGTAGCTTAACGCAAGAAGTACGAGACTGGGCGACACGAGACCTGGATGCGCTCTGCGGAACATGGCATACTCCCGCTGGTAGACCGGATTGTCTGTCGGATGGCGGGTCCATCCCGCCATACCGACTAGACGCACCCAGGCCGAACCGGTTCTCACTCGCGCTTGCCGCCTCGCCGAATCTGCCCTATAGTGCCGTTTGGACGCCTGCACCCGGAATTCCATGGTTGCATCTCTAGTACCGCTCGCCTTCGCACTGCTCTTCCCAGCACGGGCTGACACGCTGCCGGCACCCCGCGATGTCGTACACCAGGCCATTGGCGCGGTCGAAGCTGACAGCGCCACACGCCTCTCATCGACTTGGAAGAGCCGCCTTGGACGCGATTCCACCGACCGGATTGCCGCCCTGGGACTCGCCACCCTGGCTCGGCTGCAATACGACTATCCGGAAGCCGAACGGCTCTATCGGCGTCTCCTGAGCACTGCTTCGCCCACCGATCGGTTCGGAGTTTATGCCCGCCTGGGCCTGAGCCAGGGGCTCGACGCCCAGGGGTTCACCAGCAAGGCCGCCGAGGAATCGGACCGCGCACGGGCAGAGGCACGGAGCGCCGGTGACCCGGTAGCCGAGGGAGAAGCCCTGTTGGCCATCTCGCTCCAGCGCGCCTTCGGCGAAGGGATAGAATCCGGGCTTGCTACGCTCGACACGGTCGAACGCCTGGTGCCCCCCGATCAATTCGACCTGCATGCCGAACGCTTGCGCCAGCGTGGTGCTTTGAGGGGAATTGTTGGCAAGCCGGGAGCGAGAGACGATGTAGTCCAATCACTGGCGCTGGCCCACCGCGCCGGTACTCATCGGCTGGTCGGGCAGGCTCTCCGGGCAACCGCCCAACTGCTCCAGTTCGAGGGCAAGGCCGACTCATCCATCATGGTGCTGCGTCAGGCGGAATCCGCCTACCGAGAGGGGCGCGATCGGGCTCAGCTCGCGAGCGCGCTGCTCTGGCACGTCAACGCGTTGCTGGCTCAGGGAGATTTCGGGGAAGCCAATGAGCAGGTACACCTGGCTCTCACCGAGGGACGGGCGGCCCACAATCTCTTTGCGGTGGGCACCGCCTATACCGCCCTGGGTGCGATCACGATCTCCCTCGGCGACTATGCCAGTGCATCGGAATACCTTCGGAAGGCGATTGAACTGTTCGAGCGTCTGGGAGACCCACCCAGCATCATGAAGGCCCGCGACTACCTGGCCGTGACGGCCCTCGCCGCCGGTGATCTACCCGAGGCTCGCCGCCAGACGCTCGAGGTGCTGCAGTGGTACCGCCGGACCCACGAGGCCCTGATCGAGTTTTCCGCCCACCGAAATCTCGCGATCATCGCGATGCACGAGGGAAACTGGGTCGCGGCCGAGCACGCCCTCGCCGACGCGGATGCTCTGGCTCGGCGGACCAACCGACCGATCTGGCTGAACGATCTCGCCTACGATTTAGGGCGGCTTGCCTTATTCCGGGGCGACTTCCACACCGCCGAGCGCCACTTTGAGCGCTATCTCGCCACGCTCGACTCCTCCCAGCACGTCTTTCGCCACGATGCCCGGGTTCGGTTGGCGGACGTCTATGCCAGCCGTGGGGATCTGGGGCGCGCGGAACGAGAGGCCGCCGTGGCGTGGGATGAGCTGGAGCGCTGGCGGGCCACGCTTCCGGATAGAGAGCTACGCGTCCTCGCGTTCCAGGCCTCTCCTACCGAAATGAGCGATCGTGATGCCAGTGTGGTGCGGGTGCTCGCGGTCCTGGCGCGCCAGGGACGGGTGGCGGAATCATTCGGCCTCGCTGAGCGACGCCGCGCCCGCGAGCTGGAAGAGCGGCTGGAGCAGGCGCGAGCTCTGACACCTGGATCGACCAAGGCGTCGGCCCCAGACCTCGAGCCGGCACTCCCATCGGTGACCGCCGCCGAGATGAGGCAGACGATTCCGGACGACAGTACGGCGATCCTCGAGTACGTGACCGGCTCCCTCGGCACTCCAACCACATTGTTCATCGTCACCCGCGGCTCGGGCGGGCGGGATGGAATCGCGGCCCAGATTCTTCCGGCAGCCGATTCACTGCTGTCTCAAATTCTTCGGTTTGAAGGACTGATTCAGAGCGGGAACGATCCTGGAGAGTTGTCGCGGAAGCTGGGGCAGGCACTGCTGGTTCCGGCGTTGAACAATTTGCCTCCGTCGATTCACCGGCTTGTCATCGTACCCGACGGCCCCTTGCACCGCCTCCCCTTCGATGCACTCCGGCTTTCCGACGGCCGCTACGCAATCGAGGGCTATACCATCAGCCTAGCGCCGTCCGCGCGTGTGCTTGCCAGCCTGCGCCGCAGAGAGGCGGCAGAATCCACAGAGCATGCGCCGGTACGGCTCCTGGTCTTTGGGGATCCTGCTTTCCAAGAGGGGCGCTTTGAACGGCTACGCGGATCAGGCAGAGAGGCTCGGCGGGTTGCCCAATATGCGCCGCACGCCGTGATGAAGGTCAGGGGTGACGCGAGCGCGGCGTACCTCAAACACGCTCAACTCACGCCATTTCGGGTAATTCATTTCGCGACCCACGCCGTGGTCGACGAGCACACCGCCGCTCGAACGGCTCTCGCCCTCGCCCCGGGCGACGGCGAGACCGGCCTGGTCGGCCCCAGCGACCTTGCCGCGCTGAAACTGAACGCGGACCTCGTGGTGCTCTCGTCCTGCCGGTCGGCTGGAGGGGTGCTGGTCAACGGAGAGGGAATCCAGGGCTTGACGGCCCCACTCCTGGAAGCAGGATCGCAGGTGGTGGTGGCGACCCGGTGGCAAGTCGACGACCGGAAAACTTATCGCTTCGTCGATGAATTTTACGCCGGCCTCTCGCGAAATCTTCCAGTCAGTGAGGCTCTGCGATCGGCCAAACTGTCGGCGCTTCGTCGAAAGGCTCCCCCAGGAGAGTGGGCAGCATTTACCGCTATTGGCGATCCAACGGTGAGGATTCCCTTGCAATCGCCAGGACGCTCGTCGCTCTGGGTTGCGTTGCTGGCCGCGCTCGGCTTGGCGGCCCTGGTGTCTGGCTACTCGCGCTTGACCTGGAGTGGCCGCACCAGCGAAGCCAACTCACCCGCGGGCGTAGCTGCCCGGACCCACCAGCGGTACTCCCCCGGTCGTATCTCTCCCTGAGGCAGAACTATCGCCGTGTCTTTGGTTGTTCTGGAGAAGACCGGACTGTTGTTTCTGTCCAAGAGCTCGAGCTCGTAGCTGTGCGCGTCCGGCACGCGACTCCAGGCAAATGCAAGCTCTGAGTTGGCGGGGACGGCGGAAGCCGGTGTCAGCAGCACGATACTCTCACCCCCACCGCGAACCACGTCCGGCCCTTCGGCCAGCCGCTGATAGCCGACTCCAATTCCAATGAGGAGGAGCACGGAAGCGGCGAGTGCCAGCGGGGCCATTCGCCAGATCCGTCTGACCGCCGAGCTGGTGGCTCCGACTTCCTCTCCAGCCTGCTCGATCCCGCGCAGCAGCTCGTATTCCTTGAGACAGGCTTCGCAGGCCATGACATGGTCGAGCGTTTGCAGGCGCAGCCCCTCCGGACCCTCGCGGCGCACCAGGGCGAGCAAAGCCTCAGGTGGAACACACCCCGGAGACCCGATCCTGGCAGAACCCAGTGCCTGCCCATAAAGGTCCTGGAGCTCCTTCTCGGTCACCTTTCCACCTCCCATCCGATACCCTGCGCCGTCAAGCAGCCACGTAAATCGGCCAGTCCACGGTACAGCAGGTTCCGAGTCTTCGATTCGGACCACCCGAGCAGACTGGAAATCTCTTCACGGGGATAGCCCGCCAGGTACATGCGGACTACTGGACGACGGGAAGCCGGCAGAGTCTCGATCGCCCGGGCAACCTGCTCTATCAGCTCGCTCGATTCCATCTGTCGGTCGGGGCCCGGGGTGGAGGGCCCCTTCTCCCCCTCACTCTCTATCGGCACCTTCAGATCCTCCCGCTGCGCTCGCCGGCGGCGCATGAGGTCGAGTGCGGCGGTTACGGCAGTCCGGTAGATATAAGACGCAGGAGCCCGTCTGATCTGCTCACTGTCCCCATGCGCATGCCAAAGACGGATGCGAACTTGCTGCATGACTTCATCGACATCATCCTCCGACAAACGATGGCGCCACCCCACACTGCGTACCATTCCGGAAAACCGCGTCAGCACCTCCTCGAGGGCGGGGGAGAGAGAATCCGGCGTGGAAGCGGAGTGCATGAGGGAAAAGTACCGAAGATATCTGGGGCCGGGAGAGCCATTGCGGGTGACTTCGATCACATCCGCTGCCGTGCAGGGCACCTAGTCTCGGACCCTGGAACCATCGGCCACGCTCGATCCTTCCTCATAAGTATCTGGCGCAGCTCGGCAGACTTTCAACGGAGTGACCTTCATGGCTACCATCAACACTACCCACGTTCCCGAGGCCGTTCCGGCTGCCGGGGCAGGAACCATAGCCCTCGGCGAGGACCTTGTCGTCAACCGCATGGGCTTCGGCGCGATGCGCCTTACCGGTCGAGGAATCTGGGGTCCGCCCAGGAATCACGATGAAGCGATTCGAGTGCTTCAGCGCGCAGTCGAATTGGGAGTCAACTTTATCGACACCGCCGACTCATACGGGCCGCATGTGGCGGAACAGCTCATTGCGGAAGCACTCCACCCATATCCAGGTCTCGTGATCGCCACCAAAGGCGGTCTGGAACGGCCCGGCCCTGATCGTTGGGTTGAGAACGGCCGGCCAGAATATCTCCGTGAACAGCTCCACGGCAGCCTCCGGCGCCTTAAGCTGGACCGGATCGATCTCTACCAGCTGCATCGCATCGACCCCAAAGTTCCGGCCGACGAGCAGTTCGGGGCGCTGCAGGAATTTCAGCGCGAGGGCCTCGTCCGTCACATCGGTCTTTCCGAGGTCTCGACCGAAGAAGTGGAGCGAGCCAGAGGGTTCGTTCCAATCGTTTCGGTGCAGAATCGCTACAACATCAGCGACCGAAAGTGGGAGGATGAGGTAGAGTACTCCGAACGAAATCACATGGCGTTTATTCCATGGTTCCCACTTTCGGCTGGCTCACTCGAGGAAGGCGGAGCACTGGACCGCGTAGCCCAGCGACACGGAGCGACGTTGTACCAGATCGCCCTGGCCTGGCTGTTGGCCCATTCGCCTGCGATGCTGGTCATTCCGGGAACCTCCTCGGTCTCGCACCTCGAAGAGAACATCGCGGCGGCAGAAATCAGGCTGTCCGACGAGGATGTCAGGGAGTTGGACGCGGTATATTCCGTCCATGTCCCTCGTCAGCCGTGACAATGCCTCAGCGACCCCGCCGATGCTCAAGCATTGGCGGGAAGTGAAGGCGCAGCACCGGGACACCATTCTGTTTTATCGAGTCGGCGACTTCTACGAAATGTTCCATGAAGACGCCGAGCTCGCCGCCAAGATTCTGGATATCGCACTGACCGCGAGGGGCGATGGGGTACCCCTCGCCGGCGTGCCGGTAAAAGCCGCCGCAGAGTATCTCCGTCAATTAGTAGGGGCCGGCCACCGGGTTGCCATCTGTGAGCAGGTGGAGGACCCGAAGCTCGCACGCGGCCTGGTCCGTCGAGAGGTGGTCGAGACCCTCACTCCTGGGGCACTGATCGAGGAGAGTTGGCTTCCCGGCAGCCGGAACAACTTCCTGGTCGCGATCCAGCCCGGGGATGAGTCGGGCCTGGCAGCAATCGATCTCAGCACCGGCGAGTTCGTTCTGGAAACGCTCCCGGCCGAGGCCCTGGATGAAGCCCTCTCCCGATTGACCCCGGCCGAGATCGTCACCTGTAGCGGTGATGGTGCGGCGCCGGCTGGCTGGAACGGCCTGATCACCTCGCGCGAGCCTTGGGAGTTCGACGTCGACCTTGCCCGCGACGAGCTGTCCCGGCGATTTCACCTGGCTTCCCTCGATGGCCTGGGGATCGGAGACCAGGATGAGCCGGCAGTCGCCGCCGCTGGTGCTCTGCTTCGCTATCTGGGCGAGCTCCAGCCGGGCGGGCTTCCCCATCTGGCTCGGCCCACCGTTCGCCGCAGCGAGGCGTTTCTCTGGATTGACGAGATGACGCGGCGGAACCTGGAGCTGGTCGAGCCCCTCCGCAGCGGCGTCAGAGGCTCGACACTCCTGGAGACAATAGATGCTACCCGCACCCCCATGGGCGCGCGACTGCTGCGCCAGTGGCTTCTCTCTCCTCTACGCCAACCAGAAGCCATCAACCAGCGCCTCGACGCCGTCGAGGTGATGGTTGGTGATGGCCGCGGACGAGCACGACTACAGGAGGCTCTCGACGGCGTTCGGGACATCGAACGGCTCGGCGGCCGGGCGGCGGCAGGACGTGCCACCCCACGCGAGATGGGTGCGCTTCGAGATTCGTTTCAACGTCTGCCGGATGTCGCGGGCGCGCTGACAGAGCTGGAGGGATCGTCGCTCCCGAACGGTGGCCAGAGCACTGCGCTTGGTCGCCGCGGGTGACGAGCTCGATCTCTTGGGTGACGTGGCCGGTGAGCTTGCGGCGGCACTAGCCGAGCGACTGCCGATGACGCTGGCCGACGGAGGCGTGATTCGCGCCGGCTTCGACCTCGAACTGGATGAGCTCCGATCGTTGCGCGACAACGGCCGTCAATACATCGCGGCCCTGCAGCAGCGGGAGCGGGAGCGAACCGGGATCGCCACGCTGAAGGTGGGCTTCAACAAGGTTTTCGGCTACTATCTCGAGGTGACGCACACTCATCTCGCCCGGGTTCCCTCCGACTACGAACGGCGCCAGACCCTGGCAGCAGCCGAACGCTACGTCACCCCCGAGCTCAAGGACTACGAGGCGCGTGTCCTCGGCGCCGAGGAGCGGATGGGGACGAGGGAGGTGGAGCTGTTCACCGCCCTCCGTACCATGGTGGGCGAGGCGGTCAGCCGAATTCAGCGCACCGCGCGGGTGATCGCCAGGTTGGACGTATGGGCCGGCCTTGCGGACCGCGCAGTCACCGGCCGCTATGTTCGCCCAAAGGTCGGCGACGGGTATGATCTCGTTCTTCGGGAAAGCCGTCACCCGGTAATCGAGCGGATGATGGCGCGAGAGTCATTCATCCCCAATCATGCGCGCTTCACTGAGTCTGAACGGGTTGCCCTGGTTACCGGACCGAATATGGCGGGCAAGAGCACGATTCTCCGGCAGATCGGGCTGTGCGTTGCGCTGGCTCAGATGGGCTCGTTCGTTCCGGCGGATGAGGCCTCCATTGGCGTCGTCGATCGGCTATTCACCCGCGTCGGCGCCAGCGACAACCTGGCGGGCGGCCAGTCGACCTTCATGGTCGAGATGAGCGAAACCAGTGCGATCCTGCACAACGCCACCGCACGAAGTCTGGTCCTTCTGGACGAGATCGGCCGCGGCACCTCGACCTATGACGGTGTGGCCATCGCCTGGGCTGTGACCGAGCACCTGCACGACCGCGTCGGCTGCAAGACCATGTTCGCGACCCATTACCACGAACTGATGCAGCTGCCGGAGCGGCTCCAGCATGCTCGGAACTACAACGTGGCCGTCAGGGAGTCGGGTGACACGGTGATCTTCCTCCACCGGCTCGAGCCCGGGGGCACCGACCGATCCTACGGCATACATGTCGCCCAGCTTGCCGGGTTGCCGGATGGCGTCGTAGTCAGGGCCCGCGAGATCCTTGGCACTTTGGAAGGCGAGCATCGAATGGTGCCCGGACCGCCGCCCGCGCTTTCGCGTGATCCGGGCCAGCTACCCCTGTTTTCCGAACGCTCCGACCCGATGGTGGAAGAGCTCAGGTCGCTCGACGTGAATACGCTGACCCCGCTGGAAGCGTTGAATCGGCTGGCCGACTTCAAACGCCGCGCGGGGAACCGCGGTTGATGCCCGGCCAATCAGCTTCCGGAGCCGCCGTCGGCTTCATCGTTTTGGGTCTGTGGGGCTGCTCCAGTCCGGATGATGCTGCCACCAAGCTGGCAGACCACAACGTCCCTGTTCTGGCTGCGCCGCCGGAGGAGCCCCCGGTAGCGATCAATCCGGTTTCGCCGGTGCGATATCCCCGAGGCCTCCTGGAGCAAGGTATTGAAGGGCGGGTCTTATTGCTTTTGTATGTCGATTCTCTGGGCAAACTTGTCTCTGACTCCACCCGGATCGCCGAATCCAGCGGTTATCCTGCACTCGACTCCGCGGCACTCTCGGGGGCGCCGCAGCTCCGATTCTCCCCGGCGCTGCATCAGGGACATCCCATCTCAACTCCGTTCATCCAGCCGGTCCATTTCCGGAATCCCCGCGCGGGAAACACACCTGAATGACGTCTACTCGCCAACACCTCGAGCCCTACAACTCGGTGCTCGAGACGATCGGATGGACACCACTCATCCGGCTAGCCCGCCTGGGGTCGGGAATTCGGACACCCATTTACGGTAAGGCCGAATACGTGAATCCGGGTGGGTCGGTCAAGGACCGCATCGGTCTGGCAATTATCGAGGGCGCCGAGCAGCGCGGAGAGCTCCGGCCGGGCGGTACAGTAGTAGAGGGAACCAGCGGAAACACCGGTGTGGGTCTTGCCATTGCGGCGGCGCTCAAAGGCTATCGCTGCATCTTCACCATGCCGGACAAGATGTCGCAGGAGAAGGTTCGCCTGCTCAAGGCCTATGGCGCCGAGGTGGTGATCACCCCCACTGCGGTGCCGCCGGATCACCCCGACCACTATGTGATGAAGGCCAAGCAGATCGTCAAGGAGACGCCCGGCGCAATCCTGGCAAACCAGTTCTATAACCCGATTAACCCAGAAGCCCACTACGCCACGATGGGCCCCGAGATCTGGGAGCAAACCAAGGGGCGGGTCACCCATCTCGTGGCTGGGGCAGGCACCGGAGGCACCGTCAGCGGTGCCGGGAAGTACCTGAAGGAGAAGAACCCCAAAATCAGGGTTATCGCGGGTGACCCCATCGGCTCTCTCTACACCCACTATCATCGCACCCGCACGCTGGGCGATGGCCACCCGTACAAGGTCGAGGGAATTGGGGGCGACAAGATCCCGACCACGATCTGGTTCGACTGGATCGACGAGTTCCGTCAGGTGTCTGACCGAACATCTCTCATGATGGCTCGGCGGCTCGCCCGAGAAGAGGGGATTCTCGCTGGAGGTTCCACCGGCCTCAACCTCGCCCTGTCGCTCGATATTGCACGCGAGCTGGATGATCCCGCCGCCTTGATCGTCACCGTTCTGTGCGACACCGGCGAGCGCTATCTCTCGAAAGTATTCAGCGACGAGTGGATGCAGGAAAACCAGATGCTGGAGGCGCCACGCACCACGGTCGAGCAGCTCATGGAACGGCGGCCGCCCAACTCTCCACCATTGGTGAGCGTGCCACCCGCTGCCCCGGTGCGACAGGCACTGAACCTCATGAGCACCTGGGGAGTCAGTCAGATTCCGGTGGTCGAGGACGGCCGCTCGGTTGGAGGACTGATCGAGGCCAACCTTATGACCAAGGCGTTGGTCCAGCCCTCATTACTGGACCGCCCCGTGCGTGAGGTCATGGACTCTCCCTTCCCCGAGGTCGAGGCCAGTTGTCCCACCGACCGACTCGGAGCCATGCTCACCCGGGAGAGCCCGGCGGCTCTGGTCCGGAAGGATGACAAGCTCATTGGCATAGTCAGCCGCTACGACGTCCTGCAGCAGCTGATTGGCACGCGCTGAAGTGAGTCAGTGAACAGTGAACGGTGAAAGCGACGACATTCATCCCGTTTACCCTTTACCGTTTACGGTTGACTCCTCGGAGAGTACATGCGCGTAACAGTACTGACAGGCGGGACCTCAGCCGAACGAGATGTCGCGCTTGCCTCTGCCGTTCAGGTGATCGGGGCGCTTCGTTCCCGAGGTCATGACGTTGCGGTGGTGGACACGGCCCGCGGCTTCATTCCCCGAACCGACGAACCCGCGTTGCTCTCGGGCGGCGTCGGAACGGAGCCACCTTCCAATGAGCAGCTTCAGTCGCTGGAGCGTGGATTGCTGCTTTCCGGTCTGGGCAATCTGGCGGTGGTTCGAGATGCTGATGTGCTGTTCCTTGCATTGCATGGCGGCCGCGGTGAGGATGGCACTATCCAAACCCTGCTGGAGATGGTGGGGGTGCCCTACACCGGGAGTGGTCGCCTGGGCAGCGCCATGGCCATGGACAAGGACATCTCAAAGCGGCTCTTTCGCTCCGCCGGGGTACCAACAGCCGATTGGGTGATGGCGCCCGCAGCACGGTCCAGAGTTGAACGCGATTATGGGTGGCCAGTCGTAGTTAAGCCGTCGAAACAGGGTTCGACGGTTGGTCTTACGGTGGTCAAGACCGCCCAGGAATACGAGCCGGCTGTCGCCCTGGCCCGGCAGTACGACGATGAGGTCATGATCGAACGGTTCGTGCCGGGCAGGGAGCTGACGGTGGGAGTTCTCGATGGGAAGACACTTGCAGTGGGTGAGATCATCCCGCGGCATGAAATTTTCGATTACGAGTGCAAATACACGCCCGGGATGTCCCAGGAGATCTTTCCAGCCGACCTGCCCGAGGCTCTTTCTGCTGAATGTGGCAGGCTCAGCCTCCTCGCCCATGAGGCGCTCAAGCTTGGCGGGTATTCCCGAGTCGATTTTCGCTTGACACCGGCCGGGGAACTCTTCTGTTTAGAGGTAAACACGCTACCGGGGATGACGGCTACCAGCCTCCTGCCCCAGTCGGCGCAGGCAATAGGGATCGGATTTCCTCAGTTGTGTGAGCGGATCTGCCAAACCGCTCGGCGCGAGCGACGTGAGGATCCCTCCTAAGTGGTTCCGCGGTCACAGAGTTAAAGGCGTTGGTCGATGAAATCTTCTCCTTCATATCGCATCACACCGTGGGTGGCACGGCTCATCATCGCAAATGCGGTGGTGCTGCTGCTGCTGATGACCCTCTTCACTTCGCGCGCCCTGTTTCAGGCCCTGCAATTCGCTCCCCAGACAGCGCTGGTACGGCCCTGGACCTTCGTGAGCTACATGTTCGTCCATGCCGGCCTGCTGCACCTGCTGACGAACATGCTGATGCTCTACGTCTTCGGCACAGCGGTGGAGAGCCGGATGGGTGGCCGCAACTTCATCCTCTACTACTTCTTCTGCGGAGTGGGCGCCGCGGTCTTCTCGCTCCTCCTGGCCGGGGTGATGCCGGTAGGCGCATTCGTCGGAGCATCCGGGGCGGTCCTCGGTGTGGCCGTAGCCTTCGCTTATCTCTGGCCTGAAGCCGAGCTGATCGTCTTCCCGATTCCGGTTCCCATCAGGGCTCGAACCCTGGTAATCGGGCTGGTAGTACTCGACGTGCTCGGCTCGCGTCTCTGGCCGCAGGATGGGATAGCCCACCTGGCGCACGTGGGTGGAGCGCTCTTCGGCTATCTGTTCTTTCGGGTGCAGTCTCTCTCGCGGCGCGGACCGGCTCAACCGGCCCGGGCAGTGGAGCGCGTGGTCATGGTGCAGTCGGGGTCCTCGGAGCCTGACCGCCGCACTCCAGTAACTCCGATGCGGCCCCGCCGGCGGATCGATTCCGATCCTGTCGCAGCCGAGGTGGACCGCGTCCTGGACAAGATCAGCGAGAAGGGGCTCTCCAGTCTTACGCCGTCGGAGCGGCGCTTCCTCGACGAAGTCGCCAAACAGAAGAAACAGGGATTGCATTGAAGCGCGAGGTTTCGTATCGTCTCGCGTGCTGATCAATTTGCTGCCGGACTTTTTCGCGGTGCTCGAGGCCACCGATCGGGAAGCGGCCTACCGTCAGTATCGCGAAAATCACCAGCCCATCCTCGACGCCTACTGGCGTAACTACGTTCTCGACCCCGACACACCCCACGCAGACGAGATTGTCTCGGCAGCACTGAAGGCCGATCGCTCGGACCTCTATGCGCTGGCCGCTTCCACCGACCTGATCCAGCTGGCCGAAGACGCCATTATCCGAGCCGAAGATCTGATCGGGGTGGATCGGCCCACCGACACGTACCTGATGGTGGGGTTGGGCGGTGCCAACGCGGGAGAGTTGGTGGTCGGCGGCCGCGGCGTCGCTTTCATCTGCCTTGAACATTTTACCGGACGAGTAAATCCGGAAACGTACGGCATGGGCCTGCCGCCCGATCTCATCCAGGCCTGGATCGCCCACGAGCTGGCACACACCGTCCGCTATACCTCCCCGACGAGCGCGAGCGACATGCGTCGCCTGGTGGCAGAGGCAGGAGGCAACTACGACTACTGGTCCACCGGGAGTCGAGCGACGCTGCGGGAGCTGCTGGTGAACGAGGGCGTTGCGGTGCATGTGGCGCAGGCGGTGGCGCCGGGGTTCGATGCAGCCGACTATTTCGGCTATCCCCGTCGGCAGTACAATCGACTGCGCGAGATGGAAGCGTTCCTGCGCCGAGCCGTCGAGCCCGAGCTCGATCACAGCGGACTGGGACTTCGACTCCGCTATCTGTCGGGGGGAATGAGTCCGTCGGCCCGCCTGGTAGCTGGCCGGGTTATCCCGGAGCGGGCGGGGTACTACCTCGGCTATCGGATGACGGAGGCGCTGGTCTCCCAGCGCGGCGTCGCTGAAGCGGTACGGGCGGGAGCTCTGGAGTTCCAAGCCGCTGAAGATCAGTCGAGAGGCATCCAAAGCGCCTGAGGATTGGACCCGCTCACCCGAGCCGGATCGCTTTTACTTCCCCACGCAGAAACTGCGAAAAACCTGATCCAGCACTTCATCGATATCGACGGCTCCGAGAAGCTCGTCGAGCGCACTGGTTGCCTCTCGGACATGCTGTGACGCGAGCACCGCGTCCCGCTGCCGGCCCAGGTGCGGGATTGCCCCGTCCAGCGCTGCCAATGCTCGCCCCAGTGCCGTTCGATGACGTTCACGAGTCAGCACCGGCTCCAGATCCGGCAGGCTGAGCCGCTCGGCAAACACCATTTCTGCCGCGGCCTGCCGGAGCCGATGCATGCCCTCACCCGATACCACCGATACCGGAAACCCCTCGCCCGGGCTTGCGGCTAGATCGGCCTTGGTCCGAACCAGTAGTGATGGCCGAGAGGCTGCGATTGCCACCTCGTCCTCGGCAACCTCCCGCCCGGACTCGACACAGAGCAGAACCAGATCTGCCGCGGCGATGTAGCGCTGACTGACCTCGACACCCAGACGATCGATCGTGTCCGGCGCATTCCAGAGGCCGGCTGTGTCGGCCAGCCGGACCGGCCAGCCCAGGAAGTCCGCGTGCGCTTCGATGGTGTCGCGAGTGGTGCCCGGGATTTCGGTGACGAGCGCCCGATTGCTACCGAGCAGGGCGTTGAAGAGCGATGACTTCCCGGCGTTGGGGCGGCCGGCGAAGACGAGGAGCGCACCTTCTCTCAACCGCTCTGACGAGGGCGCGGTATCGATCAGTCGTCGGATCTGAGCCGAGGTGGTCTCGATCCGGTCGGCGATATGGCTCGGGGAAACTGGACCGTCGTCCTCTTCCGGAAAATCTATGTCGTAACTCAACAGCGCCTGAACCTCGATCAGCGCCTGCCGAAGCTCCTGGAGGCGGCGCGAGAGTCCTCCTTCCATCTGCCGGAGCGCGAGCTGCGCCTGGGCTGGCGCGGTCGCGTCGATCAGGTCGCCTACCGCTTCCGCCTGCACCAGGTCGAGCTTGCCGTTGAGAACCGCGCGACGGGTGAACTCCCCAGGTGCCGCGGGACGTGCGCCCGCTGCGTGGAGTGTCGCCAGCAAGCGCGGCGGGACCAGAAGCCCTCCATGGCACGAGAGCTCGACCAGATCTTCGCCAGTGTAGCTGTTGGGACGAGGGAAGACGGTATACACACCTTTATCAAGTGGCTGGCCATCCGGATCACGGAATGTGGCCACTCGGGACTGCCGCGGAGGCGCGGCCCGGAAGCTCGCAATCACCCGCTCGCAGACGCTGAACGCATCTTCTCCACTCACGCGAATCAGAGCCAGCGCTGATTTGCCGGCTGGTGTTGCGAGGGCGACGATCGTATCGGAGAGCATGCAGGAACTAACGCGCCAGGACGGGATCGTAGCTAGTCCTGGTACCAGGAGGCGGTCGTCAGGCCTTCCGCTTGGCCCGGGCTCCCTTCGCCTCAGGGGCTTTGGTCTTCACCTCGACGATGGCACGGGCAGTGCGCTTCTGGCGCTCGCGCGCCAGCAACCACTGCTGCGGGATGCTGGCAGTGTTGCTCACGGCGTAATAGAGGTTGAGCCCCGAGGCGAAGTTGAGAAAGAGGAAGGTCATCATGACGGGCATGATGTACACCATCATCTTCGTCTGCGGATTTGGCTCCATCCCCATCTGCCCTACCTTGCTCAGACCGAACATCGAGAGACCCATCACCACCGGTATGATGTAGAGCGGGTCGGGCCGGGACAGGTCCGGAAGCCAGAGAAACGATGCTCCCCGAAGCTCGATCGTGTTCTGGAAGACGAAGAACAGGGCGAAGAGTACCGGCATGGGGAGCAGCATAGGCCAGCAGCCGCCCAGCGGGTTAACCCCGTGCTCCTTGTACAGCTTGAACATCTCCTGCTGGCTCTTCTGCGGGTCGTTCTTGTAGCGCTCCTGGATCTCCTTCATCAGCGGCTGCACCGCCTGAAGCTGCATGTTGGCGCGCATCGCCTTCTGGTTCAGAGGCCAGAGCAGCGCCCGGACCAGAATGCCGAAGAACACCAGCACCAAGCCATACGGCAGGTAAAGGTGCTCGTGCATCCAGACCAGGAGCCACCGCACACCCGCGGCCACCGGGCGAATGACCGTCCTGAACCCGGGCCATCCGTACGGGTTGACGTCGTCGAAACCATGGCCGATCCGGCTCAGCCGGTCCTGCTCCATCGGTCCGACATAGGCGGTGTACCCAAAGCTGCCGCTCGGCGGGATCGGCAGGCTGAGGCGAACATTGGCCCGCGTCGGGTGCTTCCCGGTCGGGGGCAACGCGTTGGCGACTACTCCGCTGATGCCGGCGGAGGTGCTGTCCAGTGCCAGCACGGCGGTAACGAAATACTTCGACTTAACCGCGGCCCACTCAAAGGGGCCACTGATGGTCTTGGGCTCGCCCGGTTTAAGTCCCGCGAAATCGGTCCGTTCGGTAGCATCGTGCTTGGTCACGAGCGCCAGCGCTCGATGGTTCTCGTTGGAATCGGCTTCGGTGTTGGCCAGGGTCGGTCCCATGTCCACGAGAAGCACCCCGCCGTTCGGTCCAACGCCAGTCACTCGGCCTTTCACATCGATGCGATAGTCATCCGGACGGAAGGTGTACGTGATTGCGACGCTGGTGCCGTTCCGCTCTGCCGTCAGGGTAAGGTCGGTGGGCTTGGAAACGGTGAGGCTCTTGGCAGAGGCGGTGAACGGCCAGTCCGCCAATGGAATGGTGTCCCGGTTCAACACCAGAGTGAGTCCCAGCAGCTTGCTGTCGGGAGGAAGCAGCTGGGCCGGGCTGCCATGATCGGAGGCGGCCATAGACCGATACCGGGAAAGCGTGGCACTGACCAGCCGTCCACCCCGAGTGCTCACGTCGTAGGTGTAGAGCGGGGAGGTGATCCGGATGATCTCGCCGGTGGCGCTCGCTCCCTGCTCCGGCGCCCCCGGGTTGGGCCGGGCTGAGTCCTGGGTTTGAGGGACGACCGCGGGACTGGCCGAATCAGCCGAAGCGACACCGCCTGTGTCGCGCGTTGCCCGTACGGAACTGTCACCCGACACCCGGACCGAAGACTTGGTGACGGGCGGCTTCTTCAGGAAGAGAGCGGGAGCGATCGCGATCACCATCATCAGCAGAATCGCCCAGATCGTACGACGGTCCATGGCTCAGTTCACCGCATCAGGGGACGGGATCGAAACCCCCTGGATGAAACGGATGACAGCGAATCAGCCGGCGGGCCGCCAGCCAGGTGCCTCTCACGGCACCGTGTCGAATGACTGCCTCGAGCGCGTACTGCGAGCACGAGGGGGTAAACCGGCAGCTCGGTGGCAACATGGGGGAGATGGTGAGCTGGTATCCGCGAATGCATGAGGCCACCAGGCGCCGCGGCAGCGCCGCGATCGATTTCACAGCTCACCGGGTACCGAGAACAGAATCGCGCCATCCCAGGAGCTGGGCCCTGAGGGCATCGAAGCTCGCGGCGTACGCCTCCTGCCGGGCCCTGATGACCAGATCCCAGGACGGCTGGCGGGCTTGTATCTCCTGACGCCAGACTTCCCGCAGTCGGCGCCGCAGACGATTGCGGGCCACCGCGGATCGTTGGAACTTGGGGACGATGAGTCCCATCCGTGGTTGGCCCGTTGGGTTGTCCATCCAGATCATATCGAGATGCTCGAAGCGGCGGCGGCGGCCATGGGTGAGGCAGCGGCGAATATCTGACGCGCGCGCGAGCCGGTGAGCCCGCGGGAGGCGCGCCGATGACGTCAGGAGCCTCCGTGCTTCGAGGGCAGCGAGACGGTAAGCTGCTTCCGGCCCTTTTTCCGGCGACGCGACAGCACGGCCCGGCCCCAACGCGTTGCCATGCGGGCGCGGAACCCATGCTTATTGATCCGGCGCTTGTTGCGCGGCCGATAGGACGGCTTCATCCGAAGATCCCTCCAAAGTGAGCCGGGGAAGTTAGTCGCGCGGCGGCGTTTGGGTCAAGGCAAGGCGTTTGGAGGAAAACAGGCGTAATATCTCTCGCCTCTCCGTCGTATCGCCTGCTTTCCCGCCGCTCTTCTTTCCGCCGCGCTTTTTTTCCGCCTCTCTTTTTCCTACCGCTACTTTTTTTCTGTCAAGCCCCGATTGACTTTTCCACACCCCACCCGTAACATCTCTCGCCCAAGAAAAAATTCCTTCCGATTTTCGAGTACCGATGCAGCTGTCTGCAAAAGACGCATGGAAGCGCATCCTCGACGAGGCTCATCGCGAACTTCCAGACCACACGATCCGTACCTGGCTCGAGCCCACCGAGGCAATCGCCCTCGATGAAGGCCGCCTCATCATCGGGGCACCCGACCAGTTCGCGGTAGAGTGGAATGAGACCAAGCACGCGACGCTACTCTCGCGTATAGCCGAGCCGGTGCTGGGACAACCGACGTCCGTGGTGTTTCGGGTCAACGAGGATCGGCAGAAGCGTCCGCAGATGGACTTCTTCGTGGCACCCTCGATTCCGACCGTCGCGATCGCGCAGCTCAACCCCAGTACGCAGCCGCTCAACGAGCGATACACCTTCGACACGTTCGTCATCGGCAAGTCCAACGAGCTCGCCGCCGCCGCCGCTCACGCCGCTGCCGAGTCCCCCGGAAAGACCTACAACCCGCTCTTCATCTACGGTGCGACCGGGTTGGGCAAGACCCACCTGATGCAGGCCATCGCTCATACAGTGTGTGAACGGCACCCCGACACCAGAGTGCTGTACGTCGGCGCCGAGCAGTTCATCAACGAAGTGATCGAGAGTATCCATAGCCGGACGATGCCGGAGTTTCGCCGACGCTACCGCAGCGACGTGGACCTCTTCCTGGTCGATGACGTGCATTTCCTTGAAGGCAAGGAGATGACCCAGGAAGAGTTCTTCCACACCTTCAATGCGCTCTACGAGGGGAACAAGCAGATCGTGCTCACCTCGGACCGGCCTCCCAAGGAGCTGCCCGGCCTCGAGGCTCGGCTGGTCAGCCGCTTCGAGTGGGGCATGGTGGCGGACATCGGGCAGCCCGATCTGGAGCACCGCATAGCCATTCTCAGGAAAAAGCAGGAGCAGGACCATCTCGAGCTGACGATTCCCGACGACGTGCTCCGGTTTATCGCCGAGCACGTGCGGTCCAACGTCCGCGAGCTCGAGGGCTGTATCATTAAGTTGTTGCTGTTCGCTTCGTTGAAGCATAAGGAAGTGTCGATCGAGCTGGCTCGGGAAGCGCTGTCGGACAAGATTCGTCCCGGTGAGGACGGTCTGGCCGCACCCAAGGCTCTGCCTTCCATCAACAAGGTGCAGGAGGTCGTGGCCCGGCGCTGGGGCGTGACGCCTGAAGGACTCCGATCGAAGGCTCGCATCAAGACGCTGACGGTGCCGCGGCAAATTGCGATGTATCTGGCCCGTGAGCTCCTGGAGATGCAGTTGGTCGAAATCGGTCAGGCCTTCGGCGGACGTGACCACTCCACGGTCATTCACAGCGTAGACAAAGTCAGCCGGCAGATGTCGCGCGACCGCGGCTTTCGCGAGCGGGTCGAGCACGCGCGCCAGGAGTTGTGCGCAGAATAATCCCCGCGGATCTTCGGGGCTGTGGGAATTCTGGATTGTGGTGGACAGCGAGAACATTGTGGTGCGGCTCGTCCCCATCGTACACACGCTGTCGACAGACCCAAACGTGCTAAGTGAGAGCGAACGGAGTTTTTATCGTGATGCTCCACATTTCCAGACCCTCTACTACGGCTACTAAGTTTTTTAAACTGGAAGAGTAGTAACTGTTCATAGCATCCTCAGGAGCAGCATGAAGCTCACGATCACGCGAGAGCAACTGCAGGAAGGTCTCGTAGCCGTGGCGGCCAGTGTCCCTGCCAAGACGACGCTACCGATCCTGTCGAACATCCTGCTCGAGGCCACGAAGGATGGCATTCGTCTCTCGGGTACCGATCTCGACATCGCGGTCAGCACCACGGTATCGGCATCGGTCGATCAGGAGGGTGCCATCACGCTGCCGGCCCGCAAACTGGTCGAGATCGTGCGCGAGCTTCCCAGTGCCGCAATGCGCCTCACCGCCTCCGGCGAGCAGCGGGTGACTATCGAGTGTGGGCGGTCGAGGTTTCGGCTGCTCGGACTCCCGAGGGAGGAATTCCCGGCGTTCCCCACTGTCAAATTCGAAGGGGGCTGGCGCACCTCCTCGAAAGAGCTGCAAAAGCTCATCGCCCACGTGGCATTCGCGGCGAGCACCGAAGAAAGCCGTCCGATTCTCAATGGTGTCTTGTGGGAGCTCCGGCCCGAGCGGATGAGAATGGTCGCCACCAATGGGCACCGTCTGGCCCGCATGGACGTGCCGACCAGCGAAACCCAGGGAGCATCCCAGGCGGACCTGATCGTACCGCCCAAGGCGCTGGACCAGATTCGCCGCCTCTTCGACACCGACGAGACGGTCGAGATCGCCCGGAGCGAGAATCACCTCGGCTTCCGCACCAGCTCGACCCAGATCTTTACCCGCCTGATCGAGGGTCCCTATCCCAACTATGAGCAGGTGATTCCCAGGGACAACGACAAGGTCGCCACCGCGGATCGGGTTGCGCTCACAGCCGCGCTGCGCCGCATGAGCATCGTCGCGAGCGACCAGACTCACCGGATTCGCATGGGCTTCGCCAACGGATCCTGCAAGCTCTCGGTCCAAACACCGGATTTAGGCGAGGCGCAGGAAGAGCTCAACGTCAGCTACGAAGGCGATCCGCTGGAAATCGGATTCAACGCGGCATACCTGCTCGAGATTCTGAAATACATTCCGACCGACGAGGTCAGAATGACGTTCAAAGCCCCCGAGAGGGCCGCCACGTGCGAGCCGGTGGGTTGGGATGACCCGGCCAGCTATCTTGCCTTGGTGATGCCGCTGCGGCTCGTGGATTAACATCGGAGCGGCTGTTGGCCGGTCGCTGTGAGCAGCAAACAGATTTACTCGATGCCCCCGGAGGGCTGCATGGCAAATAAAGACCTCGACCTCGAGATCGACGCTATCGTCGATTCGCCGGCTGCAAATCGTGGAGGATTTGTGGCGGCGACGCTTCTCGCCACCGCCATCGGCGCCGGTGCGGCGCTCCTCCTCGCACCCGACGAAGGCGCCAGGACCCGCGAGCGCGTCGGCCGCGGCCTTCGAACGATCAGAGGGCGAAGCCGCCGAGTCGATCGGTCAGCTGCAGCGAGAACTGAGAAGGAGGGGCCATCGGTCCCGGAGCGAGAAACGGCTCATCGGCATCGCCGGGCTACTGGTCGGCGCCGGTCTCGCAGCGCTGCTGACACCGTCCACTGGCCCCGATACCCGGAAGCGGCTGAGCGGAACCCTGAGCCGGATCAAGGTGGGTGCCGTCGACCGCATCGATCGCATCCGGCAACGGCCTGGTGAGGCCGAATCGCCGGAAGCCGAGACACCGGTACGGACGGTTCAAGAGCTTGGACGGGATCCCAACACGGTGTTCTAAGGCAGGCTACTTCTTGGGCGGGCGGATCGCGGTAATGGAGTAGGTGCCGGACTGTTTGACCGGAACGGTCTGCCCGACGGCGGGGATGGTGATCGTCATGTCCCCGGAGTCGCTGCCCCGAGCCGACAGCAGGGTTCCATCCATCATCAGGTAGTACACCGCAGCACGCCTTCCCGAAGCGGTCATTTCCAGCTGCTGGTCGTACTGGGTGCCCTTGCCCTTCCTGTCGTATGAGCCACTGGTTTCGAGCTTGATCGCCTTCTTGGCCTTGGGGTCGTCGCTCTCGCTTGCGCGATAATTTGTGAGCGACCGCTCGGTGGCATCGAAGGCGTCGGCCCGCAGCGGTACCTCCGTCGTATCAGTCCACTCCATCCCGGCCTTGGCGCCGCCGCCTGGAAGCGCCGGAAACAGAGCCCGCAGGTTACTTCCCACCTGGTCGCCGAACGTGGTCGACCGATCCGCCTTCAAGGCCGACAGCTGTCCGTAGGGCGAAAGCGTGCCGGTCCAGCGGGTGCCCCGGGCCGGCGTCAGGGAATCGGGAACGACCGGCACGCCGCTCGATGTGGCGCGCAGGGAATCGAGCACGATGGTGGCCTGATAGCGTGCTGTGTCCGGCGTCAAATTCACGGTGAGAAACGCGGTGCGGTCGATCAGTTGCTGCTGGCTCGCTCCTCCCGGCAGCTGCAACATGAGACTGTCGTGCCGCTCGAGGGCATACATCGCATTCCGCACCGGCTGGTAGCTGAGGGTTGACCCGCTGGGCGCCGGCACGCTGGGGTTGTTGTCGCTCGGTGCTGGAGTTGGGCCGCTCGGCTGACCCGTTCCGGACGTCGCGGAGCTGCAGCCCGCGAGGACGAGCCAGGCCAGCCCCGATAGAGAGAGCTTCTTATGATGGTTCACTTGAGCGTGGTGACCTTGGTCTTCTGGGCTATCGTTATCGGAAGCGGCTGCGGCGCGAACGAGCCAGAAATCTTGAGCGATGACTGCTGCTGCCATTCGCCGCCGAGGTAGCGGCCGTCTTTCGCCACATAATACGCCCCTTTGCCACTCCCGGTGCCCTCGATCTTGGCTGGCCCCTTCGGCGTGGGCTGAGTTCCGGCCACCGATGAGTTGAAGTCTTCCGTCACCTTGACCGCTTTCCGCGCATCCCGGGTCTCGGCACCTGCCGCCTTGTAGGCGCTCACTCGTTTCACAGTCACGCTGTCGCTTCCCACACCGTTGGTCTTGGCCGTCGTATCGGTCCAACTGTCGCCCACCTTGAGGCCGGTCTTCACCCAGGGAAAGAAGTCGCTCAGGAGACCCTGAACCTGGCTCGCCGCTGGGGTCCCGTTCACCGGCTCGAGCCCCGACGGCTTGCCGGATCTCTCAATGAAGCCCCGAAACTCGAGCCCCTTGGCGCTGTCGAGGACTGCCGGAGAAATCGGCGAGGCGCTGTCTCCCCGCATCGAGTCGACCACGATGCGCATGATCTTCCCACCGGCGCTGTCGGCCAGGGTGAGCGTCACGAAGCTCGAGGTAGTGAAGGCGATCGTCTGCTTGGCCCCACCGGCCGGCGTGGCATCGATCTCCTGTGACAGAGACTGGTCGATTCGATACTTGATCTGGCTGGGTGCCTGGGAGGGCAGCAGCAGGGATGTTGCGGCCAAACCGGTGAAGATCGTGAGCCGTTCCAGCATGTGATCGCCTTGAAAAGAGGTCGCAGCCAAGACAAGCTAACCGGCTGTGCCCGGCAACCAACAGCCCCCCGAAACTGCTCCGGGGGGCCGCCGCTGGTCGAGCCGTAAGCCGAGTTCTGTTTCCCGGCAAGCCGGGAGATGATCATCTGTCTGGGATGGCCGTCGCCGGCCACCTCTAGCAGCCTACCCGCGGCTCACCGAATTCGGTGTTGACGGTGCGGGTCGCACCTCGCCGCCTATTTGGCCTTGCTCCGACTGGGGGTTACCCTGCCATCGCTGTTGCCAGCGATGCGGTGGGCTCTTACCCCACCGTTTCACCCTTACCCTTCCTCCCGGTTTTACAACCAGGGCTCCGGGCGGTCTGTTTTCTGTGGCCCTGTCCGTCGCCTTTCGGCGCCCAGGCGTTACCTGGCAGTCTACCCTATGGAGCTCGGACTTTCCTCGGGCACCTCGCGGTGCCCGCGACCACCGCACTCAGCCAGCGAAGAAAAGATAATCAGGACGGGTGCTTCGAGCCAGACTTTAAATTGCTACAGAAATTGCACTTAGGGTGGATCAGTGAAGAGCAGGCACTGGTTCAACTGACGCCCGGCTCGCTGAGGCGCGCCAAGCCTCGCTGCGCCTGATGGATGAACGGCTGCAGGTCTGGATCGGCTGACCTCCACTGCGCCAGGACCTGCCGGTACTCCTCGCGTGCCTCCGCCCGCCGACCGAGCCGCTCGAATGCTGCGGCACGAAGCAGGCGAACTCTCCCGATCATCCCCCACCTCGAGTCGAAGCCACCGCTTTGGAGGGCCGAGGGCTCAAAGTCCTGCAGGACGCGAAGCGCAGTCTGGTAGTCCCCCAGTAGGTAGTACGCCTGGGCTGCGAAGGGGCGGCTGTATACCGTGTACATGTATTTGCCGCCCGAGATCGAGTCTGGCTCGGCCAAAGCAGAGCGGGCAGCGGCCGAATCTCCCCGGCTCACTGCCAGAAGTGCCCGAACCTCGCGAGAAGGCGGCTCACCCGAGAGCGCCCGAAGCTCGCTCAGCGCCGTGGTATCGCCAGCCACACCGGTGAACAACCCGATTGCCGCGGTAGCACCGCTGTGCGCCACGTGTTTCCGTTGGTCGGCCGGCGCCATACGGGCGGCTTCCGCGGCTCCCTGCCAGATCTGGCGCAGAGCCGCTGGTGGAGTGCCGGCGGCCGCATAGAGCTCGCCCAGCATCACCCGATGCCAGGCTTCACCCCCGTGGTCGGACTTGGGCCCGGCCTCGGACAAGACCTCACTACGAACCTGATTGGCGAGATCGAGCGCCTTGGCCGCGTGACCCAGATCGCCCTGGTACGCGAAGACATTTGCCGCTGCGGCAATGTCGCTGACCACGGCAGGTGTGCCCAGGTACGAACGGAAATCCTGCGGCGCGGCGCTATCGAGCGCGCTTCGGAGCTGAGCAGCCGCGCGATCCACGTCCCCGGAAGCGAAGTGGATCCTGGCTTCCACGAACGGCATTTCCGGATGGACCGGCGTGGCCACTCGGAACCGGTCGAGCTCCGCGAGCGCGCCCTTGTAGTTGCCGGCTGACACGTATGCGTTCACCATCGCCCCGTGCGCTCGGAGGGTGGTGGGCTGGCTCGCCACCCAGGCCCGAGCAGACGTCAGCGCCTGGTTCCGGGCGCGCCGGACCGCGCCCTGCAGCACGGTCGAGTCGATTACGGTCCTGCCGCTCGAGCTGCGGCTGAGAGCAAACGAATCATTGGGGAGCAACGCGTAGAGCGGGTGTTCGGTCGCCGCCAGGTCGAGCATCGCATGAACATGCTCGTACGCCAAGGCGTAGTTCGGGTCCAGCGTCAGCGCCTGTTTGAAGGCCCGGATGGCCTGGGTCCAGGCCGGGGCCTGGTTCACGCCTGCGGTATCATGGAACCAGGCCTCGCCCAGTCCGTACCAGGCGTCGGCATCACCGGCATCCCGGCCGATAAGTTGCTGATATAAAGAACGCGCGTCGGGATACTCCCCATTCAAGAAGGCCCGGTAGGCGTTGATGACGGTGCGCTCGTGCGCCGGCAGATTGCCGGAATAGGTGGTGGCCCGGAGGATGGCGCGGTCCGCGATGGAATCATCGGTGCCGACTAACCACCCCCGGGTCAGGGCCAGCTTGTAGTACGCCAGCCCGAAGGTGGTGTCGATGGCAATGGCGTGCTGAAGATTGCCCTCCGCGCCGGCAAGATCCCAGCGGTTGAGCTGCTCGACGCCACCAAGGTACGCGCGGAATGCCTCCAGCGATTGGGTCGTGGAACGGGCCAGTCCGATCCGGATCTCATTCGGTGCGCCGGAGAGATCCAGCAGCTTGGTCGCAAGCTCGTCGAAGAGAGGCCGCACATCCGATCCCGGCTTGTCGTCCACCCGGGCCTCGTCCACTCGCTTCCCGCTCGCCACATCGAAGACTCGGGCCACCAGGTGCAGCGAATCCCCAGCCGGAGTGAATTCTCCGAGGACTACCGTCCACACCCCGGCCTCTCGGGCCAGGCGTCGAGCCATGTCGAGGCCGATGTCGTCTCCGACCTTGAGTCGGTGCCGCGCGAGCAAATCGTGCAGCCTCTCGTGGTCCACGACCGTGAGATCGTTCCACTGGGAGAGGTTGAGGCCCAGCATGCTGACACTGCCATCCCGAAGCCAGTCGACTGAGCGCTCGTCTCGCAAGTTGTCGAACGGCAGCACCAGGATAGAGTGCCGAGGATTGACTCCCCTGGGCGGACCGGGTGTGCGGCGGATCAGACCGACGGTTGCCGTCAGCAGGGCAGCGCCGACGGCGGCGGCCGTCAATATCCGAGTCGGGGATCTCCAGCCGGATCGTGGGAGCTGTCGCTCCCCCATGATCGCCTGGCGAAATTCCTCACCGGTTTGCCACCGCTCACTGGGCTGCTTTTCCAGCGCCCGCATGATCGCTGACGCGAGCTCCGGCGGATTGCCTGGGCGCACTCGGTCGAGAGGAGCGGGGCGCTCGGCGATGTGCTTGGAGACGACGACACGGTTGGGGCCCTGAAATGGTGGGTGTCCCGCTACCATCTCATAGGCCACAATGCCGAGTGCGTAGACATCGCTGCGGGAATCGATCTCCTCGCCGGCCGCCTGCTCCGGGCTCATGTAGGCCGGCGTCCCCAAGGCCACTCCCTGGCCGGTGCTCGACCCGCCCGCCTCCGCCGCGACAGCCCGGGCAATGCCAAAGTCCGCCAGGAGCGCGCGGCCGGTCGTCTCCTCGATCAGCACGTTCTCCGGCTTCACATCCCGGTGCACCACGCCCGCCCTGCCGGCCGCCTCCAGCGCGCTCGCCAGGTCGGCGGTGATCCGGGCAGCCTCACGAGGCGGCAGCGGACCTTCGCGAATGATCCGCTGGCGAAGGCTCTCTCCGGCGACTTCGTCCATGACGTAGTAGAGAAGCCCCTCGGCACTGCCGGCCGCATGGACCGCCACGATGTTGGGGTGCCGGAGCCGCGCAATCGTTCGCGCCTCCGCCAGAAATCGTCGAGTTATGGAATCGTGGGACGCGAGCTCGGGATGAACCACCTTGATGGCGACACGCCGGTCGAGTGTCGTATCGGTCGCGAGGAAGACCACACCCATCCCGCCTCGGCCAAGCTCCCGCTCGAGGCGGTAGTGAGGTCCCAGGGCTGCTTGCAGCGCGGCAAAGAGATCGACCGTCGTATCGCTCACATCGAGGCGGGTGAGGGTGAATCGAAGAATACACCTGGGCCACCGCCAGACCATACCGCACAGCCCGACCACTCAGCCAACCTTGGATGCGCAAACCACTCCGAACGTTGCTGCTCGGCGCGTTTTGGACCCCAGGTAAGTTGGCCGCGTGCTTTGGTCATTTAATCTTGTTTGACGCGGTTGCCGTACCCTCCCGCACGACCTACTGGGAGGACAAGGTGCGGTTTAGTGCTACAGATGCCGGCTCCCCTACTGTTGCCACGGTGTTGCTGCCTATGGAGCGGCCCCGAGTTGATGCGGCCGGGAGCGGCTGCTTTGCCGTGGTCCACCGGGATTCGATCCCCGATGCCGTCCGCATCGTTCGAGAACGACCGGTTGACGCGGTGCTGGTTTCGGTTCACCGGTGCGGCCCCGAACAGGTCGAAGTCCTGGGACACCTGGTTCGTGAGTTTCCCGGCATTCCCACGGTGGCGCTCGTCTCGCAACACGATCCAACGTCCACGGAGATGCTCCTGCGCCTCGGCGCTTCCGGCGTACGCCAGGTGGTAGACGTGACCTCGCCCATGGGGTGGAACCGTTTGCGGCAGGTCGTGGGTCAACCGGCGACTCGCGCTGTTGCCCGGATTCAGGGACCGATCATTGAGGCGCTGTCCGAGGCGCCTCCTGGGACCCGCCTCTTCCTCGAGGCCATCATCCGATTGGCCCCGGACACTCCGACGGTGACTACCCTGGCACAAAGACTCTACGTGCGTCCCAGCACTTTGATGTCACGCTTCTCCCGGGCCGGGCTGCCCTCGCCCAAGAACTACCTTGCTGCCCTCCGGCTGCTCCACGCGGCGTATCTCTTCGAGGCTGGAGGTCTCTCCGTTGCCGATGTCTCCTATCGCCTGGAGTACTCCTCTCCCCAGAGCTTTGGACGCCATCTACGCGCGATGCTGGGAGTCACGGCCCTGGAATTTCGCCGAAGATTTCCTTTTCCGGTGGCCCTGAGCCGCTTTCTCGAGCTGATGATTACCCCGTACCTGCCGGTCTGGACCACCTTTCATCCTCTGGCGGCCGGAAGCTGGGATACCACCACTACGTAAAACTCTCAGTGTTGGAGCCGGCCGTACTTCTCGAGGACTGATCGCAGGCGGTCATGCGGAAGGGCAGGAACCCGGAGATAATTTGCGCCAGTCATTGTGGTCGCCGCCAGGAGCGCGTTGATGATCGCCTCCTCGGTCGCCTGAACGCTGGCTTCGTAGACCGGGTCAATCCGCTCGTCCGACAACATTCGCACCCGGGCGACGCCGGTCGTGTCCGAGCTCCCGGTCGGGGTGGTCGAGAAGGCCAGGAACAGATCTCCTGAACCCGCGCCGGAGATCCCCCCCATGCGGCCGATCCCTAGAGCTGCCCGCCGGGCTAGTCTCCTGAGCTGATGCGGGAGAAGCGGCGCGTCCGTCGCGACGAGGACGATGATCGAGCCGTGCTCCTTCGCCTTGTCGTGCCCCTGTGGGCACCGAACTCCTCCGTCCGTAGTGTCGAAGGGGCCTTGTGTCGCGTAACAGGGCTTGGGCTCCGTAATCTCCTGACCCACCGGGACTCCCGCTATTCGCAACTGACGGCGCAGGCCGAAGTTGCACTGGACCAATACTCCGACGGTATATCCGCCATTCTTAGCCGAGAGCCGCCTGCTGGCAGTGCCGATGCCGCCCTTGAAGCCGAGGCATTGCATGCCGGTACCACCACCGACATTTCCTTCGGTGACTCTTCCCGGCTTTGCCGCGGCGAGCGCACGGAAGACGTGTTCCTTCTGGACATGAAAGCCATAGATATCATTGAGATCGCCGTCCCAAGTCTCGGCCACAACCGGCAGACAGCAGTTGAAGACGCCAGGAACTCGCGTGCGTCCCCACTCGATGACTGCATCGCGAACGGTCCCTACGCTGTTGGTGTTGGTGAGCATGATCGGGTACAGCAACAAGCCATAGTCGTCCAGCCACGCCGTCCCTGTCATCTCACCATTGCCGTTGAGGCTGAACCAGCCCGCGAAGACATCTGAGAGATCGGCTGTGCCGCGAGGAAATACCGCGGTTATCCCGGTCCGCACGGGTCCCTTGCCGACCTGGAGCTTTCCTTCACCCTGGATCAGCGTGACATGGCCTACCGCCACGCCGGCAACATCGGTGATGGCATCCAGCGGGCCGGGGGTGCCGTCCAGCGGAATCTTCATGTCAGGTGCCCGCTCTTGCGCCTGAGTGATCGAGGCGAGGAGGCCGAGCGATACGGCCAATGCGAGCGGGCGAGTGCGGTTCAAGGTGTCGCGGGAGAACGGAAGACGAAGTACACGGCGCCCAGCAGACACAAGGCGGCCCAGAGGTAATCCAGCTTGAGCGGCTGCCTCATGTAAAGCACCGCAAACGGCGCGAAGACCAGCAGAGTGATTACTTCCTGCAGAATCTTCAGCTGCGACAATGAGAACGCGCTGTAGCCGATCCGGTTGGCGGGCACCTGAAGGAGATATTCGAACAGCGCGATACCCCAGCTGGCGATTGCGGCGATGTACCACGGCCGGGTTCCCAGATTCCGGAGATGGGCGTACCAGGCAAACGTCATGAAGACGTTGGATAGGATCAGTAGCCCAGCGGTACGAAGAAAGATCGACGGGATGAGTAATCCTCCAGCAACTGGTTCGGCGCCCGCCGCTACCTCAGTTCCAGCCTTTGCGGGCGCGGAGAGAAGTGATCTGTGCGACGTGGTGCCTGCCGTGCCAGGCATACGTGGCGAGCTGTTCGTCCAATCCGATGGCCCGGCCGTGCTCGGGGTGAATGAAGCGGCGGCCGAAATCGCGCTCCTGGAGAGTACGAAGCAAGAGCACCCAACGCTGGTGCAGGCCCTCGAGGAAGGCGAGCGAGACTTCAATCGGACCAGCTCGCGAGTCGCTCAGCTCGGCCCAGACTGCTTCATCGTAGGGCTTGATGGTGGGCTCATTTTCGGTCAGGGCCAGCTTCATCCGGAGGTACGCGTTCAGGTGGCTGTCGGGTACGTGGTGCACCACCTGCCGAACAGTCCAGCTCCCGCTTCGGTAAGGAGTGTCGAGCTGTGTGGCCGAGAGTCGATCGACAGCGGCTCGCAGGTGAGCGGGAGTTGTGGCAATCTCCTCGATCCATTGTCCCCGCCGGCGCTCGTCAGAGCCGCCGAAGCGAAAGCGACCTACCGGGTATCGCTGGTCTTCATCGACGGACGACGCGTCCACACTATTCATCTGCTAGGCTACTGGGGCGAGTAGGGCTGGGCGTCCGTCCCGCTGGACCATCGGCGCTTTCTCCCCTGAACTCGAAGTGAGCCTCGTTCAGGACTCTGTCCTGCAGCGGAGCATCCGAGATTTCGAGCAGGAGCATGCGAGTGAGCACAGCTTCGGCTATCCTTGCAGCCGGCTCCCATTGACCGGGGCTGAGGGTAGGATAAAGGTCCGCGAACTCCGGCAGCAAGCGTGCTTCACGCATCTAGCGTCGCTCCTGAGCCAGGGCTCATCTGCGATGTCTGGGCAGCTCACCGTAGTATCACCGCTTCTCTCAGTTCGCGAAAGCAGGCGGCCAGCTCACTGGGTTGATGATGTGCGTTCAGGCCGCTCGGGTTGGGAAGCAGCCAGAGCATCGCGGTCCCGAGGGATTCCGGCTGAGGTCCCAGGGCGGCACGCGGCCGCTCAAACCCCCGCCGAAACGCACCGATCCCCAACACCGCAATGCATCGAGGCTGGAATATGTGAGCCTTCGCTGTCAGCTGCATGCGGCCCTCGATCAGCTCCGTCTCGCTCAGCTCATCCGCGCGAGCCGTGGCTCGGGCCACCAGGTTGGTGATGCCGTAGCCGTCCAGGAGCAGCTCACTTTCCTCGTACGGCGAGAGCAGGCGCTTGGTAAACCCGGAGGCGTGGAGTGCGGGCCAGAATCGATTGCCCGGCCGGGCAAAGTGGTGGCCGACCGCTGCGGTGTAGAGGCCGGGGTTGATGCCACAGAACAGTACCCGGAGCCCATGCGCGATGACGTCGGGCACCGTTTTACCTGCCGCAGCCAGCACCTCCTCCCGGGTGGGCCTTCGCGGTACGCTCAGACCCGGAACCACTCCTGCCGGATCCGCTCTGCCACCAAGGCGCGATCGTTCGGACGTGGGTTACGGGCCAGACGAAAACGGCGGAGAAGGTTTCGCCCTCTCCGGTACAGGTCCGAAACGACGTGCCCCCGGGGCATCGATCTCGTACGAGGGAGCAAAAGGAAGTGGACGTGCCGCACCCGCTCGTTGAACGACACGGCGTAGATCCGCTCCGCATCGACCACGCGCTGGATTGCGCAGATCCCGTTCCGAAGCAGGGGTCCCAAAGCGCCTGCCTCGGCCTCAGTCAGCTCAGCCAGTGATTCGCAGTGGCGGCGGGTCTTGAGGATGAGCTCGCCCGGATCGGTGAATCGGCCGGTGTGATGGCTGACGTACCACAGCCCGTCATCCAGAATCACGCCACCCGGAGCAGTTCTCTCCCCCGCGATCTCGGCACAGGCGCTGCAGGTTGCGGCGAGGGGAACCGTCACATCAGGCACTCAAGGCGATTTTCTCTTTCAAAACCCACACCTTCGTCGCGAAGAAGAGCCGGATCATGGCCGCGTGATCGTCCGGCGCCACCAGCACTACCAAAGCCTGGCCGTCGGTTCCTCGGGTGGTTCGGACATTCTGCTTGATTCGCATGCGGCCTTTGAGGGGCTCGAACCATGCCGGCAGGTCTCCCCGTTCATCTCCCCGAACCACATCCTTGGTCCGGAATCCGGTGGGATCGGCCAGCGCGACCTGACAGTACCACTTCCCCCGTGACTCCCCCTTGGTCGCGCGTGAGAACGTGAGGGACCGGTCGGGCAGCTCAGCCCAGACCTTCGCGTTCGGCGTGGTGCGGGGTCGTACCTCGATGCGAGCGTCCCGGCTCTTTGGGAGGCGAACGATGAATTCCCACTCATTTCGGGATGCGAAGTTCAGGTCTCGAACCGCATACGTCTGCTCGGTCCCGGACAGCACGTCGCCTGCAAAGGTCCAGGTGGAAGCCCGCTTCTCACCTGCTTCGACGGTAACTCGATCCAGCCGGTAACGCATTCGCGGTGCCATCGTCGCCTCCTGGTTGGTTGGCGCTCAGGGCTGCGTCTGTGCTACGTCTCGCCGCGCCGACTATGAGGCGGCGTCTCGCCCGACAGCGCGATCTCGCCGTCGATGTGGATCTCAGGGAGTACTCCGGGAATGGTGAGCGTCGCATGCACCGGAAGCACTTCGGTGCCCACGAGAGCATGGGTCTCCAGCGCCGCCGCGACCGACCGCTCGATCTCGCGTTGGGCAGTGACGCCGAAGCGTTTCAGGAACTTGCGGAGCTCGAGGTTGAAGACGTCGTCATTCATGTCACCTCCTCTTACTGGTCAGCGCGCGGGCACCAGCGCCACGCGCGCGCTCCGGAGCCGGAGAGCCTCGATCTTCTGGTGCTGGTCTTCGGCCCTACGCTGCAGCAGATCAAAATCCTGCTCCTGTAATTGTGGCCACTGGGTCTGCTGGGTAGCGAGTGACCGCCAAAGCGCCAGTTTGCCCTGCACACCGAGTGCGACAGCCTCGAGCGCCTCGAGCAGGTGCAGCTCCCCGGCATGAGGATCGTCCAGGCGCAGCTTTGCAAGGCCGATCTTTTCGGTTAGCCAGGCGGCAGCCTTCCGTATGATGCTCTCGTGGGCGCCGACACCATGCAGGATCTGCCGCAGGACTTCCTGATCCTCTTCGATATCTTTGCGCACAGCGACGAGGACAGCTCGTCGATCATCGTGCGCCAGGATTGTGAGCAGGTGATCCAGGAGCTCGACCGCGGCCACGGATCCAGCAAGGTGGTCGTTCAGGTAGGTCTTAAGCGCTTCAGACACTATGCACTCTCCAGCCCGAGCTCGGACCTGGAAGTGAGGGACAGCACGCGCCAACCCTCGTCTTCGAGCGCTTGCCTTCCGCCTTCTTCCCGGTCGACCACCGCCAGCACGCCCAACACCTTTCCACCCGACTGCTTGACGGCCGCGATGGCCTGGCGGGCGGAGCTCCCGGTTGTAATCACATCTTCGATCACCACCACCCGGTTTCCCGAGGCGAAATTTCCTTCGATGAGCTTCCCGGTCCCGTGCGTTTTTGCGTCCTTTCTGACGCTGAAGGCATCGAGCGGTGTATCGGAGCCGTAGCTCGCGGCAGCGATGGCATAGGCCACGGGGTCTGCCCCCATCGTTAGGCCACCAATGCTGTCGGGGTCCCAGCGCTCAGCGCGAATGGCGTGCAGCCCCATTCGGCCGATCAGCACCTGTCCGGCAGCCGACATCGTGGCGAGCCGGCAGTCGATGTAATAGGAAGACTGCTGACCCGATGAAAGAACAAAGCTGCCTCGCCGTACCGACCGCTCCAGCAAGAGTTGCCGCAGCTGCTCGGCGTCGCTCACTCGCCTTTCCGGAAGAGCGATGTCAGGAATCCATGCTTCCGCGGCGTGTCATCTCTCACTGCCGTGCAGAAGGCACGGGCAAATTCGTCCACCGTCTTGCAGCGCTTTGAGAGATCTCGCTCGAGCCCCCGCATGACCACGGCTTCTACTGCTGCCGGGAATCTCAATCCCTTCTTGGCTTCGTTGAGAGGCAGCGGAGACTGGGTCAGTAGTTGCTGAAACAACTCCCGAGGGCTCTTGCCGCTGAATGGCAGAGCTCCGGTGAGCAGATAGTAGGTGATGGTGGCCAGGCTGTAGACATCGGCCTGTTCCTTAACTAATTCACCACTCAGAGTTTCGGGGGCGACGTATTGGAGTGTACCGACGAAGAAGCCGGCTCGGGTCAAGCGTTCTTCCGGGTTGGAATCGGAGTCGCGGGCAATGCCGAAATCCAGCAGCTTCGCCGTCTGGGTTGACGGATCGTACATGATGTTCGCCGGCTTCAGATCCCGGTGGATGATCCCTGCCCGGTGCGCGGCAGTGAGCGCCTCGCCGATCTGCTCGACGATCTTTGCCACCAGCGCGGGCGCCAGGTGCCCTGATCGCGCCACGAACTCGGCGAGCGGCTCGCCGGCGGCCCACTCCAGTGCCAGATAATGATGGCCGTCCGCCTGTCCGTAGTCGTAGCCTCGTACGATGTTCGGGTGACTGACTCGTGCGCCGTACTCGGCCTCCCGAAGGAAACGCTTGACCGCCACCGGATCTCCGGCCAATCGGGAACGCAGAATTTTCACCGCGGCCAGGCCACGGTCAGGGTGTTCAGCTCGATAGACAGTCGCTGTGCCACCCTCACCGACGTACTTAGTGAGGTGGTACCCGGCGATCGTCCTACCAACCAGGTTGTCTGCGTTCATGGCGTCGCCAAGCTAGTTAATCCCACGAGACGCAGCAAGTTGGCTTGCCTGAATAACCAGGCTGAACGCTTGACGCCTCTCCTTCGCCAGCACTAACGTTCGGCCAACCCGCAATCCCGCCGTCAGGTGTTTCTCGAGGAGTGCTTCATGCGTAGGCACGTTATCGCAGTACTGCTCGGCGGCACCGCTCTCGCCGGCTGCGGGAACTGGAAGAGAGTCGGCAGCCGGGATGGGCCCGCTCCCGCGGACCAGCTCACCCAGCTCATCAACGTCTCGAGCTTCTATCAGAGGCTCGGTCGCCTGGCCGCCGGTGACCCTCTGCCATTTGTCGGAACCGTAGGTTTTCTCGCTGGCGCGGGTGATTCCGTGATTGCGGTGCTCGGTCTCTCTCTGGAGAACCGGGCCCTGGCATTCCAGCGGGAAGGGAACCTCTTTGTCGCGCACTACCGGGTGAGCATCTCCTTCAAGCGTGAGGGAACTCGTCCGGTGGACCTCACCCGCGATGAGATCGTCCGAGTGCCCACCTTTCAGGAGACCCTTCGCGCGGAAGAGAGCGTGCTCTTCCAGCAGATTCTTCGCCTCACGCCCGGCCCGTACAAGGTGAGCGTGACTGTCCGGGACGCGGGCTCATCTGCCGAAAGCCGAGCCCAAGGTGACTACACCGCGCCTTCCTTCCAGCCGGGCAGCACCTCGGCGCCGATTCTGGCGTATCAAGCCACCGGACGGGCTAGTCGGTCGGAGCCGCTCTCGATGGTGCTCAACTCGCGTGGTGCAGTGGGGTACGGAGCCGACACCCTGTTGGCGTATGTCGAGGGATATGACTTTGACGGCCCCAAGACGGTCCCGTTCGAGGTCCATGACGAACAGCAGAACGTGATCTATACCGACTCGCTGCGGTTTCGAGGCGGGCGGCAGGTGGAGAGCCAGGTCATCCGACTTGCTCCCGACAGCATCTCGCTGGGAGAGCTGAAGCTGGTCCTGGGTACCGGCTCCGCCCAACGAAGCGTCTCTGCTCTCGTCTCGTTCTCTCAGGCGTGGGTCATCACGAACTTCGATGAAATGCTGGACCTCCTGCGGTACTTCGGTCATGATGAGCAGGTGAGCGCGATGCGCAAGGCGCCTCCCGCCGAGCGGTCCCGGCTGTGGCGCGAGTTCTACGCGAAGACCGATCCCAACTCGGCCACTCCGGAAAATGAAGCACTCAACCAGTATTTCGGCCGAATCGGCGCCGCCAATACCCGCTTTACCGACGAGGGAGTGCCCGGCTGGCGAACCGATCGGGGCGAGGTGTTCATCACGCTCGGTGCACCCGATGAAAGCATCGAAACGACTCCGGGGACTGCCGGGCGAGTGGTGCGGTGGACATTCCTGAACTACCGCTTGGCGCTCTTCTTCCAGGATGAGACCGGTTTCGGTCGCCTCCGGCTGACACCAGGCTCGCGGGCGGAGTTTGAGCGAATCCTGAACCGAGTGCGTCGGCAGACGTAAGCCCGCATAGCGTCGCTCGAAGACGTCCGGCCTGAGTCGCGCCCACTCGTGACTCAGGCCTTTCGTTTATTTTCCCGCATGTCTCCGAACCACAGTCCTCCCCAGCTATTTCTCATCGACGGCTACGCTCTGACGTATCGCGCGTTCTTCGCGATGATCTCGCGTCCGCTGAGAACCGCGAAAGGCGAGAATACCTCGGCCGCCTGGGGCGTCGTCAACTTCCTGCTCCGTCTTCGGGAGAAGTACCGCCCCGACTACGTAGCCTGGATCAATGACGCCGGCACCTCGTTTCGGGAGGAGCGCTACGCCGATTACAAATCCACCCGGCAGAAGCTCGACAACGAGCTCCAGGCGGACTTCAATCGGTCGGTAGATCGTATCTGCCAGCTGCTCGATGCGTTCGGAATCCCCTTGATCGCCATACCAGGGTACGAGGCGGACGACGTTATCGGCACCTTGGCCACAGCCGGTGCCGCTCGCGGGCTCCAGACGGTGATAGTGTCGGGTGACAAGGACTTCTACCAGCTTGTCGGACCGGGCGTGGCTCTGCTGAATCCGGGCCGGGGTGGGCCCGCGGCCGTGGACGAAGTGTGGGTCGACGAGAGCAACGCGAGCGATCGACTCGGCGTACCCCCGAGCCAGGTGGTGGATTTCCTCGCGCTGGTGGGAGACTCCTCGGATAACGTCCCTGGTGTTAAGGGTGTCGGTGACAAAGGGGCCCAGAAGCTCCTCGCCGAGTTCGGCAATCTCGAGACGATCCTCGAGCGGGCGGGCGACGTGAGTGCCAAGCGCACCCGTGAGGCACTGCTGGCCCAGGCCGACAATGCCAGGCTATCCCGGGAGTTGGTCACGATCCAACGAGATGTGCCGGTCGAGCTCGATGTCAGCGATCTGGTGCTTCATGAGCCGGACCGTGACGCCGTAATCCGGATACTTACCGAGCTCGAGTTCTTCTCTCTGGTGCGGCGCTTATCAGGGCAGGGAGGGAGTGGTGCCGCCGAGACTGAGTCGGCTCCGGCGCTCAGAGGTTCAGGGCCGAAAGCCGTCTCCCAGCGGGCCTCGCAGCTGGAGGAGCAGACCGATCTCTCATTCGCCGTCGCAACCGAGGACGAGACGGCGTCCGAGTCGTCATTCTCGGCTGATTCCTGGTTGAGTCTCTCGGATCTTTCCGGTCCCTCAGCCACGACGGTCACCGTCGTCGATAACCCGGATGACCTGCCGGCTGTGATCGAACGGTTGCGGGCCGCTCCCTTGGTAGGGCTGCATACTGAGTCGTCGTCTCCCGAGCCGCACGACGCCGAGCTGATCGGGCTGTCGCTTGCTGCCAGCCCCGAGGAGGTCTGGTACTTACCGTTTGGACACCGAGTCAACGGACGCGAGCTGGCCCCCACAGACGGGGTCCGAAACCTTTCGCCTCTTACCGACGCCTCGAACGCATCGCTGGTCGCGCTTCTTACCGACCCGGGAGTGCCCAAGGCCGGTCACAATATCAAGTTCGATTGGCAGGTGCTGCGCTCGGCCGGGGTTGAGCTCGCCGGCGTGACCTACGATTCCATGCTCGCCAGCTTCGTGCTGGACCCCGGCCGCCGCTCTCATGCCGTTGATACCCTCTGCCTGGAGCACCTCGGCCGCTCTTTGCAGACGATTCAGGAACTGACTGGAAAGGGGAAGGCGGAGATTCCCTTTGCGGAAGTTGCCGTCCCCTTGGCCGCGAACTATTGCGGCACTGACAGCGCCACGGCGCTTGCACTGCACCGCTTCTTCTCTCCCATGTTGCACGAGATGGAGCTGGAGCCGCTGCTGCAAGAGATCGAGATGCCGTTGCTGCGGGTGCTGGTCGATATGGAGTGGGAAGGCATCCAGATCGATAGGGCCTTGTTCCGGCGCCTGAGTGATGAGCTATCGGTGGATCTCTCCCGGCTGGAGTCCGAGATAGCCGCCGTTGCGGGTACCGAGCTGAATCTGAACTCACCCCGCCAGCTGGCCACTATCCTTTTCGAGAAGCACCAGTTGCCGGTGTTGAAGAAAACCAAGACCGGCCCCTCCACTGATGCCGATGTGCTGGAGCAGCTGGCCGCAATGGGGCACGAGCTGCCGCGCCTTATTCTCGAGTACCGGGAGCTGCAGAAGCTCAAGAGCACCTACGTGGACACCCTTCCCGAACGGATCAACCGGAAGACCGGCCGGATCCACACCAGCTTCAACCAGGCCGGCGCCGCCACCGGGCGGCTGAGTTCGGCTGAGCCCAACCTGCAGAATATCCCGGTCAGAACGGCCCGCGGCGAGGCGATCAGAGCGGGCTTTGTGCCGCGGGAGGGCTGGACGTTTCTGGTGGCGGATTACTCCCAGATCGAGCTGCGGATCATGGCCCACATGTCGGGCGATCCCGCATTCATCGCCGCGTTCCTCGAGGGGGGAGACATTCACCGTCAAACCGCCGCCATCATCTTCAACGTCCCGGCCGCGGAAGTGACGAGCGAAATGCGCGCTCGCGCCAAGACAATCAACTTTGCTACCATCTACGGGCAGGGGCCGTTTGCCCTCAGTCGTCAGTTGGGGATTTCTCTTGAAGACGCTAAGGGGTTCATTGCCAAATATTTCGAACGGTTTGCGGGAGTTCGTGCCTTCCTCGACCATCAGGTGGAGTTGGCCAGGCAGCAGGGGTACGTAGAGACCCTGTTCAAGCGGCGCCGCTACATACCGGAAATGAAGGAGCGCAATTTCAATCTCCGGGCCTACGGAGAGCGCAACGCTCAAAATTCGCCACTGCAAGGCTCTGCGGCCGACCTCATCAAGCTGGCAATGGTACGAATTCACCGGGCCATCGCTGAACGGGAGCTCAGTAGCCGTATGGTGCTGCAGGTCCACGACGAGCTAGTTTTCGAAACCCCTCCACATGAGCTCGCGGCAATGACCGAGCTGGTCCGCCACGAGATGGAGAACGTCGCTCCCCTCAGGGTGCCTCTGGTGGTGGATGTCGGGACCGGGCCCAACTGGTTGGCGGCCAAGCGGTAGGGATCGCGCGTAGAAATTGCATTTGTCGGCGAGCACAATTTCGATGCCCAGAATCAGGTAAGTGCCTCATTCCCAACGGAGTCACGGTAAGTGTTGATGCTGTGAGCCCGCCGGGGGTCACGCCTCTGTCCGGCCTTCGGGAGATCCGATGAGACGAGCTGTGCTGCCGGCTTTTACACTCGGGCTGTTTGCCATGATTCTGGTGGACAGGGTCTCTCACGCCCTGGCGAGCCGGCCACCAAAGCCGGCTGTTCCGGCGGCCAGCCCTGCCCCAATGACCAATCTCCAGCGCACCACCGTGGACCTCGGCTCAGGCACCCAGGTGAAGCTCACGTCGGCCCCGACGGTTGAAAGACCCGAGGCCGAGAGCGCCACGCCAACCCTGGCCCGGCTGGCACGATTAGCAGCTCGGCAGCAGCTGAAGCGGGTCGCCAGGACCACTTATCTCGACTCCTTGATTGCCAACACCGACTCCGTGGTCCGCCGCTGGCCCGATCGATACGGGGTGCCGCTTCGTGTCTCACTGATTGAGGGCGGCCCTCCCGGTTACGCTCCCCGGATGGCAGGATTTGTCCACGACGCCCTCGGGCGATGGGAAGACGCAGACATTGGCGTGCACTTCCTGATCACACCCGACACCACTGATGCCGATATTCTGGTACGCTGGATCGATCATTTCGAGTTCGATCGGGCGGGTCAGACCGATCTCACGTGGGACCAGATGGGCCGAGTTCGAAAGGCCGCCATCTCCCTGTCACTTCGCACCAACGCCGGTTTCCCGCTGCCGGATGCGGCGCTTCTGGCGGTGGCGGTTCATGAGGCCGGCCATGCTTTGGGCCTGCCCCACTCGGCCGACTCCAACGATGTGATGTTTCCTTCCACCCACACCGGAATCCTCTCGGAGCGGGATCGTCATACCGCCGAAATCCTCTACCAGCTGAGCCCCGGTCCAGTTCGGGACCTCGTTGCTACTCCCTGACCGATGAGTTACCGCCGCGGTTTGATCATCACCTTGTGGTGCGCAGGGGCCTGGGCTCTAATCCCTGCCAGAGTCTCAGCGCAGTCACTCAGCGAAATCGACGCGACGGTTCACCACGGGATCGAGCGGGGGCTCTACCCTGGCGCCGTGGTCGTCATCGGTCGCAGGGATTCGTTGCTGTATGCCAGAGGCTACGGGCATTACACCTGGAATCCGAATTCACCGGTTCCAACCCCCGACTCGACACTGTGGGACATCGCATCAATAACCAAGGTGGTGGGTACGACCAGTGCCGCAATGCGACTGGTCGATGCGGGCCGTCTGAACCTCAATGCACCGGTGCGGAGGTACTTGCCGAGATTTGCCGGAGGCGCAAAAGACAGCGTGACCGTGCGGATGCTGCTGGATCACACCAGTGGGCTTCGAAGCTACGTGCCGTTCTTCAAGAAGGCGCGCACCCGCGCTGCCGCCGTCTCGCTCCTGTATTCGGAAGGTCTGGTGCGGACCCCTGGAGACTCGGCCGTCTACAGCGACCTCAACGCTCTCCTACTGGGCCTCGTCGTCGAGAGTGTTTCCGGCATGCCCCTGGAGCAATTCGTCGCTCGTGAGGTGTTCGAGCCGCTGGATTTGCGGCAGACGCTGTACCGCCCACCGGCATCGATGCGGCGCCGGGCTGTCCCCACGGCGCTGTGGCGAGGGCACCCGGTCCAGGGCCAAGTCAACGATCCCAACGCCGTCGCGTTCGGTGGCGCGGCGGGGCACGCCGGCATCTTCTCGACCGGAATGGACCTTGCCACCTATGCCCAGGTATGGCTACGCGGAGGAACCGGAGCCGGTGGGCAATGGGTCAGCCACTCGACTCTTCAGCAGTTCCTCGCCAAGGGAGCTAGAAGCGGTCCGCGGCTACTCGGCTGGGACACTCCGGAGCTCAACCAGGACGATCCCAGCGTGTTTGGTACTCTGATCAGCGACGCGGCCTACGGACACACTGGTTTTACCGGCACGGAGATCTGGGTCGATCCCACGCGCGACCTTTTCATGGTTTTTCTGACCAATCGCACCTTCGATCCCAAGGTAGGCGACTCAATCCATGCACTTCGTTCAGTGAGGGCCGAGCTGTCGGATGCCGCTATCCGTCTGGTCCCTCATAGCTGCCAGCAGGAGCTCGTCGCCCGATGCTGAGGAGGAGAACTCATTATCTTTGAGCTGTACCAGAATCTGCGACCATTCTGCCCAGCAACCGAGTCTCCCATGCCCTCTCCCGACACCATCCGCAAGGCGATCCGAGCCGTCAAGGATCCCGAGCTCAATTTGAATATCATCGACATCGGCCTGGTCTACGATGTCGAGACCGACGAGCAGGGTGACGTTCGCATCCAGATGACTCTGACGTCGCCCGGCTGCCCCTCGGGCACCGAGATTATCGATGACGTCAAACGGGTGGTGCGCGATGTGGAAGGTGTTCGGTCGGTCGAAGTGGAGCTGGTGTGGGATCCATACTGGACGCCGGAGAAAATGGACCCCCGCGTCCGAACCTTCCTGGGCTTTTAACAGATCAGCTAAGAGGCCGGCTGCTGCACAGCCCTTAGCAACTCGGGACCGAACTCCCTCAGCTGCCAACGCCGCAGTTCGGGAATCGCGGACATTTCTTCCAGCGTGTGCGGGTTGAGTCGGGCAATCGCCTCGAGCGTTCCGTTGGGGCAAAGCACTCCAGGTGCGAGGTTATAGCGAACGGCCAGAAGGTTGCGAGCCGTTTTAAGCCGCTCGACCCGGCCCTCGTAGGCGGCGTCGGGCTGTCGTCTCGGAGTGCGTTCGATCCGGGGTAGATCAGCGTCGGGCACGGCCAATCCCCGCTGAACCGCGGCCAACATCTCCTTCCCTCTGCGCTCCAGCTGATCCCCGCCTATGCCGCGAACCGCCTTCAGCGCCAGTAAGTCTTGGGGCGGATCTTTGGCCATGGAGAGCATCGGCTCGTTGTTGAGAACGCGAAAGGCTGCCTTGTCCTGGCGTCCCGCGAGATCCTCGCGCCACTGAAACAGCTCGCGCAACACCGCTAGCGATCTCGGAGGGAGTGCCTTGGCCCCCTTCATTCGAAGGTACCCAGGCTCGTCGGGAGGGGAGGTGGGCCATCCTACGCGGCTGAGGCTTTGAAACTCCTCTTCGGCCCACTCGAGCCTTCCCTGTTCGAGGAGCTGATTGCGTAACAGGTCTCGAAGCTCGGGGAGGTGGCGAGTATCGGCCGCCGCGTATTCGAGCATCTCCGGCGAGAGCGGACGGACAGACCAATCGGCCCGCTGATAGCGCTTGTCCAGACGAACTCCGAAATACTTCTCGAGCAACGCCGCCAATCCCACTCCCGGCTCATTGAGGAGCTGCGCGGCGATCCTGGTGTCAAAGAGGGTATGGGCTCGGAACCCGTACTCTCGATTCAGCAGTCTGAGATCGTAATCTGCATCATGAAATACGATTTCGATGCCCTTATCCGCCAGCACGGCCCCAAGTGGCTCAAGGCTTGTGACTGCGAGTGGATCCACTACCGCTGTTTCGCGGCGGGAGGAGAGCTGAAGTAGGTAGACCCGGTCTCGATAGCGATGGAAGCTCGCCGCCTCTGTGTCCACAGCGATCAGAGGCTCGTCCTTTAAACGCTCGAACAGACGTTCGAGATCGGCCTGAGACTGAATCAGGCGGATGCGCGGACCTGACGCCTCATCGGTCTGCTCGGCGACGTTCACCTCTGAAGGTTACCGGGTGAGGTAACCGGCGCAACCGCGGTCAATCTGCTTTGGAGACGAGCTCCAAGCCTGCGGCAATTTCATCCAACGCTTTCGACAGCGTCTTGAAGAACTCCGAATCGGGTTGGGGTATGCCACCCATGGCCGAGTCCAACTGCAGCTTGCGAGCAAGGCGGGCGGCATGTCTGATGTAATCGGTCGACGGTTTGATCATTTCAAGGCCTGGTGACACCAGAGGGACGGAAATAGACCTGCATGAGAGTGCGCATTCCCTAAGATATCACTTAGGTCTCCTTCTGCTCCGCAGGTACGCAGGTAGCTTCTGGTCCCTCCGTCCCTCCGTCGCCCTCCGTCCCTCCGTCCCTCCGTCCCTCTCGTCGTCTTCGCCTATCTTAGACCCATGTCCCTCCCCGAAATCGATATGGTCGTATATCCCGACGAGTGCGACGCCTTTGGCCACCTCAACCAGGCCTCATTCCTCGCCTTGTTCGAGCGGGCCCGTTGGGAGATGCTGCTCCGGGGTCCTGGCATGGATGTGTTTACTCGGGCTGGCAGCTGGCCTGCCATCCGGAAGACGATCATCGATTACCGGGCTGCCGCCTTTCCCGGAGATGTGCTTCGATTCCACCAGGCCCTCACCCATCACGGCCGAACCAGCTTTACCATGCGTCAGACCGCACGGAGAACACGGGACGACGCTCTCATAGCCAGCGCCGAATTCGTCTTCGTCTGTATCGACTCCGGTGGACGGCCCACGCCGGTGCCGGCTGATTTCACCGCCTACATGAGTGCCGGTCGAGAGACGGTTCCTAACGTCCAGCGCATCATGGTGCATGGCGTGAACCTGGCCGTGGAAGTCCGGGGCGAAGGGCCGGCGATTCTGTTCGTGCACGGGTATCCCCTGGATCGTACGATCTGGCGAGACCAGATCGAGTCCCTGGATGGGTTTCGCCGGATCGCCCCGGACCTTCGTGGCATGGGGGCCTCTGACGCCCCCGATCTCGGTTACAGCATCCCTATTTATGCGGCAGACCTCGCAGCCCTGCTGGACACGCTATCGGTCGATGAAGTGATCCTTTGCGGGCTGTCCATGGGAGGGTACGTCGCGCTCGAGTTCGTCCGCCAATGGCGTCATAGGGTGCGCGGCCTGATTCTGATGGACACCAGAGCTGATGCCGACGGCCCCGATGTCCGGCGCGCGCGGGACGCCGCGGCTGCGCATGCCCGGGAGCGGGGATCGGGGGTCATTGCCGAATCGATGCTGCCAAAAGTTCTCGCCCCCGCCACTCTCAGCCGGAAACCCGAGATCGCCGAGCGAGTTCGGACTCTGATGGCGAGTACCCCGGTGCCGGGAATTGTCGGCGCCCTGACTGCGATGAGGGATCGGACCGGCAGTGAAGAGCTTCTTCCCACTCTGGCTGATCTCCCGACACTAGTCGCGGTTGGAGAGGCTGATGTCCTGACCCCACCGGATCAGGCACGTGAGTTGTCGAATGCCATCCCAAACTCTCGCTTTGCCATCATCGCCGGTGCCGGACATCTGCCGCCCGTCGAGCAACCCGGCGCAACCACTGAGGTGTTGAAAGATTTTATTCGAACACTGAGGTGAAACCTTCTGGCAGACTCACGCGTTCTACTCTCTGGCGGGGTGCCTGACTTAGGCCCCGTTGAATATGATGGTCCTTCCATACTCGGCTCCGGGGTCGCGGCCAAGCAGTACGATCCCGGGGCTCCTTTCTTTGCCTTTCTCACCGACAAAGAAAAAGCGGCGATTCCGCTGTCCTGGAATCTCCGCTGATCACGCTTGCCCCAAGCCCCTCGCTATCGCTTTGGTCGGCCTGGCGGATTGTCGCTGTTGAACACTTCCTTGTTCTTCTCCACGAACGATACCATCTGAGGTGGCACATCTTCTTCCGGGAAGATTGCCGTTACCGGGCATTCCGGCTCGCAGGCGCCACAATCGATGCATTCGTCCGGATGGATGTAGAGCTGATCTTCTCCCTCGTAAATGCAGTCCACCGGACATACGTCCACACAGGCGCGGTCTTTTACTCCAATGCAGGCTTCGACAATCACATAAGTCATGCCGCGGCTCCTGAACGAAATGGCCCTGCCCTAAGCAACTCTCGAAAAGGGTACGAACAGTGGTGGGGCGGCGCAAGGGGCGTGCAAGCCCTTATTATGCTTTCGCATGCTCCTCGTGATCCTTCTATTCCTCACAATGATCGCTGCCCCACCCGCATCCGCGCAAAGCTGCCCGGCCTTGCGGACGGCTCTGGTCCTTTCAGGAGGGGGCGCCAAAGGGCTGGCCCATATCGGTGTACTTCGAGTCCTCGACAGTCTCGGCGTCCGCCCGGACCTGATAGTCGGCAGCAGCATGGGCGCAATCATCGGCGCGATGTACGCCAGCGGCTACAGCGGTCGCCAGATCGACTCCCTCGCCCACGCGTTGCCGATCGCGGATCTCTTTCGCGTTTATCAGCCGCGAGCGCCCCGCTCGCTCGGGTTGCTACAACCGCTCGTCATCTGGGAGCAGGGAGATCGGCGATTCAATCTCCAGAGCGCTGCAGTGGAAGAAGCAGAAGTGAACGCTCTGGTGAATGCGGCCATGTTGAAGGGGAATCTGATGGCACGCGGCAACTTCGATTCCCTGCCGATCCCCTTCCGTGCGGTGGCGGCAGACCTTCGGAATCGTACCAGCGTCGTGCTGGCATCCGGAGATCTCGCCCAGGCTGTCCGGGCGAGCTTCGCCATACCGCTGGTGTTCGCCCCAGAGTCGGTAAACGGACGAGTTCTGGCGGACGGCGGTCTGACAGCGAATATCCCGATTACCGTCGCGCGTTCACTGGGCGCCAATCGTCTGGTTGTGTCCGACGCAACCGAGCGTCCAGCCGATTCGCTGGACCTCTATTCGCCGCTGGTGTTGGCCGACCGGCTTCTCGGATTTCTCTTCCAGCAGGCGGCGGACTCGGTCTGGCCGGGTGACGTCCTGGTTCGTCCGGACGTGCAAGGCTTCACCGGGCTCAACTTCTCACCGGGAAACGTGGACCGGCTCATCCGCCGAGGTGTTGAAGCAGCGGACAGCACCCTTTCTCGATCCAGCTGTCTTCCGAAGCGTCCCGCCTCGATAGCGCCCTTACCGACTCGCATCACCTCAGTCACCATCGAGAGTCGCAACCCCTCTGAACGTCTCTCGCTCTCGCGAACCCTGGGCTTCGGCCTCAGCGACAGCCTCGATCTGAAGCTGCTTCGGAGCCGAGTCCGGCACCTCGGCCGGTCCGAGGCGTATCAGTCCGTCTGGCTGAGTCCTGGTGGATCGGCAGACTCCGTTTCCTTCAGAGTATCTGTTCGTCGGGCACCGCGCCGGATCGCCGGATTGGGACTGGCCTACGACAACGAGCTTGGTGGGCGGATGTGGATAGGGGCGGTGGATCGGCGGACTCTCAATCTGGCGCTCGAGAGTAGCGCGGCTCTGTTCCTGGGAGACCTGCGGAAGGAGATCTATCTCGGGCTCCGGCGGAACTATCAGTTGGGCCGCCAGCTGATGACGCCCACAGTAACCGCTAACCTCGCGAGCCAATCGATTCGTCAGTTCGACGCTTCCGGCGAGGAGCTTGCCAGCGCCAAGACTCGGAAGGCCCAGGGATTTCTTGGCGTCGAGTGGGCGGCCGGTCAGGATTGGGAATTTGCGCTTGGCGCGGCCGGTTACGCTTGGAGAGAGCCTGGGCGCGAGCGGTCCACCCTGGGAGGTCTCGCCCGCGTGATCAGGGCGAGTCGCTCGCGAGAGCGTACGGTCGAGGCCGATCTCCTCTGGACCGCTCTCTATCAGCGAACCGGTCTCGAAGCCAGTGGCAACCTGCGACTGGGGAGTTTCCGTCTCAGGCCTTCGGCACGGCTCGGTTGGGGCCGTAGGCTGCCACTGCAGGAATCATTTCAACTCGGTGGAGAAGATGGGCTTCCCGGCCTTCACATCGGCGAAAGGCGCGGGGACCGGGAAGCCATGGCGGGACTTCTGATCACGTACGTCTTGCGGGGGCCATTCGTCGCCCGGGTCGAAGTCGCGGCTGGCCGAGCTGCCTTCGGTGGAGCGCTGTTGGATACGGAAGGTTGGGTGGCCGGCGTGCGAGCCGGGATCGGAGCTGAAACACCTGTGGGTCCGGTACGTTTCGACTATGGATTGGCGAGCGGCGGGCGCTCGGCCGCGTTTGTCAGGTTGGGACGATGGTTTTGATGGCCAACGCGCCATCCGCAGCGATACCTACTCTTCTATAGCTTGAGTCGCGTAGCTCGCGGTGCGGGCCTCGGGTGGGCCATAGCGGCCGGTGACTCCGTGGAGTCGCTGCCACTCCTCTCGAAGGCAGAACGGATCCAGTCCCTGCGGCCGATCGACGGCCAGTACGCCATCCAGGTGGTCGATCTCATGCTGGATCAGTTCGGCGCGATCTCCCTCGACATCCACTTCCGTCCACTCTCCCTTGAGATCCTGATATCTCACCCGGACCCGGTAGGACCGGGACACCCGGACCAGAAGGTTGGGGAAACTGAAGCAATCATCCCAGACCTCGAAGTCCTCGTTCCCGATGTCGATGATCTCGGGGTTGATCAACGCCCATGGCTGATCCATTTCGATGTAAATCATGCGCACAGGCGCGCCGATCTGAGGTGCTGCTATCCCTCGTCCGTTGCCGAAACGCGACTGCCAATCCCGAAGAGTTTCCCGCATATCGTCCATGATGACCCGAACCGCGGTCGAACGCGGCCGCGTAATCGTTTCGCACCGGGCACGGAGGATGGGATCTCCCAGGAGCCGAATACGGTGGATGGTCATCCTGTGGTACACCTCAATACGAGAAGGGTTGGGGCGCCGACTTCATCAAATATGTGAATAAACCCACGGAGCGGCTATGGGTTTGAATGCGGGGTATGCATCGATACTACTAATACCTCACCGTCTCCTGCTCCCATGGGCTGTAGCAAGAACGGTCGAGGCGTAAGTAAACCGTTGATCCTATGTAGCTTAGAATTCGCACCAATTTCGCTCCACGAATTGACAATCCCGACTGATTTACTTATGATTTCGCCAATGAACCCCGCTATCACCCTGCCAGACCCAGCCAATCCGCTGCCCCTCGGTCAGCGAGGCGCGCGTGGAGCCATTCTTCTGGAACTGAAACGTCGCCACTTGCTTACCGCTCGTGAGCTGGCGCTCCGACTGGGCGTGTCCCTTAACGCCGTTCGCCATCATCTCAAGGAGCTGGAGGCGGAGGGGTTGGTGGAGTATGAGAGGCGCCACCGGGGCGTGGGAGCACCGGCATTCGCCTACAGGCTCAGTGCCAGCGGTGAGGCACTTTTTCCTCGTCGCTACGAAGCCACGCTGACAGAGCTGCTGGACCACGTGGTCGAGCGCGATGGTCGTGAGGCGGCAGTCGCCGTCCTCGAGGCGCGATATGACGCTCTCACTCGGCGCCTGCAGGCTGAGCTGGCTGGGGCTGCCCCGCCGCAGCGTATGGCGGCGGTCGCCCGGCTCCTCTCTGAAGACGGCTACATGGCGGAAGCCACCATCTCCGCTGGTGCCGGCACGCTGATCGAGCACAACTGCGCCATTCACGCTGTTGCCAAGCGATTTCCGGAGATCTGTGCTGCGGAGGCAAGATTCCTAGCGGCCGTGCTCGAAGCTGAAGTCGATCGGCAGGAACACATCCTGGGCGGGTGCAGTGCCTGCGAGTACCGCGTGCGGTTCAGCAGCTCGGCTGGAGAAGAGATTGGGTCGGCAAGCCAGTCGTCTGGGAGGGAAGCGATCCCTCTCACACCAGGGGAGAGCGTATGAGTTCGCCAGTCGAGACACTGGTCAATCGGGAATACAAATACGGGTTCGTCACCGATATCGAGTCAGACGTTGCACCGCGAGGTCTCAACGAGGACATCGTTCGGCTCATCTCCGCCAAGAAGGGAGAGCCTGAGTGGCTGCTGGAGTGGCGGTTGAAGGCGTATCGCGGATGGATCAAGATGGCCGAGCCACACAGCTGGCCCAATATCAAGTACAACCCGGTGGACTATCAGGCACTGAGGTATTACTCCGCGCCCAAGACCAAGACCCCGCTGGGCAGCCTCGACGATGTCGATCCCAAGCTGCTCGAGACCTATCAGAAGCTTGGTATTCCGCTGTCCGAGCAGAAGCTGCTCGCCGGGGTTGCCGTGGACGCCATCTTCGATAGCGTATCGGTTGGCACTACCTACAAGGCCAAGCTGGGGGAGATGGGGATCATTTTCTGCTCCTTTGGAGAGGCAGTTCGGGAGCACCCCGACCTGGTACGGCAGTACCTGGGCTCGGTGGTACCTCCAAGTGACAACTTCTTCGCAGCACTGAATGCCGCCGTGTTCAGCGACGGCTCCTTCGTCTTCGTGCCGAAGGGCGTCCAATGTCCCATGGACCTTTCGACCTACTTTCGCATCAACACCGCAGACACGGGTCAGTTCGAGCGCACCCTGATCATCGCGGAAGACGGCGCGTCAGTCAGCTATCTCGAGGGTTGCACCGCTCCCAAGCGCGATGAGAACCAGCTGCACGCAGCGGTGGTAGAGCTCATCGCTCTCGAGGGAGCTACGATCAAGTACTCAACGGTGCAGAACTGGTATGCCGGAGACGAGGAGGGTCGAGGAGGCATTTACAACTTTGTCACCAAGCGCGGGAAGTGCGCAGGAGCCAACTCGAAGATCTCCTGGACCCAGGTCGAGACCGGGTCTGCCATTACCTGGAAGTATCCTGGCGTCATCCTGCAGGGCGACAACTCGGTGGGCGAGTTCTACTCGGTTGCTGTCGTGAACGGCAAACAGCAGGCTGATACCGGAACGAAGATGATCCACATCGGCAAGAACACGCGTAGCACCATTGTGTCCAAGGGCATCTCGGCCGGCCAGGGCCAGAACAGCTATCGGGGTCTGGTCAAGGTTCTTCCCAAGGCGGCCGGTGCCCGGAACTACACCCAGTGTGATTCCATGCTGATCGGTAACCGCTGCGGTGCCCACACCTTCCCATACATCGACGTACAAAACGCCAGCTCTTCGGTGGAACACGAGGCGTCCACGTCCAAGATCGGTGAGGATCAGATTTTCTATTTGAAGCAGCGAGGCCTCAATACCGAGAACGCCATTTCCATCATCGTGAATGGCTTCTGCAAAGAGGTCTTCAAAGAGCTTCCCATGGAGTTTGCCGTCGAAGCCCAGAAGCTGCTCGGCGTGAGTCTGGAAGGAAGCGTCGGGTAAGGGCTGGATCCGAGGGTAGGACGTCTCGGTAACCGATAGAGCAAGACGGGTTCATACACGAGGAGAGTCGAAGTGTTGGAGATTAAAGGACTGCGGGCGAGTGCCGGCGAGAAGGAAATCCTGAGAGGCATCGACCTCACCGTCGGGGCTGGTGAGGTCCACGCTGTTATGGGCCCGAATGGATCGGGCAAGAGCACCCTGGCTCAGGTGCTCGCAGGCCACCCAGCCTATCAGGTGACGGCCGGGCAGGTGCTGTACGACGGTCGGGACCTGCTGGACATGGAACCTGAGGAGCGGGCCCAGGCGGGCGTCTTTCTGGCGTTCCAGTATCCAGTCGAAATTCCGGGCGTCAGTAACGCCTATTTCCTTCGCGCCTCCTACAATGCGATCCGGAAAGCCAAGGGTCTGGACGAGGTAGACTCGATGGACTTTCTCGATCTCCTCGAGGAAAAGCTCGCCCTGGTGGAATGGGGCCCCGAGATCATGGGTCGGGCGGTAAACTCCGGCTTTTCCGGAGGAGAGAAGAAGCGCAATGAGATTCTGCAGATGGCTGTTCTGGACCCGCGACTGGCAATCCTGGACGAGACCGACTCGGGCCTCGACATCGACGCTCTGAGGATTGTCGCCGGCGGCGTCAATGCGCTACGCCGGCCCGACAACGCTACCATCATCGTGACTCACTACCAGCGGCTCTTGAACTACATCGTCCCGGACCAGGTGCATGTGCTCTCCGCCGGCCGTATCGTGAAATCAGGCGGGAAGGACCTGGCCCTGGAGCTCGAGGCCAAGGGATACGAGTGGCTCGAGGAAGAGGCGGGGGTAACAGCGTGAGCGAAGCTCACCTTCAGGAGCTCTATGGCATGAGCGGCACCGCAGTGGCCGAAACTCCCGACTGGCTCGAGGCAATCCGACGGGCCGGCAAGGAAAGATTTACCGCTGTCGGCTACCCCGGCTCTCGGGACGAGGAGTGGCGCTTCACTCCCATCGGTCCGATCGTCAGAGGTGATTGGCGCCAGACCGGCAGCACCGGACCCGCCGTTACCAGAGAGGAGTTGGAGCCGTTCCTCTTTGGTCATCGCGAGTGGAGCACCCTGGTATTTGTGGACGGTGCTTACAGCGATCTACTCAGTTCTACGGCCGCCCTGCCCGCAGGCGTCCGGGTCGGCAGCCTGAGTGATGCCCTGCGAGATGGGGACGGCATCGAAAAGCATCTCGGACGTCACGCCCCCAACGAGGTGAGTCCATTCTCCGCTCTCAACACAGCCTCGATTCGAGATGGCGGGTACTTCCATGTGGCGGCAGACGTCGATGTCACTCGCCCAGTGCACCTGGTCTTTGTAACCACTCGATCGGCGGCTGGGAGCGTGACTCATCCACGTAACCTTGTCGTCCTCGAGAACGGCGCCAGAGCGTCGATCGTCGAGAGCTACGTTACGACTGGCAGAGGGAGAGACCTACTGGAATAACGTGGTAACCGAGGTGGTCCTCGGCGCCAACGCATGGCTGGAGCATACCAGAATTCAGCGCGAGAGCGAGCGGGCGTACCACATTGGGCTGACCCATGTCGATCAACAGCGCGATAGCCATTATCGGTCGTTCTCGATGGCGATGGGAGGCGCACTGGCACGGCACAATCTTCATGTGCGGCTCAACGATGAGAATGTAGAGACACTCATGTACGGACTCTACCTCACTCGCGGTGAGCAAGTCGTGGACAACCACACCGCCATCTTTCACGACCAGCCAAATTGTCGAAGCTGGGAGGTCTACAAAGGAGTTCTCGAAGGCCGTTCTCGCGCGGTGTTCAATGGCAAGGTGTTTGTGAAGCCGGAGGCGCAGAAGACCGACGCCAAGCAGACCAACCGCAATCTCTTGCTGAGCGAGACCGCCAAGGTTGATACCAAGCCCCAGCTCGAGATCTTCGCCGATGATGTGAAATGCACTCACGGCGCTACGGTGGGCCGTCTCGATGATGTCGCCCTGTTCTACGCCAGGAGCCGCGGGATCCCGGCTGACCAGGCCAAGCTACTCCTCACCTACGCCTTCGCGGCCGAAGTGACCTCCGAGGTGACGTTGGCTCCGGTTCGAGAGGAGCTCGAGCGCCTGGTTCGCGAGCGTCTGGGGGCAGGTTGAGACGGGAGAGTGGTACCCCCGGTGCTGGGCTGGAGACAGTCTCGCCCCGAGCAGCTCCTGACGGCGGTCTTCTGCCGGCGGATCTCCGGGACTCCCCCCTCGATGTGGCCCGGGTCCGTAAGGACTTTCCCATTCTTCAGCGGCGGGTCCGGGGAAAGCCGCTGGTGTACCTGGACAATGCTGCGACCAGCCAGAAGCCGCAGACGGTCATCGACGCGGTCAACAGGTTCTACAGCGCCGAGAACGCGAACATCCATCGTGGAGTTCACTACCTGAGCGAGCGGGCAACCGGACTCTATGACGGCGCTCGAGATAAGGTCGCCAAGTTCCTGAACTCCAGGTCAAGCCGAGAAATCATCTTCACCCGAGGGACAACCGAGGGCATCAATCTCATAGCCCAGAGCTATGGAAGATCGAAGCTAGGGCCGGGAGACAACATCGTAATAACAGTCATGGAGCACCACTCCAACATCGTCCCCTGGCAGCTGGTCTGTGAGCAGACCGATGCTGAGCTCAAGGCAGCGCCGATGAATGATGCTGGCGAGCTCGAGGTTGAGGCACTCGAAGCACTCCTTACTGACCGGACTCGCCTGGTTGCGGTGGTCCATCTGTCGAATGCTCTGGGGACGGTCAACCCAATCAAACAGCTGGTATCATTGGCGCACGCCCGGGGGATTCCAGTCCTCGTGGACGGGGCTCAGGCTGCTCCTCACCTGCAAGTGGACGTTCAAGATCTCGACTGCGACTTCTTTGTGTTCTCCGGCCACAAGGTACTTGGGCCGACCGGGGTTGGAGTCCTGTACGGCCGGGAGTCGCTGCTGGAAAAGATGCCACCGTACCAAGGCGGTGGCGACATGATCGAGACCGTAACACTACAGCGTTCGACCTGGGCCCCCTTGCCGGCCAAATTCGAGGCGGGAACCCCGATGATTGCACAGGTCATCGGACTGGGTGCGGCTCTCGACTATGTCACCGAGCTCGGTCTCGACAGAATCGGTCGCTGGGAGCAGGATCTCTTGGCCTATGCTACGGAAGCAGTGAGTGAGATCAGCGGCCTGCGCCTGATCGGAACGGCCCAGAAGAAGGCAAGCGTGCTGGGCTTCGTGATGGATGGAGTTCACCCTCATGACATCGGTACGATCCTGGACGACGATGGGATCGCCATCCGGGCGGGCCACCATTGCGCCCAGCCGGCCATGCAGCGGATGGGTGTTCCGGCAACCGCCCGGGCATCTTTTGCGTTCTATAACACGCGGAAAGAAGTGGACGCATTGGTCGTCGGTCTTAAGCGTGTCAAGAAGATGTTTGGATAATGGCGACTCTCGACGCTTTATATCAGGACCTGATCCTCGATCACAATCGGTCTCCGCTCAATTACCGGGTTCTCGAGGATGCCAACCGACGCGTAGAGGGAAACAACCCCCTATGTGGCGATCGGCTCACGGTCTGGCTCAGAATGGCTGGAGATCGAATTGAAGATGTCAGCTTTCAGGGCTCCGGATGTGCCATCTCTAAAGCGTCGGCCTCGCTGATGACCAATGCAGTAAAGGGTAAGACCAGTGCCGAGGCTCGGGCCCTTTTTGATAAGTTCCGTCAACTCGTCACCGGATCGCTCACCCCTGATGACGCAAAAGCACTAGGAAAACTGGCTGCGTTCGCGGGCGTCTCGGAGTATCCGATCCGGGTGAAATGTGCCAGCCTTTCGTGGCACGCAATGAACACAGCGCTCGATGCGCCAGACTCGGTAGTATCGACCGACTGGACACGTTGAAGGCCTATCGTCAAACGGTAAAACAAAGGATCAAAAGAATGCCATACAACCCGACCCTGGTTGCCCCAATGCGGGCCGAGATGACCGGCATGGGTGCCAAGGAGCTCACCACTCCCGCTGAAGTGGATGCGGCGCTCGGCGACCAGCGCGGATCCATGCTCGTCTTCGTGAACTCCGTGTGCGGTTGCGCCGCGGGTAACGCCCGTCCTGCCTTGGCGTTAGCGCTGAAGCACGGGATCGTCCCCCAGCAAGTCGTCACTGTCTTCGCCGGGCAGGATCTCGAGGCGGCGGCCCGCGCTCGCCAGTACTTCGGCGAGTATCAGCCCAGCAGTCCTTCAATGGCGTTGCTGCGTGACGGAGAAGTCGTGCACTTCGTTCACAGGCACCAAATTGAGGGCCGGTCTCCTCAGGCTATCGCCAGCGATCTCACGGCTGCTTTCGACCGTTTCTGCGCAGCAACCGTCTGACTTGGGGATCGAGATGGCTGGACACGTCTTTCACCCGGGGCACTCTGAGCTGCATGGCGTCACTGTGGTGGTCGAAACCACAGGCGCTCGGACATATGTGGGACGCTATGATAGCGAAGACGAACGAGGCGTTCACATGCTCGACGTAGGCGTATACGACCCGGCGGCAGTCTCGGTTACAAAGGAAGAGTACGTTCGGAAGAGCATCAAATTCGGAGTCCGCTCCGAGTTACGACAGCTGACTATCCCGTCGCAGGAGATTGCCCGCATTACTCGGCTCGGCGAGTTCAATTCGTAGCAGATTCCTCCGCATGGTTCTTCCACAAGCCAATTCTTCTGGGCCCCGGACGCTGCCGCTTAGCTATATATGGAAGCGGGGAGTCCAAGACTGGGTCCCCCATGACAGACCCAAAGAGTCCGCGCTCTTCCAGGAGGAGTTGCGATGGAGAGATATGACGTCATAGTGATCGGTGGTGGCCATGCCGGAGTTGAAGCCGCCACGATGGCTGCGCGCCGAGGCGCGAGGACTCTCCTCCTGACGCAGAATCTCGAGACGATCGGTCAGATGTCCTGCAATCCGGCGATCGGCGGGATAGCGAAGGGGACTGTTGTGCGCGAGGTGGATGCGTTGGGTGGTGTCATGGGCCGCGCTACCGATCTCTCGCGGCTTCAATTCCGGATGCTCAACAGGTCCAAGGGGCCAGCAGTGCGGTCACCCCGAGCTCAGTGCGATCGAGGTCTGTACCGACGGGCGGTGAGGTCGGTTCTGGAGAGGAGGCCGAACGTTGTCTGTGTTCAGGGGACGGTCTCTTCTCTCACGCTGTCGCGAAGGTGTATCGAGAGTGTCAGAACGCTGGATGGAAGGACGTTCCTTGCTCGGGCATTCATTCTCACAGCGGGCACATTCCTTCGTGGCCAGATCCACGTAGGCCCGACCGGACGCACGGCTGGAGGACGAGCCGGCGAGCTATCTGCTACGCACATAGCTGCTTCTCTATCAGAGCTCGGGCTTGAATCACGACGGTTCAAAACCGGTACCCCGCCGCGGGTAGATGGACGCTCGGTCGATTTCACGCTGCTGCAGCGACAGGACGGAGACCCGATTCCGTACTGGTTTTCATCGTACGAAGAGGCATCGCATCCGGAACAACGGCCGTGTTACCTGACACGCACCGGTCCCGCGCTTCGGGACATTGTCACCAGGCACCTGAAGGAATCGGCTCTGTACGGCGGGGCCATCAGTGGGCAGGGACCTCGCTACTGCCCCAGTATTGAAGACAAGATCGTGCGCTTCCCCGATGCGGAGCATCACCAGGTTTTCCTCGAGCCCGAGGGACTGGATACCTCCGAGATGTACGTAAACGGGGTTTCCACCTCGCTTCCTGCGGATGTTCAGCTGGCGTTCTTGCGAACCATCCCTGGGCTAGAGTCGGTACGTATGACCCGACCTGGATACGCCATCGAGTACGATTACTTCCCGCCCACCGAACTCCTGCCCACGCTCGAGACAAAACAGATCGGCGGTCTGTTCCTGGCCGGACAGGTAAATGGCACGACTGGGTACGAGGAGGCCGCCGCCCAGGGCGTCATAGCTGGACTCAACGCCGCAGCGGCTTCGCTGGAGCTGGAGCCAGTCGTCTTTCGTCGAGATGAGGCGTACCTCGGAGTTTTGGCAGACGACCTGGTGAGCAGGGGCGTAGATGAACCATACCGTTTGTTCACGTCCCGATCCGAGTACCGGCTCTTGCTCCGCCAGGACAACGCGCTGAGGCGCCTTTTCCCGTTGGCGGAGCGCCTCGGATTGTTAGAGGATGCTGAACTCAGATACGCGTGCCAGAGGTTGCGTGCTGAAGAGGATCTATTGGAGCAAGCCGAACTGTCCGTGACTCCCACCGCCGTAAACGATCTTCTACTTCGTCAGGGATCATCTCCGATCGAGAGTCCCTGTCGTCTGGCGGAACTTGCCCGTCGCCCCGAACTCCCGTTGGACGAACTCCTCGCCGCCGCCGGAGTGTCGATCAGTGCCCCGACAGAGTGGGCCGATATCGAGCTCAAATACGGCGGGTACCTTTCTAAGGAAAGAGCTACGGCGGAGCGGATCAGCCGAATGGACGACTTGGTCATTCCATCTGGAATGAACTATCGATCGATGATGTCCCTCTCTACCGAGGCAAGACAGAAGCTCCAGTCCGTACAGCCGCGCTCTCTGGGCCAAGCGGCTCGAGTGCCGGGGGTATCGCCCAGCGACCTTCAGGGCGTGATGGCCGCAGTGCTGAAGCTGAGGGATCCGGCGTTTCACGTGAAACTCTGATCGGGGTCGTTGGATGTTTCACGTGAAACCGCTAACTCTTGCCGCAGCTGCACCGGACTGAGCGCCGTCACTTCACGACCCCGGCGGATCTTTTTCGCCGGAGAGATTTCGCCGCAGCGCCCCGGTCGCCCGCATTTCTTTCCTCTTATCGAAAACCGCGCAGGTGATTGCACCATCCGGCCGAATTCGTATATTCGTGTCGGAAGTAACTCCGTTCCCAAGCCTGTATCTCTTCATCCCGCTCAGTTAGTTAGCAAGTGTGTGTGCCACATCAACTTAATGTGAGACTGGCGACATATGGCACATGTAATTGCGATCGCAAATCAAAAGGGTGGCGTTGGCAAGACAACCACCGCGGTGAACGTTGCGGCATCCCTGGCAATAGCAGAGCGACGAACTCTCTTGCTCGATGCCGATCCTCAGGGCAATGCCACCAGCGGCGTTGGTATCGCCAAAGAAACGGTGGAGCTCTCCCTCTACGAGTCTCTCGTGGAAGGCCGCCCACCAGCAGAATCGATTCTTCCCATCGCTGCTCTTCCCTTTCTCTCGGTTCTCCCCGCCACCCAGGACCTCGTAGGGGCCGAGCTGCAGTTGGTTGAGCGCCCAGGTCGCGAAGCAATTTTGCGGCAAGTACTCGAAGGGCTTCAGAACGACTACGACTACATCGTGGTCGATTGCCCTCCCTCGCTCGGCTTGCTGACTCTCAACGTGCTGGCTGCCGCAAACGCCGTGCTGATCCCGATTCAGTGCGAGTACTACGGACTGGAAGGAATTTCCCAGCTACTGAACACTGTTCGCCTCGTTCAGCAAAACTTCAATCCCGGACTTGCCATCAGCGGCGTGCTGCTGACCATGTACGATTCGCGGCTGAATCTCTGCCGGCAAGTGGCGGAAGATGCGAAAGAGTATTTCGGCGCGAAGGTGTTCGTGACTCCTATCCCGCGGAATGTCCGCCTGGCAGAGGCACCGAGCTTTGGCAAGCCGATTCTCCTCTATGACGTGCAGTCGGTGGGCTCCAAGAGCTATCTGGCCGTAACCCAGGAGCTGATGCGCCGAGTGGAGAATACCGTCACGATCGAGGAGCCCCTGGTTCCCGAACCACTCCCTGAGGTGGCCACATGACCGAGACGAAGCGGTTGGGCAGAGGGCTGGAGGCGTTACTTGGCTCTGTGTCCCGCGAACAGGCAGAAGCAACCGGAGCGTTTCGGGAGCTTCCAGTCGGAAGCGTGTCGCCCAACCCATATCAGCCTCGCACTCGGCTCGATGAGACCGCATTGACTGAGCTCACGGCCTCGATCGAAGCCTCGGGTCTTCTGCAGCCCGTCATCGTGCGGTCCAAGAATGGAAGGTATGAGCTCATTGCCGGTGAACGTCGCTGGCGGGCGGTTCAACGCCTCGGCTGGCCCAAGATCCCAGCGATCATCAAGGATGCCGACGACAAGACGTTGCTCACGCTGGCCCTCATCGAGAACCTGCAGAGAAATGATCTGAATGCGATTGACGAGGCTGCCGGCTACGAACGGATGGGCCAAGAATTCAGCATACCGCAGGCGGAGATTGCCCGTCTGGTCGGAAGGAATCGCTCTACTGTTGCGAACCTGCTCAGGCTACTGAAGCTCCCTGGCGAGGTGAAAGAGCTGGTACAGGAGGGCAAGCTGTCAGAAGGCCATGCTCGAGCTCTCCTCGCCGTCGAAGCGGAGCCCGAGATGGTTCGTCTGGCAAGAGAGGCGGTCGAGCAAGGATGGTCGGTTCGCGAGGTCGAAGCCCGGACGCGGGGAGAGGCGCCTTCTGGAGTTGTAGCTCCTTCGCCCACCGCACGTCCTCGTGCTCCGCAAAAAATGGCTAGCGCCGATGTGCGACGAGTGGAGGACGCCTTGCGCAAGCGGCTCGGCACCGACGTCAGAGTCACGAGTCGGCGGCGTGGTCGCGGATTCATAAGCATCAGCTACTACTCCAACGACGACTTGGCGCGCGTACTCGAGCTGATTCTGGGCGAGCCGTTCGCAGGATGAAGCCTCGCGCGCGCTCCGTCACCGTTCTCATTCAACGGGACGGGACGACGAAGACGCGGAATTTTCGAATTCGGCTCTGGGTCCTGCGGTTGGGTGGCTGGATTGCCGGGGTGGCAGTCCTGCTTCTACTCACGGTGATTGTCCTGTATGGTCCGATCCTGCGAGCGGCGGCTCGAGTGCCCGGCATGCAACGAGAACTCGGTCGGCTTCGAGCAGAGAACGCCAGGGTCCGGGAGCTATCCGCAGCGCTGGACAGCGCAGAATCCCGCTACTCGCAAGTGCGCCAGATGATGGGAGGCCAGATCGTGCCGGACCCTGTATCCCGGGCCTCCACTCTCCCGGTTGCTCCACCGATCAGAGCGAGGCTGGTGTCAGTTGTTCCTGATTCGAATCCGGGCATCGGCCCTCCCCAGCATTGGCCCTTGGATGAAGCAGGTTATATAACCCGGGGGCAAGTCAAAGCGGGCGGGCGCGATGAAGCCCACCCCGGAATAGACGTGGCGGTTCCGGTCGGAAGTCTGGTTCGGGCTTCCGGCGGCGCCACCGTACGCCAGGCGGGGGAGGATCCAGAGTACGGCTTGTTCGTTCTGCTGGACCACACGAACGAATACCAGACCATGTACGGCCACTTATCTCGCATCTTAGTGACAGCGGGGTCCACGGTTGCCGGTGGGCAGGTCATAGGTCTCAGCGGGAACAGCGGACGGTCGACCGCGCCACACCTCCACTTCGAAATCCGCCAGCGCGGCTTATCGCTTGACCCACTGACCTTGGTAAAGGAGGGTCGTTGATGGGGCTCTTCAGTAATCCAGCCAGAGACGAGCAAGGAAATGAGCTGAAGCGACGCCGAAGCGACCAGATACCGTTTTCGATAATCGCCAGCGACATGACAGTAATAGGCGATTTGGAGACAGAGGGCGTTGTCAGGGTAGAGGGGCGGGTTCGCGGGACAGTGCGGGTCGGAGCTCAGGTGCTTGTGGCTGAAGGCGCTGTCATTGAGGGAGATCTGCATACCCAGGAAGCAGTGATCGCGGGACAGGTTAGCGGGGCTATTCATGCACGTGAAAGGGTGGAGCTGCAAGCTACGGCTATGGTTGCCGGAGACATCCTTACTCCCAGGATCTCTATTGTAGAAGGAGCTAGAGTCACCGGAGAGGTCAAAATGGATGCTGCGGGCCACGCCAGCAGCAGTGCCAATTCCCCACAAAGTTGATAGTGACCTAACTCTGGGGAACAAAAACTTTGAGGTGAGCCTGCTCGGTACGGTGCTATCAAAACCACGGTTCTATAATCCTGCACTAAACCCCTACTGGCGCCATGCTGGCCTCTTCATGGCGCTTTTTGCTTGCTCCCCAGCTCCATCCGGCGTTCCCCGGGTAGGGCTAATAACCCCCGGATCGATCGCCGACGTGGCGTGGAACGCAGGAGCATATCAGGGACTTCAGCGGATTCATGATTCGCTTCATCTTGCCATCAGCCACGTCGAAGCCCGGACGCCGGCCGAGCAGGATGAGGCGTTGCGGGCCTACGCCGTCCAGGGCTACGACCTGGTCTTTGCCAACGGCTTCGAGTTCCAGGACCCGGCCGAGCGGGTGTCTGCCCAATACCCCGGGACAGTATTTATCGTGATATCGGGGCAGCGGGTTCGGGGAAACGTCGCACCCCTCATTTTCCGACTGGAGGAGGCCAGCTACCTCGCCGGAATGATCGCGGGTGGGCTCACCAAGACAAACATCCTCGGCTTCATCGGTGGGATCGAGCTTCCGCCGATAAAGGCGGCATACCAGGGGTGGGTGAACGGCGCTCGTGCGGTCAATTCACACATTCAGAGCCGCGAAATTTATCTGAACACCTTTGACGATCCTGCGGCCGGACGGGAGGCCGCGCTCGCCCTCATGAGGGCGGGGGCGGACATGTTTCACCACAATGCAGATGCGGCAGCACTCGGGTTGTTCCAGGCCAGCAAGGAGCAAACCGGGGTCTATGTCTTCGGCGCCAACGCGGATCAGTCTTCTTTGGCTCCGGACCGGGTACTGGGCAGCGCCGTCATCGACCTCCCCCACGCCCTGTTGTTGGTGGCATCGGAGTTTCGTGCGGGAGGCTTTACTCCTCGAGCAGAGGCATTCGGACTGCGTAGTGGAGTGGTGAGGTATGTCCCCAATCCCCGCCTCGATAGCCTCGTCCCGAAGAGCCTATCGGCTCGGGTGCATGCGGCCGCGGACTCTATCACCAATGGAACGTTGGTTGCGGCTCCGCGTCCTGCCATGATGGAGGCCATGGCGTGGCCGAGGTGACTTTGGGAGTTCCGCTAACGCAGCTGGTCACCTACCTGGATGAATATCTCCGGGTGGCGGAGATTCCCGACGAGCCGAATGCGGTAAACGGCTTGCAGGTTCAAAACAGCGGTCGAGTTGGGAGAATCGTGGCGGCAGTGGACGCATCCCAGGCCACGATCGACGGCGTTATCGCTGGGCTCGAAGCAGGGGAGCCACCTCCGCTCCTTCTGGTACATCACGGCCTGCTCTGGGAGGGAAACGTGCCATTGACAGGCCGGCGATACCGCCGCCTCGCTGCCCTGCTGGACCATGATATTCCGCTCTACTCGGCCCATATACCTTTGGACGTCCATCCGGAGGTAGGCAACAACGCCGTGCTGGCGGAACGCCTCGGAATACGGGTAGATGGACGCTTCGGAGAGTATCGTGGTATCGCTCTCGGGGTATGGGGCCAGAGCCCGACGAGCTTACCGACCAGGGAAGCGGTGGCGCTCGAGCTCGACCGCGTGCTGCACACTCTGAAGGGAAGTTCGCTTCTGATGTCCGGAGGTCCCGAAAGGCCTGCCCGCATTGGGATCATAACCGGCGGTGGTGGGAACATGATCTCCTACGCCAGGGATGCCGGTTTGGATACCTACATCACTGGGGAAGGGGCGCATCACACGTACTTCGACGCCATGGAATGGGGCCTTAACGTCATCTATGCCGGCCACTACGCCACCGAAACGCTCGGGGTGCAGGCAATGGCTTCTCATCTCGCGGAACAGTTCGATCTGGAGTGGGACTTTCACGACCATCCGACTGGCCTGTAAGCGGTGAGCCGGGCACTCGAGCTCACCGGGATTCACAAGCGATTCGGCTCCGTGCAGGCACTGCGCGGGGCCGACTTCAGTTTAGAGTCAGGCGAGGTGCATGCCCTGTTGGGTGAAAACGGCGCCGGCAAGTCAACCCTGATGCACGTTGCCTACGGGCTGGTACAGCCAGACTCCGGCGAGATAAGTGTGAGCGGCGAGCGTCAAAGAATTCGATCGCCACGGCGTGCCCGCAGCCTCGGGATTGGCATGGTGCACCAGCACTTCACATCTATCCCGGCGCTGACAGTGGCTGAGAACATCGCGCTGGCAGCGGGCTGGCCGGTGACACCGCGTCAGCTCAGTCAACGCACTCGCAGTCTATGCGAGCGTACCGGTCTACCCCTTGATCCGGACCAGCGAGCTGGGCGGCTCTCCGTCGCCCTCAAACAGCGTCTCGAGATCCTGAAGGCGCTTGCCTGTGAGGTCCGGATTCTCCTTTTGGACGAGCCGACCGGCGTCCTCGCCCCGCCGGAGACTACCGAGCTTTTCCGGATGATTCGCTCGTTCGCGGAAGACGGCGGCGCGGTGGTGCTGATCACCCACAAGCTGGATGAGGCGCTGCGCGCGGCTGATCGGGTGACGGTACTGCGTGCCGGTGCGGTGACGTATGCCGGGACCGTGGCTGGTCAGAGTGTCCAGTCGTTGACGAGTGCCATGATCGGTCAGCCGGTTCTTCCCGAGCCTGGCAGCAACTTGCCAGCTCCAACCTTCGAGTCAGATCTCGGCGCAGAGCTGGTGAGGTTCGATGCCTTGGAGATGCCGCGGGAGAGCGGTTACGGGATTGCGCTGCGGCAAACCTCTCTGGTGGTGCGTGGGGGAGAGATTCTGGGAATCGCGGCGGTCGAAGGAAACGGGCAGCGTGAGCTTCTGCGTGCCATCGCCGGTCGATTGGAGCCCCTCCGCGGCCGGTTGCAGGTCAAGAAACCGGTCGGGTTCATTCCCGAGGACCGCACGAACGAAGGACTGATTTCCGATTTCACCCTCACAGAGAACGTTGTGCTCGGACTTGGTCGGGACGCCCCCTGGATACGAGGTGGGCGGATAAGATGGAAAGAGGCGCAGCGTCGAACGGGTGAGCTCCTGCGCGAATACGGCATCGCTGCGCCGGGCCCCAATGCCCGGGCAGCAAGCTTGAGTGGTGGAAATCAGCAGAGACTCATCCTGGCCCGGGAGCTTTCCCAGAATCCGGCGGTCATTGTCGCGGAAAATCCGACCCGAGGGCTCGATGTGAACGCCGCGGCCGCTATTCACGACCGTCTTCGCACGGCGGCCGCGAACGGGGCGGCTGTGATCTTTCATTCGGCTGATCTCGATGAAGTCCTCCAGCTGGCCAACCGGGTAATCGTCCTGGTACGCGGCGTCATTTCCGAAGTGACCGGCAGCTCTCGGGCGGAAGTCGGTGCCCTGATGCTGAGCGGAGAAAACTCGTGATTGCCCGGCTCGCCTGGGCGGTCACCGCAGTTCTCCTGGGCATCGCCGTACTCGCCCTGGGTCTCTGGGCGGCGGGTTATGACGCCGTGGCTGGACTCGCCGCCCTCTGGTCTGGTGCGTTCGGCTCCTGGTACTCGTTCACCTCGGCCACGCTGGTTCGTGCTGTACCTCTGATCATCATAGGCCTGGGGATTGCCGTCGCCTTTAAAGGTGGCGCGTTCAACATCGGGGCTGAGGGCCAGTTTTACGCGGGGGCGATAGCCGCAACCTGGGTTGGCCTGCATGCCACTGAAGCACCAGGGTTCCTTGCCGTTGCCGCGCTGCTTCTGGCGGCTGCTGTGGCGGGTGCCTGCTGGGTGGTCGTACCCGTCTGGCTCAAGCTTCGATTCGGCGTCATCGAGGTGATCAGCACCCTACTGCTCAACTTCGTCGCTGAATCCCTGGTCAGCCTCATGGTTCAGGGCCCCCTGCAGGAGCCGACTCACATCTATCCTCAAAGCGCCGCCATTGCCGGGGCAGCTCGGCTCCCGCTGCTGCCAGGCACTCGTCTGCATGCGGGGCTACTCCTGGCGCTGGCCGGCGCGGGGCTGCTCTGGTTCCTGTTCTCCCGGACAGTTTGGGGATTCAGGCTCCGGGCTGTCGGTGCGGGACCTCGTGCGGCGGAAATCAGCGGCCGGATCGATAGCCAGCGAATCGGCGGACTAGCCCTGCTTCTTTCCGGCGCCATTGCAGGACTGGCCGGCGGAGTTGAAGTGAGCGGTGTTTCCTATGCGCTGTTCCAGAACCTTTCTCCGGGGTATGGATTCACCGCGATCGCTGTGGCCTTGCTGGGGGGGCTCCATCCGGCAGGTGTGGTGCTCGCAGGAGTTCTCTTCGGTGCACTGGAGGCTGGTGCCAGCGCGATGCAGCGGGATGCGGCCATCCCCGCGGTCGGCGTGTACGTCGTGGAAGCCGTGGTCATCGTTGTGGCGCTTCTCGCGACCGTGCCGAAGGGCGGCTGGTTGCAGCCTCAACGGGTACTCAGAAGGCGGATGCCCGTGAAGACTGCGGGATGACGGAAATCCTCGGCATTGGCGGCGCATTCCTCTCGGCCGGAGTCCGCGTCGCCACCCCGCTCATGCTGGCGGCAACCGGCGAAGCCATCGCGGAGCGCTCCGGCATCATCAACCTCGGCATCGAAGGGACCATGCTGGTCGGTGCCCTCGCGGCCACGCTCGGAGCGACGGCAGAGGGTCCCTGGACCGGCGCGCTCTACGCGGTCGCGGCCGGCATGCTGATCGCGGCAGTCTTCTCGCTCCTCACGGTGGGAGCTCGCGCCGATCAGATCATCACCGGGACGGCTGTGACGCTTGGAGCCGCCGGTTTGACCGGCATTATCTACCGTCACGCGTACGGAGAAACGGGAGCCGGGCTCACGATTCCTACACTTTCAGCCGTTCCGGTTCCTGGTCTGTCCAACGTACCCCTTGCAGGCCCAGCATTCTTCAATCAACCGTTGACGACGTACCTGGCATTCGCGGCCTTGCCGCTGGTGTGGTGGCTGCTTTTCCGCACCCGTCTCGGACTGGCTCTTCGAGCGACAGGTGAATCTGCGGCCATGGCTCGGGCCGCTGGAGTCCGGACGCGGCTCATCCGTGCGGGTGCAACGATCATAGGAGGCGGCTTTGCAGGACTGAGCGGGGCGACGTTGGTGCTCGCTCAGGTTGGCACCTTCGCGGAACGGATGACCGCTGGCCGCGGCTATGTCGCCATTGCGATTGTTGTTCTGGGTCGTTGGCATCCAGTCGGTGTTGGGCTGGGAGCGCTCTTGTTCGGAGTGGCGACTGCGCTGCAATACGTCTTTCAGGCACTGGGCGTGCAGCTGCCCTATCAACTCTTTCTCATGCTGCCGTATCTGCTCACCTTACTCGCTTTGGCAGGTCTGGCAGGCCGCGTGAGAGCCCCAGGTGATCTGGCGAGATAGCCCGTCCCTAGGTTCGAGCGCTCGCCAACGCATCGCGAGCGGTGATGATCATCTGCCGCACTCGTTGTTTCAGAGCGGGGACATCTTCGACCGTCATGCCGGACGTCTCGACCGGATCGAGAATCTGAACCTCGGCGACTGAGCGTCCGAACCGCCAGTCGTGCTTGGGAAGCGCGGTTCTGGTGCCGGACACGGCGAGAGGAAGGATCGGTACTCCGGCTTCGATTGCGAGTCGGAAGGCGCCGTCCTTGAAAGGGAGCAGCTCGGCTGTTCGTGAACGGGTGCCTTCGGGGAAAATCATTACGGAAACCCGGTTGGCCAGCGCTTTACGGCAACGGGCCATTGCCTCGATTGCGCTGGGTCCAAACCCGCGCTTCACCGGGATATCCCCGACCAGCCACATCATCCATCCCATGATCGGGATCCGGAATAGCTCGGCTTTGGAGAGCCATTTCATTTCCCAAGGAAGATGGCTGATCAGGAGGATGTCGGTGAACGACTCGTGATTCGACACGACCACGTACGGCCTTCTGGGATTGCCGGGTACCTGGCCGATATAGCGGAAGTGCCAGAGTGGATTCAACGTGGCCATCACCGGCCCGATCTTTCGAAAGAGCAGGCCGACCAGGTAGCGCCCCGGGTCAAAGGGAACCGTGATGATCGCGAGAACAAGGAGGATGGGAAACCACAGGAGCACGCAGACGACCAGAACCAGCCAGGCCCAGAGCGAAACGATCGATTGCCAGAGGCGCGACATGCCACTCTATTCCGGGCTGAGAGGGAGTTCCCGTGCCGGCGCGCAGCGAGGGGCACCGGTTCCGGCTAACCTTAGTGCCGCCCGGGAGGGAGGGACAAGGGCGACCATTCTCTGAAGGAACGACTGATGCCGACCAGCGTCCCCGCCGAGGGAGATTCTTCCGCATTCAAGCCGGATGTCGCCGGCGTTCCCACTGATCCGGCTGAGGGCGAAGCCGTCGACCAACCTGATATCAAGAAGCTGGGAGAGGTATTGCGAGATCGGATAGAAATCCGGTCTCTCGCCAATACCGGCCTCTTCGTGCTCGCCGCTTTTTATACCCTCTACTTCGCCCGCGCCTTTTTCCTGCCCATCGTCCTGGCTGTGCTTCTCGACTTCCTCCTGAGTCCCATCATACGAGGGCTCAAACGGGCTCGGGTGCCGGAGCCGCTGGGCGCGGCTCTCGTGATTCTCGGGTTGTTGGGGGCCGTGGGCGGTGCGGCCTACGGTTTGGCTGCACCAGCCAAAGAATGGGTGCAGAAACTTCCTTCCAGTGTCCGTGAGGCACAGAGCCGCCTTCGCGACCTGCGAAAGCCGGTCGAGCAGGTGAGCAAAACGGCGCAGCAGGTCGAGCAGGCCACCAAGCTCAATGACGGACAAAAGACCCAGGAGGTGGTGGTCAAGGGTCCGAGCTTGACCGAGCGTCTCTTCGGTACGACGCAGTCGATTGCCAGCGGAGCCATCGAGGTCCTGATTCTGCTCTATTTCCTGCTCGCCGCAGGAGACCTCTTTCTCCAAAAGCTGATCAAAGTTCTTCCACTACTGCGTGACAAGAAGAAGGCCGTGGCGATTGCGAGGGAGACCGAAGCTTCGATCTCTACCTATCTGGTGACTATTTCGCTGGTCAATCTTGCGCTGGGGATGACGGTCGCGGGCGTCATGTATCTGCTGAAAATGCCGAGCCCGTTACTGTGGGGGTTCCTCGCCGCGCTGGCCGAGTTTGTTCCCTATCTCGGTGCGACGGCGATGATCGGTATCCTTTCTCTCGCCGGTCTGGTGACCTTCGACCACGTGGGACATGCCGTCCTGGTTCCCGCCGCATATCTCGGCGTGAACTTCCTCCAATCGCAGTTTCTTACGCCTTTAATCCTGGGACGGCGGCTCACCTTGAATCCGGTCGCCATTTTCGTCGGGTTGGTATTCTGGTTCTGGATCTGGGGAGTTCCAGGCGCCTTCGTTGCCGTGCCGCTCATCGCCACGTTCAAAATCTTCTGCGATCACATCGAGGCGCTCGCGCCGATCGGTGAGTTCCTCGGGACCTAGAAACCCACCATGATGGCAGACCGTCTGACTGAGAGCGAGCGTGTCAGCCTGGGAACCCTGCCGCAAGCTGTTTCCTGCCGGCAGGTGAGACTCTACCGAAGTACTGTCCCGGGCGGTGCGCGCCTCATTCGCCGGATGGTGCTGTGGGCGAGCGGCAACCGCGCGGTGACACTGGGGAATCACGTCTTTCTGCCGGAGCGCCATGAACGAGATTTGGCGTTGCTGGCTCATGAGTTGACGCACTGTGCCCAGTTTCAGGAGTGGGGCGCGCTGCGCTACTTCGCGGTGGGAATGGTGACGCAGATGCGAGATCTCGTCCATCGATGGACTGGTGCCGGGAGCAGCCCCTACCACTACGTCATCGAACCCGGGAAAGCATTCGATAGCTACGGCATGGAACAGCAAGGGCAGATTGTCGAAGACTCCTTTCGCGGTGATCCGGCAGCCCTCTCGATTTCGCCACACCGGCCCAATGGCGGGAGCGGGAACTACACGGCGCCGTCCGCTTGATCGACAGGGTTGTGATCCTGCGCATCCGGGAGCTTGTCTTCCCAGAGCGCCAGCACATTTCCGTCGGGGTCCGCAACCATGGCCATTATGCCCCAGGATTGCTGGGTGGGCTCGGCGGCAAACCGGACACCGCGATCGTGCAGCTCTCCGCAGTAGTGAAGCAGATCCGGGACGAAGAGGGTGATTCCAGTATGCCGCCCGACCAGAGACTTTGCTTCAGGGTGGATGGCGGGATGGACACCGATGTGGGTGTCACCCTCGAGGAACTCCGCGCCAAACGATCCCTGCTTGGTCAGCGGGAGACGGAGCTTGTCGCGGTAAAAGTCGATGGCTCGGCCGATATCGTGAACGAAGATGGCTATGCTGTACAGGGAAGGGGTCATGAACTGCGGTTCTCGTTCAAAGATGGCTCAGGACGTACTTCGTGACCACCACACCGAGCGCAATGGCGGCGGCGAACAAGATGAACAGCCCGAGGCCGAGCAGGAAGACCACGACTCTGCTCCCAGCCTTCGCCGCAGTGGGGCGATGCAAGTGCTCCTCCAGCAGGGCCAGATTCTTCGTGTTCGACTTCCAGGCAACATCGAAGAGATCGCCCAGCAGCGGGATTTCTCCGACGATCGTGTCGACCGCTACGTTGGCGATCATTCGGGTGATGACCGAACTCGGGGCGCCGAGCTTCGCTGCCTGAAGAACGATGTAGCCTGAGAAAAATGCCCCCACTGCATCGCCGACGCCGGGAACGAGCCCGATCAGCGCATCGAGTCCGAAGCGGTAGCTGGTTCCAGGGATCCCGACGGCGCTGTCGAGCGCCCTGCTGATGCTGCGAAGACGCTGAAGCCGTGCCGGGTCGTAGGTGTCGACCTGGATTGCCGGCATGCGCCGTACGACCGGATCATTCATCCCTCAATACTAAGGGTGCCCGAGTGATGACGTGGGTTCTGGCTCCGGTGGGTGCTTTGAGCACATGAAGCGGATGGCGGGCCAGTCGCGTCAGCCCCATGCTGCAGGAGGAGGGTGACATATGAATGACAGCAAACAGCGCCCGGAGCTGAGCCTCGATCCTGCCGGCAGTGAGGAATGGTCGGAGTTTCGAGCGTTGGCGCACGTCATGGTTGATGACATGATCGATCATCTCTCGACCCTGGCGGCTCAGCCAGCCTGGCGGCCAATGCCCCCCTCTGTCCGTCAGGAACTCGAGTCACCGATACCAGTCCGGGGCGCCGGCGCTGAAACAGCCTACCAGGACTTTCTCAGGCTGGTACTGCCCTACCCCAGCGGAAATCTCCACCCTCGGTTCTGGGGCTGGGTTCAGGGGAACGGAACACCACTCGGCATGATGGCCGACATGCTGGCTTCCGGCCTCAACCCCCACTTGGCGGGCTTCAATCAGGCTCCCGCGCTGGTCGAGAAACAAGTGCTCGCGTGGCTCGCCTCCCTCATGGGATTTCCCAACAATGCCAGTGGCCTTCTCGTCACCGGTGGCTCGATGGCCAACGTGCTTGGGGTGACCGTTGCCCGATACGCCGCGTTGAGAGCGGTCGGGTACGACGTTCGAGAGTTGGGACTGCAGCCCGGCCCGGGGCCTAAGGCTCCCCGGCTGGTATGCTATGGATCCAGCGAGACACACGGCTGGGCCCGAAAGGCAGTCGAGCTTCTCGGGCTCGGGAATGCTGCGTTCCACCGGGTGGCGGTCGGTCCCGACTACCGGCTGGATATCACCGCTCTCGCGCAGGCGGTTGCTCGCGATCGAGCAGAGGGGGCGCTGCCCTGCTGCGTGATCGGGACCGCGGCAACGGTAAATACCGGCGCGATTGACGACCTGACCGCAGTCGCAGACTTCTGCCGGCAAGAGAATATCTGGTTTCACGTGGACGGAGCGTTCGGCGCCTTGCTGCGACTTTCCGAAAATCTCAAGCACCGGGTAGACGGGATCGAGCGGGCGGACTCACTGGCGTTTGACCTGCACAAGTGGGGCTACCTGCCATTCGAGTGCGCCTGTGTATTGGTACGGAATCCCGAGCTGCACCGTAGCGCTTTCACGACGAAGGCCAGCTATCTCGAGGAGACGTCACGCGGGGCTATAGCAGGCGGTCTACCGTTCGCAGAACGTGGGATGGACCTTACGCGTGGCTTCAAGGCGCTCAAGGTATGGATGTCGTTCAAGGCCCATGGTGTGAAGGCGATCGGAGATCTGATAGACCAGAACGTCCGGCAGGCCCAGTATCTGGGAGATCTGGTGCAGGCACACCCCGAGCTCGAGCTCCTCGCCCCGGTCTCGCTCAACGTGGTGTGCTTCCGTTACCGCGGTCGCAACATCCCGGCAGACGCTCTGAACGCCTTGAACGAAGAGATTCTGGTCCGGTTGCAGGAAGACGGAATCGCCGTGCCATCGGGCACGGTCCTGCAGGGGCGCTTCGCCATCCGTTGCGCCAACGTCAATCATCGGAGTCGCCGTGAGGATTTTGATACCCTGGTCACGGCGGCTGCCCGGATCGGCAAGGAGGTATCTGCAAAAAGGTCGGCTCCTCGAGCCAAACCCGCCCAGAAGACGCGGAGCTAGGTAGCGCGAGAGGCTCTGGCGGCCCGGCCATATCTCTGCGTGGCGTACCCCACGATGATGCCGAGGATGCCTCCCGGCAACATGATCTGCCAGTAATAGTGGCTGCCGTCCGGATTCGGCTGCATGGCAATGAGATAGGCGAAGAACAGTCCTACCGTGAGACCGAAAGCGATCCCGAGCGGAAGTGAGTCTACCTTTCGGGCAAACCAGCCAATCAGCACCCCGGTCACCAGGCCCTTAAAGGTCGATCCCAGGACGATGCCGGCTATTTGAGGTGCGGTTTCAGGCGCCGAGATCAGAGCCGAAAGTCCATCGAACACTCCAAGTCCGCCACCGAGGGTCAGTCCCAACATCGGCTTGTTCAGCATACGACCTCCTGCATGAGTGGGGGTGATTCCCTTCCTCCACTTCTCTATTACACGCGGAGCAAACTTCCTTTAACTAAGCCCAGAGCAGGAGCATGGCTCGCATCAGCAGATAGGCCAGGACCAGCAGGATCGGAGTCTGATATTTTACGACCAACCTGCGCGTGCGTCGAAACAGATTTTCGGGGTATGCGTGTACTGCCAATCCGTCGAGATAGCGTGAGACATCATCCCCCATCTGCGTCGCCGTCTGATAGCGGGCTTCCGGGTCGGCCGATCTGGCTTTCCTGCTGATGGCGAAGAGAGCCGCAGGCTGGCGGCGCCTGTCGTCGTCCACGATTGAAGGCTGCTTTCCGGTCAGAAGGAAGGCGAGCACGCCACCAAGGGCGTAGACATCGGTGCGCGCATCCACCCGGTCTACCTCTCCCTGCGCCTGTTCCGGCGCCATGTAGCCGGGAGTCCCGAGAACGGTGCCGCCCAGGGTAGACTCAGCTGCTCCGCTTTCCACCACACCGACGCCCGTCCTCGATGGCTCGGGCCCGGACCCACGCAGTACCTTGGCCACACCCCAGTCCAGTACCAGAACCTCACCGAATGGGCCTACCATAACGTTCTGAGGCTTGAGGTCGCGGTGGATCACGGCGCGATCGTGAGCGAATGCGACGGTTTCGCAGATCCGTTGAAAGATTCTGAGCACCTCGGTGGTGCCGCGCCCTGCCGCATAGCGGTCCAGCCGGTCTCCTCGGACCAGCTTCATCACATAGTAGACTCGGCCGTCGCTTAGGCGGCCAGCATCATGTACCGGAACGATGCCGGGATGCTCCAGGCGGGCGATGATCTCTGCCTCGCGCAGAAGCCTGGCACGCAGCTCAGGGGAGCCGCCGGGATCCCGCAGAACCTTGATCGCCACCTGCCGATGCAGCACGCGATCGGTGGCGACATATACCGAGCCCATTCCACCCGAGCCGATGCGGTCGCCTACCTCGTACCTGGTCTCGTCCAGATCCGGGCGGTCGGCCGCGTTCTGAAGATGGCTGACGATTGCGTCACTCAATCGCCTCATCCAGGAGCCTGCCCCAGAAGCTCGCGCGCCTCTTCTCGAAATTCGGACTCGCTCGCGCTCAATTCGCGCACTTTCTCGAGGAGGATGCTACGGAAGCGCCGGCGGGCGTAGGCCAGATAGTTGGTGACCTGGATAGAAGTCAGCCCAGACTGCTCGGCGAGCTCGGTGTAGGTAGGTCGCCCTTGATCAGCGAGGTCGTAGCGCTCGAAGAGAGCAAAGTGTGCCTCGTGTCCCGATGCCGCGCATTCGCGATTCAACTGCTCGACTGCAAGTGCGAACATGCTCCGCACCCATTCCTGGCGGAATAGGGCCTCGGCGTCTCCGGGCCCGGTTGCTACCCGTGTCGCGAGCTCCGCTTCCTCGCCGGCGAAATCGAGCGAAATGAAACGAGCCTCACCGCCTCGCTTCAGCCGAGTGGCTGCCTTCTGGGCATTGGCGACGAAGCCATCGAGGCAAACCCTCAGGTAGGTACGGAACCTGGCGCGATCCGGGCGATACGCTCTCAGGGTTCGGCCTTCGAGCACGAGGGTAAAAAAATCCTGGGTCAGGTCCATCGCGTCCTCCCGCGGAATCCGCCAGTGGAGCCGCAGATAGGAGTAGACCGGACGCCAATACGCCGCGATGAGGCCATTGAGGGCCCTCTCCCGCACCTCCAAATCGGGACTCTCGACCGCGCGCACCAGCGAGTAGTGGGTCGGAGGGAACCCGGCCTGTCTCACCTCTCCATCACCGGAGGATGGAATGTTCATTTCAGCCAGATGAGTGCAGGCTGGTGCAGGTCAAAAGAAGCGGCGCCACAGGTACATGACAAAGCTGAGAACGAGCGAGACGATCAGCATGGAAGCGAACGGGATGTACACTCGGGTAGTCTCGCGCTCGATCCGGATGTCCCCCGGAAGCCGGCCGAACCAGGTGAGGCCTCCGGACCAGACAAGAAGCCCCAGCAGGACAACGACGACACCCACCGCGACCAGGACCGGGCCGGAAGATGAGCTCACAGAGCGGCTCCGGTGCGAATGGCATGGATGTAGTCAGTGTACGCCGGCATTTGGCCCGCGGCGCGCATGTCGGACGCGATCTGCCCGCGATGATAGGTCGAATGCATTGTCACATGCGTCAGAATATCGGCGATGGTGCTGGTCCAGGGCTCTCCTTTGGAATTGACGTACGAGATCTCGTCCGAGAGGCGCTCCGGTTTTAACTCGGCCAGGTACTTGGGCCAGAAGCCGGATAAGTCGTCGAGGTGGGCGGCGCACTGATTCACCGTGAGGTCGGGCCAAACCGCGATACCGGGGGTCTGGCTGAGGATCCGCGCTATCCAGAGGCGTTCAGCGCCGAGGATATGTCCTAGCCAGCGGAGACTTTTGGGTGGAGCTGTCTGTTCGGCCAGCGATCGCAGCGTCTCGCGGTTGGCCCAGACATCGTAACGCAGAAGACGGCGAAGGTGGCCGATCACTCGGGTTGCCCGGCTGGAGCACCTGAATTGAAAGCGGCTCGGAAGTTACGCCGCATGCCGGCAAGCCCGGCACGCTCGAGCGGGGTGTCTCCGAAGCGATGGTCGAATTCTTCCTCCGACATCTCCTCGAAAAAATTGCTACCGGCATCGGACCAGGTGATGTCAGGCTGGAATTCGGGGGTCAACGCAGGTTGGGCAAAACGTTGATTCCAGGGGCAAACGCTGTTGCAGATGTCGCACCCGAAGGCGTAGCCCGCAAAGTGCCGGGCGAGATCCTCGGGTATGGGACCCTTCTGCTCGATGGTGAGATACGAGATACACCGTGTTGCATCGAGGACTCTCGGCTCTACAAAGGCGTCGGTGGGACAGGCCTCCAGGCACCGGGTGCAGCTGCCGCAGCGATCGGACTCGAACGGTTGGTCAACATCGAGTGGGAGGTCGGTGAAGATAGAACCGATAAAGAAGAAGGAGCCGGCATCTGGCCTGACCAGCATGGTGTTCTTGCCGATCCACCCGAGTCCCGCTCGCTGGGCCAGCTCGCGCTCAGGAACCGGTCCCGCATCGGTGAAGGTGCGGGTCACGGCGGCTCCGATCTCAGAGAGAAACCCCGCCAACGCATTCAGCCGGTTGGTGGTGACCGTGTGATAGTCTTTGCCGCGCGCGTACTTCGCTATTCTGGGCGGCTCTGCGTCACCGGGCTCGTCCGCCGTGTAGTAGTTGTCGAGGACGACCACGACCGAGCGGGCACCAGGAACGATGTGACTGGGATCTTTCCTCTTTGCTGCCTGTCGATGGAGGTACCGCATCGTGCCGCCGTAGCCCTGCGCCAGCCAGCGATCCAGATGATCGGCGTAGTCGCTCGGCCCCGGATGAGTGACTCCGCAGGCAAGGAAACCGAGATCACGGGCCCGCGCCTTCACCTCCCCGGCGAGACTCATACCGACCCCGCGTGAACCTCCTCATGAACGACCGGCGCGGCCCTCGGCGGCATTTCCGCGGTGATGAGCCGCGCGCCGCGACCATACGTGAGGTAAGACCAGGCCCATTGGATCATCACCAGGATCCGGTTGCGGAATCCGATCAGGAAGAAGATGTGGACAAAGGTCCAGGTGAGCCACGCGATGAATCCGCCGAAGTGCAGCTTCCATATGTCAGCGACGGCCCGTCCCCTGCCGATCACAGCGAGCTGCCCCTTATCCCAGTAGCTGAAGGCACGGCGGGGCTGGCCTGCGAGATCTCCCTCGATGATCCGGGCGGCATAGCCTCCCATCTGGATCGCCACTGGGCAGATCCCCGGAAGAGGACCGCCTTCCTGATGATTGAAATAGGCGGCATCGCCGAGCACGAAGACCTCAGGGTGGCCCGGTATGGTGCAGTCGGGCTCGACGATGGCCCGGCCGGCGTGATCGAGAGGTGTATTCAGTGAGCGCAGCAGAGGACTAGCCACGTTGCCGGCGGCCCAGATCACCGTGTCGGTGGGAATGGTCCACCCGGCTGCAACGACCGATCCTTTCCGGATGTCGGTCACCATGGTCTCAGTGCGCACCTCTACCCCGAGTCTCCTGAGGTCGTGCTTAGCCCGATCACCCAGACTCGGCGGGTACGACGGGAGGAGCCGAGGACCACCCTCCAGAAGCATCACCGTAGCTTCACCGGGATCGATGTGCCGGAAGTCCCGCTTCAGCGCGTAACGGCGAAGCTCAGCGACAGCGCCCGCAGTCTCCACTCCCGTAGGCCCGCCGCCGACGATGATGAACGTCAGATAGGCATGGCGCCGGACCGGATCCTTCTCACGCTCTGCCCGCTCGAAAGCGAGCAAAACCCGCTGCCGTATCTCCAATGCGTCGTCGATGCTCTTGAGCCCGGGAGCCAGCGCCTCCCACTCGTCATGGCCGAAGTACGAGTGACGCGCACCCGTAGCCACGATCAGGTAGTCGTAGGTGAAGATGGAGCCATCGGTGAGGCGCACCTGCCGCCGCGTGGTATCGACGGACTCCGCTTCGGCCAGCAGAACTTCGACGTTGGGTTGGTTCCGGAGCACCGAGCGGATGGGAGCCGCGATGTCGCTCGGATTGAGCGCCGCCGTCGCCACCTGGTAGAGCATCGGCTGGAACAGGTGGTGGTTACGACGGTCGACCAGGGTAATCCGGACCGGAGCGCCCTTGAGCGCACGGGCCGCATAGAGCCCACCGAAACCGCCACCCAGAATCAATACATGCGGCAGCTTCTTTCCCGTGGGCTCAGGCATATCTTGGTACCTCCTTCAGTTACAATCCCATCGTCTGGCGGCGCCAGCGGGCAAAGCGAATGACGTCGTCCAGTGGCGGAACCGCGTTCTCATCTGCGTAGGCCGTGTACATTCGCCACCGGAGATACGGTGGATCAGGCAGCGGCAGAAACGGTGGGCGCTTCCACCAGTCTCTCTGACGAAAAGCCCAGGCGGCCTTCACTAAATCCAAGCCGAGACGTGGGTTCAACAGCCCACGGCAGGCGAGCCTGCCAGTCAGCGACAGCCAGGAGCGGGACATAGGCCAAACATAATTGGTATATTCCGCACCCTATGGCCCCAGGCCTGCATATCACTTCAACCCCGAAAACCGGGGTGGAGTTCCGCAGGTTGTCTCCTCCCCGCCACCACGCGAATCGACCGGACCTCTGAGTGACCAATAGCCCTTATCGCACGATGGAAGATCATAAGCGTCCGACCGAGGACGAGACCCTCCTTGAAGGCCCTCAACCCCGTGGGCGGCACGACAAAGAGCAGATTCTCGTCTCCGATCCCTGGCGGGTGCTCCGCATCATGGGAGAGTTCGTCTGGGGCTTCGACAATCTCGCCGATGTGCGCGATGGCGTGTCGATTTTTGGCTCTGCGCGGACGGTCCCGAGCGATCCGCACTACAAGGCGGCGGTGCAGACGGCACGTCTCCTGGCAGAAGCCGGCATTCCTGTCATCACCGGCGGTGGGCCCGGGATCATGGAGGCCGCAAACCGGGGTTGCCAGGAGGGCAAGGGACTATCGATCGGGTGCAATATCGAATTGCCGTTCGAGCAGGGCTCCAACTCCTACCTGAGCCGAAGTCTCAACTTCAAATTCTTCTTCGTGCGGAAAACGATGTTCGTCAAGTATGCCACCGCCTTCATCGTCTTTCCGGGCGGCTATGGTACGCTGGATGAGCTCTTCGAGGCGCTCACCCTGATACAGACCGGCAAGGTCAAACACTTCCCCGTGATCCTGTTCGGCCGGGACTATTGGTCGGGCCTGGTGGATTGGCTAACGAAAACCGTTGCTGGCGAGCTCAAGATCAATCCGGGCGACTTGAAGCTGTTCCAGGTCACCGATGATCCAGCCGAGGCGACGCGGATCGTGATCGAAGCGCGGGAGGAGAAGCGGTGAGCAACAGCCGGCCTTCAGCGCCGTATCTGCGCGGCCAGAGAATCGATCCCAAGCCAACGACGGGACAGGAGAGCGTTGCCGAGCTGATCGACAACGCCTTTCTGGCCTACAACGCAGGCCGGCTGCGCGAGGGGTGCCAGCTCTTTACCCAGCTCATGCTCGAGCCCGAGGTCACCGTGGGGATGACACTGACCGGCGCCATGACACCCGCCGGTCTCGGAATGAGCTGTCTCATCCCCCTGATGGAGACAGGCTTTGTCGACTGGCTGATTTCCACCGGCGCCAACCTTTACCACGACGCCCACTTCGCGCTGGGTCTGGCGATGCACCGGGGCACACCGACCGCCAACGATGTCGAGCTCCGGGACAAGGGCGTCGTCCGGATTTACGATATCTTCTTCGACTACAGCGTGCTGCTTTCCACTGACGCGTTCATCCGAGAGGTCTCGGCTCGGCCAGAGTTCCAGCGGACCATGAGCACCGCCGAGTACCACTACCTCCTGGGCGGCTATGTCCGGGAGCGGGAACTCGCGTTGGGGCTGTCTCGACGCTCCGTTCTGGCGGCGGCACACGAGCTGGAGGTACCGATTTACACCAGCTCGCCGGGAGACAGCTCTATCGGGATGAATGTCGCGGAGCAGGCGTTGGCCGGAAGTCAGTTGCGGTTCGATGTCAGCGCCGACGTGAATGAGACAGCCAGTATCGTGCTGGAAGCGAAGCGGGCAGGCGGCAAGAGCGGCGTTCTGATCGTGGGCGGCGGCAGCCCGAAGAACTTCATGCTGCAGACTGAGCCGCAGATCCAGGAGGTCCTGGGAATAGACGAGCGAGGCCACGACTACTTTCTCCAGATGACCGATGCCCGGCCCGACACCGGTGGCCTCTCTGGTGCGACTCCGGCGGAGGCGGTGAGCTGGGGGAAAATCGATCCCGATCAGCTTCCTGGAACGGTGGTGGTCTATACCGACAGCTCGATCGCCCTTCCCTTGCTGACCGCCTATGCCCGGGAACGCCGGACTGAACGGCCGCTGAAGCGGCTTTATGCCAGGCGGCAGCAGATGATGGAACGGCTTGTCGCGGAGTACCGCGCCGCCCTGCAATTCAGGAATGAGCGGGCGGAGGAATCCCTGGCCCACATGCACCCCGGAGCGGGTGGAGCGGAGACGGTCGCGCGGCGGTGAGCGTACTGCCCGAGGCCCCGCTCACCTCGAGTACACCGGCCGGAGTCCCGCCCTCTGGTTCGGTCCCTGCCTACAGCGCCTACGCGCTGACCGTTCTCGCGATCGCGAATCTGCTCAGTTACATCAACCGCAACGTCGTCTTCGCGCTGTTCGATCCCATCAAACACGACCTTGCCCTCACCGATACCCAGCTGGGCTGGCTGGCGTCGTCCTATGTGCTGGTGTTTTCCCTCGCCGCACTGCCATTTGGAGTTCTCAGCGACCTTCGCTCCCGCCGAGCCGTCATCGCAACGGGCGTGCTCCTTTGGAGCGCGTTCACGATGGCGAGCGGATTCGTCAGCAGCTTCAACGGGCTGCTCCTCTGTCGTGCCCTGGTCGGCCTGGGTGGAGCGGCGTTCGGCGGGGCGGCCCAGTCAATGGTCGCGGATTACTTCCCGTCACGCGGCCGGGCCATGGCGATGGGCATCCTCGCTGCTGGCATCACACTGGGAGGTGTGATCGGGATCTGGCTGGGAGGACGGCTCGAGGCTGTCTACGGCTGGCGGACAGCGGTGTTCGCGGTCAGTCTCCCAGGCTTTGTACTGGTCGTGCTGACCGGGCGCCTTCGGGACCCGGTCCGGGCACCCGGGCACCTGTCACTCCGGTCGGCGCGAAGCGAGCTGGGGCTCGGCATCACGTCCATGATCAAACAGTTCCTTCCGCTGCTCGTGAGCCTGGCTGTCGGTGGGGCGCTCGCCCTGCACTTCGACCGAACCTACGGCGCAGACTCGAAGCTCGATGTCGCCGCCTTTGCCGCGTCGGTTTCGCTCGGACTCGCGCTGAACATCAGGATCTGGGTCAAACGCTTTGCCAGCGCCCCGGCTACAGGGCCGAGGGTTCTGGTCCGAGCATTCGGCGAACAGGCGATCTCGCTTGCCATGGTGCTCCGCACCCCCACTCTGGTGTACATCTTCATGGGCGGCGCGCTGATCTCGTTCGGGATGAACGGGCTGGTCGGGTGGGCCCCTACGTTCATGTCGCGCGAGCTGAATCTCACAGTGGCGCAAGCGGCGGCGTTGCTGGGGACGTGGGGGTTGGTTTCGGGCACAGCGGGAGTTCTGTTCGGTGGTCTTCTGGCGGACTGGCTCCGGCGCTACACCCCGACCGGGCGAGTGCTGACCATCTTTCTGGGCCTGCTGCTGGGCGGCCCGCTGGCGGTTTGGCTGTTGACGCTGAGAGACCTCGGGGTCTTCGTTCCGGTGTTCGTGGCGGCGTTCTTTTTTCTGTCGTGGTTCAACGGCCCGATCGCGGCAGTGATCTTCGACGTGGTGCCGTCAAAGATCAGCGCTACGGTCGCAGGAGCGTACCTGCTGTTCATTCACCTGGTTGGCGACGCGGTAGCCTTTCCGCTGGTCGGTGCCCTGTCCGATAGGTTCGGGCTGCACCGAGCCATCCTGCTGCTGCCGTCTGTCGCGATAGTCGGGGGTATCATCGTGCTGGGCGCCGCGCGGACGGTGGGACGCGATATGGCACGGATCGCCGCAGCTCGAACCTGACCTTCTCGCAGCGCGCACGTTTCTACCTGGCGTTCTTGTACATCAGCTCCATCAGCTCCTCGTACATCGCCTCGGCCTGCTCGGTATCGCCCGAGCGGATGACCTGGGTGGCGCAGTGCCTGAGGTGGTTGAGCAGCATCGCCCGCCCGACACCCCGAAGCGCCTCCTGAACCGAAGACAGCTGCATCAGCACGTCGGCACAATACCGCTCCTCTTCGACCATCTTGTACAGCCCTCGTACCTGACCCTCGATCCGGCGTAGCCGGCTGCCGAGCGCGCGCTTGGCCTCGGGATCGACGCCTGTGTGGGTCCCATCATCGCTGCGTGCGCCGCAGGCACAAGACGAAATAGCTTGCAGAGACATCAGTTTGCTCCTGCACGTTGGTAGTTTTTCAGACGAAGGCTGTTCGAGACCACACTTACCGAGCTGGCCGCCATCGCTGCTGCTGCGATGGTCGGTGTGAGCAGCAGGCCAAACGCGGGGTAGAGCAATCCGGCGGCTAGCGGAATCCCGATGACGTTGTAGACGAAAGCCCAGAACAGGTTCTGCCGGATGACCTGCATCGTTCGGCGGGACAACCTGATGGCGTCGACCACACCGAGAAGGTCGCCCCGCATCAGGGTGATGAGCCCTGCCTCCATAGCCACATCGGTGCCGGTGCCCATTGCGATGCCGACATCCGCCTGCGCCATGGCCGGCGCGTCGTTCAGGCCGTCGCCCACCATTGCCACAGTCTTGCCCTGACTCTGAACCAGCCGGACTTGCTCCAGCTTGTCCTCGGGGAGCACGTCCGCGATCACATGCTCGACACCCACGGAACGGGCCACCCCTTCGGCAGTCCGGCGGTTGTCCCCAGTGAGCATGACCAGGTCGAGCCCGAGATGCCTGAGCTGGCTGACAGCCTCCCGGCTTGTCGGTTTCACTGGATCGGCCACCGCGACGACGGCCGCGACCCGTCCGTCGATCGCCACGAACACAGTGGTCTGCCCCTCGGCCGCGACCTGCTCTCCTCGATCCAGGCTGCCATCGGGATCGACCCCGATGTCGGTCATCAGCGCCAGATTGCCTACCGCGACGTGCTTCCCATCGACCACACCAGTAACTCCCTTTCCGGTGCGAGTCTCGAATTCGGACACAGGGCGGAGGGGAACTCTGCGGCGCTCGGCCTCTTCAACCATCGCTTCGGCCAACGGGTGTTCGCTCATCTGCTCCAGCGACGCGGCCAGCTGCACCACTCGGCGCTCATCGATCTCTCGCGACACGACGCCGGTCAACTCCACCGAGCGAAGGGCAGGTTTGCCCTCGGTCAGCGTGCCGGTCTTATCGAAAAGGATGGTACTAACCCCTTCGGTCCGCTCCAGAGCCTCGCCTCCCTTGATGAGGACGCCGAGCTCGGCGCCTCTTCCGGTCGCGACCATCACGGCAGTCGGAACCGCCAACCCCATGGCGCAAGGACACGCGATGATCAACACGGTCACCGCAGCGATAAGGCCGTGAAGGGCCGCAGGCTCGGGCCCGAAGTCGAACCAGAGGATGAACGTGGCGATCGAAATCGAGATGACGACAGGAACGAAGACCGCCGAGATCCGATCCGCGAGACGCTGGATCGGCGCTTTCGAGCCCTGCGCCTGCTGTACCATGCGGATAATGCGGGCGAGCACGGTGCCCTCGCCCACCGTGGTCACCCGAAAGCGGAAAGCCCCGTTTCGATTGAGCGTAGCGCCAATCACCGTGGCTCCGGGGCCTTTGCTGACCGGTACAGCCTCCCCGGTGAGCATCGACTCATCCACGTGACTCGTCCCGGTCAGAACGACTCCATCGGCCGGAATCTTTTCACCGGGGCGGACAACAACCTGGTCGCCCACTTGCAGCTGGGCCAGGGGAATAGTCTGCTCGGCGCCGCCACGGATGACCCGGGCAGTGGCAGGCCGCAGTCCGATGAGCGCTCGAAGCGCACCCGATGTACGTCCGCGGGCACGCGCCTCGAGCAGATTGCCCAACAGGACGAGAGCGATGATCCAGATGACAGCTTCGTAGTAGACCTGGGGGACGATGCCGTGGCTCGAAAGCCAATCGCTGCCGATTGTGGCTGCCAGGCTGTACAGAAACGCCGCCCCAGTGCCGACCGCTATCAGGGTGTTCATGTCGGCGCTGCGATGGCGGAAGGCGGTCCAGGCCCGACGATAGAAATGGCGACCGGACCAGCCGATGACCGGCAGCGTGACCGCGAGCAGGAGATACCGCCAACCGTCGGCCGATACGCTGTCGCTCCAGGGCACCAACCGGCGAAGGGCTCCGATGACCGGCGACATGAGGTGCGTGAGCGGATCACCCATGGCGCCGGGCGTGAGCTCGGTCAGGCGCATGCTGAACAGCATTGAAACCAGTGCCGCGACGATGCTGACCTGAAATTTGCGCCGCAGGTCGGCGCTTTCCCGTTCGCGGGATTCGTCCTGAGCCGCGAAGAGCTCCTCGACCGGCTCGATTTCTGTCTTGAGCTCGGCGCCATACCCGGTCTCCCGAATCGCCTCGACCAGACGCTCGGGATTGGTCACAGCCGGATCGAAATCGACAGTGGCGGAATTGGTCAGGAGATTCACGCTGGCGCTGGCGACGCCGGCTGTCTTTTCGAGCGTGCGCTGAACCCGCCCGCTGCATGCGGCGCAGGTCATTCCCGAGACTGGGATCGTCAGGCTGTCGAGTACCTCAGCCGGCATCGCTGTCCTCCACGATGACCCGTCCCCGAACCATCCCCATGCCGCAGGTGAACTCGTGGGTTCCCGGCTTCTCTGGCGTGAACTCGACGGCAGTGGTCCGATGAGCCGGAAGAAATCTGCGGATACCGAAGTCCGGCAGGACGACCTCTTCAGTGCACCCGCTGGTTTCAGGACGATAGAACTCCAGGCGCACTGGTCGTCCTGCCGCCACGTGAATCACCGACGGGGAGTAACCGCCCTTCACTTCTACGCGAACGTGTTGCGGCCCGCCGCCCGGCTCTGCACTGGCTCGAGCAGCGCCATGGCGGGGCCCGAAGAAGTGGTAGTTCACCCAGATGATCGCTCCGACGCCGAGGAGCGTCACCAGTAGTTCTGGAGTCACATCCTCCCCGATGTTGCGCTGGGCGCACTCTGTAATTGCGCGCTGTAGCCGGCGTCTCCGATCGCTGCTTCGATTGCCGCAGGGTCGACGGTCGCCTCATCGTACGCCAGTTCTGCCCGCCCCATCTGAAGCGAGGCGAGGCGCACCCCTTTGAGCGACAGTAATGCTCGCTGCACCGCGTGGAGGCAGTGCCCGCAGCTCATTCCGGTGATGTGAACGGTGGCAGAACGCATTCGATGGTCTCGACGCTAAGTAGGTGGAGAGAAATACCATAGGGGGTAGGGGTATGTCAAGTCGTTCGCAATTCTGCTGCTAGGCCACGTACCGCCATGCAAAAGACGCGGGGAGCACGCGACCTGAGGCGCACTGGCGCGCTCCCTTTCGGTCGCGTCGCCGGGAAAGTCTTTGCTTTTAAAACACTTAGGTGCCGCACCCATGGGGCATACGTCGTGCCCTATCACCCGCCCTATGGCTTACGGGCGCAGCGAATCGCCGCACGATGCACTCTCGCTCAGTGGGATGGGACCGTTCGTCCCGATCCTCCGGAGCGATGAGGGCAAGGTCGATCCGGTGGCTCTGACGACCTGGCACGAGGCACTCTCCAACACCCTTGCGACCGAAGTTCCTCACGATCTCATGGGCATCTGGCTCTACCCCACCCAGGGCGGTGTCGTGCTCCTCGCCCCTGAGGCGCTGGCGGAAGATGACCTGGCCATCCCGATTCCCGCCCCCCAACTTCGGCCGGAGCAGCTTTCACAGGTAGAAAAGATCGTGATGGATGCGGGGTACGGTTCGGCCACGTGTCTGCCGGTCCGCTTTGGAAAACGGGATGTCGCGTTGCTCCTGGTGGCAGATCTCCAGCCGGACCGCTACGGCGAATCCGAACGGGTGATACTCCAGTGCGTAGCCCATCAGGTGGGTCCGATGCTGGGGCGCATTGCACGGCAGTGGACACCGCTGGAGCACGAGACACCAGGCCAGCAGAAACGGATCGCCGGACTGATCGAGGCAGTGGCCCGTGCCAACGGAGACGCAGGGACGCCGGAACGGTTCGTTGGCAGCCTCTCGAAAGGTCTCACGCCACTGCTACCTCACGACCACCTCGAGCTGCTTCTGGCGGATACCGACGGTGAGCGCTTCTACCGGTTGGGTGAGCACGCCGGCGGCCCGCTTTGGGCCGACCCATCACTGGTGATCAGCCGGACCCATCTCGACGTAACGGAGGTCTTCGGGAGTAGCAAGACGCTGCTTTTGGCCGACACCTACGAAGACGACCGCTGGCCTCGCGGGTTTCTGACGGCGACCGGTACATCGGGTGGCGACGTGCGTGGGTTGGTTGGAGCGAGGGTGGAGCTGGGAGAAAATTCGTTGGCGTACCTTCTGGTCGGGAGCATCGGACCTGATCTCTACGGTGACGAGGATGCCGACCTACTGGCTCTCCTGGCGAGAGTCATCGCTCCGCAGGTTACCTCGTTCGTAACCAGAGCTGCGCCGGTGCAGTCACCCAAACCGGCTCAACCAGACCCACCCGCGCCTGTCGTAGCCATACCCGCGCCGCCGAGCGAGTCCACTGCACGTCACTCCTCGGCCGAGGCGTTGGCCCGGATAGCGGAGCGGCTCGCGGCCAGCACCGATCTGGCGAGCGCCACGCTTCTCATCGCCGAAAAAGGCCAGGACCTCATTCCCTTCACCCGGCTGATATTCGCGCTTCGCGTCGCCGATGCAGATCGCGTGGTGCTGCTGGAGCCAGGAGAACGGAAGCGCTTTGCCGATCTCCCGTTGGTTCACACAGAGGGTACCACGCTGGCACGAGTCATTCTTGGGCAGGTTCCCGGAGCTCTGGCACATGCTCGCGGCGAGGTCCGGCTCATGGTTCCGCTCCGCGTTGCCGGCCGGATTCACGGTGCGCTCGTATTCAGCTCACCTTCACCCGAGAGACTGACCGAGTCTCATCTGCCGCTGGCCCGGCAGCTGGCTGACGCCGTGGCCGCCCACCTCGAGATCTTTCGGCGCGGCGCCCTGATGCCGGCTCCGTTCATCCCCGGGCCGAGGCTCGTTCAAAAAGCAGGGTAGCAACGCGCCTCACTGGGTGCTGTCCTGCAGCGGCATATGGGTGAGCGCCGGAGCTCGAATCCCCATCGCTCTCCGAAGCAGATAGGCGATCAACAGCAGCAAGCCGAACATGCAGACCACGATTGGTCCGGTCGGCAGGTCGTAGTGAAACGACACCCACAATCCGGCCGCGGAGGCGAGGGCTCCAGCCGTCCACGCTATCGCTGCGAGCGCACCCTGCCTTCGGGTGAACTGGAATGCGATCGCCGCCGGCACCACCAGGAACGAGAACACCAGGAGGACTCCGGCGATCGGCACCGAGAAGGTGATCACGATCCCGAATGAGAGATAGAAGAGGAAGTCCCACCACTTGATCCGCCAGCCATTTCTCAGCGCGGTCTCCGGCTCGAAAGAGATCGTCAAGAATTGTCGCCGCAAAATCCAATGAAAGAGACCGATGACGGCGTAAATGGCAGCCAGTCGAACGATCGTCGGCCAGGTGACCCAGAGAAGGCTGCCTACGAGGATGTCCTTGATGGCCTCACCGCCGCGAGGCGTCCGATCGGCGACGAGGATGGCGGCGGCAGAGGCCATGACGTATACCACGCCGATGATCGCTTCCTGGGGCACTCGCCCCTTTTCGGTGGTGCGGGTCAGGGCAAAGAGTGCGGCTCCCAGTGTGGTAAAGCCGAGCGCATACAGAAACGAGCTGGTCGAATCCGGCTGGCTACCGGCCAGGACCGCGACAGCAGAACCGAGCGCCGCCATTTGTGCCAGCGAGAGGTCGACGAATATCACTTCTCGCGCAATCACGTGGAGACCGAGATACGAGTGGATGGCCACGATCACCAGGCAGGCCACCAGCGGCGGTAGAAAGAGGCTCAGATCCATTTATGGAGCTCCCGATTTAACTGCAACATCCTGAAATGCCGCGGCCAGATTGCCGACCCACGTGTTCATCAGATCGAAGTAGGTGTTGACACCCGGCGCGCCCTGAGTGTTTTCCGGAACGACCACAGCTTTCGCTCCGGTCCGCTCGGCCACCTGGCGGATCTGATTCCGATCGAAATAGTTGGAGGCGAAGAGCACCGGGATCTTCCGCTGCTTCATCAAGGCGATCACCTCCTGCACGTGGCCCGGCGTCGGCGGTATGCCCGGCTTGGCCTCGATGTACTCGGCGCAGGTAACCTTGAACCGGTTGCTGAAGTAGGCCCACTCCTTGTGGTAGCAGGCGATCTCTTTACCCCGAAACGCCTGGCCCTGCTTAAGCCAGCCGCCCAATCGATCCAGCAACGGCTTCCCCTGGTACTTCTTCTCGCTCAGGAAATCGATCAGCTTGTCGGTCTGTAGCAGGTTGAATGCAGCCGCAGGTGTGAGAATGCCGACCAGCTCCGGACCCATGGTCGCTTCCAGGACCCGCTTCTCGAAGTCCTGCTCCCGGCCGGTGAAGTAGGCGGCATCTCCCGGCGACACGCGCTGAAGACCGGTCAGGATGTTCCGGGCAATGATGATTCCGTTCAGCGGGTCGGTGTGGATGTGGGGGTTTCCGTCGGCATGGATGTCGCCTTCGGAGCGGCTGAGCGACGTCGGCACCTCGAGCAGGTGGATGCCGGTATAGGCCGTGACGTAGCCAGGACCTCCTTCGGAGACCTTTCGATTACTAGCCCGGTCCAGCAGCGGCGGGACCCACAGCTCGAGATCGAGACCGGTGGTAACGAACATGTCGGCGTTTCGAAGCACCGCCACGAAGCTCGGCTTCGGCTGGACGAAGTGGGGATCTTCATCGCCTTGGGCAATGGAGGTGACTGTCCCCTTGTCGCCCAGAATTTCACGGGCGATCGCGCCGTACGTGGTCAGGCTGGTGACCACTTTCAGCGGAGCGGAAGGTCGTCTCGGCGCCGGGTGAGCCGGTTGGCCGAGTAGACCCGCGAGTAAGAAGAGTGGAGCGAGCATTATGGTTTCATCCCATCAAAAGGTTCTGTGATCATGCGCCGTCATCCTTAACGCCTTGTACCCGAAAGCCCGTCATCCTGAGCTTCCTGGGGATGACACTCAGTAGGTCTCATGCTTATGCGGGCCCATGGCCCAGACCGCCTGCAATGTCAGGAGGTTGTGGTTCCCCTCCAGCTCGCGGTGTCCGTGCTCTCCCTCCAGCCGGAGAAAGACGAATTCGCTCTCCCACCAGGTTATTGACGGAGTGATGCGCCATTCGGTGTCTTCCAGCCCACGAGGCGACTGGACGTTGTCGTAGCGTGCTCCGAAGACCCAGCGCCGGCTGGTGCGGGCTTGAAGATCCAAGAAGCCCCCCAACCGGTTGGTCGTGATGCCGATGTCGGTCGAGTGGAGGCGATACCCCTCGGCGCGGAAGGTGATGTCGCGGCGAGTTCCCGCCTCGGGTGGCCGATAGGTGAAGCGAAAGTCGAGTCCGGCCAGACGGCTCCGAAGACCCACATCGTCGTTGTTGCCGCCGAGGCCGGTCACCCCGACCTGGGCGTAGGTCGAGCGGCTGAGCTGCCAGAAGTTCTGCAGCCGAGCCAGGAGCACCGGCTGATGTCCTCCGGCAAAGAGAGGATCACTCTCGGCCGAGGTGCCCTGAAGCCAGATCTCGTGGGTTCCGCCTGCGATGGAAATCGGAAGCGCGGTATAGAGGGACAGTCCCACTCCAGTGAGTCCCTCGGTGCCGAGATAACGCTGATAGACGAGTGGGTATTCGGTTTCGGGGAGGGCGTGCAGGTGCCAGCGGTTGAGGTCGCCGATCTGCTGGCGGTACTTGCCGACGTCGACCCGGATCCTACCCGGCAGTCCGGTCCAGTAGATGTAGCCTTCCTCGACGCCCACATCTGCATCCTCGAACGTCAGGAAGATTTTGGTGTTGGAGTAGGGATCCAGCGCCGACTGTACCGCAAGCTCGAACTCCCGCGCCACTCCGTTGTCTCGCTGACGCCCCTCGCGAGCGACCAGCCGGATGTCGCCGGTGGCGCTGATCTCAGGGTTGAGCGCCGAAGCGTTCCGTTGCCGTCCGATGAACTCGGTCCCGGGCTTGGCCGTGGTGTCGCGAGGCGACGGTGCCGGCGCCCCAGCCTGACCGCCCGCCGCCTGGGCGGCCTCCCGGATGGCCGCGAGATCGTCGCTCGTGTCTGCCGCCTGCGCTACCGTCGGGGCCGGAGCGCAGCGAGACGAGCGCAGTGCCTCGACCCGCCGATCCAGGCGTTGCAGGCTGGCCGCGAGGCTATCGGTCCTGGGGTTTCCGGTCGGTACCGTCGCAATCGGCAGCGCCTGGGCCGGGCACAGGCCGGACTCCAGAGAGTCGATCCTGGCGGTGAGACCTCGAAGTCTCTGATTCAGACTGTCGAGCGACTGCGGGATTCTGCGCCCCAGCCGCTCGTCGTTGCTCCCAGCCAGCAGGCGACCACCAACGTGGCCGTGCGAGCACGGAAGTGCATGTGATCCTCCAGTACGTGAGAGTCTCGCGCCAGAGGTGGCGCGAGCGATCAAACGGGTTGGAGGCTCGGAGGGGCTCTCGACCGGGGGGGACTGCTGGAATGGAAATGGGGAATGCGGTATTCACCGACGAGGAGCTCGATCTGCTCGTCGGCTGACACCAGTGGCAGCTCGTCTCCGGCGGGGGCGCTGTACGGAGCGAATGCCGCGGCCTGACAGAAGGCGCAAGTCGCCTCGTCGTGGACCGGAATCGGGAGTGACTGGCGGGGAGCACTGAAGAAGACGGAATGCGCCGGAGGCGCGGCGGCGAATCCGATGCTGGAGCTCGGTTGCCACCGTCCGCTCAGCAGACCGGTCGCCACCATGATCAGCGAGATCATGGGAACGAGCAGTCGGGTCAGGCGCCGGGCAACCATCGAATGAAGGGTAGCGGTGTGGGTCCCGGATTTACAGATGCCGGCGAACCGGGCCTTCGGCCGGCAAGAGGAACCAGAACGCCGCGCCTTTGCCGAAGATGGAGTCGGCGCCGATGGTGCCTCCGTGCATCTCCACGAAGTTCTTGCACAGGGCAAGTCCTAGTCCGGTGCCCTGGGCCCGGCGGCTGGAGGAACTGTCTACCTGGCTGAACTCCTGAAACAGCTTCGGCATGTCCTCGCGCCGGATGCCGATCCCCTCGTCTGTCACGGCTACCCACACCGCGTCCTGCGACACCAGCTTTGACTGATCCCCGGCGCGCTCGGCCGGCTGGGGCAGTGGCGCCCGGGTCCGAACCGCCGATAACACGATCTTCCCGTTTTCCGGGGTGAACTTGGAGGCGTTCGAGAGGAGGTTGAAGAGGATCTGACGAATCCGGCTGCCGTCGGCCATCACCGTGAGGGCGGCCGAGTCCAGTTTGATGGTGCACTCCTGCGCCTTGGCAGTTCGAAGAATAGCGGTGTCGGCAACAGCGGCCGTGATCGCCTCACGCAGGTCGGTCCTCGCCAGCGTCAGCGCCATGCGCCCCGCCTCGATCTTGGAGAGGTCGAGCACGCTGTTGATCAGCGCGAGCAGATGCTTGCCGTTCCGGAGTACGGCAGCGGTGAAATCCCGCTGCTGCTCGGTGACGCTGCCCGCACCGCCTTCGAGGATCAGGTCGGAGAAGCCGATGATGGCGTTGAGCGGTGTGCGCAGCTCATGAGACATGTTGGCCAGAAACTCACTCTTGAGCTGTGTGGCACGCTGCAACTCTATGTTCTTCGTTCGAAGCGCGAGCTCGTTCCTCCGGCTCTCCGCCAGCACCGAGGCACGGTCGAGACCGACGACGACCTGGTCGCCCAGAATCTGCAGCAGCCGCAGGTCGTGGTCGCTGAACGGGCGGCCGTCCCGCCGATTGCAGACGCTCACCGTTCCGATCGGGACTGTGGCCGACCGGAGCGGGACAATGGCGCAGGTCTTGAGGGCGCTGCTGAGGTTCGGCGGCACATAGCTGCGAGGGTCGCTCTCCATGTCGTCGGAGACGAGTGGCGCGTCCTGCGTGACCGACCACCCCAACAATGATTCGTCCACCGGAACCAGGATGCTTTCCGCCTGCTCCAGCGGACCGGTAGCGGCAACGATCCGCAAGAATCGGCCTTCCTCGACCAGCAGCGTCACGGCACCACTTTCGGCTTCCAGGAGGTCCGCGGCCGCCTGGGCCACCTCTTTTTCCAGCGCCTTGAGCTCGGTGCCGGCGAGCAGCGTTCCTGCCAGGTGCCTGAGACGCTCCAGCTCCCGATTCCGCTGATCGGCATGGGCCAGCGTGGTCCGTAGCGATTCCTGTTGCGAGAGCGAGAGCTCCTTCATGTGACGGAACGTCATCAGTGTCAGGAGGGTGGCGACCGACGTGAGGAGCAGCCCAACGGCATCGTTCTGTCGGAAGAGCCAGAGGCCGAGCCAGGCGATGATGATGGCGACACCGGCGACCGAGCCGGTATACGAGAGACGTCGTATGCCGCGCTCGAGTCGCGCGAGGAGTCTCCGGATGCGAGAGACGTGGTAGACCCCCTGCCCGGCGCTCAGCTGGCGTCCTCGGTCAGGATCTCGTGGAACTCGGTCTCGCCGGTGAGGAGCATCCGTTTCAGGTAAGGGCGACAGAGTCCGCAGCGCGCGCCGCAGCCGGTCTCCCGGATCAGATCGGCCAACTGCCAGCCGAGAGCGCGCGCTCGAGGGAGCAGTTCCTCGAACGGAACTCCCATGCAGATGCAGCGGGATACCAGAACGGCGGCGGAACGGCTGGTCAACAGCGCCTCGCGCTAGGGGTTGGTCGGGCGAATATCGAGCTCACTGACCAGGGCTCGGGCCGGCAGCTGCAGGGCCTGAAGGATGGTGTCGGCCACGTCCTCCGGCTGCAGGATGCGGCTGGGCTCGGCCTTAAGCATCGGCTGATCGTGCAGCAGACTGGTGTCCACCGAGCCGGGACATATGGCGATGACCCGGACGTTGTCCTTCCGGACCTCGAGCATCAGCGACCGGCTGAACCCCAGCACCGCATGCTTCGAGGCGGTGTAGGCGGTGCCGCCGGCAAAGCCGTTCCGGCCGGCCAGGCTGGCGACATTCACGATCGACCCCCGCTGCCGCTGCCGCATCGAGGGGAGCACGGCGCGGGTGACCAGGAAGAGGGAGCGGACGTTGGTGGCCATGGTGCTGTCCCAGTCTTCCAGCGTCAGCTCCTCCAGCGGCTTGGCGATGAGGATGCCGGCGTTATTGATCAGGACTTCGATGTCGCCCAGTGCCCGGGTGACCTCCTCGACGGCATGCTCGACCTGAGCCGGCTGGCTCACGTCCGCGGGTCTCCCGGCAGCCTGGATGCCTTCGCGGTCGAGATCCTCCAGCAGAGTCCGGAGCTTGCTCTCGGTGCGGGCGCAGACGCCGATCCGATAGCCCGCCCGGCCCAGGGCAAAGGCCGTGGCTCGGCCGATTCCTTCCGTGGCGCCGGTGATGAGGGCGGTTGTTGTCACAGGGGTGAACGGTAAACAGTAAACGGTGAACGGGAAGGTAGCGGGAGCAAAAGAACGTAAGCGGGAACTGACAGCGTGAGCGGGGGCGAGAAGGTGACGTAAACAAGACGGCGATGCGCGCCTACGATGTCATCCGAGCGGAGCGAGGGATCGGGCCGCTTGGCGAACTGCCATTGGAGCCCAAACGTACACCCACCCGATCCCTCGCTCCGCTCGGGATGACGCGCTGTGGGGATCCTGACAAGCCTGCTTAGACTTTCGCTCCGGCTATCGCCCGCTCCTCCAGGACCAACGACGCAGGTTCAGCCGGGCGACCCCCTGCCACAATCTTGTCTGCGATGTACTTCGCGTCCCGGCTTACGCCGTGGATCATCGATGATGACATGGCATAGAGAAACTGGCGGCCGAGAAACTTCAGCCCCGGCTCGTCAATCGCGATGCCGCGCCGCTGTCTCGGCTCGCCCCGCTCATCGAACACCGGCAGATCCACCCAGGAAGAGCTGGGCTCGAACCCGGTACACCAGATCACGTTCGACACGTCGGGCAGCTGCCCATCCTCCAGCACCGGATGGCCGTTCTGCACCCCGGCCGTTCTGGGAACCCGGATGACGCCTGCCCGGGCGAGGTCGGCTCCTTTGGTCCTGATCAGGGGTGTGGCATGCGACAGCGTCTTGCCGCGAGCCCTTCTACCGATCGGCGTGCTGGTGGTCAGGATCCGATGAAAGACGAGGCGAAAGATCGCCCGCGTCAGGAAAAGCCTTGCGGCACTGCTATCGAGCCGGAACGGTATCTCGCCGGGATCTCGGCCAGAGAGCCAGGTCCGATGTCCCGCACGAGCGAACTCGACCGCCAGCTCCGCCCCTGAGTTGCCCGATCCAACGAGGAGGACGCCACCCTTTTTGAGCTGCGCCAGATTGCGATAGTCACTCGAGTGGAGCTGGACGATATCGGTGTCCAGCTCGCGGCCGAATGCCGGCACCCGCGGCGTCTGGTAGTTGGCCATGGCCACTACGACGTGCTGGGCCAGGAACCGCTGATCCCCGGCCGACACCAGGAAGCGATCTCCTGCCTTCGACACCCGGTCAACCTTGACGTTCATGCGCAGCGGAAGCTGGAAATGCGCGGCGTAGGTCTCCAGATAGTCGGCCATTTCGTCTTTGGTGGGAAATCCATGAGGGTCTCCCGGGAAGGGCAGGCCCTCGAGCGCATCCAACCATGCCGGCGTGAACAGTCGCAGGGAGTCCCACCGCTGCCGCCAGGGGTCGCCAACTCGGGCGTTCGCATCCAGGATCAGAAACGGCGCGCCGCGCCGGGCAAGATGATACCCCATCGTCAGTCCGGCCTGGCCGCCGCCGATGATGATGGTCTGGATCGATTCCTGGCTCTGCATGGTGACGATCTCCGTCTACGGGCTGGACGACAGTAGATACAACCTACAGTCCGGAAGGCGATTCTGTTTCAAGACGGGAAGACGGAGGGATGAAAAGCGTGAGCGGGGAGGAACAGCGTGAGCGGTAAGCGGGAAGTGCTGTGCGGGTCGTCTTGCCCCTTCTGTCATCCTGAGGGAAGCGAAGGATCGGCCCGCTTAGCTCTCATGGAGCACAGCTTGAGCTTCGGCCCCCTTCCGTCGCTTCGCTCCGTCGGGTGACATCTATCAGCCCGCTCACCGCTCACGCCTTCTACCGTCCGCCCGTCCACCTGACCGCCCGTCCCGCTCACGTTGTTCTTTCCCCGCTCACGCTTTCGGTTCCGCTACTTTTAGACGATGTCTCTCCCCCTGCAGCACCCCGTAATCAGAGGAAACGGCCGAGGCCGGCACGCGCCGGCACCCGATGTCACCTGGCGTGAGCGGCTCACGGCGATGCGGCACCTGCCCAAGCTGCTCCGCATGGTCTGGGATACCGAGCCGCGCTACGTCGTGGGCATCCTGCTGCTTCGGGTGGCGCGGTCGGCGGTTCCGCTGGCGGTGCTCTGGATCGGGAAGCTCATCGTGGACGAGGTGGTGCGCTCGATCAACACGGCGAATTCCGGCGGCACGGTGGACTGGTCCCGCCTGGCGATGCTGGTGGGCATCGAGCTGGCCATTGCCCTGGTGGGGGAGGGGCTGAGCCGCCTCTCGTCGCTGCTGGAGAGTCTGCTGGGCGACCTCTTCGCCAATCGCACCAGTGTGCAGCTGATGCAGCACGCGGCGACGCTGGATCTGGAGCAGTTCGAGGACGCGGAGATCTACGACAAGCTGGAGCGGGCCCGGCGGCAGACCGTCGGCCGCATCAGCCTCTTCACCATGCTGCTGGCGACGCTGCAGGATCTCATCACCCTGGTCTCACTCAGCGTGGCGCTCGCGGTGTATGTCCCATGGCTTCTGGTGCTGCTGGTCGTGGCGGTGCTGCCCTCGCTCCTGGGCGAGACCCACTTCGCGTCCCTGGGCTACTCGCTCCTCTTCTCCTGGACGCCGGAGCGGCGCCAGCTCGACTATCTCCGCTACATCGGCGCCAGCGACATCTCGGCCAAGGAGCTCAAGCTGTTCGGGCTGTCTGATTTTCTGGTCGGCCGTTACGACCGGCTGTCGAATGAGTTCTACGAGGCCAACAAGTCCCTCTCGGTCCGCCGGAGCATCGTCTCCACGCTGCTGGCAGCTATCGGCACGCTGGGGTACTACGCCGCGTATGCCGTCATCATCTATCTCACGGTGATCGGTCACCACTCCCGAGCCGGCGTGTTCACCATCGGCGTGCTCACATTCCTGGCCGGCTCGTTCCGGCAGAGCCGCGATCTGATCCAGCGGGTGCTGCTGTCCCTGGCGCAGGTATTCGAGCAGGCCCTCTATCTGGACGACCTGTTCACCTTCCTCGACATCCAGCCCAGCATCCGGCCCAAGCCCGGGGCCAAACCGGTGCCCAATCCGATCAGGACCGGCTTCGTCTTCGAGGGCGTGGGGTTCCGCTATCCCGGGTCGGAGCGCTGGGCGGTGCGGGGGCTCGACTTCTCACTCGCACCCGGCGAGCGGATTGCGCTGGTGGGGGAGAACGGCGCCGGAAAGACCACGCTGGTGAAGCTGCTGGCCCGGCTGTACGACCCGGACGAGGGGCGCATCCTGCTCGATGGGGTCGATCTCAAGGACTACGACCTCGACAGTCTCCGGCGGAACGTGGGCGTCATCTTCCAGGATTTCGTACGTTACGATTTCATGCTGAAGGAGAACATCGCCGTCGGGAACATCGGCCGGATCGAGGACCAGCCCGCGATTCAGGAGGCGGCGGAGCGGAGCCTGGCCGACTCGGTGGCGCAGCGGCTGGCCGGCCGGTACGACCAGATGTTGGGGAAGCGGTTCGAGAATGGAGTCGATCTCTCGGGCGGCGAGTGGCAGAAGGTGGCGCTGGCGCGGGCGTACATGCGGGATGCGCAGCTCCTGATCCTGGACGAGCCCACGGCCGCGCTGGATGCTCGGGCGGAGTACGAGGTGTTCCTGCGGTTCTCAGAGCTTACTAAAGGAAGGATGGCGGTGCTGATCTCGCACCGGTTCTCGACGGTGCGGATGGCGGATCGGATCCTGGTGCTCAAGGGTGGGGAGCTGGTGGAACAGGGGACGCACGAGGCACTGGTGGAGCTAGGCGGGCTGTACTCGGAGCTGTTTCAGTTACAGGCGGCGGGATATAGGTAGAGCACGAAATGGGACTGCTCTCGAGACCGAACTCTCGTAGCGAATCGTAATCTGGCGCCTCCTTTCCTTTACAACGACCGTCAGGCTGTCGTAGGGGTCGGGTAAGTTCCGATAGCTACTCAGGGGGACACTATTTCCGAACTCGCACAGTTACTAACCGCACTCCAATTCGCGGCTCATAAGCACCGTACCCAGCGGCGCAAGGACATCGATGCTTCGCCATACATCAATCATCCGATAGAGGTCGCCACGCTGCTGGCCACAAAGGGCGGCGTGGCAGACCTCGCAACACTGGTAGCGGCCATTCTTCACGATACGATTGAAGATACAGAAACCACCCCGGAAGAGCTGGGGGATCATTTCGGTGCCGAAGTCCGCATGCTGGTGCTGGAGGTAACGGATGACAAGCGCCTGCCCAAAGCAACCCGAAAGCGCCTCCAGATCGAGCACGCACACCTCAGCTCAACCAAAGCAAAGCTCGTCAAACTAGGTGACAAGATTGCGAATGTCTGCGACCTGACCAACGCTCCGCCGGCAGATTGGAGTGTAGACCGGCGGCGCGACTACCTCGATTGGACAGCTCGTGTAGTCGAAGGTTGTCGAGGGACGAATGTTGCCCTTGAGAGCTACTACGATGAAGTCCTTGAATTCGGCAGAACTGCTCTCGGCTCTGACTTGTGACAGACCCCACATTCTTTCATCGGATCCCGCTCTAGCTTGACCTCGAAGTAGGCGGAGATCTGCCAGTGATGCGTCCAGAGGCGCCGTGCACGGGATCAACCTTCCGTCTCGGCGCCTGTGCTTTTTGAGAAGGCAACCGAAAGGAACCACCAATGAAACCGGTACTGTCGCCCCGCCTGGGCCACTCTCCCGCAGTGCCGGCCTGATCGTGGCGACCGCGGCCGACGTTCTGGTGCAGCGCCTCCTCGCCTGGGGCGTGGACACCGTGTTCGGGATGCCCGGTGACGGCATCAACGGGATCGTGGAGTCGCTCCGGAAAGAGAAGGAGCGGATTCGCTTCATCGCCATGCGGCACGAGGAGGCCGCGGCGTTCGCTGCCGTCGGCCACGCGAAGTTCACCGGCCGGCTCGGCGTCTGCCTCGCGACCACCGGCCCGGGCGCCGTGCACCTGATGAACGGCCTCTACGACGCGAAAATGGATCAGCAGCCGGTGCTCGCGATCACCGGTATGCCCTATCACGACCTGATCGGCACCGTGTACCAGCAGGATATCGACACCGCTCGGCTGTTTCAGGACGCCACCGTGTACTCCGAGCGGATCATGGGTCCCGCGCACGTCCGAACCGTGGCGGACCAGGCAATGCGCCTCGCGCTCTCCCGGCCGGGCCCAGCCCACATCGCTTTCCCCAACGACTTTCAGGATCAGCCGGCGGACGACGACGAGCCCTCGCCGATGAATCGGCCCGGCGGCACCGAGAGCGGCATTCACACTTCCGAAGGTTGGAGCGTTCCCCGCGTGGTGCCGACCCAGGAGGATCTGGAGCGCGCCGCCGCCGTGCTCAACCAGGGTCAGCGAATCGTGATGCTGATCGGCTCCGGCGCCCGCGATGCCCGCGCCGAGCTGGAGCAGACGATCGAATGCCTCGGCGCGCCGTTCGCCAAGGCGCTGCTGGGCAAGGACGTGCTGCCTGACGATCACCCGAATACCACGCAGACGATCGGAGTGTACGGGACCACCGCCAGTCATCAGGCGATGCACGAAGCGGACACGCTGTTCATGGTCGGCACCTCGTTTCCCTGGATCTCCTACCTGCCCGATCCCTCGAAGGTCCGCTGCGTGCAGATCGACCGGAACCCCGAACGGCTCGGCCTCCGTTTTCCGCTTGAGGTCGGCCTGGTGGGCGACGCCCGGGAGACGCTCCGGGCATTGTTGCCTCTGCTTCAGCGGAAGGAGGACCGGAGCTATCTGGAGCGGGTGCGGGAGACGATGCGGAGCTGGCGGGAGTTGATGCACCACCGAGGCAGCTCGCGCGATCTTCCGATGCGGCCGCAGGTGCCGGCGACTGAGCTCGGCCGTCAGCTCCGGGACGACGCCATCATCACCACCGATTCAGGAACCAACACGCTCTACGCCGCGCGCTGCATTCCTATCAAGGGAAGGCAGCGCTGGTCGGTCTCCGGGCTGCTCGCCTCCATGGGCTGCGGACTTCCCTATGCCATCGCGGCGCAGCTTGCCTATCCCGATCGTCAGGTCGTGGCACTCGTGGGCGACGGCGGACTCAGCATGTCGCTGGCCGAGCTGGCTACCTGCACCAAGTACGGGCTGCCGATCAAGGTGTTCGTGCTCAAGAACAACGTGCTGGGCCAGATCCGCTGGGAGCAGATGATGTTTCTGGGCAACCCGGAGTACGGAGTCGAGCTGGAGAACATCGAGTTCGCCGACGTGGCCCGGGCCTGCGGCTGGCAAGGCTTCAAGGTCGAGCGACCCGAGGACGTGCGGGACGTCATCGCTCACGCGCTCGCAGTACCGGGACCGGCCCTGGTGGATGCAGTCGTGGACCCCTTCGAGCCGCTGATGCCGGGGAACCTGAAGCCGGAGCAGGCCGAGAAGTACGCCGAGGCGTTGAAGAAGGGCCAGCCCAACGCCCAGCGAATCGGGATCACCTTGTTTCGGGACGCGATGGAAGATCCGGGAGAGAACCGTGAGCTGATCGAGCGCGCACTGGAGGAACACGCGCCCGAGGTAGTGGGGCAGGTACGCTCTCGATGGAGGAGGCCGGCGGAACGAAGAGCCGGAGACGGCGTTTCGAGCCCAGGAGCGGGGCGCCCCTGAGCGCGAGGGCTGAAGGTGCCAGGCGGGACATAAAGCAGCCAGAGTGATCGCGGCTCAGTATTCGGACCTTCGACGTAACCGATCATAGGTCACGCCGTTGGTTTTTCGGCACCCTCGGACGGAAGCGTTTGAAGCTTTCCGACCGACTACCTGTCCGACGGACCTGCTCGTGCCATCGTTATCCCCATCACAGACCATCACCTCTGGCGCCGTTAACCTGCCTCTTCTTTGAGCGGCCATAGCCGCTACCAGGAGGCGGCATCGTGGCAAAACGGCTCACTGAGGACCCCTCGGAAGACTTCCGACCTCAAGGCGGCAAAGACAAGCCGGAAGGTGGGCTACGTGCGCTCGGCCTGGGACTCATCACCGGTGCGGCGGACGACGACTGCTCAGCCATAGGCACCTATGCCAGTGCCGGCGCCAAGTTTGGCCCCGGGCTCTTGTGGACCGCGCCGGTGACCCTCCCCATGATGTTCACCGTCGTCTATCTCTCGTCCAAGCTGGGCCAGGTGTCAGGCCGAGGCTTGTTCCACGTGATTCGCGACTACATGCCCCGGTGGGTGCTCTTCACCACCCTGACCGGTGTGATGCTGGGCAACACTATCGAGGCGGCGGCGGACCTCGGCGGCATGGCGGCCGCGATCAACCTGTTCGTCCCGCTGCCAATTCCGCTCATCGTCATCCCGGTCGGTCTGATGATTCTGTCACTTCAGATCTGGGGCTCTTACACCCTGATTCGGAATATTTTCCGCTGGCTCGCGCTCTCGCTACTGGCCTACGTCGTCGCCGCGATCCTGGCGAAGCCCGACCCGATGCAGGTGCTTCGGGGCACCTTCATTCCCACCGTCCATTTCAATCGGGAGTTTCTCTCGATCCTCGTCGCCATCATCGGGACTACCCTCTCGGCCTATCTCTACACCTGGCAATCCAACGAGGAGGTGGAGGAGGAGATCGCCAAGGGAAGGACCACGGTCGAGGAGCGGAAGGGCGCCACTCGGGAGGAGCTCAGGCAGAGCCGGCGGGACATTCTCTGGGGAATGGCGTTCTCCAATCTCATTATGTACTTCATCATTCTCGCCACCGGATCGACCCTCTACCCCGCGGGAAAACACGAGATCGACACCGCGGCCCAGGCGGCTGAGGCGTTGCGGCCCCTGGCGGGCGATGCGGCGGGGATTCTGTTTGCCCTCGGGATCATCGCCGTCGGGTTTCTCGCCGTGCCGGTCATGACCGCCGGCGCCGCCTACGATCTGGTGCAATCGTTTGGCTGGCGCCACAGTCTCCACGCCCGCTTTCACGAGGCCAAGGCCTTCTATGTAACCATCATCGCGGTCACCGCGATCGCGGCGGCGATGAACTTTCTGGGCATCAACCCGATGAAGGCACTGGTCTACTCCGGGATCGTGCAGGGCTTCTCCACTCCGCCGCTGCTGCTGCTGATCATGTTGCTGACCAACAACCGGAAGGTCATGGGCAAGCAAGTCAACAGTCGGGGGATGAACGTCCTTGGCTGGGTTACCACGGTGGCCATATTCGCCGCCACCGCCGGCCTCGTAGCCACCTGGATCATCTGAGATCCTCTCTCCAGCGGCACGATCGGCATTGACGAGGTCAGTACTGAGGGCTATGGTAGCCTCGCCGCAATGACATAGCTAAAAGCACACCCGGCGAAAGCCGGTGTCGCAAAGCCACGGGTCCTCGCCTCCTCCGCGCCGTCGTGGCGTCTGCGAAGGCCTCAAGACCGCCGAGCTGCCTACCGGGCGCCGGCGGTTTTTGTCTTCCATCCCGTGCGCGCCTGGTCTCACGCCCTCAGTCACGATCAAGGAGACCTGCATGACTGTTGCAACCGCGAAGGCACCACCCGCCGCCCCAGCAATCAAGCCGTTCACGATCGAAACCCCCGAAGCGGATCTCGAAGACCTGCGGACCCGCATCCGGGCGACCCGCTGGCCCGAGAAGGAGCCGGTCGCGGATCACTCGCACGGCGTACGCCTCGAGACGATGCAGAAGCTCGCGCGCTACTGGCTTAACGATTATGACTGGCGCAAATGCGAGGCGAGGCTGAATGCATTGCCGAATTTCATCACCCGAATTGATGGACTCGACATCCACTTCATTCACGTGCGCTCGCAGCACGAGGATGCGCTGCCGCTCCTCGTCAGTCATGGCTGGCCCGGCTCGATCATCGAGCAGCTGAAGATCATCGGCCCGCTCACGGATCCGACCGCCCATGGCGCGAGCGCATCGGACGCGTTTCATCTCGTGATCCCGTCGATGCCGGGTTACGGGTACTCAGGCAAGCCGTCCACCACCGGTTGGGGCCCCGAGAGGATCGCGCGGATCTGGGCGGAGCTGATGGAGCGCCTGGGATACGACCGCTATGTCGCCTCGGGCGGCGATTGGGGCGGACAAATCGTCGATCTGATGGCGGCACAGGCGCCTCCGGGATTGATCGGCATACACACCAACTTCCCCGGCGCCGTGCGAGACGATGTTACCGCCGCGGTCGTGTCAGGCAGCCCGCCGCCCGCTGGTCTCGATGCCGACGAAACGCGGGTCTATGACAAGCTGAAGGATTTCTGGGCCACAGACGTGGCCTATGCACTCGAGATGGGGACCCACCCGCAGACGCTCTACGGGATTTCCGATTCACCGGTCGGCCTGGCCGCGTGGATGCTGGATCACGACGCGGCCAGCCTGGCGATGATCGGTCGTGTGTTCGACGGAGAAACCGAGGGTCTCACACGAGACGACGTGCTCGACAACATCACGCATTACTGGCTGACCAACTCGGGGATCTCCTCGGGCCGCCTGTACAAGGAAAACACAGCGTCCTTCTTCGGTCCGAAAGGCGTGAAGATCCCGGTGGCTGTGAGCATCTATCCTGACGAGCTCTATCAAGTGCCGCGGAGCTGGGCCGAGAAGGCATATCCCAAGCTCATCCACTACAACACGCTCGACAAAGGCGGGCACTTCGCGGCCTGGGAGCAGCCGGAGTCTTTCACAGAGGAGGTCCGCACCGGGCTGCGGTCCCTGCGCTAAAGGAACACAAGACCGCCGCCCAGCTCATCGAGAGGCGGCGGTAGTTGGTCCGACCGTCCGACCGAGTTCCTTTGGGAAGAAGGTGGTGGGCCGTTGGTTCTGCCAGCTGCAAGTACACGGGGCCATTGAGCCGATTTATCACGAATGCCGCCGTACCGGGAAGCAGATATACCACCGCCGGGAGGGGCTATGACCAAACGTTTTCTCACGTCCATGCTGCCGGTTTGCATGGCGTTGGGCACCGCATGCGGAAGCGATGAAGCGAGTCTCGCGCCTGAGCCACCGCCGGCCGTATTCACCTCACTCAAAGTCTTGCCGGCGACGCTGGCTCTCGATACCGTCGTGCCGGGAAACACGGTCCAATTGTCGGTCTGGGCGGTGGACCAGTACGGATCGGTCACGGAACGCACCGATGTGGCCAGCTATTCCAGCGCCGCCTCCCAGATCGCAGCGGTGAGTAGCGGCGGGGTCGTGACTGCTGCCACGCCCGGCACCGCCGAGATCACCGCGACTGTCACCCTTGGCGGAGTAACTCGAAGTGCGTCGACGATCGTGAAGGTGCGCGTTCACGACGATTCCGAAATCGCTGGTGCCTACGACCTGTCTGCCGTGGTAGGCGCACCGAATGAATGGGGGTATGAAGGCTACCGCTACACCGCGGTGGTTACCCTGCAGGAAGGTTCGGGTCCAGCCTGGCTTAGAGGTACCTACACGGATCTCCGGTTCGTCGCTCCAGACGGCACCTCCGAGCTTATGGCGGAGAGCGGGGTCATCACCAGCACACTCGATTCACATGGACAAAGAGTTATACAACTCGGCACCGCTCAATGGAGCGGCTTGCATATGACGGTGAGCGCGGCCGCGGGAAGGTTCATCGACGGCGAGTGGGGCTGCTGCGATAATTTCACCGGCAGCTTCACCTTCGAGCGCAGGTAGGACTTGTGTCTAGCCAGCGCGGGCGGCGACCGCGCTATCATCGACGCGACTGGGCGAAAACAGGAGCACAATCAGGGGCGACGTCGCCAGGGCGGCAAGCAGGGTGAGAGTCGAATATCCCCACTCGGCCACGACTACACCGGAGAGGGCACCGGCCGAGGCCCCTGCCAGCCCCATCACCAGATCCGACAATCCCTGAGCCGAGGCGCGGAGCTCGACCGGGATCGAATCGCTGAGCAGGGTGGATCCCGCCACCATCGTGGCGGACCAGCCGAGTCCGAGCACCATGAGGCCGCCGGCGAGATGCGCTGGGTCATACCCCGCAGTCCCCGCCACGCCACAGGCCACGAGCAGCAGCGCGATGCCTGCGAAGATGACCGGGCGCCGCCCGATTTTGTCGGTCAACCATCCCATCACCGGCGCAAAGGCGTACATCCCTGCCACGTGAAAGCTGAGCACCAGACCGACGATGCCGAGAGTATGCGCCGCGTCGTGGCCGGCGCCTCTAATGTGCACCGGCGTCATCGCCATGACGCCGACCATCACCAGGTTGCCGACGGCCATCGCCGTCACGCCGAGCCGAGCCTGAGTATGCGAGAGGACGAAGCGGAGGGCAGGGCGCATTCCGGGTCGAGGACTGTCTGATGCTTCGGCGCTCGGATGTGCGATGGCGGCGCGAGCGACCACTGCCGGGTCGGGTCTCAGCAGTAACAGAAGAAGCAAACTCGCCAGGATCAGCAGTACCGCGGACAACAGGTACGGGCCAGCCAGCGCGGGCACGCCGTACCTGCCAACTCTCGACCCGGCAAAGGGTGCGAGACTGGGTCCGACGACCGCGCCCAGCGTGGTGGCCCAGATGACCAGTGAGAGATGGCGGCCTCGAAGCGCTGACGGCGCCAGGTCGACCGCGGCGTACCGCGCCTGAAAGTTCGCCGCAGTGCCGCCGCCGAAGAGAAAGAATCCCAGGAACAAGAGTGGAATGGAACTGCGCGTCGCTGCGGTGACGACCAGGATCGCTCCGGTCGCCGCAACGAGGTAGAGTGTCGCCATGCTCGGCCGGCGCCCACGGCGATGCACGATCCCGGTGGCCGGCACCGCCAGGAGAGCGGCGCCGATGACGGCCGCGCTCTGCGCCAGCCCCGACACGCTGACCCCGACGATGTCGGCCGCGAGGAGCGCTCCTACCGACGCGCCGACCGCGACTCCGACACCGCTGATGATCTGAGTTACAAAGAGGAGTCGCAGCGTACGACGCTGGACCATCGCTACTTGCATGGACAAAACAGTAGCCCGTCGTGGCGAACAATCAACTGGACATGTGGGCGCTCAGTTCGCTTGCGGGTTTTGCTGGAAAGCCCTCACCACAGAGAGCTCCCAGCTCAGGGTAGAGCCACTCTTACCACTATACACTTTAGTAAGAGCACCTTATGCACCCGGTCGATGAACGTCTTGCATCGATCAGACCCCGCAAAGTGTTCTCTTACACTAAGCATAACTTGTCAGTGTAAGAGCGGCTGTGATCTGGCGATGGGAACCCTCTGTGGTGCAAGCGCCTCGCAGACCGCTGCTGCGGTAAAATTGCCCAGTACCCGAGCGCATAAGTCCCTGATCTAGTGTGACGAATGCACCGTCACTGGCGAGATTGCCGATGTGAAGCGAAAATTGGGATCGATGAACCCGCCGTCGCTCCCGTGCCAACCGATCAACTAGACCGTCTCGGTTCCGCCCTCGCCGGTCGCTACACCGTCGAGCGCGAGCTCGGCCGCGGCGGCATGTCGACCGTCTACCTGGCCGACGATCTCAAACATCACCGCAAGGTGGCCATCAAGGTGCTCCGGCCGGAGCTGGGTGTGCTGCTCGGCCCCGAGCGGTTCAGCCGCGAGATCCGGGTGGCCGCCGGGCTCTCCCACCCGCACATTCTCCCGCTGCACGACTCTGGTGAAGCGGACGGGCTCCTCTTCTATGTCATGCCCTACGTGCGCGGCGAATCACTCCGGCACAAGCTCTCCCGCGAAAAGCAGCTTCCGATCGACGAGGCTATCGGTATTGCGCGTCAGGTCGCCGCCGCGCTCGAGCACGCGCACGCCCACGGCCTGATCCATCGCGATATCAAACCGGAGAACATCCTCATCCACGAAGGTGAAGCGATGGTCACCGACTTCGGCATCGCCGTTGCCGGAACCCCCGCCGCGGGGGAAGGGGATACTGCTGGGGAAAGACTGACCGGAACCGGCATGACGCTGGGAACGCCAGAGTACATGAGCCCGGAACAGGCCGCGGGCGAGCGGAGCCTCGATGGCAGGAGTGATGTGTACAGTCTCGCCTGCGTCCTGTACGAGCTGCTCGCCGGCCAAGCGCCTCACACCGGCGGCTCGGCTGTCGCCGTAATGGCGAAACGCTTTACCGACCCAGCTCCTCGGGTGCGCCGCGAGCGCCCTGAGGTGTCACCGGGCGTAGAGCAGGCGATCGCGCGGGCTCTTTCCCTGGATCCGGCCGACCGCTTTCCCAGCGCGAAGGCTTTCGCGGACGCTCTTTCGGCTCCAGCGCACGCCGAACTGCGGCAGGCGTCGGTCGCGGTGCTTCCATTCCTTAATATGAGCACCGACCCCGAGAACGAGTTTTTCGCCGACGGGATCACTGAGGACGTGATTGCTCACCTGTCGAAGATCCGATCATTGAAGGTGATCTCGCGAACCTCGGTGATGCCGTACAAGAAGCGCGAGAAAAGTCTACGCGAGATTGGCGCGACGCTGGACGTAGGCACGCTCCTGGAGGGCAGCGTGCGCCGCGCCGGGAGTCGGGTGAGAATCGTAGCTCAGCTCATCGATGCCGAGTCGGACCGGCACCTCTGGGCCGAAACCTACGACCGGGAGCTGACCGATATCTTCGCCATCCAGACCGATGTCGCGCTCCATATAGCGGGCGCGCTCCAGGCAGAGCTCTCTCACGAGGAGCGACGGCGGGTCCGGAAGGAGCCCACCCACGACCTCGAGGCATATCAGCGATACCTCCTCGGAAGGCATTGCCTCTCCCGATGGACCCAGGAAGGAGTCGACCAGGCGCTCAAATACCTCGACGAGGCAGTCGCTCGCGATCCGAACTACGCACTGGCGTACTCCACCATCGCTTACGCTTATACGGACATCGCACTCGGTGTGATGGGATCGATGCCGTCGGACGAAGCGTTCCGCCGAGCGAAGGCCGCCGCTGCCCGAGCGCTGGAGATCGACGGCGGGCTGGCCGAAGCGCATGCCGTGCTGGGGCACATCAAATACGCCTGCGACTACGACTGGAACGGTGCGGAGGCGGAGCTGAAACGGGCGCTCGAATTGGACCCAAACAGCGGGGACGCCTGCGACATCTACGGGCTCTTGCTGGCCGCTCTCGAACGCTACGATGAGGCGATCGAGATGCAGCGGCGGGCCCACGAGGTCGATCCGCTGGCTCATCGGACGGATATCGCGACTACGCTCCTCCGGGCCGGCCGCTACCAGGAAGCCCTCGATGCTGTGACTCGAGTCCTCCAGGCAGAGCCCCACCTGGCGCTCGCGCATGCGACCCTTGGATGGGCTTATCTGCTGAGCGGAAGACGAGAGCAGGGAATCGCGTCACTCGAAAAGGCGCTCTCTGTCTCGCCCGATAACACTCTGTATCTGGGGCAGCTCGGGCAGGCGCTGGCGATGGTAGGACGAACCGGTGAAGCCCGCGACACGCTGGGCCGTTTGGAGGAGCTGTCTCGCCATAGGTATGTCTCACCCTACCACTTCGCCTATGTGTACACTGGCCTGGGTGAGCAAGAACGAGCCATGGAGTGGCTGGAACGCGCATACCAGGAACGAGCCGGCGCGGTGTTCGGCATCAAGGGCTCGTTCCTCTTCACCTCTCTGCGAGGTAATGCACGCTTCCAGGCCCTGCTCAGGAAGATGAACCTGGCCTGACCGACAGCGGGACTAGCGGCTTCTTATCGTTACCTTCTGCGCTCTCTTCCGCTCCCGCCCCTGCTTATCGACCACCGACAGCTCGAGAGTGTAGGTGCCGGCCTTCGCAGGCGCCTGCTTGATCTCCTGCTCCCGCCGAGTCGCCGTGCCGTCGACCTTGTCCCGGAAGGCCACGACTGTCGGCTTCGCCTTCGGTGCCTTCTTGCTTGATTTCTGCTGGGTCAGCCGGATCTTGCCGGTGTAGGGTGTCCCGGAGCGGAGGCCGCAGACATCATAATGGATCTCGAGCTCCGATCCAGCGACCGCAGAGGGCACCGGGTCCATCAGCAGCACAAATGGAGGAGTCTTTCCTTCGCTCACTGGTGGACAGAGCGATGGTCCCGCTCCGGTCGCGCTGACAGCGATAGCGCCGACCAGCGTTACGCCGACCGCGCCAGCGGCGATTCCCACGGTGCGAGGGTTCCGCTTGCCTTTCATCCAGAGATCCTGGCTGCCGCGCTTACCTCGGCGCAAGAGATCCTGCCCTTTTCGCTTGCCGTCGCGAGCGACTCGCTCGCAGTAGGGCTTCACGTCACGCAGTGCCGCCTTTACCGCGTTCTGGATCGAGCCCGGCTGAGTCCGCCGCTTGAACGGAGGGGTACTCCCACGATCGGGGATGCCGGGAAATGGCTGGCTCATGACTGGACCTCCGCGCTCTGGGTCAGTTGTACCGGGAGAGGGGAGGAATTAGAGCAAGGATCGTGTAAGGTTGGTGGGCCGTTCAAAGCTTCGGGGCGGGATCACAATTCCATACCCTGCAATCACATAATCACTGGTGTCTGGCGGGCGTCGCAGAAGGCGCAGGTGGTTGCATCGGCATTGTGCCCGGAGAGAGGCGGATGGGGTGGCCTTCGCCGGATTGCTTCATCGGGCGAAGGCCGTCCCATGTCTTCGACTAAGGGTACCAGTTCGCCCCGAACTTGATCCTGCTAGTGGTCGTATTGTGCAGCGTCTCTCCTCCGGGTACTGACTGGCCATCCACCTTCACGTTCCCCAGTTTGCCCACTCCAAGGCTGAGGCCGCCATCGAGCGCGAGCTTCGGCGAGACGAAGAGTTGCAAGCCTCCGGAAGCACCGGCGGTCAGGCCCGAGAACGAGAGATCCGAGGTGACGCCAGTGTCGAAGTTGTCCACTGTCGTGCTGAGGCTGCGGCGGCCCACCCAGATGCCGGCGTACGGCAGCATCTTGCTGTGCCGAATCGGGAAGCTGAGCCGGGCGCCGGCCTCGAGGTGAGTGAGACCGAAGTCTCCGTCGAGTCCCGCCACGTCGATCGCCTGCTTGGCCTGGTCGAAGCCGGCGTAGGTCGTGAGCCGGGGTGTGACCCGGTAGCCCACCTCGACGCCGGCACCGAGGCCGCTCGAGGTCTTGAGGTTGTCGAAGCCGTCGTTGACCGACGTGCCCAGCGCCGCAGTCGAGTGGCCGTTGATAACCCAGCGGGAGGACGGGCGAACGGTCAGATGCTGCCGCTGCGCCTGAGCCGAGCCGGCGAGGACGAACGAGGCGGCGAGAACGAGGGTGAAGCGCTGCATGGTGGTACTCCTCTCGAAAAGTGTGAGTAATCAGTTGGCCAACGTTTCGGCTGCTTTGTATGACAACTATTGGCGCCGGAAGCCGAACGACGTCTCGGCCTGTCCGTCGCCGTCGAAGTCGTACTTGATCGCCACGATGCCCTGCAGCACGACACCGGTGAACGAGTCGCCGTAGATCGTCGAGCTGAACGTGAGTGGAAGTGCGCCCTGATTGACCGGACCGGCCTGCTTGAACTCGCCTTCCTCGTCGACGCCGGACGGGGTCTTGTCGTCGGTATAGCGGAGTCCGAACGCGAAGGTCTGGAGCGGATCCATGGTCAGCGTGGTCGCCTCGAATCGGTACAGACCGATCACCTTGCCATCTGGATTGGCGATCGTGACCAGCTGGCCCGGCTTGGATCCGTTGATGCTCTCGAGCAGATAGGTGCCCTGGACGCCGGCGTCCGGATCGGGCGTGCCGGGATCATTGGTCGGCGGCCCGGGGTTGGGTGCCATGGTGTCGCTGCCACCACCGCAGCCAACCAGCCCGAGCACCATCGCTAGCCCGAGCGCCTTGATGGGGGCGGTCATCGGTCGAACACCAGCTGAACGTCCGCCACTCCGTTCTCGCACCAGTCGTACATGATCTTCACTTCGGTCCCATCGGCGTTGACCGTGGCCTCGTGGCTGGTTCCGGAGATCTGCGAGTCGAACCACACAGTCGTGCCGTCTCCCTCTGACCCACCTTCATCCTTGTAGCCCCAGTCGCCGTAGTTCTTGTCGTGCACTTTCAACGAGATCTGCCACTCGCCGCTCGTCGGATCGATCTTGATGCTGCCCCCATAGAACCGGGTGAGGGTGCAGTCCTCGACTTCGACGTCAGCCGGCAACCCGGCCCGGCCGAGCGCCACCAGCTGGAACTGCACCGGATCGCCACCACCCGGACCGGTCGGGTCGGCCGGGCCGGTCGGGTTCTTGTCTCCACCGCAGGCGCCAGCGGTGAGCAGCACCGTGAACGGGGTCAGCCTCGACAACCGTCGCATCTTCTCAATCCAGGACATTTTTCCGCTCCTTTTCCTGCGCCGATCGGCGCGTTGAGTGATCCACGCCGGCGCGGAGTGCGCCGGAGCCCTGCGTCTAGCGAACCGAGGCGATGGTCGTGACCGTGCTGTCGCCCTCTGCGTCGAAGCTGCCCCGCACGGTTACCAGCCGGTTTTCGTCCTCGAGGTTGGCAGTGACGAACCCACGCGCCTGGATCTCGAACTCACCTGAGAGGTGCCCGGCGGCGGACTTCGTGACCGTCACCGATCCTGACTCCCCGTGAAACCACCCCACGGGGTGCTCGGCGGATCCCGCTGAGAAGGCAGCCTGGATTGAGGAGTTGTGGAGGGAGTAGCGACCCGTGGCAGGCAGACCGTCGCCGGTGAAGGTCAGCAGTAGAGAGCCAGCCGGGTTGTTGGCGCCGAGGGATATCGTGATCGAAGGGTGGCCGTTGACCTTGGCCGGGATCAGGCCGTAGCGGGCATCTGCACCCGCGGCGGTCAGGCTGATGGCTCCGCTGGCATTCAGGGCGAAGCGCGATGCCCGGTTTGCTGGAATGGCGAACGCGAGAGTTGCGAGAGTGGTGATGGTGAGTTGGGCGTACATTGTTGGCTCCTGTCGGTGTGGGTTCTGAGTTCCCCGGCTTCAGCGCCGCTTGACGGGGATCAGTGTACGCCCGGCCCACACGAGCCAATCACGAGATTATCAAACGGCCGATTTCAACCTCCTTTCCATAAGGTTCCGGGCGGGCATCACAGGTTTGACGCTGACGCCAATTCCAAGAACAACAAGCCGTTATCCCTTCTGAGCTTTCAGGCGCGTGAGAGGGGCTTGGTACGAGGGGTGATTTTGGCTGGAACTCCCAGGAACCCGCCGTAGCGCTCGACTGCCGACGCCAGCCCTCTCCGTTCATCGGAGCTGAGTTTTCTTTGCGGCGCCAGATCGAGGCTGATTCCGGCGCGATCGGCCCTGCTTTTCCAGGTGCCGGCTACCTGCCCCCGGATCACCAGCGCGTGCAGGACCCCTCCGAAAGTGTAGGCGGCACGGGGGACTGCCCGGTGGTCTCGGTAGGCGACGAGATACTCGTCGTACACCGGAAGGAGATGGACACCCTCGGTCGGCTCAGGGTCTCTGCCGGTCCGGGTGAGGCTCCAGTATCGGTGGCCATCTACCTGGCGATCCCGTGCTCCAGCGATCTCGATGCCTCGTTTCGCATCACTGGTCCTGAGCCCCGACCACCAGACGTAGTCGCGCACCGTGGCGGGTCCATGGCTCCGTAGATAGCGCCGGGTCAGCTCTGCCAACGCTTCGTCACGCGGCAGGCGCCGAGCCGCCGGTGCCCGATCGGCCAGCAGAGCATAGGTGAAGCGGCTGCCTCGGCGGGGGCCGCTGCAGATCACACCTTCCAGCTCGGCGAACATCATGATATGCGCCAGCTCGGTCCGCTTCCCGGGCAGTCCCGCGCGGTCCAGCTCGAGGCCCAGCTCGGCGCGGGTGAGCAGTCCATAGTCACCCAGAGCGCGCTCGATAACGGCAACCGCGCGAGTCGTCACTTTGAGATCGAGGCCGAGCTGGCGATTGTAGGCGGCCATACGGCGGTGCACTTCGGGAGCGGTGAGCTCCAGCATCCATCTAATGTCGGCGGGTGTGACGAAGTGCCAGGTGGGACGGAGAACGTGGGTTCGGAGGATCCGGCCTCTGGCGACGGCCCTTTCGACGGCGGCATCGGTGATGCCGGGCGAGCGGAGCCCGAGGGCCCACTTCGCCGGCCCGTACTCCTGAGCCTGCATTGCGCCAAACCAGGCGACCACGTTCTCGGGGCGGCGAGGTCCTGGGCGGGTGATCAGCTGGTTTCGGAGTCTCTGCTCTGGGATGGACATCGATTTTTGAATAACCACGTGCGGTTGAACCCCTTACGTCTCCGCCCTCTCCGGCCTTCCCCCTACTCATCGATCTGCGCCACTCGCCGAGCATGCCGGCCACCTTCGAACGCAGTGCTGAGCCAGATGTCGACGATGGGCAGCAGCTCCGACTCCGGAATCAGCCGCTCACCCAGTGATAGCATGTTCGCGTCATTGTGCTGGCGCGAGAGGCGGGCGGACTCGACGTTCCAGGCGACAGCGCAGCGCACTCCGGGTATTCGGTTCGCCACGATCGCCTCGCCGTTGCCAGAGCCGCCCAGGATAATACCGCGATCGAAGCGCCCGGCGGCGATGGCTTGGGCGACCGGCCTGATGATGGTGGGATAGTCGACCGGCGCGGTCGAGCTGGTGCCGAAATCGGTGACCTGGTGGCCCCAAGCGTCGAGGTAAACTTTGAGACGCTCCTTGTATCGAAAGCCGGCGTGGTCTGCTCCGATTGCGATCTTCATCGAAGCCTCCGATCAAAGCTCTTTAAGATCCCGGTTGCCACTCGGGTTCTTCATCGTCAACCGGATCCTGTTGGTCCCCGCTTGGATTCGTCAGCGCTTGTCAGGTCACTCCCATCGGCGTTCATGATGTATATGTCATTGGCGACGGTGTAGCCTGGCCGACCCGAAAATAGGATGCGGGTTCCGTCGGGTGCCCAGCGAGGAGAAGCGATGCACACCTTTAGGCCCCCTGCAATTCGGGTAAAGCCACCGTCAATTACAGGAACAAGAAAGATGTCCATCTCATAGAAGTAGATAACCCCAGCGAGGGCGAGCTTACTGCCGTCCGGCGACCAGGAGTAGCCATGGAAGTCACCGTACATGGCATCACCCGACGGAAGGTTGGTGAGATTCTTCAAGTCGCTTCCGTCGGCATTCATGCACCACAGATTGCTGATTACGGAGGGGTAGGTCCCCTCGTCTCGAACGAACGCGATCCTGCTTCCGTCCGGGGACCAGGTCACCGAATGGTGGTTCGCCGCAGAGGCTGCCAGGTCCTCTCGCCCGCTTCCTTCCGCATTCATGACAACGATCCGGTCGAGCCTGCTCGAACGCAATCCGAGTGCCATCGGGAGACCACACCGGTGCCCGCCCGGATGAAAGAAGCGGTGTCACGCCACCGCCTTCCGAGCTCATGACGTAGATCTGCTCGCCGTAATCAGCATAAAACATGATCTTCCGGTCATCCGGCGACCATCGTGGCCCCGCCTTGAGGTAAATCGTTGGACTGGCGTTTACGATGTGTCAGATCGCCGCCTTCCGGCATTCATCACAAAACCCTGCTCGGAATCGGCTCCGCATCTGGGACGGTGTCAGGACCGATATGCCACGAAGGCGATTTTCCGGCCATCGTGCGACCACTCGAAGTCGCCGGGATTCCATTTCCCCTGCTCCCGGGCAGCCGACGTGAGATTGACCTTGGCGCTGCCGTCGGTGTTCATGACATAGAGATCGCTCAGGCCATCCTTGGTGCTCTTGAAGAGGATCTTGGTACCCATCCTGGCCACACACGAAATGGTAAAGCTCACTCGTGCCGTGGCGGCCGCGCTGACAGTTACCGCCCGCGTATCGTCGCCGTCACGATGGCAGTTGGTGGCCAAGCCAGAGAGGGTAACGCTGTAGGATCCGGGCCGGAGGTCCTTCACCAGCGCGGTCTCGTTGATACCGATCGGATGGGGGTCACCAGCATCGAGGGCCCAGGTATACCCGTCGGCATCCACTGAACCACCGCCGGTGCTGGTGCTGACTTCCAGGCTTCCAGTGGTCGCACCGCAGGAGACGGTGACGGTCAGCGAGACCGTCTCCTCAGCTGGCACCTCGATTGTCCGCGGGTTGTCTCCATCCATGACGCAATTGGGCGCCAAGCCGGCGAGCTGCACGGTATGGTTTCCGGCCTCAAGGCCTTCGTGTCGGATGGTCGCGTTAGCGCCGAGAGATGTCTCAGCGCCTCCATCGATGGATATGGTGTAGCCGTCGTCGTCCAGCTCGGTCCCGGTGGTGGCGCTGGTGATCTCCAAGGTTCCAATCGACGGTGTGGTTACGTCGTCGCCATTGCAGGACACGCCGGCGATCAGGAGGCATGTGGTCCCGAACCTGACCAACAGCCGCCGCAACGACTCCCTTTGCATCACGTCGCCCATACCGCCTCCGGCGTGGAATGGCGTTCCGACCTCGCTGATTCGAGAGGCCAGGGTGACGCCCGCCTGTCAAGCACGGGTCAAGAATTGTCGGCAGGGGTCTGGGTCCTTCGTGGCGTCGGGAGTGAGGCGTCGCGGAGGAGGCGAGGACCCAATGATCGCTAGCCTACGACCGGGTACAACACGCGTCAAGGATTGTGGATAGTGGCGGTGTCAGAGCCGCTAGCATCCACCACCACACAAGCGCAGATTTGAGGACCTTCCATCATAGGCCTCTAGATGGCCGGGATTCCCGCAGCACTCGCGGACGCCCTTCGGTCCCGCTATCTCCTCGAGCGCGAGCTCGGTCGGGGAGGCATGGCCACGGTCTATCTCGCCCGAGATCTCAAGCACGATCGCTCCGTCGCACTCAAGGTCCTCCATACTGATCTGGCGGCTGCACTCGGATCGGAGCGCTTCCTGCTCGAGATTCGGCAGGTCGCTCGGCTGCAGCATCCCCATATCCTGCCGGTCCATGACTCGGGCGAATCCGCCGGCCGGCTCTGGTTCACGATGCCGTACGTCGAGGGCGAGTCGCTGCGGGCGCGACTCTTACACGGCGGCGAGCTGCCGATCGGAGAAGCCGTTCGTCTGCTCCGGGACGTGGTGGACGCCCTGGCCTATGCCCATCGGCATGGACTGGTTCACCGGGACATCAAGCCGGACAACGTTCTCATCTCCGGGCAGCACGCAATTGTGGCAGACTTCGGGGTCGCCAAGGCGTTGAGCATTGCGGGTGATCGCTCCTCGCAAACGTCTGCCGGCCTCTCGCTCGGCACTCCCGGATACATGCCTCCTGAACAGGCAGCGGGTGATCCCCATGTGGATCATCGGGCTGACATCTATGCCGTCGGCGTACTGGCGTATGAAATGCTGACGGGCGAGCTGCCGTTTACCGGACCTACCGCCCAGGCGATCCTCACCGCCCAGCTCACCCAGCGGCCTCTGCCCTTGAGCGCGGTTCGGCCGAACGTATCGGCAGCCCTCGAGGATCTGGTGGCTCGCTGTCTGGAGAAGAGACCAGCGGATCGTCCCCAAAGCGCCGATGAGCTGGTGCAGGAGCTGGAGGGTATCCGGACGCCGGCCGGCTCTGGGCCGATTCAGCTACGGCGCGGCTCGACGTATCGCAGCCGCATCATTGGGATAGCGGCCCTCGTCCTGGTGGGCCTCGCAACCGGCGGCGCCTGGCTCGGCCTTCGTCACCGCGGTGCCAAGGCCGGTCCCCGCCCCGATCGAAACCTGGTGGCAGTCTTCCCCTTTCGCGTTACCGGGGCCGACCCGAACCTGGCCTATCTGCACGAGGGAATGGTCGAGCTGCTCGCCGTCAAGCTGACTGGCGACGGCGGCCCCAGGTCGGTTGATCCGAGCGCGATACTGGGCGCATGGCGCTCTCGAGTGAAAGCCGGAACTGATCCGGACCGTCAGACTGCATTGTCGATCGCCGGCACTCTGGGAGCGGCACGGGTGATCGATGGATCGGTCGTGGGTTCGCCGGCGCATCTCACGCTCACGGCATCACTGCTGGGTCAATCGCATGAAGCAACCCCGGTGAGCGTCGAAGGGCCGCTCGACAGCCTCTCGATTCTGGTGGATCGCCTTACCGCGGGAATGCTGGCTGGTGAATCAGGAGCTGCGGATCATTCTGGTGAGCTCACGACCACCTCACTTCCTGCTCTGCGCGCTTACCTGAACGGCCAGGCGGCGTACCGTCGCGGGAGTTATAAGGAAGCGGTCGAGCACTTCGACCGAGCCTTGCAGATCGACTCAAGCTTTGCTCTCGCTGCTCTTAGCATGGCCAACGCCGCCGGGTGGTGCTGCACCGACGAGGCAAAGGACAGAGCTATTCGAGTGGCCTGGGCCGGGCGACAACGCCTCAGCACCCGAGACCAGGCTCTGCTTCAAGCAACTGCAGGACCTCGTTATCCGAACCCTTCCCCTACCGATGAGGCTGTCAGGATGTGGGAGAAGGCCGTCGCCGCGGCCCCCGATCGGCCCGAGGCCTGGTACGGCATGGGCGATCTGCTGTTCCATCTGGGGGATGTGCTGGCGCTCTCTTCCTCCTGGGAGCGTTCCGCGGAAGCGTTCCGTCGGGCCTTGCAGTTCGACTCCACCTTTGCCGGTCCGCTGGAGCACCTGCTCGAGTATGCTGCCCGGATCGGGGATACCACGACCGCTCGACACCTGCTGCAGGTGGCCCGGTCAACCGACTCCACCGGTGAGATTTTCCCCTACCTGCGCTGGCGCACCGCTGTCGCGACCGGCGATTCAGCCGAGCTGCAGCGGGTCAGAGCACAGTTTCCGGCGATGAAGGAGCAGAGCCTTACCTCGATCATGTACATCTCGCAGTACGATGGTCTGAGCATGAAGGATGTGGACGCGGCAGTACGGATAATGAGAGCGAGGGCGAGCACAGGACGTGAGCGGGCAGCGGCGCTCTATCACGTTTGGAGCACCGCGATGAATGCCGGCCGCCCTAAGGAAGGCTCCGCCGCCCTGAGGGAGTACCGAGAGGTCGAGGCAACGCCGCATACGTCGTTGTACTGGCATATTCTGGACGGGATCTTCTGGGGTGGTGACACCGTCGCTGCGGTTTCGGCGGCCAACGAGCTCGAGGGGTTAGCCAAGGCTCCCGCCCGAGGGGATCGAGGCCGAGATCTACAGCTGAAGGACCGCTGTATCCTGGAGCACTGGCGGCTCTATCGCGGTCAGACCGCGACTGTGAGCCAGACCATTACCGCGTTGCGGGCTCCCCAGAAAGCCCACGACTTCAACTCGGCGCTGAACATATCGGTGAACAACAGCTGTGTGGTGATGCTCGAGGCCTGGCAGGCGGTATTGCTGAGGAGGCCGGACGCCAAGCACGCACTCATGGTTTTCGATTCACTCGAGCTCAGCGGCACACCGGGCCTGCTGGCCGATTATCAGTATGGCAACCTCCTGCTGGCCCGGTTGTTCGAGGCGACCGGCGATCTTCCCCGCGCCCTCGCTGCCGTTCGAAGGCGCCATTACTTCCTGGGTCCTCCATTGTACCTGACGACGTTCTTGAGGGAAGAAGGCCGCTTGGCCGAGGCATTGGGCGACCGGGCCGGTGCGATGCGTGCCTATGATCACTACCTCGCGCTCAGGGCCGATCATGAGTCTTCTGTCGACCCCGAAGTGCGGGACGTGAAGACTGAGTTCGTGAAGCTTCTCGGAGAAAAGCCAGTCGATTAGGAAGGCCGGGATCGCCGATATCTCATGATTTCCACCAGGTGTGCCCCGCCAGGCTTGCTTCCACTGTCCCTTGCCGCATTCGTGCGCCTTGCAGGACCGGCTGGGCTGGCCGCGCAGGATGGGCGCGCCATGCCACCAACGAGCTGTTCTTCTGCAAGTGGCACTGTGACCTGCACTCCGGTGGATACCGGCGCCTTGTCGGGCAAAGGGGAAGATGCTGTCCGGTCCGAGATCCAGATGGAGCAGTCCACCTACTGCTCCGGCGACACCGCCCGCGTACACATTACGTTGAGAAATACATCGGAAGTCCGGGTCATCTTTGCTTTCTTCCCGCCGCAGGACCTCTTCAAGCTGATCGTCAAGCGCGAGGGCAAGAGCCTCGCACCAATTACCCAAGCCCTAGGCTATGCGACACTGACGCTGGCCTGGGTAGAACTGAAACCGCACACGCCCCGAGCGCTAACCACGCAACGCTGGTTACCACTGACGAACTGGGGATTCCAACTGAAGCAGGCCGGCCGATATAGTGTCCAGGTGATTCCTAAAATGTTCAGCGCCTATGATCAACGGCAACTAATTCAGGACACCACGACCATTCGTTCGAACGTCGCCCGGTTCACCATCAGGCGGTGCCCTCTTGACAGCAGATAGATAGTTCGATAACCATTGAACCGTGAAATCCTCCGATGCAGGACGGTCGCGGCTGACCGACAAGCAGTTCGACCTCATCGCCAAGGCTCTCGCCGATCCCCGCCGGATGGCGGTGCTGGAAGTGATCGCGGGTGAGCGGGAGTGCGCCTGCACCAAGCTTCGCGAGGAATTTCCCGTCTCCAAAGCCACCATCTCACATCACATCAAGGAATTGGTGCGGGCCGGCCTGGTCGAGTCGCACCGCGAGGGCCAGTACCTTCAGTGCGAGGTACGGCGTGATGTGCTGGAGGCATATACCGCAGAATTATTGCGCCGAGCTGGGGGCAAGCTGAGGACTTCCGTAGCCTGACACCGCCGGTGCCGGGGCTCGGAAGCTTTTTGTTGGCATAGAGTTCGATGGTTATCGAACCGTTGTACCAGCTGTGTAACAAAGGAACTGATTGAGCCGCCGGTAGTCGAATTCGGCTCCGCTCAACCGACGAATAGGTAGAGCAGCACAGCACGTGAATCCTTTGGGAGGCAACATGTGGAACCGTCGACTCGCAATCCCTGGCGCCCTCGTTCTGGCCGGTTTGTCACTCGGAGCTCTGAGCCTGAGCCATCGGAAGGAGCCGCCCGCCGCTCCTCCGTTGCAGGCAGTGACGGTCGCACCGGTCGAGCAGCGCGAAGTAACCGACTGGGATGAATTCACTGGCCGGCTCGAATCCGTCAATGCGGTGGAGATCCGCCCGCGAGTCTCAGGCTATATCAAGCGGGTGAGCTTCGCGGAAGGGAAAGAAGTGAAAAAGGGGGAGATCCTGTTCGAGATCGACCCTCGGCCCTATCAGGCGGAGCTCGCTCGAGCGCAGGCGGACGTGGAGCGGGCTCGCTCGGCGGCCTCGTTGGCAAAGAGTGAAGTAGAGCGCGCCGGCCGGCTCATTCAGTCGCAGGCCATCTCTCGCGAGGAGTACGATAGCCGAGCCAGCGCCGAGAGTCAGGGCGGAGCGACGGTCCGGGGAGCGGAGGCGGCGCTGGAGACCGCCCGGCTCAACCTGGAATGGACCCGGGTACGCTCGCCCATCGCGGGCCGAGTCAGTAACGCGCTCGTGACCGCGGGTAATCTGGTTGAGGCGGGGCCGCCGTCGGCCACTCTGCTGACGACGGTCGTCTCGCTCGACCCGATGTACCTCTACTTCGACAGCGACGAGCAGACCTACCTCCGCTACGCCGCCCTCGCCAAGAGCACCGGAACCAACTGGCGTGAAGCCCGTCTGCCGGTCTATCTGGGTCTGGGCAATGAGACGGGCTTTCCTCACGAGGGTCGTCTCGACTTTGTCGACAACCAGGTCGATCCCAACACGGGGACGATCCGCACCAGAGCGGTGTTCTCCAACCGGTCGCGCGCGCTCACTCCGGGACTCTTTGCCAGAGTCAAGCTGGTGGGTAATCACAAGACCAACGCGCTGCTGGTGCGGGATGCGGCAATCGGCACTGACCAGGATCGGAAATTCGTGCTGGTGGTAGGGCAGGGCGACACCCTCGCGTATCGCCCGATCGTGCCCGGACGGCTGGTCGACGGTCTTCGCGTCGTCACTGACGGCCTCAAGCCAGGCGACCGGGTCGTGGTGAACGGACTCATGCGGGTCCGGCCGGGAATGAAAGTGGCCCCGACCGTAGCCAAGATGCAGCCCGACTCCACCCCGCCGGCCGGGGAGAGCTGAGCCATGGGTTTCTCTCGCTTCTTCATCGACCGGCCGATCTTCGCGGCCGTCGTTTCAATCGTGATCTTCATCGCCGGCTCGATCGCGATGTTCGCGCTGCCGGTCAGTGAGTATCCCGAGGTGGTTCCGCCGTCTGTCGTGGTGCGTGCCATCTACCCCGGCGCCAACCCCCGGGTAATCTCGGAAGCCGTTGCGACCCCGCTCGAGGAGCAGATCAACGGGGTCGAGAACATGCTGTACATGAATTCGCAGGCGACCTCGGACGGCGTGCTCACTATGACCGTCACCTTCCGGGTCGGCACCGATCCCGATCTGGCGCAGGTCCAGGTGCAGAACCGGGTAAGCCAGGCGCTTCCCCGGCTGCCAGAGGAAGTCAGGCAGCTCGGGGTCACCACCGTGAAGAGCTCACCCAACTTCATCATGGTGGTCCACCTGCTCTCGCCGGACAATCGCTATGACGTGACGTATCTCCGGAACTACGGCCTGCTGCAGGTGAAGGATGTGCTGGCCCGAATTCCGGGAATCGGCCAGGTCCAGGTGTTTGGTGGTGGTGATTACGCCATGCGGGTATGGCTCGATCCCGGGAAGATCGCGTCTCGCGGGCTGACAGCAACCGACGTGGTCAGCGCGATCAGGGAGCAAAACGTGCAGGTCGCAGCGGGTGTCGTGGGCGCCCCGCCGATGCCCGTACCAGTCGATTACCAGCTCAGCATCAACGCACGAGGCCGCCTCGCGAGTGAGGAGGAGTTCGGCGACATCATCCTCAAGACCGGCGAGCATGGGGAGCTCACCCGGCTCAGGGACGTGGCCCGGCTCGAGCTGGCGGCTGGCGATTACGCCTTGCGTTCACTGCTCAACGGGAAGGATGCAGTCGGTATCGGCATCTTCCAGGCTCCGGGGTCCAACGCCCTGCAGCTCTCGAGTACGGTGCGCGCCACCATGGAAGAGCTGAAGAAGAACTTCCCGCAGGGTGTCGAATACCGGATCGTGTATGACCCCACTATCAACGTGCGGGACGGGATCCGGGAGGTCGTAAAGACGCTGTTCGAGGCGATCCTGCTCGTGGTGCTCGTGGTTGTCTTGTTCCTGCAGACCTGGCGCGCCTCGGTCATTCCGTTGGTCGCCGTCCCGATCTCTATCGTGGGGACGTTCGCCATACTCCTGGCGTTCGGGTTCTCCATCAACACGCTGTCGCTCTTCGGCCTGGTGCTCGCGATCGGCATTGTGGTGGACGACGCCATCGTGGTGGTCGAGAACGTAGAGCGGAACATCGAAGCCGGGCTCTCGCCTCGAGATGCAGCCCACAAGGCCATGGATGAGGTGAGCCGACCGATCATTGCCATCGGACTGGTGCTCTGCGCCGTATTCGTTCCCGTCGCATTCCTGAGCGGGCTGACGGGGGAGTTCTACCGCCAGTTCGCGCTCACGATCGCCTTCTCCACGGTGATCTCGGCGATCAACTCGCTGACGCTCTCACCGGCACTCAGCGCCATTCTGCTCAAGCCGCACGGCGCCGCGCCCGACCGGCTGACCCGCTGGATCGACCGCAGCTTCGGCTGGCTGTTCCGGCCTTTCAACCGTGCGTTCACCAGCGGCTCGGCTCGCTACAGCTCCGCCGTCAACCGGGTGGTGCATCGAAAGGGCGCCGTGCTCGCACTCTACGGCGGCCTTCTCGCGTTGACCGTGGTTGGATTCTCCAAGGTGCCGAAGGGCTTTGTCCCGACCCAGGACAAACAGTATCTCGTCGCCTTTGCCCAGTTGCCGGATGCAGCCACCCTCGACCGGACCGAAAAGGTCATCCGGCAGATGGCCGACATCGGCATGAAACAGCCTGGGGTGGAGAACGCAGTGCAGTTCCCTGGGCTTTCCATCAATGGCTTCGTCAATGCGCCGAACGCCGGCATCGTCTTCTTCCCGCTGAAGCCTTTCGATGAACGGCATGGGAAGGACGAGTACGGGTTGAACATCGCCGGCGCCCTCAATGCCAAGTTCGGCGGTATTCAGGATGCCTTCGTTGCCGTGTTCCCGCCCCCACCGGTGAACGGCCTCGGCCAGGTCGGTGGATTCAAGTTGGAGCTGGAAGATCGCGCCGGGCTGGGAGAAGCCGCGCTCAATGAGGCTACCCAAAACCTGCTGGCCCGGGCGTGGCAGACGCCGGCCCTGGCGGGAGTCTTCAGCGGCTACCGGGTAAATGTGCCGCAACTCGAGGTCGTGGTAGACCGTGAAAAGGTGAAGCGCGAGGGGATCGTACTCACCGACCTGTTCCAGACGATGCAGGCCTATCTCGGCTCGGTCTACGTCAACGACTTCAACAAGTTCGGCCGCACTTATCAGGTGAAGGTGCAGGCGGACGCACAGTTCCGCGCCACCGCCGACAACATCGCCCAGCTCAAGGTGCGAAACGCCGCCGGCGCCATGATACCACTCGGCTCGGTGGTGCAAGTGAAGGAGTCGCGCGGTCCCGATCAGGCCACCCGGTACAACGGGTATCCCGCGGCCGACATCAACGGTGGCCCTGCGCCGGGGTTCAGCTCGGGGCAGGCGGAGGCGGCCATCGAGGGACTGATGCGCGAGGTGCTGCCCAATGGCATCGGCTACGAGTGGACCGACTTGTCGTACCAGCAGCGTCTGTCCGGCGATACCGCCGTATTCATTTTCCCGCTCTGCGTACTGCTGGTCCTGCTGGTGCTTGCGGCGCAATACGAGAGCTGGACCTTGCCACTGGCGGTCATCCTCATCGTCCCGATGTCGCTGCTCTGCGCCATCGGGGGCGTGTACCTCACCAAGGGCGACAACAACATCTTCACCCAGATCGGCTTCCTGGTGTTGATCGGGCTCGCCTGTAAGAACGCGATTCTGATCGTCGAGTTTGCCCGCGAGTTGCATCTACAGGGCCGCTCAGTCATCGACTCGGCGCTGGAGGCAACGCGGATCCGGCTCCGCCCCATCCTGATGACGTCGTTCGCTTTCATCATGGGTGTAATTCCTCTGGTATTCTCCAGCGGCGCGGGCGCCGAGATGCGGCACGCCATGGGCGTTGCGGTGTTCTCCGGCATGCTGGGAGTGACCTTCTTCGGACTGGTCCTCACCCCAGTGTTCTATGTGGTGCTGCAGGGAATGGTCGAGCGGCGCCCACGTCTCGCCCGCCAGTTCGCGGTGCAACCGGCTCATGACGAGGACTCCAAGAATGCGTAAGACAGTACTGATGTTTTCGCTGGCCCTGGCTGCTGGATGTGCTTCAGCGCCAGGGTACCGGGCGCCAGAGGTGCAAGTGCCCACAGCGTTCAGAGAGCTCCGGGACACTACGATCCAGATCTCTGCGGTTGCTTCCGACACAGCGGGGTCGCTTAAGTGGCCGGAGCTGGGTGATACCACACTGACTCAGCTCATGAATCAGTTGACCCGTGCCAACCTCGACGTGCAGGCAGCGGAAGCGCGGGTGCGTGGCGCTCGGGCGGCTCGGACCGAGGTGGCTTTCGATTTGGCACCGACCGTGACTGTCGGTGGCGGCTACACCCGGCAACGGCTCGCGAGCGCCTCCTTTCCGATCGGTGCGGGCGCTTTTCCCGACCAGGACATCTGGGACGGAGGCTTCGATGCCTCGTGGGAGCTGGATCTCTTCGGGCGAGTCCGCCACAACGTGCAGGCGCAGGGAGCGTTCCTCGCGGCCACGCAGGAGGACCTCCGCAATGTTCGGATCTCCCTGACGGCCGAGCTGGCGCGGGCCTACTTCGATCTTCGCGGTGCTCAGGAGCAGCTGGCCGTCGCAGCCAGGAATGCGGAGAATCAGCGCCGGACCTTAAATCTTACCCGCGAGCGGCAGGAAGCCGGACGGGGAACCGCCTTCGATACGGAGCGCGCCCAGGCGCTGCTCAGTCTCACACTGGCGACGATCCCAAGCTTCGAATCCCGAGTGCGTCAGGCGCAGTACCAGATTGGTGTGCTGGTGGGTCGGCCGCCGGCCGTTGTTGCTGCTGAGCTGGAGCGGGCCTCACCGCTACCGGATCTTCCCGACATCGGGCTGGTCTCGACTCCAGACTCCGTGGTTCGTCGTCGGCCTGACGTCTCAGCAGCGGAACGGCAGCTCGCAGTGGAGCGTGCTCTGGTGGGAGCGGCCAAGGCGGATTACTTGCCGCGCTTCAGTCTTGGGGGGAGTGCCGGATACACCGCGGGCGAGCTGAGCGCCTTGGGAGACCGTGGAACGTTCCGCTATGCGGTGGGACCGGTGTTCACCTGGCCGGCGCTCAATCTCGGCCGGATCAAGGCCCGGGTGGATCAGTCCCGCGCCCGCCAAAGCGAAGCACAGGCACAGTACGACGCCACCGTGCTCCGGGCCCTGCAGGACGTCGAGAGCTCACTGGTCCGCTATCGCACCGCACGCAGCAGGGTAGAGCAGATCCGGGACGCGGCCGCCGCTAGTGAGCGGGCGGCGGAGCTCGCAAGGCTCCGCTTCACTGGCGGGGTCTCCGACTTCCTGCAGGTGCTCGACGCGGAGCGGACCCAGTTGGAAGCCCAGGATCAACTGGCGCAGAGCAGGACCGATGCGGCCACCGCGTACGCGTCGCTGTACAAGGCGTTCGGTGGGAGCTGGCCGGGGACAGGCGGGCGGTAGAAGGACAGGCGGAAGGTGAAGAGGCGGTAGAAGAACAGGCGGAAGGTGAAGAGGCGGAAGAAAAGGGACGGTAGATGGCGGAAGGTAGAAGCGGCGCTAAGGACCGCTGCCGTACTACCATCTCTTTTTCCGCCTCGTTTCTTTCCGCCTCATTTACGTCCGCCTCTCTTCCTACCGCCTCTTTTTCTTCCGCCTCTTCACTTTCCGCCTCTTTTTTCCGCCTCTTCACTTTCCGCCTCTTTTTCCGCCTCACTCGCCGCCCGCTCGCGGGCAATCCAGTGGGCAAACCGCTCGAGCAGATCCTTCAGCACCTTCCGGTCCCTTCATCGGTGAGTTGGAGTTCTGAGTCGAAGCGCTCGTGGGCTTTCGCCACCAATAGCTCAGGCGGAGGGAGCACCAGAGCACGAACGTGGCCGAGAATCTGGCGGAGATGGAGCTGTGCCCGGGCGGTGCCGACCTGGCTGGGTGACGCACCCATGATGGCCACGGGTTTCCCTACCAGAGGTGAGCGGCCCGGCAGACGCGAGCCCCAGTCGACGGTATTACCCAGAACTGCCGGGATCCCGTCGTTGTATTCGGGTGTGGAGATGAGCACGCCATCGGCAGCGCCGACCGCCTTCTTGAAGGCGGCCACCTCCGGAGGGTCGCCTTCGGCCTCGACGTCTGCATTGTAGAACGGCAACTCGCCTATTTCGATGATTTCGATCGCCATGCCGTCGGGCACGAGTCGCTGAGCGGCGTGGATAAGCGCGCGATTATACGATTTGTGCCGAAGGCTACCCGCGAATGCGACGACGTGCTCAGTCACGGATGGCCATGCGACCGATCACTCGATACAGCACCAGACGCTGGGCACACCCGGGGCACGCCTCGACGTGCTCCGCTATCGCCAGTGCATCCGCGAGAGCGAGCGTGCTCCTTAAGTAGAGTTCGAACCGGAGCGCCGTACGCTCGCAGCCCCAGCCCGGAGGGTAATCAAGCATTACTGTTTTCCTCTTGCGCCCTCGTTGGAAGGTCGAGAGTCGAGGGTCTAGAGTCTAGAGTATAGAGTCTATGCGCTCGGGTCAAAGTGACTGGCTATCAACCTTTGTCGATACTGACCCTCGACCCTCGACCCTAGACTCTCAAATCTGCCAGCCACTGGATCATCAGTCGAACGGCCGCGGGCCGTACTCAGGCCGCCAGATCAGCAGCCGATAGAATGGATCGATCCGCAGGGCAATCGGCCGGCTGCGAAGCCGGAGCTCGAACTGCTGATCCTTCTCTCGCAGGTTCAGGGTGTCGATCACCTCGCTCGAGTCGCGCAACGTGAGCGCCACCTCCAAAGGCAAAATGAACGGCTCGCCCGCCTGACGCTGCCGGACTCGGATCGTGGCGGTGACTGTCCCGCTGCTGTCGGCTGCGCGACTCGCCGGTGGGGGCGACGACCACCAGTCCACGTCCAAAACCGGTGCTCCCTTCCGATCGAGCCATTGACCAAGGAAAGCAGCCAAAGAGGTGTCCTGTGGAGCCGCTGAGATGAACGCCGCCCGAATGTCGCGGACTGTCATCGAGCGTGAGCCGAACGTGGCGAGGAGATCCTGCAAGGCTCCGAAGAATCGCTCGTCGCCCAGCCGCTGTCTGACCATGTCGTAGAACCACATCCCTTTCGAGTCGGAGAGGTTGTGGTCCCACTTCTCGTCCTCCAGTTCAGCGAGTGGCTTGTCGCCGCCTTGACCCCAGATGTAGAAATAGCCCATCGCGCACTGAAGCGGATGGTAACCCGGCCGGGAGAACCGCAGGAATTCGCGCATGGCGCGCCGGCCCTCCAGTGCTTCAATCGCCACAACGGCACCGTACTGCGCCAATGACTCAGAGCCGAGCTTCGAGCCGGGGCCAGCGGTGGTGACGGCGTTACCCCACCAGCCATGAGCCGCTTCGTGAGCAAACAGCGGGAGGTTGCCGCCGCGCACGGCAAACATCGACGTCTTGGCCATTATGAAGCCCTGCTCTGACGACGCGGCCCAGGTAACCACGCTCTCTGGCACCTCCGCGATGGCATAGCTCGGATAGGGGTATGGCCCAAACCGCCGCTCCATCGCGCCGAGCGCCCGATCCAGAATTCGGGCCTGAGCGTCCGCACTGGCCGGTGTGGCTGACAACAGAAACACTGCGATCTGCCGCCGGCCCGAGCCTTTCCGGGCGAGCACATACGGTGCGGCGGCAAACGAGCGCGCCACCGGCCGATCGACCAGCCAGATGTCGGTCGCACCGGCGGAGGTCACCTTTCTTGCGCCCGAACGGCCGTTGGAAACGGCCCGCCACCCAGCCGGCAGGTGAAAGCGAGTAACGCCGGGCGCGGCTGCCGCCTGCGCGGTGAAGCCGTCAGCTGTGAGGGGAGTCGGATACCAATTCTCCACCCAGGAAGCGAGGGAGATACGGGGATCCATGATCAGCTGAGACGATGGGCGGTCTGCCTTGTAGGCGAACTCTACTTCTACTACAGCGCCCCTCTGCTGTGGGGCGCTGAAGCGAAGCCGCGCCAGGCGAACGGCCGAATCACCAGCAATCGTATCGTTCAGGCTCGAGACTCCCTCTCTGGACTTGAGAAGCGTGTACCGGAGAGCCGGCACCCGAGTGTTAAGGCTCAAGGCCGGCCCCATCGATGAATCTGCATCGAGCCGGAGGCGCGCTCTCCCGCTGAACTCGAGACGACCGGGAGTCCCTGCCGTTACATCGAGCTCGAGCCGGATCATCGTCCAGCCGGTGCCATCCACCAGCGGGTGTTGGCAGAACGCCCACTCGGGAGTGGCAAGGGCCCACACCAGGCATGTACCAACCATCCACCAGCGCTGCATATCAACGTTCTCCGAGGGCTATGCCCGAGCTATCAACGAATACGGTATCGGTTACCTTGAACGGACTCTCGGCAGAAAACGTCCGGCACCGCAGGTTCTCTGACGGCAAGTCACCCATCGAGCTCCCATGACAGAGCTGAAGCTCAGTCTGCTCCAGACCCTCGCCCTGGCCGCCCTGGTCTATTTCGCCGGCATCCAGCTCCGGAAACGGATCGACTGGCTCGACCGACTCAATATCCCCGCAGCGGTCGTCGGCGGACTCCTTTTCACTCTATTCTCGATGGTGCTGCGGCAGCAATCCGTCAGCATCCAGCTCGATACGGCCCTGCAGGCCACCTTGAGCGTGGCCTTCTTTACCTCGATCGGAATGGGCGCCAGCCTGGCGCTACTCCGGAAGGGTGGCATTCAGGTCCTCATCTTCCTACTCCTGGCCACCGCGTTCTGTTTCGTCCAGAACTTCGTCGGCATCGCCATAGCCCTCGGCTTCGGAGAAAACCCGCTGCTCGGCGTGATGGCGGGATCCGTCACCCTGGTTGGCGGTCCGGCCACAGGGCTCGCGTTTGCGCCGCTATTCGAGCAGGCCGGTCTCAGGGGCGCAGGGCCTCTCGCGCTGACCGCCGCCACGGTCGGGATCGTGTGCGGCGGGCTGGTTGGTGGGCCGGTCGGGACTTACCTCATTCGTCGCTTCGGGCTGTCGCCAACAGCGTCGCGGGGCAACACCCAGGAGTTACAGGCAGAGCTGAACGCCGCACCCGAGACCATTGTAGTCGAGGTCGATCGCGAGGACACCCCACTCATGCGAAATCTGGCCATTCTCGCTCTCGCGATGGGGTTCGGGAGTCTGGTCAGCGCTTACATCCAGTCGCTCGGGATAACGATGCCGGGCTACATCGGGGCCATGCTGGTTGCCTCGGTACTGCGGAATGTCGATGACGGTACTCGCTGGCTCCGGATCGATCAGCGCTCGATGGAGTTCGTCGGCAACCTCGCCTTGAACATCTTTCTGGTCGTCGCCCTCATGAGTCTTAAGCTCTGGGAGCTGGCGGGGCTGGCCTTGCCGCTTTTCGTGATCCTGGCCGTTCAAGTCGTGGTGGTGGTCCTGTTCGCCCTGACGGGGTCCTTCCGGACTATGGGAAAGGATTACGAGTCGGCCGTCATGGCCAGCGGCTTCATCGGTTTCGTGCTCGGCACAACCGCCAATGCCGTGGCCAACATGCGGGCCCTGGTGGCCCGCTTCGGGGCCGCGCCGCGGGCTTTCCTTATAGTGCCGCTGGTCGGCGCCTTCTTCATCGACTTCACCAACGCGATCATCATCACGTTCTATGTGAATTGGTTGAAGTAGAGAAAGCTAGGAGCTAGGAGCTAGGAGCTAATCGCCTGCCTATGAAGAACGTCGAGGGGGACCCGCTTACCGTTTGCCGCTGTTAGCTCATAGCTCAGCTCACAGCTCCTAGCTCCTAGCTCACCAGATTGACATCCGCCATCCCAGACCCCACCTTCAAAATCCAACCCATCTTAGGAGGTGGAGGCCATGAAGGTCTATGGCTCCGACGCCATCCGAAACGTGGCGTTCGTCGGGCACGGCGCCAGCGGTAAGACATCGCTCGTAGACGCGCTCGCTTTTGTATCCGGCGCCAGCCGGCGCCACGGTTCAGTGAAAGACGGTACCACGCTCACGGACTACTCCCCCGACGAAATCGAACGCAAACACTCCATTAATCTGGGCCTCGGCTACGCCGAGTGGCTCGACACCAAGATCAACCTCATCGACACCCCGGGCTATCTCGACTATTTCGGCGAGGTCGTCAGCGGCCTGCACGCGGCCGATGCCGCCGTCGTCGTCCTCAGCGGTACGGGAGGGGTGGAGGTGGGCACCGAAAAAGTGTGGGATGTCTGCGACCAGCTTCACCTGCCTCGGGTCCTCTTCGTATCGCTGATGGACAAGGAGCACGCAGACTTCGAGCGAGTCTTCAACGACGTGAAGGCTCATCTGACCCCGAAGGTGGTCCCGGTCGAGATCCCGATCGGCGAGGGACACGACTTCCACGGCATCATCAACCTCTTCTCCGGGCACTGTCACTTCTATAAAAAAGGGACGAAGACCGGCGAGTACGATGTGGTTCCCATCCCGGAGGAGTACCAGGCCCTCTTCCAGCGGTACAGCGACCAGCTCACGGAAGCAGTCGCCTCAACCGACGACACACTGATCGAGCGGTATCTCGGAGGCGAAGAGATCCCGCGCTCCGATTTCATACGCGCAGTAAAGCAGGCCATGCTGGACGACGCCATCGTGCCGCTGTTCTGTGGCAGTGGCGAGCTCACCTACGGAACTCGGACCCTGCTCAAGAAGATGGTCGAGCTTCTGCCCTCACCGGCGGAGACGAAACCGCCGGTGGAAGCGCCGCTGGTGGGACGAGTCTTCAAGACCCTTTCCGAATCTCACGTGGGCGACGTCACCCTGTTCCGTCTCTACACCGGCGAGCTCCGGAACGGGAGCGAGGTGTGGAACGCGGAGCATGAAACCCCGGAGAAGCTCAATCATCTCTCGATCCAGCAGGGAAAGGAGCGGTTTGAGGTGGAGCGGCTGTCTGCCGGGGACATCGGGTCGGTTGCCAAGCTCAAGGACACCCACACCGGCGACACGTTCTGCCAGCGGGATCACCCGGTACGCCTGCCCGCCATTCCGTTCCCCGATCCAGTGGCAACTTCGGCTATCCTGGTCAAGCAGCGAGGCGAGGAGGACAAGCTGGCCGCCGGCCTCCACAAGCTGCATGAGGAAGACCCGACTTTCAGCTTCGAGTACAGCTCAGAGCTGGGGCAGACACTCATCCATGGAATGGGCGAGCGGCACTTCGAGACGATCCTCAACCGGCTGGAGCGAAAGTTTGGTGTTCACGCCGAGTTGGTGAGGCCGAGAGTTGCCTATCGCGAGACCATCAAAGCAAAGGCCGAAGGTCAGGGAAAGCACAAGAAGCAGTCGGGTGGCAGGGGTCAGTACGGCGACTGCTGGATTCGCGTTGCGCCGCTACCGCGAGGCGGAGGCTACCAGTTTGTAGACGAAATCGTCGGCGGGGTCATTCCGGGCAAGTACATACCGGCGGTCGATCGAGGTGTTCAGGAGGCAGCGGTGCGCGGAGTGATAGCCGGGTATCCGCTGGTCGACTTCAAGGTGGAGTGCTACGACGGCTCTTACCACGACGTGGATTCGAATGAAATGTCGTTTAAGATGGCCGGCATTCTCGCATTCCGGAACGTCGCCTCGAAGGCTCGCCCGGTGCTGCTGGAGCCTCTCCTGGAAGTGGAGACGTGGGCGCCCGGACGACGTGCTCGGCGATGTCATGGGTGACCTGAGCTCTCGCCGCGGCCACATACTCGGCACCGAGTCCGATGGCCGGCTCACGCTGGTACGAGCAATCGTCCCCGAGGCCGAGCTATACAAGTACTCGACCACGCTGCACTCCATCACCCATGGTCGTGGTACCCATCGGCAGAAGTTCCACGGCTATGCCGAGGCTCCACCGGATGTTGCTGCCCGGGTCGCGAGCGAAAACCAGAAGGAGCACGCAGCGGCATCCTAAATAGCGGTAAACGGTAAGAGGTGAACGGTAAAGCGTGAGTGAGCGGTGAACGGGCGAGGTCATTTACCTCTTCACCGTTCACCGTTCACCGTTCACCGTTTACTGTTTGCCACCTCTCACCTCTTACCTCTCTCCCCCTCCCTTGTACTTCCTTTTAGCCGATATTCTCGTTCTCCTGCACTTCGCCTTCGTGCTGTTCGTCATATTGGGCGGTCTGCTGGTACTGCGATGGCCCCGCGTCGCCTACCTGCACGTGGCGGCCGCGGTCTGGGGTGCGCTGATCGAGTTTACCGGCTGGATCTGTCCCCTGACGCCGCTCGAGCATCAGCTCCGCTCTCTTGGTGGTGGGGCGAGTTATCGGGGCGGCTTCATCGAGCACTATATCCTGGGGATCTTGTATCCCTCTGGGCTTACCCGGGGTGTTCAGCTGGTACTCGGTACCATGGTGCTGGTGCTCAACCTTTCGATCTATCTCTACCGGTATTTGCGCCACCGCAGGGGTCGCGGAGCCCCCGGTAAACGTCGAGCCGTAGCGCCCACACCGCATCTCTAGCCCGCAAACCGCACGATCTGTAGCTGCCGACAACCACAAGTTCCCCGATTCAGTGTTTGCACTCCGTCGCGTATCAGCACGGTCGCGGCACCAGCCAGAATCGGAACCAACTCGCGCTACACGAGCTGTGTTCTGCTCCATTATTGGCCGTTAGAAAACGTGACAGTCAGGGCCAGCCAGGGCATATGGCTTGCACGGTAAGCGCATGCGAAATCAAGTGTTCCGCGTACCGTACCGGAAGACGCCAGCTTCCCATTGTCAAGGGGCGGGCATTCTCCGGTGCGGCGACCTTCGCTAGGTCGCGGTATCGTCGCAAGGCGCTCACCTCTAGCTGGGGAGTACACCGATGAAATGGACTCGCCGATTGTGGATTGCTGGCCTGGCCTTGGCACTCTCGGCCGGGGTGAGCTGCACGACCAATGACACTGCCTTGACTGAGGCACCCGCGGTTCAGCAGAACGATCCCTCGTTCGGATTGATCAGTGATCTTGGCGGGGTAGTGAATGGGGCGGGTTCCGTGCTGGGCAGCGTCGTCGGCGATGTTCTCTCCGTGACCGATCTGCTGACCTGTTCGCAGCAGAAGTACGCCGTGACCGAGAAGGTTGTTGGTCCCAAGGGTGGCAAAATCAAGGTCGGCAGCCATTCGTTGGATATTCCGAAGGGCGCGCTGACGAAGAATGTGACGATCAAGGCCGAGCAGATGCCGGGCTCCACCAACTCGGTACGCTTCAGCCCAGAGGGGCTGCGGTTTGCCGAACCGGCCGAGTTGACAATGACATACGACAACTGCCTCATCGTATTGTTGCCCAAGCACATCGTCTATACGACCGAGAAGTTAAAGGTCCTCGAGGTGTTGCGGACTCTGGATCTCTTCAAGAAGAGGTCTGCCAGCGCTCCGATCGATCACTTCTCCCGCTACGCAGTGGCATACTAGTCAGTGAGTAAAGAAGCCGAATACCCAGACGCGCGGGGGGCCCAGGACGAGGCCCTCCGCGCGTCTGAGCTTCTCCAGCAGGCCCGTAGCTATGAGAGAGCCGGAGCAATGGCTGAGGCCATACAATGCTACGGAAACGCTATTGACGCGGCCGCTCGGGAAGGTGAACGAGGCACTCTCGCCGAAGCCCTGCGCCGCCTCGGAGTGGTCCACCACCGCCGCGACAAGCCGGCCCTGGCGAGAGAGCTCTGTCAACGGAGCTATGAGACTGCTACCGCTCTGGGCCATGCGGTGCTCGCCGCAGAGGCACTCAATACCATAGCCGGCTTCGATTTCGAAGGTGGCCTGATCGAGGCGGCCCGGGAAAAGTTCTATCAGGCACTCGAGCTCGGGAGCGCCAGCGCCGAGCTGCGGGGGCGGACCGAGCAGAATCTCGGCATACTCGCCAACATCCAGGGCGCCCTGGCGCAGGCCCTCGCTCATTATCAAAGGTCCCTGGCTGCTTTCGAGAGCTCGGGTGACCAACGCGGCTGCGCCATCGCTTATCACAACCTTGGGATGGTCAGTGCCGACCGAGAACTCTGGGACGACGCCGACCGCTATTTCCGGCTCAGTCTGCAGCTGGCGGAGAGCATCGGTGATGTCCACCTGCACGGCCTCGGGCTCCTGAACCACGCCGAAGTACATCTGGCCAGACAGCGCTACGAGCAGGCCCAACTCAACGCCGAAACCGCGCTCGGCATCTTCGACCGGCTGGGTTCCCGGCTGGATAAAGCTGACGCGTACAAGGTGATCGGGCGGGTGTATCGGGAGACTGGCCGCAATGCCCTGGCTGAGTCCAGGCTGCGGTCGGCCGTAGACCTGGCGGTCAGCACCGGTTCGATTCTGAGCGAGGCCGAAGCATCGAGGGAGCTCGCCCTCCTCTATCAGAACATGGACCGTAATCAGGAGGCGCTCAGGCTTCTGAACGCCGCCCACCGGCTGTTCGGCCGGCTGGACGCTCGGGTCGATCTGGTCGATGTCGCAACCAAGGTCAACCGGCTCGAGGATACGTACTTCGCAGTTGTGCGGAGGTGGGGGCAATCGATCGAGTCTTCGGACAGCTACACCTTCGGACACTGCGAGCGGGTCGCCGACTATGCCCTGGCCGTCGCCCAAAAGTTGGGCGTGGACGAGGAACAGCAGACGGCGATACGGATCGGTGCATACCTCCACGACCTCGGCAAAGTCCGAGTCCCGCACGAGATCCTCAACAAGGCCGGCAAGCTTACGCCGGAGGAGTTCAAGGTGATCCAGATGCATCCGATCTGGGGCCTGGAGCTACTCGCCACTGTCGAGTTCCCTTGGGACATCAAGCCGATCATTCGCTGGCATCACGAGAAGTACGACGGGTCCGGCTACCCTGACCGCCTGCGCGGCGACGAGATCCCGGTCAATGCGCAGATCATCTGCATCGTCGACGTGTACGACGCACTCACCACCACCCGTAGCTACCGGGAGGCGATGCAGCCTGGTGAGGCCCTGAAAAAAATGCAGGAGTGCCACTCCTGGTGGCGGCCAGATGTATTCCAGGCGTTCATCGGATCCATAAATCAGGCGTCCGCGGCCGCTTAAACTCCCAGATCCCGTTCCAGCCGCTGGAGTAGCGCTGCAGCCCCGAGCTGGCGGAAGCGAGTTTCGGCCTGGGCCTGTTGCTTCAGGGATTCGCTCGTCCGGCCCAGCGCCTTCAGCGCACGCGCCGCTATCCCAGCACATTCGGCCATCAAGAGAGCGCTCTCGTGCTTCACCGCGACAGCGTGGGCCGTGTTGGCCAGCGTGAGCGCGACCTGCCATTCACGCTGGTGCAAGGCATTCAAAGCCTGCACCCGGTAGACCTCGGCATCACCGATCTCGTTACCGGCTTCCCTGGCATAGCGCGCGGCCCGCTCCAGCTCGCGCGCGGCAAGTGCGGGATCGCCCCGCTCGATGCTCAGCTCGGCCTTCGCGCCGAGGGCAAGTGCGAGGAGACCGGGTTCGCCCACCACCTCGGCGTGTCGCACTGCGTTGGCCGCAGCATCCTCGGCTTCCCGCCACTCGCCGGCTTGCCAGTAGGCGAATCCCAGATTGTGGTATGTCTCTGCCGTACCGCGACGATCGCCCAGACGCTGATAGGCCAGCAACGCTCCCCGGTATAGCGCGGCCGCTTCGTCAGCGCGACCCTGCAGGTGGGCCACCGACGCCATGTTGTTGGAAGCGCGTGCGAGCATGACACTGTCCTGGAGCTGCCGGGCCATTCGCAGGGCCTCGCCGAAACAGCGCTCTGCCTCAGGGATTTGTCCGCGCTCCCAATGAATCGCACCCAGAAGATTGAGGGAGCGCATCCGGCCATCCCAGTCGCCCCGAGTATGGAACTGGTGCAGCGCCTGGGCAGCCAGAGACGTGCCCTCGGCGAGCTCACCCAGCCGCGTGGCCGCAGTAGCCGCCAGCAGCTGCACGTCTGGCTGTCGGCTTTCGGGACCCCCGTTCAATCGGCGGTACTGTTCCAGAACTTCCTGGAACCGTCCCGCCGCCATGAGCGCGCGGAGTGCCGGGGCGACACCCACTATGCCGCTCCCTCAGTAGGCGATGGCATAGCGGGTGAATCCGAGGATATCAGCGTTGATTTCCTCAGAGTCCTCTACGTTGACCGAGCCGATCTTCGTGAACGGGCCGGTGAGCAGCTCCTGGCGCCAGATGGACAGTTGGCCCTTAATCGTGTCGTCTGAGGTATTGATTACGCCGTCGACGTTGAAGTCGTGGTCGCCGTGGTTATAGTGAATCTTCAGCTCCGCTGGCTCGGCCGAGTTGAAGGTCAAGCCCGAAGGCTCCATCTCGAACAGGATCTTGGCCGCATCCACCACGCGGACGGTGATCAGCACCGAGTCACCCGCTGCGATGGGACTCCCATCCGGACGAGAACCGAGGGAACCTGGCCGGACCCGGAAGCGGAGGAATTCCTCACCCTCTTCCCCACCGGCATCCTGGAACGAGATCCGCACCTCGTGATCCTGTCCCTGCACCGCATAGAAGCTCTGCTCCGGGTTGAACAGCGGAGGGCTCGTAGCATCCAACCGCACGATGTTCAGATCCGAGGGAGGTCTGGTCGTGTCGCCCGGAGCGGTTGAATCCGAGCACCCGGCCAACCCGGCCAGGAGCGTCGCTATTAGCAGGACAGATCTATTGGGGCAACGCATGATTGTCTCCTCAGGTGTGGCCCGGTGGGCGTCAGGGTCCGTTGGCATCGTCGGTTCCGTCCAGGAGCCGCTGTAGACGCGGACGGGATATTCCCAACCGCCGCGCTGCGGCACTCTTGTTCCCATCAGTGAGCTGAAGCATCGCCAGCGCTGCGGCTCGGGTGAGGTCGGCGAGCGTAGACGGGAACGGAAGCACGCCTTCCGGTCGTCCCACCTCCGGGCGCATACCCAGCTCTTCCCGGCGGAGCGTACCGCTGGGCGAGAGCACCAGGGACCGTTCGATCGCATTGCGCAGCTCGCGCACATTCCCGGGCCATCGGTATTCTCGCAGTGCCGTCCGCAGCTCAGGCGTGAGTGGCGGCACCGGCAGTCCGTAGTTGCTGGCAATTCGGGCAACGAACGTTTCCGCGAGAAGCTCGACATCGGCCTCACGATCGCGAAGCGGTGGCAGCGCGAGTGCCACCACATTGATGCGATAGTAGAGATCCTCTCGAAACCGGCCCTGGGCCACAGCCGACCGCAGATCGGTGTGTGTGGCCGCGATCACCCGCACGTCGACCTGGCGCGGCTGTTGCCCGCCGACGCGACGAATTCCCCGATCCTCCAAGGCGCGGAGCAGCTTGGGCTGAAGCTCGAGCGGCAGAGTGGCGACCTCATCCAGAAACAACGTGCCGCCGTGGGCCAGCTCGAAGAGTCCAGGCTTGGCTGCTATCGCGCCAGTGAAAGCGCCTTTTTCATGTCCGAACAGTTCGCTTTCGAGCAGGTTCGGTGGAATGGCAGCGCAGTTTATTTCCACAAACGGCTCCGCTGCACGAGGACTCTCGTAATGGATCGCCCTTGCGAGGAGCTCCTTGCCGGTGCCGGTCTCGCCTCCAATCAGGACAGTGACATCGCGATGAGCCGCGACGCGTGCCGCCTGGTCGAGGCTCTGGCGCAGTGCCGCGCTCCGGCCGAGGATGCTGTCGAAGCCGTGGGCGCGACGCTCGACTTCAGCGAACCGTCCGGCCTCCATCCGCCCTTCCACCTCGCGGCCTTCTCGCTGCAGCGATCGCAGCAGCACCTCCAGGTCGTCGGGCAACGCGAAGTAGTCTCGGGCGCCCCTCTGAACTGCCGCCGCCGCAATTCGGTGGTCCACCGACGCACCCACGACGTAGCGCGGAACCGGGCCTGGCGGAATCTCGGTCAGGAGATCGAGTGCGGCGCCTTCCTCCCCTCCTGCCAGTACGACCAGGACTGCCGTTCCAGCGGGGATGCTCTGGCCAGATTCTGGAATCCACTCAACGACGCTAGCCCGGAGATCCCGGGCCAGGTCGCTCATGGTCTGCCGAAAGCTGTGAGAGAGCTGCACCACAGCGATTACCCACATCCGTTCAGTCACTGCCATCCGTCGTCAGGCCTTATTACTGGTGGTCTGGGCCATCGTCCGCGCCGCCATGGTTATGGTCGGATCTCCCGTCATGATCGTCGTCCTCGAAGGCTTCGAGAGAACTCGTGATGTTCCTCTCCACCAACGCTTGGTTCGGCTGCCCCGGGTTGGCGCTGCCTGGATCGACGAGGGTGCCCGCCGCGTCACGGAACCAGTGGTCCAGGCTCACGAATAAGGTGAGGTCGGTCGCGGCGGCTTCGCTGGCCACGAGAGGTGGATCGAGCTCGAATTCCTCTTCGGCGTTGAAGTCACCGGTGTAGGTGAAGTTGGCACCGTTGTAGGTCCCGCTTACCCGCACACTGGCGCCCTCGATCCCTGGGTTGGCCTGAAGGAAGCCGGCGTCATCGGCGGACGATGGCTTGTGAATCTCGAATTCGACCTTGTCGTAGGTGCCCGGAGCTAGCTGCACACTAAAGTTGCGTGCCGCACCAGGCGTCCCCAGCGGGACGTCCACCAGTACGGGGCCAAACTCAAGTTCCTCGCATCCTTCGCGGGTGCCGGAGGAGCAGTCCGCAGTGTTGCCACTGCGATGCAGCTCGATTTCCCGCAGCACCAGTTCGACCTTGTTAATGACCAGAGTATTGCTACCATCGGTGAAGCTTTCGGGCGTGCCGGACGTAGCCAGAGAGGAACCGGCAGCCGCGGCCGACACTGCACTGTGAGAGGCCAGGCTGAAGCTCAGCTGGCTCGAGTTGGACGAGGCGGCATCGCTGCACCCGGTGGCCAGCAGGGCCAACACGTTGAGTGAACCCGCATGAGTGAGAAGGCGGCGCATGTGATCTCCTGGATTGGGACTCTGTGGACGCCCCATCCCAAGGCAATGGCCATGCCCTCACATGATGAATCTCAAGCGCATGTATTTCAGAGACTTATGATGTCAGCCCAAGGCGGCAACCTTACTTAGCTGCATCGTTTCATTCCAGCTTGATCTATAATGATACACAAAAATTGCCCCTTCATTAGAGTGAGGTGGAGATGGCGCGTTTCGGCCTGAGGTGGGCTGAGCTGACCTCCGTTTCTCTAGCGCTCCTGCTCGGTTGCGCCGACCAGGAGGCGTCCTGCTCTGATTGCGGAACCATCGTGGTGGCAGCCACCGGTGAGCCCGCGAGCCTGGTCCCACCGCTGGTGACCGAAACGGTGGGCCGAGACATCGGCGATCAGATCTTCGAACGCCTGGCAGTGCTGGCACCGGGCTCTGCTCCGATCGATCCGGCGGCTTATCGGCCCGGTCTTGCCGATAAGTGGGAGCGGCTGGATTCACTGAATTGGCGTTTCCATCTGCGGCCAGGCGCCCGATGGCATGATGGAAAGCCCGTGACCGCTGCGGATGTCATCTTCTCTTTTGACGCCTTTAGCGATTCCCTCTTCGATGCGCTCGCACGTTCCTATCTCGCTGGGCGGGTCCGGGTAGTTTCGGAGGACTCGGTCACCGTACGCATCGGCTTCAGCGAAGCATCTCCCGAGCAGTTGTTCGACGCGACGTATCACGTCCGAATCTTTCCCCGACATATCTGGGACACCATTCCGCGGCAGCGCTGGGGAGCCGACACCAACGTGGCTCACCTGGTTGGGAGCGGGCCCTATCACATTCAGGAGTGGCGGCGTGGTCAGTCCCTCAGTCTGGTGGCGGACAGCACCAGCGCTGCCACAGACCGTACGCCATCGATCCGGCGAGCGGTCTGGCGGTTTGCCCCCGATCCCGACGCCGCCTTGAACCTGGTGCTCGGGCATGAGGCAGACGTCATGGAAACGGTGGGAGCTCCGGACCGGGTCCGACGTGTCGCTGCGGATTCCGGTCTTCGCGCCATCACTTACCCGGCGGCGGTGTATGGATTTTTGGCCTTTCGCGTGGCGGACGCAGCGGGCAGGCCACATCCACTTCTCGGTGACCCTGCGCTACGGCGGGCTCTGACGCAAGCAGTGGATCGCCCCACAACCTCGCGTGCCCTGTTTGGTCCGGAAACGCGGGTTCCTCCGGGGCCGATGTCTCAGCTGCTCTGGATCTGGGAGGATGGGATTCAGACTCTCAAGTTCGACTCGACCGCCGCCCGAGAAGCGATCGCCAGGCTAAAAGCGCGTCATCCGCTCGGGACGGTAGACATCCTGGTGCCGGCGACCAGCCAAACCCGGCGGCAGCTCGCCCTCGTCATCCAGGAGGCGTGGCGCAGGGTGGGTCTGAACGCTACGGTGACCACCGTCGATTTCCCCGTTTTCCAGGAGCGGCTGGCCAAGGGTCGCTTCGATAGTTACATCGGAGCTTACCTGGACGAGCCAACACCTCGAAGCTTGGCAGATCAATGGACCCGGGCCGGCTGGGGTGCCCTCAACTACGGCCATTATCAGAATCCGGTTTTCGATTCGCTCTTCATGGCTGCCTCTCGGCAAGGGGACCTTGGAAAGGCCAGGAGGCAATGGCGCGAGGCGATGGACACATTGAACGTCGATGCCCCGGCGATCTTCCTCTACGCGCTGGCCAACACAGCGGCCGTCAGCCGGCGGCTGGAAGACGTGAAGATCGATCCCTACTCGTGGCTGAGCGGGATGGCGAGCTGGAAGGTTAAGAGGTAGTCGGTCGGGAGTCGGGAGTCGGGAATCGAGAGTCGGGAGTCGGGAGTCGAACGAGTCGGCATCCTCATCCCGAGCAAAGCGAGGGACCTACTCAAAACACCGAGCAGGTCCCTTTGCTGTTGCTAGACATCGAGGCAGTTCCTCGATTTTAGCTCCTAGCTCCTAGCTCCTAGCTCCTAGCGTACTCCCTACGCCGTCCGCCGCCTCCGCTTGGTCGGCTTCTTCAGCTCGATCACCCCAGCCTCCTCACGCGGCTGCCGATAGACGTAGCGCTCGCCCCGGAAGTTCTTCAGCACCACCTCTTCATCATTCATGCTCTCCACATACTCGGGAAGAATCGGGATCTTGCCCCCGCCCCCTGGGGCATCGATGACGAAGTAGGGGATGGCCAGTCCGCTGGTCCAGCCCCGTAGGGCCTGCATGATCTCTATGCCGGTCTGTACCGAGGTGCGAAAGTGCTCCGCGCCGGCAACCTGATCGGCCATGTAGATGTAATATGGCCGAACGCGGGCCATCAGCAGACGATGCATCAGCTCCATCATGACGCTTGGGGTGTCGTTTACGCCCCGGAGTAGAACCGTCTGGCAGCCGAGCGGAATACCGGCATCGGCCAGCATGCCGAGCGCCGCCACCGCTGCGGGCGTCAGCTCATCGGGGTGATTGAAGTGGGTGTTGATGAAGAGCGGGTGAAACCGCTTGAGCGTTGCGCAGAGCTCTGGGGTGATCCGCTCCGGCAGATGGCAGGGGATACGGCTCCCGATCCGGATGATCTGAATATGAGGGATCGCGCGAAGACGAGTGAGGATCGCCTCTAGGCGGCGGTCATTCAGGAGGAGGGGATCCCCACCGGACATGATGACGTCCCGGATTTCAGTATGCTCTTCCAGGTAACGGAAGGCGCTCTCGAACTGGGACATGGGAATCTTCTCGGGATCCCCTACTTTCCGGCGCCGGGTGCAGAACCGGCAGTACGTGGCGCAGACCGGCGACACCAGGAAGAGCGCCCGGTCCGGATATCTGTGGGTGATGTTGGGGACCGGGCTGTCGGCGTCCTCGTTGAGGGAGTCGACGATCCCGTCCACCACATCGAGCTCCTCGACCGATGGGACGTACTGCCGCCACATCGGGTCGTCGGGGGACTTGATCAGGTCCACCATCGCCGGGGAGATGCGAAACTCGAAGTTGTCGGCCGCCTGGCGAAGGCGGTCCAGCTCGGGGAAGTTCTCCGGGCCGAACTTGAGGGCGAGGGCCTCGAGTGACGCGATGGAATTCTTTTTGAGGACCTCTTGCCAGGTTTCTGCCATAGTTCCGCCCCTTCGCTGCGCTCAGGGTGACACTGTACCGCCTTACCGCCTTACCGCCTTTACAAAAACCACCTGGTCATCCCCCGGCGCGTAGAAGTCGGGGATCGTCGCAACCGGTGAATATCCGCGGGCTGCGTAGAACGCCCGGGTGTCAGTGTAGTCAGGTCTGCCTGCGGTCTCGATGATGATCAGGCGCGCGTGACCTGCAAGACGATGCTCCATCTCTTCGAGGAGGGCCGTTCCAATTCCGTGGCCCTGAACGGCGGGTTCGACGGCCATCCAATAGAGATCGTAGGTCCCGAGGGTGCAGGGAGTCGGCCCCCAACAGATCCAGCCGACCAGACTGGAGTCGAGATCGGCGCCAAGGACGTTGTAGGAGTCGGAGCCAGTCCCAAGAGCGGCATCGAAGACTTCGAGCGCGACGGGGATCTCGTCGTCACGAAACCGGCCCACCGCACGAGTAATTTCCTCGATGCGAGGCCGATCGGCTGCGCTGAGGTTTCGGAGTCGAGCGGATGTCAACGTGCCGCTCAAGCGGCGGAGACCCCACTGACGAGGGCGGCCGCGGCACGATGACTCTGCGAGCGCATGAGGGCCTCGTCCACGATCTGCATGACGAGGTCATCGTAGTTCCAGCCAAAAGCCCGACCCATGCGGGCCAGCCCGGCATTGCTCGAGAGATCGGGGGACGGATTGACCTCGAGGACGTAGGGCTGCCCCTCGTCGGTGAGCCGGAGATCGACCCGCCCATAGCCTTCACCATCCGACATCTGCTCCCAGGCCTTTCGCGCCACCTGGCCCAGACTTTGGGCCAGCTCAGGCTCGAGCTCGGCGGGGCAGATCGGGATCGTCCCCTCGTCTTCCGGACTGCCGGGGATCCATTTGGCCGCGTAGCTCACGATCGGCCAGTTGCCATCCGGCATGGTGTCGAAGCGGATTTCGGCGATCGGGAGCATCCGCTTTCCGACGAAGCCGACGTTGAATTCCCGGCCGGCTACATACTCCTGGACCAGAACCTCCTCGAACTGCTCCAGCATCTGGGCCACCCGCTTCTTCAAGGCGCGCTTGCTGGTGCAGACGGCCCCGTTGTCGATCCCGACGCTGGCGTCCTCCGCCGCCGGCTTCACAATGGCCGGCAGGGGAAACTCCGTCGGCGTCTTGTTGGCCTGGGCCAGCATGAATGCGGGGACCGGCAGACCGGCCGCAGAGAGCAGCGTGTTGGCGACGTGCTTCCGGTGGCAGATCGTGGTGGGCCAGGTCCGGCAGCCGGTGAACGGCACGCCGGTGAGTTCGAGCGTCCCGACCACGAGGTCCTCGAAGCGGGCGTGCCCGTTGATCCCCTCACACAGATTGAAGACGAGATCGGACCGGCGGGCGCGCGAGAGCCAGCGAAAGTCTCCCAGCCGGACCGGAAGCAGCTCTACCTCGTGCCCGCGCCGCCGAAGCACATCACGGACCTCGTGGACGTTGGCCACCACGGCCGCGACGTCCTGCGGGCTCCACTCCTCGCTACCTGCGTCGAAGAGGATCGAAACTTTCATTCAGGCTACCTCCGCCAGGAGTGAACGGCCGCTGATCCGACGCCAGGCGATGTCGGCGACGGTGCGGATGAGATCGTTGTAGCTCATCCCGGCCGCTCCTGCGGCCTTGGGAAAGCAGGAGTGGTCCCGCGGGTCGGGCAAAACGCCCGGCAGTGGATTGAGCTCGACGACCATCGGGCGACCAGTCGCATCACAGCGAATATCGACGCGGCACCAGTCACGGCATTCCAAGGCGTGGTAGGCCGCCAGCGCGGCGGCTCGAACTTCCTCGGCCAGCGTCTCCGGAATTCTGGCCGGACAATCATAGATCTCGAGTGGTTTGCTCGGAGTGTCCCAGATCCACTTGGCTTCATAGCCGTAGATCGGTGGGGCACCCTTCGGCAGCATATCAAATCGCATGCCGATAATCGGCAGACAGCGGGCTTCATCACCGTTGCCGATGATGGCGACCGTGAACTCCTGACCCGGCAGGTAGCTCTCGACCAATACAGGCTCGGCGTATGTCGCGAGCAGATGAGAGACCTGGCGAATGAGCTGCGACCGATTCTTACAGAGACTCCGGACCGTGACGCCCTTGCCGGATCCCTCGAAGGCGGGCTTCACGAAGAGCGGGAAGGGAAGCGAGATCTCCCTCGTCTCCTCCGGCGAGCGGACCATCACAAAGGGTGCGGTCGGGACACCGCGATGCTCGAGAATCTCCTTGGCTCTGCCCTTATGGAGCGCGAGGCTGAGCGTGAGAGGGTCCGAGGCATGGCAGGGGACTCCCAGGAACTCGCAGATGGCCGGGATGTGCCCCTCTCGGTTGGGGCCGTAGAGTCCTTCGGCGATGTTGAACACGAAGTCCGGCCGGAGCAGAGCCAGGCGGGCAGGGAAGCTGCTGTCCGCCTCGAGGCGATGGACCTGGCCGACGGTGCTGAGAGCGCGCTCCACCGCATCGATGGTGGCGGGCTCGTCCCACTCGGCGTACAGGTCCGGCTGATGGAGATCTGCTCTGAGAGTCCGGTAGTGGCTTCCGGACGAGGAAGGGGATTCGGAGTTCGCCCCGGCTGGGTTAGCCGGCGCCGCTGGTTTGAGATTGAAGGCGAGTCCTATCCGAACTGCCAAAGGCTTCCTCTACAAAAAAGGCCGTCTGCGAGAGACGAGCCGAGACGAGTCCATAAGTCGACGCAACTAAGGTAAGAAAAAGTTTTTCAGCACACAATAGTTTTTTGACAGAAAGTCGAAATGAGTTTTTTGAAAAGTCGGGAGTCAGGAGTCAGGACTGGGGAGTTGATCGAGGGTCAGGTGCTCGCTTCGTCTCGAAACTGCCTAGCGAATCCACTCTCGGTCGAGAAGGAATGTGTTTCACCCGACTCCCGACTCCCGACTCAGACCTTGTGAAACCCAACTCGCCCAGCTTCGCCTCCCTCGGCCGACTCATAGATCTCGAAGTCAGCGAAGAGCGACGGCGCCTCCCTCTGAAGAACGCGAAGACAGGCGACTGCCATTCGGCGGATCTCCAGCTCGGCTCCCTCGCCGAGACGGAGCTCCAGCATCGTTCGCCAGGCGCGGACGTTGGCACTCACGACGATCTTCACTTCCGTGGCATTGGGGAGCACGCTGCGCGCCGCCTCTCGAGCCATCTTCCGCCGGTGAACCTTGTCCTCCACCCAGCTGTACCGCTCCATCAGCCGCTCGACCGACTCCACGTAGGCTCGTTGCGCCGTTTCGACCTGCTCGGTCCACCGAGATTCGAGTGCGGCATCTCCCATGATGGCCGGGGGCATGACGAAGGCGGCGTGGGACTCATCGACGTACCGTTGAGAGAGCTGGGAGTAGCCCCAGCCTGCCCGATGGCGCACCAGCTCATGGCTGCAGGAACGCGAGATCCCCTCTATAAGCATCACGTATGTGGAATGCTCGAAGACCGAGCCGTGCCCCTGTCGCAGGATGTTCTGGAGATACTCTGCCGTGCTGCGGCCGGCCGGGTTGTGCTGACTCATGTAGCAGAGCCGTCCGGCAAATTCGGCGATCCGCTCGCCGTGGGTGGATTCACCCTTCCACTGGACCGGCAGGTGCCCCGGCTCCAGGAACTCGGGCCGGGCAATGAGCGTGACTCGGGGCGAGCGAAGGATGTCCATGTGGTCGGGAGCTAGGAGTCGGGAGTCTAGAAGCCTGGGCGGGAAAGTATCCTCGTGGTGACGCAGAGCGAAGTCATTCTGTTGAGTTTCGCAGCTGTCCTAGCTCCCGACTCCCGACTTCGCTTGCCAACTCGAGCCGGCACTTCGCGTAGCCACCAGTGACCTCGATCTCCCGAAGTGCCTCTCCGATGTCTGGCGGCAAGGGCGCCGCTCCTGACCCCACCTTCAGATGACTGATTGGTGGCTCACCGGACGGAAGGATAATCCCTGGATTCAGAATTCCGAGGGGATCGAACGCATGCTTGACCAGGCGGAACAGGTCCATGATCTCGGTTCCATAGATATCAACGAGGAGGCGAGCGCGAAGCCTGCCATCGCCGTGCTCGCCGGAGGGAGTTCCGCCCAGCCGAGCTACCGTGGCGGTCACTTTCTCCAGCAGGGCAGCCACATCATCCTCCCACCCGGCGCGATCGACCTCAGGCAGGAGGTTCACATGGAGATGGCCATCCCCGGCGTGACCGAACATCACGACGGTCACCTGTCGTTCGCTCGCGGCTTCGCGGACCGCTTCGATATACTCGCTGAGCCGGCCGAGCGGCACGCATCCATCCTCGATCACCTGGAGCGAGCGCCGATCGGGAGGGAGTCCGGCCAGAATCGGGCTCGCCGCATGACGAATCGCCCAGAGCCGCTCGGCCTCTTCGGCGGACGAGGCAGTCTCGACCCTCTCTGCCCAACGTTTGGCGGCGGCGACTGTGCCGCTCAGGGCAGCTTCCAGCGAATCGGCATCGTCCGCTTCAAGCTCGACCAGAAGGACTGCAGCTGTCCCGGGTGCGAGCCCGGTCTGCGCCAGTGTACCCGAGGCCAAAAGATCGAGAAAGCTTCGGTCCAGCAGCTCAATTGCTGAAGGGCCCCACTGGTGCAACGCCGAGACGATATCGCCCAGGTGCTCGAGCGACGGCAGCGCGATCCGGAGCCCAGCACGATGACTGGGAATTGCATCCAGGCGCCATTCGATCTCGGTGATGATACCGAGAGTCCCCTCGCTTCCAATGATGATGTCCAGCGCGTCGGACGTGGCGAGATAGGAATCCAGCGCATAGCCCGATGAGTTTTTTCGGGATCTGGGGAAGCGCTGTTGAACCAGAGCCGTGGCGGCCCGCACGCGAGGGGCAGCGTTCTGCTCGAATCGTGTCAAAGCGACTGTGTCGCTACGGGTCCCACTTCTCCGGAGAACGGCTAGTTCGCCATCTGCTGTCACCATCGTGAGTGCCTCGATCCAGCGGCGCACGCTCCCGTACCGCACCGACCGGGCTCCCGCCGCATTAGTGGCGACCATGCCGCCGAGGGTCGCCCAGCGGCCGCTCGAGGGGTCGGGTGGAAGACGGAGCCCCAGTGGAACCGCGGCGCTGTTGAGCTCGGCGAGCGTCACCTGAGCGCTGGTGAAGGCACGCCTCGTTGCGGCGTCAACCTCCAGCCGCCGGTCCGCCATCCTGGTGAGATCTACCAACACTCCCGGGCCGACGTTCCCCCCGCCCATGCCACTTCCAGCCCCGCGAGGCGTGAGCGCGACGCCTTGCTCGGCGGCCCAGCGTACCAGACTCTGCAAATCGGGGAGATCGGCGGGGAGGGCGACAGCCTGAGGGACTATCCGGTAGATGCCGGCTCCCTCCGCGTACGCTGCCCGCGCCCTCGGGTCGGTTCGATAAATTCCCCGGATGGGTGGGAGCGGCAGCATCGGCAAAAGCTAACTATTGTTCTTTGACTATGGCTGAAGGCCCGCGCGCACAACTCATACACATCGACGTCGATCGCCGACTCGGCCACGAATGGGACGAGTGGGACGGAAAGCCGCTTCCCAATCAGGGGAACTACGACTCATCCCCCAACCTTTTCTTCGCCTGGTCCGCAGTGGCCCTCGGGGCGGGACTCGCGATCACGGCACTCGGCCTCTTTTTGCTGGCGCCTCGGATAGGGCTCCTCCAGCCCGGCATCCCTCGGCTGCTCTGGATCGCGCTGCTGGTGGTGGGATCGGTGCTCTGGCTGTGGCTCGGGGTAATCTTCCTGTCCTTCCGCTTACGACGCCCTCTCCTGCCCGAATCGCTGGCAGAGCGCGGCCCGTTCCTCCGGCTCATGCTTCTTACGTCGCGAATCGCGGACCGGTTTGGCTGGCGAGACTGGGTCGAAAACGCCGGAGTGAAGGTCTATAACGCCTTGGCTGTGATGCGAGGGCGGAAAGTAGGAGAGGGCGAGCTCCTTCTGCTCATCCCTCGCTGTCTCTCGAAGATTACGCTGGATGGGGTGCTTGGGGTCGCCGGGAAATACGGCGTACCGGTCTTCGTGGCGACGCGAGGTCAGCTGGCCCGCCGAGTCATCCGCGAGCGGCGCCCCAAGGCAGTTGTGGCCGTAGCATGTGAGCGGGACATGGTAAGCGGACTGCATGACGTCGCGGGCAAGATCCCAGTGCTCGGCCTGACGATGACACTACCATCCGGCCCCTGCAAGGATGCGTCCCTCGATCTGGAGCAGCTGGAGACCTGGGTTCGAGCCTACGTGGTGTGACCTACTACTCTCCGTCTCCAGGCTCGTTCGGGGGTGCCGCGCTGTCGGTCGCCTCCGGAGGCGGAGCGCCCCCGAAGCGATCGACCAGCTGCTTGAGCGCTGCCTCGACTTTGAGTGCCACCGGATGATCTCGCCCTACTTGCTGCTCCAGCTCGCGCTCCGGCAGCGAAGGATCTGCTTTCGGGCGGTATAGGGTCTCAATGGTCAATTGTGAGCTGCCGGGTCGAGCCGGATCGGCCCATGCCCGTATCCGCACTACCGAGGGCCCCAGCGTACTGCGACGCGTTGGTCGCCCAGTGCCGGCCTGGAACCAACCGGTCTCGATATAACCATCCCGCGGCACGACCTTCCGGAGCACAATAGAGTCCGCCTTCAACGTCTCGGCCAACCGTCGAGTCGCTTCCGGTACTGACAGTCGGATCTCTGTGCCCGCCGCCTCGGGCCGTGGAGGAAACGGCGGCCTGCCGGTGTTCGGCTGACAGGCCAGGCACGCGAGTACGGCTGTGCTAGCTGAGATCCGCACCATCAGTCCTTATGAGTTGGTGTGCCGGGCGGGTGGGAATGCGTATGGGGGGGCGTGCCAGGCGGATCCACGTGATCGTGGTCTGCATCCGCTTCGACTCCGGCAGAATCCGAGTCCCCTGCCGGCTCGGCGCCTTCCTCACCATGATGGTGATGGCCTTCGCTACGCTCGTGCAACTCCTCTTGTAGTACCGCCGTTGGGACACCGGCGGCATGCTCGAACATGAGCTTCCCTCCATAGATACCGGTTGCTAAGAGAAGTCCCACACCGACCAACGAAACTACCGTACTGATTGCTCGCTCCCCGTTCCCCATCTTGCGCTCCCGCAGCAGGCGCCAGAGCACGACAAGCGCGAATACTCCGGTCGTGAAGAGCGCGAGCTTCTCATGCACCTCCATTACCTCATGGACGGCTTCTCCGTGCGCGATGTGCTCTTCCGCTTGGAGGCCGGCAATCACCGCTGCCACGGCCCCAACCGCGCCCACCAGCATGGTATAGAATCCCACCTGCCGGAGAAACGGTCGTCGGCCGGAGAGCCCGGCCAAATCGAAGAGCACGGCAGTCAGCAGTAAGGCCGTGGGGAGATCGTTGAGGGCGGCGTGCAGACGAGGCCAGTCATAGCCGAGCATGTTTTCTCCTGAAGCGTGAACGGTGAAGCGAATCAGGCTCTTCCAAGACCCAACTCCGTCGGCAGCGGGGGCTCGACCGAGTAATCATAGAATCCACGACCGGTCTTCCGACCGTGGAGTCCGGCCACCACCATCCGGCGAAGGAGCGGTGGAGGTGCATAGCGAGTCTCCCGGTAAGCATCGAACATGATATCGGCGATGCGAACTACGGTATCCAGGCCGATGAAATCCACCAGCGCTAGCGGCCCCATCGGGTGCCCACAACCTAGCTGCATGCCTCGATCGATGTCCGGGGTGGAAGCGAGACCGCGCTCCGCAGCCCGCACTGCATCGAGCAGAAACGGGACCAGCAGGAGATTGACGATGAAGCCGGGACTGTCTGTGGCAGTCACCGGCTCCTTCCCGAGCGCGCCGGCAAAGGCGAAGGCTCGCTCGAACGTCTCCGGGCTGGTCGTCACCGTCCGTACCACTTCGACCAGCTGCATGATGGGAACGGGATTGAAGAAGTGCAGTCCCACGAACTGGTCTGGCCGGCGGGTAGCCGCGGCCATGGCAGCGATGGTCAGGCTCGAGGTGTTGGACGCGAAAATCGTGTGAGGGGGACAGATCTCGTCCAGTTCGCGCCACAGTGCGTTCTTGATCTCGAGGTCCTCGGTCACGGCCTCGATGACGATGTCACAGTCACGCAGAGCGGCCAGATCAGTAGCGAAGGTGAGCCTTGCCAGGGCAGCCTCGCGCTGACCTGCAGTGATTTTTCCCTTCTCGAGCAGTCGGGCCAGTGACTTCTGAATTCCGGCACGACCTTTTTCCAGTAGCGGGTCGCTCACATCGCGAGCGACCGTTGCGAAGCCCGCCGCCGCGGCAGTTTGGGCTATGCCGCTCCCCATGAGGCCGCAGCCGAGCACTCCGACCCTGGAGATATTCACGGCTTGAGCGCTTTCCGTAGCTCTTCGGCCACGAAACCAAACAGGCCGGCAGTTCTTTCGGGCAGCTGGTGCTGCGGCTTTGCCCCGCCCTGTTCCAGAAAATCGAGCGCTCGCTCGAGGCCGAGCTGGAGCCGGGCGACTGTAGGGCCCAACCGGCGTGCCACCGCATAGCCGCCCGCCAGAGCGAAGGGAATCGGAAGCAGTGCCACGGGAAGGAGCGCACCCAGGGTGACCATCACAGCTGTGCTCGCCACTCCAGCTCCGGCTATGGCGGCGCTCCCCGCCAGGTACTCGCCCCGAATCTTCCGCGCATCGGCTGAGAGAGTCACGTGGGAATAGCCTTCTTCCAGCGCCAGGATCGTAGCAGATACGGTTGCCGCCCTCGATAGCATGAAGGGTCGCTTCCCGGTCCCTAATGCAGCGGTGGACCGGCGAATCGCTGCCTGGATGCCGCCGATCGGCTCCCAGGTTATGCGGCCGGCATGCTGACGCTGGATGCACAGCAGCTCGTTGCCCTCGATCCAGCGAACCAGCGCTTCTTGTACCGTGTCCGGCTCACCCCGGACTACTCGCTGGGCGTTGATCAGGCCTGGTCCGGCCACGCGCTCGACGAGACCAGTTGCCCCGGCGGTGCGGACTCGGGTTCGCTCTTCCAGGATCGCCTGCTGGAGATAGCGGCCGGGGATCCCGACTTCCTTCCCCAAGTTGATCAGCTCGTCAGACGTTAGAGTATCGCCGACGTCATGCTCCGAGGTCTGTAGCTCGGCTGCTCGTTGGATGATTCGCTCGAGTGCCGCGCGGTCGATGCGAGCGGGTGTACCCTCGCTCATTCTTACTCCGAAGCGGGAGTCCGCGCAGCCTGGATTCGGAGCTGGGACATGAGGGAAGAGATGTCGGCGGCCGGCAATGCGGCACCGGGAGGCTCGGCTGATGCGTCGGCTGTCGGAGCGGCTGGCCTGGCTGCGTTTAAGAAGGGTCGGAACAGCTCGATCGGTATGGGGAAGATCGTGGTGGAGTTGTTCTCGGCCGCAATCTCGGTAACCGTCTGGAGATATCTGAGCTGGAGTGCGGTCGGTTCGGTGGCGAGAGTCCGGGCTGCCTGCGCCAGAGTTTCCGAGGCCTGGAGCTCGCCCTGGGCCGCAATGACCTTGGCCCGGCGCTCGCGCTCCGCCTCGGCCTGCCGAGCCATGGCTCGCTTCATCTGGTCTGGGAGGTCCACGTCCTTGACCTCGACCGCGGAGACCTCGATCCCCCAGGGATCGCTCCGCTCGTCGATGATCTTCTTGAGAACGGCGTTGATCTTCTCGCGGTCCGATAGCAGCTCGTCGAGCTCCACTTCGCCCAGCACGGATCTGAGCGTCGTCTGTGCCAGTTGGCTGGTGGCGTAGCGGTAATCCTCGATCTCTATCACGGCTTTGGCAGGGTCGATGACTCTCATGTAGAGGACAGCATTCACCTTTACCGAGACATTGTCCCGCGTGATCACATCCTGCGGCGGAATGTCGAGGGCGACGATCCGGAGGGAGATCCGCTTCTGGGCGGCGAAGCCGGCCGGAAGGAAGACGAGCCCTGGCCCTTTGGTGCCCCAGTACCGGCCCAGGAAAAAGCTCACACCCCGCTCGTACTGGCGGAGCACCCGGAGACTCAGGAAGGAGTAGACCAGCGCGACGGCGAGCGCAGGGATCACTGCATCCATAGCACCTCACGCATCAGGAAAGGCTTCCACGATCACGGCCGCACCCTGCCCCCCACCGATGCAGGCGCTTCCCAGCCCGTAGCGGCCGCCGCGCCTGCGTAAGGCGTGGAGCAGGTGCACGGTGATGCGCGCTCCACTGGCGCCGAGCGGGTGTCCCAGAGCGATCGCGCCCCCATCGACATTGGTGCGCTCGCGGTCGAGTCCCAGCTCCTGTTCGACTGCGAGATACTGGGCCGCAAACGCTTCGTTCACTTCCACGAGATCCATGTCCTCGAGTTTCAGGCCCGAACGCTCCAGCGCCTTCCGTGCAGCTGGAGCCGGCCCGATTCCCATATAGCTGGGTTCGACCCCGACGCTGGCCCAGGCCAGGAGCCGGCCAATCGGTTTGGTCCCATGCTCTTCCGCGAACCGGCCGCTCGCCATCACCAGGGCGGCAGCGCCGTCGCAGATGCCGGATGCGTTTCCGGCAGTGACCACGCCGTCCTTCTTGAAATAGGGCGGCAGCTTGGCCAGTCCATCGACCGTTGTGGTGGGACGCATGTGCTCGTCTGCGGCCCAGTCTTCCGACTGCCCGGTTTTTCGATTCTTGATGGGAACGGGAACAATTTCATCGGCCATGGCACCCGAGCTCCAGGCGGCAGCCGCGGCTGCTTGGCTACGGGCCGCGTAGCAGTCGACTGCATGGCGTCCGATCTTGTATCGCTGGGCCAGATTCTCCGCGGTTTCGGCCATGGAGAGCCCACATCCAGGGTCTCGCAGGGCTTCCCAAAGCGTATCCTCCAGCGGCGCTGCCGGACCCAGCCGCAAGCCCCATCGCGCACCACGCACGACGTGCGGCGCCTGGCTCATCGACTCGGTCCCGCCGGCGAGTACCGCCCGAGACTCACCCAGGACAATCTGCTGCGCTCCCTGGATTACGGCTTCAAAGCCAGAGCCGCAGAGCCGGTTCACGGTGAGGGCCGGCGCGTGGACTGGCAAACCGGACCGAAGCCCCACATGTCGTGCCAGGTAGATCGCATCCGAGGAAGTCTGGAGGACATTGCCAAAGACTACGTGCTCGATCCCGGCAGGGTCGATGCCGCTCCGGGAGATCGCGGCGCGGCCGGCAATCGCGCCCAGATCAGTGGCCGAGAGATCCTTCAAGGTTCCCCCGAACGACCCGAACCCGGTGCGCACCCCGGAAAGAAAAACGACGTCCGTGCTGCCTGAGGTAAGACTCACAGGCCGAGCCCGGGCAGGAGCAACTGTGGGAAGGACATGCTCTGAAATATGCCCGGGTGCCGGGCGGGGGCAAAACTTTCAGGTTCGACAACTTGAAGGTCAGGCATCTGCTACCGGCAGACCGCATTGGACGCAATACCGCCAACCCGGCTCCAGCGCCCCCTGGCATTCGGGACATCCCGACCGACTCTGGCTCTCTCCGCAGTGTGGGCAGAAACTCACCACCCGCGCCGCGGGGCAGGGTTCCTCCACAGCCGGGACATCGAGGGACAACTGAAGGCCGAGTCGGATCAGGCGTTGGCTAGCTGGTGGTCTGGTATGAGGCAGTTGGGTTGAATGCTGTGTGAGGTGGAGCAAAGACGCGGTCAGGATCCGGATCCAGCGCACGAGCGACGGACCGAGGATCGAGCGTGAGAAGCACATCCCGATGAAGTTGGCTGAGGGTCAGGTCCGGGTTAGGGCTTCGTACCTCCTCGGCAAAGCGCACCCGCACCTCCTCCGGCTCGGTCCTGGCGAAGCCGCCCTCGCCCGCGCAGAGACGCATGAGCACCAGCTCGTACTCTTCGCTGCTCTCCAGCTGGAGTGCTCGGCGGTTGCTTCGATACGGTACGATGGACTCGCGGATATCACCGAGGGTAACCGGCCGGTGGACTCGCGTGGGATCGCCGACGGCGAGATTCTTGACGATCTGGGTGAACAGCCGCTCCAGATCAGTCACGCCTGACCGGACCGAAATCGCTGCTGCAGCCGCTACTCTGCCAGCGCAAAGCTCTCTCCCGCGGCAACGCGCCGCTCTAGTACTTCGAACGCTGCATCAGGGTCATACCCAGTGAATTTGCCCTTCGCCTGCTTCGCGGCCAGCCACTGAAGGAAGCCGGAGTCGACTGCTCCTGCAGACGTCTTCTGCTCCCGGGCGGCGAGGACGGCCAGGTCGTTCACGTACTCGTTCTTGGGATGCCCCTGGTGTCCCCGCACCCAGGTCCATTGGACCTCGTGCAACCGCGCCGATCCGTGAAGCGCTTGCCAGAGCGCCACATTCTCGATGTTCCCGGTTTTCCGTTTCCAACCCCGGGCTGCCCACCCAGGCACCCACTCTCGCATTCCCTTGATCAAGTACTCTGAATCGGAGACGAGAAGGGCACGAACCCGATTTCCCTTGGCGGCAAGAAGTTGGAGCGCGGCTATAGCGCCGCTGAGTGCCATTCGATTGTTGGTGGTGGCAGGCGAGTGGCCGTAGAAATCCCGGCGCTGAATACCAGAACGGGTCCGAACCTCGATCAGGCCGCCGTATCCTCCGGGATTGTCGCCCTCCCTGCCGTTTCCCAGGCAACTCTCGTCCAGATGTACGATCGCGGTGGCGGTCACTCGATCACCTGAAAGCTGTCGATGTCTTCCAGGCGGAAGGTGAGCTCCTCCCCGGTCATGGGCAATCGGCCGATGAGCGCTTCGTGCCGGCCCACGGAGGTGACCCGCACCGCGACCACGATGTACTCGGTTCCGCGCCGTACAAGCGCGACGCGCAGTCCCTTCCGGGCAGCGTTCTCGAGCTGATCCATTCGCTCGGCGGTCCAGCGGATTAGTGACATACAGAATCGGACCAGGGGCTATACTGTGGACGCGCGAGGCAGGTCGAGCTGTCGTGCAACGCGGAGGTGGCCTGATGTTCCCGCAATCAGCCGTCCGATGACCGCTGCCACCGGAGTGCCTTCCTCCTTGAGCGCTGCCAGCAGATCGGCCTCGTTCTCGGCCGGAACCGCGAGCAGGAGTCCCCCGGACGTCTGAGCGTCCACGCAGAGATACCGATCCGCCGGGCTGAGAGATTCGTCCCACTCGACCTGGTCGGCTGCCTCCAGGTTGCGCTGGGTGCCGCCCGGAATGACACCTCGAGAAGCCAGATTTCTGGCATGCGGAAGGATGGGCACGCTCTCGAACGCGATCTCGGCCGCAACCCGGCTGGCCTCCAGCATGCTCGTTAGGTGTCCCACCAAGCCAAACCCCGTAACATCGGTGGCGGCGCTCACACCTACCTTGAGCGCGGCTCGAGAAGCGCCATCGTTCAATGTAGTCATCGACCGCACTGCGTCCGCCATGCCGGTCTCGAGCAGAGCGTCCCGCTTGAGTGCCGTCGCCAGAATCCCTGTTCCGATCGGCTTGGTGAGAACCAATAAATCTCCGGCGCAGCCACCGGCATTCGTCAGCATCCGGTCGGGATGCACCTCACCAATGACTGCCATCCCGAATGTAGGCTCAACCGAGTCTATGGAGTGGCCGCCGAGTACGAGACACCCGGCGCGACGGGTCACTTCGAATGCTCCTCCCAGGACTTCCCCCAGGAGCTCGAGAGGGGCGCGATCTCGGGGCCAGCCAACCAGGTTGAGTGCGAAGAGGGGCGTGGCGCCCATCGCGTAGATGTCGCTCAAGGCGTTGGCCGCCGCGATCGCCCCCCACGCGGCTGGATTGTCGACAATCGGGGTGAAAAAATCCACCGTCGCCACCAGCGCGCGCTCCGGCGAGAGCTGAAAGACAGCGGCGTCGTCACGAGTGGCGGCGTCGATCAGAACCCGAGGATCTCCAATGGTGGGCAGAAGGCGCAGGACCTGCGCCAGGTCGGCGGAGCCGAGCTTGCAGGCTCAGCCGGCGCCATGGGAGAGGGCCGTCAAGCGGATCCGCGGTTTCTGATCGATCGGTGTATCGGGCATCCGGGCTCGGGTGCGAGGTGACCTGTTTCCTGGCCGGTCCAGTTTCGGACGCCGCGGGGAAGTGGGCACTCGAGGTGGGACATGGGCGTCACCTGAGGCCGGAAGTTACATCTGCCTGCATCGCGGGGACACCGGGTTATAAAAGCGTCGGCCGCGAGTCGCGTGGGCAACATCGATAAGCGTCAGCCGACGGGGATCGCGTTCGGAACGGCAGGGTGCCCGGGGACTACATCTCCCGGTCGGCGAAGAGCAGTGCCCGTAGAGCGATCAAGGCCCGTTCCTGCTGAGCCGTGGGTCCAAAGCTGCCGTCCGCCCGCTGACGGGCAAGAATGGCGGGGACTGCTCTTCGGACGCTGGCATGGGCTGCGGCGGTGCCGACAGCGACCATCGCCTCGACGGTGTGGAACAAGTCGGCATTTGCCCAGGTGCCATCGGCAGCCTGATTGGCAGCGACGCTTGCTGCAAGCCTCGACAACACGGCGTCGGGTGTGGTAGGGACCAGCGCCAAGGCGTGGATTCCAGACACGATGGCGTCCGGTGACAGGTATCCATTCCAGTTCTCCCACTGATCCTGCAGATGCAGCAGACTATTGAAGTGCTGTTCTACTGAAGGTGTTCCCTGTAGGCCAGTGCGCACGGCAGCCCTGAGTGCCAGACAGCTGAAGGCAAAGCGCGCCGCGGGCTCCGCTCGAAACACCTTCCCGTTCGGCAGCATGATTGGAGCGAGTCGCTCCTCGGCGGGAGCGGGAGAAAAGAATCCGGAGATGAAGTGCTCGCAGACCCGGTGGGCATGCCGGGCTCGACTGCACCCGACGCTGAACGCTCCCGGTTTACTCTGGAGCTGCAACATCCATCCCATCAAGCCCGCGGCCTCTTCCTGGTCGACTTCGTATCCCAGATCCAACAGCTCGTGAACCCGCCAGACCGCGGGAACGACGGCGCCAGTTGAAGCGCCATCCAACAGGGCCTCGGCTCGAAGTCCGGCTGAGAGCCGGAGCGCCAGCGCACCGTCTCCCGGCGCGGGCTGTCCCAATGCGTACCGTGCGAGAATTCCCTGGCGGGTAGGTGTCACGCCGAAGTAGAGGGCCAGCCGCTCGATCCCCTCGGCCGCTGTGCCGTTGGCACTCATGGAAGCTCGCGCCGCGAACTTGGGTTGCCGCAGAGGATGCTCATGCCGTCACCATGATGCGCGAAGGGAATCCGGGCTGAGCAGGCGCCCGTGGGTCATGACCGATTCGATGGCGCGGGTGTTTCGGATATCGCCCAGTGGATCTTTGGTGAGCACCAGCAAGTCGGCCACCTTACCCGGAGCAATCAATCCGAGCGAGTCGACGCCCAGGAGCACCGCTCCGTTCCGGGTCGCCGCCCGCAAAGCCTCGCGCGGGCTGAGGCCGGCTCTCACCAGCAGTTCGAGCTCCTGATGCTCACTGTAGCCCGGAACCAGGAGCTGGTTCGAAGCGTCCGTCCCAGTGGCGATGCGCCCGCCTGCTGCCGCGAAGGCTCGAAGAAAGAGGTCCTGCTTGGGACGTGAACGGCGAAACGCGGCGAAATCATCTTCGGTCCAGCCTGCCCGGCCAATGAGCCCGTCCACATCCCAATCTGCTTGTTGCGATTCCGGCACATCATGGAGCGCCGGGTCCTGCCGAATACTCGGATCCTGAAGGCGGCTCAGCGTCTCGTGCAATATCAGCGTCGGGACGACGGTGACTCGCGCCTCCGCGAGTACCGTTGCGACCCGGACCAGCGCGGCGGAATCGAGGTCGGCCCAGCTCCGCTCGAACGCAGTCCAGCCCGGAAAGAAACCGCGATAGTGCGCCTTGATCAGGGCCGACCGATCGCGAGTCGCTGCCTCCGGAATCCCGGTCATGTGCTCGATGGATGTGACGCCGGCCTTCGCGGCCGTTACGGCGTCGGTCATACCCAGATGGGCGGCGACACCGAGGTTGAAGGCGCGCGACTCGTCAACGATCGCACGCAACATGGGAGCGTCGACATGAGTGTAGACCTTGATCAGATCCACGCCCGAGCTGACCAGCCGGTCCACTGCCTTCCGGCCATCGTTCTCGGCGTTCACTCCGATCGCATCGGGGTAAGTGCTGGGAACGCCGTCGATCATCGCACCGGCGACATACATCCTGGGACCGTTTCCCTGATTACTCCTCTTCCTCAGCCCGAGAATCGGGGCGAGGTCCCCGTGCACATCGCGCACGGCGGTGACGCCCCACGCCAGGTAGCGGGATGGAGCCCAGGACGCGGCGGGTGCAACGTGTGCATGCGCATCGATCAGTCCAGGAATGATCCAGCGCCCGCTCACATCAACTTCTCTGGTTTTCTTGGGAAGCTCGAATCCGCTTCGGGACCCTACCGACACGATCTTGCCGCGTTGGATGACGATGACGGCATCCGCGAGTGGCGGTCCGCCGGTTCCATCGATCAGGGTGGCGCCGACCAGGGCGATGCTGTCGGAAGCGGGAGGGTTGCACCCGATCGCGAACGCCGCCAACGCCAGGCTTGGTGTGAGCAGACTAGGCCGCATCACTGGACCGGTCGGTCGATGGCATCTATACGCCTCCACCAGGAGGCGTCCGGAGCTGTCGAGGGATGAATGTGCTGGAAGGTGAACGGATCATCGGGGCGATGCAAGATCCTGCCTGCACGCCTTATACTTGGGCAATGACCGACGTCCAGCCTCAGCCGCTGACCGATGCCAGCGGTCGGCGACCAGGTGCAGTGCGCCAGCAGCCCATCTCTTCGTACGGCCTCATCGGCGACATGCGCACTGCCGCGCTGGTCGGGCTCGATGGGTCCATCGATTGGTGCTGCCTGCCACGGTTCGACAGCGGCAGCGTCTTTGCCGCGCTCCTCGACAGTGAGCGCGGTGGCGCCTGGTCGATTCGGCCAGAAGCGCGGTGGACCTCAAGCCAGCAGTACCTGCCTCGCACCAATATTCTGGAAACCACCTTCCGCACGCCTGAAAACGGCATCGTCACAGTAACCGACTTCCTGCCGGTCGCGGAGGACGGAGGTCCGTCAGGCCAACATCCCGAAATCCACCGTCGCCTCCGCTGCTCTCGCGGCCGCGTGCCCATGAACATCACGTTCATGCCTCGCTTCGAGTACGGTGCGCGGACGACGCGGCTCGAGGTGCTCCGTGCCGGTCTGTTCGCCACCGACCGGACCGACCAGGTGATCACTCTTTCCAGCGCCAAGCCGTTCGAGTGGGTGCTCGAGCAGTCTACCGCGACCGCCCGCTTCGAGCTGGAGAAGGGAGAAGAGCGCTGGCTGGTCTTACGGTATGACGACGACGACATCCATCCGGTCGACCGCTATGAAAGCTCCCGGAAGCTGGATGCCACCGCGGCATTCTGGCAGCAGTGGTCGTCCAAGGTGAAGTATCGCGGGCCGTTTCGAGGGATGGTGAAGCGTTCGGCCCTGGCGCTCAAGCTGCTGACCCATGGCGAGACCGGAGCCATGATCGCAGCGCCTACCACGTCTCTGCCGGAGACGATCGGAGGGATGCGGAACTGGGACTACCGCTTTGTGTGGCTCAGGGATGCTGCCTTCACCCTGGCCGCCCTGGACGCAGTCGGCCACCACGCCGAGGCCGACAAGTTCATGCGTTTCCTGAAGAAGGTGTGCCGTCACGAAGGCGGCGGTCACCTGCAGATCATGTACGGTATCGACGGCCGGCGCGACCTCATCGAGCGGCAGCTCGATCATCTCAGCGGCTATCTCGGCTCACGGCCCGTCCGGGTCGGTAACGGAGCGGCTGGTCAGCTCCAGCTGGATGTCTATGGGGAGGTCATGGAGACTGCCGACATCTGGCGGCGCAATCACGAGATGACCGAAGGTACCTGGCGGGTACTCCGGGGGCTGGTCGATTGGGTCAGTGGGAACTGGCACCTTCCGGACTACAGCATCTGGGAAGTTCGAGGAGAGGTGCGCCACTACGTCTTCAGCAAGGTGATGAGCTGGGTAGCACTGGACCGCGGGATCCGTATGGCGGAGGAACTGAGCCTGGAATCCGACACCGCCACCTGGCGCGTCGCTCGCGACACGCTGTACGCGGAAATTATGGAAAGGGGGTGGAGCGAGCGGCTTCAGTCCTTCGTTCAGTCCTATGGGGACGAATCGCTCGATGCGGCGGCGCTGGCGATCCCGATGGTGCGCTTCCTACCCTGGAATCACCCGCGGGTTCACAGCACCGTACGAGCCATCGCCCGGGAACTCACTACTGTCGACGGCGAGCTGGTGTATCGCTACCGCCATCCCGACGGCATGGAAGGACAGGAAGGTGCCTTTTCGATCTGCACGTTCTGGCTGGCCCAGGCACTCGCAATGATTGGCGAGAAGGAGCGGGCCGAACGGGTCTTCCGCCGGATGCTCCGACACGCCAATCACGTCGGGCTCTACTCTGAGGAGATCGATCCGGCATCGGGCGACTTTCTGGGCAACTTTCCCCAGGCGTTCACCCATATCGCCCTGATCAACTGTGCGGCCGCCCTCGCCCGGATCGACAAGGCACCGTCCTCCCGGAGCTAGCGCCGCCGGCCGCCGCGCCCTTTCTTGGCTGCCTTCCGAGACGGGGAGCGGCGAGCGCTCTTCCGGCCGGAGGACTTCCGCCCCTTGGCCGCGCGGCTCGAGCTCTTTCGACTTGACCGCTTGGCGCTCTTCCTGGCAGACCCGCCCGCAGCCTTCCTGCCGGACTTCTTGGCCGATTTTCTGGCGGTCTTCTTGGCTCCGCGCTTCGCGGCCTTCTTCGTGCCGCGTTTGCTGGACGATTTTTTCGCCGATTTTCTTGCGCTGGTGGACTTTCTGGAGGCCTTCTTCCGCGGGCGGGCGGGTCTGGTGCGGCTTCCCCCTGAGGACTCGCTGAAGTCGTCGTAGGAAGGTGTCGATGAGGAACTCGGACCCGGCGTATTCTCCATCGGCAGCGGGTCCATCCACCCAGAGCCGGACCAGCCCATCTCCATATAATGAAGCTCGGCCATCTTCGCTCCCTCCCGAACGCGTATGCGGCGCCACCCGCCGCCGGTCCGAGGCGCTCAGCGCCTCCCGGTCGAACGATATATAACTTGCACATCGTCGGTGCTTGTGCAAGGCGCCGTGAGGGTTTGCGGCCCAGAGCATACGATGCACGTGACCCTGTGCCGCGCTATAATAGGCGTACTCACGCCCCCTTTCCGGACACTAAGCACCAGTGAAACCAGTCTCCACCGGTTGGCTCTTGGGCCTGACCCTCTGGGCCCTCGCCGCGCCCGCTTCCGCTCAGGTGCAAACGGTTTCGGAGATTCAGGTTACTCCAGAGACGATGACCTTGGGCGTCAATCAGAAACAGGCCCTCTTTGCGGCCGCCTTTGACGCACGGGGCAATCTGATCCCTTCGGCGAAGTTCGCCTTCTCGAGCTCTGACACGCTCATCGCGCGGGTTCGGAAGGATGGCTCCGTCATCGGAGTGGCCCCCGGCCTCGCCCGAATCGAGGCGAGGTCCCAGGGTAAGCGCGCATCCATGGCCATCCTGATCACCGGTACCGCGCCGGCCAATCCGACCCCATCACGTCCGGCTGCGACCGTTCTGACGCTCGATCCCGCGTCCGTCATGTTGATCCCCGGCGAGACCGTTCGGATTACCCCTGAGGCCCTCCGGGATGACGGCTCTTCCACTCCGGCCGGCCGGGTCACCTGGAAATCGCTCCGGCCTGAGGTGGCAACGGTCGACTCGGTGGGGATTGTCGCCGGCGTAGCTCCGGGCAGAACGATCGTGCAGGCAGCTACTGGAAGCCGTTTGATGGCGACCCTGCCGGTCGAAGTTTCTCAGGCGGAGATCGTTCTAACCAGAAACAGACTCTCGCTCGGCGTGGATGAAGTCGACACTCTTCGGACTGTCGTGCCGGCCCAGGCGAACCGTGAGATCCGCGGCTCGGTGCAGTGGCGCACCACAGATGCGACCGTCGCGGCAGTAGATAGCAATGGGGTCGTGCGGGCACGCTCACCCGGCCAGGCCGAGATCATCATGAGCGCCTTGGCCCAGGAGCGCCGGGCCACGATCCTGGTACATCGCAGCCCTGATGCGCTGGTCGTCTCGCCCCATCAAGGTCCCGAGCCGATCCAAATTCCCCTCAGAGCAGACCGCCAGTTCACGGCAGTGGCTGAAGCAGCGGATTCCACGCCCATTCCGGAGGCACGCGTCACCTGGGAGCTGGGCGACAGTTCTATCGCCGCATTCAACCCCTCGACTGGTGTGCTGACGCCGAAAGCGGTCGGCTCCACCACGCTCACCGCGCGGCTCCCGGGTATATCGCCTGCCATCTGGCAGATTCAGATCATCCCGGGGGAGATCGCCCTGCAACCGTCCCGCCTCGGCATCCTCGCGGGGCAACACGCCACCGTGTCCACCGTTCTGCGTGATGACAAGGGCGTCACCGTTGGGCGGACCTCGGCGATCCGATGGAGCACCGACCACCCGGAAGTCGCGTCCGTTCGGGAGGGTGGAATCATCGATGCGGTGAGTCCCGGCCACGCCATCGTGAGCGGAACCGCGGCATGGGGAAAAGCCGCCAATGCTGATGTGTACGTGGTGGGCGACATGATGCTGAGCTCGAACAGGGGTGGCAGCTTCGGGATTTATCAGATTCGACTGGCGGCGCCGGCTACGTTCCTCCCACTCCTGGTAGACACCGCGACCAACATCCAGCCGGTCCTCTCGCCCGACCGCACCCGGGTTGCTTTCAGCTCCAATCGAAATGGCAGCTACGACCTCTACCTCATGGACGCAGATGGGCAGAATCTTCGGCGACTTACGCGCGACACAGGGAATGAAGGGGAGCCTACCTGGACTCCGGATGGACAGAATATCGTCTACACCTCGACTCGGGGGACCCTGTCACAGATTGCGATCGTCTCGGTGAACACCGGTCAAACCCGCCAGCTCACCAGCGAACCCCGCGGAAACCATTCTCCTTCAGTGTCGCCGGACGGCAGAACAATCGCGTTTGTCTCGGTCCGAGACGGCAATCCCGAGATCTATGCCATGGGGATCGACGGCGGCACTGCCCGCCGCCTCACCCGGACACCGCTTCGGGAATCGAGCCCCCATTTCTTCCGCAACAGCGACCTGGCTTATGTGGTGGATCGCGGAGATCGGTCCAAAGGCTCGAGAATCATGCGGCTGGCCTGGGGCAGTTCGGAATCTTCCCCCGTGGTGGAAACGGAGGAACCCGTTCCCTCTTTTGCCGTCTCGCGTGAAGATGACCGTCTCGTGTATGTGCTTGGCAAGATCAAGGACGTGGCCAAGGGCAGTGTCGATTTCAGCTTCTTTTTGCAATCTACGGCGCCGGGTAGCCGGCCAACCGCTATCCCCCTGAGGCCTGGTGAGCAGGTTCTCAGCCCTGCCTTCTAGGCAATCCGGGGGATGCGGGCCTTAACTCTGGTTGCGACCGGTGGAATCGAGCATCTGAGGGCCCAGGAGTTGCCTAAACCCGGCATTGAGCGGCCGGATGATGTACTGATCCGCGTTCACGCCTTCGCCCTCAATCGGCTCGACCTGTTCGTAACCGAAGGTTTGCCGGGCTTTGCCTGCCCTTTTCCCCACGTGGTGGGCTCTGACGGCGCGGGTATGGTGGAACAGGTGGGCCCGGAAGTATCCCGGGTCCGGCCAGGCGACCGGGTGATGATCAACCCGGTGATCTCGTGTGGTCAGTGCGCTGCTTGCATGGCGGGAGAGGAGTCCCTCTGTGAGAAGCTGCGGGTCTTGGGAGAGCACCTGGGCGGCACCGCGGCGGAGTACATCGTTCTGCCCTCCGTTAACCTGGCTCTGATCCCGAAAACCATGCCGTGGGCCGAGGCCGCATCGTTCTCGCTGGCTACCCTCACCGCCTGGCGGATGTTGGTTTCCCGAGCCCGTCTGAAGCCTGGGGAGTGGGTACTGATCTGGGGGATTGGCGGCGGTGTGGCACTCGCTGCACTTCAGATCACGCGCCTGCTCGGTGGCAGAGCCGTTGTGACCAGTGGGGCGGACGCCAAGCTGGAGATGGCACGACGCCTGGGTGCGGAAGGGACGATCAATCATACTCGCTCTGATGTGGTCGCCGAGTTCCGCCGGCTCACCGGGGGGAACGGAGCGGATGTGGTGGTGGACAGCGTGGGCGAACGGAGCTGGGGAGATTCCCTGCGCTGTCTCAGACGGGGAGGGCGATTGGTGACCTGCGGGGCAACCACCGGTCCCCACGTCGCACTCGATCTCCGCCGTCTCTTCTGGCGCCAGTGGGACCTTCTCGGCTCCACGCTCGGGAACCGGCGGGAATACAGTGAGATCGTGCGGCTCGCGGGAGAGGGCAAGCTCTGGCCAGTAATCGATCGGGTCGTACCCTGGGATGATGCTGTGGCAGCGTTCACCCGCCTCCGAAACAGTGAACAGGCCGGAAAACTCGTAATCGAGGTTGCACAGTGAGCGAACTCTGGGACCGAATCCTTGTTGGTGCTCAACAGATAGGCAGTGTCGTCCCGGCTCTGGTCGGTGCGGCCGTCATCCTGCTCACCGGATACTTTCTGGCGCGGCAGGTTCAGCGATGGGCAGATGACACGCTGAAGCGTCTGGATTTCAACCGGATGGCCACTGCCGGCGGCCTGGACGAGGTGGTGGTTCGCACCGGATCACGGCTCGACCCCGTACGGGCGCTGGCCAAGCTTCTCTTCTGGCTGGTCATGCTGGTCGTGATTCTCCTCGCAAGCACCGCGCTCGGTCTCGAGAGCATCAACGAGATGTTCGGGATCATGCTCGCATTCATTCCCACCCTGATTGCCGGAATCGTGATCGTCATTCTTGGCATTGTGGTGGGAGAGTTCGTGCGTGGCGTCATCGTGGCGTCGGCCGGGGGCGTGTCGGGGGTTCCAACCGTCGCCAAGCTGGCGAAGGGCGCCGTCATCATCATCTCGCTGTTCATGGCCCTGCAGCAGGTCGGTGTAGCGGAAGAAATCGTCACTGCAGCGTTCACCCTGATACTCGGCGCGGCGGCTCTGGCGGTCGGACTGGCATTTGGATTGGGAAATCGGGAGCTCGCCGGCGAGATCACCCGGCGTTGGTATGAGCAGGGCCGTCGCAACGATCGGCGGCGGGCCGACCGTCCAGGACCAAATACTCCACCGGGAGAGGACCCGCCGATCCTCGACTGAGCCGTACCTACTGCAGCTTCAAACGGCCTACCGTACGGGTGCCCTGGCCGTCCTTGATCGAGGCGTAGACTGCTCCCCTGGCTCCGAAGCCGGCGAGGGTAGCCCCGCTGGGAAACTTGATCTCCCGCTGCCAACTGCCTTTTCTGTCGAACACGTCGTACACCTGAATGGCATCATCTCGTGCCCGCGGCCGCTGCAACCAGACCTCTCCGTTGGGTCGACCCAGCGCAAAGTCGAACGGCGGTTTGTTGTCGGCGAAAGGGTAGATGATCTTGAGATCCTGCGGCATCCCGAACTGCTTCCCCTGTTCACGAACCTGAGTAAGAACTCGGTCCCTATCAGCCTGAGTCACCGAGACCTTGGCGTAAGGATGCGATTGGCCGCGAGTCCACTTGCCATCCGGTGAACGCCAGTCCACCCGATTTTCTCGCCCCCGTGCAACCCAAGCGGTCCCGTCCGGCAGCACTCCAAAAAAATCGTTGGGCGCAAAGACCTTTGCCGCCGACTGCATCTGTTCGCCGAACGTAGCATCTCCATACTCGGGTGCCGCCAGCCTGGCGATAGTATCGACCGAACTCGAGGAGATTGAGATGCGTAGAACAGGGATGCTGTCCGGGCGTACGGGGTGTCCTGGTTCGTTGCCACCCAGAACGGCCTGGTAGTCGACTTTATAGCCGTGTCCCACCGTGTCGTACACCAGGATTGGCGCGTTACCAGCGACCTCCTTGATCGCCAGGGTCTTGAGTGGCCGGCCTTGCTCGTTCCAGAGCGTCGTGCGTAACACGCTGAAGTCCACCAGCGCGACGGTGTCGCCTGCCAGATGTGCCACCCAACCGGGAAACTTGTACCGGCCGGCCGGCCCGTCCGGTTTCAACGAATCGACGCGTGTCCCCAGGGTGTCTACGTGGCCCTTCGAGAGATCGGCGCTCAAGAAGAGCTTGTTCTTGGTATCGGCAAAGAGGACCCGGCCGTTGGACAACTCCACCACGTTGCTGAGCGCCCCGTATCGAGCCGGCAGCGTGCCGTCGAGGGTAGCGGCGCTCTGGCTCTGAGCCGTGGTGCACGCCATCGTCGCTGTCAGCGAGAGCACGGAAAAGGAAGAGCACACCTTCATTCCTGAGGTCCTCCGAAGGACATAAACGTGAAAGCAGGAGGTCATGGGACCCGTAGAGCGGGCAGGCCGAACTGTATCAGACGAACGCCCCTGGAGGTCGCTTCCGCCACGAGAGCCGCGTCGGATCCAACGGCAATAATACGTCCTTGGCCCCGCAACTGGACTTCCCTGAGCAAACGCCCTCGCCGGTCCACCACGTGGTACCGCCGGGTTGAATCGGCCGGTGCCCGGCTCTTCTCCAGCCACACGTCGCCCGCGGCGCTGGTCATCCCTGCCTCGAACGGCGGCTTCAACGGAGCAAAGGGAAGTTGCTGAGCAGTACCTCGCAGCTCGGGCGGGAACTTCCGCAGAAATAGCTCCCGGTCATACCGCGTCACCTCGAGCACACGGTCCGGGAGTGCCTCACCCTTGCTCCATTGCCCCGACGGTGCTCGCCAGTCGACCCGATTGTTGTAAACCCGGGCGACCCAGAGAGAGCCGTCGCCCAGCACCCCCCAGCGGTCCATGCCGCCGAACACCCGTCGTTCGAATCGGCGGCCGGCATCGCCTACGACTTCCGCAATATCGAGCGGCGCCAGCCTGGCGATAGTGTCCCCCCGAGTGAAACTCGGGTCCACCCTCACCACAGCCGCCGAGTCTCGGTTGCCGCTCCCATCGGAGCCGGCACTGGGGTAGAGGTCGAGATAGAAATTGCCGGCGTCGTCGCGACCCTGGGGAAGTCTCCCTCGAACCATGTCAGCTGTCGGAATGGTCCGTACCAGCCGAGTGGGCGGAGACCAGAGCGTGGTGCGCTGGAGTCCCCAGTCACCGATGTAGAGCGTATCGGCTGCAAAGAAGAGACTGGCGGGATTGCGTAGCTGCTTGGAGCCACGGCCGCCCAGAGGAGTGCTCGCACGCTTGGAGAAATCAACGATCGCTGCAGACTCGTTCTGAGGAGCGAGGACAGCCCATCGATTGATGCCCAGTGGCGCGGCTTCAGTTATGTCGGAATAATTCGTTGCGACCGAATCGCCGAGGGACGCGAGCTCGACCGGAGCCGGCAGAGGCTTCGATCGTCCGCACGCGGGAATCAGGATCCAGAGACAGATCCAGGCGAAGTGGACTCGGCTGGCACGCACCGGCGAAATGTAACGGTGAGGTGGCCAACCTCGGCCGGCTTCAAGTTGCCCTCAGCGGAGAATATCCTCGAACAGGTCCAAGGCCCTGGGGTCCTCAGTCTGGCCCAGCCAGAAGAGTGCGGTCTTCCTGATCTCAGGATCGCGGTTGGTGCGAGCGATGCGGACGAGTGCGGGAACTCCTTCCCCTTCCGATCGCTGCGACAGTGCGAACACCGCTTGCTTTCGGACTTCCCGGTCTGACCCAGGGTCACTCGCGATGGAATCGAGCGTCCCCGCGATTGCCGCCCCGGCAGCCTGGCTAAGCCAGAAGACCGCACTCTTTCGGACTTCACTACCGACACGCCTGTTCCGGGCCAACCGCAGCAGGGCCGGCCAGATGACGGTGCTATCGGCTAGAGTGGCTGGAAGGATCGCGTCCTCACTACCCCGCTCGGCGAGACTGATGAGGACCAGGGCAGCCTCCTCGGGGCGTACGGAGCCGAGATCGGTGGCGGACGCCTGCTCCGCCCAATGCCCGCCAACATAAGTGCGAACGTCAGCGGCTCGGCCCGGGTGAAGTCTCAGGGCCACGCGCACCGGGCCTGCCTCACAGCCGCTATCCCACTCTTCGGTGGAGCTTCGAACGTTGATACTGTTCCGTTCGCTTCCGCAGACGCCCGGACGAGCGGCGAAGCTCATGCGGACCACCTCTGCTTTGGTGGCATAGATCCGCTGCTCCAGCGATTGCGCTCGCAGATTCAGGGGAAGCAGCCCTGCAGTCGTCAGGCCGACAAGAACCCAGCGCATTTAAGCGTCCCTTTCTACGGCCGGTCGATGATGTCCTGGATTGCCTGAACCGCCCGGCTGTCCTCCGACTGGCCAAGCCAGAACAGTGCCCGTTTCCGCAGGTCCGGATTCGAATCACGTTTCGCGATGTCGATCAACTTTTCGATCGCTTGCGGCTCTTCGCGCTGTGAGTAGACGAAGATGAGCTGCTCGCGCATAGCTTGGTCTCCCACGCTGCTATAGAGCGCGGTGAGATCCGCGAGGGATGCTCCGCCCTGGCCAGCCCAGAAAAGAGCCTGCTTCCGGACCTCGATGCTCTGTGATGGATCTCGAGCCACCCCGAGCAGCCACTTTCCGTTGTCCTGCCCATCCATCTGGGAAATGGAGAACAGCACCTTCTTCTTGAGCTCGGGAGACTTGAGCCGTCCATAGAGGGTTCTGAGGAATGCGGCATTCGCCGGCGAGCCCGATTGTCCAAGAGAAAAAATTGCCTTCTCCCGCGCCGTCTCCGGCACGTCGTCCCGCTCGGCATACGTGCGGAGCGCCTTCTGCGCCACCGGACTGTCGTGTTGCGAAAGCGCGAAGATTGCCTTGTCCTGAATATCGGGGTCTTTGGAAAAGCGCAGGATCGAGTCGAGCGCGTTGACAGCTCGTTCCGTCCCCACTTGGGAGAGCCAAAAGACCGCCTGACGGCGAACTTCCGTATCGGGGTCAGTACGAACCGAGGCCAGCAGAATATCCTCGGTGCCCGCAGCATCCTGCTGCGCCACCAGAAAGACCGCTTTTCGGCGAAGGCATGCCGAGCCGGTATCACGGCGTGCAAGTACTCGCTGGAGGATCGGGCGCGCCCGTGACGCATCCATCTGAAGGAGAGCGTTGAGCGCCGCCACCTTCATATCGTCGTCGTTTTCGGCGCAGCCATCGTGCGAATGACCCACTGTATTGGGTGGTGCTGGTGGCGCCGGGGGGGCGGGTGGTGCCGGCGGAGTGGGAGGTGTCGGCGGTACTGGCGGAGTGCGACCGACCGATTCGGCCGCGGCCGCAACCACTGCCGCCGCATAACTATCGCCCCTGCGGGCGAGCTCGCCCTGGACTCGGCGCTCGAGGGTGGCGGCATCTCCCCGGGTAGCGGCATCCGGAAAGCGGCTTCTCTGCTGGGACAGCGCAGCGAGTGCCTCGTGGAGATCCCGATCGCCACCGAGCCGGTAGAGGGCAAACGCCTTCCAATAGAGAGCATCGGCGGCGTAGCCCGACCGAGGAAAGCGGTTCGGAATTTCTCCGAAGAGGGTGGCAGCCTGGCGGTACTCTCGCCGGTTGAGCGTCTCGCGAGCGGCACGGTAGAGCGAATCTGCGGGATCGTTCCAGAGCCAGGGTAGAGTTGCTCCTAGGTCAATGGAATCCGACCGGCCGCTCAGCCCGACCAGGCCCAGGCTTTCTGGCGCCGGCAAGGGCGATATCGGGGTACTGGTACCCAGCGTCAGCGCCAAAGTCCATTCGAGGTAGAGCATCACAACACTCCTTGGGTTGTGCCTGTGCCGGACGGAACCGCGGTCCTCAGTCGTGACATCATCCCGCCGTTCTCCAGCCCGTCATTGATCAGTTCGAGCTCCCCCGAAGTAGGCCGGGGTGAGAGCTGGGCTATCTCTGCCAGTACCAGCTCGAGATCCTGTAGAAGCAGCTTGGTGCGGCCGTTCTGGGCCGCCGGGGAATCGAGGAGTAGCCGGTTGGTCGCCAAAAGTTGACGGGCCGTAGCAGATGCCACCCGCTCATCTCCACCATGACGCACCGATGCGCGGAAGAGGGTGAGAAAGGCTTCCGACTGCCCGAGGTGCTCCGTGGTGGCGAGGCGGTAGGCGGCCGCGTTGACTTTTGCTTCGCCCGGCGCAGCGGCAACAGTTTGCGCCGGTTTGCCAGTCTCCGAACGCAAGGAGAGACGGCCCAGACCAACTCCAATGCCGAGAAGGGCGGCTATTCCGGCAACCCAGCTCAGAGGGCGAAGAAAACGCAGGGTGCGCACGTAGACTGCAGGCGCTCGATCCAGTTTCGGGGCTTCCAGCCTCTCCGACTGAATCGCGGTCCACATCGCCTCTCGCGGTGTCTCCGGCGGCTCGTTGTACTCCCGTGCCGCCTCCCGCAAACGGTCCTCGAATTCATCGTCCAGCATGATCGTCAGTCCTTAGCGAAGTCGGCCAACACTTCTCGCAACCGGGCTCGGGCTCGGAATAGTTGTGCCTTGGAGGTTCCAGGGTGGACACCGAGCGAGCTGCCGATCTCCTCGTGGGTATAGCCTTCGACATCGTGCATCACGAACACCGCCCGATAGCCGTCGGGTAAATCGCTGATCGCCTGAGACAGACGTTGCTTCAGGTCTGGCTCCGCCTGCGGCACCGACCGCCCCAGGCTACCGATGTCCTCCAGTCCTACCTCCCGCTCCTGCACCCGCCGAACCTTTCTCAAGCCGTTCAGAGTCACTGAGATGGCAATGGCAGTGAGCCAGGTCGAGAGGCTGGCTTCGTGCCGGAAATCCTGCAGGCGGGCGAAAGCGCGGATGAACGTCTCCTGGGTGTATTCCTGTGCCCGGTCGAGGTCACCAGCCATGCGGTAGGCCAGGCGGAACACCCGATCGACATGCGAGTCGTAGAGCGCCCGCTCCGCACGTGGATCTCCCGCCAGCACATCACGTATCAGGTCCCGATCGTTCACCCGGCTCCGGAGCTTAGGGGTATCTCGAACCGCATCTCTGACACAGCAGCAGGACGAAGGGTTGCGTGTGACCCGACGCAACCTTTCTCAGGCTGGGGTCATCTCATCGGTACGTCAAAAAATTACGGACCGAGATTCAGTTCTTCCCAGGAGGTAACCATGGTGATGCTCGAGGCTCAGGAACCCACCGTCGTGTACCAGGTGTCGGACCGGGGTGGTCATCTGATCGGCAAGGTGGTGGAGCCCAAGACCAAGCCGGTTCTCGGAAAGGGGGAGGGTACGGTGCTGCTGGTCCGTAGCTGAAGGTCTCATTCAGGGCCGCAAGCCGGAACTTCCCGCCACTTGAGTACGTGACATTCTACAGCCTGGATGTAAAATTGCAGGCCTAGCCCCCGTGCTCACTTCGTACCATCCGCTTCGAGGATCGTGTGCGTACTCAACTTCGCCTCCTGGCAGCCGCCGGTGTGTTCGCCCTTGCTCTCTCCGCTCCTCCCCACGTCCACTCTCAAACGCGCAAACCGCCCGCCCCCACTGGAGAAGCACTCTCTCCCGCCGAGCGGCAGATGCTGGTGACCTATCGCCTGAGCATGGACAAGCTCAACCGGGTCGCGGAGGCGACCAGGAAGTTCCACGATCTCGAGAGACGGAATCCGGGGCTCGGGAAGTCGCTCGAGCGCGAGGCCGATGAGAACAAGTCGCTCTCTTCCAAAATTGCCCAAATAGAGAAGGTGCCGGAGGTCCGGGCCACACTCGCCAGCTCTGGTCTCACCGGGCGGGACTACATGCTGACGCTTATTAACGCAATGAATGCCGGGGCTGCCGTGCAGATCAAGAAGATGGGAGGAGACGCGTCTTCGCTGCCTGTCTCGCCGCAGAACATACAGTTCTATCGTACCAATCAGGCGGCCATAGAAAAGCTGAGCAACCAGATCAAGGAGGAGACGAAAGCGGCTGAATCCGCCCCGGAGGACCGTCCACCCGCGGACAGTGAATCGAACTGATCCTCAGTCAGTAACCTGTTTCTCCTCAATTACTTAGGCAGTCACCTCGGGGTTGCCTGGGGCTCCTCGTACGGCTATACTTCCTCGGCTATGCGTCGGCCTGAGCCGGCGCCATTCAACCGACTCCATCCCAGACCTTCATGACCGCACCGAACTCGCGCGAACGTATTCTGCCCCGCCTCATCGAAGAGGAGATGCAGCAGTCGTTCATCAACTACTCGATGAGCGTCATCGTCTCCCGAGCCTTGCCCGACGTAAGGGACGGACTGAAACCGGTCCACCGCCGCATACTCTATGCGATGAACGAGCTCGGCCTGGTGCCGGGCCGTGGCTACAAGAAGTCCGCTACGGTCGTGGGCGACGTGTTGGGTAAATACCATCCGCACGGCGATGGGTCGGTGTACGACGCGCTGGTCCGAATGGTCCAGGAGTTCTCGCTACGTTATCCGCTCGTCGATGGCCAGGGAAATTTCGGCTCGGTCGATGGCGATCCCGCCGCAGCGTATCGCTATACCGAAGCGCGGCTGACTCGCATCGCCATGACGATGCTGGAGGACATCGATCGGAACACCGTAGATTTCCAGGCCAACTTCGATGACCGGCTGCAGGAACCGACCGTCCTTCCGTCGAAGATCCCCAACCTCCTGGTCAACGGCTCCAGCGGCATCGCGGTCGGAATGGCTACGAATATTCCGCCGCACAATCTGCGCGAGGTCGTTAAAGCGGTACAACTCCTGGTCGACAACCCCGACGCCACCATCGGCGAGCTCCGTAAGGTCATTAAAGGACCGGATTTCCCGACTGGCGCCTACATCTATGGTCGAGAGGGAATCAAGGAGGCGTACGAGACCGGGCGCGGACGCGTGGTGATGCGGGCGCGGGCACAGATTGAGGAAAAAGAGTCGAGTGGACGCTCGCAGATCGTGGTCACCGAGATCCCTTACCAGGTCAACAAGGAGAATCTGGTCAAGGCTATCGCCGAGCTTGCCGGGGAGAAGAAGATCGAGGGCATCGTTGGGGTGAACGACGAGTCCGACAAGGAAGGGATGCGGATTGTCATCGAGCTCAAGCGCGACATCATTCCCAACGTCGTGCTGAACCAGCTCTACAAGCACACCCAGATGCAGACGACTTTCGGCGTGATCATGCTCGCCCTGACTAACGGCGCGCCGAAGATCATGAATTTGAAGGAGCTGCTCCAGCATTTCATCGATCACCGCCACAAGGTGATCGTCCGGCGCACCCAGTTCGACCTCGATGCAGCCCAGGCTCGCGAGCACATCCTGGATGGCCTCAAGATCGCTGTCGACAACATCGACGAGGTCATCAAGATCATCCGGGGAGCCGATGACACTCCGCAGGCGGATGCTCGGCTACGGAAACGCTTTGGCTTCAGTGAAAAGCAGAGCGATGCCATTCTCAACATGCGGCTCGCCAAGCTCACGGGCCTGGAGATCGAAAAGCTTGATGCGGAGCTGAAGGAGGTGCGTGCCACGATCAAGGAGCTGAAGAGCATTTTGGCGTCGAAGCCGAAGCGCATGGGAATTCTGAAAGAGGAGATGGAGGAGGTGGGAAGTACCTTCGGCGACGATCGCCGCACTGAAATCGTGGCCGATCAAGGGGAGTTCACCGTCGAGGACCTGATCGCCGAAGAGGATATGGTCATCACCATCTCCCACAGCGGCTATATCAAGCGGATCCCCATCACCACCTATAAGCGGCAGCGACGCGGGGGACGAGGTCTCAACGGCCAGGATCTCAAGGCGGACGACTGGGTCGAGCACCTCTTCATTGCGAGCACCCACGACTACCTGATGTTCTTCAGTGACCGGGGGCAGGTATACTGGCTCAAGGTGCACGAGATCCCGCAGGCGGGACGGGCGGCACGGGGCAAACCTGTGGTCAACTGTATCGCGATTAAGCAGGACGAGAAGATTGCCGCCCTGGTCCCGGTGCGGGAGTTTACCGATGACCAGTGTCTCATCTTCGCCACTCGGCAGGGCACGGTGAAGAAGACGGTTCTGTCGGCGTACGGGAACGTGAGGGCCGCGGGTATCTGCGGCATCAACGTCGAGAAAAACGACGAGCTGATCGACGTCCAGGTCTGCGATCAGAACAGCGACATCATCCTTGCCACCAAAGACGGGATGAGCATTCGCTTCCACCAGGGGGATGTGCGCGACATGGGACGCGCCACCACAGGGGTCAAGGGTGTTGAGCTGGAAAAGGGAGACGAGGTCATCGGGATGGTTGTAGTCCGGCGTGATGCAACGCTGCTCGTTGTCAGTGAAAAGGGCTACGGCAAGCGCTCCGAGCTGTCCGACTACCGGGTCCAGAAGCGCGGCGGCAAAGGAATCATCACCCTCAAGAAGACCGACAAGACCGGTCCCATCGTGGCCCTCAAGGAGGTCATCCCCGACGACGAGCTCATGATGATCACTCGGCACGGTGTCATCATCCGCCTGCCAGTCGATGGAATTCGAGTGATCGGAAGGAATACCCAGGGGGTCAAAGTCATGAACCTCGACTCGGGCGATGCAGTGGTGGACGTCGCGCGGGTGGTCAAGGAGGACGAGAGTGGCACCGAGGAAGCGGCCGGTGGCGATGAGGCCACTCCGACGGCTGCCGTGGAGTAGGATTACATTGGTCGATGACCTCCGCTGCCAGTAGCTGGTCCCAAAGCTCTCAAGGGGCAGTCGAAAGTGAGTCTCCGCTCCTAAGCCTGGCATCGATTCGGAGTGCGGCAAGGACTCTCGAGGGGGTGGCCGTCCGGACCCCCTTGCTGGAGCTACCGACCATTTCCGCCCGCCACGGCTACCCCGTGGCGGTCAAGTGTGAGCACCTGCAACCAGCTGGAGCCTTCAAGATCCGGGGTGCCTATACGGCCCTCTCCCGGCTTTCGCCCGAACAACGCGCATCCGGTGTCATCACTTACTCGAGCGGGAATCACGGCCAGGCAGTCGCGCTGGCCGCGAGGTTAATGGGGGTGCGGGCGGTAGTCGTTATGCCGGAGCGCGCCCCCATGATCAAAGTCGAGGGCGTTCGAAGGCAAGGGGCGGAAGTAGTAATCGCCGGCAACAGCTCGGCTCAGCGGTATGCGCAGGCTCGAGCCATGGCAGAGGAGCAGGGCCTGATGATGGTGCCTCCATTCGAGAGCCTTGATGTCATTGCCGGGCAGGCAACCTGCGGACTCGAGGTACTCGAGGAGTGGCCCCAGGTCGAGACCATTCTGGTTCCGGTGGGCGGCGGCGGGCTCATTGCCGGCGTGGCATCGGTGGTGAGGGCGCTCAAGCCGACCGTTCGGGTCGTCGGCGTAGAGCCGGTCGGTGCGCCCAAGCTGGCGAGGGCGCTCGAAGCAGGGCGGCCGATCAAACTGGATCACACCGAGAGCATTGCCGACGGCCTTCTGCCTCTCTCGATCGGGGAGCTTCCCTTCACGATTCTCAGCGGGCTGGTTACTGAAGCCGTTCAGGTCTCGGAAGACGAACTCGCTGACGGCGTTCGCTTCCTTCACAGTGAGCTGCACCTTTCGATCGAGCCATCTGGCGCGGCTACCACGGCCGCTCTTCTAGCGGGTCGTGTGAGGCCCACTGGTCCGACGGTGGCCATTCTCAGCGGCGGGAATGTGGACCCTCAGCTGTTCGCGCGGCTGGTGCACTGAATGAGCCTCGCCCCCAAGATTCTTGTTGCCGACGACGATCAGGCCCTCTCCCGGACCCTCTCCTGGATTCTCAAAGAAAACGGCTACGAAGTATTCACTGCGCCCGGTGGCGAGCATCTCTTCGAGCACTTGACGGCCGAGCAGTTTGATCTGCTCCTGCTCGACATCATGATGCCGAAGGTCGACGGGCTTCAGCTCCTTCAACGCGTCAAAGCCGACCCGAGGTTCAAGGACCTGCCGGTTCTGATGATCTCATCGATGCCGCCGGAAGAGGCCACGGTCCGCTCCCTGGGGCTCGGTGCGGCCGACTTCATCCCGAAGCCGTTCCGAGTCCGGGAGCTGCTGGCCCGAGTGAAGGCTCACCTCCGGGTAGGGCGGGAGCTCAATCAGGCCCGGGCTGAAGCGCGGTCACGTTCCGAGATGATGGACATCATGCAGGAAGTGACCACCTCGTTGAAGCCGGAGGAGATCTACAGCATCCTGGTCCGGCGGGTGGCGCAGGGACTCAGCATCTCACGCTGCTCGATAATCATGGCGGGCCCGGGGGATGAGACCGGCACGGTCGTGGCGGCGTTCGAGAACCCGATGCTGCACAACCTCCAGGTCGATCTGAAACGCTATCCTGAGATTCGCCAGGCGCTCGCCACCGGAGAGGTGGTTCTGGTCAGGGATGTGCAGACTGATCCACTCTACCAGAGCATCCGAGCGGAGTGGGAAGCCGAGGGGAAGCCGGTGCAGACCCGGTCGGCTGTGGCCCTCCGTTTTTCTCTCAGGGAGCAGCCGGCGGGTGTGTTCTTCCTGCGTACGACCAGCGAGGATGCACCCCTCAACGAACATGACGTCCAGTTTGCCGTCGAGGTGACCAGCGCGGCGGTGGCCGCCTTGGAGCGGGCGTACGATCTGGAGAATGCAGTGCTGGGGCAGGAACAGATGCGGCACCTTGCTGAGACCGATCCGCTCACCAACTGCTTCAACCGGCGTGCGCTCATGGAAAAGCTGGAGCAGGAGATGGATCGCGCGGCGCGCTACGCCACTATGCTGACGGGCATGATGGTGGACATAGACAACTTCAAGCAGATCAACGACACCTATGGCCACCTGGTGGGAGACCGGGTGCTGAAGCAGCTGGCGAACCTTCTGAAGCGGGAGCAGCGGTCGGTAGACATCGTGGCCCGCTACGGAGGTGAGGAGTTCGTGGTGCTCCTGCCCGAGACCACCAGCGCCGAATCCCGGAACTTCGCCGAGCGAATTCTTCGACGGGTGTCCACCCACGACTTCGGTGAGCCCGGGAAGCCGGTCCGTGTGACGATCAGCATCGGGATCGCTTCGTACCCGAACGAACGGGTGAGCGATGGCGAGTCGCTCCTTCGCCTGGCTGACACCCACCTCTACCGCGCCAAGAGCGACGGCCGAAACCGGTTCCGCGATTGAGTAACCGGCGGTGCCCGAGATGTCAGGCGACGTACGCCGCCCCTGCCCGCTTCTGCGTCAAAGACGGTTCCCTCCTGGTCGAAACAGCGCCTGCCGACGCTAGCCCCGGCCAGCATGCGGGTCGAGCCCGCGATTCGCATGGCGAGGCTTCCCCCGAGTCACCAGCGGATCTCCGGGCGCTTGCCAGTCTGACCGGTCAGGTGCTGGACCAACGCTATCAGATCGCGAGAAAGCTGGGGGAAGGTGGCATGTCCTACGTCTACCAGGCACAGGAGATCGCCACCGGCAAAGCGGTTGCCGTCAAGATTCTGATTCCCCGTCTATCGCGCGATCCCGCATCCGTTGAACGCCTTAGGCGTGAAGCTACCATCGCGACCAGGCTCAACCACCCGAACGTCTGCCCCATTCTCCGCCTGGGAGAAACGGCAGACCGCCTGCTCTATCTGGTCATGCCGTATCTCGAAGGCGAGCCGCTCAGCGAGCATGAGACTCGCCGGGGTGCCTTCCCTCTGGTAGATGGCATCCCGCTCCTGGTACAGATGTGCCACGGTCTGGGCCACGCCCACGATCTGCAGATTGTGCATCGAGACCTGAAGCCGGAGAACGTCATGCTCGTGCCGGACACATCGGCGGCTAACGGATTGCGCGCTGTGGTGATGGACTTTGGCTTGGCCAAGGAAAGGCGAGCAGGGCCCGACGTAGTCAAGCTGACCGCGACCGGCATCGTCCTCGGCACTCCTGAGTTCATGAGTCCGGAGCAGATACGCGGCAAGCCCCTTGATGGCCGCAGTGATGTCTACGCCCTGGGGATCCTTGCCTTCGAGCTGTTCACCGGGCAGCTCCCGTTCAGCGGGAAGAGCGCACAAGAGACGATGATTGCTCGCCTCAGGGGAGGGCCGGTAGCTCTGCGGGAGATCAAGGCCGATTTGCCGGCCAAGCTGGAAGCGGTCATTGCCAAGGCCCTGGCCGTGAATCCGGGTGAGCGGTTCGGTACCATGGCCGAGATGGCACACGCGTTTGAGTCGGCTGCGAACCCGGGTGTCCTGGGACGACTGTTCCGACGGTGAGCCGGGACACTGCTTCGCTGTTCACGATCGCCTTGATTGGGGATTGGCTTAGCTAAGGCGAGAGTACCATGAGAGCTGTGCAGCTGGTTCTGGCGGCCCTGGTGTTCGGGGCCTGTATGCGCGAGAAGGGAAATCCCGCAAACACCGCATCGGCGTATACCTCCGACTCCGACACCAGCGCCAAAGAAGATGGCATGGCTGCTACCAACAGTGGCGCCGAGCTTGAGGCTCCCCGCCTCATTCCGGCGGTACGCAATCAACTGGAGCTCATGAGTACCGGGTCGCAGTCTAGAAATGAGGGTAACCTCACCGCATACAAGAACTTGGCGGGTGACCTGGTGAACTCGATGGCTGCCGATTTGAATCGGGTCGGTGAAGCCGATTCCGGCAGCTTCAGGTCTCTGAGGGATTCGGTTATGGAGGACATCGGCGGCTCTACCGGGACTGCCACCGGACCCGATGCTTCGAAGATGCCCCAGCATATTGCGCGCATGCGCCGGCTGATCGACACGTACCAACAGACCATGAGGAAGTCCGGCGATAAGCTCTAAGCTTTGAATGCTCTATTGGCTGATTCACGTTGTATGAAGGCCGACCCGCTCCAGACCCCACGCTAGCGACTCCCTGGCCCTTGGCCGGGGATCAATTGTGGCAAATCTCTCGTCCCCTTTTGGGCTCAGGCCAATCCGACTTCGAAGCTCTCGAGCTGTCATGTTCACTCTGCCAGCGGCCGAGTTGCTCGGTCAATATGACCGACTTTCCGGTAGCTCTGTTGGCACACGTGCTGCTTCACTCGGCCGTGCTGGCCCGAGTGAACGGGGCACGGGCACTGGCGTAAACAACTTCAACAATCCGCTCCCAACGGGAGCGTAATGTCAGGAGGAAGACATGGTAGGACTGACTCGCACTCGCGAAAACCCGGCAAGCCTGTTTGGGCTGCAGCGGCTCAACCGGATTCTGGATGAGGCGTTCGGGACCATTCCCTTCGCCGAGAATGGCAATGTGATCACCTCGACCTGGTTCGCACCCACCGACGTCAGCGAGGATGCCAACAGCCTCCAGATCAGCATGGAGCTGCCCGGCGTCGATGCTGAGGATGTGAAGCTCTCGCTCGAGAACAACGTCTTGACGATTCGGGGTGAGAAGCGACAGCAGTCAGAGGAGAACAACGAGAGGGTGCACCGCTATGAGCGGAGCTATGGCACCTTCGAGCGGACCTTCGTGCTGCCGAACACCGTGGACCCGGAGAAGATCGAGGCTCGCTATGAAAACGGCGTCCTCTTTGTCACCATCCCCAAGGCAGAGCGGGCGCGTCCGCGGGAGATCCGGGTGAACTCCAGCACTGGAACAACCCAGGTAAAGACCGGCGCCCCGAGTCAGCGGGTGGCTTCGCAGAGCTCGAAGGGCAACGGCAACCGCGATCCCGAAGAGGAAGGCTCAGCCGGGAAGTCCCAGCAGTAACAGAGACGGATAATCGCCCTCCTGCTCGTCAGGGGGGCTTTCCGTAGCATTACGGACCCGCCTATCCGTTCCCTTTCGGATTGTGGCGCTCGGCGGGAGACCCTACCGTTCTTGCGTGCTACCCGAACCGCCCTTCCATGTTATTGGCATAAGCCATCATACCGCGCCTTTGGAAGAGCGCGAGCGCTTCGCACTCTCTCCAGCGGACACCAATGCCCTGTTGGCCGAACAGCGCCGCCAGGGAAGACCCTCACTGCTGCTCTCTACCTGCAATCGATGCGAGTTGTACTGGGCCGGCGATGATGACCTGGAGCCCTGGTTCAGGCAGCTGCCCCACGTCGGGGTCGGAAGCGCGGAACTTCCGGTGACTCGGTGTGACGGCTCTGCCGCCGTGCGCCATCTCTTCGTGGTTGCAGCCGGCCTTGACTCGCAAATATTGGGAGAAACCGAAATACTGGGCCAGGTCCGGCGGGCATACGATGTAGCTCGTGCGGCGGGGACTACCACACGGGAGATGGACCTGGTCTTTTCCGCGGCCTTGAGCGCCGGCCGCCGGGTGCGCGCCGAGACATTGCTGGGACGTCATCCGTCATCTGTCAGCTCTGCTGCGGTAGACCTGATCAGGGAACGGTCTGGGGAATTTGGGTCGGATGAGGTGCTGGTGCTCGGTGCCGGAGAGGCGGCCGAAGGCGCACTCAGGACTCTGCAGGAAAGAGGAGCAACCGGGGTAACCCTGCTGAGCCGCCACCCCGCACGGAGCCGGGCTCTGGGCCAGGCGTGGGGAGCCCAGGTGCGAGAGTGGGGTGAGCTCGACGACAGGCTCAAGACGGCCTCGGTACTGTTGGTCGCTACGGCAGCGTCCTATCCTGTGGTCTCCGCCTCGCAGCTCGAGCGAGCTACCCACCAGCGGGCGGCTGACATGTGGGTGGTGGACTTATCCGTTCCACGGAATGTCGAGCCCTCGGCACGGAATATTCCCGGGATTCAGCTCTTTGACTTGGATGACCTGCAGCGGCTCTGTTGTCCGGCAGCAGGAACCGCATCGCTTGCGTTGGCTGAGGCCGAGCGCGTGATCGAGGAGGAACTGCTGCGCCTTGGCATGCACCTGCGCGGCAACTCGGTTGCACCGAGGCTGGCAGAGCTGCACCGTCAGGGCGTGGAGTTGGCTGAGCAAGAGTCCGCTTGGGCCCTGGCGCAGCTCAACACCCTTTCAGAATCTGATCGTGAGATAGTACGTCAGATGGCGGATCGTCTGGTGCGGCGAGTTCTCTATCCCGTCAGCCGGAATCTTCGGTCGGAATGATTAGGAGTCGAGAGTTTGCCGTTGGTATGTCCGGACGCCCAGCTCCTGACTCCAAGTTTCCTCTTACCTCCTAGCTCCAAGCTCCCGACTACCCACCGGATTCAGAATATTCCTGCACTGTGGGTTGGTACACCCGGCGCAGCGCGTGGGGTACTGTGTGCTATAGGCGACGCCGGACTGCAGATGCTCCCGCACGATCTCGGCCAACGCATCGAGAAAGCGCGGGCGATCGTTCAGGGCCTTGGCCCGCTTGTAGTGGGTGATTCCGGCCTGGTGCGCCACTTCGCCGTACTCGCGATCAAGCTCCGAGAGTGTCTCGATATGGTCGCTGGTAAAGGCGATCGGCACGACCAGCACGTGCTTGTGACCCCGCGCTCCCACCTGCCGAAGCACCTGAGCGGTGCTTGGCCCCAGCCACCTGACCGGCCCGACGTCGGACTGATACGCGAGCAGGTACGGATTAGGGGCGGCGATCCGCTCGATCACCCGCTGAACCCCGGCCCCAACCTCCTGAGGATAGGCGTCCCCGCGGTCGATAACATCGAGCGGCAGTGAGTGGGCGCTGAACAGTATCAGCACCTTGTCCCGGTCCGCTGGTGAGAAGTCCATCAGACCTTCCCGCACTGTGTCGCTCATTGCCTCGATGAATCCCGGGTGCACCGGCCAGCGGTCAATCAGGCTCCACTGAAAGGCGTCTCGCAGCCCTGTCCGACTGGCCGCGCGCCAGAGTTCGTTCAGGCTGGAGCCCGTGGTGCTGCAGGAGAACTGGGGGTACTGGGTAAACGCCACGGCGCGCTCGACTCCATCGGCCTGCATCGCGCGGAGCGCATCATCGCTGTTCGGGTTGGTATAGCGGAAGGCGACATAGAACTGGTGCGGTGCGGTTTCCGGCGAGATCCGGTCCAGCCGTGCAATCATCCCTCTTCCCTGAGCCTCAGTGTGCCGGAGGATAGGGGAGCCGCCCCCGATTGCTGCATACAGGTCGCGGACCTTGGGAGTTCGCCGGCGAGCGATGAAGGGGCCCAGCCAGCGCTGCAATGGCAGCTGGATGATCTCCCGATCCGCGAACAGCTCCAGAAGAAAAGGCTGGACGTCGTCCAAGGTGGCGGGTCCGCCGAGATTCAACATGACGATGCCGGTCTTGATCTTCGTGGCAGCCGGTCGGGGTGCAGCGAAGGGTTGGGCCGGGTTGGGTCGCAGATCGGTCATCGACGCAAGATAATCAGGCTAATCGCTACCCCGGGACGATGCCGGCGTGGAGTGCGAACCGGGTCAGCTCCGCCACAGTTCGGATCTGCAGTTTCCGCATCAAGCTCTCCCGATGCGTCTCGACCGTCCGATGGCTGATCCCGAGATCGCTGGCGATCTCCTTGTTGGTCTTACCCTTGGCGACGCCCACGAGCACCTCTCGTTCCCGGCTGGTGAGCTGGTCCACTGTGCCGAGTTGAGCCGGTTGGCCGCCCCGTACGGCTTCACTGAGCCGCCCCGCCACTTGCGGGCTGAAGTAGGACTCGCCCCGGCAGACCGCGCGAATGGCGTTTCGAAGCTCGGTGGCTGCGGCATCCTTGAGCAGATACCCGTGGGCTCCTGCCCTCACCGCTTCGACCACATACTCGGCGTTGTCGTGCATGCTCAGGATCAGCACCCGGGTCTCGGGCGACTCACTTCGGAGCTTGGCGGCGACTCGAAATCCCGACTCCCCCGGCATCGAGAGATCCAGGACCACAACGTCCGGCCTCAGCTCACTTGCGAGAGAAAGCGCCTCAATACCTGTTGCAGCCTCGCCGACGACAGTAAAGCCCTCCTCGCTGTCCAGCACGTGACGGATTCCGCTTCGAACAATCGTGTGATCGTCGGCTACCAGAACCCGGATCGTGGCGGAATTCATGGGTTCTGAGGGACTCTGGCGGGGACGAGGACTTCCAGGAGCGCACCAGTATTGGTTTGCGCTTTCAGTCGAACGGTGCCGCCGAGTGCCGTAATGCGCTCGCGCATGCCTGCCAGACCCATGTGCCCACCGAGCTCGAGCCCCTCAGCCGTTACCCCGGCTGGCAGCCCCTTGCCGTCGTCGCTCACCTGGAGCAGCACGCCGTCGGCGCTGATCGAGATACCGACGCCGACCGATCGTGCATCCGCATGCCGTAGCACGTTCGACAATGCCTCCTGCAGTGCCCGGAACAGGGCCAGCTCCGCCTCACGAGATAGGGGAGGCAGTGTTGTGGGAGAAGCCAGATCAGTGTGGATGCCGCTCCGCTCGCTGAAATCGCTGACGAGTGACCGCAACGCCGGGAGCAAGCCGAGGTCGTCCAGCAGAGAGGGCCGGAGATCATTGGTCACATTACGGATGCTCCGGATACCGGTATCAATGAGCTCGAGCACCTGATCCAGCCGCCTGATTTGTTCCTCCGGCACTCGTCCACGAAGGACTCCCAGCTCCATCTTCACAGCCGAGAATACCTGTGCCGTCTCATCGTGGAGCTCGCGCGAGAGCCGGCGGCGCTCCTCCTCATGCTGCTCGATCATCCGGGCAGACAGGCGGGCCAGCTCGATGGTGCGGGTCTCCAGACGGCGGTACAGGTCAGCATTCTCCAGCGCGGCTCCGACCTGGTGCCCCAACGCGACCAGAAAACCCTCGTCCAAAGCAGTGAACGGATCCCGTGCGTGGCCAACCAGTACGAGCACGGCAACGACATTCTGACCGCGGAGAATCGGCAATACTGCGGCGAAGGCAAAAGGCGAGCTCCCGGAATCACCCTGGCTCCAGGCACTGGTAAAGTGAGGCCGCCCCGTAGCGATTACTTGTCCGAGAACCGCGGCAGCCGATTCGGACATCGGCTTCTCGTCCCATGTGGCGCAGACGCCGGCACCGCGGACGAACTTGCCACTCTCATCGGCCGTGAGATACAGAGCGCTGCCCCGAACCGCTGGAAGAGTGAGCGGGCGGGCCAGAAGCGCATCGAGCACATCCTGTTCCCGGCCGGCGCGCTGAAGGTCCCCCGATAGAGCGGAGAGCGCAGCCAGCCCACGACGAAGATCATCGAGCACGAGGAGCAGGATGCCTGCCCCCACCGCGAGTGTGAGCAGGATGTCCACGTAGTACCCCCACGGGGCCCAGCTCCCGCGCGCCCGGAGGAAGGGATAGTCGAGGTGATGCAGGCCCCAGAGGGCAAAGGCGACCGACAACAAAGTGGCGCCGCTGGAGGGGACATTCCGGCGATAGCGCAGGAACACCCAGCTGGTCCAGAGGGTCGCAAGGCTGAGAAAGAGAACTGCCGGCCCCGCGGCCCAGAGGAAATGATCGAGCTTGTAGATCGCGATGTAGGACCAGACTGGCGGAAAGAGCACCAGGCCGAGGTACCACCAACGCCAGCGGACCTGCTGCGAGAATACCAGGGCTGCATAGAGCAGCGTCAGCGCAGTCCAACCTGTTACCACTTGATGCCAGTACAACCATATCCGCTGCGACGAGATGAGAAAGCTCGTGATCGCAGCTACTCGCAGGAGATAGAGTGCCCAGGCCCCGGCCCACCACGCGAAGTAGGGCTTTCGGTATCGAAAGAAGAGGAAGGCGCACAGGACGGCCAGTGCGGCGGTGATCGACGCTTGGAGGAGAGCGGCGTCGAGCTCGACCGAGCTCGCCTGCGGTAGCGTGCCATGCATGTCAGAAAGAAAGGTTTAAACGGACTGGGGCGCCAGCAGGTTGGGGTGTAACGCACGCCACCCACAGGTGACTCTGAAAGGCGAGGGCGAATCTGGGAGGCTGCTCATTCCCTCGTGAAAGCCCTTTTCACATCTCAGAGGTGGACGATGAATCCAAAATCCTGTACGGCCCGAGTGGCCAAAGTGACAACCTGGTTGCTGGCATTGTTCAGCTTTCTTCCCAGCGTAGCTGCGGCGCAGGCAAATCTGCAGAGTGACTTGAGCGCGTTTAAGCAAAGAGGCCATGCCCTGGAGGTTGGGCTCAACTCTCCTAATCAACCCACGGCCAGCAAGGCATCTGTGGACTACAAGGCGTATGTAGCTGACTTCAAGGAGTGGGCAGCGAAGAACCGACTTGTGTCACACACCCGTCGGGTAAACCGAGCCGATCTCATCGGCCGGCCAACACGCACCGTCGCACAAGCCGACCGAGGGTATGTGCCCATTGGGAAGCCCTCTACTGGCTGTCAGTGGCTTCTCGAGAGTGCTACAGAACAGTGCGTCCTGGCCAGCGAGACCGATAAGGTTTGTGAATACTACTGTGTTGACATTCCCGCCAAGGGCGGTGGGAAGGTTACCACGGTCGATCCCAACGCAGATCCGTCAAAGCAGTGAGACTCGGCAGCCGAGCGATGCGCTGAATGGGTGGATTGGGGCGAGGTGTTAATTGCCCCCCACCAGGATGAACGCCGCCCATCGTGATGGGTGTCGCTCCGGCCCTCGTGTCTCGGACCAGCGCTGCCGAACAATCAGGAGGGCGTCGGCTGGGGACCGGCCTCGATGCAGCTCTCGGTAGAAGTCGCGCATGAAGTCAGCGGCAGATCGATCGCCGATGCGCCAGAGTGTCACCACTGCGCCGTGGGCACCGGCCGCAAGAAACGCGTGTGGCAAGCCGACAATGCCCTCACCTCGGAGCCGGTGGCCCAAGGCGGTCTCACACGCGGAGAGGGTTACCAGCTCGGACTCGAGCTCCAGCCTCCGAATGGCTGGCAGATCGAGCCTGCCGCCTGACAGGATAATGTCGGTACTATCGGAGCCTCGTTCGCTGACCTCCGTGTGGGCAGCGAAATGAAGGTAGCGGTACTGAGAGGGATTGGATTTGAACCAGTGCTGCAGCGTCGCATTCCGTCCCAGGAGCAGGTCGGCCCCTGGTCCGAAGAGCGCCCCGATGGATCGCGCCTCTTCTTCAGCGTAGGGAAGGTCGGCGGGGTTTCTTACTAGAACAGCCCGAAGCTGTTCTCCATGTGTCGCCCCCTGCGTCATCCGAGGATTGCCCACGGCCAGCATCTCACGCTTCCATCGGCTCGGGCGCCGAGTCTGACCCAGTGCCAGCAGCACAGATGCCGAAGGCCCGTAGATTACACGATGAGTGGCGCCCCACGGTGGCGCTCCCGTTTCCGGTATAAGCACCTCGAACGGGATGTATGCCAGCGGTCCGTCTGGAACAATCAGGATCTCCGGTGCGGTGTCAGGTGCGAGCGGGGCTATAAACTTTTGAAAGGCCCGCGCTGCGGGTGCTTCCCAGATGGATCCGGTCGAGGGATCGTCAACCGCGCTGCGAAGAAAGTCCACCATCGCTGCCAGTGAATCAGGCGAGCCCAGGCGCGCCGCGTGGACTGCCGAGTCTGTGATCCACCAACCGTAGACCTCTCGCTCGCCCCAAAAGAAGCTGAGCAAGGCGCGCCCCGGGCCGAGCAGCCCAACGCGCAGGCTGGGTAGTGGCGCGGGCGTGGGATAGCGAGCAGCGCCCCCCGGCTCACTGGCTCGCTCCACCGATTCGACCATCTTGAGGGAGTCGGTCAGCTGCTCGATGGTTCGGTCCAGCGTTGCTCGAGCGCGAGCATCCTCGACGGAACCACGCTCCACGTACTCTTCCGAGAGCTGCCGGCGCAGTGTTGCGGAGCGTGAGGTGGTTGGCTGCGACGCATCTCTCTCCGCCATCAACTCAAGCAGCAGGCGCGCACGTGCCCGCTCCGCTACCGCAAAAGCGCCAACGGAATCTCCGCCCGCGAACAAGGTACGGATCGCTCCCTCATATACGCTCCACCTAGGCTCCGCGACTTCCATGCGGAGATCGCCCAGGGCCAAACGGCCTCGCCATGATTCCAGTAGGGCCAGCGCTTGCAGATACGCATTGGAAGCGTCCGACCGCCTCGCAGCCTCGAGGACCGATGCACGAGCTTCCAGCGCATCCAGCTGGGCTTCGGGCGCTTCCATGGAATCAGCGATCCTGAGAGCGGCGTCTGCCCATCGGAGAGCGGTCCCCAGGTGCCCGGACGACGCTGCGACACGGGCCAGGCCGGTCCTCACATTTACCCGCTGGAGGTCGAAGCCCGAGCTATCGGCCAGCGCGAGGGCCGAGGACAAAGTGTGGGTGGCTGATGCGGTCTGGGAGTCAGCGGCCTGGATCAGCCCGAGATTCCAGAGCGCAATCGTCCGAAATAGCGGATGCACCCGTGCGCTCATGGCAAGGGACCGTTCGATCTGACTTCTCGCCGCCGGCCGGTTGTTCTCTCGAAGGTAGAGCTGCGCCAGGCCGTTGAGCGCGTAGACCATCGGCTGGGTGTCCGCCAGCTCCTCGCCGCCGCGAAGCGATTCCTTCATCAGGGCTATGGCGCCGTTGATGTCCCCCACCGAGGCCCGTAGATCGGCCAGGTTGCTGTTCAGGTACATCGTGGTCCACGGTGTGGCGAACGTCCGAGACAAGGCTAAGCCCTCACGGTACATCTGTTCGGCCTCGCCGAGCCGCCCGACGGAGGCGTACTCGATGCCCATGCTGTTAAGTGTCCCCGCCAGCTGATGTCGCGAGCGGCCGTAACGCCGTTCCAACAAGAGGGCCTGCTCCGTCTCCCCTACTGACTCGCGAAAATGTCCCAGGCGCGAATTGATGGTGCCCAGCATGAAGTGAACCATCGCCTCGAGCTCGTGGTCCGGTATGGCTCGGCTCAGCGCCAGAGACCGCGAGCAGGCTGTTACCGCGGAATCCGACATTCCCCGGCCGGACCAGATGCTGCATTCGCCCCAATAGGTCCACCCCTCCCTTGCGGCGTTGCCCCTGGCCAACAGCATCGCCTGCTCGACCGCCGCTGTTGCGCTGTCTCGCTGCCGTGTGCGCCAAAGCATCTGAGACAACCAGAGCTCGGCCCGCCAGTATCCGGCGGTGTCATGCGCCCCAGCCAGCGAGTCTCGTAGCGCTCGGTAGATCGGAACTGCTTCCCGGAATCGGCCGTCGTGCTGAAGGCTGTCTGCGACGGTAAACGGAGAAGCCGAGCGGGAATCAGCTGGGGGGGTGGACCTGCAGAACGTCGCCAGAAGGAGGGCGAGACAACGCAACGATGAGGGGAGCTTTTTCATCGCGACGTAACGCTGGGCCATGATTGGTGACTCAAGAAGGGCGGGGATGTTCGAAGCTACGTCCCCGTCATACCCCCATCAAGCCTGCACCCCGCAACCTGGAGACTCCACGTCATGTACATCTCACCGGACGCGACCTTCGCGAACGCGCAATGAGAAATCTCCTCCGTATCTGGGTTCCAGTCGCAGCGGGAGTGTGGCTGGTGGTTCAGCCCATCTCAGCTCAGGTCCGACCGGCTCGCCCAGTCGCTGGAGTGATACCATCCAGCCCGACGGTTAGTGCTGGGACCTCAGCTTCTCCCGGTACGGCGGCGCAGCCGGCCGCGGCCATCTCCGCTCCGCCTCAAGTACTCGCGATACGTCTCAAGGGCGCCGTATCTGCCGATACCGAGAACGTAAATAACGAAGCCGACCCGCATCAGAGCGTTCTCTCCGTCCACAGCATTCAGGTGGCACCTCGCGGGACATCACATTCAATGCGCCTCAAGGACAGTCCTGATGCCGCAAAGTATTTCGATGCGCTGAAGCACGATCTCAGCCAGTTCGGCATGCACGTCGCCTTGCTCGGCGGCCACAAGTACATGATCAACAGCTGTCTTGGCGTCAAGGCGAGTGCCGGAGAATTCGACTTGACTGTGCCCACGCCGGACATCCGGGTCGAGAACACTGGAATCGTCATGACCTACGCCATCTCTCATATCGGGCTGAACCTCCTCAGGGTACGGCTCCGTCCAGACCTGGGCGACGTGGTACAGCCTTGCCACTTCAGTGGGCGCATAGGCATAGGCGGGTACGCCGACAATGTACGTTATGAGCTCCACCTCGATCCCATTCTGGATCTAGAGCAGTGCAAGATCGGGAGTCTAGGACAAGTGCAAGAAGTATGGCGTGTGGGGCAATTCCGGCTCGAGCCGCTTCCGCCGCAGGTAGGCAACCTGGCCAAGGATATGGTGGAAGACGCGCTGACCTACGCTTCAAACTTCAACGTCGTGGACCGTGTCGTCGCATCGATTACCGGCGCTCTGGGTGCGCAGTGCCACAAATGAGCGAGCTGGTCTCTCAGTAGGAGCGGGGCGGCTGTAGCTTTGAGACCAGCTGCCCCGCTACCGACCTTCTGGGAGATTCTATGCCTCGCCTGTGTCGATCGCTTCCGCTCGCAAGCGCTCTCTGCCTGCTTACCATGTGTAGTCCTGCTTCCAGGCCACAGGCGGCGCGTCCGGATTGGCGCGTCTTTGTTAGTGGATTTGTCGAAGCCTATTTCGCATCGAATCCCCTGTTTGCCGTCTACCAGGGCAGGCATGATTATGACGGAAAGTTTCCCGATTGGAGCGACGCGGGACTGAAGCGTTGGAGCGGGCAGTTGCACCAGTTGCGTGACAGCGCGACGGCTTTCCCCATCGACAGCTCCAATGCGGCGAACCGGCTGGAGCGGGATTACGTGCTCGCCGTCATCAATCGAGATCTTTTCTGGCTGGAGCGGGCCGATTGGCCGCATCGAAACCCATCGTGGTATGCCGACCAGATCGACCCCAATGTGTATCTCGCCCGACCCTATGCCTCATTGGAGAAGCGAATGCAGGCCTACACTCGCTGGGCCGGCGCGCTCCCGGGAGCACTGGCTCAGATCAAAGCCAACCTGCGAACTCCCATGCCCAAGGCATACGCCGATATCGGGCACGGCCGCTTTAGTGGTCTGGCCAGCTATCTCGGCCACGATGTCCCTATGGCGTTCGACTCGGTGCAGGACTCAACCACCCGGCGGGAGTTCACCTCGGCCAACGCCGCTGCAGCCAAAGCACTTCGCGATATTGACTCCTGGTTCGTTCAGCAGCGTGGCGGCGGAACCAAGGACTACGCCATGGGGCGCGAGTTATTTGCCGACATGCTGCGATCAACCGAAATGGTCGATGTACCGCTGGACACTCTTGATGCACTCGGCCGAGCCGATCTCGATCGCAATTTGGCCGCCTTGAAGGAGGCGTGTGGTCACATTACCCCGGGACAATCGATAAAGTCCTGCGTCGCGAAGGTAAATGCGCACAAGCCTTCGGGCGGCGCCGTGGTGGCAGCACGTGCCCAGCTGGATACCCTGGAGGCTTTCGTTCGGAACCATGACATCGTGTCCGTCCCAGGTAGTGAACGGGCGCTGGTGCATGAAGCTCCACCGTACCAGAGATTCAACTTCGCGTACATAGATATCCCGGGACCCTACGAAAAGAACATTCCTTCCATCTATTACATAGCTCCGCCTGACCCAACCTGGTCACGGGCAGAGCAAGCGGCGTACATCCCGGGCTGGTCCAATCTTCTGTTCACCAGCGTGCATGAGGTGTGGCCGGGACACTTCCTGAATTTTCTGCATTCGAACCGGTCCAGCTCGAAGTTCGGGCAGGTTTTTGTGGGGTATGCATTCGCCGAGGGATGGGCGCACTACACCGAGGAGATGATGTGGGAGGCGGGACTGGGCAATGGAAGTCCCGAGGTTCACGTCGGTCAGTTATTAAACGCCCTGCTCCGAAACGTCCGGTTTCTCTCCGCCATTGGCATGCACACCAAGGGCATGACGGTCGAGCAATCCGAACGGATGTTCCGCGAACAGGCGTACCAGGACCCGGGGAACGCCCGCCAGCAAGCCGCACGAGGGACGTATGATCCGGCCTATCTCAACTACACCTTGGGTAAGCTGATGATCCGGAAGCTCAGGAGCGACTGGACTGCGACTAGGGGCGGCAGGAGTGCCTGGCACAAATTCCACGACGAATTTCTCTCGTACGGAGGGCCGCCCATCCCGCTGGTGCGACAGGCCATGCTCGGGGCCGGACCCGCGCTCTAGCGAGCCGGCACGGTTGATCGATTGGTGGGGAGTTCCGCCTTGGTGAGCTCAGAGCGTGCCAGCTCATCGTGGGTCGCATTGAGTGCTTGTACTTGCCAGTAAGCGGGATGACCCACCGGGATTCGAGTGAGAACGTCCACTCCCAATGAGATGCTCGTATCGCCGGTCTCGTGCTCGGCGAGCACCGTGCCATCCTCAGTGTACAGCCTGATCCGATAGGCTTGAGCCTCTGGCAGCTTCGGCCACGCCGCACTCACGGAGCCGATGGTAGCAGCCGGGGAAAGCCGAAACCGCTCCATTCCAACGCCTCGGGGGGCTTCGGGGTCGCTCACGTGGGGGTTCGACAGATGCGCCTGCCGAACTCCAACCACAGCTATGGCCAGGGCTGCCGCTGCGGCAAGACTCCAGCCGATTTTGTGTCTCCGGGCCTTGATTGTACGAGGCATGGCTTCGGGATCTCGGACTTGTTGGCTAACGCCCTCGAACCCAGCCCGGACGGAAAGCCCTTGCTGTACTAATGCCCAGCAGCGCTGGCATTCGAAGTAATGGGACTCAAAGGCTTCCGCCTGCTCCTCGCTCAGCTGTCCCGCAAGGTAGCGGCTGTCGATGTCGCTCTCGTCGACGAGGTCGCACGTCAAAGCGTCTGTACTCATCCGAAGTAAGTTCCCGTAGCGGCCACTCCGTTTCAACTCTCATCCTTGAGGAGTAGTGCCAGCCTGCCCAACACCCGGTGCTTCCGCACCCGAAATGCGCCGGGCGTAAGCCCAAGCCGCTCAGCCAGGACTCGGCTCTCCATCTCCTCGTAATACACCATCCGCAATAGCTCCCGATCGTCCTGATCCAGCCGTTCGAGTGCGCTACGCACTGCTTTGCGCTGCTCGTCCCCGATCAGCGATGCGAGTGGATGCACTTCCCGTTCAGGGGGATCTTCACCGCTCAGCCGAAGCAGCGCTCGGCCCTCTCGCTTGTTGGAGCGAAAGTGCTGTAAACAGACATGGTGAGCTGTTTGGAAGACGAATCCCGGCAAGGCCGCCGGATTCTCGATTCGCCCCGCACGGCATGCTTCCACCACGCGGCGCAGAGTTTCCTGTGCCACGTCTTCTGCTGCCGCTGCGTCCCGGAGACGTCGCAACGCGAAGAGCCGGAGCCGCTCTCGAAATCGGAGCGTCAGAGTGGCTTCGTCGGCTGTTTCCAGCGGCGCGCCCGGCACCGGCGTCGCCTCTGCAGCGATGCCGTCCCGGTAACGCTCACCTTCTATCGGTGACATAGGATATGTGAAGCAAGGAAGTGAGCCGCCAGCCCGACTGATGCGACGTAAATCCAAGTTATGGCCCGACACCACACAGAACAAGGTGAAGTGGCTCGACCACATCCCCAACCTGTACCTGAGCGCCCGAGCTTCTGATTCGGAAGTGAAAGGAACCACAATGAGACACTCCTGCACTGCAACTCCGGCCCGCGCAATCGCCCTGCTCTCAGCACTGTTGCTATTGCTTAACCCGTCAGCTGCGTCAGCCCAGCGCCACAAAACAAAGGCAGCCGCTAGCACCGGCGCGACTGCGTCCCCCTCTCGTGAGTCCACGTTCAAGGGTGTCTGGGAGTCGGTCGGTTACCCGGCGGATGTCGAATTCACCGATGTGTATTTCGTCACCCCTGACATCGGGTGGGCGACGGGATTCTCGCGCACGGCGGCCGGCGAAGGCGGCGTCATCCTGCACACCAAGGACGGTGGGGCGAGTTGGCAGGTGCAACTGGGCGACCCTGAATCTGCCACCCGGGGATTTCGAGCCATGCAGTTTATCGATGCAACTCATGGCTGGGTGGCGCAATACGGCGGCAAGCTGCTTCGCACCACCGACGGCGCCTCCTGGGAGACGGTTGGCGACTGGAGCTATGGCCAACCATATCGCTTCATCTCTCCCCGGGTCGGCTTCGGGCTGCACGGTAAGACAATAGAGCGAACCACCGACGGCGGCGGCTCATGGCAGCCCGTTTTCGACTGTCAGGTGAAAATTCAGGTGAATGGGCTCACACAATCGGCCGAGTGCAACCTCGAGGCGCTGCACTTTCCATCGCCCCTGGTCGGCTATGCAGTGACCGCTGATCTCCCGAACAAGGCCTCCGCTATCGTGAAGACGGAGGACGGAGGCAGCACCTGGAAAGTCATGTCATTCATTCCGGACGTTTCGGCTCATGATGGGGCCATCCACTTCATGGATGAGACCAATGGCATCGTCCGTACATATTCCAAGATCTTTCTCACCTCGGACGGCGGACAGACGTGGCGTGGAGTGCCCGCGACCGTTCCAGGTGGATCCCCTGCCATCAGATTTGCCGACCCCGAAGTCGGATGGATTGTCGAAGGACAGGTCTTTACATACACGACCAATGCCGGGAAGACCTGGAACTCTCGAGAGATGGCATTTCCGGCCCGTGTAAGTGCCTTCAGTCTTCCACGGCGTGATCGTGGATATGTAGTCGGTGATCACGGGATGATCTTCCGCTACCGCCTAGTACCCGAGACCGCGAGCATCGAGAAGGGCCTCCCAGCACCGGCGATGCCATCCTTTGACACACCCCTCGATGATCAGGTGACGAAGCTCGCTGGTGCCGTCGAGCAGTTGCAGACCAACGTCGCCGCAGCGCCGGACTCGGTGTCTGGGCCGGTAGCGTCAGCTTCCCCTTCAACGCCCTCTCCCACCGATTCGTCAGCAAACCAATCGGCCGCCCACGTCAGTACCAGCGGGGCTACCACGACCGATCTGGGTACTACCGAGCCTTCCTCTGCTTTCACGGCGCGTTGCTGTGGCAAGCCGCTGGGAACAGTTCAGCTCATTCTTACAGCGGTCTCCGGGGCCCTTCCTCAGTTCCTGGCGAGTCACAAGAACTCGAACCTGCTCCTGGCCGGGCTACGCATGATGAGGGACCTGCCGGCTCGGCTGACAGATCTCAACGGAGCGCTTCAGGCTTTCAGCAAGGCAGCCAACAAGGCGGCGGCACTAGACGCACTCGCGCGGTTGTCAGCGGCGGCCAAGGCGTTGGATCAGTCCACCTCGGTGGCTTTTCAAAAGCAGGTGCCTCCACCGGCGATGGATACCGCAACTGAAGCTGTAGCACCCTCACCAGTTCCGCAGGCTGAAACCGCTGTTCAGGCGCAGCCCGCGCCAGCTCAGTCACCGGTGCCGCCAGCTGCGGCACAGCCCGCCACTGATGCAGCATCACCCACCGGGAGTGGAGTCGCTACTGAGGTCACCCACGTGGTCGAGGAAGGCGCCAAGCAGAAAGCCCAGAAGGGGCTGGGAAAAGCAATCAAGAAGAAATTCCATTTCTGATTCGGACGGACTGGGCTCGAGTGGGGGGATACAATGAAAGTGCTGAAGCTGGTGAGCTGGGTGTTCAGCGGAGTTGGTCTGGCAATGTTGATCGTAGCTGTTCTGCTCTGGAGCAATACCAGGCGGTTCATAGCTGAAGCCGCTACAGCCCAGGGTACCGTCATCGATCTAGTGCGCAGCAGATCGAGCTCGAGCTCGAGCGGGACGTATCAGCCGGTCGTCGAGTTCACTGGGCCCGGTGGACAACACGTGGAGTTTACGTCCGGCGTCGGCTCCAATCCCCCGGCGTATGGGGTAGGGGCGGCCGTCCCTGTGCTATACGACCCAGGCAGCCCGACTCACGCCAGAATCAGGTCGTTCTTGTCACTGTGGTTTGGGTCCATGCTCCTCCTGGTCATGGGTATCATCTTCGCGGGAATTGGGCTCGCCATGATCGCAGTGCGAGTACGGCGAAGAGAGCTGGCTGCCTGGCTCGCTCAGCATGGGGAAAGAATCAAGACGGATGTTACGGGAGTGGAGCTGAACGAGTCACTCACAGTGAACGGCCGGTGTCCATACCACATCGTGTCGCAGCTCTCGGATCCGGCCACCAACTCCATCCGTATCTACCACAGCGACAACATCTGGTTCGATCCTAGCGATTACGTGAAGAATCGATCGGTCGACGTCCTGATCGATCCCAGGAATCCGACCCGCTACGTCATGGATACCAGCTTTCTCCCCAAACTGGTGGAGTGACGCTCAGTACCAGCCGATCGGCTTTTCGTCGAGATTGATGAACACCTGCTTGGTTTCGAGGTACTCCTCCACACCCCAGTGCCCCAGCTCTCTGCCAAAGCCTGACGCCTTGTAGCCACCCCAGGGTGCCTCGACGAATGTCGGCTGCATGTGATTGACCCAGACGATGCCTGCCTCGAGCGACTTCACGACTCGAAACGCCTTGAAGATGTCCCGAGTCCAGACCGCCGCGGCCAGCCCGTATTGGGTCTCATTGGCGATCCGGATCGCCTCCTCTTCGTCGGTAAACGGTATGACGCTCATCACCGGTCCGAAGATCTCTTCCTGCGCGATCCGGGCTGAATTGTCGACGTCGTAGAAGATGGTCGGCTCGATGTACCAGCCCTTGTCGAACTGCTTGGGCTTGCCACCGCCAACCGCCACCTTCGCTTCGCCCCGTCCGACCTCGAGATAGCCGGCCACGCGATCTCGCTGCTCCGCGCTCACCAGCGGTCCCATCTTGTTGTCCCGATCGAGCCCGGGACCGAGCTTGATCGTCTTGGCCTTGGCAGCAGCTGCGTCTACGAACTTCTTGTAGATGTCCCGCTGGACCAGAACCCGGCTGCCTGCCGAGCAGACCTCACCTTGATTGATGAAGGTACCGAAGAGGGCCCCATCAACCGCGTTCTCGAAGTCGGCATCGCTGAAGAAGATGTTGGGCGACTTACCGCCCAGCTCCAGCGAGACCCGCTTCAGCTGGTCTGCCGCGTTCCGCATGATGGTTTTGCCGACTTCGGCGCTGCCGGTAAAGGCAATTTTCCGGACCGATGGATGGCTGACCAGCGGTGCGCCAGCACCGGGCCCATCCCCGGTAACGATGTTTACCACCCCGGGCGGCAATCCGACCCCCTCAAAATCCTTGGCCAGCTCGAGGATGGAGAGCGGAGTCTGCTCGGCTGGTTTAAGTACGACGGTGCAACCTGCCGCCAACGCCGGAGCAATCTTCCAGGCCGCCATCATGATCGGATAGTTCCAGGGGATGATCTGGCCGGCCACGCCCATCGGTTCGCGCATCGCGAACGCGATCGCGTCGGCCGGCACCGGCAGGACTTCGCCGTTGATCTTGGTAGCGAGTCCGCCGTAGTACTCGAAACAGGTGGCGGTGTCGTCCATATCGTACTCCGACTCCGCGATCGGCTTCCCGGTATTCCGGGTCTCCAGCTCCGCCAGCTCTGCCCGGCGAGCTCGCACCCGCTCGGCCAAACGCAGGAGAATGCGGCCGCGCTCCTGCGCGGTCACACTCTTCCATCCGCTGTAAAAGGCCTTGGACGCCGCCTCGGCAGCCGCGTTGATGTCGCCCGCATCACCGGCGGGGCAGGTCGCGATGGCCTGTTCGGTTGCGGGGTCGAAGACGTCGAAAGTTTTCCCGCCACGCGCATCCACGAAGCGGCCATTGATGTACATCTGATAGCGGGCCACCGGAGCCTTGCGGGACGTTCCTGAGGTCCTGGCAGTGCTGGTCATGCTTCACTCCCTGGCTGGGGCACGTTCGTGCCCCGGTTGAAGCTCGTCTAGGCTGCGACGACCGTTTCCCGTGATGGGCGGTCCAGCCGCCTCGTCACCCCAGTGGAATCATCCCTGACATGCCACGGCATCCCTTCTTGTGGGAGCCGCGCCAGGAAAGGATCGGGATCGAACTGCTCGGGTGACATCACACCGGTGCCGGTCCAGATGCCTTCGGCTATGAGCTGGGCGGCGATGACCGGCGGGATGCCGGTCTGAAAGGCGGTTGCCTGGACACCCAACGTGCTGTAGGCCGTCTCGTGATCGGCGACGTTATAGATGTAGTACGCCTTTGGCATCCCGTTCTTCAATCCTTTGGCAAGCGTTCCGACGCAGGTCTTGCCCCGCATTCTGCCCGCCAGATCCTTGGGCTCGGGCAGCAGGGACACGACCAGGTCGCGCGGGGCGATGCTCTGGTCCCCTACCATGACTCGGGCCTTGCTGGACAGCCCAAGCCGCTTCATGACCCGGAGTGTCTCCACCGTCACGTCGTCCATGCACAGCTTGAAATCGATGATCCGAGCTCCCGGGTAGAACCGGGGAAGCGTCTTGGACTCCTCATGATCGACGTAGTAGCAGTTGAGCACCCCGAGCTGGGGGAAGTCAAAAGCCTCCTTACCGGTGAGAGGGTCCTCGAGGTGGTACCGCCCTCCCCGGTACGCGACGGCTTTACAGAGGCACTCGTCAATCATGACCCAGGGACTGAACGCGGCGAGGAAGCCATCGTGACCCTGGCAGACGGAATTGTCGCCATCCCGAACCCGCAGTTCGGTGACGCTGTCGAGCAGATGCTTTGCGGCGTAGGCCGCATACACATTCGTGGTCCCCGGGTCCGCCCCCATACCCAGGAGTGCAAGCCGCCCGCGCGCCTTGAACTCGGCGTCGAGGGCAAACTGGTCAGCCATCTTGGGAATGCCGTCGGCGTCCGTGCCCGCGCTCGCGAGATCGATGTAATCGCAACCTGCTTCGAGGCAGGCTCGCATCACAGCGATGTTGGTTGCGGGAAGGGCCGCGTTCAGAACGATGGTGGTGCCAGTCAGGCGAATGGCTGCCGCCAGCTCGGCTTGATTGCTGGCGTCGAGCTGTAGCGCCGATACTCGTGAATCATTTAGCCGGTCCGCTAGGAGGGATGCGCGGGCGGAAACCGCGTCGGCGATGACGAGTTTTTCAGTCGTCGCCAGTTGCACGAATTTGAGGGCGGACACGGTCCCCACCGCGCCGGCACCTAGTACCAGGACTTTCACAAACTCCTCGTTTCATTGTTGGCGCGGCACTCGGTCTGGCTGCTCGGCCACGGTCGGCCGGTGCAACCTCGCCCCCGCCGCTGATGGGGGCTCGCAGCTCAAGGAGATGGTCAGCTGCGAGAGTGGACCCTCCGCTTTGTCGGAGGATGCAAACGTACCCACCTCAAAAAGAGGCTTCGGTACCCTGCCATTGTAGCTCCGCCCCCCCACCCCCTGTCCAGCCCCCCAGGGGGCATGCAGGGGGTAACCAAAGTCACTTGACAGAGCGGAGGGACGTGCCAAAACGCTTGGGAGCGTGCGGTTACCTGCACGATTGGGGGTCTGTCCTGCAGATAACTGCACCAGCGGCTGTTACCGAGAATCACGGACGAAACCAGGGTTCAGCGCGCGGTAGGGGCTTCCCGAATGAGTCTTGACCAGAGAACAATGGTCACTACCGAAACCAGAAAGATGATGGTGGAGATGGCATTCACCTCCGGCGTAACTCCCCGTCGCAGGAGTCCCCAGATGTGAAGTGGCAGCGTGTTCTGCCGACCGATCAGGAAAAAAGTGACGGCTATCTCATCGAGGCTCAAGGTGAAGACCAGCAGCCCAGCACCGAGAACGGCAGTACGGATGTTTGGAAAGGTGACGTAGCGGAAGGTCTGCCACTCATTGGCGTACAGGTCCTGACTGGCTTCTTCCTGGGCGCGATCGAACCGCTGCAGCCGGGCAAACACCTGTGTGACTACTACCGAGGTGAGTGCGGCCGAGTGTCCCAACACCACGGGCCAGCCGGGGACGAGCGGGAATCCGCTCGATAAACTCAACCCGATGAAACTGAAGAAGGTGAGGAGAGCCACCCCAGTGATGATCCCGGGGAGGATCAGCGGAAGGAGGACCAGCCGTCGGAAGAGAGTCTTGCCCGGAAAATCGAACCGGTCGAGCACGAAAGCACCGGGCACGCCGATGACCAATGCCACGAGAACCGCCAGAACTGCCAGCTTGATGCTGGCGAGTGCGGCGGCCAGCATGGCGCGGTCGTGTGCCAGGGCCACAAACCAGCTGAAGGTGCCGAGCTTCAAAGGCCACGCGATAATGGGCGAATCGTGAAAGGCATAGAGGATGACGACTACCAGTGGGAGATAGATGAACGCAAAGGACCCCAGACCTGCAATCCAGAGGAGTCCAGTGACACGATCATGCCGGCTCCCCGGTGCGGCCGTCACTTCTCGGACCCGGTGTTTCCGAGGACTTGGCCTGCCACCGTCCCGACCACCCGCGCGCCCGCGGCGACGGACTGCCCACTGTAGTTCATCGCTGTCTCCAGCTTGTTCGCCAACCAAAGAAGGACCAGAGTCAGAAGCAGCACGACCACTGAGACGGCCGCCCCTAGCGGCCAGTTGAACGCCACGCCAAACAAGCTCCAGACCAGATTGGAGACCATCAGGGCGCTGTCGTTCCCTCCCAGGAGCTGCGGTGCGAGAAAATCCCCCATGCTGAGGACGAATGCGAAGGTGGAGCCGGCCAGCACTCCGGGCATGGATAAGGGCAGGGTGACTCTCAGGAACGTCTGCCAACGATTGGCGTAGAGGTCCTGGCTTGCCTCCTTGAGAGCGGGAGGGATCGCCTCCAGGACCGCAAAGATGGGCATCAGCGTAAATGGGGTATAGATGTGGGTCAGGGCCAGAATAACTGCCCACCGGCTGTACAACAGGAATGTGAGCGGCTGATCGGTGATTCCAGCCGCCTGAAGCAATCCGTTCAGTATGCCTTCCTGGCCCAGGATGATCTTCCAGGCGTACGCTCGCACCAGGTAGCTGACCCAGAGCGGGATGATCACTGCCATGTACATGAGCTGCTTGTGGCGTTTCACCTTGAAGGAGAGGAGATACGCCAGCGGGTAAGCCAGGATGAGCGAAAAAATCGTTACCCGGAGCGCAATACCGGCGGAGAAAAGGATGGTCTCGGGATAGAGCGGTGTCCCGAGAAGCCTCTCGTAATTCTCCAGTGTGAGGTGGTGGGTGATCGCGCCACCCTGGAGCTTCCAAAACGAGTGCACCAGCAGCAAGACGTACGGGATAAACAGGAGGGCGGTGACGAAGCCGATCGGTACCGCTCCGGCAATCAGTGTCCGGAGCCAGGGCCGAGAGCGGATGGAATCCGCCACGGTTATCCGGGCGGGAACGCCGGGGGTCAGCGTGGGGTTAGCCAATCACACACCGGGCACGGCTCGCCGGCCAGGCAACCCGCACCGGTTGACCCGGCTGCAACTCTGTTCCGGCGGGCGCGTGCAGAACCAGCCGCGTCTCACCTGGGAGGATCACATGAACCCGCGTAACGAAGCCGGCGTATACCGACTCGCCCGCGACTCCCGTGAGCTGGTTGTCGCCTGCCGCTGTTTGCCCGTCGCCCAGTAAGCGGATCGCCTCCGGCCGCACCGACATCCATGCCTCTGTTCCCGCCGGCATCGCGGTATCGCTGTGGCCGCGAAGCTCGCTTTCAGCGACTCGCAGCACGACTTCACCGGGACCGCCTTGGACCACGGTTCCTGCCAGCAGGTTGGTTTCACCTATGAAATCGGCCACCACTCGCGAGCCCGGCCGATCGTAGAGGTCTCTCGGCCCGCCGATCTGCTCGATCTTGCCCTGCCGCATGAGCACAACCCGGTCGCTCATGGTGAGTGCCTCTTCCTGATCGTGCGTCACATACACGAATGTGATCCCCAGCTGCACCTGCAGCTGCTTGAGCTCCAGCTGCATCTCCTTCCGGAGCTTGAGATCGAGGGCGCCCAACGGTTCATCCAAGAGGAGAATGCGTGGCCGGTTCACCAGCGCGCGTGCCAGGGCCACTCTCTGCTGTTGGCCACCAGAGAGCTGCCGCGGTGAGCGGTCTCCCAGCTGCTCGAGCTTGACCATCTCCAATGCCCGCGCCACGCGATCCCGCCGCTCGGCCCCGGGCACATGCTTCATGCGAAGGCCGTAGCCCACGTTGTCGCGCACGGACATGTGAGGAAAGAGAGCGTAATGCTGGAAGACGGTGTTGATGTCCCGTTTGAACGGAGGGAGCCCAGTGATGGGGGATCCAGCCATGAGTATCTCGCCGGAGGTTGGCTGCTCGAAACCGGCGAGCATTCTGAGCGTTGTGGTCTTGCCGGAGCCGGAAGCGCCGAGGAGGGTAAGGAACTCCCCGGCGCCGATAGTGAGTGAAAGGTCGTCCACGGCAGCAAAGCCGCCGAAACGCTTCGTGATGCGGCGGAGCTCCAGGAGGGGGGAGCTCACGGACTTCTTACTTCCCCGCCTTCACCTCGTTCCAGATTTCCTGGTACTTCTCGCGCCGCGGGCTCCACTGCCAGAAGTTGACCTTGGATCCGTAGTCGGAGATGTCGCGTTGGCTGGCGGCCTGTTCGGGCGACATGTACTCCTTGGCCCCGGCATTCGCGACGATGTAGGCCGTCACATCGCTGAGGAGCTTCTGGGTGAACGGCTGGGCCGAGTATTCCAGCCAGGCATACGCGGCGTCCAGATTCTTGGCGCCTTTGGTAAGTACCCAATGATCCGCCCAGGCTGTCGTCCCTTCCTTCGGTATGGTTTCTCCCGCTGGGAACTTGGCCTGCCGCAGCTGGTTGGTCATGAGCGGCCAGCCTTCACCGGCAATGATTTCTCGGCCCTGGAATAGCTGGGTCATGTCTCCGGCGGTTACCCAGTACTTACGGACGTTGGGTCGAAGCTCCAGCATCTTGGCTTTGACTTTCGCCAAATCCTGATCCGACAGGTTGTAGAGCTTGCTTGGATCCTTCGGATCGTCCATGCCGAGATACTGCGCTACCATGTACAGCGTGGCGATATCGTCCTGGAGTGAAAGCTTCCCGCGATATTTCTTGTCCCACAGTGCGCCCCAGGAGTCGGGAGCGGGTTTGATCTTGGTGGTGTCGTAGATCAACGGGTTGGGGCCGAATGCCCAGGGGAGACCGTAGACCGTGTCGCCTTTCCGGGCGACTTTCAGGTTGCGGAATCCCTCGCTCAGGTCGTTGTAGCTCGGTATGCGGGCGACCTCGAGCGGCGCGGCTAGCCCGGCCTCGATGATGGCGGTGGCGGCGTCGCTCGAGGGAGATATCAAGTCGATCGTCTCGGCGCCGCCGCCCCTCAGCTTGGCAACGAGGTCGTCGCTCGACCCCATATAGGTGGCGTTTACCTTTACCCCGCAGGCCTGCTCGAAGGGCTTGGTGAAGAGGGTGTCGGTGTAACCCTCCCACACCATGAAGTTGAGCTCTCCGCCGATTGGTTTGGCGCAGAGCTGGCCGAGGTAGGCCTTGGCGTCCGCCAGTGCATCTTTGGATCGCGAGATCGTGATCTTCTTGGCCGCGGCCCCAGGGCCGGACGCCTGCTTCTCACCGCCCCCGCATGCTGCAGCGACCAGTGAGACGAGTAGCACTGGAGTGGTGCCGCGCAAGATCGGACGCCGCCAGGTCATGGAGGATGCTCCCTGTGAGAATGTGGTGCGGGACTGAGGGTGAACCCCTCTACGGCTACAATCCTATACTGCGCGGCGCTGAGTCCGCCAGAGACCAGATCAGTGGCGGATTGTGCTGGTTGGGATCAGACTTCTTCTATCCCGTTGAATGAGGCTTTCATGGCCGGAGTGATCCACCTCCAGACCGACATACCTGGACCCAATAGCCGCGCTCTCCTGACTCGACGCTCCAAGGCGGTGCCCCAGGGAGTTCCGGCTGTCACACCCATTGCCATCGTCCATGCGGAAGGAGCCGTCCTGACCGACGCGGATGGTAACCGACTGATCGACTTCGGTGGCGGTATTGGGGTGGTGAACACGGGTCACCGGCACGAGGGCGTGGTCAAAGCAGTGAGGGAGCAGCTGGAGCGGTTCGCTCATGTCTGTTTCCCGGTGTCGACGTACGAGCCCTATGTCGCGCTGGCCGAGCGGCTCAATCGCCTGACTCCGGGGTCCCATGAGAAGCGAAGCTTTTTCGTGAACAGCGGGGCCGAGGCTGTCGAGAACGCGGTCAAGGTCGCCCGGTTCTTCACCGGCAGGCCGGCGGTGATCTGTTTCGAGCATGGGTTCCATGGGCGAACCAACCTCGCGATGGCCCTCACGTCGAAGGTGATGCCGTACAAGAAGGGCTTCGGCCCGTTCGCGCCCGAGGTCTACCGCATCCCATTCCCGTACTGCTATCGCTGCGAGGAAGGTCCGGACGGTGGGCGCTGCTGTCTGTCGGATCGCACCAGACTGGAGCAGACCCTTGCGTCGACGGTGGATCCCGGGTCGGTTGCGGCCATCATCATGGAGCTGGAGTTGGGAGAGGGTGGCTTCGTTCCTGCGCCTGTCGAGTACGTGCAGATGCTCGCGGCGTTCGCCAAGGATCACGGGATCCTGTTCATCGCCGATGAGATCCAGACCGGTTTTGGCCGCACCGGAAAGCTGTTCGCCTCCGAGCACTACGGCCTGGTGCCTGATATCATCATCACCGCGAAGTCACTGGCGGGCGGCTTGCCGCTGGCGGCGGTGACTGGCCGGGCGGACGTGATGGAGGCTCCCCACGTCGGAGGCCTCGGTGGCACCTACGGCGGGAACCCCCTTGCCTGTGCCGCGGCGCTTGCGGTACTCGATGCCATGGACGCCGAGCGGATTCCGGCCCGGGCCCAGCGCACCGGAGACCGGGTCAAAGCCCGATTTCTCGAATGGGCGCAGCAGTACCCATGCATCGGCGATGTGCGCGGTCTGGGTGCGATGATCGGCATGGAACTAGTCACCGATCGTCGATCGAAGACGCCTGACAAGTCACTGACGGGACGAGTGCTCGCCGCCGCGCTGGGAAAAGGGCTGTTGCTCCTGTCGGCTGGAACCTACGGCAACGTTATTCGGGTGCTCGCGCCGCTCAACGCCGATGATGCTCTGGTAGATGAGGGGCTGGCTGCCTTCGGCGCAGCTCTGGAGCAGGTCGCCGGGCGAGCTGCCGTACTCGCCTGATGCATTCGGGCAGACATCACTCTCGACAGGCTACCCGGCTCGGGGTACGTTTTCTCCAACCATGCCACTGATCCGATTCCTTGCAGCACCATTTACCTAGGCCGAGCCACGCCCTGGCAAAGGATCTCCTCCCCGTGGCCGCCCCAACTTCGCCGAAAACCAGCCCCGTCGTGCAGTTCTCCCGAGTCTCCAAGAGTTTCGGGAGTCTCAAAGCCGTCGATGGAATCTCGTTCGACATCTACCCGGGTGAGTTTTTTTCACTGCTGGGCCCTTCCGGCTGTGGCAAGACCACAACCTTACGGCTCCTCGCCGGCTTTGAAGAGCCGGATGAAGACGGAGGCGAAGTTCGTCTCCTGGGACAGGTAGTCAACAAGAAGCGGCCGTATGAGCGCCGCATCTCGATGGTTTTCCAGAATTACGCGCTGTTTCCTCACCTGACGGTGGCGCGGAACGTCGCCTTCGGGCTGGAGCAGCGGAAGACTCCCAGGGCCGAGATCGGCGACCGAGTGCGGCGCGCGCTCGAGATGGTCCGACTCAAACCCGACGTGTTCTCCAACCGAATGCCGGGCCAGATCTCCGGTGGTCAGCGCCAAAGAGTAGCACTGGCTCGCGCGCTGGTTCTCGAGCCTGCCATCCTTCTCCTCGATGAGCCACTCGGCGCCATCGACCTCAAGCTCCGAAAGGAGATGCAGCTCGAGCTCAAGGCCCTGAACAAGCAGCTGGGCACGACGTTCGTGTACGTGACGCACGATCAGGAAGAAGCGCTCACAATGTCGGATCGCATCGCCGTCATGGACAACGCTCGAGTGGCTCAGCTGGGAACCCCAGCCGAGATCTACGAAAATCCTCGCACCGCCTTTGTCGCCAAGTTCATCGGGGAGTCCAACTTCTTTGAGGGCAGAGCCGCAGATCGAGCCAATGGCCAGTGGCTCGTGCGCCAGACCGGGAATGCGTCGTTTCGGGTACCCAGTCACCCGAGCCTGACCGAAGGGTGTGAGGTCCGAATCGCGGTCCGGCCCGAATGGATGGATGTGTGGCCGCCGCATCAGGTCCCGCCCGGAGAAAACGCGTTGGGGGGTACCATCCGAGACATCATTTACCTGGGGGAGACGATGCACGTCATCGTGACCGTCCCTGGAGCAGGTGATGTGACGGTGGCGGTGCGGAACGAGGGACAGCTCATCAAGCCGCTTCCCTGGAAGAAGGGGGAAGCCGCCGCGGTGGCCTGGCTGCCGGAAGACTGTCAGATCCTGGAGCAGGAATAGTGGCTGCTCTCCGGGAGCGAGCACTTGCCTGGCTCTACCGCCGGCCGGAAGCCCGGGCCTGGGCTCTCCTCGCGCCCGGGGCTGCCTGGCTGCTCGCGTTCTTCCTGGTTCCGATCATCATCATGCTGGTCTACAGCCTTATGCCCCGCGGCATCTACGGGGGGGTGGAGCGCGGCTTTACGCTGGAGCACTACCAGCGGTTTTTCGACCCGCTGTATCTGGAAGTCCTGCAGCGGACCTTCGCGTGGTCCATCGTCTGCACCATCATCTGCCTCATTCTGGGATACCCCGTTGCCTACGTCATTGCCCGGGGCGGACGCTGGCGCAACCTGCTCCTGTTTCTCGTGGTGCTCCCGTTCTGGACCAGCTTTCTGGTCCGCACGTTCGCCATGATCTTCCTGATGCGTGACACCGGCCTGCTCAACAATTGGATGCTCAAGCTGGGCATCATCGATGAGCCGATGACGATTCTGTATACGCCATTTGCCGTCATGGCCGGTCTGGTCTACGGCTTTCTCCCATTCATGATTCTGCCGATCTACGCCTCACTAGAGAAGCTCGATCTGTCGCTGCTGGAGGCCGCCGAGGTGCTGGGGGCGAAACCGGGGGCGCGCTTCAGAAGGATCACCCTCCCGCTGTCGATGCCTGGCGTCGTGGCGGGCTGCCTTCTCGTGTTCATCCCGGCACTTGGATCGTTTCTGACATCCGATCTGCTGGGTGGGGCCAAGCAACTCATGATCGGCAATCTGGTGCAGAACCAGTTCTCCTCGGCTCGCAATTGGCCGTTCGGGTCTGCTGCGTCGTTCATCGTCATGGCCCTGGTACTGGTTGCCGTGCTGCTCTATCTGAGGGTCCGGGATCGAGGGATCCCGCAATGAACAACCGGCTGCCGCAGTGGCTGATCGGATTTGCCGCAGTGGTGTACTTCTTTTTGCACGCGCCGATTCTGGTGTTGGTGATTTTCTCGTTCAACAACTCGAAATTCTCGGTGGATTGGACCGGGTTCACTTTCCGGTGGTATCACCGGCTTCTGGAGCGCCCCGATATCCTGCGAGGTCTCAAGGCCAGCCTCATCGTAGGCGGTGCTGCCACTGTCATCTCCGCCGTCATCGGAACTCTGATCGCGCTGGCACTCGCCCGGCACCGGTTCCGCGGTCGCCGGGCGTTCGAGGGCTTTCTCTACGTCCCTATAGTCACGCCCGAGATCGTGGTCGGCATCTCTCTGCTCATTCTCTTTGCGCTGCTGAAGTTCCCACTCGGGCTCACGACCATCACCATCGCACATGTTGCCTTTTGCATTTCGTTCGTGGTCGTAGTGGTGCTGGCCCGGCTCGAGGGGATGGATGAGAACCTGGAGGAGGCTGCGATGATCCTTGGTGCGGACGAGATCACCACCTTCTGGAAGGTGACGGTCCCCCAGCTCTGGCCCGGGATTCTTTCAGGCGCGCTGCTGGCTTTCACGATGTCGTTCGACGATTACGTGATCACCTCGTTTGTCTCGGGCTCCGGCTCCTCGACTCTTCCGATTGTCGTGTATGGGATGGTGCGGAAGAACGTGGAACCGAGTATCAACGCGATCAGCACGATCATCCTGCTGATGACTGCGATTCTTATTTACCTGGCGGACCGCCTCGCACGGGCCAAGGGATGATGACCCGGGGAATTCAAGGTGGATGAACGTTGTCTCTGGACCGAGGCGGCAACGCGGGAGGAAGGGACCTCCAGAGCACCATCCCCCGGGCTCCCTGACTCAACCGATGTGGCCGTGATCGGGGGAGGGTACACCGGGCTGTCAGCGGCTCTGACCCTGGCGCGCCGAGGCACCGACGTCACGGTGCTGGAGCGCCACACCGTGGGCTGGGGTGCGAGCGGGCGCAACGGCGGCTTCGTCCTCCCGGGCTACAAGCCGGAGATGGAGGAGTTGGCCCGAATGCTGGGTCCGGCGCGAGCGCGCAGCATGTTCGAGCTGTCACTCGATGCGATCGCGTACGTGGAGCGTCTGATTCGTGAGGAAACTATCGAGTGCGACTTCGCTCGCTCGGGAGCGGTGACTCTGGCCGCAAAGCCGGGGCATCTCCGGGCCCTGGAGGAGAGCGGCCGCTTTCTCCGTGAGCAGCTCAGCTATGAGACCCAGCTCCTGGGCCCAGGCGAAATGGCTCGTGAAATCGGCTCCAAGCGGTATCATGGTGCCCTGGTAGACCCGGCCGCCTGCTCGCTGCAGCCCGCCCGGTACGTCCGGGGCCTGGGAGTAGCGGCCCGGCGCGCGGGAGCCCGCGTCCTCGAAGGCACCGAAGTAACCGGCTTGACCAGAGTGCCTGACGGATTCGAGCTGAAGACATCGGCTGGTGTCGTCCGGGCCCGGGAGGTGCTGGCGGCTACGAACGGCTACACCCCGCCGGCTCTCGCTGGACTTCGCCGTCGCGTGATCCCCATCGGGAGCTATCTCATCGCCACCCGCCCTCTTGGCGACGAGCTGGCTCGGCGACTGATACCCCGAGGACGGGTGCTGAGCGACACCAAGCACCTGCTATACTATTTCCGGCTCTCGCCCGACTGCAGGATGGTGTTTGGCGGCCGTGCCTCCTTCACGCCCACCAGCATAAAGAGGAGCGCGGCGATTCTCCATGCCGGCATGAGAGAGGTGTTTCCCGAGTTGACCGATGAGCCGGTGGAGTACGCTTGGTCGGGGAAAGTCGCGTACCCTGTGGATCACCTCCCTCACGTTGGGCGGCTCGATGGAGTGCACTATGCCATGGGGTACTGTGGTCACGGAGTAGCGTTGGCCACCTATCTGGGCAATCGTATGGGGGAGGTGCTTTCCGGGTCGGCTGAGCTTCCTGACCTGGGGACGGATCATTTCGCCCCGATTCCGTTTTTCAATGGCGTCCCCTGGTTCCTCCCATTTGTAGGAGGGTATTACCGAGTGCGCGACTGGCTCAATTAGGCTCTCTGCATGTTGACACGACTCTAGCGAGGAGGCAGCCCAGTGGAAAAGCGCAAGGAGATCGAACGCCTGGTGGAAGGACTCGAGTCTGGCGGCGTGTCGCGGCGGGATTTCGTTGTTCGCGCGCTGGCGCTCGGACTGAGCGTCAGCTCGGTCGGCGTGCTCCTGAACGCTTGCAAGGGAAAGGAGCGTGCGGCAGCCACCTCGGCGGACAGCACCGGTGCAGCCACACAGATGGCAGATCTGGGACCGATCGAGAAGGAGCTTCACATCTACAATTGGTCGGACTACATCGCCGAGAACACCGTTCCCAACTTCGAAAAGGAATTTGGCGTCAAGGTCACCTACGATACCTACGAGAGCAATGAAGAGATGGTCGCCAAGCTCCAGGCTGGCGCCAGTGGGTACGACATCATCGTACCGTCCGGATACATCATCCCAGTCTTGGTGGCGACCGATCTCATCGTTCCGGTCAACAAAAAGTATCTGACGAATCTGGCAAACATTTCACCGATCTTTCAGAACCTGCCGAGTGATCCCGGGAGCAAGCATACTGTTCCCTGGCAGTGGGGGACCACTGGAATCGCTTATCGGAACGACAAGATCAAGACTCCCATCGATAGTTGGGCGGTGTTTGCCGACAAACAATTCGCCAAGAAGATGACAATGATGGATGATGGTCGGGAAGTCATTGGGGCTGAGCTCCGGTACCGGGGTCATTCCCTGAACTCGACGGATCCCAAGGAGCTGGCCCAGGCCAAGGCAGACTCCATCGTGGCCAAGAAGAATTTGAAGGCCTACATCTCGGCCCCGGTGAAGGCCCAGCTCATCTCAGGCGATGTGTGGATCTCCCAGCTCTGGAATGGCGACACAACCCAGGCCAAGGCCGAGCAGCCCAATCTCGCTTACGTCATCCCCAAGGAAGGATGCACCATCTGGGGTGATGCCATGTGCGTGCCGAAGAGCGCGCCGAACAAGCGAGCCGCGCACGAATGGATGAACTACATCCTGCGGCCGGAAGTGGGGGCCGCGCTATCCGAGGCGACCGGCTACGGGACACCGAATGCGGCTGCCGCCCGGGTCATGAAGAATGCGGTACCATATCCGACTGAGGAGGAGCTCAAGCGGCTCGAGTATCAAGTCGACCTCGGCAAAGACACCGCCACGTGGGATCAGCTCTGGACCGAAATCAAATCAGCCTAAAGGAGCGCCGATTAATTGCGGTTACCGAACGATCAAGTATTGCGTCACACCAGCCGGTATCTGGACCTCATTGGCGGTCGAAAGCTGTCGACTGCTGAAAAGCAGGCCTTTATCGGAGAAACGGTCGAGAGCTACGAGAAGTACTACAATCGGGGATTCATCAGCTACCGGAAGTCAGTCACTGAGGCCGGTCAGTTCGCGGCGCTGGAATGGTCTGGCGAAGGTTCGGTCCTTTGTGATCTGCTGGGGCGTGAGTACATCGACTGTCTGGGCGGCTTTGGGATCTTCAGCGCCGGGGTCAATCATCCCAAAGTTGTGAAGGCGGTCACCGATCAGCTGCAGCGCATGGCGCTCAACAGTCAGGAGCTGCTCGAACCCTGGAGAGCCGCACTGGCCCGGGTGCTGGCCGAGGTGACGCCGGGGGATCTCCAGAACTCTTTCTTCATCAACAATGGCACCGATGCCATCGAAGGTGCCATAAAGCTTACCCGGCTGTATACCAAGCGAAGCACGTTCATTAGCACCATCGGCGGTTTTCACGGAAAGACCCTGGGCTCCCTCTCGCTCATGGGTAAGGCGTCCTTCCGCGAGCCGTTCCAGTCGGGGCTTCAAGACGTTCGATTCGTTCCCTACGGCGATGCGGACGCGCTGGAGGACGAGTTCCGCCGCTCCGAAGCCGTCGGTGTGAAGATCGCGGGGCTCGTCCTGGAGCCGGTCCAGGGCGAGGCCGGCGGTGTTGTCCCTCCGCCCGACTACTTCCCCCGGGCACGGGAGCTCTGTACCCAGTATGGTGCGCTCCTGATTGCCGACGAGATCCAGACCGGTATGGGACGGACCGGGAAGCTCTGGGGCGTGGACCACTGGAACGTGGTTCCCGATATCATGTGCGTCGGCAAATCGATCGGGGGCGGGGTCATGCCGCTGTCGGCGTTCATCTCGACCGCGGCGATCTGGGAGGTGATGATTCCCAATCCGATCATCCACTCGACCACGTTCGGCGGCAATCCTCTGGCCTGCGCCGCTGGGCTTGCGGCGATCCAGGTGACACTCGAGGAGGATTTACCCGGCCAGGCTGCAACCAAGGGAGACTTTCTGCTGCGGGAGCTCGGGTGTCTTCGAGAGAAATACCCGGCTGTGCTCAAGAACGCCCGCGGTAAGGGCTTGCTTCTGGGAATGGAGTTTCATCAACAGGAGATTGGCTGGAAAGTCGCTTCCGGCCTGTTCAAGCGCGGTGTGTTGGTGGCGGGGACCTATTCCAAGGCGGATGTCATCCGCATCGAGCCCGCTCTGGGGATCCCCATGGAGCGGCTGCAGGACATGCTGGGCCGACTAGAAGATACCTTTCGCGAAGTTGCTAACGGCCTCTAACCCGAGGTGCCAGGGGAAATCCCCCTGGCACCAGGTGGTGTGCTACTCGCTCGGAGTTTCCGGCTCGGCGCCGAATCCCTTCGACCATCCGATCGTTCCACCGAACCAGACCTTGACGTCCTTCCGGTTGGGCAGGCCGGTGGTCTCATTGAACTTGGTCACCTTGGTGATCTCGTCGCCCGTCACCACAAAGTGTAGCGCGGGTGTGATGGAAAGCGGCCCGGCACTGAAGGGGACCGCCGCCGAAAGATCGAGGTGAGTAAAGCCGTCGTCGATGAAGTTGGCGGACTCATCGAGGTTGTCGCTGACCCCCTGGCCGGCGCTGAAGCCCGCCAGAGCACCCAATGTCACAGATACCTTCTCTGACGCGGCAAAGTCGTGTGAGATGCTCCCTTCGAAATAGGCCCCTTTGATCTTATCGATATCGTACCACATGGCGATCTTGGGAGCGAGAAGCACATCGAACGCGGCCTTGGCATAGACCTCAACGGTGTTCGCATCCGAAGTGAATCCGTCGTCGTTGGGAAAAACGTATCCCGTGATACCCGCAGTAAGCGACGTTTTGGGACCCACGGGGAACCCCACTTCACCCCACCAATCGAACTCAGCCAAACCAGCACCGTCGGCTCCATTCTCGCTGATCGCCTCGGCGCCGTTGTACGAACCGGGCTCGATATTGCCCCAGCCTCCGGCCGTGAGCGATGCCTTACCCACCGGCACTGTGAGGTAGATGTCGGGTTGGACCACGAACTTGTTGGTGTAGGTAATCCCTCGCCAGACATAGGCGTTGAACAGACCAACATCGGCTCCGAGTGTGGTTTGCGCCCGGGCAGGCGGAGCACAGGTGAGCGCTCCAATGAAGCAGAGCCCTGCTCCTACCGCGTACGATCGCTGCATGATGTCTCCCTTCGCTGGGGAAAACGACGCGATGTCACGAAAAAGGCCCGTCTGGGGAACAACGGGCCGCTTGCACCTGCAAACACGACGCGAACGCCTGTGGCCCTACGTGAAGGCGTCGCAGCTGGACAGCCGATTCCAATTTCGCGGATTATGACGGGGCATGGCCCAAGATGTACCGGGGTAAGCTCGACCGTCAAGGCACCAGCAGTCGCCGGCCTCGCGCGAAGGTTGCGGACTCCCGGGACGCCCGCTAACCTTGGCTCTTCTTGGCGGCTCCATCGGAGATTCCTGCATGTCCTGGTTTGGGATACTGTTTGCTTCAATCGGCGCCGCGCTCATTCTGGGAGCGCTCACCTTCGTGTCAGCTCTCATTGGTGTTCTGGTGAACGCCATGATTGTCTTGATGAGTGGTCCCCTGATTGACCGGTTGATTGCACGGCGTCGAGGCCAGTCGGTTTGAGAGAACCGCCCAGGGCTACTCGGGAGATTCCTCTGGTGTAGTAGAAGAACGTAAAGCAGCCTCGTAGTTGATTTTGAGACTCCCCAGCATCTCCCGCAGGCCGCGTACCTTCATCTGTAGTCCCCCTCCCCGCCGGAGCATCGTTCCCATGATGCCCGCCGTCTCGGCCATGCCGGTGAGACTAAGGGCAGCAGCATTGCCTTTGATCTCGTCGAGCAGGCGGCCGAGACCACGGACAACTGCTTCGTCGGCCCGGAGTCCACCCATTTGCTCGATCACGCTGTGGACTCGCTGGAGCTTTGGTGGAAGCCCCTGCAGGAAGGCTAGTTGAGCTTGCTGTCGACTCGAGAGGTTTTGGGCCATCGCTCTTGCCGCTCACGGAGGCGTTTGGGGAGGCAACCATTTCAGGGGTCCCAAAATCTATCTTAGCGGCGGTTGAATCTCAGGGAGCCCAGCCTCGTAGTGGATAGGCTTTACAACCCGAAGAATCGAAACCCCGCGCTTGAACCCGCCACCTCCGCCAGGGTTAATGGTATGAAGATCTCGGATATGTCGATTCGCCGGCCCGTGCTGGCCAGCATGATCAGCCTGGCGCTGGTGCTCTTCGGGGCCATTGGGTATACCCGGCTCGCGGTTCGCGAGTTCCCCGACGTGGATGCTCCGATCGTATCGGTGACCACCACCCTGCCAGGTGCCAATCCCCAGGTAGTCGAATCAGCCGTTACGGACATCCTGGAGGAGGAGCTCAGTACGGTCGAGGGTCTGCGCACCCTGACCAGCTCCAGCGGCGAGGGAGTCAGCAACATCACCCTGGAGTTCAATCTCGACCGGGATGTTGAGGGGGCGGCGCAGGATACCCGGGACAAGGTTGCCCGAATTCGGGAGCGGCTGCCTGAGGATGTGGAAGAGCCGGTTGTGGCCAAGCAGGATGCGGATGCCCAGCCGTTCTTCTGGCTCGCCCTCTCCGGTGAAAACTATGACCTGCTTCAGCTCTCTGATATCGGAGACCGGCTGGTCAAGAGCCGGCTGCAAACGCTCGCCGGTGTGGGTCAGGCGCGCATCTTCGGTGAGCGCCGCTTCTCTATGCGTGTCTGGCTCTCAGCCTCGGAGCTCTCAGCCCGTGGCCTGACGGTGCAGGACGTGCAACGCGCGATCAAGAGCCGGAACATCGAGGTGCCCGCCGGCCGAATCGAGTCCCAGCGCCGTGAGTTCACCGTACGCTCGTTGGGCGAGCTCAAGACGCCGGAGGAATTCGGAAATCTCGTCGTCAGTAATTCGGGCGGAATACTAGTCAAACTGAAGGATCTGGGCCGGGTCGAGCTTGGGGCAGAGGATGAGCGGAGCGCGCTTCGCTTCAAGGGTACCCCATCCGTAGCCATCGGAGTGATCCGCCAATCCAAGGCGAATATCATCTCGGTGGCACAAGCGATCCGGCGGGAATTGCCCCGGATCCAGGCCTCGCTTCCACCGGGTGTGGCCATCAACACCGCCTTCGATGAGTCTGTCTTCGTGAGCCGGTCGATTCAGGAAGCGGAGGAGACGCTGCTGATCGCGGCCGGACTCGTGGTGGTGATCATCTTCCTGTTCCTGCGCAACTTCCGAGCAACGATCATCCCAGGGCTCGCCATCCCTACATCGATCGTGGCCGCCTTCGCCATCATGTACTTTCTCGGCTTCTCCATCAACAACTTTACCCTGCTCGCGCTGACCCTGGCGATCGGCATCGTCGTCGATGACGCGATCATCGTGCTGGAGAACGCCTATCGCCACCAGGAGGAGCTTCACGAGACGCCGGAGGAGGCTGCCACCAACGGCACCAGAGAGATCGGGTTCGCGGTGCTGGCCACGACCATCGCCCTCGTGGCCGTCTTCACGCCACTCGCCTTCCTCAAGGGATCGACCGGCCGGCTCTTCAACGAGTTCGGGGTTGCGGTAGCGGGAGCCGTCATCATCTCCGGCTTCGTAGCGCTGACGCTGACCCCGATGCTCTGTGCCAAGATCCTGCGGGTTCCGAAGCGTCACGGGAGGCTTTACCGGATCCTGGAGGAAGGCTTCAACCGGTTAGCTTCGGGCTACTCCCGAAGCCTCGCGTTCGGCCTGCGCCACCGGCTGCCGATCGTTCTGGTGGCCATGGTTGTCACTGCCAGCGCTGTTCTGGTTTTCAAATCACTGAAGCGGGAATTCGTGCCGCCGGAGGATCGAGGCTGGTTCTTCTCCTTCATTATTGCTCCTGAGGGATCTTCCCTCGCCTATACCGATGAGTACCAGCGCCGAGCCGAGGCCATTCAGGCCAAGACCAAAGGAATCAACAGCTTCTTCAGCGTGGTGAATATCGGCGACGGGGTCAGCCGCGGAATCATCTTCACCAACCTCGATGACTGGTCCAAGCGCGACAGGTCGCTTCAGGAGATCATAGGTGAGGTGCAGGCCCAGTACTTCGGTATCCCTGGCGTCTTCGCGTTTGCTAATAACCCTCCCGCCTTCGGGTGGGGAAGCCCGGTCAACTTCGTCATCCAACATCCTGATTTTGATCTCCTCGCCAAGGGAAATGACACCCTCCTGGCAAGGGCGCGTCAGATTCCAGGCCTGATCAACGTCGACAGCGACCTTCGCGTCAACAAGCCGCAGCTCACGGTCAGCTTCGACCGCGATCGGGCCGAAGATCTGGGGGTACCGGTTGCCGATGTAGCCACCACCCTGCAGGTGCTTCTGGGCGGGAACAAGACCAGCACATTCACCCGGGCCAACAAACAGTACGACGTGATCGTACAGCTCGAGCCTCACGCTCGTGCCACCCCGAGCGACATGACCGGCCTCTACGTTCGGGGCCGAGGTGAGCAGCTGATCAAGCTGGAAGCGCTCGCGAATGTGCAGGAGGGGGTCGGTCCCCGGGAGCTCAACCACTTCGACCGGGTGCGGTCGGCCACCCTGACCGCCAGCCTGGCTCCCGGCTTCACGCTGGGAGAGGCCATTGATTCCCTGACGCGCATTGCGAATGAAGTTCTGCCCCGAGGCAGCAGCACGGCGCTGGCCGGTGAGTCGCGTGAGCTGGAGGAGAGCGGCTCGGCGCTGTACTTCGCCTTTCTGCTGGCACTGGTGGTGGTCTTCATGGTGCTCGCCAGCCAATTCGAATCGCTGGTGCATCCGTTCACCGTTTTGCTGGCGGTGCCCCTGGCCGTCACCGGAGCCCTCTTCACGCTCAAACTGGCGGGATCTACCCTCAACGTGTATAGCCAGATCGGTATGATCCTGCTGATCGGCCTGGTCACCAAGAATTCCATTCTGCTGGTGGAGTACATCAACCAGCTGAAGGATCGCGGAATGACCACGGTAGACGCGGCGCAGGAGGCGGGGCGTATTCGGCTCCGGCCGATCCTGATGACCTCAGTCGCGACCGTTATGGGTGCTCTCCCGATTGCGCTGGGTCTCGGCGCCGGGTCGCTGAGCCGCCGTCCCTTGGGCTATGCCATCGTGGGCGGGCTTCTCTTCTCCACCCTCCTCACCCTGTATGTCGTGCCGGCGGTGTACGTGATCTTTGACGGACTACTCGCCCGCCGCCGTCGTGCTGTTCCCGCGGCCCACCGGCTAACGCCAGCGGAGGCTGAGTGATGTTGCTGCTGTTTCTGGCGCTTCAGGGAGGGCCGAGTCCGGCCCGGCTCGATACGGCGGCAGCCGATTCACTCCCTCGGGTCACCCTGGCTGATGCCATCCGTCTGTCCACTCGATTCGACCCGCAGTACGTTCGGGCTCTCGGGCAGATTGACGATGCCGAGTGGGGCCGGCGTGCGGCCATGCTGGCCTTCTTCGTGCCATCGGTCGACCTCAGCCTGGATGAAACCAAGTACTCCCAGAGCTTCTTCAACCCGGCGAACCCGGCAAACCCTACCAGCACTCTCGTGGTGGGACGCGCTGCTGCCAACTACGAGGTGTTCAGCCTCCGCAAGTTTTCCGAGCTGTCCCGTACCAAGGCCGACATCGCTAGTGCGGAAGCCGGTGAGCTGGAGCAGCGCTACCGGGCCGCCCTGGAAACGGAGTCGAGCTACTACGACGTTCTCGTGAATCAGGAGTTGGCTCGCGTCACTGATGAGAGGGTTCGCCGGGCCCGCCAGGGCTTGAGCATCGCACGCGCCCGGGTGACCTCGGGGGCGGCGGTCCAGACCGACTCGCTCCAGCTGGTTCTCGAGCTCACCCGGGCCCAGGTGGAAGGTCTGCGCCAGCACAATGCGCTTCGGACGGCCCAGCTCGAGCTCGGAAGACGGGTGGGGGCTTCCGGCCCGGTCGACGTCGTTCCCACCGATTCGCTGCCCCCGGACAGCCTTCCGATCAGTCTCCCTGAGGCGATCAGGGCCGGACTCGATCAGGGCCCGCAATACCGCGCGGCCCGCGCCAATGAAAGTGCAGCGGACGCTTCGCTACGGGCGCAGCGGGGCAACTACCTCCCGGTGGTAAGCATCGGCGGGCTGCATCAGCGCTACGATACCCAGCTTTTCCCGGGTGCGTCCAACATCAACTCGGTGACGTTCTCCGTGTCATTCCCGCTGTGGAACAACGGCCAGCGGGAGATCGAGGTGAACCGGGCCCGGGTCAATCGGGACGTGGCCCGGACGGTGCGTGAAGACCTCGAGCGCGTCGTGCGACGCGACGTCACCAGCTCCTATGATGCGCACCAGACCAGCGCGGCCGCGGTGCAGCTCGCCACGGTGGGTGTCTCGGTGGCCCGTCAGACTTATCAGATGCAGGAGCTTCGTTATCGCTCGGGAGCGAGCACGATTCTCGATCTCCTGGACGCTCAGGTCAATCTGGCCCAGGCGGAGGCTGACCTGGTTCAGGCGCGCTATCAGGCACGACTCGCTTTGGCACGGCTCGAGGCTATTCTCGGCCGCAGACTCTTCACGAACAAGGACGCCCCGTGAGACCGATGCATACAGCGTTCGTGCTGCTCGTTGGAGCTATGGCCTGCAACAAGGCCGAGTCCGCGAGCAAGGGAGAAGGCGGTCCCGGTGGTGCCAAGGGTGGACCGCCCGCCATGCCAGTCGAAGCCTCCACCGCTCGTTCGGACACCGTAACCGATGCCATCCTTGCCACCGGGCAGATCGAGGCTATGCAGTCCATCGATTTGCGGCCCGACGTGGAGGGCAGGTTGGTTGAGATCCTGGTACGCGAAGGCTCCGCCGTGTCCCGTGGAACCCCGCTCTTCAAGATCGACGATGCCGAGCTCAAGGCCCAGGTCGATCAGGTCGAGGCGGAGCGCGACCTGGCTCGGCAATCACTGAATCGCACCAGAGACCTGCTCAGTCAGAAGGCCTCCTCTCAGGCGGAGCTGGAACGGGCAGAGGCAACCATGCGGAGCAATGAGGCGCAGCTGCAGCGGCTGAAGGTTCGGCTCGATCGCACCCTGGTGCGAGCTCCCTTCAGCGGAGTGATGGGGCAAAGGCACGTGAGCTTGGGTGACTACGTGACCACGGATACCCACTTGGCGGCTCTTCAAACCGTCTCGCCTCAACGGGTGTCGTTTCAGGTGCCGGAGCGGTACGCCGACCAATTGAAACCGGGTCAACGGGTGACCTTCAGGGTCGCCGCCCTCGCGGGACGGGAATTCACGGGCAAGGTGGACTTCGTCGATCCTATGGTTCAACTCCCCGGCCGCACCATTACCGTAAAGGCTCAAGTCCCCAATCCCCGACGGGAGCTGCAGTCGGGGATGTTTATCGAGGCCCGTCTGGCAACGTCAGTCCGCCCCAATGCAGTGGTGATCCCAGAAGATGCCGTGCTTCCCCTTCAGGGGACCAATTTCGTCTGGGTCGTAGTTGACGGAAAGGCAGTCCGGCGGCAAGTAGAGTTGGGCGTGCGCACCCCCGGCTTCGTCGAAGTCAAGCGAGGGGTCGAGAGCGCGGAACAGGTCGTGGTAGGCGGTCAGGAGCGGTTGGCGGAAGGGGCTCCGGTGCAGGCAAAGCTGGTTGAGCGCCGGCCGGCCAATGCTCAGGAAGACGTGGGTGCGGCCCGAGCCGAACGCTAGAACAGTCCGCTCTTGGCCGCCGCCCAGAGTCGGGTGAGTCGCTCGAAGCCATCCTGCAGCAGCTCTACTTGCTGGGGGCTCGACGAAGCGGCTAGGGCCGTCTCCAGCTCTCCTGCGATGCGGCCCATTTCCTGTCGCCCTCCTTTGGCAGCCTCCGCTTTGATTTGGACCAGCAGATCTGCAATCTTCCGGCGGACTCCCTCATCATTCGGCACCTGCCACAAGTAGGATGCGTTGTCTCGGCCGGCCTGACACATCTCACCCAGGCGGTCCATCAGTGGAGGAACTGGTCTTCTTGGAGCCGGCTTGTCGTCAGTCAACGGAATCTCCCTGGCGTGTGCCGATGAGGCGACTGCTGGCAGCTTCGGTGGCGGTAACCTGTCTCTCCTGTGCCGCTCAGCTTTCAGTGGGCTGGGCCCAAACGACCCGTCCGGAACGAACCCAGTGGCGAGAAACGTCCACCTACGCCGACGTGCTCACCTTTTTGGATTCCCTGGAGCGTAGCACCCGTGATCTCCGAGCCGGCACGCTGGCGGTGTCGGCCGAAGGACGCAAGGTGCCCTACCTCGTGGCCGCTCGACCGCTGGTGTCTGGCCCCGCCGAGGCGCACCGCACCGGAAAGCCCATCGTTTACTTGCAAGCGAATATTCATGCGGGTGAAGTCGAGGGCAAGGAAGCTACGCAGATGTTGCTCCGGGATTTGACGACAGGTGAGCTGCGGCCGCTGCTGGACAGCCTGGTACTGATCGTCGTGCCGATCTACAACCCCGATGGAAACGAACGCTTCGGTCCCGGCGAACGTAACCGTCCCGGCCAGAATGGCCCGGCAGTGGTGGGCCAGAATCCCAATGGGCAGTGGCTGAATCTGAACCGCGATTACGTCAAAATGGAGGCGCCCGAGACCCGTGGGGCCGCGGCGCTCCTGGATGCCTGGGACCCAGATCTCTTCGTCGACCTCCACACGACCAACGGGAGCTATCACGGCTACGTCCTGACGTACGCTCCTGGACTGAATCCAAATTCCAATCCGGCCAACGACCTGGTGCGAGACCGGCTCTTGCCTGAGCTGCGGTCACGAATGCAGCGCCGCCACCGGCAGCAGACGTTCCCGTATGGGAACTTCCGCAATCAGGACCCTGATTCGTTGGTGCAAGGGTGGGAGACGTACGACGCGCGCCCGCGTTTCGGGACCAACTGGACCGGGCTTCGCGGCCGACTCGCGGTCTTGAGCGAAGGATATAGCAACGCCGACTTCAAGACCCGAATCTCGGCAACATACAACTTCGTTCGGGAGCTCCTGGGCCTGGTGGCAGAGCAGGCACCGGCAATCAGATCATCTGTCGTCGCTTCGAATCGCTGGAGACCTGACTCGGTAGTCGTCCGATCTGTCCTGGCGAGCCCGACGGTGCAGCCGGTGATAGCCGAGATCACCAAATCTGCTGGAGAGGGAACCGGCGGCTATGCCCGGCGACAACGCACCGGAGTGTACCGCACCATCAGAATGCCGGTGTACGACCGATTCACTGCGGCTCGGCGGGAAGCTCGGCCAGCGGCGTACCTGGTCCCCACCCGCCTTGGTGACGTCATCCAGCTCCTTCGCCGGCAAGGTGTACTGGTCGACCAGCTCACACATGACTGGCGGGTTCAAGCGGCATCGTTCACCGTAGACACCCTGACCATCGGCGCTCTCTTCGAGGGACACCGCTCAACTCAGGTAGAGGGACACTGGGCGGCTGGCTCCGTGGATACGGTGGCGGCCGCTGGCTGGTACTTCGTCCGAACCGACCAGCCGCTGGGGACGCTGGCCGCATACCTGCTGGAGCCGGCTTCCGAAGATGGGATCGTCACCTGGAACCTGCTGGACCGGGACTTGGAGCCGCACAAGGAGTATCCGATTCTCCGAGTTGCGCGGGGTGATCCTTTCCCCATGACCGCAGTGCCCTAAAGGTCGTTCGGTCCTGATAGATTCAGTTGCTATCCAGCGATCTCAATTCACCTGAGGATATGCTTTCGATGACCGCCCGCACCGCCACTCACCCTCGCTCCCTCGTGATTTGGCTCTGGGAATGGACCAAGTCGATCGTGGTTGCACTCGTGGTGTGGTTCTTCCTTCGTACCTTCCTGGTCGAGGCATTTCGGATACCGTCAGGCAGTATGGAAAACACCCTGCTGATTGGCGATTTCCTCTTTGTGAACAAGGCGCTGTACGGTGCCGAGGTCCCGATCATCCATGCACACTTGCCTGCTGTCCGGGAACCCCGTCGGAACGACATCCTCGTCTTCGATTCAGTCGAGGAGGAAGGTCTCAAGGTGGTCAAACGGCTGATCGGAATGCCCGGCGATACGCTGAGCATGGAAAACGGGGAGCTGTTTCGGAACGGCCAGCGAGTCAATGAGCCATATGCCGTACACTCGGACCCAACCCGCTCGGAAGACCCGATCCAGCGCGCGAAGATGAGAGAGTGGCAGCTGCCGCACCTGGCCAACCGCGACCCAGCCGCGTATCAGCCGGACCTGCAGGAGTGGGGACCCATCGTTGTGCCGCCCGACTCGTTCTTTATGATGGGCGACAACCGGGACAGCTCTTACGATGGGAGGTACTGGGGCTTTCTTCCTCGGGCAAATGTTCGGGGCAGGCCTCTGATCGTGTACTTCAGCTACGATCCCAGCAGCTGGCGAGCCTTGCCGTTCCTCAGCGCGGTGCGCTGGAACCGCCTCTTCACTTCCCCGAAGTAGGCTGCTCTGCCGGACTAGCTAGCCGTCACTCTGGGAAGGACGGGGAGCCTCGGGGAAGGACGATCGGTTGAGGGTCTTGGGGATGTATGCGGCGGTCCGACCGCAGCCGCTGCAATGGAGGGTAACTCGACCACCTTGGGCGTCCTCAGAGCTCGACCGTTCTGGGCTTCGCTCGACGGCCACTGAGCCACACGAAGGGCAGACCAAGGGTTTCTGGTCCCGATCCGCAGCGATCAGAATCAGCGCCTCTGGCGCCCGGTATTCCTTTACTCCCCGACGTCCCACAGTCGGCCCTTCTGGCGGGGCGTGATGGCACATATCTAGCTACCCCACCCATTAGCAAACTACGGGAACAGTTGCAGTCGCGCAAAGGCTCTCTACCCTTCTCAAACACGTTCACGAGGAACCCTTGGTGAGATACTTATCCCGCTCCCTCGGATCGATAGCGGCACTCCTCCTGCTCAGTAGGTCCTCAGCGGCCCAAAGCGTCCACGAGGTGCGCCTTGAGGTGAACGCCGAGAAGGAGGTCTACCGCTTTTCCCCAGCCCGGGTGACCGCCCGTGCAGGTGACATTGTCAAATTCAGAACGGTAAGCGGGGCTCCGCATAGTATCGTCTTTGAGGTCAGAGGGTTAAGCGAACAGGCCCATGAGGCGCTGAACGGAGCTATGGGGCGTCGAGCGGCGGACTTGAGCAGCCCGCTCCTGACTCAAAACGGGGCCGAGTATCGAGTGGTGGTCCCCAACGTCCAACCCGGAAGCTATGAGTTCTATTGTCTGCCCCACCGGGCTTACGACATGAAGGGGACCCTGGTCGTAACTAAGTAGTTAGGGCTACTACTAGCGCTGGATTGTCCACAGTGCGAGAATTCCCCTCTGAATCCAGTCGCGCGCGGCGGCTTGCCCCATCCCCCCAGGTTGCAGGAGGGTACGTGGTTTCGGAACTAGGCGGCTCACAAATATCGACTCTGCTCGAGACGCTTCCGGGTATAGCCAATGTCCTCCGAAGCCCGGTTGCCGATGCGCTCGGAAGCGTAATCCGTGCAGCTGCTCGGGTCGGTGAGTTCAACGTCGCCGATGCCGAGGAGCTGGTCCGCTATGCCACCCGGCGAAGCCTGTTGGGTGTAGAGGAAGGTGACCGGATTCTGGCGGAGGTCCATGCAGCACAACAGAAGCGCCTGGACAAGGCAGCTGACCGGGAACGCGTTCAGAAAGCAAAAGCCCGAGCCAAGGGCCGGGCTACAAAACCTGCCAAATCATCTCTCAAGAAGTCGGTCAAAGGGCGCAAGCGGTAGAACGGCCTCTCAGGTCTTGAAGTCCTGCATCAATGCAGTGAGCCGAGTCGCGCCCTGAAGCAGATCGCCGGCCGACGCCGCCATCTCCTCAGTCGAAGCAGTTTGCTCTTCCGCCGCCGCCGTTACCTGCTCGCTGGCAGACGCGTGCTCGGTGGCAGCATGGCTCACCTCTTGGGTCCGCTCTCCCAATTGCGCCACAATCGTGCGGTTGGCTTCAGCTTCCTTGACGACCTCGGCCGCGGCGCTGTGCACCTCCTGAACCGCTGAGGCGATCTCTTCCAGCGCCCGTGCCGCCGCGTTAGCCACCGCCTCGATCCCCACGACTTTGGCCGAGCCCACGTCCATGGTTTGCGAGACGTCCCGCACCTGTTTGCGGATGAACTGTACCGTTTTCGCGACCTCCTCAGCAGCGCTGGAGCTCGAATCTGCCAGGCGGCGCACTTCCTCGGCGACAACCGCGAAGCCTCGCCCATGTTCCCCGGCCCTCGCCGCTTCGATGGCAGCGTTCAGAGCCAGGAGGTTGGTCTGAGAGGAGATCTGGCGAATCAGGTCGATGAAGTCGGTGATAGGCTCGGAGAGCCTGGCGAGCTCCTGTACCTGTCGCGCGGACGTGTCCACCACCTCGCGAATATCCAGCAGTGTCTGGCCGGCCGCGGCAACGTCGGTACGGTGCCGGCCAGCGAGCTCACGGATCCGTTCGCCCAACGCCAGCACCCGGGCAGAGGCCCCAGCGTTTGTTTCCGCGATATGCTTGAGGCTCAGGAGCAGGGCATCAGCTTTCTCCATGCCGCTGACTTGTTGTTCCGCACTCGAGGCGATCTTCACCATTGCCGTCGAGATCTCTCCGCTGCTCGCGGCCAGCTCTTCACTCATCGCTGAAAAGTCACTGGCGCTGTTTCCTATCTGACTCGCCTCGGTCACAACGGAAACAACGACAGTCCGGAGGCGCGCGGCCATGCCGTCCATGGCGCGGGCCAGCAAAGCCAGCTCCGTTGGCATCTTCCCGAGCTGCACCGTCCGCAAGTCTCCGGCTCCGAAGCGATCAGCCGCGCTGACCAGCCGGCGGAGGGGGCGGTCGACCATTCGCACCGTAACGAGAGACGTGCCCACCCCAAACGCCAGCGAGACGAAGAAGAGAAGCCAGAGCGCGGATCGCCGCTGGCTCGCCTCACGACGAAGATCGTTGGCTCGCACCATCGAGCGGTTGGTCTGGGCCCGAACCAGCGCGCGCACGTCGCTGAGCAGCGTGTCGGCCGGTGCCCGCGCCCGATTCGCTTGCTTCCGAGCTTCCTCCAGCCGCCCCAGGTCTGCCAGAGCATGGGCCGTGGCGTAGGAAACTTCAATCTGAGCTTGGTTCGAGGCGATCTTATTGACGATGTAGCGATCGGAGGTCGTGAGCGCATTCCGCAAGGTTCGGAAGCGGCGCTGGTACACGTACGCGGAATCACCGTCGTCGATAAACCTGCGCTTCAGTGCGTCGGACCGTACGCCGAGATACTGCTCGGCTGAGCGGACTTCGGAGCTGATCGAGGCGATCAGGCCGCTGCTCAGGTCGGTGCTCTCGAGCAGGACTGAGAGCTCCTGGTCGACCGATCGGTCGAGCGATTGTATCGATCTCACTCCCAAAAAGGCAATCACGAAGACAAGGCCGATCAGAAGCATCATGCCGCCGATCACCCGGCTTCGAAGACTTTGCAGAATTTTCACTGTCCACCTGCAAGCCGCACGGTGCCCTGGTGAACGACTCCCATATACACTGCCTGGTTCGGGACGTCACCTTTCGAGTCGAACGCCACTGTCCCGGTGACGCCACGGAAGGGAGGTTCGTCTCTGCCTACCTGCGCTAATGCGTTCCGAATCGCCTTTCGTTTGGTCCCCACCCGGGCGATGACGCTCCGGAGGAGGTACACTGCATCGTAGGTGGCAGCGGCGGGCTGATTTGGTAACCCAGCTCCGGGGAACTTCTTCCGGTACGCCTGCAGGAACGTCCGATTGGCCTGGGTAGAGATGGTCGGCAGGTAGGCAGCTGAGAGGTAGACGCCTTCGGCCAGGGCACCGGATGCCTCGATTCCCTCCAAACCATCGCCGCCCATCACTGGCATGTGCAGTCCCCGGCGCCGCGCCTGACGCAGGATCTCTTCCGCCTCGCCGCGATTTCCGGCCACCATCAGGAAGTCCACGCCACCTATAGACGCCAGCCGGTCCAGGTAGGGTGCCACCTCGGGTAAGTCGCCAAGATAGGGGTCGTTGGAGACCAGTGCACCACCGCGCTTGATGAACTCCCGTACGAACGTCTGCCGCACCCCCCGGCCGTACTGATCGTTGAGATAGAGCACCGCGCCGCGGCTGAAATGGAGAGTATCCCGTGCCCACCGCGCCAGCGCGACGCCGTGCGACAGATCGCTGGGGCATACGCGAAATGTGTATTCACCCGCGGTGGATACATCGGGCGACGAGGAGGAAGGGGAGATTGCGGCAACAGGGTCGGAGCCACCGTTGTAGACTGGGGCTGCCGCCAGGGTAGTGCCGGAGAACAGATGTCCGATGACGGCCGATACGCCGGCCTCGTAGAGATCCGTAGCGACGAAGACAGCGGAGTCGGGATCGGAGTAGTCATCCCGTTCGACCAGCTCCAACGGTCGACCTCCTACACCACCAGACGCGTTGATCTCTGCCACGGCCAGCTCAGCGGCTTGCTTCATCGGTACGCCTACCGGGTCGCTCAGCGAGCCGGCCAAGCCTATCTGAATCGGCCCCTTGGGATTGCTGCAGCCGAGTAGTCCAACGACAAATAGGAGGATCACCCATCGAAGCTGGACGGCGGTTCGCCGCGACGTCAGAATAGGTACATGCAAGACTGGACCGACCGGGCTCCGGATGCCACGTTCGATCTTCACGGCCAGAGCGTCCTGGAGGCCGGCAGCAACGCCGAGCGCTTCCTGCGAGCGCAGGCCAAGGCCCGTCCCGGAGGTGTCGTGCGCATCATCACCGGACGGGGCCGTGCGGGTGGCGGCGCCCCCATTCGCACCCGGGTTCGCACGCTGCTGAGGCAACTGAAGGGGTCCGGTGCGCTCGTGCATGATTTCACTCTCGAGGACACCGATGGGAGCTTCCTGATCCGGCTGTCATACTGAGGGCGGCGAAGGTTAGGAAGGCTTGCGATGGAGCGCGTCCTGTCTGGGTGAGCGTCCCCAGGCATCGAGCACCCGTCCATCCACCAGGCTGATTGAAGCCACCTTCTGGCCCCGCTCCGTTCGCCAGGTGAGGCGCAGCATCCGTCCACGCCGCACCCACTGCAGCATGGATTGTGTCCCTTGAACGCGCGGATCGACCACTCCATACCGACGTTCTAGTATTCCTCGCCACTGATCCAACTGCTGGCCTGGAACGACACCGGAAAGCATGATGACTCCTGCCATACTGTCGATGGCGGAGATCCAGATCTCTACTGACTGTTTGCGCGAGGTATCGCTCACGAAGGCGCGGCACTCAGTGACCCGAGCGTCTGCCCTGGATTGCCGGCACCGCATCCGTCCCCCACCGAGACTCCGCAGATGGAGGGCGAGCTCCTCGAGGGCCGCGCCGGCGCGAAAGCCCAGGAACTGCAGGGCGGATGTGTCCGTGGGGGCCGGATCAGCCTGGGAGGTCCAGGGAGCCGGATTCAGCAGCAGACTCCCGAACAGGAGCGCGCGGATTGGGTTCAGCATCTGACCTGCCTCACTCAAACGAGACGTTGAGGAGTATCGGTCTATGGAAGGGGGAACTGGAGATCCAGGAACCCCCGCTACGGAGCAGCGGGGGCCATGGTGGCTTTCAGAGAACTGAGAGGGAAGGGCGCTGGGGTTTAGACCTTACGAACGTTCGAGGCCTGCAGCCCTTTGGGGCCCTCTACGACCTCGAACTCCACGTTGTCTCCTTCGGACAGTGAGCGGAATCCGTCAGCGATGATGGCTGTGTGGTGCACGAACACGTCCTTACCACCGTCCTGCGCGATGAAGCCAAACCCCTTTGCATCGTTGAACCATTTTACCGTGCCCTTCGCCATTGCTACAACCTCTTGAAAGGGAGCCCTAGGGCTCCGGGGAGAACGCCCGACCGGTGTGGCCGGGGTTAAAAGCCCCTGAAAAAAAAGACCCTCGGACAACTTGTCCGACGGCCCATCTGCGAGTCAGAAATGAAAGGCAGGCACCACGCGTTGCATGTCATAAGGTCATGCTTGGGAACGGTTTTGTCAATAAGTCAGCGCAGCACGACCCCGGCCGTCCGAAGCTCGTGATCGAGCAGCCAACGCTTCTTCGGGAGACCTCCGCCATACCCCACCAGGCTGCCATCCTTACCGACAACCCGGTGGCAGGGGATCAGGATCGCAAGGTGGTTGGCTGACACCAGCCAGCCTATTTGGCGGGGATGAAGCCGGGTTGCCCGCGCAACATCATCATACGAACGGGTTTCACCGACGGGAATTTTTCGTAGTGCCTTGAAGACGTTTATCTGGGCTGGTGAGAGATCGAACCACTGCTTGAGGTGGTCTGGAAAGGCAAGCGGCTTGGGAGATCCGGCGAAGTATTCGTCCAGCCAGGCCGTGGTCACCCGACAGCTGCCTTGAGCAATATGCAGCTCTGGAACGGCGGCCCGCAGCCGCACCGCCCATTTGATGGTTACGGCTCGGTTAGGGTACTCCACCACGAGCGGGCCAGCTTCGCACTCCACCACCGTCAGCACGCCGAGCGGCGAGCTGTACGAGGTCCATTCCACCTGCATGTGAGTCTCCGGAGACCGCGATCTTCATCTCTAAGCTAGCGCTTCCGGGGTCTGACCGCACCCGACCCATTTCCAGGGGCTTTCGACATGAGGCGCCTATCATCCGGTAATGTTCCCATAGACCACCGTGAGAAGCCCCTCTAGATTCCGACCATGGCCGCACCACAAACACTAGTCATCCGGACCTTTACAGAGAGGGCCGAGGGACTTTCTCATTTCCTGCTCCGAGCCGGGGAGGCGCCGCGTCTGCTAGCGTTTGATGACGCCCTTGGCTGCCCCGTTGAAACCGCGCTCGCAGCGCTCGAATGGACCGGAGTCGTGGGAATTCTACAGGACGACGATCAGCTTCACGCTGCTCGGCTGACCAGCGAGACCGCTGCGGCAGTGATCGAGCGCAAGGGGCCCCAGGGCCGGCGCTATGTCTACCTGGGACCGCGGCTCGATGCTCCTCCCATGGATGTATTCGAGGGGGCGATCCTCTTTGACGAACCCGGAGTGAAAGCGGTCGAGTTCAGCCAACGAGCCCACGGGCTCGCCCATTTTCTTCGTGCAACATCCGGTGCCGGGGCGTTGCTGGCTCTGCTTGGCAGGCGGGCCCCTGAGATTCGGCATCTTCGTCGCTGGCTCGAACCAATCATCCAGGAGCTCGACCACGCGCGGCCACTTGTCGCGGGATGGTTCGCTGCTGGCTCAGCCGGCTGTCTATTTTCCTCTTCGGAGGATGAGCCTACGTATCGCTACATCGAAGTGGGAATGGAATCATGAGTCGTCGTGCCGCAGTTGTGCTCGCTTTGATGATCTGCTCCAGGCCGCTGGCTGCTCAGGCCACTCTGGCGACCCCCGATCCGCCGCTGGATCCCGCCCGGGCGAGCCTTCGGGATGCAGTGCTCCTTCTCCGTGACTCATTGGTGTCGGTCGATGGAGCGGCCGCGAGGTTACAACGGGACTTCCGCGCCTCCTCGGAAGCCTCGCTGCTCTCCCGTGCGCGTGTCATGCATGAAGCCTGCGCCAGGTCGGCCGGGGCAGTCCGCCCCGCGCGTGCGGCCGTCGTGTCGGCCAAGCTGTCGGGCGCCCGGAAGCTCAAGCTTCGCTCCGAGCTGCTCCGATCGATGGACCGTCTTCATGCTGCCCTCACCCGCTGCGAAACCGAGTTCGCTCAGATGAGCCGCGCCGGGCAGGGGGAGCAGGTCCGCGGCTATGGAAACAACCGGGCGGACCAGGCTAAGGCCTCAATCAGGCAGTATGAAGAGGCTCTGGGGAAGTTTTTCGGGGCACTCGGTATAAAGGTGCGCCCCTCGGGTCCGGCATAGTGATCGGCCACGTGTTGATTCACATCTCCACATTCTGTGGAAGGAATCAGTTAGGTCGCAGCCAAGCAGTGCTTTAGCTTTCAACATTCAATCCACCTAAAAACGACGTAACCCGAAGAAAGATGGGCACTTGCGAGATATTCGCAGGTGCCTATCTTATTGCCACGCGCCCATCAGAAGACGTACTGAAGCCCCGTGTTTCAGTTGTTCCTGTTGGGTGGGTTTGAGCGGTATATCGGGGGAGAGTGCCGAAGCAACCAAGGGCTTAGGCATTTGCTGATCCTGGTGATCACTCCGGCTCGAACAGGTGAAGCCAGTCGCGTGCTTCATCCGCCCCGATTCAGCGCCTCGGGGTGCAGTGCGAAAGGTCGGTCCGCGACCCGATCCGACTCGCAGCGCTCGCATAGACGAACCAGGTGGGATGGCCATCCGGCCTGGGGATCGAAGCCAAGGCCTTACCGAGCCCTACCCAGCGGCGCATCAGCCAAACGGCGGCAGGTGAGAGAAGAACGGCGGCAGCAATGCCCCGACCTCGGGTAGTCCATGTGTGGGACGGCCGTCTAGCCACGACTAGGCGGCCGTTCCGTTTTTGTACCCCGGATTGATCTCCGTATCGGAGCTCATCAGCGGGCAAGTCTATGTCCTCTCCTCCTGACTATCTTGCCCACCCAATCACTCGTTGGCTCCTCCTCCACTACTCTGCTGACTCATGGCTGATCCCCAGACCGGCAGGTAGCTTCATTGCATGAAGCCGGCTCGGATCCTGGTGCTCGACGGAAGCAACCAAAGACGCGAGGCACTCGGCGCGCTGCTTCGGACTGCGGATTATCAGGTCCTGTTGGCCAGTGAGGCTGTTTCCGCTCTGGTCGAGCTCGAGTCCGGCGTGGACCTGCTTCTCCTCGACTTGTCTCTTCCAGGGCTGGACCAGCTCGCCCTCCGGCAAGCAATTCTCCCGAACGACCCAATCGATCCCGACTCTCTCGCCGCGGCGGAGCGGCGCCACCTGGCCATGGTTCTGCGCCACACTTCGTGGAACAAGCGCAAGGCGGCGCAGCTGCTGGGCATCTCGCGCTCAACGCTTTTGAACAAGGTGCGGAAATACGACCTGCGCCCGCGGTAAGAAAATCGCTCCCCGGGGAGAGTGTTCCGGCCGTGTTCTCACTCCAGACATTGACCGATCAAGTTGTCTGAGGGTGACTATTCTGGCAGCTTTTCTCGTATCATTGCTCTATTCGGATCCTGCCCAAACGTGATACGATGACGGACCGCGTCGCCGAGCCGCGGGTGAGGTGGATCGTCGCGTTGGAGATGCCCAAGGTCATGCCGATGGGAGAGAAGGTGAACTGCCGGTCGGCGCCTTGGAGTCCAACGCCACTGGCACTCGGACCCGGTTGAGACCAGACCGGCGCCGCTTCTCCCGAGAGCCGGATGACGAGTTGCTGGGGACTGACCGAAAGGACAACCACGGTTCCGCGTGCCAGCGCGAGCAGCCGAGCCCGCTGGTGAGCTCCCGAGATCTGGTGGGCGACCGAGTCTACTTCGATACGGTCGAGTGCGCCGCCGAGCTGGGGCAGCGCTATTCCGAGAAGCAGGCCCACAACTGCAAGGACCAGCACCAGCTCCAGGAGACTAAAACCTTGTCGCATCGGGGTATTCTAGATCGTTCTTACTCCGGTACGGCATCATTTTTGGGAGGCAAGCGGCGGCAATTCGCAGGCCTTGGGCGAGGCTGAACTGCTGCCCTTGTGTGGGTGGATGGCGGAAGCGATACTAGCTGTACCCCCGAAGTGCCTATGGAAGGACGCGCCTTGTATACACCTCAGCGACTGTTCGGTGAGGTCGCGACGTCATCCGATGTTCTCGCACACGAGCCGTTCCTCGAACGGGCTCGGCGTCAGCGCGAGCAGGAGTTGGATCAGCCTGCGCGTCTGGCCTTGGGTGCGTATGTCGTCGCGCGCCTGATCGACAAGCTGCTCACTCTGGATTCAAATGGTGAGGCGCTGGAAGCCTTCCGCTGGCAGTTGGAGGCGGTGCGCCGGCACGTCGCAGACCTACCCTCCGAGGCACCGGAAACCGCACATCTCAGGGGCGTGGTGGAGGCTATTTCGGCGCGCGGACGGCCCAGCTCGAATCTGTCACCGAGTCTGACTGCGTACGCCTATTTCCTGGAGCAGGAGGGCCGGCTGGAAGAGAGCCTCGAAGCGTTGCGCCTGGCTGCCCGGTCCCAGGGCCCCGAGACTCCAGTGGCGGACTTCACGGGATTTGCGCTCTTTGCTGGCCGGCTAAACCGCATGTTGGCTCGATGGGAGCCTGCGAGCACATGCTATGCTGCCGCGGAAGATGCCGGGCTCGCTGCGGGTGATATGATCTCTGCTCTCCGTGGGCGCCTAGGCAGGGGCGCGGTACACCGTGGGCAGGGCAACTACCCGTTGGCGAAGTCGATAGCAGAAGGCGTAGTTAGTGAAGCGACAGAACGCGCGTTGCCGCAGGCGCAGGCGCTTGCCTATGCCGATCTTGGAACGATCTGTACTCTGCTGGGCCTGCGGCTAGATGCGCTGAGAGCACACTATGAAGCCTTCCGACTGACCGAGGACTCGCTTCAGCGGATGTGTACGCTGAACGACCTTGCTATCGATCTCTACGGAATCGGTGCTATTGAAGCTGCCCGGCTTGCATTCGAGATTGTCATCAAGTCAAACGCGAGTTTCCTCGTACGAGGAAACTCGTTGTTGGAGTTGATGGATCTCGAATCTTCAATAAACAATCGCGTTGCTTTCGAACGTTGTCGAGCACTGATCGAGAGAGAGGTAAAACGTTTGTCCCCGAGCATGGCAACCGATTACCAGTTCAAGCTGGGTATCGGGTTCAGCCGCTTTGGCCAAGTATCCCGCGCGCGTGAGGCATTAACTAGCGCTCTGGATCTCGCGAGTGTTCACGGTCTGAATGCCTGGTACTTCAAAATCGAGCAGGCACTCCAGCAGCTCTCGGCGGAGCACAATACCCGTAGCGCGGATAAGGAAGTCACGGCACGGGAGGTCAGGGGGCCCGCAGAAGTCCCCTTGATCAACGAAGTGCATATGGGATTACAAGAGTATGCGGAGCTAGCTGGGGCGTAAGCAAGCGGTCTCCTCGGCATCCTTCCCAAGGAGACCGCCGTGATGGTATCGAATCAGTTATTCGCTCCGATGCTCTCGAAGGACGGCTGAGCCTGATCAGATGGCCCGGTGGAATCGGTGCGGGTGCAGCCAGTGCTCAGGGCAGCTGACGCCAGGAGCGCCAGGACGAGACCGTACGCTTTGATGCGGGACATGTGAAGTCCTTTCAGAATGGCGGGTGTACGGGAGGCTGATGCACCGCCAATCTGGGACTGCACCTCTGATGTTTTTAGGGCCCATTTGCGACAATTAGGGGCCGATTTGCGACATTTGCTCCTCGCCGCAGTTCCCACCGACCGCCTGCTCCGGCTTCGCGCCCTGGATCCCGACCGATACCAATGGGTGTCGGGAGGTGGCTGGCCTGAGGCTGTCGAGTCGATCCGAGCCAAGCCTGTCGAGATGGCGGTGGTCGATCCTCTGCTGGGTGGTCCCGCACGAGCTCACGGCATCGAACGAATCCGGTTACTCTTCCCGTCATTACCGCTTCTGATCTATACTGAGCTCGCTCCTGCAACGGCTGCCGTGCTTCTCCAGTTGGGCCGGGCTGGCATCAGGCGCGTGGTGTTCCACCGGTTCGAGGATGCTCCCAGCTCCCTTCGAACCGCTCTGCAGGCCGAGCTGGAGCAGAGTGCCTCGCAGCAGGTGATGCTTGCGCTCGCCAGTGTTCTCCAGGACTTACCCAAGGAGATCCTCCAATCGTTGGAAGTCTTGCTCCATGCGCGAGACGAAGCTCCCACGGTAACTGCCCTTGCCGACGGAGCTCAACTCACCAGGCGCACCTGTGAGCGGTGGTTCATGAAGATGGGCCTGCCCTCCCCGCGAATGGTCATGGTGCTCACCCGCCTGCTGTACGCACACAGGCTATTGCTGGATCCTGGTTACACCGTCGAGGATGTGGCCCTCAAGCTGGGCTACAGCAAGACCAAGACGTTGCAAATGCACCTGCGCGAGGTTTTCGGCTTGACGGCTGGAGAGATCCGGGTCTCGCTCTCGACTGAAGAAGCTTTGATGATGGTAGCGAACCGCTACTTTACGCCCATGAGCCAGGTGGCGTCCTGATGGCGCGGATCCTCATTGTCGACGACGAGGTTGGTCTCCGCCGCGCGCTGGAGCGGGCCCTGGCGAGCTTCCATCACGAAGTCGTCTCGGTCGCTGATCCCAACTCGGCCTACCAGGCTCTCGCCGAATCCACCTTCGATCTAGTCTTGCTCGATCTTCATCTGCCGCAGATGGCGGGCGACGCGTTTTTCCTCGCCATTGTCCGGCGCTGGCCCCGGCTGCTGAATCGGGTCATCCTGATGAGTGGAGATCCCATGTCTTACCAGCCGGATTGGCCCGAGGAGCTGCTGCATTGCCCCATTCTGCCCAAGCCGTTCAGTCTCGACGCTTTGGTCAAACTGGTTGGCGTAGTACTCGCGCAGGCCGACACTACTCCCGAAATCCGTGAGGGAAATGGCGGATGAACCCGACAACGCCCTCTGACCCGCTCACCATTCTCCGAGAATACCGCGCCCTCGCACCCTGGGGGCTGCGTGACCTGGCGGCGCTTGCCGGTGGTATTCTCGATGCCTCAGGCGTCGTTCCCGTCAATGCGGCCGCGCGCGCGCGTCCCAGCGAGCGGACCATCAGGTTCTACGTGGCGCGCGGTTTGGTCAGCCCGCCTGATGGTCGCGGAACCGCGGCGGTCTACTCCTATCGCCACCTGCTGCAGATCCTGGCGATCAAGCTGCGCCAGATGGAAGGCGCCACGCTCGAATCGATGGTGAAGGAGTTCGCCGGCCTGACCGGCGACCTGATCGAGCGCCGAGCCGCCAGCGCGCTGGGGCCGGGGCTTCCGCCGCCCGATCATCTGCCGCTGCTCCGGACCCCTGGCACCGGCCGCGGCCGCGTTGGACGGGCAGTGATGGCGTGGCTCTCTCCGGTCGAGGGGATCACCGCCGCGAGCTCGACCTGCCGCCGCATTGCCGTAGCACCTGGGGTCGAGGTGTTCATCGACGAGCAGCATCCGGCCCTCCGGCTGAACGGAGACATCGTGGTGATTGCGGAAGCGCTTCGCCAGGCCCTGCTGTCTGTGGTGGAGCTGGACGCACCTGAAGCGTTCCCGGGCGGGATGGGTGGCGAGCACGGATGGACGCCGAACCCGGAGGCGCCAGAGCTCGCGGAGTCCCAGGTGAGCACGGAAGTATCCGGGTAAGCGTCTCTGGCCGACGTCCCAGTCAATCCTTCAATCAGGGAATAACATGGGTTCGATCGTCTTGCTTGCAGTCCTGGCCGGGCTGGTCCTCTGGGTCATCAGCGCGTACAACGGACTGATCTCTCTCAAGAACCAGGTGGTCAACGGCTGGAAGCAGATAGACGTGCAGCTCAAGCGGCGGCACGATCTGATTCCGAATCTGGTGAACACGGTGAAGGGGGCGATGGACTTCGAGAGATCGACGTTGGATGCGGTGATCTCCGCGCGCAACCGGGCTGTGTCCGCCACAGGAGTGCGCCAGACGGCTCAGGCTGAAGGTGAGCTGACGCAGGCGCTCGGCCGGCTGTTCGCGCTGACGGAGGCATACCCCGATCTCAAAGCCACCGGCAATGTCGCCCAGCTGCAGGAGGAGCTCACCAGCACCGAGAACAGGATCGGCTTCGCTCGTCAGCTCTACAACGATGTGGCCACCCAATACAACACCAAACAGATGCAGTTCCCCACCAACCTGGTGGCGGGCCTCGCGCAGGCCTCACCAGCGGAGCTCTGGGAAATCGAAGACGCCGCCGAGCGGTCCGTACCGGTGGTGGATCTGTCGCTGAACAAACCGGCACAGTGAGCGACGAGACCAACCTCTTCGCTCAACAGCAGTCCAACCGTCGTCGCTCAGCCTGGCTCATCGTTGGATTCATCGCCTTCTTTGCCTGGGTGGGCTTCGGTGGCGATCTCGCGTTCTACCTGCTGACGGCCGATGCAGGCCCCCAGTCCTATCACCACATCTTTCCGCTGATTGGCGTAGTCACAACCCTCGCCGCTGTAGCAATCTGCTGGTACTCCTGGCGCTATGGTCCGGAACGGGTGCTCTGGTCCACCGGCGCCTGGGAGCTGGTGGAGCCGGCCACGCCGGCGCAAAAGCAGCTGACGAACGTGGTCGAGGAGATGGCGATCGCCTCGGGGCTCCCCAAGCCGAAAATCTGGATCGTGCCCGACGCCGACCCGAACGCCTTCGCAACCGGCAGAGATGCCGCTACGGCCAGCATCGCCGTGACAGAGGGTCTTCTGGCGACCCTCTCCCGCGATGAGCTCCAGGGGGTTGTGGCACATGAGATGGCGCATGTGCGGAACCTGGACGTGCGACTCATGACGCTGCTCGCCGGTATGGTAGGAGCCGTCGCACTGATGTCAGATGGAATGGGACGGGCGGTTGGCCGGGGACGCTGGGTCCGAGCAGGCACGTCGGGGAGTCGTCGAGGCGGCAAAAGCGGGAATCCGCTGGGGCTGATTATTCTGGTGCTGTGGCTGCTGACCCTCGTGATCGCGCCCTTCATCACCCGAGTGCTGGCGCTGGCGGTGAGCCGGAAGCGAGAATATCTCGCCGATGCGACCGGGGCTCAGCTCACCCGCAACCCTCAAGCGCTCGCTTCCGCCCTGGAGAAGCTCGAATCAGCAGCGGGTGCCACAACCGCGATCACCCGGGGAGCCGCGCACCTGTGCATCGTGGACCCCGCCCCAGTCAAAATGGCGTCAAAGGAAGGATTCTTTGCGGACGTTCTGATGTCCCACCCGCCGATTCGAAGCCGGATCATCCGCCTGGAAGGAATGGCCTACCAGCAGGCTAAGCGGGAGACAGCAGGCGCAGTATCTCAGTCGTAAACGTCTTGGGATCGAAGGGCAGAGTCACCGCGTGATCGGCGCCCGCGGCCAGCGCTGCTGCACCGTCACCCGCCACCAACGCCACGACCCGGTACTCGCGTTCACGGTCGGCAACGAAGCCGCCGAGGGGATGGGCTCCGGCTGTGCTGGTGTTCCCTGATATGACGGCAACCGTCACTCCAATTCGGGCAGCCGCCGTCTGCAGCTCGCGTATGCTCCGGCAGCGCTCCACCTGGAAGCCGGATCCACGTAGAAGCAGCGAAACGATACGTGCCAGGTCCTCTTCCGGTACGTGCACCACCGCGACCCCTCGTTGGATGCTCAGCGCTTCTGCCTCACGGGGCTCCAGGTCCAGCATTCTCACCCCGTGGAGATAGTCCTTGCTCCTCGCCTCTCGCAGCTGTCCTATTCGCTGCACGATGTCTCGGATCCGGCGGAGCGACTGTCGAACATCCTCCAGCCCCTGACGCAGCTGATCGCCGGGCACACCGACATCGTGGAGCAGGAGCTCGATGTCGGCAAAGGCCGCCATCGAGAGGGTTGTTGATCTCGTGGTGCAAGGTGACCGTCATCTCTCCTACCGCAGCCAGGCGCTCGGCTCGGAACAGCTCCTGCTCCGCTGCGGCGAGAGCCTTGCCGAGCTCCCGTCCCCGGCGCACTCGCTCGAGAATCTGGGGCAGAAGCTCGGGCAGGGCTGCATCCTTGGCCAGGTAGTCGTCGGCGCCATGACGGAGGGCGGCCGCCGCAAGGGACTCGTTCCCATGGCCGGTGATGATGATGATCGCGGGAGCGGCCGGCCTGGCACGGATCGCATCGAGTACGTCTAATCCGTTGGTGTCAGGCAGCTGTTGGTCCAGCAGAACAATCTCGATGCCCTCGAGGGTATCCAGTGCCTCTCGTCCGGTCGTGACATGCAGGGCCGGACCAAAGCCATGAGCCTCGACGATGTGGAGAACGAGCCTGGCCATATCCGGATCGTCATCCACCAGCAGCACGCGCGGGTAGGACTGTTCAGCCATGGACCGGGGCACCGGTTCGGAAGCCGACGCGGGGGAACTTCTCCCACCCTGTCTTTCCTCGCCAAGCATCCCAGAGTCCGCGGACACGCCAGTACAACGTGAGCTGACGGTACCCGAAGTTTTCCAGGACGGCGTAGGTGAGCAGGATCGCAACGTCGCGACGGCGTCCGAACGGAAGCAGTCCGCGGTGGAGCCGGTCTGCCAGGCCGTAGCGGAACCGCCATGCCCCAACCAGCACCGCAAGGACATTGACGAGGGTCCCGTACCCGATCGAAGCCAGCAGAAAAGCGAGGAAATACTGAGGACTCATGAGCGTCTGGTGGAGCATCACCTGGCTGACAAATAGAAAGAGCACGACAAGGTAGCCGGCAACTTCGATCAGCGGGCCGTAGTACTCGAACAGCCAGAACGCCGGCAGTGCAAACCATCCGATCCGGCCATACTTCGCCCTAAACAACATCGCACGATGATAGTGGAGGGACTCGCGGAGCCCACGATACCAGCGGCCTCGCTGTTTCCGTAGTGATTCGAATGTTTCGGGGACTTCGGTCCAGGCGACGGGATGCGGCAGGAACGCGATCCGCCGGTCCTGCAGCTTGTCGAGGACGAAGCGGTGCAGGCGAACGATCATCTCCATGTCTTCGCAGACGGTGCTGGCACCTCGACCCACGTACTCCTCCACCAGGCGATGCTTCAGGAACCGAGTGAGATAGCCACCTGCCCGCATCACGATCTCTTTCTCGAAAACCGCAAAAACCCCGCTCAGGATGAGCACGGACCGCACCCGATCCAGACCGGTGCGCGCCGTGGTGAATGAGCGCAGGTACTCCACCATCTGAAAGCGGGGAAGAGACCGGGTGGGCAAACCAACCTTCACGACCCGGGTGTTGCGAACAGTGCAGCCGTTGGCGATGGCCACCTGCCCACCGACCGCGACGACCCGGCGATCCTCCTGCACGACTCTCATCAGCTCCTTGAGGGCGCGCTGCTCCAGAATCGAGTCGGCATCGAGCGAGACGAAGTACGGCGCGGTTGAAGCATTGATCCCGGCGTTGAGCGCATCAGCCTTCCCACCATTTTCCTTGTCGATCACAATCAGGTTCATGACGCCGGCCGGCAGAGGAACGGTAGCCTGATAGATGGCCCGCACTGGCGCAGTGCTGAGGCCGGGCCGGTATGGTACTTCGGTCCGCCGAAGGCAAAACGCCCGCTTGAGCTGGTGCAGCGTCTGGTCCGAGGAACCGTCGTTTACTACCACCACCTCGAACCGGGGATAATCGCACTGAAGCAGGCCGGTGACGCTGTCCACGATCGTCACCTCCTCGTTATACGCCGGCACGATCATCGTCAGCGGCTTGGTCAGATCGCCCTGGTCGATCAGGTCGAGATCTTCGATGAAGTGACCAGCGACACGCCTGCGCACCTGACTGGCAGAGAGCGCGATCAGCCACAGGGTGTAAGAGTTGTAGACCAGAAAGTAGATCAGGAACGCCGGCTGCACGAGTTGGGCACCGGATATCAACGCCTGGAGGATCCCCTCCGTCATGACACCCTTCCGGAGTCGCTCGGGATGGCGAGCTCCAGCGCGCCACTTACCTGGTGCCGAATCGCGGGTACCGGGTCAGTATGCGCCACTTCTCGGGCCACCTCGTCCTGCAACAGTGCGAGCGCGAGACCCGATGCGAGCCGCTTCTCCTCGTCCTTCGCGGTTCGAGCAGTCTGTCTGAGGGTTGGGATGTCGGCGGCGTCATGAACAGCACGGGCGGCAACTCGGGCGTCCAGCTCGGGAGGAAACGGGAGCGGCGTGCCCTGGAGGAGCCGTGCCACGTATGCAGCCGCTCTGACAGTCATCTCCGGATCTTCCGAGAGGCGCTCGAGGAGAGCGACACCCGCCTGGCTCACCGGTGCCGCGCCACCGAGGGCGAGCGCCACCTCGCGCCGCACTTCGATGTCGGGGTCCTGGAGCATGCGGCCGAGGAGGTCATAGCGCTGCGCCGCCGTGGCGGCACGCGCGGCCATTCGCCGCACGGAGACCACCGGATCGGAGGTCAGGGCCTCGACAGAGTCGGGTTCAGCGATATCGCTGCGGTGGGACCACAGTTCGGCGACGGCTTCCCGCACCTCTGGCGATCCACTCCGCGCCAGTGGCGAGAGCAGGTGGCCGAGCCTCGCGTGGTGCATGTACTGCGCAGTTCTAACCACCAGAAGCGCTCGACGCGCATCGAGTCGGTCCTCCTCGCTCATTTCCGCGAAGTCCTCGAAATGATCCTCTGCCAGCTCGGCAAGACCGCTGAAGAGCGCAGGGTCGTCGTCCGTCCGTATGTTCGCGAGCAGAGTCTCGAAGGCCCGGCCCGGAGGCACCTTCCCGAAAATTGCTACAGCCGCGCGACGCACCATGATCTCGGGATCACCCAGGGCGCGAGCGCCCACGGCAATCAACTCGTCGGTCTCGAGCAGGTCGCCTAGCGCCTGGATCGCGGCGGTGCGCACCTCAGGAGAGGGATCGCCGCGGACCATCTGGATGAGGGCGCTGCTGCTCTCGTTGCCTTCAAAGGCCCGGAGCCCCCCAATCAGCCGAACACGCTCCCGTGGATCCAGCATGCGCTGAGGAGCCCGGGCGAGTGATTGCCGCACACCCTGAGTACTCTCGGCCAGCAACGCCCGCAGCTCCGTCTGGCGGGCAGGTGGAAGCCTGCGGCTCAGGAGCCGAAAGCCGGGATCGGCCTTGAGCCGCTCGCGCAGCACGGTGCGTACCTCGGATTCGTCGGGCATTGCTCCGACCAGGACTGCAATACTCTCCCGGTCCAGCGCGCTCGCACCCAGGGCCGCGGCCGCGCGGACATTCACCGGTTCGGCGCGACGACAACAGGCGAGGAGCTCGCGATACCCGCCGCTCTGGCGGACCAGGCCGAGCATCAAGGCCGCTCGCTCGCGTACCCGATCGGACGGGTCGTGTTGCAGGAACGAGAGCAGGTCGAGTCCCTCAGTGTCGGCGGACACCCGACACCAGGTTTCGATCGCGGTACCGCGGACTGCGCCGTCTGAATCGGTCAGTGCTGCCCGGGCAATGCGAGTGGCCGCCGGATGCCAGTCGGAACCAGGACGGCTTCCCCGGCCCAGTACCTCAAGCGCCGCCGCCCGAACCAGCGGCTCCGAATCCTCCGACAGGCGCTCCAGAGCGGGGAGCGCCTCGGGAGAACGCTGATGCCGCAGCGCCCTCAGCACGGCGAGCTTGGTCCGGGTGTCGTGGGGCTCGGTCACTGCCTCGATCACGCGATCCATCGCGCTAACGTCGAGACGGCTGACTGCCACAGCGATCTCTTCACGCATCTCCGGCGTGGCGACGTTGAATGCCTCCAGCAAGGCCGGTACGCTGGAACGATCACCCAGCGATGCGGCTCCTCGGGCCGCAGCCCGTCGCACAGCTTCGGCTGGATCGCCGAGCTTCTCCATCAGCTTGGGGAGCAGTACCCGGAAACCGGCCTCGACGGTCGCGTTTATAGCGGTCTCTCGCACCGAAGGATCTGGGTCGTCCAGCAACCGCAGGAGATCAGGCTCCGCATTTCGAGCGCCGAGGGTTCCAAAGGCCCTGGCGACGGCGGCCCGCACCGATGGTTCGGGATCGCCGCTGCGATCCCGCAGTAGCTCGATCTCCTCGGGCCCGGCGCGGTCTGCCAGGAAGTGAATGGCCGCGCTTCGGACGCGATCATCTGGATCGGCCAGAGCCGCCAGGGCGGTGGAGGTTGCATCCACCACCCGCATTGTCCGAATAGTCTCGAATGCGAGTGCGCGCACTGACGGCTCAGGATCCTGTGAGGCAGTCTGGATGAGATCGCCCGCGAGCTCCCGCCGGTCCGCCCGTGCCAGTGCCATGATGACTGCTTTGCGTACTTCCGGTGCCGGGTGCCGGAGTAGCTCGGAGAGGAGCTCGCCGGCGCCAGCAGTGGCGAACTTGACGAGGGTCTCAGATGCCTCGTCCGTCCTGGATCCATGTTCGATCATTCGAACCAGATTTTCGGGAACTCCGAGCCGTTCCAGCGATACCGATGCGCGCGCTCTGATCTCCGGGTCAGCGTCATCCAACGCAACGATGAGCGGGCCCTCCGCCGGAGACCCGATTTGTTCCAATGCCTCGATGCTGCGCATGCGGACCCACCAGGCGGGATCGCCCAAGGCGCGCACCAGGCGATCGATCACTTCGGGTCCGCCGAACTGACCCAGGGTGCCGGCTATGCGGGCCCGGACGAACGGTGCGGGGTCGGAGAGCATATGGTCGAGCAGGTAGCTGACCGCCCGGCGATCACCGAGGCGCCCCAGTGCGGTAGCGGACTTGGCTCGCACCTCGTCTTCCGGATCGTCCAGCCCGCGGATCAGGGTAGGGAAGGCAGCCTGGGCCCGGACCTCGCCCAGCACGTTCGCGGCCCAGGCCCTCGCCGTCGGGTGGGGAGAGTCACGGAGCACTGTCATCAGCGGCGCAATCACGAGCTCCCCGTGCCGGGCCAGGATGTCTGCTATCCTGGGCGCCAGCCAGGATTCTGCCGTCCCCAGTGCAATGATCAGGGGTCCCACCGCGAGCGGGTCGCCGATGCGGGCCAGTGCCCGAAGCGCGATCTCTCGCACATCCGCATCCTCGGTCCGCGTCGCCTGGACGGTCTCCAGCAGGGCGGGAACCGCCTTGGCTCCACCGACTCTCCCGAGTAGCTCTGCCGCGAAAGCCCGGTCACGCCACTTTCGCGCACTCCGGAGCTTCTCGATGTATTTGTCGACCAGCCCGAGCTCATCGTACACCTCGAGCAGCCACCCGGGCCGGCCAGTGGCGGTCCGCGCCTGTTCCTCGAGAACGGCTTCCAGCGCATCGAGGTCGCGCAGAGTCTTGATCTGATGAATCGTGGGTTCCAGCAGGGTGCGGTCACGGGCGGCAAGATCGGCCACCAACTCGCGGTACAAGCCTTTTCGCGAGTTTAGCCGGCGCTCAACTCGATTGAGGTAGGCGGTAGAGAGGAACCATGCGATGACCGTGAGCAGGCCGGTAGCGGCCAGGGCTCCAGCGACGACCAGAATCACGGTCAGCGCTGGCATGCTGGCCCCGGGAACCCGGTAGGCGACGGTGGCAGGGGGAGCATGCCAAGGATGTCAGACGCGCGAATCGTCCAGAAACACGAGCGTTTGACGGTGAGACACGACTGCTTCCACTCCTTGGTGCACGGCCGGATCCAGAGCGGTACCGATCAGGTCCCGCATCCGTTCCACGGCGACCTCGGGGGGCATCTTCTCCTGATACGGCCGAGCCGTCGTAAGGGCATCGAAAATCTCTACGGCCCCAATGATTCTGGCGCCGAGCGGGATGGCTTCACCAGCCAGGCGATCGGGATATCCCAGGCCGTCCCAGCGTTCATGGTGGCTGCGTACAAAGCCGATCACGTCCCGCAGGTGAACCAGCGGGGCCAGAATCTGAGAACCAACGGTGACATGTTGCTTCACGTGCTCATACTCGTCTTCGGTCAGGGGACCCTGCTTGTTCAGAATTTCCTCACGAATTCCGATCTTGCCGATATCGTGCAGCCGGCCACCGGTGCGCACGGCCTCGATCTGCTCATCCGCGAGATTCAGTTGCGCAGCCACCATCGCGGAGAGGTCGGCGACTCTCGCGGAATGACCCCGGAGATAGGGGTCCTTGGCCTCCAGAGCGTTTACCAGGGCTTCCAGGGTGGCCACTGAGATCCGCTCCTGATTGGCCTGCTCCAGCCTCCGTTCGGCGACCCTGGACGTGACCTCCTGCTTGAGCCACTGATTGATCTGCTGGCCTTCCAGGAGCGTATGGCGGCGCTGTAGTGCGTGGTGGATGGCTCGGCCGAGGTGGCCCAGGTCGATCGGCTTCAGCAGGTAGTCGAATGCTCCACGCTGCATGCAAAGAGCTGCACTGGTCGCGTCATTTACTGCAGTCAGCATGAGGAGGGCTATCGAGGGCTCCAGCTCCATGATTTGCGGAACCAACTCCACGCCGTTGATACCACCCGGCATGTTCACATCCAGAAGCATGCCCATGATTCTCTGACGCTGGAGAATGCCGAGTGCTTCCTCACCGGAGGCCGCCGTCGCGACTTCATATCCTTGCTGCACCAAGAACTTGCGCAGCGCATTGCGGATCGGCTCCTCGTCGTCCACGACCAGCAGGGTGACCGGTTCGTCAGTCAGGGACACACAAACTCCTCCACTCAGGGCAGACTTGTGTGGCGGCGGACGCGCCACAGCCTGCCGGTGAGAGGTGTTGTTGGATTTCCCAGGGTATTCGGAAGGTAGGAGGTGGTTTGGGTCGGGTCAAGAAATAAGTCAGCCGATAAACTCAACTTTCACCCTTTCCGGAATGACGCCCGCTGCGTATCCCCGGTCGAGCAGAGCCTGCACGGCTTCGCGGCCGCGAGGTCCGTAGTCCACCGTCCAGTGGTTGACGTACATGCCGACGAAGGTGTCGGTCCGCTCGTCCCCGATCCCCCGATTGAACTGCTTCGCATGGGCCAGGGCCGGTGCCCGATGCTCCAGTGCGTACACGATGCTGGCCCGGAGGTCGCGAGCGATTTGCGCGGTCACAGCGGGACCCAGGTCGCGCCGGACGGCGTTCCCGCCCAGCGGCAGTGGCAGGCCGGTATCGGCCTGCCACCAGGCGCCCAGGTCTTCCCACAGGTGGAGACCGGCATCGGCGTAGGTCAGCTGGCCCTCATGAATCAGCAGCCCAACATCCACCCCGCCCCGCTGCACCATGTCTTCGATCTGATCGAACGGAACCACCACACCGATGCAATCGGGCTGGTACAGCTTGAGGGTGAGAAAGGCTGTCGTGAGCTCCCCAGGGACGGCAACCCGCCTGCCTTTGAGGGCAGCCTTCGGATCGCTGGGACGTGGCAAGGTGGAGACCAGGCGTGGTCCATAGCCATCCCCCATCGACGAGCCGGAACCGAGCAGAGCGTAGTCTCGCCAGAGATAGGCGTAGGCGTGAATCGACACCGCCGTCACCTCGAGCTCGGCCCGCAGCGCTCGCTGGTTGAGCGACTCGATGTCGGAGAGCTCGTGCACATATCGAAGATCGCCGGTGTCCACCTTTCCCTCTGCCAGGGCATAGAACATGAAGGCGTCATCGGAGTCGGGGCTGTGGGCCACGCGGATGGTTCGTGAAGTCATGAGTTACCCGCTCACCGCTTGTGCTTCTCAGCTTCTTGCCTGAAATCCTCGAGCACCGGTTTGTGCTCCAGGTACTCCTCGCGCGAGGCCCGCATCTCGGCGTCGTAGTGCGAGAGGAAGTCGCGGTCAGCCCGAGTCTCCGCGGCCGTGTCATGTTGGTAGCGTGCTGCAGTACCCCGAATCAAATACCCGAACAGATGGCCCGGCGAATTTTTCAGGATAGTGTCGGCCAGCGCCAAAGCGCCCGGGAAGTCACCTATTTGAAGGTGGAGCACGGCCGCGTGGTAGCGCGCATCGGTGTCGATCCGATCGAGCTGATCGTAGGCACCCAGCGCCATCGGGGTAAAGCGCTCCACCTGGGTAGAGTCTCCCTGCTCGGCGGCCTGCATGATCCGGTTGAACAGTCGGTCGAACTGCTCCCGCGGAGTCATCCGGCTGATATCCGGCGCCGGACCCTGGGCTCCTTGCTGGCCGGGAGCAGCGGAAACAGCACCGCTGTTTGCCATATCCGGAGCCACTGGAGGAGCGGCACTGGATACCTTGTACACGATGCCTGCCACCAGCAGCACCGAGAGAACTCCGGCCGTGGCCCAGGCCACTCGATCCGATCTCCTCTTGGCAGGCCCCACCGCCTCGCCGCACCGATGACAAAACCGGGCTCGGGCCGACAGCTCAGCCTGGCAGTGCAGGCAAGTTCGAGCCCGCAGGCTCGCCCCGCATTCGCTGCAGAAGCTGCCGGAGCCGGTTGCCCCGCAGGCCTGGCAAATGACTTCCGTGGGTGTGGTCATCCGGGAGAAGCGTAAACCGTGAGGGGTGAACCGTAAACCGGTGACTTGGGGGCCACGGGCGGCTGCACTTACGTCCACCGAGGCGTTCTCTTTTCTTTCGCTACGAGTTCCCGTTCACTGATTCACTCATCTGGAGGCGTATGCCTCAGGTCAAGCAGCGTCCGGTTCGACCAGGCGAGCGGCCGAGTCTGGACGGGTTTCCACTGGAGCTGGGGAACGCCGGCAAGGCGGATGTTCTGGAGCTGGCGTTGCGGTTCGGAGTGGACTTCCTCCGGCTCCAGTTCACTGACATCCTGGGCGTCAACAAGAACGTAGAGGTCCCGCGCAGCCAGTTCGAGAAGGCGCTGGATGGCGAGATCATGTTCGACGGCTCCTCGATCGAGGGTTTCGTCCGGATCGAAGAATCGGACATGCTGCTCAAGCCGGACCTCCGCACCTTTCGGATCCTGCCGTACGACGACGAAGGCGGCCGGGTTGCCCGGCTCCTCTGCGACATCTACACGCCAGACGAGCAACCGTTCGCCGGCTGCCCCCGAACGACTCTGAAGCGGCAGGTGGAGCGGGCGAGAAAGCTCGGCTTTGCGATGATGGCTGGCTGTGAGGCCGAATTCTTTCTGTTCGAGAAGTCTCCCGACGGGTCGCCCACCACGACTACCCATGACTCGGGTGCCTACTTCGACCTGGGCCCAGTGGACCGGGGAGAGGAGATCCGGCGAGTCATGGTGGAGCAGCTGGTCGAAATGGGGTTCGAAGTCGAAGCGGCACATCACGAAGTCGCCACCGGACAGCACGAGATCGACTTCAAGTACGCCGATGCGCTGACCACGGCAGACAACCTCACGACTTTCAAGTTCGTGGTCCGGAACGTCGCCAGTCGGTTCGGGTTCATCGCCTCGTTCATGCCCAAGCCGATTCAGGGAATCAACGGCAGCGGCATGCACACGCATCAGTCGCTGTTCCGGGGTAAGGAAAACGCCTTCTTCGACCCCAAAGCAGAGCACCAGCTGTCTCGCACGGCTCTGAGCTACATCGAAGGTCTCCTGCAGCATGCTCGGGGCTTTTGTGCCATCACCAACCCACTCATCAACAGCTACAAGCGGTTGGTCCCGGGGTACGAAGCGCCGGTCAACGTGGCCTGGTCGATGCGAAACAGGTCGCCCCTCGTCCGTATCCCCGACCGGCGCGGGCTCGGCACCCGCTGCGAGCTGAGAATGCCGGACCCGTCATGCAATCCCTACCTGGCCCTCGCGGTGCAGCTGGCCGCCGGACTGGATGGAGTGGAGCGGAAGCTCGAGGCTCGAGAACCGGTCAGCCGAAACATCTTTACCATGAGCTATCGCGACCGCCGGAAGTATCGGATCGACGAGCTACCGCGGGATCTGCATGAGGCTCTGGAGATGCTCGACAAGGACGACGTGGTGAAGGCGGCGCTGGGCGAGCACCTGACGGAGCGTTTTCTGGAGGCAAAGCGAGAAGAGGTGTTGCAGTACAACCTGCAGGTCAGCCGCTGGGAGATCGACAGCTACCTGGGGCGCTATTGAGTTTGGCTGGTCAGCTGGAGCGTCACCACGCCAAAGGGAAGCGGCAGCTCCAATTGGGCCGGAAGTCTCCGGGCATCATCGGTCAGCCAGACCCGCATCGATGTTCCGCGAGTGGTGACCACTACCGCAAGGCAGGGCGCCGTGCCGCTGGGGAGAGGGACGGACTCTCGTCCGGTCACGGTGACCTGAATGGGGTTGTAGCCCGTCTTGAAGTATCGGGCGAAGCTGTAGGACTTCCCCACCTTGAGCGGTGCAGTCCGGAGATAGTACAGGAACGCCAGCTCATCGAGTGGCTCGGTGGGTGACGCCCAATCGCCGGGGACCCCCGCTTCCCTGTATCTGGCAGAATCGGGCACGATGACGTACTCATGCTCCTCGACCTTGCCGGCCTGCAGGAGACGCCGGTGGAATCGGAGAGAGTTGAATTCATTGCTGCCGACCCACGACGTCAGATCGAACTGGACCCGATATCCCGGCGGTCCCCCCGCTCCTGTCATCGCGAAGACGAAAGCCTGCTCGCCCCGCTCCTGGGCCAGCCGTGACACCTTTGCTGTCGCCGTCCCGACCGGAAAGTACCCCAGCTTGGCATCGTAGTGGAGCGTCTCCCCCACGGCGAAGGGGTAAGGGGCCACCAGTCGGGCCAGGAGGGCCACATATCCGATCAGGAGCGATACAGACGTCATAGATGGAGTATAAGGGGGTCACCATGATCGATGGGACACGGCCGCTCTGACGTCCCCGCAGGCATACCTGCTGGACCTCGATGGCACGCTGTACGCCGGCGACTGCGCCATTCCGGGCGCGGTCGATACGCTCGCCCGGCTCCGCCGTCTCGGAGTTCCCTTCCGTTTGGTCACCAATACCACCAGCCGCTCTCGAGGCACGCTGGTCACCCGGCTTCGTAGGTACGGCTTCGGCGTTGCCTCAGAGGATCTTTTCACGGCCACGCTGGCGGGACGTGATCTTCTCCAGCGAGCCGGGTACTCGCGGGTCTCGCCCTTTGTCCCCGAGGCAGCGCTGGAGGATTTGACCGACCTGGATCTCATCGGCGGAACTTCGGGACGCGTCGGGGGTGTCTCGCCAGACGCGGTGATCATCGGCGACCTGGGAGAGCGCTGGACTTATCAGCTGCTCCAGGAGGCCTTCGAGTATCTCATGTCGGGCGCAGCACTGGTGGCCCTGTCCCGTGACCGCTATTGGCTGAACGGAACCAGACTCGCCCTCGATGCCGGGCCGTTCGTGGCAGGTTTGGAGTTCGCCACTGGAAAGAGCGCTCGCATCGCGGGGAAGCCGAGTCCGGAGTTTTATACCGCGGCCCTCCGGAGCCTGGGGTTGGAGCCTTCCTCGGGCGTCGCGATGGTTGGCGACGACCTCTGGTCCGATGTTCAGGGCGCCCAGCACGCCGGTCTTCAGGGGTGGCTGGTCCGCACCGGGAAGTTCCGCGAGAGCGCCCTCGTGGAGAGCGGAATCAGGCCGGATCGAGTCCTGGAAAGCGTCGCCGCCCTCGGCTGACAACCTCTTATCTTTCCGCCTTCTCGCCGCTCTTTACCTGGAGTTCTGTTGGTTTTTCGGCCAATGCTGCTGCTGGTGGCAGTCTCACTCCCCTTGCCCCTCCTGGCTCAAGGCAGCGCTGACTCGGGCTCGACCTCTCGAGGAGACGTCGTCCGGGCGATTCAGCTACAGCGCCGCGACATCTTCGATCCCGATGAGCGGAGTTGGCTGGCCCGTCTGGCCAATCGCCTCCACTTCCAGACCCAGGCTCCCGTCATCCGGCGCGAGCTGCTGCAGCAAACCGGTGAGCCGTATGACTCCGCCCTGGTTGCTGAATCGGAAAGAAATCTTCGGTCCCTCGGCATCTTTCGCAGGGTGCAGATCGATTCGGTTCGAACCGACTCTGGGCTGGTGCTGCGGGTGCTGACGAAGGACGGCTGGAGCACTCAAGCCGACTGGCGATTTCGCAGTACCGGTGGGCAAGTCGCGTTCACAATCGGACTGATCGAGACCAATCTGCTGGGAACGGCGTCGACTGCGGCGGTGCGTTACCGTAAAGACCCCGATCGTTCCACCGTGGCCCTCTCATTCCGCCGCCCACGCCTGTTTGCCGGCACGACGGGCCTGGGCCTGCAGTACGAAAACCGCTCGGACGGCCGGATCAGCGGCCTAACCATCGAGCGGCCATTCTTCTCGCTCACCTCTCATCGAGCGTTCCGGCTGGATGCGGTCGACCGGGACGAGCGGGTGCTCCGCTTTCGCAATGGAATCTCTCAGGCCGATGAGATCCTCGATCGTCGAGCGACCTTGGTGCGCGGTTCAGCGGCGTGGGCGCTCAGGGCCTCGTCGTCTGGCTATCTCCGGCTGGGCTTCCTGGGACAGGTTCGCCGGGATGATTTTCGGCCGAACGGCGCCGCTACACCATTCCCGCACGAGGTCACCGGAGCGTTGGGGCCTTATCTCGTCTGGAACCACGCACGATTTCTGGTGACGCGGGGCTACGCCGGCTTTGCCCGGGAGGAGGACGTGGATCTCGGGACCACTCTTCGAGTCGGTCTCAGCGTGGCCCCGGAGGCATTTGGCTACCAGCGAACCAGTATCGGTCCCGATGTGGCGGGAAGAGTCGGTGCCAAGATTCCTGCCGGCTTTGCGTACGTCGATGCACGCGCGAACGGCTTGTATAGCGGTGTGGGGCTCGATTCAGGCTCGGTCCAGGTGGGTGCTACGGCCGTCATTCAGCCGGGCCGGCGTCACGTCGCCGTTCTGCATCTCGATGCGGGCTGGCTGCAGGATCCCTCGCCCGGGGAGGAGTTCGATCTTGGTTTGGGAAGCGGGCCGCGAGCCTTCGGGAGTCATGCGTTCACTGGTGACCGGTCGTTCTTCGCCACGGTCGAGTACCGCTACACTGTGGCGGACGATTTCCTGGGGCTGGTGGGACTGGGGCTGGCAGGGTTCGTGGACCACGGGGGAGCCTGGTATCAAGGCTCCCGACGGAGGGTTGGCTGGGACGCCGGCGTCGGCCTGCGCCTCGGAGCCAACCGCTCGTCCGATACCGATGCGCTCCGCTTCGACCTGGCGCACCGCTTTGCCAATGATGTGGTAGAAGCAGGCTGGGTTCTGACGGTGGGGAAAGGTTTTGCCTTCACCGCCCCGAGCCGGCCGAACTAGGCTCACGGACCGTCGTCCACTTTCCGGCGTTGCAGGTGATCGACGGCTACCTCGACGAGTTCGCCTTCAACTTCGACCCGGAGAGCCCGGGCCTTGTCGCTCTCCAGCTCCCGGGCACTCTGGTTGATGTGATACCATGTTCCAGGACGCATCTGTGGGTAGAGATGAGCGTACTCGGTCTTTATGGTGCCCTCGATTGCCGACATGGTACCTACTCCTGCTGAGTGTCGAGTCAGGTCTGATCTGCCTTCGACAAAGTACAAATTGGACGGAGCTCCGGTGTGACCTGGAGCACGGGTGAAGGAAGGGCTTGCAAATGATGCCGCGCGCACAGAACCGGAGCGGTAAGGGGGTACTCGAGCTGCTGCTCGAGATCGTGGATCAGGCGTTCAATCGGAAGAGCTGGCACGGAACGACGCTGCGGGGAGCGCTGCGAGGGGTCTCGCACACGGACGCTCTCTGGCGCCCGGCGTCAGGCAGACACAACATCTGGGAGCTCACGCTCCACGCGGCCTATTGGAAGTACATCGTCCGGCGACGCATTGTTGGTGATGGCACGGAAGCGTTCGAGCGGAAACCGAGCAACTGGCCCGCTATCCCGGAACCGCCGACAGCTGCCAATTGGAAGCGTGATGTTCTTCTGCTGGAGATGGCTCATCGTCAGCTGCGCGATGCCATCCAGGCGCTCGGGCCGCCAGACCTGGCTCGCCTATCCCCAAAGGGTGTGTGGACCCTGGCTGAGGAAATCCACGGCATCGCCGCGCACGACCTCTATCACACCGGGCAGATTCAGCTGATCAAGCGTTTGATGAGATAGTCGCGACCTCAGGGAAGTCACGGGAGCAGTGTGCGTGACTGCTCCGGCCCGGAGGTAACGAACGGCATAGATCGCGACCACGACCAGAGCGATGATGAGCAGGAGCAAACCGAGCACAGTTATGCCGCGTTCCAGGCTTCTCGCATTATGATCGAACATCCAGGTCACCTCACACAATGGTTGCTGAGTTTATCGAGTCCGCTTGCGGCAGGCCAGTGGCCTGCGCTCATTGCATCATGGCCTCCCGTGGTTCGACCAGTAGCCCCAACGCCGAGCTCAAGAGAGACCGGCTCCTCACCGCCTCCCTCCTGGTGGGGCTGTGCATTGCGGCAATAGGCATTGTGCTCTTTTCGTTTCTCGGGCGAGAGGTGCTGGCAGGAATAACGCCCGGAGTGGATGAGCTTCGAACGGAGGTGCACGCCGCCGCCTCGCCCGGTTTGACCAAGCTCATGATTGCCGTCAGCCGCTACGGTGGTCCAACCTGGCTCGTCTCCATCGGCCTTGTGCTCGCTGTGGTTTTTCTGGCGCGAGGCTGGCATCGCGGCGCGGTTCTCGTGGTGGTCACCCTGGCCGGCGCGGGCATACTCGATGGCCTGCTCAAGATCAGCTTTGGCCGTACCCGACCCTCAGCTTTTTTTGATTACCCTCTTCCTAACTCGGCGAGCTTCCCCAGCGGGCACGCCCTGTATGCCACCAGTGTACTCGGCGGTGTGGCGGTGCTCCTGTCGGGCCGTATTCGGAGCCCCGGCATTCGAATCACTGTCTGGTGCGTCGCTCTCTTCCTGATCGCACTGATCGGGCTCTCCCGGGTTTACCTGGGGGTCCACTACCCCAGTGACGTGCTGGCTGGATTTTCGGCGGGAGCCTTCTGGGTAGCGGCGGTCGGGTTGGGGGATCGGCTGGTCGCCCATAGGCGCAGGAGAAAAAGCAGATGACCCCCGCCTCGATTGCTGTGGTTCTCAACGCCGCATCGGGCCACGGTGAGGGTGCCGAAGCTGCCGATCGGCTAAGAGAGATTTTTGCATCGGCCGGACGGGAGGCGAACATCACCCTCGCCACCTCCGGCGCCGAGCTCTCCGCGGCGGCAGAAGACGCTGTGAAGCGTGGCTGCAGCACCCTGGTCGCTGGTGGCGGCGATGGAACCATCAATACCGCCGCTGCCGCGGTGGTTGGGCGCGAGGTCACGCTCGGAGTTCTCCCGCTCGGCACCCTGAACCACTTCGCAAAGGACCTTGGAATTCCGATCGAGCTCGAGGCCGCGGCGGAAGTGGTACTGAATGGGAGAGTGGGAAAGGTGGACGTCGGCGAGGTCAACGGCCGGGTCTTCCTCAACAACTCCAGCCTGGGACTCTATCCCGCTATCGTCCGCCTGCGTGAGCGTTACCAGGAGACCGGCCGAGGGAAATGGATTGCAGCGCTCTGGGCCTCACTCATCGTCCTTCGGCGACATCCGTTCATGGGTGTTCGTATCATCGTAGAAGGCGAAGCCATCGTGCGCCGAACCCCCTTTGTCTTCATCGGCAACAACGAGTACCAGATGGCGGGGCTCGAGGCCGGCTCGCGAGAGACGATCGCTAGTGGCCGGCTGGCCGTCTATGTCATGAACGCGGAGCGCCGCCGCGGACTGCTGCGGCTGGCCTGGGACGTGTTTCGCCAGGGGGTCGAGCAGGTGAAGGAGTTGGACCTGCTGACTGTCGAAGAGGTCACCATCGAGACCCGTAACCGCCGGTTGCCGGTTGCGCTCGATGGTGAGGTCGTCCCACTCCGTTCCCCTCTACACTACAGGGTGAGGCCGGCAGCGCTCCGAGTCCATGTACCGGAGCAAAGCTCGGCTTGCTATCCACCCTCGGCAGGGCCATCTTCCAGCCGCTCGCTTTAGCCGCCAGCCAAATCAGTTCTCTCTGATTCGTAGCCCTTCCCGGGCCGCGACGGAGTCTTCTCGGGCCGGCGGCTCCCTTTTCGGTCCCTTCCGCTCGTTGGCCGCTCAGCTCTTGGGTGACCCAGGGAATCGGCCATACCCGCCTCCGAGGGCTGTTCATGCGCCGACTTCGCATCGGCATTCTCGATCTCGTAACCAAGAGTCCCAACCCCTCCCTATATGGGCGGGTGATGAACGCCAATCTCGCCAGCATCATGCCTCAAGTCGTCGGGGTCTGGTGCGAGCAGGAAGGGCATGACGTACGGGTAGTGTGTTACACCGGTCTGGAGAATCTCTTGGAGGAGCTTCCGGCCGATCTCGATATGGTCTTCATCGGGGCATTCACGCAATCGGCCCAGCTGGCCTATGCGTTGAGCAATTTTTTCCGGAACCGCGGGGCGGTGACGGTGTTGGGTGGGCCTCATGCGCGCTGCTATCCCGAAGATGCGCAGAAGTACTACGACTACGTGCTTGGTTTTACCGACCGGAACATCATCGCGGAGGTTTGCCGCGAGTGCACCAAGAATCGTCCGGTTGGGCGATACATGGCGGCAGCGCGCCAGCCGCTGGAGCTCCCCACTCTGGAGGAGCGCTGGAAGTTCGTCGAGCCCACCCTGGCCAAGGCACCGACCATCAAGATCGTGCCGATGATCGGCAGTCTCGGCTGTCCCTACACCTGCTCCTTCTGCATCGATTCAACCGTCGATTACCAGCCGCTCAGCTTTGCCCAGCTGCGGGACGACCTGAAGTTCCTTCTTACCAAAATCAAGAATCCCATCGTCGGCTGGCACGACCCGAACTTCGGCGTCCGGTTCGACGACTATATGGAGGCGGTAGAGGCGTCGGTTCCCCAGGGCAGAATCCGGCATATCGCCGAGAGCAGCCTTTCGCTGCTGTCGGAGAAGCACCTGCAGCGGCTGCAGAAGAACGGCTTCCAGGCGATTTTGCCTGGCATCGAGTCGTGGTATGACCTGGGGAACAAGTCGAAGACCCGCCGCACCGGTATGGACAAGGTGAAGCAGGTCTCCGAGCACGTGAACATGATTTTACGCTACATCCCATATATCCAGACCAACTTCGTGATGGGGTTGGATGGAGACATGGGGCCGGAGCCGTTCGAGCTGACCAAGAAGTTCATCGATCTCTCGCCCGGGGCGTTTCCGGCGTACTCGCTACTCTCGGCGTTCGGGCGTGCGGCTCCCATGAATCTGGACTACCAGCGGGCAGGCCGGGTGCTACCGTTCCCGTTCCACTTCTTGAACAACAATCATGCGATGAACGTCCGGCCCAAGAATTACACCTGGCCGGAGTTCTACAAGGGACTGGTGGACGTCACCCGGTACTCATTCTCCTGGAAGGCCATCGCCCGCCGGATTCCGGCGACGCCGACGATGATCCCCAAGTGGATGAACGTGGTGCGCGCGGTATCATCGGAGGGTTTCGGCCGCATCCGCTATCATGAGACGATTCAGCGGCTGCTCAAGACCGATGCTTCAGTGAGGCGCTACCTGGATGGCGAGACGGATCAGCTACCGGAGTTTTATGCGTCGCGCATCCGCACCGAGCTGGGGCCGGCGTACAAATTCCTGCCTGAGGGAGCGCTCACGCACGATCCCAATGCCTACCTGAAGGCGAATACCGAGCCGAACATGGCTGCCACCGTCCAGATGGGCAGCCCGGCCAGCAACTAAGACTGCTGGTCACCCGCGCGCGTCCGGGTCCCATTCCGGACGCTCGCCCGGGTTCCTCCCCGAAATTCGAAGTGGTCCTCTGCCATGAGGCGCTCGCCCTGTGGCGTGATCGCCTTCGCCAGGTGCCAGAGCAGGAGCTGCTGCCCGACCGTGGTGGCGGGAAGCCAGACACCAGGCTCTACTCCTGGGTAGAAGGAGGCAAATTCCGGGCGAAGACGAGCCTCACGTATTTCTCCCTGCACTTGAGACCTCCGCTAGCTGATCGAGACTCCCACGTTTTTCTATCTCTTGTAATGCGTGGACAAAAGCCGCCCCGCAAGGGTTCGGCAGCGCGAAAAATACTTTGTAGACGCGCTGACTGGTGGGCCTACCGTATCTGATAAACGCGCGGTAGTTTCCCGTCGCCGGCGCCGTAGCCAAGTGGTAAGGCAGAGGTCTGCAAAACCTCCATTCGTCGGTTCGATTCCGACCGGCGCCTCTGTGAGCCACAATAACTTAGGGCCTCCGTTGGGGGGCCCTTTGAAGTTTGTGGGTGAGATCTTCCCCTCGCGCATTATGCCAAAGTATGCCATATACGATTGTTCAATAGACAGCTCAAAAAGCTGGGCGGAGATTGGTCTGCTTCCGCACTCTTCGCCGGGAGTCGCGTGGGCCTCCCTCGTCAGGCCGCAGCATGACCATCAAATCGCACTCCAGGAGGGAACCATGAGTACCACCGCAGTCCCCAGTCACGCCGCGACCAACGGCACGAGCGTCGCCAGGATCGACATGAAGCTGGAAGTAGTCACGGTTCCGGTCTCGGATGTTGACCGCGCGAAGGAGTTCTACGGTGGGCGGCTCGGCTGGCGGCTCGATGCCGACTTCCGCCAAGGGGACGACCGCGCGATCCAGTTCACGCCTCCAGGCTCCCCCTGCTCGGTTCACTTCGGGAAGAATCTCACGTCCGCCGCACCCGGGTCGGCACAGAGTGTGTGGCTGATCGTCTCCGACATTCAGGCAGCGCGCGACCAGTTGCTGGGGCGCGGCGTCGAGGTGAGCGAGGTGTTCCACTTCGCCGGCTTCAATCGTCTCGATCCCAAGGGGCGGTTGAGGGGTCCCGATCCGGACGGGCACACCTATGCGTCGTTCGTGTCCTTCAGCGACCCGGACGGGAACGGCTGGCTGCTGCAGGAGATCACGACGCGGCTGCCCGGACGGATCGATCCCGGCGCGACCTCGTTCGGCTCCGCGAGCGACCTGGCGAGCGCATTTCGGCGGGCGGAGGCGGCCCACGGCGAGCACGAGAAGCGGACCGGCGAGCGAGACGCGAACTGGCCCGAGTGGTACGCCGCGTACATGGTGGCGGAGCAGGCGGGGACGGAGCTGCCGACGTGAGGCTCGCGCCCGGAGACACCTTTCCCGACTACGAGCTTCCCGATCACGCCCGCAGGCCCTGCAGGCTGAGCCATCTGCAGGGCGAAGACCCGTTAATACTGACCCTCGCGCGCGGCCACTACTGCCCCAAGGAGCACCAGCAGCACCTGGAGCTCGCCGCCTTTTATCCCAAGATCGCGGTGGCGTACACCCAGATCGCCACGATCGCCACCGACGACCACCACACGCTACAGGAGTTCCGTGCATCAGTCGGTGCCCAGTGGACCTTCCTCTCCGATCCGGACCGAACGGTTCAGAGGGACCTCGACATTCAGGAGTACACCGATCCCGAGCACAACCCGATGATTCCGCACACGCTGGTACTCAAGCCGGGTCGCGTGATCCATCGCATCTACAACGGATACTGGTTCTGGGGCCGTCCGTCTGTAGTGGATCTCTGGCACGATCTGAGGGAGGTCATGAGCGAGATCCGCCCCGACTGGGACCTGAGCACTCCTGGGCTACGTCGGCAGTGGGATGCTGGGGACTGGGCGCCGTTCCATGGATGGAACAGGCGGAAGGAGCAGAAAACCGCTGCGGTCTGATCCCCGGCGCCTCAGTGGATGGAGATCACTTCGATTCGGAGCGCGTCAGGTCCCACGACACCGAAAAGAGGTAGATGCCTGTCTGACTGCGCCCGAGACGCTCCCGGAAGTCAGTTCTGGAGCCCTGAAGGTGATTGGAATCGGTTGCCTTACCTGAGATCGCGGTTGGTGCTTCCAGCACGGTGGAGAATGGAAGATCCTTCGTGGTGCACGTCACGCGATCACAGGTGACCGAGCGCTGCGTGCCAGTGATCGGTGTCCAGCTAGCGGCTATCTGGTAGGCACCACCATTTTCACCGACCTGGACCTGAACTCTCGCCTCAGATGTGCCGATGATCGTTCCGTCTTCATCAGCACTGTTGTCTTTCTCGAACGATACCTTCCCCCCGCCCTGAGCTACCGGGTGCCGGTTCAGGCCGTGGTTCTTGACTTCGGCGTGGCTGGAGGCCGTTCCCACACCGTCCTTCACCGTGAGAGTCACGTGCCTGAACGTGCGGTACGACCAGTCCTGTAGCTCGTTGTGTCCCTCGTCTCCCTTGATGTCGAGCGTGTAGTGGATCTGACCGCTCCAGTTGGTATGCTTGTACTCGCAGCCGCAGCTCTCATCCCCTTTGAACTCGCCGCCCATGGCTGTCACCCAGTTCTTGCCGAGCTGGAGTAGTGCCTCGTGTGAGATCGACGGTGGTGCCGGCGGAATCTCCCCGAACTGGTCGTGGTCGAGCCCGCGGTCGCCGTTATACGAGGTACCGGTAAAGTTATTGCCGCCATTGTCATCCGTGAGATGGCCGATGAAATCCGCCACATCATGAGACGCACGCTTGATCTGCTTGCAGAGCGTCGTGGCATCCTTGTGTACGAACGAGAGGAAATCCGGAGCCGTCATCCAGACTGACTTGGAGCCGTCTCGCCGGGGGGCCATGCTGTTGTGGCAATCCTGGCACTCGGACTCTATCAGGCCAACGCCCTCCGCAGTCTTGTCATTTTGCCGACGTATCGGACCTCCTCCATGGACCACCCTCGCGGAAGGCGCGGCCTCGTTCCCGGGGTCGAGCCCGGTTCCCTTGATGAAGGGATTGACTCCGCCGTGGCAGTTGACGCAGCGGGGCTCGGTGGAGAGGAATGAAGCGATGGGGGCGAAGGCCGCGATCGATTGGGCTGTTTGGCTTTCAGTGAGCGGGCAAGACGCCTTGCTCTGGGCGTTCGCTCGACCTTGAGCGACTGCCGAGAGAACCGGGACCGCTATCAGCACCACACACCGTCGCAGCGAACGTGGCATACGCGCTCCTGATTCTTACTTCGTCTGTGATTCACGCGATCAGCCGAAGATCGGCTCCGGGCCGATCGAGCGGCCGCAGCGTCCGCCGGATGTGTTTGTAGGTTGTGATGGCTGGATCTTGGAAGAGCCTATGATCCGGAACTGGCTTCGTCAAGAAGTGAGTGAGACCCTCTCGGAAACGCTCGTTATTTACCTCTTGCGCGCCCGTGTACCAGGCAGTAACTCGGAAGCCTCTCAGTGTCCAAATCGCAAAACGGATATAAGGGGGTGGTCAGCGTGTCAGTTGATCGATCCGGAGCGCCGCCGACAGCAGCGCTGTGCCGGCCGGCGCGAGACGTGGCGTTCACTCGCGGGATCATCACGCTATCACCTGAAGGCAACTGCCATGCAATCTCGTTTCATTCCCCTCGCGGCTGCTGCCGCTGTTTTGGCTACTCTCGCTTGTAACACCGCTACCGACCCCACCACCGCTTCAACCGCTGCACGGCCATCCTTGGCCAATGACAAACATCTTCTGCCTGGTACCCCGGGCGACGCTAACTGCAAGGGCCAAACCACAGCGTTCGCAGCGCAATTTGGTAAGAATTACGGGCTGGCGTATCGTGGCTTCGCCGCTGCCGCGGGAGCAGGCGATGTTGCAGGGGAGCCCCTGACAGTCCAGGAGCTACACGCACTCATCGACGCTTTCTGCGCGCAATAGCACACGAGCGCCACCACTCGCAATCGGTTTCTGGTAGATGAGGACTGAGGCTGGAGAAGAGCACCACGGTCTTCTCCAGCCTCTCGCTTTGCATCCTTTGCACAGCCTCTGCCTCTATCGGAAAATGTTGGAAGGGGTACCTTATCGTGTCATCAGGCAGTTCATGGGCGGCGCGCCCCATACTGCAACTGCATGCACAGTCTCCGGGGGAAGCCATGTTGAAGCGAGTCTGGACGAGGTTCTGGAGGAGCAGGACAGGTCAAGGGCTTACAGAATATGCGCTGCTCATCGCGCTCGTATCTCTCGGCCTGATTCTCCTGCTCGGCGCATATCGCAGCGCGCTCGGTAACTCGCTCAAAAACTCAGCCACATGCATGAACGCGACGGTCCCCGTCGTGCAGGAGCCGATCTCCGGTGCAGGCGGCAGTGCCACCGCCTGCGGTTCTGGAGGCGGGACCAACAACAACGGCGGGACCAACAACGGCGGGACCAACAACGGCGGGACCAACAACGGCGGGACCAACAACGGCGGGACCAACAACAACGGTGGCAACAACAACGGTGGCAACAACAACAACGGTGGCAACAACAATAACGGTGGCAACAACGGAAATAACGGGAATAACGGGAACAATGGGAACAATGGGAATAATGGAAACAACGGGAATAACGGGAATAACGGAAACAATGGGAACAATGGGAACAATGGGAACAACGGGAACAATGGGAACAATGGGAACAACGGCAACAATGGGAATAACGGGAACGGTAACGGAAACAACAACCGCTAGCTGCTCAGAAAGCTTCTGCACACAGAACTGGAGGGGCCTCGTTTGAGGCCCCTTTCTTTGATCGAACCCTAACTCTCGCCTTGATCCTGCAAGTTTTTGCACGTAGCGATGAGCGGCACGGCTCACAGCATCCCATCGATTTCGACTGTATCCTTCATCTACAAACAATTGGAGGATGCCCCCGTGAAAATGCTTCGCCACCTGGCACTGCTCGCTGCACTGGCACTCCCTCTCACCTCTCCGGTTGCGGCTCAAGCCCAGGGCGTCTCGCCCGCCGGACCGTCGAACAACGTCGGCTGTGGCCACCGCTGCTATCGGGTCGCTCTGCCGCTCGGACTGTACGTGCAACAGGTCATCGATGAAGGCCGGTATGTCACCCTGGAAGACGGCAGCACCTATGAAATCCGTCTCAACCAGCGTCCGGTCGCATCCAGCTGGAAACCCGGGGATTTCGTCCAATTGAAGACGATCTGGGCTCCGGTGGATCACTACGAAGTGTTGCTGGCCCGGGGCGACAACGATCGCGCCGAGGCGAGGCTGGCCGGGAGGGGTCGCGCTCCGGCAACCGGCTTGCCGAACTGAGGCGAGCTCAGGAGTAGTAGCGCCGCATTTCGGCCGCGACCCCATCGAGGTCGGGGAACAGCCGCCGCTCGTCCACGCTCACCAGGTCGAGCTGGTCGCGAAACCGGGCGGTCTCGCGAGCTGGGATGATGAACCGGGTGAGCGCCGATCCGAGCCCGTGTCCCTCGAGGAAGCGGTCGAAGGACGTGCGCTTGTCCGAACACAGCGTGAACGTGGCGGACTGCGCCACGATTCTCGGATTCAAAGACGGGGGCTCGAGCATGCAGGCGAATTGCTTGGCCCCCGCGCCACTGAACAGCACCCACGGCGTCATCGGTCGATCCTCGCCCAGTATCCGCTCCAGGTCCTGAATCAAGAGCGCCAGCTCGGGAAGCTTGAAGCAGCGGTGCACGCTCTTCCAGTCGAGCCGCCACACCACCCGGTCCGAGTCTACCTCTCCTTGCAGGGTCGCGAAGTGAGCAGCCACCAGCGGTGAATAGGTCCAGTCCAGCAGACGGGTTGGGAGCCCATGGTGCTGCGCCGACACGAGCACCTCCCAATCGTTCACCGGCGGAGTGGAGAAGTAGGGCCTCGAATAGCGGATGAAGTTCCTGAGGATGTGGTCTTCCAGGTTGGCCTTGGTGTGCGGTGACCCAGGCCCACCGAGCTTGTCCAGACTCGTGAGGAGAGGCGATCGCGCGTCTCCTTCCCCCCGGTAAACCACATTGTCACGCCTCCGGCCGGTCCGTGGATCCGGCTCCGTGGGGGTCACCTTGTCGATCAGGTCTCCCAGGCTCGTGACGGTGACTTCCGTGATGGCCATACGAACCAAATCTAAGCCGGGCCAGATGGGTGTGACATAGATCCTTGCACGCCACTTGAGGGCCACCGACCGTATCAGTCGAGTGTCGCCGAAATATCCGATCCGACGGTTTCCGCCGCCGGTCGTGCCGGCATTGAGTTGGGGAACACGATGGCAGTGCGGGAGGCTCGGCTTCGTCCGGAATGGGCTAAATTGTATCCAGGCCTGGAGACAGGCGTTTGGGTGGTAGCAGCGCAACTGGTTCCTCTGGTGCTACGTCATCGCCTCCAGCACGAGGCGACGTGGGAGTTTGCCCGCCGCATTCTGGTGGACGAGCACTTTGAGTTCCGGGGTGGTCGCTCCCGGGATGATACGTGGAGCGGAGTCCTGAGCCGGGTTGAAGACGCCTGAGCAATCTTCCAACCAACTTCGTCACTCGTTTCGCACCCAGTCCGACCGGTTACCTGCACCTCGGCCATGTGGCCAATGCGGTGCACGTCTGGGGGTTGGCGCTCGCTCATGGTGGCCGCGTCCTGCTTCGGATTGAGGATCACGACCAGGGCCGCTGCCGGCCGGAATACCAGGATGCGTTGCTGCAGGATCTCGAGTGGTTGGGGCTGGTGCCGGACCAGGAGGAGTCGACCGCTCTCTGCCGCCAGAGCGATCGGGACGACGCGTACACCGCTGCGCTGGCCCAGCTCGAGGCTCAGACTCCTGTCTATGCATGCGACTGTTCCCGTAAGGAGATCGCCGGGGGTCTCGACAGTATTGGACAGGAAAGCCGCTACAACGGCCGCTGTCGGACCCGCAGGCTCGGGCAGGGTAAAGATGTCGGTATTCGTGTCGTGATGGAGCCGGGTGTGGAGCGGTTTACCGATGGGTTGCTGGGCGAGCAGCTCCAGGAGCCTTCAGAGCAGTGCGGAGACCTTCTGGTTCGCGACCGGCTGGGGAACTGGACTTATCAGTTCGCCGTCACCGTGGACGACATCGCCCAGAACATCGATGTCGTGATCCGGGGTGAGGACCTGCTGGGCTCGACCGGAAGGCAGATTCGGTTGGCTCGATTACTGGGACGGAGCCAGCCCCCGGTCTTCCTGCACCATCCACTGATTCGGCATCCTACCGGCAGGAAGCTCAGCAAGGCGGACGGGGACACCGGCATCGGCGAGCTCCGAGCTGCCGGCGTGAGGCCGAGCGCGCTACTCGGCCTGGCTGCACACCTGACTGGACTGATGCCGGCTCCTCGCGACATCTCCCCTGATCAACTGGCCGGCCTCTTCGACCCAAGCTGAATCACCTTTTGGGTCGTCTCACGGGCGTGCTAGTCATCACTTACCACCGGTTGTTCCCCGCAGAATCCCGTTCCTGATCCGTTGAGCCTTGGGCGTAGCGGCAGGATCAGCTACGAGCCGGCGCTCGAGCCGCGAGACCAGCCGGGCCTTTGCATTGAGGGTGAGCGTGTCGGTGCCGCGCAGGACTCGAATAGGCAAAGGAGCGCCGTCCTCCTTTCCGAACTTGCTTCGAAACTTTGGTCCGAAGTTCTGGTCGGTCACCGAAAGGTCACCCAGTGCGAGAAGTCGGTCACCCACCTTCACGCCGGCCTCTTCCGCGGCTCCGCCCGGCAGCAGCGCCGCAATCAGCACGTTGCCGACGGAGTCTCCATTGGTGGCGATGCCGAGGCGGGGCTCGCGAACGGTATCTGATGTGACCTTCAACCCTGCGAGCGGGAGCACTTGCTCCCAGGGAAAAGGCTCCCGACCGTCCACGTACCTGGCATTGAAATCGGTAAACGAACGCCCGCCGGCGGCCTTACTGATCGCGTCCCACCACTCGGCCCCGGTAAATCCACGTCCCTTCTTGTAGGTCGTCTGATACATCTGACGCATGACATCATCCAGCGATTTCTTGTTGTCGCTGGCATCACGAATCATCACGTCGAGCATGAAACCCGCAAGCGAGCCCTTGGGGTAGTACAGGTAAGCGGTGCCGTCCACCGGGTGAATCCAGGTAGAGAGCGATGCGTCCTCCAGCGCTGTCGGGGGCGCCTGAGAGATCTTGTCCATCTTCCCCGCGGTAAACGTCATGAATTCGGCTGAATCCGAGATGCCTGAGCGTGAGAGAGCCAGATCAGCGTAGTAGTCGGTGATCCCCTCGCTCACCCAGAGCCACGGAGTCGGCTGCGGCTGGTGATAGTCGTACGGCACCATCTCGGTGGGACGGAGGCGCTTGACGTTCCAGGCGTGGAAGATTTCGTGGGCAGTGATCGAGGCCAGCAGGGGAGTTCCTATGAACGCCGGGTTGTAGATCCCTACATGTGAGCTCTGGTGTTCGAGTGCGCTCCCACCCCCGGAGCTCGGGTCGAATATCATCATGACGTTATAGCTGTTCCAGGGCGTCTCCTTGAACACAGCCGACTCGGCTGGAATCATCCTGGCGATCTGATCCCACAGCTTTTTTCGGACGGCAGGATCTAATGCGCCGGCGGGATAGGTCGCAAGCCGGGTCCAGCGGCCGGATACCTGGGTGCTGTCGTAATCCATTCGGCCCACAAAGAACGGCATATCCACCAGGTCGTGATAGTTGCCCTCTGTGTAGGAGCCAGGTGAGCCCTGCGGCTTCATGGCGGTTGCCACAATCCAGCCTGGCTGGGTCTTGACGGTGACATTAGCGGAGAAATCGGTACCGCCGCCCTCGGGATAGAGCAGCAGGTTCGTCCCATTGAACAACGCGAAGTCCGGGCGGGACCAGGCCATCGCGTTGTCCAGCGTATCCGCGAGATAGTCGAACCGAACCGTAACCGATCGAGCACCGCCCGGCTGAATCCGCCAGGTGTCGAAGTCGAGCTTGTCCCAGGGGAGCGGCTTGTCTCCGGCGGTCGGAGTGAATCCCAGCACCCACCTCGCGAAGTTACTGATCTCGTATGCCCCAGGAGTCCATGCCGGAAGTGACAGGACAACCGGGTCATTCCCACTCACATCGAACGTGGTCGCGACCTTAATAGTGCGCTGGGCCGCGGTGGTGGAATCGAAGGTGATTTCGTACCGCAGGTTGGAAATCTTGGCTGAGCGAACACTGGTGGGAGCAGCGGCCTGCTGCTGGGCCTGGCCGTTCTGGACGATTAAACCTGTCATGGTCAGGATCGCTGCGGCTCGGCACATCTTCCGGAAGTACATGAATGTCTCGCTGAGGGTGGGGACCTTCGATCGGGCTCTGACCTTCCTAGACGCGGGAGTCGCGGCAAAAGTTGCGGTCTTCCATCATGCCACGATTATCTCAGCTCCCGGCTCAGGGCGGGAGCACCTGCCGGCACAGCCTGCGGCGCCAAGCCGGCGTTGCCAGGATTGAATTCACCTTCCCACCGGCCCATGACCACCGTTGCCAGGCAGTTGCCGATCACGTTGAGGGTGGTGCGCCCCATGTCCATCAGCGCGTCCACGCCGAGGATGATGGCGACTCCCTCGAGCGGCAGGCCGAAGTGCACCAGCGTTCCGGACAGGATCACCAGGGAAGAGCGAGGGACGCCCGCCACGCCTTTGCTGGTGATCATCAGGGTCAGCATCATGATCACCTGCTGGCCGAACGTGAGGCTCACGCCCGCCGCCTGGGCAACGAAGATCGACGCGACCGCGAGATAAAGAGTCGAGCCGTCGAGGTTGAACGAATACCCGGTTGGCAATACGAACGCGACGATCCGCCGGGGGACGCCCAGGAGCTCCATATTCTCCATTGCCTTGGGCAGGGCGGCTTCGGAACTGGTGGTGGCAAAGGCAATCAGTGCCGGTTCCTTCACCAGTTGGATGAAGGCTCGAAGGGGAACTCGAGCCATCATGGCCACCGGCACGAGCGCGACCAGCACAAAGACGATCAGGGCGGCGTACAGTGTAAGCACCATCTTCCCGAGATTGACCAGTACGCCCAGGCCGCTGTGCCCTACCGTCAGGGCGATTGCCGCGCCGATGCCGATGGGCGCGTACTTCATGACGATGCCGGTGAACTTGAACATCGTTTCCGCCAGCCCCTCGCAGAACCCCAGCATCGTCTCCTTCGCTCGTCCCCGCACCTGACTGAGAGCCACCGCGAAGAGAATCGAGAAGAACACGATCTGAAGGATCTCGTTGTTGGCTGCCGCCTCGAAGAAGCTTTGAGGGACCAGGTGCTCCAGGATGCCGCTCAGGGTGGTGGTCTTCTGCGCCAGCTCCAGGCCGGCCTGCGAGGATGCACCGAGCTTCACCCCAACTCCCGGCCGAATCAGGTTCACCGCGCCCAGTCCCACGAAGAGGGCGACCGTCGTCACCACCTCGAAATAGATGATCGACTTGAGCGCGAGGCGCCCAACGCGTTTCATGTCGTCGCCGTGCCCGGCAATCCCGATCACCAGGCTGCCGAAGATGAGGGGGACGACGACCGACTTGATCATGCGGAGGAAGATGGTCGAGAGCGGCTTGAGGCTGATGGCCACGGTGGGATCGAGCCAGCCGAGCAGCGCGCCGAGCACCATGGAGATGAGGATCCACTTCGTCAGCGAGATGCGACGGAGGGAGCTCCACAGGGACTTCACCTGGTGGCCAGCGCCTCCGCTTTCGCCTCGATGCCGGCGAGCACGGCCGCGTGAGAGGCAGCGAACTTGGCGACGCCCTCTACCTCGAGCTCACGCGTGACCGTGTCGAGATCGACCCCTGCTCTCGCGAGCCCCTCCAGCTTGGTGGGCGCTTCAGCAACGGCCTGCTGGATCCGGACCGATGGCTGACCGTGATCTCGGTATTGTTCCAGGGTTTCCGGTGGTAGTGTATTCACCGTCCGCGGGGCCACCAGCGCCTCGACGTAATACGTGTCTGGATACTGCGGGTCCTTGGTACTGGTGGAAGCCCAGAGCGGGCGCTGAGGCGCGGCTCCTACTTGGGATAGTGAGGCCCAACGCTCGCTGGCTAGTGAACGCTCGAATGTCAGGTATGCCCTGGCGGCATTGGCGATGGCGATCTTTCCCCTGAGCGGGTGTCCGGGTGTTCGATCCAGAAGGGGATCGACCTTCCCGTCGACCCGGCTCACGAAAAAGCTGGCCACGGACGCGATCGTCTTCAGCGGGAGCCCACGCTCCAGGCGCCGCTCCAATCCGCTCAGATACGCATCGATGACTCCGGCATAGCGTTCGACAGCAAACAGGAGCGTCACGTTCACATTGATGCCGGCCTCGATGCACCTGGTCACCGCCGGGAGGCACGCCTCGGTACCGGGGATCTTGATCATGGCGTTGGACCGGTCGAGCGCACGCCAGAGCCGCTCGGCTTCCTGGACCGTTCCCTCTGCATTGTGGGCCAGCGTTGGCGATACCTCGAGCGACACGAATCCATCTCCACCTTCGGAGCGCTGGTAGAGCGGAAGAAAGTTGTCACAGGCCTGCTGGACGTCGGAAACCGCGAGGGTCTCGAAAATCTCGGAAGCGTGGTGACCCTCGTCGCTCAGGCGCCGAATGTCATCATCGTAGAGCTGACTGCCGGCGATCGCTTTCTCGAAGATGGTGGGATTGGAAGTCATGCCGCTGAGGCCGTCTTCCATGATGAGTCTGTCCAGCTCACCCGAGGACAGGAGATCTCGCGTGATGTAGTCGTACCAGACGCTCTGCCCCAATTCACCGAGGTGCACCAGAGGGTTCTGCCGGGAGGAATCCGCTCTACCGGTCATGATCTTTTCCTGTTGCTCGGGTTGTTCGGTCCGGACAGGAGCCGCCTGGCCGCTTGAGCGACATGTTCCGACGTGAGCTTGAACTCCTGATAGAGGCGCTCGCCCGGTGCTGAGGCTCCGAAGCCTTCCAGTCCCAGCGCAATCCCATCGTCAGTGATCCAGCGGGACCATCCGAAGACACCGGCGGCCTCCACCGAGACCCTGGCCCGGACCGCTGCCGGGAGCACCTGCTGACGATACGCCTCCGGCTGGGCAGCGAACAGTTCCCAGGATGGCATCGAGACGACTCGCGCTCTGATCCCGTCCTTCTGAAGCAGCCGAGCCGCGCTCAGCGCAACGTAAACCTCGGAGCCGGTGCCGATCAGAATCGTATCCGGCCCTCCAGTCCCACTCGCTTCCCACAGAACGTAGGCACCCTGGTGCACCCCTCGAGCGCTGCCCAGCTCTGCTCGATCCAGCACCGGCAGCTTCTGGCGGCTGAGGACCAGCATCGTTGGTCCATCCTTCCGCGCCATGACAGTACGCCAGGCTTCGATCGTCTCGGTGGCGTCGGCGGGGCGCAGGGTGACCAGGTTGGGAATCGACCGGAGCATCGCCAGGTGTTCGACCGGTTGGTGGGTCGGTCCGTCCTCCCCCAGGCCAATGCTATCGTGAGTTCCTATGTAAATGATCGGAAGCCGCATGATAGCCGCCAGCCGTATCGCAGGCTTCATGTAGTCGGAGAACACCAGGAACGTGCTCCCGAATGCTCGAAGCCCACCATGAGCGGCGATACCGTTCAGGCACGCCGCCATTCCGTGCTCCCGTACTCCCCAGTGAAAGGTGCGCCCGGCAGAGGTCGGACCGAAGGTACCGCCCTGCTTGAGCGTGGTCCCTGTGCTGCTCCCCAGATCGGCCGAGCCCCCCACCAGATTTGGCACGGCCGCGGCGATCGCCTGCAGCGCCTGGCCCGAGGCCTGTCTGGTCGCTAGCTGACCGGGCCCGAGCTCGAGCTTGGAGAGCGCCGCGTCCCAGCCATCCGGCACACTGCCGGACATCCAGCGGCCAAACTCTTTGGCCAATGCCGGGTTTTCTCTGGAATACTCGTCGAACCGTTTCTGCCAGGCGCTCTCGAGATCGGCGCCGCGATTCAGAGCGGAGCGCCAGTGGTTTAGGGCATCCTCGGGCACATAGAACTTCGGCTCCTGCGGCCAGCCCAGTATCTCCTTCGTCCTCCGGACTTCCTCCGGTCCTAACGGAGCTCCGTGCGACTCGGCAGAGTTTCGCTTCGTGGGAGCGGGATCGGCGATCGTGGTCCGCAGGACGATAAGTGTCGGGCGCTTCGTTTCCTGTAGAGCCGCTTCGTAGGCCGCTCCTATGGCCGTCAGATCGTTGCCGTCGCCCACTTTGAGGACGTGCCAACCATAGGCTTCAAATCGACGCGACACGTCCTCCGAAAAGCTCAGTGCGGTATCGCCGTCGATGGTTATATGGTTGTCATCGTAAACCAGATTGAGCTTTCCCAGACGCAAGTGCCCGGCGAGCGAGGCGGCTTCACCGGAGACCCCCTCCATGAGATCACCGTCGCTGGCGAATGCCCACACTCGATGATCCACCACAATGTGGTCCGGGCGGTTGAAGTATTCCGCCAGAAACCGCTCGGCGATCGCCATGCCAACCGCATTGCCGACACCCTGACCCAGTGGTCCGGTGGTGGTCTCTACCCCTGGCGTATGTCCACGTTCGGGATGCCCCGGCGTCCGCGACCCCCACTGCCGGAAATTCCTGATGTCCTCGAGCGAAAGATCGTAGCCGCTGAGATGGAGCAGCGAGTAGAGCAGCATGGAGGCATGACCGCAGGACAGCACGAACCGATCGCGGTCCAGCCACTCAGGGTTTTTCGGATTATGGCGTAGGAATTTGTGCCAGAGTACGTACGCCGCGGGCGCCAGCGCCATCGGCGTACCCGGATGCCCTGACTGGGCCTGTTCCACCGCATCCATCGAGAGGACGCGAATGGCGTTGATGCTTCGCCAGTCCAACTCCGGGCGGGTTCCAATGTCTGGACCGGCTGAGGTCATGATGTCGGGGCGCACCATTCGAGCGCGGGTGCTCTCTACGTTCAGGGCGAACTCCTTTCACATGGCGGACGCCGCGGCAGGCGTAAGGGTAGGACCCGGAAAATAAACTAGGCGACTCGCCTCCGCTCGGTGGTGCGGTAGCCGGCGGTGCTTCCGACGGCGTACCGGCCTGGCCCCGCCAGCGCGAGTACCAACGCCATGCTGAGGATGGTGAAGGGATGCTCCCAACCACCCTTCCCGAAATCAAAGCCGTTGTGCAGATGGACGAACAAGATCGCGCCCAGCATGTCGATGACCACGAGGACACCGGCAACATCCACCGCTACTCCGAACAGGATCAGCAGCCCGCCCAGGACCTCGGCAATGACAGCATACACCACACTCAGAGAAGGAGCTGGGACGTTCATCCCCTGAAACGCCGCCGTGGTCCCCGCGAAGTTCAGGAGCTTCGGGACACCGTGGTACAGGAGAACCCCGGCGAGTGCGAGACGCAGAATGAGAAGCGCGAGGTCAACATCCTGCGGGAGATAGCGGCGCATGTGAGATCCTTGCTGATGAGATCATCTGTCCACATGATAGAAACACCAACTCGATATGTTGTAGAGTTACCGGGCTGGGCGCCAGATCGACAAGGGCGGCTCCCGGATCTCGGATCCACGCGTGCAATCCCTGCTCCGAGGTTCCAGTGAGAGGCTGGGTCAAGGGAGTCTTCATCGTGGTGGTTCTGCCGATCCTCGTCGGCGGGATCGTCCTGCTCCTGGCCGGACGTAGAGTGGTGTACGAGCTGCTTCAACGTCGGATTGCCGGCAGATTTCCGACTGTCCAGTGGATCGCCCCCGAGGAGTTGGCGCTCTGGCGGGAGGACCCCGGCCGTACCCAGCCGGTCGTGCTCGATGCTCGAACCCAGGACGAATTCAGCACCAGCCACCTCCGCGGCGCCATCCGCATCGATCCTTATCGGCCGAGCACGAGGCCGATGGCCGGCTTTGCCAAAGACACCCCGATCGTAGTCTCCTCGTCGGCCGGATACCGGGGCGCCCGGGTGGCGGCCTGGCTCAGGCGGGCCGGCTACGGCAGCATTCAGAATCTCACGGGTGGGCTGTTTCGCTGGGTCAACGAAGGAAGGCCGGTTTTTCGGGAGGACCGCCCAATCCAGGAAGTGCACCCCTACGACCGATACTGGGGGTGGCTGCTCAAGGGAAGATATCGAGCCCAGGCCCGGGACATCCCCAAGCAATCCGCTGCCCCATAAGGGGTTCGACAGGCGCAGCTGTCATTATGGCGTCAATCTTGCTATGTTTCTGATAGTGTTCCCGGCTTGGACATCCAGGCCAATGTTCAACCTTCAATTTGGTATTCTGTGGCACGCCGATCACGAAGACATTCTGCAGTTACAGTCCCCAGTTTCCGCCGTTCACCAGGTCGTTCCATGCAGTCCCACCGCGATTGGCTTCTCGCTCAGCACGGTCCAGTTTGCGCGTATTGCGGCACCGAGACTTCTGATGACGCCATCACGCTCGATCACGTGCGGCCCCGCCGCGGTCAGACGGCCTATGACCGGCCCGACAACCTGGTGCTCGCCTGCCGGGATTGCAATGCAGCCAAAGCTGACACTCCGCTGGTTGCATTCCTTATGCAGCGAAGAGCTCGGGGTGTGTTCCTCCTACATTACGGAGAACACCTGTCCGAGCCGCTGAGAGAGTTGGCCCGACAAGCGTCGGAACGACCTCTGGTGGAAAAGGACTGATGCAGCAAAAGGGGCGGCCTCGATGGCCGCCCCTTTCAGTTTATCCCTGGCCTTCTCCCGCCACCGCGAGGGTTTGTAGCGGTGGTTTCTTGCTGCGCGATTCCAGCGCCTCTGCCACTATACGGCTCTGCTCTGCTGCGTGCGCCGCCGGATATCCCTCGGCTGGGCTCGCCCGGTCGGGCCGCCCCACATACTCGAGCTCGGCTCCCTGGGGCAGGAGCTCACGAAGAATCGGCTCCAGGTACCGCCAGGCCCCCATGTTCCGAGGCTCTTCCTGGGCCCAGACAAGGGTGCTCGTTCGCCGATACCGCCCAAGGACTGCGCGGATTTCCTCCCACGGGAAGGTGTAGAGCTGCTCCAGCCGGATAATGGCGGGTCTGCCACCCTTCATCTTTTCGGCTTCGCCCAGCAGGTCATAGTACAGCTTGCCGGAGCAGAGCACTATCCGCGAGATCTCCGCGCTGCGCTGGGCGGCCCAGCTGTCGTCGAGGACAGGGCGGAACGTTCCGGACGATAGGTCCTCGATACGCGAAGTCGCTTGTGGCAGCCGCAGAAGACTCTTCGGAGTCATGATGATCAGAGGACGTTGACGACCGCGCCTTGCCTGGCGACGAAGCAGGTGAAAATACTGCGCCGGAGTCGTACAGTTGGCGACTCTGATGTTTCCCTCAGCCGCCAGCTGGAGAAATCGCTCGAGCCGGGCACTGGAATGCTCGGGTCCTTGCCCCTCGTAGCCATGGGGCAGCAACAGCGTCAGTCTCGTCGTGAGCCCCCACTTGGACAACCCGGCAGACAGGAACTGATCCACGATCACCTGTCCGCCGTTGATGAAGTCGCCGAACTGCGCTTCCCAGAGAACCAGCGCTTCGGGAGCTGCGGCGCTGTATCCGTATTCAAAACCGAGGGTAGCGAGCTCGGAGAGCGGGCTGTTGTGCAGCTCGATTGGGGCCAACGCATCGGGCAGCTTCCGTATCGGCGCCCAGCTCTCGCCGGTGTTGACGTCGTGCAGAACCATATGCCGCTGGCTGAAGGTGCCACGCTCGGTATCCTGACCCGTGAGCCGAACGGGAATGCCCTCTGTCAGCAGGGATGCGATCGCGAGTGTCTCGGCGTGGGCCCAGTCGATGCCACCCTCCGGCCCCAAAGCTGACCGGCGGCGTTCGAGCTGTTTCTTGAGCTTGGGATGTACGCTGAATCCTTCGGGCCAGGTGAGCAGCTGCTCGTTCAGTGATTTCAGGAACTCCGCGGGAACAGCCGTATCCACATCCTGAGCCGAGATGATCTGACGGCGGGGCTCCTCTGTCGACCGGGGCTGGCCCGAGCCTGTACTCGCCTTGAACGACTGTTGGATATCCATCAGGCGTTGGTAGGTGTCGGCCGCCTGCTTCTCGGCCTCTTCTTTGGTCACGACTCCTGCCCCGATGAGGGCCTGCGCATAAAGCTCGCGCACCGGAGGAAGTTTCTTGATCCTCTCGTACATGGCGGGCTGAGTGTACGCCGGCTCGTCGCCCTCATTGTGACCATGCCGGCGATAGCCGACCAGGTCGATGAGAATGTCCTGGCGGAAACGGTCCCGGTACGCCATCGCGAGGCGCACCGCCGAGAGACACGCCTCGGGGTCATCGGCGTTCACATGGATGATCGGGATGTCGAATCCCTTGGCGAGGTCGCTGGCATACCGGGTGGAACGGGCATCTTCCATGTCGGTGGTGAACCCGACCTGGTTGTTGGTGATGATGTGGAGCGTACCTCCCGTCCGGTAGCCAGCCAGCGCGCCCAGATTCAGCGTCTCGGCCACGACACCCTGCCCGGCAAAGGCCGCATCCCCATGGATGATCACCGGAAGCGCAATTGTCCCGTCGTGATGCGGTTCGCGGCCGCGCCGCTGGGTCTGCTTGGCCCGGGCCCGACCGTCCACCACGGGACCAACGAACTCGAGGTGGCTCGGGTTGGGTGTCAGCGTGACCGTGATCGCCTTGCCGCCAGGCGTCACATACACGCCGTCGGCCCCGTGATGGTACTTCACGTCGCCGGTGCCGCCTTCGGGCGTGAGCTGGCCGCCCTCGACATGGCGCCCTCCTTCGAACTCCGCAAAAATCGTTTCGTAGGGACGGCCGACCGTATGGGCGAGCACATTGAGCCGGCCACGGTGCGCCATCCCGAGAACGACGTCGCGGCCTCCAGCGGCGGCCGCATGCTCGATGGTCTGGTCGAGCATCGGGACCAGCATGTCTACGCCTTCTATGGAAAACCGCTTGTGGCCCAGGTAGGCCTTGTGCAGGAACCGCTCGAGAGTATCCACCTCTGTCAGCCGCTGCAGCAGCCGAAGCTGATCTTCCTTGGACAGGGGCTTCCGGTAGGCGCCGGACTCGATCTTCTCGCGCAACCAGACCCGCTCCTCATGCGTGGAGATATGCTCGATCTCGTACGCCATCGTCCCGCAGTACGTCTGCTGTAGACGGGGAAGTGCCTCAGCCAGTGTCCGGCCGGGAACGGCAATTCGGAGCGCCTTCGAAGGGATCTGCGCCATGATCTCCGGGGTGAGCCCGAGCGAGGCCGGGTTCAGTGCCGGATCACCGATCGGCTCGGTGCCAAGCGGATCGAGCTGGGCCGCGAGGTGACCATGCATCCGGAATGCCTTCACGAGCGCCATCGCTGCGGCCACGTGGTATAGCATGTCCGGCTCGACCACCTGCGAAGTCTTGCTCGGAGCAGAGCTACTCGGCTGGGCCGGCAGTTCGGCCAGTTTCAAGCTCTCCGCGATGGAGCTGTAGAACCCGTTCTCTCCCTGCAGGAGATGATCGACTGTGCCGAGGAATGCCCCCGATTCAGCCCCCTGGATCACCCGGTGGTCGTAGGTGCTGGTGATCGTCATGATTTTGCTGATCCCGAGCTCGTTCAGCCGGGTACCTGGCACCGCCGAGAATTCCGGTGGAAAACCGATCGCTCCAACTGCGATAATGCTTCCCTGTCCGGCCATGAGCCGCGGCACCGAGGCGACTGTGCCGAGGCCACCGGGGTTGGTAAGCGACATCGTGGCGCCGGCGAAATCGTCCGGCATCAGCCTGTTAGTGCGAGCTTTCTCGACCAGTCCTTCGTACGCCCGGTGAAACTCAGAGAAGTCCATCGACTCGGCGTGTTTAATCACGGGAACGACGAGGCCTCGGCTCCCATCCTTCCGCTGCACATCCACCGCCAGGCCGAGTGCTATCCCTTCGGGTTGTACCCGGTGGGGAACACCGTCGAGCATGACCAGCGTATGACCCATGACTGGATGCTGCTTGGTGGCCTGGACGACCGCGAAGGCGATGAGGTGGGTAAAGGAGATTTTATCGGAACGGCCGGCAGTCTGGAGTCCGGCATTCAGCTGCCGCCGGCGATCTTCGAGAACCGCGACCGGGAGCTCCCGAAATGTGGTCGCCGTTGGGACGGTCAGGCTTTCGTTCATGTTCGCGACCAGCTTGGCCGCCGGCCCCTTGATCGGCTGCGCCCCTACTCGGGGAATATCCGTCTGTCCGGGGCCATCCAGACGTCCAGTCGCCTTTCCGATGCGTGAAGCCGGCTCACCGCTGGTACCGTTGTTGGCAGCCGGCCGCTCGCCAACAACCCCGCTCTCGAACAGACGACGCCACTCCGGGCCGACGGCGGCCGGATCACGCAGGAACTCCTCGTACATTGCCTGTGCAAAACCTGCGTTAGCGGTCTCGAAAACGTTGGGATCCACGTGTCACATTCCTACAAAGGGCATACCTGATCCCGGCTCCAGCGGATGGGCAGCTGCCGGACGAAAGCTGAAGCAGGGTGGGTTCTGAAAGATAACATTTGAGCCACTCACCGGGGCGCGCTGCCTTCGGCCCGGAGGAACGCCCGGTATCGCTCTGCCTCGCGCTCGACCTGATCCGGACTCCAGCCAAGCTCCTCGCCTAACAGCTCGGCCACGCGTTGGGCCGCAGCAAAGCCATGACCGGGCTCCTCGTAGTACAGATGGAAGCGGCGAACCAGCACGTCATCCACCGTATACGCCAACTCTCTGCGGACGGCATGCACCACTTCGGCTTCGATCGCGGGGTGAGAGCTCACCAGAGGAGTGAACAGGCGTCTGTCGGATCCGCCCAGGTTGAATATCCCGGCCGCTTCCGTGCCGTAGTGTCGGAGGAGATGGTCCACTGTTGCAGGCGGGAGGCCCAGGTCGAGTCCGCGCTCGCGAAACTGGCTGAGGTCTGACGTTTCGCCGCCGGGCAACGGCTCTTCGTCTGTTGGCGCGTCACCCTGGCGTGGCCGCCCGTCCTTGTGTCTCAGCTCGCGCATGGCGTGATCGACCACCGTGGCTGAGAGCGAGCGATAGGTGGTGAGCTTGCCGCCGGCGACAGTGATCATTCCGCCAGAGCCGTGCACGATGGTGTGCTCCCGCGATCTGGTCGATGCAACATGGCCGTTCCGATCCAGCAGCAGAGGCCGGAGGCCGGCCCATGCACCCCGTACGTCTTCCAGTCCGAGTCGCGCGCTGGGAAACCGGGCGTTGACGGATCGCAGCAGGTAGACCATATCGTCCGCGCTGATCGTCAAGTCGTCCGGAGGGTCGCTGGTGTCGGTGTCCGTCGTCCCGATGTACGACAGCTCTCCCCAGGGAAGCACAAACATCACGCGGCCGTCGATCGGGCTGGTAAAGGCGACCGCATCCCTGTGGTCGATGCGCGCTCGATCCACCACGACGTGCACTCCTTTGGTGGGCTGGAGGAGGGGAGCGGCACCCGCATCCTCGAGCCGCCTGACCTGGTCGACCCAGGGGCCGGTGGCGTTGATGACAACGCTGGCTCGGATGACGCCCCGCTCGCCGGTAAGGCAGTCCTCCAGCTGGGCCCCCACAACGCGCCCGGCCGTCCTCTCGAGCGCGCGCACGGCGGTGTAGTTCGCCACCAGTGCGCCGTGGTGGATCGCCGATCGGACTGTCGCGATGACCAGTCGTGCGTCGTCACATTGGGCGTCGTAGTAGCGGGCTCCTCCGATGAGGCCGCGGTCGCGTAGCATGGGCTCGGCCTCGAGCATGGCGCGCTTGCCCAGCATGCGGTGGGTCCGCACATTCCGGAACAGCGCCAAGGCGTCGTACAGCATCATTCCGGCAGCCAGTCGCCACCGTGATATCCGGTCGCCTCGATGGACCGGAAAGACGAACGGAAGCGGCCAGACCAGGTGAGGCGCGATGCGCTGCAGGATGCGGCGCTCCCGGTTGGCTTGGAGCACCATGCGGAGCTGACCCTGCTCCAGGTAGCGGAGCCCGCCGTGAATCAGCCGGCTGGATCGTGAGCTGGTGCCCGACGCCAGATCGTTCTGCTCTACCAGAACTGTCCGAAGTCCCCGCATGGCGGCATCGCGAGCGATACCCGCTCCATTGATGCCGCCTCCAATGACCAGAAGATCAGCAGGTTCCATGACCAGCTGCGCCATCGTGGCACGCTCGGAGGATCGCCTCGAATGACTCTGTGTCCCACCACGCGAACTCAGCGGCCCAGCACCTGGTTTCTCTGGCACGCTCATCTGATCCGTCCAGGAGCCAGGGTGTTGGATCTTGCCTGCGGGGAGGGGCGGCACAGTTTGGCCGCGGCGGCGCTGGGTGCGCGGGTCGTGGCCATCGATATGGACGAAGCCAAGCTCGATACCGGCCGTGACCGCGCGGCGGCGGCGGGCCTGACGGTTGACTGGCGCAATGTCGATCTCGAGGGCCCCTGGCCGGAGCTGGGGACTTTTGATGCGGTTCTGGTATTCAATTATCTTGACCGGGCCAACATGTCCAGAATCCTCGGACTGGTCGCGCCGGGCGGCCGGCTCATGATGGAAACGTTTCTTCAGGCGCAGCTCGAAGCGGGCTGGGGCCCGACCTCACAGAGCCACCTGCTGCGGCCCGGAGAGTTGGCTCGCCTTGTCGCTCCCCTCACCGTCGAATTTGGGCGTGAGGTGGCCGAAGCTGTCGATACCGAGCGATGGCGAGCGGTGGCCAGCGTTGTTGCAGTAAGAAGTAAGAGCACTCCCCTCCCCGGAGCAACATGATCGATGCCCGCCGCGGCCGGCGAGTCGCCATTATTGCCGGTGTCCGAACTCCATTCGCCAAGAGCGGCACCGTATTCGCCGATGTCTCCGCCGTAGCACTGGCCCGGCACGCGGCCCGGGAGCTGCTCTTCCGAAGTGAAGTCGACGGCCGCGAAGTAGACGAGGTCGTCTTCAGCCAGGTCGTCGCATCGGTGCTCACACCCAATGTGGCGCGCGAGGTGAGCCTCCTCCCGCAGCTCCCGCCTAGCATACCGGCATACACCATCAACCGGGCGTGCGCATCCGCGGCGCAGGCCATCAACAACGCCGCCGACCAGATCGTCCTGGGGCACGCCGACACCATCCTCGCCGGCGGCGTCGAGTCACTCTCCGATCTGCCGATCCTGCATTCCCGCCGGTTCAGCCGCGTGCTGGTGGATGCGAGCAAGGCGAGGAGCTTCGGCGCTCGCGTCGCCGCCTTCGGCCGGGTGCGTCCGCGCGACCTGATACCGGTCACGCCGGCTATCTCCGAGCCATCGACCGGAGAGACGATGGGTCAATCGGCCGAGAAGATGGCGAAGGAGAACGGCATCAGCCGTGAGGATCAGGACCGGCTCGCATTGATGAGCCATCAACGAGCCGCTGCGGCGACGGCGGATGGACGGCTTCCCGCTGAAATCGCTCCCTGGTTCGGCGGCCCCGAAATGGATGAGATAGTCGGCTCGGACAACGGGATCCGGGCCGACACCTCGCTCGAAGCGCTCGCGAAGCTGAAACCGGTCTTCGACCGGCGATACGGCTCCGTCACCGCCGGCAACTCATCGCCGCTGACCGACGGGGCATCGGCCGTGATGCTCATGGCGGAAGAGAAAGCCAAGGCACTCGGTCACGAGCCGCTCGCTTATATCCGAAGCTATGCGGTCGCGGCGGTCGATCCGGGATGGCAGCTGCTGATGGGTCCGGTGTACGCCGTCCCCAAGGCGCTGGAAAGGGCCGAGCTGCCCTGGAGCGAGCTGGGACTGGTCGAGATCCACGAGGCCTTTGCCGCTCAGGTGCTGTCGAACGTGCAGGCCTGGGGGTCGCAAGCCTGGGCCGATCGCCTCGGGCTCCCTCGGCCGGTGGGTGAGGTCGACTGGGAGCGGACCAACGTCTCGGGTGGGTCTATCGCCATCGGTCATCCCTTCGCCGCGACCGGTGCACGGCTGGTGACCACGCTGGCGAACGAGATGCGGCGCCGCGACGTGCAGTTCGGACTTCTCTCGATCTGTGCCCAGGGCGGGATGGGGTATGCGATGGTATTGGAGAGGCAATGAGAGCCGAAGCAGAGTCCAGGGTCGAGGGTCTAGAGTCTATCACAGGACGGAACTGTCCTCTCGTTTCTCGTCTGGACCCTCGGCTCTAGACACTCGACTCTAGACCCTAGACCCTCGACTCTCGACTCTCGACCCCCAACTTCAATGCCCGCCTTCTCCTCGTCTATTGAAAACGGCATCGCGGTCCTCACGTTCGACCTGCCGGGCCAACCCGTCAACAAGCTCAACAGCGCCGTGCAAGCCGAGCTGGAAGGGTTGCTTCCGAAGTTGAGGGACGATGCCGGTGTGCGTGCTGTCGTGCTGATCTCCGGCAAGTCGGACAATTTCATCGCTGGGGCAGACATCGAGGAGTTCACCAAGCTCACCACCCAGACCGAAGCCGAGCGGCTGAGCTTCGAGGGGCAGGAGATGGTGAGCCGGGTGGAGACATTCCCCAAGCCGATCGTCGCGGCTATTCACGGCGCCTGCCTCGGCGGGGGTCTGGAGCTGGCGCTGGCCTGCCACTACCGCATCGCAACCGATCACCCGAAGACTCAACTGGGACTGCCCGAAGTGCAGCTCGGGCTTATTCCTGGCGCCGGTGGCTGCCAGCGGCTCCCGCGGCTGATCGGAGTTCGCGCCGCACTCGACATCATCCTCGCCGGTAAGAGTGAGCGGGCGTCCAAGGCGTATCGCCTGGGCCTGGTGGACGAGGTAGTGCCCCGGAGCATCCTCCGGCAGACCGCCATCGCCGCCGCCGATCGGCTGGCGCGCGAAGGCTTGCCCCAGCGGACCCCGCGTGCTGGAGTTGGAGGGATGCTGCTGGAGCGGACCTCGGCTGGGCGACAGCTGGTGTACCGGGCGGCTCGAAAGCAGATCCTCAAGAAGACCGGTGGACACTATCCCGCTCCACTGGCAGCACTCGGCGCCGTCCGGACCGGAATGGAGCAGGGAGTCACCGCGGGGCTGGCTGAAGAGCATCGCGCTTTCGGCGAGCTTGCTGTCGGGGACGTCTCGCGCAAACTGATCGGGATCTTCTTCGCGACCACTGCACTCAAGAAGGACGACGGTGTGCCGGGGCCAGCGGTGCCTCGGCAGATCAGGCGGCTCGCCATCGTCGGCTCGGGCTTCATGGGGGCGGGGATCGCCGGGACAGCCGTCATGAATGTGGAGGTGGACACTCGGCTCAGGGACTCTGACCTCGCGCGGATAGGTAAGGGCCTGAACTCGGCAACGGCGCTGCTGCGCGAGCGGCTGGAGCGCCGGCGATTAACCAAGCCTCAATTCCAGCGCCTCGCAGCACTCCTGTCAGGGTCGGTCGATTACGCTGGCTTCAGCCGGGCCGACCTGGTCATCGAGGCTGTGTTCGAGGAGCTCGAGACCAAGCGGAAGGTGCTGGCGGAGGTCGAATCCCACGTTCGGCCCGACACCATCTTCGCCACCAATACTTCGACCATCCCAATCCACCACATTGCCGCCAATGCTCGCCATCCCGAGCGAGTACTCGGCATGCACTTCTTCTCGCCGGTGGATCGAATGCCGCTGCTCGAGGTCATCCCGACTAAGGCCACCGGTCCCGATACCATCGTCACGGCGGTGCGGTTCGGCCGCCGGATGGGAAAAACCGTCATCGTGGTTGCCGATCATCCGGGTTTCTGGGTCAACCGGATCCTGTCGCCCTATCTGAACGAAGCCGGGCACCTGCTGCTGGAGGGTGTCCCCATCGGGTTGATCGACAGCGTCATGACCGGTTTCGGTTTTCCAGTCGGTCCGGTGGCTCTGCTCGACGAGGTGGGTCTCGACGTCGCTCAGAAGGCGGGAGATGTCATGCATGCCGCCTTCGGTGACCGGATGAAGCCGGCCGGAGCCCTCACCCGCATGCTCGGCGCTACCCGGCTGGGGAGAAAGAATGGGCGTGGATTTTACCGTTACAAGGACGGGCGCAAGGCGGGGGTCGATCCCAGCATCAATCCTCTGCTCGGTGTCCGTCCAGGCAATGGCGACAGGGGCTTGGTCGAACGCCGCCTGGTCTATTCCATGCTGAACGAAGCGGCCATGGCCTGTGCCGACGGAGTCGTGCGCAGTCCCCGTGATGGTGACATCGGCGCGATCTTTGGCATCGGCTTTCCGGCCTTCCGTGGTGGACCCCTCAGGATGATCGACGACGTCGGGCCGCGGAGGACGGTCGAAACCTTGTATCAGCTTCAGGAACAGTTTGGCGAGCGCTTTCGCCCGGCCGCCTCTCTCCTGGACATGGCCCGTAGTGGAGCACGGTACTATCCCGCCTGACGGCTCCCAGCATTGCACACGCTCAAGCGAGTGACCTGGACTATCGTGGTAGTTGCGGTGGTGGCCTACCTGGCACTCCTGCTACTGCTTCGGGCCAACGAATCCCGCCTGATCTATTTCCCGGGAAGTCAGCGCGTCCTGATCCCTCCTCCCGTCGGACTCGGGATTGCGCCCCAGCGGGTCGACATTCCCAGCACGGACGGCACCAGGCTGGCGGCCTGGGTCATGCGGGCTGTTCCCGACTCTTCGGGACTATGGCTCCTCATCTGCCACGGCAATGCGGGGAACTTGTCCGAGTTCGATCGTCCCCAGCACTACGCGGGGTTGCTCCAACTCGGACTCAACCTGCTGGCGTTCGACTACCGCGGCTACGGTGAGAGTACCGGAAGACCCAGCGAAAGCGGGCTCTATCGATGATGCAACGGCAGCCTACGACTACCTGCGCCAGAGTCTCGGTGTCCCCGCCACCCGCATCCTCGTCTTCGGCCATTCGCTGGGATCGGCCGTCGCCATCGACCTGGTGAGCCGCCTCCCCGCCGCCGGTCTCATCGTGGAGGGTGCCCCCACATCCGTGGTCGACCGCGGCCAGGAGCTCTACCCCTACATTCCGGTCCGGTGGATTGCGGTGAGCCAGTTTCCCTCGAGCAGGAAGGTCGGGCACCTCACTATTCCGAAGCTGTTTCTCCATGCGCGGGGAGACGAGGTCATACCGATACAGCATGGACGCCGGCTCTTCGAGGCGGCCATCCCGCCGAAGACCTTCGTCGAGCTCCAAGGAGGACATGGCGACGCCTTCCAGGTGGACTCCTCCAGCTATTTCTCCAGCATCAGCCGCTTCATCAGCGGTATCCCGCGGTAAGCGCTGGCACCACCCGTTCCGGTTTGCCGTAGTGCCTTGAGATAATCAGCCCTTTCTCAAAGGAGGCCAGCCCATGCGGGTACTCGCGTCAGGAATCGTCTCGGCTCTTGGTGTCGTCCTGGCTTTGAGCACAGCCGATTCAGTGGACTTGAAGCCACGACTCTCAGCCGTGTGCGCCGAAGCTGAATACCATCAGTTCGACTTCTGGATTGGAGACTGGGATGTCCGGGGCCCCAAAGGGAAGCAGGCCGGCGTCAATCACATCCGCTCCATACTGAATGGATGTGTGCTTCAGGAAAACTGGAGCGGGGCAGGTGGGAGCACGGGCACGAGCTACAACATCTATGACCGCACTCAGAAGAAGTGGCATCAGACGTGGGTAGACAATCAGGGCACGCTGCTTCAACTGGATGGTGCCTTCTCGAACGGTCGCATGGTCCTGCAGGGAATCACCCGGGACAGCACGGGTGCTGAAGCGCAGCAACGAATTACCTGGAGCCAACCAAAGCCCGCCACTGTTCGGCAGCTCTGGGAGACGTCGGCCGATGGCGGCAAGAGCTGGACAATTGCGTTTGACGGGTTCTACAGCAAACAGCGCTAAGTCAGTGCCGTTGGGGCGTGATAAGTCGCTTGTGAAATCGGGGTCTGCGAGGTTCCCTTAGAGAAGAGAGAAACTGACCTCACCTATCATCAGATCGAGACCGGTGCCGGAAAGCATGCCTGCTGTGCCTGAGCGCCTTCGAGCGGCCGTAGCGGATCGCTATCGCATCGAGGAGGAGATCGGTCGCGGCGGGATGGCAGCAGTCTATCGGGCCGAGGATCTCAAGCACGGCAGGAAGGTGGCCATCAAGGTGCTGCTGCCGGGCAGCACGCAGGGATACGAGCCACAACGGTTTTTGCGCGAGATCCGGCTGGCCGCCCGCCTCTCTCATCCCCAGATCCTTCCGGTCCACGACTCCGGTGAATGCGACGGCCTGCTCTACTTTGTGATGCCCTACGCCGGGGGCGAGACGCTCCGCGATCAGTTGAGCCGGGAGGGGGCGCTCTCGGTCGAGGCTGCTCTTCGCATCACCCGCGCTGTCGCCATGGCGCTCAGCTATGCTCACCGGCACAACGTGCTCCATCGGGACATCAAGCCGGAGAATATTCTCTTGCAGGATGGCGAGCCGGTCGTGGCTGACTTCGGGGTGGCTACCGCAATGTCGGCGGCAGGTGGGGACAACGTCTACATCACCGACCGCGGTTTCGCGGTCGGCACTCCAGCATACATGAGCCCCGAGCAGGCCAGCGCCGAGCGCGACCTCGATGGCCGTAGCGATCTCTACAGCCTCGCGTGCGTGCTGTTCGAGATGCTCACCGGTCAGCCGCCGTTCGCCGGCTCCGGTGCTAGGGCCACCATGGCTCGACACGCAATCGAGCCACCTCCCTCCATTCGGTCGCTCCGCCCCACCGTTCCGCTCGCGGTCGAGTTGGCACTGCATCGGGCACTGGCCAAAACGCCTGCCGAGCGGTTCGCGACCATGGGGGAGTTCTGTGAGGCTCTGGTCACCCCCGCCTCCGAGCTCCCGGTTTCGGTCACCCGGGACAATCGCGCCATCGCGGTGCTCCCGTTCGTCAATGCCAGTCCCGATCCCGAGAACGAGTATTTCAGCGACGGCATGACCGACGAGCTGATCACGGCACTAACCAAAGTCGAAGGCCTGCGAGTCGCCTCGCGTACCTCGGTATTCGCGTTCAAGAACGCGCGAGAAGACGTACGAACGATCGGCACGCGCCTGAACGTCTCGGCCGTGCTGGAGGGCACGGTTCGGAAGGCGGGGAGTCGGCTCAGGATCACGGTGCAGCTGACCAGTGTTGGCGACGAGCGTACCCTCTGGTCCGAGCGGTTCGACCGCGAAATCTCCGACGTGTTCGCGATCCAGGATGAAATCACCGGGACCATCGTCCGCACGCTTCGATCGACGCTACTCGGTGAGCTGGGCGACCCAACTCCGGTCCGCTATACGGCCAACGTGCGCGCCTATAGCCTGTACCTCAAAGGCCGCTACTGGTGGAATCGGAGAAGTCAGGCTGCACTGAAGGAGGGGATCAAATTTTTCGAGCAGGCAATTGAGGAAGATCCTGGTTACGCGCTTGCCTATAGCGGCCTGGCGGACTCGTACGCCCTCGATCTCGATTACCGGGGAGCGCCGGTTCGTGAAGGTATGGAGCGGGCCCGAGCCGAGGCGCAGAAAGCGCTCCAACTGGATGAGACATTGGCCGAGGCTCATACCTCTCTCGGCTGGGTCATGTTCATCTACGATTGGGATTGGCCCGGTGCCAATCGTGAGTTCAGCCGGGCGGTCGAGCTCAATCCTCGCTACTCCACGGCCCACCAGTGGCGGTCCTGGTTCCTCGCCGCGATGGGCCGGTTCGACGAGGCGTTGAGCGAAGGACGTGCGGCGTTGGAGCTGGATCCGCTGTCCGTCTCGATCCGTCGGAGCATGGGTTGGCTGCAGTACTACGCCCGGGATTATGATGGTGCCCTGGCAAATCTGCGGCGCGCTCTGATGATGGACCCCACCGCGGAAGAAACCCATCGGCTGATCGGCCTGGTTTACACCCAGCAAGGTCTGTATGACGAGGCGGCTGCTTCCTTTCAGGAGGCGGTGGCGAATTCGCCGAACGATATGCTGTCGTACGCCGGCTTGGGCTACGTCGCAGGGCTGCGAGGGAAAACCGAGGAGGCTCGAGCCGTCCTGCGGGAGCTGGAAGAGCGGCAGCGTACTCGCTACGTCTCCCCGGTTGCTCTGGCAATGGTCATCGTCGGCATGGGCGACGTCGACGGTACCTTCGAGCTGCTGGAGAGGGCCAGGCTCGATCGTCGGGGTTGGCTCGCGTATCTGAAAATCGAGCCGATGCTCAACCCGCTTCGCAGCGACCCCCGTTATCAGGAGCTGCTGGAGGTGATGCGCCTTACGTAACGCGGGAGCATTGCCTTACTACGTTGTGATATGAAGAAAATTGTTTCAGAGGCCGATGTCGCCACCGCCCTGTCCGAGCCTTTGGCGGTCGTCTACAAGCACAGTCCCATCTGCCCAACCAGCGGGATCGCTTACGAGGAAATCAGGTCACTGAGGCGGATGCACCACGACGTTCCGGTGTACCTGGTCGACGTGGTGGCCTGCAAGCCGCTGTCCCGGTACATCTCAGAGCGGGTAGGCATCGTCCACGCTTCGCCGCAGGCGATCATCCTCCGGGCCGGCATTCCAGCCTGGCACGGCTCCCACTTCGACCTGCGGGCGGACACGATGGCTCGCCGGTTGGACTCACTCAAATCCCAGAATGGTGGCGACGTAGCAGCGGTTTAGGCGGCGCTCGCGGCTTCGAGCTGCCGCTGGATCAGCCGCACCACTGCCTTTTCCTCCGAGCTGAGCTCGGTCCCAGTAACCTCCTTGATCTCCTTCGCCGCCGGCTTTTTCCCGTTTTGGAGGTGCTCGAGCATGCTCCCGGCCAGGTACGATTCGAACACCGCCGGGTGCACGTAGTACTTCCGGCAGACCGACCGGGTGTTGTTGAGCTGCTCTGCCACCCTGTCGATGGCGCGGAGCACGTTGGATTTCGCCTGCTTCTGCGTGCCCCAGGCGCCTGCCTCGGTGAGAGCCGTGACCGCCAGGATTGTTCCGTTCCAGGTGCGGAAATCCTTGGCCGTGAACTCCTGGCCTGAGATCTCTCGGAGGTAGTCGTTCACGTCTCCTGATCCGACCGTCTGACGCACACCGTCCTCGTCGACGTATTGGAACAGATCCTCCCCAGGAACGGCCTGGCACCGCTGCACTATTCGGGCGAGCCGCCGATCGCTGAGGCTGACCCTATGCGTTTTTCCGCTCTTGCCCCGGAACTCGAACGTCAGGTTCGAGCCGGAGATCTCGACATGACGGTCCTGCAGGGTAGTGAGTCCAAACGAACGGTTCGCCTTGGTGTACTCCTCGTTGCCCACCCTGATGCAGGTCCATTCCAGAAGGCGGACTACCGTGGCGAGCACCTTTTCGCGTGGAAGGCCCGGCAGATTCAGGTCGTGCTCCACCCGGGCGCGAATGCGGGGGAGCACCTCACTGAAGGCCAGCATTCGGCCGAACTTGGTCTCGTCCCGGACCTCGCGCCATTTGGGATGATAGCGATACTGCTTCCGCCCCCGGGCATCCCGGCCGGTGGCCTGGAGGTGCCCGTTGGGAGTGGGGCAGATCCACACATCGGTGTAGGCCGGCGGAATCGCCAGCGCACGAATGCGAGCGATCTCCTTGGCGTCTCGTATCGGTTTGCCGTCGGACCCAACGTATGTGAATCCCTGACCGGCCTTCTTGCGCCGGATCCCGGGCGTGGTGTCACTCACATATCTGAGGCCCGCGGCCTTGGCTGACTCGACGGGATCACTGACGACCTCCACCGGGGGCTTTCGGTTGGGCCGAGCTCGCTTGTGCACCTTCCGTTCAACCCGCTTCCAGCGCTGTCGTGTGGCCATGTTCTCACAGGGTCGGATGATCTGCAGTGACCTTCAGCTAGAGGATATGATCATTCTGATGAAACCCACGTGACCTGAGTCACAAGCCACCGCCCTACACAGCGTTCGAGGCTCGGACTACTTTGGTGTGCTCCTTGAGCCTCGCCTCACTGCATCGACAACGGGTACCGATCTGATCATGCGACAGAGCCTGCTCTGGCTGTCTGAGCAGCGGAAGATTTTCAACTTTGTTCGGGGGAACCGGCTGGCCCGGAAATTCGCATCGCGATTCGTAGCCGGCGAAACTATCGAGGAAGGGGTCAAAGCGGCCGCCGAGCTGGCGGCCCGGGGAATTACGCCGTCACTCGACCTCCTGGGTGAGAGCGTCCATGCGGAGACGGAGGCGGTCGCCGCGCGAGATCAGTACCTCACGATGCTCGGCAGGATGGCGGCCCAGGGGGTGGAGGTCAACGTATCGGTCAAGTTGACCCAGATGGGACTCGACATCGATGAGGCCCTTTGCCTGCGCAACATGACGCAGATCCTGGAGAAGGCGAAAGAGCTCCAGGGTTTCGTGCGGCTGGATATGGAGGGATCGGACTACACCCAGCGCACGCTGGATTTCTTCTCCCAGCGGCTGTTCCCCATCTATGGCAAACATTGTGGAGTCGTCATTCAGTCGGCCCTTCGCCGCTCAGAGGGGGACATCGACAACCTCATCGCGATGAAAGCCAGGGTCCGTCTCTGCAAGGGAGCCTACCTGGAGCCACCAGATGTTGCCTTCCCCAAGAAGGCCGACGTGGACAGGAACTACATCCTGTTGATGGAGCGTCTGCTGCTCAAGGGCAACTATCCTGGCATCGCTACCCACGACGAGAAGATCATCGCCCACGCGCGCCAGTTTGTCGCGGCGAATGGGGTCGGGCAGGAGCGATTTGAGTTCCAAATGTTGTACGGCGTCCGGCGAGACCTCCAGAGCCGACTGCGCCAAGCCGGCCATAATATGCGGGTCTATATCCCTTTCGGGACCCAATGGTATCCTTACCTCATGCGCCGGCTGGCAGAGCGCCCGGCCAATATCGCCTTCATACTGGGTAACCTCGTTCGGGAGTCGATGCCGGGACGATGAGTGAGTTCACTTTGGGCGGCTACATGCAGAAGCACGACCGCGCCGCTGCGTTCGGTGGTAGCGACGGCCAGGCGTATTCGGTCGCCATCTACGTCGACGACGAGGCCGACGTGCGTGGTCTGTATGGGGCGGCCCTTCTGTTCGTGCGCTGGTCCCCCGGCGGCGACCGGCCCTCGGGCCACGTGGAGACGGAGACCCTCGCCTGGGGCAAGACACCGGCGGAGGCGGAGTCTCGCCTCACTGCCCTTTCGCTGTACGACGTGAAGGCAGCGCTGGACGAAGCCATCGCCCGTGCCCCGGGAGTGTGGTGACAGCGCTGCTCGGCACGGTACTGGAGCGGGATGGCTCGGCTTATCGAGTGGCGACTGGCGACGGGGAAGTCCGTGCGGTGCTGCGGGGAAAGGCGAAGCGAGACACGCCGCGTGTGGTGGTGGGCGACCGCGTGCGGCTCGAGCCCGACCCCAGCGGTGAGGTCTACGGCGTTGTGGGTGTCGAGCCGCGAACGACGCTGCTGGAGCGGCGGGTACCGGAAGGACGCGGGACCCGTCCGGTCGCCGCCAATATCGATGAAGTCTTCGTAGTCACCGCTACCGTCGATCCAGCACCTATTCCTCAGCTCATCGATCGCCTGCTGGTCGTTGCCGAAGCCAACTCCATTCATGCCGCGATAGTCGTCAACAAGATCGAGCTCGATCCGGGACGTGCGCTGATCGAGCGCTGCCGGGCGTCCGGGTATGAGGTATATCCCACCAGCGCCAAGACCGGAGAAGGCATCGCACGATTCGCCCAGGCGCTGACCGGCCGCGTTTCAGTCGTGACCGGTCCCTCCGGAGCGGGCAAATCGAGCCTGCTCAACGCGGTCCAACCCGGCCTCAAGCTTCGCATCGGCGAGATCAGCGCCAAGGTGCGCCGAGGCAAGAACACCACCGTCTCGGCCGTCATGCTGCCGCTCGACGCGGGTGGGTACCTGGTGGACACGCCGGGCTTCAGCGAAGTGGGGCTCTGGGGCGTGGAGCCGCGAGAGCTGGCGTCCTGCTTCCCCGAGATGCGGCCGTTCATCGGCGAGTGCCGCTACGGCGACTGCCGGCACATGACTGAGCCGGGTTGCCGGATCCAGGCCGCCGCCGATACGGGAGAGATTCTTCCTGATCGATTGGAGAGCTATCGGATTTTACTGCAGGAGCTGGAAAGCGCGCCCGAGGAGTGGGAGTGACGGCGGCGGAGCCGCCGTCATCCTGAGCGAAGCGAAGGATCTCTCAGATGCGGCCTAGATCCCTCGCTACGCTAGGGATGACCGACAGCATGGACTGAAAAGCAGCGTTTAACGCCGACCCCACCGCTTACGCTTTCTCTCCCCGCTTCTTAGTCCACCTGTTTTCGTCCCGAGCCGTCACCTTCTCCATCATCTTGTCAAACGCCACCTGCAGGTCGATTCCTTCCCGATTTGCCATACAGATGAGCACGAACAGGATGTCCGCCATCTCCATCCCGAGATCGCCTTCGGGCTCTTCCGGCTTTTTGGTCTTCTCACCAAAACGATGGTTGATCTCGCGGGCCAGCTCGCCCACTTCCTCAGTAAGCCGCGCCAGGTTGGTGAGCGGATGGAAATAGCCCTCCTCGAACTGGCTGATCCAGGCGTCGACCTGCTGTTGGGCTTCTGTCAGGGACATTGCATAAGTCGGGAGTCGGGAGTCGAGAGTCGAGACGGAAGTCGGGGCAGGTGAGGCACACCTCACGGTTTCCGGGGAGTAGCGGCGTAGGTCCCTGGCTTTACTCGGGATGAAGACGTGTCTTGGATCCCAAGCTCCCGACTCCCGACTCCCGACCGGTCTAAAGCCGCAATAATCGCCTTGCAGAACTGTGGCAGATCCGCCGGTGTCCGCGACGAGATCAGGTTCCCGTCCACCACCACCGGGCTGTCCTCCCAGATCATGCCCGCGTTCACCAGATCATCCTTGATGGCGCCCACACTGGTGCCGCGCTTTCCGCGCACGATCCCGGCCGATATCGGTACCCAGCCGGCGTGGCAGATGAAGGCCACTGGCTTCCCGGCCTGGTAGATCTCCCGGGTGAGCTGTAAGAGCTTCTGAGAGCGCCGCATGATATCGGGTGCGTAGCCGCCCGGTATGACCAGTCCGTCGAACCGGTCGGACGAGATGTCGTCCACATTGGTGTCGACGGTCAGCGGGTACCCCCGCTTGCCCTGGTAGGTCTTCTCCCCGGTTCCGGCGACGACCGTTCGGGCCCCTTCCTCTTCCAGCCTGATCTTGGGATACCAGAGCTCGAGGTCCTCGTAGAGAGGGCCGGCGAAGAAGAGGATGGTTTTGTTTTGGAGGGGCATGGCTATACGGGGTAAGGGATGATTGAGAGGCCAGAGGCCAGAGCCGCGGTGTGAGCTAAAAGCTGTTTCGATGGACTCGTCCCTGCGGGCAACGAAGAACCACGGAAATTTATATTAGGCCCCTCGCCCCCAGCCCCTAGCCTCTTGCCCCTCTCCATTATATCCCCGAAATCACATCGGCGGCCACCGGAGAACCGATGACCGCCGACGCACATCTCTGAAGCTGCCCGCTGCTACCAGTTGGACCAGGTGTCGGTCCAGCCGTTCCGGACCCGCTGCAGCGATCCGACCCGTCCCAGAGCCCGGGAGAGCGCGCAGGAGTCGTACTCATAGGTTTTGTTACCATTCAATGTCGACGCGCCCACGGTCTGGCCGATCTTGACGTTGAGGCCGCCGATGACAGCTCCCTTTGTCGTATTGTTTCCGTTCGAGGTGAGCGTGCCACCAACCAGGATCAATCCTTCCCAGTTCTTGCTACCGCTCAGCGTAAGGTTCCCGGTCACGATGAGGATTCCCTTGCCATCCCCGGGAAGCGAGAGATCGCCGTTTACGCGAATGACGGGCCAGGCGTTCATTTGCGCGGCCGTAGGCCAGGTGGACGTATACACGTAATCCGCCGGCAGCACCGAGCCAGCCATGATGCCCTGCCAGTCAATGCCAACCTGGGTCTTGGCTGTGCCGGTCGGCCCGGGGGTGCCTAGCCCCACGGCGGTGTTATCAGGATTGCCATTGATAGGTCCAGTTGGACCAGTGTAAGTGCCAGTGGGAACTGCGACCCCAGGAATATCTGGCATGACTCCACAGGCATCGATGCCGCTCATCTCACCGGATCTCCGTTCTTTTGACGGCCGTGAGGGTGGTCAATGCCGCGTTCAAATCGAACGGAGCCGGCGTCCAGAGCGCGAATGTACCCACCGACCGCTGGGCCGGAGCCGCATTCGCCGCGTATCGTTTGGCGGTGGTATTGGTTCCCCGCGAAGTCACCGCATAGACCGCCGGCAAGAGCGTCGTGGTGGTGTCCCGGATCATCCGGATATTCACGGTAGCCGAGCCGTTCGGAATGTCGTTGTAGGTCACGGCCCCGTTGGCGGGACGTACCCCGTTCGGCAGACTGGACAGATATCGCGCGAGGCCAGACTGGGCCACGGTGAACGCGTCCATTTGGGCCTTGGTATCGCCATTAGTGCGCCGCTCGGCAGACAGCCGGACATAGCTGATCGCCACGGCCACTCCGAGTAGTGAGATGACCAGGATGCTCAAGGGGAGCGTCACTCCCCGTCGGTTCAGCCGGGCAGACATAGGCGCCTCTCTCATGGGGTCAGTCAGGCCGGTTCTCGAAGAACACAGAAGTGGTCACGTTGGCCAGCTTCGGGGCGGTGCTCCCCCGAGGTGTCCGCTCACTCTGGCCGTTCAGGACCAGCTCGAAGCCTCGAATATTTGACAGAGGCGCGGGCACGGCAGCCTGGGGCACGCTGTTATTCAGCACGTAAAAGTTGACCCGCGCCGTGTTGTCGAACGGCGTGGCTATTTCCTCTGTGCTGCCGCCGCTTATCATGGTACGAAACAGACCGGTACGCCCGTTGATCGCCGTCGAGTTCTTGAACTGGTAGCGAATCGTCCGGTAGAGAAACATGATCGATCCTGCCGGCGGTATCGGATTGATGGCCGCAGTGGCAATCAAGGCAACCAGCTTTCCCTGTGGCGAGCCGTTCACCGACGGGAAAAACCCGGTGCCAGGATTAATGGGATTCCCGGCAGCACCGGTGCAAGTCGCAGCCACGCCCGCAGTGGGCACGGCATTCACCACCGTGCTGGTGTAGTAGGTGTAAAGCCCGGCGGAGTTCGCGATTGCGAAACCGGTGTGGCCCGGTGCGGCATACATGGCGGAGTCCACTGGCAAGAGCGCTGCCGTTGCAGTAGCTCCTGCGGTGGCGCAGATCACCCCGAACGCGTACGGCACCCTCAGGGTGAAGTCCTGCCCGCCGGCCACCACGCTGCCAGCCACAATCCCGCCGATCGGCTCCACGGTACGCAGGTCGGACACGAGACGGTTGATGCCGCCACGGGCAACCCCACGGGCGCTCCTGCCGGCTTCCTGCTGTTCCATGAAGCGGGCCTGGGCCATCGACATTTTTAACAACGACGCGCCGACGATCGCCGCGATGATCATGGCGATCAAGAGCTCGACCAGTGTAAAGCCCTGGCGGGACTTCTCCGAGGCGCTCATTGGTTCAACGGGGGTGACGCGCTGCCGGAAATCGACCGCTCGAACGAGGTCGAGATCGCCGATAGATTGCTGACGCCGGTTGGGGTGACCGTCACGACGATACGGAAGACCTTGGCCGAAATCGCCGTGATCACCGCGCAGCGTTGGTGCTTGAACGGAGCAGTCGTCACGTTCACGCACGTGGTTCCCGCGGCGAGCGAGGTGAAGGGAATCGCGCCGAGCCTTCCGACCTCGCTACTCAGCGCGGCCGTCTGGTACACGTTCGCCGATGCGTCGGTAGCCGCTCGTGAAGCCCGCGCCAATAGCGAGGCCAACGCGACGGTTCCGACCGATAGGATCATCATCGACACCAGCACTTCGATCAGGGTGAAGCCCCCGGTTTGGTGCCGTGCAGCCTGGTTGGTCCTCATTGGATCCTCACTTGGCCTACAGTCGACATGGTCACGGTACGGGTGGTATTCCCGCCGGTGACTGTCACGGTCAGCGTTTTGTTGGAAATGCCGTTCGGGTAGACCTCGACCGGCAACACGCCGTCCGGCGTGGTGAAGGTCAGCGTCATCCGCCCGAGGTCGCTGTCAACAGAAAGGCTGCGAGAAAGGCGCACGTTGGGCACCCGGTCCTCGATCCGGTAGCGGCCCTGACCGCAGGTGCAGTTGATCCGCATCGGTTGGCGGTTCCGTGCGGCCAGGGTAAAGGCCCGCTCCAGATCGCTGGCGACGATTGCAGCCGACCGCCTCACCTGGCTGGCGAGCAGCGCGCGACCGACGCGCGGCACCATCATCGCGGTCATGATCCCGATGATACAAAAAACGAGGACCAGCTCGATCATGGTAAAGCCGAGCTCTCCCCCGCGGTTCTGTCCAGCTCTTGGTCGGTGGCTCATGGAGGTGGGAATCAGCAGAAAGAATGCCGCAGAGGTGTGGGCACTCAACCTCAGCTACAGAAAGCGCTTAGCTTTGGAGCGAACTCAGCTCACCGGCGCAGAATGCAAGGAGTCAAAATGTCGAACGTGCCACGCCTTGCACTGAGCGAGCGCTCAATCGCCGGCTACTGGTTGGCTGCAAACCATGAAGCAACATTGAAGCCCACCGGGTCGATCTCGTAGTAGCGGTTCTTGTAATACCGTCCTGTCGTTGGAAAGTACGGTGGTGGCTTGATGCCGTCGCACCGGTCATAGGTCCACTGCGGGTTCCAGCCAGTGGCACCGGCTCCCGAGCCCGACATACGGGCGGCATTCTTTCCCTGGATTGCAGCTCCCACCATGTTGAAGCAGCCCCGACCCACCGGACTCCCGGCGCACACCTCAGTGACATCGGGACCGTTGGCTACATCCTCTGACATCACCGAATGAAGCGTGAGCACGGCGCCGTGAATTGTTTCGTCGGCCGTCTCGTCAAAGCCTTTCACGTATGCGGCCGCACCGGCTTGAAATGGAGTATTCAGGTTGTTGTCTTCGATGACGAAGAACTGCGCCGTCAGGAGCCCGAGCATATCTGCCGAGACAGCCCCGTTGGTGTTGCAGTCGGGCACGCTTCCGGGGGCGGTTACGTACGTGAGATCATCCGCCAGCAGGATGTTGCCACTCGCTGCCAGCGTGACTTGACTGCGGACCACTCCGCTCACGGCGACACTGCCGTTCACGTAGATCACCCCATTGAAGTTCGGGTTGAATGCACGATTAACCGGCCAGAGGTAATCCGACATACCCCCCGCCCCGCCCGTGGTACCACCTCCGACACCGGGATGGATGTTCCGGTTCTGCAGTGCGACTGGGGCTGACCCGGCCCCATAACCCGGCCACTTGATCCAGGCGCCATAGTTTCCCGGAGCTGGCGTCACCACGTTGAATACCCCGCCTGTCAGTCGTGGATCGCCCCCCAGATAACAGCGCCGGGTCGCATGGTTCAACGAAGCCCGCTGATTGTTGGCGACAGTTCCCGAGTGATTGTGGCCCGGCGGACTGGTAGCACCGGAGGTGTGGGCTGCTGCGGTTAGGAAGTTGCCACCCGCAGCATCGCCGCAGTTGGGAGAGTTCAGGTTCGGATCGGTGGCCGATGCCGCATTCCAGCGCCGGGCGGTCACGTAGTTCAGTGTTACGCCGGCCGGTGCCCGATAGACTCGGATGAACCCCTCGTTATCGTCGGTGAAGTCTCCGTCTCCGTTCACATCTACCGGCACGAACTCGATTCTGGTACTCGGGTCGAACACCGTCAGACCCAGGGCGCCACCGGCCAGCGACAAGTTGGCGGTGGTGGCGTAGGTGGCGAGCGTGGCCAGGCTCGCCGGGGTCGGGAGATTTATTCGGGCCATGTTGGTCTTGTAGCCCTGTTTGAACGTGCCGTTGGCCGCTGAATTGATGGTGCTTGCCGTGGTCGCGAGTCCGTGGAAGATGGCAGGGTGTCCGGGGCTGCTGCCGACATAGAGAACGCCGTTGGTGTGGATTGGGCCGAAGACCTGGATACCATTGGCGAATACGACACTCGAGATCGTCGTGTCGTCGAACCGGGCGAACTGGGCGAAGGACTCCTGGGACAGCTCGGCGCGACGCACCACCACCGCCCGCCCCGCGTTGTCGTCGATGCGCGAGATCACGCTGGCAAAGACCCCGAATTGCCCCGTCGTTGTTCCGCTCCTGCCGGCAAAAACGGAACGGGTGTAGCCCGGTATGACGCCGCCGGTGGCGTTCCGGACGGCCTGCGCCAGCTGCAGCGTGTCCACACCAGCCGCCGGTAGCATTCCCGGCGTTCCATTGATGGTGTCCCTGGCCCACTCGAGCCCGGCGTCTGCTGACGCAAGCATCTCCGCCTCTTTGGCGTGGTAGCGGCCAATCAGGCTGGCGTTGCCGGACAGCATGATCGCCCCTATCGCGAGAGACGCCACGATGCCGAGCAGCAGGAGCGCCAGGAACAATGCCACTCCGCGTTCATCCCTCACCGTGTTGATTCTCATGTTGCCTCCGGCTCCCGAGACGTGGCCCGCTAGTTCGGACGCACCGCGAAGCTGATCAGACGCACCGACTCTGAGGGCGTGCAGTCCTGAGCGCCAACGCCGTAGACGTAGTCGGTTCCTGCCGTGACGCCGTTGTCTACAAAGACGTACGGCGAAGGTTGCCCCGCGGGTATGGTGAGCAGAGCGCTGCCGAAGCCGGGGTCGGCCAGCAGTCGCCGGTAAATGTTGTACTGGGTGACGTCGGTCTCACCGGCTGCTTCATCGAACGAGGCATTCCATTGAAGCCGGACCGATGGTGGAGTGCCGGCGAGGTTGGGCGTGACTGTCAGCACCCCGCCGAGCAGCGGGGTGGTGCCACAGGTCTTGAGCTGGACCAGTCCATTGTTGGGCAGGCTGATCACGGTGGAGACATCGGTGGTTCGCAGCTCCGCGCCGGTGAGGCCATTGCTGATCCTCAGATTGATCCGGACCGCCTTGACGCTGTCCGCCAGGAACGACGCTGACGGATCGCCCGCGCTGTCCGGGGGACTCCCGTGAATGGCGACGCTGTGGCGGATTGGCAGTACGATTCCACTGCCCACAGCGCCCGCCAGCACCAACGAATCCCGGTCCGCCGGTGGAACCAGCAGAGTCTGGGGGTGCACGAAGTATTGAAAGAACGGCCGCCCCGGAAATGCAGTGATGTTCCTCGCCACCAGCTCGGCTGGTGCCGCATTCACTCTCTGCATGAGCACGAAGTCGCCCAACACCGGAGTGGTTGAATCCGGGCGCATGTAGAGAACGATCGTCTCGGCCTGACAGGTGGTCGACAAGTACGTCATCGATGGGTATGTGAACGCCGTATTCGGCAGTACGTAGGCCGAAGCCAGCGGCAGAATGCCTACTTCACTGGCCGGCATGTCCGGGTTTACATGGACCGCGCAATTGTCGGGGATGTTGTGCGTGTAATTGGAGTTGAATGCCACGACGTCGTTACCGCCGTAGATGAACATCGGTTGCTGGTTGGCAACGCCGGCACCGGCGGTCCGAAGCAGCCGGTCGATCGTGCTGACCGCGTATCGCATGTTCTGGGCGAGCTCCAGCCGATCGCCACCCGCCTGAAAGCTCCGGGTCTGGGAAGTGAATACGGAGATGGTAGCGCCCATGACGATGGACATGATCACCATCGCCATCAGGAGCTCGATCAGAGTGAAGCCCGCTTGCCAGCCTTCCCTGGTATGTCTCATGGGCGAGCCACGACGGTGGTGACGTCGAGGGGTAAAGCCATGGTCGGCTCGGTGACCCGCACCGTGACGACGGTATAATCGCGTGGCGGCGTGGTACCGGTTACTCGGGAAACGTTGGTAGCTCGAATCATTCTGGGATATCCGGGAAAGCCGATCTGGGTGCCCTGCCAGGTCGCCGCCAGGGTGGTGTAGCTCGGATCCATGCTCACCAGTCCGATTCGTTCTCGCGCTGCTTCAGCGGCGACGGTTGTAACGGTCGAAGTTGTCACCGAGTGAAGAAACAGGCCGGTGTAGCGGGTGATGCTGATCAGGACGACCGTCAACACCACCATGGCGAGCATTACCTCGATGAGCGTGAATCCTCGGCGGCGCATCAGTGGGCCGCCTTCCAGCCGCCGGTCGCGAAGGAGTACCACGTCGCCCGGCCCGGTCCCTGGGAGATCTCGACCGCCCGCACGTCCGCGGTCCGATCGACACTCAACCCGGCCAGGGTCGAGAGATAGATGACGCCGTTTTCACTGGCGGTCCCGTCGCGGCGGAACACCAGCACGGGGAGCCCGCCCTGTGCCTTGCTGAAGGTGACCACCGCACCACCCATCGGCCGAGCCGTTGCCGAGCCGCGGCCGAAGGTGACTCCGTCGGGAAGGTTGGTGAACACCACCCGCTCATCGGCATCGATTGTGTTGTCGTTGTTCCGGTCTTCATGGAGGCGCAGCCGGTTGTTCGGCATGTCGAACGCGACCCGTACATCTGCCTGGCGGCTGATCGCAAGTCGCTGAGCGTAGGAGAGCGCGGTTGCGACGACGCGGGCCCCGGAGTTGGCCTGGTAGGAGGCGATACTCGATCGGGGAAGCGCCAGGCTAACGAGCATCCCCATGATTACTACTACGGTCAGCAGCTCTACCAGAGAAAATCCGCTACGGTCATCAGAGCGGTAGTGCGGCATCTGAGATGTGCGGTCATTCGAGCGAGGCCTCATGTGCTGCCTCCAGTTCGGCTGATCACTATAGCGGAAGCCGGATCAACTCGCCTCATGGAGAGCCTGAGGCGAGTTCCGATAAAACTGGGCGAGTGCAAGAATTCGGCGGATTCAGTCGAGAATCTTCGTCGCAGGAAGAGTGCCTACGGCGGTCATAAAACGGAGCCTGCTACAGCAAAACATCTTGTCTTTTCGAGGTGCAAAGACCCTCATGAATGCCCCCGCGGCAGAATGCGAGGGAACGGAGGTGCGCCCTTCCAATCATTGCAGTGATCGTGCGGTCCGCTGCACATATGCCCGTGGCGCAGCGTCAACTTCTGCTGCGAGAATTAGATTATGGTTTACCACCTTTCTGGAACTCCAAGATGCGCTCGCGCGATCGAATTCTGGCTAATCTCGAAGCTATCTACCGCGAGTCGTACGATCGCGCCAAGCAAGGCGGCGATAACGGACGAATGATCGACCTCGACAGCGCCTACATGAGAGATCAGCTGATGCTCGAGATCCTGCTCGATATCCGGGACCTTTTTTCGGTGGCACCGGCTGCGGCCGGAGGCAGCGCGCTGGAAAAGCTGGAGGCTCTTCGCCGATTGGCCAAGCGGCCATGAGATATCTGGCGCTTGGCCTGTTGCTCCTCGGGGGCTCGTGCAACCGTCCGGCCGCGAGGTCTGAAGCCTCACCGCCGATGGCCGACCTGGTGGTCTATGGGAAGGTCTGGACGGGAGATTCCGCCCGCCCCTGGGCCCAGGCTGTTGCCGCTCGAGGCGATACGATCGTTGTGGTGGGCGAGCGAGCGGGCTGCCGTAGTCGCTACCGTGGTCGGTTGTCGTATCGTCTTTCAGCAGCCTCAAAAGGCCTCCCCAAAGCAGGACTGAGTTCGGAGCAACATAGACTGCCTGCCCGACGGTTTCTCCGCTCGCTATCTTTAGGGGGTGTTGGGTTGTTCTTACATGTCTCGCACCTCTGAGCTCGATGGCTACTCGCACCTCAGGACGTCCCAAGACCGTCGCGAAGCTCGACAAAGCCGAGCTGCTCGACCTTTACCGCCTCATGCTGCTGTCTCGCCGGATCGACGATAAAGAGATCCAGCTCAAGCGGCAGAATAAAATCTTCTTCCAGATCTCCGGTGCGGGACACGAGGCTGTTCTGGCGGCGGCGTCGAAAGTCTTCCGCCCCTCTTACGACTGGTTCTACACCTACTACCGAGACCGGGCGCTCTGCCTCGGCCTCGGCATGACTGCGACCGAACAGCTTCTTTCGGCAGTGGGCGCCGCCGATGACCCCAACTCGGGCGGGCGCCAGATGCCCTCCCACTGGGGCCATAAGGCGCTCAACATCGTGAGCGCGTCCAGTCCGACTGGAACCCAGTTCCTGCAGGCCGTCGGGTGTGCCGAAGCCTGGCTTCGTTATTCCCGCACGGAGGGAATCCTCGGCAGGGAACAGGCCTCTCCGGGCGACGAGGTGGTGCTCTGTACCACCGGCGACGGCACCACCAGCGAGGGCGAGTTCTGGGAGGCACTCAACACCGCAACCAATCTGAAATTGCCGGTCGTCTTTCTGGTAGAAGACAACGGCTACGCCATCTCGGTTCCGGTGGAGGTGAATACGGCGGGGGGTTCGGTCTCGAAGCTTCTAGTCGGCTTTCCCGGGCTCTTCATCCAGGAGGTGGATGGATGTGATCCGATCGCCTCCTTTGAAGTGCTGAGCAAAGCCGCCGACTATGCCAGGGCTCGCAAAGGACCTGCCTTGGTTCACGCCCATGTAATCCGGCCGTACAGTCACTCGCTGTCGGACGACGAAGTGCACTACCGCCCGGCCAGCGAACGTCAGGCCGATGCCGAGCGCGATCCCCTGAACCGGTTCTCGAAGTACCTGCTCGAGCAGGGAATCGCGGGTCAACCTGAGCTGGACGAGATCGCCCGGCGGGTTGATGAGGAAGTGCAGGTAGCCTCTGAGGTGGCGCTCGCGTCACCCCAGCCTGCCACTGATACGGTGTATCGGTACGTCTACTCGCCTGACGTCGACCCCACATCAGAGCAGTTCGATACCGAGGAAGATCCCCGCTTCACTGGCGACCCCACCACCATGGTGGATCTGCTCAACATCTGCCTTCGTGACGAGATGGCCCGGGATCCACGCATCGTCCTGTTTGGGCAGGATGTGGCGGACTGCAGCCGGGAGCAGAATTTGGCTGACGTGAAGGGGAAGGGTGGTGTCTTCAAGGTTACCTGGGGCCTCCAGAGGACCTTTGGCGGAAACCGAGTGTACAACTCACCGCTGGCAGAGGCCAATATTATCGGCAGGGCCATCGGACTGGCCACCCGCGGGTTGAAGCCGGTCGTCGAAGTTCAGTTCTTCGACTATATCTGGCCGGCCTACATGCAGCTCAGGAATGAGCTCGCACTGATGCGGTGGCGCTCGAACAACGCTTTTGCGTCGCCGGTCGTGGTCCGGGTGACGTACGGGGGGTATCTGAAGGGAGGGTCGGTCTACCATTCGCAAACCGGAGCGGCGGTGTTTACCGGCGTCCCGGGCCTTCGCGTGGTGTGCCCGTCGACTTCGCTCGATGCCAATGGTCTGCTCCGCACGGCGATCCGCTGCGAAGACCCGGTGCTCTTCCTCGAGCACAAGCACCTCTACCGGCAGACCTACAACAAGGCGCCGAACCCCGGCCCGAACTTCATGATCCCGTTCGGCAAGGCGAAAGTAGTGCGGGAAGGCACCGACCTGACTGTGGTCACGTACGGCGCGGTGGTTCAGCGAACCCTGCTCGCGGCAAAGGCGATGGAAGACCGGCACGGGGTCAGCGTCGAGGTGATCGATCTCCGTTCACTCTCACCAGTCGACTGGGATACCATCTACAGCTCGGTTCGGAAGACGAATCGAGTGATTGTGGCGTACGAGGATTCTCTGTCATGGGGCTACGGTGCCGAGATCGCGGCGCGGATCGCGGATCAGACGTTCGCGTTTCTCGATGCTCCGGTGAAGCGGGTGGCTGCGACCGATACATTCGTCGCCTATGCGCCCGAGCTGGAAGACGTCATCCTGCCGCAGGTGGAGAGCATCAAGCGCGCAATGGAGGAGATCGTAGCCTTCTGAGAGACCCTTCGGCACTGCACGCCTCAGGGTGGCGGGCCGACGGCACAGTTACTTCATCGCCTCTCGAATCTCTCCCGCTGCAGCAATCGCGTTATCTACGTCTCTCGATAGCGCCTTTGCCTGCTGGGTGGCCTGGGTGAGGTCTCCCAGCACTGCCGCAACACCGGCAGAGCGGAGCCGCAGGAGATCGAACCGCACGTTTTGCATGGCCAACACGCACGACTCGAGATGGTTGGCCACCTGGCTCCGGCGCCCGCGCAAGTCTATCAGCGTCTGCCGCTGTCGCTGCAGCAGGTTCAAGCGCCTGGCCCGCTCGGGGTCGTCGGGTTCTCTGCTCAACCCGGCGATTCGCTCCTCGATCTGCGCCAACCCTTCGCTATCGAGGTCCGAGTCCATGGCATGGAGCGTACGAGCCAGGTCGGTGGCACGGGTGTAGAGCGCATCGGCGGTCTGCTGGACTTCGGGCAGGAGCTTACGCTCCGAGTCCGGCAGCTTGGCGAGGAGCTTGAGGATAGCCAGGCGATCCCCGTGCACCTGCAAGACCGCTGGAAGGTGCTCACCGAACTCATCAGCTGTCGGGGTTGCCAGCGCACGGAACCCTTTGCCGCGGACCATGGTGGTTTCCACTGCGTCGGGGGCCGCTGGACGGCTCAGCACATCGCGCCAGCTATAGCCGGTCTGCCACAGTCGCGCGTAGTTTCTGAGAAGCCCTATCCCCATCCCGAACATCGGAAACAGAAACCACGGGTGCTCGATTCCGGTGGCGACATTGATACCGAACAACCCGCCCGTTACCGCAGCCCAACTCGCGAACTGACCTCGCACCCGCTGGATGATCTTCGGTTCGCCGGTATCGGGCACCGCAATCTCGTCCGGTCTTTCGCGGGCACCGTAGCGGTCGCGCGGGCGAACTCCAGGCTGTGGCCGTCTTGCGGGTAGCGCCCCGGAACGCCTTCCCTCGGGCTGCTGCCGCGGGCGCTCACCAGCTAGAGTGCCCGGTCTGGGAGAGTTCTGGTCCCTGCTTTTCGGGCTCATGACCGTGGGACGGTAGCCGGTAACAGTACGGCTCTCGAGCGCCCGCCGGAGTGCATCCGCAGTAGGCCAGCGGTTCTCCGGGTCCTTTTCCAGACAACGGCTGACGGCGAGGGCAAGGTCTTCAGGAGTCTCGGCGCGCTTAGTCCGTAGATCCGGGGCCGATTCGGTGATCTGCTTCATCAGGATGCCGGCCACCGTCGGAGCGTTGAACGGCAGTCCACCGGTGAGCATCTGGTACGTCACAATACCGAGGCTATAGAGATCCGAACGTCCGTCGATGTCGCGCTCGCCGGCGGCCTGTTCGGGACTCATGAATGCCGGCGTCCCGATCGCTACGCCTATGCCGGTCAACGTGGCGCCTGAGGCGGCTGACAGGGCTTTGGCGATGCCGAAGTCGGTCACCATGACCCTGCCCCGAGTCCCTTCGAGAAGGATATTGTCAGGCTTGATATCGCGGTGTATTACGGAGAGCGCGTGGGCGGCGCTGAGTGCGTCTGCTGTCTCCTTCATGATCCGCCGCGCTTCTTCGACCGGCAGCTGTCCCCGGCGGCGGATGCGGGCAGCAACCGACTCCCCATCGACGTATCCCATGACGAAATACACCAGCCCCTGGCCTTCGCCGACGCTGTGAATGGGTACGATGTGCGGATGGGAGAGGCGGGCGGCGGTCTGTGCTTCGCGGGTGAAGCGTTCGCGGATGTCCTGCTGGAAGGCGAGCTCCGGGGGCAGGACCTTGATGGCGACTCGGCGTTGGAGGCGTTCGTCCCGAGCGCGATAGACTACGCCCATGCCACCGCGACCGATCTCACCCTCGATCGTGTAGGCGTCGCCCAAAGCTTCCGCCAAACGGGCGGCGAGGGGCCTACTGGTCGGCTCGGACATTGCCTTGGAGCCCTGGTTCGTTGGGAGCATCCTTGCCCAGCATGGCAAGCAATCTGTACTCTCGCCTGACGAGCGGCAACCGAAGCTGACTCTGTCGATCTTCAGAGCCATTATGGCAGCCATCATTATTTATCAGACAAAAGCTGCTGCCCGTGAGCGGAGCGGGCCGCCTTTGAGGGAACTTGAAGGTGCTCCGGATGGTTTAATGGAGCATTTGGGACGGTCTCGGGTTGGCACAGTCGGTGCTCAGTACCCCTCGATCAACCCGTATGGCTGTCATTTCGCCCCGAAGTGGGGCTTCTAAGGAGCTGTTGAATGGCTGAAAGATTGACCTTGCCCGTCCTTCCCTTGCGGGAAGTCGTTCTCTTCCCTGGTGTCACTGCGCCTATAGGTGCTGGTCGGCCCGGAACGCTGCGCGCCATCGAAGCGGCGCTCGCAACCCCCGACCGACTGGTCTTTGCGGTCTCCCAACGGCAGAACGTGGAGAGTGTCAACTCGGAAGTACTCTATACCATCGGAACCATTGCCCGGATCGGCCAGCTCCAGCGGGGACTGTCCGGCATGCAGCTGCTGTTGCACGGAGAACGGCGCGGTATCGCGATCCACTACAGCGACCGGGAGGGATACCTCCAGGCGATTGTCCGGGAAGCCGAGGAAATGCTTCCACTCAGTCCGGAAGATCCCGCGTTTGTGGCGTTGCACCGTGAGGCTCGGGTCCGGGCGGCAGAGCTGGGCCAGAAGTCCGGCCTTCCGGACGAGGTAGTACAACAGGTTCTCGCCGGCGTGAATGAGGCAGGAAAGTTTGCCGACCTCGTTGCCGGTTACATCGACATTACTCCGCCTCAGCGGCAGATGCTGTTGGAGACCCTCAGCGTCGAGGAGCGCCTCCGGCGGGTTCTGGTTCACGTCCAGCGGCAGATCGGCGTTCTGGACGCGCAGGAGGATATCAAGTCGCAGGTCCAGGAGGAGCTGGGCGAGCGGCAGCGGGAGATGTTTCTTCGGGAGCAGCTGAAGACGATTCAGCGCGAGCTGGGCGAAGGCGATGAGCGCGATGATCTCCAGGAACTGAAGGACAAGCTCACAGCCCTCGATCTGCCGGCGGAAGCCCGTAAAGAGGTCGACCGTGAGTTCAGCCGGCTCAGCCGCATTGGGCGCGAGTCGATGGAATCGCAGGTGATCCGGACATTCCTCGAGAACATCGCGGAGCTTCCCTGGAATGAGCGCAGCAAGGAGCACCTGGAGTTGCCCGAAGCTCAGCGCATTCTGGACGAGGATCACTACGCGTTGGGCGACGTCAAGGATCGGGTACTCGAGTTCCTGGCGGTTCGGCAGCTCCGGCTTCAGCAGGAAGCGGCCGAGCGCGCCAGAGAGACAGCAGAGGGTACTCCCGGGGCTGATGACGGCAAGGGTGACCTCAAGGCGGAGGAGGTAGCCGCCGGTGAGTCGACTGATGTTCCCCAGGCCACAGCCACAGTGCCGGCGCCCAATACGCCGACACGCGGGAATGAAGACGATCGCATCGCGAGGGGTCCGATCCTCCTGTTCGTAGGCCCTCCGGGAGTCGGCAAGACCTCCGTGGCCAAGTCGATCGCCCGGGCGATGGGACGGAAATACGTTCGCATCTCCCTGGGTGGCGCTCGCGACGAGGCTGATATTCGGGGGCACCGCCGTACCTACGTCGGTGCGATGCCCGGGCGAATCATCCAGGGGATGAAGCAGGCCGGTACCAAGAATCCCGTGTTCCTCCTAGACGAGGTGGATAAGCTCGGCGTCTCGTTCCAGGGTGATCCGGCCAGTGCACTGCTGGAGGTGCTCGACCCAGCCCAGAACGACAGCTTCGTCGATCACTACCTCGGCGTGCCGTTCGATCTGAGCCAGGTGCTGTTCATTGCCACCGCCAACTTTATCCAGAACATCCCGGGGCCATTGCTGGACCGGATGGAAGTGGTGGAGTTTGCCGGCTACACCGAGCGGGAGAAGCAGGAAATCGCTCGGAAGTACCTCATTCCTCGGCAGTTCAGCGAGAATGGTGTCAGCCCAGCACAGCTCACTATCAACGATGAGGCTCTATCAGAGGTCATCACCAGCTACACCCGTGAGTCGGGTGTGCGGCAGCTGGAGCGTGAGATCGGCCGTCTGGCCCGCAAGGTCGCTCGCAAGATCGCGACTGGCGAAGCGGAGCAGATTACCATCGACCGCGACATGGTGGACGACCTGCTCGGCCGACCCAAGGTGCACCCGGAGAAGATGGCCCGGGAAGACGAGGTCGGAGTGGCCACAGGCATGTACTACACGCCGACTGGCGGTGACATCATGTTCGTCGAGGCCTCAACCATGAGAGGCAAGGGCGAGCTGGTGCTGACCGGTCAGCTGGGCGACGTGATGAAGGAGTCCGCCCGGGCGGCTTGGACCTATGCCCGGTCCCACGCGGCCGCGCTGCAGATCGCGGACGACATGTTCGACAGGGACATCCATATTCACGTCCCGGCCGGGGCAATCCCGAAGGACGGTCCTTCGGCCGGCGTCACCATGGCTTCAGCGGTCGTATCCGCCCTATCGGGACGCGCCGTGCGCCATGATATCGCCATGACCGGCGAGATTACCCTTCGCGGACGGGTCATGCCGATCGGTGGGGTGAAGGAAAAGATTCTGGGTGCCGTTCGGGCGGGGATCTCCACCATCATACTGCCGAAGGAGAACGAGCCGGACCTGGAGGATCTGCCGAAGGAGGTTCGTGACAAGGTGGAAGTCTTCCTGGTGCAGGAGCTGGGTGAGGTTCTCGCGCTCACCCTGCGCGGTGCAACCTTTCGGGAAGGACGTCTCCTCTTTGGAGACGAGAAGAACCCGCGTGACGTGATCCCACTGTCGAGTGGGTTCCGGCACTAGAAGTAAGAGGTAAGAGGTAAGAAGTAAGAGGGGTGGCCGGGAGATCTCCCCAGCCACCCCTCTCACTTTTTACCTCTTACGTCTTACTTCTTACCTCTCACGTCTTACCCCGAACCTCTTTACTGGGCTCGCGCAGGGCCCGTTCCGCTGCGTGCGCCAGGCCCGCCGCAGTAAGGCCATCCCGCGGGAACGCCGCGGACCCGACCCGTACTTTGAGTTGGATCTGCTCACCACCGGCCGTTTGGGCCGGCTGGTCGCCCAGAACCCGGTGCAGCTTGTCCGCCAACACCGCCGCCCCGTCCGCGTTGGCACCCCTCAGCAGCATCCCGAACGCCTCCGACCCATAGCGCCCGATGACGTCGCTCGCGCGCACGTTTGCCCGGAATACGCCGGCTATGTGGAGCAGAACTTCTTCACTCCCGCGGGGGCCCAGACGCTCGCTGATGCGGCGGAAGCCGTCCAGCTCGAAGAGAAGCAAGGCCAGCGGCTCACCATGGCTCCGGCTGTATTCGACGGCATGCTCGAGCTCGGCCAGCAGGGTCACATGGTTGAGAAGGCCGGTCACGGCATCCCGGTGGACCAGCTCGCGAACGCGACGGCCCCGCGTCGAACGGCTGACAACAAGCTGGACCAGGAGCTGCGGATCCACTGCAGAGGCTACGTAGTCCTCGGCTCCTGCCTTGAGTGAGGCGATCCGCTCTGCTGTCCCTTCCGGCCCCAGCATAACGATCGGCAGGAGCTGGTATCGAGGATCTTGTCGCACCAGCCGTGCGATCGCGAATCCATCCGAGTCCGGTAACTGGGCCTTGAGCAGCAGAAGATCCGGCGGATCACGTTGGAGTGCCTCCAGCACCAAGAGGCCGGCTCGGCAGCGCGCCACCCGAATGTTGGCTTCCTCCAGCACGTGAGAGAGCCGGTCCCCCTCAATCTGATCGTGGTCCACAAGGAGCACGCTCGACGGTGGCGGACCGATCCGGGCGAAGGTACGGGCGTAGCGGGGCAGCTTCTGCTCCACCTGATCGGCCGGAAAAACGGCATCGACTCCCGCGGCAACAGCCCTCAAGCGGTCCACCGCCCGGAGGGTCTCGACCAGCACGACCGCACCGGGTCTGAGTGTGGAGCTGTTGGTCCACAGCGTGGCCACAGCGGAGGGGTCTCCGTCCCCGGCCTCACCGCCGATCACCACCAGGTGCGGCAGTTCCGCCTGAGGCGTCGTTGCCGGACTCTCCCGCCGATCGCCAAAGCGTACCTCATAACCGGCCGTACGAAGCTCCTGTCCGATGCGCTCCCGTTGCGGGCTCGGACGCATGATCACCAGCGCCCTCGGTGTTACCTCCGCTGGTAACTGGACTAATGCGTCGGAAGCCTTGGTCTCGATCTCAGTTGTCGCCTCGGCCAGGCGTTCGACAAGGGAGTCCAGCAGCCCTGGTTCCTGGGGCGAGAAGTCTGGTGAGAGGGAGCGCTCGGCTTCGCGGGCGATAGCGCTGAGCTCCGGAAACCCATACGAACCCCCGGAGCCAGCCAGACGATGGAGGCGGGCTCGCAGCGAGCTCACCGCGTCTACTGCGCCACCCCGAATTCCTGCGATATCAGCTCGAAGCTCGTCGAGCCGGAGCGGCAGTGCGGTCAGGTATTCGCGCCGTAGCAGCTGGTACGCCTCGTCGAGTGGGTCTTTCATCGCTGCCCCTGAAAGCTCTCAAACGCCAGCCGTGCGGCGGCCACCAGCGTAGGCGCCGTGCTCCAGTGTCCTTGAACGCCGCTGCCTTCGCGAGAGCCAAGGAGGGCGCTCCGGTCATCGACCACGGCTATGATCGGTGCTCCAGGCCAGTTCAAGCCATTCTCCACGGTCCGGACCTCTGCGAATTCGAGCTCTGCGGGACCAACCGACCAGAGTGAGACCGCTATTCCCGCGGCAACCGGCCGTCGAAGTGCCGGGGCGAGTAGCGGGTATGCATCAGCCGGAGCGAGCAGGGATACCGACGTGGTCGCCCGAGCAACATAATGGCTGATCAGCTGCAGGACGGCGCGCCCTGATTCGATTTCCACGATGGTGGGGGTACCGGGAACGGATATCTCGTCGAGGGCGCTGCTGAGTCGCTCGAGGGCCTGGCCGTGGTCGTTTGAGATACGGGCAATTAACGAGGACGCCGGCTCTGGCCGGTAGCGTTTCGGCCTACCCCCATCAGCCCGGGCCGCGCCCTTGGTGACGAGGCCCTCCAAGGCGCTATAGGCGTTGGCTCGGGCCAACCCGGCCGCGCGGGCTATGGCGTACCCGGTGCCGGGGCCGGCGGTGAGAAGAACCTGATAGACCAGGCTCTCCGTGGGCGTGAACCCGAAGCTGGTGAGATTGACCTGCTGCATGGCTGGTAGTATGACATGCTACTCAGTACGCCGCAAGCTTAGCTGAAGCTCAGCTTCCAGCCCAGGACCTTGGCGATGAGAGCCAACCGAAAGGTGATATCCACCTCTCTCCCTTCGGTGGTCTTGTCGTCGAGGTGTAGCGGGTAGTAGTGGTAGGTGATCTTGTTGCCCGCCTTGGGCATCGAGCGAAGATTTTTGGGCCGCCAGATCCCCGACTCGTCACAGTCCTGGAGCATTCGGCCTAAGACCTTTGTTGCCACTGGCGCCCATTCCAGCGCGCCCATCCGCGCCAGCAGCTCGATATAGTGGAGTGCCAAGGGTATGTCCTTGGCCACACCCTTTGAGTCGGCCTCGATCGGGTCCCCCAGGATCAGATGCTGGGGCCGGACCGTCTTCTTACCGACCTGGATCACGAAAGCCTTCTTCGGGGCCGGCTGAGCCAGATAATGACCCAGCCTCTCGGTAAAGCCGGCACGCTCTCGCTGCAGGTTCGGCATGGATGCCAGCATCGCGACAGAATACCAACTCGGCGGGTGTGCCTCGGGGTGAAGCGCCATCTGCTTGCCGGCTTTGAGGAACGGCTTTTCAGCGAGAGGACTCCGCAGAAACTGCGAGATCGCACTTGCGATCTTGTGCCCAGCCCCTCGCAGTCTCGGATCGTCAGCGTAGCCAGCCTCGGCCAAGGCCGCTGACGCAGCCTCCCGCATGATTCCCCGAGCCCATGCCTCTGCTTCCGGATCAGCCTTGACCGACTTCTGGAATTCAAACAGCAGGGAAGGGTCTTCGTCCCGCGATAGAAGGCGAAAGAGCACCCGGTCGGCCAGTTTGAAGGGCCGACTCGAACGGGGCCATTCGAGCTGCAGCAACCGGCGATACTGAGGAATCGTTCCTATGTCTTTGACGCCCTGAGCGGCCGAGATGGCCACACCCAGCAGGTTTGCCCCCCACACGCCGTTGTCCTTCTGCTTCTTGACCACGGCCAGCGCGGTTTTGGACTGGGTTATGGCGAGGTGGGAAGCCTCGATGACTTCGGGGGAGGCGTAGCCCTCGGGGGCCAACTCACGATATGTGCGGTACCGGATAGACTCCCCAGCGTTCTCCAGCAGCCAGGTGAGCGGGATCCGGTGTTCCGAAGGCAGTTCCAGAATCGCTCCCAGGGAACAGGTGGCAGGCGCCAAGCGGCGGCAAAGATAGCCGCCCCAGGATATGGCGGGAAGGGCGGAGTCGGATCAGCGGCCGCTGGTTCGTCCCAGTCGTTTGTCTCCGGCTTCGCGGAATTCAGATGTGGAATTCCAGGATGGCTGCTTGGGAGCGTTGGCTACGGACACTGCTGTCCTGACGATGACGCGTAGCTGTTGAACGGCACCGTCGTAACTGAATGACGGAAGCACTTCATCGCTCGGTTGGTGGTAGCGCTTCTCGGTGTACTCCTTTCGCTTCTCTTCACCATAGGTGGCGGACTGGCCGACAAACTTGATCCCGTTCTCGATGGACGTGCCCGGCACCCCGGCGCGGGCGAACGGAAAGTGATCTGACCGAAAATACGATCCACTGATCAGGGCTTCGCGGTTCACGCTGATGCTGAGGCCCTCTGCCTGCGCCGCCCGGCGGAAGTCCTGGCCCAACGAGGATTGATCCAGCCCAAGGGCGGACACATCCCGCGTCTTCCCGTACAGGTTCATCACATCGAGGTTTAGTATCGCCGCAATCCGGTTTAAGGGGATAGTCGGCTTCGCGACGAGCGCCTGAGAACCCAGCAACCCCGCTTCTTCCGCTGTAAACGCGACGAAGATGATGGACCGGCCGGTGCGTGTCCCGCTTCGCACGAAGGCCTCAGCCGCAGTGAGGACAGCGGCCGTTCCAGAGGCGTTGTCCTCAGCCCCGTTATAGATGGAATCACCATTTACCGGCGCGCTGATCCCGAAATGATCGTAGTGACCGCCGATCAGGACAGCTTCCTGGGCGAGAGGTCCGCGCCCCGGTAGGCGACCGAGAACGTTGTTGGTGCCGGAACGCCGGATGGCACTCTGAACTGACGCTTCTAGCTGCAGGTTCAGTGGTTGGGCCTTGAAACCTTTCTTATAGGCCCGCCCCATGAGTTGGTCGAGATCCTGTCCTCCCTGCCGCACGAGTTTCGCAGCGGCCTGCTGCGAGAGCCAGCCGGCAATCTTCAGGGAAGTGGGGGGTTCTTCGATCCGGACCTGTGGTCCCGTCCAACTCGACTGGACCGTGGTCCAGGGATAGGTAGCGCTTTCGGTGGTATGGACCAGAAGAATGCCAGCGGCGCCCTGGCGCTGAGCCTCCTCGATCTTATAAGTCCAGCGGCCGTAGTAGGTCAGGATAGACCCGCGAAAGATCGTGGAGTCACGCAGACCTGGGTCGTTCACCAGCACGACCACGATCTTGTTCTTCACGTCCACGTCCTTGTAGTCGTTCCAATCGTATTCTGGTGCGACGATCCCGTACCCGACGAAAACGACATCATTCCTGGTCGTCGTCATCGAATCGTTCCGCATGGACCACAAGACGTAGTCGGTGCGATACGTCAAATCGGCCGGGTTGGGGCCGACCACTTTCAGCGTTGGGTTGGGCGTCAGGGTGATGATGGGAACGTTGTGATAGTATGTGCCACTGTCACCAGCAGGCTGAAGGCCGAGCCGCTGAAACTGCGCTGCGATGTACTTGGCTGCCAGCTCGCCCCCGCGGGTTCCCGGCTTTCGTCCCTCCAGCGCATCGTCTGCCAGGAACTCGAGGTGAGCTCGCATTACTCGACCATCCACCGCTCGAGCGGCCGCTGATGAGGCCGAGGTCGCGGTCGATGTCTGTTGCGCGGCGGCACCGCCGACGCTGCAGCAAACCAGGGAAACAGCGAGAAAGGCACGCATGGTGAGGTCCGGGGCTAGAGAATGGCTGAGGGGCAGAGCTGGGCCAGCACGCAGTCGCCACACCTCGGCCGGCGGGCGATGCAGACCTGCCGTCCGTGGAAGATCAGAAGATGGGACAGCATCGCCCAGTCTTCCGTCGGGAAAAGCTTCATCAACTCCTGCTCGATCTTCTCGGCATCAGCTTCCCGGCTGAGACCCAGAAGGCCGGAGAGACGAGTCACGTGGGTATCAACCGTGACGCCTTCGTTCAAGCCAAAGGCATTGCCGAGCACTACGTTTGCCGTCTTTCGTCCCACGCCCGGAAGTTTGCGTAACTCCTCCATTGTGCGAGGAATCTCACCTGCATGGTCGGCGGTGACAGCCTGAGCCATGCCGATGAGGCTCCTGGTCTTATTCCGAAAGAACCCGGTGGGCTTTATCAGCTCTTCCACGTCGGCTGGATTGGCTTGCGCGAGATCGAACGGTGTCGGGTATCGCTGGAAGAACGCAGGCGTGACCTGGTTCACTCGAACGTCGGTGCACTGAGCGGACAGGATCGTCGCGCACAGCAACTCATACGGGTTTTTGTAGTCGAGTGCACAGCGCGCGTCGGGATAGAGCGCTCTGAGTCGTGAAAAGACCTCGCCCGCGGGAGCCACGGAGCGGCCCCGTCGCTTGAGAACACGCGTCTTCCGTCCCCCGGCTTTGGGCCTAATCTTGATCTGCTTGGCCTCAGCGGTGTTTGGCCTAGCCCGTTTGCCCGGCTTTTCGGTGATCGCGATGGCGTTCTTCTTCACCGGCCACTCCGCGCCACGGCCATGAACTGGTCAACCGGTCTGGTGTTGAGCACGTCCCCTGCCGCAAGCCAACCCTTTCGGGCCATGGCCACCCCGTATTCCATGTACGTCAAGTTAGAGATGCTGTGGGCGTCTGCCCCGATGGAGATCGCTACCCCAGCGTCGCGTGCGCGCCGCAGAAGCCGCCAGTCCAGGTCCAGCCGGTGCGGGTCGGCGTTGATCTCGAGTGCAGTTCCCGTGGCGGCTGCCTTTTCGATAACAGCGTCGATGTCGATCGGGTAAGGGTCTCGGGAGAGCAGGAGCCGCCCGGTCGGATGTCCAATAATCGTGAGATGAGGATTGTCCATTGCGGTCAGCATGCGAGCCGTCATCTCGCGCTGGCCCATGTTGAACCGGCTGTGCACGGACGCGATCACGAAATCGAGGCTTTCCAGCACTGACTCCTCGTAGTCGATCCGCCCATCCTGGAGAATGTCGGCCTCGATCCCCTTGAGAATCCGGAAGCCGCCGAGGCGCTGGTTGATTTCGTCGATCTCATCGGATTGCCGCGCGAGATCATCCGGAATGAGGCCACCCGCATAGGCCGCCGCCTGGCTGTGGTCTGTGACGCCGAGATATTCATATCCCGCCGCCTGACACGCGACCGCCAGCTCCTCCACTGTGTTCGAACCGTCGGAGTAGCGCGTGTGGCAGTGAAGAACTCCCTTGATGTCCTCCTTTTCCAGCAGTAACGGCAACTGACCATCGGCGGCAGCCGCGACTTCGCCGCCTCCCTCTCTGAGCTCGGGTGGCACAAAGCTCAGGCCCAGGGCTTGGTAGAAGCGTTCTTCGTCCGGGGTCGCCACGAACTCGCTGCCTCTCCATAACGCCGCACCATTCAGAGCGAAGCCCTTGGCAGAGGCATATTGCGCCAGTTCCCTGAGATGCTCTCCGCTGCCGGTGGCCTGCACCAGGACGGCGCCGGCGTTGACCGGCGAGGTCGCCACGATCTGGGCGCTGGAGCCTCCGGCGAATCGCAGGGTCAGCCGGCGTTCATCCTGGCCGGCAAACTCATGCACCCCCGGGAGCTCGCTCAGCCGCCGGAACAGCTCGGCTGGTGAAGAGTCGGTAATGAGAACGAGCACCAACTCCCGGACAACCTCAGACCGGCGCCGGACGTCACCAGCGACGATGGCCCTGGTAACACCGGGCAGCCGTTGGAGCGCGGTCCGGAGGCCTTCCGCCTCATCCGCCGCGTGGTGATACAGCCTGAACGCGCTGGCCTTGCGCAGAAATGCGATGCTCTTGAGAATGTTTTCCGACGTTCTCGGTCCGAAGCGCGGCAGCTTGGACAGGCGTCCATCCTGAGCGGCGGCCTCCAGCTCGGGCAGTGAGTCTATGCCGAGTACTTCGTGGATCTGGCGGATCTTGGCGACCCCCAGTCCCGAGATCTCCAGCATCTCCAATAGCCCGGAGGGAATCTGACTTCGCAGCTCTTCGAGCATGCTGGCGCGCCCGGTGGAGACCAGCTCTCTCACGATCTGCAAGGTGCCCGGGCCGACGCCCTTCGCGCCGGCGAGAGAACCGTCTTTAAGAGATTGTTTGAGGTCACCAGGAAACGCCACCAGGGCCTTGGCCGCGGTCCTGAACGCCCGAATGCGGAACGGATTTTCTCCCTTGAGCTCGAGAAAGGCAGCGATCTGCTCGAGCACCTGAGCCACCGACTTTTTGTCCATGAAGTCTTTTACGCTGTCCATCCGCTCGCCTCAATCCCCATAGCAGCAGCTGCTGCCCTGGTTCGCCAGCCCAGTTCGAGCAGCTCCTCCTCACCCGCGAGTGAGAAAAGTCCGGCTCGCGATCCTCCCGGCAGAGTAGATGCGAAAATGCGACTGCCGTCCACTCGTGCCAGGTTGTTTACCCGGTGTCCGACGGCCTCTACTACGCTGAACCCAGCCCGGTCAGGGTGCACTCCAAACACTCCCAGCACCCTGAGAGTTTCCTCGTCTGCCGTTGCGTGGATGAAGCAGCCATCGAGTGGCTCATGTGGCTGGCCCGGAAGAACTTCTGCCCAGATCCGACGCTCGGGGAGACGGACGTAACACGCCTGAGGGGGATCGAAGGCCACCGCCCGCGGTTCCGCGGTTCTGTCCAGGATACCCAGCATTTTGGGATCCGGAATGTCGATAACCTGCCCACCGGCTGCCCAGAACAGGTAGGCATGATGCAGCAGTGCAGCCAGACGGTCTATGCCTTCGCCGATGCCTTCATCGGGGCGCAGTTCTCGAAGAACGGTGACGACCTCCCGTTGCATCAGGAAGGCATCCCGGTCTCGATCGTCGGTGCCGCTCCGCTCCAGCGCGTCCCGGATACCGGGAAAGAACTCCGGGGCGATGTTCTCGAAAACCAGGTCGAAGGGGGTGGGTCGTGGCATGGCTGAAATCTACCTCTGGGCGCGAAACCCGCGTTCGGCGCGTGCCGTCAGCCGGAGTTTTGAGCTCCGGCTGGCAGGAAGGCGTTCAGCAGTCGCACGAAATCTTGAAACGCCTCGACATAGGGGACGTGCCCGCAGCGCGGAAGGAGGTGGAACTCGGCTCCGAGCAGCTCAGCCACAACGCGTGCGGTCTCGGCGGGTATCGCGTCGCTGTCGCCGTGGAGCACGATCCCCGGCACCGACAAAGCCGAGAGTGGGGGACGCAAGTCGTAGTCACCGAGGCTGTTCCAGACCTCCTGTTGAGTTCGGCCGGTGACACGAAAGGGAGTGAGGTCGCGGGCCCGCTCGGGGTCGTAGAAATAGGGGGCGACGGAGAGCTCGAAAATGCGTTTGGCGTATGCTGCCGGATCATGCTCACGGAGACCGCTCTGGCGCAGCGCCGCTCGATGAGCCTGAAGCTCTGGGGAGAGGTTGCGTCGAGCGAAGCGCTCCTCGAATTCATCCCGCGCAGCCCGCCAGGCCGGGGCAGGAGACACCAGTCCAAGCCGCTCAACCCGGCGGGGGAACTCCGTCGCGTAAAGCAGGGCGAGAAGCCCACCCCACGAGTAACCCACCAGAGTCAGTCGGTCAAAGCCCCAGAGCTGTCGGAGCTCCTCCAGGTCGGCAACGTGCTCTCGCCACCCGACCGGAGTCTCGCGAGACACTGGAGAGCGTCCCCCGCCCCTTTGGTCGTAGTAGATGAGCTGGCGGGCGCCCGACAGAGCATCGAAACCAGGCAGGAGATAGTCATGGTGCGCCCCAGGGCCGCCGTGGAGTACGACGGTAGCAGGCCCGCTCCCTATACGCCGCTCGAAGAGGTCGACTCCACGAACTGCTCGGGTGCGGGTCTCTTCCGGCAAACCCTCTCCTACTCCGTGAGACCGGTGACTTGTGCGAATAGTCTGGGGAGGATGCGGCGCGGAATTGGTCTGGAGGGGCAAGAACAACAGGGTAGGATCACAAGAGTATCGCTACCGCGTCCGCAACCTGGCGGACGGCAGCTTCCTCCTCAGGCGTGAACGGATCCGGGGCATCGCTGTCGATGTCGATCTGACCCAAAATCGTGCTGCCGCGCCGGATGAGAACGACGAGCTCCGAACGAGTCCAGGTGTTGCACGCGAGGTAGTTGTCGATGGCCCGAACGTCCGGCACGTTCTGATCCTGGCCGGTTGCTACCGCCGTTCCGCAGACTCCCACCCCCACAGGAATTCGGACATGATCAGTGGCTCGTCCGGCGTAGGCCTCGAGCACCAGCTCATTGTCATGCAGCATGTAGAAATAGACTGAGGTGTAGGGCGAGCCGGCCGCGCGAATCTTCTCGGCCGCCGTGCGCAGTAACTCTTCCCGGCTGACCTCGCGTGCGAAGGCTCCGCGGAGGGCGGCGATAACGCGTGCTGCATCGAGCACCGGCATCGCTCATCCTCCCCGTGTGCCCAAGGTGGCTTTGAGGGTGGTCACCGTGGTGCCGCGCCGCACCAGGATTTCGACCAGCTCACCGGGCTTGTGACTCCTCAAGGCTTCCGTCATGGCCTGCAGATCGGGCGTTTCCATCGCTCCGATTCTGGTAATGATGTCGTCGCCTCTGAGTCCGGCCTTCTCGGCTGGGCTCCCGGCTCGTACTCCCACCAAACGAACCCCCCCTGGCGAGCCGGTCATATCGGGCACTGTTCCGAGATATGCTCCGTAACCCGAAGTTTGCTCAGCGGCTGTGGAGGTGTGAGTTGAAACCGGTAGCGGGACGTCCAGGAATGTGAGTGGTGTAGGCCGGTTCCCTAACGCGGAGACAAGACCGAGGGTGAAATTCGCGACCCGTTTCAAGCCATCGTAGTTCACCTTTTCCCAGTCGTCGGTGGTCCGGTGGTAATCCCCATGAAGGTCGGTGAAGAGGTGCAGCACTGGCTTCTTGGCGGCATAGAACGACGACTGATCACTGGGCCCGTAGCCGTCGCCCTGGGCCTTCAGGTCAAAGCCGGCGTACCAGTTCAGCGAATCGAGCAGGGCGGGAAACTCTTTTGCGGTCCGGGTTCCGTAGACGATCAGGCGTCCGTTACGCAGCCGGCCGACCATGTCGAGGTTGACCATCGCCAGTGTGCCGGACAGGGGATAGATCGGCTGCTTGACATAGTACGCCGAGCCGAGCAAACCCAGCTCTTCGCCGCTGAAGGCAATGAAGACGACAGTGCGAGCAGGCGGCTTGGTGGCGAGGCGCGCCGCCACTTCGATCAGCGTGGCCGCACCGGACGCGTTGTCGTCCGCACCGTTGTGGACTCGGCCGGTACTATCGGGGTCAAGACTGCCAAAACCACCTAGCCCAAGGTGGTCGTAGTGTGCCCCGAGTATTAGGGTCTGATTCCGAAGCTCGGGATCCTTTCCGGGTAAAATGCCGATCACATTTCTGCCGATGACACCGTTGGCCCCCGTCTGCCGCACTGCCGGCGCGTCCCTCCCCACCGTGAATGATTGGAACCAACCGCCTGCTGCGGGCTGAAGGCCCACCTCGGAAAACCTGCGGGCGAGGTACGCTGCCGCCGAATCGGCGCCGGGAGAGCCGGTCATCCTTCCTTGCAGCCGGTCGTCGCTCAGGAACTTGATGTCGTCGATCAGCCGTGAGGGTTGACTGGGCCGCTGTGCCTGAACGGCACTGGCGGGGACGGCGTACGCGACGAGAAGATGGAGAAGGAGATTTCGCGGCAGCATAGGAAGGAAATATAGAGCGAGCCGGCTACTCCGGTACGAAACTAGACGCTGCCGTCAACTTGCGAGCGAACGCCGCCAACAGCCGCGCCGTTCGATCGAGATCTTCCAGGGCAACCATCTCGTTGGGGCTATGCATGTAGCGGTTGGGAACCGACACCAGCGCGGTCGCGACGCCTCGGTGGGCATTGAAGATCGCCTCGGCATCGGTGTGGGTGTCTCGAGAGGCTGCTTCGATGGTGTACGGAATGCGCTCCGCTTCAGCCACTTCGACCAACATTTCGAACACGAGCTCGCTGACCGATGCACCACGGGAGAGCACCGGGCCTCCCCCCAGGCGATAGTCTCCGTGTTTGCGCTTCTCGATACCGGGGTAATCCGTGGCATGCGTAACATCGACAACGATTGCCACATCAGGCTCCAGCCGGTTGGCCGAGCTGCGTGCGCCGCCGCCGGTGGCGGCGATCTCTTCTCGAGTCGTGGCGACTGCTGTGACGGAAGCATTGGTGCGTCCGTCTTGCGCCAAGAGCCTGAGTGCTTCAAGGACCACGAAGGCGCCGATCCGATTATCGATGCAGCGGCTCACCAGCCGTCCGTTGGGGAACTCGAGCACTCCAGCGGCGAGGACTCCTGGATCACCAATGCGGACCTGGGCCTCGGCCTCAGCCCGGTTCGCTGCTCCAACGTCTATCCACAGGTCCTCGACTTTGGAGACCTTCTCCCTTTCCTCCTGCTTCATCAGATGGATGGCACGCTTGCCCACGACGCCTCTGACGTGCCCGCCCCGTCCCAGCAGCAGCACCCGCTGACCCACGAAAACCTGATGATCCCAGCCGCCGATCGTGTCGAAGCTGATGAAGCCCTCGTCATCGATGTGGGTGACCATGACCCCGATCTCGTCGATGTGTCCGGCGTACATGAGGCGAGGGCGGCCATTCTCATTCAGCGTGGCGAAGGAGTTACCCGCCACATCGGCGTACACCGCCTGGGCGAACTTCTCTGCCTCGGCACGCCACAGCTTGGCTGGCGGCGCCTCGAAGGAAGACGGACCCGGAGTGTCGAGGAGCGATTTGAGAAAGCTCAGTGCTTCAGGAGTCATTTGGCGCCGAGTCCAATTGTAGCTGCAGGTAGACCGTTCCCTGGATCGGGTTTTCCCGATAAGGGGCAATTTCCTGGAAGCCCAGCTTTCGATACAGCGATAGAGCGCTTGTCATCTCTGGAAGGCTATCAAGCCGAATACGACGGTAGCCGGCGCCTCGTGCTTCCTGGAGGACCCGTTCAGTTAAGAGCCGGCCCACTCCCATGTTTCGAAAATCCGGACGGACATACAGGCGTTTCATCTCGCAGGTGTCGGCCGATAGCGGCCGGAGAGCAACACACCCAGCCGGCTCCGTGTCCTCGAGCACCAGCAGCAAGCGACCCGCTGGTCGAGCGTAACTGCCTGGCAGAGTGGCCAGCTCTTCACCGAAGTTTTGAAACTCGAGGTCGGTTTCCAAGGATCCGGCATACTCCTGGAAGAGCTGGCGGGCTTGCTGCAACCCGATCCCAGGGTCGGCTTCCACCACCCTCAACATGCTGGTCTCCATCGCTCCAGATTGACTGACGGCTTTCCTGCAATCGCCGAATGAATCAGCTCGGCCGCGTCCACCACCCGAGGGCCCGGCCGTGAGGTCAAGGCGTTTCCATCGATAATCCAGGTCGGAACCCGCTGCATCAGTTCGAGGACGGTTGAGTCTTGTAGCGCATCCAGCTCCGCCCGAGCCCGCTCGATGCCGAAACCACAAAGCATCACGAGTATGTGATCAGGACGCAGCTTGGGAAGCTCGCTCCAATTGGCTCTGACCGAATGGCTGCCCGGCCCGGCTCCGACGTCTATTCCGCCGGCGGCACTGACCAGCTCAGGTATCCAGTGGCCGGCGATGTATGGAGGATCCAGCCACTCGATGCAGAGGACCCGGCTGGTTCTCCCCGACGCCCTGCCCCGGAGCGCTGCGATTCGACTCGCGAGCCCAGCCACCAGTTCCTCCGCTCGCTCCTCGAGGTCGAGAGCCGAGCCGACTGTTCTCACGTCGGTCCAGATCCCCTCCAGATCCCGGGCTCCCAGCGAGACCACCCGTGGTGGAGTGTGGACCGCGGCCGCCAGGCGATACACTTGACCGTCCGCGACGGCGCACACCTCACACAGGTTCTGCGTGATGAGAAGGTCGGGCGCGAGCATGCTGAGCTGTGCAACGTCGATTCCGATCACCGGCTCACCTGCATGGCTCAGCCGGCGCACTTCCGCGTCGATCAGTGCTCCCGGCTGCTCGACATCGATGGATGTGGCCGTGACTCTCGGCAGTTCGCGCACGGCATCCGGGTAATCACATTCGTGGGAGATGCCCACCAGCTGGTCCACTGCCCCGAGTGCCGCAACGATCTCCGTCGCGGCCGGCAGTAGCGTGACGACTCGCACCTAGCGCTCGGCCAGCCGACTGGGCCGGTAGTTCACGAACAACAGCAATCCGGTGAAGGGTGCGATCAGAGTCCGGAAGTCATGAGTGAGGTGATAAGCAATGGTTCCGAGCAGCGCCGGTGCTTCGACCAGGCTCCAGACCAGAATCGCCCGGGGGAGATTGGCCTGCCACCAGTCATTTTGAGAAGTGCCCGGAAGGACTGCCGTGAAGCGGCCGGCGTTGTACGCCGCGGCTCCAAAGAGAATGGCGCTTGCAAGGAAGAGTCCGATATAAAGCACCCGCCGGTCCGGTACCGCGGAGACCGGCAGCGAGCTTCTCGTGCCCACATACCAGGCAACACCCCAGAACAGCATCACTCCGAGCACCAGGGCACCATGAATGACCCGGGCGCTGATGGAATGCGGTATGGGTGCTCCCGCTGCCACGCTACCGCTTCGCTACGTTGTAGAGTACTGCAGCCAGTGCGATAAATGCCGCGAACGCGGCGAGGTCGCTGGTGCCAAACGCTCCAACTGCTCGTTCCAGTCCCACGACATGCGCCAGATAGTCTGCCGCCGGAATGTGAGCTGCCTCCGCTCTGGCGACCAATGTCGCGGCAATGCCCGCGATCGCAACGCCGGCGAGCGCACCACCGGCAATGAGCCCACTGGAGAACAGTACTCCGGGACCCGATTCCACTTCGGCCAGGGTGCGACTGCTGGTCCGCATCCTACGCTCCACCAGCCAGCGAACCACACCCCCGGCAAACATCGCCGAGGAGGTGGAAATCGGCAGGTAGACACCTACTGCGATCGGAAGTGACTGCAGGCCCATCAGCTCGATGGCGACGGTCAGGAACACACCAATGAGAACCAGGCCCCACGGCAGTTTCTGCGTCAGAATCCCGTCGGTGACCAGCGCCATGATCGTGGCCTTCGGCGAGTCGAGTTTGGTGATCGGCTTGCCCGCGATCTCCCGGACTCTGCCGCCGATGCCTGGATCAACCAGGTAGGCGACCTCACGAGTTCCCGGGTCGATCAGGTACTTGCCCGGTACAATGCCCTGAGTCAGAATGTTGACCCGCACGACGTCCCATTCCTTGCCCTCGTGCTGCATACGCTCGCCGAGGCTGGTGACGGAGCGTCCGCTCTCTCCGGGAGAAGCCGCCTGCAGTGCCACCCCTGGATGGGACTCCGGCACCACGTTGGTGTACGTGGTGTTGAGCAGCGTCAAAGTCCAGCCGATGGCGAGGGCGGAGGTGATGGCTCCCACCATGATGGCGATCTGCTGGCGCTTGGGAGTGGCGCCCACCAGGAACCCGGTCTTCAGATCCTGGCTGGTTGCTCCGGCGTTGCCTGCCGCCACCGCGATTACCCCGGCGATGGAGATGGCACCGACGCGGTGGTCAACGCCGGTCCATCCAATCAGCAGGAAGATCGTGGTGGTGCCGATGAGAGCTGCGATGGTCATTCCCGAGATCGGGTTAGCGCTGACGCCGATCTCACCGGTGATGCGGGAGGAAACCACCACAAAGAAGAATCCGAAGACGATGATGAGGATAGCGCCGAGGAAGTTGACCCCCACTGCCGGCAGTACCGTGAGGAGGATCGCCAGGACGGCGGCGCCGGCCAGCGTGATCCAGATGGGCAGGTCTACATCGGTGCGCAGGCGGGTGGCTGAATCTCCCAGGCTTCCTCGCAGATCCTGAAAGCCGGAGCGAAATGCCCCGACGATGGTGGGAAGAGCTCGAAGTAGAGCAATGATCCCAGCCGAGGCCACAGCGCCGGCACCGATATAGAACACGAACTCCGCCCGTACCTCGGCGGGGCTCATGTCACGGATCAACTTCGTTTCGGCAAAGATCGGCTGGGTCAACCCGGAGCCGAAGAGCTTGATGGCGGGGATCAGGACCAGATACGCCAGCGAGCCACCAGCAAAGAGGTAGCCGGCTATTCGGGGTCCAATGATGTAGCCGACCCCGAGCAGCTCTGGGGAAACCTCGGTCGATATGGAAGCGCCTTTGTAAAAAGTGGAAACCTTGCCGGGGTATTCCTTCCAGATCTTGAGCCCAGTCATCAGAAACTTGTAGACGAAGGCGAGCCCGAACGCCTGGAACAGCAGGCGGGCCTGAAGCCCACCCTTGTCGCCGGCAACGAGCACCTCGGCACAGGCGGTGCCTTCGGGATAGGTCAGGCGTCCGTGCTCTTTGACTATCAAGGCGCGGCGCAGCGGGATCATCATCAGGATGCCCAGCAGACCGCCCACCACCGCGATCACCGCGACCTTGCCTACGGTCAGGTCGTAGCCCATCAGCAGAATCGCCGGCAGCGTAAAGACGATTCCGGCCGCAATCGACTCCCCTGCCGAGCCGGTGGTCTGGACGATGTTGTTCTCGAGGATGGTCGAACGTCCCAGCGTTCGGAAGAACGCCACCGACAACACGGCGATTGGAATGGAGGCCGAGACGGTGAGCCCGATTTTCAATGCGAGATAGACGCTGGAGGCGGCGAAGACGATGCCGAGAACGGCGCCGAGCAGGACAGCCCTGAGTGTCAGCTCGGCAGGGGACTGGGTCGGGGCCACATAGGGTTGAAACGCTGGGGCGTCCGGCGGCGGTGCGACGGGGCGCGTTTGAGTCGCCATGAAAAGCCTTGTGTCGATGGGGACTGCAGTTAGCTCAACGCTGCGGGGACGGTGGAAAGTAGGGAGCGAGGGAGAGGACGTCCAGCCAGATCGTGCTAACACGTCACGCACATATTGATGTCTTGCGGACCTGGGTACCCCGGGGTACTATATTGCCGTCGCTGTTCGGAACAGGCCACCGTTCGGCGCACCGCATTACCCGCTTTCAAAAAGAGAAGCCTCAAGCGGAGCCGACGGGCTCCGGGAAATAGCTTTGCGCCTCATCTCCGCCTCGACGTGGCTGTCCAATTCGTGTCTGTGGAAGGGTGAGCACCTCCTCTCGTTTGGGGATGGGCTTACATCAACGCATTCATCCAGCCCGCCGCCATCTCTTTCTCTTCCCATCCAATCGAAGTCACATCGTTCCCCCCAACCCAGGATTGTTTGCCCATGACACGCCGTCTCCTCTGTACCGTGGCTGCAGCCCTTATGCTTGCAGCCTGCAACGACACACCTACCAGCAATTCCAGCAACACCCAGGACCCCTCATTCATTACCTCCGGCACGCTCGACGGAAATCGTCATCCAGCCACCGTCCTCATCATCATGGATGTCAACCACGCGCCGGCATTCCGTTGCTCGGGGACGCTGATCTCTCCGACCGTGGTCCTCACTGCGGGACACTGCGCTGGAGAGCCCGGGGAGTTTACCGGCGTACGCATCTTCAACGAGGCCGATGTCCAGAGCGATCTGACCTATCCCAACCCGGGTGGTCCCAACACCATCGAGGCTACCTCCTGGAAAGCGCATCCGGAGTTCACCGAGGCGGAGTTCTTCCTGCACGACGTGGGCATCATTCATCTGCATGACCCAGTCAATCTTCCCCAGAATCAGTATGGCCGCCTTCCAGCGGCGGGCCAGCTAGACGGTCTGCACGTCGGCAATAAGACGACGTTCACTGCAGTGGGATACGGGCTGCAGTACATCAATCCAGTCAAGATCGAGTCCCAGCGGATCCGTATGTTTGCCGAGCCGCGGTTGGTGCAGATCAACAGCAAGCAGACTGGCCCCTTCTCGATGTTGCTATCGAACAACTCTTCGACCGGTGGAACCTGCTTCGGTGATTCGGGTGGCCCGAACTATCTTGGCAGCAGCAATGTGATCGCGGGAGTCACGTCGTACTCACGCAGCTCGGATCATTGCGTTGGGAGTGGCGGAGTCTTTCGTCTGGACAAGCCGGACGTCCTGGCCTTCATCAACGGCGAGCTCCATTAGCACGCGCTGACCACTGTGAAAGAAAAGGGCCGCCCCAAGGGCGGCCCTTTTTTGTTTCTCTTAATCCTTGGGCCATCCGGCCTTTCCTACGTCACTTCGCCGGCTTACTCGCTCCAGCCGAGTCCGCCACGTCCGAGGAGTCCGCTGCTGCCGTGTCGGATGCGGTAGTATCCGACTGCATCCATTCGGGAGGCGCTGTCTGCTCGCCGCCGAGCTGGATCGGCTCAGCCAGTGTGGTATCGGCTGGGATCACCACGCCGTTGGCACCCAGGAGTCGGAACAGCTTCCACTGTTCCTGGCGGGCAGCCCCAGGCCGGCGCCCGTTGTACATCAGAGATACCAGCAGAGTGCCTTCGGGACGGCCGAGATAGCCGACCACGGTGGAGACGCTGCCAAGCGTTCCCGTCTTGGCCCGCACCACTCCCGCGCCGGGGAAACCGCTGTTCAGGCGGCGGAGGGTGCCAGTGCCGTTTGCCGGCAGCAGCTGGGGGAAGTTCCGTCCAGCCGCCGTGGCGGGGAACTTTGCCAGATAGGTCACGAAGGCAGACGGACTGACTCGGTCTTCGTAGGAAAGTCCGCTTCCATCCACCAGATACACGCCGTATTGCGGACCGATGACTTCGTGCACATGAGCCATGAGATACGCCGGAGCGTTGACCTGGCCTCCCGCCCATTGCAGCAAGAGCTCGGCGCCGAAATTGAGGCTTCTCCGGTTGATTTCACTGGCGAGTGAATCGAGGGATGGCGACGCCACTTCGGCCAGCACCTTGGGGGAAGCGTCGAGCGGCTGAGGCGGTTTAAGGCTGCGGCTCCAGACGATCCCCGCTTTGGTCAGTGCTGTCCCCCAGACGGCACCGAGTACTGCCTTGGGGTCTGATGCGACGGCTGCGAGGCGCCGTGGCGCAGCCCGTACCCCGAGTGTGCCGGTAACGACCCAACCACCACCTCCACGAGGCCGAAGCTTGAGACGCGAGCGCCTTCCTGAGCTGGTCCGGGCGGAGATGCTCACCATAGGGCTGATTCCCACCGGGGAGGTTTCAATCAGCCGGGGCCGGTCACCCACCCGTCTCCCGGGCCGAATTGTGAGCCATACGATGTTCTCGTGCAGCGTAAGTGGTCCGACCAAGGGGGCGAACAGTCGACCAAAGTGTCGAGGCGACCAGGCCGAGGGATAGATGGCCGTTGCCGGGCCTTCTGAGCTCTGGACCTGGAGCGGCCCATCCAGGCGCCGGACGCCCGCGCTCGCCAGCTGCATCGCCAAGTCGTACAGCGTGGGTCCGGATCCCTCCGCCCGTTCCAATGACGGGTCTCCATTCAGCTCCAGAGCCCAGTTGCCTAACCACTCTCCGCTCGATGGATCAACGACCCCAGCTCCAACGACCCTGGTGGGCCGCCGGGCATTTCCGCCGAGCACACTTCGAGCGTAACCAGTGGTAAAGAGCTTGACGGTCGAGGCCGGCATCAGAGCTGAATCCGGGTTCAAGCTCCACAGCATGCGCCCGGTCTGATCCGCGATGGCGATTCCCCACTGACCGGGGGCCACGTGGGAAGCATACTGATACCAATCAGTCATGCGCGCGTCGATCCACTGCGGGTCAGTTTGACCCTGCAGTGCCCCGGGGGCAACAAGAATTCCAACCAGGAGGAGTCTAGAACCTCTCATGCGTGAATTACGCACAGTCTAAGCTGACCTTCCTTAAGGTGTTATAACGCGTTCATCTGACCGGGGCTGCGGCCGGAAGCGGCCTGGGATCGAACCTAGGCGCGGGCAGTGAATGCCAATTTCTCGAGCGTTAAGCGAACGCGTAAGTGACTGCAATTCCCGCGCCTACGCCGGTCCGGCCAGTTTCCCTGCCGGAAATACAGATGCAGGCAGCTTGAGCGTCGAAATTCGGGGTGACACCTGTCACAGAACAGGGTACCCTCCGCGGGTACTATGTGCCGGGCGCGAAGCCTAGCGCACACCCGGCTGGGAACACAAGCAGCGTTGTTGGGAGTTGTATCCCGGCCGACAATCCGATGGGCAGAGCGCAGGAGCCGACGTGTGGCTCCGGGACGCGGGACCCAGTGACTTCAATGTAGGGCGATCTGAGGAGGTCGAATGCGAGCTCACACTACGACACGCTTTGCTGCCTTGGCGACACTCGTCGGGGCATTGGCGTGTGCCGGCAACACCGCAAAAACCGATACCGATCAGGCCGCTGCGGCCCGGGATAGCACCAGCGCCCGTGACACGCTGAACGGCGACACCCAGAATCCTTCGGGCTATCGTGGGATGGAGCGGGACACGAGCATGGTGCCTCCCACCCAGCAGACGCCCACCGACACCTTCCTCCAGCGCCAAGGCACCGGTGCACCCCAGGACACCGCTGGCTACTCGGGTATGGAGCGGGTGGATACGACCGGACAGGGTAAGAATCAGCAGGGGCAGAACCAGGGTCAGACTCCGACCGACACCAGCGGCATGAGTGCTGATACCTCGACCATGAGCCCCAGCACTAACCAGAACAACCCCAGCTCGGCCGGCCAGAGCGACTCCAGCTATAACCAGAACAACCCCAGCTCAACTGGACAGAGCGACTCTACCAGCCAGAGCAACCCCAGCTCGAGCAACCAGAGCGGCGCCACTTCTCTGGACTCGACCGGCATGTCCAAGACCGGTGACACCACTGGCTATGGCACTTCGCAGCAGGGGCAGGACTCGACCTCCCGCCAGTAAATCTGTGGTCGCGGTCCCAGGTCCATAATCAAATCGGGGGTGCCACAAGCACCCCCGATCTTTATGCCTTAGCGAGCTTCGGTTTACTTGAGTAAGGCCTTTGCAATCGTCTGCAGCTGCATGTTGCTGGTGCCCTCGTAAATCGTACCGATCTTCGCGTCGCGATAATATTTCTCAGCCGGGTACTCTTTGGAGTAGCCGTACCCTCCAAACAATTCCAGACACGCTGACGTGATCCGGTCAGCCACCTGCGAACTGAAGAGCTTGGCCATTGCGGCCTGCTGAGCGAACGTCAGACCGGAATCTTTCAGTCTGGCGGCGTTGTACACCATCAGCCGTGCGGCCTCCAAGTCGGTCGCCATCTGCGCGAGCTGGAACTGTACCGCCTGGAACTCGGCGATGGCCTTCCCGAACTGCCGCCGTTCCTTCACGTACGCTATCGCCGCTCCCAGCGCACCAGCGGCCACTCCGATCATCTGGGCGCCGATGCCGATGCGGCCTTCGTTCAGCGTCTCGATCGAGATCTTGTAACCCTGGCCTACCGGCCCCAGTACGTTCTCGGGGCCAACGATGCACTCCTCCAGGATGAGCTCCGTCGTGCTGGAAGCCCGGATGCCGAGCTTGCTCTCTTTTTTCCCGACCGCAAACCCCGGGAATCCACGCTCGACCAGGAAGGCAGTTATCCCCTTGTATCCCTTGGAAGGGTCAGCGTTCGCGAAGACGATAAAGAAGCCAGCCTCAGCTCCGTTAGTGATCCAGAACTTTCGTCCGGTCAGCACCCAATCCTGGCCTCTTCGTTCTGCCCGGGTGGCCAGAGCAAACGCGTCGCTTCCGCTGCCGGGCTCGGACAAGGCAAAGGCACCGAGCAACTCGGTCGTGAGCCGGGGGAAGTAGCGAGACTGCTGTTCCGGCGTGCCCCAGCGAAGGAGGGCGTTGTTCACCAGGGTGTTGTGCACGTCAACATAGATGGCCGCAGAGGCATCAACCCGGGCCAACTCTTCGATCGCCAGCGCCGCCATGAAAATGGTGCCGCCGCTACCACCATATTGTTCCGGCACTTCAATACCCATCAGTCCCAGCTCGAAGAACTTGGGGATCAGGTCCGGACGAAATTGAGCCGCCTCGTCCATAGCTGAGACGTGTGGCCGGACCTCAGTTTCGGCGAACTCCCGGACCGCATCCCGAAACATGGATTCTTCTTCGGATAAAACTGTTAAGGCGGGGGCGGCGTTGTTGAGGTCCTGCATAGGGCGGGACTCCGGAGAGTGTCGAAGCGGACGTCAACTCTCGGGAGTATACCCCGGAGCAGTGGCCGGTTCAATCCGACTTGCTTCCAGCACGTCGAGTGCGACGGGAACTCTGCCGAGTGGGGCGGCCACTTGAACACCCTGTACCCGTTCTGCAACCGCGGTCAGCATCTCCTGCGAGATACGGACGCCCTCCGCCAGCGCGTCCTCTTTCCCCTTGCTGCTGGCCCGCCGCATCCGGTCCAGGATATAGGAAGGGACCGATACACCGGGAACTTCGTTCGCGAGAAACTCCGCGTTCCTGAGGGAGACCAGCGGCCATATCCCCGCAATAATCGGGACACGGAACTCTTCTACTCTTTCGAGGAAGCTGTCCAGCTGATCCAGATCAAAAACCGGCTGGGTGGTCGCGAATTCAGCACCAGCCTCCACTTTCCAGGCGAAGCGGCGCAGCTCCCGATCGAGATCCGGGGCCGCCGGATTTACCCCGACTCCCACTACGAAGCGGGTCGGTGCGCCGAGGGGATTCCCGCCTGGATCCAGGCCGCGATTGAGCCTGGACACCAGGTTGGTGAGGCCGATGCTGTCGATGTCGAACACGGCAGTCGCCTCGGGGTACGGCCCCATCTTGGGTGGGTCGCCGGTGATGATCAACAGGTTGTGAATCCCCGCGGCCGATGCGCCCAGCAGGTCTGACAGCATTCCAAGCAGGTTGCGATCGCGACAGGCGTAGTGCACCACCGCCTCCAACCCCACCTCACGCTGGATCATGAGGGCAGACAGAAGCGCCCCCATACGGCTCTGAGCTCGGGGACCATCCGGCACATTCACCGCATCCACCCCGGCGGCCTTCAGAAGCCGTACCTGTTCGAACATCGGTGTCGGATCAACACCTTTGGGAGGGACGATTTCAACCGTGGTCACGAACTTTCCGGCGGCGAGCTTTGCCCCCAGCGAAGACCGCTGCGACAAGGGGACCGGTTCAACCGCGGCGGCCGGCAGAGGCACCGCGGTGACCGCGTGAGCATGCCGGGGAGACACGCTCTGGACGAAGCCACCGATCGCCTTGATATGCTCGGGACTCGTGCCGCAGCAGCCTCCCACGAATCTGGCGCCTGCTTCGACCATGCGCCTGGCGTAGCTGGCCATGTATTCGGGCGACGCCATATAGATCTTCCGGTCGGCAACTTCGCGCGGCAAACCCGCATTGGGCTGAGCCGATAGTGGGACGGAAGTGACACGAGCCAGCTTCTCGACGGCCTCCAGCACGCCGTGAGGTCCCACCGAGCAGTTCACTCCAATAACATCGGCGCCCATGGCCTCGAGCTCCGGGCCAAAGGTCACCGGGTCGGTTCCGTAGTGCGTCTTTCCGTCGGTCCCCACCGTCATCTGCGCGATGATGGGCAAGTCGCACAAGCCCCGTATCGCCTGGATGGCAGCACCGAGCTCGGCCACGTCGCTGAAGGTCTCGAGTACGAATCCGCTCACGCCCCCAGCCAGCAAACCGGCTATCTGACGAGAGAACGCATCGCGTGCCTCTGTCACTGACGTCTCACCGAACGGCTCGATCCGGATCCCGAGCGGCCCTACGGCTCCAATCACAGCAGCTTCATCCCCGGCAGCGTCGCGTGCCAGACCTGCGGCCGCGGTGTTGATCCGCTCCGTCTCCGCCGCTAAGCCGCAGCTGGCGAGCTTGATCGGGTTGGCGCCAAAGGTATTGGTCTCGATCAGCTCAGCGCCTGCGCGCACGTACTCACGATGGATATCCCGGACCAGGTCCGGCTGCTTCAGGTTGAGCTCGTCGTAGCAGATGTTGAGGAACATTCCACGGCCATAGAGCATGGTGCCCATGGCCCCATCCACTACATGGACTCTCCCGTCCGCGATCAGATCCCGAAGCGTCTTCATCTGTCGTAGTTCAGGTTGGGAGAGAGCCATCGCTCTACGACCGATGGGTCCATCGCTTTCCGGCGGGCGTAGTCTTCCACCTGATCCCGTTCGATCTTGCCTACGCCGAAGTAGTGAGCTTGCGGGTGCCAGAAGAAGTACCCGCTCACCGAAGCCGTAGGGAGCATTGCAAAGCTTTCGGTGAGCGTGATGCCGGCATTCTCCTCCACGTGCAGAAGATCGAAGAGGATCCGCTTTTCCGTGTGGTCGGGACACGCAGGGTAGCCAGGAGCCGGCCGGATACCCTGATATCGTTCCTTGATCAGAGCTTCATCATCCAATGCCTCCTCCCGGGCGTATCCCCAGAACTCCTTTCGGACTCGCTGGTGCAGGCGCTCGGCGAATGCCTCCGCCAGCCGGTCCGCCAGAGCCTTGGCCAGGATGGCGCTATAGTCGTCGTGCTCGGCTTCGAAGCCGGCCACCAGCGAGTCCAGGCCCACGCCGGCGGTCACGGCAAAGGCACCCACGTAGTCGGCCACCCGTGACTCCCGGGGAGCCACGAAGTCGGCCAGTGCGAGATTGGGCCGGCCGGGCGGCTTCTGCATCTGCTGCCGGATTGTATGGATGACGGTCTTGATCTCCGTCCGGCGCCCGTCAGCGTAGATCTCGATATCGTCTCCCACAGTATTCGCCGGAAACAACCCGAAGACGCCGTGCGCGGTGAGCAGACGCCGGTCCACAATCCTTTGCAGCAGCTTCGTGGCATCGTGGAAAAGCGTCTTGGCCGAGGCGCCCACGACCGGGTCTTGCAGAATGGCCGGGTAGTGCCCCGCGAGCTCCCAGGTCTGAAAGAATGGAGTCCAGTCGATGAATGGCACCAACTCCTCGATCGGATAGTTCTTCAATACCTGAACGCCGGTGCGGCAAGGCTCCGGCGGTGGCGCCGCATTCCAATCGATGTCGAGCCGGTTCTTCCTGGCGTCGGCCAGGGATTGATGCCGCTCCACTGCCTTACGACTGCCGCGTTGGGTTCGCACATCCTGATACTCGGCCTTGACGCTCGCGACGAAATCAGACCGCAGCGTGTCACTCTGAAGGTTCCCTGCGACGCCGACGGCCCTGGAGGCATCGATCACATGAACGGTGGGGCCGTGATACTTCGGCTCGATTTTGACTGCAGTATGGACCCGCGAGGTGGTGGCCCCCCCAATCAGCAGGGGTATGGTGAATCCCTCCCGCTCCATCTCCCCCGCGACAAAGGACATCTCCTCCAGCGACGGCGTGATCAAACCGCTCAGACCAATGATGTCCACCCGCTCCCGTTTGGCGACCTCGAGAATTTTGGCGGCCGGTACCATTACGCCGAGGTCGAGCACCTCGTAGTTGTTGCACTGGAGCACGACGCCCACGATGTTCTTGCCGATGTCGTGCACGTCTCCCTTCACAGTGGCGAGAAGAACCCGTCCGTTGGTCTTGGCCGATTCAACGCCGTTACCCTCGACCTGCTTTTCGGCTTCGATGTAGGGGATCAGGTGCGCCACGGCGCGCTTCATGACGCGAGCGCTCTTCACCACCTGCGGAAGGAACATCTTACCCGCGCCGAACAGGTCGCCCACGATGTTCATGCCGTCCATCAGCGGGCCCTCGATTACATGGATCGGACGTTCAGCCTGACGGCGTGCCTCCTCCGTATCCTCGATGACATAGTCGGCGATGCCCTCGACCAGTGCGTGGGCCAGCCGTTCAGCGACCGGAGCATTGCGCCAGGCCAGGTCGACGGCCTGGCTCGCGCTCTGCCCCTTCACCGACTCGGCCACCTCGAGCAGCCGGTCAGTCGCATCAGGGCGCCGGTTCAGCACGACATCCTCCACCCGCTCGAGCAGATCGGCCGGGATGTCGGAGTAGATCGGAAGCTGACCCGCATTGACGATGCCCATGTCCATGCCGGCCTGAATCGCGTGGTAGAGAAAGACGGCGTGAATCGCTTCCCTGAGCGGGTCGTTGCCACGGAAGGCGAAGGAGACATTGCTGACCCCGCCGCTCACCAGGACGCCCGGGAGCTCCTGCTTGATCCGGCGGGTAGCCTCGATGTACTCGACGGCGTAATTGTTGTGCTCTTCGATCCCGGTGGCGATCGCAAAAATGTTGGGGTCGAAGATGATTTCCTCCGGTGGGAAACCGACCTGCTCGGTAAGAATCCGGAATGCTCTCCGGCAGATCTCCACCTTCCGGTCGGCCGTGTCCGCCTGACCCTGCTCATCGAAGGCCATGACGATCACGGCCGCGCCATATCGGCGGACCAGAGTGGCCTGCCGAATGAAGCTTTCCTCACCTTCCTTGAGGCTGATGGAGTTGACTATTCCCTTGCCCTGAACGCACTTGAGGCCGGCCTCCAGGATCGCCCACTTCGAGGAGTCGATCACCACGGGTACGCGGCTGATGTCGGGCTCCGCGGCGATGAGGTGGAGAAAGGTCGTCATCGCCTCTTCCGAGTCGAGCATCCCCTCGTCCATGTTGAAGTCCAGCATCTGGGCGCCGTTCTCCACTTGCTGCCGCGCGATCTCGAGGCCGGCGTTGTAGTCACCCGCGAGCACCAGGCGGGCAAACTTGCGGGACCCTGTGACGTTGGTTCTTTCACCCACGTTCACGAAGATGCTTTCCGGTGCAATCGTCAGAGGCTCGAGCCCGCTCAACCGGCAATGCGGCGGCGGAACTGCGGGACGGCGAGGCGGAACGCCCTTCACTGCCTCCGCAATCGCCCTGATGTGTGCCGGCGTGGTACCACAGCAACCGCCCACCAGGTTAACCAGTCCGCTCTCGGCGAACTCTCCCAGGATCTTGGCCATGTACTCGGGGCTTTCGTCATACTGGCCGAACTCGTTTGGAAGACCGGCATTGGGATGGGTGCTGACGAATGTCGGCGACACCCGGGAGAGCTCCTGCACATACTGACGCAGTGCCTTTGCTCCCAGGGCGCAGTTGAGACCCACCGTCAGCGGTCGGGCGTGCGCCACTGAATTCCAGAACGCCTCGGTGGTCTGGCCTGAGAGTGTACGGCCGCTCGCATCGGTGATCGTTCCCGATATCATGACCGGCACCCTCTCCCCGGACGAGGAGAAGTGCGTGTCGATGGCAAAAAGAGCGGCCTTGGCGTTGAGCGTGTCGAAGATCGTCTCGACCAACAGCAGATCGGCCCCGCCATCGAGGAGGCCCCGAAGAGCCTCACTATAAGCCGCGACGAGCTCGTCAAAGCGGACACTTCGGAATCCGGGATCGTTGACGTCGGGTGACAGTGAGGCGGTGCGGTTGGTCGGTCCCAGAACGCCAGCGACGTACCGCGGCGCCCCGAAACGGACCTCGAAGTCATCGGCGACCTCACGGGCGAGGCGTGCGGACGCCCGGTTCAGCTCGTAGACCAGGTCCTCCATGCCGTAATCGGACAACGAGATCGCGGTCGAGTTGAACGAGTTCGTTTCAACGATGTCTGCGCCGGCGTCAAGATAGGCAGCGTGTATGGCCCGGATGATTGAGGGCTGGGTAAGCGATAGAAGGTCGTTATTTCCCTTCAAATCGCGGGGCCAGTTGGCGAAGCGCTCTCCGCGATAATCCAGCTCCTCCAACCCGTAGCTCTGGATCATCGTCCCCATCGCCCCGTCGAGCACCAGGATACGGCGAGCCAGCAGCGGCTCCAGCTCGGATAGCCGCTCCTCCCTGGTTCGGGGCGTGGTCGATGTTGGGTGGGGAGCGAGAGTGGTCAAACTGCGGTCTCCAAACGAAAAAGCCCTGGGCTAAAACGCCTCAGGGTGAGCGTTTTAGCAGATTATTTAACGTGGCCGCAATCAGCGCAAATCGCCACGGATTCAATTGTTACAACATTCCCAAGTTAACTGAATTCACCGCGCGGGCAAGGGTCGAACGCAGCCGTCACAACAATCCCAGTACAAAACTTCGGAGCACATAGAGCACCAGCCACGCTACCATCGGACTGAAATCGAACATGCCCATGGGTGGAAGGATCCGCCTGACGGGCTCGATCAACCAGTCGGTCAAAGCTACGATCGGTCGCATCCACCGGCGATAGGGACCTATGCCGAGCCAGGAGGCGATCACTCGAATCAGAATTGCCGTCATGAGAATCGAGAAGACCGCGCTTATCGCCAATCGAGCCCAGACTGCCGGCCCTCCATGCGCGATCATAACCAGGCCGGCGGCCGTGCCGATCAGCCAGTGGGTGAGACTCAAGAGCAGCAGACCAGCACCAATGACCAAACCGACCAGCCAGAAGGGCGCATCCTGCGGCCCCGCACCGACTCTGATGATGCGACGCTCCAGTGGCAGCAGCACAGGGTCGCTCACCCGGCGCATGAAGCGGGGCCAAGCTCCGAATTGGTTGATGCGGCGGTTCCGGACGGCCCAATGGGTGAGCGCTACGGCAGTCGCGTAGACCAGCGCAACGATGACGATGCCTCGAACCACCATGTCCAGAACTGAGAGGACCATTGAGAGGAAAAAATCTCAGCGTTCGGGCCGCTCACCCACCTGCATCGGCCTCTGATCGCCAGAGCTGGCAGTGCACATGAGCGTATAGCGGCCGGCGTTCAGCGCAGCTTCTTCGAGGATGTGGCTGTCACCACGGCAGGAAACGATCTCCCGTCCGGCGGCCCGGCGGTACGCTGCAGTAATTACGGGCTCCCGCTGCAGGTTCACCACTCGGCGCACGGTCGTTGTGGTCAGGCTTTCGATGCCCATCTGCTTGAGGGTGACGGCCGGGCGACCCCGATGTGACCCGCGATAGTCGACGGCTCGATCGACCAGATCGAAGATCTCTCGTCCCAGGGCTTCGGCTTCCCGCTGATCGGGGGAGAGTTCGGCTGCTGGCTCGGTCTCGCGCTTGTCAGAGCTGCCACATCCCACGACGGCAGACGCCAGTACCAGCGCCAGAAGCCACGTGGGCCGATCGGTCATTCCATCGCGAATTCGCGGTTGAACACGACCTCGAAGCTGAAGGTCTTGCCCTTGCTCCGGGTCTCCATGTATTCCGCGATGCGTCTGAGGCGGGCGGGGATTCCCATGATCTTCTCCTGCGCCTTCCGCCCGAGGTCGTTCAGCCCCTGCATGCTCTCGATTTTCCAATAGCGGATCTGTTCCTGGACAATCCGGAGGTAGTCACGAGGGCCGTAGATCCCGGCACGCCGAATGACGTCTGCCAGTTCCTTGAACCCGGGCATCGTGACGCCCGGCATGTCGATGGCCGGAGAATGAAGGAGGCTGAGTGGAGCGCCTGATCCGGATCCCGTTGAGGATCTCCTCAAAGATCGTGCGATAAAAGGTGTAGTGCCGAGCCTCCTCCTTTGCGACCTGGCTCAGAATCTGACCGAGCCCCGGCTCGTATTCGGCGACGATCTTTCCGGTTTCGCTGTGGGAGAATTGGGTGGCCCGTTCCTGAACGGTGGTATAGACAAATACCCGATACGGGTCCCGATCCCACTGGGGATGGAAACCGGCCCTCAGGTACTCGAACTGCATCTCTTCGAGCTTCCGCTGGTTGAGCAGGCGGGTGTCACGCGCGTAGTCGTGCAGAACCTGGCCGTGACGGTCTTCTTCCGCCGTCCACAGGTTGTTCCAGCTCCGCCAGAAGCTCTCGTCGCCGAGGTAGACGGCCAGCAGGCGATGGAAATGGGGAAGGCCTTCCTCGGTGAGCAGGTTCAGCGCCAGGGCGGCCCTGGCCGGGTCCGGTATTCCGTCAGCTTGAGCCCGAAGCTTTGCGAGGTGGGTGTCGGGACACTCATCGGCTGCCGGACCCAACAGATCGGAAGGGAACCAGAGTTCACGCTTGCGTTCATGAACTTCCATTAGTTCATGGACCTTCTCTTCAAGATCTTGCAGCACCTCGATCTTGGAGTAGAGTTCGCGAGCCGGCTCTGTTGCGATGCCCATGGGTACCTTCGGAAACACTAGGAAGCCAACCTACGCGGGGACAAGACCAGCCGTGAAAGATAGTGTCTCTGGTCCTGTTCGGGCTACTGACAAAGGCTACGACCCGGAGGGGTCCAGCTGCTTTTCCATCAGCGACCAGGTTCGCCGGCCCAAGTACCCTTCCCGCAGGAAGATGCGACGCCAGCCCAAGGCTGCCAAGAGCCCCTCTGACCGCTCCTCGTCGGTCCAGAATTCCGCCAGGTGGGCCCCCGATTCGATGGCCCGCTGTTCGAAGGCCGAGAGGAGCCGATGCGCATGTCCGCGGTGGCGCTCCTGGGGGAGCACGACGACATCGACCAGGTGGGCCACCCCGCCGCGGAGCCAGAAGCGCAGGCCTCCGATCCAGTCACCGATCTCATTGCTCAGAATGAGATAGCGCTCGTCGGGCGCACCCGACACCCCGGCTGGATCCTCTTCTTGCTCGAGGATTTCCGAGAACCATGCCGCGAAGTCCTCGTCCTGCTCCATGTCGCGAATCGTCAGCTCGCTCACCTGCCACCGCCTTCCCCGATGGGAAACTCCCATCCTTGCATAAGCAACACTAATGCCAAGCGCGCAGTTCCTGTCTGTGAACGTCATCACGACGTGTGAGCGCCACGACGCACAGGCGACGCGAGGCGACTTACCTTTTGGTTGGACTTCTGCGAGGCTAGGATAGAATTCTAACGGCTGCGTCTTGTACTGGTGAGGGTTCTATGGCAAACACAACGCAAGCGGCTCGTCCGGTCGTCGTGCAATGCCCCTTCTGTGGGGTTGCAAACCGGGTGGATCTGACCCGGCTTGCTTCCGGCCCGAAGTGCGCCAACTGCAGTAAGCCACTTCATTTCGACCGGCCCATCCGGGTGACCGATGCCGGCTTCGACCGCACCATTGGCAACTCGAGTGTTCCGGTGCTGGTGGACTTCTACGCCGACTGGTGTGGTCCGTGCAAAATCATGGCGCCCACGCTCGACGACTTTGCTCGGCAGCGCACCGGAGAGATTCTCGTCCTCAAGCTCGATACCGAGGCAAACCCGCTCAGCGCTCGTCGGTTCGGAATCAAGGGTATACCGACGGTCATAGCATTCCGGTCTGGGAAGGAGCGGGGGCGGCACGTCGGGGTGGCCGACATGAAAGTGCTTGAAGGGCTTATCTCCTCTTGAGCCGCTTGGAGTTGCCTACCTGAGTCCGGTTGCAACCGCGATCGTCAACGCGAGTGCGGCCAAGATCATCAGGATTCCGTACATCGGGATGACGAACTTCAGCCACTCCTCGTAGCGAACTCCGGTGGCGACCAGCATCGCCATCAGCGCCCCGTTGGTGGGCGTGACGATTTCACACAGACCTGCCCCGTACTGGTACGCCAGGACTGCAGTCTGCCTGGCAAGCCCAATGAGGTCTGACAGGGGTACCAGAAGCGGCAATGTCAGTACCGCCTGGCTGCTGGTGCTGGGTACCGGCAGGTGAATCGCTGCCTGGACGCCCATCATACCAATGGCGGATAGCGTCGGCGGCAGTGTCGAGATCGGCGTGAACAATCCATGGACGATGGTGTCCACGATTTGCCCTTCGTTGAGTACGATATAAATCGCCCGGGCAAATCCGATCAGGAGCCCCGCGAAGGCCATGGACTTGAAGCCCTCGACGAATGCGTCGGCTGTTCCCCCCAAGCCCAGCCCACCTAGAAAACCTGCCAGAAGCCCCACGATGAAGAACAAGGCGGCGAGCTCGTTGAACTCCCAGCCCAACCGCTGGGCGCCGTAGATGTAAATGCCGAACGCCCCAACAATTCCTAAGAGGACAACGAGGTCCCGCCAGTTGAGCGGCACCCGTGCGCCGCCCGGCGGCTCTACCGGGGCGGTGCGGGTCCTCCGGGCGTAGTACATCGTCCCGGCGATCCAGAGCAGAAGGGCCGGAAACAGGAAAGCCAGCCGAAATCCAATTCCAGATGCCGGCGGGAGCTCTGCCACCTTCTGGGCGATGATGACCTGGAACGGGTTGACTGGGCTGAACGAGGCTCCGACTGCGGCGGCGCCCAGGCTCATCGCCACCGCGGTGACTGGATTGAAACCCAGCTGGCGAACCAGCAGCAGCAGCACGGGAGCGAAAGCGATCAGCTCCTCCTGGGTCTGCATCATGATTCCGCCCAGGCTGAAAGCCAGGCTCGCAATCGGGATCACCAGGAGGCCTCGCCGCCGCACTCGGTGAGCCAGTGCCGCGACCAGGCGCCCGAGAGTCCCGGCGCGCTCCACCACGGTGAATCCCCCACCGATCAGAAATACCAGGCCGATAACAGAGGCGGCGTCGACGATGCCTTTGGGGATCGCGACGATTGCCTGGAATGGTCCCACCGGCTGGGGGGCGACTCTGGCGTACGTTCCTGCCACTACCACACTGCGTCCTGTCGCCGGGTCTTCGCGCCGCTCGAACCTTCCTGCCGGCAGCAGCCATGTCAGCGCGGCCGCGACAACTACGCAGCCGACCAGGAGGGTTAGTGGATGTGGAAATCGGGGAGTTTTCAAAGAGTCCGGCAGTTCCGGCTGACCGGGGGTACCCGGCTGCAGGCAATCCGGTCGTCCATCCCGGAAGTGAGCGGGCCGCAGGCGGCGGTCATCGCTTCACGAAGTGCGTCCGGCTCGGCGGCTGCCGACGCAGTGCTGCTGCCGCGCGATCCCCTGAACTCCACCGTCACCGTGCACTCGACACGCTGAGACGCCAACGTGCTCCAGAGGAGAAACCCGGCGAACGCCACCAGCAAGAGGACCGTGATCAGCTTGTTCCGATTGGTCATTCTCCCCCGCAGGGCCCACGAATATGGCCGGGGAGGAACCCGGCGAGGCGTCTCACTGTTCCTGGTTCAAGTGCCCACGGAGGGCCCATTTTCCCAAGAGGAGTGCCAATGGAATGTAAGGATGTGCTGACCCGACTCTGGGAATATCTGGACGAGGAGCTTGCTCCGGAAGATGCCGCAGCCGTGGCAACACATCTGAGTGGCTGTCCCAGTTGCAGGCCTTGCTGCTCGTTTGACACTAACTTTCTGGCTCTATTGCGCCGGCAGCGCGCACGTCTCTCGGCACCCCCAAGGCTGATCGCCTCCGTCTCCGTATCACTCAGGCTCGCATGATGCACCGGACTATCCTGGCGGCTGGAGTCCTTCTTGTTATTGCGGGTAGAGCGGTGGCTCACGACGAGAAAGAGCGGCCTGCCACAGTCGTTCTCGCACAGAGCGCCCGGGATTCAATGGGGAGTGTCTTCCGGCGATATAACCAGCACTGGGACGAGTTGGCCGATCTTACGACTCTGGAGAGAATGCTTGGTACCGTCCGTCCGACCCAATTGGAGTATCTCGGATGTCTTCAGGGCACAGTCGACCAGGACACTGTCCGAATCGAGAGTTGGATTCCCGCGGCGAATATGAAGCAGCTCCCGCTGGCAGTGGACGGAAACTGCGATCAGGTGCCCCGCCTGATCGGAACCTGGCATACTCACCCGTTCCGTGCTGACCTGCAGAACAGAGCGGTGAAAGAACGGACTCTCTCGCCCCAGGACCTTGCTACGTTTGGCGCCTCAGATCTTCGAGTAACGATGGTCATGTGGGATGTCGACTCGCTGGATGCCGCGGTTATGGCGCAAAGCGAGGTCAGGCATCCGGCTACCGTCGTCACCCGGTAAAATCCGGCAGCTACTTACCTACCTCATCCTCGATCCACCGCAGGTAATCGGGATCTCCGTCGGAGATCGCGACGGCAACGATTTCGGGAACGTCATAGGGATGCAATCGGCGGATACGCTCCATCAGGAGCGGGAGGCGACCAGCGCTGGTCTTCAAGTGACAAAACCATTCCCGCGCATGGTGTATCTCGCCTTCCCACCAGTACGTACTGGAGACAGGTCCTACGACCTGAGCGCATGCGGCGAGGCGCTCCTGTATCAGCCGAGACGCAAGCTGCTCAGCGGCCGCTTCGTCTGGCAGGGTGGTAGTTACCTGGCGGCAGTCCTTCAAACCGAGGCTTGCCCAGCTGCGCCGGTTATATTTCACTGCCTCCTAGTGGGAGCTCCCACTACCGTTAGCAGCCGGCACCCCGGCAGTCTCGGCGCCGCGTTTGCCGTCGTCGATCGGGGTGACCATCGTCCTCCAGCCACTCTTGAACCGAATGGTGAGGCGGAGCCCGAGAGGGTCTGAGCGGATATCCGCCACATCCGGCAAGGTGCGGGCATAGGCCATTGCCGTGTCGGCTTGCCTCTCGAGATCGTCGGGCGAGGAGCCTTTCGCGGCATGGCCGAACTCCCGTGCAATAGCGATCTCCTCGGCCTGTTCCCGGCCGTACCGTGCGTACTGATCGGGCGGGATCAGGCCGGTGTCATCGGTCACTCGGGAGTCCAGGTCGTACCCTCGGCAGGACATCAGGGCGAATCCCAGGAGCAGAACAGGAAAGGATCGGTTCATCACACATCCCCAGGGTGAGGTCCAGAGCGGCCTGACGAGTATGGCTCGGCGAGGCTCTGACGTACGCCAGTCAGGGCTCGAAGGTATATCAACCCAAGCGTCAGGTGGAGTAGCTCGTACTACCCGACACCGGCTTCGGGGCATCTCCCGATCGATGCTGGTGACGCTGGTACTGCTTCCGCCAGCTCGCGTCAGCGCGCAAATAAATGCTTCGATACCGGTTTCGGAGGCACCCGCCATCCGCTGGTGGCATGGCGCCATTGTTCTTGGCGGTATCTCCGCCCTGATGCTGCTGGACGAACCGACCCAACGTTTTGTCCAGGACCACCGTTCATCCTCTGCGAACGATGTCGCGGCAGCGTTCCGCCATATCGGTCAACCGGAAGTCTATGGTACCGTGACGCTCGGCCTGATAGCTACCGGGTTGCTGAGCGGCAAGGACGACGTGACCAGGGCCGGGGGCCGATTAGCGGGGGCACTTCTAGTAGCGGGCGGTGCTTCCACGGTCGGTAAGCTGGTGTTCGGGCGGCCGCGCCCGAACGAGAATCCCGACGCGGATGTCTACCATCTGTTCTCCGGCCATGATGCTGCAATGCCGTCGGGGCATACAACGGTTGCATTCGCCCTGGCGACCTCCCTGGCCGACGATATCCACCGGACCTGGGCAACCGTTGGACTGTATACCCTGGCAACGGGAGTGGCGTGGTCTCGAGTGAACGACAACCGTCACTGGTTGAGCGATGTAGTGACCGGCGCGGCGATAGGGATCACTTCGTCGAAGGTGGTGGACGGGCGGTGGCGTGTTTTTCACATTCGTCCACCTCGCTTCCTGTTGGGTCCGGGACAGGCGGGGCTGGCATGGCACGTGGAGTTCTGACTCTCACCTCCTCCTCATTATGCAACCAGTGATGTAAAGGCCGCAGCAGCCGTCGCCTGATTATCTTTCCGGACCCTGTCGGTGGCGAAGCGATGAACGGCGCTTGGAACATCCCCAACCCCAGAAATGAACCGGTGCTCAGCTACGCACCGGACACTCCCGAGCGGTCAGCTCTCAAGGCAGCCCTCAAGTCCGTCGGCAGTCAGCAGCCGGATATTCCGGTCGTGGTTGGCGGGCAGGAAATCCGCACGGGCATGACCCAGGACGTGGTCTCGCCCCATTGCCACCGCCGCGTCCTCGCCAAAGTCCATCAAGCTGATCGGCGTACGATCGATGCGGCCGTGAAAGCGGCGGTGGAAGCCCAGCGAGACTGGGGGGAGTGGCGGTTCGAGGACCGAGCCGCGGTCTTCCTGCGGGCAGCGGAATTACTCGCGACTACCCACCGCCAGCTACTCAACGCTGCCACGATGCTGGGGCAGAGCAAGACGGCCTATCAAGCGGAGATCGACAGCGCCTGCGAGCTGATCGACTTCTTGCGCTTCAACGTTCACTTCGCCGAGCGAATCTACCAGGAGCAGCCCGAGTCAACTCCCGGGGTGTGGAACCGGCTCGACCACCGGCCCCTGGAAGGGTTCATCTACGCGATCACGCCGTTCAACTTCACGGCCATTGGCGGCAACCTTCCCACGGCGCCGGCACTGATGGGGAATACCGTGGTTTGGAAGCCGGCAGCCACCGCGATGCTGAGCAACTGGCACTTTTTCAAGCTGCTGGAAGAAGCAGGACTGCCGCCGGGCGTCATCAACTTCCTTCCCGGCGAACCTATCGAAGTCAGCGAAGTCCTGCTGGCCCAACGTCAGCTCGCGGGAATCCATTTCACTGGCTCGACTGCCGTCTTTCAGACCTTGTGGAAGTCGGTTGGGGACAACCTTGCGCGCTACGCCGGATATCCCAGGGTCGTCGGTGAAACCGGGGGCAAGGACTTCATCCTGGCTCACCCCAGCGCCGATGTGGACGCCCTTGCGGTCGGCATCGTACGAGGGGCCTACGAGTACCAGGGGCAGAAGTGCAGCGCCGCTTCCCGAGCGTATATCCCGGACACGCTGTGGCCTGCGGTGCAGGAGCGTGTCGTAGCGATGATCGAGGACATCCGGATGGGCGATGTCGCCGACTTCCGGAACTTCATGGGTGCGGTGATCGACCGCCGCTCCTTCACGCGGCTCAGAGATCATCTCGAAAGAGCCAAGACCGACCCCGGAGTGCGGGTGATTGCGGGAGGCGGCACCGATGACTCCACCGGTTTCTTCGTGCAGCCCACCTTGTTGCAGGTCGAAGATCCTGCCTACCGGCTCATGTGTGAGGAGATCTTCGGGCCCGTGCTTACCGCCCATGTTTATCCGGCAGCTCGCTGGAAGGAAACTCTCTCGCTGGTCGATAGGACCAGCCCTTATGCGCTGACGGGAGCGGTGTTCGCCCGGGACCGACGGGCGTTGACCGAGGCAGGGGCGGCGCTGCGGTATTCCGCGGGCAACTACTACATCAATGACAAGCCAACAGGGGCCGTGGTTGGCCAGCAGCCATTTGGTGGGGCTAGGGCCAGCGGCACGAACGACAAGGCTGGGTCGATCCTTAATCTTTTGCGCTGGGTCTCCCCCCGAAGCATCAAGGAGACGTTGAGTCCCGCCAAGGATTATCGGTATCCCTACATGCAGGCGGAGTAGAGGCGGACGGCACCAGTAGCGGATTGGGCCGGCTACCTATGGAAATAATGCTGCGCGCTCGTGCCCTCGCCTTGACTCTGTCGCTTCCACTTCTCCGAGTTCCTCCGGTCGTCCTGGGCCAGGGCGAAGCAGTGGACTTGCGGTACAGCGCTGTCCAGCTGGACTGCGCCCGATTTCTAGAATCAGCCGAATCCAACATCCGCACCGAGACGGGTGGAAAAATCCGTCTCCAAACCTCAGGGCGCACTGGGCTGTGGGAGTTTCGTGCGGGGTCAACCAGAAATAATGCCATTGCAATCGAGGGCTGGCTCGACTCGCTGAGCGTTTGGCGCCGGTCAGCTGAAACGGTGACCCGTCCAGATACCGACGGTTTACTCGGTGGGCGTTATCGCGGCACCCTGAGCCTCACTGGATGGTATCACCCAACCGTTCGTCCGTTCGTGCCGGATGAGGTTGCCGAGATTGCTGGTATGGCTACCGCGTTGGATGACTTCTTTCCTCCCCTGCCTCGTTCGCAACTCCGCCCCGGCCAAAGCTGGACCGACTCGGCTGGGGTCACGCTACGGCGCTTGCCCGACAGCGCTCTTTCCGGCGTTCCACTCTACCGAGTCGCGCTGGAGAGCCGGCGGCAAAACGATCGTGCAGACATCGGTGACAGCGTTCCGCTCCGGCTCAAACAGCTAAGCGTGGAGCACGGCTCCTATGTCTGGCATCCGTCGTTGGGAATGATCCGTCGTGACCGACGCATTGTAGTAGAGACTTCGGTTCCGCCGGGAGGCAGTGTCCGTCAGTCGGTGCGATCCAGAGTCGAGCAGCGCATCACCACCACCCGTGATCTGAGCGCTTTGGCCGGACCGAATCAGTGCTCGGAGAAGAAGCAGTGACGCTTGATCACGCCTGCTGAGGCTCGCCCTGCAAGATCCGGTACAGGTATTCCGGAGCCGGTTGGGACGGCTCGATGAGCGCCCGATCGATGATTTGCCGCAGTGGTGTCAGGGTGCAGACGGGATCGGTATTGGCTGCGTCACCAGTCAGGGCGAAGGCCTGGCAGCGGCAGCCCCCGAAATCTGCCGCCTTTCGGGGGCAGCTCCGACAGGGGTCTTTCATCCACGCGTCCCCGCGGAACGCCTGAAAGGCGCGAGACTCCCGCCAAATCCAGTCGAGTGAATGCTCTCGAACGTTGTCGAACTCGAGAGTGGTGATCTGGGTGGCTCCGTGGCAGGGCAGTACCATGCCGTTGGGTGCGATCACCAGATACAACTTTCCCCATCCGCCATAGCAGGCCTTCGGATACGCTTCGTAATAATCCGGCAGCACGTAGGTGATCTGCATCTGACCGCGGTAGCGCTCGATCGCTTGAGCGGCGATCTCGCGCGAGCGTTCCACCTGATCCCGGGTGGGCATGAGGGCAGATCGGTTCTGCAGACCCCAGCCATAGTATTGGGTGTTAGCGAGCTCGACGCGGTCAGCACCCAATCCAGCAGCCATATCGATGATCTCGCCGATGCGGTCGAGATTGGCGCGGTGTAGCACGACATTGACCGTAAAGGCAAAACCAAGCTCTCGGACGATCGCTGCCGCTGCCTGCTTGTGCTTGACCGACCGCACTCCGGCGATGCGCTCGGCGATCTCGGGGTCCGAATCCTGGATGGATATCTGGATGTGCTCGAGGCCGCTGTCGCGGAGCCTTTCCGCCCGGCTTCTGGTCAGACCAAGCCCAGAGGTCACGAGGGTCGTGTAGAGTCCCTCAGTTCTCGCATGTGCGGCCAGCTCCTCGAGATCTTTCCGCAGCAGAGGCTCACCGCCAGAAAGTCCGAGCTGCAGCACGCCGAGTGCACGCGCCTCCGTCAGTACGCGCTTCCACTCGTCCGTCCGTAACTCCCCCTCGGCACGCACCATCTCCAGGGGATTGGAACAATAGGGGCAGTGCAGCGGGCATCGGTGCGTCAGCTCCGCCAGTAGCGTCGTTGGTATGTCAGCCGGCACGGACCAGCTCCCGCTGGGTCATGTTGGATAGGTATTCGAGCACATCGGCGCGCACGTCGGCCTGATAGCGTTCCCGCAGCAGATCCACGATCTCCCCCACGGTGTTGTCGCCATTGCAGAGCTCGAGAATGGCAGCTCCCGTGTCATTGAGCAGCACGGCGCCTTCGGGATACAGGAGCACGTGACGCTGTCGGACCGGGTCAAACTGCAGGCGCGCCATCCGCCAAAGCTTGGGGATGGTATCCATCGCCAAGGTCATTCGGAGTAGCCGTTGTAGATGGTATCGATCATCACCCAAAGCATCTCCAGTTTGAACGCGAGGGCCTGGAACGCGCGCTGCTGAGTCTCGATCGTGGTACAGTACTGCTGCACCAGCCAGAGTCCCTGCTGGCTGTCTCGCGGAGCCTGAACCAGCCGGCTGCGAAAGTACTCCAGCGCGTCGGGCCGGATCCACGGGTAGTGTTCAGGAAAGGCCGCGATTCTCTTGCGCATGAGATCGGGCGCGAACAGCTCGGTCAACGAGGACGCCACCGCCTCGATCCACGGTTTCGTTTTGCAGAAGTTGACATACGACTCTGCCGCCAGCCGCACCCCTGGGAGGACATGCCGCTCGTCTTCCATTTCGTCCCGAGGAACCCCGAGCGCGACTCCCAGCCGGATCCACATCTCGATCCCACCACTGTTGGGACTCGAGCCATCGTGATCCACTATTCGTTGCAGCCACTCCCGGCGAACATCGGGAAGCGGACAGTTCGAGATGATGGCTGCATCCTTTCTCGGGATGGCCCTTTGATAGGCGAGCCGGTTCGCCACCCAACCCTGGAGCTGGCGGGGAGTAAGCCTGCCCTCATGCATCAACTGGTGAAACGGATGATTGGCGTAGTACGACGTGCTGAAAGCACGCAACGCGCCAGCGAGCGCTTCCGATTCCAGCGGTTGGTCGAGGTCCGGAATAGGTGGCGGTGGCGGTCCGGCCAGGACGGACGGGCTAAGTATAGAGGTCATAATCGAAGCTCAGATGTAAAAGCTCATGCCGTCCGCTCCCACCTCGATGCCGGCCTGCTCCACTGTTTTTCGCTCTGGCGAGTCTTCCAGGAGCATGGGATTGGTGTTGTTGATATGGGTGTACACCTTCCGTGGCCGCCTCAGCTTTGCCAGCTGGACCAGACTCCCGTCTGAGCCCGAGACCGGCTGATGGTCCATTTGCCTTGCGCTGCGGTCGCTGATACCCAGCGAGATCATCTCGTTGTCAGTCCAGAAGGTACCATCGAACAGAAGAAGGTCCGTGTCGGCGAAAACGGTAAGTAACCGTTCGTCCAGGTCGCCACATCCGGGGACATACGCGCAGCTTCCTCCACTACTCCCGTCCCGAATGAGCAGCCCTACGGTGTGTCCCAACTCATCCTTCCGTGCGAACCTCGGCGGTCCGGCGGGAACCACGAATGCCTCGATGGATAGGCCGCTCGATGTCCCATCCTGGTAGCTCAAGCCCACCTGATCTCCGAGCGCGAGATCGATGGCATCGACCCGGGCGAAGGCGCGAGTCGTAGAGAGCAACCTGGAATCGTTTTCCAGGATCGACTGAACGGCGCTGGTCGCAAACAGCTGGAGGTGGCGACTCTCGCGTAGGAGCACCATCCCGAGCGTGTGGTCGAGCTCCGCGTCGGTCAGCACTATCCCCGCCAGCGGAGCATCCCGCATACCACTGTGAACTACGCGAGGCAGGCAGGCGAGTTGTTCGCGGACATCCGGGGAGGCGTTCAACAGGAACCACCGTTCTCCATCGGCACTGATTGCTGCTGACGACTGGGTGCGGCGCACGGCACGCTGAGGATCCAGACGTGCAATGCGGCAGACGGGGCACCAGCAGTTCCACTGCGGAAACCCGCCTCCAGCCGAGGTTCCCAGCAGGACGATGCGCACCTTAATAGCCGAAGGGCCCGCTTTCGCGAGCCCTTGATCTCAGCGCTGGGTTAGAGCGTAGCGACGTAGGCAGTGACTTCCATGGTTACGGCGACGATCTCGGCTTCTGGCTTGGTCCACGACATTGGTACGCTCCGTTTTTGGTGGTTAGTGACCGCTGGACCTGCTTGGGTGGTTTCACCCACTCGGGGCGCCTCGCGACCCGACGACAACCGCAGTAACGCAGAGGATGTGCCACCGCGGGACCGCACCGCGCTCAGTCGTGCAAGGCAAGAACCTTGAGGGAGATACGCCCGTGAAGGACGTGAGCGAGCGTTGATCGAATAACTAGAAACGAGTGGGTCAGAGGAGCCGTTATTGGGTGTCTTCACCCACCTGGGATTCCAAACTTCTTAAGCCGGTAGCGTAGGGTGTCACGTGTTATACCCAGACGCTGCGCGGCCCTGGTCTGGTTGCCGCCCGCCTCGCGAAGGGCGCGCTCGATCATGGAGCGTTCCCATTGCGGCAGGTCCACGGCAGGGTGTTGGGCACCCAGACCGGTTGCAGTGGCCGAGGCTCCGCCGGAGCTGTCAGCGGTGCTTGCCGGGGGGGACATTGCCGTCGCGAGGACGGAAACTTGGCTAGGCGTTGTCAATGACAGCTGGTCGGGAGTAAGAGTGCTGTCCCGGCTCCAGAGGACTGCTCTCTCGATTACATGGCTAAGCTCACGCACGTTGCCAGGCCAGGGATATGACAGCAGGGTGTCCTTGGCCGCGGTATCCAGACGTCGCACGTCCTTGCCGTACTTGACACTGAACCGTTGGATAAAGTGATCGGCAAGGAGTAGAGCGTCCTCTCCCCGCTCTCGAAGTGGTGGGAGGTGGAGCAGAATGACAGCCAGACGAAAGTAGAGGTCGCTCCTGAAGCGGCCCTGTCCCACCTCGAGCTGAAGATCGCGATTGGTGGCGGCGAGAATGCGAACGTCGACCTTGCGATCGCGAATACCGCCCACTCGCCGCACGGTTCGCTCCTCGATTGCACGCAGCAGCTTCCCTTGCAGCGAGGGTTCGAGATCCCCGACTTCGTCCAGGAAGAGGAAGCCTCCTTCCGCCGCCTCGAACAGCCCGATCTTGGATTCCTTGGCATCGGTGAAGGCGCCACGTTCATACCCGAACAGCTCCGCTTCCATGAGGTTGGGGGGCAGGGCGGTGCAGTTCACGTCGATGAACGGTTTTGCTGCCCTGTGACCACTGGTATGGAGACTCCGAGCCACCAGCCCCTTTCCGGTTCCTGTTTCGCCGGTGATCAGGATGGGTGGCGTCTCGTCGAGTGCCGCAACCTCACGTACCTGCTGCAAGACTGCCTTGATCGAAGGAGAATTCCCCAGGATTCCCGCGATTGCCAGATCATTCGCAGCCCGGCGGCGATAGTACGAGAGCTCCTGGCGGAGCAGCGAGTTCTCCCGCGCCCGGTCCGCCAGGAGCTTCAGCTCTTCCAGATCCACCGGTTTTTTCATGTAGTCGAAGGCACCCATCTTCACCGCTGCCACGGCACCCTCGATGGACCCATAGGCGGTCATGATGATCACGGGTATGGCGGGATCGAACTCGCGGATACGTTGCAGCAGGTCGATGCCGCTCATCCCCGGCAATCTCACGTCGGTAAATACAACATCGGGTCTGAGAGTTTCGAGCAGCTCCAGAGCCTTCTCGGCGTCCGGCGCGACCTCGGCCTCATAGCCTGCTTCAGCTAGAAAAGCCTTTACCGCGCGTGCCAGGGTCCGCTCATCATCGACGATAAGCACGGTCGATCCACTCATGCGGGGACCGGCACCTCGGACGGGGTCACCAGCGGGACTCGAACCCGAACGACAGTAGATCCCGGCCGGCTCGATATGTCGAGCGAGCCGCCATTCTGCTCGACGTAGCGTTTGGCAATGGCGAGTCCCAGGCCGGTACCCTCTGGGCGGGTCGTGAAAAACGGTTCCCACACCGATGGAAGCACCTGTTCTGGAATCCCGGCGCCGGTGTCTGCAATCTTGATCGTGACCATCCCGGATTCGACCTCGGCAGCGATCCGAAGCTCTCCGCCCGCCGGCATGGCATCGAGCGCGTTCGAGATAATCTCCAACAGCGCCTGTTCGATTTGCATGGGATCTACCCGGACCTCGGGCAGCATCGGCGGCACGTCGAGCGATACTTTGACGCCGCGCTCGCGAACCAGTTCGGAGAAGGCGGGGAGAAGTCCCTCGATGAGGCTCGGAACACTCTCCTTCAAAGGATGGAACGGCGCCGGCCGCGAGAAGCTCAACAGATGACTGATCCGGCGGTCGAGTCGGTCCACCTCGCTCAGGATGGCATCGAGGTATTCAGCCGACGAGGGAGATTCAGGGTGACGTCTCACCATCTGAGCTGCGGCCCTGAGGCTGGCAAGAGGGTTTCTGAGCCCATGCGCGACCGCCGCAGACATTTCGCCAATGGACGCCAATTTCTCAGACTGGACCAGCTGAGCCTGAGCTCGCTCCAGTTGGGCGACCTTTGCGGCCAGCTCGGTGTTGAGGTGAAGCTGCTGCGACTGGGATTGTCGCAGATTCTCCGTCATCTGAGCGAAGGCTCGGGCAAGCTCTCCGATTTCGTCCTTTGCGGTGGTCGAGATCGGGTGATCCAGCTCGCCGGTTCCGACAACCGCCATGGCCTCCCGGAGCTGACTCAGCGGGCGTGCGAGGCTCCGCGAGATCAGCCAGGAGCCAAGCACGACGGTGCCGAGCGTCAACGCGAGACTGACCAGCAGCCCACGAGTCTGTCCAGCCAGTATTTCCTCCAGCCGGGCGTACGCTCCGCGTACACTCGACTCGCGGGCCTTCCGATATATGTCTCGGTTGAGCAGGGTCAGGGCGGGTTGGAGACGGCCCTTGAGCTCCCGCTGAGCCAGGTTGAACGCCTCCTCGTGCTTTCCTGAGTCGTAGAGCTCGAATATGCTCGCAGCCACCGTCTGGATCTGACGCTGAATGTCACGCGCGGCATCGGCGAGAGGCATCTCTTCCGGGCGGAGCTCCGCAGTCCAACGCTGCTGCCAATAATCCACCACTTCGCCGGTCAGTCGGAATTCCTTTTTGGCGCTGGGATTCATGCCACTCAGGTAGCGCCAGATTACCTCGCTCTGGTCGAACATCGCTGTCTCGAGCTCGGCATAGGTCCGGGTTCTGGCCATGCTCTGCCCCAGCGCCTGGAGTGCCCGGCGCTCGAGGAAGTTGCTTCGAATAGCCACGGCGCCAAGCAGCAACGCCGGGAGAACCATGAGTGAGAAGCCGAGCAGGAGTTTGCGCTGGAAGGTCACGCCGGAAACATACTGCAACCACAGGGGTCGAACAGATCTTTGCCCGAATGCCCCAGCTAGTGCGCGGCCGCTCCGCCTCGAACCTTCCCGGTACGAAAGACCAGTAGCAGGGGAAGGGCGAATGTGAACGTCATGCCCATGATGAGAAAAACCTTCTCGAATGCTACCATCGACGCCTGTTGAGTCAGCACCCGCTCCAGAACTGCATGTGCCCTGGTCTGCGCCTCGGCCAGGGTCCCGCCGCTGTGGAGCATTCCGTTGGTGACCCGTTCCAGCCAGGCCCGCGCCGCTGGTTCGGACAGGCTCAGGTGCGGCAGCAAGGCCTGCCGCCCCTGCTCGGTAAACCGACTGAGCAGGGTCGCCGTCAGAGCGATGCCGAAGCTGCCACCGAGTTGCCGTGACAAGTTGAACAGGCCGGTACCCTGCGCCAGCTGAGCCGGCTGTAAATCTGCAACGGCCACTCCGGTCAGCGGAACGAAGATGCAGCCCAGCCCCACTCCCCGTAGAATCATGGGCCAGAACAGGTCGTGCATGCCTATCGCCGTGGTGAAATGGTAGTGCAGCCACATCGACCACATGAATAGCAAAACACCGATCGTGATCAGCAGCCGGGCATCCACCCGCGCCCCCATTCGCCCCATGAGAGCCATGGTGACAGCGCTGGCCAGCGCGCCAGGCAGGATCACCTTTCCGGTATCCCAGGCGGTGTAGCCCAGCAGATTTTGCAGGAAGACCGGCAACGCAAACACGCTGGCGTAGAGCGCGAATCCCAATACGGTCGCGAAGGCGACGCCGGCCGCGAGCTGCCGGTTCTTGAGTATCCGCAGGTTGACGATTGGATTGTCAGTACGGAGCTCGTGCCAGACGAAGAGCACCAGGCCAGTCGCCGCCAGCGCCGCCTCGACCATGATCTCCCTGGATCCGAACCAGTCTCTTGCCTCACCCCTCTCGAGAAAGATCTGTAGGGTCCCCACCCCAACAATCAGGAACCCGAGCCCGAGCCAATCGACCTGCGTCGTCCGTTCGACGGCGTGCTCTGATTCCGGTACGTAGCGCCACGTCATCACTCCTGCCAGCATGCCGAGCGGCAGATTGATGTAGAAGATCCAGGGCCAGGAGTAGTTATCCGTAATCCAGCCGCCCAGCGTGGGCCCAAGCGTGGGCCCGACCATGACTCCCATGCCGAAGATGGCCATCGCTTTGGAGCGCTCGCGGAGGGGAAAGACGTCGAACAGGATGGCTTGAGCGGTGCTGATGAGGGCGCCACCACCGATTCCCTGCGCCACTCTCCAGAAGACGAGGCTCTCCAAGGAGCGAGCGCTGCCGCAGAAGAATGAAGCGGCTGTGAAGAGGATGATGGATCCGGTGTAGTAGTTGCGGCGGCCGAAGCGGTCCGAGAGCCAGCTCGTCAACGGGAGCACGATGACGTTGGCGACGATGTAGCCGGTGCTGACCCAGGCAACCTCATCGAGAGTGGCGCCCAGGTTACCCATCATGTGGGGAATGGCCACGTTCACGATGCTGGTGTCCACTAGCTCCAGCACGCTGGCGAGAGTGACGGCGAACGCAATGATGTACCGGGTACGATAGACCGCATCCCGCCCTATGCTCGGAGCTGGAAGCGGTAAGGCCAGCGTGGCCATGGATCAGCTCACTTTGTCTCTATGGCGACGTCCACAGACATCCCTGGACGGAGCGGCAGAGCGGGATCGTTGGACTGGTCGACCGCGACCTTCACCGGTACCCTCTGCACCACTTTGGTGAAGTTGCCAGTGGCGTTGTCGGGAGGAAGCAGGGCGAAGCGAGCCCCGGTAGCGGGACTCAGACTCTCCACTTTGCCATGAAACGTGTGACCAGGGTACGCGTCGACTGAAAACTCTACCGGGTCGCCAACCCGGACGTTGGCCAGTTGGGTCTCCTTGAGGTTCGCCGTGACCCAGACGTCCCTGTCCGGGACGATCGACATCAGGCTCTGGCCCACCTGCACGAACGCCCCGGTCTCGGCATTCCGCTTGGCAATGACGCCGGACGCTGGGGCCGTGATATGCGCATAGCTGAGCTGGAGTCGCGCGTTTTCCACCCCCGCCTGTGCCGCAGCTAGTCGGGCGTCGGCCCCCCGGACGGCGGCGCCCGATGCGGATACCTGGCTGCCCCCGGCGGCGGCCTGCCTGCGGGCCGCCTCAAGATTTGCTGCGGCCGCCGTGACTGCAGCCTGGGCGGCATCGAGTTGTTGAGCAGGGATGATTTTTTGAGCGGCGAGACCCCGATAGCGCTCCAGGTCCGCGGAGGCCTTCCGATAGTTCGACTCCGCCGCAGCTACGGCAGCCTGGAGAGATGCGGCCTGGGCGCGGGTGGCCTGCAGCTGGGCAGTGGCCTGGCCGGCACGCCCGCGGGTGCCCACGTTGGCCTCCGCGTCCCGGAGATCCGCCTCCGCCTGCTCCAACTTTACCCGTAAGTCGCGATGATCCAGGACCACGAGGGTATCGCCGACTTTGACATGCTGATTGTCATCAACCAGTACTCGAGCGATGAACGCTGCCACTTTCGGTGCGATGATGGTGATGTGGCCGTCGACCTGGGCGTTATCGGTGGAAACGTGATGCCTGGAGTACAAGTATCGCCTGATCCCCCAGGTCAGCAGCGCCAGCACCAGAATCCCCACCACGAGAAGCGTGATTTGCCGCCTCCTCGACCGAGTGGTACCCGGATTGCTTGCTGGAACGTCCATTGCGACATCGGTCGACATGTTCAGTCTCGTTGCGTGCGTCACGCCGTTAATGGATTTGATCGATAACGCCGAGAGCGCGATACGCGCCTACTCGAGCGGTGCCGTAGTTCACTCTGGCCTGGATCAGCGCATCGCGGGCTGAGATAAGGGAGCTCTGCGCATTCGTTGTCTCTACACTCCCCGCCACTCCCGCCCGAAAACGTTCCTGTGCCTCGGACAACTCTCTCTCTGCCAGGTGCACCCGCTCTTCCGCTATAGCGACCTGCTGCTCGGCCGAAGACAGGTCGAGAACTGACTGCCGGGCCTCGGTCTCTACCTGGTTCACTAAGTCCCTCTCCCGGATCTCCTGGATATCCAAGCGCAGACTCTGCTCCCTGGAGCGGTTCTGCCGTCTGAAGCCATCGAGGATAGGCACACTGAGCAGGAGCTGCACGTTGTAGGTGCCGGCCAGGGTTCCGGTCTCGCGCCCGCTCTCGACGTATGCTCCGTTGACCGAAAGATTGGGCAGGTTCTCGTAACGAATGGCGCTGAGCGTGCGGCGAGCCGCCGAGGTTCTGAGCCGCTCCGCGGCAAGCTCGGCCCGGTGCTGACCGGCGAAGCTTGCGGCGGCATCCGGCTGGCGAGGGATGTTCAAGGCGGCCAACCCCAGCGAATCCGCCAACTGCAGTTGGCTGCCCGAAGGGAGGTCGAGGGCACGAATCAGGTCGAGCTGGGCCCGGCTGGCGGTATTGCGCGCGACCTCGAGTTGGGTCCTGACAGCGCCGAAGCTGACCTCGCTGCGGGTGACGTCGATTGCCGGATTTACTCCGGCCTGGACCAGCTTCCGTGCCTGATTCAGGAGGTCGGCCGCAACGGCGCTGTCCGCCTCTCGGGCCCGCACCGTCGCGTTGGCACTCAGCAGCCGGAGGTAAGCGAGACCGGCTGTCGCTCCGGCGATCTCTCCGACGGCCTGGGCGTCGAGACCGGCGGCAATCGCCGTGTCGCGTCCGGCGCGGAGGCGGGCGATGACGCTGGCGTCGAACACCGTCTGGGTAACCCGGAGCTGCAGATTCCAGATGTTGAATGGATCAGTGATGCCAGTGGCGATCGGGATGCCGAATTCGTCCAGGTTCAACGTCTGGCGCGTGATCGAGGCGCGGCCGCTGATATTCGGGAGAAGGTCCGCGCGACGCTGCGCGGCGCGGGCATCGGCCGCGCGGGCGTTCAGTCGCGCGATCGCCGCGTTGACGCCCTGTTGCCGCCCGAGACTCATTGCCTGAAGCAGCGTGATGGGGCCCTTGGGGGCTGCTGGTTGCTGGGCGGCCAACGAGCCGGAGATGGCGACGGTGCCCACCAGGGCAACCACGGCGTTCCGCATCATGTCGAGCCTCATGAGTGGATATCGGGCCGAGCCAGGACGCCACTGAGGCTGAAGTCGATCAAGCCCTCGAGCACCTTTTCGTCGGGCAGGGCTCCCGGATCGACCCGCTGAAACAAAGACTGAACCTGAGCCGAGTGGACCAGCAGCGACGGCAGCGCGCGCGCCCCGAAACCGTGAGAGACCTGGCGGAACTCTCCTGATTCAGCGCCTCGCTGGAGCACGTGTGCGAAGAGCCCTGTCGCACGAACGATGACCTCGTCGAAGTAGAACTGGGCCAGCTCGGGAAAGCTGGCAAACTCGGCTTGTACGACGCGAGTGATTCGCACCAGGTCCTTATCGCGCAAACGGTGGAACATCTTTTCCATCAACAGGACTAGGAGATCTCGACTCGATCCGCTGTGAGCTTTCACCATCGCCTCTGTTTCGGCGAGGCCGGACACGACTTTGGCGCGGACCATCTCGCGAAAGAGCGTCTCCTTGGAGTCGAAGTACCGGTACAAGGTGCCCTTGCTCACGCCGGCCACTCGGGCGACGTCGTCCAGCTTGGCCCGCATGAAGCCACAGTCGCCGAAGACCTGCTGCGCTGCATCGAGGATTTGCTCGGGACGTTCGCCGGGACGGCGTTGCCAACGGGGGGCGGTCGAAGCGCTGGTGTTCTTTATAGCCACGTTTACTCCACTTAGTAACTGACCAGTCAGTAACATACAACCTCAATCGATTGCGTCAATACCCTCCGCTGCCGAGGCGACCAGCGCCGCCTAACGCTGCTCCTCTCATAACGATGGGTGACTCTGATCACTGCCGATGGGAGTGATGCCTCCTAGCGTTGAACTAGGCCGAGAGTATTGCTCCGCCTGTCGGAAGCTCCTACTTTGTCTGACAACCTGCCGCGGGAGGTCCTGCCGATGTCGGATGCATTCCTGAGCTCCGACGACTTCGACGAACAAGCCCATCACCTCTACAACGAAGGCCGCTACGATGAAGCCCTGAGCGTTCTCAAAGAAGGCATCGCGCTTTACCCCCACGCCGTCGAGCTACATATCGGAAGAGCCTACGCCCACCTCGCTCGGGAGGAGTACGCCTGGGCGCGGCGCAGCTTCGAGCAGGCGCTCGCGCTCGATCCGGATCACGAGGACGGGTTGGCTGGTCTGGGTGAGACGTTGCTGAAGGTGGGAGACCGCCCGGGCGCCATGCGAGCGGTCGAGCGGATTCTGCAGCTCGGGTTTCAGGACGATCACGAGTTGATGCTCCAGATCGGCCGGGCGCTGTTTCGGGAAGGGCTGGTCGCTCCGGCTCACCGGTTCTTCGATCTCGCTGCCGCGGCACACCCCGACTCACCCGACGCTGCTGCCTGCCTCGGGTATGCCTCGCATCGCCTGGGCAACGACGCCGGGTCGCTCTACTGGCTCAGGCGTGCCCTCGAGATCGACGCGGGGTACAGCGAAGCACGGATCTACCTGGCGAACCTTCTGTACGATCGGGGTGAAACCGAGGCCGCGTTGCATCACCTCGAGCGCACTCAGCCGGAGGATCATTACGACGAGCTCGGGATCTGGCGCCACATCGAGCTGAAGAAGTCGGTGTACCGCCTTCCCGACGAAGATCCGGAGCTGGCACCCTGGCTGATCAGACTTACTGAAGTCGCCGGTGAGCCCGACCAGATCGATATGCTGCTCGCGGAAGTCGAGGCGCAACAAGCCGACGGTGGCGTGCGCGACCCATATCAGCTGGAACTCTTCGGGACATTGCTCAGTGAACTGCATGCCATGCAGCGGAAGCCAGGTCAGAGCGAAACACATCTCATCATGACGCTTGCGGGTAATACCCTTCGCGGGACCTGGGACGAGATTCTGCTTCAAATGAAGGCAGCCGACGGGGAATGGGCTCGTGGCTCGCTCAGCGACTTCATGGCCAGCCTGGCTCGAAGAGGACAGGCGGAGACTGGGATCGTTATTCCGACCACCGACGCGGAGGCGTTCATCCGTGGCAGCGCCGAGGCAGGGGTGCTGCGGATTGTGCAGTGAAAACGCTGAGAAGTGAGAGGTGAGAAGTAAGCGGTAAGCCCAGATAAGAGTAAGGAGCATCAGGCGGGGTGTCCGGTTAGGTTGTTCGGACGTCCCGCTTTTCACTTTTGTAAAGGCTCAATCGCGATGACCGTGTCACAGTCCCGCTCACCTCTCACCTCTCACTTCTCCCCAGTCTGGACCCGAGGCGTGCGCCGTGAAGTCCTTCCCAACGGCCTTACCCTCCTGATCCAGGCGGATCACTCGGCCCCGGTGGTTGCGGTGGTAACTCACGTGAAGGCGGGGTTCTTCGATGAGCCGGATCGGTGGAACGGCATCTCCCACGTGCTGGAGCACATGTTCTTCAAGGGGACCCGGCGGCGCGGTGTCGGCGAGATCGCGCGCGCAACGAAAGCCGCCGGCGGCTACCTGAACGCCGGGACCGGATACGACCACACAAGCTATTTCACTGTCCTCCCGGCTTCCGGCCTTCGCGACGCACTCGACATCCAATCGGACGCCCTTCGCAACTCCATCATCGACCCCGGTGAACTGGCGAGGGAGCTCCAGGTCATCATCCAGGAAGCCAAGCGAAAGCGCGATACTCCGGGGGCCGTGGCCCATGAGACACTGCACGAAATCATGTTCGACCGTCACCGCATCCGTCGGTGGAGGATTGGCCACGAGGAACAGTTGGCGAAGCTCACCCGCGACGATCTCTGGGCCTACTACCGCTCGCGGTACGTGCCGGAACGAACGGTCGTTGCCATCGTCGGTGGCATCGACACCGGCGAAGCGATGGCACTGGCAGAGAAGTTCTACAGCGATTGGGCTGCCGCTCCTGGTGCCGTAGACCCCTCACCCCAGGAGCCTCCTCACCGAGAGGTCCGGACCCGCACGCTTCGGGGTGATGTAACCCACGCCGAGCTGGTGGCAGGGTGGCAAACCGTCCCGCCTCTTCACGCCGACGCGGCAGCGCTGGATGTCGGTGCCGCGGTGCTCGGGTCCGGTCGCGGAAGCTGGCTGTATCGACGGCTCAGGGAGCAAGGGGTGGTGACGTCGGTGTCGGCCCACAACTATGCGCCCACGGAAATTGGCGTGTTCAGTATCGGTGCTGAGCTCGCCCCGGATCGAGTGCCCGTCGCGCTGGAGGGAGTTGCCGAGTGTGTTTCACGGCTCGGCCTTCTCGGGCCCAACGAAGACGAGCTCGATCGTGCTCGAACACTGCTTCGCGCCCGGTGGGCACGCCAACTGGAGCCGATGGAAGGCAAGGCCGCGGCTCTCGCGGCCGCGGAAGCACTGGATCATGTCTCCTTCCTGGACCGTGAGTACGCCGCTCTCCAGTCGGTAGAGTCGGACGCGGTTCGGGCAGCGGCGGAGAAATACCTGGACCCCAACGCGGTCGCGGCAACGGTGTACCTGCCCAAAGAAGAAGGCTCTGATCTGACGCCGGAGTTGGTCGAGCGTGCCTTCGCCGTCACTTCGCTCCGGGGCCCGTCACCGAAGACCGTTGCACCGGTGACGCCGCGCCAGCCTCGGAGCGCCGCCGGGAGTTGGCAGGCCGAAGTGCTCCACACTCCCCTCCCGGGCTGTGACCTGCTGGTACGCCGGAAACCTGGTGTGCCACTCGTCAGCATCGGCATGTACGTGCCCCGCACTCCTTTCGACCCACCTGGCCGGGCCGGACTGGGTGCCCTGACGATCCGGAGCTCAGTGCGGGGTGCCGGTGAGCTTGACGCGGGCGGACTCGCATTCGCGTTCGAGCGGTTGGGTGGAACGCTGAGTGCGTCGGCAGCTACGGATTGGCTGGGCTTTGGATCAACCGTGTTGGCCGAGCGTTTGTCCGAGGCCGCAACCCTTCTCGATCTGGTGCTCAGCTCTCCCCGCCTCAGAGAAACCGATGTCAGCACCGAGCGTGGGATTATGGTGACGGAGGCCGAGCAGGTCACTGATGACATGTTCCGCTACCCGTTTCAACTCGCGTTTGCTGCCGCATTCGGGGATCATGGCTACGGTCTCCCGGTGAGCGGTCTGCCGAATACACTGCGCGAGATCACAGTGGGTGAGGTTCGAGACTGGCACCAGAGTGCGTTGCTGTCGGCGCGGCCGGTGGTGATTGCGGTCGGGGATGTCGATCCGGAGGACGCAACAGCGGCGCTGGCCGGCGTGTTGGTTGACCGCCCCAGCCGGAATGCTGTGAGGAATCTCGAGCCACTCACCTGGGTTGGTGCGGCAGAGTCGATCCGGATAGTTTCTCGCGATAAGGCGCAAACCGCTCTCGCTATGCTTTATCCGGGTCCCCGCCGGCGCGACCCCGACCGGGCCGTAGCCGAGGTATGGGCCGCCGTTGCCAGCGGCTTGGGGGGCCGAATGTTCGAGGCGCTTCGCGACCGTCGATCGCTCGCCTACACCGTACTCGCATCTTCTTGGCAAAAGGGACAGGCGGGCGCCCTCATCACTTACATCGCGACCTCACCGGAGCGTGAGGCAGAGGCGCGTTCTGCCATGATGGAGGAGCTGGAAGAGTTCAAGCGCACGCCCGTCAGCCCGAGCGAACTTCGGCAGGCGGTGAACTATCTGGCCGGTCAGGCGGAGGTGAGCCGTCAGACGGGCGGAGCAGTTCTGGCGGAGATACTGGAAGCGTGGATGATCGGTAACGGTCTAGCCGATCTGGAAGATCCCAAGGCCGCTTTTCATGCGGTCTCCGCCACCGACATCATCGAGCTGGCCTCCCGCCATCTTCTCCAGGCCAGGAGGGCGGAAGGTATGATTCGGGGAGCGTCTCACACCCGAGCAGGCGAGGCCGCAACCGCTTCCCGGTAACCTTCCGGAACCCCGACGTCGAAAAACCTGGCCTCGGCAATCACGCCAGCCAGGGCGCCGCGCTGAGCCAGCCGTTGCAATACCGGCACATCATCCAACTCGCTGCCGGGCGCCAGACTTCGAGCAACGTCATCGAACTCTGAAAGCACCTCACCAGGAAACGCCATGCGACCGATGGGGGTGACTGCCATCGCGTCACCCGCGGTGTCGAATCTTCCGGAACCCTTGTTTGCCACTGCAACGACGCGGAGGCTACCGTCGGGCGCCCGCCGCACCGACGCTCGGCCGGTTGCACCCTTGGTTCCGGCGCTCTCGCGGTCCACCTCTGCCAGGAGCACGGTAGCCAGTCCGGTGCTGCGGTAGGTCTGGAGGACGGCGGCTGATGGACTGGGTCCTTGAAAGAGATTGTCCGGCAGGAGCGCGAGAAACGGTGCGCCTCCGAGGTGATCGCGAGCCCTGAGAAAGGCGTCCCCCAGCCCGCGTGGATGATCCTGCGGCACAAACTCGAGCTCGATTGGACCTTGGTAGTTCCGGGCAACCGCTTCGAGCATCGGCTTGTGGGGATTGGTGATGATGATGGCCCGGAGTAAGCCCGCGTCGGCGGCTTCATCCAACGTCCAGTAGAGCACCGGCCGCAGGCCCACTGGAAGCATTTCCTTGGGCAGCCAGCGTGTGATCGGGTGCAATCGGGTGCCGAGTCCCCCACAGGGAATCACTGCGGTGTCGAGCTTCATGGCTGATTCGGAAATAGCGTCATTGAGGCGGGAACACGAGAACGGAACAGGGTATCTTCTACGCTCACGTTCAGCGAGGGGACGGCGGTGACCGAAGCTAGTCCTGGCCGACAGCCCGAACAAGTCCGCGCACGCTGGACTGTGGCGGACCTGCTGAGTCTGCTTCGCATCCCCCTGGCAGTAGTGTTCCTGCTGGTGCCACAGCCCGGATGGCGGATTGGTGTGCTCGCGGCATCCGCGGCCACGGACCTGCTCGACGGGCCGTTAGCCCGGCGATTTGGAAGCTCGGCGCTGGGTCCCGTGGTCGACCCAGTCGCTGACAAACTCTTCATGGCGACGGCGTTTGGTGTTGTTGCCGCCTCGGGCAAGCTCGAGCTGTATGAGATTGCCGCCGTCCTCCTCCGCGACATCGTCGCGACGATCGCCTTCATCTCTACCTTCGTGTTGCGGCGCCCCCGCTCGATACCGGCCCGCCCCGGCGGCAAGGCGGTGACTGTGGCCCAGGTCCTGACTCTGCTGGCCTTCCTCCTCGATTCACCCCTCTTGCGACCAATGGCCTGGGCGACCGGTGCGATCGCGATCTATGCCATCTGGGATTACTACCACGTGGCGCCGCAAGCCGAACGGAGAGTGGGTCGCTAGGTGGCGGGTGAGATCAAAAGCGTCACGCTCACCTGGCAGGCCGGACTGCGGTTTACCGGCGGACCTCCCCAGGGTCCCCAAACCACGGTTGATGGAGACAACGCAGCCGCGCCGGGCCCCATGCTCACATTGCTTCTCGCGGCGGCGTCGTGCACCGGGTCCGATGTCGTATCGATCCTTCAGAAGATGCGGGTGCAGCTGAGGGAACTTCAGATCAACGTTGCCGGTGTGCGCCGTGATGAAGACCCTCGGCGCTACCTGTCAATTCACTTCGACTATCATGTCCGTGGGGAAGGTTTGGACGAGCTCAAAGTGCGGCGAGCGATCGATCTCTCGCTGGAGAAGTACTGCTCCGTCATACACTCGTTGGCGACCGACATCGCGGTCACGTATGCGGTTTCCCTGGGCTGAGCTGGCAACAACATGCAGCCTGGCATGGGCCATTCCTGCGAGTGCTCAACAGGGTATCGAGGTCGGCCTTCAGGCGATCGCTACGGCGTCGGATCCCGCTGCGGGCGTCCTTGGCGTGTACGCGGCCGACCGTCTGGCGAATCGCACCCGGGTCTCTGGCTTCCTCGGCCTTGGTGCCGCGGGCGATGGGGTCGCGTGGAGAGGCGAGCTTCTAGTTCACTTTCTCCTGAACCCGGAAAAAAGGCAGGGCGCCGGTTTTTATCTGGCCGGAGGAGCAGCCGGGGCTAAGGCGTCAGTAACGACCGGGTATTTGGTCCTCACCATTGGAGTGGAGGAGCGTCCCGCCGCGCAATCGGGCTGGAATCTCGAGGCAGGTGTGGGCGGCGGGGTCAGGTTGGCCTTGGGCTATCGTTGGCGGCATTACCGTCCGGGGGTCCCATAAGCAAAAACGCCCCGGATGTTGGTCCGGAGCGTGTCAAACTGCAGCTTTTTGGCCTATGCCGCGCCCGACTCCACGGCTTCGACCCGGCGTACTGGCTGGCAGTAGCGCTCTCCCAGCATACGGAGCTGCGCCAGCTCCTCTTTACTCAGGTCCTCATACCGTTCGGCAACATACCCCATGGTGTCGTCAAACCAATCCTTCTGGTGCTCCGGCAGGGCATCGATCACCCCACAGCGCAGGATGTGACTAAACAACTCGTCACGAGCCTGGGCGAACGATGCTGCCTCTGCGGCATTTCGGCTTTTCTTCTTTGTCATTCACTTCCTCTAAAAAATTTCGAGTCGCAATTCCGGACCCGAAGTATAACCCTTTGCACCTTTTGGTGCAAAGCAGGTCCAGCGAGGTTCGCCCTCTACTGCAGTTGTCGAGCCACGGCTCACATATGGACCGCGTCGTCGCCGTATTCATTATCTTTACCGGCCTGATTCACATGAACTTGACCGAGGCGCGAATCCGCCTCGAGGTGGCCATGGCAGAGCATGATGAAGTGTACAGCAAAGAACGGGCGGATCGGCTTGCCGAGCTCCTGAGGTCTTTGGCTGCGCGCATACAGGAGCTGGATAGCAGGGGCCAGCTTCTGGGTGGTGGGCCGGAGTTGTTGCGTCTCATGGGTGATGCCCGGAGCGAGCTGTTTCACTACGAAGTGCGGTCAACATACGACACGCCCGAGATCGCGGACAATCGCCGCATCGTCGAGGAAGCGCAGCGCCAGGACTCCTTCTTACCCGATGACCCAGAGGATGATGAGCCATGGCGGCGACGCAGCCCGGACTGAAGCGCTTCTACGTCGTTTTCGCTGTCATCGTCATAGTCGGGCTGGGCGCGCTGTGGTACGCGATGAGTCGCCCATCGGACGTCAGTATCCCGGCGAATGTAGCAGTGCAGGCGTCGGACACCTCCGGCTTTCACGGGTACGTCCTGGGCTCGGCGAATGCCCCGGTGGAAGTCACGGAGTTCGCCGATTTTCAGTGCCCTTTCTGCCAGACATTCGCCACCCTGCAGATGCCGGCAATTCAAAGCCGCCTGATCGATACCGGCCGCTTGCGCTGGATATACCGGGACTTCCCATTGCAGCAGCATTCATTCTCCAGGCTGGCCGCGCACTCGGCGGCGTGCGCGGACGAGCAGGGAAAGTATTGGGAGCAGCACAACCGGATTTACGAGGGCCAGGCGGAGTGGGCTGAAAGCCGGGACGCCGGACCGATCCTGCGAAACTATGCTAAAGCAACCGGGCTCGATCTCGGGCGCTATGATGAGTGCATGAAGACTGGAAAGTATGCCGGCCGGATTCAGGCGAGCTACAATGATGGCGTCCAGCTGGGCGTCAACTCGACCCCAACCCTGCTGGTCGGCGGAAGGCTCTACAAAGGTGGGTTCGATTCGGATGCCATAGTCAAACTGGTGGATTCTCTGGCGCCACGTCCTAGCAAATGATCTACAGGATGACTGCGGCCCTGCTGAGCCTGGCGGGGCTCTTCGTCTCCGCCTACCTCTACCTCTTCAAACTGGGGAAGATTGGAACGCTGGCCTGCGGGACTGGTGGCTGCGAGACCGTCCAGCTCAGCCGCTGGAGCAGGTTTGCCGGCATTGATGTGTCGCTCCTCGGCATTGTAGGCTACTCCCTGTTGTTGCTGCTCAGCCTGGCGGCTCTGCAGCCGGGCTTTGCCGTTCAGCGATGGCCGATGAGGCTGATGTTTCTGCTCACTGCAGCAGGGGTTCTCTTCACTGCTTACCTCACCTATCTCGAAGTTTTCGTCATACACGCGATTTGCCGGTGGTGCGTCGGCTCTGCGGTCATAATCCTGAGCATTTTCCTAGCTACGATTCTCGATCAGCGCAGGCTGCTCCGGAGCATGGATCGGTAGGTGTCGGGAAACCCGAAAGCTTCTGCTTCCCCGAAGTCGGTTGCCATCCTGGCTCTGGGTGCCCTGGGCGTAGTTTATGGGGACATAGGGACCAGTCCGCTCTACGCCTTCAAGGAGTGTTTCACTGGGCCGCATAGCTTTCCGGTGACGACCGCGAACGTCCTGGGGATCCTCTCCCTGATTTTCTGGTCGCTCAACTTCGTCGTCACGTTCAAATACCTGACCATGGTGATGCGGGCGGACAACCGGGGAGAGGGCGGAATCCTCGCGCTTCTCGCGCTAGTGCGGCCCGGCGGGAAAATCACCGGCGCCGGCCGGCTGCTCATTGCCACCGGACTGTTCGGCTCGGCTCTGCTCTACGGTGATGGGATCATCACTCCCGCCATCTCGGTGCTCAGTGCGGTCGAGGGACTCAGTGTTGCGACCCCTGCGCTGGAGCATATGGTCGTACCGATCTCCTTCATCATCATTCTGGCTTTGTTTGCCTTCCAGCGCCGCGGGACGGCGGGGGTCGGCGCGGTGTTCGGCCCAGTCACATTCATCTGGTTTGTCTGTATAGCGGTGCTGGGGGTCATGGGTATCAGTCGAGAGCCGGGTGTGCTGCGGGCGCTGAATCCGTGGTATGGCGCGGAGTTCTTCCTCCGCGAAGGACTGACCGGTATCACGGTCCTTGGCGCCATTATTCTCGTCGTCACGGGAGGCGAAGCCCTCTACGCCGATATGGGACACTTCGGCCGCCGCCCGATTCGGCTTGCCTGGTTCGCCATCGTACTTCCCGCGCTCGTGCTCAACTACTTCGGACAGGGTGCGTTGCTGCTCCACAATCCGAGCGCGGGCAGAAACCCTTTCTACTCTTTGGTGCCGTCCTGGGCTTTGTACCCCATGGTCGCGATCGCCACTGCAGCGGCGGTGGTGGCATCTCAGGCGCTGATCTCGGGTGCGTTCTCCCTCACACGGCAAGCAGTGCAGCTGGGGTACAGTCCCCGAATGAAGATCATCCACACGTCCAGCAGCGCCATCGGACAGATTTATATCCCAACAGTGAATACGATCCTCATGGTAGGCTGCCTGGGGCTGGTGGTCACATTCCGGAGTGCCACCGCGCTGGCCCTCACCTATGGCGTGGCGCTTTCGGGCACGATGACGATCACAACCGTGCTCTTTGCCATCCTGGCACGGAGCCGGTGGGGTTGGAGCCGCGCGAAGGTTGCCGGCATCACCGGCCTTTTCCTGGTTGTCGATCTGGCCTTTGTTGCGGGCAACCTGCTCAAAGTCCCGAACGGAGGTTGGCTGCCGCTGCTGGTAGCTGCGGTGGTGTACCTGCTCATGTCCACCTGGAAGAAGGGACGGGTTCGCCTCGTCGACATCGTCCGAGAGAACACTCTGCCCATGGATCTGTTCCTGGACGACATCCGCCGGCGCCAACCCTACCGTGTGCCTGGCACCGCCGTCTTCATGACGTCTGACCCGAGCGGGGCTCCTCCGGTCCTGCTGCACCACCTCAAGCACAACAAGGTACTGCATGAGAAGGTCCTGCTGATGTCGGTCACAACCGAGGAGATTCCCCAGGTGGGCGAAGCGCATCGGGTAGACTGCAGGCAGCTGGGCGAGGGGTTCTTTCAGGTGGTAGCGCACTACGGGTTCATGGAAACTCCCGATGTTCCCAACGTGCTCGAGGCGCTCGGACGAGAGCTCAGCAACGGAAAGCCGGGCCCAGTGAAGCTGGCGAACACCAGTTTCTATCTGGGGCGGGAAACGCTGATTGCTACCAGTGGCTCGAAACCCCCGCGGACCTCAAGGCCGCGCGGGGACGGAGGGTTGCCGGAGGGCCGGCGGATGGGCCGGCTGCGCAAGAAGCTCTTCATACTGATGACGAGAAACGCTCAGTCGGCAACAGCGTACTTCGGCCTGCCGGCCAACCGAGTCGTGGAGCTGGGCGCCCAGATTCAGTTCTAACGGATGGCCGACTCTCGTCCGGGTACCCTCAGCGTTCCTGTTCATCCGGGATTCATCAAGACCGGCCGCAGCAGGAAGGCGCTGCTGGGACTCTCGTTGGCGGCGCTTGGGGTGGTCTATGGGGACATCGGCACCAGCCCCCTCTACGCCCTCAAGGAATGTTTCGCACCAGAATACGGCATCAAGCCCTCACCGGAGAACGTGCTGGGCGTGTTGTCGCTCATCTTCTGGTCTCTCAACTTCGTGGTCTCCCTCAAGTACCTCGCCGTCATCATGCGGGCGGATAATCGGGGCGAAGGCGGCATCATGGCCCTGCTGGCCCTGCTGCATCCCCAGCGGGACCTCGCGGGCAAACGGCGAGTGCTCATCCTCTTCGGGCTGTTCGGGGCTGCACTCCTGTATGGCGACGGAGTCATCACCCCGGCGATCTCAGTGCTCGGCGCCGTGGAAGGAATCGGCGTGGCTACGCCGACCCTGAGTGGATGGGTGATTCCGGTCCTCGCCGCACTCATCCTGGTCGGTCTCTTCTGGGTCCAGAGCAGTGGTAGTGCGAGGGTTGGGGCGGTCTTCGGCCGCGTAATGCTGTTCTGGTTCGGGTCCATCGCTCTACTGGGGATCCGCGGCATTCTCCTTCACCCGAACGTTCTCCGCGCGATCGATCCCCGACGCGCGATCGAATTCATCAGCCGAGACGGTCTCAGCGGCTTTCTCATCTTGGGAGCGGTGGTACTGGTGGTCACCGGCGGTGAGGCTCTCTACGCCGACATGGGCCATTTCGGAAAGCGTCCGATCCGTCTCGCATGGTTTGCGATAGTGTTACCGGCTCTGGTGCTGAACTATTTCGGGCAGGGAGGCATGCTGATCGCCAACCCCGCAACCGCCACGAATCCGTTCTACGGACTGGTGCCCGCCTGGGGGCTCTACCCCATGGTGGTGCTTGCGACCGCGGCCGCCGTGGTGGCGTCTCAAGCGCTCATCTCGGGCGCATTCTCCCTCACTCGCCAGGCGGTTCAGCTCGGCTACAGTCCCAGGGTCACCATTCAACACACCTCTCAGACCGAGATCGGGCAGATTTATCTGCCCGGCGTCAACCGCACGCTGGGGATTGCCTGTATCCTGCTGGTGCTCGGGTTCCGGAACTCGGGAAATCTGGCATCCGCCTACGGCATTGCAGTCACTGGAACCATGACGATCACCACCGTCCTCTTTTGCGCCGTTGCCCGCGAGCGCTGGAATTGGAGCACCTGGCGTGTAACCGCGGTGGGCGCTCTCTTCCTCGCAGTCGATCTGGCGTTTCTCGGCGCAAACCTGGTGAAGGTTGCCAAGGGAGGATGGTTCCCGCTGCTGGTTGCCCTAGGGGTTTTTTGCCTGATGACGACCTGGAAGCGGGGCAGATCCATTCTGACGCAGATTCTCCGCGAGACTTCACTCCCGATCCAGCTCTTCCTCCAGGATATCGCCCGAAAGAAGCCTCAGCGAGTCCAGGGCACGGCAGTCTTCATGACGTCTGATCGGGGCGGGACTCCGGTGGTTCTCCTCCATCACCTCAAGCACAACAAGGTGCTGCACGAGAAGGTCCTGATCATGTCCATCGAGGGAGAGGAGATACCCCAGGTCCGGGCCGAGGATCGAGTGGAGCTGCGAGATCTAGGCGAGGGCTTTTACGAAGTAGTGGGACACTACGGGTTCATGGAGTCGCCCGATATCCCGGCACTGCTCGAATCGCTCGAAGCGCTCGGTCTCAAAGCCAAGCCGATTGAGACTAGTTTTTTCCTTGGCCGGGAAACGTTGCTGCCGAGTGGCCATTCACGCCTGGCGCGCTGGCGCAAGAAGCTCTTTATCGTGATGGCGAGAAACGCCCAAACAGCCACGGTCTTCTTCAATCTTCCGCCCAACCGGGTGGTCGAGCTCGGGGCCCAAATTCAGTTCTAGCAAACGCGGAATAAGCTCAGCTCTCCTGCCCTTCATACAAATCCTTCAAACGACTCACCACGGCAGGATCCGCCAGCGTCGTGGTGTCGCCCAAGGCGCGCCCCTCGGCGATGTCTTTGAGAAGCCGGCGCATGATCTTCCCACTCCGGGTCTTGGGCAGGTCGGCTGAGAAGAGAATATCATCCGGCCGGGCGATGGCACCGATCTTCTTCACCACGTGCTCTTTCAGATCGTCTTTCAACTCGGGTGATGCCAACTTGCCATCCTTCAGCGTGACGAAGGCGGCGAGGGCCTGGCCTTTGAGCTCGTGGGTCCGCCCCACCACCGCGGCTTCCGCTACAGCGGGATGGTCCACTAGAGCGCTCTCCACCTCCATTGTTCCAATCCGGTGGCCAGCGACGTTCAGGACGTCGTCCACTCGGCCCAGAATCCACCAGTAGCCTTCCGTATCGAGCTTGGCCCCGTCCCCCGCGAAATAGCGTCCAGGGAATCGGCTCCAGTACGTCTGCTGGTAGCGCTCGTCGTCACCGTAAATGGTTCGGAGCATGCCGGGCCAGGGTTGAGCCAGGGTCAGAAAGCCGCCACCGGTCTTCAGGACCTTACCGGTCGTATCGACCAGCTCAGCCGAGACGCCAGGGAACGGAATTGTGGCGGAGCCTGGCTTGGTGGTGGTGACGCCAGGCAGCGGCGTGATCATGATTCCGCCGGTTTCGGTCTGCCACCAGGTATCCACGATGGGGCACTGTCCCCGGCCGATATGCTCCTGGTACCACATCCACGCTTCGGGATTGATGGGTTCGCCGACGGTACCCAGCAGCCGCAAGGTGGAGAGGTCGTGCTTCGCGGGATGCTCGGTCCCCCACTTCATGAACGCTCGAATCGCCGTAGGCGCCGTGTACAGGATGGTCACTCCGTAGCGCTCGACCAGACTCCAGAAGCGATCGCGCTCGGGCCAGTCGGGTGCCCCCTCGTACATCACTACCGTCGCGCCATTGGCGAGCGGTCCATAGACCACGTAGGAATGGCCAGTGACCCAGCCGACATCCGCGGTGCACCAGAAGACGTCTTCTTCGCGGAGATCGAAGACGTATTTGGTCGTGGCTGCCACGTGCGTGAGATAACCGCCGGTGGTATGGACGATACCTTTGGGTTTCCCGGTGGTGCCGGAGGTGTACAGGATGAAGAGCAGGTCCTCTGCATCCATCGCCTCCGGCTCGCACTTGGGCGCGGCGAGCTCGAGCAAACGGTGCCACCAGTGATCCCGGCCTTCGTTCATCGAGGCGAATGATTCGTCTCCCGCGCGGCGGACCACGATGCAGTGCTTGATCGAGGGGCACTGGGAGAGGGCGTCGTCGGCGAAGCGCTTGAGCGGCAGGACCTGCCCGCGGCGATAGCCACCGTCAGCAGTGATCAGTGCCACTGCCTGAGCGTCGTTGATCCGGTCACGCAGAGATTCGGCCGAGAATCCGCCGAACACCACCGAATGCACCGCACCGATGCGGGCGCAGGCGAGCATGGCCACGGCGGCTTCGGGAATCATCGGCAGGTAGATGGCGACTCGATCGCCCCGCCGGATTCCCAGAGATTTGAGCGCATTGGCGCAGCGGCCGACTTCGCGGGCGAGATCCCAGTACGTCAGAACTCGCCGCTCTCCCGGTTCCCCCTCCCAGATGATCGCGGCTTTGTTGCGACGGGGGCCGTTCAGATGCCGGTCGAGGCAATTGGCTGCAGCGTTCAGCTTGCCACCGACGAACCATTGGGCATGGGGGATCTGCCACTCGAGGGCTTTCTTCCACGGTGACGTCCATTCCAGGCTCCTGGCCTGGTCCTCCCAGAACTGCACCCAATCCTCTCCGGCGCGGTAGAGATTCTCTTTCGCAACGGCCTGGGCGGCAAACCGTGGCGGCGGTGGAAAACGGCGATTTTCCGAGAGCAGGGTATCGATCTGATCGTTCATGGCCGGAGAGGTAAGAGTCAGGAAAAAGCTAAGGGTGAGCGCCGCGGCGTGTAAGCGCAACTGCTGCACCCGCTACTTTTGCGATGGTCTCTCGCGGAGTGCGGTGTGCGCAGCAGCTGCAAGAGTTGGTAAGAGGACTCGCAAGAGATTGAGGCCTCATGGGTTGTTTGGAGTGGCACCAGTCTCGCTTTTTTGCCTGGCGAGACCGAAAGGTCGTCTGTGGTCGAGCGTCAATCCGCCCGATAAGAGCACACCCGGAGTGATCCGGGGCCGCAAAACTAGAGGTCTCACCCGGTCGAATGTACCGGGAAGAGATAGCTCGGTGCCGAAGGAGGAGAGATGAGATCCGCCCATGAGGTCGAACGCGCGCTGCTTGCGCCGGATACACTCGGCCTAGACACCCGAGTCGAAATTCGAAAGTCTGCCATCCGGCTGCTGGAAGAAATGCCCGAAGGAACCGGACGGTTGGTGATTGATCTTGCGCGCACTCGGCAAGTAGACTCAGCCGGCCTGGGCGCCCTGATGCTGATACAGCGCCGAGCCGCTGAGCGCCGCCAGGTGGTGGTGCTTCGGAATCTGAGTGACGAGATCCGCTTCCTGCTCGTCCTGACCAAGCTGGATGATTTGTTCCAGCTCGAGTCCGCCTACGCGTAAGGTTGCCCGGGAAATGCCGCGCAGCCGGCATCTCCGGCGGCCCGTCGGGAAGCGCCTACGGTGCGGTTTCGGGATGGACGACCCTTCCGCAATTGGTTAGAGTACCCGCCGACGATGATGAGCTTATTGCGGCGGTTTAGAGCCGGCCTGCTGAGTGGGGGCCATGAATAAAGGAAAGCGCCGCCGGCGGGTCTTGATCGTAGAAGACGAACCGGCGCTACGGCTTAGCTATGAGCGAGCCTTCAAACCCCGGTATGATCTGGCATTTGCTTCCACTGGTGCCGAGGCGCTGGAACAGTTGGAGCAGCACAAGCCGGACGTCGCCGTCCTGGACATGCGGCTCCCAGATACGGACGGGGTCGACCTTCTGCGACGCATCCGATTGACCCAGCCCGAGCTGCCCGTCATCATCACCACCGCGTACATGAGCATCGAGCCCCAGCTCAAAGTTCTCGATCTCCTCCACTCCGGTTACATCGTCAAACCATTCCGCCTCGACGAGCTCGGCGCCAGGATTGATGCCGTCTCATGACGACGGCCTCCTCCTAGCAGCTCGCGGACTCCGACAGTCGTTTGGGCGAGTCCGCGTCCTCCGCGACATCGATCTTTCGCTTCGGCCAGGTGAGGCGCTCGCTGTTGTAGGCCCCAACGGCGCCGGCAAATCGACCCTTCTCCGCATCCTGGCCGGACTCACACAGCCCACTGGCGGAGAGGTCCGGGTGCTAGGACAGCGGCTCGGGCGGGGGACCAGCCAGAGCCGCCGTGCCATCGGTCTCCTGTCGCACCAATCCTTTCTCTACGACGATCTGACGCTGCTGGAGAATCTCACGCTGGCCGCTCGGCTCTATGGCTTGAGTGATCCGCGAAAGGTGGCTGCCGACTCGCTGGATGCTGCAGGGTTGAGCCGCAGAACTGATGAGCTGCCTCGCCGCCTGAGCCGCGGTCTGGTGCAGCGGGCCGCCATCGCTCGGGCGCTGCAACACCGGCCTCGACTCCTGTTACTGGATGAGCCATTCACTTCACTCGATGCCAATGCGACCGCCGACCTGCGTGCAGAACTGAGCCGCCGTCTGGATAATGGGCTTGGTCTGGTGCTGGTGACACATCAGCTGTCAGAGGTCTGGGAGCTGGCGACGAGAGTGGCCGTTCTGGTGGATGGCTCCTGGGCTGCTGATGAGCCGCGAGCGGGTGCATTGGACGCATTTCTCCCTCGATATCAAGGCTGGACCAGTGCCTGACTCGATTCGCCTCGCACTGGTCATTGCAGCCAAGGACGTTCGGGCGGAGCTCCGCAGCAGAACCGCGCTGCTCTCTGCCCTGGTTTTTGCCGCACTGGTCCTGGTGGTCTTCAACTTCGCCCGGGATCCTACCGTGCTGGCCGCGGCAGACCTTGCGCCGAGCGTGCTGTGGGTGACGTTTGCGCTCGCTTCCATGGTCACATTGAACCGCGCGTTCACTGTCGAGCGGGAGAATGCCGCACTGGATGGGTTGCTCCTTGCACCGGTGCCCCGAGAGGCGTTGTTTGTGGGAAAGCTGCTGGCGAATCTCGCCTTCGTTGGCACGGTGGAGCTGGTGACGCTGCCCCTCTTCACGGTCTTCTTCAACGTAGGCTTCGGGGCCGCGCTGCCCGGAATCATCGGGGTGACAGCTCTGGCCACCATCGGATTTGTCGCCGTAGGCACGATCTTCAGTGCCATGGCTGTCCGCACCCGGTTTGCCGAGCTGATGTTGCCGGTACTGCTGCTGCCATTCATGATCCCACCGCTCATCGGCGCGGTGCAGGTGACTTCACGCTTGCTGGCGGGACGGCCGTTGAGCGAGATGTGGGGCTGGCTTAGGTTACTGGCCCTCTATGATATCGTCTTCGTGACTCTCTCCGCACTCACTTTCTCCGCCGTCGTAGACGAATGAACGACGCGGTGAGAGGCGCCCGCCGCCTGGTATCCCGCGGCCTCACATTGAGCGGTGTGGGCCTACTCGGTCTGGCCGGCGTCTACCTCCTCGCTCTCCGGTTCACCCCGGTAGAGGCACGCCAGGGACTGGCTCAGAAGATCTTTTACGTCCACGTGCCCGCGGCGTGGTCTGCCCTGCTGGCATTCTCGCTAGTGGGGATCACCAGCGCGCTGTATCTCTGGCTGAGAGACTCACGACTCGACCGGTTTGCAGCGGCATCGGCCGAAGTGGGAGTCGTGTTCAGTGCAGTGATGCTGACGACAGGTCCGATCTGGGCCAAGCCGATCTGGGGTACCTGGTGGACCTGGGATGCCCGGCTGACCCTGACCCTCTTCATCTTCTTTCTCTTCATCGGCTATCTGGCACTTCGTGCCGCGCTACACGACCCGGCGGAGCGGGCGCGGTTCAGCGCCGTCGTTGGCATCCTGGGTATGCTGCTTGTCCCATTCGTTCACCTGAGCGTCTACCTCTTCCGCACCCTGCATCCTCAACCGATAGTGCTGAAGCCGAGCGCTCCCTCGCTTCCGACGGCGATGCTTCGGACCCTTCTCGTCTCCACCCTGGTTTTTACGGTGCTCTATCTGGGGTTGGTCATCGCGCGCTACGGGCTGGCCCTGGCGGAAGAAGCCCGGGAGGAGGCCCGGGATGTGGGCTGAGCCGCCCCAGAACGGAGAGTACCTGGTGGCAGGGTATGTCGTGGCCGCCGTGGTACTGGTGGGATACTGGGGAGCGTTGTGGCGGCGCGCAAAGAAGCTGTTTTAGCTCCTCGCCCGCTTCGGCAGCAGAAAATATTCCCAGAGCAACGCCGCCAGCACTCCTCCCAGGATCGGGCCGATCCAGTACACCAAATGACCGACCCACTCACCGGCCACTAGAGCCGGGCCGAATGCGCGGGCCGGGTTCATGGCTGCGCCGGTCAGCGGTCCGCCCACAAGGATGTCGAAGAGCAGGACCAGCCCAATGCCGAATCCGCCAACCCTGGGTGCTTCCAGCGACACTGCCGTTCCGAATACCGCGGTGACAAGGAAGAAGGTCAGAATCGCCTCGAGGCCGATCGCCTGATTGAATGAGATCGAGTTGGCGATGACCGGAACACCCAGCAACGCGTTGCGAACGGCCTCGGGCGGGAGCAGAAGCTTTACCAGCAAGGCGGCCACGCACGCCGCTGCGAGCTGAGCGACGATGTAGGCCGCAGCCGCGCCAGGCGCGATCCGTCGGGCAACCAGCAGTCCGATCGTCACTGCGGGGTTGAGGTGTCCGCCAGAGATCGTCATAGTCGCCGTGATCATGACCGACAGCACCACGCGCATGGGCCAGCGCGATTCCGATGAGTCCGATCCCGCTATTGGGAAATCCGCCGTTCACGACCACCACAGCTGCCCCAATGAAGACCAGCCCGAATGTACCCAGCGCCTCGGCAACCAATCGGCGAGCGAGTGACGGCATGCGAATCCCCTGGTGTGAGAGCGAGCTGTGGTTTTTCCCGGTGATGAGCCTAGCGGGATACTAGGTCTTCCGAAAGACCAGCGCCGCGTTGATGCCGCCAAAGCCAAAGGAGTTGCTCAGGAGGTAGTCGGGTGCAAGGACCCTTCCGGCACCGGTGACGTGCGTCAGATCGCAGGCGGGATCGGGAGTATCGAGGTTGACGGTTGGTGGGAACCAGCCGTTCCGGCTGGAGAGCGCACAGATTGCCGCCTCGATGGCTCCGCTCGCTCCAAGGGCATGTCCGTAGTAGCCCTTGGTTCCGCTGAAGGCCAGGCGATAGGCGTGTTCGCCGAAGACCTGCTTGATGGAGGCAGTCTCGGTTGAATCGTTGAGCGGCGTGGATGACCCGTGCGCGTTGATGTAGCCAACCTCATGCGGGTTCACGTGAGCCTCAGTGAGCGCGTTTCGCATGGCCCGGGCTGCCTGTCGACCATCCGGTCGGGGTGCTGTCATATGATGGGCATCGTTGGTGAGACCGAAACCGCAGATCTCGGCGTAGATCGGTGCACCGCGCGCAAGGGCACGCCCGCGCTCTTCCAGGATCAGCACCGCCGCACCTTCGGCCATGACAAAGCCGTCGCGGTCCTGGTCGAATGGACGGCTGGCGCGAGCTGGATCGTCGTTCCTGGTCGACATGGCGCGGATGATTGCGAACGCGCCAAAGCAGAGCGGGGCGAGCGGTGCCTCCGCTCCGCCGGCAACCATGACGTCCGCGTCACCTCGCACGATGGCTCGAAAGCCTTCGCCGATGGCAATCGCTCCGGAAGCGCAGCTCATCCCATTGGTCGAGTTGGGACCGGTGAAGCCAAACTCGATCGCGATGTTGCAGCTGGCGGCCCCGGCAAAGACGGTGAGGGCCAGCGCGGGGTCGACGGTACGGGGGCCGGTCGTCAGGAAGTTGTGATACTGGGCTTCTCCGTGGGCTACGCCACCGAGGGCGGTGCCCATCATGGCGCCAACCCGATCGGGATCTTCTTTGGCGTGATCGATATGAGCGTCCTGCAGCGCCATTCGGGTAGCCGCCACGCTGAACTGGGAGAAGCGGTCGAGTCGACGCACCCGCCGCTCTTCGATGTGATCGCTGGGAAAGAAACCGTCGACTTCACCCGCAATGCGCGACTTGAACATCGAGGGGTCGAACCGAGTGATGCAGCGGATGGCCGACTCTCGCCGCTGCAGGCCTTCCCACAATCCCGCAGCGCCCAGGCCGATCGGTGTGACCGCTCCGATTCCAGTGATGACGACTCGGCGGGATTCAGGCACGAGAGACCTCGACCGCGTGGCGGATTCCGGACAGCGTGCGACTGGCAATGCCGTGCACGAACACGGGGCCGATCACCAGGCGCGCCGCGGGACCCCCTACCAGCGGCCATGATGGTCCCTTCCACTCATGTATGATCGTCACTTCAGTTCCGCCATTCACCGGTTCAAGTTGCCAGACCACGCCCATTCCAGTGGTAATCCCTCGCACGTGGCGGTAGTGCACCGCAGGCGTGCGCTGGTCCAGCTTCATCTCGGAAACCCACCACGTCGGATACTTGAGCTGGCCAAAAGGTCGCCAAGCTGCCATCTCTACCAACCCGCCGTCCTGCCGCTTGTCCAGCATGCGCACCCACCGATAATGGCTCAGCAAGGACGGCCACCGCTCGACCTCGCTGGCTGCCTGAAATACCCGATCGATGGGAGCCCGCATGAAGATGCGGTCCACGGTACGCATCACGCGGTTTGGGGACTCCATGTGGCTACCAGACGAAACCCGGGGCGAGAACGAACTCGCGCGTTGATTCCGGCAAGGCGGAGCAGGTCGCGCAGCTCGTCAGGACGAAACCCGCGTCGGATGGACGTCATACCATCCGCGACTGTCACCGGATCGAAGCGCAGGAGTCGCGCGCCACACCAGAACGCCGGCGGACCGAGCGAGTGTCGCCGCAGATCCGCGATCACGACTGCACGCCGCGCCAGCCGGTCGCAGGTCCGAAAGAGGTGGACCAGAGACTCCGACGTGAGGTGATGCGCCACCTGGCTTACGAGCACCACGTCCACGCTCTTGTCTCGAACGGGAGGAGCTCCCGCGCAGGCGACGGCGGTCGGGAGGCCGCCGCTGGTCGCCAAGGCGGCCGCCACTCGGCTGCGCTCTACACCCAGAGGAACCAGGCGAATGCCCCGGCTCCTGCCCCATCGAACGGCGACTCGCGGCAGGTCTCCCAGACCGGTGCCCAGGTCGAGCAGTGAGAGCGAGGTCCCGCGCGGAACGCCACCAAGAGTTTGCCCCAGGCCATAGCGGACGGCCAATGATCCGCCGAACCAACGGTTGGCCCGGACGATATTCCGCAACGACTCTGCGACCACAGCCGGATCAGCCGCGGGATCGTCCAGCAGCTCCTCACCGATGCCAGTGATCGCGAGGCCCGACATCTCAACTGAGCGCGGCGTAGCCGCCGCGGAAGTAGAGTAGAGGCCGCCCGTCGTTCACGGCACCGCCAATCACAAGAGCCACGACGATGGTATGGTCGCCGGCAGGGTACACCGCCTGTCGCCGGCACTCGATGTGGGCCAGCACTCCATCCAGCACGACCAGCCCTTCGGGATTGAGGTGGTACCCGATACCATCGAATCGATCTTCATGTTGATCGGCGAACCGCCGGGCCAGCTTCTCCTGCTGACTGGCGAGGACGTTTACCACAAACTCCGGAGCAGTCAGAATGATGTCGTGCATTTCGGCTTCATGCGCGACGCAGACCGAGAGCAACGGCGGCTGCAATGAAACGGAAGACAAGCTATTCGCGGTCATGCCGAGCAGACGGCCGTCGGGAGCGATCACCGTGAGAATGGTGACTCCAGTCGCGAAGTGGCCCAGCAGCTGGCGGAACTCAAACGAGTCGATCTCGGGGCGAGTCACAGAACCATCCGCGCCAGGAAGAGCGGGTTCAGGACCTCCCGAGCCGGGACAAACCCTCCTGAGACCCCGATCAGAGCGTGGGCCATCTCCTTCCGTTGGCCCAGCCGAGCGACGCCTCTCTCGAAGAGGCGCGGAAAGTACATGGCGTAGCCCACCAGGCGTTCAACCGCCCATTTCCCAGCGAACTCAGTCCTCCGCGCGCGCCGGTATTCCGCAAGCCGATCGATAGTGAGTGGTCCCGGCCGACCCAAGGCGGTGATCGCGGTTTCGACGGCGAGCTCTGCGCCCCGTAGCGCACTGTAGATCCCATCGCCGGTGAACGGATCAAAGAAATCCGCCGCGTCCCCCAGCAGCAGCGCCCCCGGTGCGACCACCCGGCTGGATCGTGCCGCGAAGGGACCGGTGGTGAGAACGCGACGCACGATCTGGTGGGCGTCGACCCGTTCGCACACGCCGGGGAACTCGCGCAGGGTATCGGCGAAGAAGCCCTCCGCCCTTCCCCGCGCAGCCGCCGCGCGGCCGGCGTGAATAACGAGCGCCACATTGGTCTGGCCGTGGCCGATGGGGTTGAGTCCCAGGTATCCATGCGGGCCGAAGTGCAGCTCGGCGTGGGTTCCCATCCCTCGTACTCCCGCGACATGGGCGACGAATGCCATTCTCCGAGGCCGCCCGTGCAGTCTCCCTCCCAAGCGGCGGGCGACTACCGACCGAAGACCGTCGGCACCAAGAGTGAGCCGCGCGACTACTGAGTGCCTCTCACCACCGCTGTCGCGGACGACCGCTCCCGCCACTCCTCCATTTTGATACAACAACTCCTCGACCGCGGTCCGTTCCAGCACCACAGCACCTGCGGCACGTGCGATCTCCACCAGCTCGTAATCCAGGATACGTCGGGACACCGAGAGACCAGTTGGCCGGAACGGCCGGTGGCCTGCGAGGGCAAACTGACCGTGGAGCGTTGCACCCTTGAGTGCGGTGATGGCGGTCCCGGTCAGCGGCACTGCGCCGGCGCGCTCCAGCCTCTCAACTGCGCCGAGACGCGCCAGCACTCGAACGGCTTCCGGCCCCATGTACTCGGAGCAGGCCTTGTCGCGCGGAAAGGCCGAGCGGTCCACCACCACGACAGAGTGACCGGCCCGGGCCAGGAAAGTTGCTGCAGCGCTGCCGGCTGGGCCTGCACCGGCGATGAGAACGTCGACATGGCGCGGCGGTGTCGAGAGCACAGTGTGACTGGTGTTCACTGCGGCAGCGTCAGCGCGCGGGAGAGAGCCAAGACCAGGTGGCGAGTGTGCAACAGCAGGCAAAGATGGTGGCGAGGAAATTCACGCCGTCGTTGTTCAGCCATGCGAACCCGCCCTTTCGGATCGTCGAGGCGCCACAGCGGTGGCGTGGCCACTCGCTTGCCTCGCTGCATCGAGGGCAGTGAAAGCGCCCCTGGAGTAATGCGCCAAGGACCGAGTCCGCTACCATCCCACTGAAACCTATCAGCGTGCCGACCGGCAGGAGCAGCGGCATGCCGGACACCAAGGCACCGCTGGTCGCCACGATAAGAGCTCCGGCGGCTGCCCCCACCGTGCCGAAGACCGTCGCTCCTCCACTGGTTCCGCGGGGGACAGCCGGGCCAAACCAGAGCCGGCGGGGATCCACCCCGCTCCACATCCCGGTCGATGTTGCCCAGGTGTCAGCCGCTGCGGCGGCCAGGGTACCGGTGACGAGCCAGAGGCCCAGCTGAGGATGGCGCATTCCGATCAGCGCCGCAGCAGCGGCGACTCCGCCGTTGGCGTAGACCTGCCAGAGGTCACGTCGCTCACCTTTGGCATCGAGGTTTGGCGGCCGGCGGGGGCCGACACGGGAGATCAGATTGCCGGCGACAAAAAAGACGGCCAGTACCGCGCCGCCTTGCCATCCGGTTCCCAGCAGAATCAGAACTCCCACACTCCACGCTGCAACGGCTCCCGCTCGCGTCAACGTACCGGCCAGCCAGGCCGCCCCGGCGACGAGTGCGGAAACGGCTGCCGCCAATGGGAGCGGCAGCTGGGTCAGCTGTCCCTCGCCTCCGCCCGCAACGCCGCCACGATCCGGGACCGAACCTCACCGGGACAGCCCTGCCGTCCAGCCCTCGTTTCCAGCATGATGAGAAAGTTTTCTTCGAAGCGGGCGTGATGAAAACAGTCCCGGCACCGCTCGAGGTGCCGGCGGACTTCGGCGGCCAGGTCTGGCGTGATCTCGCGTTTGAGGTAGTCGGACAGATGCGCCATGGCCTCTTGGCAATCGAGACTGTTCATGGCTGGTTCTCCCGAGGACGGATATAGCCCATTTCAACCGCGTGGGCGTAGAGACCAGCCTGGAGCTGGCGGCGCGCTCGAAACAAGCGGGATTTCACCGTGCCCACCGGGAATGTGGAGCGAATCGGCGATCTCGGCGTAGCGCATGCCTTCGATGTCGCTTAAAACCAGCACCTCCCGAAACTCGGGCGGCAACGCGTCGACAGCTTCCAGCACTTTGTCATCTACGATCTGGGAAAAGAACGTTCCTTCGGGGTCCACGTCCTGGACCGACCGATAGATCGCGTGCGGTTCCGCGGCCTCGAGATCCATGGCGATCGGCTCGTGCTTTCGGCGGCGATAGTCGTTGATGAAGGTGTTCCGCAATATCGTCAGGAGCCAACCCTTGGCGTTGGTGCCCGGACGATACTGACGCCAGGACCGGTATGCCTTGAGCATCGTATCCTGCACCAGATCTTCCGCCATACTGGGATCGGCCGTGAGTCTGAGGGCCACACGGTAGAGCGCATCCAAATGCGGAAGCGCCTCATCATCGAAGGAACGCGCGGCTGCGACAGGCTCGGCCATAGTGAGAATGTAGCCCCTCGCGAGTGAGGCACGCACCCCCTGGCTCGGGGGTCTTGTGCGGGCTATGTTCCGCGCCGAATCCCGTGCCTAAATCCTCCGTTGCAGCACTCATTCCTCTCAGCCTGCTCGAGGCCATCCGGAACCTGGACACCCCTGTCGAGGATGGGCTGGATGAGCTAGCGGAGGAGATCGTGACGCGGCGGTTGGGACTGAGCCCCACCGTTGCCGCCCAGATCCAGCGCTACCGCCAAAGTGCCGAGCGGGGCGCCACCGTGGATCTGGAGGAGACACTCTCGGTGCTGCGGTTAGTGGGGCGGCGGCCCGACGCCGCACTGGTATTTGCCGATGCCGGCCGGCGAGCCGCCCGCTATGCGGCCCGAGGCAAGGCGCGCTCGTCGCGTACACTGGGGCAGCTCTCGCCTCGAGGGCTGGGACGCAGCATGGCGCTCCGCAGCATGACGCGATTGTCCCGAACGATTTTCGAGGGCGATGCCAGCGTAACGGGGGCGGTGGTAGAGGTTCGGATGCGTGAGCCGCTTTCGATTCTGGCGCTGCCGGGCGGAGAAGCCTGCCTCTTTTTTGGATCGGCCTATCTGGAGTTGCTGCGACTCCTCACCGGCTTCGAGGGCGCGTTGCTGCACGACAACTGCCGAGCCAAGGGTCACGATGTATGTCTCTGGCGAACTGCCGTCGCGGAGGTCTACGAATGATCGACCTCGCCCGGGTACGCGAGGCACTGGCCGAGCTCGGGGTAGACGGCTGGCTCATCTTCGATTTTCATGGCCTCAATCCCGTGGCCTCTCGAATCCTTGGCCTCACCGGGCTCAACACCCGCCGGCTGTTCGTCCTCTTTCCGCGTGAAGGCAAACCGATCGCGGTCGCGCACAAGATCGAGCTGCAGGGGGTCGAGGATTTTCCCGGCGAGGTCATTCCATACGCCCGTTGGGGTGAGCTGCACCAGGCGTTGGGCCGCATTGTGGCGGGGCGAACATTGGCCATGGAGATCTCGCCCGAGGATGCCGTCCCTTACCTCGACCGGGTTCCTTATGGGGTTATCGAGCTGCTCCGGCGGCTTGGCGCTACAATCGTGCCCTCCGGTCCCCTGGTCTCCCGGTTTGCATCGAGCTGGAGCCCCGCCGAAGTGAGCGATCACAAATTTGCGGCGGAGATTCTGGCGACGGTGGCGCGGGAGACGATCGCGTGGGCAGTGAAGGACGGCGGGCAGGGAGTCACCGAACAGGCCATGCAGGCCAGGGTCATAAAGGAAGTGGAGCGCCGTGGCCTCGTGTTCAACGAGCATCCGGTGGTGGCGTTCGGCCCTAACTCGGCGATGCCTCACTACCAGTCAGATCCCGATCAGCAGGTGCGACTTAAGCAGGGCGACGTGGTTCTCCTGGATCTCTGGGCCGGACGGAGTCGGTCGACGGTTTTCGCCGATCAGACCTGGATGGGCTTTGCCGGGAGCCGGCCACCGGAGCGGGTTCTCCAAGTCTGGACCGCCGTGCGCGGAGCCCGCGACGCAGCCATCGAGTCGATCCGCACTGCAACAGCTCGGGGAAAGCCGATCGCCGGATTCGAGGCCGATCGTGCCGCGCGGCAGGTGATCGACGATGCCGGGTATGGAAACGCTTTCGTCCACCGAACCGGCCATTCCATCGATAAGGATCTTCACGGCTCCGGTCCTCATCTGGACGACTACGAAACCCACGACGATCGGCGGCTCATCCCGGGCGTGGGCTTCTCGGTCGAGCCTGGCGTCTATCTCCCGGGCGAGTTCGGGGTCAGGAGTGAGGTCAATGTCCTCATGGCCCAGGACGGCCCCGAGGTCACTCCCGAAGTGCCACAGATGGAGCTGATTCATAGTGGGAACACCAGCGGTTGACCGGGCTCTCCTTACCAAAATCGGAATAGCGCATTAACATCGCGGTCACCTAGTACCACCTTCGTTCCATCGGGCAACTTTCTCGGTTTCAGAGAGTTACATCCGCGAGCGAAGGTAGAGATGGATGCTCTACTATTGCTTGACACGCGATTTTGGGCACTTCATATTAGGCTCCCGACCGGGCCGCGGTCGGCTCTTTGGCGTCTCACGCAAGTTGGTTATACGTCATCCCATCACAATGCAGGTCGTTACCCACGTAGTTGCATCTCCGGAGTAGGCTCTTTCAGCCGATAGGGGGGCGTGTATGCCTCCCTGCTCCAAGCTGGCAGTAATCGCAGGTCCACGCCTTTGGAGGACGTTTCCATGAAGCAAAGCTGTGTCAGCGCCTTCGCACGCGCCGCGCGAAGCTTCGCGCTCGCGGCAGTCGCGTTTGGTTTCGGAGCAGGCTCGCTCCTGGCCCAAGGCTCGACTGGTAAAATCGAAGGCAGAGTGCGTGACCAAGCGGGCGCACCCATTGCCAACGCGCAAGTGTTTATCGTGGGGACTGCGTTCAGCGCCCTCACGAACCCCCAGGGTTACTACTTCATCAACAACGTGCCCGGTGGCACGGTGAGCGTCCGGGCGGCGTTCATCGGCTACAAGTCGACCCAGGTGGACGGAGTTCGCGTCCTGTCCGGCCAGACCAACACGGTCGATGTTCAGTTGGAGCAAACGGCGGTTCAGATCCAGGAGATCACCGTCGTCACGCAGACCCAGCCACTGGTCCCCCGTGACGAGGTCACCTCGAAGCAGCGGCTGGACGGCAACACGGTCAGTCAGCTCCCGGCTGATCGACTCAACAACGTCCTGGCCCTGCAGCCGGGCGTGGTCGCGAGCCGGAGCACCAACCAGCTCTCGATCCGCGGCGGCAGAATCGACCAGAATGCCACGTACATCGATGGCGTCCCGGTCCAGGCCGGCTATCGTGGAACCAGTCAGGCGGCCGTGTTCCAGAGCTTCCAGCGCGGCGGCTCGCAGGTCGACGTCAGCAGTGACGCGTTCGAGCAGGCCTCGGTTACCACCGGCGCCACCTCGGCAGAGTTCGGCAATGCTCAGGCGGGCGTCATCTCGATCGAGACCCGGAACGGCGGGCAGAAGCTCGGCGGAACCCTCGGGTACGAAAATGACTTCGCCTCGGGAAGCTCCAACATCGGATTCAATCGGGTCACCGGCGGGCTAGGTGGCCCGACTGGTATCAAGGACCTGACCTTCTACGTGTCAGGCAGTCTGGAAGGCCAGCAGTCGATTCCGACCGGCATGGATTCCGACAAGCTCCAGCTCTTTGCTCCCGCCGGCATCGACACCACCGTGGCGAATGTGAGCGCAACTGGAGACACCTCCTTCCTGCCGGTGCGTTCCTTTGCCCTGGTCACCGGCGACTGCAGCCGGTACAACGCCAGCCCGAATCCCGGCATCGCCAGTAACTACGGCGTCAACTGCCAGGGTGGTCGTCTCCCGGGCACGGCGCGCTCATCCTATCAGGCGTCGGCCAAGTTGACCTATACCTACGGCTCTGGCTCCCGCATTGCCCTGTCGGGCCTGCGTAGCCAGCTGCAAGGCCGGCTGACCGGCTCGGATGTGAACTGGGCGGCCAACGAGTATCCCCGGCTGACCAACCCGACCAACATCTTCGGCTTCGGGAACTACAACAACGTCTTCACGCTCAATTGGACCCAGAACCTCACCAAGTCCACCGAGCGCGCGCTGGCGCTGGATACGTATCTCTCGTATCAGCAGGACCAGAGCACCGTGGCACCGCTCACGCAGTCGGGCTACCGGACGCTTCAGAGCCCGTTCGGCGGCTTCATGATCGGCAAGCTCGACTATCTCTGGGACCTGAGCACCTTCCCGATCGACGATGAGCTGATCAATAATTTCCGAACCAACGCACCGGATGCCCGTACTCGGCCAATTCCGACGTCGGACATTTCCGCATTCGTCCCGGTGCAACAGTTCCGTACCAATCCCTATGGCATGGCGGGAGGGCAAAGCCGGACGATCAACACTCGTCCCGACGCCGGCTTTCCGGCGGAAGAGTCGGGTGGCCCGGGCGGCAACGGAGTCATCACGACGCTGTACAACGAGAAGCGGCTCCTCGGCAAGGCTAACCTCGACTGGCAGTTCGACCGGTACAACCGGCTCAGGCTGGGCGGCGAGTTTACCCACTACGATGTGGCCTACTGGTCGCTCGAGCTGACCAGCGACTTCTTCCAGGATGCATACAAGGAGAAGCCCATCCGCTGGAACGGCTATGTGGAAGACCGGCTCGACCTCGGCGACGTAGTCGTTGTCGGTGGTCTGCGGTATGACTGGTACGACAGCCGTGCCTCTCGTCCGAGTCCCTTCCCGGCTATCTCCACCTTGCCCGGGTTCGACCCGGCCAATCCCACGGCGCAGTTCGTCAGGGATAAGAGCCACCACTATCTGAGCCCGCATGCCCAGGTCTCGTTCCCGGTTACCGAGCGGACCAACTTCCGGCTCTCCTACGCCCACCAGGTGCAGGCACCGGACTTCGGGGCCATTTTGACCGGAATCAATACCGACATCAACACCTCGAACCCGAACAACCTCTACGGCACCGACCTCGACTTCGGTCGGACCATTGCATTCGAGTTCGGGGTGCGGCACGCATTCAGCGACGACATGGTGCTGGATATAGCCGCGTATAACCGCGACGTACTGTCAGACGCGGCCGGGCGCACGGTCACTTTGCCCGACCCGACTGCCGCGAATAGTCCCGCGGAGGTCCGGGTGCTGCAGAACGCGGACTTCGGCAATACTCGTGGCGTCGACGTGCGGCTCGACCGCCGGTTTGGTAACTACTTCTCCGGGACGCTGGCGTACACCTTCCAGCAGGCCCGGAATACCGGTGACGATCCGCTCACCTATATCTCTTTCGGTTCGAGAATCGTGAGCGCCATCGGCGGCGGCAACCTGCCTCCACCGCAGGCGATTCTCACCACGGCAACGAACCGGCCGCATACCCTGGCCTTCGCGGGCAGCCTCAGCTTCCCGGCCGACTGGAAGCAGGGTACCACGCTCGGCTCGATCCTTGGCAACTTTGCGGTGTACGCAACCGGCCGTTACACCTCCGGCACCGCGTACTCCGGCTGCGTGAATACACCCGAGAACAGCGTGCTGCTGGCAGTAGACAATGCAACCAGCTTGCCCTGCTCGACCGGTGACTTCACCAGCGAAATCAACGGTCTCCGGCTGCCCGCGTTCAAGAGCCTCGACATGCGCTTCACCAAGGGCTTTGGTCTGGGCCGGTTGGGCCTGACCGCGTACGCGGATGTTCGGAACATCCTCAACCTCACCAACATCATCCGCCGCTATCAGGGCAACAGCGACATCAAGAACGCGGTGGAATTCACGGCCGACTCGGCGATCTCGGCAAGCAGCCTCGCCGCCGAAGCCACCGCCAACGGCATTCTCGACGATGCGACGGGTGATATCGACCTGACGTTCAACGGCGAAGGTGCCAGCGGGTGCTCCGGGTATACCAGCGCGCAGGGCGCGTCGGCCACTCCGAGCTGCGTTTACCTGGTCCGCGTGGAACAGCGGTTCGGGAACGGTGACGGTGTCTACACTGCAGACGAGCAGACCCGGGCCTTCACCGCGTACTATGACTCGTTCCGGGGTCGAAACTTCTTCACCGACCGGCCGCGGCAGGTTCGCCTCGGTCTCGAAGTCAACTTCTGATCGCGGCTGACCGATCGAGCCGGGTTCCTCAGGTGAGGAGCTCGGCCGGTCGGGAACCGCCTTCTCTTTAGAGAGGATGCAATGAATTCATTCTTTGGTCGGCGAACGATGGCCTGGGTGTGTTTGGCGATCCTTGGGCTCGCGGCGGTGCCGTCCACATCGCCCGCCGCGATCAAGCCCGATCCCACCGTGAAGAAGCCGGGATTCCGGCTCTTTGCCCGGGCGGGCGGTTCACTCAAGGTCAATCAGGTGACCTGCGGCCTCATATCCAACGGTCAGATCTGCGTGGACTCGACCGGATCGTCGACCATCCCGGGATCGGTCTGGCCCAAAGGCACCAACAACCAATACACCTTCAACTCCGGTATTTCGATCGCCGGCATCATCGGTCCTGAAGTGGCAGGCTGGGCCGGTGACACCACGGGTGCCTTCTTCTTCGACGGCGGCGGCAAGCTGAACGGCGAGCAGATTCAGCCGATTTACAACTTCAGCGATCCCACCGACGCGACGGCCTGGCCGGAGTTTGCTAACGTCCCGAGTGGAACCGATCCGGGCGCCGCCGTGTTCGATCCCTTGCTTCAGGGAGCCCCCAGCGCTTCCCAGGGCGACGTGTATTTCCTGTACTGGGACGGCAACCCAACCTCGCTGGCTGGACGGCCCCACCCGCTTGGCGTCGCGGTCGAGACCCGCGGGTTGGCGTGGAACTACCCCTCCGGCAATCAGGACATCATCTACTTCATCTACACGCTGTACAACGTCACCTCAATCCTCCCCGAGAGCTACGCTCTCGTGCGTCCAGCGTTGGCGTCCGTACTGCTGACGCAGGCAAGGGAGTTTCAGACTGAGAACGAGGCCGCGTTCGGGATCGATATTCCGGACGGTGGGTACAGCCTGAAGGATGTCTTCATGGCCTTTGCGGCGGACCAGGACGTCACCGCCGCCGCCGGCGCCAACTACGCCACGTTCAACAATGCGTTCAACATGGCGATCACGTACCACGAGAAGTTTGCCCCGGCTCCGGGCAACTCCTTCGATCCTTCCATTCACGGACCTCCGTTTCTGGCCGGTCCGGGCTTCGTCGGCACCAAGTATCTCAGAAGCCCGATTCTGCCGAACGGCGCCGAGGCAGGGACGGTGCTGGCAGGTATGACCACCAACCGGGGAGCGTTTCCCGACCCGGCGAGCACCACGCAGCTTTACCGCTACATCTCGGGTCATCTCTCTGCCACGGACCCGCAGTGTAATACCGGTAACCCGGCGCTGACCCACCTGTGCTTTGTGAACCCGCAGCCGTCCGACGCCCGGACGTTCCAGTCCAGCGGACCGCTCCAGTTGGCCCCAGGTGCGCAGGCGACGATCGTTGTCGGTTACATCTTCGCCGCCCCGGTGGCGACCGGGAAGTGCGCTTCAATCCCGTGCCCGACCACGATGACTCCGGACCCGCTTCGGCTCGCCAATGCGACCGGCGGTAGCCCCGGCGTGAATGCCGTTGACTCGGCCATGGGATATCGTGGCCTTGCTCCAACCGCCGTTTTCCCGGCGACGCAAAGCGATTTCGTGAACCTGGTCCCCCGGTCACTCCTCCAGAAGGCGACCGTGGCGCAGACGGTATTCGATGGGAAGTTCCTGCTGCCTTTCGCACCGCAGGCGCCGGAGTTTTATCTGGTCCCCGGCAACAACGAAGTTTCCGTCCTTTGGCGGCCCTCCCCGTCTGAGGCCAGCGGCGACCCGTTCTTTGCGGTGGCCAGTCAGCCGACGATTCCAGATACGCTCTCTCCGACAGGTACGTCGCCGAACCTGCTGTTCGACCCGAATTACCGGCAGAGTGACGTCGAGGGCTACCGGATCTATCGCGGCCGGACCGACACTCCAAATGCATTGGAGCTGGTGGCGCAGTTCGACTACGCCGGAACCTTCATCACTGACTTCCGCGGGTTCGTGAACCCCACCGCCACTTGCGCACCTGAAATCCCGACAGTGGTACCGGACTCGACGTGTACCTTCGACCCACCAACCCCGGGCGTACGGCCCGTCGATTCAGTCGATGTCCCGCTTACGGGCAAGGTTATCCAGATCAAGTTGGGTGGGCGCACCGGGCTAGCGAACGGCGAGGCACTCATCGTCTCGGCGGACACCGCCACGGCCGGGTTCCCTGATCTCGCCGACACGGGAGTTCCCTTTGCCTATACCGACAACGGATCCGGTCTCCTTTCGGCTCCGCGAAACAACGTACGGTACTTCTATAGTGTGACCGCATTCGACATCAACTCGCTGACTTCCGCTCCGGGCAGCCTCGAGTCTCAGCGCGTCACCAAGCCCGCGACGCCGGTGGTCGGAGCCAGCAACGTTCAGGCAGCCGAGCTCACCAGCAGCATCTCCGGAGATGATGGAGTCGAGCTCGACCCGACGACTCCGTTCACGATCGATGGTGCCACCGGTAAGTTCAGCGGCACTCCGCCGCCTACCGACGGCGTGTCGGGTGCCTTCGCTCCTCTGGTTCCAGTGCTGCTGCCTCAGCTGAGCCTGACAGCCGTGATTGACTCCGTGAAGGGCCGGTTTACCGGGGATCCTGCATGCGGAGGGGTCTCAAACGTTCTTGGTGGATGTTACATCTTCTTTGCCACCTTTAATAAAGACGGTGTCGAAAGCAAGTTCACTTCGCCCCAGCCGTTGCCAGTGTGGAGTACTTTTGGTGATCCGGCCAGCCTGACGGCTCAGGTCGGGGCACTACCCGTGCTTCCAGACCCGACGGTCGCTGCTCGCTTTGGCGTGCCGGCAGGGGCGGGTGCGGCAAATGCAGGCATAGGCATAAACAGTGCTCAGTACATCGACTGGTCGTCGCTCGAAGGCCAGGGCGCACGCCGGAATCGGTTCGGCTCGAATGCGGCGAATCCCGTCGCATGTCCTGACCCAACAAGCTGCGCTGCAGCACCATCCCCTGGTGGCTCTCGCTGGTTCAGTGGCGCCAATGAAAGCATTGACCACCCGGCAGCGGGTGTCCGCGTTGGGCACGTAGATGGTGCGGACACAGTGTGGGCCCCCATTAATCACGTTGATATCGATCCCGTAACTCCTGACGGTCAGCTGAATGCGAATAGCACTCCGATGCAGTACTTCGGTTATGGTGCCGCAGGACTCAGCCGAGAGGCCGACGTCCAGCTCACGTGGGGTGCAGCAGGTGCGATTACCTCAGTACGCGACGTGACTCACAAAGTGAACGTTGCTTTCGCGCCTGACCTTGGTGCCAGTTATGGTTTTGTGGCGGACGCTGACGGCGATGGTGTGATCAGCTGGGAGGATTTCAATTTCATCCCTGGCATGGCTGACTTCTTCATCAATGTTGCTGCTGCCAACGGTACTGGGCACGGACCCACGACTTCTGCCCAGGCAGTTCCATTGACTGCCACGCCGACGATTGGGTCAGTCTCAACCTCGTTTGTTGGCGGTAGTGCGGCCTTGGGAGCTCCCTACACTGCCACAGGTCAGGGCTTCGGACTGTATATCGACGGTGAGCGTTACATCTTCCAGCTCACCGCTGGAGCGTTTCCGGCAGCCGGGACGGTCTGGACCCTCCGGACCTATTCCGGCCGGGTCAGGGCCGCCACCGCGCCATCATCAGCGGCGCCGGGCGGCTACACTTTCACTCCTACAACCTCCCGTTCGCCGGTAGTTCCTGGGCTGAAGGTGGCATTCTCAGTGGCCCAGCCCACCCAGGTGGTCGCCGGGACACAGCAGGATCTGGAAGCCGTACATACCGTTCCCGATCCCTACTACGTGACCAGCGGTTTCGAAGTGAGCACCACGGACAAGATCATCAAGTTCGTCAATCTCCCGGCCCAGGCCATCATCCGCATCTATTCGTCCAGCGGCGTCCTGGTGTCAGTCCTCGAGCATAACTCGGTGACGCTTGGGGGTGACGAGAACTGGAACGTGCGTAACCGGAACAATCAGGTAGTGGCGAGCGGTGTGTACTTCTACCACATCGAGGCTGGTGGCGCTCGCAGGGTCGGCAGATTTACCGTGGTGAACTTTGCCCAGTAGTCCACGCACCGGGCGGCGGGGCCTATCCCGCCGCTCCTCTCCAGGAGATAGGAACATGAGTCGTATTTCAACACTGGGGTTGGCGTTGACGGCCGGCCTACTGGCCCTGGCGCCTGGTGGACTGATGGCGCAAGATCAGACCAACCCAGACAATACTCCTTTCGGCACAACCGCCGCGGAATTCCTGCTCTTCGGGGCAGGTGCTCGTGGCACAGCGCTCGGCGACGCGTTTGCAACGATCGCGAGCGATGTCAGCGCGCTGTACTACAATCCGGGAGGCGCTGCCCTCCTCGCACGGCCCGGTGCCAGCTTCAGTACCTATGATTATGTAGCAGACACTAGGTACAGCTGGGGTGGACTCGCATTCCCGTTCGCCGGCGGTTCGCGTACCTTCGGCATCCAGCTTGGCACATTCGGTTTTAGTGACCAGCCGGTAACGACGGTGGATCAGCCCAATGGCACTGGCGCGGTGTACTCGGTGAGTCAGACCTTCGCCGGTTTGACTTTCGCCCAGAACTTCTCCGATCGGTTCTCCGCCGGGCTCACGGCCAAGTTCGTGTTCGACCAGTTGGGTGAGGTCAACGCGAATGCCTTCGCGGTCGACTTCGGCACCAACTTCCACGCCGAGCTCAACAACCATCCGATCCGCTTGTCCTTCGTACTCTCCAACCTCGGAACGGACCTCTCTTACAAGGGCGATGCACTGGACGTAACCAGCCCGCGCACACCGCCTGATCCGACCGTACCTCCTGGTAACAACCCGCCGGAGCTGCCTCAGCCTGCCCAACTCAAGACTAAAGGCTTTGCGCTACCGACCGTGTTCCGCGTGGGTCTGGCGTACGATCTCATCACGGGAACCAGTAACCGGCTCACCGTCCTCTCGGACTTCAACCAGTCCAATAACAACCGGGCCGGCTTTGCGGCCGGTGGTGAGTGGGCCCTGAGCCAGCTGGGTGGTTCGCCGTTCGGCGTTGCCTTGCGCGGCAGCTACACCTACGCTCCTGCGAACAACATCTCCGTGACCGATCCCAGCCTCACTGCCTTGTCAGATGAAGAGAATCTTCAGGGCTTGGCGTTCGGTGGGGGCGTGAACTACGGCACCGGTAACTTTAGCCTTGGCGTCGATTACGCTTACAAGTACCTCGGCATTCTTGGCGGTACCAACTTCTTCACACTCTCGGTGGGTTGGTAAGACGCTATACTCAGGTGGGAGGGGGGAAGCCCCCTCCCACGCTTCCAGGATACACGTGACTGCATTCAAGCTTCTAACCATCGCCGGACTCGCCGTTCTCACTCCGGCGTGGCTGCCTGCGCCAGAGAGTCAGACGCTGGCGGTGAACGCGGTGCGGTTTTATCGGCCGGACGTGCACCAGACCCAGGTCAAAGTCTTCATTCAAATCCCATACACATTTCTGGAGCCAGTACCGGCCTCTTCCGACGGCCGCATGACCTACCATGTGGGTGTGAAGGTCAGGGATTCGACGGGATTGGAGCTGGTTCAGAACGCCTGGGACGGGCATGCACCCGCAGCTGCCCGGAAGCCGGGCGCCTCGGCCCTCGAGATTCTCGATTTCGCCCTCGTTCCGGGGAGATACCAGCTCAGAGTAGACGTCACGGATTCGCTGTCCGGTCGCAAACTGGCCTCGGACGTGACTCTCGAAGGATTCCGCCAGGACCCCGATCTCTCGGACCTCCTGCTCGCTCCGAAGATTCGGCAAGCTGGTCCCGAAGATACCTTGCCGGGTACCGGGGAGATCCGCAAAGGTCGCCTTCTGATCACGGGATCAGCGGAACTGCTTCTTACTCCTCTCCGGACCAAGGCGTTCTACCTGCTGGAGACATATAACCCCGAGCAGGACAGCGCCAAGCTGGCGGTCACAGTCAAGGATTCGACAGGCAAGGTCGTGGTTTCGACACCAGGCTCGGTCGCCCAGCTTCCCAAGGGAGGCGGGATGTTGACCGGAGCGTTGGATTTTACCGGATTACCCCCCGGCCATTATGCGCTAACGACCGACCTCACGCTGGAAGGGCGCACGATGGAAAGAACAGCCAGCTTCCGTATGGCTGATCTTGCCGAGACCGTGGCCAAGGACGCGGAGCGCCTGGCGGCCAATCGCGTCACTGATGTAGGGTATTTCGAATCCATGGGCGAGGATCAGCTCAACCAGGCAGAGGACCCGCTCTCGCTGATCGCCAAATCCAGCGAGCTCACGGTGTACAATAAGAGCCTCAGTCTGTCGGCAAAGCGAGCGTTCCTGACCCGAGTTCTGGTCTCGGCGCGACCCGACACCGGGTACGCCTCAGAACGAGGCCAGGGATGAATTCTACAAGGCGATCACCTATGCCAACACGAACTTCCGTGAGGGTGGCCGGTCCCGCCTTCCCGGGTGGAAAACCGATCGTGGCCGGATTTTCGCGCGCAGTGGTGTACCCGATGAGGTACTTCGGAGGAATCAGCAGGGCAACGCCCCGCCTTACGAGGTCTGGCGATACAGCAAGAACAAGGGACGGTTCTACATCTTCGCTGATCGGACCGGCTTCGGAGCGATGAACCTGATCAATACCAATGACCTTCAGGAGAACGGGATTCCCAATTGGCAAAAGATCCTTGGTCTGGACGCGGTACAGGACATCGGCCGCTTCCTGGGCTTTGATCTCATAAAGATCGATCCAGGCGCAGCGTTCTGACGACATTTTCCACTGAACGAGGTGATGAGCTATGCAGCGGTTGACCAGTCGTACGGTATTACTTGGCGCACTAGCGGTGGTCTGGGGTTGCTCGGGAGACCCGACCAACAACAAGGGAACTCCTACCGACATAGTGGCTGACCCCACCATAATGGTGATCACGGACGGCGGCAGCAAAGCCACCCTGGTCTCCGCCATCGATGAGGACGGGCAAGCGCTGGAGGCGGACTTTGCCGTAACTGACGCGACGTCGGGGATCACCGCGACGCTCGATCCCACCTTCCGGCCGACCATCAGCGCCAAGCCTATCAAAACCCAGGCTCGCATCAACGTATCGGTGGCCCCGGGCACCCCCTCAGGGTCGTTCGTCGTGAACGCCCTTGGACTCACCAAGACCGTCACGGTGGACGTTACGCCTGCCGGCCCATGAGGTAGAGGTGCAGCCAGCAGCGTCGATAAAGAAGAGCCCTCGCTATCAGCGGGGGCTCTTTGATGTCATGCTCCGACTACTGTAGCTGTAGTTCAGCCTTCGAGTATCGCCTCCATCCCGGCATCGTCCTCCCGAAACTGTCGTTGGTACAGCCGAGCGTAGAGGCCGCCCAGCGCCAGCAGCTCCGAATGGGTGCCTTCCTCGACGATCCTGCCACGATCGATAACGACCAGACGGTCGGCCCGCCGTACCGTGCTCAGGCGGTGGGCGATGATCAGTGTGGTGCGACCCACCAGCAACTTCCCGAGTGCGTCCTCGATCAGGCGCTCGCTTTCCGTGTCCAGATTGCTGGTCGCTTCATCGAGAATCAGCACCGCCGGGTTCTTGAGCACCGCTCGTGCGATGGCCACCCGCTGGCGCTGCCCGCCCGAGAGCTTGATTCCCCGCTCACCCACCAGGGTCTCGTAACCTTGAGGCAGCCGTTCAATGAATTCGTGAGCGTGGGCGGCCCGGGCCGCCATTTCGACATCGGCCGCCGAGGCGCCTGGCCGAGCATAGGCGATGTTCTCGTGAATAGTGCCGCTGAAGAGCGCTGGATCCTGGGGAACGATCCCGATGGCACCTCGCAAATCCGCCAGCCTCAGGGAGCGAACGTCGATGTTATCGAGGAGCACCCGGCCGCGGTCCACGTCCCAGAAGCGTGGAAGCAGCGAGACCATCGTCGTCTTCCCGCCGCCCGAGGGTCCGACCAGGGCCACCACCTCGCCCGGTGAACAGACCAGATCGATACCCTCGAGCGTCCATGGCTGCGACTGGTCCCGATGGTAGCGGAAGAAGACCTGCTCGAAGGCGACGCGGCCCTGAACTGGAACCGGCAGTGTCCTCGGTGACTCGGGATCTGCTATCGCCGGTTTCATTTCCAGAATCTCGAAGACTCGCTCCGCCGCGCCCACGGCCTCCTGGTAGCTGCTGAAGAAAGAGGCAAGGGCACCGATCGCCGCCGCTATTGTGATCGTGTAGAGGAGGAACTGAACCAGTTGTCCTGGGGTCAGCTTCCCCGCCAGCACCAGAAGGCCGCCCTTGCCACAGCACGAACACAATGCCGACGAAGGTAGAAAAGGTGAGCACGCCGAAGAACACCCCCCGAACTCTCGCCCGGATCAGCGCAGAGGTTACGCTGTTGCTGATCCGGTCCCCATACCGCTGCCGTTCCGCGGGCTCCTGCACGAAGCTTTGAACCGTCCGGATCTGGCTGAACGCCTCGTCGGCGACGGCGGTGGCTTCGGCCACCTGATCCTGGACGCTCGTGGTCATGCGACGGAGCCGGCGGCCGAAGTACATGGCTGAGCCGACCACCAGAGGCACCACGCCGAGAGCGGTCAGCGTCAGTCGTGGCTGCATCGAGCGTGAGCAGGACGATTCCCCCGACCAGTGCCAGAACCTGGCGCGAGAACTCTGCGATCTGATGGCTGAGCACCCCCTGCAGGAGGCCGATATCCGTGGTCAGACGACTGGTGAGCTCGCCGGTGCGCCGCTCGGCGAAGAAGCCGGGCGGCATCTCGAGGAGTCGGGCGAACAGCTCCCTCCGAAGCCCGGCGACGACCTGCTCACCCACGGCGCTCAAAAGGTATGTCTGCGCATAGTTCAACAGAGCCTGTATGCTGAACAACACGACCAGCCCGATGGCAATGCGATCGAGAATTTCCCGGTTCTGACGCACGAAGGCCGCATCGAGCATGAAGCGAACGACCATAGGAAAAGCCAGGCCCAGGACCGCGCTGGCCGTGAGCGTCAGCGCTGCCAACGCCAGCATGCCACGGTAGGCCCGCACGCGAGGCCACAACCGTGTCAGCCGCCCAGGGCGGGGAAGGCGCGCTTGGCGGCACCGCGTGGGTTGGTCATGTCTGTGGAATGCTTTCCTGAAAAATCTTCAGTGACCCAGGTGGGCACCGGCCGGCGTGGCGAGCTCCCGATCGCGCTGATCGAGAATGAACACCTTGACCGGGGCTGCCCGGTGTCCGAAAGGTAGCGCCCGGTCTATGCCCATCGCCACAAAGAGCAGTGCCAGGTACAGCAGGGAGTAGCGATACATCTTCCAGGCAAGGGGCGTCACCGAACGCTCTCGGAGCAGCCGAATGCAATACCACAGCAGCCGAGCGCCGAGGAGGGCGGCGGCGATCCCGTAAAAAGCCCCCAACGCCCCGAAGAGCGCCGGCATGATGGTCAGCGGCAATAGAATCAGGGTGTACGCAAGCATCTCGAACTTGGTTCGCTCCTGTCCTCGCACCACCGGCAACATCGGAATCCCCGCCTTGGCGTACTCGCCTTGCTTGATCAGTGCGAGGGCCCAGAAGTGCGGTGGCGTCCAATAGAAAATGATCGCAAACAGGTAGATGGCCGCGAGGTCGAGCCGCCCCGTCACCGCGGCCCACCCGACCAGCGGGGGGAATGCCCCGGCGGCGCCGCCGATAACGATGTTTTGCGGGCTGGATCGCTTGAGCCAGATGGTATACACGAAGACATAGAACAGGAGGCCTCCCAAAGCCAGCCAGGCGCTGAGCGGGTTGACCTCGTACCAGAACACCGCGAACGCGAGTAATCCGAGGCCTATCCCGTAGGCGAGCCCGAGTGGCGCCGCGATCCTGCCCGATGGAATGGGACGGAGCCTGGTCCGGCTCATCTTGTCGTCGATATCGCGGTCGAACCACATATTGATCGCGTTGGCCCCACCGGCCATTAGATAACCCCCGATCACAACCCAGAGCACCAGGGCTGGAGAGGGCAGGCCCTCGGGCGTGATGAACATGGGCGCGACCGTTGTCACCAGCAGCAGAGAGATGATCCGCGGCTTGGTGAGCGTGACCAGGTCCGAGAGCAGCGTCGGCACCTTGACCTTGGGGGAGCTCGCTGCGAGCGTCTCGCCCCGGTCTGGTAATGCTGCCGGGGTTCGTCCCGAACGAAATACCAACACCACCAGCGAGGCCCAGATCAGTGTGCCTACCAGCAGGTGAGCGATACGAAGGGGGGGCGGCAAAAGACCAAGCACCATTGCGGCCGCCACAATGATCTGGAGGATGGTTAGCGCCACCAGGGCGCCTGCCATGCGGCTGAGAGTGGTGCCAGACTCTGACCGGCTTCGATAGAGCCGAGCGCTGAGGAAGCCGAGCAGGATCAGGAAAGCGAAGGCCAGTACGCGGTGGGCCCACGGTAGTACGGCCAGCGGCGCCGTCGGCGGAGAGATCTGTCCATTACAGAGAGGGAATCCGAGGCACAGGAGGCCGGTGTTGAAGTTGGCCACCTGTGCTCCGAACAGGATCACCACAAAGCCGAAGCCAGCAGTCGCCTGCACCAGGGAGTGAGCCCGATGGACCTCGATTGGCCTGCCATTGACCACATTTCCGCTCTCCCGCTGACCAGCCCTGAGCGCCGTCACCAGGATGACAGCCAGCAGCAACATTGCATTCGCCAGATGCGTAATGATGACCCAGGGCGGGAGCGCCAGCTTCACCGTGACGGCCCCGAGGAGTACTTGCACCACCAGCAGGAGGAGAGCGAGGGTTGCGGGAGTACGCAGCTGCCGGTCGGCTCGGTGCCTGGTCCAGGCCACCACTGTCAACGCCAGGACCGAAATGCTGACCAACGCAGCCACCCAGCGGTGAGCGATTTCGATCATGGTGGGGAGATCGAGCGGAGGAAACCACTGGCCATCGCAGCGGGGCCAATGCTCACCGCAGCCGAGCCCGGAGCCTGTAATCCGAACCACCCCGCCGAGCACGATAAGCCCGAACACCAGGCCAGCTGAGGTCCATGCGAGGCGGCGGAGCAGCCGGCTGCGATCGTGTTCCAATGCGTTCATTTAGTACAGTACCGGCCGAGAGACGGTGGCCTGAGCGGGCCACAACGGTACGCCCGGGCGAGCGAAAGAACGGACGCTCCAACACCCATGTCAAGGATATATTGCGCCATGCTCCCTGACCGTGACGCCTGGGGTGAGCGGTTGCCGCGCCACCTTGGGCTCTGGAGTGCAGTGGCCGTGCTGGTCGGCTCTACTATTGGGAGCGGCATCTTCCGGGTACCCGCCACCGTGGCACAGCGGCTCCAGGAGCCCGGTCCGGTGTTCCTGGCGTGGGTTCTCGGCGGCCTGATCACGCTCTTTGGCGCCCTGACCCTGGCCGAGCTGGCGGGAGCCCTCCCGCGCTCTGGTGGGGTCTTTGCCTATATCCTGGAGGCGTTTGGTCCGCTCCCCGCCTTCCTGTTCGGTTGGTCGGAGCTCATGGTCATCCGGGCCTCGGCGCTTGGTGCCATAGCAACCATCTTCGCCGAGTACCTGGGCTACTTTGTCCCCCTTACCCCGTCAGAGGTCCGGCTGGTTGCAGCGGCGGCGGTCGTTCTTGTCGGTTCTCTCAACTACATAGGCGTCAGCCGGGCTGCTGTCGTCATGAACTTCACCACTACCGCCAAGTACGGCGCGCTGGCGGTGCTCGGGCTACTGGCGTTCGTCGCCGGACAGGGGAGCAGCGCCCACTTCACCTCTGCCGTGAGCTCGGGAGTCAATCTGTCACTGATCGCAACGGCCTTGATCGCCATCATGTGGACCTATGACGGCTGGGCCGACCTGTCCTTTATGGGCGGTGAAGTACGGAACCCCGGCCGAAACCTGCCGCTCGCGCTCATCCTGGGTACCTGTGGCATCCTGCTCATCTATCTTCTCCTGAATCTGGCCTTCGTCTATCTCGTCCCCCTCAACGAGATGGCCAGATCGCCTTTAATTGCCGCCACGGCCGCGGAGCGCATTCCCGTGCTGGGCCGGTTTGCAGGAGGGATCATCTCCGGAGTGGTGATGATTTCCTGCTTTGGGACCCTCCATGGATCGATGATGACAGGGCCGCGGATCTTCTTTGCCATGGCTGACCGCGGGCTGTTCTTCCAGAGCATCGCTCGAGTTTCCCCGCGGTTCCAGAGTCCCTCAGTCGCGATCTGGCTGGCGACAGCGCTGGGCGTCGTGTATGTGCTCCTGAACGATTTCCAGCAGCTGGCCGACAAGTTCATTCTGGGAATCTGGCCGTTCTACGCCCTCGCGGTTGGGGCTGTGTTCGTACTCCGTCGGACCCAGCCAGATCTTCCTCGGCCCTACCGAACCTGGGGATACCCTGTGGTTCCACTGCTGTTCCTGATTGCTTCCGTCGGCTTGGTGGTGAACGCTCTCTGGACCGATCCGGTCAACACGGGGATCACTTTCGGGATCATTCTGGTGGGGGTGCCGGCCTATTTTCTGTGGAGGGTATGGGCCGGCCGAGCTTCTGGGCCTGCGCCTGCGGGGCAGGAGCTTTCGTAACTGGCGAGCCAGTCCTAAAGTTTGACCTCCAGAGCGATATCCGCAGCCCTGACGCTGTGGGTCAGCGCGCCAACCGAGATGTAGTCCGACCCAGCCTCAGCGTACGCCCGTACGTTGTCGAGAGAAATCCCCCCTGTGGCTTCTATCTCGATTCCAGGCGCTTTCTCTCGGGCCATGCCAGTCCAGGCGTTCACCGTATCGGGCGACTGATTGTCGATCAGCAATCGGGTTGCACCGGCGGCGCAGGCCAGCTCGAGCTGCTCGATCGATTCCACCTCTACATACAAGGCCTTCACTCCTCGCGTTCTTGCCTCATGAAGCGCGTCCTCCAGGGCGGCTCCATGCCTTGCGAGGGCGCGCCAATGATTGTCCTTCACCATGACCTCGTGAGCCAGGTCGATCCGGTGGAGATACCCGCCCCCGGCGACCACGGCCGCGACATCGAGTGGCCTGAGCCCCGGGGCGGTCTTCCTCGTATGGAGTATTCGACAGCGAGTTCCACGAACCTCCTCCACGAACGCGCGCGTGGTCGTAGCGATGCCGGATGCCCGCTGGAGCAGATTGAGCATCGGCCGTTCCGCTCGCAGCAGCTGCGCGAGCTCTCCCCTGATGACGCCGATCCCATCCCCTCCGGCGACGAGATCGCCCTCTTCTTTGTGCCATTCCACCGTGCAGCTGCAGGCGGCAGCCACAGCCTCGGCAAATGCCAGACCTGCTACAACACCGCCGACCCGGTACTCGAGCGTGCCAGTGGCCTGGGTTCCCGATACGACTGTCACTATGGTGGTGATGTCGATCTCGCCGTCTTCGGCCAGGGCGGCCGCGGCGATCCGCTGGAGTTCGAGAATGGAAATCGAAAGAGGCACCTAGCCGAGCGCCACCATGCGATCGATCGCCTTTCTGGCGCGTGCCGCGATCTCGGACGGTACCGTAACATGGTAGCGGTCGAGAGCGAGGGAGTCACGGACACCGGGTAAGGTGATCGTCTTCATGAAGGCGCAGACCGCTTCCGGGTCGGCGGGTATGAATTGTTTCGTCGGCGCGACCTGGCGCATCCGGTGCATGATTCCGGTCTCAGTCGCGACGATAAACTGCTGTGCGGGCCGCTGGCTGACTGCCCGGATCATCCCTTCTGTCGACGTGATGTGAAGTCCGTCGGGTCGGATGTCACCCAGGCCAAGGCTGTAGATAAGCTGTCCTGCACAGCCACACTCGGGGTGCACCAGCACTTCAGCGTCCGGGTATGTCGCACGGGCTTCGTTCAACACCTCCGGCCGGATGCCCTTGTGGACGTGGCATTCACCCATCCAGACCTCGATCTGGCGGTCCGGACGCATGCGGCGTACGTGACTGCCGAGAAAAAAATCGGGCAGGAACAGAATTCCGGCATCGCTCGGAATCGCATCGATCACATCGAGCACGTTCCCACTGGTGCAGCAATAGTCGAGCTCGGCTTTGACCTCTGCCGTGGTGTTCACGTATCCAACGGCTATGTACCCGGGGAACTTGGCTTTCCACTGGCGAACGTCATCTGCGGTGATCGTGGCAGCGAGTGAGCATCCGGCCCGGAGATCCGGCAGCAGAACCCGCTTGCCGGGAGAGAGGATCGCCGCCGTCTCGGCCATGAAGTGAACGCCGCAGAAGACGATGACCTCCGCGTCGGTGCTTGCGGCCTGGCGTGACAGACCCAAAGAGTCGCCCACGTAATCGGCGACGTCCTGCACTTCGGGACGTTGATAGTTGTGCGCCAGAACCACCGCGTTGCGCGCGCGGGCCAGCCGGCGGATCTCCTTCTGGAGGTCGGCAATCTGGTCCGCGGTTTCCTGAGCTGGCTCGATGACCGGCAGCTGAAGGCCCGGTGCCGCGCTCACACGACCTCCCGTTTGATCGCTGTCGGCGGGTAGTCGCTTCTCCGGTGCCCGCCTCTGCTCTCACGCCGACGCCGGGCCGCCTGGGTGATCAGTCCTGCCACCAGGAGCTGGTTATGGGTGCGCCAGGCGGCCGGCGGTGTCGCTCGACTCAAGCGTTCGAGCTCCTTCTCGGCCTCTAGCAGCGAAGACTCGCTTCGTTGCAGTCCGACATTGGCGGTCATCAGTGCCCGCATCTCTGCCCGGATCGGCTCACACCCGGCGTCTGCGTCCGCAGTCCACGCGCCCGTCTCTTGTCCGGGCGGAGTTGAAGCCGAGGGGCTGGCTTGCAGCTCGGGGGCCAACGCCCGAGCCGTCCGATCGGCAAAGACCAGACCTTCGAGCAGTGAATTCGAGGCGAGCCGATTGGCTCCGTGCACCCCGGTACGCGCGACCTCTCCCACGGCCCAGAGCGATGGCCTGGTTGTACGTCCCAGGAGGTCGGTCTCGATTCCCCCCATCGCGTAGTGAAGCGCCGGAGCGACTGGCAACAGATCTCGAGCAGGATCCAACCCATGCTGGGCCAGCATTGCCGTGATGCCGGGAAAGCTGGTGGGGAAATCTTCAATGAATCGTGCGTCGAGCCAGGCTCCGCCGGTTGCATCAGCTACCGCAACCGCGCGCGCCACGACGTCACGAGGAGCGAGCTCTCCTCTGGTGTCATAATCCAGGGCAAAGCGACGGTCTGACCGGTCACGCAGCACAGCCCCCGCTCCCCGAACCGCTTCCGAGATGAGGGGTGCGGGGTTAACGCCTGGCAGCTTCAATGCGGTGGGATGAAACTGAAGAAACTCGATATCCCGAAGCTCGGCGCCAACGTGGTAGGCGAGTGCCCAGCCATCTGCCGTGGCAACTTTGGGGTTGGTGGTCACCGCATAGAGTTGCCCCACGCCGCCGGTCGCGAGAACGACAGCGGAAGCGTAGAGAGAGGAGGCCTCAGCGCCTCGCGGCAAGAGGGTTACTCCCGTGATGCGGTCATCTGCCGTCAGCAGGCTCGCAACCTCGGTGTGCTCCAGGAGCTCTATGGCCGGATGGTCTCGAACGACCTGGGCAAGGCAGCTTATCAGGGCTGCGCCGGTTCTATCTCCGCCCGCGTGAATGATGCGCGGTCTGGTATGCGCAGCCTCGAGCCCCAGGCGCAGCCGTCCGTCCGGTCCACGATCGAAGACAGCTCCCAGGGCAAGAAGCTCATACACCCGATCCGGGCCCTCACTGGTAAGGATCCGGACCGCTTCCGGGTCGGCCAGGCCATCGCTCGCCGCCATGGTGTCAGCCGCATGTTGGCCCGGGCTGTCGCCGGGCCCGAGTGCGACCGCGATGCCTCCCTGGGCCCATGAGCTGGCACTGTCTGCCAGGGTTTCTTTAGTGACAAGAACGACGGAGAGACCTTCAGATGCGAGACGCCAAGCCGTCCACAAGCCGGCAATACCAGTTCCAACTATGACCGGACGATGAGACGGCATTCATCAAATATACTGCCCTTACGTCCTCACTCTGGCCAGAAGGACCAGCCCGGCAAACAGGAAGAGGACATTGGGAATCCACGCCGCGACGACCGGATTGATGAGCCCGCCGGCGCCCACCGCCTTGGTGATCTGAATCATGAGGAGGAACACGACGGTGGTCCCCAGACTGAGGGCCACTCCCACCGCCGCGCCTGCCCGGTGAGACGTGACAGCCAATGGTGCCCCGAACAGGGCAATGATGAGGCAGGTGGCCGGCAGAGCGAGCTTCAGCGCCTGCTCCACGATCAGCTTGTTGGCGTCATTGCCTGAACGCTTCAACGCGTCGATGTACCGCCCCAGCTCGCCGTAGCGCATCTCGTCAGGGGCTTTGGATTCGGCCAGTAGATCGGCCGGCGCCTGGTGCAGCGCGCGCAGCCGCATCGACCGGAAGTTGAAGGTGGCCTGCCGAGCCGGTCCGGCGATCACTCGGCTGGCCCCGCTGCGAATGCGCCAGACTCTCAGCTTGTCGTCATAGGTGGCACTGTCGGCCGTGAGTACCATCCCGGGATAGGAAAGTCCGGTTCCCTGACGCTCGAACATCAGCTGCTTGAGTTGCCTGGTAGAGACGTCGAGCGAGCGCACCGTGTACACCCAGCCCGCATCGGCGCGGTACACGAAGTTGAATCGAGTCCGGGTGGGCCGCGCCTGCTTAGCCTTCTGAATTTCGAGTTGGCGTGCCGTCGCGCCGGGAGCGAGCTCCCCCACCACGAAGGCGAGCACCGATGCCGCGGCGGCCGCGAGAAACACCGGTCGCATGAGACGGTGAAAACTCTGACCGCCGGCTTTGGCGGCAGTCAGCTCCGAATTGCGGCCCATCGCTCCCACCGTGAAGACGGTGGCGAACAGCACGGCGGCGGGCATGACCAGAAAAGCGTTCTCTGGAATCGAATAGATGTAGCTGATCGCGATCTCTCGGGTAGTGAGACCACGGTCCAGCAGCCGATTCAGCGTATCCGTCAGGTTGATCAGAATGGACACGAGCGGAAAACCGAGCGCCGTAAGGACGAAGATCCGGACCCAGCTGTCCAGAACATAACGGTCGAGTTGACGTAACCCCGTCATGCGGCGAACCTCCGCCGAAGCCGTCGAATCAGGTGCCGGATGCCGTCGACCACCTCCTGGAAGTCTCCACCCCGGGTCGACCCGGACTCACGACTGACCCGCAGCAGCCCTGCCAGGCCCAGAACGGTCAGCACGATGTTCGGCGTCCACATTGCCAGCCAGGGCGAGACGTAGCCGCGGTCGGCGAGGCTCTCACCCGCAGTGAGACCGATGTAGTGGATTCCGAAAACGAGCAAGCCTCCCCCGATCACCAATCCGATTCCGCCCCGGGGAAAGCGAAGCGCCATGACGATTCCAACGATCACGAAGGAGACGCAGGCAAGGCTGATCGCCCACTTCTTGTGCACTTCCACCGCATACCGGTCAGCCCGGCGGTCTGCCTCTCGTACCCGGTCCGCCGCCGACGCCACCTCGGCCCAATTCGACAGCTTGACGCTTGCCTGGTTCGACTGAAACGGGGTGGGGACTGCTTGCGACGGCTTCACCGCCTGAGAGGGCTTCACGGCCTGATACGGCTTCACCCCCTGCGAGGGTCTTCGAGCCGGCCTCTGTGCAGGCGTTTGGGCCTTAGCCGTCTTGGGAAGGAGCAGGTCCTGCACCGATTTCAGCCAGCCACAGTAGCCCGGCACAGTCGAATCGACGGCCGGGGCTGTCGCGTTCTGAATTGGAGGGAGGGCCAGCAGGTTGCGCAGGTCGTTTTCCATCAGCTCGGCACGGCTGCGCCGGGCTTCGGTCTGCTCCTGACGCGCATCCCGGATCACTTTGAGCATCTCACACGTGCTCATCTCGCGATCCCCTCTCACCGATTCACTGGTGTTTCGCTGCAGCTCGTCGTACACGTTTTTGACTCGGATGTCGTTCACCGAGAAATAGGTCAGCTGGAAGCGAGTGGGCTCGGCGGGCCGGTACTGGTGAATGGAGCCGTCATACAAGCGCAGGCTCAGGTCGGTTTGGCCTTCCGCATACGCCATGGACCCGCTGTCCGCGTAGATGATGCGCCGGCTGGATTCGCCGCCGACATCATAAATGGTGACTCCCCGCATCTGTCCGGTCGCCGCATCGATCCGGCTCGCCCGCAGGAAGTATTGCGACGGGGGCACTTCATTGATGACCTGCTCGCGCAGCTCGAAGGTCGGCTTTTTCCGCCCGATGTCGATGAGAAGAGACCGGAGCCGGGCGTTGCTCCGAGGAAGGACCTGGTCTACGAAGGCGAAGTTGAAGGCCGCCATGACGACACCCCAGACGAGCACAGGCGCCAGCACCTGGTAGACGCTGATGCCGTTGGCCCGCATGGCGGTGATCTCGTTGTCTGCCGCCAGGTGGCTGAAGGTGTACAGGACCGCCAGCAGCACCGCCATCGGAAGCGTCATGGCGACAATGAACGGGAGGCTCAGCGCGAAGACCTCTCCGATCACCGTCCAGGGCAGCCCCTTGCCGACCAGGGCCCCGAATTTCTTCGCGATCTGGCTGAGCAGCATCAGGCTGGTGAGCGCCGCCAGTGCAAAGCAGAAAGGGGCGGCGAGCTGGCGAAGGATGTATCGACTGAGTAGGCGCAAAGTCAGCTAACTTCTCTTGTTGTAAGGGTTTTCTGCAGGTATTATATTCGGGCCATCCACTACCCTCAAGCCTTAATAGTGCTTCGTTAGCGTGGCGCGTGTCCTCGTCGCCCTGACCCTCCTCAGTACGTTCACCCGGGTTCTCGCCGGCCAGGTCGATTCGACCCGGCCCGACAGTCTCCGAGCAGATACGGTCCTGATAGGGGTCCACCCACGATTCCAAACAGCACCCCTGACACTACGGGCTCCGGGCTTCCTGAACGCGCCCTGGATGGGGGCTCCCCGCCTCCCGCCCGCCCTTCAAGGCGAGGCGTGGGACAGTACCGTCCGGCGGGTGCTGGACTCGACCCGTACCGAGCGCGCCACCGCGTTCCGTTACCTTCGACTCTACGGGCGGTCACTCGAGGAGGAGGAAGACTCCCTGGCGGCGGAACCGAACGATCGTACGCGGGGGGCGCTGGGCCTCTCCCGGAAGTATGCCGACCTGGGGATCGATGGACAGGTCAGATTGGAAATCCGGAGCGACCGTCTCCGTAACGAGCGCTGCAGTCCCATCCTTCTGCTGGATCCCAACTCAGGCTGTCGTGGTGGGTTCAAGCCTCCCCGGCTGGACAATCAGGTCAATCTCAGATCCAGCGGAGTTATTGGGAGGCGGGTGCACCTCAACGTCGACTATGACACCGAGCGAGATTTCAGCGCCAACAACGATGTGCAGGTTTACTACGAAGGACTCGAGGACGAGATCGTCCGCCGGGTGGAGGTTGGAACTGTCACCTTCCAGCTCCCCCAGTCTCGCTTTATCACCGCCGCGATACCCACGAACAACTTCGGGGTGAACGCCAGGTTTGAGGTGGGACCGTTCGGTATTCAGACCCTGGCTGCAACCCAGAAAGGAAGCCAGCTGGCGGAACGAGTGTACACGGTGGGCCAGACCACCAGTCAGCCCCAGGACCGGCAGGTCCGGGATCTGGACTTCGAGACCGGACGATTCTTCTGGGTGGTCGACCCCACAGCTCTTCCTGGCTTTCCCGCCGTGGACATCCTCAACCTCGCCAGCCTGACCGTGCCGCCATCGGAGCGGCCACAGCAGGTCCGAGTGTATCGCTTCCGTCCCGCGGTGAATCGCAACGGAACGGATGCGAGCATCGGAGGGATCACCGCCCTGGCGCGGTCGCTCGACCCCAATCAGACCTACGGGCCGGTTCGCTGGGAGCTTCTGATTCAGGGGACCGACTATTATCTGGATCGTTCCGGGCTATGGCTTTCCCTCGCGACCAAGCTGGACCAGAACGACTACCTGGCCGTCAGCTATGTGACGGAGGACGGTCGGACGGTTGGCAGCTTTCCCGGTCAGGATAACCCGAGTGCCGCTGATAGCCTCCGACTCATCGTCCAGCCCAAGACCGGACCAGAGGCGTCCACCTTCAGGTATGAAATGCGGCAGGTCTATCGTGTGGCCGGGTCAGACCTGGATCGCTCGTCACTGCAGGTCAACCTGTCGGTGAACCGATCGGAGAGGCCTCTCTCTGGTGCGCCAACCTACCTGGCGCAGCTCGGTCTCTCCATTCCCACCGACCCCAACATTTTCGACCGGGAAAACCGGCTGTTCCCGAGGACGCAGGACCCGGAGGCGAGTCAGGTGGTCAAGGAGTCGTATGTCGTCTTCCCTCACCTGAGGCCGTTCGGAGACCCGGCTCGGCTGACGCCGGCGGAACGCTCCGACTCGATGTACCAGACACCGCTCTATCTCCTGCTCCAGCAGACGTCGGCCAAGTTCCAGATGCGTCTGCGGTACAACTCGTCCGGGGCGGGAGACCGGTCCACACTGAACCTTGGTGCGCTTCAAATCAGGGATGGCAGCGAACAGCTCACAGTGCGCGGGCGACGCCTGGAGCGAGGGGTGGACTACTCCATTTCGTATGACCTGGGGCAGGTCACCTTCCTGAATCCAGACGCGCTCTTCGGAAGTGGTGCCGCCCAGATCAACGCACGCTTCGAAGAGCAGGGGCTCTTTGCGGTTGCGCCCACCACCATCCTGGGTCTCTCCACCTCATATAACCTGGGCGAGCGCGGCGCGATCAACCTGATCGGCATGTATCAGCGGGAGCAGAGTGCCTTCAAGCGTCCCGCACTCGGATTCGAGGCCTCGGCCAACCTCGTGGGCGGGGTCAATACTGAGCTCCACTTCAAGCCAAATGCCATCAGCCGAGTGCTCAACCGGCTGACTTCCGGGCCTGCGACGGCGCCTTCAGTGCTCGACGTCAACGCGGAATTTGCTTTTACCAAGCCGGATCCGAACCGATCGGGCCAGGCCTATCTGGAGGAGTTCGAAAGCGATGCCGGCACTCAGGTGTCATTGCGGGAATCATCGTGGGAGTTCGGGAGCCAACCTCAATCCGGTCTTGGCGTCGAGGGGATCGGTTTTGGCGCGGGATTCGATCCGTCCGATGCAGTGGCGCTCACCTGGCAGAATCTGATTCCCTCAGGCACCGGGGGTGCGCTGGAGGTACGTCCCGAAGATATCGATTCGTTGATTCGCATCTCCGGAACGAGCGAGCAGCGGGAAACGGTGATGTACCTGACCCTGCATGCGGACACCGCGGGCGGCGTGGTTCAGACCAATTCGGCCTCGCACTGGTCTCTGCCTCGCCGCGACTTCCGCCCCCGATGGAGATCGATGGTCACCCCCCTCAGTCCCACCGGGGTAGATCTCTCCCGCAACGAGTTCCTCGAGTTCTGGGTCTTTCAACCCGGGTCCCGAACCACCGATTCTGCCGGCGCACAGGTGATCCTCGATCTGGGAACCGTGAACGAGGACGCGGTCGCAATCGCGCCCGACAGCTTCAGCATCAACGGAGCAGATACGATCTATACCGGCCGTCAGAATGTCGGAACCGGCCGGCTCGATAGCGAACGCACCAGCTTCAACATCTTCAATGCGCAGGTGGACGACATCGGGATACTGGGTGACCGACCCGATGTCCTGACCGACGCCACTTCCGGTGAGCAGGTCGGTGAGGGCCAGATTCCATTATGCCAGCGAATTCTCGGCTCGGCCGTTCCGGTCTTTCCCTGGGGTGACCTCAGCGGTCGCTGCACTCGAGGTAATGGCTCTCTCGACACCGAGGACCTGAACGGCGATAACGTGCTGAATGCTTCGGGCCCCAATGAGAACGTTTTCCGGTACATCGTGGACCTGAGGCCGGGCGGAAAATACTATGTGCGGGATGGCCGGCAGTCCCCGCCGGACGCCTCAGGACGGGTCTCAAAATGGGAGCTCTACCGGATACCGATCCGCACGCCGGATGCAACCATCGGAACTCCCAATCTCCGCCTCACCCAACATCTGCGAATGACGATCGCCGCGCCGGCGGACCCAGGCGCTCCCGACGTGGTCGCTCGCTTTGCCCTTGCCCGGTTGCGGTTCGTCGGCTCTTCCTGGGTGCGGCGGGCCGAAACTCCCATCACCGGCATTTCGGGGTCTCTGGGAAATCCAACCGGTGAGGTCATCGCCTCCGTCATCTCCACCGAGAACCGCACCGATCTCGGGTACGAGTCGCCTCCGGGTGTGTTCGAGGGACTCTCAAAGCGAAACGATCTCAGCGCGGGCGTGCAGATCAACGAAAAGTCTCTGAGACTGTTGGCTCGCGATCTGGCGGTAGGCGACAGGGCGGAGGCATATCTCCGGTTTCCAGCGGGTCCCCAGAACGCTCTCAGCTATCGGGAGCTCCGGGTGTGGGCCCGGGGACGTGGCCCAGGGTGGGAGGAGCGGGAGCTCGAAGCATTCGTCAAGCTCGGCAGCGACGATCGCAACTTTTATCTCTATCACGCTCCGGCACACTCCAACAGCTGGGAACCGGAATTCGTCATCGATCTCGAAACCTGGCGAAGACTCAGAGCTCAGGTGGAGCAGCGATGGCTGTCAGGTGAGGCGCCGTCGGGTGCTACTGCGTGCGGAAGCACCGATCAAAACGCCTACGTTGCTTGCGAGGGACCTTATTTGGTGCATCTGGCCGATCCCGGGATCCGGCCACCCAATCTCGCGGCAATTCAGGAGATCTCGGCCGGGATCTATCATGCGGCCGGCGGCGGGCCGCTGGCGGAAGCCGAGCTCTGGATCGACGATATCAGGCTCGGGAGCCCGCTGGCGGAAACCGGCAAGGCTATCGCGCTGGACACTCGGCTCATCGCCTCGGATGTCGGCACGGTTCAGGCCTCCTACACCCGGCAGGATGGACAGTTTCGGCAGATCAACACGGATCCGACCTACCGCACCACCGGCACTTTCCAAATCAACAGCAGCTGGCGGCTGGATCGATTTCTCCCAACGTCACTTGGTCTGGTAATGCCGCTGAACGTGTCCTATGTGCGAAGCGACATCCAGCCTCAGCTCCTCACGGGTACCGACCTGCGCGGCGACGCGCTCGTTGGACTCCGTCAGCCTCAGTCATGGACCGCCAGTTACAATCTCTCGCTGCGCCGAGGTGAGCGGGGCAAGAGCTGGCTGGTGCGTGGGTTTCTCGACCCACTGACGTTCGCTGCGAATGTGACCCAGGGGCGTTCTCGAACCGAGTACTCCAGCGCCAACTCCGACGCCTCGAATTTTTCGCTGGGGTACAATCTGCAGATGCAGCGCAGGGGACCGAAGCTGCCCTTCGGTGGGATCGTAGGCGGCCTCCCCAAATGGATCCGGGAGAGCGAGGGCGGAAAGAGTCTCCGAGCTGCGACCTTCAGTCTGGTTCCGTCCAATATCCGGCTGTCGAGCGGGTTGACCAAAGACGAGGGCGATTACTCCTCCTTTGCCGTACCCATCGTCCGGGCGGATGATGATCTGGTCAGGCCGTCGTTGTCGCTGACGAATGTCTGGCGGAACGGCGGCGGTCTCACCTGGCAGCCACTCGGAATGCTTACGCTCACCGGCGATCTCACCAGCACGCGCGATCTGCGGGTGTACTCCGACTCGAGCAGCCTCGGCCGGTTGGCGTACGGCGAACGCCGGTTTTTCCTCGGCATTCCAGTGGGCGTCGAGCGAGATCGCACGCTGACGACCGCCCTGGCGCTCACCCCGAAGGTCACATCCTGGCTGCGTCCACGCTTCACTACCTCCAGCAACTTCGTCCTCTCGCGCACGCTGAATACCCGGCCGCCCGTGAGAACCGACGGAGATGAGGGTGGCTTCGTTCTGCCTCAGACCCTCAACAACTTGCGGAGCCGGGAAGTCGGCGTCTCCGTCGATCTGGCTCGCGCCCTCCGGCAGGCCTGGGGTGACAGCAGCCGAGTGGGTCGCCTTCTGGCAAAGGTGCGTCCCCTGGATCTGCGAAGCCAGCTCAGCCGGACCTCGACCTTCGATCTTGCTGCCTTCGATCCGAGTCTGGGATACATGCTGGCCCTGGGTGGTCTGGATCGGTTCCTCAACCAGGAAGGCGTGGGCGCGGTGGGGTCGGCCGAAACCCGCACAACAGCGATCAGCTCAGGCGCCGACTTGCCTCTCGGTATCACAGCCACCTTTTCGTATGGGCTGACCACTGCCGATCGCTTTCAACCAGTAGGAGATCGCCTGACGCAGACGCTGACCCGGCAGCGGGAATGGCCGGTTGGGAACGTGCGTTGGACTCAAACGTTCCGAGGTGGTCCACTGACGTTGGTGGCGGCCGGGCTCGGCTTTCGCTACCGCCAGGGTACCTCAACCCAGCCGGACCGTGTTCTAGGTGGAGCCCTGAGCGCTACCTCCTCATCGTCCCTCACGCCGGACGTTCAGTTGAGCTTCAGAAATGGCATGGGGCTGACTTTCGGGTACGCCACTCGAGGCCAGCGCAACGAGAGCAACGGCAGCGCTACGCTCCTCGATCAGGAAGACTTTACAGCGTCGTTTACGCATTCCTTCCGCCTTCCAGCCGCCTTCGGGCGAAACCGCAAGCAGGTGCGCTCGTCTCTGTCGGCACTCACCTCCAAGACCTCGAGCTGTCTGGAGCGCGGAGGGACCGGTGACTGCGCGATCATTTCCGACGTCCTGCGGCGAGAGTTTCGAGGCGGGCTCGACACGGATCTCGTCAGCACAGTGAGCGCCGGACTGCAATTCGGGTACTCGATCAACGACTCCAGGCACTTGAGCCAGCGTACGTCGCAAATATTCCTGCTCGCCTCCTTTCAGCTCTCGTTGTTCGCAGGAGATTACCGGTGAAGCTGCGTCCGTTACTCCTTGTCGCGCTGGCCGCCCTGGCTTCCTGTCGCGAAGCTCCCCGCCGTCCCCGCGAGTTCAACGGCACAGCGGCGTTCGAGTACATCAGGACGCAGGTTGGGTTTGGTCCCCGGATTCCCGAAACGCCTCCGCACCAGCGGATGGCGACCTGGCTCGACAGCCTGCTTCGCCAGCGGGCGGACACTGTGGTGGTGCAGCGCTGGGACCACGTGACTGCCCGAGGTGATACGCTGCACCTGCAGAACTTCATTGCACGGTTCCGCCCCAGCGCCGAGAAGCGGCTGCTGTTCCTGGCGCACTGGGACAGCCGGCCGGTGTCGGACAGCCCGCGCTCGCGGGACTCGACCCAGCCGGTATTAGGCGCAAATGACGGGGGCTCGGGAGTCGCGTTGCTGCTAGGCGTGGCCGATGTCCTGAAACGAGCTCCACCCGCGATTGGGGTCGATCTCCTCTTCGTTGATGGCGAGGACTATGGCGACTTTACCAAGGATTCGGCCGACGTGCTGATGGGGTCGCGCTACTATGGGGCGCACCAGCTGGCTGGTCCTCGGCCGCTCTATGCCGTGCTTTTCGACCTGATCGCCGATAAGGACCTGCAGGTTTATCAGGAGGGAAACTCCCTGGTCGGCGCCCCCGAGGTGGTTGATCTGGTCTGGGACACGGCGAAGGATCTGGGGTACTCGGGGTACTTTATCGCATCTCCCAGGCATACGCTGATCGACGACCATCTCGAGTTGCAGAAGGTCGGCATACGAGCCATCGATGTCGTGGACTTCGACTACCCCTCGTGGCACACCCCTGACGACACGATCGACAAGGTGAGCGCTGCGAGTCTCCAGATTGTGGGGGATGTCGCGGTCGATCTCATCAGGCGGGAGAGCAGTTGAGACGTGCCGCCGTGAATAGGTAATACCGCCGCTGATTTCGCTAAGCCCTGCCGCAGTTTCCCAATACAGTATCTCCATGCCATCCGCTGAGCGCCGGGCCCTGCTGCTCCTTCTCGGATTGGCTCTCGCGGGTCAAGGTGTGCGTCATATCCTCACCAGGCCCGGTGAAGCGCCGGGAGAGGTCCAGCTGCTCTCCACCCTATCGCCCGGTTCACCCACCGCACAGCGAGATAGTGCCATGCGGAGAGGTCGGCCGCTGGCAGCGGGAGAGCGGGTGGACGTGAACACGGCTCCTGCCTCTGAGCTCGCTCGACTCCCCAGAATCGGGATTGGCCTGGCCAAGACGATTGTGGCGGATCGATCGGCGCACGGTCCGTTTGGCGGTCTTCAGGATCTGGATCGGGTCTCCGGCGTTGGAGCAGGGCTCCTGAGGTCTCTGGAGCCTCATCTCACATTCGGTACCGCACCCGGCGGCCAACCAGCGCCGATGCCAGTCGGTGCAGTGGTTGGCACCGCGTTTGCTCCTCCGACTCCCGAACTCCCGGCTCGCCGGTCACCCGGTCGCGTGGACAGCGCTCTCAACGTCAATCGCGCCACGGCCGTGGAGCTCGAGGCGCTGCCGGGCATCGGCCCGTCACTGGCGCGCCGGATCGTGGCGGATCGCGAATCCCGCGGCCCATTTGCCACCATCGAAGCGTTGGATCGCGTACCTGGGATCGGGCCAGCACTGGTGGCCCGGCTGGCCGCCGTCGTCCGTGCGCCATGAGGTCCGCCTCACGTCATCGGCCCAAGGTTCCGATGATATCCCTGAACCCTCTTGCTACGGACAACTCGGAACCCAATGGCGACCGCGGCAGCAGGTGGCGATCGGCTCGGCGAAATTCTACTGCGTGAGGGTCTGGTCACGCGTGACCAGCTCGCGCAAGCGTTGGCCGAGCAGAAGAACACCAAGCACCGCCTCGGCTATGTGCTGGTGAAGCTCGGGCTCGTTCAGGAGCTCGAGATCACCAAGGTTCTGGCCCGGCAGTATCGGATGCCTGCCGTCGACCTGACCCGGTTCGAGGTCGATCCCAAGATTATCAAGCTGGTCCCCACCGAAATGGCCACCAAGAGCATTGTGCTCCCTCTGAAACGCGAGGGCCGCACGCTCACGGTGGCTATGGCCGATCCGACTGACCTCGGGCTGCTGGAAGACCTCAAGTTCATCACTCGGTTCGACCTCTTCCCCGTCATTGCAGGGGAATACACCCTCCGCAACCTGATCGAGAAGCACTACGAATCCGCCGACCAGCAGCTCCAGACCCTCATCAAGGACATGGAGGAGACTGGCGAGGACGTCGAAGTCGTGGAGCAGGAAGAGGACGAGCTCGCCACTCAGGCGCAGATCGATGACGCGCCGGTGGTCAAGCTGATCAACGGCCTCCTGACCGACGCGGTTCGTCGGGGCGCCAGCGACATCCACATCGAGCCATTCGAACACGAAATTCGAGTTCGCTACCGGATCGACGGCGCGCTGCTCGAGATCATGAAGCCGCCGCTCAAGATGAAGGCGGCGCTCACCTCGCGCGTCAAAATTCTGTCACAGCTCAATATCGCCGAGCGGCGAGTGCCGCAGGACGGCCGGCTCAAGCTCAAGATGGGTACCCGGGTCATCGACTTCCGTGTCTCGACCCTGCCGGTACTGTTCGGGGAAAAAATCGTTCTCCGAATTCTGGACAAGGGCAACCTGACGCTCGATTTGACGAAGTTCGGCTTCGAGCCGAAGGCAGAGAAGGATCTGATGAAGGCCATCCTGAACCCTTATGGGATGGTGCTGGTGACTGGTCCAACGGGCTCGGGAAAGACCACCACTCTGTACTCCGCTCTCTCCCGGATCAACACTCCGGAAGTGAACATCATGACCGCGGAGGATCCCGTCGAGTACAACCTGATGGGCATCAACCAGGTTCTGGTCCGAACCGAGATCGGCCTCAGCTTTGCCGCGGCCCTCAAGGCGTTTCTGCGACAAGACCCCAACATCATCATGATCGGTGAGATCCGGGATCTGGAGACCGGCGGCATCGCGATCAAGGCGGCGCTCACCGGCCACCTCGTGCTCTCCACCCTTCACACCAATGATGCGCCCAGCACCATCACCCGTATGATCGACATGGGGATCGAGGCGTTCAACGTGGCGAGCGCCGTCAACCTGGTCGTCGCGCAACGTTTGGTTCGCCGTATCTGCAAGGATTGTAAGGCCGAGGGCAAATACACTGATGTCGAACTGGGGGCCCTGGGCACAAATCTTGACTCCCTGAGATCGATCAAGTTCATGAAGGGAACCGGCTGCGAGACGTGCAGCGGCACAGGGTATAAAGGCCGTGCGGGACTCTACGAAGTCATGGCGCTCTCACCCGAGCTGCGCCGGATGATCCTTCGCGGAGCCTCGGTCGCGGACATTCAGCAGCAGGCCGTCGTCGACGGCATGCTCACGCTGCGCATGGATGGTATGAAGAAGATCGAGCGCGGCGTGACAACCCTCGAGGAAGTGGTCAAGGAGACTGCCGGATGACGCTGAATCTTCGGGCGCTGCTGGAGGAGATGATCCAGAAAGACGCCTCAGACCTCCATATCACGGCCGCCGAGAGGCCAAAGCTGCGTGTTGACGGCGACATGGCCGATAGCTCGGTCACTGAAGTCCTCACGCCCAAAGACACCCTTCAGCTGGCATACTCGGTCCTGACCGAAAACCAGAAGAAGCGTTTCGAGACCGACGACGAGCTGGATTTCTCATTCGGAATCCAGAATCTGGCCCGCTTCCGTGGCAATGTGTTCAAGCAGCGGGGCTGCGTTGCCATGGTAATCCGCATGATTCCCTTCAATGTGCGAACGTTTCAGGAGTTAGGCCTTCCGGCAGTGCTGGCAAAGCTGGCAGAGCGGCCGCGTGGACTGATCCTCGTTACGGGGCCGACCGGGTCAGGGAAATCCACTACGCTGGCCGCGATCATCGACAAGATCAACAAGGAGCGAAAGGGTCACATCATCACGGTGGAAGACCCGATCGAGTTCATTCACCGCCACCAGGGATGTCTCGTCAACCAGCGAGAGATCGGCACTGACACGAAGACGTTTGCATCCGCGCTCAAGTACGCGCTACGGGAAGACCCCGACGTCATCCTGGTGGGAGAAATGCGAGACCTGGAGACGGTAGCCGCGGCGCTCACTATTGCGGAGACCGGCCACCTTGTCCTGGCGACGCTGCATACCAACTCTGCCGCGGAGTCGATCAACCGGGTGATCGACGTGTTCCCTTCGAATCAGCAGTCGCAGGTTAGAGCCCAGCTTGCCTTTGTGCTGGAGGGAGTAATTACCCAGACGTTGTTGCCGAAGCTGAAGGGCCGCGGCCGCTCCATGGCTGCTGAGATCATGGTGGCCACGCCCGCCATCCGAGCCCTCATCCGCGATGACAAGGTCCATCAGATCTATTCCGCCATGCAGTCGGGCAAGAAGTTCGGCATGCAAACCATGAACGACGCGCTGTATCAGCTCTACACCGCGCGTGAGGTGGCACAAGAAGAGTGTGAGCGTGTTTCTCACGATCCCAAAGAGTTCCTTAGGATGATCGGGGTGACGCCCATCGACGACCACGACATACCCAGCGTCGACCGCCAGCAGCCACAGCAACAGCGTACCGGCGCTACGCGGCGCTAATCACCACCGAAGCCTGATCCGGGAGAGAACCCATGCCGCTGTTCGAATACACCGCGCGAAATGCCGCCAACGGCCAGATCTTGAAGGGTGAAGTCGAGGTCAAGAGCCGGGAGGAGGTCAGCGCCTACCTGCGCAAGAACCGCATGATTCTGGTGAGCGTGCGGGAAGCGCCGAAGAAGATCAGCCTCGGTGGCGGACTCGGGAAAGGTCGAGTGAAGACCCGGGACATCGTCATCTTCACCCGGCAGTTCGCCACGATGATCAACGCAGGCTTGCCGCTGGTCCAGTCGCTCACGATCCTGGCGTCACAGACTGAAAACAAGACGCTGCAAGAAGTGACGAAGGCGGTGGTGCATGACGTCGAGTCGGGTAACACGCTGGCAGATGCATTCTCCAAGCATCCCAAGGCATTCGCTGACCTATACGTCAACATGGTGGCTGCGGGCGAAGCCGGCGGTATTCTCGATACCATCCTGTTGCGCCTGGCCACCTTCCTGGAAAAGAGCGACGCGCTGATCCGGAAGGTGAAGGGCGCCATGGTCTACCCGGCGGTCATCTTCAGCGTGGCCATCATTGCCATCGCCGTGTTGCTCATCTTCGTGATCCCCACATTCCAGAGCATGTTCGCGTCGGTCAATCTCGAGCTGCCGCTGCCGACCCGTGTCGTGATCGGCCTCTCCCAGCTGCTGATCGGCTATTGGTGGGCCATCCTGCTGGCTGTCGGCGGAATCGTCGTGGCACTCAAGCGCTACTACGCCACCGATCCCGGCCGCCTGCAGATCGACGGCTTGATGTTGAAGGCTCCGATCCTGGGAGACATCCTACGGAAGTCCGCGGTGTCACGGTTCACCCGGACGTTGGGCACGTTGATCTCCTCTGGCGTGTCCATCCTCGATGGCCTGGAAATCACGGCCAAGACGGCCGGAAACCGGGTGGTGCACGATGCCGTGATGGAGTCCCGCCAGTCGATTGCCGGGGGCGAGACGATTGCCGCTCCTCTGGAGAAGTCGAAGGTGTTCCCGCCGATGGTGATCTCGATGATTGCAGTCGGCGAGCAGACCGGCGGTCTGGACGAGATGCTCACCAAGATTGCCGACTTCTACGACGAGGAAGTGGACGTCGCGGTATCGGCCTTACTCTCGCTTATGGAACCGGTGATGATCGTTGTGCTCGGCGTCATCGTGGGCGGCATGGTGGTCGCCATGTATCTCCCGATCTTCGACATGATGAACGCCGTTCAGTAAATCGCCTGACGCGGGCGGCTGATTACGAAGTGACTAGTTCAATGGGCCGCGGAAACGCGGCCCATTGGCTTTGCGTGACTGCCGCTCCGGTGCATACGACGAAGTTTTGCATGCTTGGCCCTGGAATTGCCCACTGAGTGAGTGTTCGCATCTCAATCGATCACTCAACATCCACAGTACCGGAGGGGTCAATGGCAGGTAACCGACTGGCAATTCTCACTTTGGCCGTTCTGGCTGGGTGCAGCAGAGAGCGCGCAACTCCTGGGTCGCAGGACGGCTCGGACCGCGATCTGCAACGCCCAACGGTGGATGCCAGCGCCGCCTTGAACGACCGCCCGGCAAAGGTTTCCAGCTCGACCAAGAAGGCTGTCGCGAAGCCGGCAACCAAGGTTGCGGCCAAACCCGCTGCGAAGCCGGCGCCGAAGCCAGCTGCTAATCGGGAGCGGACCCTTGCCGTCGGCACTGCGATTCAAGCCAAGTTCGACGACGGGATCAACTCCCGCACCAACAAGGCCGGCCAGAAGCTGACCGGCACGGTTGCGTCGGATGTGAAGGACAAGCAGGGCCACGTGGTAATCCCGGCCGGGTCGAAGGTCCACCTGACCATAGCCTCGATCCACGAATCGGAGAACAAGGGCGACAAGACCGGCAAGCTGGTGCTCACGCCCACGAAGGTCGAGATCTCCGGGCGTAGTTATCCGCTCTCGGGATCTGCCGTTGCTCTCGATCGGACTCTTAAGGACCGCAAGACCAACGGTGGAGACGTGGCCAAGGTCGGCATCGGTGCAGGTGCCGGAGCTCTCCTGGGCACTGCTGTGACCGGTGGAAGCACCAAGGGCGCCGTGATCGGCGGAGCTTTGGGCGCAGCTGTGGGCGCTCAGCGTGCGGTTCAGACGCAGGATCGCGACGTAGTAGTACCTGCGGGCTCACGCTTGAAGGTGATGCTGGCCAGCACCTTCCGGCGCAGCATCTAACTGAAGTTTTGGGGTGAACGCCCCCCGGCTCGTGCCGGTGGGGCGAGCGGCCTGGGGCTCTGGTTTGCGATCTCACCGGGCCGCTATACTGAGGGATGTCCAGAGCGTTCGTGAATGAGGATGCTGGTGGGGATGCCGCGCCGCGGTTCTCCCTGCCCTCACGGGATGATCCCGGCTACGATTTAGCCGCTGCCAGAGCCCTTCTCCAGGGCGCAGATGTGGGCGATACCGCCAGCGCCGAGGCAGCTACAGGGTACTACTGGGGAGAGCCGCGGCTCCGGCAGTCAGTCGAGCAGATCCTCGCGGAATCCCGTGAAAATGGCAGCGAACGGGTGGAACAATTGGCCCAACGTTTTCTGCGTGTACGGGCCCCAGAAAAACGCCGGAGTGATTGACAGCACAGTGACTTAACCCTACATTCAGCGAAGCAAATTTTCGCTGAATCGGACTCGTCTGACGAACCAGTGTACATCCCAAGACCTGGCTCACGGCCAGGTCTTTTTTGGTGAAGTACCCGGATGGCCCGGCATTGTTCTCGGCCAATCGGGGCCTGGCGCGGGGGCCTGTCCGCGAACATTCACTGTCGGTAGGTACGGCATCACCGGACTCCGACGACAACCAACAAGAGGGAGTACGACATGCGTACCACCGGCACCGTGAAATGGTTCAACGACGCGAAGGGCTTCGGCTTCATCACCCCATCCAACGGCCAGAAGGACTGCTTCGTGCATCACTCCGCCATCCAGGGTAGCGGCTTCAAGTCGTTGGCCGAAGGAGAAAAGGTGGAGTTCGACATCGTCCAGGGCCAAAAGGGACCAGCGGCGGAGAACGTCACCAAGATCCGCGACTAAGCGCGGACGTTTCACGGCAAGTATCGGGGCCGTCCGGCAAGGGCGGCCCCGATTGTTTGAGCTTCGGGAGGTCCAACTCGAAACCGGGATGAGACTAAATTGACAAGGTAGCGTCCAACGTGCTTCTGGTACCAAGCAATGGAGGTGAACAATGTCCAGCGATCGAGAGAATGCCGCGGCCGATGTGAACGACGCGCTCAACCCTCACCGTGAGGAGGAGCAGCTCCGGGCACGGGAGCACGCACTGGATATCCTCGGCCGCCGGGGAGTCCTCCTGACGGGCGAGGAGACCGGAGATGAGCTCGCCGATCTCTGGTCCGCCGTGGACCGCTTCGAGTCAGTGGTCGAAGCTCGTGGTGGAGACACGATGACCAATGCGCCAGACTCGTCCGAGCCCGACAACCCCGCCTTTGTTCTGCCCGAACGTGGAGCGCGGGAAAGTGCTGGCGACTATACCCGGCGAATCCTGGAAGCGGCCGCCGCGCTCACCAGCTTCGAGCGCTAGTTCGCCGAAGCATGGTCGTTTCGCTGAAGACGCGACTCCCTGCGATAGGGAAAAACGTCCACCACCTCGCCTGCGGCGAGCCGATGCTGCACGTCCTGCCAGAAGCTGATGTCGAGCAGGTCACCATGCGCCTCGAGAAACGACGTGCGGAGCTCGCCCGGTGGAACCAGGAACGGAGTGAACTCTTCCGGAAAGACGTCCTGCTCACCCACGTAGAACCATGGCTCCGATGAAAACTCGTCTTCGATCGAGGTGGCTGCCGGAATACGCCTGAAGCGGCACTCCGATAGCAGGCAGAGCTCGTCGTAGTCGTAGCAGATTACCCGGCCATTCCGGGTGACCCCAAAATTCTTCAGCAACATGTCCCCCGTGAAAATGTCGGCCGCTGCCAGATCCTTGATGGCGTTGCCGTAGTCGAGAACCGCCGCACGCGCCTCCGCCTGGTCCGCATCCCGCAGGAACAGGTTCAGCGGCGTCACCTTTCTCTCGGTGTAGAGATGGCGGATTACCACCCGATCGGTCTCGATGCGAACGGTTGCGGCTGCGGTGCGAAGGAGATAGTCGAGCAGCTCGTCGGGAAAGCAACGACGGGGAAAGTCCAGATGCTCGAACTCCTGCGCGTCGGCGAGACGGCCCACTCGATCGCGAATGAAGACGAACTGATAGCGGTCCATCACCGCGCGCCGAGTGGTATTCTTGGGCGCTCCGAAGCTGTCCTTGATGATTTTGAAGACGATGTTCAACGAAGGCAGGGTGAATACAGCCATGACCATGCCCTCGTCTCCCTCGGCGAAGGCGAACCGCGCATCAGGGTGTTGGAGGTGGCGCATCAGAGTGCTGTAGAGCTCGGTTTTCCCGTGCTTGTTGTAGCCGATGGAGGTGTAGAGCTCATTGGCCCGCTTGTGAGGCATGATGGTCGAGAGGAAATCCACCAACGCGCGGGGCCGTGGCGTCTCGACTCTGAAATAGGTCCAGCTGAAGCCGAAGACCACGCTCGCTTCATCCGCTGTCATCAGGACCGCGTCGACTACGATACCGCGCTCGGCATGGAGCAGGGGTATGACCAGTGGGATGATCTCGTTCCCGGCACGAACCCGGCCGACCAGGTAAGCGCCCTTGTTGCGGTAGAACACCGAGCGAACCATGTCGAGCTCCACCGGCCCCGGCTTTCCGATAGCGCCCCATACTTGCTGGTCGATCAGCTGGGCCACCAGCGCGCTATCGCGGTCCAGCTGGGCGTAGGAGACCGACCATGACACAGCCGTCAGTATGCGGCGGACCAGAGAAGGATCCACACGCGGAGCGCTGTAGGATGCATAGATCTCCGGGACATCCTGATCAGGCGTTGATGCAAGTGGGTCCAGGTATTCGATCGCGGCGTCCACACCGACCGTGCTGAACACGCGGCGGGTCACCGAGTTGAAGAAGGTTCGGGCTAGCTCGCCGTCGGCCCGGTTGGCCAGGGCGGCCCCGTGCTCCGCCTTCATCGCCGCCCAGACGGTCCGCTCCATGACCCCGTCCTGAAGCACGTCGTGGACGTCCGCGACAGCCGCATCGACGTGAGCCTTATACAGCGCCAATCGTTCGGTGGCATCGGCCTGGGCCCCTGCCCAGTCGCGAAGCTCGAACCTTCTCCGGGCACGGGCGGTGGTCTCCTTGAAGCCACGCTCATACTCGGCATAGGCCGAGTGGATCGACTCGACAGCTGTCGAAACCGGCCGGAGCACCGTGTTACTCTTCATCGATTCCACCCGCGGAGGATTGACCCATGTCAGGCATGATCTCGTCGCTCGAGCACACCAGGCAAGCTCCCTCTGGTGGCGAGCCGATCACCCTGGTCCAGGGCCGGCTGAAGGTACCCGCCCGCCCGGTCATTCCCTTCATCGAGGGAGACGGCACCGGTCCCGACATCTGGCGGGCTTCCCAGCACGTGCTCGACAGCGCGGTGGAGCGCGCGTATGGCAACCGGCGCCGCATCGCCTGGCTCGAGGTGTACGCCGGAGAGAAGGCGAAGAATCGCCTGAATAGCTGGCTTCCGGATGAAACCCTCGCCGCCATCAGCCAATATCTGGTGGCGATCAAAGGGCCGCTCACCACACCAGTCGGTGGGGGATTTCGCTCGCTCAACGTGGCTCTTCGGCAAAAGCTCGACCTCTACGCCTGTGTCCGGCCCGTCCGCTACTTCGCGGGGGTGCCCTCGCCGGTCAAATCACCCGAGGCAGTAAACATGGTGATCTTTCGCGAGAACACCGAAGACATCTACGCTGGTATCGAATACAAGGCGAAGACCGAAGAGGCGCGCCGGGTCATTGAGTTTCTGCAGCGTGACATGGGGGTGCAGACGATCCGGTTTCCTGCCACGAGCGCCATCGGCATCAAGCCGGTATCCGAGGAAGGCTCCAAGCGGCTGATCCGATCCGCCATCGAGTATGCCCTGGCTCAGAAGCTCGAAAGCATCACGCTGGTCCACAAGGGCAACATCATGAAGTTTACCGAGGGCGGGTTCCGTGACTGGGGCTACGCGGTGGCCCGGGACGAGTACGGCGCTGCTGACCTGGACGGCGGCCCCTGGTGCCGGTTCCCGGGTGGGCTGGTGATGAAAGACGTAATTGCCGACGCGTTTCTCCAGCAGATTCTGACTCGGCCCAGGGATTACAGCGTGATCGCCACCATGAACCTGAACGGTGACTACATCTCGGACGCGCTTGCCGCACAGGTCGGTGGCATTGGGATCGCCCCCGGAGCGAACATCAACTATCTGACTGGTCATGCCATCTTCGAGGCCACCCACGGGACAGCGCCCAAGTACGCGGGACAGGACAAGGTGAATCCTGGATCCGTCATCCTCTCCGGTGAGATGATGCTGCGCTATCTGGGCTGGAATGAAGCGGCAGATCTGGTGATCTCGTCGCTGGAGAAGACCATCGCCCAGAAGCGCGTCACCTATGACTTCGAGCGTCTGATGAGCGGTGCAACGTTGCTCAAGACCAGCGAGTTCGGCAACGCAATGGTAGAAAATATGACGGGGTGAAGCTTACCCCTCGCGTCCCTTCAGCCGGTTTATTTCCCTGCGGTCCTTCTTGGTAGGTCTCCCGCGCTCCGGAAGAAATGCCGAGTGCAGAGTCTTGAGCTGCAGCGCGAGTGCCTCGCGCGCCGCCAAACTCTCCGGCTTCTCCTGATACAACTCGGCTGCCTGTACAGCCGGTCCTCGCCGGTCGGACAGCTGACGTACGACTACCTGATGCTCATATGGCCCCTGCCGAATCCGAATCTCATCTCCGGCTTGTAGAGGCTTGGCCCGCTTCACCCGTTCGCCGTTGACCTGCACTTTGCCTCCGGCGATGGCCTCCGCTGCCAGTGAGCGTGTCTTGTAGAATCGGGCCGCCCAGAGCCACTTGTCCAAGCGAACCTTTCCATCCTCGGCTTCACTCATTTCCGAAAAGTAGTGGTCCCTCCTCTGATGTGCCCTGATTTGCAGGGAGTGGTGCGGAATCAGAGGCCCGACTGCGTGGGACCCACCCAAGGAGCTAACTCTGCGGCGGCGCGGCATTTGCTCTGCCGGGAGACGCACTGAACTCCTACGGACGGATCCGCGTGACCCACTTCCTGCACTGGTGGCTCTGGCTCGCAACGATCGGCACAGCACCGGCAATTCCCACGGCGAGCACTCGCGCGGTGGCGGACACCGGCGAGCTGAGCATAGCGCTTGATTCGGCTCTGGCCGAGGCCGGCGTAGCCCTGGCACGCGGGCGTCCCTGGGAGGCTACCAGGATTCTCGAGCCTGCGCTCCACGACTCGGCCCAGCGTACACCTGCCACTGTATTTCTCGCCGCAACTGCAGCCAGTGAATGGGGCGGTTGGGAGCAAGTGCTTCAGCTGCTCCAGCAAGAGCAGTGGGTCGACAGTTTGTACGAGGGCCGCGGGAGAGTGCTGCTGGCTCGCGCCGCGCTGGAGCGCCGGGCCGATTCAGCGGCGTTGGAGCATGCTTTGGCAGCGCTCACACGGGACACCCTGTCAGGCGAGCGTCTCCTGATACTTGCCTCAGCATTGGACCGGCTGGATGCGCGAGACAGTGCCGCCGCGGTTTACATCCGTGCCGCGGAGCGCCTGCCACCCGCCGCTCAATGGCTCCGACTGCGTGCCGCCGCCGTGACGGACGACAGCATCGCCCGTGCGACGATTTATGAAACAATCACCGAACCGCTTCCGCACGGACGGATACCATGGGCCGAGGCGGCAGCGCAGGCGCGCACTGGTGACCGGGCCGGGGCAGCACGGAGCTATCTCGCACTGGGCGAACGGCTGATCAGCCTGCGCCTGCGCCTTGCGTCCAGTCCCGACAGCGCACCTCGCGCAGTGATCCGTCGCGAGCTGCTCTCCCTGGCCACTGCTCGCGCCGGGAGCCTGGTCGCCCGTGAGTCCGTGGCGCTTCTGGATAGTGCCTTTGCACCCCTTACTCCGGCGGAAGAGTTGATCGTGGGCCGGATCGCGAGTCAATCGGGATTGGTCGCTCGGGCGGCAACCGGATTTTCGCGCGCCCGTCCGGCTGGACTCGGCGCAGGCGAGGATCGCTTTGCTTTCGCGACCGCACTGGCGAGGCTGAATCGAAACGGTGAGGCAGCGCTCCAGTTCAACCAGGTGCGGGCACCTCGCTCGCTCGCCGCCCTGGCCGCCTACCAGGCCGCCCGATCCCTGGTGCGTGATGGCCAGATGAGCGAAGGCCGTTCAGCTCTGGCTCTCGTAGCTCACCGCTACGCCAAGGACACGGTTGCTGCCTCCTCAGCGCTCTTTCTGCAAGCGGACCTCGCTTCCGACGAGCAGGCGGATAGTGATGCCCGCCGGTTGTATCGGGCTGTTGTTACCCGCTATCCCAGCAGCCGGTTTGCCCCGACCTCTCAGTTCAAGGCCGCCCTCATCGCGTTGTTGAGCGGGAATGCGAAGGTCGCCGCCCAGGAATTCGATAGTCTGCTCGAGCGGTATCCCACGAGTGATGAGTCTCTGGCGGCGGCATACTGGTCCGGTCGAGCTTGGGCTGTGGCAGGAGACAGCGTGCTCGCGCAGCAGCGCTGGGAAGGCGTGGTCACCCGTGACCCGCTTTCCTATTATGCCGGACTCAGCGCGCTCCGGCTGGGAAGTCCATCCTGGTCCGCCATTCCGGCCGCCGACGTGTTCCCTGCCGATCCGGTCATCGACACCGTGGTCTCGCGAGCAAGGCTCCTGACACGGCTCGGTCTCACGGCGGAGTCGCGCTGGGAGCTCGACCGCATCACTCGCTCGGTGGAGACCTCACCCGAGCGCCTGCTCATTCTGGCCAATGCGCTGCGGCAACAGGGCCTGGCGTCCCAGGCGATCCAGCTCGCACGAAGGGCGCTGGCCAAGGGCGCCACGGGTGATGCGCGCACCTATCGGTTGATCTATCCGGTGATCCACGAGAAGGCGCTGGCTGCCGAAGCCAACGAACGCGGACTGGATCCGATCCTGGTCGCCGCTCTCATTCGCCAGGAATCCAGCTTCAATCCCAGCGCTACTTCGCCTGCCGGCGCACGCGGCCTCGCGCAGGTGATGCCGGAGGTAGGCGAGCGTCTCGCGCACGAGCTGAAGTACCCGGTGTGGGATCCGGTGCTGCTTTATCAGCCGGACGTGAGCATCCAACTGGGCGCCTTCCATTTGCGTGAGCTGTTCAATCGGTATGACCAGCCGGTTCACATCCTGGCGGCGTACAACGCAGGCCCGTCACGGGTCGAGCGTTGGTCGAAGCGAATAGGTGTGGAAGACCCGGAGGTGTTCGCGGAGCGGATCTCCTTCGTGGAGACTCGGGACTACGTGCGCATCATCCAGAGGAATGAGGAGATCTATCGCGGTCTCTACACCGAGCAGACACAACGGGCCCAGGCTGCTCCACCGGGCCGATCGGACAGCACCACCACTTCAGAACACGAGATGTGAGTCTGGCAGTGCCGGTCCGATGATTTTAGCTTAGAGCGGCTCCTTCCAAGGCTCCGGTTGCTCGACGCTACTCAGCCACTGGATTTACTCGATCGTGTTGGCGAGGGCATCTTTGCGCTCGACCTCGACTGGCGGTTCTCCTATCTAAACCGTCAGGCCCAGCAGGTTCTCTCTCGTCTCTCCGGCTCTCCCTCCTCCGATCTCCTCGGCACAGTCATCTGGGACCGCCCTTCTCTGGGTGAGTCTTCACTCGGACTAGCTCTGCACCGGGCGCATTCAGAGCAAACGGCGGTGGTTCACGAGATCCCTGACAGCGGGAATCGCGGACCGGTACAGGTCCGTGTCTTTCCCTCTCTCGATGGTGTCACTGTTCTCCTCCGGGAGGGTCCGCTCCCGGGACTGACCGATCAGATCCTCGATGGCATGGGCGAAGCCTTGCTGGCCTGTGATCACGAGTGGCACATCACCAACGTCAATACCCGCGCGCAGGCGTATCTCGCACCTCTCGGTCTCAGCCGCAGTTCACTCGTGGGTCTCAACGTCTGGCAAACGTTTCCGCAATTAGCTCGAAGCCGCATCCAGGCCGAAGCGTTCCGGGCCCATGTCCAGGGTAGCGAGGTCGAGCTGGAGGAATACGTCGCCGCGCTAGGAAAGTGGTTCTCTGTTCGTATCGGGCCCACCTGCAATGGTCTTGTCTGCTACGCCCGCGAATTGCCGGACCGGAGCCAGGCCGAGCGCGCGCTACAGGCCAGCGAGGAACGCTTTCGGCACTTGGTGGAGTCGATCGATGACGTGGTCTTCCGGCTCGACCGGGAGCAGCGGTGCGTGGACGCGTTTGGCCGCTGGCTGGAGCGTGAGGGGATCGATGGTGCCAGGCTGATAGGGCACACGACGCGTGAAATCGTTGGTGAGGAGGACGCTCCGGTGCATGAGCGGGCCAACCTCAGGGCGCTCGCCGGAGAAACCGTCAGCTACGAATGGACGCTTCGGACGGCCAGCGGAGTGCATCACATGCAAACAACCCTGTCGCCGATGCGGGACGGCCGGGGCGAGATCTCAGGAATCGTAGGGGTCGGGCGCGATGTGAGCCACCGGGTGGAGGCTGGGCGGGAGCTGCAGCGCTGGGCCCGGATTTTCGAGCACGCGGGTTGGGGTGTAGCCATCGTGAGTCCCGATGGTGAGACCATCGAAAGTGTGAATCCGGCCTTCGCGCTTATGCATGGCTGGGCGGCGGAAGAGCTCAAGGGGAAAGCGCTGGCCGATCTGGCTCCCGCGGGCCGGAGGGAAGAGTTCAGCCAGGCCGGCGAAATGGTGCGGGAGCGGGGCAATCGAATCTGGGAATCAGAACGCATTCGTCGAAATGGCGTTGTCTTTCCCGTGCTCGTCGATGCCACCGCAGTCAGGGATGCCGATGGTCAGGTGATTTATTACGCAGTGAATCTGCAGGATCTCACCGAGCGCAAGCGGGTCGAGGAGCAGGTCCGCCAGGCTCAGAAGATGGAAGCCGTCGGCCGCCTGGCAGGAGGCGTGGCTCACGACTTCAACAACATGATGATGATCATCATGGGATTCAGTGACTTTCTACTCACAACGCTCCAACCTGACGATCCCCGGTGGGCCGATGCCGACGAAATCAGAAAGGCAGCGGATAGGGCGATGCAGCTGACCCGCCAACTGCTAGGGTTCGGCCGACAGCAGCTCGCCGAGCGCGAGTCACTCAGTCTGAACGAGGTGATTGCCGGGATGGAGCGAATGCTGCGGCCGCTCCTGGGCGAGGACATCCGACTGGTGACCCAGCTGTCGATTGGGCTTGGGGCCGTGGAAGCGGACTACGGCCAGCTGGAACAGGTAATAATGAACCTGGCCCTGAACGCCCGGGACGCGATGCGGGGAGGAGGCCGACTCACCATCGAAACCCTCGAGGTGGTGCTGCCGGAAGGCTACGCCCAACGCCATATCGGCATCGACATCCCTCCCGGTCCCTATGTCATGCTGCTTGTCAGTGATACCGGACAGGGAATGCCGCCCGAGGTGAAAGCTCGGCTGTTCGAGCCGTTTTTCACGACCAAGCCTACCACCCAGAACACCGGCCTGGGGCTGGCCACCGTGTATGGGATCGTGGTCCAGAGCGGCGGGTACATCTGGGTCGATAGCGAGCCGGAGAAAGGCACCACGTTCAAGATCTGCCTTCCTCGGGTTGAGCCGCACGCGGAACTGGGTGAGCCTGTGCTCGAAGCCGTCCGCCCCTCCCGTGGCTCAGAAACCATCCTGCTGGTCGAGGATGAAGATGTGGTTCGGAGCGTCACCTCGAGAGTGTTGATGAATCAGGGCTATACTGTGCTGCAAGCGTCTTCGGCACAGGAGGCATTGCGGCTGGTTCAACGATTCGAAGGAATCATCGAGCTCATTCTGAGTGACGTGGTCATGCCTGACATGAGTGGGCCTGATCTGGTTGACCGTCTGCTGCGCGATTACCCGTCGGTCAAGGTGCTGTACATGTCGGGCTATGCCGAAGGTGACAAGCGGCAGCCCGGTGACGGTTACGAGCATGCACTTCTTCAGAAGCCGTTCTCGGCAGACAGCCTGGTCTTGACCGTGCGCCAGGTGCTCGATGGTGGGTCTCAGTCACAGAGGTAAGACGGTCATGCGTCACATCCTGGTACCCCCCTCGCCACAATCTTTGGGTCGCACCGTAACCACCTGACAGGCAGGTGGCACGAACGGCAAGACTCAGGCACCAGTCAATCGACGGACCCACCTATGTGTGCGGTAAGTGCTTGGGCAAGTTGCGCTTACCACGGAGGTACCAATGAGAACAGTTCTTTTCCCCGCTGCAGCCCTGGCCCTTCTCACATTCTGTACCCCAGGCAACAACCGCCAGAGTGGGGAGACCGGAATGGCGGGTGGCGCCGGCGGGCAGAGCAGCAGTGATACTATGGCCAGCTCGTCTGCCGCCAACTCGTCTTCGGCCGCCGCGGATACCGCCACAAACAACGCGGCCAGCCCCGCCACCCCTGCTGCCATCCTTTCGCAGCTGAGTATGGCGAATACAATGGAGATCCAGCTTAGCAAGATGGCCCAAAAGAAGGCCTCATCCCCCAAGGTGAAGCAGGTTGCCGCGAAGCTCCTGGCCGACCACTCCAAGAATGAGGCGCAGCTGAAGGCACTCGCGAAGCAGCTGAATGTCACGTTGACGCCGAGCGCCGGGGGCAATCCAACCGCGGCCGATAGCGCGGCGATGCCCTCCGAGCTCCAGGGCAAGTCGGGAGCACAGTTCGATCAGGCGTTCGTGCAGCATGAGATCGACGACCACCAAAGCAATATCGAGAAGATTCAAACCCAGATGCTGCCGTCAGCGCAGAATGCTCAGGTCAAGTCCTACCTGCAGAAGACCGTCACGGCGATGCAGGGCCACCTGGCCAGTCTCCAACAGGCCCAGAAGCAACTCAGCAGCAGCTGACGAACGTGCTGTCAAACCGTGCTCGCACGGTTTGACAGCCAACCGTCTGTCGGGAGGTCGCAATGGAAAGCAAGGTCAAATTCGCGGGGCACCCGGTACATCCGATGCTGATTGTCTTTCCGCTCGGCCTCCTGGCGACCGCGGTCATCTTCGACATCATCTATCTGGTATCGAACAACCCGCAGTGGACCGTAGTCTCCCACTACATGATCGGCGCAGGAATTCTCGGGGGGTTGGCGGCCGCGCTATTCGGCTGGTTGGACTGGTTTGCCATTCCGAATCGAACCCGCGCCAAACGAATCGGACTCTGGCACGGACTCGGCAATGTAGTGGTGCTGGGGCTCTTCATCCTGAGCTGGGTCCTCCGTCGAGGTGATCCCAGCGCACCACCTACCGGCGCCATAGTGGCCGGTCTGGGTGGGGTAGTAATCGCATTCCTGACTGCGTGGCTGGGTGGGGAGCTGGTTGACCGGCTCGGCGTTGGAGTAGATGACGGCGCCCACCTCGATTCGCCAAGCTCGCTGTCCCGGCTGCCGGCGGGAGCGGGTCTCGCAACTTCACCTGGGTTCGGCGCCGCTCCCACCAGACCTGCCGCCCCGGACAGACGTGTGAGCGTGAACTCCGCTCCACCCGCCGGCGAGCGCAGAACCGGTTCGGTACCCAGCTGAGGTCAATGTCGGTTCTGTTGCCGGGTTCTCGAGCGCCCTGACCGTACCGCTCGTCTCGTCTTCGTCACCCCATTCTCGCCCGCGTTCACGAGCACTTCCTTTTGAGCGCGGGTGAGGCGCTTGATGGCGTGTTCCCGCCGGAGTGCCATCGAGCGGGTTCGCGCTCGCTCACTATAGACGAGTACGAGAGGCGTTCTCGAGCGGGTGTACGCGGCTCCGCCGCCGGCGTTGTGCTCGGCCAGACGGCGAGCCGGGTCAGTGGTAATTCCGGTGTACAGGCTCCCATCACAGCAGCGCGCCACATACACGGTCCAGGGCATGTTCCAATAGTAGCCCACTACCGCCCGTACGGTCGCCCTCTCTATCTTCGGCGGGTCCCCCACACACACCGCGACACGAGGTACGATGGAACTCCACGCTCCTTCGGGGCGGGCCGCAGTTCCCACGATGCCGGACCGGCGCAAGCCAGGGAAGAACACTCTCCCGGATCAACGGACTCTGCTCACGTGGCTATTCGTGGGCCGTCTGGTGCTCGCGACGGGAGTGCTTCTTGGCGCCGGTCTGGTCTGGACCGAGCGGCCGCAAGAGTCCTTCATCGTCAGCGTTGTGGTGGTGTTCGCGCTGGTGTTCACGGGGTACGGAGCCGGCACCGTCTTCCTGCTCCGGAGGAGGCCAGGGAACACCTTCTTCTTGTTCCAGGCGCTGGTGGATCTCAGCCTGGTTACCACCGTGCTGCACTTCGCCGGGCAGCCGCAGTCTGCTTTCCCTGCGCTGTACGTATTGGTCGTGGCTGCCTACTCGTTGCTCATGCCACCTGCATGGGTGGCCCTGACATCGATTCTCGCGTCCGTGCTCTTTGTGGGAGACACCCTGTGGACCCACGGCGCCTCCCTGGATACCGCATCGTGGGCCCAGATCGTCGTCTTCAACCTGGTCTTCGGCATGGTGGCCATCCTGGGCCACCGCCTGCGAGAGGCCGGAATGGAGCACGCGACACTGGCCACGGAGCTGCAGCGGGTACGGCTGGAGGCCGATGACATTCTGCGGAACATCCGGTCTGGCGTGTTGACGGTCGATGGAGTGGGCCGGTTGGCCTTCATCAATCCGACGGCGGAGCGGCTGCTCGACCTCGACGGTGAGGCTCTCATCGGCTTTCCGGTGCTGGATCACCTGAAGACCCGTTCCTCTGAGCTCTGGGCCGCCGCTGTGGCCGGGATCCGAAACGGACGCAAGATCAGCCGAGGCGAAGGCATGGTCGTTCAGGGCGGAGGGCGTATGTTTCCCATCGGCTTGAGCACTACCACCTTCCGGCAGGAAGCGCAGGAAGCGCCTTCGGTGACTGCCATTTTCACCGATATCTCCGATCTCAAGGAAGTTCAGGAGCTCCACATGCGCGCCGAGCGGCTGGAAGCCGTCGCCGAGCTGAGCGCGTCGCTGGCGCATGAGATCAGAAACCCGCTCGCCTCGATCCGAAGCTCGGTCGAACAGCTGGCGCGCTCGAAGCATGCGGACGAGGACGAGCGTTTTCTCGCCGGGCTGATCGTTCGGGAAAGTGACCGTCTCAGCCGTCTACTCAGCGAATTTCTCGACTTCGCTCGCGTGCGTGCTACCCAGTTTGTTCCACTGGACTTGCACTCGGTGGTGGTTGCCGTGGTGCGGCTCATCCGAGCCCATCCGGACTGCCGGCCGGACGCGGCCATAAGCGTCGAGGGTGATCATGCTATTCTAGAGGGCGATGAAGACCTGCTCCACCGTGTGATTGCCAACCTCGTTCTCAATGCGGTGCAGGCTGCCCGGGGGCCGATCCGGGTGGTCGTCGGGGTCGCGGCCGTTCAAGCCTCGGACATTCCTCACGGCACCAACCTGGAGCACGCAGTGCGCTTGCAAATTCGTGATAACGGTCCCGGAATACCCGAGGAAGTGCGCGAGCGACTGTTTCAGCCGTTCGTATCGGGCAGGTCCGGAGGCAGCGGTCTCGGATTGGCGATCGTTCAGAGAGCTGTCGAGGCCCACCGCGGCCTCGTGCTGGTCGATTCCGGCCCCGGCTCCGGTACCACATTCACCATTTTCCTGCCCGCCAAGATGGTAGCGGAGGACGCCGCATGAGTCAGAAGCCGTCACTGTTGGTCGTGGACGATGAGTCAGGAATTCTGGATACCCTCAGGATTCTGCTTCGTAACGAGGGATTCGAGGTGACTACCGCGCAGGGCGGCAAGGCCGGTCTGGAGCAGATCCGCTCGGGAACCCACGACATCATCCTGTCGGATGTCCGGATGCCGCAGGTCTCCGGTCTCGATATCCTCACCGCGGCACGGGAGCAGGACCCGATGACCCCGGTGATCCTCATGACCGCTCAGGCGTCGCTTCAGAGCGCCATCGGGGCCGTCAATTCCGGCGCCTTCTACTACATCCAAAAGCCGTTCTCCAACGATGAGCTGGTGGCAATTCTCCGGCGGGCCTGCGAATACCGGGCAGTCAAAGTGGAGAACACCCAGCTCAAGCAGGAGATCCGCCGGCGGGACAAGACCACGTCCATCGCGCGGCCGATTGGGAAGTCCAAGCGATTCCTCGATGTGCTCAAGCTGGCGGAACATGTGGCTCCCACTGATTCGACCGTGCTGATCCAGGGCGAAAGCGGCACCGGCAAGGAAGTGATCGCCCGATACATCCACAACCTGTCCAGCCGGAACGACGGGCCGTTCCTGTCGATCAACTGCGGTGCACTGCCCGAAAACCTCCTCGAAAGCGAATTGTTCGGCCACGTAAAGGGGTCGTTTACCGGTGCGGTTCGCGACAAGCAGGGGCTATTTGCCGCGGCTCGCGGCGGGAGCTTCTTCCTGGACGAGGTCGGCGAGATGCCCCCATCGCTGCAGGTCAAACTCCTCCGGGTTCTCCAGGAGCGGGAAGCTATTCCGGTGGGCGCCACCGAAGCCATTCCGGTCGATGTCCGCATCATCGCCGCCACCAACCGCGAGCTGGAAGAGGAGATTCGACGAGGCAACTTCCGGTCGGACCTCTTCTATCGGCTGAACGTCATTGCGGTGAACCTGCCGCCACTGCGAGACCGACGGGATGATCTGCTGCTTCTCATCGAGGCTTTACTTCAGAATTTGGCGACCGAGACCGGAACGGAGCCCAAGGCGCTGGCCTCGGAGGCGCTGGATGCGGTGATGGTCTATGAGTGGCCGGGTAACGTGCGGGAGCTGGAAAATGCGCTCGAGCACGCCGTAGTGCTGACTCGGGGGAACCTCATCGATGCCGGCTCTCTTCCCGAACGCATTACGAAGCGGCGGAAAGAGCCGCTGGTGGCGGAGCGCTCGTATCGCAATCCGACGCTGGAGGTGATCGAGCGGGCATACATCATGTGGGTGCTTCAAGCTGAAGGGGGCAACAAGACCCGGGCAGCCGAAGTGCTCGGCATCGATCCCTCGACCTTGTACCGGAAGCTCAGCCGCTATGAGGAGCAAGTGGAGGTAAAAGTCTAACGAGCCTCTAGTTCATTGCCGGCTACGGCGCACTCAGGTGCGCCCGCGCGCCTACCCACCATTGCAGCCACCTACCTGACATGCGTTTTACCAATTGGAGACATCTCGCGGGACTATGGTTGCGCGGCTGAAGCGAATTAACAACAGCTTGCGCTCACAACCTGCCCGCGGGAGCAATCTTGCAAAATCCGCCTGAGCGAACTCGGAAAAGCTCTGCACCGGCAAGTGCAACGAAAGGTTAAGTCGGTACCCTGGTGCCGCTTGGAAGGCAGCGTGGGGGGGTGGCATATGTGTTGCCTTACCGGGGGCCAGTCACACCGCGTCTCGCGTTACTGACATGCACTGATGACCGCGCCACTCAACCGGAGGATGTATGAGCAATCGCAAGGGCTTTACCCTGATCGAGCTGTTGATCGTGGTCGTGATCATCGGCATCTTGGCCGCAATCGCGATCCCGAAGTTCGCGAACACGAAGGAAAAGGCCGTCGTGGCTTCTATGAAGTCCGACCTGCGTAACCTGGTCACTGCCCAGGAAGGCTTCTTCTCGGACAACCAGGACTACGCTGGTAACATCGGCGCGGCTCAGGCGAACGGCACCGGCGGCGCCGGCACCGTGGCCTTCCGCGGCAGCCAGGGCAACGTGCTCGTCGTGAACTACGTGGATGCCGCTGGTTGGGGCGCCACCATCACGAACCCGGCTGTGACCGCCACGTCGAACGACGTCTGCGGTGTGTACGTTGGAGCGCTGGCGGCCCACGCGACTGCGGCGGGTCTGGCTCTGACGGACGTCGAGGGCGCGCCGAAGTGCTACTAAGCGGCCGCTAGGCTGAGAAGGTTGTAAGGATGGGCGGCGGGCTCCTACCGCCGCCCATTCTTCTTACCTCCCAGACCAGTACGCGCACTTGAGTGAGCCTTGGATCTGACGTGAATGGCCCTGGGGGATCTATGCGAGCGGGACACAAAGGATTCACTCTAATCGAGCTGCTGATCGTGGTCGTCATCATCGGCATCCTGGCCGCGATCGCCATCCCCAAGTTCAACAACACAAAGGGGAAGGCGGGCCTTTCGACGATGCGCTCGGATCTCCGCAACTTTGCCACTGCTCAGGAGTCGTACTGGGTCGAGAATCGAACCTACTACCCCGGCGCGGTTCCCGGCGCGGGCATCCTCTTCAAGCCGTCGCAGGGAGTTCTGATCACCGTAGTGAGCGCCACCGACGCCGGCTGGTCCGCCAGCGCGTTGATGCCGAGCCTCACGATCCAAAGCTGCGTGATCTTCTACGGCACGGCGCCGGCGCTGCCACCGGCTACCACCGATGGAGCGGTCGCGTGCAGCTAGTCTGAAATCGTCGTCCGCACGGCTCTGAGGAGCGCGCGATGAGCGCTGCGCAATCGATTGCATAGGCGGTTGTGCGCTTCGATTCACAGTTGGCGAAGAATTTGCTGAAGGTGTGATTGGATACAGGTTACGCTGCAACACGGCCAAAGTAACGGTCGGATCGTGCAACGGGCTGTGGATAATGCCCGAACAATGTACGCGGAAGGTACAGGCTGTGTTCCAGGCGTTCTCCCAATTCCCAAGTGAGACCGATGCGGCTTTTGATCGTTGACGACGACGCCGAAGCCCGGCAATCGCTCGCGCGGCTGCTGGGAGATTCTGGCTATGTGGTCGAGACCGAAAGCGATGCCGAACGCGGGCTCTCGCGCGCCATAGCGGAAGAGTTCGAGCTCGTCCTCTGCGACATGAAGATGTCGGGCATGGACGGGCTGAGTTTTCTTCGCCGCTTCCGGTCCGACGGTGGAACCGCCGTCATCATCATGATGGGCGCCAGAGGCGCCGATGATGCCTCCCTGGCCGCGTTGCGCGAGGGCGCCTACGACTATATCGAGAAACCATTCCAGCCCGACGAAGTGAACCTCACAGTCCGGAAGGCGGAAGAGCGCGAGCGGCTCCGGCGCGAAGTCGAGACCTTGCGCTCGAACCTCGGATTGGGAGCCGTGCGAGAGCTGGTCGTTTCTCAGAGCCGGGCTATGCGAGATGTCCTGGACCTCGCGTCCCGGGTAGCCCGTCACAACACCCCGGTTCTCATTACCGGCGAGAGCGGCACCGGCAAGGAAGTCATCGCCCGCGCGATTCACCGGATGAGCTCCCGCGCTGAGCGCAGCTTTACTGCGGTGAATTGTGGCGCCATCCCCGAGCAGCTGCTCGAGTCCGAGCTCTTCGGCCACATAAAAGGGTCCTTGCCAGGAGCAGCCGCAGATCACGCCGGGCTCTTCGAGCTGGCCGATGGCGGAACGCTCTTTCTCGACGAGATTGCTGAGTTGCCAGCGTCACTCCAGCCCAAGCTCTTGCGCGTGCTCGAGGATGGTGAAGTGAAGCGACTTGGTGCCCAGGACGCCCGAAAGATCGATGTACGCGTACTCGCTGCCACCAGTCGTCCGATCGAACAGCTGGTCGAGCAAGGAAACTTCCGGGCCGAGCTTTATTACCGGGTCAACGCTGTGCGGCTTCAGCTGCCGCCGCTTCGGGATCGTCCCGAAGACATCCCCGAGCTACTGGCCCATTTCGCCCGGCAGGTCGCGCAGCGGTTGGGACATCCGGTCAGTATCACGCCGGCCGCATTGGCGGCGCTCAGCCACCATGCCTGGCCCGGCAACGTGCGCGAGCTACGGAGCTCGGTCGAGCGAGCCGCTGTGCTCGGCGCGGGCGGTCCGTTGAGCTCGAAAGACTTTGCCCTCTCAAACGGGACGACCTCCCACAACGGAACTACCAGCGGTTCCCTCGATCTCCGGACCCAGGTGGAAGCGGTCGAGCGGGAAGCGATTCAGCGTGCGCTCCAGGCTTCCAACGGGAACCGGCGGCAGGCAGCACATCTCCTCGGTATCAGCCTGCGCACCCTCTTCTACAAGCTGCGGCGACTACCGGTGCACTGATCGGGTGCACCGCATCAGACCTGGCCCAAGACTTTCAAGACAACTGACACGCCCCCTGACCGCGGCTCGAATGATCTGAGCCGCGGCGATCCGGTACGCCCTTGCGCCTGACGCACTCCATGTTGTGCCACTGAGGAGGTGGACGTGGAGCGCCATCGAGGTTTTACCCTGGTCGAGGTTCAAGTGGCCATCGTGGTTCTGACCATCGGCCTCATTGGTCTGGTCAGCTCGGCCGCCATGGTCAGTCGCATGCTTGGTGTCGGTAAGATCGAGACCCGTGCAGCTCGTCTAGCGGTTGGCAGGATGGAGATGCTCCGGCAAGCAGCATCGGGGTCCGAGCCCAAGTGCACCGCGGCAGACTTCACTTCCGGGTCAGACCTGCCGGCCTCTCCCAACGATCTCAGCCAGAGCTGGACGGTCGAAGGAACGGGAACCCTGCGCGTCGTGCGTGTGAGTGTCGGATACGCCACGGTCCGGGGGATGCGGGCCGTCTCGGTCTCGGCCGGCATCAGATGCTGAGCGCATCGGACCGGCGGGGCGTGACACTGGTCGAGCTGATGTTTGCCACGGTCATCACGCTCAGTGTATGCGCCTCCATCTATCAGCTGCTCCTCACCACCCAGCGGCTGGGCCGGGCCCAGGCCGGACGCGCCGCGCTCCAGGCGAACGTGCGTGCCGCCTCGATCGTGGTCACCAACGAGCTGCGCGAGCTCCAGACCATGGCGGGAGGTACCCCGGCGCAGAACGACGTGCTGGCCATCGCGCCGGCGGATATCTCGTACCGCGCCATGCGCGGCACCGGCTTCGTCTGTCAGACCATCGGCACCTCGCAGCTACGAGTTCCCGTGAGCAGCTACTCGGGCTATCGAGATCCCCAGCCGAGCCGGGACTCGGCATTGATCTTCGTGGATGGAGATCCCGACACTGAAGCCGACGACTCCTGGCAGTCGTTGGCCCTTACGAATGTCTCCCGGACTTCGACCTGCCCGGCCGGTCTTGGTCCCGCGATTACCCTGACCACTTTGCCGACTGCGTCAATGGCGAGTGTCGCGCCGGGAACACCGGTCAGGATCTATGAGGTCATGCAGCTAAGGCTCTACCGGTCAGAAGGGAAATCCTGGCTGGGAGCCAGATCGGTGAGCTCGGGGGAAGCGATTCAGCCGGTTGTCGGTCCGCTGAGAGATGGGGACGGATTCCTGCTCGAGTACCTCAGCAGTGGAGGGGTGGCCACCACCGATCGCAGCAGCATCAAGAGCATCAGAGTGACACTCCGGGGAGTCGCGGAATCGAGCATCTCTCAAACCGGCGAAATGGTGCGCCCCCAGGAAGAGCTGGTGACGCAGGTACTGCTGCGGAATTCGATTCGCCCATGACCGACTGTCGGCGTCCCAAGGCCGGGGGGTGGAATGGGCTCATTGGCGGCAGAGAGGGTTTTGCGCTCGCAACCGCCCTCTTCGCATTGATCATCATTGGCGCCATCGTCGCGGCGAGCTTCGCGCTCGGGATGCTGGAGCAGTATGGGGGACGAGTGGCGCTCTGGTCCGAGCAGGCCAGAGAGGCTGCGGAGTGGGGGCTCGCGGAGGCCGCGCAAAATCTGCCTGCGGCGACTCTCGGATCCATCCCAATCGGTGCACCGGCGCTAGACCTCGGCACCATCCAACCTGCGGCGGGAGTAGAAGCCCGCAGGACAGTGTCTCGCCTGACCAGCACGCTGTTTCTCATTCGGTCTCAGGGAATCCAGCACGATCCCACGGGCAGGCCGCTCGCGAGTCGCTGGGTCGCTTCATTGGTGCGCCTGATTCCTTCGGGCAGCGCGGTGCAGACGGAAAGAGGTTGGATTCAGCTCTTCTGACGGTGCACAGGCGCGAGCTATCCTGTGCCACCGATTGCAGTTCTCCCTCTGTCCGGCCCACTGCTGCATCCCGAGAGACCGCTTGCGAAAGAGAAGATGCGGGCCCGGCGGCGGGATGAAGTCGTGAGTGGTTTCCGACGTTAAGCCGCTACCCCGCAAAGGATTGCCAAAGTGCAATTTGTGTGGCACATCGGTTGCCCTCTGGACGCCGAGATATCCGGACGACTCCTCAACTAGCGGACATGTAATGGGACTCTTCGGGCGTAAGTCGACGACGGTCGGCCTGGACATCGGCAGCGGCCTCATCAAGCTCGTCGTCATCTCTCATGCTTCCGGTGGTCCAGTGCTGACCAAGGTGGCGTTCACCTCGGTCGGCAACGATGCCATCGTGGAAGGCGAGATCATGGATCCGGGGATCGTCGCCGAGGCGATCAAGGAGCTCATGGCATCCGCTGGTGTGAAGAGCAAGACGGTGGTCACCGCAGTAGGCGGCCGTGACGTGATCGTCAAGAAGATCACCATGGACCGTATGAAAGAGTCCGACGCGCGCGAGGTCATCCGCTGGGAGGCCGAGCAGCACGTCCCGTTCGACATGGACAACGTCGAGCTCGATTTCCAGATCCTGGACCCAGAGGCCGAGGGGCTCCAGATGACGGTGCTCCTGGTTGCGGCCAAGCGCGAGCTGGTCGACCACAAGATGGCTCTTCTGGCCGACGTCGGTCTCCAGCCCAGCATCATCGACGTGGATGCGTTCGCCCTGCACAATGCCTTCGAGATCAACTATCCGGAGGCCATGAACGGGGTGGTCGGGCTGGTTAACATCGGGCACGAAGTCACCAACATCTACATCCTGGACGACGGCATTCCGGTCCTCACCCGCGACATCCCGGTCGGGACCCGCCGTTTCCGTGAAGATCTTCAGCGGGAACGTGGCCAGTCGGCCGAGGAAGCAGAGCGGCTGCTGCAGGGTGGAGCCGGCGGGGAGATTCCCGAGGCGTTCCTGCAGACCCGGACGGAAGAGCTCGCGGTCGGCATCGAGCGCGCCGGTGCATTCCTCCAGACCGCCAGCCGTTCGGCAGGCGGCATCTCGAGGATCTTCATCACTGGTGGCGGTGCCCGAATTCCGCGGCTCAGCCGCGCGTTGGGCGATCGGCTCCAGATCCCGGTCCAACTCGCGAATCCGATCGAAAAGCTCCAGGTGGCGGACGGTGTCTTCGACTCCATGCAGGTGGACGAGGTTGCCCCGCTGTTGATGCTTCCGATCGGTCTAGCCTTGCGCACCGCAGCCTGACCCAGAACCAGGGAACCGTCATCAGATGATCACAGTCAATTTACGGCCTGGCCAGCGGCGCAAGAGGAGCTCCGGCTCTCCCTTCAAGGGAATGCTGGACAACTTTCGCGATCTGGCAACCAAAGTGAAGGATCCCCTGCTGCTCGGCGCAGTGGCCGGTTGGATCTGCGTCATCGGCGGGCTCGGCTTCATATATCTGAACAATGCGCGCCAGCTCTATGGTCTCGAGCCCAGGCTGGAGCAGGCTCGGAGCGAGAACCGGCGCTTCAAGACCTTCCTGGCCGACAAGCGCCGCCAGGAACAGATCCGCGATTCTCTGCTGGCACAGATCACGGTGATCCGGAGCGTAGATGGCGACCGGTACATCTGGCCCCACCTGCTCGATGAGATCACGAAGGCGCTGCCGGCATACACCTGGTTGGTGGATCTCGGCGTCACCGGCGCGACTCCAACTCCGGGCGCGGCCAGACCAAAGCCTAAAGCAGCTGCGCCGGCCAAGCCTGGGGCAAAGGCTGACTCCACTGCCGACAGCACGGTCGTCCCGGTGCTCGCATTCCAGATCAACGGCCGGACCATCGATATCCAGGCGTACACCAAGTTCCTGCGCCAGCTCGAAGCCTCACCCTGGATTCAGGACGTCACCCCGGTGTCCGCAATGACAGTGGTAGAGAAGGAACGACCGGTAACCGCGTTCACCATACGAGCCACGTACAACATGGCCGACTCGGCCTACATCCGTACGGCTCCCTTCAGTCAGTCGGTGAGATAGCCATGGCGCTCTCAAACCAGAAATCGACTCTGCTGCTCACCCTGTTCCTGGCCGGGTTGGTGGGATACGTCGGCTACACCGGAACGGTGATCCAGATGGTTGGTCTACACGGAGTCGCGGCGAGCTCGGCAAGAGTCGTTGCCGTCCGGGACACCATCATCCGCCTGGAGGCGGCCACCGACAGCGCGAAGAAGGAGCTGGCCCGGGGCAGCGTGGCCGACGTCCGCAAGCGGCTGGAAAACTATCGCTCGAGCCTCTCCTTGTTGCGGCGCCTGGTGCCGGAGCGGAACGAGGTCCCCAATCTGCTCGATGATATCTCCACCCGGAGCAAGATCCGCGGTGTGACGCTGTCCCAGGTCGTGCCACAGCCGGTGGAAGCGGGACCAGCCCCGTTCGAGACCTACACCTACAACATGTCGGTCATCGGCCGGTACGATCAGATCGGACAATTCCTGGCCGACGTGGCCAGCCTGCAGCGGATCATCGTTCCCTACGGTATCTCGATCGCTTCGGCCAACAGCAGCTCGGCCAAGGCACTGGGAGACAGCACGGGATCACTGCTCGAGGCCAGCTTCAAGGTGCGGACCTATGTCAAGAGTGGCAGCCAGGAAGGAGAAGCCAGTGGCTCGTAACGCGTTCGGGCTCGCTCTCCTGGTACTGGCGGTGGCCGGGTGCTCCCATCAGAAGGAGGAGAAGGCGGCTCAGGCCAAGGCCACCGCGCTCCGGGTACGCACCGACAGCCTGCGCAAGGCGCGGCATGTGGCCGACTCGCTCATGCAGATCCGGTTCGCCGCGTGCGTGGACTCGGTCCGCACCGAGCTGAGCAAGCCGCCGGTGGTGATCAAGACCAAGCGGAAGCGCAAGCTGAAGGAACAGCCGCCGGCGGTCCCATCACCTGAGCTCATCACCATGCAGGCGCAAACAGCTTGCACGCCGGATGTAATGGCGCCGGCCACCACCGTGGCGACCAACCCGGCTCCGGTTCCAGCTGCGGCCAAAGACAGCGGCAAGGCTGCCAAGAAGGACAGCAGCAAGGCCGTCGCGAGAGATAGCAGCAAGGCTCTGGTCAGAGATAGCAGCAAGACTCACGTGGCGATCGCCGCCGACACGGCAGCGCGGAGCGGCCCGCCGGCAACAGTCGACCAGGCCGCATGGGCCGATTCAGTGCAGAAGGCTCGCGAGACCGAGATGTACCGGGAGACGTACGCGTACTCCGGCGGCACTCGCGATCCGTTCAACTCGCTGCTCAATATGGCCAAGAGCGGCCCGGAGCTGGCCGACCTCCAGTTGGTCGGGATTTACCAGAACCTTCGTACTCCCTCGGGCAGTATTGCTGTGTTCCGGGAGAAAGAGGGCGGGAAGCGGCACAAGTTGCGGGCGGGCGATCAGGTCGGTCGTTCGCGGCTGGTGCAGATCCGCGACCGCGATGTGGTGTTCATGATCGAGGACTTCGGCTTTGAACGTCAGGAAACCCTTTCGCTCCGGAAGATGGAGGACGTAACCCAATGACCCGTTTGTATCGCCTTATGCTCGCCACCGCCGCTGTCTTCGGAGTCACATCCGGAGCTCGAGCCGACGGTCCCACGAGCGGAGAGGTCACGGGTGTCAGCGTCCAGGCATCACCCGGACGCGCCGACATCGTGATCAACGTGCGCGGTGCGGTCGAGGTCCGCGACTTCATGCTGCAGGGCCCTGACCGGCTGGTGCTCGATGTGGTTGGTGCACGCCTCAAGGAAAGTCCCATTGCCCTGTACGATGGGGTGAAGCGCGGCGGGGTAGTCAACCTGCGCTACGCCCAATTCAAGCCCGACGTGGTCCGCATCGTTCTGGATCTGGACCGTGCCAAGGATTATCACGTCGAGCGGGGCACTGACAATATCCGGGTGTCGTTCGGCACCGATCAGTCCTTCCTGGGCTGGTCATCCAAGACTCCGTCGAAGACGCCCCCGGCCCCGGTTCTCGCGGTCACCGAGCCGCAGCCAGAGGTGCAGCTCCCGGCCACTCGGCTGGCCCGCGCCACCTCGGCGGAAGAGCCCCGGATCACGGTAGTGTGGGATCGCGCCAGCATCGCGGACGTGGTCTCCGGCTTCGCAGCGTTCAGCGGGCGGACCATCATCCTGGGCAAGGACATCAAGGGCGAAGTCTCGGCTGAGATCAAGAACCAGCCGTGGCCCCAGGCGTTCCAGGCGATCCTCGTCGCGCAGGGCCTCTCCGCTCAGGAGATGGCCGGCGGCATCATTCGAGTTGATGCGCCGTCCACCCTGGCTGCGCTGGACTCCCTCGAGCCGCTGGAGACCAACGTCGTCCGGATCAACTACGGCAAGGCGGCAGACCTCACCAAGAGCGTCGAAGGCAGCCTGACCAAGGGCCGCGGCAAGGTCATCGCCGACGTGGCGTCGAACTCGCTCATCATCACCGATACCCGGAGCAAGGTTGCCAACCTCGCCGAATTCGTGCGCGGTCTGGATATCCGCACTCCGCAGGTGTCGATCAAGGCCAAGATCGTCTTCGTCGACCGGACGGATATCGAAGAGCTGGGCATCAAGTACGACCTGGGCAACAGCAACCAGTTCTTCAATCAGGTCGTGCAGCGGACCGATCCGACCACCGGCAACTTCTTCAAGCCGGAAGTGAACATCGTGGACGTGGGTGGCAACTCGGTGTCCGCCGTCGGCAACGCCAGCGGAACCATCATTGGGTCCGCCCTGGATCTGGTCTTCTCGACCGCAATCGGCGGCTTCTCGCTGACCTCATTCCTGAGCGCGCTCGAGCGGCAGGATCTGTCCGACATCCAGGCGGAGCCGGTCATCACTACGCTGGATAACCGGAAGGCCGACATCCTGGTCGGTGAAGAGACGCCGGTTCGAGTGGTCGACGCCGGCAACGGCGGCGGTGGCGCAACAGCTACCGTGCAGTTCAAGGAAACCGGTATCCGGCTGACCGTCACGCCGCACGTCACCAGCAACCGTCAGGTGTCGATGGAGCTGCACACCGAGCGTTCGGCGCTCCAGCCGCTGGCAGCGAGCGACCTCGGCTTCATCTTCCAGACCCAGCGCGCCGACAACCAGCTGCTGGTCAATGACGGAGAAACCGCAGTCATCGGAGGCCTGACCGTCACCCAGGTCACCAACACCCGGTCGGGCATCCCACTGCTCTCTGGGCTGCCGATCATCGGCAAGCTGTTCAGCTTCAGCAGAAACGAAGAGAATCGGCGGGATCTGATCATCCTGGTCACGCCACGCATCATAGACGATGGCGCCGCGCAGCAATGATTCGGCGCAGTACAGGAAAGTAGAACGAGCCCGGCGGAAGCCGGGCTCGTTCGTTACTATAGGACTTCAGACTTCTCCAAAGGACACCGCGTGAGGCTCCGATTCTCCACCGCAGGTGAATCTCACGGCAAGGCTCTCGTCACCATCGTCGAGGGGCTACCCGCCGGACTTCCGGTCTCGGCGGATTGGGTCGACCACGAGCTCGCCCGCAGGATGCAGGGCTACGGCCGCGGCGCTCGCATGAAGATCGAGCGGGATCGGATCGAGTGGCTCTCCGGGGTCCGCGCCGGTGAGACGCTCGGCTCGCCGGTGGCGATGCTGATCCCCAACCGCGACTGGGCCAACTGGGAAGACGTCATGGCCTACGAGAGCTCGGATCCACCGGGTGAGCTTCGGCGCCGCCGAGTGACCCGGCCCCGTCCGGGCCATGCCGATCTCTCGGGTGTCTTGAAGTACGACCGGATCGATGCCCGGGACATTCTCGAGCGGGCCAGTGCCCGGGAGACCACCGCCCGGGTAGCTGCCGGTGCGCTCGCCAAGCGGCTCCTCGACGAGTTCGGGGTCGAGATCGGAAGCCACGTGACGTCGCTCGGGGGGATACCGGCCGTGTCCAGCGATTCCCGGGAGACTGCCCTCCCGGTTCCCCTCAACGACAAGTCGGACCGCTCCGAGATACGGGTTCTCGACCCAGCGGTGCAGGCCCAGATCATCGCCCGGATCGACGCAGCCAAGAAGGCGGGGGACACCCTCGGCGGCGAAGTGGAAGTCATCGCGAGGGGCGTGGTCGTGGGGCTGGGGAGCCACGTGAGCTGGGACCGGAAGCTGGACGGAAGACTGGCCGGAATGTTGATGTCGATCCCGGCGGTCAAGGGCGTCGAGATCGGGATGGGGTTCGAGGCGGCTAGGCGTCCCGGCTCCGAGGTTCACGACCCAATCGCCAGTGCCGACCCGGGCAGGGATGACCAGGCAGACACCCGTGGAGGCTTCCGGCGGCAGACCAACAATGCGGGTGGTCTGGAAGGGGGGATCACCACCGGGGAACCCGTGATTGTTAAGGTAGCGATGAAGCCGATTTCCACGCTGATGTCGCCGCTACCCACGGTCGACCTGGCGTCGGGCGATCCAGCGAAGGCTGTGAGCGAGCGCTCTGATGTCACCGCGGTTCCAGCGATGGGCGTCATCGCCGAGGGTCTGGTGGCCCTGGTGCTGGCAGACGCGATGCTGGAGAAGTTCGGTGGCGATTCGCTGGGGGAGATGCGGCGCAACTACCAGGGTTATGTCGCGGCGCTCGGCTCTCGCTGGATCGCCCTCCGCGGGTCGCCCGCCAGATGACTCGGCACATCGTGCTGGTTGGGCTGCCCGGGTCGGGCAAGAGCACCGTCGGGAAGCTGGTGTCCGAGGCGCTTTCGGCTGACCTGATCGATATCGACGGCCTGCTCGTCCGCGAGATGGGTATGCCGGTCAGCCAGATCTTTGGGATGGTGGGGGAAGCCCGCTTTCGGCAGATGGAACGGGATGCCGTCAACGCGGCCCAGGTGCGGTCCCCATGCGTGATCGTTCCCGGCGGGGGTTGGGCGGCACAGCCCGGCCAAGTCGAGGCCGCGAAAAGCTCCAGTCTGGTGGTCTACCTCAAGTGCCGCGCGGCGACCGCATCCAAGCGGAGCCAGCAGGGCGAGTCCCGTCCTCTGCTGGCCGGGACTGACCCGGATCAGAAGATGCGATTGCTGCTGGAGGAACGGGAACGTTTCTATAATATGGCCCACCACCAGGTCCTGGCCGATCAACCTTCGGCCGAGGCAATAGCGGGCGAGGTTGTCACACTGGCTCGGCATCACGGAGGATGGTAGCTGCCTTGCATTGGCTGGGACCCGCGGGTTTCTTGTTACGCCCCATTTGACCATCCGATGACCCATGCAATTACACTGAGGCTATGGCAACACGACCAAAACGGCCGGTAAGGACTCCCAAGAAATCGGGAGAAGCGCCACCACGCGCTGCTAAGGGCAAAGTCCGCAAAGCGGCAACTGCCAAGAGCAATGGCGCAGCCACGCCCGCTCGCCGGGGGCGGCCGGCCCTGGTCATTGTAGAGTCCCCCACCAAGGCCAGAACCATCGGCAAGTATCTAGGGAACGGCTACGACGTAAAGGCCACAGTCGGGCACCTCAGGGATCTCCCCACCCGCGAGCTCGGTGTCGACGTGGACCAGGGCTTCGAGCCCAAGTACGTGACGATCAAGGGGAAGACGAAGACCCTCTCGGAGCTGAAGAAAGCTGCCAAGCTGGCTTCTGCGATCTACCTCGCAACCGACCCGGACCGCGAAGGCGAAGCGATCGCCTGGCATGTGGCGGACCAGCTTCAGTCCGGCGTTCCCACCCACCGCATTCTCTTCCACGAGATCACGAAGGAAGCGATTCAGGCGGCACTGCGGGTGCCCGGCCAGATCGACGACCGGAAAGTCGAGGCCCAACAGGCCCGGCGCATCTTGGACCGCCTGGTGGGATACAAGGCCAGTCCGATTCTCTGGAAGAGCATCAAGACGGGGCTCTCGGCCGGCCGAGTCCAGACTGTGGCGCTCCGTCTGATCGTGGAGCGTGAGCGGGAGATTCGCGCCTTCAAGCCTCAGGAGTATTGGACGATCGAGGCGCTGTGCGAGAAAGGCGGTCAGACCTTCGAGGCGGCCCTGGCCAAGGTGGACGGACACAAGCCACAACTCCATACCGCGGCCGATGCCCAGGCCGTGGTGGACGCCGTCCGCAGCGCTCCCTTTATCGTCTCGAAGGTCGAGAAGAAGAACCGGAAGAAAAACCCGGCGGCCCCGTTCACGACCAGTACCCTGCAGCAGGAGGCGGCCAAGAAGCTGGGCTTCTCGTCCCGCCGGACGATGCGGACCGCCCAGGCGCTGTACGAAGGCATCGATGTAGGGGAAGACGGCGCGGTCGGCCTCATCACCTACATGCGTACCGACTCGCCGCAAGTCTCGGACACGGCCATCGCGTCGGTGCGGGACTTCATCGGTAAGAACTACGCCAAGCCCTACCTGCCGGCAGCGGCAAACAACTATGCGCCCAAAAAGAATGCGCGGGTTCAAGGCGCTCACGAGGCTATCCGTCCGACCGACGTCACCCGGCGGCCGGAAAAGGTACAGGCCTATCTGGAGCCGGATCAGTACCGGCTCTATCAACTGATCTGGCAGCGGTTCGTTGCGTCCCAGATGACGCCGGCGGTCTACGACATGACCATCGTCGACTTCGACCTGGGGCAGTATCTCTTCCGGGCCACGGGCTCCGTGCTGGTCTTCGACGGGTATCACGTCCTGTACACGGAGGGACGGGAGAAGGAAGAAGGGAAGACGATGGACGACCTGCCGCCGATCCCGCCGCTGGTGGTGGGCGATCAGGTGGACGTTCGGGAGATCACTCCGTCGCAGCATTTCACCGAGCCGCCGCCGCGATTCTCCGAAGCCAGCCTGGTCAAGGAGCTGGAGCGGCTGGGGATCGGGCGTCCCTCGACCTACAGCGCCATCATCTCCACGCTGTCGGTCCGTGAATATGTGCGGGTCGATCAGCGGCGGTTCTTCCCTACCGAGCTGGGAGAGACGGTAGAGAAGATCATGATCAGCAAGTTCCCCGAGATCTTCAATGTCGAGTTTACCTCCGAGATGGAGAACGAGCTCGACCGGATCGAAGATGGGGAGCTGGCCTGGCGCCGGGTGCTTCAGGATTTCTACGGCCCGTTCGTGAAGGCGCTCGACGCGGTAGACATGAAGGCGCTCGTGGCGGACGCGCACGGACTGGTGCCGGAGCAGCTGGCCAAGGAGCGCTGCCCGAAATGCGGCTCTCCCATCGAGCTCAGAACCGGCCGCTTCGGTCCTTACCTCGCGTGCGTGAAGTACAAGGACAGCTGCGACTACGTGAAGTCACTCAAGAAGGACAAGGTGCCCGACCGGCCCAGCGACGAAAAGTGTCACCTCTGCAGCTCGGCGATGGTCATCAAGACCGGGAGGTTTGGCGAGTTCCTGGCCTGCACCACCTACCCGAACTGCAAGGGAACCCGCTCGATCCCGATGGGACTCAAGTGTCCCAAGTGTCTCGAGGGCGATCTCACCGAGCGGCGCACCAAACGGGGTAAATCGTTCTGGGGCTGCCTCCGCTATCCCGCGTGCGATTTCTCCACCTGGAACCGTCCAGTCCCCGACACCTGTCCCAACTGTGGCTGGCTCGGCATGGAGAAGAAGATCAGCAAGGCGGATGGTGAGAGTCGTACCTGTCTCAAGTGCGGTCACCGTCTGGTTATCGCCGAGCCGGAGGAGGTGGCACTGGCGTGAACGTCAGCGTTGTCGGCGGAGGTCTTGCCGGTTCTGAGGCGGCATGGGCGCTGGCCGAGCGCGGCGTGAAGGTCACCTTGCGGGAAATGCGGCCGGTGATGAAAACGCCGGCCCACCAGACCGATCGTCTGGCTGAGCTCGTCTGCAGCAACTCCTTCAAATCAGTGGACCTCACCAATGCGCACGGCCTGCTCAAGGCCGAGCTGCGGGCGCTCGGAAGCCTTCTGCTTCCGTGTGCCGACCTGGCGAGAGTGCCGGGCGGGACGGCGCTGGTGGTTGACCGCGAGCTTTTTTCGTCGGCGGTCCACCAGCGCATATCGGCTCACCCGAACATCACGGTGCTCCGGGAAGAAGTGGCGGAGCTGCCCTCTCCCGGGGTCGTTGCGACCGGACCACTGACATCCGAGCGGCTGACCACAGCCATCGCCGAGCGACTCGGCTCTTCCGCGCTGGCGTTCTATGATGCCATTGCGCCGGTGGTCTCGTCGGAGTCGCTCGATCAGAGCCGGCTCTACGCCCGCTCGCGGTACGGCAAGGGTGATGGGGACGACTACCTCAACGCGCCTATGGATCGAGCCGCGTATGAGGCGTTCCTCGACGCGCTGATCGCGGCCGACCAGTTCCATGGACACGAGTTCGATCAGGTCCCCTACTTCGAGGGATGCCTCCCGGTAGAGGAGATGGCGAAGAGGGGTCGGGAGACGCTCCGGTTCGGTCCCATGAAGCCGGTGGGACTGGCGGATCCTCGCACTGGCTCCGAGCCGCACGCGGTGGTGCAGCTCCGCCGAGAGGATCGAGCCGGGCAGATGTGGAACCTGGTCGGATTTCAGACCCGGCTCCGGATTCCCGAGCAGCAGCGCGTTTTCCGCATGATTCCCGGGCTCGAATCCGCCGAGTTTCTGCGCTACGGCAGCATCCACCGGAACTCCTATCTGAACAGTCCCGGCAGCCTCGGTCCGGGGCTTACTGCGCGGGACGACGACCGCCTCTTCTTCGCGGGACAGATCACCGGCGTAGAGGGGTACACCGAATCGCTCGGCACCGGGCTGATGGCCGGGATCAACCTGGCTCGAAGACTCGAAGGGTTGCCCGTCGTTGTGCCGCCGCCGACCACGATGCTGGGCGGATTGTACCGGTATCTCAGGGAAGCTGACCCGCGCCACTTCCAGCCGATGAACGCCAACTTCGGTTTGCTCGACCCGTTCCCGGGAAAAATAAAAAAGGACCGCAAGAAGGAGCTGCTGGTGGAGCGGGCGCAGGCAGACTTTAGTGCGTGGTTGCAGTACGCAGGTATCGGAAGAACTCATGTAACAACTTCACCACGAAGGCACGAAGAGCACGAAGACCACCAAGAACCAAAAGTTCTGTGGTAGTAACATTCAAGTAATCTTGTGTTTGCCTTCGTGTCCTTCGTGTCCTTCGTGTCCTTCGTGCCTTCGTGGTAAAAGTTTTTGACAATCTCTACACCCAAACCCGAGCTCGCCGCTTATCTGACGCACCTCGAGAAAGAACGCGACGTCTCGCCTCACACAGTAAAGGCGTACGGGCGCGACCTCGAGGACTTCAGCGAATTCTGTGATCGGCACTACGGGAACTGGAGCTGGGAGACGGTTGATCGTCTGGGGCTGCGCGGTTTTCTGGGCGAGCTGCAACGAAAGGGATTATCTCGCCGCAGTGCTGCGAGAGCACTATCCGCTGTCCGAAGCTTCTACCGCTACTTAAGAGATCACCACGGCGTTCCCAACAAGATCACCCAGGCCGCCAAGGTCCCGAAGCTGGAGAAGAGGCTTCCGACGTACCTGGACCGGGACCAGACCCGGACCCTCTTCGAATGGGCCGAGGCACGGGCTGGGTCTGATGAATTCGGCCCTACGCGAGACCTGGCAATCCTCGAGCTCTTCTACTCGACGGGGATCCGGCTTTCCGAGCTGGCCGGCATGAACCTGGTCGATCTCGACTTGCTGGCAGATCAGGTCAAGGTCCGTGGGAAGGGACGGAAAGAGCGGATCACGCCGGTTGGCTCGCGGGCAGTGCTCGCACTCAGACGCTATCTTAACCTGCGGGAACGGGTGGTCGGCCGGCCGGGCACCGATAAGCGTGCCGTGTTCGTGAGCCGAGTGGGCAAGCGTCTGACGGGACGAAGCATCCAGCGAAGTGTCCATGCCATGTTCGACGCGATCGGTGGCGATGATCTTCGGGTGCACTCGCTAAGGCACACGTTCGCCACCCACATGGTAGACGCCGGCGCCGATCTGCGGGCAGTACAGGAGCTGTTGGGTCATGCATCGCTCAGCACGACGCAGATCTACACCCACACGAGCATCGAGCGGCTGAAGAAGGTGTACAACCAGGCGCATCCGAGAGCTTGAAAGTGGTAAGGCGGTAAACCCTGCACGGTTGCATCGCCGTATACTGTCATCCTTGAGCGCAGCGAAGGATCTCTCAGCGGCTCACGTAGGGATCCTTCGCTCCCTCAGGATGACACCCGCTGGGAAACAGCCACTCAGGTGCCACTGGACGAGGAGCTATGTCGGGATACCACGGGACAACTATTCTCGGTGTTAGAAAAGATGGCAGGGTTGCCCTGGGCGGCGATGGGCAGGTCAGCATCGGCGAGACGGTCGTCAAGGCCCACTCGAACAAGGTGCGGGCACTCAAGGGCGGGAAGGTGCTGGCGGGCTTTGCCGGCTCGGTGGCAGACGCGCTCACGCTCTACGAGAAGTTCGAGGAGAAGCTCGACCGCTACCCCGGCAACCTGCCCCGCGCCGCGGTGGAGCTGGCCAAAGACTGGCGCAGCGATCGGGTGCTTCGCCGGCTGGAAGCGCTCCTCGTAGTGGCCGATCTGGAGCACACCCTGCTGTTGAGTGGCGCGGGGGAGCTGATCGAGCCGGATGACGGCATCGTCGCCATTGGCTCTGGTGGGAACTACGCGCTCGCCGCCGCCCGCGCCCTGCTGCCGGAGCCGGGACACTCCGCCCGCGACATCACCCAGCGCTCCCTCGAGATTGCTGCCGACATCTGCGTCTTCACCAATCGCAACATCACGGTGCTGGAGCTTCCATCCAACGGAAAGAAGGCGTAAACCGAAAACAGTAAACAGTGAACGGGATCTGAGCCGAGCCGATTCACTGTTTACCGTTCACCGTTGACGCTGTATCCTCCTAAAATGACCGAGCCCGCCCAGGAGCTGACCCTCCCCAAGGAAACCCCCGAGCCCACCTCCCCGATGCCGTGGCTGGAGGAGATGGCGCCGCGGCAGATCGTGACCGAGCTGGACCGCTATATCGTGGGGCAGGAGGCCGCCAAGAAGGCTGTCGCGATTGCGGTGCGGAACCGCTGGCGGCGGGCCCAGACGCCGGACGACATCCGGGACGAGATCACACCCTACAACATCATCATGATCGGGCCCACCGGGGTCGGCAAAACCGAGGTGGCCCGCCGCCTGGCTCGGCTCTCCGGCGCTCCGTTCATCAAGGTCGAAGCGTCCAAGTTCACCGAGGTCGGCTACGTCGGAAGGGATGCCGAGTCGATGGTGCGGGACCTGGTGGACTCCGCCATCAACATGGTGCGCACCGAACGGGAGGACGAAGTCTATCCACAAGCCGAGCAGCGGGCGGACGAGCGGCTGCTGGATCTTCTCCTCCCGGCTGCCCCGCCTGCGCCGGACAAGGCGGATAAGACGGAGAAGGCGGAAGTGAGCTCGGTATTCGTCGTGTCCTCAGGCGGGCAGGCCAAGCCGGAGCGGGCGCCCACGCCGGAGGAGGAGCGGCGGCAACGCTCGCGCGAGAAGCTGCGGGAGATGCTGTCGGACGGACGGCTGGACGAGCGGGAAGTGGAGATCGATGTCGCCCAGCAGGGCTACCCCATGATGGAGCTGATCCAGCCGCCCCAGGGGATCGAGGGTACCGACATCAACTTCACCGAGATGCTGCAGGACATGCTGCCGAAGCGGAAGAAGCGCCGGACCGTCAAGGTGCCGGAAGCGCGCCGCATTCTGGTGGACGAGGAGCTCAAGAAGCTGGTCGACATGGACGACGTGGTGAACGAGTCGCTCGACCGGGTCGAGAACCACGGCATCATCTTCATCGACGAAATCGACAAGATCGCGGGCGAGCGGGGGCAGACGGGCGGACCCGATGTGTCCCGCGAAGGGGTCCAGCGCGACCTGCTGCCGATCGTCGAGGGGTCCACCGTGCAGACCCGGTACGGCTACGTCCGGAGCGACCACATTCTCTTCATCGCGGCCGGGGCCTTTCACGTCTCCAAGCCTTCCGATCTCATTCCCGAGCTGCAGGGCCGCTTCCCCATCAGGGTCGAGCTGCAGCCGCTGACCGAGCAGGACTTCGTCCGGATCATGACCGAGCCGGAGAACGCGCTCACCAAGCAGTATCAGGCGTTGGTGACCGCGGAGGGTGCGGTGCTGGAGTTCACGGTCGAGGGGATCGCCGAGGTGGCGAGGGTGGCATTCCTGGCGAACGACCGGATGGAGAACATCGGGGCCCGCCGGCTCCACACGGTCATGGCGGCGCTGATGGAGGAGGTGCTGTTCGAGCTGCCCGACTATCCGGAGAAGCGGATCGTCTTCGACGCGGCGAACGTGCGCGAGCGGCTGGCGAAGATTATCGGGGACGATGATTTGAGGAGGTACATACTGTGAGGCGGTAAGCTTGCCCCGAGCCACTGAGGCGAGGGGGCGGTAAGGCGGAAGCTGGACCTCAGGGCGACTTCACGACGACTCCCCCCTTCATCACCCAGAGCACCTGCTGCAGCGTCTTCACGTCATCCAACGGATTCCCTCGTACCGCAATCAGATCGGCCAGCTTCCCCGGCGCGATGACGGCTCGGTCGGTGACTCCCAGCAGATCGGCCGCGTTCACCGTGGCGGTGCGGATCGCATCGGCTGGACGCATCCCGTAGCCCACATACACCGCAAACTCGTGGGCGTTGTCGCCATGGGGATAGACCGCCGCATCGGTGCCGAACGCGATCTTGACCCCGGCCTTGATGGCCCGGCGGTGGCTCGCCTGTGCCAGCGGGATCACCTCTCGAGCCTTGGCTGCGATCCGCGGCGGCATGCTGTCGAACTTGAAGGTGCTGAGCAGGTACGCCGTCGGTACCAGGTAGGTTCCTCGGCGCTTCATCAGGTCGATGGCCTCGTCGCTGAGGATCGAGCCATGCTCGATGGAGGCGACGCCGGCCTTCACCGCGGCGATGATTCCCTCGGTGCCGTGGGCGTGCGCCGCCACCTTGAGTCCGTGCCGTGAGGCCTCCTGTACGATCGCCTGGAGCTCCAGGTCGCTCAGCTGCTGGGCGCCGAGGGTGGCGTCGAACGAGAGCACGCCGGCGGTGGCGCACACCTTGATCACCTTGGCGCCGTGCTTGATTTGATAGCGGACGGCTTTGACGCACCTCGTCCACGCCGTCGGCTACACCGTTTCTATATCCCAGCTCGTTCACACCTGGCGCCCAGCCGGTATCGTCGCAGTGACCGCCGGTGATGCCGATCGCGTGAGCCGAGGGGATCATCCTGGGACCTTCCACCATTCCGGCATCGATCGCCTTCATAAGGGAAACGTCGGCGAAGCCGATCGACCCCACGTCGCGGACGGTGGTAAAACCGGCCAGCAGTGTTTTCCGGGCGTTCATCGCGCCTCTGAGCGCCGCGTCCGCCGGCAGCTCGGTGACAGACCGGGTTACCCAGTCTCCCGAGACGTCGAAGGTCAGATGGGTGTGGGCGTCAATCAATCCGGGGAGGAGGGTCAGGTCGCCCAGCTCGACGGTCTTGGCGTTGGCCGGAAGTTTCGCGGAGCCGATGCTCTGAATCTTCCCGTCGGCAACGACGATGACAGCGGGAGAGACCAGCTCGCCTCTGACCACATCGAGCATGCGGGCCGCCCGCACGATGGTGGTCTCCTGGGCAGAGGCCATACTGGCTGCACCGAGGCAGCCGAGGATGAGACAGGCCGATGAGAGGCGGAGGGGCACGGGAGAGAACGTACCCCCCACCGCCACTTCGTCAACTCGAAGCCAGCTGAGGCCACGTAAGTACACGGCGTTCTACTGGCTTGGCCTCGGCCCGGGCCGTATGTTAGCGGTTCTTCGGGTGAGCGAGGTATGGAGGGGGTGCTCGTAGGACCCGGCACCGTCCTGGCAGGACGCTACACGATCGAGCGTGAGCTCGGGCGCGGCGGAACCGCCACGGTATTCCTTGCCCATGATCTGAAGCACGCGCGCGAAGTTGCGGTCAAGATCCTGCGTAGCGAAGTGGCGGCCGCTGTAGGCACCCAAAGATTTCTTCGGGAAATCGAAATTGCTGCCCGCCTTACCCATCCCCACATCTTACCGCTGTATGACTCCGGACAAGCCGGCGACCTCCTCTACTATGTCATGCCGTTCGTGGAAGGTGAGTCGCTGCGTAACCTGCTTCATCGGGTAGGGCGACTCCCACCAGAAGAGGCGCGGCGCATCACCCACGAGGTTGCAGGCGCCCTGGCCTACGCGCACGCACATGGAGTGGTGCATCGGGATATAAAGCCGGGAAATATTCTGCTGGAGTCCGGGCACGCAGTGGTGGCGGACTTCGGCATCGCGCGCGCGCTAACGGAGGTCACCGGAGAAGAGATCACCACCAGTGGCCTCGCCATCGGGACGCCGCTGTATATGAGTCCCGAGCAGGTCGCAGGTGGTCCGGTGGACGGACGAAGCGACGTGTACAGCCTTGGGTGCGTGCTGTACGAAATGATCAGTGGTCAACCGCCATTCTGTGGACCCAACGCAAGCGCCGTTGCGGCAAGGCAGGTATATGACCGGCCGCCGGCCCTTTCCGCCGGCACCACGCCGATACCGGCAGACCTGCAGGCTGCGGTCAGTACCGCCCTGGCCAAGATCCCGGACGAGCGCTTCCCCGATGCCGTGCAGTTCGCCGAGGCCCTCTCGACTTCCGGCTCCAGGCCAGTGGTCGCTCGCCCGGTACTCCGCACATGGATTATTGGAATTACCGCGCTGACGGTCATTCCGGGTGTCTTCCTCGCAGGGCGGCGCTTCCTCCAGGATCGGGCACTTCATCCCCCACCGAACTGGATCCTGGTATCGGACTTCGAGGGCCCTTCCGCCGATCGAGGGCTGGCTGATGCTGTCCGCGAGCTTGTTACAGCCGAGCTCGATCAATCCCGCCGTGTAGCCACGATGCCCCGGCAACAGTTGAACTCGGTTCTGCGAGATGCCGGGCTTGCTGACTCCGTTCACTTGACTCCTGAAGTAGCTCGTGAGCTGGCGTATCGCAGCTCAGTTCGCGCCATTCTGACGGGAAGCATCCGCTCTGTGGGTAAGGGCGAATACTCCATTGTTGTTCGCGTGATAAACGCCGAGGATGGAAGCTCACTTCTCACCGCGACCGAGGCGGCCAATGACCACGATCTCGTCCCCCAGGTGCAGGAGCTGGCAAGGCAAGTGCGCCGCGGGTTGGGTGAACGCCGGTCAGAAATCGAGGCGAACAAGCCGTTAACTGAGGTGGCGACCCCCTCCTTCGAAGCCTACCGCAAGTACGTCGATGCGATGCGGTTGGGAGGTGCCGGGGACGTGGAGGGCAGTAACCGATTACTGCGCGAAGCGCTGACGTTGGATTCGGGGTTTGCGGCGGCATGGGCTTCTATCTCCGTCAACTACGCCATGGCTCGGGATCCCGACTCATCCCGTCTGGCGCTGCTGGAAGCCCTCAAGCGTCCCGAGAGGCTGAATACGGCCATGAGATACAAGCTCGAGGCTGAGGCGGCGTATCGGTTGAACTATGACCTCCCGGCCACGGTGCGCTGGTACGAGCTCCATCTGGAGCACGCTCCGCAGTCGATCAGCGGTCACAATAACCTGGGTGTGTATCTCTCGTCGCTCGGGCGATATGAAGAAGCGCTGGCAGAGTTCCAGCGCGCAGTGGAGATCGATCCCTTCGGACCCAGTCAATCACAAATTCAGCTCTTCAATGAAGCTGCCATGCTGGTCGCCCTGGGCCGGTTGGATGAAGCAGCTGGTGTCGGGCGGCAGCTGACCGGTCCTTTCGCGGAATATGCGACTCTCCTTCAGGCGACTGCAGCAGGGCACTGGAGCGCGGTGGAGAGCCTCGCGGCGGAACCAGTCAGGGCCCGCGGGACGGAGGTTTGGGTCAAAGCGCCGGCAGTCACGATGTGGGCCGGGGCACTAGCCGCCAGAGGAGCTGTTTCGGCCGCCGATCAGTTACTTCGAAGCTCGGCTGCGGAGGCAACCGGCCCGGCCGCCCGCGGCCAATATCATGCCGACCTGGTATTGGCTGTGACGAGTGGCAGATCCATGCTGCCGGTTGCGGCTGTTAGCGCTGACACCACTCCGGGTGGCTGGACGCTCCGGGGCCTTATGGCCGCGGTTCACGGCGACACGGTACAGGCCCAGCGAAGCCTCTTCAGGATTGACTCTCTTCCAAAGACCGACCGCCTGAGGCTGGGAGACGGCCCGCTCCTCATTCAGGCCTGGATTGCGGCCCGGGGCGGTCGCTGGCTGGAGGTCACCCACCTCCTCGGCCCTGCGGCACGCCTGGGAGAGCACGACGGCTCCAGCCAGGACCAGGTCGCGAGTCTTGGACTCCGTTGGCTCCTTGCCGACGCTTACGAACATGCAGGAAAGCTCGACTCTGCAGCCGCTTACTTCGATCTCGCAATCGCGCCGACGCGGGTGCCGTTCAGCCACCTGGCTTTGAGAGGGCTAGCGTATTCGTTCGCGCAGCGCCGGCTTGCCATTCTGTACGATCGCATGCACCGGCCGCAGTTGAGTCAGGAGCATTGGCAAGCCTTCACCCAGGCTTTCGTAACTCCAGATCCTGACTTCAAGTCCCTCGCAGTGCACAGCATCGGGACGAACGGTAACTAGCGAGGGACTGCGCCTCGACCAACCACAACACCCAGGAGGGTCCGATGAGATCGAGACTGCTGTGGGCAGGGGCGACGACATTGCTAGTGATAGGTTGCAAACATGACAGCCAGCCGGTGATGAAGAGCGACACCCTGATAACGGTCGGGCCTGCGACAATGCGTGACACAATCATCATGTATGCATACAAGGACACCATCATCATGCATGTCGCTACCCTTCCTGACAGTTGCAAAAAGGTGCCCCGCCCACCGGGTTGTCCCACCCCTGTCGCCGCCGCCGTGAGGGATACCATCATCAGATAGCAGACTGAGGAATTCTGCGGCATCAGGCGCATACCCGGCATGTCGCTGGATAATGCGCCTCGATGCTCGAGTAAAGCCAGGTTATTCACTCTACAATTGCGATAGGAATAGTTCCCCACTACAATCCCCTCCCGGTGACATTCATCCCCGGAGAGATCCTTCGCTACGCTCAGGATGACGGCCGGGCGTACTCACGCGGAGCCCGATCATGAATCCCGGCCGCCACTTCCTCGCCATCCCCGACTTCTCGCAACCAGAGCTGCTCGCCGTTTTTGACTTAGCGTCCCGCATGAAACGGGGCGACTACCAGGAGAAACCGCTCGCCGGCAAGACGCTGGGGATGATCTTCGCCAAGAGCTCGACCCGTACCCGGGTCTCCTTCGAGGTCGGGGCCTATCAGCTGGGGGGACACGCGCTCTTCCTCTCCTCGCGCGACATTCAGCTGGGCCGAGGCGAGCCGCTCCGGGATACCGCCCGGGTGCTCTCCCGCTATCTCGACGGGATCATGATCCGCACCTTCGACCACTCCGATGTGGAGGAGCTGGCGCGGTTCGGCTCGATCCCGGTGATCAACGGGCTCACCGACCTGCTGCACCCCTGCCAGGTGATGGCCGATCTGCTGACCGTGCGCGAGACCCTGGGAGGCTGGGAGGGCAAGGTCATCGCCTGGGTGGGCGACGGGAACAACATGGCCAATAGCTGGATCAACGCCGCTGGCAGCCTCGGCTTCGAGCTCCGGCTGGCGTGTCCCAATGGATACGAGCCGAACGGCGAGATCCTGACTCGCAATCAGCAGAAGACCACGATCTCGCTCACCACCGATCCGAGACAGGCGGTTCGGGGGGCCCACGTGGTCAACACCGACGTGTGGGCCTCGATGGGGCAGGAGGCCGAGCAGGCGGAACGGGAGAAGGCGTTCCGGGGCTATATCGTGGACGACGGGTTGATGAAACAGGCCGACAAAAGCGCCATCTTTCTGCACTGCCTGCCGGCGCACCGGGGCGAAGAAGTCTCGGATGAGGTGATCGAGGGCCCCCGGTCCCGGGTATGGGACCAGGCCGAGAACCGGCTCCACGTGCAGAAGGCGATCATGGCCACTCTTATGGGAGAAGCGTGAGCGGGGAAGCCAAGAACGTAAGCGGTGAGCGGGAGAACGAAAAACGTAAGCGGGATCACCCCAGACCTCAAGCAGAAGAACCAAAGTCCGATCATCCTCCGTCCGACCATTTTTAGTTCCCGCTCACGTTTCTGGTTTCCCCGCTCACGCTTTCTGTGACAACATGACATCTACACCAACACTGCAACGAACCGCCTTGTTCGAGGCCCACCGAAAGCTGGGCGCCAAGCTGGTTCCGTTCGCCGGATGGGAGATGCCGGTGCAGTATCCCAGCGGGATCCTGGCGGAGCACCACGCGGTGCGGACCGCCGCGGGGATCTTCGATGTCTCCCACATGGGCGAGTTCGAGGTCAGCGGCCCCGACCGGAACGCGTTCGTCAACCGGATCACCTGCAACGACGTCGGTGCGCTGGCAGCGGGCCAGGTCCAGTACTCCGGGATCCTGACGCCCGAAGGGACGTTCGTGGACGACTGCACGGTCTATCGCTTCGAGGACAAGCTGATGATCGTGGTCAATGCCTCGAACACGGCCAAGGCCTGGGAACACATCGTGGCCCAGAAGGGCGGCGCCAACGTCCGGCTCAAGGACATCTCGGCCGACGTGGGACTCCTCTCGATCCAGGGGCCCACTGCCGAGGCGGTGCTGCAGCCGCTGGCCGGCACCAAACTCTCGGAGATCGCTTACTACCACTTCGTCGTCGGCCGGGTGGCCAACGCGGAGTGCTTCATCTCCCGGACCGGCTACACCGGTGAAGATGGCTTCGAGCTCTACTGCCGGGACCGCGACACGGTGCAGATCTGGGACGCGCTGATCGCCGCAGGAGCCAAGCCGATCGGGCTCGGCGCCCGGGACTCGCTCCGGACCGAGATGGGCTACGCCCTTTACGGCAACGAGATCGACGAGAACACCACGCCGTACGAGGCGGGACTCGGCTGGATTGTGAAGCTGGACAAGGGCTGTCCCTTCACCGGCGATGCCGCGCTCAAGTCGCAGAAGCTGCGCGGGGTGACGCGGAAGCTGGTCGGGTTCCAGCTCCAGGGCCGCGGCTTCCCCAGGCACGGGTACCCTGTCTACCACAACGGACGCGAAGTGGACCTGGTGCGGAGCGGGACGATGAGCCCCTCGCTCGGCGTCGCCATCGGGACGACATACCTCCCCGCGGCCGCGGCCAAGGTCGGCACGGCGTTCGAGGTCGAGTGCCGGGGCGAGCGGATGGCGGCCGAGGTGGTGAGCCGGCCGTTCTGGAAGAAGGGAAGCGCCAAAAAGGCCAAGTAGAGGGCGCACACGGTTTTGCACGAGGCCCCGCGGTTCTCGTCAGCGAGCACCCAATCTTCGTCAGCGCGCACCCGAAGATCGTCAGGGCGCACTCTGAAGTCGTCAGCGAGCACCCGGAACTTGTCAGCGAGCACCCGGAACTTGTCAGCGAGCACCCGGAAGTTGTCAGCGAGCACCCGGAAGTTGTCAGCGAGCACCCGGAAGTTGTCAGCGAGCACCCGGAAGTTGTCAGCGGCCAGTCGGAGATCGTCAGCGCGCAGCCGAGTTTCTCCGGGAGCCTCCTGAACTCTTCAGCACGCACCCGGAAGTTGTCAGCGGCCAGTCGGAGATCGTCAGCGAGCACTCTGAGATGGTCAGCGAGCACTTCGAGATCGTCAGCGGGCAGTCGGAGATCGTCAACGGGCACTGCGAGATTGTCAGCGAGCACCCTAAGTTGCTCAGCGAGCACTCGGAACTTGTCAGCGAGCACTCGGAACTTGTCAGCGAGCACCCGGAGATCGTCAGCGAGCACCCGGAGATCGTCAGCGAGCACCCGGAGATCGTCAGCGAGCACCCGGAGATCGTCAGCGAGCACTCGGAGATCGTCAGCGAGCACTCCATGATTGTTAGCGAGCACCCGACGATCGCCGGCGAGCACCCGCTGGCCGGCAATGCCTGCCCGGGCGGCGACAGCACCCGCCTCATCACCTGACGAAGGGCACTTGGAATGTTCTGTCCCCGCACTCTCCGCTCCAGCAGCTCCCTTCTCCTCGCCTGCCTGACCGCTGCATCCTTCTCCTCAGTGTTCTCGGGCTGCTCCGAGCGACCCCGGCGAGCCGAGAGCTCCACCGGCTCACCACCACCGGCAATCGCGCGAGCCATGAACCAGGCGGCCGAATCCTACGTCAAGCTGGTCCTCGCACTCGGGCGCCACGACGAGAACTACGTGGACGCGTACTACGGACCGGCCGAGTGGAAGCGCGCGGCTGATTCCACGCGGGTACCGCTGGGAGAGATCAGAACCAGCGCGATGGGGCTTCGCTCCACCCTGGCGAAGATCGACGTGGGCGAGCTCGACAGCATGTGGAAGCTCCGGCGGGAGTACCTCGACAAACAGCTGCAGGCGCTGGAGGCGAGGCTCGACTTTCTGGACGGGAAGCGGCTCAGCTTCGACGAGGAGTCGCGCGCGCTGTTCGATGCCGTCGCGCCATCGAACAGTGAAGCCCATTTCGACTCCGTGCTGGCTCAGCTGGACACGATGCTGCCGGGTCGCGGTCCGGTCGCCGCCCGATATGAGGCGTACCACCGGAAGTTCGCCATCCCGCGCACCCGGCTCACTCCCGTATTCGACGCCGCGATCAAGGCCTGCCGGGAACGCACCTTAGCACACGTTCCCCTCCCGGCGGACGAGAGCTTCACGGTGGAGTACGTGACCGACAAGCCGTGGAGCGGTTACAACTGGTACAAGGGGAACCACCGGAGCGTCATCCAGGTCAACACCGACCTCCCGATCTTCATCGAGCGGGCGATCGACCTGGCCTGCCACGAAGGCTATCCCGGGCACCACGTCTACAACGTGCTGCTGGAGCAGCACATGGTGCAGGAGCGAGGCTGGGTCGAGTTCTCGGTGTATCCGCTGTTCAGCCCCCAGTCCCTGATCGCGGAGGGGAGTGCGAATTACGGGGTCAACGTCGCGTTTACTCCGGAAGAGCGGCTCAGCTTCGAGAAAGAAAAGCTCTACCCGCTGGCCGGGATCGATTCGGCGCAGGCGGACCAGTATTCCCAGGTGCTGGGTCTGGTGCACGGGCTGAGCTACGCCGGCAACGAGGCGGCCCGGCGCTACTTGAATGGGAAGATCGATGCGAGGGCGGCGGCCGAGTGGCTCACGCGATATGCACTCATGGAGCCGGCACGTGCGAAACAGCGGGTCCAGTTCTTCGACAAGTACCGGAGCTACGTGATCAACTACAACCTGGGGGAAGATCTGGTCCGCCGGTACGTGGAATCGCACGCGGGAACCGACAGTCAGAAGCGCTGGCAGGTATTCGCGGAGCTCCTTTCCTCTCCTCGCCTGCCGTCGGGACTGAAGTAGCGATAGATGTAGCGGACGTCAGTACCGGGCCCCATGTTAGCAGAGCCTCCCGCCGACCATAATGTGGTCCGAATCCGCCGACGCCAGGCACTCTCTCGCTCACTTGATCCATACTTGACAGGAGAGGCTTAGCTGGAGGGACCACGACGTTTCGTGACTCCGCACGTTCTGGAGGATTTATGAAGCGAACCATCGGTCTGCTCATGGCGTGCAGCGCGCTTTCCTGCAGCGAACCCACCAGCTCGGTTCAGTCAAACGACACGAAGGATCCATCTCCGGCCGAGCCATCGTTCGCGCTCGCGAACAACAGCTGGGTGCGGCGCGCCCGCATTCCCACCGCGCGGATCGCGCACGCCGCTGGCCTGCTCAACAACGCGGCCGGCGAGCCGGTGCTCTACATCTTCGGGGGCAATGACCCGATCGAGGAGTTTCCGGTCAGGACGATCGAGGCTTACAACTATGTCACCAACCGGTGGACCACCAAGGCGTCGACCTTGCACGCGTTCCACATGAACGGGGTCGGGATGATCGGCGGCAAGCTCTACGTCAGCGGTGGCCTGGTGAGAACCGGAGACGGAGCTGTCTCTTTGGCGACCCTTTACGCGTACGACCCGGTGCGCGACATCCTCACCCGAAAAGCGGACATGCCGCGCGTCGGCTCCGAGGGCGTAGCCGGCGTGATCGGAAGCAAGCTCTACGTTCTCACCGGGACCGAGGCGGACGAAGGCGATGTCTTCTCCCGCCGCTTCTACCGGTACGACCCGGCGACCAACAAATGGACGACGTTGCCGTCTTGTCCTCGCTTCCACCGGCTCGGCGCCGGTGCGGTGAGCAAGGACAAGTTCTACGTGGTAGGCGGGATGGGCACGAACGTAGGACTCGACATGTACGATCCTGCAACCAACAAGTGGAAGGCGCTGGCTGCTCCACCAGTCACCCTGGTCGAGGCGGCCGCGGTCGCCACCGGCGGGAAGCTCTACGTGATGGGTCCGGGGAAGAGCGCCTACGTCTACGACCCGGTGACCAATAGATGGAAGACGCTCGCCTCGATGCTGACGGGCCGGGCGCAGCTCGCGGCAGCGCCATTGGTCACTCCCAGCGGCAATCGGAAGATCCTCGCGGTGGGAGGCTTCAATCTCTCGGATAGCACCTCTGCCAGCGACAACGAGTTGTACACGCCCTGAGGCAGAGAGATCTTCCCGCATGACAATCCGCATTGCGATTCTCACCATCTCGGACGCGGGGAGCCGGGGAGAACGGGCCGACTCCTCGGGCGACCATATCGCGGCGTGGGCAGCGGAGCGTGGCTATGCCGTCACCGAGCGCGGCCTGGTCCCCGACGAAACGGGGCGGATAGCCGCCTCCCTCACCGCCTGGGCCGATGGTGACAGGGCCGATGTGATTCTCACTACGGGGGGCACGGGGCTGACCGAACGGGACGTGACCCCGGAGGCGACCCGCGCGATCCTGGAAAAGGAGGCGCCGGGCATCGCAGAAGCGCTCAGGATGAGCGTGTATCCCCGCTTTCCCCGTGCGGCTCTTTCCCGGGGGCTGGCCGGCGTCCGCGGCAAGACTCTGATCGTCAACTTGCCAGGGAGCCCAGGCGGGGTCCGCGACGGGCTCACCGTTCTCAGCAACCTCGTGGAGCACGCGGTGGAGCTGGTGCGGGGGGCGAAGACGGGGCATTGAACTTCGAAGTCTAGAGTCGAGGGTCGAGGGTCGAGTGTCGGACAGTATGGTCGAGGGTCTAGGGTCTAGAGTCTAGAGTCTCAAAGAAGCGAATTTCGCCACATCCATTCTCCCGCCGGGGTTGACCCTAAACTCTTCACCCTCGAGACCCCTCGACTCTCGACGCTAGACCCTCGACTCTTCCATTAACTTCCTCCCATGTCCAGCCAGATCCTCATCACCATGGATGACCTCGAGACCGCCGTCAGGCTCAACGCGGCGTTCGAAGCGGCCAAGTTCTCCACGGCGATGTTCTCCTCCCTCGATGACGCGCGGGGCACCGTGCGCCGGGAGAACCCCGACCTCGTGATCCTGACCGGCGCGGTGCACGAGCCCCACGCCCAGCAGCTCGCCGCTCTGGCCCACGACGCGGAGATCTCCACCCTGGCCCTGCTGGAGCCGACCGACTCGGAGCGGACCGAGCGGGTCGAGCGCCTCCGGGCCACCGAGATCATGACCAAGCCGGTCGCCCCGGACGACGCCGTCGCCACCGCTCGTCGGCTGATCGACCGGCGGCACCTGCAGGAGCGCACCGGGATCGTGGGCGAGAGCGCCGCGATCCAGGAGGTGCTGGTCAAGATCGAGCAGATGGCGCCGGTCTCGAGCACCGTGCTGATCCAGGGCGAGAGCGGCACCGGCAAGGAGCTGGTCGCCAAAGGCCTTCACGACCTCTCGCCTCGGCGGGGCGAGGCGTTCATCACAGTGAACTGCGCCGCGCTGCCGGATACGCTGCTCGAGTCGGAGCTGTTCGGCCACGAGAAGGGCGCCTTCACCGGTGCGGCCGAACGACGGCTGGGACGGTTCGAGCTGGCGGACGGGGGGACGATCTTCCTGGATGAGATTGGCGAGATCCCGCTCTCCACTCAGGTCAAGCTGCTGCGAGTGCTGGAGAGCAGGACGTTCTTTCGGGTGGGCGGCACCCAGGCGATCAAGGTGGACGTCCGGGTGGTCGCGGCCACCAATCGCGGTCTCAAGGAAGCGGTGGCGCTGGGCGAGTTCCGGGACGACCTCTACTACCGGCTCAACGTTCTCAACATCTACCTGCCGCCGCTCCGGGAGCGCCGGGGCGACATCCCGCTGCTGGTCCGCCGTTTCATTAAAGAGTTCGCCAAGGCCCACGACCGATCGTTCCGGGGCATCACGCCGGAGGCGATGCAGCGGCTGGTGAATGCGCCCTGGCCGGGGAACGTGCGGCAGCTCCGGAACCTGATCGAGTCCATGGTGGTGCTCGCTCCCGGCGCGGAGATCCGGCCGAGCGATATCCCGATCGACGTATTGGAGGGAGCGGGGACGCTGCTGCCGATGCGGGTGCAGCAGCAGGGGGGACGCGACCTCCCGATCCAGGAGCTGGAGTTCATTCTCCGGAACCTGGTGGACCTGCGGCTACAAGTGGAGGAACTGAGGCGCCGGCTCGACGAACATCCGCAACGGGTGCAGGTGATCGACATCGGTGATCACGGCCGGATCGACGTCATGTCGGAGATCGCCGGCAATGGCGAGGGCGACGGCGATCATCCGATTCTCTACCGCACCGGGATGACGATGGCCGACGTCGAGCGGGCGACGATCGAAGCCGCGCTGCGGGAGTACAAGGGCAATCGCCGCCGAGCGGCGGAAGTGCTGGGGATCGGCGAGCGGACGCTATATAGGAAGATCAAGGCGTATCATTTGGAGTAGTCGAGAGTCGGCGTCTAGGGTCGAGTGTCGGGCAAGTCGGACAAGCATATGCTGTCATCTGAGCGTTCGAAGATTCCTGCCTGGGAGAGCCCCGACCCTCGACTAGGTGAACTCGTCCACGCATTGCAGACTAATGCACTGAGCTAACTTCTACTGTATACTTAGTTTGCACCAACCAACGCCTTGACAGTACCGGGACCTGCTGTCAAATTGCAAATGCTCCCCTCCTCCTGACGGACCAGATCCTTGAATTTCGTCATAGACGCCGAGCTTTGTGTGGCATGCTTGGCCTGTGTGCGTGTCTGCCCCACCGATGCCATTGCGGTGGCGGCGGATGAGCCGCTGCTGCTCCAGATCGAGGATGAGCCCTGTATCCGCTGCGGCCAGTGCCTTCCGGCCTGCCCCCACGCGGCGATCAAGGTAAACGGCGAGATCGGGCGGGCTCTTGCCATCGCCTCGCAGGGCGACGGCGTGCTCATCCTCAGCCCCGAATCGGTAGCCCACTTCTATCCCGCCACCCCGGAGCAGGTGATCAACGCCTGCTACGAGGCCGGGTTTCCGCGCGGTCACCCGGGGAATCATCGGCGACGAACTCGTTGCGGCGGAATACCTTAAGCTCTGGGAAGAGGAGCCCTGGGGCACCCTGATCCGCTCCACCGATCCGGTGGTGGTTGATACCGTCCGGATCCAGTTCCCCGAGCTGGTGCCCTACCTCGCTCCGGTGGCGGTTCCGGCGGTGGCGGAGGCCCGATATCTGCGAGCGCAGTATGGGCCTGGGCTCAAGATCGCCTATGCCGGGCATCTGCCCTCCGGTCAACACTTCCGAGCTCGATGCGACGATCACGTTCAGCGACCTGGATCAGATCTTCCGGGTGCGGGGCGTCAACGTCCTGAGCCAGCCGATCTTCTTCGAGCGGGTGCCGGAGGAGCGGCGGCGGCACCTGAGCGCCTCGGGCGGGCTGCCGCTAGCCGATGCTGGAGGAGGCGCGCTACTCCAGCCGGAAGTTCCGGAAGCTTCGGGGACTGGACGCGCTCAAGGCGGTGGCGCGGGCGGTGACGGTGGACCGGCTGGAGCTGGGCTTCGTGGATATCCTCTCGACCGAGGGGTCGCTGGACCACCCGCTGTCGGGGCCGCGGGAGGAGCTGTTCTGGCGGCGGGAGCTGCTGGCCAGCACCGAGCCGCCCCGGAGCCGGTCTCCGGTGGTGGATACGGCGGTGGTCGCCAGCGTCGGTGCCACGTTCGAGATCAGGCACGCGGCCGGTCCGAGCCCGATCCCGAGGCGGTCGCCGCCATCCTGGACCAGATCGGGAAGGGTCCCAACGGCCGGCCCTGGGACTGCCGGGCCTGCGGCTTCCACACCTGCCAGCGGTTCGCCGAGGCGGCGGCGCTGGGCCGGGCGTCGCTGCGGCAGTGCACGCCGTACCAGGAGCGCCGGGCGGACGAGGCCCAGCGGGCGGCGGCGGTGGACTGGCTGACCGGGCTCTCGACCTACCGGGTGCTGCGGGACCGGCTGGCCTTCGAGATCGAGCGGAGCAAGCGGAGCAGCGAGAGCTTCGCGGTCCTGTTCCTGGACCTGGACCGGTTCAAGCAGGTGAACGACCAGTTCGGGCACGAGGCGGGCAACGACATCCTTCGGGCGGTGGCGGAAGAGATCCGGAACGCGGTGCGCGCCTCGGACGTGGCGGCCCGGTACGGGGGCGACGAGTTCGTGGTGATCCTCACCCGCACCGATCTCCAGGGCGGCATGCGGGTGGCAGAAGCGCTCCGGGCCGGGATCGAGGGCATCGGGCGGCGGCTGGGCTATCCGGCGGGGCTGATCACCGTGAGCATCGGGCTCTCCGAGTTCGACCCCAACGAGCCCGAGGGCGACCTGCTGGTGGCGGCCGACCGGGCGCTGTACCGAGCCAAGGCGGCTGGACGGAATGCGGTTGCTTAGACCCGAGGCAACGCCGGACCCCGAAAGACGACGAAGCCGTGACCGGACCGTTCAGACCCCAGACCGCCCGGCCCACCACAGCCGGGCCGCGGCGGGCCGCCGATGCCGATCCCGGATCCCTGGGGAGTGCGGCGGGCGGAGAACCTGCTCACCAGCCTGGAGGGGATCCTCTCGGCGCGGGTGGTCACCACGCCGCTGGGCGAGGTGAGCGAGGTCCACGTGCTGGCCCAGGCCGGTCTCGCGCCCAAGCAGCTGGTGCGGAACATCGAGTCGGCGCTGCTGGCCCAGCTCGGCCTCAAGATCGACCACCGGAAGATCAGCATTGCCCAGACGGCGGACGTGAAGCCGATCGAGGCGCTGGAGCGGGAAGCGGTCCGGGACCAGGTGCTCCAGCGGGCGGTCCTGTTCGAGACCCTGACCGCGGCGCCGGGCGCGCGGCCCCACCGGATCCTGATCACGGTGACGCTGTCGTACCGGGGCCAGACCGAGACGGCGGAGGAGGAGACGCTCCGACACCCCGCGGAACCGGGTCGAGGGTGCGGCCAAGGCGTCGGTGACGGTGCTGGACCGGCTGCTGGCGGATTCGTCGCTGGCGCTCGAGGGCGCCAAGATCGTGGAAGGGTTCGACCGGGAGTTCGCCTTCGTGGCGGTGCAGGGGCTGGGCGGGCGGGAGACGCTGCTCCTGAGCGGCACGGCGGAGATCAAGGAGAGCGCCGAGCGGGCGGCGGTGTTCGCGGTGCTGGATGCCACGAACCGGTGGACCGAGGCTCGGAGGCCGGCGTAGGCGGGTGGACGGGTAGGCGGGTGACAGGCGGACGATGAGCGGTACTTTGACCAGCTACGGTCCGCCGCGCCATCCGCCGCTGCATAGGCAGTTTGAGGTCTATCGGACCGACTGTACGGATAGCTTAGAAGCGGATGCGACCCCCTCGCGTCCGGTCACTCAATGGGACAACAATCAGGCGTGTGACCGTCGGCGGAAGCCGGGTCTCGGCGTGCGCCCATCATTTGAGGAGATCGTCACGAGGAGCATGTAGTCGTCCAATCCAGAAAGGACACAAAGGGTAAGGGGATCCCGGTCTTCGTAGGGTAGGACCTAGCGGAGACAAGCGGACAACTGTCGAGCGGAGCGTCTGGTGGGCCATAGCGAGGCTTGCCACTTCCCGATGTTTTAGTTTTCTCCGAGGGAGGTGACGCTCATGTTAATAGGCAGTTGGCTGCGGTTTATTGCGAACCTGTTGTCGGCAGGAGTGACGGCACGACCTGGGCATAAGGTTCTCTGAATTAGATCGGGATCCCATCCCTTCCCTTTATGTCACGCGATACGCCGTCTCAGTCTGTTTGTCGTGACGGTAGGTCATGGCAGCAGCGCTCGCAGGCGCGGCTGTTTGGTCGACCGCCTGCCGTTCCCCGGCTGGTGGCCGTTCGCGACTTTTCTCTTTGTAGCGACTCTGCTGGAAGGCCTTAACACACAACTGAGGTTAGCTGCCAAGGGTTCTACCTCTTTCATCATGCACATGGCGAGTGCGCTGTTGTTCGGTGGGTGGTGGGGTGCAATGCGTAGCCGGAGTATCGACGCTGTTCGGCGAGTTGGCGCGTAGCAACCCCGCAAGGAAAGTCATTTTCAACGTCTCCCAGCGTATTCTTGCAGTTTCTGTGGCTGCCCTCGTGTACCACACACTCGGCGGCGAGCTCCCACCGGCCTATCTCGCTCCAGCTGTCAGCTCTGGCTTCCAAGTCGTGCAACGTGATCTTGGGTTGTTCTTTATCTTCGCCTCTGTCTACTTCTTAGTTAATTCCGCCGCCGTGAACACCGCGATAGTCCTCAGCTCAGGCCGAGCTTTTCGCGAAGTCTGGAACCTGAATACTCGGGGAATTCTCGTCTATGACCTGGGCGCTAGCATGGTTGCCGTGCTGGTGGCATGGCTCTATGTACGGTTCGACATATGGCTTGGCTTTGGGTCTCTAGGCCTCATCGGAGTGATTGTTCCGATCATAGCTGTGCGTCACGTCTATGGCTTTATCATCAACTTGGAGCATAGCGGACAGGAACTTCTCCAGGTAATGGTCAAGGCTATTGAAGCCCGAGATCCATATACGTCGGGCCATTCACTGCGCGTGAGCGAAATGTCCCGGGCCGTTGCCGTCGAACTTGGTCTTCCGGCTCGTGAAATCGAGGAAATTGAGACTGCCGCTCTTGTTGCACGACGTTGGGAAGATTCACGAGGAATTTGCCCCCTTGCTTCGTAAGGAGGGACGTTTAACGGCCGAAGGAAACCGCATTGATGCAAACTCACTCGGCCAAAAGTGCAGAGCTCGTTGGGATAATCTCCAAGTTTCATGGGTTCATTCAGGAATCTGTCCGTCATCACCAGAACGCTGGGATGGGCAGGGGTATCCATATGGGCTTGTCCGAAAGAAGCATCCCTCTGGGCTCCAGGATTATTCTGATCGCAGACACGATTGATGCAATGACTACCGACCGACCTTACAGAAAGCGCCTTCCATTGGAGGTTGTTATCGCTGAGCTTCAGAAGTGTAAAGGCACTCAGTTCGATCCAGAGTTGGTTGATGTGGTGGTGGCATCTGTTGCGGTGCGACGATTAATCGGAGGAGCCACTGCCGCAGCTAGCGTCACTGAAGTAGGCCCTCTGCGGTCAAAACGTGTGAGTTGGCCGACAGGAGGTATCTGGAAAAGGAGCGTAGCCCTGCCATGTCTCAGCAGTAAGTCAGCATCCCCATTCGCCGGAGCTGGTCCTCAACGGCACTTGGTAGAGCACTCAAATACCCTTTCATCATCTCCACCATCCTTGGTGAGCTCGCACCAGACCTGCTGCTTAGCCAAACTTGTGCATTGACGATGTCGGCTCTGTCAATGGCATCATATGCATGTATGCTAGTGATCAAAGAACATCAATTCCTATTCGCTCGCGCGAGCCTGACCGTATCGCGGCTGTAGGCTAGTCCGTGCTACCCACCTCGCGTAAGGACCGATATATCGATCCATATGGATTTTGTTATTTGCGCCGGTGGTTGCTCTGCGGCCTTGCTCCTCGGCTAATTCAGATCTGCCCATTATTGAATAAGCATCAGCTAAGCAAAGCGTCCATGCCTGTGACCGTGCTGTAGAGTTCAAGGCGTAGAATAATTCGTTGCACTTCTTTATTGTCTCATCCGCTTTGTCAAGATTTCCCAGCATAGCATGGGCAAGTACGCAGGCCTGCACGGCTGGTAGGTAATAGTGTCCTGCCATTTCGGGCATTACATGCTCTAAGGTCCTGTTCGCCCATGCAATAGCGTCTTCATAGGCGCCGAGCCGGACTAAACTCAGGGAAAGGTTAGAGCCTGCCTGCAGCATCACGGCATCGTTCCCTACGCGGCTGGCAGTTTGATATGATTGTGTGTAGGCAGCCAAGGAGGATTGGTAGATGCCCTGTTTAGTGAGGATCGCTCCAAAGCCGATATAAAGCATGGCGAGCACTGAATTCGGAGTTTTGCGACCTTCCAAGATGTTGGTGCCCTCCTGAATGCAAGACAGACTGGATGAAAGATCTCTGAGGTTGTAGAACAACATCGAAGTGGCCAGAAGCAGGTGCGCCGAATCGTCTTGATTTAATGCCCGCTTGTCCATCGTCTTCAGAGTGCTCCAAAATCGAGAGCGCGTGCTGTGGGGAATAGAATGCATCCATGACCGACGCTGCTTCCACAGCTGCCCTAAGCCTGCTCGAAATGTTAGCATCAGATTTTATAAACGCTGAAAGTCGTGAGGGTAGTTCTGTTAGCTCAATTGCCTCAATGAACCCGAGCCGCCTTCGGGCCTTCGTTCTTAGCACAAAAGCCACATCGGCGTAGTCAGCGAGTTCTCGGTGGATGCGACACCGTCCAGAGTCATCAGTGACTCTTCCCATTTGCTTTGCTCTTGCAGTGCCTCGGCGAGCAGCACCAGAGCTTCACTTCGATGTCTCATCACAAGGTTGGGAAGAGCTGTGGACAATCCGCGCTCGGCCCCGAAGGGTGAGCCGGAGCGTATCGCTTCCCTCGCACCGCGCAGTAAGTATGGAGTCGCTTCAACTCCACGCCCTGCCCTTGTGCAATGCCATGCGATCTGCAACCCTAAGTCCGCCTCGCCGCGGCCATGCTCGAGGATCAATCTATCTGCGATATTGCCGTGAAGAATACGACGGAGTGTTGCGGGCACTCCCAGGTAGGCCGCTGCTCGCACCATCTCGTTTACGAATTCAAGCCCCTGCGCCCCATCACGCAGGACTCGTCGGCCGACAAGCTCCGCCATGCCGGTCATAGTTTGCCCTGTGCTCAGGTCCACTATGGCGTACATGCTGAGGTCGTTCAGGCGAGGCCCGAGAATAGCAGCAAGATTCAGTACGTTGTGTGTTGTGCTGTCCAGTGTTCGGGTGACCCTGTCTAGGATGTGACGATATGAGACTTCCGAAGATGCTTTCCCCCCGAACTCTGCCGTCATCGCATCTACTGACAATGCCAAAGATCCCCTCCCTTCTTTCCGCCAATCCTGGACCAACAACTCGAGCACCATCGGGTACCCCGCAGCGGCTCGAACTAGAGCACGGCGTTCAGTTGCACCGGGCTGAGCTTCACTTGAGGGTATGAGCGAGGCGAGCACCTCCCCGCTCTCCCCCTCGCTCATCGGCAGGAGCTCGATCTCTCGTATACCAAGGGAACCGGCTGCCTCCCGGAGTCTCGACGCCTGTGGCGACTGAGGCAGCTCTCCCGGGCGAGCAATGAGTACCACCATTATCGGCTGCCCCTGGGCCCTCCTCATAATGAGATGCAGAACGGCCAAGCTGACATCATCCGCGAGGTGCACATCGTCAACGATTAGGATGACAGGGTGCTCCTCGGCGACTGCGGTGAGCATCTCATGGAACGCCTCGGTCAATCGAATGCGGGCCGTCTCGCCCTGGCTTTCGCTCGGCGCCGATACGTGCGGGAACTTCTGGCGAACTTGGGGGACAGTTCGCGATAACTCGCCGAGCGCCTCAGGTGAAGTCGCCGAGACGCCAGGCCGGTCGAGTAATCCGAGGGTGAGGCCGCTCATTGTCGAATACGGTATCTCCCGCTCGAGGTCATAGCATTGCACACGACTGATCGCCCCGCCCTCGAGACCCGCTGCTGTGGTAAGTCTCTCGACCAGCGTCGTTTTGCCGACTCCTGAATCACCCAGAATGAAGGCATGTCCCGGGGTTCCCTTGCGGACGCCTTCCCAAGCTTCATAGAGAACGCGGTATTCGGGACCTCGGCCAATGAATGGACGTCCACGCCACTGGTCCGTCGGCACGTTCGGTATGTTTGCGAGCGTCGTGCGTTCCCAGCCGCGTCGCCGGAGACGCACTGCCATTCCCTCCACCAGATCCGAAGGGACTGCCTGGAGCTCCTCCGCAAGCTTGCGCTTCCACTCCTCGAAGATCTCGAGTGCAGTCAGCCGGTCACCCGCGAAGGCCCGGGCTTCCATCTTGGCACGGATTGCCTCCTCCGAGAGATCGTCCAGCGCGAGCATCCTGTCGGCCAGCTGCTCGATCTTCCGTGAATCCCCGGTTCGCCGGCTCTGATCCATCAGAACGAGCAGGGCATCGCGAATTCTCGGGAGTAGCCGGGCCTGCTGCCGGTCTTTCCAGTGGGTGAATTCGCTGGAATCAGGGATATCGAATCCCTCCAGAAATGCCGCAACGGGAAGCGGGCTAGTTATCTCGGATCCAAGGACATCACCGGCCTCGAGGCGATCGAGGTCCAGGTCAACCCGGCCACGGGCCAGCTGGACGTGATCTCGGCTCGAGTCGAGTCCATCTGGCCCTAGCCTTGGTCTCAAGGTAGAGAGCGCCGTCGCGAGGGAGTGCCGCGCTTCTGAGGGAGAGACTTTGGGCCAGAGCAGCTCAGCCAGTCGTTCGCGGCGGTGGGAGCGCGGATCCACAGCTATGTAAATGAGAAGAGCCAAGTGCTTCTTGGTTCGGAAGCGAATGAGCTCGCCGGTGGGGGCGAAGAGGCCAGGCTGACCCAGACAACGGAGGTACCGTCGCTGTTCCATTTGGGGTCCGGCTCGTAGCTAGGGGTTAGTTCAGAGTATGCAGACTGGTAAACTGACCGTCAACACCATTCATCAGCAGAGCGCAACCGATTGACAGTTTGTAATTCCGCGGCGGGGGGTTCGTTCTGAGATCGTCGGGACGGTGCTAAGCCACTCCCGTCGTCCGCTTCCAGATCAGGTACACCGGTACGCCCAGCAACGTCAGCCCCATGCCGGCCAGCGTCGTAATCGGGCGGGCAATCAGCGCACTTCCCGACCATCCACAGCGTCCCCGTGATGAACACGATCGGCACCAGCGGGTAACCCGGCGTGAGGTATAGCCGGGGAAGCGCCGGGCGCCTGCGACGCAAGACCAGCACCCCGGCCGCGGCCAGCGCCAGGAATGGCCAGGTTCCCAGGACGAACGCCTCGCTGAGCTGCTCGAAGGTGCGGGACCAGACGAACAGGAGCGAGAGGCCGGTGTAAACAACGATGGCGACGTGCGGTGTCTGAAACCGCGGATGCACCCGGGCCAGCGGCGCAAACAAGAGACCCGAGAGCGCCATGGCATAGAAGATCCTCGGCATGGCAAGTCCCAGGGCCGCGAGTGTCCCGAAGGTCGAGACCATCACCATCGCAGCCACGGTCCGGGCACCCCATCCTCCCAGCACCCGAACCATGCTATCTGAGGCCGCCAGTGGCGAGGCCCGGAGATCGTCGAACGGCAGCACGTAGAGATACGCCGCATTCGCCGCCAGATACACCGTGATGACGATGAGACTGCCGGCCACCAGAGCGTGGGGAAGCACCCGTCCGGGGTCACGCACCTCGCCGGCCACGCTGACCATGTCGTGAAAACCGTTGTAGGACCAGAGCGCCGCCACCAGTGCCAACCCGACGCCGCCCCAGTGCGACTCCTCGCCCGAGGCCCGGCTGCCGAGAGCACCGGCTTCCCCGTCTCCCAGTGCGAAGGCCGCGAGTACCACCAGAACCAGCGCCGCGGTCTTTCCGGCCGAGGCCCCGCTCACGATGGCGCCGAGCCCTCTGACGGAGCGATACCCGGCTATGCCGATCGCCACGATCGCGAGTGCCGCGGCGAGGCGCACCCCGGCCGGCGACAGCGAAACGATCGTCCCCAGATACTCCGCAAAGACCAGGGCGATGCCGGCGAGCGACGCCGGCGCCAGAAAGAGCTGAGTCCAACCGAACACGAAGGCGACCAGCGGACCGTACACCTCACGCAGGTACACGAACACGCCGCCGGACTCGGGCAACGCCGCCGCGAGCTCGGCCAGCGTAAGTGCGCCCGAGAGCGCGATGATGCCGCCGAGGATCCACACGACTGCGATGGCGCTGGGAGAGCCCACCTCGTTGGCCACCGTGGCCGGCACTCGGAAGATTCCACTTCCGATGGTAACGCCGACTACGACGGCCGTCGTCGCCCAGAAGCCCAGGCGGCGAGGCAGAAGATCGATCGCGGGGGCGCCAGGTGCGGAGGGATTCGCGACGGTTGTCACCATAGAGTACTCCAATTTCTCGCTAGCGTGTCCCTACCTGGCTCTCTGTTTTGGCGAACCGCAGTCCGTGCCGGTCTCTCTTCCCAAGGTTCATGGTCAATAACGCCTATTTGCCCCGGAAGACTGCCTTCTCATGTTAGGTCGGGATAGATCACGTTTCTCGACTCGGTGTGGTATATGTCTCCCCATCTGCAGCAGTTCCTCGGCGCGTTGCTGGCCCTCTTCGTCCTGGCCGATGTCTTCTATACGGTCCTGTACGCCCGGATCGGCGCCGGGATTCTGAGTTATCGAGTGGCCCGCGGGGTCTGGATCGTCTTCCGCAGCGCATCCAGGCCGTTCCGAAGACGTCGAGCCCAGATCCTCTCCTTCTGCGGGCCCTCGATCCTCATCGTGGTCCTGGTCGCCTGGGCGGCGCTCCTGACGTTGGGGATGGCGCTCGTCATCCATCCGGCGCTGGGGCGGGCTGTCACAGCCAGCAGTGGACCCACGCCCACTGATTTCGTGAGTGCGCTCTATGCTGCCGGAGGCAGCATGTCGATCGTGGGAGGCAGCAATTTTTCGCCCCAGACCGGCGGCTTTCGTCTGCTCTACCTCTTCAACTCCCTGATCGGGATGTCGGTCATCTCCCTCACGCTGACGTATCTGATGCAGGTCTATACCGCGCTGTTCCGCCGGAATGCCACCACCTTCGCCATCGATCTGGGCACCGGTGAAACCGGTGACGCCGCCGAGCTGATCGCGGGAATGGCGCCCGAGGGGCAAATCAGTGGCGGATATACCAACCTCTCGGAGATCTCGTCACAGATGGTGTCGGTGAAGGAGTCGCATCACTTCTATCCCGTGCTGTTCTACTTTCGATTTCCCGAGGCGGCATATTCGGTATCGCGAGCCAACCTGGTGTGCCTCGATACGGTGAGCCTGATCAAGGCCGGCCTGAGTGACCGCCGGTATGGCTGGGTTAAGGAGTCGGCCGCAGTCACCCAGCTTTGGCGGGCCTGCCTCCACCTGATCACCGGCTTAGCCGAAACGTTTATTCCGGACGACCGCCCCTCACCAGACGAGCAGCCAGACCAGGAGACCCAGGAGCGGTGGCGCCGCCGATACCAGGCGGCACTCAGGCGGCTGCGACAAGCCGGTATCGAAACGGTGGAGGATGAGCATGCCGGCGCGGACGAGTATGTAGAGCTTCGGAGCCACTGGCATTCTCACGTCAATGCGCTCGCGCCGGCCCTGGCCTACACTATAGAGGAGATCGATACCGAAGGCGCCAATCCTGAAGCCAGCGACCATCGGTTGGACTTTCGGGGGCGCCGCCGCTCTGCCGGTTAGGCCCTCCTGCCGCAGGTCCGGTAAATCCGAGCACCAGCTGGTGCAACTCTTCCCAGCATGAACTGTGACATCGATGCTCCGGACCAAAACGGCGTGATGCATCGCACAAACTCTTCCGGTCGGCGCCTTAGGTTGCCAGGCAAAGCAGCCTCACTCAAGGAGAAGTACCATGCTCGCCAACCAAACACTGAAGGGTCGCCGCATCGCCGTGCTCGCGGCCGATGGCTTTGAAAAAGTCGAACTCACGATCCCCGTAACAGCCATGCGGCTTGCCGGCGCCTCGGTGGACATCGTCTCGCTCCGCCATGGCCGGATCCGCGGGGTCAATCTGCACGAGCCCGCGTCTCGCGTGCGGGTGGACAAGACGCTGGCCGAAGCCAATCCGGCCGACTACGACGCGCTGCTGGTGCCCGGCGGTTTCATCAACCCCGACCTGCTCCGCCAATCGGCCGAGGCGCGGCAGTTCGTGCGCGCGTTCGATGAAGCGGGGAAGCCGATCGCCACGCTCTGCCATGGCCCTTGGGTGCTCGCCTCCGCCGGGCTGACCTCCGGACGCACGATGACCTCGTGGCCCGGCATTCGGGACGACCTCGTGAACGCGGGCGCCACCTGGCTCGACCAGGAAGTGGTGCACGACCGCAACTGGGTCTCGAGCCGCGGGCCGCAGGACATGATCCCGTTCGTCAAGGCGATGACGAAGTTGTTCGCCGGCGAGCCGGTACCCGCCGAGGCGTCGGCCTTCGCTGGCTCCGACCCGCAGCGGCGCGAGCCGCCCGAGCTCGTGGTCGAGGCGATGAAGTGGATGCCGCGGCCGTCGATCCGCACCGCGGTCGCACTGCTCGCCGCAGCAGGCGCCGGCCTCTGGGCGACGGGACGCGGCGAGCCTTCGCGTGACAGGATGGACCGTAGGCCCGCGCTTAGCTGAACCCCCCCATGGTCCGCCGGGTGAACGTCCGCGTGGCCGGCGGCCCGTGAGCCACTAGCTCTCGCTTGAGCCGGCCGGACCTATTTGGTTCGGCGGCTGGAGGGACCGCCGGCGTCCTGCATCCGCCTCCAGGTGTAGCCCAGGCTGAGCCCAACCTGCAGCGCCCAGGGATCCACCCCGCTGGGAACCGCGATTGCCCGTCCGGCTCCGGCCGACGCCATCAGCGTGAATCCTCCGGGCGAGACGAACTGATAGCCGCCCTGAAGTCCCGGCCCGTAGAACCGGCTGTTGCCCACCGCCACTCCTGATTCCACCAGCAGCTGCGACACCGAGCCCTCGACGAAGGCGCGGTGCTTCACACCGTTGGTGAACGTCCTGATCCCCGCCGCGAAGGTCGCCCCGGTAGGGTCCCCCCGGTCCACGCTCGGCGTGTAGCCCAGGCCGAAGAAGAGGGAGATGCGCTCGTCGGCGATGTAGCGCTCGCCCTGGGCGCCGAACCAGCCCCAGGGCGTTGCCGACGCCGGCAGTGATGGAGTAGAGACGCTGGGAGGAGAGGCGGCCGTCGAGACCATCCTGGGCCAACAGCAGGCTGGGTAGACACACCAGAAGCGGAACGATCGCTCTGCACCGCATGGGTGCTCTCGGCGGAAGGAGCGTCCAATTTGCAGCCAAGTACCTGCCGGCGCTATCCAAACAACCGGTGGCCTCGTTGTTCGCTCCCGAGGCCCGGGTTATGCTCACAGAGGGCCGGTCAACGCCGTGCAGACCGGCGGCCACAATCCGTCAGACCAGTGGTAGCCGTTTGCGTTTCGCTCCGCCGCACGAAGGAGAAGCAGGGATGTACCGATTCCGGACCAGAGCACCCCATCTCACCGCAATCCTAACTGCCTCGGCGCTATGGGCTTGTGGCGATTCGGTCGGCTCGACTGCCGGCCCGGCCAACGGGCTGACCGAGGATGTCGGGGCCACCACCCGGGACGAGGTGGAGGCGGCGCTCAGCGCCATGACACTTCCGACGTCCCTGGCCCCGATTGGGACCAGTCAGGCGCCGCCCACCGCTCCGGCCGCTTTCATGACGTCCTGTGTCAATCCGTCAACGCCCACCGACTCGGACGGCGACGGCGTCCCCGACGACGCCACCTACGTCTTCACCGCCCCGCCCTGCCGCTTCACCGGCTGGCGCGGCGGCACCCTCGAGCTGGTGGGCCAGCTCCGGATCCAGGACCCCTCCGCCACGTCCGCCGGTTTCGGTTACGAGGGGACCCTCACGGCCCTTCGGTCCCGCTTCACCAGCGCAGACAACAAGCTGATCTACGATGTGACCCGGAACGGCACCCGCACCCTCAGCGGGTCCACCGAGTCGCTCCAGCTCACCGAGGACGTCCAGGTCGTCCGCAACTTCGTGGGGCATCCCGACGCCTCCATCGACAAGCAGTGGACCGTCACCTTCACCCCGGCCACCCAGCTCCAGATCAACGCCGAGATGCCGAGCGGCAGCGTCACTGTCACTGGAACGCTGGATTGGACTCGCGGCGAGGAGCACGTGATGATGACGCTGACGACGCCTACCCCACTGCAGTACGACGCCAGCTGCACCACCACGGTTCAGCGGATCAAGGCGGGCGAGATCCAGGCGGCCGGGGACTTCGACGGCTCCAATGGTTTCGTGCGGGTGCGCTGGAACGGGTGCGGCGAGGAGCCGGCGTTCACCTTTGTAGGTGGAGGGTGACGCGCCGGCTGCTCCGCCTCGCGTTCGCGCTCGCCCTGCTTCCAGGCTGGACCTCAACCACCCACGCTCAGGTCGTTCATCTTTACCACTCCTCCAGCAGCACCCTGCGGCACCCTCACCGAGAGGTGATCCGAGACTCCAGCCGCTGGGCCCAGGTCTGGGGCTTTACCGGCAGGCGTGACAGCTTGCCGCCGGTCGACTTCTCCAGAGAGATGGTCATCCTGGCCGCACTCGGCGCATATGCCTCGACCGGCTACGAGGTCACGGTGGACAGTGCCAGAGTCGCGGACGGGCAGCATCTGATCTACCTGCATACTACGCTGAATGACTACTGCCCCGGTGGGGCCGCGATGACCGCTCCCATGGATCTGGTCCGGTTGCCAAGAAGTGATCTCCCCATCCGCTATGCCGAGTATACCGTTCAGCGGAAGTGCTAGGGCGGTTCCGAGATCTCGTGGCTGATCAGCCTCGCCTCTCGGTGAGCCGAAGCTGATCTGCCACCTTTCAGTCAAGCCTGCCTAGAAGCCGATACCCGCGAGAATTGTCTTGTATGGAGTTGCCGTCGGATTCCCTATGTGCCAGCCACTGAACTTGTTGGCGTCGGTCCAGTAACACTCCTGCCGGCCGCTGCCTGAATAGATCGGATTGGCACTGGTGGTACAGTTCACCAGCTGGTTCGTCCTGCTGCCGAGGTTGTTGGCGGCGCCTGCCGTGAGCCTGGCGGTGGCCTGCGGGGTGCAGATGTCGGTCACCACGATGACGCCACGGTCACAATCGGCTTCGCTCTTGTAGTTGGCGTGCTTCTGGTAGGACACGTATGAGGTCGGGGCACCGCCGCGGATACCTCCCACATATTCGAGTGCCGGGTAGCCCAGCGCCCCCTTCGGGAAAGTGTTGTACTTCCCATGCGCGGAGTACATCGCCTGATCCAGCACCCAATGGCCGGCGCCGTCATACCGGATATCGAGCACGATCAGCTCGGAATCTCCGGCATGGCCGGAACAGGCCTCGCGGTTCACCAGGTCGATCAGATTGTTGTTGCACCAGGAGGTGACCGGGCCGCGGTCTACGTAATAGGAGAGGAGATAGGCCACGCGGACCGAGGTACCGAATACCTGAGGCTTGGCCACCCAGCGAGGCTCCCGGCCGACGTCATCCGACAGCGTGTACTTGAGTGCCGGTGCGAAGGCAGCTGAGATGTTCTTCTCACAGAAGTCCGACAATCCATCGGCGTCGGCATCAGTCTGTGACCCGTTGAAGCAGAGATACCCGGTCACACCGCTGCCCAAAGAGATCCCCGGTTGGGTGGGCTCCGGGTCGGGATCGTTGCAGCCGAGCTGACAGAACGCGATTTCGGGCGCTTGCGGGTCAGGGGTCTTATCGGAGCAGGCCACCAGAGTTGTCAGCGTACCACCGATGAGCACAGCCAATGCGCGCGATGCCATAGTGCCTCCTGGGGAGGCCGGGCCGCGAAGGGATGCTTCGCTTCTGAAGTGAGGCGTGGATCCCGGGTCGCAGCACCGGCGGTCTGATCCACTCACCCGAAAAGAGCACGAGCCCACGAACTCGAAGGGACTTTGACGGAAGAGCAGGATGCATACTGAAGCATCCAGGATGGAATAGAAATGGCCAGCACAGCCCATGCTTCCAGCGCTGCGCGCTCGCACACAACCGGCATTTCTGCCCACCTCGCGCATCTTCTTTTTCGGAGCGTCTCTTTGCGTCACCGATGCCCGCGTTCTGTCGCGTCTGCGCTCGGCTGACGCGCTTTTTTTTCACTTCATTCCGCCGCGTCAGCCGCGGCCACGGCAAGGGTGCAAATCAACGCGACCAGTCTTGGAATCTTCAAAAGCGGTGAGCCCGAATTCCCTCCATGTCGCATGCTGTCTCTCATCAGGCTTGACCAACCACAGCACCAAACCGTCCATTGTGGGATTCTCACCCTTGAGCATGAGGGTGTCGCGCGCGAGAGACCACCACCACCCTCCACCACTGCGCTCCTGTTGGCTCACAGCCAGGTCTATGATGCCCCAGGCCTCGACATTCTCCTCGACGCCACCGTCTCCCGGATCCGGCAGAAGTACGAGCGTGTCGGGAGCCGGCCGACCGGCAAAAGTGGCCCGCGTATCTGGCAGCCAATCCACTGCGAGGCACACTGGTCTCCGTGCCAGCAGCTCGCCGGTAACACGGGGTTTCGGGTTTCCGGCACATGCGAGCAGCAACACCCCCAATGCAGCCTCACGCAGATGATCGAAGGTTCTCACCGCTACTCCTCCTCCGGTCGACCGAACATCAGCTGAACCAGTCCCCGGTCCTCCTCCTGCGCGATGATGTGGACGTGGTCGCCCGGTTGAAGCACGGTCCCGGCAATCGGCGGAACCAAGGCATCGCCTCGGACGATCAGCGCCACCGCGGCACCTTCCGGTAACGGCAGCTCCTCCACCGGCACGCCGGTCACCGCCAGCGCTTCATCTATATAGAAGGACATCAGCTCGCCCTGGAGCGGCTGGCGGGACTCGATTGCCAGCACCGCCTGCGGCGCCGGCGGCTGCCGGCTGTGAAGCCCGAGCCGCCGCGTCACCCACTTGACCGTGCCCCCCGGCACCACCGCGCTCGCCACCACGATGAAGAAGACCAGGTCGAACAGCCGCCCCGCTCCCGGCGCGCCCGCCAGCACCGGGAACGAGGCCAGCACGATCGGCACCGCTCCCCTGAGGCCCACCCATCCTATATAGAGCACCTCTCGGCCCGGATAGCGGAACGGCAGCAGGCACAGTGCGACCACCAGCGGCCGCACCAGAAACGCCAGCAGCAGCGCGATGGCGAGTCCGGGCGCGGCCACATCGAGCAGGCGAGAGGGGAAAACCAGGAGGCCGAGGACCAGGAACATGCCGACCTGGCTGAGCCAGGCCAGCGCATCGTGCACCCGGAGCAGGCCGGCCCGATAGGGCAGCGGCCCGTTGCCGAGCAGCAGACCGGCCAGGTAGACCGCGAGAAAACCGCTGCCGTGTCCCAGCGTCGCCGCGCCGAACGCGACCAGTCCCAGCGACAGCGTCATCACCGGGTAGAGGCCGCCACTCATCAGTGCCAGCCGGGAGAGGAGGTGCCGCCCGCCGTAGCCGACGCCGAGTCCGACCAGCCCTCCGATGATGATCTGCACCAGGATTTCGAACAGGATCCGCACACCCGACGCCGAGCCCGGTGTTACCAGGTTCTGGGTGAGCACGGTGGTGAGGATGACCGCGACCGGATCGTTGAGGCCGGACTCGACCTCGAGCGTGACACCGACTCGCCGCTTGAGTTGCAGGCCGCTGCCGCGAAGCACGGCGAAGACCGCCGCTGCATCGGTCGAAGAGACGACCGCGCCGAGCAGGAGCGCCTCGCCCCAGCCGAGCCCGAGCAGGCGGGCACCCACGGCGATGAGTGCCACGGTGCCTGCCACGCCCACCGTCGCCAGGACACCGGCCGGAGCCGCCGCACGGCGGAGCGCCGCCAGCGGTGTGTTGAGTCCTCCGTCGAAGAGGATGAGCGTCAGCGCCAGTACGCCCAGTCGAAATGCGAACTGGTAGTCGGTGAACTCGATGCCGCCGATCCCCTCGGAGCCGGCCAACATGCCGATGACAAGGAAGAGCAGCGCGATGGGAACGCCGGTGCGCTGAGACGCCCGGCTGAATAGCACACTGATGCCGAGCAGCAGCCCGCAGGTAGCGAGCAGCAGGGCGGTGGACTCGGGCTCGTGCGGGGTCAAGGCATGAGCTAGGGGCTAGAGGCTTGAGGCTAGAGGCCACGAGGTAGCTGCTCTTCATCATCGCAGATTATGCCTGCGACCGATAGGCTACTCGAAACTCCCAGCTCCCCGTCTGCAGCCCCAGCTTCTAGCTTGTAGCCTCCAGCCCCTAGCTCCCAGCTCCCCGCTCGTACCATACTTGTCCCATGTCCGCCGAAAGCCTCGCCAATTCGCTGGCCCTCATCGGGCTGGTCATCCTGGTGTCATCGCTCCTGTCGGGAGTGGTAGAGCGCACCGGCATCCCGCAGGTCGCCATCTTCCTGCTCCTCGGTGCGGTGCTCGGGCCAGCCGGACTCGGATTGGTGCAGCTGACACTCGAGTCGCCCACTCTGGAGTGGATCGCGACGCTGGGCCTGGTGCTGGTGCTCTTCACCGATGCCATCGCGCTGGACCTGAGCGAGATTCGAAATCCGCGCCGCCTGATACTGCTGGTGCTGGTCCCGGCCACGCTGATCCCGGCGATCCTCATCGGGCTTTCCGCCTGGCTTCTGCTCGGCCTCCGTCCGTTGCAGTCGGCGATCCTGGGCGCGGCCCTCGCCTCCACCGACCCGGTCATGCTCCGAAGCCTGGTCCGCCGCTCGGTTCTGCCGGCAACCGTGCGTCAGGCGCTCCGGCTCGAGGGCGGCATCAACGACGTGGTGCTGCTCCCGATCGTCGTGCTCAGCATCCTGGCGAGCATGCAGGGCAGGATGATGGCGACCGAGGTCGCCCGCCACGCCATCGGTCTTTTTCTCCTCGGCCCGGCCCTGGGGGCGCTGGTGGGGTTCGTCGCCATCACCTTGCTGGAGCAGGTGCGCAAACGCTTCAGCGTCCGGCGGGACTATGAGTCACTCTACGCGCTCGGGGTCGCCTTCACTGCCTTCGCCGCGGCGGAGTCGGTCGGCGGCAGCGGCTTCCTGGCAGCGTTCGCCGCGGGGGTGGTGATCGCCCGGCTCGACGTCGAGCTGTGTGACTGCTTCCTCGACTACGGCCAGGCGACGGCCGAGATGTTTCTTCTCTTCACTTTCGTCGCCTTTGGAGCGTGGCTGATCTGGAGCGGCTTCAACGTAGCCGATGCGCGGATGGTGTTGTTCGCCGTGCTGGCGCTCCTGATGCGGACGATCGTCCTCCTGCCGGTGCTCGCCCTGGAAAAGGTCGACCCCAACATACGAAAGATCGTCGCCTGGGTGGGACCGCGCGGGCTCAGCTCCCTCTTGCTGGTGCTGCTGCCGGTGTTCGCCGGTGTCGAGGGGAGCGAGCATCTGTTCGAGATCACCTGTCTGGTCGTGCTCCTCTCGGTCGTTCTGCATGGAACCGGCATCGCGATCTTCCTTCGCAGGCTCGAAGGGAGCCAGGCGGATCCAGAGAAGGTCACCGATGCGCCGGTCACCACCCGGCCCGATCCCTCTGAGAAAGTGCCCGAGCGCATCACCCTCGATGAATTCCGGCATCTCCGCGCCAGCGGCGCACCGGTAGTACTGGCGGATGTCAGAACCGAGCGGAGTTATCAGGACGACAAGCTGATCGCGGAAGGCGCCATCCGGCTTCCGCCGGATGATGCGGTACGAGTGGCGCGGCAGAAGCGTCTCTCGAACCACGCGACGGTGGTGCTCTACTGTGCGTGAAAGGACGAAGCCACAAGCGCCCGGGTGGCGCGAGAGCTTCGAGCGGCCGGCTGGCCCAAGGCCCGTGCTCTTGTGGGCGGATGGGCCGCCTGGCAGCAGGAAGGTTTCCCCGTAGTGCCCAGGGAGGACGTGCAAGCGCTGGCATAGCCGTTGCCTTATCCCGCCTCAGCCCAGGCCGTTGCCCACTCCGGCAGCGGCTGGGGGCCAACCCCAAAGCAGTAGCCCCCAAGTATTTACCGGCTTGCGACCGGCGGCTCATGACCGAGCCGTCCTCGTGCTGCCACCAACACCGAGGCGGAACTCATGAGCATTCTGCATTACGCCAAGCGATCTGTCCTTGCCGCTGTCGCGGTCTCTTTTGCCGTCGGCTGCGGTGGGGACTCCGGCCCCGCGGCGTTCAGCGCGACCGGTACCTCGGCCGACATCGGGACGGTGAACTCGGCGTTCGAGTCACCCACGTTCACCGCGTTTTCCTCGTTGAGCGTGCTGTTCGATGCCGCGCTCGGCGCAGCACCGACGATCTCCTCCTCCGCGGCCGCGCTCGATGTGAGAGGCGCGACCAATGCGGCCGGCTTCCGGGCTGCCGCGCTCCGGAGCGCGCAGCGGCTGGCCAAGATTCTGCCCAGCTCCAAGGACAAGAGCTTCAACGCATCCAGGACCTCCGTCCCCGCGCAATTCGCCGGGAAGACGTTCGTCTACAACACCGCCGATGGGACCTACATCGCCTCCGACATCGCCGGTGCACCGACCAACGGCGTGCGCTTCCTGCTCTATGCGGTTGATCCGCTGACGCTCGAGCCGGTGGACCCGCTCGTTACAACGGGCTATGTCGACCTGATCGATAAGAGCATCGGGCTGACCGACGCCGCACAGATCATCGTAGTGTCCGGCGGGATCACCTATCTCGATTATACCGTGAGCGCGAGCAGCTCGGCCTCGAGCGGTGTGGTCAACGCGATTGGATACATCACGGACGGGACCACGCGGGCAAACTTCAACCTGCATGCAACCGTCACCATGACCTCCGGCCTGGCTCTCGATTACTCGCTCACTGTGCCGAGCCGCGACGTGGGAATCCACCTCACCCTGGTCGCGACCGGCCTCGACACCCAGGCTGGTACCTTGGATATCGCCCTCGATATGCATGGGCCCAACGGCACGGTCACGTTCACTGGAGAGTTCGGTCCCGATGGCGGCACCCTCGCCGTGAAGGTCGGGGGCGATGCCTTCGCCACTATAGTCGCCTCGGGCGATCAGACGGTGATCACCGGGACCAACGGGCACGTGCTCACGGCCGAGGATGAGCAGGCGTTGAATGACATCTTCATCCTGTCAGGCGGGGCGTTCGGCAGCTTCGATCAGCTGCTGGCTCCGGTCGGCGTATACATCAGCGGCACTGCCTGAGTAGAGCTGCTTGCAACAGAAAGCCCGGCCGAGGTGGCCGGGCTTTTTTTTAACCTTGCTCGTTTTCCACATCCGCGGTACTCATTGCCTCATGCGACCTCTTCGGTATTCCATCAACCTCACATTGGACGGGTGCTGCGATCATCGGGTAGGGATCGCAGATGAAGAGCTGCACCGTCACGCCATCGAGAACATCCAGCACGCAGATGCCCTCCTCTTTGGCCGTGTGACCTACCAAATGATGGAGGAAGCGTGGCGAGGCCCGGCGCCGGCTGTAGCTAGGCCTGATTGGATGGAACCCTTCGCCCGGACCATCGACGCGGCAAAGAAGTACGTCGTGTCGAGCACCCTGGATCGGGTGGATTGGAACGCGGAACTCGTCCGCGGGGATCTGGGGAAGGCCGTTCAGCGGCTCAAACAGGAGCCAGGTAAGGGACTGTTCACGGGAGGCGTGAAGCTCCCGCTGGCGTTGGCGGAGCTGGGATTGATCGATGAGTACGAGCTCGTGGTACACCCCAGGATAGTGGGCCGTGGGCCGACGCTGTTCGCAGGGCTATCGAAGTGGGTTGACTTGAGGCTCGTGAGCCGGATGGAGTTCGGCTCGGGGGCGGTCGTGCTGCGGTACGAGTTAAAAAGATAGCGATCAGGCCAGCACGTTTCGGACGGTCCACTCCTGCAAATGCTCACTCGAATTTGCACGTTTCTGCGGTCGATCAAGCACCGCGGCTGGCGTCAGCTCCCGAGCCACCCCTTTCCGCCCACCAGCTCCCGGACCAGGTCTTCACTGGTGCGGTCCGCTGCTTCGGCCGCGAAGTTGGTGACCAGCCGATGGCGCAGGACCGACGGAGCGACGGCGCGGACATCATCCAGATCCGCCATGGGGCGGCCGGCGATCGCTGCCCGGGCCTTGGCGCCGAGCACGAGGTACTGTGAGGCTCGGGGGCCGGCGCCCCACTCGACGTATTCCTTAATAAGGGCCGGCGCCTCGGCGTCGCTGGGGCGAGTCATCCGCGCCAGCGTCACCGCCGAGCGAATGAGCCCGCGTGAGACGGGTATCCGGCGCACCAGTGCCTGCATCGCCAGCACCGCTGGCGCGTCGAGGACCGGATGAAGCGATACCCGCGTGGTGCCCGTAGTCTGCTCGACGATCGCTTCCTCTTCGCTGCGGCTGGGGTAGCTCACCCGAAGCTCCAGCATGAAGCGGTCGAGCTGAGCTTCGGGCAGCGGATAGGTGCCCTCCTGCTCGATCGGGTTCTGGGTGGCCAGCACGAAGAAGGGATCGGGGAGATGATAGGTTGTCCCCGCCGCCGTGATCTGGTGTTCCTGCATGGCCTGGAGGAGTGCCGCCTGGGTTTTCGGCGGCGTGCGGTTGATCTCGTCAGCGAGGACTACGTTGGCGAAAATGGGCCCCTGCACGAAGCGGAACGAGCGCCGTCCAGTGGTGAGATCTTCCTCGATGATGTCTGTCCCCGTGATGTCGCTCGGCATCAGGTCCGGCGTGAACTGGACCCGGTTGAAGCTCAAGTGCAGCGCCTCGGCGACCGTCTGCACCATCAGGGTCTTGGCCAGACCAGGAACTCCGATGAGCAGTGCGTGGCCGCCGGCCAGCACCGCAGTCAGGATGCCGTCCACCGTCTCTTCCTGGCCGACAATCCGCTGCGCCACCTGGGTCTTGAGCCGAGTGACGGCGCCGACGAGGCGTTCGAGCTGTTGGACGTCGTCTGATGGTGCAGCTTGAGTCGCGGTCATGTTCTCTCGGTAATGGTTCCAGTTGAGATTACCCGTGTCCAAAGATGGACGCCAGCGCCATAGCTCTCAGGCACAAAGCCGGGATCAGATTGAGCAACGAGTCGAGACCCCTATAATGCGCCGATCCACCGATCAGTTTCGCTTGCGAAACTTTTCACAAGCGGATAGGTTAGCGCCGTGAATACCCCAGATCCGGCTGGAAAGCGGCAGCCAGGGGCTATGCAGTATGCCGGGCTCGGAGTTCAGCTTGCGGTCAGCATGCTGGTCTTCGTCTGGATCGGACAGTGGGCCGATCGGAAGCTTGGCACCGGCGGTGTTCTGACGGTGGTCGCCGCATTTCTGGGCTTCGGCGGAACGATGTACTGGCTGGTGCGTTCGCTGAGCCGAAAGGACGACAGCCAGAAGTGACAGGGAGCCGGCGGTACCTGGCGTGGCTCGCTGGAGCCGCAGCGCTCGGCCTCGCTCTGGTGGCCGCGATGCCGGCGAATATCCGGGCTGGGGCGCTCCGAGGACTTCTCCTCGGCCTGGCGGTTCAGGCTCCGCTCGGGTGGTGGACGCTCCGAAGCATCGGGACCGAACGTTTCCAGCTGGTCTGGGCCGCGGGGATGCTGGTTCGGCTGCTGGTCGTCTGTGTGGTCGCGCTCGTCGTGATTCCGGCGCTTGGATGGCACATGGGTCCGACGCTGGGAGCGCTGGCAGGTACCCTGGCGGCTCTCCTGCTGGTCGAGTCGGTGACTGCGCTACAGGAACAATCGAGAATCAAGGCACGATGACGCGAAGCACTCGTTCGATCTGGGGAACACTGGCGCTGGTCGTTGCAATGAGCAGCGTGGCCGGCCGCGCCGCTCTGGCCCAGGAGCCAACGGGAGAAGTTGCCCGCGAAGCGGTGGCGCCGACCAGCCAGCACGAGGCCAGCAGCAACCAGATCGACATCGCCCACCACATCGGAAACTCCCACGAGGTCGAGACCCCATTCGGCGTCATCCACCTGCCCGACAACTGGAAGATCCCGCTCGGGACGACGGCTGAAGGGCGGCCCAGATACCTCGACATCTCGCCGACCAAGCACCTGGTCTACATGCTGCTGGCGGCGGCACTGGTGATCCTCGCGTTCACCCTGAGCGCACGTTCGGTAACCGAGGCGCAGGCGCGGGGACGTCCACCGAAAGGTTTTGCTGGAGCGATGGAAGCGATGACGCTCTGGGTGCGGCAGGAAGTGGTGCTGCCGAATGTGGGCCATCACGGTGAGGGCTACGCACCATATCTGATCACGGTCTTCTTCTTCGTTCTGGCGATGAATCTCCTGGGGCTTTTGCCGTGGGGCGCTACCGCCACCAGCAACATCTCGGTCACGGCCGCGCTTGCCATCATGGCGTTCATCGTGATCGAGCTGACGGGAATGCGGTCGCTGGGCTTCAACGGCTACATGAAGACGATCTTCTATCTGCCCCCTGGCCTGCCTGGTGGGCCCGGCGGGGCCGCCCTGAAGGTGCTGCTGCTGGTGGTTATGACGCCGATCGAGATCATCGGCAAGCTGGCCAAGCCGTTCGCGCTGGCGGTCCGGCTCTTTGCCAACATGACCTCGGGCCACGTGCTGGTACTGGCGCTGTTGGGCCTGACGTTCCTGTTCAAGAGCTACGCCGTTGGAATCGGGGCTTCACTGCTGGCGACCGGCGTAATGGTGCTGGAACTGTTTGTGGCATTCTTGCAGGCCTTCGTGTTCACCCTGCTCACGGCCGTGTTCATCGGCCTGATGCGGGCGGAGCACTAGACGTAGGACTCAGCCGGCGAGCGCTCGCGCCGAGCTGATTGTAGTCCGCTGGACGGCGGACGATGCCCGCTGTTCCGGTTGGAACGCCGGCGGGTTGCCGAGGCAGGGCCGATTCGGGAGAGTCGGTCCCCGCGCGGCGAGTGCAACCGGCTTCGGTCTCCCGCTCACGTCATGGAGTCAAACATGCTGTACATGCTCGCTCTGCTGCAGGACACGGCTAATGCTGCCGCCGGAAAGGGCTACGGACTCATCGGTGCCGGACTGGCCGCAGGACTCGCGGTCCTCGGCGCCGGCGTCGGTATCGGCCGGATCGGTGGCTCGGCAACCGAGGGTATCGCGCGGCAACCCGATGCCACTGCTCGAATTCAGACCGCAATGATCATCGCCGCGGCGCTGGTCGAAGGTGTGGCGTTGTTCGTCGCCGTTATCGGCTTTCTCATTCAGTCGAAGATTACGTTTTGAAGAGCAAGTCAAGAGTCGAGGGTCAAGGGTCAAGGGTCTAAAGCCACCTAGACCTAGACTCTTGACCCTGGACTCTCGACTTCCAAAAGGAACTTCTCATGATCTCCATCCTCGCGCTGATCCAGGAGGAGCACGCCACCCCAGCGGGCCCGCTGACGATCGAGTTCGGTCTGATGTTCTGGACCGTGGTGGTCTTCATCCTGCTTCTGCTGGTGCTCAAGCGATTCGCCTACCCGGCGCTGCTGGGCGCGGTCGAGGCCCGGGAGCGGGCGCTGCAGGAGCAGCTCGATCAGGCCGAGCGGAACCGGCTCGAGTCCGAGGCGCTGTTGGCCGAGCACAAGAAGCTGATTGCCGACGCCAGGGCATCGGCCCAGGCGCTCATCGCACAGGCGCGCACTCTGGCTGAGAAGGAGCGGACGCTGGCGATGGAGAAGACCCGGCAGGAGCAGGAGGATCTGCTCGCCCGGGCTCGGCGCGACATCCTCGCCGAGCGGGAACGCGCCCTCGTCGAGCTGCGCCGGGAGGCGGTGGACCTGTCGCTCGCGGCCGCGTCCAAGCTCATCGGCGAGCGGCTGAGCAGTGATACCGACCGGAAGCTGGTGCAGGAGTATCTCGCCGGGCTGAACGGCCATTGAGAAAAGAGACTGTGGCCCGGAACTACGCCGAGGCGTTGTTCGATCTGGGTGAACGGAACGGCAGCGCGGAGCGGTATGCCGATCTGATCGATGCCGTGGCAGCCGCAGTGGAGACCACGCCGCGGGTGCAGGCGGTGTTGATGTCGCCCCGGGTACCCAAGTCAGAGAAGGCCCGGATCTTCGGGGAGGCGCTCAAGGACGCACCCCGGGAGTTCGTGCTCTTTCTTCAGGCCGTCATCAAACGAGGCCGGCAGATGCTGCTTCGGGAGATCGCGACCGAGTATCTCGGTCTGGTGGACGTGAAGCTCAACCGGGTTCGCGCCGGCGTGACGCTGGCCCGGGCACCGGACGAGGCTCTGAAACGCAGTATCCAGGAGAATCTGAGCCGCCAGCTCGACAAGCAGGTGATCGCCAGTTTCTCGGTGGACCCGGAGATTTTGGGCGGGGCCGTCGTACGGCTGGGCGACCGGGTGCTGGACGGATCAGTGCGGCGGCGTATGACGAAGCTGCGGCGGCAACTCTCCAGGTAACCCAGAGTACTCTGCTGACTCCGAGGGCCACTCCATTGGGTGGCCCTCTCGACTATCCGGGACTCGAGCAAATTCTTTCGAGCTCAGTCCAGGAACTCGACTGTCTCGTGCTCGACCCCGTGCCGCTCCAGTAACGAGGCGTATTCGTTGGTGAACGGTTGGTCTCGGTGGTGGCTCTCCTGGTTTCTGATGTAGTCCCGAATGTGACCGTCCTCGAAAGGCGTGACGGTGAAAGCGGCGTATCCCTGCTGCCAGCGGAAATCCCGCCGGGTCGGGATGCTGGCGTGGATCCACTTGCATGTGGTGGTCTTGATGCTGTGCACCAGCTCGGCGAGTGCCAAGGTGCTTGCCGGCTCGATGTACAGATGGATGTGATCTCTGGCTCCTCCGGCGCACAGCAGCTTGCTCCTCCTTCGCTCGACTGCGGCGGCAGCACACGCAAACAGCCGCGAGCGCCATTCCGGGTCCAGCCAGGGCCGGCGGTTCTTGGTGGCCCAAACCAGGTGCACGCGAAGCGAGAGGTAGGTGTCTGCCATGGCAAGCTGCCGGCTGCAGGTTTAGAACAACGTTGCATCCTACAGCTCGAAGAGCAGATGACGGGATCACCTGTATGCGTCGCGGTGCCAAATGCCACCGGCGGCACCTATGTTACGCGAATGCGTAGGCTGCCTGCGTCCTTTCGAATGCCGGGTTCCCAGTGATTGTTCTTGCCCTGCTCGCGTTGCAGCAACCCATCGTATACTGGCAGCAGCAAGTGGCCTATGAGATCTCGGCCCGCCTCGATGAGCCGTCTGGTGTGCTGAGTGGCACCGAGCACATCCGCTACACCAACCGATCGCCCGACACGCTGACCACCTTTTCGCTCCACCTCTACCTCAACGCCTTCCGGCCCGGCTCACGCTGGTCCGATGCCGACTCGGTCGAGGGTCGCAGGCGGTTCAACGATCTGAAGGACCCCGACTTCGCCTTCAATCACGTCACCAGCGTGAAGATCATGGGCCGGCCGGTGAGGCCGGTGTTCCCGTTCGCGCCGGACAGTACCATCGCCCGCTTCGATCTGCCGCACCCGCTCGCGCCGGGCGACTCGATGTCGGTCGACATGGGCTGGGATGCTCGACCCTCCACCGTCCCCCGGCGGCAGGGTCGCCAGGGACGCCGATTCGACTTTGCCCAGTGGTATCCCAAAGTCGTGGTCTACGACCGCTACGGCTGGGAGGAGCATCCCCTCTATCCGGCAGGTGAGTTCTACGGCGAGTTCGCCTCATTCCTGGTGGACCTGGAGGTGCCGGCAGACCAGGTGGTGGCAGCAACCGGAGTTGCCGTCTGCGGTGATCCTGGCTGGGAGAAGGCCAATCGCACGCGAGCACATCGCATAGACTATCAGCGCAACTTTTACGGCAGCCGCACGCCGCCCGCGCAGTGTGGCGGGGCTACCGAGGGCCGCAAGAAAATCCGCTGGTATGCCGAAGACGTGCACCACTTCGCGCTGTCGCTCAATCCGGAGTATCGGTACGAGGGCGGCAGCTACGACGGAGTCGCGGTGCATGTGCTCTATCAGCCAGGGGACGAGCAGACCTGGGGACGGGGGCAGGCGGTCGAGCGGACCCAGACGGCGCTCGCCTGGCTTAACCAGCTGTACGGCGCCTTCGCCTGGCCCCAGATCACCAACGTGCATCGGATCGAGGGCGGCGGCACCGAGTTCCCCATGATGATCATGAACGGCTCAGCCGATCAGGGGCTGATCGTGCACGAGCTGGGACACAACTACACCATGGGAATTCTGGCCAACAACGAGTGGAGGGAGGGCTGGCTCGACGAGGGTTTCACCAGCTTCCAGACCACATGGTTCTGGGAAACCCAGGGGAAACTCGGCGGATACGAGCAGGGGGAGGCGGGAATTCTGGAACTCGATCTCGACCACATGTCCGAGCCCGCGAGTCTGCTGAGCGAGGCGTATCGCGACTTCACATCCTACAACATCTCGATCTACACCCGGGGCGAGCTCTTCTTCCAGCAGCTTCGCTACATCGTCGGCGACGACGCAATGCACCGGATTCTCCAGACCTTCTATCAGCGCTGGAAGCTGAAGCACGTGGACGAGCCGGCGTTCCGGTCGGTGGCCGAAGAGGTGTCCGGCCGGGACCTCTCGACGTTTTTTGCGCAGTGGCTCCACTCGACCGAGCTGGTCGACTATGCCATCGGGAGAGTGAAGGCGGAAAGGCGGAAAGGCGGTACGGCGGTAGCTGGATCGGAAACTGCCGCAGAAGCAACTGACCGTCCCAACACCAATTGGACTACCCGGGTCGAGGTCGTGCGAAAGGCCGAGGGACGAATTCCGGTCGAAGTTGCCGTGATCGGGGAGAGTGATACTGCAGTGGGAAGGGCGGAGGGTCTGGCGCCGCGGGAATGGGTTACCGTGGCCACTCGGAGCAAGCCGAAATGGGTCTTGCTGGACCCGCGGGTTCGAAGCCACGACTGGAACATGCTCAACAACCGGAAACGGCTCGGGCTGCCAATGCCGAGTACGCTCATTCCCCAACCGGGCACCGATTTCTACATCCATCCCTACTTCTCGACGCGGTCACGCCGGGATCGGCTCACTGTCGGTGTGCAACCAACGGTGTGGTACAACGATGCCGGCGGCGTGACCCTCGGGGTCAGGAGCCGGGATGATTACCTGGGCCGCTTCGAGCAGAACCAGGCGCTGGTGTCGGTGAGCACCGGGTGGGGCGTGGACAACGATGTCCATGACGTCGACTTCTTCCTTCGGGCGAAAAACCCGACGTTCCTCCGGGCTGCTAACCTCTCAGAAACGTTCGACGCCTTCAACATCGAAGGACGGTACGGAGCTTCCGCATCACTGGAGCGGGTGCGTAGACCACACATTGGCTCAGGAACGACGTACAGCCAGAGCGTCACACTGCAGTGGGTAGCACCGGATGACTTTCGCTATCTGGATCGGGGCCTCTACGAGGATGTAGGCACCGTTGAAGTGCAGCTCGGCAGTGCGATCGTGGCGCCGGCCGGCAGATGGCAGCTGGCGCTCCGCGCTTCGGCCGGCGGTGGTCTGGCGTACAATGAGCAAGGTCTCGACGCGAGCGGAAACCCAATACTCGAGCCGTTCTATTTTCGCGGGTTTCTGGAAGGCACCGCCCGGAGGTCATTGGGCAGGCATCTCTCGCTCGGCGCCAGAGTTTTCACCGGAGCCGCGGGTGGGGCACGCGTAGCCGGCCCGAAGCAGCGCCAGATGTACTACCAGGGGGCCGATCCTCTCCAGCAGCTCTACAACCCATTCCTCCGGTCGCGCGGGGCCCTGCTGGTGGGCGAAGACTTCCACTATCACGTGCCCGGAGGCGGTGGAGTTCGGGGCATCGACCAGCGGGTATCGGCGGCATCGCTCATCTCGCTCAACCTGGAGCTCGAGCGAACGGTGTGGGAACGACCGTCGGCCAAGCTTTTCCATAGAGTAGGGCTAGCGGCATTCAGCGACATCGCTCGCCAACTCGGCGGAACCACGCCCCCACTCACTGGAGTCATCAGATTTCTGGGCGATGCCGGCCTGGGTATTCGAGTCGATCACCGCATCGGTCAGACCAGCTTCACCACCCGTCTCGACCTTCCGCTCTACGTGAGCCGCCCAGAGCTGGCGCAGGATCGAGAGCCGGGCGATGACGAGCTGAAGTTCCGCTGGACCTTCAGCTTTCAGCCCTCGTTCTGAGAATCTCGCGCTCGATTGCTGCCCGCTGTCGATGTGCCTCGCCTATATTTGCGCATGCTGAATCAGTCCCCCTCTTCGCGGCGCGGCCTTCTCCAGTCCGCCCTCGGCGACTGGCTCGAGCGCATCGTCGCGCAGACCGAGGAGCGTGTCGTCAGCCGGCGATACTTCAGGCCGCCGGGGGCTCTGCCGGAGATCGGCTTTCTCGCAGCCTGCACGCGCTGCGGCGCCTGTGTCGACGCGTGCCCACCGCATGCTCTCGTGCGGGTGCCATCGGATGGCGGGCTCGCGGCCGGAACACCCTATCTGGAGCCGGGAGTCGAGCCCTGTATTGCGTGTGCTACCATGCCCTGCGCGTCGGCCTGTCCCACGGCCGCGTTGATCGTTCCAACAAACGGGTGGTCCGGCTACCGGCTGGGGAACCTGGAATTCCAGCCGGACCGTTGCATCACCTTTCGGGGCACCGCCTGCCGAGTCTGTGCCGATGCGTGTCCGATGGGTGAGGCTGCCCTCACTATCGACGAAGCGGGGCATCCGGTCCTTCGGCGTGAAGGCTGCGTCGGCTGCGGGGTCTGTGTCCACGCCTGCGTCACCACCCCTTCGTCAATGCAACTCACCTACGCGGGGGCCTGAGTGCCGGACGTGCCCTACCGGGTAGACAAGCCTTGGGGATACGAGCTGATCTGGGCTCGCACCGACCGATACGTCGGAAAGATCCTCCACGTGAAGGCAGGCCACGTGCTCAGTCTGCAGTATCACAACAAGAAAGACGAGACTATGCACGTGCTCTCGGGCGAGCTCATTCTGAGAACGCGGCCAGGCGAGCAGCTCGTGGCACGCGCGTTCAAGGCGGGTGAGACGGTTCACGTGCCGCCAAAATTGGTCCATCAGATCGAAGCCGTCGTCGACAGCGATGTGCTCGAAGCGTCAACACCCGAGCTCGACGATCTGGTGCGGATCCAGGATCGCTACGGAAGAGGCTGAAGATGCAAGTGATCATCCCGCTCGCCGGCAAGGGCACCAGGCTCAGGCCCCATACCCATCTCGTGCCGAAGCCTCTGCTGAAGGTGGCCGGCCGCCCAGTGATGGATTGGGTGATGGATCGCCTGCGCGGGCTGGACATCACCGAGCTGATCTTCATCACCGGCCACCTGAAGGAGCAAGTGGAGGAGTTTGCCAGGGCCAAGTACAAAATTCCGTCACGGTTCATCGAGCAGAAGGTGCAGGACGGCACCGCCGGAGCCATCAACCTGGCTCGCCCCTACGTCAAGGGGCCTGTTCTCATCATCTTCGTCGACACGGTGTTCGAGGCGGACCTTACGCTGATCAATCGGAGCGATGCCGACGGGATCATCTGGGCCAAAGAGGTCGAGGACTACCAACGCTTCGGTGTCGTGGTGACCGATTCGAAGGGGTACATGACGAAGATCGTAGAGAAGCCCTCGACACCGATCTCGAAGCTGGCCAACATCGGGCTCTACTACATCCGCGCGGTGGACAGTCTGTGGGAGGGGATCGACCACGTCCTCGCCAGGCCGGCAAACAAGGGCGAGTGGTATCTCACCGATGCATTTCAATGGATGATCGAGCACGGCAAGCGCATTTTGACCGCAGAGGTAGGGGGATGGTACGACTGCGGCAAGCTGGACACCCTGCTCCAGACCAATGAGATCCTCCTCCGAAAAGGCGCCGCCCGGCGGATCGACTTCCCTGGTGCAACGATTCATGACCCGGTGTACATCGAGGACGGTGTGATCATAGAGAGCAGCGAAATCGGCCCGAATGTCTCCATCGAGCAGGGCGGCCGCATCAGCGGGAGCCGAGTCCGGAATACCATCATCGGCCGCGATGCCGTGTTGAAAGGCGTGGAGCTGGAGGGCTCGCTTCTGGGAAACGGGGTGGTGCTGGAGGGCTTTCGCGGATCGGCAACCCTGGGTGACAATTCCGAGGTGACCGCCTCGCGGTCATCCTAAGTCATGCCCGAGCGCCGCGCCGAGGAGAGGATCTCTGTGGTGCCTTCGTCTTCGGTAGATGATTTCTGCCGATCCTATCTCGATCTCAAATATCACTTCGACCCTGCAGCCGGAAGCGCGGCGGGTCTCGTCTCGGAAGATCCCCGGCTGGGGAGCTTCGATCCCGAGGCGGTGCGGGTACATCTGGCGGCCCTCCGCTCCCTCGGTGGCGCGGTAGAAGAGACCGACTCTGAAGAGCTGAACGAGGAGATCGACCGTACCGCGCTCCTCGGGGAAATCCGCAGCACCATCTACCGCCTGGAGAACGAGCAGCCGCACGTCAAAAATCCGGCCTTCTGGCTCTCACATCTGTTTCAGAGCCTCTACGCCATCATGCGCCGGTCGGACGATGACATCGCTGGGCGGGTCCCGGCTATGCTGGCCCGGCTGGGTGCGATTCCCGGTTTTCTCGAGTCCGCGCGCAGCACCCTTAAGGAGCCGCCCACGGTCTTTGTCGATACTGCCCTGAGCATGCTGGGAGGTGGCGGTGAGCTGATTGCCCGAGGGGCCGGGCTGTTCGCTCAGTCGGCACCGGAAGCGTCGGTTCAGATCAACGCCGCCGCCGGAGACGCGCTGCGGGCGCTGGCGCAATTCGGCGGGGCGCTCCGCGACGATATCGAGGTCAGTTCCGATCCCCTGTCTTTCGCCGTCGGGGAGGAACAGTTCGCCCGCCGGCTGCATCACGAGCACGCCATCAATGCGGGCTCGTCCGAGCTGTTGCGCTACGGCGTTCAGCTGCAGGAGGAGGCCACCAAAGACATCATCCAGCTGGCGGGAGAGCTGGATGCCAGACCATGGCGCGAAATGGTCGATGAGCTCCGTCAGGATCTGCCCCTGGACGAGGACCTGATATTGGCGTACCGCCGGGAGCTGGAGAGCGCCCACAGGTTCGTGGTCGAACGAGGCCTTGTCAGTATGCCGGTGGGAGACGTCGAGGTGATCCCGACGCCGTCGTTCCTCACGGCACTGGTGCCGTTTGCGGCCTACGAGCCGCCGCCGATCTTCCTGGCCGATCGCACTGGCCGCTTCTACGTCACCCGTCCTGATTCGTCTCTCGCGCCCGAAGCATTCGCTCAACAGCAGCGGGGCCACTGCCGCCATGCTATTCCGGTCATGGTGGCACACGAGGCCTATCCGGGGCATCACCTCCAGCTGGTCTCGGCTCAGGCGCTCGGCTCCGAGGTGAGGCGCCACATCTGGACTCCGGTCATGGTCGAAGGCTGGGCGCTCTACTGCGAGCAGCTGATGGAGGAGGCCGGCTTCTATCGCACCAAGGAGGTACGGCTCTTTCAACTGGTGAATCTGCTGTGGCGTGCAGTGCGGATCGTGCTGGACGTGAGCCTCCATACCCGAGGCATGTCACCGGCCCAGGCGGTCGACTATATGGTCGAGCACCTGCCGATCGAACGAACCAGCGCCGAAGCCGAGGTCCGCCGCTACTGCGCCTGGCCGACATACCAGCTCTGCTATGCCGTCGGCCGGCGGGAAATTCTGCGTCTCAGGGAGGGCTACCGCAAACGGTCTGGTGAACGCTTCAGTGCTCGACAGTTTCACGACGAGTTGATGCGCTACGGAGGACTGCCGGTCTCGCTGGCAGCATGGGGTATGGATCTCGCTGAGTGAACGGCCGGAACCAGAAAGGACCGACCGCATGAAGATCACCGTCCTGACCTACCTCGACAGCGACGACGAAAACTCGAAGGATTACGAGGCGGTCGTTCCTCAGGTCGCCCGAACGCTGCGGAGCCTGGGCCACCGGGTGTCGGTTCTCGGCGCCCACGGCGATGTGAAGCGGCTCATCGCCGGACTGTCGCGGCGAAAGCCCGACCTGGTCTTCAACTTGATGGAGATGTTCGGTGAGAACGTGTTCGGTGACATACCCGTCGCCGGGCTGCTCGATCTGCTGGGCCTCAAGTACACCGGCAGCGGTCCGGGAGAGTTGTATCTCAGCCAGGACAAGGGACTCACCAAGAAGCTTCTGGCATTCGAGGAAATTCTGTATCCCCGCTTCGCCGTGTTCTCGCGGCAGCAGGCGTTCGAGACCGGCGGCAATTTGCGTATGCCGCTCTTCGTCAAGCCGCTCCGCTCGGACTCGTCGCTTGGCATCGGCGGCAAATCGCTGGTGCACGACGCGGGCGCACTCATGGAACGAGTGGTGGCCATCCGGAAAGAGCTGAACGACTCGGCCCTGGCCGAAGAGTACATCGAGGGCCGTGAGTTTTACGTTGGGGTGCTGGGAAACTCGCAGCTCAAGGCGCTGCCACCGGTCGAGGTAGACTTCACCGGCTTCCCCGAGGGCGTGCCCAAGGTGCTCGACAGCAAGGCCAAGTGGGACGAGGGGAGCAAGGAGTTCAAGGGGACCAAGTCGGTGCTGGCGAATCTGCCGGATGAGCTACGTGCCAGACTCCAGAAAGTTGCGGTCGACGCGTACCGCGCCCTGCGGGTCAGAGACTATGGCCGGGTGGATCTCCGTCTGACCGACACGGGCGACATCTACGTGTTGGAAGTGAACGCCAGCTGTTATCTCGAGAAGTCGAGCGAATTCGCGATGTCGGCGGAGGCCGCTGGGATTGATTATCCCCGGCTGATCGAGCGCATCGTCAACCTGGCCCTGGAGCGCTACGGCAAATAGCTGCCTCGCTGCACGTGGTTCATAGCCAGGCCGGTTACCAGCGTAGTGAGAGCAATGATGGCAGAATCCTCCCGGGCCGCCGGATAGCCCTGGCCCAGGCGCCTGGCACGATCCGCGAGGTACCGCAGGAGCACTCTGGTCCGCTCGGGAAAGTGGCCGGTCCAGCGGAAGACGTTGGCCATGAGCTCGACCTCCATACGCCGGATGAGATCCGCTGCCGGCTTGAGCGGCTCGTTGGGTGAGGCGGATGGCGAGCTGCCCAGGTCATCGAAGATCGCCCTCAGTGCTCCATCGAGCCCAGGTGGCAACTCCCCGAACGCCTCCGCTTCCCGGCCGCCACCGTAGTACTGGCCGAGCGAGTATTCGATCTCTCCCACGTCTTCGTCGAGCTCGGTATTGGTGACCTGGGGATCCTGCTCCCGGAGCACTTTCATTGTGCGGCTGCAATAGGCGAGTTTGGCGAAGGCGATGGGCCAGGCACCGTACTCCGCCCGCCAATCCATCCCGGGTGTCATCCAGACGGCGAACGTCTCGGCCCAATCTTCGTCGGGGTGCTTCTGAGCGTACCAACCCGGCAGATGTCGGACGTACCGGCGGCTGAACGGCTCCGGCCGGTAGTCCTCGAAGTAGGGTTGAGTGATGGAGCCGAACTGCTTGACCCACTCCTCATCGTCGTACAGCCGGTAGGCATAGTTGACGACGTGCCCCATCTCATGCCGCAGATAGCGCAGGATGTCGGCCCGGTCGAATCCTTCCACGTGCCCCACCCGTTCTGCGTGCAGCGCGGTGAGGTCCGGCCGGGCAAGATAGAAAGGGATGGCGATGGCGATGGTCTCGAACGGCACACCCCACTCGGTGGACAGATAGAAGCGCGGGCGTACCCGGGTGATCCCGGCCTGGTGCAACTCCCCCTCGAACTCTGCTATGATCGGCTCCAGCCGAGTCCCCTCGATGGTGAGCCCCAGGTCCCGTATGGGAGTGGACCACAGATTCGACTCATGAAAGCGCACCGGCTCGGCAGTCATGCGGCAAAGATATAGGGTACATTCACCCATGCCACCGCGAATTTCTTATCCATGTCTGCTGTCGATTCCCTAGCCCCAGATACCGCTTCGGCGGTACCCCGGACGGTCAAAGGCCTCTCACTCGTCTCGCTCTTCAACGATTTCGCGAGCGAGATGGTCTACCCGCTGCTGCCGGCGTTCGTCACCGGGACACTGGGCGGCGGCGCCCTTATCCTCGGCTTCCTCGATGGCGCGGCCGACCTCACCTCTTCTGTGCTCAAATGGGGGAGTGGCCGCCTGGCCGACCGGCCCGGCTGGCGCAGGCCGCTAATCCTGGTTGGCTATGCGACGGCGGTGCTGGTCCGTCCCCTGATCGCGGTGGCGAGTGCAGCGTGGCAGGTCGTCGGGTTTCGCGTCATCGACCGGGTAGGAAAGGGAATCCGCACACCGCCCAGAGACGCGCTGATTGCGGAGGTAACGCCACAGAGCCAGCGCGGGCGTGCCTTCGGCTTTCATCGGGGGGCGGACCACTTCGGAGCGGTCATCGGCTCCCTCGCTGCCTGGTTTCTCTTGCGTGAGGGCGCCGATGTGCGGCGGGTGATCGGGTGGAGCGCGCTCCCGGGGGTGTTGGCCTTTGTGGTCCTCGCGGTGGTGTTGCGGGGAGCTGGGAGTCGGGAGTCGGGAGCCACAGGCAAGCAGCCGGTAGTCGAACGCACTCCGGCAGCTCCTAGCTCCGAGCTCCAAGCTCGCAGCTCCTTCTGGCCCCCGGTCCTCGCGCTCACCGCACTGACCTTCTTTCGCCTTCCGGAAACGCTGCTGATCCTGCGGCTGCAGGACCGGGGTGTGGCGGTCGCGGCGATCCCGCTGGTCTGGGCTGGGCTGCACGTGGTACGGAGCGCCAGCTCCTATCCCGGCGGCTGGCTGACGGACCGGGTAGGAGCCCGGGCGATGGTCACCGCGGGTGGACTGCTCTTCGCAGCTGTGGCGGTAGCGCTCGGGTCGAGTGTCGGACCGACCGCGGCGATCGGTTTCTTCCTCGTGCTGGGCCTGGTAGCGGGACTCACGGAGTCGGGTGAGCGGGCGATGGTTGCCGCGCTCGCCCCGGTTCGGACCGGGAGAGGATTCGGAGCGTATCACGCATTAGTCGGAGTGGCCGCGTTACCTGCGGGCCTGCTCTTTGGGGCGATATACCAGGGCCAAAGCGGTCAGGCGGCGCTCTGGGCGTCGGCCGCCGGGATGGTGGCGGCGGTAATTGGCTGGCTCGTGGTTTTGCCGGCACAGGAACGGGCGCGGTCGTGAAATACTTGGCAGCAGGAGTCTTCGCCGGCATCTGGTTGGCTCCGGCTGTCTCACACGCTCAAGTACAGGTGCGTGTTGGCCAGCCCGGACGAGCGACCTACTCTGAGCTGCACGAAGGCTTGAAAGTGGGCACTCCCGCCGCCGACTCGGTTCGGAAAATCATGCGGATCAAAGCACCGGGCCGGCTCTGGAGGATGATGCTTTCGGCGGCGGGGGGCAGCGGCAACTGGAACTCGGGGCTGGTGGCCATCACCCGGCTCGCCCAGCTGAGGAGCCGAGCCTATGCGGACAGCGCTGCCCGTCTGCGGCGGCGAATGGAGGGCTCGGACGTTCCGTTTCCCAACAACCCTGGCCTCAAGGCTGAAGATCTCGAGCCGTCACTCCAGGCAGTGATTCTCGAGCGGCGCCGGGCCGTCCAGGGTGACTCGGTGGTCCTGGCAGACATCCTGTCGCGTCTGAGCAGTCGCACGTACGATCATGGCGACGCCTGGGTCCTCGGCCGACTCGGTGCCGGAGCTGCCGACTCGGTGGCAGCGCGATTCCGGGCCGCCGATTCCACCGAGTTTCGGGTGCGCTATCTGACGCTGCTCTCCTACTTCACCGACCCCAAGCTCATTCCGTTGCTGAGCCGGATCTATGTGGCACCGGACAGCTTCGGCGTACCCAAGCGATACGCCATTCGAGCGTCGGACGGGCTACTGTGGATAGGAACCCGCTCGAGCCTTCAGGCGCTGCTCGATGCCCGGGCGGAGGCGCGGAAGCGCGGCACCTACGCCGACTCCGCGCTGAATCGCGGTGGCTACGACTTCCTGGCCAACGACAGCTCCACCGTGATCTCACGGACCGGGAAATGGCTCACCCAATGGATCCAGGAGCTGGGGCCGACCTGAGCCCCAGCTCCGCTCTCCCCCAGCTCACGTGCCGGCGAGCTTCTTCGCGTCGGCCCGGATGAACATGTAGTTCAAGGTCGGCAGCGGATACATCTCCGCCGCCTTTCGGAACGTCTCCTGCGCCTTGGCCTGATCTCCCTTTCCCTTATATGCCAGGGCTGTTTCGTACGAGATCAGGGGGTCTAGAGCGTTCGCCTTTCCGAACTCCCCGATCGCCTCATCGAACTTGTTCTCCTGCAGCGCAATCATACCGGTCAGCTCGTGAGCCTGCGCGATGCGTGTGGTGTTCTTCTTGTCCGACGCGCCGCTGAGATAGGTCTGAGCGTGCTCTTTGGCTGCCGCGACGTCCTTCTTGCTCAGCGCCACGCGTCCGAGATTGTAGTGGTGAGCGAGCCGGGCGTCGTCCTTGATCTCCGGCGCTAGACTGGAATTGACCTGCAGATTGAGAGCCTGCGAGTAGCGCGCCTCCGCCTCCTTCGGCTTACCTGCATGCAGGAGGATGTCTCCCATTACAGTGGCGTCGCCAGCCATTGCGGCGGTATCACCGATTCCGGCTCCCAGGGCATACTGCTTCTCCATCTCGCTCAAGGCAGATTCGGTTTTCCCCTGGTCGACGTACACCAGCGTTCTGGTGAACATCGCCAGCCGGTGCCCGCCGTCATTCTGGGCGGCTGCGTCGAGTTTCCGCGTCTCTGCCAGAGCCTGGTCGTGCTTGCCCTGGAAGATTAAATCGGCCGCAATGCCGGAGAGCGAGCCCGTGAAGTGCGGGTCCACGGACAACGCCTTGCGATACTGTCGTATGGACTCATCGAACCGGCCGGTCTTCATCAGCAACTCCGCATAGGAGTCGTATGGATTGGGATCATTCGGCACCAGCTCGATGTACTTCTTGAACGCCTTCTCCGCTCCCGGATAATCTCCCACGAAGCTGTGGGAATATCCCAGCATGTTGTACGCGGGCGAGAACGTCGGATCGATCTCTATCGCCTGCTCCAACTCTTTCCGCGCGCTCCCATAGTCCTGCTCGCCGAAGTAATAGGCGTTCGCCAGCGTCAGGCGTGCCCGCGCATCTTCGGGGTACCGGGCCACGGCCTGCCTGGCATAGTCGAGCGACTTGGCTGGGTCGCCGTTGGTGCCTGCCTGAAGACTCAGGATCGCGAGCCGCTCTCCTTCTGACGCCGCCGGCGCGAGCGCTACTGCCTGGTTTACATGGCCGAGGAATTCCTTGGGAGTGGGGGCATTCAGCGCCAATTGATAGTGAACCATCGCGAACTTCGGGTCCTTCGCGGCCGCCTGCTGGAAGAGCGTGTGGGCCTCGTGGGCACGAAGTTGATCGGCGAGAGCAAGGCCCTGGAGATAGAGCTTTCTCGCCTCCTCAGAGGCTGTGCTGACCGGCACTTTGCCTTTTGCCGCCGGCACTTCGGTAGCACTCGCCGGGGCGATGTCGCCGGGAAGCGCGGTGGCCGTCTCTCGACCTTTGTCCGACCCAGAACTGCAGCTCATCAGGAGCGAGACCGCTCCACAGGTGGTGAGCCATAGCCAAGACCGGGAACCTGCATGTCGCATGTAGCCCTCCTGTTGTAGGGTGCTGTGACCGACGAGGTCGGGCGCGAGACATGCGTTGGCCGACACGATGTGGGCGTGAAGTTGAGACGGTACGACGGCGGGCAGGCTGCGGATTACCCCGGGGGCAACGACACCTTCGCTCTCAGCGATCGCGTCAGCCGCATGAGGTTGCGGTTGGCGGATCGTCTCACCGGGTTTGAGTAAGGAGGATTCCAGAGGCCCTAGCCTACGGCCTCGGACTATCCCTGTCAATCAAAGGAGGGGAGAAACTCAACAGCAGCGGGTGGGACCTTCTCGATACCGATGTGAAACGTAGTCCTCGAAGAACTCCCGTTCGGTCGGCACCGGTTGCTCGGGATGGCAGCGTCGCAGATGCTCCACATGCCGGGCGTAGTCGGGCATGCCGGCAACCCGGCGAACGACAGCGAGCAGCCGTTCCCAGCTATCCGGCATACGCGGTCTCCACGAACGGAGACTCTTGCGCGCGGGCTTGCTTCCGGCGGGTGAGTATCAGCAACCACTCGCGGGCCGAGGCGAGCACGACGAGCATGGTGATGGCCATGAAGGCGAGTGTCACCACGGCGTCCAACCGGTCGTTGAAGATGAGCCGAGCACCGCGGGTGCCATCGATAGCGCCCGTGGCCAGCTGTCCGGCCACGGATGCCGCGTGCGAGAGAAAGCCAATCCTGGGATCGGCGTCGAACACCTTCTGCCAACCGGCCGTGAGCGTCGCCGCCAGAACCCAGGCCAGCGGTGCCAGCGTCACCCAGGCGTAACGCGCCTTACTCGCCTTGATCAGCAGGGTGGTGCCTACGCACAGCGCCACCGAGGCGAGGAGCTGGTTGCTGATTCCGAAGAGTGGCCAGAGAGAGTTGATGCCACCCAGCGGATCCATCACGCCCTGCACCAGGAAGTATCCCCATCCGGCAACGACCAAGGCGGAAGCCATGAGGGTACTGGGATACCAGGACGTCCTTCCCATCGGCTCCCACATATGGCCGGCGAGCTCCTGCAGCATGAACCGACCCACCCGTGTGCCGGTATCGACCGTCGTCAGGATGAAAAGCGCCTCGAACATGATGGCGAAGTGATACCAGAGCGCCATCAGTCCCTGACCGAAGGCGCTACTGAAGATCTGAGCCATACCTACCGCCAGCGACGGAGCTCCCCCGGCCCGGCCGAGAAGGGTCTTCTCGCCGACCTCCGCTGCCAGACTCTGGATCTGCTCTGGCGTCACACTGAAGCCCCAGCCTCGAATGACCTCTGCCGCGGAGGCGACACTGCCACCCAGGGTTGTGAGCGGAGCGTTGATCGCGAAGTAGATTCCGGGGTCCAGCAACGCCGCAGCACAGAGAGCCATCACCGCGACGAACGACTCCATCAGCATACCGCCGTACCCGATCAGCCGGGCGTCGCTTTCCCTGATCAGCATCTTGGGTGTGGTACCCGAGGCCACCAGCGCGTGGAAGCCGCTGATGGCCCCGCAGGCGATGGTGATGAACCCGAAGGGAAACAGCTTACCGGCGAAGATCGGCCCGGTTCCGTCCACAAACCGAGTGACCGCCGGGAGCTTCAGCGGTGGAAGAACGAGGAGAATGCCGAGAGCCAGCAGGAGAATGGTGCCAATCTTCACGAAGGTCGAGAGATAGTCTCGGGGGCAGAGAAGCATCCACACCGGCAGCACGCTGGCCAGGAAACCGTAGGCAATCATCCCGTAAGCCAGTGTCAGTCCCGAGTAGGTGAACCAGGGAGCCAGCGCGGGAGACTGGGCCACGTAGCGGCCGCCGATGAGAGCCGCCATCAAGAGGACGATTCCAAACGCCGATGCCTCCAGCGTTCGTCCGGGGCGCCACACCTTCATCCAGAAACCCATCAGCACGGCGATCGGGATGGTGCAGAGGATGGTGAACACGCCCCAAGGGCTGTCTTTCAGTGCGTTCACTACCACGAGCGCGAGCACAGCGAGCAGGATGACCATGATCGCGAGCACCGCCACCATTGCGAACAGCCCGGTAACTGGTCCGGTCTCTTCTTTGGCCATCTGTCCCAGCGACTTGCCGTCCCGGCGCATGGAGCCGAACAGGATCACAAAGTCCTGGACTGCCCCGCCGAGTACCACACCAAAGACGATCCAGAGCACGCCGGGGAGATAGCCGAACTGGGCTGCGAGTACCGGTCCGACCAGGGGGCCGGCGCCCGCTATCGCGGCGAAGTGGTGGCCAAAGAGAACCCACCGGTTGGTGGGTACGAAGTCGCGTCCGTTGGCCAGCCGCTCGGCCGGTGTGGCCCGGCGGTCGTTGAGCCCAAAGACTCGATCGGCGAGGAATCGGCTGTAGAATCGGTAGGCCAGCAGATAGGTCCCGACCGCCGCGAGTACCAGCCATGCGGCGCTGATCGTCTCACCCCGGTGCAAGGCCAGAACGCCCCAGGCAATGGCGCCGGCAACTGCGAGGAGTAGCCAGCCTATTCGTGGAAGCATGGTCTAACACTATCAAGGACGGGAAAGGCGGGAAAGCCGGGAAGGAGCTTCATTCCGCCTTGCCCGCCTCCGATTGGACCCGTACCTTCGAACCTCATGCCATTGCCATCATTCGGCTTCGGCCAACGGCCCTCCTGGGAGCACGAGGCGCCGGAGGCGAGCGGGACCGCGCTCGAGGAGCCCAAACCCCAGCCGATCGGCAAGGCCTGGCGGGGCAAGGTGGCCATCGTGACCGGTGGCGCCACCGGGCTGGGCCGGCACATCGCGATGGAGTTCGGCCGGCTCGGGTGTCACGTCGCCTTCTGCTTCGTCAACCTGCCCGGGCGTGATGTCACCGAGCAGGCGCTTCTCACCGAGACGGCTCTCAGCGCCATGGGCGTCAGCGTGCACGCCCGCCGTTGCGACGTCCGGAACCGCCTGGCGGTCGAGGAGTTCGTAGCGGAGTCGAAACAGCGGCTCGGCGGGCTTCACTACCTCATCAACAACGCGGGCATAGCCAATGACGGCGCGCTCTGGCGACTCTCGCAGGAGGCGTGGAGCGAAGTGCTCGAGACCAACGTGACCGGTGCCTTCAACTGCATTCGCGCGGTGGCTCCCACCTTCCGCTCCCAGCACTATGGCAAGATCGTCAGCGTCAGCGCCCATCAGGCTGAGCGGCCCGGGTTCGGAGTGGCAAACTACGCGGCGAGCAAGGCGGCCCTGCTGGGACTCACCCGGGCTGCGGCTGTCGAGCTCGGACCGGCCAGCGTCAACGTCAACGCCGTCGCTCCCGGCTTCATCCGCACCGAACGTATGGGTATGCTGCCATCCGAGGTGATCGAGCGGGCCCAGAAAAGCTCAGTGCTCGGCCGGGTGGCGGAGCCCGACGACGTGGCCCACGTCATCTCCTTCCTCTGTTCGGAATCCGCTCGGCACATCACCGGTCAAACGATCGTCGTGGATGGAGGGTTGTCGTTGGAGTGATTACCTTTCCGGACCCTGAAGCCCCGCGATTGGTATCATCCATTGATCAAACAGCTGACGCTGTCACTCCGAAGCCTGGCGCTTCTGATGACCCTCGGTGCTCCCGCCTGCCTGAGAGCCCAAAAAGAGCCGCCGCCCCCGCCGCCATCTCCACCGGTCGCTACGCTGTCTTCGGCATCGTTCTCGGGGCAGACGATCGCAGTTCTCCCGATCACGCTGGTCGTCGCCGATCCTGCCCTCCAGTCTGACTCGACTTACGCGCACTATCGCGACCATCGCACCGCCCTTCTCCGGGCGGATTCGCTCGTCGGGGCACAGCTTCAGACCAGAGGGCCCGAGGTCACCTGGGTACTGCCGCCACAGCTGAGAAAGGTTGCCCGGCGGGCAGCGGGGTTCGTGGAAGACCCGGACCAGATGGGACAGGCCATCCTCAGATCTCCCAAGCTCACCAAAGTACCCGATCCACTCCGCTCGTCACTCAGAAGCCTCATGGCATTGGTCAACGGGCGCGTGGCACTGGTGCCCGCCTCGCTCGGGTTCGGGCCGGAAAGCGATGGTCGAGTCCGGGCCGACCTCACCCTGGTGCTGGCGGATTCGCGGACCGGCAAGGTGATTTGGAGATCGCTCGCTTACGGTCGCGGTAAATCCCCGGACGAGGCATTGAACGCTGCTGTTGCTGCCGTGCTTCCCCTCAGCCAATGACCTACGATGTGACGTTGATCCCGGGCGACGGCATCGGGCCCGAGATCACCGCCCAGACGGTGAAGGTCCTCGAAGCCACCGGGCTTCGCTTTAATTGGGACGAAGAGCTTGCGGGTATGGCTGCCGTGGACGCCACCGGCACTCCGCTGCCCGATGCCACCGTCGAAAGCATCCGCAAGAACGCCCTGGCCTTGAAGGGCCCGCTCACCACGCCGGTCGGAACTGGATTCCGCTCGGTCAATGTGGGTCTCCGGAAAGAGTTCGAGCTGTTCGCCAATGTGCGTCCTGCCCGGACCATCGTGCCGGGTGGCCGCTTCGAGAACGTGGACATCGTCCTGGTCCGGGAAAACCTGGAGGGGCTCTACATCGGGGTCGAACATTTCGTGGCCATAGGTGACGATCCCCGCGCTGTGGGCGAGTCGCTCGCCATCGTGACCCGCCGGGGCTGCGAGAGGATCGTTCGGTACGCCTTCGAGTACGCCCTCAAGCACGGGCGGCGGAAGGTCACCATCGTCCACAAGGCCAACATCCTCAAGATGGTGAGCGGGCTCTTTCTGGAGGTCGGCAGGGCCGTCGGGCAGGAATACGCCGGTCGGGTCGACTCCAATGACATGATCGTCGACAACACGGCGATGCAGCTGGTGATGCGGCCGGAGCAGTTCGACGTGATGGTCACCACCAACATGTTCGGTGACATCCTGAGCGATGAGGTCTCCGGTCTGGTCGGCGGACTAGGCCTCGCTCCCGGCGCCAACATCGGGACCAAGGCCGCGATCTTCGAGGCAGTGCACGGGAGCGCGCCGGACATTGCCGGCCAGGGTATCGCCAACCCATCGGCTCAGATGCTGGCCGCCGCAATGATGCTCGATCACATCGGTGAGCTCGACCGGGCCCAGCGTATTCGAGACGCAATCGCTACCACCATCGTTCAAGACAAGATCCGCACCCGCGACCTGGGCGGGTCGGCATCTACCGAGGAGTTTGGCCGTGCTGTCGCCCGGCGGGCTGCCTGAAGTCCCCTGCGCCAAATGCGAGCGTCGGGTTCGCGGTCTGGGCTGGGGTGAGCTCTGTCCGGACTGCCTGGCGGAGCGGAAGCGGCGTGCAAGTAGACTGGCCAACCGCATCTCCCTCGCGGCCACTGCGCTGATGGCAGCGTACGTGGCCCTTCGCGTGTCGGCCGCTCCGATCGCTCGCATGTATGGGGGAATCGCCGTGGTGGCCACCTACATTATCGTCCGCCGGATCGCCACCCAGGTGGCCATGGAGTATCTCCCCAGATGACTAGACGAACAGTGGAACGGCTGGGCCCTATGGTTCGCACCGCGTTCAGCGTGACAGCTTCGGCTGTGTTGCTGTCCGCCCCACTTGCGGCTCAGACCTCGCTCACGATCTACAACGACGGCCGGGTCCTCAATCGCCGGATCATTCAGGTCTCCATCCCCAAAGGCGGATCTACCCAGCGGCTCGCGCTTGGCGCGCTCGACCCGGCGACCATATTCTCGCTCGACTCGAGCCTCACCATCGTGGGCGCATCGTACGATGGAGCCGTCGACGAGGCGAGCGCACTGAGGCGTTCGGTGGGCAAGCGCCTGGTTTTCCGGCTGCCGGACTCCAAGGACACCTTGAGCGCCCTCGTGCTCGGCGTCGATCCGCTGCGACTGCAGCTTCCCGACGGCCGAGTGAGCTTCACGCCGCCGGGGCTCGCGCTCTACCCAGCCGAGGTGGTGGTGGCTGATCCGGTGGTCTCACTCGGAGTTCGAAGTGCCCGCTCGCAGGATCACATCCGGCTGGGTTACTTCAGCCATGGAGCGTCCTGGCAGGCGAGCTACCAGGTGATGCTCGGACGGACGGACGCGCGAGTCACAGGTATGGCGGTGCTCGCTTCGGAAGCACTCAAGGCAGAGAATGCGGAGGTGCAGCTGCTTGCCGGATCGGTCGGCCGGGCCCAGCCGAAAGCGCCCCAGCCATTGATGATGCAGGACCGGCGCATGATGGCGGCAGAAGCCAGCATGGACCAGTTCGCCACCGAGCAGCGGGTCGGAGAGTTTCACCTGTATACCCTGGCCGGGCGCAGCACGCTGCTTCCGGGACAGACCACGTCGGTGGGACTGTTCGAGCCGGCGCAGGTCAAGTACGAGCGGAACTACGTCGTTCATGGAGACATTCCCTTCTGGGGCTTTCTCCCTCAGCAAGGTCAGGAGACCGAACCACCGGTAGAAGTGAGCTACACGCTGACCCGTCCGCGGAAGTCCGACTTTGGCGACATCCCGCTCCCGGGAGGGGTCGCTCGGTTGTATCAGGCGGACAGCGCGGGAGGACAGCAGCTCGTGGGAGAGGCGACGCTGGAGCATACGCCGGCAGGGAACGACCTCCGGCTGAATGCCGGGACTGCTTTCGATATCACCGCCAAGCGGGTGCAGACGAGCTACGTCACTCGGCGTGACAGCACCAAGGCCCGCGGAGTGCACACTGTAGCGACGGCGGACTATCGCGTCACGGTGAAGAACGCCACCGACAGCCTGGCGACCGTTCTGGTAGAAGAGGAGCGTGCCGGCGAGTGGGGCGTCGTTTCCAGTTCGGTTCCCGCGGAGAAGGCCTCGTCCACGCTGACCCGTTTTCGGGTCCGGGTACCGGCCCGAGGAGAAGCAGTGCTGACGTATCGGATTCGGGTCATCTGGTGACCACGACAGTCACCATCGTCCATCTCTCTGACATCCACTTCGGTGGGTACGCCGACCTCCAGCAGATCGAGGCGCTCGAAGGCTTCCTCCCATCAATCGCTGCCTCCGCCGTGGTCATTTCGGGTGACCTCAGCCAGCGGGCTCGCCACGGCGAATTTCAGGCGGCCCATCTTTTCGTTCAGCACGTCCGGGCTCAAACGCCGGTCCTCGTCATACCGGGGAACCACGACATCGAGTGGTGGAGGAGCCCGCTGGACCTGATGGGCGAGCGCCGGAAATACGCTAAATACATGCGGTACTTCGGCGACGATTTAAGGCCGGTGCTCGAGGTGCCCGGCGCAGTCATCGCGGGGGCGCTGAGCAGCTACGGCGTGGCGTTTGGGTCGCTTACCTGGAAGCTGCGCGACCTTGCCGTCAAAGGGCATCTGCCCAAAGCTGAAACCACCCGAGTTCAAAAGATCTTTGCCGCGGCGCCCGCGACCGCAGCGAAAGTGCTGGCGTTCCACCACAACGTGCTGGCCGGCGGCCTCTCCCGGCGCATGGGGCTCGCACGCTGGCGCTCGGCTCACCGGAGACTGTTGGCCACGGGCGCGGACGTAATTCTCTGCGGCCACGATCATCAGGAGAACGCCGGGCAGATTCAGGGCTCGCTCGCCGTAAGCACGTCCGGCACTCACAGCTCCCGGGTGCGGGGTGGCCGCCCGTCGGTGTTCAACCTGGTCAAGATCGACGCCGCGGCAGTGCACATTCAGCACTACCGCTGGGAGTCCTCGGGCCGCCGGTTTCTTCCATCCGACACATTTTCCTTTGCTAGGCGGGGGCCGCCTCAGATGGCGGTCTCGGTCGCGGGCGGCGACCAGGGACTGTGAAGCGAGGAAGTCCGGACACGACACAGCTGTTCCTGCTGAACGACCATCTCCCGTTCAGGCTTCGGGAGCTGGGGCTCCGAGATGTCGATGAAATCGTCACCCATTCCAACCGCACCGTCATGCTGAGCCTTCACCGCCGAGTGCTCCGGATTCATCGCGGTTACTCGTACGCTCCCGATTCCGTGCTGAAGGCAATCATCCGGTTTCTCAACCCGCGGGTTCCTCGGGTGCTTCGCCGGGCGGCGGAACGGGAGTTTCTCCAGTTCGCCGTGGAAGAACACGCGACTTCGCCGGCACCCTCCAGGAGCAGGGAGCGGCCGCGCCCTGGCGACGTGCGGTTGCTCCATCGCCTCGAGACGCTCCATCGTGAGTTGAACTTGAAGCACTTCGACGGCCAACTGGGTGAGATACCCATCCGGCTATCTGCCCGAATGCGGCGACGCCTGGGAGAGCTGTCGGTGGACGTTCGGACCGGTCTGCCGATCGAGCTTTCACTCAGCCGCCGGCATCTCGCACGGCATCCCTGGTCAGAGGTCGAGCACACTCTCTTGCACGAGATGGTCCACCAGTGGCAGGCGGAGAGCGGATTAGCCGTGGATCACCGCGCGATGTTCAGGCGGAAGGCGCGTGAGGTCGGGGTGCTACCTGCGGCCAAGCGGACGATCAACGGCACGAGCTCGTATCGGACGGGGTAGCGTCGGTCCATGACCTTGCCGTACGAGTTCGACACCAGCTCGGTCGTGAGAACTATCGGCCGGGGCGTGATCGGCCTCCTCCTCATTATCCTTGCCGGTCTTTTCTATTCTGTCCTCATCTCGCACGACAGTTCTGCCTCCTTAGGCCTACTGCTGGTGGGCGCCATCGCCGGCTACTCCGGCCGGCTGTTTTTGCGTAACCTGACGGGCTCCGTGGGCAGAATAACTCGTGAGTCCGTGACCGTTCAGCCTGCCCGGGTGTGCGGGTTCCCAATGGCGAGCCCTGCCGGAAGCTTCCCGCTGAATCAGTTCGAGGCGGTGCGGGTGGAGCGCATCACGGCGGGCGGAGAGCCCATTGACGCTCAGCGGGGACCGCATGAACGAGTGTCGCTCGTCGGTCGGAGCGGCATCCCCACGATACTCGTTGCCCGTACCGATGCCGATGCCGGTCGGGCCCTCGGAAGAGAGCTGGCCGCCGAGCTCACGCTGCCATATCAGGAGCAACTAGCTCCCTACTAGTCCCCTAACGCCGGTTGCCAAAGGCGATCTCACCTCTCGGGGCGCCTATCCGCCCCACGGTTATATTCCCGCCAAGCACCGACTTCCACTCTCTCGAGGTACCGATGGCAACCGGGGTCGCGTCAACTCAATTCACCGGCGTTGATTTCCTCAACCTGGACTCCCTCCTCTCGGAGGAAGAGCGTGCTGTGCGCGACACCGTGCGTTCGTGGGTGGACGACAACCTGATCCCCATCATTGGCCAGGCCTACGTCGAAGGGAAGTTCCCCAAGCAGCTGATTCCCGGGATGGCGGAGCTGGGACTGTTCGGCGCCAATCTGCCCGAGGAGTACGGCTGTGCCGGCCTTAACAACGTGGCCTACGGCCTCATCATGCAGGAGCTGGAACGGGGCGACAGCGGCATCCGCTCGTTTGCCTCAGTGCAAGGTGCGCTGGTGATGTACCCCATCTACGCCTTTGGGAGTGACGAGCAGAAGAAACAGTGGCTGCCCCTCCTTGCCGGAGGCCAGGAGATTGGTTGCTTCGGCCTAACGGAGCCCGACTTCGGTTCCAACCCCGGCGGCATGATCACCACCGCCAGGGAAACCAAGGACGGCTGGGTCCTGAACGGTACCAAGATGTGGATCACCAACGGGTCTCAGGCCACCGTATCGGTCATCTGGGCCAAGACCGGCGATCCCAAGGATGCCAAGTCTATCCGCGGGTTCATCGTGCCCACCGACACCAAGGGCTATAGCGCCAGGGACCAGAAGGGAAAACTCTCGCTGCGGGCTTCGGACACGAGCGAGATTCACCTGCAGGACGTGCAACTCCCTAAGGACGCGCTGCTCCCGAAATCGGGTGGTCTCAAGAGCCCGTTGATGTGCCTGACTCAGGCCCGATACGGAATTGCCTGGGGAGCGATAGGGGCCGCGATGGCGTGTTACGATGAAGCGCTTCGATACGCCGGCAACCGCGTCATGTTCGATAAGCCGATCGCGGGTACTCAGATTCAGCAAGTTCGGCTGGTCGACATGCTGACCGAGATAACCAAGGCTCAGTTCATGACGCTTCAGCTTGGCCGGCTCAAGGATGCGGGGAGCATGACCCCTGACCAGGTCTCGCTCTGCAAGCGCAACAACGTCAACATGGCGTGCGACTGCGCCCGCGAAGCTCGCCGGCTCCTCGGCGCAAACGGTATTCTGGCTGAGTATCACTCGATGCGGCACATGGCCAACCTCGAGTCGGTGTACACTTACGAGGGGACCCATGACATGCATTCGTTGATCGTGGGACAGGCCATCACCGGGATCAGCGCCTACACGTGACCCTTGTCACTGCTCCCGCGAATGTCTGGTGCCACCCTTAGCGGAGCTGAAATACTCCTTCAGGGGGTGCTTGCATGGCGGATAAAATGATGTTGTCCTGGCAAGGCCAGCAGTTCGAGGCCGTCCGCAAGACAGGTCGCGATGCTGCTCCCGAGCCGGGTCCGGTCTGGCAAGTGCTGCGCGACGGTGCGCCGGTGACCAGCTTTGCGGCCGAGCCGAACGAAGGCGCGGCCGATGTGAAGGATAAGATCGTCGCGTGGCTCGAAGCCAATCGTACCCGACCCGCACTGGACGTGGGCCGACAGTAAGGAAGGACATCTCCAGGCGACTCGAACCGAGAGCCTCAGCGAACGAGGGACCTTCTCCAGGATGCTTCTGACCAAGTGGAGAAGTCCCTCGTTGCGCTTGGGGCCATGTTGTCTCGGCCACATTGTATGTGGAGTGTTTTCATGTTGACCCGCCGCGGGATTCTGTTCCCCATCATCCTCGCTCTCCTTCTGATGCCGGCATGGGTTCACGCCCAGCAGCCCGACAGCACTCGGAGCGATACCACGGCCCGGGACACCGCTCGCGTGACCACGTTGAAGACCATTGAGGTAACCAGCTCGATTGCTCCCACCGCCGGACCGGGTATAGGGTCGGGAATACCTGCTCGAATCTCCAGCGTCACCGGTGAAGCTATCGAAGCTTGGGAGCCCCGGCTTCTCGCCGACGCGCTCGGCACCCAGACCGGCATCTCCATCTACGATGATCTCGGCAGCCCGTACAAGCTCAACATGAGTACCCGCGGATTCAACGTGGGGCCGGTGGTGGGGCTTCCGCCCGGAGTTTCGGTGTTCCTTGACGGTGTACGCCAGAATGAACCGGATGCCGCAGAGGTCAACTTCGACCTCCTTCCGATGGAACACGTCCAGCGGGTGGAGCTTCTCAGCGGCTCCGGCTCATTGCTCGGCCCCAACTCGCTGGGCGGCGCGGTCAACCTGATCACCCGGCGCGGCCAAGGCCCGCTGGAGGCGGAGGCCGAGCTCTCGGGAGGCTCGTACGGATCGTACTCAGGCGAAGCGTCCATCGGTGGCCTCAGCCGAGGCAAGTGGGATTACTATCTTGCCGGCGGGTACGAGAATGAGGATGGCTGGCGCGAGGCCACCGGCGCTGAGAACCTGAATGGGTTTCTCAACCTTGGCCGGCGCGGCCCCGAGCGAGGCATCAGCTTTCAGGCGTTCGGGGCAGAATCCCGGGCAGAGACTGCCGGGTCGCTGCCGGAAAGCATCTTCGATGTCTCTCCGCGAACAAACTTCACGATCGGCGACTTCGAAGATCTGAACCAGCTCCAAACCTCCGTCTCCGGATACGCTCCGCTCGGCCAGGTGCGCGGAAGCTTCACTGCCTACGGCCGGCGCTCTCATGCCGAACGCTTCAACGTCAACCAAGCTCCTGACAACAACGTCCGGTCCTTTACCACGAACGGAACCGTGGGAGGAAATTTCGACCTGCGCTGGACGAAGCCCCGGGATGGTGGCAGCCTCTCGCTCCGCTTCGGTGCCGACGGCGCAGTGAACCGGGTTCACATTCAACTGCTCGAGGAGGACCCGGTCGTTTCGGGCAGCAGTGAGCTGACGACCGATGTGCGGAGCCCCAGTTACGATGTGGCGGGCTATATGCTCGCCGACCTGCGGCTGCAGGACGTGACGTTCTCGGGTGGCTTTCGTTACGACTACATCCACATCCCCTTCCAGAACCAACTCGACCCAGCAAGCGACACACTCAGCACCTTCAGCCGATTGAGTCCGCGTGGGGGCATCAGTCTGGATCTGGCTCCCGGGGCATCGGTCTACGCCTCCGTGGGACAAAGCTTCCGTGCTCCGGCCATTCTCGAGCTGGCATGTGCCGATGAAACAGCAGCCTGCCCGCTCCCCTTTGCCCTGGGCGATGATCCGCCGCTCGATCCGGTCGTCGCCACCACCTTCGAGGCGGGCACCCAGCTGGTACGGGGCCCGGTGATCCTGAACGCATCGGTGTATCGGACCAATGTCCGGGACGACATCTCGTTCATTCAGTCGGAGACGGCGGTGTTCGAGGGCTTTTTCGCGAACATCGGCAACACCCGCCGGCAGGGTATCGAGCTCGGGGTGCAGCTGGTTCCCAGCGAGAAGATCTCGCTTTATGCGAACTACGCCTTCACCCGGGCCACCTTCCAGGATCCCGCCGAGATCTTCAGTATTCGGGCTGATGATCAGTTCGCTGGCGCGCCACTGGCCGGGCCCAACGATGTCGGGTTGGGTGACCGGCTGCCGCTGGTTCCCGATCACCAGATCAAAGCCGGTGGCCTCTTGACGCTGCCGGCCGGTCTCCAGCTAGGGCTGGACGGGAGATATACGGGAAAGCAGTGGCTTCGAGGGGACGAGGCTAACGAGACTGCTCCACTAAACGGCTACTTCGTCGGAAGCGTGAGACTCGGCTGGGACTACGCCAGATGGAACATCTCTGCCGTAGTCTCGAATGTGTTCAACTCACACCGCCCGGTCTTCGGCACCTTCAACGAGAATCGCCAGACCGGTGTGCTGGAGCGCTTCCTCACTCCCCTAAATGCGCGAGGCCTCAAAGTGATTGTACGTCGAACGTTCGGCGCTGAATCGTGACCTTCGTCACGGACCCGTTGGGGACCCAGGTCCATCCTGTTCTGGGCAAAATCTTGGATCAACAGCGGTGGAGGATTTATGCAGGGTACCGCAGTAGCAGTGCCGGTGCGAGACACGGGAGACGCCTTTAAAGCCTCTCTCGCCGGCGCTCTCAACACCTTCCTTTCAGCAATTCCCAGAATCATCGGATTCGCAGTCGTCCTGATCGTCGGCTGGATTGTTTCGTCACTGCTCGCGAAGGGTGTCAAGGCGCTCCTGCATGCCGTCAGATTCAATGATCTCGCTCAGCGATCCGGCTTCGCCAGCTTCGTGCAGAAGAGTGGTGTCCGAACCGACTCATCCGGTGTCATCGCGGATATCGTGAAATGGTTCGTTCGGCTGATAACTCTCGTCGTGGCCTTCGACACGCTCGGTCTTCCGGCAGTCTCGGGCGTGCTGCAACAGCTCTTGCTCTGGCTCCCCAATCTCATCGTAGCCTTGGTAGTCCTGGTCATCGGAGGCCTCGCTGCCAATGCGTTGTCGCAATTGGTTCGCGGAGCCACCGCTGAAGCCGGCTTCAGCAATCCGGAGATGCTGGCAACGGTCACCAAAGCGGCCGTCTGGGGATTTGCGATCGTCATCGCCGTCAATCAGCTCGGGATTGCAACTACCCTCATCAACACGTTGCTGATCGGCATCGTGGGCGCACTGGCGCTCGCTTCCGGTCTGGCCTTTGGCCTCGGCGGCCGGGATCGGGCAGCGCAGCTGATCGACCGTATAGGGCAGAACGCCGAACGGGCCGGGCCCAGGCTGGAGCGCGCTGCGAGCGCCGCCCGGAACCGGGCAGAGAGCATGAGTCATACGTCCACGCCTGTGGCGGGCAATGGATCATGGGTCGAGCGCTCGGCGCGGGACAGGAGGAGAGTCGACCGGCCAGGCATCGCCGATCGCCGTTCAGGGGATGGTGCGAGCGCCTAGAGAACAGCGGCTGATTCTTTGCGCGAGGCCACTACACCAGGTGGCCTCGTTGCTATACTATCTCGCGACGGGCTAGCTTTGCGTCCTGACAGCGCCCTCATTCCTGGGAGCATTACTTGAAGATCGCGGTTTGTATCAAGCGCGTCCCTGACATGGAAATGCGATTCTCCATCGCACCCGATCGCAAGGGGCTGGACCAGGGTGGGCTCAAGTACGAGATGGGAGATTTCGATGGCTATGCGGTGGAGGTGGCGCTTCAATTGACCGAAAAACAGGGCCCCGGAGAAGTCGTCCTCTTTTCGCTCGGCCCCGATGGTGTGCAGGAGATTCTCCGGAAGGGGCTGGCCATGGGAGCCGGCCGGGCAGTGCAACTCAAGGCCGACGAGGTCCCATTCGATGGACTGAGCATCGCGCGTGCCTTTGCCGCTGAGCTCAAGGGCGGCGGCTTCGATCTGATTCTGTTCGGAAGAATGGCCACCGATACCGCGAATGGCACGGTTGGACCGATGACGGCGGAGCTGCTGGGGCTTCCCTGCGTTACCGCTATCTCGCACCTCGAAATCTCTGGAGGCCGGGGGACTGCCCACCGCGAGCTCGAAGGATCTGCCGAGACGATTGAATTTCCACTCCCGGCGGTGCTGACGATCGACGAGGGGATCGCCCGGCCCCGTCTCGCTTCTCTGAAGGGAATCATGGCCGCCAAGAAAAAGCCGCTGGAGGTAAAGCCTGCGGCACTGGGCGAGGCGCATGTTCTGGTGGAGTCGATGGCGCTGCCGCCTGACCGGCCACCGGGACGCATCATCGGTGAGGGTGCTGATGCCGTTCCCGAGTTGCTGAGACTTCTGCAAACCGAAGCCAAGGTGCTCTGATGCCATCCATGCTGGCTTTTGCCGAGTCGCGGAACGGAGAGCTTCGCAAAGTAGCTCTCGAGACTGTGACGGCTGCCCGCAAGGCCGCCAACTCGGCAGGTGGAGGAGAGGTCCACGCGCTTCTCATCGGAGCTCCCGGCATTGCGGCGCGCGGGGAAGCGTTGGGTAAGTATGGGGCGGATCTCGTGATAGTGGTGGAACATCCCGGCCTCGCCCACTACAGCCCCGAGGTGTTCGCTGCCACAATGTCGGAACGCCTGCGGGGCGGAGGTTACCGTGGCGCTTTCTTGCCTGCCTCCGCTGAAGGCCGGGATCTTGCGCCGCGCGTCGCCGCCAAACTGGGTGTGAGTCTCGCGTCCGATGTCACCGATTTCGAATTCCGGGGCGACGCAGTGGTCTGCCGCCATCCCGCCTATACCGGGAAGATCATCCTCACGTTGCGCCTGACCAGTAACCCGGCGGTGCTTTCCCTCCGTCCCGGCTCGATCACACCGGTCGAGCAAGCCCGAACCGCTCGAATCGAGGCAGCCGCGCCGGCGATCGATCCCGAGGCGGCAGTCCTCAAGGTGTCCGAGTTAACTGGGCGGGCAGCGGCAAAGCTGGATCTGGGTGAGGCGTCGATCATTGTCAGCGGCGGACGAGGCCTTCGGGGTGCGGAGAACTTCAAGCTGGTGGAGGACCTAGCGGATGCGATCGGGAACGCGGCGGTGGGCGCCACCCGGGCGGTTACCGACGACGGCTGGCGTCCGGCCACCGATCAGATCGGACAGACGGGCCGTCTGGTCAGTCCGGACCTCTATATAGCTGTCGGAATCTCCGGCGCGGTGCAGCACCTCGCGGGAATGCGTAACGCCAAGACCATCGTGGCAATCAACAAGGACAAAGACGCACCCATCTTCAAGGTTGCCGATTACGGAATCGTCGGCGACCTGTTCGAGATCGTCCCTCGACTCACGGCAGAAGTAAGGAAGGCTCGCGGCAACTAATCACACATGCCGGGGCTGTCAAAAGCCTGCTAACTCCCACCGCCTGACCTGCACCGTATCCGCCCGCCGGAAGCTCAGCTCGTTCCAGTTGAGTTCCGAGCCGTCCGTCGCCACCTGATATGGGGTACAGCGAGACTGATCCGCGCCGTCCACTCGAGCGCAGAGCAGACGTCCGCGCACCTCGGTTCGCAGAATGGCCCATCGCCCCTTGATTACGGTGCCGGCGCGTGATGTCCCTTCCTTATTTACTTCTACCCGGACAGCTCGGTAGGTGCCGTCCGGCGCGAAGTGAATGAAGGCCCAACTCTGCGGATCGGTCGCAGTCTTCTGCGATACCGCGGACCAGGTCTGTGTCAGCTCTCCGGGGTGGCTGTCGCTATCCTGCGCAGCGATGCTCGAGGCGAAGGACAGGGCCGCAGCGAGATTGATGGCGTACATCCGTTTCAAAGCACACCTCGTTGCACGTACCTCATGTACGTCGGATAGTTGGGAAACCGCTGGACCAGCCAGCGCTCTTCCACCCGGGACTTGGCTTGAAGGTACCCGCGCGTCAGGAGGCTCAACACCAAGGCCAGCGTCCAGTTGCTCCAGAGCAGAGTGTATCCCGCCACCAGGATTACCAGGCCAGTGTAGATCGGATGGCGGAAATGAGCGAACGCTCCGGTTGTGACGAGCTGCGCCTCGGGCAGCGGTTCAGTCCCAGGTGTAAGGCCCGGTCCCAACGAGCGGGCTCCCCAGCCCATCAACACTGCTCCCATGATCAATATCCCGGCTCCCACCCAGCGAATCCAGGAAGGATCCACCCGGTTCAGCATGAAGTCGGCTGCGCCGAGATTCACATAACGCGGGACCAGAGGCGCCGCAAGGATCACAAAAAGCAGGAGAACAAGCTGGCCCCATACCCACCGGTCGCGCGCAGCCTTGGCGAGGTCCATGGTCCAATCTAAGTTCCACCGTGACGAAGATTCTCCCCCTCCGCTATCAGCCCCAGCTTCCCCTCGATCAGCTGATCCTCCGAGATCCACCGAACGCCGAAGCGATCGAGATGGACGTGCTCATCGTGGGCGCCGGTCCAGCGGGTCTCGCGTGCGCCATTGAACTGGCGCGCTTGAGCAAACAGGACCAGCAGGCCGGGGGCGGTTTGCCCGAGATCAATATCGCCGTGCTGGAGAAGGCCGAAAGCCTGGGTGAGCACACCCTCTCCGGCGCTGTGATCAACCCGCGTGCATTCCAGGAGCTGTTTCCCGAGCTCACGATCAAAGACTTTCCTTTCCGGCAGGCAGTCGAGGCGGAGTCGGTCTATCTCCTGACGGAACGCCGGTCGCAGCGGATCCCTACTCCACCCACGATGCACAACAAGAGCTTCTACACGGCATCGTTGTGCGAGGTGGTTCGCTGGCTCGGCGACCGGGCCGAGGAGCTTGGGGTCAACCTCTTCGCTGGATTTCCAGTGGATGCGCTTCTGGTGGAGGGAAATGCGGTCCGCGGTGTACGCACTACGCCCTCGGGGCTGGACCGGCAGCGTCAGCCAACCTCCAGCCATACCGAGGCGACCGACCTGACCGCGGAGATTACGATTGTGGCCGAGGGGCCCCGGGGTCTCTTGTCACAGGCATACCGTGAGTGGCAGCAGATCGGCTCCCCCAATCCTCAGCTGTATGCGCTCGGGGTAAAAGAGGTTTGGGAGACGAAGCGTCCGCTCGACCGGGTCATCCATACCCTGGGCTGGCCGCTGCCGACCGATGCCTTCGGTGGCAGCTTCATGTATCCGCTCGGTCCCACCCAGGTTGCACTCGGCCTGGTCGTCGGCCTCGATTACCACGACGCCAACCTCGACGTGCATCAACTGCTGCAGCGGATGAAGCTGCATCCTCTCTTCCGCTCCCAGCTAGAGGGCGGGCAGCTGCTGGAATGGGGGGCCAAGACAATCCCGGAGGGAGGGTACTACTCGCTTCCTGATCGGCGCCGCGGTGACGGCATCATGCTCATTGGAGATACCGTTGGCTTCGTGGATGTTCCATCTCTCAAAGGTATTCACTACGCCATGCAGTCGGGGATCTACGCGGCTCGGACTGCCTTTGCGGCGCTCAAGTCTCGCGACTTTTCGGCGGCGGCCCTCGCTCCGTACGACAAGATGGTGGACGACTCCTATATCACGACCGATCTGCACCGAACGCGCAACATGCGCCTTGCATTCAAGCGCGGGTTTTTCCTGGGCGGGGCTCAGGCTGGGCTGATGACGATCACCGGCGGGCGCTTTCCAGGGCGAAAGATCGCGATGGAGAGCGATGCATCGGTCCCGCGCCGCGTCTCTCCGGCTTCGACCTTTGTCCCAGACAATGTCCTCACCTTCAGCAAACTCGACGCGGTCTTCAAGTCCGGCAACGCGACGCGCGATACCATCCCTTCACACCTGCTGGTTGGCCCTGAAATCCCGCCCGACCTAGCTGAGTTTTATACCCACCTGTGTCCGGCCGGTGTCTACGAGAGGGTGGGTGACGAGCTCAGGGTCAATCCACCCAACTGCGTGGATTGTAAAGCCACCGACGTGCTGGGTCCGCGCTGGACGCCGCGCGAAGGGGGGAGTGGGCCGAAGTACCGACTCATGTGATGCATCGCTGCAGCAGACTGCCGATGCCTGCACCATCCGGAACACCCGCACCAACATCGACTTCCTCTATTCCGTGACCTGACCGCCTTTTTGGCTGCATCGTTGCTGGTCACCGTCACATTCTTTGTGACTTGTGAGATCACCCCGTCCTTCCGAGAATAGAAATGCCTCGCAGCCTTCGGCTCGTGCCGGAGGGTGGGCGAGCGGTACGTGGTGTACGGTGCATGAGGTGGTCCCATCTCTTGCGGCGTCGTGCGCTACTTGCCGCTCGCCACCTCTCCTACACCGTCGGAGCAGAGAGGAACTATGCGTCGAGCGGGTCACATGACGGACTTGGCTTTCGTGTTGGCGCTGAGCTCCGGTGCTCCAATGCCGGCCTGGGCTCAGAGCGCGAACGCGTCATGGCAGGCTACACCGGCGTCTGTGCTCAAGAATACGTTGCGCAATCTCGTCGCGGCCCAGGATCGCTATCGAGCCCGGAACCCCGGGTTCGCCGGCTCGGTCGAGACGCTGCACTTGAACAGTGATCCGGAAGTGAAGACCCAGATCCTCGGCGCCACGCCGAACGGCTGGCGGGCCAAGGCTACCCACCGGGCCCGTCCGGGAAAAAGCTGTGTTGTGTTCGTGGGTCAACTGAGTGGAACCCAGGCTCCCCGAACCGAGGCCGACGGGGAGATGGCAGGAGAGGAGAGAGTGCCGCTCTGTGACAGGATGGAGTAGGACCGCACCGGTGGTTGGAAACAAGTCCGACGCTACTCCTGCCCTGCGGCCGCATGGGTTGATCAGCCACGCCTGGCGCTGGGGCGCTGGCGTGATTTCGGCTGGAGCCGGGCTGGTGTCGATCTTGTCCTACACGCACTCGATCAAGGCCAAGTTCGACCCCGACACACTGGCTGTCGGAAGCCTTTCGGCGGTGCGCTGGGTGGGTGTCATGCCGAGGTTGGATACTGCGACCGCGATCGGCGATACGATCCACCTGGCCGCGACCGCGACTGACGCGCGGGGCAACGCGCTGCTCGGCGCGCCGACATTCTGGAGCAGCATGGATTCGACCGTGGCCGTGGTGGACAGTGCCGGCTCGGTGATTTCGATCGGTGAAGGCACTACCACGGTGATGGCGACGGTAGGCGGCAAGGTCGCGCGAGCGCACGTGATCGTGCGGCAGCAGCCGACGGAGCTTCGAGTCGTTGGGGACACCATGTTCCGGGTTCCCGAAGGGGATCACGGGACGGCAGTCGCCCACGTGGTCGACGCTCGGGGACATGAGATCAGGGCCACCGCAGTAAGATGGCGGTCGGCCGATCCGTCGATCGCGACGGTGGACAGCTTCGGCTACGTGTCAGGGGTCGCTCCAGGCCGGACGACGTTCGCTGCGACCTATCAGACGATGGTGGTCCAGCTGCCGGCCGAGGTGTACCCGGTTCCTGCCTCGCTGACGCTGCTGGGTGGTGAAGGGCAGAAGACAGCGGCGGGACGACGGGTTTCGCAGCCGGTCTCGGTGCAGGTGGTGTCTCGCAGCGGGCGGCCGATCGAAGGAGTACCGGTTCGCTTCGTGGTGGAGGAGGGTGCGGGTAAGGCCGAGCCACAGGCCGACTCTTCCGACGCACAGGGAATCGCCCGCTCGTTCTGGACGCTGGGTGGGGCCCCGGGACGTCAGACGCTCACGGTCAGCGCTCAAGGCGTTGCGACTCCCACGCTGGTGACGGCAGAAGCAGAGCCGGTCGCCGCCAACACCCGGATTGTGGTGGTCAGCGAGGGCATTGCTGGGCCGGCCGGTGAGCCGATGGCAGACCCCGTAGCCGTCCGAGTGACGGACTCGAGCGGTGTCGCGCTGGCAGACGTACCGATCGCCTGGGCTGCCAACGACGACGGAAGCATCGTCGCCGTGGAAACGCGCACCGATTCCTTGGGTGAGGCACGAGCCCGCTGGACCCTGGGACCCAAGTCCGGCGCCCAGCGCGCGTACGTCCAAGTGGGAAGCCCCCGCGCGATCCCTCGGTTCGCCGTGACAGCTTCGGCGCTCGCAGGAGGGGCCGCCAAGATGTCGGTACTGGGAACGGCCAAACGTGAAGGTGCCGTCGCTCAGGTGCTCCGGTCCTTGGAGCTGAGAGTGCTCGACAAGAAGGGAAATCCGGTTCCCGGCGCCGCGATTGCGCTGGAACCTGCCAGTGGTAGTGTTGCTGATAGTGTTGTGACCACGGATTCGACAGGGACGGCGAGTGTCTCGTGGACCCTGGGCCGAACCGTGGGGGTACAGCATCTGACGGCGGAGATAGAGAAGCTCGATCACCCACTGGTGATCCTGGCACGCGCGAAGGCGGCTCCGGCAGCGAACCTGGTGTTCGTCGAGCCGAAGCCTGGTACCGCCAATCGAGCGGTCCAGTCTCTAGATGCGGATCTGACCGATGCCTACGGCAACCCAGTGGCCGATCAGCCGGTCGTGTTCAGTACCAGGAATGGCAGTGTGAGCCCGGCACGGGTGATGACCGATGCCCACGGGCGGGCCCACACCCGCTGGACGCCGGGATCGAAGACCGGAGAGCGGACCCTCGTGGCGGCGGTGAAGGGAACCGAAGCTCGCGCCACGTTCGTATTGAAGGCTCCTGAGCCGCCGGTGGCGGCCAAGAAAGTCGTATCGAGTAGTAAGGAAGCGCCGGCCAAGAAGGCGGCGATCAAGCGCGCATCACACTAGGAAGTACCAACACCACGTTAGTACAGGGCCAAAGAAAGCTGCGTCCAATAGGTTCGTACGGGTCCACGGAGTCTGAACCAGTTCACGCTCAACGAGAGGGCATTTAACCGTAGTCTCACCTTCGCGGCATGGAGGTAATATGACCGGCCCACGCAGTTTGATAGTGCACCCGCACCGCACTCGGGCTCGGCGACTCCTGCCGTTTCTAGCAGCCATCATTCTAGGCCACACGGCGTGCACCGAGCAGCCGACCGGGCCGAGTGCTCCTGCCGCACGGGTTGCCGCTCTGACGACGGCCCCCGCGAGCAAGGTATTGCTCCTGGCCGACGCCGACGGTTCGTCGACGACGGCCCTGGCCAACAGTTTTACCTCGGCCGGGTTCGACGTGACCGTACGCCCCGCTCCCGCCTGGAATGGCGACGTGACTGGAATGGATGCCGTGGTCCAGCTCAACGGCCTCAACCAGGGCGCGCTGTCTCGGTCGGCACAGCGCTCGCTGAGCATGTTCGTGCAGTTCGGCGGCGGCTATATCGGCGCCCAGTGGAACGGGTCAGATCTGGCCAGCGGAACGACTCCTGACATGGCGAACCTGGTGCTGCTCAACTTTGATGGCAGCCAGGCAAGCGAAGAGAACTGCGGCGAGCCGTGTTCCGTGACCTATACGACGGATGCTGGTCAGGAGGGACACCCGGTTCTCGCCGGTGTTCCATCCTCCTTTACGTTCACCGCGGACGGGCACGATGCCGGGCCGCAGGTTGACTTCGCTGAAGACCCCTCGGTCGTCCTGATGCACGTCTCCCAGGGCGGACCCGCGGTGCTGGCGCGCCAGTTCGGTAGCGGTAAGGTCGTGAACTTCAGCTTTGCACCAAACCATAACCGCCCCGATGGCGACGGTCAGACGTTGCTGAATGCCAACGTACAACGCCTGTATGTCAACGCGGTTCGCTGGGTGGCTCGTCCGCCCGCGGTTGACACCGACGGGGACGGCATTCCCGACAATGCGGACAACTGTCCCGATGTGGCCAACGCGGACCAGACCGACCTGAACGAGAATGGCTACGGAGACGTCTGTGAGCCGGTGGACACCGATAGTGACGGTATTCCGGACGCGTCAGACAACTGTCCCAACCTGGCGAACCCAGACCAGGCGGACGAGAACGGCAATGGCATCGGTAATGCCTGCGAAGCGCTCAAGGAGCAGACCATCACCTTCGCGCGCCCGGACGACCAGATCTATGGAGCTCCGGCGTTCCCGCTGATCGCTACGGCGACCTCCGGTGAGACGGTGACCTTCACCGGCACCGGTCAGTGCACCATGACCGACGGGAATCTGACCGTCATCGAGGTGGGCTCGTGCACGGTGACCGCCCACCAAGGTGGTAACAATGAGTACGCTCCGGCGTTGGATGTGACTCGGACCTTCAAAATCTTGAGGGCTCCGGCGACGATTGTGCTTGCCAATGCCAGCTTCACCTATGACGCGACCGGCAGGACGGTGCCGGCGGCGACTATCCCGTCAGGGCTGACCGGTGTCTCGGTGAGCTACAGCCGGGCCGGGGTGGCTGTCCCGGAGCCGACGAACGCGGGCAGCTACGACGTCACTGCTACGCTCGAGAACGCGCATTACACGGCACCAGTCGCGCACGGTACTCTGACGATTCTACCGGCGACCCCGACGATTACTTGGAACTCGCCACTGCCGATAACAGTCGGCACTGCCCTGGGGGCAGCTCAACTCAACGCCACTGCCACTGGTGTGCGGGGCATCAATCTGTCGAGCACATTCACCTACACTCCTGGTAAGGACACCAAGCTGGTTGCCGGAACCTGGCCGTTGTCGGTGACGTTCACGAATGCGAACTACACGACGACCACCAAGGAAGTGCAGATCACCGTAACGGGGAGCACTTCCACGTACCCGTTCAGCGGCTTCTTCCGGCCGGTAGATAACTCGGCCGTCAATGTGGTGAACGCAGGCAGCACCGTTCCGATGAAGTTTGCGGTGGGTGGAAACCTGGGCCAGGACATTCTCCAGCCCAACTCCCCTATCTCGATGGGTGTTCCATGCGGTGCAGACCAGGGCGGCACTCTGCGCGATCGCCTGGCGCGCTTGAAGGCACACCACGGCTTCCGCCCGGAACATGGAGCCAGTGGCTCCAACGCGGTCAATGGCTCGAGCATTGCGAGCTCGACCAGCGGAACTCTTCAATACGATGGGGACAAGTACATCTACTTGTGGAAGACCAGCTCGGACTGGACCGGCTGCCGGCAGTTCGTGATGACCTTGAAGGATGGTACTCAGCACGTGGCGGTCTTCCGCTTCGGTAAGGAAGTGGTTGAGGCGAAGCCGGCGGCTAAGCCGACTTCGACGAAGGCTCCGAAGCCGAAGAAGGAGAAAAAGGAAGAGAAGCCCAAGAAGAACCAGAAACACGACCGATAGCAGTCGCTAGCAGTTCAACTGATCGAAAGGTGGGGTCAGGATCGCCGTCTCGGCCGTCCTGGCCCCATCTTCGTTCACTCCTGCCCCAGCACCTTGATCACGACCCGCTTGCGCCGCTGGCCATCCCATTCGCCGTAGAAGACCCGCTGCCAGGGCCCGAAATCGAGCTTGCTCTCGGTGATGGGGACGATCACCTCGTGACCGATGGTGAGGCTCCTTAGGTGGGCGGCGGCGTTGTCCTCCCCGGTCTCGTTGTGACGGTAACGCTCGGGATCCCAAGGCGCGATGGTACCCTCCAGCCACTTCAGGATGTCGCTCCAGAGGCCAGATTCATGGTCATTGACGAAGACGGATGCACTGATATGCATCGCGGACACCAGAACAAATCCCTCCCGCACCTGGCTCAAGCGCACCTGCTCGGCCACCTGATCGGTGATGTCGATGATCTCCTGGCGCTGGCGGGTCTCGAACCAGAGGTAGTGAGTGCGGGTGAGCATGTTAAGACCGGGAACGGTGAACGGTGAACGGTGAAGGGCTGACAGCTGTTGCCGTCACCATGAGCCACTCTCTTATCTCAGGAGCTCCTCCAACCGCACTGCCGTGTCGGTTTTCTCGTCGCGGTACTTCACGATTACCGGAGCGTACAACCCGATGCCGGCAGCAGCACCCGAGCCGCGTTTAACAGGACGGGTTCCAGGTACAACAACGGCACCGGCCGGAATCTCGAGTGGGCGATTGCCGTCACGCCGGTACACTCGATCGTGAACCAGATCGAAGACAGCCGTCCCGGCCGACAGGATCGTGCCGGGGGCAAGGACCGCGCGCTCACGGACGACGGCTCCCTCATAGACCCCGCAGTTCCCACCCACCAGGACTTCGTCTTCGATAATCACCGGGAGCGCCCCTGCCGGCTCGAGCACTCCCCCGATCTGGGCCGCGGCGGACAGGTGTACCCGCCGGCCGATCTGGGCACATGAGCCTACCAGGGCGTGGGAATCGACCATAGTTCCTTCCCCAACATACGCGCCGACGTTGATGTACATCGGAGGCATGCACACCACGCCAGGCGCGACATAGCAGCCATCGCGGATGGCAGACCCGCCGGGAACTACCCGTACATTGTCGGCCAGCGAGAGCGAATGCAGCGGATAGGTGTCTTTGTCGAAGAAGGGAAACGGCCCTCCCTGGGCTGCGGGCGCCAGGCGCCCCAGGCGGAAGCCGAGCAGTATCCCCGCCTTGACCCAGGCGTTGGCACGCCATTGCCCATCGGGGGCGCGCTCCGCAGCGCGGACCGCTCCTCGGGTGAGCGCGCTCTTGAGCTCCCGAAAAGCATCGAGCGCAGCAGCCTCTTCATTAGCAGGTACGTCTGCAGCGTAGCGCTCGATAGCACGCCGCAGATCCGCATCAGACATCCGGCATGCCCGCGCCGCGGAGAGCCAATCGCAGAGCCGCCGTCGTGGACTCGCTCACGGGAAGCAAGGGAAGCCGCAGCACGTTCTGGATCCTTCCCATTGCCTCCAATGCTGCCTTGGCCGGGGCTGGATTAGTCTCCAGGAAATTGGCGTCCATGAGCGGCAGAAGGCGGTAGTGCCACGCGCGGGCGTTTTGCATATCACCCGAGAGAAGGAGATGGACCAGAGCGGTCATTGCGGCAGGCACCTCGTTGGACACCACTGAGATGAGGCCGTCTCCACCGGCGGCAATGAGCGGCAAGGTGAGCCAATCATCGCCCGACAGCACCGTGAAATCCTCGGGCCGATCGCTGAGGATATCCATGACCTGCTTCAGATCTCCGCTGGCTTCCTTGATCCCCATGATGTTGGGATGGCCGGCCAGCTTGAGCGTAATCGCCGGCTTCAGGTTCACAGCGGTGCGGCTGGGAACGTTGTAGAGACAGACCGGCTTGGTGGAGCCGTCCGCCACGGAGAGAAAATGACGATAGAGCCCTTCCTGGGTCGGCTTGTTGTAGTAGGGAGTGGCGCTGAGGATGTAGTCGACGCCGATCCGGCACATGCGCTCGGTCTCGAGCACCGCGCGCGACGTATCGTTGCTGGTAGCCCCTGCCATGACCGGGACTCGTCCACCGGCGACTTCCACAACCGTTGCCACCACCCGCTCTCGCTCGGCTTCATCCAGTGTCTGGGCTTCCCCAGTGGAGCCGCACACCACGAGAAAATCGATGCCCTCCGAGATCTGCCACTCGACCAGGCCCCGGAGCGCGAGTAGATCAACCAGCCCAGATTCGTCGAACGGCGTGACCAGTGCGGTGCCACATCCCTGAAATCGGCTCATGTCGCTCCCCCAAAGAGCATATCCTCAAAGGTGAAGACGCCGGCTCTTCCGGGAAGCCACTCCGCTGCGGCCAGTGCGCCTGCGGCGAAGATCTCCCGGCTCCGGGCGGTATGAATCAGCCTGACTGTCTCATGTGGGGCATCGTACGAAAGTGTATGGGTGCCGGTGGCTTCACCAGCGCGAACCGACGTGATGGGGAAAGGCCGGTTCTGGTCCTCCTCTGTCAGCTGATGTTGCAATACCAGGGCGGTGCCGGAAGGGGAATCCACTTTGCCGGCGTGGTGCTCCTCGATGATGCTGGCGTCGAATTCAGGCCAGGCGCGTGAACCCCTCGCCAGCTCACGGGCGGCACGGAGGAACAGCTGAACCCCAATTGAAAAATTCGCGGCATAGAGGAGTGCTCCGCCGGCCCGTTCGACCCGCTCGACGATTGCCGGCAGCGACCCGGCCCAGCCAGTCGTACCGGTGACCGTCGGAACTCCCAGTTCGATCAGACGCTCGAGATTGCGAACCACGACGTCAGGACGGGTGAACTCGATAGCAACATCCGCATGACCCAGGCGCTCACGGGTCAGTGCCTGACCTTTCGTGTTCTCGGCTGACTCGATGATCGTTTCGATGGTGTGGCCCCGCGCCGTCGCCAGTTCGGCCACTGCCTTGCCCATCCGGCCATTCCCGACGATGGCGATTCTCAACATGAGCCGAAGAACTCCTGGTGGAGCCGGCGGACGACGTCTGGGCCGTCCTCCTCCCGTACGACGAAGGTCATGTTGATGGACGAGGAGCCCTGGGATATGATCTCGACGTTGGCTGGCCAGACCGCGTTGAAGACCCTCCCGGCCAGGCCCGGCGTGTGGCGCAGGCCGATGCCCACAACGGCGATGATCGCCCGATGCTCCTCGATCCAGACCTCACCCAGGTCGCCCAGGTCACGAACCAGGGCGTCGAGGCGGGTGCGGTCCTCGATAGTGAGCGAGAGGCTCACTTCTCCGCTGGCCAGCACGTCGACCACCGTCTCATGCCGCTCGAACACCTCGAAGAGGGCACGCAGAAACCCATAGGTACCCAGCATCCGGGGCGCCCTGATATTCACGACGGTGATGCCCTGTTTCCAGGAGATCGAGCGAATGGGCGAGTCCCCCATCCGTTCCAGCTGTGCTTCCGGCTCGATCGTAGTGCCCGGTCTTTCGGGATGATTCGAGTTCAGAATCACTATGGGAATGCCGGCCCGCACCAGCGGCAAAGCGGTTGCCGGGTGCAGCACCTTGGCCCCGAATGTCGCGAGCTCCGCCGCTTCCTCGTAGCTGGCGGCGGCAAGCGTCCGAGCTGTGGAGACGATTCTGGGATCGGCCGTCATAAGCCCGTCGACGTCGGTCCATATCTCTACCCGCGTGGCATTCAACGCTGCTCCGAGGAGTGCTGCCGTGTAGTCGGAGCCACCCCGCCCGAGGGTAGTCGTGACTCCGGTTGCCGTCGCGCCGATGAAACCCTGCGTGATGGGGATCTGGCCGGCCTCGGCCAGCGGCTGCAGCCGCTCGCGGGCCCGCTGGTTTACCACCTGCATGTAAGGAGTCGCCCTGGTGTGACGCCCATCTGTTACCATGATCGGCCGAATATCCACCCACGTCGCATTCAGGCCAGCCGCTGTCAGCGCGTCTGCGATCAGGCGAGAACTCCAGAGCTCACCTCGGCCGGCAACCGCATCGAGAGCTACTCCGCTCAGTGCGCGAGCCGGCACGGCGCAGAGCTCCCGGCGAAGCTCCTCAGCATCTGTTGCAATCGCCTGGAACGCAGCCGAGCAGCCGGGCAACGCCTGGGCCAGCCGCTCGTGTCGCTCGATCAAGCTGGCGAGTCCGGTGTTGAACGCGGCATCGTCCTCCTCACCCGCGGCCCGGGCCAGAGCAATCAACCCATCGGTGACTCTCGCAAGGGCGGAGACGACGACCACCGGCCGTTCGGAGGCGCGGTGCCGGATGATTGAGATGAGGCGGCCGATCGCGGCGGCATCTGCGACCGAGGTGCCGCCGAATTTGGCGACGATCACGCGCGTCGCTCGGGAGAGTCTCCTCGCGCCACCTTGCCTTCGGCCACGAGCAGCTCCGCGATCTGCACTCCCTGGCCCGCCGCTCCCCGGATGGTGTTGTGCCCGAGGACCACCATCTTGAGATCGAGAATGGGGCAGGGCCGGATGCGGCCGACCGTCACTGCCATGCCGGCACCACGCTCCAGATCCAGACGCGGCTGAGGCCTGTCGGGGCGGTCATCGACTTCAATGGGAGGGTGCGGAGACGAGGGCAGCTCGGCCACACAGGGTGGAGCGCGGAATTCCCGCAGTGCAGCGGTCGCCTGTTCGACACTCACCCTCTGGCGAAAGCCCACGGACACCGTCGCCATATGGCCGTCCACGACCGGCACCCGGTTGGTGTGTGCGCTCACGTCGATGTGGGCCGGCTCCACCTCCCCGTTGACGAACGCGCCGAGGATTTTACGGCTCTCCCGTTCGATCTTCTCTTCCTCACCAGCGATGAAAGGCACGACGTTCCCCACGATGTCCAGGGACGCCACCCCGGGGTAGCCTGCGCCGGACACCGCCTGCATGGTCGACACAAAGAGCCGTTCCACACCGAATGCCCGATGCAGCGGCGCCAGTGCCAGGGCGAGAGCAGCGGTGGAACAGTTCGGATTCGCCAGGATCGCGCCAGACCAACCGCGGCTTTCACGCTGACGTTCCATCAGAGCCAAATGATCGGCGTTGGCCTCGGGAATCAGCAGCGGAACGTCCGGGTCCATCCGGTGGGTCCGGGTATTCGTCACCACTATCGCACCAGCCCGGGCGAACGCCTGCTCGATCGGACCGGCCACATCGGCGTCCAGCGCGGAGAAGACGATTCGTCCTGGCAACGGCGGAACGCATTCCTGGACCTTCATGCCCGCGATATCATGCGGCAACCGGGTTGGCTCGCGCCAGCGTGCCGCGTCACCATACGCACGCCCGGCGCTTGCCGAACTAGCGCCGACGGCAACCACCTGGAACCAGGGATGATCCGCCAGAAGCCGGATGAACTTCTGACCGACGGTGCCGGTGGCGCCCAGAACGGCCACGGGAATTTTCTCGGTCATGCCGACTTCCGTGCGAGAAGGTCGGTGGCCAGCTGCTGGTACAGCTCCACACCCCGCAGGAGGTCCGCTTTCCGGATGTGCTCGTTGCTGGTGTGGGCGACACGGATCGTCCCGGGGCCGAGCTGGTAGCGCTCTCCCCAGAGACCGAGGAACGGCAGATCACTAGCGTAGCTCACGATCGTCGTGTCCCAACCGGCCGGAGCGACACCACCCTTGTAGAACGGCAGCTCGACCGGGAAGTCCACCGAAACCCCGGCTGACGTGAGCGTTCTCAGCTGGGCTTTCAGGGAATCGCTCGGTCCCACTGTTCGAATCAGCAGCTGCGCGCTGGCTGCCGGTGGAATCACGTTCGGCGCCACCCCGCCATCGATCAAACCGATGTTGAGGGTGGACGCTCCGAGCAGCGGGTCGCTGGATAAGGGCATCCGGCGAATACGGTCGATGGTATCGAGTAACGCGGCGATGGCGCTCACTCCCTCGTCGGGGTAGGCAGAGTGAGCTGCCCGCCCGGTGGCCTTCAGGTCAACCCGCAACGAACCTTTCTGACCGATCGATAGCCGGTTTTCCGTCGGCTCACCATTGATGAGAAAGCGTCCCTTGGGGCCGAGGTCGGCGGCAGCCCGCGCGCCGTCGGAGCCATTCTCTTCTCCCACCAGAAAGAGCAAACCGATCCGCCGCTCTCCCCCAGCCGCCAGCCGCTCGGCGGCGGCCACCATCGCAGCTGCCAGGCCCTTGGCATCGCAGCTGCCGCGGCCGTGGATGGAGTCGGCGTCCTCGGACAGCGGCACATACGGAGGAACCGTGTCCAGGTGCGTGGAGTAGACCAGCTCCGGTGGGTCCCGGTAGGCATAGAGGTTGTGACGCCCAGCGGAAACGGGCTGACGCACGACATGGTATCCGGCACGGCGGAGCGTGTCGCTCAGGAAATCGGTCGCGGGACCCTCGGATCCCGTCGGAGTCTCGAGGGCAACCAGGGCCCGGGTCAGCTCGATTACGTCCATGAACGAGAGCGCCCCGCCAGCGCGTGCGCGGCGGGGCTCCTGGTCGAGGGGGATCAGACAGTTCAAGCACCCAGACACGGAAACGCGGTACACGAACGGTCTTTCTATCGGCGTCGAAAGCTAGGACGGGGTCATAGCTGGAGCAAGAGGAGGCTTGACGGGTGCCGTACCGAATCCTATCTCAGAGACCAGGGAGGATTTCCATGGAGTTTCGCGTCGGCGCTACGGGATATCGAATGGCAACCGTCATGCTGGCTCTCTGCGCGTGCGGCGACCCGCCGACGTTCGATCCCGGCGCGGCCAGCATTTCGGTCACCAATTTGACGTACGGAGATCCAATCGAGGGAGACGGGTATACCGTCAGCGTTGACGGCGGTTCAGAACATATCATGGGTGTGAACGCGTCAGTGCTTCTCTCGGAGCTCACTCCAGGACCGCATCTTCTCGAGCTCTCCGGCATCGCAGCTCACTGCGCCGTCAACGGCGTCAACCCGCGCACAGTTCAGACGGCGGCGAGCCTCACAGCTCAGAGCAAGTTTCTGGTAGACTGCAGGGTACCGGGCACCGGCAGGATCATAGTTGAGACATACACCTATGGCACCGGCCCGGAGCACTACCGCATCGATCTCGACATCGGGCGCGGCGGGCCGATCGGCGCGAACGACGAGCTCACATTCCCGGCGGTCCCAACTGGAACCATCACACTGACGCTGACCACAGGTACCGAGAGCTGCGTGGTCAGCAGTCCCAATCCCCGCACGCTGCAACTGGAAGAAGGAGCGCAGGTACCCAGCAGGTTCAAGGTGCACTGCCCAGAATAACCGGCTCGCTCGCCGCTCTCTGACCCTCCTCCACGTCGACCAGGTACAAGAGCCAGCCGCCCACCACGAAAAAGCCGATCACAGAGAGAATGGCATTCCGGCTCGAGCCGGTGGCCGCGATCGTCCCGGCAAAGATGAGCGGGCCAAAGATTCCCGCGAACTTCTCGAACACGCTGAAAAAGCCGAAAAACTCTCCCGATTTGTGCGGAGGAATCATCCGGGCAAAGAGGGAGCGGCTGAGCGCCTGGGTGCCACCCTGGACCATCCCCACCAGCCCGGCCAGAACATAAAAGTGAGTGGCGGTACGCATGAAGTAGCCCAGCATGCTGATGGCGGTGTAAGCCAGGAGCCCGAGAAAAATCGCTTGCTTGGCGCCGATGCGGGCCGCGAGACTACCGAACAGAAAGGAGCAGGGAATCCCCACAAACTGCACCAGCAGGATCGCCCCGATGAGCGCACTCTGCCCAATACCGATCTCGGTGCCATACGCAGTGGCCATTTTGATGATGGTCTGAATGCCGTCGTTGTAGACCAGAAAAGCCAGCAGCATCAGAAACGCCTGGCGGTATCCTCGGAGCTCCTGGAACGTCTCGGCCAGGCGTACGAACGCCATCCGAATCGGGTTTTCGCCTCGACGTTCATCGGTCTCCAGGCGCCGAGGCGGCTCTGTCACCTTCCGGAACAGCGGTATCGAGAAAACCAACCACCAGACGGCCACTGACACGAAGGCGAGGCGCACCGGCAGGGTGGCCTGAGTGTCCGACAGCCCCGGCCCCGCCGGCAGACCGAACCAGGCCGGCTTCTGAATCCATGCCAGGTTGAAGGCGAGCAGGATGCCGCCACCGACGTAGCCCATGGCGTATCCGGCGGTGGAGACCCGATCGATCTCGCTCGGCCTGGCTATATGTGGCAGCAGAGCTTCATAGAACACGAAGCTGCCCGCGACGCCAACCATCGAAAGCACAAAGAGAGTCGACGCGGTCCCGATTTCAGCCCGGTCAATGAAGAACATCCCGGCAACGGCGGCGACGCCGATCAGCATGAAGACGGCGAGCAGTCGCTTCTTGATTCCGCGATAATCCGAAACGGCGCCCAGTACCGGTGAGAGAAGCGCCACGATGACGAGCGCCAGGGTGTTCACCGTCGCCAGCCGCTGGGTGGCTCCGCCCGCGACCAGGCCGGCTCCAGCGACCTTCACGAAGTAAATGGGAAATACAGCCACCATGATGGTGGTCTGCACGGATGAAGCAGCCCAGTCGTACATTGCCCAGGCCCGAAGCTCGGGGCGGTCGAGCCCGAGGCGAGATAGCAGGGATGTTTTCGGCATGGCGGAAGCTAGAGAGGACGTGACAACCGGGTAAGAGTCACCCGGAAAAGTCTTCGGAGGATCAGGCGGCCGTCCGGGCCTCCCTCGCGCTCCGGCGCAGGGACAGAATGACGGCCAGCGCCAGAGTAGTCACGATCACCGCCAGTGACAGCAGAATCGGGAGGTGGATCCAGGCGCTAAGTGTCATCTTCAAGCCAACGAAGACCAGAATGAACGCGACGCCGGGCTTCAGGTACACAAATTTGTCGAGCATGCCAGCGAGAACGAAGAAGAGAGCACGTAGCCCGAGGATCGCGAAGATGTTGGAGCTGTAAACCAGAAACGGATCGCGGGTGATCGCGAAGATGGCTGGGATGCTGTCAATCGCGAACACCAGATCGGACCATTCAATGACGAACAGGACGAGCAGCAGCGGCGTGGCAAGCAGCCGGCCCCGAATCCGGGTGAAGAACCTGGTGCCGTCGTACGCGTGGCTGAAAGGAAGCAATCGACGGGCGATGCGTACGGCAGGGTTCTTCTCTAGATCGATCCGTTCCTCCTTCTGGGTAAACATCCTGATGCCGGTGACGATCAGGAGCGCGCCGAAGACGTACACGATCCAGGCAAAGCGTTGCAGCAGCAGAGAGCCGAGCCCGATCATGATCAGCCGCATCAGGATCGCGCCCAGAATACCCCACTTGAGCACCTTGGGCTGGGCTGCCGCGGGAACGCTGAAGTACGAAAAGATCAGGAGGAAGACGAAGAGGTTGTCGACGCTGAGGGAGAGCTCGATCAGGTACCCGGTGTAATACTCCAGCGCGTGCCGGGACCCTTCCCGCCATAACACGAACAAGCCGAAGAGGAGGGCTATGAAGATCAGCCCTCCGCTCCAGCTCAGCGCCTCTTTGAACGTGAGGACGTGGGACCGGCGGTTCAGCACCCCCAGGTCGAGGATGAGCAGTGCGGCGACCAGGCCGGTAAAACCGAGCCAGATCGCGAGCTCGTGATGGCCCACTTAGTGGCCGACGGCCATAGCCTCGAGCCGTGCCACTCGTTCCTCTGTGGGTGGGTGGGTACTGAACAGCTTCACAAAACCACCTCGGCTCGCCGCCAGTGGGTTGACTTGCGCCAGTGGAGCCACAGCGGGCGCAACCTGCATTGGAATCCGGTGGGACAGAGCATCCAGCCGGCGTAAGGCGTTCGCAAGTGGCATCGGCCGGCCCATGATCTGGGCGCCTACTCGGTCGGCCTCGAACTCGCGCTGGCGGGAGACCGCGAACTGGATCAGCATGGCGCCGATCGGTGCCAGCAGGATCAGACCGAGCTGGGCGTACGGATGGCCACTATCATCGTCCCGGCCGCCAAACATGATCAGGTAGGGCAGGTTGCTGATGGCGCCCGCCATGCCAGCCGCGATCGTCGAGATCAGCATATCCCGGTTCTTCACGTGGGCCAGCTCGTGAGCGATGACGCCCTCGAGCTCCTCCTGGGGCATGTACTTGAGGATGCCGGTCGTGACCGCGACGACGGCATGCTCGGGGCTGCGACCGGTGGCAAACGCATTTGGCTGCTCATGTGGGGCCACAGCTATGGTGGGCATCGGTAACCCGGCACGCTGCCGCAAGCGGTCGACCAGTGCAAACAGCTCAGGCGCATCGGCCTGACCCACGACCTTGGCGCCGTACATCCTGAGGACCAGCCGGTCCGAAAAGAAGTACATGATGAAGTTGAAGGCGCCGCCGATCAGGATCGCGGCGACGAGCCCGCTGGAACCGCCCAGCAGTTGGCCGACAAGCAGGAAAAGCCCCATCAAGCCGGCCATCAGAATAAACGTCTTCATGTTGTTCATAGTCCCCTCGCTGGAAGTGCGCTTTGCCTGCTCGAGGCCTTGGCGCCGGGGCCTAATAAAAAAAGCGAGACCCCGTCCGCTCCGCTTTCGCGTGGACGAAGGTCTCGCTCTAAGATGCAGGAACCGACGACTACTCGGCTCCGCCACCTTCCGAATGGACCGTGCTCGCACGAGGCGAACAGTCTTGACGATCCATCGTCCGCCTGGCCGGCGGATAAGCTACTCCCCTTCTAGTGTCGAGAAATCTATCACCCCAGGGCGTCGTCGTCAACGAGCGTGACCGCTTGCAGCGACGAGAGCTGGGGCATTATTTCCGAGAACGATCAGGACCAGTTCTCTTTTGTGGAGGGAGGAAACCATGCCGGACGCCAACAGCGGTATGGGCAGTCATAAGGAAGGTCGCCAGGAGCGGACCCGCCAGCCAAAACAGCCCGGGGCTACGGGCCGCGGACGGAAGCAAGGAAACTCAGAATCGGAGTCATTAGAGAAAGCGGTGCGCCGGCGCGGTAAGACCGGAAAGCACGTGAGCGAGGATAGGTAGGAGTCGAGAGTCTAGGGTCCAGGGTCGAGGGTCGAGGGTCAAGGGTGTTTGGTCGATTTCGTGACTCTAGACTCTCGACTCTAGACCCTCGACTCTTCTCAAAAACCTGGACCTTCTCGATGGACCGGATCGTTCAGAATCAGCGCCTCGACCGAAGTGCCTAGCCGCGTCTCATGCTGACCCTCCGGAATAATCAGTAGCGCGTTGGCATGCACCATCGAGGTGAGAATTCCCGAGCCCTGAGGCCCGGTGAGGCGTGCCTCGGGTCCAGTCGGCGAAGGCGTGACGATCCCCCGCAAAAAGTGCTGCAGCTTTGGCTTGAGAGTGATCGGTTCCGCCACCCGCACCGGTACTGTCCGGCGGAACGGCAGGGTATGTCCCATCATCCTCCGGATGGCAGGCCGAACGAAGAGCTCGAAGGTGACCATGGTGCTCACCGGATTTCCCGGCAGCCCGATCCATGGCATTTCGCCGAGAATCCCGAAACCGACCGGTGCCCCAGGTCGCATTCGAAGCTTCCAGAACTTCAACTCAGCGCCCAACTCTTCCAGCACCGAGCGTACGAAATCGTGCTCGCCTACACTGATCCCGGCGGTGGTCACCAGGAGATCACAGTCCAAGGCACGCGTCCAGGTGCTGGCGAAGACTCTCCGGGGTATCGGCGGCGATACCAAGGTTGACCGGCATGCCCCCAGCCTGGCGAACCAGCGCGACCAGTGTGTGCGTGTTGCTGCTCGCGATCTTCCGGCCGCTCAAAATCTCTTCCGTCTGATCCACGTCCACGATCTCATCGCCGCTGCCGAGAATGGCGACGCGGGGCCTGCGGTATACCAGTGGGTGCGCCACCGCGAGTGAGGCGAGCACGCCCAGCTGTGCGGGCCCCAGCTCGGTACCCGCCTTCAAAACGGTGCTTCCCTTCCGAATGTCTTCGCCCACGTTCCGCATGTTCACGCCGACGTCGCGATCCTTCACGATCGTGACCGTATCGGAGCCCAGGTCGGTATCCTCCTGACGGATGACACTGTCGGCACCTTCCGGCAGCGGCGCGCCGGTGAAGATGCGAGCGGTCTCGCCCGGGCCAATGGGCCTGGTGGGAAAGTGCCCGGCCGGGAGATGCTCGACCACCCGGAGTCGCACCGGCTCGGCTTCGGAGGCGCCCCGCGACGTCTTCTCCCCGAGCGGCGTAGCCATCCATGGCGGAGTTGGTCCACGCAGGAATATCCAGCGGGCTCACGATGTCTTCCGCGAGCACACTTTCCAGAGCGTCATCCAGTGGGATTCGAAGCGAGGGCTGCCGTCGGACATCGGCGAGAATTCTGGTGGCAGCTTCGGCCGCGCCGAGCGGGCCGGTCACGGAGAGAGAACCTGCGAGCCATTCCAGACGAGAGTTGCCAGCAGTTGCAGCCAGACGGTGTCATGAAAGTGGAGAACCGGACACTCCGCCTGGAAATCAGGATCATCGGTGATGATGGCGATCCACTGATCCGCGTTGGGACCCGTTGGATCGTAGATCGGTGCTGGGGCGACCGCCCGTCGGTACACCTCTACTTTGGGGAGGTCTGCCTTCTTGTAGCCCTCGGCCAGTACGATATCGGCGCCCTGCAGATACTGCCGCGCCAGCCCCGCAGGATCGTATTCGTCCGGACTCCGCTCGAACAGCACCCGGAGATCAGGCGACGAGATGAGAACCCGTTCTGCACGACCCTCATGAAAGTGGCGCCAGCTGTCGGTGCCGGCACGGTCCACGTCGGCCGGATGGTGGCCATGCTTGATCGTCATCACTCGGTGGCCGCGCCGTGCCAGTTCGCTGCTGAGCGCGACAGTCAGCGTGGTTTTCCCGGTGTTCTTTCGGCCGATGACCGTGATGATGCGTGTTGGCTCCACAACTCGCCTGCCTTCGCGAGATCGTCCGCGGTGTTCACGTTGAAGAACAGGAGGTCAGGATCGGCCAGCATCCGGACCTCATCCAGTGGGAGGATACCAACTCGGATCAGGCGGTGGAAGCCAATGGCGCGCAGGTCGCCGGAGTCGAGACTCTGTGCGATGGCATCGCTGCAGGCGGGACCATAGGCAGCGCAGAGCGGCTCCACACCCCGGCGGCCATCGCTTTGGGGCAGCATGGCGTCCCACTTGTCGAGTCCCCGGGCCAACGCCTGGACCAGCGACTCGGAGACGAACGGCATGTCCCAGGCGATGCAGACGACAGGAGCCGGTGCTCGAACCACCGCGGTGTAGATCCCGCCCAGTGAGCCGAGCCCGGGTCGCACGTCTGGTACCGTGAGAAGATCCGGCCGCCAGGCTGAGGCGCCGGGTGCGTTCGCCACCAGAATCGGCGGCTCTCCCAGGGCTGAATGGAGAATCCGCGCCAGCCGGTCCAGTATCCGTTCTCCGCCAACTTCCTCGAGACCCTTGGGACGCCCGCCAAACCGGGAGGCTTCCCCGCCCGCCAGTATCGCTCCCTTAATAGCGCTTCCCTCTCCTCCGCTCCAACACGACATCAAAACCGATCATCAGGCTCACCAGATGTTTGTACTCGAGGTCGTGAGCTGGAATGAGACCGGCCTGCACCGTGGCCCCGCTGACACGCTGGACGCCGACGATGTTATCGCGCACTTCCCAGCGGAGCTGGTAGCCCCGGGCGACCGCTGCGGTGAAGCCCCCGGCCAGCGCCAATGCCGGCTCCACTCTCGACTCATGGTTGTCACTGTAGACCGGGAGCTCGACTGGCCCGCCGGGACTGGAGAATCGACCGGCTGTCCGGAGCGAGCTCTGGTTGCTGAACAGCAGTCCGAGGTTCATCCGGGCGTATGGCGAGAAGAGCTTTCGGCTGTTGATGCGGAGCACCGGGCCGGCGGAGAGAACGACGGAGGTAGCCGCCTTGTTGTCGCCCTGAATGGAGGCGCAGGCCTCGGTAATCTGGGTTGAGCCCGACGAGAAGACTTGGCGGCAGGAGTCCTCGTAGCCGAGTCCGATCAGGTACCCCTCTATGGCCAGGCCCAGGAGCGCACCGGGGAAGTAGGTGCCGCTGAAGCCGACGGTGAGCGTCGAACGGATGCGGCGACCGACCGCCAGAGTGTCCACCAAGTTGCTGACCTGCACCGGCTGGGCCGGCACGAACCAGAGATTCTTCCCGCCGACAGCTCCGAGGGAGACGGTAAAGATCAGCCGAGCCTGGTCGCCCGAACGCTGGGCCGAAGCGATGACGGGAAAGACGCACGTCCCCACGGATACCAGCCAGACCAGCTCCCGGACGCGCATCAGACCCCCAGAAATTGATGGTCCACCGCAAGGCACCGGTCCATCACGACCGGTATGCCAGCTTTCTCGAGAGCCCGCGCTGTGTCATCGTGGCGGATGCCCTGCTGCAGCCACACGAGGCTGGGCCGAATCTCCAGGAGTGCCTCGAGCAGCGCAGGAATATGCTCTGACCGGCGGAAGACGTTGACGATGTCGATAGGCCCCGCCTCCGCCGCGGCGGAACGAAGATCGGGATAGACCTTTTCACCGAGTGTGACTCCGCCGGCCGGATGTACTGGAATGATGGTATAGCCGGCGCGCTGCAAATACGCCGCAACGCCGTGACTGGGACGCTCCGGCTTTCGACTCAGCCCGACGACCGCAATGCGGCGGGCACTACGCACGAGCTCTGCGAGGCGCGCGTGATCAGGCGGCACTCGGACGGACCGCCCCATGATGTTGCGGGTGACCGCTGACAGCCCGGCCCACCAGCACCATCCCGCTGCGCCGGGCTATCTCGATCGCGAGGGTCGAGGGTACCGACGGCGTCGCCACATACGCCAGACCCGCTCGCGCTGCCTTGAATGCCAACTCGGCCGAGATGCGCCCTGTCACTAAGAGCCCGAGCCCTGCCACTGGGATCCGGGCGAGCAACGCCGAGCCCAGTACCTTGTCCACCGCATTGTGGCGCCCGATGTCCTCGGCGTGAGCAATGAGGGGCGACAAGGCGCCATCGCCGCCGGACGAATCCATCGGAATGGAGGCATCCACCAGTGCGGCCGCATGAATGCCACCGGTATCCTTGTAGCGCTCTCCCCGCGCGAACAGTGCCTTGAAGAATCCCCTGAGCTGCTCCAGTCCCGGAGGCGTGCCGCGCGCCGGTTCCGGCTCAACGGTGTGCGGGTCCGCCAGGAAAGTGGAGACGGCACCGCACCCGGAGGCCAACACAGGCTGGCGCCCTTCCGCTTGGATCGCTGCGACCCGCTCCTCAGGCACGTCGGCCCAGAACCCCAGGTCCGTGGCACAGGGGCGTAAACGGACCTGGTCGATCGTATCGATGTACCCCTCGCCGTGGAGCCAGCCGACGGCGAGCTCCTCCAACAGATCCGGGGTGCACATCCAGGTGACGGCCGGGCGACCGTTGACCTGCAGCCAGACCGGCACCTCCTCGACAGCAGCCAGTTCGGACATCCTCCCGCCGCGCTTCGCGGGAGGAGCCTGCTCAGGCGATTCCGGTACAGTCGGCATACAACGAAGGATCCTCCCTGATTCGTACCCGCTCCAGCTCAACCCCCTGGGGTAATCTGGGCGCTATCCGTTGAAAGACGTAGGCGGCAATCGCCTCGCAGGTGGGGAGAGTTTTCCCGAAGGCGAACTCGGGTACGTCGAGATTGAAATGCTTGCCGGCGAATGGGGTCGACACCTCGTCTCGCATGATCCGGTCGAGTAGTCCCAGATCGACAATCATCCCATCGTCGTTCAAGCTGCCACGGACCGTGACGGAGCACTGGTAATCGTGGCCATGGCCTGGCGGATCAGCCACCGGGCCGAACACGTCGCGGTTTTTCGCGTCACTCCACTCAGGCCGGTAGTAGCGATGCAGTGCGTGGAAGCCGACCGTTCGCGTCAGAGATGCAGGCATGATCAGGGTGAGAACGAGTAACCCAGACCTATCTGGAGCCAGGAGGAGGTGGTCCATTCGGCCAGCTTGCCAGGAGGAGGAATCACCGCGTTTGACGTGGTGCCATTCCCTGGCTCCAGGGGAGGTTCCTGCTGGAAGGTCGTGGGATAGTTCAGCTTCCAGAAGGTGGCGCGAGCTTCAGCCCGGAGATGCAGCCGGTCCGTGATGAAGACCCGGGTTCCCAGCGCCGGCGCGACGTAAAACTTGCGACCAAACTTGTACCCGCTAGTGTCGCCCGGTGTGCTGGTTGCAAACGCGAGCCCGACATTTCCGCCGAAAAATGGAGCGATCCTGTGCCAGCTCTTGCCACCAGTAACATTCATCTGCAGAGTAAGCTCCGCAAAGTTCACGGTCTGGTCCACCGGGCCGGTCTTCCGGTTGGCCAGCGCGACGAAGGGATCCACTATGAATCGCTCCAGTCCGGCGTGGGCGAATCCGAGACCGATCTGGAGCGCGCTCGCGGTCCGGATGTCGTAGCGAGCCCCGAAGATGCTGCCGCTATGAGGGCCGATGCCGAAATCGCCGCCTCCACCCGAGAAGTAGCCGCCCAACACAGTGAAGGTGTGTCCCTTCCGAATGTCGCGATAGGGCGAACGTCCTGGTGGATGGCCCACCTGGGCTGAGGCGGTTGACACAAGAGAGCCAAGCAACACCATGATTATCAGGAACCTCGATCCCGAAGCACCTCGCTTGCCCTGCTCGGACAGTGAGAAGGGTAGGGGCCTCCGGGGCACCAGGTGAGAAACGCTCATTCAGTCACACTCTCTCAGGTCGCGACCAGTCATCTCGGTGGGTGGCTCGATTCCCAGCAAACCCAGGACGGTCGGGGCGACATCGCGCAGTGAGCCACCGGGTCTGAGTGGGACCGCCAGAGCCCCCACGGAGACCAGCGGAACGGGATTGGTGGTGTGGGCCGTGTGAACGCCGCCGGTCACAGGATCGATCATCATCTCACAGTTTCCATGATCGGCGGTGATGAGGACGCTGGTCCCGACCTTTTCGGCACTCGCCAGCACCCGGGTGAGGCAGCTGTCGACGGTTTCGACCGCCTTGATGACGGCCGGCAGAACGCCGGTATGTCCCACCATGTCGGCGTTGGCATAGTTACAGAGGATGAAGTCGTGCTTCCTGCTCTCCACTGCCCGGCAGAGCTCGTCGGTGATGCCGCGGGCGCTCATCTCCGGAGCGAGATCGTAGGTAGCGACTCGCTGGGAGGGAATCAAGCACCGTTCCTCGCCGGGATACGGTGGCTCGTATCCACCGTTGAAGAAGTATGTCACATGAGGATACTTCTCGGTTTCGGCGGTCCGAAGCTGGGTACGCCCACGGTCGGCGAGCACCTCCGCCAGGATTCTCGCCAGACTGAAGGGCGGGAACGCCTGGGGAATCGCGAAGGTCTGATCGTACTGGGTCATCGTCACACAGGCGAGACGCGGACGGTTCTGCACGTTGAAGGCATCGAATCCATCCACCGCAAGCGCGGCGACGATCTGACGCATTCGGTCGCTGCGATAGTTGAAGAAAAAGACGCCATCGCCATCGCGCATCGTCCCCACCGGGACGCCTTTTCGGATATGTACCAGGGGTTGGATGAACTCGTCGGTCTGCCCCTTCTGATAGGCGGCCTGGACCGCAAGCACGGGATGCTCGACCGGCGTTCCCTGTCCCGCCACCATGGCCTCATACGCCAGTTGGGTGCGCTCCCAGCGGCGGTCTCGATCCATTCCGTAGTAGCGTCCGGTCAGCGTGGCGATGTCGACCTTCGACCCGGCAATCCGGCGCATGTCCATCAGCAGTGTCCGCACCACCTCGGCACCGAGCGTAGGCGCCGAGTCCCGGCCATCGAGGAACCCATGGATGGCGATGCTCTGGACTTTGTGCCGGATTCCCAAATCGACGCAGGCAAGGAGGTGCCGATCGAGAGCATGGACCCCGCCGGGGCCGAGCAATCCGACCAGGTGGAGGGTTCCGCCGGTCTGCCTGAGCCCGGCACACAGCTCTACCAGAGGCTGGATGTTGTAGAACTCGCCGGTCTGGATACTCTGGGAGATGCGGACCAGGTCCTGGGGGACCACCCGGCCGGCACCGAGGTTGAGGTGGCCGACCTCGCTATTGCCCATCTGTCCTTCCGGGAGTCCGACGGCTAGCCCGCTTGACTGAAGCAGGGTCTTGGGGAAAGAACGCCAGAGGCGATGCCAGGTCGGGGTCGCCGCCATCTCGATGGCGTTGCCCTCACGCTCCACCCGGTAGCCCCAACCATCGAGCACAATCAGGGCTACCCGGGGGGCGCTTCCGTTTGACATGGGTCTCCGCGTGTTCTACAATGCGCCACTGTGATTTACGCGCCGCAATCTAGTCCGGGCCTGCGCCTGCTACCAGCCTGCGTCACCGCGTTGTGGCTGGGGTTTGGTGGGTCTCTCTCCGCTCAGGACCTGGGCGAAATTTCAACAGATACTCGTCTTCGAAAGGACCCGGAAGGAGTTCCGCTGGTTTCCCTGCCGGCTGGCGCTGAAGTGGAGACCAAACGTGCCGTAGGTGAGTGGCATGAGGTGGTCATCGACGGCTGGATCTTCAGCCGGTCGACTGAGCCGACCCGCCGGGACGGGTTCGACCTGGTAGTCAGCCAGTCGGACGGCGAGAACATCCGGGAATCGCCCAACGGCGAGGTGATCGGCCGAGTCCGAAACGGGACACTTCTCGAAAAGGAGGAGACCCGCGGTGGCTGGGTCCATGTTCACCGTTCGGGATGGGTCCCCGCGGACGCTATCGCGAGCTCCACCGCATCACCGGCTGGCCGTCCCCGTCCAATACCTCCGGCCGTGAAGCCGGATTCACCCAAGGTTCAGACACCGGTCACCACCACCCCGGCCGCGACTAGTACCGCTTCGCCCGAGCGTGTCGAGCTGGCCCGGGAGGCGGCCGTCTACACAGCGCCAGAGGCCGGACAGTACGGCACCCTCAGGTCCGGGGCTCCCGCCCGAGTACTGGGCCACTCGGGTGAGTGGGCTCGGGTCCAGTTCGAGGGCTGGGTTCATGAGAGCGACCTCAAGGATGCGCCGGCTGGGGTTCTGACCGGGATCACCGCGGCCGAGGTGCGCGCAGATCCGGCGCGTTTCGTGGGGAGAACCGTGGACTGGAAGCTTCAGCTCATTGCGGTGCAGACCGCGGACGAGCTGCGCACCGAGATGGCTCGCGGCCAGAACTACCTGCTCATGCGTGGGCCGCTTCCAGAGCCGGGCTTCGTCTATGTCACTGTTTCGGCCAGCCAGGCGGCGGAGTTTCGGGCACTGCAGGCGTTACAGGGACTCACGCTCAGAGTGATCATCAAGGCTCCCAGGACGAAGTTCCTCGACACGCCGGTGGTAGAGCTCGTGTCCACTGTCTCCGAGGGAACCGGGAGCTAGGTATACCGATGAACGATCTCCTCAAGCAGCGAATCAACCGGCTTCTCGATTCCCTGAGCGATGAGCGCGGATATCAAATCCTCGACTACATCGAGTTCCTGGAGAGCAAGTACGCCGAACGCTCTCAGCCTGACAATCTGTTTGCCAAAATCACGGCGACCGTTGAAAACACGATGCGTGCCGGCAAGCTTCCGATTCAGGCGATCAGTGGAACGATGGGACTGATGGACAGCGCCGCCAAGGTCATGAAAGGCCTGGCTGCGGCAGGGCAGGCAGTCGTCGAAGAAGCGGTCAAGGCCGCCGAAACCAGGCCCCGCGTCGATTCAGCGGATTCACCGCCTGAGCCAGACAAGTTGTCCTCCTGAGCCTACACCGTCATTCTGAGCGAATCGAGGAATCTCCCCTCTTATAGAGGAGAGATCCCGCTGCGTTCAACATGACACCTACTCCACTGGGATCCTCAATGGCTGCACCAGCCACGGCTCCGCCTCGCACCTCCGCTCCTTCCGAGTTCATCCGAGGGATCGGGCCCCTCGCGGCCATCTCGCTCGTCGTCGGATCCATGATCGGGTCCGGAATTTTCATCGTGTCGGCCGACATCTCTCGGCAGGTCTCAACCTGGGGACCCGGCGCTCTCCTTCTGGCCTGGTTGATCACCGCGGCTATGACGGTAACCGGTGCGCTGGCGTACGCCGAGCTGGCGGCGATGATGCCCAAGGCCGGTGGGCAGTATGTCTTCCTGCGGGAGGGTCTGTCTCCGGCTGCTGGATTCCTCTATGGTTGGACGCTGTTCATGGTGATCCAGACCGGAACGATTGCAGCCGTTGCCGTTGCGTTCGGCAAATTCCTGGGCGTCCTACTCCCGGGCATCAGCCCCGACGTATTCCTCCCTCTCGGTCAGATCCATCTCCCCGGCGCCCAGGATGCCATTCAGCTGGGTTTGTCTCCCCAGCGCCTCGTTGCGATCGTGATGATCACAGTGCTGACCTTGCTGAACATCCGCGGCGTCACCCTTGGCGCCGCCATTCAGACTGTTTTTAGCGTGGCCAAGATCGGCGCACTGGCTGCGCTGGTTTTCTTTGGCTTGACGCTTTTTCGGAGGCCCGACGTTGCTGCCGTCAACTTTTCCCATTTCTGGGGTACCGGCGAGTGGTCTCTCGCTGTCCTGCCGGCCGTCGGTGCGGCCATGGTGGGCTCTCTCTTCTCGGCTGACGCCTGGAACAATGTGACCTTTGCCGCCGCCGAGGTGCGGGACCCCACCAGGAACCTGCCGCGGGCTCTCGCGCTCGGGACCGGGATGGTGTGTCTGCTCTATGTTCTCGCGAACGTGGCGTACCTCAATGTTCTGCCCTTCTATGGCGACCCTCAGGGCACCGACGCCCTGGCCAGAGGCATCCAGTACGCATCCCAGGATCGGGTGGGAACCGCCGCGATCGAGGTGGCTCTGGGTGCTGGAGCCGCGACGATCATGGCGGTCGCGATTCTCCTCTCGACCTTCGGGTGTAACAACGGGCTCATCCTCTCGGGACCGCGGGTGTACTACGCGATGGCTCGAGACCGGCTCTTCTTCGAGAACGTCGGAAAGCTGCACCCGGTGTATCGGACGCCTGTGATTGGGTTGATACTCCAGGCGGTCTGGGCGTCGGTACTCTGCATCAGCGGTACCTACGGGCAGCTGCTGGACTACGTGATCTTTGCCGCCCTGGTCTTTTACTTTCTCACCACGTTAGCGCTCTTCCGGCTGCGTCGAACCAGGCCCGATCTTCCTCGGCCGGTCAAGGCTTTTGGCTATCCACTGCTTCCAGGATTGTATATGGCAGCGGTCGCAGCCCTGATGCTGGTGCTGCTGATCTATCGTCCGCTCTACACCTGGCCGGGGCTGGTAATCGTGGCCAGCGGCATTCCGGTCTACCTGATCTGGCGAAGAGGCTCTCTCGTAGGTGGGTGATGCCGTCGCGGCTTGATTTCACCGCAAACGGCCACTAGTCTTGGAGATGGACGTATCGAGTTCGGGCCCGCCGCACGCCGCTTCCTGGCGCCGGTGGGCCGTTGTGCATATGGACGCGGCGTCGAATTCTTTCCGCCGTCTGGAGTGTTCATGAGTGTAATTCGCCCCAAGCTCGGCCTTACCTTCGATGACGTCCTCCTGGTGCCTCGGCACTCCACCGTTCATCCGCGCGAGGTTTCGACCGCCACCCGCTTTACCCGCACCATCTCTCTGAACATCCCCCTGATCTCTGCTGCGATGGACACCGTAACCGAGGCGGAGATGGCAATCGCCATGGCCCGCGCCGGGGGAATCGGTGTGCTCCACAAGAACATGACAGTCGAGCGTCAGGCCGCCGAGGTCGACCGGGTGAAGCGAAGCGAGAGCGGGATGATCATGAATCCCATCACGCTGGGACCCGACCGGCCGCTCCGGGAAGCGTACGCTCTGATGCGGCGCTTCAAGATTTCCGGGGTGCCGATCGTGGATGGGCAGGGACGGCTGATCGGCATCATTACCAACCGCGACCTTCAGTTCGAGCGTAACCTCGACCAACCTATCCGCGAGGCGATGACCAAGGACAAGCTAATCACCGCCCCGGTCGGCACCGACCTGGATGAAGCGGAACGGATCCTTGCCAGCCACCGGATTGAGAAGCTGCCGGTGGTCGATGCCAAGGGTGTGCTGAAAGGGCTGATCACGGTCAAGGACATCTTCAAGCGCCGAGAGCACCCCAACGCCAATAAGGACCAGCACGGCCGGCTTCGTGTTGCTGCGGCAGTCAGCGGCGGGGCAGATGCGGTGGGCCGGGCCAAGGGCCTGGTCGGTGCAGGCGTCGATGTGATCGTGGTTGATTCCGCGCATGGGCATAGCGAGGGAGTGCTGGCGACGGTCGATCAGCTTCGGGAGGCTTTCCCGGACGTTCAGCTCGTTGCCGGGAACGTCGCTACCGAAGCCGGAGCCCGGGAGCTGGTGCGGCGAGGAGCAGACGCCATCAAAGTGGGCATCGGGCCTGGAAGCATCTGTACCACCCGAGTGGTCACCGGCGTCGGAGTTCCGCAGGTGACCGCAATCATGGAAGCGTTACGGGGAGCTGACGATGTCCCGATCATTGCCGACGGAGGGGTGAAATATTCCGGAGACGTCGTGAAAGCGCTGGCCTCTGGGGCGTCCTCCGTGATGATGGGATCGATGCTCGCCGGTACCGAGGAGAGCCCAGGGGAATCGGTGCTTGCGGAGGGCCGACGCTTCAAGATGATTCGGGGGATGGGCAGCCTCTCGGCCATGCAGGACGGCTCGGCCGATCGGTATTTCCAGGAGGGCGAGATGGCAGCCTCCAAGATGGTCCCCGAGGGCATCGAGGGGCGGGTCCCCTACAAGGGTCCGGTGGCCGACGTCATCTATCAGATGGTCGGGGGGCTCCGGAGCGGCATGGGGTACTGCGGCGTAAGCACGATACCTCAGCTCCAATGCGACGTCGAACTGGTTCAGATCACCTCAGCCGGCCTGCGGGAATCCCACCCGCACGACGTAACGATCACCCGGGAAGCTCCCAACTACAGCGCCTGAGCTGCGGTGAGCGGTAAACAGTAAACGGGCCCGAGCCGCCCTCCCCCACGTTCACTTTACGATTCACCGTTCACGCTCCCAACAAGGATTCGATCGATGAGCCTGTGGGCCACGAAGTCGGTCACGGCACTCCGCGCCGAGGCTGAAGCGACCAACGAACGATCGCTCAATCGCGCCCTCAGCGCGCTCAATCTCACCATGCTCGGTATCGGGGCGATCATCGGAGCCGGAATTTTCGTGCTGACCGGACTGGCGGCAGCGCTGCATGCGGGTCCTGCGGTGCCGCTCTCGTTCATCGTGGCCGCCATCGCCTGCGGGCTCGCGGGCCTCTGCTACGCGGAGATGGCCAGCACCGTTCCAGTGGCGGGCAGCGCGTACACCTACTCCTACGCCACCATGGGCGAGCTCATGGCCTGGATCATCGGGTGGGACTTGATTCTGGAGTACGCGATGGGGGCGGCCACCGTCGGCGTCGGGTGGTCCGGCTATTTCGTGAGCCTGCTGGACTCCTTCGGGCTCCATCTTCCCACGGCCGTCACCTCGGCGCCGCTCCGCTGGTGTACCAGCGCCGACGTCACCAACGCGGTGGCGTCCTGTAGCCAGGCCGGATGGAACCGCACCGGTTCGCTGTTCAATCTCCCCGCCATGCTCATCGTTCTGCTCGCCTCCACTATTCTCGTCATCGGCATCAAGGAATCGGCCAAGGTCAACAACTTCATCGTTGTGCTGAAGATCCTGGTCGTGCTGCTGTTCATCCTGTTCGGGGTTCAGTACGTCCATCCCGAGAATTGGCATCCCTTCATTCCGCCGAATACCGGACATTTCGGCGAGTTCGGATGGAGCGGCGTCTTTCGGGGCGCCGGGCTGATCTTCTTCGCATACATCGGATTCGACGTGGTGAGCACCGCTGCGCAGGAAGCCAAGAACCCTCAGAAGGACATGCCCAAGGGAATTCTCGGATCGCTGGTGATTTGCACGCTGCTCTACGTGCTGGTGTCGCTTACGCTGACGGGGCTGGTCCGCTACGACACACTGAACGTGCCCCACCCGGTTGCGTATGCGCTCGAGCAGATCCCGCAGCTGGCGTGGCTCCGTCCATTCATCACCCTGGGCGCGGTGCTGGGTCTGGGGTCCGTCGTACTGGTGATGCTTCTGGGCCAGTCGCGGGTGTTCTACTCGATGTCGCGGGACGGGCTCATCGGTGCCTGGGCCGGCAAAGTTCATCCCCGTTTCCGAACACCGTATCTCTCGACCATCTACGTCGGCGTTATCGTAGCGGTGATAACCGGGACCTTTCCCATTCAGATTCTGGGCGAGCTGGTGAACATCGGAACCCTCCTGGCCTTCGTCCTCGTCTGCCTCGGGGTCTGGATACTTCGGCGCAAGCGCCCCGATCTGGAGCGGCCGTTCCGGACGCCATTGGTCCCGCTGGTACCGATACTCGGTGTGCTGGCGTGTCTGGGACTGATGGCCACGCTGCCGGGAGATACCTGGCTCAGACTGTTTGTCTGGCTGCTGATCGGGTTCGTGGTCTACTTCAGTTACGGACGGAAGCACAGCGTGTTGCAGCAGGAGCGGGACGCGCAGGCCCTGAAGCGTTCGGCCTGAGTGCTCACAGGCGACTCCAACCCAGACCAGTGAGGGGCGATGGATCTGTTTCGCCGTAAGAGTGTCACTGCGCTGCAGGCCGAAGCTGCTGGTGACCAGAGTCTCAAGCGAGCACTTGGCCCGGTGGCGCTCACCGCCCTGGGCGTCGGCGCCATCATCGGAACCGGAATCTTCGTACTCACCGGGACAGTTGCCGCCCAGAACGCCGGACCCGCCGTGGTGCTCTCGTTCGTGCTGGCCGGCGTGGCCTCGGTCTTCGCAGCGCTCTGCTACAGCGAGTTCGCCTCGCTTGTTCCCATGTCAGGCAGCGCGTACACCTACGGCTATGCCACACTGGGCGAGTTCGTGGCCTGGATTATCGGTTGGGATCTCGTGCTGGAATACGCCCTGGCCGCCACGACGGTTGCCATTGGATGGTCGGGTTACACCGTCTCCTTTCTCGCCGATCTCGGCATCCATGTCCCGGCTCACTGGCAGGCTGCACGGGGCACGGTGGTAACGCTGGCTGACGGTACTCAGGTCACCGCTCTGTTGAATCTGCCGGCGGTCTTCATTATCGCGGTGATCACGACCCTGCTCGTGGTGGGGATCAAAGAATCCGCTTCGGTCAACAACGTCATCGTTCTCATCAAGGTGGTCGTTGTCCTTCTTTTCATCGCGCTAGCTGCCTCCCACGTGAATCCGGACAACTGGCACCCCTTCATCCCGCCAAACACCGGCCATCGGGAGCACTTCGGATTCAGCGGGGTCGTGGCGGGAGCGGCGATCGTGTTCTTCGCCTATATCGGATTCGACTCGGTAACCACCGCGGCCCAGGAGGCGAAAAACCCTCAGCGGGACATGCCGATTGCAATCATCGGGTCGTTGATCGCCTGCACTCTGTTGTACATCATCGTGTCTGCCATAGCCACGGGCGTGGTTCCCTATGCCGAGCTCGACGTACCCGCCCCGATCGCCAAAGTGGCGGACTACACCGGCCTGGGATTCTTCGGCGCGTTCATCAAGATCGGGGCGATCGCGGGGCTCACCTCGGTTATCCTGGTTCAGCTGTTGGGACAGTCCCGGATTTTCTATTCGATGTCACGCGACGGGCTGCTTCCGCCTTTCATCCGACGGGTGCACCCCCGTTTCCGGACCCCATACATCACCTCTATCATCACGGGTCTGGCAGTATCGGTTCCGGCCGCGATCCTGCCGGTACGGGACGCCGCCAAGTTGGTTTCGATTGGCACGCTCCTGGCTTTCGTGATCGTGTCGCTCGGCGTACTCGTTCTCAGGATCCGAGAGCCCAACCTGCCACGGCCGTTCAAGACGCCGTTCGTGTGGTTTGTCGCCCCCATGGGTGCCCTGTCTTCCGGGTACCTGATGTACTACCTCGACAAGGAAACCTGGCTCCGGCTCCTGATCTGGCTGGTGATCGGGCTGACGATCTACTTCCTCTACAGCCGGACGCATTCCAGACTGGCTTCGACCGCGCGGGAGGGAGAGGCTCCCCCCCGCTGAGCTTTGTTGGTTAGTATTGGAAATGCCGCTTTCCCTCTCGCCCGAGAAGGCCGCTCTGGCGGCAAACTTCGCCGCAGCGTTCCGGCCCGGGCAGCGGGTCTGCATTACTACCCATGTGAATCCCGATGGTGACGGACTTGGCAGTGAGGTGGCGCTGGTCCACCTGCTGAGAGGCCAGGGTCTGGATCCCATCATCACCAATCCGACGCCAACTCCACCCCGCTTCAGCTTTCTGTTCGATGACCTCCCGGGTGTCGATCACACCGGCGAAGCCGTGCGTGAGCTGCGCCGCGCCGATGTCATTGTTGTTCTGGACATCTCCGATCTGACGCGGCTGGGCATGCTCATCGAGACGGTCAGGGAACGGGGTGTTCCCGTTGCCTGTGTAGATCACCACGTCAGTGCCGGCATCCTGCCCGACGGGCCCCGTTACCTCGACGCTGAAGCGGCCGCCACGGGTGAGTTGATCTTCGAGCTCGCCAAAGGAAATAACTGGCCCATCACTCAGGCAGTGGCGCGTGCCCTGTACGTGGCGATCCTCACGGATACTGGGGGCTTCCGGTTCAGCAACACTCGCCCGCGAACCCTGCGCGTGGCTGCTGATCTGTTGGAGATCGGAGTAGATGCCGAGGAGATCTATCTGGAGGTGTACGCCCGTGCGCCGGAGGGACGGCCCCGTCTGTTCGCCGAGGCTTTGCAGACGCTGGTGGTTGAACACGAGTTTGGGTTGGCGTGGGTGACGGTTCCCCCGGGTGCGATCGAGCGGCTCGGTGTCTCTTCGGACGATCTGGATGGTGTGGTGGAGTTTCCGCGATCAATCGAGGGAGTGAGAATGGCGCTCCTGTTTCGCGAGATCTCCCAGGGCCGGGTCAAGGTGTCGCTCCGGTCCGTCGGAGATGTCGATGTGGCTGCCTTCGCCAAAGCATATGGCGGTGGCGGACACACCAAGGCCGCGGGCCTCTCTCTGACCGGTTCTTTGGCCGAGGTTCAGAGCACGGTGCTCCAGGCCGCCCGCGCCTACCTGGGAACGAATGGGTCGGGGGCCAAGAGATAAGTCATTATATTCCGACTTCTGGAGTAGGGATTCCTCGTCTGGTGGCGCATGGATACGATCGATCGCATCGAAAAAACCTTGGACACGCTTCGGCCATATATCGCCTCCCATCGGGGGCAGGTGGAAGTCGTGGACTTTGACGAGCAGGATGGCAGGCTGCTGCTGCGTCTGGGCGGCACCTGCCACGGCTGCGCGGCTTCGTCCATTACTCTGAAGCAAGGCATCGAAAGCCGGCTCCGCGAGATGGTGCCAGAAGTCAAGCACGTAGAGGCGGTGTAACCGATGGATGGATCGATCGAAGCCAGGGTTACGGCGGCGCTGGCGCAAATTCAGAATCCCCGTCTGGAGAATGACCTCCTCTCCGCCGGAATGATTCGTGACCTCACCGTCACGGACGAGGGAAAGGTCACCTTTACTTTCCTTCTGGCGCCGGAAGATCCGGCTACACTGGTTCGAAGCGCGCGTGCCGCGGTCGCGGCGGTCGAGGGAGTGCGGAAGGACGAGATCAAGATCAACGTGGCCAACCCGGCAGGCCCCGCTCGTACGACTCACAATCCGCCCACCGGCGGAACACCGCCTGCTCCAACCCCCATGGACCAGCCCAACCTGGGCAAGATCATCGCCGTCTCCTCGGGCAAGGGGGGAGTAGGCAAATCCACGGTTGCCGCGAACCTGGCCGTCGCGCTCGCGCAGAGTGGATTCCAGGTCGCTGTCATGGATGCCGATGTCTATGGTCCCAACATCCCCCGGATGTTCGGCGTCTTCGATCGCCCGGCGGTGCTCGGCGGAAAGATCCAGCCGCTCGAGGCGCATGGCGTCAAGTTGATGTCTCTGGGGTTCCTGATCGAGCGGGACGCACCGGCCATCTGGCGCGGACCGATCATCATGAAAATCGTGAATCAGTTCCTGCGCGACGTGGACTGGGGACAGCTCGACTATTTCATCGTGGACCTGCCACCCGGGACCGGTGATGCTCAGCTCTCCTTGGTCCAGGCGACCCATGTATCCGGGGCGCTTATTGTGACGACGCCTCAGGAAGTCGCCGTAGGGGATGCGCTTCGCGGCGCCAAGATGTTCGAGCGGGTTGGAGTCCCCGTAATCGGGGTGGTGGAGAACATGAGCGGCTTCACCGATCCCGAGACCGGCAAGCGATTCGACCTGTTCTCATCGGGAGGTGGCCAGCGCCTTGCCGACGAGATTGGCGCCCCCTTTCTCGGTACCGTACCACTCCAGCCCGATCTCGCAGCTCTGGCCGATGCGGGTCAGCCGATACTCGTGGCCCAGCCTGAGAGCGCCGCGGCGCAAAGCCTCCGCGAGATCGCCGAAATCCTCCAACAAAAAACCGCCGGACGAACCGTAGCCCTCCCGATTCTCCGGGGCTAAGATGGCTTTCGTCACGCTCACGACCGACTTCGGGACCTCTGATTCTTACGTGGCCGAGGTCAAAGGCGTGCTTCTGAGCAGGGCGCCTGCAGCCGTGATCGTCGATGTCAGCCATGCGATAGCACCGGGGGATGTACGCTCCGGCGCCTACATCATCGGGCGCACCTGGTTCCGGTTCCCTCCCGGCACGATTCACCTGGCTGTAATCGATCCTGGCGTCGGCACCAACAGGGCCGCTCTTGCGTTCGGAGCCCACGCCCACTGGTTCGTGGGACCGGACAATGGTGTGTTCACTCCCGTGCTGAAAGACGCGGAGGTCGATGCCGTCGTGCTCCCCACGCCGGAGACCGCCGCGCCGACGTTTCATGGGCGAGATCTCTTTGCACCTGCCGCCGCAGCACTGGTCAACGGAACGCCGCTCCACGCTCTAGGTGAGCAATTCGAGGGCATTCCGGAGCGGCTGGCCTACACCCTGCCGCACTTCGAGGGCAAGACGGTTGTGGGTGAGATCGTCTATATCGATCGGTTCGGCAGCCTGGTCACCAACCTGACCACCGAGCTGGTGCCTACCTATGCCAGACTCGAAATAGAAGACCTCGATCTCGGTCCACTGAGGCGCACCTACAACGATGTCACGTCAGGCGGGCTGCTGGCCTACATCGGTTCTGGCGGGGCCATCGAGATTGCGGTGCGGAATGGGTCCGCTGCCCGCCGTCTGGGCGTCGGGGTCGGCGGAAGGGTGAGGGCTAGACTAGGGTAGCAACTAGCTTGGTGGGCCAACCGGCGCGGCCGGTCTCGCCGTTTCTCCTCGCAGCCGAGCCATTCCCCGGCGCAAGAATCCAAACAGCTTCCAGATCACCAGAACGGCCAGGATCACCAGGACGACGACGATTCCAGCCGTCAGTATCGGGTGCGCCGCTGCCATCCACGCCAAAAACACCGCGAATCCGTCTTCCAGGATGCTCAACGTCCAGTTGCTCACCGGCTCGGGGCTGGCATTTACGGCCGCGCGGGTGGTTGCCTTGGCACCATGGGAGCTGAGGGCCACTCCGCCGGCGAGCAACGCCGCGCCGATCTTCCACTCTTCGGGTACGTGCCCGAACGCACTATAGGAGAGCACAGCGGCGGCAGGTGGCCGGATGAACGTGTGAACCGCGTCCCAGGCGCTGTCGATGTAGGGGATCTTGTCGGCAATGAACTCAATGAGGAACAGCGTGAGGGCGACGCCGAGGACGATCGGATTGGCCAGGACCTGCAATGATTCCGGGAGCTGAACGATGCCCAACCGCTGGAACAGTCCTGCCGCCGCTACCGTGGCGTAAAGGTTGAGCCCGGAAGCGAACGAGGTGCCGAGCGCGAAGCCCAGGGTGTCGAGCGGTGACATGATTTGAAGGTAAGAGGAGAGAGGGGAGAAGTAAGAGGGAGGCGGGAGGTGAGAGGAAACCGTAAGCGGTAAGCGGGAAGAGAACAGCGGGAACGCCCCTAACCCCGTGCTCAAAATTCGGCGGTTAGCTCCTAGCTCCTAGCTCCTAGCTCCCTAGCTCCTAGCTCCTCCCTACTCCTAGCTCCTAGCTCCTAGCTCCTAGCTCCTAGCTCACAGCTTCATAGCTTCTCTTCTTATTCCACCCACTCGACGTTCACGCCGCCCACCGCCGTCGTGAGGTCCAGGTCGAGATGCCGCTCGGCGCTGGCATATCCTGGAGAGACGAATTCATTGCCTCTACGAACGAGGCCCGCCGGGTCGAAGTGCGAGAGGAACTTGTCCATTGTGAGGCGGACCCCCGCTTGTCGAGGCAAACGGAGTGTCAATTCCCCCATCGCCATCTTCACTGACGCCCGGGTACTGGAACTCCAGCTTCCCCCGAAATCGAGCGTGATCTTGCCGACTCCCCCTTCGAAATCGAAACTGTCGCAGCGGCTGTTCCCCAAACCGAGAAACGAGATCTCTGCTGCCCCCGCGCTGACGGTTGCATGGCGGCAGCGGATCTTATTCGGCTGAGAGAATCGAACTACTGCCTGGCTCGCACCGGTCTTGAGGTCCAGGTCGGTCAGCCTTAGGCCACCCAGCTCCACATCGGCATCGGTCGCGCCCAATGTGAGGTCGAGCGCCAGATCTACCCGGGGCGAAATGGTGACCGCCGCGACCTGCTGAAGCTGATGCCGAGAGATGACACGTACTCCGCCTACGCCCTCCGCCTTGAGGCCGAGCACAGCCGTAGCGCTCGAAATATCGAAGTCGCTGATCGGCAGGAAACGATCCTGATCGTAGGAGAGGTCCATCCGGTACAGCTCGTTGGGCCGGCCCGCGCCCAGCCGAAGGCTGCCGGCGGCGTACTCCAGCCGCGCTGTCAGGCGAGTCTCCCCGTGCATCTGCCGGAAGGTGGTAAACGGGCGCATTGTCTGCGCGGAAGCGGCGGCCGACCAGAGAGTGAGGCCGGCCAAGAGGGCGGTCGCGCGCAACGTCAGAGCCCTCGGGTTGGAGTGCGGCCGCTTCCAGGACGCCGGGCCGCCTGTACTCCGAATTGCGGGGTGGCCCAGAGGTATTCGTCGGTGAGAGCCTCGGGCGGAAGGATCCGGCCGGCGAAGTTTTCCTTTATTCCAGCTCGGCTCAGCAACGCGGCGCCAAATCCGGCCGTGCCCAGGAGCCAGCTCACGAAGAAGGCGGTTCCCCAGATGATGCTTCCCGCGACGGGCACCCAGCCGAAGATCGCCCAAGCGGCCCAGAGGCTCGCGAGCGCCACCAATCCCACCAGGAGATAGCGGTAGCTGTTGGGCGAGCCGATAACGACGCCGAGCGCCATCCGCCTGCGGATGTAGGTCTCTCCCATCGCATGGGCCACGGCCAGGTACCCGCCCACAACGCCGATGACGACGAGCATGGCGAACACCGCCACCGCAAAGGGCAACAGGAGAATTCCCGCCACGCTCAGGATCAGGCCGACCACCAGCATTCCAAAGGTGGGTAGCACCAGGATCTGGCCGAGAAGTCCAGTGATGAACGCGCGCCCGAACGAGTGGGAAACCGTGTCGGATACGATCTCGAGGTTCTGCCGGCCGAACATCACCAGGCCGAAGCCAAGAGCAGCCAAACTCAAGAAGACTCCCATGAGACCAGCGGTTCGACGCAGGATGCTTTGAATTGGGGAGATGGCCTCGACCTTGGTTGCGACCGGAGCAGGCTGCGCGGCGGTCCTGAGCATCCTGACTTCACCACCGATCTCGCCGCCCTCGTCCCGAACCTCGCCGCCGAGCGTGAGGACGTCTCCCGAGACCACTCCTCCCTGATGTACGGTCACGTTGCCATCGACCGTTACGAGATTCCCATTCAACGTGCCGTAGATATCCGCATTCCCATCGACCACCAGAAGATGTCCACTAAGGCTTTCGGAAGACCCCAGGCTGAAGTCGCCACGGCGGGCATGCCCGCCCGGGACGGTGAGCCGGAGGTCGTTTCCTTTGCTGGAGAGAGCGGAACGGAGCCGGGCTTCTACCTTTGTGGGTGCGCTGAGATCTCCGAGGTCCACTGAGGGACCGCCCGAAGCTATCGGCTGCGGCGCAGTCCGGTGCTCGGGCACTTGAAGTCGTGGCTGAGCCCGGTTCGACACCGTCGCCATCAGAGTCCAGAAGTTGTGCACCAGTCGAGCCGTACTGGCACCTGTCACCCTGGGCGGGGTAGCGGCCCAGAGAGCGTTGTGGCTGGCGAGATTGATCAGGACAACCAGTAGGGCGCGCCCTCTAACTGTTCGCATGTGCCACCTGCTGGGTGGGGAGAGCCAGCAGGCGCCGGAGCGCGACGATTCCCACCAGGTAGCAGAGCGATGCCAGACCCGAAGCCAGCGCCAGGCGGCCTGGATTCTCCAGCATCGAGCGCAGGCTGCCATACCACGGCTGCTCGATGAAGTTGGATGCCAGCCCTCGGAGCCCCAGCCAGGCGAACTGTCCACCCTGCGCGGCAAGCCAAGCTCCAATCGATGCCACCGTTGCCTGATGCGTCAGCGTCCAAACGATGCTTCCTGCCATCGAGCCCACCAGCAGCAGCATGAGACTGGCGGCGGTAGCCAGCGACTTCGGGGTGGCGAAGAGACGGCGGCGACTGGCTTGTATGGAGCGAATGGCGAATGGGTCGGGAACGATGACGGACGCCATGACGCTGTTGGCAAATTCCGGTCGGGGACTCATCAACGGCAGCGCTGCGATTTGGTCCACCATCTCACGTTCCGCGTGAGCGAGCTCGAGGCACTCCTGGCAGCGATCGAGATGGCGCTGCGCGTCCAGAGTGAGCGCTCCCGCAAGCCAGGAGTCGATCTCGTCCGGCGAGAGGTGGGATCCGGAGGGGCGGGTCATAAGTGGACCCTCCTACGTTGAGGTGAAAGTGAAGGTTTCATTCTTTGAGGTGGGCCAGTGACTGTCGCAGCTCGTTGCGGGCGCGATGGATATACGTCTTCACGGTCCCGAGTGGGAGGTTCAGAATTTCGGCGATTTCCTCATAGGGGCGCCCTTCTACGTGCCGAAGCAGAATGCAGGCCCGGTACTCCGGCCGGAGGGTTCCGATAGCAGCTTCGATGGCGCCACCGAGCTCCTTGGCTTCGACCGTCTCGAGAGGTGACTCCTGGCGTGCGCCAATCTGTAACGCAGTCGCCTGCATCGCCTCGGGAGTCTCGGCATGAGGAGATCCGTCGAGTGAGAGCGTGTCGAGCTCCCGCCGACGGAGATGATCGATGGCGGCATTGTTTCCTATCTTGAAGATCCAGGATGAAAATTTGAATTCGGGTCGGTAGGAATCGATGGCATTGAGGGCTTTGACGAACGTTTCCTGGGCCAGATCCTCCGCCAGCTCTCGATCCCGGACCATACGAAAGAGGAGGGCGAACAGAGGACGTTCGTAGCGGCGAATGAGCTCGCGATAGGCGGCCTCGAGACCCGAGCGAGCCCGTAGCACCACCTCCTGGTCGGTCAGACCAGCCCATTCAGGAGCGTTGCTAGGCACCCGGTCCTCGGCTTGCCAAGCGGCTTCCCGCGAGACTAAATTCAGCGTCTATGTTAGCCTCGGATCGTCAGTTACCTGTTTCAGGCGGTCCGGAAAAGAGGGCCTACGTCCGCTCGATCTTCACCGCGATCGCTCCCACCTACGACCGTCTCAACCGCATCATCAGCTTCCGGCTGGACCAGGTGTGGAGAAGGTATGCAGTCGCCTGTTTGGGTTGGGAGCGTGAGCCGGAGGGAATCTACCTCGATCTCTGCGCCGGAACCCTGGACTTCGCGGCCACGCTCGCCGCCCGGCCAGGGTTCCGAGGTCGCGTAGTAGGGGCAGATTTCGTACGGCCGATGCTGGAGCTCGGCCGCCGCAAGGCCGAGGGGTTGGCTCCTGTCAACGCGGATGCTCTCGAGCTGCCATTTCCCGATGCCGCGTTCGATGGAGCCATGGTGGGATGGGGAGTTCGAAATCTGGCTGACCTCGACGCCGGCCTGGCAGAGGCGGCCCGAGTTCTAAAGCCGGGCGCGACATTCGTGATCCTCGAAATGGCTCTCCCAAAGCCCCGTCTGCTTCGCGCGGGGTACCAGTTCTACTTCCGACGTATCTTGCCTCGAATCGGCCGCCTGATCTCGAAACATACGACCGCCTATACCTGGCTACCAGAGTCCACGATTGCCTTTCCCGAGCCGCCGGCTTTGGCCGCGCGCATGCGGACGCAGGGATTCGACGAGGTCCGCTACGAGTTGCTGATGGGGGGCGTATGTGCGCTGTACCTGGGGACGAGGACGAAGGCGTCAACAGTGAACGGTAAACGGTGAAGGACTGGGTCGTTTCAACTCCCGTTGACGGTTCACTGTTCACTGTTGACGGCTGGTGTAGCCATGCCGCTAGATAACCTCCGCGACTTCATCAAGGCGATTGACGGCATCGGCGAGCTCGTCCGGGTGCGCCATCCCGTCAAGGCGCGCCTCGAAATTTCGGAGATAGCCGACCGGGTCATGAAGAGTCCTGGCGGAGGTCCGGCGCTTCTCTTCGATCACGTCCTCCTGGAGAACGGGAGCCGGAGCACCCAGCCCGTCGCGATCAACCTGTTCGGATCGATGCGCCGGATGTGTTTGGCGCTGGATGTCGGGGACCTGGACGAAGTGGGTGGCCGGATTTCTGAGATGCTGAATCTCAAGGTGCCGGAAGGACTCTTTGCCAAACTCGCCATGCTGCCGAAGCTGGCTGAGATTGGGAAGTTTCCGCCCAAGGTGAAGAGCGGCCGGCCTCCATGTCAGGAGCTGGTGCACCGGGGTGACGCGGTGAACCTGGACGAGATTCCGTTTCTAACGACCTGGCCGGGCGACGGTGGTCGATATATCACCCTGCCGATGGTGATCACCACCGATCCTGCTCGAGGGATTCGGAACGTCGGCATGTACCGGGTCCAGGTCCTCGGCCGGAACACGCTCGCGATGCACTGGCAGCGACACAAGGTCGGTGCCGCCCACTGGCGCGAGATGGCGGCAAGGGGCGAACGAATGCCGGTCGTAATCGCCTTGGGTGGCGACCCAGCCAGCATCTATTCCGGCTCTGCCCCACTGCCGCCCACTATCGACGAATTTCTCTTTGCCGGTTTTCTCAGACGAGCGCCGGTCGAGCTTGCGCCCGCGGTCACCTGTGACCTCGATGTGCCGGCCGAGGCGGAGATGGTGCTAGAGGGGTACATCGATCCCGCCGAGCCGCTGGTCATGGAAGGGCCATTCGGCGACCACACCGGATTCTATTCCCTGGCGGATTTGTATCCTAAGGTCCATGTCACGGCAGTGACCTCCCGTCGCGATCCGATCTACCCGGCGACTCTGGTTGGCCGGCCGCCCATGGAGGACTTCTATCTAGGGCACGCCACCGAGCGCATTTTTCTTCCGCTGCTCAAGCTCACTGTGCCGGAGATCGTGGACTACCATATGCCGGCTCCGGGCATCTTTCATAACCTGGTCTTCGTGTCGATCGACAAGCAGTACCCGGGCCAGGCCTACAAGGTGATGAATGCGCTCTGGGGCCAGGGGCTGATGTCGCTGGCCAAGGTGCTCGTGGTGGTGGACAAGGAGGTCAACGTCCGCGACCCTGACGAAGCCTGGTGGGTCGCCCTCAACAACATCGACCCCGAGCGAGACGTGCGGTTCACCATGGGGCCAATTGACGTGCTCGACCACTCCAGCCGTGCCTTCACCTATGGCAGCAAGATGGGAATCGACGCCACCCGGAAATGGAAAGAGGAAGGGTTCGACCGGGAGTGGCCCGAGCTGATCACCATGGATGCGGAGACTAAGAGGAGGGTGGATGAGATGTGGGATAAGCTTGGAATCGGGCTGGCGGAAAGGCGGGAAGGCGGTAAGGCAGTACCAGGACGCGGGCGATGAGTGACTTACTGCCTTCCCGTCCTGCCGCACCCTCGCAAGGCTCGGGGCAGGCTCTACCCCCTCGCGAAGCCCAGACGTTCGCGGGTGAGTCGCTTCTCGTCCGGTACGTCAACTTCGTCAAGCTACCGCACACCCTTTTCGCCTTGCCGTTCGCGCTTCTCGGCGTCCTGGCTGCATCCCGGATGACCCGGGTGACTCCACGTGCCGTCGCGCTGGTCGTGCTCGCCTTTTCTGCCGCTCGCTGGGCAGCGATGGGGTTCAATCGCATTGCAGACCGGCACTACGATGCCAGGAATCCGCGCACGTTGAATCGGGAGCTGCCGGGTGGGCGGCTGTCGCTGGCGCAGGCCTGGATATCCGTGATCATCGCCGCCGGGATATTCCTCGCCTCAGCCGATCTGTTGAATCCGCTCTGTCTGGCGCTCAGCCCGATCGCTCTGAGCTGGATCTTCTTGTACAGCCTGTCGAAGCGGTTCACTTGGTGGCCTCACTTGTGGTTGGGCGTTAGTCTCGCCATTGCACCGGTGGGCGGGTACCTGGCGATCACCGGCGCCTGGAGTGATCCACCCTGGGTGCTGCTCGCGATAACATTGGCAGTCGCAACCTGGGTGGCAGGGTTCGACATTTTCTACGCCCTGCCGGATGTCGGGTTCGACACCGCGGAGGGTCTTCGTAGCGCCGTGGTGAAGCTGGGAGAGACTCGCGCCATCCAACTCGCCAAGCTGCTTCACGGGATCACCATCCCGGCACTCGCCCTGTTCGGGTACGGCGCTGGCTTCGGCATCGTCTACTATTCCGGGCTGGTGGTGGCCACAGCCATTCTCGCCTATGAACACCACCTGGTGCGCCCTGGTGACCTGTCTCGGGTAGATGCTGCGTTCTTCACGATGAACGGGGTCATGTCGGTGACGGTGTTCGCCTTCGCGTTGCTCGATCGGATCACCGGATCCTCTTGAGCTACCTTCGTTCAAACGATCCCAAAGCTCGGATATAGGTGATCACTCATCCGGTCGTCCTGGCGCTCACCGGCGCGTCGGGGGCCCCCTACGGCGTGCGCCTGCTCGAGGTACTCGCCACCCGTAAGGTTCCGGTGTGGCTGATCGCCTCCAGCCATGGCATGCGGCTCCTCAAGGAGGAGTGTGGGATCGATACCATTGAGAAGCTGCGCCAGGAAACCGGAGGAGACTGGAGCTCGGTCGTGGCTTTTTCAGATGAAGACCGTGGCGCCCTGCCGGCGTCCGGCTCGCGACGCACCACCGGGATGGTGATCTGTCCCTGCTCCATGGGCACGGTCGCGGCGATTGCAGCAGGAACCAGTCGCTCGCTGGTCGAGCGAGCCGCAGACGTAACGCTGAAGGAAAGGCGGAAGCTGGTGTTGGTGCCTCGGGAGGCACCGCTTTCCCTGGTGCACCTGCGCAATCTGGTTGCAGTGACCGAGGCCGGTGCCGTCGTCGTCCCAGCTTCTCCCGGCTTCTACCATCGCCCCTCTCGAATCGCCGAACTGGTAGATTTCCTGGTACAGCGAATCCTCGACCAGCTGGGGATAGAGATAGAAATAGCACGCCGATGGGGAGGAGACCCGCAGTGATTCCGGTTTTCGACCGGCTACGGCGCCCCTGTTCGGGCGCCGTTCTCGCTTTTGTTGCCGCTGCGTTGCTCTCTTGCGGTGGAGGCAGCGATGCGCCGGCCGGCCCGGAGCCACCGGTCGATGAAGGACAGACCCCGGTTGCCGGGTGCAAAGATGGCGTACTCGAACACGGGGCTCTCTACCGCATCTGCTTTCCGGCGACCTGGAACGGGGACCTGGCCATATATGCGCACGGCTATGTCGCACCAGGGAATCCCATCGCACTGCCAGATGACCAGATCGGTGGCCAAAGCATTTCCGCGGCCGTGAATGGACTCGGCTATGCCTTTGCCACGACCAGCTACCGAGCCAACGGACTGGTTGCCGCTGAGGCGAAAGAGGACCTGGTGGAGCTCGAGGCCACGGTGCGCCGGCTCTACCGGCCGGATCCGGGAAAGACCTTGCTGGTCGGTATCTCGGAAGGCGGTCTTGTGGCCACGCTCGCCGCCGAACAGCATCAGGATCTCTTCGATGGGGCTCTGGCGGCATGTGGACCGGTGGGTGACATCCGGAGCCAGCTGGATCACTTCGTCAACTTCCGCGTGGTCTTCGACTACCTGTTTCCCGGCGTCATCCCCGGCTCACCCATTGACGTTCCTGAATCGGTGCGGAGCGGCTGGAGCTCGACCTACGTCCCTGCCGTCTCCCTTGCTCTTGCGGCCGATCCTGCCGGAGCCCGTCAGCTGGTGAGCATCACCGGCACGCCCGTCGCTGACGATGCCATTGAATCGATTGTGGAGACGGCCCTCGGTCTGCTCTGGTACAACATCTACGGCAGCACCGATGCACGGAGCAGGTTGGGCGGTCAGCCCTTCGACAACACCGACCGGGTGTATTCGGGGTCAGCCGACGATACCGCCTTGAACGCCGGGATCGAGCGCTTCAGCGCAGATCCCGCCGCACTCACAGGCATGGCCGAGCTTCAGAGTTCGGGGCAAATCGACGTACCGATTGTCACCCTGCACACGATCGCTGATCCGATCGTCCCCTTCGAGCAGGAAGCGCTCTATGCAGCGAAGGTAGGTAGCGCCGGCCGGTCCGCGCTGCTGACCCAGGTCGCGATCCCGAGGTTCGGACACTGCTCCTTCGAGGCAAGTGAGCTGCTCGGCGCATTCTCGACTCTGATCGAGAAGGTGAACAGTTCGGCTGCCACCGCTCGCATCAGTGCCGGATCTCGCTGATGCGCCTGGGCGTGATCTCCGATACTCACGGCTTGTTGCGGCCGGAAGTATTCAAGGCGTTCGAAAAGGTGGATCACATCCTCCACGCGGGGGATGTGGGGCCGCTCGACCTTCTCACTGAGCTGGAGGCTCTCGCGCCGGTCGCTGCGGTGTACGGCAACACCGATGGGGGAGATGTCAGAGCGCAACTGCCGCAGGTGGCGGCGCTGCAGCTCGATGGTTTCGACATCGTCGTGACTCACGGAGACCAGCTCGGATCTCCCACACCCGACGCGCTCAACCGGGCATTTCCCGAGGCCCAAATCATCATTTATGGGCACACGCACCGGCCGTTGCTCACCATCGTCGATGTCGTCGTTACAGTGATGAATCCGGGCAGTGCGGGCCCTCGGCGATTCAGTCTCCCTCCCTCAGTTGGGATCCTGGAGCTGGAGCCCGGGATACCTCCGCGTGGCCGCCTGGTGCCGCTCCTCGAGTTCGACGCCGAGTAACGCGTGCTGTTCGCGATTCTTTCTTTGATGCAGCACTCATCTCCCGATACCTTGAAGATCAAGCCACTCGCGCGTCCTCCTTCAGCCAGTCAGGCGATCGACACGACCACTCTGGGCGCGCCTCAGGTCTTGCTCCGCACCCGTCAGGGCGTGGCATCGCTCTGGCTGCTCCGGGCCAGTGATACGCTCTTCGTTGCCGCCCGCATTCAGGACTCGACCCAATCCTGGGCTGATGAGCTGGTGATGAGCCTGGATACCCATGGCGACGGCTCGGCGGCCCCGGATCATGATGACTTCCAATGGTGTTTCAGGCGGCTGATCGACAGCAGCATCGTATTCCGCGGGCGCAACGGGCGGTGGGAGCCGCCGAGAGGAGATCCCGATTGGCGATTAGGTTCGGCACGAAGTGGCGGTGGATGGGAGATCAGTGCTGCTGACGAGACGAACGCGTGGACCATACTGCTGAGATTGGATCCGTCCTGGCTGGAGGAAGCGGACCGGCCGCCGCGGATCGCGTTCAGGGTCTACGACAATGCTCCTCAGGGATGGTTTGCCTGGCCAGTGGTGAAGGGGATCCCGTCAGCAGTCGAAGTCGAGCGAACCCCCTCGCTCTGGGCTTCGATCAGGTAAGCAAAGATATTCGCTCAGTTGGTAGTGCCTCACATCCACTGATCGTATGGGGTTGTTCGTCGTAGTGCCTCTGGATGGGCTCGAAACCAGGACATCACCAGCAGGACTTCGTCGATCGAGTCGAGCGGCAGCGGACCCGGAGCGGCCGCTGGCTGTTGCACCTCTTGTGCAACTACGGCCCGGAACGCCTCATGCTCGATTGGGGTAGCGGGATAAGGAAACGATGCCCGAACGACCCCTTGTCTCATGATGTAGACCCGATCGTCACCGAAATCCCCGGTGTCCCGGTAGACGAAGGTGAGCAGGTCGATGGCAGTACGGGCCCTGCTGGTTGCCGCCAGCAACCACTCGAGCTGCTCGAACTTTTCCCGCCATCGAGCGGCTGCCTCGAAGCGACCTGCCCCCGCGGCTTCCTGCATGGCCGAAACCACGCGATCGATCGGCTGGATGGTGCGTCCTTCCAGGAACGCCATCGCAGTTTCTACTCGCTTCCGGTACTCCCGTTCCGTCACCAGTCCGGCACACGGACCGGTGCAGAATCCGAAGTCGTGCCGCATGCACCCGGCCTGCCGCGGCTCCTCGAACAGATCTCCCTGTCCGGCAAAGACCACTGGCATGGTGGCGGCGCAGTCACGCAGCCCCAACAGGTCATTGAGCGTCCGCACGGCTTCCTCGGTCCGCCCCATAGACTGAAAGGGACCGTAACACCGCACGTCATCACGGCCGACACTGCCTCCGCCGTACACTCTGGGTGCCGGCCCACCGGCCACCTTGATGAGAACCGAGCGCCGTGTGCGGTTGCCTTTATGGTTGAAATACGGGCGGAGCTTGCGAATCTGCCGGAGCTCTCCCAGATAGGCGGCAAACTCGCTGGGAGCGTAATCCCAGCGGATTTCGCTCGCAGCGTAGAGGATCCGAGCGGCCTTGTCGTCCGGGAAGCGTGCTCTGAAGTAGCTGAGCAGCCGGGTCCGAAGCCGCTTGGCCTTTCCGACGTAGAGTACTTTTCCGGTGGCATCGAACATCCGGTACACTGCCGGACGATTCTCAGCCAGAGCCCGTACGCGTTGGAGCAGCTGGTCCAGATCGGTGCAGGGAAGAGGGACAGACCGCTGAGCTCGGCTTCGGCTCATCTCTGGCAGTGATGGCAGAAGACGGAGGTGCGGCCGTCGATGAGATGGGTTCCCGTCAGCCGGGTGCCGCAAATCCTGCAGCGCTCACCTTCCCGGCCGTACACCATCAGCTCCAGTTGAAAGTTTCCTGCCTCGCCGGTGCCGGTGCGATAGTCGCGAAACGTCGTCCCGTTCGAGACGATCGCTGCATTCAGAATGCGGCGGATCTCGGCATGCAGCCGCCGGTATTCGTTCTCACCTACTTTGTTCGCCGGCTTGGATGGGTCGATCCCGGCGGCGAAGAGCGCCTCGTTGGCGTAGATGTTTCCTACTCCCACGAGGTGCCGCTGGTCCATGATGACCTTCTTTACCGCCTGTCGGCTCCGCCCGAGGAGGGCGCCGAGCACTTCCGGAGTGAACCCGTCTTCGAGCGGCTCGGGGCCGAGCGCGGTGGTGTACCGAGCCCACTCCCTGTCGTTCAGCAGCAGCAACGTCCCGAGACGGCGCACGTCGCGATAGACCAGTTCCTGCCCGTTGTCGAGGTCGGCTCGGAGGACGGCGTATTTGGCTTCATCCGGCTTGAGGGTGTGCCGGTGAACCTGCAGGGAGCCGGTCATACCCGGCTGAATAACGAAATGGTACGCTGAATCGAGATCCAGCACGGCATGCTTGGCCCGGCGGGATAACCGAACGATCTTCGAGCCCGTCAGCCTGCGGATCAGCTTCCGGCGAGTTACACCTCGCAGAACGTCATCGTGGCTGAGGGACGCCCGCACGATTCGGCGGCCGACGAGTGCGGGGCGGAGATCTCGAACAATGGTCTCGACTTCGGGGAGCTCAGGCATCCAGAGCCGTCACAGTGTGACGGTAATCGTTCCTTTCAAGCCCATGAATGCTGCAGTGACAGGGTGACTAGAAAGCGCGTTGGAGCCGTTCTTCCTGGCGCGAGGCCTCTCGCCAGCCGATATCCGGCCGATAGACTTTCCCGTCGAACTGAACCAAATCCGCCGCCAGGCGGCTGAGGCGTTGAGCTTCTCGGAACTCTGGCGCCACTGCGGTGGCGGTCAGCACTCGTCCACCATTCACCCGCAGCGTACCATCTGCCTCCCGCGCGGTGCCGGCGTGGAAGATCGTCACTCCCTGGGGCAGGCGTGCTGGAACCACGATCGGGGCTCCCATCTCTGGCTTGTCTGGGTACCCTCGTGATGCCAGCACCGTGGTCACAGCAGAATCAGTGGACGTCTCAACCGGAGAGGGAGCCGTGCCGTGACCGACACTCCACAGGGCATCCGTGAGTCCGCCGCGTACCAACGGTAGTGCCACCTGCGCCTCAGGGTCGCCCAGGCGGCAGTTGAACTCCACCACTGAAGGCAGGCCCGCGTTGTCGATCATGAGACCAGCGTAGAGTACGCCTGAGAACGGTGTTCGCCGGCGCTGCATCTCCTGCAGGGTAGGGTGGAATACTTCGCGCTTCACCCGCTCGAGCAGCCCCGAGGTGGCTAGAGCAACGGGACTGTAGGCTCCCATGCCGCCGGTGTTGGGGCCGCGGTCACCCTCCTCCAGCCGCTTATGATCCTGGGCGACTGGTAGCAGCTCGACGTCGCGGCCATCCGTCAACGCCATGACCGAGATCTCTTCGCCGCTCAGGAAGGCTTCGATGACTATCGTCCGTCCCGCAGCGCCGAACTGAGCATCCTCGAGCATCGACCGAGCGGCCCGCGCCGCCTCGCCCCGGGTGGCGCACACGACCACTCCTTTCCCCGCCGCCAGGCCCGACGCCTTCACCACCAGCGGCTCGGTTTGCCGATCGATATACTCCAGTGCGGCACTCAGCCGGGTAAAGCTTTCGCTCGCGGCGGTTCGCACTCCCGCTGCGGCCATCACATCCTTGGCAAAAGCCTTCGAAGCTTCGATCTGCGCCGCAGCAGCGCTCGGACCGAAAACAGCCCGTCCTTCCGCCCGGAGCCGATCGGCGAGGCCCTGCGCCAGCGGGGCCTCCGGTCCAATGATGCTCAGATCGATGCCGTGCATGTCCGCTGCGTCCGCCAGGCGATCGAGGTCGTCTGAGGCAATCGCCAGGTTCTCGGCTAGGTCAGCGGTACCCGGGTTTCCTGGTGCGCAGTAGAGGGTGGCATCCGGGTTCTCGCGTCGGAGCGCCCAACACAGCGCATGCTCTCTCCCTCCCCCACCAACGACGAGCAGCCTCACGGCTTCTGCGCGTTCCGGAATGCCTCGCGGGCTCGGTCCGCTGCCCGTCGGGCCGCTCCGGTGACCTGATCCACGAGCTCCCGAGCCTCACCGGCGTAGTAGCTGCCGGCCGCGGCCATGTCGTCCCGCAAAGGCCGCTCACGATCGTCGGCCGTGCGACGGGTGTATTCACCTCTAAGAATCCGGTCGTATTCACCCGTCGCCATCCAACGCTGCAGCTCGGCGGCCCGCACCGTGTGCATAGGGTGGGTGAGCGCCAGGGTGCTCAGCAGCTTGTACACGACGTCGAGCCCCTCAGCGCTGGTGGCATACTCGTGTGCTTGCTGCATGAATGCGTCGACGTTGAGCTGTCCTGCGAATCCGGGCCCTCGTCCACCACCGGCCATCTTCATGTCGAGCCGCTGGGCAACCACGATGTCCTGCCCGCCGAGCAGCCCGGCGCGATCCGCCGACAGCTCCGACTTGCGGGACCATTCCAGAAAGGCCAATCGAATCGGCAGGACAGCCAGGCCGGTCAGCATTGGGAGAGCACCCAGACTCACCATCGCAAGGATGGCGGCGATGGTGCGGTAGAGCGCGTGGCCACTCATCACGTGTCCCAATTCATGAGACAGCAGCACCCTCAGTTCGTCGTCGTCCAGCAGCTCGAGCGCGGCCGAGTGTAGCACGATGAACGGTCGATCGATCCCGTAGGCCCCGGCGTTGAAGAAAGGCGTTTGAGACACATACAGCTCAGGCAGATCGGGCCAGTCGAAGGTCGTGCTGGCTTCGTTGTGCATGTGCCAGAGCTTGGGGAATTGGGCCGGCCCTACCCGCACCGCGTTGCCCTGAAAGAGGAGACGGATTCCACGCTCGCCTCCCAGCAATCCCAGCACTTTCCGGATGACCTCATCGACGCCGGGCACCGCTCGCAGTGCCTGCAGGGCCGCACGGTCGGCAGGGTGCTCCCATGAGACGGCGGATATTTCGGGAAAGGCCTGCCGCGGACGCGGCGCTGGAACGCTCGAGGTCATCGCAGACTCTGCGGTTGGGGATGCGGAGCCATACGGCTCACGAGAGCATCAGTTTCAGTTTGCGACGCTCGCGTGCATTGCCTGGTCGAGATCCGCGATCAGGTCGTCGGTATCCTCGATCCCGCAACTCAGGCGAATCAGGCTGTCGGTCAGCCCCATCGCCTGCCGCATCGCTGGAGGTACCGAGGCATGAGTCATCGATGCAGGATGCCCGATAAGGCTCTCCACCCCGCCGAGCGATTCGGCCAGGGCAAAGATCCTGGTGGCTTCCACGAACCGGCGGGCCCGGGTCGGATCTCCCAGGTCGAGCGAGATCATCCCCCCAAAGCCGCCCATCTGCCGACACGCCAGCTCGTGTTGTGGATGCGAGGGAAGCCCGGGGTAATAGACCTTGGTGACCATAGGCTGCCGGGTGAGCCACTCCGCGATGCGCCGACCGCTGCTGTCGTGTTGCCTCATTCGGAGCGGCAGTGTCTTCAAGCCTCGGAGGGCCAGCCAGCAGTCCATTGGGCCGGGCACCGCGCCCGCCGCGTTTTGGATGAAGGCCAGCCGTTCGGCCAGGTCGTCCCGGGAGGTTGCGAGGATACCACCCACCATGTCGCTATGTCCGTTGAGGTACTTGGTGGTGGAGTGAAGGACGATGTCGGCTCCGTGCTCGATCGGTCGTTGGAAAAACGGCGTCGCAAAGGTGTTGTCCACAGCGTAGATGTAACCATGGGCCTGGGTCAGATCTCCCAGCTCCGCCAGATCCGTCAGATTCATCATCGGGTTGGTCGGGGTCTCGCAATAAATCATCCGGGTAGCAGGAGTGAGGGCACGTTCGATGTTGCCGATCTCCCGCATATCGACGAAGCTGACCCGGAGGCCGAGATTGCCGTAGATCCGCTCGATCAGCCGGTGGCTGCCGCCGTATACGTTTTCACCGCAGACAATGTGGTCACCCGTCTTGAACAGCTTCAGGATGGCGTCGAGTGCCGCGAGGCCCGAGCCGAAAGCGAACCCGTGGGTGGCGCCCTCGAGGCTCGCCAGATTGCGCTCCAAGGCCTCGCGAGTCGGGTTTTGAGTCCGGGCGTACTCGTAACCCTTATGCTTGCCCAAGCCGCTCTGGACATAGGTTGACGTCTGATAAATCGGGGTCATGACGGCGCCCGCCAGAGGCTCGATGATCTGACCCGCATGCACGGAGCGAGTGGCAAAGCCGTGATCGTGATCGTGCGGGAGAATTCGTGTCATCGGGAGCGCTGCGCGTAGAGGGTTAGCAGAAGCGTAATGGCTTCGAGCCCGGGGCGGCAAGCTTCCGCCCATATCGTAGCGTCCAACGCCGGCAGTGCGGGAGCTTTCGAGATGAGTTGGTTGAACAATGGCTCGAAGTCCGGTTACTTTCGCAGGTGACTTCAATCGGATCAAACGGAGGCGCGGCGCGGTGCCTCATTGTGGATGATGACGCCCAGGTCAGGCACGTCCTCTCGCGCGTCATCAGGACGCATGGCCTGTCCACCCTCGAAGCCAAGTCCGGCGCAGACGCACTGGCGGTACTCGCCCGCGAAGGCGAAGTCCCCATCTGCATCTCCGATATCTACATGCCCGAGATGGACGGGCTCACCTTCCTTCGGGAGGTCTTGAAGCGCTATCCCGATATGGCAGTGATCATGCTGACCGGGGTGGCCGAAGTGAACACCGCGGTCGAGTGCCTGAAGATCGGCGCGCTCGACTACATCTCGAAGCCGGTGATTCTGGAAGAGGTAAGGGCTCGGCTGGACAAGGCGCTGCAGAAGCGCGACCTGGTGCTCCAGAATAGGTACTACCAGCAGAATCTCGAAACCCGTGTAAAAGAGCTCGACCGAAGCAACCGAATGTCGATCATCAACGGTGTTCAGACACTGGTGCACGCGCTTGAAGCGAAGGACGCTTATACCAGCGGTCACTCGAGCCGGGTCAGCCGGTACGCCACCAAGGCCGCTGTGCGACTCGGGTTCACCGGCGACTCCCTGGAGCACATCCGACTAGGCGGAGAACTGCACGACATCGGGAAAATCGGCACCCGGGAAGACATCCTGAACAAACCGGGCCCCCTCTCGCACGAGGAGTTCGAGCACATCAAGGCACATGCAAGCCTGGGCGAGAAGATTCTCGCGCCCCTCCTGGCTGCCTCTCCTGCGGTCCTCCGAATCGTCCGGTCTCACCATGAGCGCCTGGACGGCAGCGGGTTTCCCGATTCGTTGCGGGGGGACCAGATACCGGTGGAGGCTCGAATCGTGGCGGTGGTCGACGCCTTCGATGCCATGACCACCGATCGCGCCTACCGGCGCCCGCGCACTCCCGCCGATGCGGTCCAGGAGCTTCGCCGGTTTACCGGTGTCCACTTCGACGCCGCCGTGGTGGAAGCCTTTCTTGCCGCGTATGACGACGGAAACGCACTCCCGTCCAACACTTGAGTATGCCAGCGGGCCCGGCCTCAGACACCCTGATGATCAGCATCTCCGGGATCCGGGGCCACGTCGGCAAGGATCTCACTCCGGAGCTGGTGTCGCGCTATGCTGCCGCGCTGGGATCCTGGGCGGCCCAGTCAGGCTCCAAATCTTCCGGCAATCGATCATCGGTGGTGCTCGGACGGGATGCGCGGACCAGCGGTCCGATGTTCGCGCATGCCGCCGCCGCGGGGCTGATGTCGGTAGGCTCCGACGTCATCGACCTCGGCATTGTCCCTACTCCCACGGTGCAGCTGGCGGTCGAACACCACCATGCCGGCGCGGGTCTGATCCTAACTGCCAGTCACAATCCCATCGAGTGGAATGCCCTCAAGTTCGTCGGGCCTGATGGGATCTTCCTCGACGACCAGGCCGGGAAGATCGTACGGTCCCTGGCTGACCAGGGCCCGGTGCGAGCCGGATGGGACACGATCGGTGTTCTCAGGGGCGATCAGGAAGCCATCGATCGCCATCTGGACGCCATACTGGCGCTCCCGATCATCGATGTGGCTGCGATCAGAAAACGCAAATTTCGGGTAGCGCTCGACTGTGTTCGCGGCGCCGGCGTGACCGCCATCGTGCCGCTCCTGGATCGGCTTGGCTGTGAGACGCACGGGATCAACCTGGAGCCGGATGGCCGGTTTCCCCGGCCGCCGGAACCAGTGCCCGAGAACCTCGGGGATCTGTCCCGGCTGGTTCGGGAAACCGGCGCCGAGGTTGGCTTTGCGGTGGATCCGGACGTTGACCGGCTGGCGCTGGTAGACGAGACCGGACGCGCCATTGGCGAGGACTACACCCTGGCCTTTGCGGTCCGGGCAGTGTTGGACCGTCGCCTCAGTGCCGCGACGGCCCCGACGGTCGTGGTGAATCTCTCGACCAGCCTGGTTGTGGAAGATGCGGCTCGTGCGTTCAACGCCAGGTTCGTTCGTGCGCCGGTTGGCGAGGCGAACGTGGCCCGGGCCATACGGAACGAAGGTGCCGTGATCGGAGGGGAAGGCAATGGTGGCGTCATGCTGCCGGCACTGCATATTGGTCGTGACGCTCCCCTAGGGGTGGCCCTGGTTTTGCATCTCCTTGCTGCGACTGGGGTAACCCTCTCAGGACTGGTGGCCGGGTCCCCCCGTTATACCATAGTCAAGGCGAAAGGTCCCCGCGGTCCCGAGCTTCGTCCGCTGTACGATCGTCTCAAAGGGCGTTTCCCCGAGGCAGCTGCAGACGAGACCGATGGGCTGAGACTTGCCTGGCAGGACCGCTGGCTGCACGTGAGGCCATCCGGAACCGAGCCGATAGTCCGGCTGATCGCCGAGGCTCCCACGGCGATCGATGCCGAACAGCTGATCGCGGTTGGCCGAGAACTCTTGTACTGAGGTTTATCGAGCGATGTGCGGTATTGTAGGCTATATCGGGCCGCGTCAGGCTGCGGAGCTCCTGCTGGAGGGCCTGCGCCGGCTCGAGTACCGGGGATACGACTCGGCCGGCATTGCTGTCGTCAACGGACACGGCCTCCAGGTCATGAAGGCCGCCGGCAAACTCTCGGTCCTGGAAGGCGACCTCGCCGGAAGCATGCCCCAGGGCACCCTGGGCATCGGACATACCCGCTGGGCCACCCACGGAGCACCAACTACCAGGAACGCCCATCCGCATACCGACCAGTCTGGCCGGATCGCGGTGATCCACAACGGCATCATCGAGAACTCGAGCATCATCCGTAAAGCGCTGGAACAACGGGGACACACCTTCAAGTCGGACACCGACACCGAGGTGCTGGCCCATCTGGTCGGGGAGTTCTACGACGGCAACCTGGAAGACGCCGTCGCCACTGCCCTCCGTGACGTAGACGGCGCGTACGGACTGGCTTTCATCTCCTCTGATGAGCCCGGCGTACTGGTTGCCGCTCGCAAGGGCTCTCCCCTGCTGGTTGGTGTGGGAGAGAACGAGTGGTTCGTTGCCTCCGATGCGTCTCCGCTCCTGCAGCACACCCGTTCGGTGGTCTATCTGGACGACGGTGAGATGGTGGTCCTCACCCGCGAAGGCTACCGGGTCCGGAACCTCGAGACCATGCGGATTAGCAAACCCGTCAACCAGATCGACTGGGATCTGGCAATGGTCGAGCGCGGCGGGTATGCCCATTTCATGCTGAAGGAGATTTGCGAGCAGCCGGAGAGCCTGCGAAACACGCTCCGCGGCCACCTGCTGGAAGAGGAGGGCACCGCCCGCGTCACCGGCCTCAACCTCACCGACGATGAGCTCAAGCAGGTCGAGCGCGTCATTATCACAGCTTGCGGCACGTCATGGCACTCGGGGATCATCGGCGAGTACATGATGGAAGAGATGGCGCGGCTCCAGGTCGAGGTCGAGTACGCCTCGGAGTTCCGCTACCGCAACCCCGTCGTCGATCCGCATACGCTCGTCATCGGCATCTCCCAGTCGGGCGAGACGGCGGACACTCTCGCCGCGATTCGCGAAGCCAAACGCCGCGGCGCCCGCACAATTGGACTGGTGAACGTGGTCGGCTCGACCATCGCCCGTGAGGTGGACGGCGGCATCTACCTGCACGCCGGTCCTGAGGTGGGCGTAGCGAGCACCAAGGCTTTCACCAGCCAGGTCGCAGCACTCGCCCTGGTGACGCTGCGGATCGCCCGGCTTCGGAATCTGAGCATTCTGCAGGGACGTCAGTTCATTCAGGCGTTACAGCGGCTGCCGCAGCAAGCAGCTCAGATTCTCGAGCGCTCGGCTGAAATCGAGAAGCTGGCCGACCGGTTTCTTCGGACCACGAAGAACGCGCTGTATCTGGGACGAGGCGTGAACTTCCCGGTTGCGCTGGAAGGCGCGCTCAAGCTGAAAGAGATCTCGTACATCCACGCCGAGGGGTATCCCGCGGCCGAGATGAAGCACGGACCGATCGCGCTGATCGACGAAAACATGCCGGTGGTCTTCATTGCCCCGCGGGACGCGGTGCATTCCAAGATCGTGTCCAATATTGAAGAGGTGAAGGCACGTGGCGGGAAGGTGATCGCCCTGATCAACGAAGGCGACACCGAAATCGAGCGTCTGGCGGATGCCACGTTCACCATTCCGGAAACGCTTGATTTGCTCACTCCGATCCTCACCAGCATCCCACTGCAGTTGCTCTCGTATTACGTGGCTGTGAGCCGCGGCTGTAACGTCGACCAGCCGAGAAACCTCGCCAAGTCGGTGACAGTGGAGTAGCCGGCGAACTGATAACGCCGCCCCATCCATCGCACTTGGCTCTTCTTAGCCGAAGCCCCCGGGTCTCCTGGGGGCTTCGGTGTATTCAGGGTCAGCGCACGTTTCTTCGGATCCTGCCGGCGAGATATCCCCAGAGGGTCGGGTGGTAGCGGAGTCGAGATGGCAGGTCGTCGCGCGACGTACGCGCGGGAGTGCCCCCAGTCACGATGGTACGTGTTGCCTGAATCAATAGGGGGAGTCCGACAGCCGTATGCAGATAGGGATACGTGGCAAAGTTATCCTCATCCGAGATCGTGAATGTCGCCTGTCCGATGATGGAGCCGGTGTCGATGCCTTCATCCACGAAGTGGACCGTGGTGCCTGCGAGACCAGGCTTCCCCTCGGCTAGTGCCCAGTATCCTCCGTGTACTCCGCGGTAGAGTGGCGTAATCCCGGCGTGGGTATTGATGAATGGCGCGGGAACGGCTCGCAACGTCTCTTTTCCGATGATTCTTGTGCCGTTCACCACGATCACGGTTGGAGCCAGCTCCCGCAGCAGCTCTCGGGTTGCCGGAGAATTGACTGAATCCACCTGATACACCGTTCCGAGCACCGGGGAATCGTCCAGGCCATACTCGCGCTTGATGCTCTCGATGCGGCGAGCGCCCTGTCTCCGAAGCACCGGGTTTGCCAGAGTGATAAACAGCAACTGGCCCATGACATCGACCGGGTTCAGCTTCTTAAGCCGGCCGCGGATGAGCTTGAGGCGGGAGACCGGCTGCTCCAGTATCAGGCTGACGCCGGGCAGCTCTCGTTCGATGGCGTGGTAGACGATGCGAGTGGATGGTCCGTCGGTGGCGAGCATGACCACCGGACCGGCCGTCGAGACGTCCGTCATCGTTCAGTCAGGACAAGCAACGTCAGCGGCCTCGGCCATACTGAGGGAGCGCATGCCGTACCGTTTCTGGCAGCCGGCGAACACCTCAAAGATGGAACGGAGCATCTGAAGATTTTCGGCCAGATCGACGCCGAAGTTGTGGGGATGCCACCAGAGGTGAACCACTTCTCGGGCTCTCGCCGCGCGCTCGATGCTTCGGGTAATCCGACGAAGGCGCAAGAAGTCCGCGGCCTGGAGTCGTCGTGAGAATGGCCGAAGAAAAAAGCTGGCGGGCACATTTGCCAGGCTGGACGGCTGGCGTATAGCCTCCCAGGAAACACTGTGAGCATCCGTGAGATTGAGATAGTTGTCGGCCAGCCGGACCGCTCGCTTCAGACGGGTATTGCCGCTGGCCCCGCTGGCTCGGTACATCCACTGCCGCTGGTTCCCGCGAAAGCACACGATTCCGGCGTCAGACAAGAGCCTGTCATATTGCGGGTTGTGCTGGTTGCGGGGGAAGACGATAGAACGGAGCCTGACCCCATTGTGCCGGGCAATCGCCACTGCGCTCTCGAGATCGGCCGCAAAGGCGCGCTCGTCCTGCCCCGGCTCGAGACAATAGTAGTGCGAGAAGGTGTGAGTCCCGATCTCCTGGCGCGGGCTGGCCCGAATCGCCGAGATAAGCGTCGGCGCGTAGTGGAATAGATCGTCGTGCTCTCCTTCACCCACGGGTTCTTCGTACGGAGAGAGATTCCGATCCGAATACTGGGGCCGAACTGCCGGCGAAAATTGCGCGAGCTCCTGTTTAGAAGTTGCGAAAAGCATTCCGACGGTGGCCCACGTGGCTGCTATTTCAAACTCCTCGAACAGCCGCAACATGGCCGGAACAGCCTGGCGCACACCCAGGAAATTCTGACGATAGTCTCCGTCGATCGTTGCCGTGTCACGCAGGCCCCAGTGGATCTCGAAGTCCAGGGAAACCACCAACGCTCCGAACTTCGGCTCCACCAGCACCTCCAAGTCTGCGGAAACGACGAGCGCTCAGGAAGTCACGGTGAGGACGCGTTATCGGCCGGTAAGCTCCAGGTTGCGCCAACTTCGGTAAGGATGACGCGCCAACGATCTTGGCCGGCGGCTTTCAGAAGGTGTTGCACCGGTTCATCCAGAGGTTCGCGGCTGAGCCGGAACGTGGAGTGATGGACCGGCAGCAGGTACTCTGCGCCCAGCGCCTGGAACATCGCCCAGGCCTGCTCCGGAGAGGCGTGATTCGCGATCCAGGGGTCGTACGCTCCGATGGGGAGAATCGCCAAGTCGATTGGCCTGCGACGTCCCAACGGCGTGAGCACGTCGGTAAAGGCGGTATCTCCGGCAAAGAGCACCGTCGCCTGCGGCTTCTGGAGGAGGTAGCCACCGTATCCCCGGTGCATGTCGGTCACCATCCTGGCACCCCAGTGCCGCACCTCGGTGGATTCGATCACCGTGCCATCGATTTCCGCGCGCTGGCCCCATGCGAGCTCGTCCACCCGGGAGAAGCGTCGCACCAGATCGGTATTCCCACTCTGCACCACCACCGGCGTGGTGGCCGGCAGTCTCCGCAGGGTTCCGAGATCGGTATGATCCATGTGCGCATGTGAGAGCAGAATCAGATCGAGGCTCGGCAGGTCCCCAGGTCGGAGTGCAGGTTGGACCAGTCGCCTTGGCCCCAGCTTGGCAAAACCACGCCCGATTCCGATGCGCCGTTCCAGAGCGGGGTCGGTGAGCACCCAGGTGCCGTAGAAGTTCATGAGCACGGTCGCGTGACCCAGCCAGGACACCGTCAGCCGGTCATCTGGCCAGGAGCTCGGGTCTGGGCGCTGGGACGCGGGCCGGATACTCTCCGGTGGGTTGGCCCGGCGATCCTGCAGACTGCGCCGAACGTATGATCGAGCGAATCGCAGTCTGGTCGTAAACGGAATCATCGGCATTACTCTCCTGGGACCATCACTCTCAAAAGATAACCCACGATGCGAGTAGTTCTGCAGCGGGTCTCTCGGGCCTCAGTAACGATTGGCGGGCGAGTTGCGGGAAGTATCGAGCGTGGCTTCTGCCTGCTGGTAGGCTTTACCCACGACGACACCACGACCCAGGTAGATTGGATGGCCGAGAAAGTGGCTGGTCTCAGACTCTTCACCGACAGCGAAGGGAAAATGAATCTGGGTCTCGATGAGGTTGGTGGCGGCGTGCTGGTTGTGTCTCAATTCACACTGTACGGAGACTCGAGCAAGGGGCGAAGGCCATCGTTCATCCAGGCAGCCAGGCCGGAGGTGGCGATTCCTCTCTATCAGCGATTCCTGATGGCATTGCGCGAACTCGGCCTGACGGTAGCCTCGGGCGAGTTTGGCGCAGACATGCAGGTAGAAATCCACAACGATGGTCCCGTGACTCTCATCCTTGATCGCACCCCGTGACGGCCGCCGCGTTGACACTGGCCTCCTCTTCGCCCAGGCGCCGCCAACTGCTGGAGATGCTGGGCATCCCCCTCCGGGTGGTCGCGCCAAACATTCCTGAGGTTCGGCGCCCGATCGAGACCCCGGTGGATTATGTGGAGCGGCTGGCCCGCGAGAAGGCGTTCAGTGTCGATGGTGACCTCGTCCTAGGCGCCGACACCACCGTGGTGGTTCGCGATGCGGTCCTGGAGAAGCCAGCCGATGCCTCTGACGCGCTGCAGATGCTGCAACGGCTCCAGGGGAGAACTCACCAGGTCGTTACCTCGGTAGCACTGAGAGCGCGGGAAGCCGTGCACCAAGCTACCGATGTGACCAACGTGACGTTTCGGCGGGTGGACGACAGCTTCCTCGAGGCATACATCGCCACCGGAGAGCCGATGGACAAAGCCGGGGCCTACGGCATTCAAGGCTATGGCGCGGCCCTGGTGGAGCGGATCGAAGGGGACTTCTTCAGTGTGATGGGCTTGCCGATACGGCTGGTGCTGAACCTGATGCGCGAGGCCGGCTGGGAGTACCGCTTCGGGAAGTAGCTCGGTCGTAGTTTAGCTCACTCCTCCCTTGACCCTGAAGACCTGGACCGATCGCGTCTTGCCCCGGAGCGACATCGCCGGCAGATACTCGTATTCCGCCTGGTCCTTCACCGCCTGACAGACTGCTTCACTCACCAGGATCTCTCCCGGCCCGGCAGCGGAGCAGAGCCGGTTGGCGACATTGACCGCATCGCCAATGACAGTGTACTCGAGCCGGCGCTCGCTCCCGATATTGCCGGCGAATACCTCACCATAGTTGATCCCAATGCCCACACCGATCTCGGGGCGCCCCGATGCGGACCAGTGCTGGTTGAGACGGGCGATGCCGCGTTGCATCTCGACCGCCGCCCGAAGGGCCCGATCGGGATCGTCCGCATGGGCGATAGGGGTTCCCCACAGCGCCATGATCGCGTCACCGATGAACTTGTCGAGTGTGCCACCATGCTGGAAGACGATCTCCACCATCTCGCTGAAGTACTCCGTCAGCAGCTGTGCGATCGCGTCCGGCCCCATCGACTCCGCGATCGCTGTGAACCCCCGGATATCGCTGAACAGAATCGTGATGGGCTTCCTCTCACCACCGAGCGGTACGATGGCGTCCTGCTGCGCTATTTCCGCCGCAATGTTGGGTGCGAAGTAGCGCTCGAAGTTCGATCTGACCAGTGCCTCCCGCTTGACCTGTTCGGCGTACCGGCTGTTCCTGATGCCGAGGGCCGCCAGTCCACTGAAGGCAACCAGGAACTGCAGGTCCTCGTCGCTGAACGAGTTCGCCGCGGTCACGCTGTCGACATAGAGAAGTCCCAGCACCCGGTCACCCGACGCCATCAGCGGGGAGCACATGGCGCTCCGAACGCTCTGCATCACGATCGACTTCCCCTTGAAGCGGGAATCGGCCGCGGTGTTGTCCGAGACCACGGCCACACGCTCCTGGACCACTTTCTCGGCAATAGAGCGGGGAATCTGCTGCAGCTGCGTGTCACCCAGGCGGCTCCTCGACATAGACGGGACCAGCTCCCCGGTGGTCTCGTTTCGGAGCAGGATGGTGACGCGATCGACGTTCATCACCTCGAACATCATGTCCACCACATTCCGGAGCAGCTTGTCGAGGTCGAACTCGCCGGAGAGCTTCTGAGAAATGTCGAGTAGCAGCGAGAGCTTTTTCGCCTGCCGTTCCTCGGCGGAGGCCGCTACCACCCGGAGCTGGCCGAATCCCGAGGGCCGGTCCCGACTGGTTATTCCCGGTGGACCTCCTGCACTGACCATCAGCTGACGGATGATGGTGTCGCTCGGAACCAGACTTCCGGGTAGTGCCAGTCCTGCTCCGGATCGGATGGCACTCGGCTTCCCGTCCTTCAGCTGGAACAGGACCTTGCCGAAGGTGATCGAGTCGTTCGGATGGAGCAGGCCACTGCTGACACGGCTGCCGTTGATGCAGGTCCCGTTGGAGCTTCCGAGGTCCTTCACCTGGACCCCGTCGTTCCCCACGATCAGCTCGGCGTGCCGCCGGGATATGGTGGGGTCGTAGATCGCGATGTCGCTGGTCAAGCCTCGGCCGACCACGAGGTTGCGCCCGCTGGGGAGCTCGAAGGTCTGATCGCCGGAGAAGCTGACGAGGCGGTATGGCATAAGGTGAATATCGGAAGGGTCGGGAATGTCGGGAAGGGCAGGAAGCTAGTGCTTTGCCGCCTTTCCCGCCCTTTCCGCCAGGGCCAACGCTAGGAGCACGGCACGAGCTTTGGCCTCTGTCTCGCGCCACTCCGACGCCGGGTCCGAGTCCGCCACGATCCCGGCACCCGCCTGAATCCAGGCTCGGCCCCCCTTCATGACGCAGGTCCGGATCGCGATTGCCGCGTCGAGCGTACGGGCCCCAAAGCCGACGTACCCCACGGCTCCGGCGTACGGCCCCCGCCTCACCGGCTCCAATTCATCGATGATCTGCATCGCGCGAACCTTGGGTGCCCCCGACACCGTTCCAGCGGGAAAGCATGCGCCGAGCGCAGCCATTGCATCCAGTTCTGGGCGCAAGCGACCCCGCACTTCGCTCACGAGGTGCATGACATGCGAGTACCGCTCGATGGCCATGAACGCGGTCAGATGGACCGACCCAAACGCCGCGACTCGTCCGACATCGTTCCGGCCAAGGTCAACCAGCATCAGATGCTCCGCCCGCTCCTTGGGATCGGCCGACAGCTCTTCCGCCAGTGCCGCATCCTGCTCCGTGGTGAGCCCGCGAGGACGGGTGCCGGCAATCGGACGCAGGGTAATCTCGCCTTCTTCCACGCGAACCAGTACTTCCGGAGAGCTGCCGATGACATGGATGTCGTCGCAGTGGAGAAAGTACAGGTACGGTGCCGGATTCAGGGCCCGGAGATAGCGGTAGGTGAGAAAAGGGTCTGGGGCCGCCAAGTCGAGCCGGCGCGAGAGCACCGTCTGAAAGGTGTCTCCCGCCGCAATGTACTCTTTGATGCGACCGACATCTTCCTGAAAGCGGTGATCGGGATAGGTACACGACGGTGTCGGTAGCGGTGGCAACGGCTCGAGATCGAGCGGCGGACTGGTGGCCGGTCTGGCCAGGCGCTCGAGCCAGCGCTCAATCCTGGTCTCCGCCTCCTGAAACAGATACTGAAGGCTTTTCCGGCTCGCGCCCGCCGGAACTTCTACATTGGCGATGACGGTGGCACGGTTGAAGAGGTTGTCCAGAACCAGCAGAGTATCGGCCACCATGAGAATCGCGTCGGGGAGATCTCGGTCGTCGGGTGGGGCATTGGGAAGCGACTCGATCGTTCGTACGACATCGTATCCTAGATAGCCGACGGCGCCACCGGTGAACCGGGGTAGGCCTGGAACCTCGACCGGTGGGTGCCGCCGCATCGTCCGTCCGAGGTGCTCCAGCGGGGCGACATCGGTCTCGATGACCTTCCAGCCGGTCTTTTCGGTCCAGCGGGCACACTCGCGCCCCCGATAGCGGAACACCTCACGAGGATCTGTGGCCAGAAAGGTGTAGCGGGCCCAGCGCTCACCGCCTTCGAGCGATTCCAACAAGAAACCGTAGGAGCCCTGGTGCAGCTTGGTGAAGGCGGTGACGGGGGTGTCACCGTCCAGCACGACCTGACGGGTGACTGGCACCATGCCGCCCGCCTGTGCGCGCTCAACGAAGCTTTCGAAGGTCGAGCTCACTGCGGCGCAGCGACCAGGTAGCTGCCGGCTGATGGTATCGCTGCCTGGAGATTGTCGGAGGCGGGCCGAGTGGACGGCAGTAGCAGGACCTGATCGTCTGACTGGAGTCGGCCTACGGCCAGGGCCCGCTCGAATGCGATATCACTTCCGTAAACCTCGCGAGCACGAGGCGGTGCCGAGAAATAGCGCGCATAGCGGAAGGCTACCGTGGCTCCTTGTCCGAACGGGATGCTGCTGGTGAGATCGAATCCATAGACCCCCGGCCGGGGGCGGATGTCCACCTGGACCGAGCGGCCGCTGTCGCCGAAGCTACGACCTCCAAATGTGATCTCCGCGAACACCACATTCCCCGGTGGACCATGGCGAAGTACAATGACACGCTGCGATCCTGTGGTGAATGTGACCGACGTGTCGCCCGGCTGCGGCCCCGAGGTCGCCAGGACCAGAAGCTGCGCCAGTGGGAGTACCCGCGACACGTTTACGCCGGGCGCAGCCTCCGCCACCGGGTGACGGCCTCCGCACCCCAGAACCGTGCCTGCCGCAATCCACCGCCAGGTTGTCCTGCGGCTCCTTCTTCCGAATATTGCGCGCATGACGTGTCGCGAGGTGGGCCGTGAGCGCTGAGAATGGGGCACGTCAAAAGCTCCAGGTGAACTGGCCGCTTGGTGCGGTGATTGCCGGTGTCCTGCTCGTCTCGTTGGTCTCACCTGCCTCCGCCCAGCGGTGGAATACCCCCGACGCGCTGGCCCTGGTGCAACGCGCAGTGGACCGGCGCCTGGCAACTCAGGCGGATTCGGCACTGAAGAGCTACCGGACCCGGGCCCATGGCTTCGTCTTCTTCCTGGCCCAGGTAGGGGAGGGAATGGCCGAGCCTCCGCGGCTGGTGAAAGCGGACCAGCTCGACGTGGAAGTGTATTGGCGCGCCCCCAACCGGAGCAAGCAGATCATTCTCGGCTGGCGCGACGGCACCTTTCTCCCCACCGACATCCAATACCACCGCGATCACCTCGGTATCGTCACCAACAACTTCGGCGACATCATTCGCATCGGCGAGGGTGACGAAGTGCGCGATGCTATCCATCCACTCTCACCGGGCGGAGCGGCAAGCTACGACTATGCCCTGGGCGACTCACTCGCGATCCGCACCGCGCAGGGCGAGGTCACGGTACGTCAGGTTCAGGTCAGGCCGCGTTCGTTCAGCCGACCACTGGTTGTCGGTACGCTGTATCTCGATGTCACAACGGCGGAGCTGGTCCGTTTCCGGTTCAGCTTTACCCCAGCATCGTACCTGGACCGTGAGCTCGAGGACATCAGTATCGTGCTCGAGAACGCACTCTACGAGAATCGGTACTGGCTGCCGTACCGTCAGGAGATTGAAATCCGCCGCCGGCTCACCTGGCTCGACTTCCCTGCCAGGGGCATCATCCGGTGCCGTTGGGAAATCGGCGACTATGATTTGAATTTCCCGATTTCACCGGACGTTTTTCAAGGACCATCGATCGGTGGCCTGCTCCAGGCTGGAAAGTCGGATACAACCTGGGCGCAGTCACTCGATCGCGCTATTCTCGGCGTCGCCCAGCCGATCAACCGACAAGACATGGAGGCGCTTCGAGCCGAGGTCGAACGGATCGCCGGCTCGCGCGCACTCGCGGGGCTTCCATCAACCCGGCTGGCTGCGGGGTCGGTCAGCGACCTGGCGCACGTCAACCGGGTGCAGGGACTGACGCTTGGCTTCGGTGGGACCCTCAACCCGAAGGGCAGCCGTTTCCAGCTCAAGCCATCGATCGGCTATGGTACGGCAGACCACCGTCTGGTGGGCTCGGCAACGGCGAGCTGGGGAACCGGACGGACACAGTCTGAGCCTGAGCGCTTCCCGGCGGGTATCCGACTTCAGTGACTTGCCGGTGATTGCGCCCGTGCTGAATTCGCTCACATCACAGGAGGCCGGGAAAGACTACGGGGACTATGTCCTGCTTCATACTGCCGGTGCGGGTCTGCGCCAGCGGCTCAGCGGGCGTACTGCGGTTATGCTAGACCTCAACCTGGAGGAGAGTCAGTCGGTCTCGACCAAGGCGTCGCCCGCGAACGGCAACTATCGCACGAATCCGGCACTGGGCTCAGGCACGTATCGAATCGCCCGCCTGACTCTCGAGCGGGCCAGCGGCGGAATCGCTGCCCGACGGGATTTGCAGGGCCGCCTCTCGGTCGAGGGTGGCGTTGGGCCGGGGGATTACCTGCGTGGGAGCGCGGAGGCACGCTGGTTGGTGAATCTGGGCAAAGGCGAGCTCCTGTCGAGGGTCTATGCTGGTGGCGGAACCGATCACCTCCCGCCATATCGGAGCTTCGTGCTCGGAGGCAGGGGGACCTTACCGGGGGAGCCGTTCCGGGCCTATGGCGGGCGTACGGCGGTGCTCGGGCATGTCGAGTGGCGGTTTGACGTTCCTGTGCCGGCCCTCGCCCTGGGCTCCTTCGCCTCCACCGGCAGGTCGGTTACCATCGCTCCTTTCCTCGCGGCGGGTCTGGCCTCCCGGGCCTACATCGGCCTCCCCTGGAGCCGAACTGCAGGTGTACGGCCGGTGGCTGGCGTGGCGCTGGAGCTGTTCATGCGTCTCATCCGGCTGGAACTGGGCGTCGGCCTTCGGGACGGCGGTGTGGGGATGACGGTCGATGTAAATCGGGACTGGTGGGGCCTGCTGTAACCTTCTTATCTTTCGGGCGGCTCTCCCCCGGCCGTCCGACCTTCTCATTTCCTGTCATCTTCTCAGAGTTTACATGCAGTTCACCGATGAATGGTTGGTGCCTTCCATCGAGACTCTTCTGTCCGCAGATGCCCTCAAGGCGCTGCGCGAAGAAGCGGGCCCTGCTGTGTCGCTCTGGGAAGTGATGGTTCAACGGAAGCTGGCCAGCGACGAGCAGATCCTCGGCGCCATCGCCAAACGGTTTCGGTTTCAGGTGGCGGACATCGCCAAGCCTGACGCCAAGCTGATTACGAGCATTCCGGAGCAGGTGGCTCGCCGGTTCAACGTGGTTCCCGTCCGGCAAACCGACTCCTTCCTCGAGGTTGCCACCGCCAACCCTTTTGACATCGATGCCGAGAAAATGCTGGCCTTCGCGACCGGTCGCGAGGTTCGCATGCTGCTGGCGTCCCCATCCAAGATCCGCGAGAAGCTGGACGAGCTCTACCGTGAGACCGACACCATCGTCTCGCGTCTGCTCGAGGGCATCGGCAGTGACTTCGAGGTCGAGCAGATCAAGGAAGAGGTGGAAGACGGCAGCGGTGCCAGTGCCGAACAAGCCAGTCAGCGCCCGATCCTCAAGCTGGTTGACATGATGATCGCCGACGGCGTGTCAAACCGCGCCAGTGACATCCACGTGGAGCCGATCGAAGGCGGTGTGGTGGTGCGGTACCGCATCGATGGCGTGCTTCGCCAGGCCATGAAGATCCCGCGCAGCGCGGGAACACCGCTCATCTCGCGCATCAAGATCATGTCGGGGCTCGACATTGCCGATCGGCTTCGGCCACAGGACGGCCGGGCCCGGATCTCGGTCAACGGCGAGCCGATCGATCTACGGGTGTCGACGTTGCCGGCGTCGCTCGGGGAAAAGGTCGTCATCCGCATTCTCAACCAGAAGGCCACCACTCTCGCGCTCGAATCGTTGGGACTGGCGGACGACGAGCAGTCGGCTATCAAGTCGCTGCTTGGCAACAAGGAAGGGATCATTCTGGTCACCGGCCCAACCGGCTCGGGTAAGACGACGACCCTGTACTCGTCGCTCCGGGTGGTACAGGGTGAAGGCACCAACATCGTCACGGTCGAGGATCCGGTCGAATACCGGCTGGGCAAGAACATCGTTCAGGTTCAGGTGAATGAGAAGGCGGGACTCACGTTCGCCTCAGCGCTGCGGTCGATTTTGCGGCAGGACCCTGATGTGGTGCTGGTGGGTGAGATCCGCGACAAGGAAACGGCTCAGATCGCCCTTCAGGCTTCATTGACCGGACACCTGGTGCTGTCCACGCTGCACACCAACGACGCTCCCAACGCCGTTACCCGTCTGGTAGATATGGGCATGGAGGCGTACAAGATCGCCCCTGCGCTTCGGGGCGTGGTGGCGCAGCGCCTGATGCGGAGAATCTGTCCCCATTGCCGTATCCCCATGACGGACGAAGTCAGCGATCGGTTCAAGCGCTTCATCGCTCCAGACGCAAAGCTCTTCACCGCGGTGGGGTGTGCCGAATGCTCCATGACGGGGTATCGTGGCCGGTTCAGCATCGTGGAGGTTCTGACGATGAATCCCGAGCTCGAGCGCCGCATCGGAGAAGGGGCCACCGCCGAGAAGATTGCTGAAGCCGCGCGAGCCGCGGGAATGCGCTCACTCTGGGCCAGCGGACTCCGCCACGTGTTGTCGGGAGAGTCCACGCTCGAAGAGCTGCTGCGTGTTACCGATCCGCCAGCGGAGGACACCGCGAAGGCGCCTGTGGCCCCCTCGCGGAGCTCGCGTCCAGCAGAGGCGACGCCGCGGGTGAGCGGCCCCCACCCACGTGTAGCCGTCGCCACCGACTTCGACATGGACCTGGTGGAGGAGCCTACCGCTCCTGCCGCTCTCGGGGAGGGCCGCGGACAGGGCGCTTGTGTGTTGCTGGTCGAAGACGAGGATCAGCTGCGCCGGGTGATGAAAGACCTGCTGCAGCGCGAGGGCTATAAGGTGGCAGAGGCTCGAGACGGCATTCAGGCGCTGGACCAAGTGGATCGATTCGCGCCTGACGTCATCATTCTCGATCTCAATCTTCCCGGTCTCGATGGCTACGGCGTCCTGGCCCAGCTTCGCTCCCGTCCCGCCACCCGGGAGATCCCCGTCATGGTTCTCACCGCCAAGGGCGACGAGGACAACGAGGTGCGGGTGTTCGAACTTGGCGCAGACGACTTCGTGACCAAACCATTTCGAGCCCGCTCGCTGACCGCCCGGATCGAGGCGGTGCTTGGCCGCCGTCGCGCTTGACCCGGCAGCCAACTCCGCCGCAATCTCCCGCTCAACCCGCCGGCCCTTCCATCGAGAAAGTCACCGGCCCAGCGGCTGATCCGCTGCGTTCCGCCGAGGGCCTCGCGCTGATCAAGCCATCGGTACGGGCCCAGCCGGGCTACAGCCTCGCGGCCCTTTCTGCACGACACAAGCTCAATCAGAATGAGAGCCCTTACGACTTTCCTGCAGAGCTGAAGCGCGAGGTCCTGGAGCAGTGTTCCCGTTCGGAGTGGCAGCGCTATCCGGAGTTCACACCGCAGGATCTGATCGTTGCGCTGGCGGACTATTACGGCTGGAGACCCGATGGAGTACTGGTCGGGAACGGCTCTAACGAGCTGATCCAGGCCTCTCTGGCGGTGACACTGGGTGCGGGCGATCGGGTGGTGGCGCCGTCACCTACCTTTTCTCTGTACCGCTTGTTGACGTCCGTCCTCGGTGGTGTGTACCTGCCGGTGCCGCTGGGGAAAAATTTTGTATTCGACGTCGATCAGCTGATCTACACAGCTCGGCGGGAAGGTGCCCGGGTGATCGTCCTCAACTCGCCCAATAATCCGACCGGTTCGGCTCTGGCCGAGGGAGACGTCGAGCGGGTTCTCACCGAGACCGAGGCACTGGTGATCTGCGACGAGGCCTACCAGGATTTCGGCGGGCCAACGGCCATTCCTCTCCTGGGTCGTTGGTCCCGGCTGGTGGTGCTGCGTACCTTTTCCAAGGCGCTCGGTTTGGCGGGGCTCCGGTTCGGACTGGCTCTGGCCAACCCGGGTGTCGCCCGCGAGATCGCCAAAGCCAAGCTTCCCTACAATGTGAATCTGGTGACGCTTGCTGCCGCACGTACCGCCCTGCGCCATGCCTCTCTGCTCGAGGAACGGACTCGGGAGGTGATTTCGGTGCGAGAGCGATTCCTCCCCCGCCTGCGGATGATATCCGGCCTTGTCGTGTACCCGACCGCCGCCAACTTCGTGCTCATTCGATCTCGCGAGCTGCCTGCTAAGGACCTGTTTCAGCGACTTCTCAACGAACACGGCATCCTGGTGCGTGATGTCTCCGGCTCACCCGAGCTGGCGCAATGCCTGCGGATCTCGGTCGGGACCGGGGAAGATATGGATGCGGTGATCGAGGCACTGCAGCAGATTACGAAATGACCCGCCGGGCCGAAATCTCGCGAACGACCAAAGAAACCGACCTCCATGTCCGGCTGGACCTGGACGGACGAGGCGATGCCCGCGTGATGACCGGCATCGGCTTCTTCGATCACATGCTGGAGGCCCTGGCTCGGCATAGCCTCATGGATTTGAACGTCGAAGCACGGGGTGATCTCCACGTGGACGGGCATCATACCGTGGAGGACACCGGCATCGTTCTGGGCCAGGCAATCGCCCAGGCATTGGGAGACCGAGCCGGAATCCGTCGCTATGCCGACGCCATGGTTCCGCTGGATGAGGCTCTGGTACGGTGCGTGGTGGATGTTTCCGGACGTCCCTTCCTCTCGTACAATATCGATATCCCGAAGTGGCAGATGCTGGGGGAGTACGACGTGTTCCTCACGCCGGAGTTCTTTCGAGCGGTCGTGCTCAACGCGGGACTCACCGTTCACCTCGATCTCGTCCGAGGCGACAATCCGCACCACATTGTCGAGGCAGCGTTCAAGTCGTTCGCGCGCGCGCTCGACATGGCGACAATGCTCGACCCGAGGGTCAGCGGTATCCCGTCCACCAAGGGTGCACTGTGATCGCGGTGGTGGACTACGGGGTCAATAACCTCGCGAGCGTCGTTCGGGCTCTGGCCGCGGGCGGACATCAGGCGCACTTGACCGATGATCCCGACGAGGTTCGGCGGGCCGATCGGGTGTTGATGCCGGGCGTCGGGAACTTTGGACAAGCCTCACGCAACCTGGCGACGAGCGGTCTCGGAGACGCCGTCCGGGAGGCGGCCAAAGCGGGCCGGCCGGTGATGGGGATCTGTCTGGGCCTGCAGCTCTTTTTCGAGCACAGCGAGGAGGCCCCTGAGGCGAGAGGGCTGGCGCTACTTCCCGGCCGAGTTCGCCGGTTCAGCGTCGATCTGCCGATCCCTCACGTGGGATGGGCAAGGGTCGACCTGACCGAGTCGGGACGGAGCCACAGCCTCCTAGGGGCAGCGTTCAAGGAGCCGGCTCAGTACTTCTACCACGTGCATAGCTACCACCCCAGTTCTCTGCCCGATTCAGCCGTGCTGGGTACTGGTGATTACGGCGGCGTCTTCCCAAGCTTCGTCGGGTACGGCTCGGTTGTGGGTGCGCAGTTCCATCCCGAAAAGTCCCAGCAGGCCGGCATCGACCTGCTGGGAGCATTCGCCAACTGGCAGCCATGACGACCGTCCGGGTCTCGTTGGTGGACGTGTACGTCCTTCGCAGTGCGGCACCAGAGCTCGAGTGTCTGGTGCTTCGACGCGCGGGTGGAGGCCGGTGCCCGGGATCATGGGAGAGTGTGCACGGACACATCGAGGCCGAGGAATTACCCGCGGAGGCTGCTGTCCGTGAGCTGCAGGAGGAGACGGGTCTCGAGGCCCTTCACCTGTACAACGTGAGCCGGGTCGAGCTGTTCTATCAGCATCGGCTCGACGAGGTGGCCCTGGTCCCGGTCTTTGCAGTCTTTGTCGATCCGAACGCGCTGGTTCGGTTGGGACCCGAGCACGACCAGTTCGAGTGGCTCTCAGCCACCGCCGCAAACGGGAGGTTTGCCTGGCCGCGCGAGCGCCGGGCCCTGGAGGACATCGTAATCCTGCTGGGCGAAGGAAACGCCGGCAGGGTCGATGACGTCCTGAGGGTATGCTAGCCCGCCGGATCATTCCCTGTCTCGACGTGGCCGGCGGCCGGGTAGTCAAAGGCATTCATTTCGAGACCCTGCGGGACGCGGGCGATCCGGTCGAACAGGCCAGGCGTTACGATGCCGATGGCGCCGACGAGTTGGTGTTCCTGGACATCTCGGCGAGCCCCGAGGCTCGTCAGACCACACTCGAGATGGTCAGCCGGGTCGCCGAGTCGATCTTCATTCCCTTCACCGTGGGCGGCGGAATCCGCTCGGTCGCCGATGCCGGTGCGGCCCTCCGGGCCGGGGCGGACAAGATCGCGGTGAACACGGCGCCCGTGCGCGATCCGGCGCTCGTCTCTCGTCTGGCAGAAAGCTTCGGCACCCAGTGTGTGGTCGCGGCGGTCGACGTCAGACGAGTCGATCGTCGCTTCGTGGTCATGGTGAACGGTGGCCGCGAGGAGACCGGGTTGGACGCGGTGGAGTGGAGCGCTCGGCTGGAGCAACTCGGTGCTGGTGAAATTCTGCTGACGTCTATGGATCGCGATGGGACCGGAGAGGGATATGATCTTCCGCTGCTGCGGCAGGTGTCTCACGCCGTTCGCATTCCGGTGATAGCCTCGGGTGGCGCGGGGAACCTCGCGCATCTGGCTGAGGCGTTCGAGGCGGGAGCGCATGGAGTCCTGGCCGCGACGATCTTTCACTTCAACGATTCATCACTCCCTCGGGCCCGCGCCTACCTTCGGGAGCGGGGTTATCCGGTTCGGCCATGATCCTCCAGCCTTTCATCTTCTCGATCCTGCTGACTCCCGCTGGACACCCCTATGCGCTGGCGCCCTGCATCCGACCCACCCGGGCCGCGACTCAGGTGCAAGGGGAGGTGCGGGTCTGCCCCGGACGGTATCGCATCGCGGACCGTTCGGAACAAGGCGTCATCATCGCCGCCGCATCTGGAACTCACATCGACCTCACGGGGGTGGTACTAGAGAGTGGCGATTCGATTCCGGGGCAGTTTGTAGGTGTGGGTGTGGCGAGTAGGGGTGTCGACGCGGTGACCATCACCGGAGGAGGAATCCACGGGTATCGCTACGGAGTGCGGATCGAAGGCGGAAGGGCGCACCGGGTCGTTGGCACCGATCTGTCCGGCAGCCGAAGTCAGGGAGTTCGCTCGACCCCGGCCCATCCCGATCCCACTGACCGTCTAGACCTGGAGCGATCGGACGTTTTCGAGCGATACGGCGGCGGAATCCTACTGCAGCGCACCGTCGCTGCCACGATAACTGGAGTGACTGCGCGCGGAGCCCAGAACGGCATTGCTCTATTCGAGGTGCGAGACAGCTATATCGCCGATAACGATGTGGCATTCAACAACGGCTGGGGGATCCAGCTCTGGCGCTCGGATGGCAATACCATCGCGCGAAACCGGGTCGATCATACCCGCCGCTGCGATGCACAGGTTCCGGCAGCCGATTGCGGCGCCGCCGCGCTCCTGCTCCGCGATGCCAGCGACTCGAATACCATCGTCGATAATAATTTCCGGGAGTCGAGTCTCGGTTTTCTCCTTTCTGGAGACCGGCCGCTGGTCCAGCCCTCAGTCGGCAATCTGGTCTTCCGAAACGACGCGTCCTCAGCGCTCCGCGCCGGGTTCACGGTGGTCAATGGATGGGGAAACACCTTTCTCGAGAACCGGGCCGACAGCGCCGGTGTTGGATTCCGGCTGGATCACTCGGGCGGCAGTACCCTTCGCGCGAACACGGTCATCGGGGCTCGCGGTGGGGGAATCCTGAGCGACTACGGCACCGACAACGCCATTCTGGCCAACGTGCTGATGGGCGGGCCGGTAGGCATACGCATCGGCACCGAACAGACCAGCGACTCGAGCCGGCGCTATCGCATCGATGACAACGTACTCTCGAGGCTGGACCAGGGCATCGTCCTGCAGCGAACCTCACGCGCTCAGCTGCGCGGCAATCTTTTCGACGGGGTTGGGGACGGATTGGTGCTGGACGGTGCCGGGCACTCCAGTGAAGTCACGGGAAACATCTTTCTTCGGGTCAGGCGATGGTTCATCGATGCGCCTGACCTTGCTGCCGGCGGGAATTATTGGGCCACGGCCGATGCATCGGGAGCGACCGCAAAGGTGAGAGGACGCATCAGCGTTCTGCCGTGGAAGCCAGCCAGTGCCGCTGGCTACTGAAGAATTTCCCCCGCTACCGACCTCAGATCTCTCAGGTTGAACGGCTTGGTCACGGTGCGGACCGCCGGCTGGTCTGACGCAGCGGAGAGGGCCTCGTCTCGGGAGCAGGCTACCACCAGCCGATCGCGGACGTGGGGACAGGAATTCAGCAGGACCTGGGTAAACCGGTCGGTTGCTCCTGCCCCCATCCGACGGTCCGCGATGATCAAATCGTACTCACGCTCACTCGCCATTTTCAGCGCCTGCTCACCGCTCTGAACCGTCTCTACCTGATAGCCGTCTGGAGCGAACAACGCGCTGAGCATTCGATGGACCGCGGGGTCTTCATCGACGACCAGGATTCGGCCCCGGTCGTGCCCACCATTCTCGGTGGCGACCGGATCAACAAGATCGGCCAGCTCTGCACTGAAGAGTGGGAGCGTGACGCGAAACTCGGCGCCACCCTCCGCTGAGGGTTCATACGAGAGATCGCCGTCGTGCGCTTTCACCAGACCGTAGCTGACCGACAGACCCAGCCCGGTACCTTCACCTGGCGCCTTGGTGGTGAAGAACGGCGTGAACAGGTACGGCGCAAGATGCCTGGGAACGCCAGGACCATTGTCCCGTACCAGCAACACTGCCCGGTCCTCGGCGTGGCTGGTTGCCAGCGTGATACGCCTCGGCGCATCGGCCGGTAGTCCGCTCACCGCCTGAACCGCATTGGTCACCAGGTTCAGCAGCACCTGCTGCAGCTCGTATCGGTCTCCCACTACTATCGGCGGCGTAGAGCTGAGCTCGGATTCCAGCTCGATGCCGTGGAGCTGGAGCTCATACATGATGAGCAGAGAGGTGCGGGTGACGACATCGTTGAGGTCGACCGCGGTTTTCTCGGCGACGCCTTTTCGGGCGAAGGTCAGAAGGTTTCGAACGATTCGCCCGGCGCGTTCCGCCTGGTCGTGGATGACCCGGAGGTGCTCCCGGGGGAACTCCGGGTGTGGGGGCCGCTCCAGCAGGAGCTCGGATAGTCCCGCGATCGAGGTGAGCGGGTTGTTCAGCTCGTGAGCGACACCGGATACGAGCTGCCCGATCGATGCCATCTTGTCGCTCTGGATGATCTGCGCCTCCAGCGCGCGCTGCTCGGTGACGTCCTCGATCAGGATCACCACCGATCCACGTTCTGCCGCAGCCAGCGGCGCCGCAGTGAGACGGAGTACCTGGTGACTCTCGTCGGGCCGGACCACCATCGGCACGGTCCGTTCGCCACGATGGGCGGCTTCGATCAGGCTCGAAACTGCTTCTGAGCTGCCGAACAGCGTCTGGCAGAAGTTCCGGCCTACCAGGTCGGACTCGGCCAGACCGGCAAGGCCGGCCAGCGCCTTGTTGGCGCGCAGAACGGCGCCATTCGTTCCCACCACCGCGATCCCCTCTGTGAGTGCGTCGAATGCAGTCTCCCACTCCTCTTCACCCCGGCGTACCATCTCATAAAGTCTGCTGTTGGCCAGGACGACCGACGCATTGGTCGCCACGGTTGAGAGGAGCCAGAGGTCCTCGGTGGTAAAGGGGCCCTCGTTGCGGTCCGCCAGCGCGAGGGCGCCCATGGTGATACCCTGGGCCTTGAGCGGGGCCACGGCGGCGGAACGAACGCTCACGCCGGCAATGAGGTGAACGGCCGGACTGCTCTCTCCCTGTTGCACCTCGATTCGGTCCCGCTCGATCGCCACTCGCACCAGGCTCCCATCCGCCGCCTCGCTGACCTGGCCCAGTAGCGGAGCGAGCGTTCCCGAGGCGGCAGCGACTCGCAGGACCCGGCCATCACTCTCGGCGAGCACCAGGACGACGCCATCGGCCGGCACGAATCGGGAGGTATAGCGAACCACCTGCTCGACGATGCGATCGAGTTGAATCGATTCGGAGAGGACGTAACTCAGCTCGCGCAGTGAGAAGAGCTCGCTGATCCGGCGATCCACCTGTGCCGCGAGTCGCTCGGCTTTGTCTTCTGCTTCACGCAGGCGATCGCCTGAGACCATCCGGGCCAGCCATAACGTCGCGGCGACGACACCCACCGCCACAAGGGCCAGCCACCAGACTCGGCTGGCCGCCCAGCCCGCCAGGATGCCGAGGAGAGCGGCCGCCAGAGCGTGAAGGGGGACCTCCCACCGTGGGTTCCGGAGCGCGAGTGCCACGATGACCGCACCGGCAGTCAGCAATGCCATCGCCGGGAGCAGGGGGGCGTCAGCCAGCACACGGCTGACGGCGACGCACACAACGAGCACTCCCCCGGTAATGGCTGCTGGGGAGAGTGCCGGGTGCGGAAGACGCCGGATCAGTCTACTCGTCCCGGTTGTCCCGCCGGGCCGTCCGTTCGCTGACGTAGGCCTCGGGGGGTGCGTTCGGCTTGATGCGGATCGATTTGGCCGGGATACCGACGTTGACGTGGTAGGGCCGGACATCTTTGGTGGCGACCGCGTTAGCTCCTACCATCGCGTTTCGGCCGACCCGTACACCCGCGAGGACCGTGGCGTGGTAGGTGATGCGCACGTCGTCCTCCAGAACGGTTCGCGCGTTCGTCACATCCTTCTGGTCCACGATGCTGTGGGTGTGGCTATAGATGTTGGCGTAGTCGGAGATGCTGACCCGGTTGCCGAGGGTGATGCCGCCTCGATCATCCAGCAGGACGTACCGATGGACCACGACGTCGTCGCCGACTTCCAGATTGTAGCCGAAGGAGAACTCCACGAACTGGAAGCATTTGAAGTTACGGCCGCAGCGTGCAAAGATGTGCCGCGCCAGGATTCTGCGGAACCGAATACCGAGGTGTACGCTCGCGCCGAGAGGCGAGTGATCGAAGCTCTGCCACAGCCACAAGAGCGGCTTCAGCTTCGCGTAGCGGTCCCAGTCAACCTCGGCGTAATACTCCGGCTCAAGGGTGATGTTCCTTGGATCGAGCGAGAGGAGCGCCACCCTGGAGGTTTCGGGGGTAGTCGGGTCCTGCAACAGCTCGTCATAGCCCTTTGCCCCAGGGAAGTGGATCTGGAACAGGATGTCTCGGGCCAGACGGTACCAGTCCGCGTCGGGGCGCGACAGTTGGGCTTCGATATCAGCGAGCCATCCGTCGAAAAACTGCTCGGTGACCTTGGGGAGTCGCACCTCGCGGAGGGGCAGCTGTACCATGCAAGCCTCGCCTACGGTGTTGATGAGAGGGCGGAAGTGCGCCTAGAGTCGAATGATGCGCGGATGGGTGTGTTGACACCAGTGCTAATTGGGAATAGTCTAGTAGGGGTTTAATTGAAAATCATTCTCATCTGTTCTTTTGGAAGGTACCCATGGGCCTACGGCCCCGTTGGTTCCCGTTGCTGGCCCTGATGACCCTCCCACTCACATCTCTGTTAGCCCAGGAAACCGAGAGCACTTCGATCGGTGGGTACGGTGAAGTCCACTATACCAATGCCACCGGCGCCAACACGCCCGGTGAGGTGACGGTGAAGCGATTCGTGTTGTACGTGGCCCATAGCTTCAGCGAGCACCTGGCGCTCCGCTCCGAGCTCGAGGTGGAAGACACCAAGGTCGAGGGAGGCCAGGGAGGAGGGGAGGTCGCCCTGGAACAGGCCTACCTGGACTACACCTTTTCGCCCGCTTTTACCCTCCGTGCCGGTCTTCTGCTCGCACCGGTCGGCATCCTGAATGAGGTGCACGAGCCTCCAACGTTCAACGGAGTCTCCCGGCCCAACTTCGACAACGACGTCATTCCGACCACCTGGCGTGACATCGGGGTGGGTCTCGTAGGAGCCATTCCAGGCTCCTCTGGGCTCAACTACCGGGTGTACCTGGTCAATGGCCTCAAAGCCTCAGGTTTCGACGCCGTGAGCGGCATCAGGGGTGGGCGGCAGGAGGGGAAGGAGGCCAGCTTTGCGAACCCATCCGTCACTGGACGGATCGAGTGGGCTCGCCCGGGCCTCCGGGTCGGTGGCTCGTTCTGGTACGGTGGCAGCGCCAACCAGGACGGAGCGCTCGACAGCGGGTCCTTCGCCAACGCGGTCGCACTCATCTCAGCCGACGCCCGTTACGATGTGGGACCGTTCATGTTCCGCGGAGTCCTGGCGAATATCACCGTGAGTGATGCTGAGGCGGTGAATGCGGCGTATGGCACGCAGGTCGGCAGCCGGATTGCCGGCGGCTATGTTGAGGCTGCATACAATGTGCTCTCCTCCTTGGCCTCGGCTTCGTCCCAGCGGCTGAATGCATTTCTCCGTTATGAGAACTACGATACTCAGGCCGGCGTCCCCGCAGGGGTTGTCGCCGATGACGCCCTGGCGCGCCGGATCACCACATTTGGCCTTACCTACAAGCCGCTCTACAATGTGGTATTCAAGGGCGATTACCAGCTTCAACGGAACCGTGCCGGACTGGGCGAAAGGGATGTGGCCAGCCTGGGTGTGGGGTATCAGTTCTGAGCAGGTGAGAGTGAGAAGAAGGTGAGAGGTAGAAGTGAGAGGTGAGAGGGACAAATTCCATTCGTCTGACGCCAGCCGACCCTCACGCTGTGTGGCTGGGGGGACTACGCTGTGCCGGGCGTTCCGCGCTCGCCACGCTCGCCTTGTCACTTCTCACCTCTTGTCTTTCTCACTTCTTACGTTGTCCCTCGCACCGCTGGCCGCGCAGACCGCTCCCCCTGACAAAGTAGCCAAGTCGATCGGAAGGATTTTCGGCGCGGGCGTTCAGGTGGACACCGTCAAAGTCGATACAGCGTCGGTGCTCCGGATTTCCAAGGCCGGATCTCTGCTCGGCTTTGCCCGGGTCCGGAACGTCAAAGGCAAAGACCAGCCGATCACCTACCTCGTCGCGATCGACTCGACAGATGCGCTCAAGGATATCGACATCCTGGTGTATCGTGAGCCGCACGGCGGAGAAGTGGCGTACGAGCCCTGGCGCAAACAGTTCCGTGGAAAGACCTCCACCGCGCCGCTCGCGGTCGGCAAGGACATCAGGAACATCTCGGGTGCAACCATCAGCTCGCATGCGGTGACGCTCGCGGTCCGACAGACACTCGCGGATCTCACGGCGTGGCATCGCGCCGGCACTATCAAGTGACCCCACCCCGACCCATCTCGTGGGACTCCTTGCCGGAGCCGGTGAGAGCCGTGGGACGGTGGATCACTATCGTTCAGCTGGTGGGCTACACCACCTCACTGTTGTTCGTCCATCACACCACCAGCATGACCCCTGCCGGGGTGGCCGGACGATACCGCGGGGCTGATTCGGCTGCCACCGATGCTGCAATGCAGTTTCCCAAGTCATACGCCGAGATGCTGACTATCACCCATACGCACCTCTTCAGCATGGCGGCGATCTTCGTGTTCAGCGGCCTGGCATTGGCCCTCTGCAGCAGACCTGGTGAGCGGTGGCGTCGGCTGCTGGTGGTGGAGCCGTTCGTCGCTATCCTGATCTCTTTCTCAGCGATGTGGCTGATGCGCTACGTGGATGCGCGGTTCAGCTGGCTGCTGGGACTTTCGAGCGGGATCATGGCGGTGACCTTCTATGTCCAATCGTTTTACGTGCTGCGCGAACTGACGACGGCGCCTCGGCTGTGAACCGTCGATCGTTCATTGGCAGCATGGGCGCCGGCGTGCTGGCCCTGCGTTTTCCCAGAAGAGACGAGCAGCTGGTGGAACGCTGGTCGTGGGTCATGGGCCAACCGGTTCATTTGCAGCTGTTCACCCGCTCCAGCGACCAGGGCCTGACGGCTGCGGCAGCGACCTTGGCGGAGCTCCGGCGGGTAGAGCACCGGCTCTCTCTCTTCGACGAGACCAGCGATCTGGTAGAGCTGAATCGCCATGCCGGACGACGGGCGATCAGGGTGGGCCAGGATCTCACCTTTGTGCTGGCGGCGGGACTCCGTCTGGAGCAGGCCACCCAGGGCGCATTCAATCCAGCGATCGAGCCCTTGATGCGGGTCTGGGGTTTTCGTCAGCCCCGCAGGTCGGAGCCGACGCCGGCGGAGATCTCCGAGGCTCGCGCGTCGGTGCAGGCGGCGCGGGTAGAGCTCGCGAGCGACCGGGCAGCGCTTCCGTCTGCCCACACTCGGCTGGATCTAGGTGGAATTGGAGTCGGCTACGGATTGGATCGGGCGGCCGCTGTTTTGAGAGCGCACGGGATCAGGCGGGCATTTCTCGACATCAGCGGTGACTGTATCGCCCTGGGAGCTCCCCCAGGTCATGATGGCTGGCTGGTGGAGATTGCCGAGCCGAAAGGGGGCACGCGCCGGATATCGTCTACCCGGCTTCGAGACGCCGCCCTGGCGACGTCGGCCAATACGGAGTCTGTGGTTCGCTACGACAGGGCGGTTCGCGGGCACGTGATGAATCCTGAGACAGGCTGGCCGGCAGATGCTCTCAAGCAGGCAACGGTCGTTGCCGCCACCGGCATCGAAGCGGATGCGTTTTCTACGGCGATGCTGGTGTCAGGAATGCCGGCGAAAGGAGTGCTGCGGTACTATCAACTATAGAGGCGCTTCACTGTCCATTCTGTCTCCGGGCCGTGTCCCGGCGCTCTCCTCTTGACCGCGCAGAGACTCTCCCGCGCTCCCGATCGAGAATCCTCTGCTTGTTGAGCCAATCCTCCGAAGACAGCGCCCCATAGGAAAGGCTGAAGGAGTCATCCACCGGTATGTCCTGCTCGAAGAGGTAGATCGCGGTAGCCTGCTCCCGCACATCCAGCTGCTGCGAAGTGAAGCGTCCGTTGACCGGGATGACACCCAGAGGCCGAACCAGCTGGTTCCGGATCATTAGCGTGACGTTTTGCGGCTCGAACCGGGCATCCGGCCGCTGGCCGAAGAAACTGACCAGTGCCAAGCCGGGCTGAGATATGCCGGCTCGGGAGGCAACTGAGTCGATGCCGCGCCGTCTGGCCTCTACCAGTGAGCGGAGTGCCTGAGCGGCATCGGGGGCCATCAACCGCATGATCCGGGGATCCAGGGGAACGAACCGGATCTCGATGTCATCGTTCCGGACCCGCAACGCCAGGTCGTTTTGAGTCAGAGAACCGTAACCCGCCGGTAGTGCCCTGGCCGGCTCAACCGTCTGACCCACAACCGGGATGGTCCAGCCCAGCATCAGCACTGCTGCGAGCGCACGCGTGGTCACGGAATCTCCCTGGCTGCAGTGGCGACGATACTCTCAGCGAGCTCGGCGATACCCTGCTTGAGGCGGCTACTGGTGAGCTGGACCTGATCAGGAAGCAAGCCCAGTGCCAGGGTCAGCTCCCTGGTCCGCGCCGCCAGGGCCGAGCGGGTCAGCTTGTCGACCTTGGTCAAAACAGCGAGCACTGGTACCCCGCTCTGAATCAAAACATCCTGCATCACGAAATCATCGTCGGACGGCTGGTGCCTGATATCGAGCAGCCAGACCACTCCTGCCAGCTCCTGCCGCTGCCGCAGGTATCCGTCAACCAGCCTTCGATAGCCTGCCCGGGCGGTCTTGCCGGCTTTGGCAAAGCCGTAGCCTGGCAAGTCGACCAGATAAAACTCGGGCAGCCGATAAAAATTGAGCAGGGTGGTTTTACCGGGTGAGCCGCTGACCCTCGCGAGACCGGGACGACCCACCAGCGTGTTCAGGAGGCTCGACTTTCCTACGTTCGACCTCCCGATGAAGGCAATCTCGGGTAGAACCGGTTCGACTCTGATTTTGGGATCGGGAAACGACCCAACGAACTCGATGGGAAGGGCCAGCAGCGGGTTGGCGGGATCGGCATCGGGATTCTTTGCAGGCGTCGGCGCTGGCCGGAGCTCGCCGCTCAGCGGTTTGGCTGCGTCCGCACTCGCCGCCCTTTCCTCGTCTCGCACCCGTTGTGGCCGTCCATGCGTCCGACCAGCCGGGGTCACGCCTCGCGCTTCGTCCGCGCGCGCTCGGTGACGATCAGCGGGGAGCCCCCCTCGCTGATCGCCTCTTTGGTGATCACGATTTCGCGGACGTCCTCACGATTCGGCAGGTCGAACATGATATCGGTCATCATGGTTTCGAGAATAGCCCGAAGCCCCCTGGCTCCGGTTCCCCGTTTGAGCGCCCGCTGGGCGACGGCGCGCAACGACTCCGGATCGAAGGTGAGACCGACGTCCTCGAGCTCGAACAGCTTCTTGTACTGCTTGGTGAGCGCGTTCTTGGGCTCGACCAGGATCCGCACCAGCGACTCCTCGTCCAATGCTTCCAGGGAAACGACGACGGGTAGCCGGCCGACCAGCTCCGGAATCAGTCCGAAACGGAGCAGGTCATCAGGCTCGACCTCTGAATAGGGGTTGCCTTTGGTGAGCTGCGGCACGCCCTTCCGCTCGTCCTTGGTGAACCCGATCTGCTGCCGGCCGGTTCGCGCTTCGATGATCTTTTCCAAACCGTCGAAGGCGCCTCCGCAGATGAACAGGATGTCCTTGGTGTTGATCTGGATGTATTCCTGCTGGGGATGTTTGCGTCCGCCCTGGGGCGGGACGGACGCGATGGTGCCCTCCAGTATCTTGAGCAGGGCCTGCTGAACGCCTTCGCCTGAGACATCCCGGGTGATGCTGGGATTCTCGGACTTCCGCGCGATCTTGTCGATCTCGTCGATGTAGACGATCCCGCGCTCGCACTCCGCCACGTTGAACTCGCCTGCCTGGAGCAGGCGCACCAGGATGTTCTCTACATCCTCGCCGACGTACCCGGCTTCGGTGAGTGTGGTAGCATCGGCGATAGTGAAGGGGACATCGAGAATACGGGCGAGGGTCTGGGCGAGGAGGGTCTTGCCTACGCCGGTCGGGCCCAGCAGCAGAATGTTCGACTTATCCAGCTCGACATCGCCCTCACGGCCGCTGGAGGCATTGATCCGCTTGTAGTGGTTGTATACGGCGACCGCCAGGGTCCGCTTGGCCCGCTCCTGTCCGATCACATACTGATCCAACACATCCTTGATCTCGGCCGGTGTGGGGACCTGGGTAATGCTGTCGGCAACCTCCCGCTCTTCGTCCTCCGCCAGGATCTCATTGCAGAGTGTGATGCACTCGTTGCAGATGTAGACCGACGGACCGGAGATGAACTTCCGGACGGAATCCTTGGATTTTCCGCAGAAGGAGCAACGGAGGTGCTTGTCGTTGGACATGAAGCCGAGTCGTGATGGAGGTGGATGGGTGCCGGGTAAAGTGCCCCCGGCTACCCTGAGCGTCAAGTCTCCTTGCCGTCCTTGCCGTCTTTATGAGGCACCAGGTCTTTATGAGGCGTAAACACACTATCGATGATGCCGTACGCCTTGGCCTCCTCCGCGCTCATGAAACGGTCGCGGTCCATATCGCGCTCGATCGTCTCGATCGGCTGCCCGGTATGCAGGGCATACAGCGAGTTCATCTTGGAGCGCAGGTACAGGATCTCACGAGCCTGAATCTCAATGTCGGCCGCGGTGCCCTGGGCCCCACCCGAAGGCTGGTGGATCATGATCCGTGAGTGCGGCAGGGCACTGCGTTTGTTCTTGGTTCCCGCCGCGAGCAGGAACGACCCCATCGAGGCGGCCATACCCATGCAGATGGTGTTCACCGGCGCCCTGAGGTGCTGCATCGTGTCGTAGATGGCCATGCCCGCGGACACGACGCCACCTGGCGAGTTGATGTACAGGTAGATGTCTTTGTCGGGGTTGTCGGCTTCGAGAAAGAGCAGCTGGGCGATGATGATGTTGGAGACATCGTCGTTGATCGGGGCACCGAGAAACACGATGCGGTCCATGAGAAGGCGCGAGAAGATGTCGTAGGTGCGCTCGCCCCGGCTGGAACGCTCGATGATATACGGCGGATACAGAGTTGCCATCGTCAGGAATTGACCTCTTCCACAGTGGACTGCTTCAGGAGAAAATCGAACACCTTGTCTTCGGTCAGCGCGCGCTCGAGCTCCTGAAGCCGATTGGCTTTCTGAAGCGAGGCGTAGACCTGCCCGGCTGGTACTCCCCGAGCTTCGGCCATGCTGTTGATCCGCTGGTCCAGCTCGGATTCGGTGGCGCGTAGGTTATGAGCTTCTACCAGCGCGTCGAGCGCGAGGTCGCGCTTGACCTGGGTCTCTGCAATTTGATGGAACTGCTGCTCGAAGGTGGGGAGCTGTTCCTCAGGAACCTTGTACGCCTCGGCATACCCGTGCATCAGCCGGTGTACCAGTGACTCGGGCGCCTCGACCCGGTTGGCCTCGACGACTTGGGCCAGCAGGTTCTGGCGCACCTCCGCGTCTGCTTCCCGGGCAGCCTGGCGCTCCAGGTCCTGCCGCACCGCGCTGCGAAGCGCGTCCAGGCTCTCGAAGTCCCCCACTTCCCGGGCCAGGCTGTCATCCAGCGGCGGAAGCTCCTGACGCTTGACCTCATGCAGGGCGATACGTACTCGCCGAGCCTGACCTCGCCGGGACTCATCGGGATGATCGTCCGGGAATCGCACCTCGGCCTCAGCGGTCTCACCCGGGAGCAGCGACATGATGCGCTCTTCCAGCTCGGGTATTGCCTGATTGTTGCCGAGCACCAGATCGTGCGGCTGGGAAGGTTTTGGAGCTCCGTCTTCGATCGGGGCCACGTCCACCCTGACCATCTGCCCCGGTGAGGGCCGTGAGCCTTCGACTGGTATCCAGGCGGCCTTCTCCTCCTGAAGCCGGGCCAGCTGCTCGTCCACCGCGCTCTCGGGCACTGGTGCCAGCCGCCGCTCGACCTTGAACCCACTCACCCGCTCGAGCTTGAGCTCGGGGCGGACTTCGACATGCAGCTCGAACTCGATCGGGCTTCCCTCTTCGAACTTCAGATTGCGGATGGCTGGATCGGTGATGGGTTTAAGCGATTCGCTGGTCTTGGCGGTTTCCCAGCTCTCCCGAATGACCTCCTCCAGCACGGTTTGACGTATGGCGTCACCGAACCGCTTCCGCACCACCGTGTCAGGCGCCTTGCCCGGACGAAAACCGGGGAGGCGGGCACGTTTGGCGTAGTACTTGAGTGCCCGTGCTTCGGCTTCACGAACCCGGTCAACCGGCACGGTAACGTGCAGCGATTTGGAGGCGGAGTCCTCGGCAGTTTTCTCGACCGTAATCTGGCTCATCGTGGCAGGAATCTACCCTGTCGCCGTCCCCAGGGTCAATTTTGCCGCCGCGTGGCTGATGGCAGCTCCCGGAGTGCGATGCGGCGCGCAAGATTCTGCGCACCTTGTCGCTGCATGCCGTCGAAGCTGGGGACCCTGCAGCGCCGAAATGTCGGCGACTAGTTCCGCCCCTTCCGACATTTTTGTAGCACACCGTCGTCGATCCTACAATCAGGTAGGCGTCCGCTCTTCGCACCGCTCGCAACCGCGTGTGGCTGGGTCTCAGCGAGCTCACTGCATGGCATGTCCGATGCTCAACACAGCGGTTGCGGGCTCATGTCGAGCTCCGCCGTTGCCGCATCGTGACCTTTCCGTGGGCCCGTCGAGAGAAACATCGACGATCGTTCGCGCACATGATCGGCCTGCCGTCATTCATGAATGCAAGGAGTAGAGTCATGCAGTGCCACCGCTTTGCTGTCGCCATGGGTGCGTTGATTTTCTCCGTTACCGGCTCCATCCGGGCGACACCGTTGAACGCGCAGGCTACGATTTCCGCTGGCTCGGTCGCAATCTCGCGCCTCGGCGAGATGCCACCGGTTACCCTGCTCGCCGCGTTGTCCCGATACCGAGCAACTCGGTGGGCCAACGCCTCTCCAGTCATTCATTGCGCGCCGGCCCCACTGACCGAACTCCCGGGTGCACGCTCCGAGTTCGCGCGTCCGCACGTGATACCGTTGGAGGAGGCGTTTGCCGACGCCGCGAGCGTCAAGCGAGCAATCGCGATGCGCACCGGGCAGATGGCGCTGGAGAACTGATGGTCAAACTCCCACCAGCTCCTGTCGAAGGCTCCCCGGTAAACCGCTATCTGGTGGCCAGCGACTTCGACCAGACGCTCAGCTTCAACGACTCCGGGATCGTGTTGAGCGAAATGCTGGGTATACCCGGCTTCGTAGAGAAGTGTGCCGGGCTATCTCGCATGCACCTGGTGCAGCAGGGCGGTGAGCTCGCGTATCTACTGCTGCACGACCCGGAATATCGCCGGGTCAGGGGAGAGGACTTGAAGGAGGTGGGCCGCCGGGTACGACTCAAGCGCAACATCAACCTGCTCCCGAAGCTGCTCGACAGTCTCGAAGGTTATCAGTTCGACTTCTACGTCATCTCCGCTGCTCCGGAGGAGGTCATCGCATCGGCCTTAGAAGGCCTTGTCCCGGCCGATCATATCTACGGCACTCGGTTTCGCTACGATGCCGTATCGGGCGAAATCCAATCGATCGTGCGGGTGCCTGCGGGCTACGGCAAGGTGGCAGTACTGGATGAGCTTCGAGCCGAGATGGGTATCAGCGCAGACCGCCTGATCTATGTCGGGGACGGCAGCTCCGACGTACACGTGATGCTGCACGTCAATCGCATGGATGGGCTCACGATCGCGGTTTCCGAGAACAAGTTTCTGACGCCGATCGCCCGGCGGACGGTATTGAGCGATGACGCACTGAGCGTGTTGATCCCGATGCTGGAGGAGATTGCGGCCCTGAATGCCTCGTCAATCCGGGCCCTGTTCGCGTCTCACGGATTGGTGCTGCAGGACTGGGACAAAATTCGAACCGACGCGCTCACCATCCGGGGTGTCTCCGGCACATCGGCGGTGGCGTAATGAGCGTCGACTGGATTGGCTGGGTTGCAACCGGGGTTTTCGCAGGCTCCTATCTCTGCAGGGAGCAGGCGGCGCTCCGCCGTACTCAGGCGGCCGCGGCATCTCTCTGGGCGATCTATGGGGCGCTGATCCATGCCACACCCGTCCTGGTCGCCAACCTGCTCGTCGGCGGCATGGCCATCTACTCCTCGATTCCTGGCCGCAGCCGCGTGACACTTCCCGCGGGCTCAGGCACGTAGGCGGGCAGGGTCGATGCCGTACTTTCGTGCTTTGTAGTTGATGACGCGCTCGGTCGTCCCCAGCAGTCGCGCCGCGCCTGCCCGGTTGCCTCGGCTCGTCTTCAACGCATCCTCGATCATACTCCGCTCGAACGCCCCGACGGCCCCGCCGAGCGACGTGGATACCACCGTGCCCGTGGCTTCCGCCGTTTGAAGCGTTGGTGGCAGGTGGTGGCCGTGGATAACCTCTCCGTCCGCCATGAGCACCGCGCGCTCGATGATATTCTCCAACTCCCGCACGTTGCCAGGCCAGTGATAACGGGTCAGGAGATCGATGGCAGGAGTGGAGATGCGCTTGATGGCCCTCGCGTGTTCGCGGGCATACTTCTCGGCAAAGTGGTCGGCCAGCAGGAGCACGTCTGACGTTCGCTCTCGCAGCGGTGGAATGAATATCGGGAAGACGTTCAGGCGGTAGTATAGATCTTCTCGAAAGGTGCCTCCGGCCAGGGCCCGCTCCAGGTCCCGGTTGGTGGCGGTAATGACCCGCACATCTACCCGTACCAGGTCGGTGCCGCCGACCCGCTCGAACTCGCGTTCCTGCAGCACCCGGAGCAGCTTTACCTGCGTGGCAGCGCTCAGCTCCCCGATCTCATCGAGGAAGAGGGTCCCTCCGTTTGCCAGCTCGAAACGGCCCTTTCTTCGCCCCGCTGCCCCGGTAAACGCGCCCCGTTCGTGACCGAACAGCTCCGACTCCACCAGCGTCTCTGGCAGCGCGGCGCAGTTCACCTTGATGAATGGCTTCTTCGCCCTGGGCGAGTGGTAGTGGATCGCTTGCGCGATGAGCTCCTTTCCGGTGCCGGATTCACCCCGGATGAGCACGGTCGTCGCGGTCGCTGCCACCCGTCCCATCTCCTCATAGACCCGCCGCATGGGTCCACTGGCGCCAATCAGATTCGAGTAATCGTGGCGTTGCTGCAGCTCCTGTCGGAGCTGGGCGTTTTCGGAGACCAGCTTCTGGCGGTCGGCTTCCAACAGACGGTGGATCCGAACAGCCTGGGAGATCATCGAGGCCACTACTCTCAAGAACTTTATCAGCCGCTCATAGCGCCGTTCCGATTTGTAGACCAGCTCGATGGAGAGGGTTCCCACCGTCCGGCGGTGCAGCGCGATCGGTACGCAGATGAAGCTGAACTCGCCGCCCCGGCGCTCGTGGCGGCCTGCGGCTCTATGCAGAAATCGCTGGTCCTGGCTGATTCTGGGCACGACGATGTGATCGCCACTGGACGCTACGGCTCCGGTGATGCCTTCCCCGGCGCCATATCGGGTGGACTGTCCTTCCCGGCTGAATCCCAGGCCAGCCCGCACCACCAGCTCACCGGTCCGGTCGTCGACCAGTGCGACGGTGCCTCGGACGGCTCCGCAGCGACGTCCAAGGATGGCGAGGACTCCTGAGAGTCCAGCCTGCAAGTTCAGGCTGCCGACCAGCGCCTGGCTGATATCCACCAGCGTGCCGAGCTTCCGGGCCTCACTCGTCTCGGAGCCGGCGACCTGCGGAACCTGACGCGCCTCGCGTCCCTCAGCAGGAGGAACTGGCGACACGGGAGCGGCCTGGTTGGCTGCGCTGCCGTTCGGCTGCGGCTCGGTCATGTGATTGCCCCTAAAACGAGAAAGGCCCGCTCAATCGACAGGAGCGGGCCAGGATCCATGCGTGATACTGTAACTCAGTGGTGAGCCCGGACTCCCTCAGACGGCACTGGATTGCCGTGAAGACAACACGAATTGACCGAGCGAACCGTCATGCGAGCCCTCTTCTCCTCCTGCCGGGTGATCAGGCTTCGTCGTAGGAGGCAGCCTACCAGAGGCCGGTCCGCAAGTCAAGTGGATTTTGCATTTCATGCAGGAAGATGAGGCACGAGGGGCAAATTTGGGCGGATCTCATGAGTCACATAGCGCATTTCTCTGCACGTTCTGTTGAGATTCCAACCTCTTGATTTGCGGAGTCAGCGCAATAGCTTATCACTCCCCGTTCACATTACACGCTCTGGGCAGAGAACCCAGATTCAAGGTGATGGCGCATGTGCTGAGCCCGGTATCAGTCGTGCCCCCCGAAACCATCCTTGTCGTTGACGACGAGTCGACTCTGCGCGAGCTGCTGGAGCGCGTGCTGACGATGGCCGGGTTCAAGGTCCTGGCCGCCGAGCATGGCGAACACGCGCTACGCCTGGCGCGGCGACATGTGGGGGAGCTCAATCTGGTTCTCACTGACGTGAACATGCCGGTGATGGGCGGGCTCGAGTTCATACGTCTATTTCGCCCATTGTACCCCAGAACACCAATCCTTTTCATGACGGGCCGGGGCTCTCAGGATTTCAGTCTCATGGCGGAAATCGAGTCCTGCGGCTCTCTCCTCAAGAAGCCGTTCGGCCCCGACCTCCTGCTCGAGGCCGTGACTCGAACCCTATCTGGGAGGCCTTACGTTAGCCGAAGCTCCGCATAGCCACCGCGAAGCCGCGGAGCTTCTCGCCGATGCCATGCGGCTGGTTGGCGAGTCGGCCGACCTCTGCTCCGACGCCCGCGCGCTGCGCCACCGGAGCCGGTTTGTGAGTTACAAAGCCAGCCACCTCAAGCGCCGCAACAACGACGTCCTCACCATAAGCCGATTCCGCCGGCACTATGCTGACCGCATGCTCCGACGCTGCCTGCCCCCGCTGAGACTTCTCGCTTCGGGTAGCTGACAGGGGGTCGCGGGAGACTTACGAGAGCGGTATGATGGGTGCTGGTTACTCACCCACCGCAGCTTCACCCGCCTGAGGGGCTATGGCCCGGCGCATCCTTGTTGTCGACGACGAACCGATGGTGCGAGCGCTCATCACTCGTGCCCTGACCGACGAAGGGTATGAGGTCGTGGCGGTGGCAAACGGTCGCGCCGCGCTCGACGCTGCCCGAGGAGCCGAGGTCGAATTCGATCTCATCGTCACCAACAACTACATGCCGGGACTGAACGGAGCCGAGCTGGTGGCCCGGGTCAGGCAGGATTTCCCCACACTTCCGATCCTCCACATCGACGACATCTCACGCCGTAAGCCCGCCGCAGACCTGCCCGACGACATTCCGACCGTCTATAAGCCCTTCAGTATCGCAACGCTGCGAGAAGCGGTGAGGAAGCTCCTGACGGATTGAGGGCAGGATAGGCGGAACAAGCGGAAGAGGCGGAAGGAGCGGCAGGGACTCGACTGAAGACGTCGAGCGGTGCCCGCCCTGTTCCGGCTTTCCGCTCTGTCCGCCCTCGCACGATGTGAAGGGGCGGGAGTTGCAGCCGAAGGCCAACGGATCTACTAGACGCCACTCAAATGCGAACGGCGGGAGTTGAACCCGCACCCCTTTCGGGACAGGATCCTAAGTCCTGCGCGTCTGCCAGTTTCGCCACGTTCGCGTGAAGGGAATATAGTGCGGGATCCTACTCTGCCCATGAACCGGCTGACGTTCTTCCATCTCCTGCGATCAGGCGCTCATCCCGAGGCCAAAATTTCGACGCAAATCGGTGAGCGTGATCACTTCTTCGGGTTCGCCCATCCGATACGTTGGCGGTCCGCGCGTCCTTCCTGACGCAATTTCTTCGTAGATCGTGGCGAGGCGCTCTCCTCTCCGCCAAGAAATCCAAGGGGTACAATGATGACGAAACGAACCAACACTGAGACCGGGACGGGATCAGGTACTGTGGTCGGACTTTTCCACGACCAACCAGACGCCGAGCGCGCGATCGAGCGTCTGAAGCAGGCGGGGTTTTCCGAAAAGCAGATAGGTGTGGCACTGCGCGACCGTGATCGCCAAAACGAGCTGATCGAAGGTACCGGCACCCAGGCCGCCGAGGGTGCAGCGACAGGTGCCGTGGGTGGGGGGGTGCTGGGCGGAGTCATCGGCCTTCTCGCCGGCGTAGGGGCGCTCGCGATTCCGGGGATCGGCCCCATCATCGCCGGCGGCACCCTCGCCTCCACCCTGGCTGGCGCGGGGATAGGCGCCGCGGCTGGCGGGTTGCTCGGCGCCCTGGCCGGCATGGGCATACCTGAGGAGGACGCCAAGCACTTCGACCAGGGATTCCAGGCGGGCGGCATTCTGGTGACCGTCAGCGCCGGTGACCGTGCGGAGGAAGCCCGTCAGTGTCTGTACGACAGCGGTGCGGACCTGGGCTCGATGGGGCATGGCCTCAGCGGCAGCCGCAGGCTCCGCGGGCAGGACGGGCTCCGGCACGATGAGCACCAGCAGTGGCCCAGCCGACCGGACGATGGGCGGCCGCAACATAAATGAAGAGTCTCAGCGCATTCAGCTCCGGGAAGAGGAGCTTCGGGCCGAGAAGGAGCGGGTGCAGGCTGGCGAGGTTCGTCTCCGGAAGGAAGTCGTGAGTGAGCAGCGCACCATCGAGGTGCCCGTGACTCGCGAGGAAGTCGTGATCGAGCGCCGGCCGGCCTCAGGCAAGGAGAACGTCGGTGGAGAAATCAATGAGGGGGAGGAGATCCGGGTCCCGCTCATGGAAGAAGAGGTGCACGTCGAGAAGACTCCCGTGGTGCGGGAGGAGGTCTCGCTCAAGAAGCAGCAGGTGCAGGGGACTCAGCAGGTCTCGGATACGGTTCGGCGAGAAGAAGCGCATGTCGAACGCACCGGTGGGGCACAGGTGCGCGGCAACGCGTCAGGCGAGAGCTGGCGCGGCAACGAGCGCCGCTACCGGCACGACTCGAGCTATTCCGGTCCTGAGCGTCGGACGGCCAACGTCTAACCGCTCGAAGAGGTTACGCCGGGATGGCAGCAGCCTGCTGCCATTCCGGTCCCTCTTCGCTGGCGTTCAGTTGTACTGGTAGATACCTTCCGCCCTCCCACAGATACATCTCCGCTCCACGGCCGCTTTCGGCCTGGCACTCTTTTCGGCTCAACCAATGAGGCGACATGTCTATACGCACAACAGCCTTTGGCCTTGCCACGCTCGCCACTCTCACTGCCTGCAGCTCCGATCCCCTGAAAAACTCAGATTCCCAGTCTCCCCTCTCGTTTGCTGCGAGTGGAACAGGAACGACCGTTGTCGTAACTGAGGCTGACATCACTCGGCAGCCGGAGAATACTCCACCAACGAACCAGTGGGTCTTCTCATCGGCCGCTGCCACCGGCACTTTCCGGAACGGACCACCAACCCCGCCGCCGCCACTCCCTCCTCGCGGCACGGGCAGCTTCGAATTCGTGACGCCAACGGGCGCTGACAAAGGCACATTATTCAACTACGACTACGTTAATGCACCCTTGTCTACGGCGAATGCCTGGGATACTCGACCTATCGCACCGCCGGTGCCGCACCGAACCAGGTGACCTCGATCAACCTAGAAGTGGATTACAACGGGCCCAATGTTGCCGGCGGCTTCACCACCCTGGTGTTCGAGCCGGTCTACAACACCACTCAGGGCGCGATCGTGGATGGTGTCTGGCAGACGTGGGACGCGTACCAAGGCGGGAATGCCATCTGGTGGTCGAGCAAGGACATTCCTGGTGTCTGCGCGTTCAACTGTTTCGTGGCATGGAAAGACATCGTGCTAGCCAATCCCGATGCAACCATTCTGGGTGGGGTAGGGCTCAACCAGGGCAGCGGCAATCCAGCGCTTACCAATGCCGTCGATGCATTCGTCGTCGGAATAGGCGGGACCACCACGACCTACAACTTCGAGCTGTTCGTGACGGCTAGCTCCAAGGATCAGTGCAAAAACGGCGGCTGGCAGAACGTGAAGCGGGGTGACGGCAGCGCCTTCAAGAACCAGGGCGACTGGCGTCTCCTACGTGCAGAACGGCAAGTAAAGCGGCTCAAGCCCGGATTCAGGAGATCCGTTCCCGGGCCCACACCTCGAACAGCTCGTCGCAGTAGCGGTTATTGCTCGAGTTCTGCGTCTTCACTTTTTTGCCTCCCGGCAATACGGCGAAGGCGCAGAACTGCGCTACTGTGGGTTTCTGATTAGGCCCGGTACACGCCGGCACCGCCCTCCGATTTACCGACAGCCAGACCGACTGCTGTGGATGGGTCCGCTGCCATTCGGCACAGCGGCCGTTCACGTCGGGATCCACCTGAAGGCCGCTCGGCTTTACCACCACACTGGTTGGGGTCACGGCAGATGGTGCCTGCGACGCGGCCATCGGGGTCGCCGCCGGGCGCACATACTGCCATGGGGTACACTCTTCCGAGAGCGGCTGCGTTGGGTGTCGAGCCGCGACACACGAGCTTCCGCGTACAGTCTGGCCTGGCGCGGGGACAGGCAGGTACACCGTATCCGCGAGCTGGTCGGCCGGCTGCGTGGTAGTGAGAGTGTCTCCCTGCGGGCCCATTACTCTGACGCGAACCGAATCGGGCCTACCGGCAGGATCCGAAAGGGTGAGCTCCCAGGCAACCACAACCTCGAGAGAGTCGGCCGGTGTGGCTGCAAGGGTCGAGATGACATCGGTCGCCTCGGACAGCTGCGGTAGCGGCGCATGGGAGGGCGCATGGTCGAGCCCACCCTCTGTCATGAGCAGCAGGAGCCCCACCAGAATGCCGAAGTAGATCAGCCAGTTCCGGGCTGTCGCCGGATTCGCGGGGGGATCGGGAAGAGCCGGCACGCGATGGCGGCGGCTGATTCGGACCTCGAATTCACGTTCCATAAAGCTGGGCTGCTGTCTCCTACTTCAAGACCGTCGAGCCCTGCTCGAACACGATGTCCACCGGAATGCCGCGCGAGCCCAGGCGGGCGAGGTCTCCCTGCAGCTCGGGCGAGAGCTTCCCGCGCTCTGCCATGAATCGAGCGACACCGGCGTAGTCGCCGTCCCCCTGAAATCGGAGTATCTGCTGGGCGAGCGCGTCGACGGCGGCCCGCATCTTCGGGAAGTCGACCCGGTAGCGTCCGGAGGTGGAGTCCCTGGTGAACGCGCCTCGCTCCTGAAAGAACGAGAGCTGGGCGGCATTGGCCCGCCCGTGGGCATTGGACGCGCCGAAGCGGATCGAGCGAAAGATGCTGGCGAGAAAGGTGACGTAGTTGTCGTCCGGGTTTTGTGACTTCAACTCACCCCGCTGGTGCAGCTTGGTAATCATGAACAGGCCGAGAATGTCGGCCTTGCCTTCTTCCAGTGCACCGGCCTCCTCCTTCAGCGCCTCGCGGACGGTTCCCTTGCCGTTGATCGTCTTCTTGATGCCGAGCCCGTGGGCGACTTCGTGGAACATGACGTTGGAGAAGAAGGCGTCGAAGTTGATATGCCGGCGCTGGTCATCACTGATCAACTCTCCGGCGATCGGCACCAGAATTTTATCGAACTTGGCACGCATCGCGTTCTTGAGCTGCAGCCGCCGGGTTCCCTTCCGAAGCTGGACCTCTTCATCGTTGGGCAGATTGATGGCGATGGTCTTGGAGCCGGCATTGGCGTCGCCGGCGTAGTAGACGGCGTCGTACGCATTGAGATCGGAATCGGTGCCCGGCTTTTCCCGCTTGTATGCGGCAGGAACCGGCAGCTCCCGTTGCAAGCCGGGCAGCATCGATGCGTAGTGGGCCAGTCGCGCGCTCCACTCCTTGTCCTTCACGAGTACGTACGCTTCGTTCGCTGCCTTATAGCCGAAGAGTGCGTCCTCATATGTCTCGATCGGGCCGACAACCACATCCACAGTGTTGTTCTTCATATCTAGCCAGGCCATGTCGCTGGCCTGGTAGTCGTCGGTCTCGAGCGCCCGGGCCCTGAGCTCCAAATAGCGCCGAAGTCCCGGATCTTCTGCGAGCTGGGCTGCCTCCCTGAGTTTCGCCACTGCAGGGGCGAGCTGGTCAGCGTAGGCCACGTGGTAGGGAACCGTGATCAGTCCACCGGCCGAGTCGCGTCGCACCACCGTGTACTGGCTCCGGAACGCCTTCCCCGCTTGCGGCGACTTCGCCGCGGCGGCCTCGACCTCCTCTTTGGTGATATCGGTGGGGTAGAAGCCTGCTCCTTTCGGCTTGGGCCCGACGCCCTCGACGAAGGGAGCGTTGTTGTCGAGGCGGTCCCAGGGACCATAGTTGATCTCGGCGTACCTGCGGGTACCCTGGTCCTCGATTGCCTTCAGCAGCGAGTCCCGATTCCCGTATGCCTGAATCCAGAAGATGGCGTCCATCGATTTGGCGACGTCGATCAGGAGCGGGATCATATGCCGCTCCTTCTCCGTGAGCTTTCCGAGATCGGTGGTCAGTGGAACAGTGGTGTATTGAGCGAGTTTCTTGTCGAGAGGGGAGTCTGCGTGGGCGGCCACACTCGCAGCGGCTTTGGGGGGGTCTCCCTTGCACGCCATCAGGCCGATGCCCAAGCCTGCGATAATGATTCTGCTACTCCAATAGACCATTGGTGCTCCGCCTCTTCGCTTCGCTCAGAGTGACAAGTTGTTTCCTCTTCCTTCTCACCTCTCCCTCTTCCTCCTATCGTCCTTCCAGCTCCCGCTCTCCCGGCGTGTGTCTCCCGGCGCGCCCCTCTCCCGGGTGCGACTTGGCCTCCAGATACCGCTCGCCCTTGAGTCGGATAAACGTAACGAACTGCTCGTATTCATCGTCCGACAGCGCGTTCGCGATGGCGGGAATCAGTCCCTTGACCAGCGTAATCCGCTCTTCCAGAGCCAGGGTATTCGCCTGATCGACCAGGCCCCTGATAACCGGGTGGTTCATCCAATCGGTTGCTTCGCTGGTAGTCATGGAGCCGGTTCCTGGAGGAAGTTGAGGATCAGGGTTCGACTGCTGAGAGCGAGGCCATCTCGAGCACACGATCGAGGTCGCTCAACATCTCACCGGTGTCGCGCCACACAGCGCTGGCACCCGCCTCGAGAAGTGTTTCCCTGGTGCTCCCGCCCGACAACACTCCCAGGAAAGTCACCCCGGCTGCAAGGCTAGCCTGTGCATCGTAGACGGTGTCGCCGACCATGGCACATTCGCCCGGGGAAAAGCCCAGCTTCTCCACAGCGGAGATAACCAGATCGGGAGCAGGCTTGCTCGCCTCGGCGTCGTCGCTGGTGACCAGGACGTCTGCCAGCCGAGGAAGGTCGATCCCAGCGCTCCGGGTGGTGGCCTGGAGGTGCTTTTCATTACTGGAGGTGGCTAGCGCGGTCCGGACATTCCGTTGGCGCAATACATCGAAGAGCTGGGTGACTCCGGGAAATACGCGGAACGTGCGCTCACCGGCAAGCTCCAGGAAAATTTCCTTTTGAGCTTTCCTGAGCGCGTCACCGTCGCGTTCCGAAGCCTCCTCACCCAGGATCGACGGAACCAGTTGGTCCCCGCCTTTGCCGATCTCGATTTCGATCCGCTCGGTCGGCACTTCGTAGCCCAGGCGCTGGAAAGCCCGGCGCCACGCCTCGACGTGCGTGGGGTTGGTGTCGACGAGCGTGCCGTCGATGTCGAAGATGATGCCGCGTAGTGCCATGGTTAGAAAGCTAGTCCCAAGATGGAAACTGCGGGAGACGACGTGAGCGCGAGAAGCCAAAGGGAAAAGCTGAAGCCCCCCGACATTCGTCAGAGGGCTTCCGTATAGCTCGAAAGGTTCCCTCTCCTACTTATCGCCCAGCTTGATACGCTCCACCCGGCGGTTCTGTGACCTCGGATTGTAAACCCGGAGGCTCACGATGCTCCCCGGCTTCTCGGCCTTGAGCGCGTTTCGAAGGTCAGCCTCGGTCTTCACCGGCTTGCCCTCGATCGAAAGGATGATGTCGGGGCCGTTCCGCTGAGGGTCGTCGAACAGCGTCTCCCAGGCAGGTCCACCCGGGGTGACATCGGTGACGACGAGACCCCTCACATCCGACGGCAGCTGAAGCTGCTGGGCAACGTCCCCCGTTACCGGCTCGACGCTGATACCCAGCCGGTTCATGGCCGCACCGCCCGGACCGCCGGCGTTGTCGGTGTCGCCCTCATCGCTTTCCGCGACCTGCGGTTGGTCGTTCAAGGCCTGGAGCTTGACGTTGAAGGTCTTTCGAACCCCGCCCTTCCGTGCGACTTCCACCTTGACGACGTCGCCGGGCTTCCGGAACCCGATCACCTGCTGCAACTGGCCGACCCGCTCAACCGGCTTATTGTCGACCGAGATGATGACGTCGCCCGGTTGAATGCCGGCGGCTTTGGCCGGTGAGTCATCGGCCGGAATATCCTTGACCACCACACCGCGAATCTCCGGCAGCCCGACATAGGCAGCGTCGTTGAGCGTGACGTTGTCGATGGAGACGCCGAGGGCGGCACGATGAACCGAGCCGGTTTCGATCAGCTGGTTCATCACGGTTCGAGCAAGGTTGATAGGAATCGCAAAGCCGTAGCCCGAGTAGAAGCCGGTCTCGCTCGCGATGGCCGAGTTGATGCCGATGACTTCACCGCGTACGCTGACCAGAGGACCACCGGAGTTGCCTGGGTTGATGGCTGCATCGGTCTGGATGAAGTCCTGGATGCTGCCCTGACCCCGGCCGGGGAGTCCCTGGAGTGCTCGCCCTTTGGCGCTCACAATGCCGGAGGTCACGGTAAACGTGAGTCCCTCACCGAGCGGATTCCCGATGGCGAGAACCCACTCGCCCACCCTGGCATCATCGCTGTTGCCGAGGGCCACGGGTGGGAGTCCCTTGGCGTCGATCTTGAGCACGGCGACGTCGGTATTCGGATCGGTCCCGATGACCTTCGCCTTGAACTCGCGCCGATCCAGCAGCCGAACCGTCACCTGCTCGGCGCCCTCGACGACGTGATTGTTGGTGAGGATGTATCCATCCGCCGAGATGACGAATCCCGAGCCGCTGCCCTGTTCAATTTCGGGCTGCTGGCGGAAGCGGGGAAAAAACCGCTCCATACCGGGCGGCACTCGCTGCTTCGTCGTGGCGTGCTCCGTCCGCTGAGAACGGATATACACCACGCTCGGCTTGACGTGCTCCGCGACGGCGGCGAAAGCCTCACTGAGGTCTTGGAGCGGCCGAGCCGCCGGAATGGAAGGGGTGGGCACCTGGGCAATGGCTGACGCCTGCCGGCCCTGGTCCTGTGCCGCAGACCGATTCGGCAGGTCGAGCAGGCCGGCAAACAGCAACCCCAGCGCGAACGCCAGAGCCACCAGACCCCCGAATTTGAGCCAGTTTAGAGAACGTGCGGACATCGAGAGTCCTTGGCAGAGGCGTTGAACTCGTACTTCGCTGCATCAATTTAACAGTACAGCCGGCCTCAACGGTGAGTTTCGGCACATTTGAGGCCCTGAAGCAGGAAGGGGGCCAAAGTCGAGCTTTGGCCCCCTTCGTTGCGCTCGGAGTGACGATGGAGGCATGCGCCTCCAAGGTCATTTCTTTTCGTCCACGATCTCGTAGTCTGCCTCGACTACATCGTCCTGGCCTGATCCCGGCTCCGAGCCCTCCGGTCCGGCACCTGGCTGTCCACCGGCACCCGGCTCACCCGGCTGGCCTGCGCCCGCGGTCTGGTAGAGCGACGCGCCGGCGGCAGAGTAGGCGTTGTTCAGGTCATCCAGAGCCTTGCGAATCCCACTGGCTTCGCCGGTCCTGAGAGCCTGCTTACCCGCCTCCAGAGCACTGTCGAGCCGGCTCTTGGCATCTGCGGGCAACCGGTCGACCCACTCCTTGCTGTCCTTTTCGACCCGGTAGACCAGGCTGTCGAGCTGGTTGCGAGCCTCAATCTGGTCTCTCCGCTCCTTATCCTCCTGAGCGTGCTGCTCGGCGGTTTTCACCATGCGATCGATCTCGGTGTCAGTGAGACCGCTCGAGGCTTCGATCCGGATCTTCTGTTCCTTCCCACTGGCCTTGTCCTTGGCCGAGACGTGAAGGATCCCGTTCGCGTCGATATCGAAGGTGACCTCGACCTGTGGCATGCCCCGAGGAGCCGGCGGAATGCCGGTCAGCTGGAACTTGCCGATGGTCCGGTTGTCCACCGCCATCTGCCGCTCACCCTGGAGCACGTGGATCTCGACCGTGGTCTGATTGTCCTCGGCAGTCGAGAACGTCTCGGACTTCTTGGTCGGGATCGTGGTATTCCGTGGGATAAGGACGGTAGTGACGCCGCCCAGCGTCTCGATGCCCAGCGAAAGAGGCGTGACATCGAGGAGCAGAACATCCTTGACCTCGCCGCCCAGAACGCCGCCCTGTATCGCCGCGCCGATCGCCACGACCTCATCCGGATTGACTGACCGGTTCGGCTCCTTGCCGAAGAAATCCTTCACGATCTGCTGGATCTTGGGAATGCGGGTAGAGCCACCCACCAGGATCACTTCATCGATCTGCTTGGGGTCGAGTCCGGCGTCCTTGAGGGCCTGCTGCATAGGCGGAATGACCCGCCGAATCAGGTCGTCCACCAGCTGCTCGAACTTTGCCCTCGTAAGGTTGATGTTCAGATGCTTGGGCCCGCTCTGATCCGCCGTAATGAACGGAAGATTGATGTCGGTCTGGGTCGTGCTCGAAAGCTCCATCTTGGCCTTCTCCGCTGCCTCCTTGAGGCGCTGGAGTGCCATCGGGTCCTTCGAGAGGTCGATTCCCTGATCCTTCTTGAACTCGGTGACGAGCCAGTCGATGAGCCGCTGGTCGAAATCATCTCCACCGAGGTGGGTGTCGCCATTGGTGCTCTTGACCTCGAAGACCCCCTCAGCCAGCTCCAGGACAGAGATGTCGTAGGTGCCGCCTCCCAGGTCGAACACGGCGACTTTCTCTTCCTTCTTCTTGTCGAGCCCATAGGCCAGGGCGGCGGCAGTCGGCTCATTGATGATCCGCTGCACATCCAGTCCGGCGATCTTGCCGGCATCCTTGGTAGCCTGGCGTTGGGCGTCATTGAAGTAAGCCGGGACAGTGATCACGGCCTTGTCCACCGTGTAGCCCAGATAGTCCTCGGCGGTCTGCTTCATCTTCTGCAGAATCATCGCCGAGATCTCGGGCGGGCTGTACCGCTTGCCACCGATTTCGACTGAAGCCAGACCGTTCTGGCCTTCGACAACCTTGTAGGGGACGCGCTTGGACTCTTCGGTGATCTCGTTGAGGCGGCGCCCCATGAACCGCTTGATCGAGAAGATGGTCTGCTTGGGGTTCGTCACGGCTTGACGCTTGGCCACCTGCCCAACCAGCCGCTCCCCGTCTTTGGTAAACGCGACGACCGACGGCGTGGTCCGCCCGCCTTCAGCGTTAGGGATAACCACCGGGTCCCCGCCCTCCATTACTGCCACGACCGAGTTGGTGGTACCCAGGTCGATTCCAATGATTTTGGAAGCCATGTCGACTCCGATGAAGAACATTTGTCGTTGCGGGTGCCGATCTGCCATCCCGCAGTCAGTTGCGGAGTTGGCGAAGCAAGTGGCATACCGCCAAAGCCTGCCATGCTGGCAGATAGGCAGTTCTGCTAGGGTGACCCGTGTCACGACGAACGAGATGCGATATGCCTAAGCTGATCCTGCGGCCGGGTTGGGCAGTCCCGTTCGAGAACACCCAGATAAGCCGATTGCTTCCTGGGTTCATCCGATGGAGGAGGTAGCCATGCTGTGGACGATCTTTGTGATACTCCTGGTCCTATGGCTGCTGGGAGTGGTCACGTCCTACACGGTTGGTGGTTTCATCCACGTCTTGCTGGTGATTGCCATCATCTTGGCTGTCATGCAGTTGATTCAGGGTAGGCGCGCTGTCTAGATCGGTGTGAATCAGCTCTGGGCTATGGGACAGCGGTGGGGCCCCATAGCCCAGGGAGCATGGTCAATCGCGTACTTTCAGGGTCTGTAATGCCCCGAGCCTCCAAAACGAGCTCCGACAGGAAGATCCGTTATGCTGTCGTCGGCCTTGGCCATATCGCGCAGGTCGCCGTGCTCCCCGCCTTCGCCCATGCCGAAAACTCCGAGCTAACTGCGCTGGTCTCCAGCGATCCGGAGAAGCTGGAGAAGCTGGGCAAGCGCTACAAGGTCACGTCCCGTTACTCCTACGAGCAATTCGAAGAGTGCCTTCACAGTGGCGGAGTAGACGCGGTGTACATCGCCCTGCCAAATCACCTACATCGGGAGTATTCCGAGCGGGCGGCGCGGGCCGGGATCCATGTGCTCTGCGAGAAACCTCTGGCGGTGACCGAGGAAGACTGCGAGTCGATGATCCGGGTGGCGGAGGAAAATGGGGTGAAGCTGATGGTGGCATACCGGCTGCACTTCGAAGAGGCCAACCTCAAAGCGATCGACCTGGTTCAGCAGGGCCGGCTGGGCGAGATGCGCCTCTTCGACTCGGTATTCACCATGCAGGTGAAAGCGGGCGACATTCGTCTGGGCCCGCGGGAGCTGGGTGGCGGCACCCTCTACGACATCGGGGTCTACTGCATCAACGCCGTCCGGAATCTCTATGGTGCGGAACCGATGGAAGTGGTGGCGTTCAGCGCCAACAACGGTGACCCGCGCTTCCAGAAGTGTGAAGAAACCACGAGTGCCATTCTCCGCTTTCCCGGGCGTGAACGACTCGCAAGCTTCACCTGCAGCTTCGGAGCTGCCGACGTTTCCTCCTATCGTGTAGTCGGGACGGAGGGCGAGCTGGTGATGGATCCTGCCTATGAGTACGCGGGCGAGCTGAAACAGCGGCTCACCGTGAAAGGCCGCACCCGCGAACGGACCTTTCCCAAGCGGGATCAGTTCGCGCCCGAGCTGGTGAGCTTCTCCGAGTGTATCCTGAGCGGTGCCGCCCCTGAGCCCTCCGGCTGGGAAGGCCTGGCCGACGTCAGAGTCATTCGGGCGCTTTACCGGTCGGCGGACTCCGGCCAGCCGGTTTCACTCGAGCCCTTCACGAAACATCAGCGGCCCACTCTCGAGCAGGAGATCAGACAGCCTCCCGTCAAGGAACCGCAACTCGTCAATACCGAGGCCCCTTCGGAGTAGCTCAGACCGCTCAAGTGGCTCTGCTATATTGAGCCATGTTCCCCTACCGTGACGATAATCCGACTCTCGCCACACCAGTCGCCACGTATCTGCTGATCGCCGCGAACGTCGCGGCGTGGATTCTGGTCCAGAACATGGGAGCGGAGCCGGGTCTCTCGCGATCGGTGTGCGAGCTCGGCCTGATCCCGGGCGAGTTCCTCGGCAGGCTACCGGAAGGATTCAGCATCCCGCTCAGCCCTACCAGCTCCTGTATGATGGGCGAGCAGCCCACCTGGTACACGCCGCTGACGTCGATGTTTCTGCACGGCGGATGGTTTCACCTCATCGGCAACATGTGGTTCCTCTGGGTTTTCGGAAACAACGTAGAGGATTCGATGGGGCGAGCCCGCTACTTCTTCTTCTACATCCTGTCGGGTCTGGCAGCGGCAGCAGCACAGACCTTCGCTAACCCAGCGAGCCCAGTGCCGATGGTCGGTGCATCCGGCGCGATCAGCGGTGTGATGGGGGCCTACATCGTGCTTTACCCACGGGTCCGGGTTCACATGCTGGTGTTTCTGTTCATCTTCATCACCCGTATCGTTGTCCCGGCCTACCTCATGTTGGGGTATTGGTTCCTGATCCAGCTCGTTGGCGGGGGTCTGTCTGGCGAAGAAGGCGGAGTGGCGTTCTGGGCCCACGCCGGTGGTTTCCTCGCGGGAGCTCTCCTGATCCAGTTTTTCCGGGATCCGGTTCTGGTTGCCAAGCACCGGGCCCTGGCCCGCATGATCTAGCCCGCATGAGCCCTCATCCTGTCGAGGAGCGAGCCCGAAGCATCCTCTCCCGAACGGCGGCTGCTCCGGCCTATACCGGAGTGCCTCCCTGGTTGGGGCGAGACGCGGGAGCGATTCGTGGGATCGGGCGCTACGTGGACCACACTCTCCTCAAACCCGAGGCGACCCGGGAGCAGGTTTTGCAGCTGTGTGACGAAGCGGCCCGCTTCGGGGTAAAGGCAGTCTGCGTGAACGGCTGTTGGGTCGAGACGTGCGTGACGCGCCTCAGGGGCTCAGGCGTGCTGGTAGCGACTGTCGTGGGATTTCCCCTGGGGGCGATGACCTCGGCGGCGAAAGCGGCGGAGGCGCAGCTCGCCCTGGCTTCTGGGGCTCGCGAGGTGGATATGGTGATTCCGATCGGTCACGTCAAATCGGGTGACTGGGCCTATGTCGAACACGATATCCGAACCGTAGCTATGGCTGCCGCCCCTGGCCTGGTGAAGGTGATTCTCGAGACTGCCGCGCTGGAGCCGGTTCAGATCGCTGCCGCCTGTTTGGCAGCTCGGGCTGCAGGAGCAGGCTTCGTCAAGACCTCGACCGGGTTTCATCCTGGCGGTGGAGCCACCACTCAGGCCGTTTCCCTGATGCGCTGTGCGGCCGGGACCGAAATGGGAGTCAAGGCGTCGGGCGGGATTCGAACGGCAGAGAGCGCCATCCTTATGCTTGCGGCTGGAGCCAGCCGGATCGGCACTTCCAACACCGCTGAGATGAGCAGTTTGCTCGGACCGTCCGCGCCCCCGCTGGCCGAGCTGTTTACCGGGGCGATCAGCGTGCCACCATCTCCAGCAGCAGACCATCTCGAAGGCCGAACCCGCTCACCGTAACCATCCCTGATCCGGTACGCCGGAGCAGCTCCGTCACGACCGCCAACCCCGCAACGATGATGTCCGCCCGCTCAGGTGGAAGGCCTGGGATCTGCCGCCGCGCTTCCGGCGTCAGCGCCGCAAGGACCATAAGGAGCTCCTGAAGCTCCGAGCTGGCCACGTGGGTGCCGTGTACCGGCATCCCGAGCGCTCCCCGGGCCGCCAAAACCATGCTGCCAAGCGAGGCGAACGTCCCACCTGAGCCGATGATGGTGGCGCCGGCCCAATCGGCGTTGGGCATGGCGCGTGCAAGCTCGCTCGCGATGTGCCGGCGCAGTTCGGGTAGAGTGAGGCCCATCTCGGTGAGTCGAACCGCCCCGAGCGGCAGCGACTGCTTGAGCTGGATCAGACCGTCGCGTGCCGCAATCAGCTCGAGGCTGCCACCCCCGATGTCCGCGACCAGCATTGGCCCGCTGGTAGGGAAGTGGTGGGCGGCGGACCGATAGGAGAGGTCGGCCTCAGTGTCCGGGGAGATGATTCGAAGCGGGATCTCGAGCGTCCGTACGCGCTCGACAAACTCGGTCCCGTTCCTGGCCTCGCGCACCGCGGCGGTCGCGACTGCGCCCAGGCGGCCCACCTTCAGCCGGCGGCACGCGTCACGCATTCGTACCAGACTCGCCATGGCGCGCTCCATGGCTCGCTCGTCGAGCCGACCACTGGATCGCAGTCCGGCACCGAGTCGTGGTTGGTCTTCTGCCTCTTCGATTGTGGTCAGGCCGGTAGCCGGGTCGTAATCGGCTATCATAAGCAGGATGGTGTTGGATCCAACGTCGATGGCTGCCAGCCGTTCGCCGGCCCGAGTCACCTGCCCGAGGCGGCCGGACTTTGCCGAGCCTCTCCCCGATCTTCCGCGTGATGCTTGATGGAGCGCCCCTCCACCAGGAAGACCACATCCTCCCCGATGTTGGTGGCCAGGTCGGCCACGCGTTCGAGGTTTCGGCTCACCAGGAAGAGCTCCATTCCGGCACCGATCGTGTGGGGGTCCTCCATCATGTGGGTGAGGAGAATCCGAAACACTGAGCGATGGAGGGCGTCGACCTTGTCATCACGGCGGCAGACCTCCCGGCCGGCCGAGGCATCGCCCCGAATGAAGGCCTCGAGCGCGTCAGACAGCATCTCACGGGCCAGGAGTGCCATGTCCACAATCTCCGGCTCGGGAGCGATCGGCCGAGTCTGATTAAGGCGCTCGGCCGACTGCGCGATGTTCACGGCGTGGTCGCCCACCCGCTCCAGATCGTTGGCGATCTTGAGCGCCGAGGTCAACATCCTGAGGTCGCGCGCCATCGGCTGCTGCAGGGCAAGAAGATTGATACACTGTTCTTCGATCTCGACTTCCATGGCGTCGATCACCTGATCGCCGGCGATGACGCGCTGCGCCTTGTCGCTGTCGCGCTCCAGCAAGGCCTCGACTGCCAGGCCAAGCGCTGCCTCTGCTTCACCAGACATAGTGAGCAGACGCACCTTGACGTGACTCAGCTCGTCGTGGAAGTGGCGGTGAACGTCGAGGCTCATCCAAACCTCCCAGTGATGTACGCTTCAGTACGCTCGTGCGCCGGCGTGGTGAAGATCCGCCCGGTCTCGTCAAACTCGATCAACTCGCCCCGGTCGAAGAAGCCGGTGAACTCGGAGACCCGGGCAGCCTGCTGCATGTTGTGCGTCACGATCACGATGGTGTAGTGCTGCTTCAGGTCGAAGATCAGCTCTTCCACCTTCTGCGTGGCGATCGGGTCGAGCGCGGAGCAGGGCTCATCCATCAGCAGGACCTCGGGCTGATTACCCAGCGCCCTGGCTATGCAGAGCCGCTGTTGCTGGCCCCCGGACAATCCGGTCCCAGGCTCATCCAGCCGGTCTTTGACTTCCTCCCACAGTGCGGCTTGCCGAAGGCACCGCTCCACCAGATCCGGCAGGTCGCGCCGGGTCACCAGCGCGTTCAGCGCCGGTCCGTACGCCACGTTGTCGAAGATCGACTTGGGAAATGGGTTGGGCCGCTGAAACACCATTCCCACCTTCTGCCGGAGAGAAACCAGGTCGGTGGCGGGAGCGAAGACGGACGTTCCTTCCACGAGTATGTCGCCTGCGTGGCGGATACCAGGGATGAGATCGTTGAGCCGGTTGATCGAGCGCAGGAAGGTGGATTTCCCGCAGCCGGAAGGTCCGATGATCGCAGTCACCGTCTTTCGCTCGATAGCGAAGTTGAGGTTCCGAAGCGCAGGGCGTGGGCCGTAGGAGAAGCTGAAGTTGCGCACGTCCACGGCCGGACTGCCCCGACTCTCTGTAGGCCTAGCGGGTGCCCGCGGTGCCAGCGTGACTTTGGGGACGGTGACGAACGGCCTGGGGCTCATAGTGGTGGTCATCCGAACCTTCCCGTGATGTAGGCCTCGGTTTCCTCGTTCCTGGGGGCGGTAAAGATCCCCCGGGTCGGCCCGGTCTCGACCATGGTGCCGAGATAAAAGAAGGTGGTGGTGTCTGAGACCCGTGCCGCCTGCTGCATGTTGTGGGTCACGATGATGATGGTAAAGTCGCGCTTGAGCTCGAATAGGAGCTCCTCGATTCTTTGAGTGCCTTGCGGGTCCAGCGATGCCGTCGGCTCGTCCAGCAGGATGACCTCCGGCGATGGGGCGATGGTCCGGGCCAGGCAGAGGCGCTGCTGCTGTCCCCCTGAGAGAGCCATGGCGCTGCCCTCGAGGCGGTCCTTCACCTCATCCCACAGCGCCGCCTGCCGCAGCGCTCGTTCAACCACCCCGTCGAGCTCGGCGCGGGGCAGCCGTTTATTGAGACGGAGGCCGGCCGCCACGTTGTCGTACACCGACATGGTCGGAAATGGGGTGGGCCGCTGGAAGACCATGCCGACCTTCCGGCGGAGCTGCATGACGTTTACCCGAGGCGCATAGATGTCTTCGCCATCCAGCAGAACCCGCCCGGTGATCCACCCGTACTCCGAGAGCTCGTGCATCCGGTTGAGGGTCCTAAGGAAGGTTGACTTTCCGCAGCCCGACGGCCCGATCAACGCATGCACCCGGTTCGCCCTGAACGCGAGCGAGACTCCCTTCACGGCGGTGAACTTTCCGTACATCGCCGTCAGCTTGTCGGTCGTCACATGGACCCGAGGCTCAGGGCTGACGGCAGGAGCTGCGGCCGCGGGTTCCCTTCGCTGCTCGGGTTTGGCTCTCACCGCGGGCTCAACCATTGAGGGTGAACCGCCTGCCAATGGCGAGTCGGGCGCCGAGGCTGAGCAGGAAGACCACCATGATCAGCACCAATGCAGCAGCCCAGGCATAGCTGTGCCACTGGGGATAGGGACCGGTGGCGTAGGTAAAGACCGTCAGCGGCAGGGCAGCCATCGGCTGGTTGAGATTGTAGGTCAGGTACTGGCTTCCGAGCGCAGTGAAGAGCAGTGGCGCCGTCTCGCCGGCGATTCGGGCTATGGCCAGCAGCGCGCCGGTCACGATACCCGGCAGCGTGGTCCGGATTACCACCGAGAGGCTGGTGCGCCAGCGGGGATAGCCCAGCGCCAGCGCTGCTTCTCGCAGTGAGTTGGGTACCAGCTTGATCATCTCCTCGGTCGTCCGCAGCACCATCGGAATCATCAGAAGTGCCAGCGCCACGCTGCCGGCCAGCGCCGAGAAGTGCTTCTGGGTGGCAACGATCCAGGCCCACGCGAAAACCCCAACCACGATGGACGGAGTTCCGTTGAGCACGTCGGCCACGAACCGGGTGACCCAGGTGAGCCGGCTGCCGGGATACTCCGCGCAGTAGATGCCGGCTCCGATGCCGATCGGCAAGCCCGATCAGGCTGGCCATCCCCACGATCAGCAGCGTGCCGACTATAGCGTGGACGACGCCGCCTCCGGTTTCACCAGCAGGAGCCGGCGTCTGGGTGAAGAAGTCGAGCGAGAGGCTGCTCGCCCCCTTTAGTACCAGGTTGATGAGAATGAAGAAGAGCGGCAGCAGCGCCACGATGACTGCACCGATCATCAGGCCGACCATGAAGTTGCTGATGGCCCGCCGGATGAATCGCCGGTTCACAGGGCGCTGCTCCCCGCACCCGAGCCCCGTGCCACCCGCCAGATGAGCAGCCGCGCTCCGGCGTTGACCAGGACGGTGACCACGAAGAGCAGGAAGGCGACGTAGGCCAGGGCGGAGAGGTGCATGTCACCGACCGCTTCCGAGAACTCGTTGGCGATCGCCGCTGCCATGGTATAGCCGGGCGCAAACAGAGACGCAGCGACCTCGTGCCGGTTTCCGATCAGCATCGTCACCGCCATCGTCTCACCCAGCGCTCGGCCCAGCCCGAGGATGACCGCGCCGATGATCCCCGATCGGGCGAAGGGCAGGACCGCGGAGGTCACCGCCTCCCACCGGGTGGCGCCGAGGGCGAGTGAAGCCTCCCGCTGGGTGTTGGGGACCGCCAGCAGGACTTCCCGCGCGACCGACATGATGTAGGGCATGATCATGATCGCCAGGATGATTCCCGGCGGCCAGCATCGAGGGACCGTAGATCGGCCCCTGAAAGAAGGGAAGGAAGCCGAACAGCTTTCGGAGCAGAGGGAAGACGCTGGTCCGGAGTGCCGGGATCAGCACGAAAATTCCCCACAGTCCGTACACCACGCTGGGGATGGCGGCCAGCAATCCAATCAGGAATGCGACCGGCTGGCGCACCGACTTGGGAGCAAACTCGGTGAGGTAGATGGCCACACCGAGCGAAAGCGGTACGGCAATCAGCAGAGCGATCAGCGAGGAGAGCAGGGTTCCGAATATCAGCGGAAAGGCGCCGAACTGTTCCGCCACCGGATCCCAGATGCCACTGGTTACGAAGTCGAGCCCAAATCTCTGAATGGCCAGCTGGGCCCCGCTCCAGAGCTCCCAGACGAGGAAGCCGAGGAGCACCGGGACGACGAGCGCCGCCAGCGTCAGCAACAGCTTGAACACCCGGTCGCCGTAGTTGGCGCGCTCGAGCGACACACTGGTTGCGCGGCTCGTCAGCTCATGATCCGAGATGGCGGTCATGCCTTGATCCTAGACGTGCTTCGTCACGGGCAGGTAACGGAGGAGTCACGCGAGGGAGTGACATCAGCTGGCTAAGCGCTTTTGCAACAGCTCGATGACCGAGACCGGCAGCGGCGCATAATGCAGGTCCGCCGCCATCCTCTGAGCTTCGGGCGTCAGCATCCAGGCGAGAAAACGCTGGAGTGCCTGCCCTTTGGCAGTATCGGGACTCTCGCCATGCACCAGGAGCCAGGTAAACGACGAAAGCGGATATGAGTCCTTTCCCGGCGCGTTGGTAATGGAGACCCGGAAGTCAGTGGTCGGACCCAGCTGGACGCCACTCGCGGCGGCAGACACGCTCTTGAGGTTGGGCTCGACCAGCGCGCCATCTGCGTTTTTCACCAGTGCGGCGGGAAGGCCGTTGGAGATCGCGTAGATGAGCTCCACGTACCCAATGGATCCTTCGGTCTGCTTCACCTGCTGGGTAACCCCTTCGTTCCCTTTCCCGCCCAACCCGGTGGGCCACTGCACCGAGGTGGCTCGGCCCACCTTGGCTTTCCATTCGGCGGAGATTTTCGCCAGGTAATCGGTAAAGATGTAGGTCGTGCCGGACCCATCGGAGCGATGCACGACGATGATGTCCTGATCAGGAAGGCGTACACCGGGATTGAGGGCGGCCAGCCGACGGTCACTCCAGCGGGTGATACGGCCGAGAAAGATGTCTGCCAGGGTAGGACCGTCGAAGCGGAGCGGGGTCTTTCCCAGGGACGGCAGGTTGTAGGTCGCCACCACGGCGCCGAGTACCGTGGGCACATGCTGCACTTTCCCCTTCACCGCCTGCAGCTGCTCGTCGGTCATGGGGGCATCGCTGGCGCCGAAGTCGACCGTCCCCTCGGTGAACTGGCGAATCCCTCCACCTGAGCCGATCGACTGGTAGTTGATCCGGACTCCAGTCTGCTTGTTGTACGCATCGAACCACTTGGTGTAAATCGGATTGGGGAAGGTGGCGCCGGCCCCCGTAAGGCTTACCTGCGCAGCTACCGGAGCGCCGACCAGGCAGGCACTCAGGCCGAGGAGGAGCGCAGTGTTCGCGCGGATAGTGAAGCATGGTTTCATGCTCTGTCTCTCCATACCCGATGTGATCGGCTAGAAGTTGAACTGCATATGGATGAACCCGGTGGTACGGGTGGCGTTCACTGCGTTGGTGTAAATGCCTGGCTGATTCCAGAAATTGTCGACGTCCCCCAGCACTCGGACGTTGGGAGTGAGCTGGTAGGAAACGCCGGCGATGAACCGCTCCTGGTTGTTGCCGCTCACGTCCTTATCGGGCTTTTGGAGGTCGTAGCGCCCGATGATGCCGACCTTGCTGTGGGGCACATTGAAGACGCCGAAGAAGCTCCACACCTCAGAGTCGGTCTCGGGAACGGCGGCCGGCGGCGGTGTTCCGGTGACTGGTGCGAGATTGTCCAGCCGGTCGCGCGCTCGGCCGTACTCTCCGGCCAGGGTAAACCGTTTGGACTTATAGGAGACCATGCCGATGTAGCGGTTACGGCGTCCGCCTCCCGTGGGAGCTCCGAGGCCGGCGTAGCCGCTCACGCGGAGTCCGCCCACTCGGCTCAAGTCGTCGGTGTCGAGCAACCGGACGGATGCGCGAGCCTCGATGTCCTTGTAGGAATCGCCTTCCGGCTTGGAGTAGAACTCACCGTCATAGGCGCCGATCTGGAAGTTCACCTTGTCATAGCCGAACTTTCCGTCGATGCCGGCGCCGAAGTCAGCTGAGGAGAGATAGCCCGCGGCCGCCGGACTCCGGAACCGCTCCAGCGCCATCGAACCCTGCATCCGGTAGTCCCAGAGCGCTTCTTCCCAGTCGAGCCATGGAGTGTGCATGAGGCCGAACTTGGCGGTGATGGGGCTTTTTTCCGGAGTCCAGGTGGCGTAGGCGTACTTGAGCCGGAAGGCGAGCGATCCGTCGGCCACCCGGTAGATGTCAGGTGTTACCCGAATACCGACGCCGTCGGTGAATTTGCCGGTTACGTTGATGTACGCCCGGGTGACGTCAAAGGCATTCTGGTGCCGGCCAGTCACCGAATCGGTCTTGAACTGGATACCGTATTGGGTGTACACCAGGACCCCGGCTCCGAGCGTCGGCGCTTTCGTCTGTGCCGCGGCTGGATGCAGGTGGCTGATTCCTACGATCAATAACAGCCCCGCTGTACGGCGGAACGTCATGCCCATGCAGTTCTCTCCTTGACTCGGGTAGCAGCGACATCCGTGATGGTGAGTAACCAATCCATCTCGGGTCACGAGATCTGCGCGGCTTTGTAACAGTCGAGTAAACGAGCTACGGCAGGGATGAGGGGGCGGTAGGCCGAGGGTTGGGGCGTAGGATGTACGATTTCGACTGGAGTAAACGTTCGAGGCCGGCCGGCTCGAGTGATGCTGACCGATCAGGCGGTCCCGTTGGGAAACCAGCAGGTAACGGTGGTGCCGCTGCCGCGCTCGCTCGCCGCCGAGACCTTTCCGCCGTGGGCCTCGACCAGATGCTTCACGATGGCCAGGCCCAACCCGGTGCCACCTTCCTCGCGCGAGCGAGACGGATCAGTGCGGTAGAACCGCTCGAAAATCCGGGGGAGATGCTCGCGTGAGATCCCCGATCCGTTGTCGCTCACGCTGATGGCGACTCCGCCGTTGTCGCGCCGGCTCTGGTAGACAATGCGACCACCGGACGGGGTGTAGCGGAGGGCATTGTCGAGCAGATTGGTGAGCACCTGGCTCATGGCATCCGCATCGGCATGAATCGTGGTTGCATCCGTTGCCACATCGACGTCGAACGTGATCGACCGCGGCAACGCCCGCTCTCGCAGCCCGCTCCACGTCTCCTCGGCCACCGATCCGAGATCGACCGTCTCCAGCTCCGGCTGCCACCGGCCTGATTCGATCTTCGCCAGGTCGAGCAGGTTATCGACCAGCCGCTGCATCCGCCGGGCGTTGTTCAGGATCGTCAACAAAAAGCCCCGCGTGGTAGCGGCATCGGGGGTGTCGCTCAGGAGCGTTTCGGCGTAACCCGAGATGGAAGTGAGCGGAGTCTTGAGCTCGTGCGACACGTTGGCCACGAAGTCTCTCCGGATCGTCTCCAGCTGCCGCATGGCGGTGAGATCGTGGATCACCAGCACCGCGCCACCTGAAGGGAGCGGGCGGGCATTCATCAGCAGCACCTCTCCGTCCATTTCGAGCTCACGATCCTGCACCGCCTGCCCTTGCAGCACCGCATCGACAACCTCCCGTGCGGCCTTCACCCGAAACAGCTCCGGTAAATCAGGAAGAGCTTGACCCGCCTGGTATCCGAGGAGGTTACGAGCAGCGGCATTGGCGGTGACGATTCTCCCCTGCTCATCCGCCGCAACGACGCCCTCTACCATCGCTTCGACCAGAGCCGCGCTTTCCGCTTGCTCTCGGCGAAGCTCGTCGAAGCGATCGCCCAGCTGCTGGTGCATCTGACGGAGCGCCTGGACCAGCCGGTCGATGTCGGGCACACCGGACCGCGGGAACCGCGGAGCGGCTCCCGCCGCGATCGCCTGGGCAGCTGAGCCGATCTCGACCAGCGGCCGAGCGATCGAGCGGCCTGCGGCAGCTGCGGTGATAGTGCCAACCAGCAGTGCGATCAGAGCGGCACCGGCCACGGCCTGGTGCGCCCGATGCACCACTTCGTCCACCTGGTCCAGCCCGGTCGCGACCCGCACCACGCCCGGGCCGCCCCGGACCGCGATGTAGAGCATCAGGCGTCCGACGGTCTCGCTCTTACGCTCGGCCACACCAACTCCGCTCCGAAAGGCCGATCTCACTTCCGGCCTTCCGGAGTGGTTCTCGATCGGCGGCAAAGGGCCCGGCGGAAAATCGCTGTCGGCCCGAACCCATCCGTCACGATCGATCAGGGTAATGCGGTGCTTGGTCTGGGCGGCGAAGTGCCGGATGGCCTCGGGCCATGCGGTGGAATCGCGCGGCAGTGCCTCCCGAACCAGGGCTGCTTCGCTCTGCAGCGCGCGACCGATCTCTCCTTCGAGATCGCGGCGCAACGAGCGCTCTGCGACCCAGAACAGGATGCCGACGGTGAGCACGAGAATGAGCACCGTTCCGAGCACCAGCCGGGTCGCAAAGCTCACCGGTTGCGGGCTCCCCGCTCGTTTCCTTTGAAGCGGTAGCCGAATCCCCGGACCGTTTCGATCAGCCGGCCCGCTTCACCCAGCTTGGTCCTGAGCCGCTGGACGTGCATGTCAACGGTTCGGGTCTGGATGTCGGGCTGAGCCTCCCACACGGTCTCCAGCAGCTGCGGCCGGGTCTGGACCCGTCCCCGCCGCTCCAACAACGTGAGCAGGAGCTTGTACTCGGTCGCGGTCAGGTTGAGCTCTTCGCCGCTCATGCTGGCCCGATGGGCCGAGCGATCGACGCTGATGGGCCCGGCCGTCAGGGTCGAGCCGCCGCTGACGGCAGGCGAGCCGAGGCGCCGGAGGAGGCCACTCACCCGGAGCGACAGCTCCTGAGGCGAGAACGGTTTGGTGAGATAGTCGTCTGCTCCAAGCGACAGGCCCCGGATCCGGTCGGTCTCCTCCTGACGCGCCGTCAGCAGAATGACGCCGACCTCCCGGGTCTCCTCCCGTTTCCGCATCTCCGCGAGCACGTCATAGCCCGAGATGCCAGGCAGCATGAGGTCGAGGATGACGATGTCGGGCCGCTCCTCTCGCGAGGCCTTGAGCGCATCGGGCCCGTTTGCGGCGGTGGAGACCCGGAACCCCGCTTTCGCCAGGTGGTACGCCACCAGTGCCGTGATGTCGGGCTCGTCGTCGACCACGAGTATGCGATGGGTCATGACGGTCTCTTCTGTCGAGTCATGCTGCCGTTCATCGCCGGCTCCTGAACCCGGGTGCGAGTATGCGAGCGGCTCCGGGCGAACGCGCGCTGCCGCTCAGCCTGCATCTCGCCGTCGTCCTGCACCACCGCCTCCAGAATCGCGCTGAGGAGACGGCCGGGTGATCCCTGGTTCCGGTGTAGGCGGTACAGCACGAATTGCGCGATCGGCGTGTCCCGGACCAGCTCGGCCCGGCGCAGTATCTGGAGATGGCGGGAAATGGTCGGCTGAGGCAGCCCGAGCACGGCCTGCAGGTCGGACACGAATAGCGGCGCCGCGGCGAGGCAGTTGAGAATCCTCAGCCGGGTCGGCTCCGCGATTGCGAGCAACAGCTCGGCGGCAGAGTTGGTATTTGTCATATTCGCGTAGACGAATATAAGAAAGACGTCAGAGACGGGAAGGGCGAAACGGCCAGGAATCTCGTACCGTCTTTCCCGCCTTTCCCGTCCTGCCTTTATTACCAGCGATGCTCTCCCTGCTCACAGCCGTAGTCGTTCTCACGCAGCCGGTTCAAGACACCGCGCACATCGTGTTGGTCGCCACCACCGATGTGCACGGCCATGCCATGGACTGGGACTACCCCGCTCACAAGCCGTTCCCGGGTGGACTGACCCGGGTCGCGACCATTGTCGATTCGCTCAAGGCGAAGTATCGCGGACAGGTGGTCGTGGTCGACGCGGGAGATCTGATCCAGGGAGACCCATTCGCGACCTACTTTGCCCGCGTCTCGCATCGCGATCCGAACCCGGTGATCGAGGCCATGAACCTGACGGGCTACGACGTCGCGACCCCGGGAAACCACGAGTTCGACTGGGGGCTCGGCCCCATGCGGGCGGCGATCGCCGGTGCGGCATTTCCCTATGTGAGCGGCAACATCTACACCCTTCAGGGCGACACACTGCTGTATCCACCGTATGTAGTCCTGCAAAGAAGCGGTGTCAGGATTGGGATCACCGGCTTCACCACGCCCGGGGTCATGGTATGGGACCGGGACAAGCTCCAGGGCAAAGTGCGCGTAGACCGCATTGCTCCTGCGGCCCAGCGGGTGATGGAGTCGCTGCGGCGTGAGTCAGACCTGGCGATCGTGCTGATACACAGCGGGATGGATGGGCCAGCCTCTTACGACACCACCGGAGTCGGCGCCGAGCACGCCGCCGGATCGTTGGCGGGACTCCGTTCTCGCCCGGACCTCGTGGTGGTGGGGCATTCGCACCGCGAGATGCGGGATTCCGTAATCGATGGCGTTCACTTCGTACAACCGCGACCCTACGCCGGTGGTGTATCGGTGACGCACATCGACCTGGTCCGCACCGAAAACCGCTGGCGCCCCGTCCGGTATCGGAGCGATCTCGTCCCCACCACGAACGTGGCTCCATCGGCTCGAGTGGTTCAACGGCTCGCCTCTGCCCACGCTGCGGTCGTGTCCTGGATGGACAGCACGGTGGGAACCGCCTACGGCTCGATGCGTGCGGCCGCTGCGAGGGCGGAGCCAACCCCGATCCTCAACTTCATCAACGCGGTGCAGCGGAAGCGAACTGGAGCCGACCTCTCCGCCGCCTCGATTTTCGATCTGAAGGCAGGCTTCGACAGCGGCGCCATCCGCATGGGCCAGCTGGTCGCGCTCTACCCCTTCGACAATACTCTGCGTTCAGTCCGGATCAGCGGGGCGCAGCTCAAGGATTACCTGGAATACAGCTCCCGCTTCTATCAGACCGATCCGCTCGGCCGGATCTCGATCAACGACAGCGTCGCCGGCTACAACTTCGACGTGGTTGCCGGAGCTCGCTACGATATCGATCTCCGTCAACCGGTGGGAGATCGGATTCGGAACCTGTCTGTCGCGCGGCACGGGGTCCGTCCCGAGGACAGCTTCACCCTCGCGGTCAACAGCTACCGGCAGGCGGGCGGCGGCGGCTACGGCATGCTACGCGGAGCCCCGATCGTGTACGACAGGGGAGAGAACGTTCGGGATCTGCTGGTAGATGAGGTTCGGACCCGGGGCTCCATCGATCCCCGCGACTATGCGGCTCAGGAGTGGCACATTGTGCCCGACGGGCCGGCAGGTGCGGTGCGCGACTTATTCCGGTTGCCGGGCAAGCCGGTACCGCTGGAGCCGCGAGACAGCATCGTCTTCCGGATCATGGCGACGGCGGACCTTCACGGTGCACTGCTGCCCAGGACGAATGAACCCGGTGACAGCTCGACTGGAGGGTTCGCGGCGCTGGCGGGCCTCATGGACAGCTTGGGGCGGACCTGCCCCTGCAGCACTCTCAGGCTGGATGCCGGTGACGCGATGCAAGGCACTCTGATGTCGAACGTCACCCGGGGAAGAGGCGTCGTGGAGCTGTTCAACCGGATGGACATGGGAGCCACCGCGCTCAGCGAACACGACTTCGAGTGGTCGGTCGACACCCTCCGGAAACGGATGTCAGAGGCGAAATATCCCTGGCTGGCGGCGAACGTCTTCGACTCGGCCACGGGCCGCCGGCCGGAGTGGATATCACCATACCGGATCTTCCAAGGCGGCGGCTTCCGGATTGCCGTCATCGGTTACATTGCCGCCGACACCAAGACCCGGGTGAAAGCGGGGCTCACCTCGGGCCTCCGTTTCGGAGACGGAGCGCTTGCCATACACGACGTGATCACCGACGTGCAGTCTCAGAAGCCGGACCTCACGATCGTCCTGGCGCATGCGGGGGCAGAGTGTGAGGGAGAAGCATGCACCGGTGAAGTCGTTCGCCTGGCGGAGGGCCTGCCGGCCAAGAGCGTGAACCTGCTGGTTGCCGGTCACACTCACCAGCTCGTCAACAGCAACGTGGCGGGCATCTCTATCGTGCAGCCGGGAGAGAATGGGACGACAATCGCCGTGGCCGATCTCATCAAGACGCCGGCTGGCGGCACGGAAGTGAGGACCCGACTCGAGCCGGTCAACGCCGACCGGGTAACGCCTAATCCGGCGGTTGCCGCTCTGATCGAGACCAGCCGTCGCCGGGCCGACTCTTTGACGGGGCGCATCGTCGCCAACGTGAAGCTGCCGCTGGCCCGGGCCGGAGATCAGTATCGGCTCGGGTCCTTGATAGCAGAGGCTCGGCGGAACGTACTCCGGGCAGATGTGGGCCTGGTGGGGAACGCCTCGATCCGCGCGGATCTCTCGGCCGGCCCCGCCACTTACGGTCAACTCTTCGACGTGCAGCCCTCACAAAGCAGTCTGGTCAAAATCAGGGTGACGGGAAAGCAGTTGAAGGAGATCTTCGAGCATGCGATCGGCCATGAGGGCCGGCCGTTGGCACATGCGGCTGGTGTGACGGTCAAGTACAATCCGCGGGCCCGAATGGGCCGGCGGGTGCAGAGCATCGTGCTGCTGCCCGGCAGAAGGTTCAGCGATAAGGGCTCCTACACCCTTGCGACCGACGACTTCCTGTCGTCGGGAGGAGACGGCTACAACATGCTCGTAGGGGCACCGGCCGAGCCCAGCGGTATGTCGGATCTGGACGGATTCATTGCCTATCTCCGCCGCCTGCCGCAGCCGCTGACCGTGGCGCTGAGACCCGGTTTCGTTTCCTCGCGATGAAGGAAACAATCCGCGTCTTTGTGAACACCAGTGCGGTGGATCTCCCTGCAGGCGCCGACGTCAGCCAGGCGGTCCGGGCCTATGATCCCGCAGTAGAAAACCAGATTGCAGCGGGGGCGGCGTATATCACTGACGGCCGAGGAATCGAGATCGCCCCGGCCGCACCGCTGGAGAGCGGAGCCATCCTTCGGGTGGTCGTTCGGGCTCGACGGGGGAGCGCCGATGCTGACGCGTGATCTGATCGGCCGCCTGCCCAAGGCCGAGCTGCACGTGCATCTGGACGGCTCGCTCCGCCCGGAAACGATGATCGATCTGGCGCGTGACTCAAAGTCTTCGCTGCCCTCAACCGAGCCTGAAGCGCTCAGGCGTTTCATGCTGGTGGACGACGCCGCCAATCTCGAGGATTATCTTCTCCGGTTCGACATCACCATTCCACTGCTCCAGACCCCGGAAGCCATCGAGCGCGTCGCCTACGAGATGGTGGAGGACGCCGCCCGCGACAACTTGCGGTACCTGGAGATACGGTACTGTCCCCACCTGAGCCGCACCCGCGGGATGACGCTGGATGAAGTCATCGAAGCCGAGCTCCTGGGACTTGCCGCGAGGAGAGCGAGACTTCGGGGTGGTCGCCCGGATCATCAACTGTTCACTCCGGCATTACGATCCGTCGCTGTCGGTGGAGATCGCGAAACATTCGGTGGCGTTCCGCGACCGTGGGATTGTCGCCTTCGATCTTGCGGGTGGGGAGGCGGGACGTCCGGCGTCGGCTCACCGCGGCGCGTTCGATGTTGCCCAGAAAGGGCTGCTCGGCATCACCGTCCATGCCGGCGAGGCCGCCGGAGCCGAGTCGGTCGAGGAAGCGATCGTGCTCTGCCACGCCAACCGAATCGGGCACGGCACCCGTTTGCGGGAGGATCCCAGGCTTCTCGAGTACGTTCGCGACCGTCAGATTCTGATCGAAGCCAACATCACCAGCAACGTGCAGACCCGGGTTGTCGCACGGGCCTCCGAGCACCCCGTGAGGGAATACTTCGACGCCGGAGTGAACGTCACCCTCTGCACCGACGGTTGGCTGATGGCAGGGGTGTCGCTCAGCGATGAATACTGGATCGCGCATAACGAGCTGGGTTTCTCGCGCGACGAGATCGACCGGCTGATTCTCAATGGATTTGCCGGCGCCTTTCTTCCCTGGCCAGAGCGGCTCGAGCTGATGAGCCGCGTCCGCGACGAGCTGGCCGATATTCGATAAAGCAGTCGGGAGTCAGGAGTCGGGAGCTTTCACGCAAACTCCCAGCGGCCCGACTCCCGACTCGCGACTCCTGACCTCTGAAGGAACGCTCCATGGGTAGACGCTGGTGGCCCGACAACCGGAGTGTGCGCACCGGCATCATTGCCGTAGCTCTGCTGCTCGGCGCCCTCTGCGCTTCCTGGCTCCTGCCCGGGATTAGCGTCGCGAGCAGTCGGCAGCGTCGTTGCGCAGGGCACGCCGGGAGCCAGGCAGGATTCAGCGCTGGCCACACCGCCTCCCGAGTCCGCGGCAGCGCCGGTGTCTCAGCCGGTTGGTATAGCGTCGCGGCTGACCGGCATCTTCGGCATCATCGTCATTCTGGCGATCGCGATTGCCTTGTCCCACAACCGAAGCAAAATTCAGTGGCGCGTCGTAGGCTGGGGACTGACGCTGCAGGTGCTGTTTGCCATTTTCGTGCTGCGGATTCCCGCCGGCCAGACCCTCTTCCGCGCGCTCGGCACCTTCGTGACCACGATCCTGAATTTCTCCTACGTCGGATCGTCGTTCGTCTTCGGTGAGCTCGGCAAACACGACTCGAGCGTAGGACTCATCTTCGCCTTTCAGCTCCTGCCGGCGATCATTTTCGTCAGCGCCCTGTTCGCCATCATGTACTACCTGGGAATCATGCAGCTCATCGTGCGCGCCTTTGCCGTCGTGATGAGCCGGGTGATGGGCGCGAGTGGAGCCGAGAGCTTGAACGTTGCGGCATCCATCTTCATGGGGCAGACCGAGGCACCGCTCACGATCCGCCCATTCCTTCCGCGGATGACGATGTCGGAGCTCATGACAGTGATGACATCAGGGATGGCGCACATCTCGGGGTCGATCATGGTTGCCTATATCGCGTTCGGCGTGGAAGCCCGGCACCTACTGACCGCCGTGATCATGACCGCTCCGGGAACGATCATGCTGGCCAAGATCTTCGAGCCCGAGACTCAGGTACCGGAGACCTACGGGACGGTAAAGCTGGCGATGCCCAAGCAGGACGTGAATGTGCTGGATGCGGCGGCCCGGGGCACCAGCGAAGGGCTCAACCTGATGCTCAACGTCATCGCCATGCTGGTGTCGTTCGTGGCGCTGGTGGCACTGCTCAATGGTGGCTTCGAGGCGATCCACAACCTCATCCCCTGGTTTCCGCCCAACCTTCAGACTGTGCTCGGGTGGCTCTTTCGTCCGATGGCGTGGGTGATGGGCGTCCCCTGGCACGACAGCGGCACGATCGGTGGTCTGCTGGGCACTCGGATGGTGTTGAACGAGTTCATCGCGTACAAGGATCTGGGTGCCATAAAGGCACAGCTGGACCCGCGCTCGTTCACGATCGCGTCATTCGCCCTCGCGGGCTTCGCCAACTTCAGCTCCGTCGGCATCCAGCTCGGCGGCATCGGGGCGCTGGCACCCGATCGGAAGCGGGATCTTGCCCGCCTCGGCATTCGCGCGATGATCGCGGGGACACTGGCCAACTACCTCTCGGCGACGATCGCGGGAATTCTGTTGTGAAGGAGCAGATTCTCGCCGCTGCCGAGCTGATCCGCGACCGGCTCGGAAGCCGGAAGCCGCAGGTTGCCGTCGTGCTCGGCTCGGGACTCGGGTTCCTGACCGAGCATGTCGAAGATGGGGTCAGGATCCCCTACGGCGACATCCCCGGCTTTCCCAAGTCCACGGTGATTGGACATGGAGCAGAGCTGGTGGCGGGACGTCTCGCCGGGAAGCAGGTGCTGGTGCAGAGTGGCCGCTTTCACATGTACGAGGGTCACAGCCCAGCGACCACCAGCTTCCCGGTTCGGGTCTTTGCGACGCTGGGGATAGAGAACCTCATTCTCACCAACGCCGCCGGCGGCATTCGCCGCACGTTCTCGTCGGGGACGGTGATGTTGATCGCCGATCACATCAACCTGACGTTTCAAAATCCGTTGACGGGGCCGGTTCTTGCAGGAGAGGAGCGGTTCCCCGACATGTCCGAGCCGTACGACAAGGGCCTCCGAAGCCTGGCCCGCGAGGTAGCGCGTAGCAGGAAGATTGCGCTCGATGAGGGAGTGTACATCCAGCTGCTGGGGCCGAGTTACGAGACACCGGCGGAGATTCGAATGGCCGACCGGTTGGGCGCCGACGCCGTGGGGATGTCTACCGCAATAGAAGTGATCGCTGCGCGGGCACGCGGGCTCAGATGCCTCGGCTTTTCGGTGGTAACCAATCTCGCGTCCGGCATCTCACCGACCAAGCTCCATCACGGTGAAGTAATGGAAACGGCGAACCGGGTGCGGAACGAGCTGGCGGGACTGGTGGAAGGAGTTATCGAGCGGCTTTAGGGGCTTCCACGGTGTGGTTCAGGGGACCGAACCCGCTCCCCAGACCAGGAGCCGCCTCGATTGCACGGTGCACGAACTCGAGACCATTCGCCACTGCCGCTTCGAGCGGCCAACCGAGGGCAAAACCGGCAGTGATGGCGGCTGACAGAGTACAGCCGGTTCCATGCAGTGACCGGCTCTCGATTCGCGGACGAGTGAAGTGGCGGACGCCGTCTGGGGTCACCAGCACGTCGGTGATCTGGTCGCCGGTCAGATGGCCTCCCTTCACCAGCGCGGCCCCGGCGCCGAAACGAAGCAGAGTGTTCCCAGCCCGCTCCATGGATTGGGGGTCGTGCACCGCTCTGCCGGTGAGGATGGCGGCTTCGTCGAGGTTGGGAGTCACCAGAGCCGCCAGCGGGAGGAGGTCCTCTCGCAAAACCTCCTCGGCTTCAGTCGTGAGCAGGCGCGCACCCGAGGTAGACACCATCACGGGATCGACGACAAGAGGAGCCCAACCGTTCTCGCGAATGGCCCGAGCCACCTGCCGAACGATGCGGGCCTCCGCCAGCATCCCGGTCTTGAGTGCGGCGGGCGGAAGGTCCTCAGCCAGCGCTGTCAGCTGCGCGCTCACCATCGCCTCGGGCATGGTCTCGACCGCGCGAACGCCGACCGTGTTCTGGGCCGTGATCGCGACGATGACGGTCGTCCCGAAGACGCCGAACTGGTGAAACGTCTTGAGGTCTGCCTGAATGCCGGCGCCGCCACCGGAATCTGATCCCGCAATGGTGAGGGCGATCTTCATCGCGCGAGCGTTCTCATGAGCAGCTCCCTGCAGACGCTGATCCGGGATCTCCACCGTCGCCGAGGCCGAGAGCGGCGTGGACTGGCGTTGGCGGAAGGGGTTCGTCTCGTGGAGGAGGCGTTGAGGGCCGACGTCACGATTCGGGGCGCAGCCGCCTCTCCGGCGCTGGAAGCTACCACGCGCGGAATGGCGCTCAAAGCGGCGCTGGCAGAGCGCAGAGTCGCCCTCGAAGAAGTGAGTGAGGCCGAGCTGCAGGAGCTGGCCGACACCGAGCACCCCCAGGGGATCGTGACGGTGATCGAGCCGAAGAAGTGGAGCCTCGACGACATTCACATGACCAATGCATCGGTCACGCTGGTGCTCGATGGAGTGCAGGACCCGGGGAACGTGGGGACGATGCTCCGAACGGCGCTCGGGCTTGGCGCAGTCGGTGTCGTCGCGCTCAAGGGAACGGCTGATCTGACGAACCCCAAGGTCATCCGCGGGGGCATGGGCGCGAGCTTCCGGCTTCCGGCCGTTTCCGCCGCGCCGGAGGAGCTGGTGGCATGGGCCCGGCTGCAGCGGGCAGAGCTCTGGGTGGCGGATACCGACGGGGTGCCGCCCGACCGACTACCGCCACGGCGGCCCGAGCGTGCTCCTGTCGCCCTGGTCGTGGGAAACGAGGGTGCCGGTGTGGGCCCTGCGCTGGAAAGCGCGGCAACTCGCCGGATAGCCATTCCACTCACGCGTGGGGTGGAGTCGCTCAACGTCGCAGTTGCCGCCGGAATTCTTCTTTACGAGGTCACGCGTGATTGATTTGGCTTTGCCTGGAGCGTTCGGTGTTGCGTTCGCCGCGCTGTTGGGTGCCATCATCGGCAGCTTTCTCAACGTCTGCATCCTCAGATGGGGTGCGGAGCCGAAGGAGTCGATCGTGCACCCGCGGTCACGCTGCCCCCGCTGCGGCAAGGGACTCGCCTGGTACGAGAACATTCCGGTGTTCTCGTGGCTGCTGCTGCGGGCCCGCTGCCGTGGTTGTGGGCAGCCGATCTCGATTCAGTACCCGCTGATCGAGCTGGCCATCGCCGTGATCTGGGGATACATGGCGTGGCGCTACGGTCTCACGCTGGAAGCGCTCCGAGGCGCCGTGTTCGCGACGATTTTGGTGGGGATCGCCATGACCGACGCCCGGGCCTACATCATACCGGACGAATTCAGCCTGGGCGGATTGGTAATCGGCCTGCTCTTCAGCCTGGCCGGCGGGTTCACGAGCTTCAACGCCGCATTGGTCGGCGCGCTGGTCGGGTTCGGGGTGTTGTGGATCGTGGGCACCGTCGGCACCTGGATGTTCAAGGAAGAGGCGATGGGTGGCGGCGACATCAAGATGATGGCCATGGTAGGCGCATTCGTAGGCTGGCCTGGAGTGCTGCTCACCATCTTTCTCGGTGCCCTGATTGGAAGCCTCATCTTCGTTCCGCTGCTTCTGGCTGGGCAGAAGAAGCTGGTGCCATTCGGAATCTTCCTCTCGATCGGAGCCGCCACCGCGTACGTCTTCGGGCCGATGATTTTCGGCTGGTACGGCCGGTACCTGACCGGCGCATGAGAGGGCGGACACGCGGCGTGAGGTCGAGTACTCGCATGCTCCTCGGATTGATAGTTCTTCTGTGCAGCAACCCGATGCTCGCGTGTCGAGGAACCCCGCCGGCCCGCGGCGACTCCGCCACGCTGGACCGATTGGTGGACAGCCTCCGTGCTCCGGTGGAACGCGCGGTCGGCCTTTCTTTCAAGTCGAAGCCACGCTCTGCCTTGAGAACCAAGGAACAGGTCCGGGCCTACCTCATCAGGAAGCTGGACCAGGAGCTTCCTCCGGCCAAACTCCGCGGACTGGAGACCACCTACCGGTTGTTCGGTCTCCTTCCCGATACGCTTCAGCTCCGTTCGCTCCTGCTCGACCTCTACACCGAGCAGGTCGCCGGGTTCTACGATCCCGACTCCGCCACTCTGTTCGGGGTCGCGGGCGCCGATCCGGCGCAGCTCAGGCTGGTACTCGCGCACGAGATGGTGCACGCGCTGCAAGGCCAGTATCTCGCGCTCGACTCGATCCTCCACAGCACCGACAACAACGACCGGCTCACTGCCGCGCAATCGGTCCTCGAAGGCCAGGCCACGCTGACGTCGATCGAGGTGCTCGCGCCAGGGAGGAGCGTCACGAAAAGCCCGGAGTTCTGGGAGATGTATCGCGACCAGGTGGAGGAGCAGCAGACCTCGATGCCGGTGTTCGCGCGGGCGCCCCTGGTAGTGCGGGAGGCGCTGATCTTTCCCTATCTCGCGGGCGCCGAGTTCATGCATTGGTGGGAGAGCTCGCCGATGAGTGACTCGGTTCCCTACGGCCCCCGAATGCCGGTTTCGACGGAGCAGATTCTCTCTCCTGACCGCTATGCCCGTGGCGACAAACCGATTGTGCTGTCATTCCCGGCAGAGTCCGGGGTGCTGTACGAGGATGTGCTGGGAGAGAGCGAAATTCGGGTGCTGATGGCGCGGGCTCGCAGGTGCCACCGAGGTTCGCTCGGCGATGCCGATCGGCTGGGGTGGAGATCGGTTCCGGGTCTACGCTACGCCCTTAGGCGCGGCGCTGGTCTGGTACGTCGTCTGGGACGATACGCGCTCGGCCGAACGGTTCACGTGGGGTTATGGCGGAAAGCTGCGCGCGACCACGAGGCCGGGGTATCGGACCCTGCTGCAGAGCGTTCAGCTGGCCGGGAAACCGGGACTGCTCTATGTCCTCGCTCCGGGAAACTGGGCCGGCTGGGCGGCGCTGCCGAAGGCGACGGTGGAGGAGGGCGGTAAGCGGTAAGGCGGTAAGGCGGAAACAGAGGCGGAAGGCTTTCAGACGGTGTCGGCGCGGTGCCAACACGCGTCATCCCGAGCAGAGCGAGGGATCGGGTCGCGTAACGTCTGCAAACAGTCCTCGCCCGACTGACCGTAAGACAACATCGATTTGGAACCGTCAGGCGGACCGATCCCTCGTTTCACTCGGGATGACGATGGTGGGCCGACCACTCCTGCATCTTCAGAACGCGTGGGTCGCGGTGTAGATCAGGAGCCCCACCAATCCCCCCACTAGCGTCCCATTGATTCGAATGAACTGAAGATCCCGGCCGACCTGCAGCTCGATTCGGCGCGATGTCTCGTCCGGATCCCAGGCGCTCACCGTCTGGGCGATCAGCTGCCCCACCTCATGACGATGCTGCTCGACCACCCGCAGCACGGCGGTAATGATCCAGCCGTCGATCTTCTCCAATAACGCCTGATCATCCAAGGCCGCGGTGGCCAGAGCCGAGAGTCCTCGGGCCACTCCGCCCGGTGCCCCGTCGTTGCTCGGGTGATCCTCTCGACCCAGGGCCAACTTCAGCTCGTCCCAGAGCGACACGGCCAGCCGTCCGCTGGTGGTCGGATCGAGCATCTGCTGTTTGATAGCCTCGGCCCGCGCGATCACTTCGGGCGAGTCCTGGAGCTGGACGATCCATTCCGCGAGGAGATCGTCGAACTGGCGTCGAAGCTTATGATTGGGATCGGTGCCGACCTCGTACAGCGTTCGCTCGATGCCGCCCAGCACCTTTCGGTGAATCCGCTCGTCCACCATCTCCGGCAGCCACCAGGGGCTCTCCGCCCGGATGCGATCGCGGATCAGGCTCTCGTTTTCCGCGACCAGCCCGGTGAGGCCGTGAATCAAGCGGTCGAGCAGCTGCTGGTGGCGGTCGTCGATGGTCAGCAACGCCAGCCCTCTGCGCCAGCACCGGCGCAATTGGCATCCGTCTGAGGGGCTCGACCACGCTCCGGTCCAGCAAGGCATGTACATCCTCGTCCCGGACTACGGTCCCGGCACCTCGCAGCGCCGAGCCGGCCTGACGCGCCGCGGTCTTGGCGTGCTCGATATCGCTCAGCCATTCGGCAGCCCGCCGGCTGATCTCGGCCGCCTTGAGCTTCGCGCTAAGGACGTCGGGAGAGAGGAAGTTGTGCTGAACGAAGTTCCCCAGGCTCCGGCCGATCCGGTCCTTCCGGTTGGGGATGATGGCTGTGTGAGGGATGGGGATGTTGAGCGGATGGCGGAAGAGGGCGGTGATGGCAAACCAATCGGCGATCCCGCCGACCATGGATGCCTCGGCGGTCGCCCGGATGTAGCCGAGCCAGGGGTGTCGCGCCTCGAACAGACTGGTCGCCACGAAGATGACCGCCATCAGGACCAGGAGGCCGGTCGCCCGCCGTTTCATCCGGTCGAGGTTTCGCTGGCGTTCCTCGGGATTGGCGATCGGCTGCATGGTGGTCATGTCTTAAAGATTAGGCGGACAGGCGGTAAGGCGGAAGGCGAGGCGGTAAGGCACGGTTGTCACCCTGAGCGCAGCGAAGGAGGCCGACGTTCAATGGCGTCGGATCCCATCGGCGATCACCGACAGCACGACTTCGGTCCCCTCGCTTCGCTCAGGGTGACAGCGTCCTTGCCTACCGCCTTACTCACACCGCGTCCTTGAACAAACTCCATCAGGCAGTTAACCTTACGGGCTTATGTTCGACGAGCTTTCCAGAAACTCAACGCCACGCTCCAGCGGCTCACGGGGCGGGGCGTTCTTACGGAAGAGGCGGTCAAGGAAGGACTCCGGGAGATCCGCCGGATCCTGCTGGAGGCCGACGTCAGCTTCGACCTGACCCGCGACTTCCTCGAGCGGGTGCAGGCCAAGGCTGTGGGGCTCGCCGCGCTCAAGGAAGTCCGGCCCGGCCACCAGCTGGTCAAGATCGTGTACGACGAGCTGGTCGCGCTGCTGGGCGAGAAGCAGGCTCCGCATCGCCTATGCGTCGGTGCCGCCAACGGTCATCCTGCTCGTCGGCCTGCAGGGCTCCGGTAAGACCACGACTGCCGGCAAGCTGGCCCGGCGGCTCAAGCTGGAGCAGAAGGCGCCGTTCATGGTCGCGGCCGACGTGTACCGGCCCGCTGCCATCGATCAGCTCCACACTCTGGGACGGCAGGTCGACGTCGGGGTCTACAGCGACACCGGCAGCCAGGACGTGATCAAGATCGTCCGCGACGGCATCGTCGCCGCGGGGAAGGCAAGGGCCAGAAGCGTCATCGTCGACACGGCTGGCCGGCTGCAGATCGACGAAGACATGATGGACGAGCTCAAGCGGCTCAAGGCGGCGGTGTCGCCCCACGAGATCCTCCTCGTCGCCGACGGGATGACCGGCCAGGACGCGGTCCGGATCGCGAAGGGCTTTCACGATGCGCTCGGCGTCACCGGCGTCATCCTGACCAAGATGGACGGCGACGCGCGAGGCGGCGCGGCCCTCTCCATCTACGGCATCACCCACGCGCCGATCAAGTACATCGGTGTGGGCGAGAAGCTCGATGCGCTCGAGCCGTTCTATCCCGACCGGCTGGCCGGACGCATCCTCCAGCAGGGCGACATCCTCTCGCTGGTCGAGAAGGCCCAGTCGACCGTCGATGAGAAGGAAGCCGAGCGGCTGGCGAAGAAGGTCCAGTCGAAGAAGGGGCTGGATCTGGGCGATTTCCTGAACGCCATGCGGCAGATGCAGAAGATGGGGCCGCTCAAGAACGTGCTCGGCATGTTGCCGGGAATGAATCCGGCGATGCTCCAGGCCGCCAAGCTGGACGACAAGAAGCTCAAGCACGTCGAGGCGATCGTGCTCTCGATGACGCCGAAGGAGCGCACCAATCCGGACGTCATCAACGGCCAGCGCCGGCTCCGGATCGCCAAGGGCTCCGGCCGAACGGTGCAGGAAGTGAACACCTTGCTGTCGCAGTTCAAGCAGATGCAGAAGTTCATGAAGATCGCGGGGAAGACCGGAGGCGCCGGTCTGAAGCTGCCTTTCGGACGCGGCGGATTCCCCGGTTAACTCGCACCTCAGGAACGCACATGGCAACTCGCATTCGTCTTCGCCGGATCGGCCGGAAAAAGCTCCCGCTCTACCGCATCGTGATGGCCGACCAGGAAGCGCCCCGGGACGGGCGTTTCATCGAGATCATCGGGACCTACAACCCGAAGGGCGAGACCACCGCGGAAAAGGTGCAGGTGGACGCCGAGAAGGCGCGGCAGTGGATCGCCAAGGGCGCGACGCCGTCGGAGACGGTGGAGTCGCTGCTGAAGCAGGCGGGAGTGTTCTCCAGCCGCAGTCGCCGGTCGCCAGCGCAATAGCGGCGGACGAGGGCTGGAAACTGGCGACTGATGTCTGGCGACTCCCGGCAGGTGCGTGGTGTGGTCGTCTGCGGAAGCCGCACGGGTTGAAGGGCGACTGCAACCTGTTCCCCCTGACCGACGATCCGGCCACCGTCTTCGCGCCGGGTCGCGAGATCTGGGTGGTGGATCTGGCGGGAGACGTGGTCGCTGGGCCGCTGACGGTCGAGCGCAGCAGGGAATACCACCGCGAGTGGCTGGTGAAGTTCGCCGGGGTGGAGAGCCGGGATGCGCTGGAGCCGTTCCGGGCCCACTTTCTCGGCGTCCCGGCCGATCACCTGGCGCCGCTCGACGAAGACGAGGTCTACCTGCACGAGCTGGACGGCTTCTCGGTCCGCCTGGCCGATGAGACCCCGCTCGGCCTGGTCTCCGCGGTCTACGAGCTGCCTGCCGGGATCATGATCGAGGTGCAGGGCCCCAAGCGCGAGTTTCTCCTTCCTTATAAGAAGGAGTTCGTGCAGGAGGTGGACCGGGCGGGGCGGAGGCTGGTGGTGACGCCGCCGGAGGGGTTGCTGGAGGAGTAGGGCGGTAAGGCGGTAGGTCGGAAAGGCGGTACGGCGGTAGGTTGCAGGTGAGGGGTGCCCAATGGAATCGGAGAGCAGAGCAGGCGTACCGCCCGACCGCCCTACCGCCTTACCGCCGTTGTTAATCGATGTCGTGACCCTGTTCCCCGAAGTCATCGCGCCTTACGTCGCGACCAGCATCCCGGGGCGGGCAGCGGCGGCGGGGTTGGTGCAGTTCCGGCTGGTGCAGCTCCGCGACTTCACCCACGACCGGCACGCGACGGTGGACGACTACGCCTACGGCGGTGGCGCGGGGATGGTGCTCAAGCCGGAGCCGTTCTTCGAGGCGGTCGAGAGCCTCCGGCCCACTGGTCCCATCGTCCTGCTCTCGGCCCGAGGCCGGCGGTTCACCCATGACGACGCGGTGCGGTTCTCGCTGGGCGAGCGGCTCACGCTCCTGTGCGGGCACTACAAGGACGTGGACCAGCGGGTGGCCGACGGGCTGGCCACCGACGAGCTGTCGATCGGCGACTTCGTGCTGTCGGGCGGAGAGCCGGCGGCGCTCTGTGTGCTGGATGCGGTGGTCCGGCTGCTGCCGGGAGCCCTGGGCGACCACGAGTCGGCCAGCTCCGACTCGCACTACGATGGGCTGCTGAGTCCGCCGAGCTATACCCGGCCGCCGGAGTATCGCGGGCTGCGGTGCCGGAGGTGCTGAGCTCGGGCAACCACGCCGAGATCGTGGCGTGGCGCGAGGCGGAGTCGGAGCGGCTGACGAAGGAACGCAGGCCGGATTTGTGGGAGAAGCACGTCACGGAGCTAGCAGGCGGCGACTGCCCCGGGATGACAAAGGTCCGGTGACAGCCGCTGTACTAAGATCGTTGCAGTTTTCCGACCAATTCGCTGGACCGATGGAGGATGAGACCATGGAACGATTAGCAGAGGTGGCCCGTGAGGGCTTGCGCACGGACATTCCTGCATTCGATCCGGGAGACACCGTCCGGGTCATGGTCCGGGTTCGGGAAGGCGACAAGGAGCGGCTGCAGGCGTTCGAAGGTATGGTGATCGCCAAGCGCGGCGGCGGGATCAGCGAGACGTTCACCGTCCGGAAGATCTCGGCCGGCGTCGGGGTCGAGCGGCTCTTTCCGCTGCACAGCCCCACCATCGCATCGATCGACCTGGTTCGCCGGGGACAAGTGCGCCGCGCCAAGCTGTACTACCTGCGCGCCCTGAGCGGCAAGGCAGCCCGGATCCGCGAGAAGCGCGAGAAATGAGCCGATGGCCCCTCGCCCCACACTCGCTCGAGAACGGGCGGTCTGGGCCCAGGAGCAACTCCTCGTCGGTGTTGACGAGGCCGGCCGCGGCCCCCTGGCTGGACCAGTGGTGGCTGCGGCCGTCGTCTTTCCCCGCGGATGCTCGGCCGTTCGCGGGCTCCGCGACAGCAAAATCCTTCCTGCTTCCGTCCGTTCCCGCCTAGCCGAGCGAATTCGCTGCCGCGTCGTGGCCTTCGGGATCGGCGCCGCCTCGGCCCACGAGATCGACCACTACAACATCCGGGTCGCCAGCGCGATCGCCATGCGCCGGGCGATCGCCCATCTGCTCCGGCAATCCACGCTGGCGCCGTTCCCCATGGGACAGGGAGTCGCAGCCTGTGAGGCCGGAGTGCGGTATCGCATCATCATCGACGGCCTGCCGCTGCCCGAGATCGGCTACGCGCACGACGCGCTTATCGATGGCGACGCCCGGTGTCAGTCGATCTCCGCCGCCGCCATACTGGCGAAGACGGTGCGCGATCGGCTGATGCAGCGACTGGCCGAGCGGCACCCGGGGTATGGTTGGCACACCAACGTCGGGTACGGGACTGAGGAGCATCAGGAAGGACTTCGGGTTCAGGGTCCCACCAGACATCATCGGCTCACCTTCGCACCGCTCGCGCAATTCACCCTCGCGCTATAATGACAGCGTCATTCCGAGCGTAGCGAGGAATCGGGTGGTTTATCGTTTGAGCTCCGATGTCCGACGTAAAGCGGGCCGCTCCCTCGCTGCGCTCGGGATGACATTGGTAGCGGGCCTCGCTGTCGCCCCAACTTTCCTCTCTGCCCAGCAAAGCAACGCCGAGCGCATCCTCAGCGGCCGCGACACTCCCTCCCACGATTTCGATCTGGTCCACCAGCGCATCGAAGTCCGGAACTTCGACTGGGACGCCACCGCATTCGATGGCCGGGTGACTACGACCGTGGTCTCGCTCCGGCCGAACCTGGAGTCGCTGAGTCTGGACATGGGCCGTCGGCTCGCCGTGCGCTCGGTGTGGGGCATCGGGAAAGCACCGCTCCACTTCACCCGGCCGGGCGACTCCATCGTGGTGCGGCTGCCCAAGCCGGCCGGCTTCCGGGACACGGTGCGCGTTCACCATCGACTACCGTGGAAAGATCACACAGGGCCGAGGTCTCTACTTCTTCAAGGCCGAGCCGGGACGGCCGCACCATCCGCAGCAGCTCTACAGCGGCGGCGGCACCGACGGGAACCCCAACTGGATTCCGACCTACGGCCCGCCGCACGACAAGGCGACCTGGGAGCTGGTCGCGACCGTTCCGGCCGGACTCACCGTGGTCTCGAATGGGAGGCTGGTCAGCGATGTCGGCGCGCGAGGGAAGCCGCACACCGTCACCTGGCGCCAGGAGCGGCCCGCGTCCACCTACCTGATCTCGATCGTGGTGGCGCCGCTCACGAAAGTCAGCCAGAAGTGGCGCGACGTTCCGCTCGACTACTACGTCTATCCGGAAAATGCTTCGCTGGCCCGGCGACTCTTCGGCATCACGCCGGATCTGATGGAGACATACACCAAACTCACCGGCGTCAAATATCCCTGGAACAAGTACGCCCAGGCTACGGTCACCGACTTCATCGGCGGCATGGAGAACGTCGGTGCCACCACTCTGGTGGATTGGCTTCCCGACGATCGGGCCTATCTCGACCGGCCCTGGTTTCGCTATGCGCTGATCCCGCACGAGCTGGCGCACCAGTGGTTCGGAAACCTGGTGACCACCGAGAACTGGGTTAACTACTGGCTGAACGAAGGGATCGCCGAATTCATGGCCGGCCAGTACTGGGCGACCAAGAACGGCCGCCTGGCGGAAGATGATTTCTACCTGGAGGAGTATCGCCAGTTTCTCACCAGCGATTCCCGTCGCCGGGTGCCACTCGCCTCGTTCAACTCCAACAACGTCTACTCCAAGGGCGCGCTCGTCCTCGAGATGCTCAAGAAGTATCTGGGTCCGGAGCGGTTCTGGGCCTCGATCAACCGCTATCTCACCCGGCACGCATTCGGCAATGCGACCAGCAACGATCTCCGAAAGGCGGTTCTCGACGCGACCGGCGAAAACCTGGGCTGGTTCTGGGATCAGTGGATCTATTCGGCGGGCTATCCCGAGCTGACCGTCACCTCGGCATACGACTCGGCCGCGGGCTCTCTCGCGCTCACGGTACGGCAGACCCAGGTGGACACCGCGCGGGCGGACTCGGCAGGCCTCCGCTATTCCACGCCGGCGGTGTTCCAGGCTCCCATCACTATTCGTGTCGGTACTGCAGCCGGTGACGTGAGGACCCGGGTTCGCCTGCGAGAACGGGAACAGGTGATCCAGATCGGCGGGCTCAAGTCGCCGCCGACGATGGTGGTGTTCGATGAGAACAACGCCATGCTCAAGTCGCTGGTCTTCGACCAGTCCACCCGCTGGCTGGCAAACCAGCTCGCCGCGGATCCCGACCTCTGGAACCGGAGCTGGGTGATCGATCAGCTCTCACGCCGCACCGACGATTCGCTTGCCGGCTGCGGCGCTCGCGCGCGCGGCACGATCGGCTGACTACTACCTGACCCGGGCCGAGGCAGCCGCTGCGCTGCACGGCTTCCCCGCGGCGGTTGCACTGCCGGCGCTCCAGGCGGCGTTGCACGACACTTCGTCCAAGGTCCGAACGGCCGCAGTGACTTCGCTCGGCGCGATTGGCGGGACAGACGCCAAGGCAGCGGTACTCGACCGGTGGAAGGCGGACTCCAGCTACGAGGTGCGCGCCAGCGCCCTGACGGTGTTGGCGGCTCTGGATTCGGTAGGCTCACGCAAACTGGTGCTGGCTGGACTCAGTACGCCTTCCTACCGTGATGTCATCCAGACCGCCGCCATCGCGGCCGCAACCCAGTCGCCCGACTCCGCGCTGATCGACGGTATGGAGAAGATCCTGGGTGACCAGCGTCTCCCGGCACTCGCCCTGGCCACCCTCGCATCCCAGGGCAGTACCCAGGCACTCACCGCACTGGTGCGCCATAAGGATGATCCGCGGCGCTGGGTCCGGCGTTGGGTTCTGGACGCGATCGAGCAGGAGCTGGAGAAGAAGTGATGCTGGTGAGACCCACGGCCCGAGTCCGAAAGAACCGGGTGCTGAAGACGACCGCGAAGCTCTGCCGTCAGTATCTCAAGTGGTTTGCCAACTCGACTTATAAGCCGGCACGGAATGGAGAGCGCTGGCTTTTAACCACTCTCGGCAGTGAGTCGATCCGTACGGTACTCGATGTCGGAGCCAACGAGGGGACCTGGTCGCTGATGGCAGCGGAGCTTCTGCCTGAGGCGACGATCTACGCACTTGAAGTGGTGCCAAACACCGCCGCCATTCTTCGCCAACGTACCAAGCAGCGCGATCGAATCAGGTGCTTCGACTTCGGGCTGGCTGACCACACTGGCAAACTCGCGCTGCACTACAATCCGGCGGCCAGCGCCCACTCGACGTTCACCGACTATCCCGACCGTGGGACGGGAGAGTTGATCGACTGCACAGTGATGCGCGGGAGCGACTTTCTGGAGCGCGAAGGCATCCACCACGTGGACTTCCTCAAGCTCGACGTGGAAGGCGCGGAGCACCTGGTGCTGGAGGGCCTCAAGGATCAGCTGCGGAAGCAGCAAATCCGTTTCGTCCAATTCGAGTACGGCAAAGTCAACATCCTCACCCATTACCTGCTCAGAGATTTCTATCAGCTCTTCGCCACGTACGGGTATGTCGTGGGAAAGATTTACCCGGACCATGTGGATTTTCGGGAGTACGATCTGGATGATGAGGATTTTCTGGGGCCGAACTATCTCGCGTGCCGCGCGGGGGATCCAGCGCTGGAACGCCTGCGGCCCGCATACTCACGTTCAGTGGAATGAAGCCGCAGAGATGATGTTCTGCTTCCAAAAACCAGCAGCTCAGGCGGGGACCGGCAGCCTCCCGAGCCAGCTCACGACCTGAGCCATTCGCTCGGCCGGGTCATCCTGGTCGCGGACCCGCGCCAACGTCACGACTCGATCGATTCCGGTGAGGCGGGCGATCGCGGCGGCGTTGCTGCCGGTGGAGGGATCCGGCTGCTCCGGCTTCGTCAGCACCACGCCAAAACATGGTATGCCCGCCAGCTCGAGGGCGCTCAACGTCAGCAGGGTGTAGTTGATGGCGCCGAGCCGGTCGATCGCCACTACCAGCGCGCCGGCCTCGAGCGCGCTGGCCACGTCGGCCATGTTCCACTCCCACGTGATCGGAGTGAGCAGTCCACCGACACCTTCGAGGAGGAGGAACTCGGCCTTGTCGCCAGAGCGCTCGATCTTGAGCACGAGGGCATCGAAGTCGATCTCGGTCCCGGCCCGTTCGCTCGCCAGGACCGGCGGCAGCGGCTCGGCCAGTCGCAGGATCGCGTGGGACGGCTGGGTCTGACCGGTGGCCCGCGCCAGCTGCACACCATCCTCGGTGTCGCGGGCCGAACCCGACGCACCGGTCTCGACCGGCTTGATGGCGATGACTTGCTTGCCGGCCTGCTTGAGCGCCCGGGCCAGCGCGCAGCCGACCCAGGTCTTGCCCACGTGGGAATCGGTACCGGTGATGAGGACCCTCATGCTCTGAGAGTACTCCGGCCGTTACCCGGCCAGCAAGGCGCGGTTCCGGACATATCAACTCCGGTGAACACCCTGCATCCAGGGGTCAGTGGATCAGCGGTGCCAGCAGCCGGACAAGGGTGACGATCACCACGATCCCCGCCACATCGAGCGCCAGTCCGTGCCGGATCATCTGTCCCAGCGGGATCAGCCCCGACCGTAGACGATCGCATTGCACGGCGTGGAGACCGGCAGCATGAAGCCGAGGCTCGCCGCCATGGTGGCGCCGAGTGCGGGCTCGAACGGGATCGAGCCCGGCGGCGCGGGCAACCGAGATGACCACCGGCACCACCATGTTCGCGGCCGCCGTGTTGGAGGTGGTCTCGGAGAGAATCACGGCCACGATCACCGATGCGATCAGGAGGCCCAGACTCCCGTGGATCGGGAGCAGTCCGGTGAGCCCTCGCCCCATCGCCTCGGCCAGCCCGGTCTGAAAGGAGAGGACGCCCAGGGCAAAGCCGCCGCCGTAGAGCAGCACCACTCCCCAGTCGATCTGCACCGCGTCCCGCCAGGTTATGGCTGGCCCGTCGTCGCCAGGCAGAACGAAGAGCAGGATGGCGCCGACCAGTGCCGCCACACCTTCCGGAATACTCCGGGTCAAGCCAACGTAGGCGCTGCTCCGCTCGCCCAGCAGCGATCGCGACGAGGCCCGGCAGGATCCAGAGCGCGACCGTGATCCCGAAGGCGATCGCCACCGAGCGCTGAGGCCGGGTCCACGGTCCCAGGCTTTCCCGCTCCTGCCGGATCTGCTCGGCCCCGGAGGGCAGCTCGCGGAGGCCGGCTGGCGCCGCCCGGTCGAGATAGAAGAAGAGAAAGGCGAAGAGAACCACCACGGTGGGAACGCCCGACCAGCATCCAGCTGAAGAACGGGATCTCCACCCCGAGCTGGGAGCGGATGAAGCCGATCCCGATCACGTTGGGCGGTGTGCCGACGGGAGTCGCGAGCCCACCGATCGAGGCGGCGAACGACGTCATCAGCATGAGCCCGGTGGCGTAGCGAGGATTGACGATGGCGGCGCCGCCGGGACTTCGGAGGGCCGCCAGGATCGAGAGCCCGATGCCGAACATCATCGCGGTGGTGGCGGTGTTGGAGACCCAGCCCGAGATGAGTGCCGTCACCAGGCCGAAGGCGAGGAGAATCCGGCTGGGCCGGGCCCCTACCCAGGGCAGTGAGAGTACGCCGTAGGCCGAGGCGGCGGTCGAGACCGTGCAGGAAGATCGCGCGGGCCAGGATGAACGCCCCGATGAAGAGGAACATCAGCGGATCGGCGAACGGGGCGAACACCTCCTTTGCCGGGGCGACCTGCAGCAGCACGCAGGCGGCGGCGCCGAGGAGAGCGGTGACGGCGAGCGGGAGCGCCTCGGTCACCCAGAGGACCACCACGGCGGAGAGGATCGCGGCCAGACGGTGCGCCGCCGGCGAGAGCCCTGGCAGCGGGAGCGCCAGCAGGAGGAGGAAGACGAGGGGGGTGAGGACGCTCCCGATTCGGGTCCGCACTGGTCTCGGTCGTGGGATGAGAGGTTGGGGAATTCCGGTCCGAGATGATACCCCGATCCTGGGGGTCACGCCAACGCTCCCGAGTCTCAGGATCGCCGGATTTCTTTCTCTTACAGACCTGCTAGCTTCCCAGGGAGTCCACGCAATGTCCCATGAGGATCCATGACAGTTCTCGGTGATTTCGCACTCTGGGCCGCGCTGCTGCTCGGCGTCTGGTGCGTGACGATTGCATTCACTGGCCAGTGGCAGGACCGTCCCGAGCTGTCCCGCTCGGTGGTCCGCTCGGTCTACGCGGTGTGCGGCTGTCTCATCGTCGCCTCGATCTCGCTCTGGAAGGGGCTGATCAGCCACGACTTCAACATCGAGTACGTGGCCTCCTATACCAGCCGGAATCTCCCGTCCGCCTTCATCTTCTCTGCCTTCTGGGCCGGCCAGAAGGGATCGCTCCTCTTCTGGGCCGTCGTCCTCTCGGTCTTTGCCTCGGCCGCACAGCTGCTGACGCCGCGCCGCTACGCGCACCTGATGCCCTATGTGGCGGGTGTGACCTCGGCGGTGGTGGCGTTCTTCGTCTCGGTCATGATCTTCGCGGCCGACCCGTTCCAGCGGCTCGGCTTCACGCCGGCCGACGGGCGCGGGCTCAACCCCCAGCTCCAGAACGTGGGGATGGTGATCCATCCGCCGATGCTCTACCTGGGCTACATCAGCATCACCATCCCGTTCGCCTTCGCGGTCGCGACACTCCTGGCGCGGCGAGTCGATGTCGGCTGGATCCACGCCATCCGGAAGTGGACCCTGGTCTCCTGGCTCTTCCTCTCGATCGGGATCACGCTGGGCATGTGGTGGGCCTACGTCGAGCTGGGCTGGGGCGGCTACTGGGCCTGGGATCCGGTGGAGAACGCGAGCCTGCTCCCGTGGCTCACGATGACGGCGTTCCTGCACTCGGTCATGATCCAGGAGAAGCGGGGGATGCTGAAGCGGTGGAACTTCGGCCTGATCGTGGGGACGTTCCTGCTCAGCATCTTCGGCACCTTCATCACCCGCTCGGGCGTGATCGCGAGCGTCCACAGCTTCACCCAGTCGAACGTCGGCTACTTCTTCCTGGCCTTCCTCGTCGTCGTCTCGATCCTGGCGTTCACCCTGCTGTATACCCGGTGGCCGCTGCTCGAGGCCGAGGTGCAGCTCGAGTCGATGGTGAGCCGGGAGGCGGCGTTCCTCTTCAATAATCTGCTGTTCGTCGGGATCGCCTTCTCGGTGCTGTGGGGGACGCTCTTCCCGATCCTCTCCGAGCTGGTGAAGGGGACCAAGATCACGGTGGGTCCGCCGTTCTTCAACCGGGTGAACGTGCCGCTGGGGCTGCTGCTGCTGGCGCTCACCGGTGTGGGACCGCTCATCGCCTGGCGCAAGGCGTCCACCGCCAACCTCAAGCGCCAGTTCATCGCACCAGTCGGGCTGGGCCTGATCACGCTGGCCGTGCTGCTGGCGTTTGGCGTGCGCGACCTCTACGCGACGATGGCGCTGGCCCTCGCCGGTTTCACGACCGGCACCATCCTCCAGGAGTTCTACCGCGGCGTGCGGGCCCGCCGGCGGATGCACGGTGAAGCGGCTCCGGTCGCCTTTCTTCGATTGATCGGCCGGAACCGGCGGCGCTACGGCGGCTACATCATCCATGCCGGCATGGTCATCTACTTCGTGGCGTTCTCGGGGATGGCGTTCCGGGAGCAGCGCGAGGCCACGCTCAAGCCGGGCGACTCGATCGAGATGCGGAGCCCGTTCGGGCACAGCTACCGGTTCACCCACCTGGGGATCTCGCAGTTCGAGTCGCTCAACCGGGTGGTCTCGGCCGCGACGGTCGAGGTGACCAAGGATGGGAAGCGGGCCGGACTGATGACGTCGGAGAAGCGGCAGCACGTGGACAGCTTCAAGCGGCCCGACGTTCGAGCCCTCGACCGAGGTCGCGATCCGGAGCGGCCTGCAGGAGGATGTCTACATCGTCTTCGCCGGTGCGGTGAACGGAACCGAAGAGGCGGTGTATCGCTTCAACCTCAACCCGCTGGTCTGGTGGGTCTGGTTCGGCGGCTTCGTGCTGGTGTTCGGGGGACTGGTGACGATGTGGCCGGGCGGTGGTCCGGTGATGACGAGCCGCCGGCAGCAGCAGACCGAAGGGTACAAGGTCGCGCTGGTGGGGAGCCCGGAGTGACGGGCTGATGTGGCTGGAGGCGCTCGCGGCGGGGCTGGTCGGAGTGGCGGCGTTCTGGCTGGTGCTGCAGCCGCTGCTTCGGCCGGAGCGGCGGCCGCCGAGGCCGGTCGAGCCGCTCGATCCGGAGGAGACTCCCAAGGGGATCGCGCTCTCGGCCTTGAAGGAGATCGACTTCGACCGGGAGACCGGCAAGCTCTCCGAGGGCGACTACGAGTTCCTCAAGGCCAAGTACACCAAGGCGGCGCTGGAGGCGCTCCGGCTCGAGTCCGATCGGAAGCCGTCAGATGCAGCCGAGGCGATGATTGCCGCCAAGGTGCGGGCGATCCGGTCAGCGGGCTCGGCTCGTCCAGCGTGTGGGACGTGTGGTCCCCGGCCCGAGGCGGACGCGGTCTTCTGCTCGAATTGCGGGGCTCGGCTGAGCGAGGCTCCGGTTCGCGATCCGGTGCCGCTCACGGGCTGAACCATTCTGGCGGGCTGTAGTCGGGAAGGTTGCTGCTGGTGTGCCTGGGTAGGATATTCCCCGCAGTTCGAATACCCTCGGGGGCGTAGCTCAGTTGGTAGAGCAAGGGACTTTTAATCCCTAGGTCGTGGGTTCGAGTCCCACCGCCCTCATCAATACTCCTCAATAACTTATTTATTATCTGCCATCGGCCCCGGTCACTGCGATTCGCGGCCAATGTCGCTCACAATGTCTCACAGTTGCAAGGTGGAGGCTTCGATGTGGAAGGAACATTGCCCCTAATAAAAAACCACGGAATTGGACGTGGGCGTGGACGAGGCGCAACCGGTGATGGTAGTGCGTGGTCCCCGACCTATGGCGTATTTCGATGGGGGACCGCATGTGGTAACCAAAAAGGTCTACTACGAGTTTTGGACGCTGGAGAGCGAGTGCAAGCCCATTCCGGGCAGGTATCTAGCTGGGAACAATCCTGCTGCCCGCTTTCGGGATCTGAAAAGGCAACGGCATGAGCACCCCCTCTACGAAAAAGCCTGGCAGTGTGCGCACACCGCCAAATCATTCGATATGCACGCAAAGAAGAGGTAGAAGGTTGGCTAACAGCCCACCAAGAAGACACTAACTTCGCGACCCGCGGCGCATGGATCGGGGGAGAACACTTCGACATCACAAAGGTTGCCGAAGTCTATAGATTGACGAAAGGTCTTGACGGTCATGCATTAGAGGCCAATAGGTAGAGCACCCGGTGCAGCCCGGACTCTTGGAAGGAATCACCCCAGCTCCCGGAGCTCCGAAACGCATCCTTCACACAGCTCTCGCATCAAAGGCCTTGGTCCCCCCCAATGTCTCGGCTGGAACACTCATGTGAAGTTCCCGGTCCAGCGCCAGGTCGCAAAGATCGGCACCGGCCAAACGCTCCACGTCACCCTTCAGACGCCTTCCAAGATTTCTCCTGCTGTGGCCGCGGCATTGCCGCGCGGCTGGTCAGCGGTCGATGACGGCCATGTTTCCTTCTTCGTGGCGCTCGCCGGCGGCCGGTGTGAGCTCGTTCGCCGTTCCACCTGCCGGGCGTCAGCTCGACCCGGTCGGCGGCTGTGTTCTCCTCGACCCGGGCGACCCGCTTGGTGCCGGGAATTGGGGCGATCGCCCGGCCCTGGAGTCCTGTCGAAGGGTCGCCCTGCGCGAGCAGCCATGCCAGAGTGATCTGGGCCGGCTGTCGCACCACCTCGGCAGCAACGGCTTTGACCTCGTCGACGATGCGCAGGTTGCGCTGGAAGTTTTCGCCGGTGAAGCGCGGGTTAGTCTTGCGCCGAGTCGTCGTCGGAAGCCGCTCGGGCGAGCGGATCGCGCCGGTGAGGAAGCCGTGGCCAAGCGGGGAGTAGGGAACGAAGCCGATGCCCAGCTCGCGGAGCAGCGGCAGGAGTTCGGTTTCCGGGTCACGGGTCCACAGGAGTATTCGGTCTGCAGCGCGGCGACCGGGTGCACAGCGTGGGCTCGGCGGATGGTAGCCGGGCCGGCCTCTGACAGACCGATGTGGCGAACCTTTCCCTCGGCGACCAGATCGGCCAGGGTGCCCACAGTGTCCTCGATGGGTGTGTTCGGGTCCACCCGGTGCTGGTAGTACAGGTCGATGTGGTCGGTGCCGAGCCGCTTTAAGGAGCCCTCGACCGCGACGCGGATGTTCGCCGGGCTGTGTCGACGCCGGACCGCACCCGAGTGCGATATGATGCCGAACTTCGTCGCCAATACCACCTGTTCGCGGCGACCCTTGATCGCACGGCCGACGAGCTCCTCGTTGTGGTAGGGGCCGTAGATCTCGGCGGTATCGAGGTGGATACGCCCAGGTCCAGCGCCCGGTGGATGGCGCGAGTCGACTCGGCGTCGCTACCCTCCCCGATGTTGTAGTAACCGGACATCGACATGGCGCCGAGTCCTATGCGCGATACGTCGAGGCCACCGATTGTAATGTGCTTCATGGTGATGTGACTCCGTTCTCTGAATCATTGCGGCGGTGTCTCTGCACCTTGCGCATCCTGCTGAGTTCTGCAAGTGAGCAGACTCCTGCTCGGCCATCTTTCACAGGATGAGACATTACGAAGCAAAATGGCACTAACGCGCGTCCTAGGCAGCCTTGCCGCAGCATTGCCGTAGATCCCCTGAACTTCTGCTTCCTTACCGAGCCTCGCATTATCCCGTGAGTGGAACCCGAAAGTCTCTGCACAGGGCCAGTGCAACTAAGGGTTAAGTGTTGAGGTCGATACAGTTGGGAGTGCCTCCCTGGGGCGGCACATGTGTTGCCAATCGTCACACCGCGTCTCGCAACGACCGGCATGCCCAGCCCATGTTCCGACGGCGCGACCACGCACCGGGAGGGTTTATGTGGAAGCGCAAGGGCTTTACCCTGATCGAGCTGTTGATAGTGGTCGTGATCATCGGCATCCTGGCCGCGATCGCGATTCCAAAGTTCGCGAACACGAAGGAAAAGGCAGCCGTGGCTTCCATGAAGTCCGATCTGCGTAACCTGGTCACTGCCCAGGAAGGCTTCTTCTCAGATAACCAGGACTATGCGGGTGACATTGCCGCGGCCCAAGCCAATGGTACTGGTGGTGCTGGCCGGGTGGCTTTCCGTGCTAGCCAGGGCAACGTGCTAGTCGTGAACTATGTGGACGCCGCTGGTTGGGGCGCTACCGTCACGAACCCGTCCGTACTGGCGACCTGGAGCGACGTCTGCGGTGTGTACGTTGGAGCGCTGGCGGCCCATGCTACTGCGGCTGGTCTGGCTCTGACCGACGTCGAAGGCGCGCCGAAGTGCTACTAGTCATCCGCTAAGTGAGCGACCCTTTGTCATCCTCGGGTATCTTCTAGCGCGTTCTCTCGCCGCAAGGACGTAGATCAGCAAGACCTTTCATGCCGCTCCGATCACACATGGTCGCCTTCCCTCCGGGAAACCGTTTGCAGCCGAGCATTGGCGGCGGCTGCCAACGCTGCGCAACAGGCCTCGATGCTGACGGCGAGCCGGACCGGCGAGCTCCCCTTCACGAGGAGCCACGGGAGTTTCCCGTGAGTGGGGCACGTGACGTCGCCCAGCGCCTGCTGGTAGAATCTGAGCATCTTGAGGAGAACGGTCTGTGCTTCCGCCTCCTCCATCCCCTCGAGCTCGAACTTCACTTCAACCATGTCTGCTCTCCGCTTATTCCTCGGGAGGTTTCTGCCATCCTCCTGAGCGCCTTGGAACGGCCGCAACCCGGTATCCTGCCCCACGCTCGTGAATGAGAACTCTGAGGCTGATCCTTAATTCCTGGGCCATGTCCTCCTCGCCGAGTACCCTGATCAGTTCCGCGGCTGACAAGGTTCTGATCATGGATTCAGAGACCCACAGGGCATGGGCCCTTCCCTCGATCAGGTCCTCCTGCCAGACGTGGAACCCAGCCTCGGTACCCACTTCCCAGTGGGCTCGGGTCACCTTCCACCCATGCTGGCGCATCCACGCGATAACTGCGGCATCGATCTCAGGAGGGACTTGGGGAGTTGGCCTGGGTGGAGAGCCCGTCATCCAGCGAAACAGAGATTACGTGTGTCCTGGCCCTGTGAGCCTGGATACGGCTGTAGCTCAGCCGTCTCGATCTCATCTACCTCGAACGTCGATTCAACCATGCCTGCTCCTCATAGCGTCCATGGGGTCTGCAGCTCGCAGACGCGTTTACCTATCATTCTGGCGCGAAAAGTACTCGGACCAGGAGAGATCTGTTCTCATAGGCGCGTAGTTTGAGCAGCGAGCGACAGCAGGGCGGTGACCGCAGTCACCAAGGGTGAGCGAACCGAAGCACTTACATTGCGCAAGGCCGATGAATCGAGTGCCGCCGGTTGCCAACACCGGCGAAGATCTCCGAACCATTGAATAAGGTGACAATCGATGCATAACAGACGTTCCACCGATCAGCCCGGGGGTGACAAGGCAGCCAGCGCCTATGAGGCCGCCGAGCGGCGGCGCGAGGAAGCAGAGCTCTACCGTCGCAAACGCGAGGAGGGTCGGCAGATTGCCGAGTCCGTTCGCAGCCGCGGTGAGGAGCTCCGTGACCAGGACGAGGATGTTCGGCTATCGGGAGAGCACTTTCGAGTCGGCCAGGAAGCTACTCGCGAGCTGGCGGAGATAGCGCGTGAGCTGGCGGAAACCCTTCGGAGAACGGCGTTGGATGCCAAAGCCTCAACCGCGGAAATGCGTGAGGCGTTGGCCGAGACGAAGGACCTCGCGCGACGGCAGCGCCTGGTGCTCGAGCGTCAGGAGGAGGCGCTCACCGCCTTTAATCGCCGCATCCGGGATATGGGTCCGCAGACCGATTAGGTCTGCCGCGGCTACGCCGTGGATGCGCCGGCATGGGTGGAGGGTGACCCCCAGTTGGGTGGGGAGGGGTACACAGCTGGGTTCCATCTGGGTCTATTGCGACAGGCTGAGATCGTGATATGTTAGCCCAAATCGCGCTGGGTTGCGTGCTTCAACCCTGATTATCCGGTGTGAGTCACCGGCTAGCGAGCCTTCCATGACATCCCCTTCCGACCGGCCAGTCTCAAGAACTATCCTCGTCGTTGATGATGAGCCGATGGTTCGCTCGGTAATCGCTCGCTTGCTCAAGCAGTGGGATTTTACCGTCATCGAAGCCGACAATGGTAAGTCCGCCCTGCAGGTAGCTCGGAAGCACCGAGACTCGCTGAGCATGGTGGTTACCGACTTAGCCATGCCTTACATGGACGGGTACGAGTTCGCCAAAGCCTTTCGCTCTATCTGCCCGAATGTCCCCATTCTCTTCATGACGGGGAAATGTCCTGACGCGCTTGTCTACAGAATTTCCAATGCAGGAGAGCACATACTGTTCAAACCGTTCGATCCGGATGGCTTACTGGATATTGTTGCCAGGCTGCTCGAGGCCGGCGTGAATCAGAATCAGGGCCGGATGCCTGCCTGAAATGGAAGATCCTCGGCTTTCCCGGAGTAAAGAGCTCAAGGCTCGATCTGCCGTACTCCTCACGGTATCGGCCCGATTGCAAAGCTCCAGTCAGGCCCTCCATCACCGCTCCTGCTTCGCTTTGAGGCGTTCCAAAATCGGGGTGTCTCGAAGCGTGGACCTACTGCTCGTCAGCCGCTTTCATCGGCATCGGCTGCTCACTGAACAACGCACGAACTCGAAGCTCCGGCTGATAGCCTAGCGGACGCAGCCGCATCCTCTCGTAGGCTGCAAGATGATCGGCGATCTGCCCAATCGCGTTCCCTGATCCATTGTCGGCGCCTCTTCGCTTAGCGAACTCCCATCCTTCCCCATCCTACTCTATTGATGCCCCCTCCAGTGTGATCCTCATTCCATGGTAAACGACAGGCCTGTGCTGAGGCTGTGGCTTTGACTGTACCCCCAAGGATATGATCTTCGATATCGCAGCATGGACGACCCTCGCTGGGTAGTATCGCACGTTTCGCATAATGTGATGGTGGCGTAGTCATTACCGGTTCTGCGGAGGAATGCTTGAACACCACAAGTAGACCGGAGCCGAGCAAAGTCCCGGAGGTTACCCTCCTCTTCTGGATCATCAAGATCGCCGCCACCACGCTGGGAGAGACCGGCGGCGACGCGGTCTCGATGTCGATGAATCTCGGCTATCTGATCGCCACCGGGATATTCGCGGCGATTTTCGTGGGCGCTGTCATCCTGCAGATCAGGGCGAAGCGGTTTCATCCGGCCCTGTACTGGACCACGATCATCGCCTCGACGACCGTGGGTACCACCCTGGCCGACTTTACCGATCGCTCCCTCGGTGTCGGTTACCCCGGCGGCACGGCCATCCTCCTTACCCTTCTTCTGATTACCCTGTTTACCTGGCATCGCTCGCTCGGCTCGATTTCGGTCGAGACGGTGAGCACTCCCAGGGCCGAGCTGTTCTACTGGGTGACGATCACGTTCTCGCAGACGTTGGGAACCGCGCTGGGAGATTGGACGGCCGATAGCCTGGGGCTTGGCTACCTCGGTGCGGCAATCGTATTCGGCGGGCTACTGGTGCTGGTGGTCGCCGCGTACCAGTGGACCCGGATCTCTCGCACCGCGCTGTTCTGGGCGGCATTCGTGCTGACCCGGCCACTCGGAGCCGTGCTCGGCGATTTCCTGGATAAGCCGACCAATGCTGGCGGGCTAGCACTGAGCCGCTACTGGGCTTCCGCGATCCTGTTCGCCTTCATCGCGACCTGCATTCTGATCTTTCCGCAGCGCCCGGCGCAAAAGGCGCACTGATTTCGTTGCCGCGCCCGCCACTTAGGCGCTAGGCGGTAAAGCTTGCCCCGAGCCACCCGCAGTTCATCGCGCTCCGTACTGCGTGAAGACGTAATCGCTGTTCTTCACGATCGTGTGGCAGGCGAATCCACATTTTGCGTCGTTGCCCTGGGGAGGATTGGCGGCCGTGGTGGCGGGCGTGAACTTCCCGGACGCGGAGTCATACTCGAACGCGGCCCAGCCCCACCCGCCGCTGTCCGCGAAACGCTTGCTGTCCTTGACCATGAAGTCGACGTCATGTTGCCTGCCCGGCACCGTCGCCGCGGGGAAGGTCGCCATCTTGGTCGGGACCCAGTGGATCTTGGTCATCTTGACGCCGTCGGGGAACGGCTTGCCGTTGCCGGGAATACCGGCCTTGTAGGCCTTGATCATCTCGGGATTGCCGAGGATGGCAGCCATCGCCGGTCCATCCTGGCTGATGGAGATGAGCTGCCAGTCCTCGTAGCCCTTGAACTCGGAGAAGGCGAGGCCGCCGGGCACCTTCAGGGCGTATTTCCCGGTCTCCGGCGATTTGGTCGGCTGCGCGCAGGCGAGCGCTACCGCAATCACCGCAATTGCGACCATACACTTGCTCTTCATCCCAGATACCTCCGTCTCGAGTTGGCCTGCGTGAACCCCTCGTCCCCTTATCCAGTAATCGCAACGCGCCGCAGCCCGGCCGGAAAGAGCTCCCAGGCTGGAAGACTATCCGGGCGTGCCGCGAAGGTGGCGTTGTGGGTCTCGGACCAAGATATGGGTCGCCGGAAGGCGCAACCATTAGACGTTGGTATACGGTATTTAGCGCTTCGCCTTCTTCGATCCTTTCGCCTTGCCGGAGCTGTTGAGGGCGACTGCCTCGCGAATAAGCGCCTTGAAGGCCGCCTCGTCCACCGCTTCTCCCTCGTGGATGTCGATCGCTCGTCGGGTATTTCCTTCCAGGCTCGAGTTGAAGAGCCGAGCCGGATCCTTGAGCGACGCACCCTTGGCGAAAGTGAGCTTCACGACGTTTTTGTAGGATTCGCCGGTGCAGATGATTCCGTCATGCGACCAGACCGGAGTGCCGGGTGTGGTCGCCTTGACCCACTTCCATTCCTCGACCACGTCCGGGACTGCTTCCTTGATGAGCTGGCGAATCCGGCTGAGGGTTTTCCCGCGCCAGTCGCCCAGCTCGGCGAACCTCTTCGAGATGAGCTCCGAGGCCGACTGGCTCTCGCTCGCGCCCGACTTTGTCTTAGCTGTTTTCATCCTGGAAGTTCCAGTGAGAGAGTTCATTGCTGCAGCGAGGCCAGTCCCGGAGAGGCAATGCCTACCGCTCGATCAGCATTCACCGGCGTGGCCTCGACCCGGCGCCAGAAGAAATATGACAGCCCCCAGAGCAGGCCGGTCGCCGCCGCCCAGCCCCACGCCGCCGGACCATCACCCACCGCGAGGTGGGCATAGAGGGCAGAGCCGATGTTAATGGCGAACCCGGCGTAGGCCCACTCCTTGAGCCGCCCCGGCACCGGCGCAAACAGCAGCGCGATGCCGAGAACCTTGGCCCACGAGAGCTCCACCCGGAAGTAGGCGGGGAAGCCGAGGTGGGTGAACGCCTCCGCCACCTGCGGCAGGCGAAGTTCTGCGTACGCGGTGAAGCCCATCTGGAGGCAGAAGACGGCGGTGACGATCCAGAAGGCTATGACCATTCCTTTGGAGCGCGTCATGGTCAGCTCCTTGGGCTGGAGGGCCAACTCGGGGGCTCAACGCCGAACTGCCTGGCGTACTCAGCGTTGAGCCGCTGCCAGCCGCCGAACTTGAGGGCATCGGCGCCGACGATGCGTCCGATGGGATGACCGGCGAGGAGCCGCTCCAACACATCGAAGCAGATGTGCCAGCCCGCGGCGCCCATGGAGATGAACCCGCGGTCGATGTTGTGCCACAACGTGAGCCGAGTGCCGCCGCCTGCCTGCGGCTCAAGTTGCCAGCGCAGGTCCTGAGCTCCCCAGCTGAATTCGAGCAGCCTCGGCGCATCGGCCCGCTTCACTCGGGTCTCGGACACCTGCGGCTTCGGTGCTCCAACCGTCGTGAGCTTGGCAGTGCCGACCTTGCCGAGGTTGCGATCAGAATCGAAGGGAGCCCATTCCCGGAGATGCTCGGGGTCGGTGAGCGCCTGCCAGACCTTGACAGGAGGGTGGGAGAGGTCGCGAACCAGAACGAGGGTCCACTTGTCTCCATCCTTCATCACGTCAGCGCCAGAAGCGGCACCCGGCGAGTACTGTTCACGGCTGATCATGGTCTTTTCTTTCCTTTCGAAGAGGGCGACTTGTCCATCTTGTCCAAGTGTCGCTCCAGGGCATCGACGTGCTTCGACCAGAAGCGCCGGAAGGGAGCCAGCCATGCATCCAGCTCCATGAGCGGCTCCGGCGTCAGACGGTAGAGGCGCTGCTGCGCTTCGATACGTGATTCCACCAGCCCTGCGTCTCGCAGCACCCGCAGGTGCTTGGAGACAGAGGGCTGTGACAGTCGCAGCTTCCGCTCGATTTCCCCCACGGAGCGCTCGGACGAGAGCAGCAGGGTCAGGATGGCCCGCCGGTTGGGCTCGGCGACGATGTTGAACGAGGATTCCATGGCAGGTATATAACTGATGAGTTATATGCTTGTCAAGTCATGCCCTGATCCAGCCTACTCTGGAGTTGGCCGGTGCCGCATCTTGCTATCGTACGTTCGTGCGGGCTTTCTGAAGAGGAACCGATATGCGCTTCATCATCATCGCGCTGATAGTGGCAGTGGCCGTCACCCGCGCGGATGCTCAGGGCTGCGGTCCACAAAAGCTCGACCCCCATCCGGATTCGGCCTCCAGGAACAACCCGGCGTGGGATTCCGCGTATGTTCGCCAGTTCGAAGCGAAGCTCAAGGCGAGCTCGGCGGCGAACACGCCCGCAAAAAAAGCGGAACACGATTCCACGATGGCAGTAATCAGGAAGAAAATCGATGAGATGGTTGCTAATACGGAGAAGCACCGAAGGGATTCGCTGAGCAAGCAGCAAACGGACACCGTGGCGCATTGACCGAATCCCATTCCGGGTGGCCGGTCACACCAGCTGCCACTGCCCTCCGTTAAGGGCGTCGGTCAGTACTGTGATGAGGGCCTGGATCTTGGATGCGATGCCGCCAGCCACATGCCGGCGAGCGCAATGACAGCTCCCACGATCTGCCCCCGGCGCAACACTTCTCCGAGGAACGCGACCGCAGTAACGACTCCCACGATCGGATCCAGGGTGAAGTACGCTCCCACCAGACTCGCATCCAGATCTCGGAGAGCCCCACTATACAGCACGTAGGCCAGGGCCGACGCGAACGCTCCCAGGAAGAGCGTCCCCATCCATCCCTCCAGGGAAGGCCGCGGCAATCCGTGCTGTAGCAGCTCGACTGCGGCAAACGGCAGGAGCATCGTCATGCCGATGACCGACACACAGGCGATCACCACGATCTGATCGGCGTCGGCGAGACGTTTGGCGACGACGGTGTAGTAGGCCCACGCGATTGTCCCCGCCAGCATGCAGAGTGCGCCGAGCAATGGGTGGGGCGCTGCGCGATCGGTTTCCCCAGCCGCGACCACCAGCGCGGCGCCGGCCACCGACAGCAGAATGCCCACGATGCGAGGTCTCGACAGCTTTTCGCCGAGGCCGAGCACCGCTGCTGTGGCGACCGCGGCGGGGCCGAGCGCGTATACCAAGGCACCCTGCGAGGCCGAGGCGTACAGCAGGCCATAGTTGAAGCCGACGGTCAGGATGGCGACACCGGTGAGACCCATCAAGACCAGCTGCAAAAGGGGAAACGGACGGGGCAGTATCATCCAGCCGCCGCGTGCCATTGCCATCGGCACCAGCACGGCGGCTGCGACGAGGTATCGGAGAACGGCGAGCGTCAGCGGTGGGATCTCCCGCACGGCAGCCTTGGTTACCACGTAGGTACTGCCCCAAACAATCATCACCAGAACGAGGCTGACGAGCGCACGAGAGCGGCGCGAGATCACGCTGTGTCCCCTCTGAGTGGCGGGCTGACCCTGCGCGAACGCTCAGGACAGGCCCCGCGAGAGACCGGCCAGCATGAGAAGGTAATTCGTGCTCGCCGGCCGAGAGGGGATGGAGCAGTCTCGCGAGGCCGCGACCGCTTCGATCTGCCGGGATGATGCGCTATGTGAGAGGCGGTATTTCTGGTGAGCGAATCTAGAAGTCACGCTGCGGAGTTTTCGGCCAACTTTCACACGATTGCCGCCACCTGCTGGTGAACGGTCGCATCACGCTTGGACAGCCGCTCAGGCGGCCGGCTTGGGCTTCGTGGTGCGCGCTTTGTCCTGGCGGTCGGCAATGGCAAGCAGTGCGTCCTCGATAGCGACGACCACAGGATCGGGTACCCTGGGTTGAGGCAGCGTGCTGGGGGTGAAGCGGGGGCGGGGCTCGGGCTCGTTCGTCTTGGTCATGGAGGAAATCAACAGCAAGGGCTGGACCACGCGAAGGTCTCCGGCAGCCGCACTCAGCGCCAGAGACCTTCGAGACTCAAGGAAACTTCCCCCAGCGCCTATTTGAGTGCGGCGCAGATCCGCGCGTTCGTTCCAGCTTCATCAGCGAAGAAGTCCCACCTGCCGGATACTACCGTCTGGACCCCGTCAGGGTCGATGCGTAGTTCGCCTTTATCAAGCCCAAGGATTCGGTGCCCTGGTGCATTGTTCCGGATCTCGACCTCCGTCCCGCGCAGCGTCGTCCCCACTGCCTCGTCCATGTTGCCGGGAATGGTGTAGTCGTTGATCTCGAAGTAGTTGGCCGTGATGCTTGCCGTGGCACCGGAGCCATCGGGATGCAGGCTATAGGTTCCCTTGCTCGACCGGTGGAGCTCCCGCCGTACTAGCCGGTAGTCACTATCGTAGTACCGTTTCGCAATAAGGTCGGTGGAGCTCTTCTCGTATATGCTGCCTCCGTCCGGACAATCCGCGACCGCTGTGAACGGATCGACCACTTGGAAGGGGTGCCCTACGGCGCTGCAGAATATCTGCTGATGCCCAGATTTCCAATGGCAACCCCAGTCGAGCCCCGGAAACAGCGCCGGCTGTAATCTGGAGCGGTCGATTCCTGGCGCGTCACTCTTGAGGGACACCTCGCCTCCGGTTCCAGGACCGCTCGGCTCGGAAGGCTCGGACGTGCAGGCTGCAAACGAAGCCGCCAGTGCCAGGGCGGCGCGCGAAAACAGACGGGTTGGTGACATACTCATCTCCGGGCGGTAAGTTGGACTGCGTGGCTTCCTATCTGGGAACACGCGAAACGAACCCGGATAGGCTCACGCCTCCTCCAGCCCTTGGCCACAACCAGCCCGGCAGTCACCCAGGCAGTCCTCACCTCCTCAGGTAGTTCCTCGGCAGGACGGCGGCGCAATGAGACCCGGATCGACTCAGTCGGTGACCGATCTGCTGCAGGCCTGGGCATCAGGCGATAAGGCCGCACTGGATGACCTGCTCCCTCTGGTCTACGATGAGCTGCGTCGCCAGGCCCGACGCTACATGCGGGCGCAGCCGGTAGGGCACACGCTGCAGACGACTGCGCTGGTGCACGAGGCCTATCTTCGTCTCTTCGGAGAGTCAGCGATGGAGTGGAAGGGCCGGGCGCATTTTTTCGGCGTGGCGGCCAAAGCGATGCGCTCGATTCTGGTCGATCATGCCCGCGCCCGGAGGGCAGCCAAGCGAGGAGGAGAAGCGCGTGCCATCACCCTCGAAGAGGCCGGACTCGCTGGACCCGAGGCGAGCGTAGACGTTCTGGCGCTCGACGACGCGCTCGGGCGGCTGGCTGAGCTGGATTTGCGAAAGAGCCACCTGGTCGAGCTGCGCTACTTCGGCGGGCTCGGAATCGACGAGGCGGCGGCGGTGCTCGGCGTCTCACCGGCAACGGTCAAGCGTGAGTGGACCACCGCTCGAGCGTGGCTGAGGCGGGAGCTGAGTGTCGCGTAGCGAGTACGATCGTCCTGATTCAGAAGAGCCGAAGGCGCGGCTCACGCCCGAGCGCTGGCGCGAGGTCCAAACAATTTTCCTGGCGGTGCGAAGCCGCGCCGAAAGTGACCAGGTGGCTTTCCTTCAGCACGCATGCGGCGCTGACCTGACACTTCGGGGCGAAGTCGAGTCGCTGCTCGAGGCCGACCTGGGGGCAACCGGCTTCCTCGAGCCGCCAGAGCCGACTGGGTCCACAGTGTCTGGTTACGAGGCCACACTCAAGACCGTGCTCTCGGGCCGATATGAGATTGAGCGCGAGCTGGGCCGTGGCGGGATGGCGACGGTCTATCTCGCCGAAGATCTCAGGCATCACCGTCAGGTGGCAATCAAGGTGCTCCACCCCGAGCTCGGGGCAGTGCTCGGCGCCGAGCGTTTCCTCCGCGAGATCGGCATCGCTGCCCGGCTCAACCATCCCCACATCCTTCCGCTCCATGACTCGGGCACGCTTGACCTCGGCCTCGGAAGGCCGGTGCTCTTCTACGCCATGCCGTATGTCGCGGGCCAGTCACTGCGGGAGCGGCTACGAAAGGAGGTGCAGCTGCCGATAGACGAAGCGGTGGGGATCACCCGACAGGTAGCCGACGCGCTCGACCACGCCCACCGGCAGGGCGTCATCCATCGTGACATCAAGCCGGAGAATATCCTGCTCGCCGAGGGCCAGGCGGTGCTGGCCGACTTCGGCATCGCCCGCGCCCTGGACGTCGCCGCGGCGACCGTCTGACCGAGACCGGGCTCGCGATCGGCACTCCGGCCTACATGAGTCCCGAGCAGTCGAGCCGGGTCCGCGCAGGTCGACGGCCGGAGCGACATCTACGCGCTCGGCTGCGTGCTGTACGAGATGCTCGGTGGCCAGCCTCCCTTCCTGGGCCCGACGCCGCAGGCGATCCTGGCCCGGCACGCCATCGACCCAGTGCCGTCGCTCCGAACGTTGCGGCCCACGGTACCACGAGTCCTTGGACAAGTGGTGACGCGGGCCTTGGCGAAGGTGCCGGCGGACCGCTATCCCACGGTGCGGAGTTTCGCCGACGCGCTGGCCCAGGCGTCCGTTGCACCAGCCGACCCGGCGGGTGAAGCGCAGACCGCGGCGCTGGAAGCGCGACGCGGCGCGGGGGGGAGCCGGCGCTGGATACTGGCCACAGCAGTGGCCGCGGCTGCGCTCGCCGCGACCGGCCTTGCCGTCGCCCGCGCGCGAAAGCCGGATCCGCTCGAGCCGACCCGGGTGATCGTGTTGCCGTTCCAGAACCGAACCGGCGATTCGACACTCGATGCGCTGGGCGATGCGGCTGGCGACTATGTCGCCCGCGGCCTCAAGGTCGCGCATGACGTGCGTGAGGTGGTGGATGCCCGATCGTGGGCCGAGGCAGGCACCGCTCGGAGACTCACTCCTATGGCGGCTCGTGCGCTGGCGAGAGACGCGGGGTCGGGGACTATCGTCCTCGGTTCCTATGACCGCGCGCCAGGCGACAGCCTTCAATTCCAGGCCGAGGTACTCGACACTCGTACCGGCCGAGCGCTCCGACTCATTGGCCCGGTGAGTGCACCCGTCGCGGCCCGACTCACTGCGCTCACAGGCGTGCGCACGAGGGTCATGGCGGCGGTGAGCTCGTTACTGAATTGGGATTTTTCGGAGCAGACAAGCCTGCCAGAGACGTACGAAGCGCTGGAGGAGTTCAGCTCGGGGGTGGACGTATTGCTGCACTGTGGGAACGGCGACGCGAGCTGCGAGGCGCCAGGCATCGCGCACATGCGCCGCGCGGTCGCGATTGACTCCAACTTCACCCTGCCGCTCGCGGCGCTGGCGTTCAGATTCATGTGGAGCAACTGCGCGGGGGTGGACTCCATCGCCACCGAGCTCCAGCCGCGTCTCGTCGGAGAACGCCTGCCCGCCGAAGACCGCACCCAGCTCAGCATCGCCACATTTCTTTGTCATGGAGATCTGCCGAACGCGCTCGACAGGGCGGAAAGTGGGTCGGGGAACAATCCGGGCAACGACCGGATGGCGGGCTGGACGGCGATGCTCCTTCTCCAAGCCAATCGCCCGCGCGAGGTCATCGACATTCTGGCACCGCTCGATGAGAGTCACGCTCGGGATCCGGAGCTCAACCTCCCCACACTCCTAGACGCGTATCATCGCCTGGGCCAGTACGACAGCGCGCTCGTGTTTGTCGCGCGCATGCGACGTACCCCGGTGAACACTAATGCGGATATGCGAATCAATTTTCTGGATGAAGAGGTCGCCTCGCTCGCCGCTCTCGGACGGGTTGCCGACGTCGCGAAGGTGATGGACTTGATGGTCCGGCAGCTCGGCAACGATCAGCAGGCATTGATCGATCAGTTGGAGATTGCGGGTCTGGAACTCGCCGTCCATGGGCATGCAGCGGCGGCCCAGCAGGCTTTTGACCGCGCGATCGCGTGGCTCAGGGCGCAGTCGCCCGAGCAGCAGTCCTCGCCTGACGCGCGCCGGAGACTGGCCGGTCTGCTGAACTCAGCTGGACGGTGGAACGAGGCGCTGCCGATCTATCGCTCGCTCGCCACCGTCGACTCCGGCGATTTCGAGGTACAAGCCACGCTGGGCAATCTCGCGGCTCGCCGGGGCGACCGACCCGAGGCCGAGCGGGTCGACCGCTGGCTCACGGCGCGCCGGGGGAAGGGGGGAGCAGCCAGCGAATACTGGAACCTATACGGACGCGCACGCATCGCCGGACTTTTGGGCGATCGCGCGCGGGCGGTAGGGCTGTTGCGGCAGGCCGTGCAGAAGGGGTTCAGCGGATGGCGTGCGGCCCACCGGGACCCAGACCTGGCACCCCTGCGTGCCGACCCGGCATTTCAGGAGTGGATTCGGCCCAAGGACTGACCGATGGACCGGGCGATGATCCCCAGCAGCGACGTTTTGCGTGCATATCAGCAGGGGGAGAGGACCGAGGACCTGATCCCGCTCGGTTCCAGACTTTCCAAGTTCTCATCGTATTGAGGTTCGGTTGCGCTCACCACGCGAACTCTTGACCCTCTTCGGCGCGTGCCTGCCGATGCTGCTTTGCCGCACGGGAAGGCTCTATGCCCAGGGGGCGATTGGCGCAGCTGTGCAGGGCACAGTCGCTGAGGGGAGCGGCCGGCCAGTGGAGGATGCTACCGTGCTGGTGACCAACGTCGCCACCGGGGAGCGCTGGCGGACCCTCACCCACGGAGACGGGCGTTTTTTTCTGGAGCATCTCTCTGTGGGCGGGCCTTATCGCGTCGAGGTGCGCGCCATCGGCTTCGAGCCGTCGGCTCAGAACGGCGTTTTCCTGTCGCTGGGTCAGCGGGTAACCTCAAACTTCGGCCTCACCTCAGCCGCGTTCCAGCTCGCGGAGGTGACGGTGCGCGCGGAGGCGGATCCCAGGCTAAACGCGGGTCGCACCGGACCGTCCCTGACAATCCCCGAGTCCACCATCGTGCGGCTGCCGGTCGACGGCCGCGATTTTACCCGACTTGCGTTGCTCTCTCCCCTGGTGACACCGAGCGCCAACGGCGGGATCTCATTCGCGGGGCAACATGACCGTCTCAACAGCTTGCAGGTCGATGGTACCACCGACAATGGCCTAAGGGGTGACTTTGGCGGGGGGATCTCGGGCATCCCCGGCGGCGAGAATTCCTTCGGGCTCTTCGCCCTGACGCCCGAGGCCGTGCACGAGCTTCAGATCATCTCGGCGCCGTTCGACGTCCGGTACGGCAACTTCGCGGGCGGCCTGGTGAACGCGGTCAGCCGGTCCGGGTCGAACCGCTGGGCAGGTTCGATCTTCAGCTACCTCGACAGCCCGAAGCTCGCAGGAGAGAACCCGGACGGCGCTCGCCAAGATCCTTTCAGCCGACAGGAGTACGGTGTCACGCTGGGTGGCCCGATCGTGCGCGACCGGGTTGCGTTCTTCCTGAATGCGGGGGGCCGGAGGCAGGTGTTTCCTTCGACCACGCCTGGTCCAGGCCGGGACACCACCCTTGGGGCTGACTCGGTCGGGGTTGGGATACGCTATTCGAGCGCGGCGCGCTTCCGGGATATCCTGGAGAACACTTACGGCGTGGACCCGGGCACGTTCGACGCCATCCCAGGCCGGGTACCCACCCGAACCGTGTTCGCCAAGGTTTCTGCCCAACTCGGCATCAACAACCGGCTCGAGATATCGCAGGAGCACCTGTACGAAGGCCCACGGTTCACCGGCGAGCACGAGTACGGCAATCTCGGCTTTTCATCGCACGGGTCGTACGATCCCAGGATCGTGGATGCGACCCGACTCGATTGGACGGCAGCGTTCGGCTCGCGTTGGACCAACCAGCTTCTTCTCGCTTACCGAAAAGACCGTCACCGCTGCTATCCGATCGGCACGTTCCCCACGGTCGAGGTGGGCGTCGACGCCGGCGGAATGATCGCCGGTGCGCAGCGCGGGTGTGGGCAAGATAACTCTGAGTCTATCTGGGAGATCACCAACAACCTTGAGCTTGCCACCGGCGCACATCATTTCACGCTGGGCACGCACGACGAGCTGGTCCACGTGTATGACGTGAACGGATATCAGAATGATTCCGGAGACTGGGTTTTCAACAGCCTCGACTCGCTGGAGCAGGGATTGCCGATCGCATTCCAGCGGTTCGTGCCGGGGCCGATCATTCCGACCGGAGGACGTCCCGATTTCAGGGTCAATCAGGTTGGCTTCTATCTTCAGGACCAGTGGATTCCCGGTCCACGGCTCACGCTTACTGCAGGACTCCGCTTCGACGTTCCGTACCTGTCGACGAGACCGCCAGAAAATCCCGAGTTGCTCAGCGCGCTCGGCATCAGCACCGCGCAAACTCCAGGGGGGCACCTCCTCTGGAGTCCTCGGTTCGGAGCGAACTATGACGCGACGGGGCAGGGGAGAACGTTTCTCAGAGGAGGCATCGGCCTGTTCGCGGGGAGACCAGCCTATTCGTGGCTGGAAAACGTTTACAGCGATGCCGGCTTCGGATTGCTCTTCCTCGAGTGTGCCGAGGGAAATGTTCCTCGCTTCACCCTCGATCCGACTGCCGAGCCCACCCAGTGCGCGGACATCGAGCCGCCGACGGCGTTGATAACCGTTTTCGACCCCCGCTTCCGATTTCCCCGGAATCTTAAGGTCGCCCTGGGCGCCGATTCCCGGCTCCCCGCGGGTCTGGTGGGCACGGTGGACTTCCTCTACACCCGAGGTGTGAACCAATTTGCCGAGCGGGATCTCAACCTTGGGCCGCCGACCGGCGCCTCCGGCGGCGAGGGAGGACGCACGCTCTACGGCACCATCGATCCGGTGGCGGGCTTCTCCTCGCCCAACCGGATCAGTCCGGCGTTCGAGTCGGTGGTGCAGGTGACGAACGGCTCGGGTGATCGCGCCTACTCGCTGGCGCTGCAGCTGCAGAGGCGATTCGGCGGTTCAGCAGAGCTGAGCGCCGCCTATACCTACACCAACGCCAAAAACCGAACCGACTCACCCGGTATTTCTGCTCGCGGTAATCTCGGAAATTCGCCGCTGGACGGGACGTGGGAGCAGCCTAACCTGAGAGGCGCGCTCTGGAACCATCCACACAAGCTCACACTGGTTGGAACCGCAGATCTGCCGCTGAAGGTTCGACTGGGACTCTCATACATCGGCTTCTCAGGTGATCCGCTGACGTACATTGTCCGGGGCGACGCCAACGCTGACGGCCTGGATAACCTCGAGAACGCGCGGAACAACGACCCAGTGTACGTGCCTCGGAATGCGGGCGACATCACGCTGGACGACCCCGCCGACTACGCCAAGCTCGACCAGTACATTCAGGCGGAGAGCTGTCTCAGTGCGCAGAGGGGACGGCTTCTCGAACGAAACAGCTGCGGGAACCCATGGATCAACCGTCTGGATGGAAGGCTTACGAAGGTACTTCCCACTCACCGGGGCCAGTCGGTACAGATCACGGCGGATCTCTTCAACCTGCTCAACTTCATCGACCACGACTGGGGTCAAGTGCAGCAAACACTGGAGGAGTTTGGCGGTCCTCCCAACGGGAACCGAGTAAGCCTCGTCGAGCTCGTCGGCTATGACGAGGCGAACAGCCGCGGAATCTACCACGTGCTTCAGCCGCGCCGGCATGAACTGGATGTGGAGGGCACACGGTGGCGCATGCAGCTCAGCGCCCGCTATGTGTTCTGATCTCTCAGGAATGCCACCGGGACCCGTCGCCGGGAAGAGTGCATGATCACACAGTTCGTCTTGCCTCTCGCCTCATTCCTTGCGCTCTCGTACTTCCATCAAGGCGACGCTCAGCGAGCCCAGCCCGGCATAGCAACCGCACCGCCGCGCCAGGAGTCTTCGGCACCGTATTACCCACCCCCAGGACGATGGGAGCGGCGCGCACCCGTGCTGGTCGCCATGAACCCGGGACTCGTCGACTCGGCAATCGCATTTGCCAAGTCGATGGAAAGCAACGCGCCGAGAGACCTCCTTGCCGCGCACTGGGCCAGCGGATACGGCCGGGAACCGCTGCCGGATCCTCTCGGCCCGTTCAAACCCCGCGGGGACATGACTGGCATCATCGTGCGACATGGCTACCTGATAGCGGAGTGGGGTGAGCCCGATCGGGTGGACATGACATTCAGCATCAGCAAGAGCTTTCTCTCCAGTGTCCTCGGCGTCGCGTGGGACCGGAAGCTCATCCCCGATCTCGACGCCAAGGTCAAAGACGCGGTGAAGACCGGGGAGTTCGACTCGGAGCACAACGCGAAGATCACCTGGGACCACCTGCTCCGACAGACCAGCGACTGGGAAGGTACGCTCTGGGGAAAGCCGGATTGGTCGGACCGGCCGCCCGCGAATCTCTCGATCGAGGAGTACAAGAAACGGGTACACGCGGAACCGGGCACGACGTACAAGTACAACGATGTTCGGGTCAACCTGCTCGCCTACGCCGCGCTTCAGCTGTGGCGTCGGCCTCTTCCGGAGGTTTTGAAGCAGTATGTGATGGACCCGATCGGCGCCTCCCATAGCTGGGTCTGGCACGGCTACCCTAACTCATGGGTCACGATCGGGCGGAAGCGGATGCAGTCCGTAAGCGGCGGCGGGCATTGGGGCGGAGGGATATGGATCAATGCGCGCGACCTGGCGCGGTTCGGGTTGCTCACCCTCCGGCGCGGCAGATGGGGGAACCAGCAGATCCTTTCGGATGCATGGATCACGCAAGCGTTGCAGCCGACTGCCCCGGAGCCCACCTACGGGTTCATGAACTTTTTCCTGAACACGTCCGGCGCCGACGGAACCCGACGCTGGCCCGACGCCACACCGAAGACGTTCTGCCATATCGGAAACGGCGCCAACGTGGTGTGCGCGATCCCGGAATACGATCTCGTGGTGGTGGCGCGCTGGATTCGGGACGATGCGCTGGACGGCTTACTGAAGCGTGTGATCGCGGCGGCCGCGAGCCAGAGCCACTAGTCGAAGGGCGTGAACCGTATCAGCTTCCCGCGACCAGCTTGCGCTGGGCATCGAGAATCTCGATTCGGCGCTGAATGATCTGCTTCTGGCGGTCTGCCACGTCTTTGTTCTTGTCCGCCTCCTTCTGCTGAGCCTCCAGCGTGCGGCGCTCGATATCGCTCAACACCTGCTCGGCCCGGGCACCCGCGGGACCGCTCGGCCGGCCGGCCCGCTCACGATCGAGTCTCCGGAGCGCCAACTGAAGCTCCAGCTCGAGCGCGGCGCGCCGGGCATCCGCCAGCTCGACCCGCTTCTTCGCCAGCTCGACATCCGCCTCCCGCAGTGACTCGCGACGCTCGATCAGGTCCTTCTCGCGCTCCGCCGCCTTCTTGTCAGCCTGGATCGCGATGAGATCGGCGGCCGCCTTCTGCTTCTTGGCGGTGTTCTCCCGCGCCTGGAGGGCATCGATCTCGGTACGCTTGCGGAGAATCCGTGCCTTGGCGCTCTGCCTGAGGCTCTCGCCCATGGCGCGGTCGGTGTTTGCCTGATCCCTGGCCTGGGCGGTGGCGGCAAGGTCGCGCCGAATCGCAGTCGTGTCCCGGAAGGGAACCACCACCAGAAAGCTGTCCGGCCCCAGTGCGGTTGGAGCAGCCTGCGCCCGAGCCTCACTGGCTCCAGTTCCCAGCAGAATGGTCAGACTACTGAGAATCGCCCACGAGCGGGTGCGCATTGGAGTCTCCGTTGACCGATGTGAGAGAGGAGGGCTGGCGAGAAGTTACCGCGCGGCCACTCCCCGTCAACGGCCTCAGGGAGAAGCAGCATTGGGCTACCGGTCGCGCTCGAAGTCCAGGGTCGAGCCGCGAGCAGCGGTCGGGAACGGTGTTCCGCCCTTGATCACGCTCCAGAGCAGATGGTTGAACTGGCGATCATCGATCCGATCCGCGGACGCCAGGTCCAGCGTGAGTGACTCCCGGGCTCCGACCGCTTTCGGAGAATTCCGCTCGCCGAGGTCTTGCTTGGGCGAAAGTGCGGCATACGGGCGAGAGTCCGGCCTGGCGGCCCAGGTGGACACGAGCGGCCGGCCGTAGTAATCGAACTGAGATAGTGATGGCAGACCGAGTATGTCCTCCACGGTAGCGAGGACATCGGTGGTGTTGACGAACCGATGCACCGTCCCGGGCCGGCTGTACGCCGATAGAACGAGCAGCACGGATCGATGTGAATCCACGTGGTCCGGTCCGGACTGGGCGTCATCCTCGACCACAAAGACGACCGTATTGGGCCAGAACGGCGAGCGCGAGACGGCTTCGACGATCCGGCCGAGCGCCAGATCGTTGTCTGCCATGCAGGCGCGGGGAGTGCAGAGGCCGGGGCGGGAGCCCGCAGTGTGATCGCCCGGAAGATGCAGAATCTCCAGGGCCGGCATCCGGCCGGTGCGAACGTAACCGGCGAACTCCGCCAGCCACGCATCGGCTCGCCGCTGGTCCGAGATCGCCATGTCGAACGAGGGATAGTCCGGATTCACGTGCCCGGCCAGGCTCGGCTTCGACGGCCGGTACTTACCGGTGGCCGAGTCGGGCTCGGCATACTCACCGTAGACTCTGACGTCGAGCCCCTTCTTCACGGCTGCGGTCCACACGTAACCGGTCGCCGGTTCGTCCGACCTCGCCCTCGTTGACGTCGGGTCTCCGGTCGGCGTAGAGGCTATGCACCGTCTTCTCGGTGTATTCGGTGACATACGCCGAGGTAGACCAGGGATGACCCTGCGCGCTGACCTCGGCGTTGGTGAAGAAGCGATCGTACAAGCCGAAGCGCTCGGCCAGCGCATGATGATTCGGACTCACCGGGCGAGGGAAGAAGACCAGCGCGGTGTCGCCATCACCTTCGGGGAGATCACCCAGCACCTGGTCGTAGGTGCGGTTCTCCTTAATGATCAGCATCACATGGGTGAAGGGAGGATAGCCTTTGCGGCGTCGCTCACTGTCCCAGCCATTGGCTCGGGCAGTGCGCGCGGACAGCTCGGCGAGCTCGCTGTTGCTGAGTGCGAGCGGGACGAGATTGAGTGCGCCATTCAGCTGTCCCAGCGTGTAGGCTCGCGGATCCTTGCCGGGTCCACTTTGCGGCGCACTCGGATTGGGGGCGGTTCCTCGCCCCTTGCCGCTCACCACGAGCAGCGAGTCTCGAACGATGGCGAGCGCGGTGGGATACCACAGCACCGGAATTCGACCGCTGACTGTGCCTGCCGTTCCTTTGGTGCCGCCGGATTGCGGGCTCTCCAGATCGAATACGGCAACAGCGCTGTTGTCACCTTCGGCGACAAATAGCCGGCGCTCGTCAGGCGAGAGCGCCAGAGCGTTCGGCGTGCTCCCTTCCGACGGACCCGCCGGCGCAGGATCCTCCAGCAGCTTCACCACCCGACGTGACCTGGTGTCGACCACCGCGATACGATCGGTGCTGGACGAAGTGACGAAGAGTTTGTCCCCGGCCCGGTTGAGGACCATACCCGAGGGATGACGGCCGACCAGGACGCGGGTGCCCGCCGCAAGCATCCCGGCCTCCATCGGACGAAAGGTCGTGATCACGTCCTCGCCCCAGGCAGAGACGTACACTTCGCCTGACGGTGCAACGGTGACGGCGTAGGGGTAGTGGCCCGCCGGGAGTCGCTGCTTCACTCGAGCCGTCGCGATGTCGACCACGGCAAGCGAGTCGCCCATGTTCTCGGCGACATACAGGGTCTTGCCGTCAGCCGAGAGGGCGAGCCCGGCCGGAAAGCGCTTCTTTGCCGAAGCAGTATCTCGCTCGGCCAGGACGATGCTGTCGGCCAACGTCGCTCGTCCGTCACTCCAGGCGTAGCGGTACACCAGATCCTCGCCTGCGCCCGAGGTATAGAGCGAGCGGCCATCGGGGCTGAACGCGAGGCCGACGAAGGCGCCGGGTTGGGAGAGCGTCTGGGTGATCTGGCCGGCTGCTAGATCTACCACCTGGAGACCACACTCACGCCATCCACTCAGCAGGAGAACGGCATGGTGTCCGTCGGGCGCCAGCTGAACTGACAGCGGCATGTTGCCGACATCGATGATTCGCCCCGCTGGTTCGAGGCGGCGGCCGGTAGGAAGGACTACCGGCCCGGCTGCAGTGCCGAGCCGCTCGGGTTCGCGTGAGCCGCAGGCCGCCAGGAAAGCCAGTACCAGCGATCGAGTGGACCGAAACGGCGCTTTGCGGATAGAAGGGAGGTCCCTATTCAGGCTGGGCAAGCACCTCATAATGAACCGCGCGCTCGTCGAAGGAGAGCAGCACCGCCCGGGCAGCCGGCGGCACGACGGCACGCTCCCGGTCAGGACCGGCGAAGTCCTGGACGGCATCCCACGAGTCGAAGAAGGTGATGGTGACGAACTCGATCTGGTCTGACATCTCTCGGCGGAGCAGGTAGGCGCCATGATACCCTTTCACCCGGTGAATTCCGGGCAGGACCTCCGAGCGGAGCAGCGTCGGAAGATGCTTTCGCGGTTCGGCGGCCGAAAGAGCGCGCACGATCCACCCTGCATCGTGTGACATGCGTCACCAGCTTCGTCCTATCCTACCTTCTGTCGGTACCCACACCTATACTCAGGAAGACCGTTCCTCTTCCCGGAGCCAGAAGCTCAATGTCGATTCCGTTTCCTCGCGTTGCTACGACGATCCTCGTGGTAGATGACGAGCGGATATCTCGCAGGGTGGCCTACCGGATCCTGAGCGAGGAAGGCTACCGGGTGTTGGAGGCGGAGTCTGCTCCTGAGGCTCTGGATGTGCTGGGCAATGCGCGCGGGAGAGTGGACCTGCTCATGCTGGACGTGGTCATGCCCGATTGCGACGGGGTCGAGCTTGCCTCCATAGTGCTGGAGGAGTGGCCCGAGCAGCGCATCCTCTACACCTCCGCTCACCCGGCACAGGTGTTGATGCAACACGGGCTCGAATCGCTGGACGTCCCCTTCCTGGCCAAGCCCTATACCCGCGACGAAGCCATAGCCAAGGTGCGTGAAGCGCTGGAGCAGCGTCGTGCGAGTGCCGGTGAGCGGGTCACTGAGCGGCGTAAGAAGCCACGGAAGTAAGTAGGCAGCTTCCCAGCTAGCAGCGGCAGGTACAATTGGGTACCTTGCCGGTGGTCTCCTCGGCCACGAGAGAGGCGCCCGCCTTACCCGACTACGCTCCCCTTCGCTTTGCCCCACCCCTGGGACTTCCCGAACCCGAGTGGCATCCTCGCCAACGTGAGGGAATTCCATGCTATCCCAACAATCGAAGATTCTGCTGGTGGACGATGAGGAACTGGTCCGGCAGCTGCTCGCCCGGCTGCTCAGCTTTTCCGGCTTTCTGGTGGAGGAGGCCAGTAACGGCGCCGCCGCGCTGCAAGCCGCTCGGCAGGCTGGATGGGTCTCTGAGTCTGGTCGTGACGGACCTCAACATGCCGATCATGGACGGGCTGGAGTTCGCCCGCGCGCTCCAGCGTACCGATAGAACAGTGCCGTTCCTCTTCATCACTGCGATGGATCCTGCCTTGATCGTCGACAGCGGAATCAGGGCAGAGATACTGGTGAAACCGTTCACACCGGATGTGTTTCTGGGTGCCGTCACCCGCCTGGCGAGGCCTATCGCAGGTCCCGGTCAGCTGGCGTAGGGTGACCTACTGAAGGGAATCCGACGAACCTAGGGGAGAACCGACATCATGGCCTACGATCCGCCCACACCCTGGAAGCCCCGAGAAGACGAACAGCCGTCCACGCTGCCCAAGGACAGCCGGGGGCAGGCGATCAATCCGCAGCGCCGCGATCAGAATGCAGCGCTGGAGGCGTTCCGGGCCGAGCACGGCCGGGAGCCGACCAAGAAAGAACGCAAGCGTCTCAAGCTGCGATGAACCTGCGGTGCGACCAATCCTCATGTAGTATGCGGCATGAAGCACGCCGATCATCACCACCATCAGCCGACCGCTTCACCTTCACTCAATCGACTCGCCTTCGCGGCAACCGTCCACTGCCTCACCGGCTGCGCCATCGGTGAAGTGCTGGGCATGGTCATCGGTACCGCGCTCCGGTGGAGTAACTCCGGAACCGTCGTGCTATCGATCGCGCTCGCGTTTGTCTTCGGCTATTCACTGACGATACGGCCGCTGCTGGCCTCGGGTCTTGCTGCGGGTACCGTACTGAGACTGGCGTTCGCATCCGATACCGATGTCCATCACGATCATGGAGATCGTGGACACCGGACTCATGCTGGTTATTCCTGGGGCCATGAACGCAGGCCTCGATACCGTGCTCTTTTGGGGCAGTCTTGCACTATCGCTCGTCATCGCCGGCGCGGCGGCGTTTCCGGCAAACCGATGGCTCATCGCCCGTGGCCGGGGTCACGCGGTGATACACCGCTACCACGGGCAGGAGCATCACTGATTGGTGAATTACGTCAGGTCGCTACGTTCGTAACCAGAGCGTAATGTGGACCCTCGCCGATTATAGCTGTTACTCCGATGAAAGCCCCTGTAACAGGGTCCTGATCAAAGCTGATGACCTCGCCGCCGTTGCCGAAAGTGAAATTGACACTCGACATCCTCACGCCTGCGGACGCCGTTTCCCTGAGTACTACCGTGGTTCCGACGGCGAATGTGCCGGCATTCGCGCACTTCTCCGGGGTAAAGTTGGATGACAGGTCCTCCCGTGCGATTGCATTCAGTGATCTTCCATTGACTGTGAACGAGAAGGTCGAGCCGAGCGCTACGCCGTCTCCCGCGATCTTGCAGATATAGAGCGTCCCAGTCGTCACCGGCTTGGGGGGGCAGGTGTTCGTACCAGTGACAATGAAGTCACGCTCGTGCCCCCGGCGTGGGGTGCCGTCCTTATTGAGATGCCCAAGGCGGCCATAGACTGCCGCGATCGGCAACTTCAACTTCAGGTATCTGGCCTTGCCCTCACGACCCCACACGTGGCAGACCGTGAGCCATCCCCGTCCCTGCCCGAGGTTGCTGACGTGAAAGTCCGCCGGCTCCGAGGTTGACCGGGGCTCGAGAGAGTCGTTGCAGGCGGCGAGTGTGAACGTAGTGACGACTGCGCCGAGAGCGCAGAGTGAAGTGAGTCGCACGGCGGGAGTCTCCTGTTCGGCATTGGTGGCCCATGGGGCAATGCCGCAAGGAGTCATTCAGGCGGGCCCCACAGAGCGACGCCGGGCAGGGATGGCCCACCCCGCGTCAGTCAGGAGACGCAGTCAGCTCCGATTTCTTCTCAGTGGAGGTACGATCTCAGGCGTCTCCTACCACCTGCTTCCACGCTTTTCGCAGCAGTTTCCGCGTGTTCTTGTAGCTCAGCCGCTCCAGCGCATCCTCTACTCCGCACCAGACTCTGGCCCGGCCTTCCTCCGGTGGTCCCGCTTCGCGGGTGAACTGCACCAGGAAGTACTCCACCCGCGCCTTCATGCCGAGGAATCGATACTCCAGAATACCAGCCGGTCCAATCATCTTCCCAACCACGCCGGCTTCCTCCCGCGTCTCCCGCAACGCGGCGGTTTCCGGGCTCTCTCCTTTCTCAATGTGACCCTTGGGAAAGATCCAGTTCCGCGGGTTCCGCTTGGCGCTGACCAGCAGAATCCTGGGCTCGCTCTTGTCGAGCCGGACGACGATCGCGCCGCTCTGGTGTATGGAAGGCATGCCGGGCCGCGGGTGAGATGCGAGGCCCCCGCGAGCGTGGGGGCGCACGAGTCAGCCTGTAAGCTCAGGCATCACGAGTCGAGTCCCCGTTCGCATGTGCCGCTACGGCTCCCTGCACTTTGTCGGTGACTTTGCGGCCCAGACTGGTCGCGGCTTTGAGCGCGACGCCGCTGGCTGCTGCAACCGCAGCGCTCTCCAGACCCTTCTTGAGACCGGTCCGGCTTGCCGTAATCAGCAGCTTCTTCGCCGGCTTGGCGCCGGCGACCTTGCGTGCCCGGCGACGCGCTTTTCCGGCCCCATAGTCCGGATGCATCGTGAGCAGCTGCGCCACGGCGGTTGCGATCAGGCGCTTGTACTGCTTTTTGGAGATGCTCTTCTCCACTGCCTCGAGACCGGCAACGACGGCGCCCATCCCCACCTGCGCCAGATGATCCTTAACCTTAGCCATCGATTCCTCCTGATCCTCGCGTGCCTATGACGCGCTGTGTAGGTACGACTGCCAGATAGATCGGGTTCATCCTGTTTCGGCCGCGACCGGTTGTGCCGGCTCTGGCTGAACCGGCTCGGTAACGATGACGGCGGATTCCAGCGACGGACTCCCGTTCTCCGGAGTCGCGCGCTGAATCAGCGACGCTCCCATCTCGTCGGCGCGCGCCAGGATCCGGGTCGCCAGCTGCCCACCCCAACTGGATTGGAAGCGATCGAACGCCGCCACCCCAGCGGCTGTCGCCAGACGACTAAGCGCAGCGAGGCCCGGCTCCAGTCCCGGCAAGCTGTTCGGGGGCAGCGCGCTTCGGAGCGAGTCGATCGCCATCGACAGCACATGCATGTCGTGATGCTCGCCCAGCAGGTCCTGCGCTTCCTTGAGCCGGCGGATCAATCCAGAGCCACGCCGATTTCTCCGAGCCAGCGGCTCGAGCAGGTAGCGGAGCCGTTTGATGTTGATCCGCGCTCGATGAACCGGTTCTACGTCAGCCGGCCCGGTAATTCGAGTGAGATCTATTTGCAGCCGGGCCACATGCTGCCGGACCAATTCGCCGGCGACCTCACCGAACGTCTCCAGCCGCTGACCTCGCCCAGTGTCGAGCTCGATCCGAAGAACCCCGAGCGCCCGGCGCAATCTCACAGCCGCCTTGCCATAGCGCCGAGCAACGGTGACGACTGCAGGGTCGTGTGCCTCCTGCTTTCGCCCCTGCAGCCGGCCAGTCAGCCAGTACAGTGCCCGCGCATCGTCCGCGCCCACCTGTCCGGCCTGCCGGTTCAACCAGTCGAGCTGGACCTCGGTGTCCCGACCCTCATTGGTCGCCCGGGCGAGTTTCCGGATCTGCTTTCGCATCTTCCCGGTCACGCTGCCTTCGAGCTGCGAGCGATACGCGCTCAGGGCGCTCCGGAGCCGGCGCAGGCCGACTCGGAAATCGTGCAGTGCATCCGGCTCGAGCGAGTTTCCCAGCGCCTGCTGGGCCCGATCGATCTGGTCGAGGTAGCTCAACGCGAGCAGGCGGGATGATTCCTGGGCCGAGCGATCGAGCAGGTCGGTTGGAAGTCGTAGAGGCATCGTTCTACTCGGCGAGCCGGCGCAGCTCGCGATTACCCAGGAGCCATTCGAGGACCGCACCACCCGCCGGCTTCGACCCGTCTGCCAGGTCGAGCAGGCAGGCGCCGCCTTTCTTGAGGTCGATAAAAGCAGCGTTCTTCCCGCTCAGCAGATATCCCACCAGAAGACTGAGGTGCGGCTCGTGTCCCACCACTCCGACGGATTCGCTCTGGGCGTGCTCCCTCAGCCACGGAATCAGCTCTTCCGGCTTCCGCTCGGCTGTCAGCGCTTCCACCTCTTCGATCTCGCAATCGTATTCCCTGGCCACGATCTCCGCGGTCTCAACGGCTCGGGTCCAGGGGCTGGTTGCCACCAGATCGAGCTCGGGAACCAGACGCACCAGCCCGCCCACTCCACGGCGCAGGTCCTTCTTCCCCTTGGGCGTGAGCGGCCGTAGCCGGTCGTCGTTTCCCTCCGCCTCCCATTCTTCCCGCTTCCCCGCCTCTCCATGGCGGACGATCAGGAGCTTCACGTTGCTGCGGTCCGCTTGCGTGAGCGGGGTGAGCGAACCGGAGGTGGTGTGGCCCGCTGTCCGTCATCGTCCCCGTTGGTGAGAGCCACGTCCGGCGGCGGCGGTCCGCCGCTACCGTAGATCGGGACGAATCGGAGGGCGGAATCCACCGCAACCCGGGCCGACACCCGAGCCAGCGTCTGGAAGACGGCCTGGGAGCGAATCGCCTCCTCGCCGTCGGCCGGCGCCAGACGGACATAACTCCCGTCGGCAGTGAGTTGGCGCGCCTTCATGTTGTCGTTCAGAATGATCGGAAGCAGCTCATTGATTAAGCGCGCCTTGAGCCGGGCGTCCTCCACCGGAAACATCAGCTCGATTCGGCGGAAGAAGTTGCGCGGCATCCAGTCGGCGCTGCCCAGGAACACCTCGGGGTCGCCCGCGTTCTCGAAGTAAAAGATCCGGCTGTGCTCCAGGAACCGGTCCACGATGCTGATGACCCGGATATTCTCCGAGAGACCGGGAATGCCGGGCCGGAGACAGCAGGTGCCGCGCACGACCAGATCGATCCTCACCCCTCTCCGGGCAGCACGATACAAGGCGTCGATGACGCTGGGCTCTACCAGCGCGTTCATCTTGACGATGATGCGGGATGGCCGGCCCAGCTCCGCATTCCTGCCTTCGCGCTCGATCAGCTCGACCACTTGTTCCAGCAGGCCCAGCGGCGCGACCAAAAACTTTCGCCAACGACGCCCCTGCGAGTACCCGGTGAGCAGGTTGAACAGCTCGCTGGTGTCTTCCCCGAAGGCGGGCTTGGCAGTGAACAGACCCAGGTCGGTGTATATCCGGGCGGTGGTCGGATTGTAGTTGCCGGTAGACAGGTGGACGTATCGACGGATTCCTTCCGGCTCCCGCCGAACCACCAGCGATGCCTTGCAGTGGGTCTTGAGGCCCACGACGCCGTACACCACGTGCACCCCGGCATGCTCCAGCGACCGGGCCCAGCCGATGTTGTTCTCCTCGTCGAACCGGGCCTTCAACTCCACCAGCGCGGTGACCTGCTTGCCGTTTTGCGCCGCCCGCTCCAGGGCGCGGATGATCGGGCTGCCGCCGCTGGTCCGATACAAGGTTTGCTTGATCGCGAGAACCTGAGGATCGTCGGCCGCACGCTCGATGAAGTTCACCACCGAGCCGAACGACTCGAATGGATGGTGGACCAGCACGTCGTTGGCTGCGGATCACCTCGAATAAATCCGCACCGGGAGGGAACGCCGGAGGAATTCCGGGAACCAGCGGCTCATCCTTGAGCGTGCGGAATCCGTCCAGCCGTTGCAGCGCCATGAACCCGGTGAGGTCCACCGGTCCGGTGACACGGTAGACATCCCGGCTCTGCAGATCGAGCGCAGATACCAGCATCTGCACGAAGCGCTCATCGGCGGTCTCCGAGATCTCGAGCCGTACCGCGTCGCCCCGCATCCGCTGGCGGAGATTCTCCTCGATCGTCTGAAGCAGATCTTCCGCGTCGTCCTCGTCGATGGTGAGGTCGGTATTGCGGGTGACGCGAAAGACCGTGTGCCCCAGGACGTGGAAGCCGCCGAACAGCGTTTCCAGGTTGGCTGCGATGATGTCTTCCAGCAGGACGAAACGAACCCGGTCGGGCCGCCCGGCAGGAGCACGACCCGGTCGAGCACCGCCGGGACCTGCACCACCGCGAACAGCTCCTGTCTCTGGCTGGCGCGCTGCCGCTCGACCAGCAGCGCCACGTTGAGGCTCTTGTTGTGGACGTGGGGGAACGGGTGGCCAGGATCGATGGCGAGCGGCGTCAGAACCGGATAGACGCTGCTGATGAAGAGGCCGTCCACAAAGCCGCGCTCCGCCGGCGTGAGCTCTTCCAGCCGGACCCACTGGATGCCGCCCTCCCGAAGCTCGGGGATCAGCTCCTGGTGCAGCAGGTGGTACTGGTCGCGCACCAGTTGGTGCACCCGTTGGTCGATCCGTGAGAGCTGTTCTGCCGGTGCTCGTCCGTCGGCCGGAAAGTCCTGTGGCTCCAGGCCAGCGTAGAGCTGCTCCTGCAGGCCGGCCACCCGAACCTCGAAGAACTCGTCCAGGTTGGAGCTGACGATCGAGAGGAACTTGAGCCGTTCGAGAGAGGGGTTGGAGGAATCGGCCGCCTCCTCCAGCACCCGGGCGTTGAACTCGAGCCAGCTGAGTTCGCGGTTGAGGTAATGCTCGGGGGAAAATTCAGGGAGATTTTTGGGCATAGAGTTTCGTTAGCCGGCAGCGACAACCTGTAGGTGGGGATAGCCTGGACCGCCGTTCGCTTTCGAACCCGAACGCCCGGAGTGCCAGACCAGCTCGACGTCGGTATTGAACGCCTTTCGGAACAGGTCCGACTTCCGTTCCGCGTCGGCGCAGTCTATGTCGGGAAAGACACTGGCCTCCACGCTGATCCGTATTCGTCCCTGCAGCGCCCGGAGCTTGAGACCGGTGACCGATTGGGAATGGGTCCGGTCCAGACCATCGGCGATCCGAAGAATGGCGCTCAGCTTCTCGATCAGCTTCCGCTCGGGCGCGCCGAGGTACGCCAGGTTTTCGTGACGCTTCTTGGGCGTCGCGCGGCGGTGGTAGCGAACGACATTCGCGATCAGCTCCACTTCCTGCGGAGTGAAGCCGGGCAGATCACCATGGATGATCAGATGGTAGGCGTGCTTGTGGTGCTTCGAGTGGCTGATGAGATAGCCGATGTCGTGCAGGATCGCAGCCGCCTGCAGGAGATCCCGGCTGTCGGCAGGTAAGCCAAACCGGTTCTTCAGGCCATCGAATATCTGCAGGGCCAGGGTGGACACCTGCTCGCAGTGACGCTCGTTGGAGCGGGCTTTCCGGGCGAACTGGCGGGCCCAGTCCATCCGGTTTCCCGGTTGCGGCGTGCGGGAGGAGCGGCGGCCCGGCAACTCGGAAATCATGCGGAGCAGAAGCCCATCCCGAATTCCTCGCTCGTTCACCATGATCTGCTGGGTGTGGAGACCGCCGAACCAGCCGGGCGATGACGCTGGCCCCTCCGACGATGATATCGGCTCTGTCCGGGCTCAGCCCTGGTATCTGAAGCCGCGCATCCAGACTGCTTTCGCGGAGCCGGCGCAGCAGATGGATGATCTCCGCGGGGGAGAGGACGTAGCCCTGGACCGATCCGTGGCGGCCTTCCCGCTGATACTTGGACATGTGCGCCAGGGCGGTGAACGTTCCACCGCTTCCAATCATGATCTCGGCCCGGTGAGCCGGCCGCCGCATAATGGTCCGGATCCCCCGATCGATCTCCTCCTTCATCTCTTTCCAATGCTTTGGCTTGAGGGGATCGGACCGAACCAGCCGCTCGGTGACTCGGACCGCGCCGAGGGGGAGAGAGTAGACATGATCGACGGCTGTACCGGCGGAGAGGATCACCTCGACGCTGCCACCACCGATGTCAACCACGGCGGTCGAGCGCCCCTGGATGTCGAAATGCCGGGTGGCGCTCCGGAAGGCCAGCTGGGCCTCCTCCTCACCCGAGATCACGTCCACGCGCACCTTGTGCTGGCGGGAAACCTCGCGAATGAAGCCTCGTCCGTTCGAGGCTTCCCTCACGGCACTGGTCGCGATCGCCCGCAGCTCGGTGGTTTTGAAGCCATCGGCGATCGCCTTCATCTTGCCTATGGCTGCGAGGGCCCGTTCGATGGCCGCTTCCGACAGCCGGCCAGTCCGGTCGAGCTTCTCGCCCAGGCGGACCATCTCCCGCTCTTCATCCAGAATGCGGTAGCTGTCGTCGTCCTGAACCTCGGCCACGGTCAGGCGGATCGTGTTGCTGCCAACGTCGATGGCAGCCAGGCGGGGCTGTACGGAGGGCTCGGGGGCAGTCATGGTCTAGCCTGTAGATTCCACTGATTTTCGGCGCTGCGCCAGTCACCTTCGTCACGACTGGGTAACGGTTTGGTGCAGCAGGGTCGAGCACCCCTCGCCGCCTACTCAGCCAAGGTCACACGAGTGAGAGGAGGCTGTGCTGGTGGGACAATGTCTGACAGGGTAGACGAGCCCCGCAGTGGTTTTGCGAAGCAGCCCACGGTTCAAGCAGCTTGCCTCGTCAGCAAACTAGTGTTGAGTCCGGGATCTCACTTCTTTGCTGGTTGGGCCGAAGCCGGCCAGCTCCCACCCAACGACCGATAGAGCTGCACTGCCGCGCTGAGCTGGCGGAGTTGGGCCTGGCTGAGACCAAGCTCCGCGTCGAACAGGCTTCGCTGCGCCTCCAGCACTTCGACATAGCTCGCGATGCCCGTACGATATCGCAGTTCTGCCAGCTGCAGCGCACGCCGGAGGGCCTGCGTCTGGGTCTGCTGCGCCACGACCTGATCGCCCGAGGTGCGTACCCCCACCAGCGCATCGCTCGATTCCTGTAAGGCAATCAGCACGCTCTGCTCGAACTGCAACCGCGCCTGCTCGGCCCTGGCGCTCGCCACTCGGGTCTCATTGATCAGCCGACCACCGGTGAAGAGCGGGAAGGAGATCCCGGCCAGCGCCTGGTAGATCTCACTATTGGAGGTGAACAGACCGCCGGACCGGGGAGACTGGGTGCCGTAGTAACCGCTGATCGAGATCGCCGGCAGCCGAGCGGCCTGTGCCACGCCGATCCGCGCGGTGGCGGCAGCGAAGGCACGTTCCGCTTGCTGCACGTCGGGCCGGCGCATGATGAGATCGACCGGAAGCGAGTCCGGTACCGAGAGCGCGCTGACCGCTTCGGTGAGCGTGCCATGCCGGCCGATGACGGAGGGTGGCTGACCCAGCAACAGGCTGAGCCCATGCTCCTGCTGCGCTCGGAGGCGTTCGGTCGCGGCGAGGGTCGCCGCAGGTACCGCCACCTGGGCCTCGAACTGCCGTACATCGAGCTCGGACGTGAGCCCCTGCTGGAAACGCCGGCGCGCGAGGTTGAGCGTGGCCTGACGTGAGGCGAGTGTCCGCTCGGCGAGGTCCCGCTCCTGGTCCAGCTCGAGCAGCTGCAGGTATCCCCCGGCAACATCACTCACCAGCGACAGGACTACCGCCCGCTGGCCGGCCTCCTCCGCACCCAGATCCGCTCGCGCGGCCTGAATCCCCCGCCGGGTGCGTCCCCAGAAATCCAGCTCCCAGGCGACGTCGCCGGTCACCCGGAACGCATCATACGAGGTCGGAGGGAACGATCCGATCGCAACCTGATTGGTGCTGACGCTTCCGTTGGCGGTGAGGCTCGGAAAGAGCGGGGCGCGGGCAACGCCAACCTGCGCCCGGAATTCACGAATCCGGCTAACGGCCGTCAGGAGGTCGCGGTTGTTCGTCAGCGCCTGCCGCACCAGGCCCAGCATCGTCGAGTCGCGAAAGATGTCGGGCCAGACCACCGAGGTGAGCGAGTCGGGCAACAGCACCCGGGTACTGTCTGCTCCCGCGGGGCCAGAGAGCGTGTCAGCTGCTCTGGCCTTGGCTAGAGAATCGAAGAAGGCACGAGTCCCCTGGCTGGACGCTGCCGTCCCGACACGGGTGGAAGCAGGGACGACTTGCTCCGGATGGTAGCTGGGACCTACGGCGCAGCCGCCTGCCAGAGACGCAAGCAGCAACGCCGAGTAGTGTCGAATCACTTCGCCTCCGGCGATGCCGGGGTGGGCATGGGCTCGCGTGCACCAGCCAGCCGGGTCGAGAAGCCGCGCTCGGCTAATCCTCGGATCGTCGAGAAGAAGAGGGGGATGAAGAAGATGCCGATGGTGGTGGCGAACAACATCCCCGCAAAGACTCCCGTGCCGAGCGAGTGCCGGCTTCCCGCGCCCGCGCCGCTCGCAATGACCAGGGGCGACACACCGAGGATGAAGGCGAACGACGTCATGAGAATGGGACGGAAACGCTCGCGTGCCGCTTCGATGGCGGCTTCGCGGAGTCCCACCCCGCGTCCCCTGATCTCGTTGGCGAACTCCACGATCAGAATGGCATTCTTTGCCGCCAGCCCCACTACCGTAATCAGGCCGACCTGAAAGTAGATGTCGCTTGGTAATCCCCGTATCCAGACACCCAGCAGTGCACCGAGCGCCCCGAACGGGACGCCGAAGAGCACTGCGAACGGAATCGACCAGCTCTCGTACTGCGCGGCGAGCACCAGGAAGACGATCACCAGACCGAGGCCGAACACCAGCCCCGCCTGGCCCGAGCCCGCCCGCTCCTGGAACGACTGCCCGGAATAGCCAACGCCGACACCCTGGGTCTCGAACTGCTCGGTGACAAGCCTATCGATCTGATTCATCACCTCGCCCGAGCTGCGGCCTTGCTTGGGTGTTCCGGTAAAGAGGGCAGAGCCGAAGCCGTTGAATCGGAGCAGCTGGGTCGGCCCGCTCCGAAACTCCGTTTGCACCAGCGACGACACCGGTATCATCTCGTCGTTCCGCCCTCGCACGTAGAGCCGGCCGATGTCCTCCGGAGTGCGGCGGAACTGCGGCTCCGCCTCGGCTTGAACCCGGTAGGTGCGGCCGTACAGGTTGAAGTCGTTGATGTAGAGCGTGGACAAGAACGTCTGCAGTGTGCTGAAGAGGTCCGTCAGACTGACGCCACGCGACTTGGCCGTAGCGCGGTCCACGTCGAGGTAGACCTGCGGCACATTGGCCCGGAACGTGGTCGTCATCGCCTGGACCGCGGGCAACTGATTGAGGGCGGTGGAGAACGCTTGCACCTGCTGGGCGAAATCGCGGACATCCTTACCCGAGCGGTTCTGCAGGTTCACCTCCACACCCGAGGTGGAGCCCAGGCCCGGAATCTCAGGGAGATTGAAGGCGAAGCCGACCGCGTCCTTCATTCCGAACAGCTTCCCATTGAGGCGCTTGGTGATGGCGTCGATGGATTCGTCCTTGCCTCTCTCATCCCATGGCTTGAGCAAAATGAAAATGGTGGCGCTGTTGGTCTGGTTGGTGCGGGTGAGCACATCGAGACCAGCGAACGCGACCACATTCACCACGGCGGGCTCCTGGTGCAGGAATCCTTCCACCCGCTGGACCACGGCCTTGGTGCGCTGCAGAGACGAAGCGTCGGGGAGCTGCATCGCGATAGCGAAGTAGCCCTTGTCCTCGGTCGGGATGAATCCGGTGGGGACCCGTTTCCAGAGAACGATGGCAAGGCCCACCATCACGACGAACGCGGCGAGCCACATCCGCGGCCGCGCGAGCACACGCCCCACCGCGTTGGTGTATCGGTCGGTGAGGCTGTGGAACCGCCGATTGAATGCGCCGAAGAAGCCGCTGACGTTATCCTCGTTGCACCCCTTGAGGAGCATGGCACACAAGGCCGGCGTGAGCGTCAGCGCCACCATCCCGGAGAGCAGTACCGCGATCACCAGCGTGACGGCAAACTGCTTGAACATTTCACCCGTAACGCCACCCAGGAATGCGACCGGCACGAACACGGCACAGAGCGCCAGCACAATCGCGACCAACGCGCCGGCCACCTGGCGGATGGCACGATCGGCGGCCAAGCGCGGAGGCAGGCAGTCGCCGTCGGCCATGAGCCGCTCGGTATTCTCGATCACCACGATGGCATCGTCCACTACGATACCGATCGCCAGTACCAACGCGAACAACGTCAGGACGTTGATGGTGAAGCCCAGCATCAGGAGGCCGAGGAACGTCCCTACCACGCTGACCGGCACGGCGAGCATGGGGATCAGAGTGGCTCGCCAGCTCTGGAGGAAAAGGAAGACCACCAGAGTCACCAGCAGCATTGCAATGAGCAGGGTGACGACCACCTCGTGGATCGACGCAGTCACGAACGGCGTTGTGTCGAATGGAACCCGGTAGTGCACGCCGGGCGGAAAGCTGCGCGACAGCTCACCCATGCGCTTGACGACGGCCTCCTTCGCTGCGAGCGCATTGGCGCCGGCGCGGAGGTAGAGCAGCATCGGCGCGACCGGCGTCCCATTGAGCCGCCCCGCGAGATCGTAGTTGCGGGAGCCGAGGACCACCTTGCCAATGTCGCGGATGCGGACGATCGACCCGTCGGCTTTGGCCCGGACGACGATGTCGGCGAACTGCTCGGGAGTCTTGAGACGGCCCAGCGTCGTGACGGGTAGGGTGAGCTCGGTACCAGGGGGCGCTGGCTCCCGGCCCAGTCTCCCAGCGGGACTGGTGGCGTTCTGCTCCTTGACCGCGGCAGAGACGTCGCTGGTAGTGATGCCCAGCTGCGCCATCCGGTCGGGATCGAGCTGGATCAGCATCGAAAACTCGAGGCCACCGAACGTGAGCGCGTTACCGATGCCGGGCGTCCGCTTGATCTCGTCCTCGATGTACAACTTCATGTAGTTCGTGAGGTAAGCCGCGTCGTAACGAGGGTCGTCCGAAGTCAGCGCCACCACGCCCAGGATGTCGGTGTTGGCCTTGATGATGGTGACGCCGTTCTGCCGGACCGCGTCGGGCAGCTGGGGCTCGGCCAGCTTCACCGCGTTCTGTACGTCCACGGCGGCCAGGTCCTGGCTTCGGCTCACATCGAAGTAGATCTGCAGGCTCATCGTGCCGTCGCTCGCGTTGGCCGATGAGTAGTAGAGCAAGCCCTGCAGTCCCGATAGCTGTGCCTCGATCGGTGCGGCTACTGCCTCGGCAACGTCCTCAGCGGTTGCCCCAGGGAATGTCGCTTGGACCTGGACCGCCGGCGGTGTGATCTGGGGATAGCGCGAAATCGGCAGCAGCCGAATGGCAAAGACGCCGAGCAACGTGATGATGACGCTGATGACGATGGCGAGGACTGGCCGCTTGATGAAGAAGTAGTGGACCTCGTTGTCCGTCTCCGTGGCCTGAGCGCCCACCGGTCCGCCCGTATGCCTGTCTGTCTGTGCGCTTGTCATTTGGTTGTCCCCGCCGTGGGTCGCGAGCTCGGCGTCGCCGGTGCCCCCGTAACCGGTCCCGCCGACGCTCCGCTGTTCGGTGCCGCGGCTCCCGCCGTTCCTCCCACAGCGGCGGTCTCCTCGGGACCGGCAATGGCACTATCTGCCAGTGCTACCGCCCGCACCTGCCGGCCAGGAGCCGCTTTCTGGACTCCGTCCACCACAACCCGGTCGCCGGGGTTGAGACCCTTGTCGATGATCCACAGACTGCCGCTCCAGGGTCCGGGCTGCACGTCACGTGAGACGACCGTGTCACCCTTCCCGACCACATAAACGAACTGCCGGCCAAGCGCCTGCTGAATGGCACGCTGTGGCACTGCCAGCGCACTGTCCCGGTTGAAGCCAGTGAGCCGCACCCGGACGAACTGGCCAGGCACCAGCAGGTAGTCGGGATTGCGGAAGAGTGCCCGGAACTCCTGGGTTCCGGTGGCCGCGTCCAGCGAAGGAGCAACGAAGTCGAGCTTGCCGGAGGTGGGGAAGACTGACCCGTCAGGGAGCGTCACCTGAACCGCCAGGGGGCTGCCCGGCTGGATCAGCTTCCTGGCCTCGGGATCCTGCTTCCACTGCAGCAGCTGCTGAGCTGATGGTCGAAAGCTCACGTAAACCGGATCGAGCACATCGATCGTGGTGAGCAGGTCGGAGGGACCGGTCACCCGGGCCCCCACTTCGAGGTTGGTGCGACCGACTCGACCTTTGATTCCGGCGCGCACGACGGCGTCGCTCAAGTTCTTTCTGGCCTCCGCCAGTTCACCCTCGGCGGCGCGCTCTTCGGCAACGGCGTTGTCCACGTCCTGTTGGGCAACGGCATTCTCTTTGAGCAACGGCTGGAGCCTCTGGAGGGTGCGCTTGGCATTCTCGGCCCGCGCCTCTGCCGTTCGATACTGCGCCTCCGGCGTCACCCGGTCGAGCCGATAGAGCACCTGGCCCGGCTTCACCACACTGCCTTCGGTGAACGGTCGCGACTCGATCACACCGTCCACCCGGGCGCGGACCTCGACTCGACGGTAGGGCTGCACCTCTCCGGTGAACTCGTAGGAGGTAGGCAGCCGCTGGGCCTGCACCTGAACCACCGCCACTTCGGGCGGTGGCGGGGCCGGTGGCGCCGCGTTCTTCTTGCAGGCTCCTGCCAGGGCAAGCGCCGCTACTGCTGTCGTAAGCGCGCTGCGGCGCACTGTTTCGGTCTCTCTCACTTCACCTCTTCTTGTCTGGCCGCACGAGGCAGCTTCACCAACACGAACCGATCGACCATCTCCCGGAGAGCCTGCCACATCGCTTCCCGGTCCGGCATCCTGGGGTCGTACGAACTGAATGCCGACACCTTCTCGGCGACGCCAAAGAGCGCGTAGCTGATGGTGCGGGCGGCGACGTCGACATCCATCTGCCGGAACTCGCCGCTCTCCATTCCGGCGAGCAGGATGGTGCCGTACAGCCGCCGCCACCGGTCGCCCAATTGCTGGCACAGCAGACGTCCGGATTCGGGAAACTCTGCGCTCTCCACCTTGACGACCCGCATCAGCTCGAGGAACCCTGGCTCCCACGCCCGCTCCCAGAGCCGCCGAAGCAGCTGGTCGAGCAGGTGGCGGACTGGCCCGTGATGGCTCGCAACGATCGCTTCCTCATTCTCGAGAAACCGGATCAATCGTTCTGCGATCATCTCCTCGAACAGAGTGGCCTTGCACCCGAAGTAGTGGGAAACGGTGCCGGCACTGACACCCGCTTGCTCCGCCACATGAGCCAGGGTCGTCCGCATGTAGCCGTTGCGGCCGAAGGCCAGGACGGCGCTGTCGAGAATCTCATTCCGGCGTTCATCCGGCCGACGCTGCCACTTGGGACTGCGCTGAAGCTCCTCGATCTGGTTCGTCGTCAAGCCATTCCCCCTGACCGGCCATCATGAGATACCAACGCGGCTATCCGCACGCGTTAGTAATTGAGCCGCCGAGTAATTAAGGGTAGACTGCCCACGCCGCAACCCCTCTTCAGATCGACGGCCGGGCGGTTCGGCGGGAGCGAGCGGGTAGGGTAATGCGGAGCTGAGTGCCCCAGGGATCCCGAGTGATCAGCTCTGATCCGTCCTTGGCATCGTCGGGCTGCTCTGCCACGAAGCCGCCCTGCATGAGACTGTCCCGCGCCGCCGAGACTGCCGCGGGCTCGGGGACCTCGATGGTCCACTCGAGTAACCGCGCGTCGGTCTGAGCGGGTGGCTGAGCGCCGGCCCCGGCCCAGGTGTTGATCCCGAGGTGGTGATGGTAGCCGCCGGCCGCGAGGAAGAGTGCGCCGGGGTAGTGCCACACCGTCCGATCGAAGCCGATTGCGTCGGAGTAGAAGTTGTTGCCCTCCCCGATGTCTCCCACGTGCAGGTGAACGTGCCCGATGGTGGTGCCGTGTGGCATTCCACTCCAGCGGGTATCGGCCGCGGCGTCGAGAAGCCCGGCTATATCCAGCGGATCGGTGGCCATCATCAGCTCGCGGTCGAGGCGGCGCCACATCCGCCGGGGCCGGTCGGCGTAGACCTCGATGCCGAGGTTATCGGGATCCTGGATATAGAGCGACTCACTCACGAGGTGATCGGCCTGTCCCACCCGAACGCCGAGCTCTCCCAGGTGCCGGACGATCCGGCCGAGTGACGGGCGGTCCGGCAGCAGAATGGCAAAGTGGTACAGTCCGAGGGCTCCTCGGCGGGGGGCCGGGCGAGCACCCGGGTGCTCGTGCAGCTCTACTAGGGAGGCGTCGTCTTTCTGGGCCGCCAGCACCGCGCGAGACGGTTCCTGTTGGACGGTCCGAAATCCGAGAACGCCCTGATAGAACGCGAGTGAGCGCCTCAGATCGGCCACCTGCAAACGGACCCGTCCCAGGCGGGTCTCTGTGGGCAGACGGAAGCCCCGGGGAGTCTCGCCATAGCTCCCCGGGGTCGCCGGCTCTGCGTCCTCGGGCCGGCCGAAGATGTCCCGCGTGGTCGCACCCATTAGTGCTCGGACGAGTCTCCCCGGCGGCTCGACTCGAACAGGAACCAGGTGCGGCGCTCGGTCTCGTCGATCCAGACTTCAATCAGGCTGGCGGTAGCGAGGTCCCGATGCTCCTCGCAGACGTTGTGCGCTTCCCGGAGGCTGGCCGCAAGGGCCTTGTTGTCGTCGCGAAGCTCGGCCAGCATGTCGGATGGCTCTACGTATTCGGCGTCGTTATCGAGCACACGCTGTAGTTTGGCGATATGGCCGATGGACCTGATGGTGAGGCCACCCAGCTTCCGGACCCGCTCCGCGATTGGGTCGGTCATGGCAAAGAGCTGGTCGCCCTGCTCATCCAGCAGCAGGTGGTAATCGCGGAAGTGCGGTCCGCTCATGTGCCAATGGAAGTTCTTGGTCTTGAGATAGAGCGCGAACACATCCGCCAGGATGGCGTTCATCGCTCCCGCGACCTCCTTTGTGGCCGCCCGGTTCAGGTCGGTCGGGGTGACCAGGGGAGCGTCCCGTCTGCTGGTGAGCTCGGGCCTCTTCTTCGTTTCAACTGCGCTCATGGTTCCATCCTCATTCAGGGGGGTGCCGAATCGCCAACTTGCGGAACGTAATGCCGCGGCCGCCACGTGTGGTGATGCACGACCAGACTGTAGCCGGTTCTATGCCTGCTTGCCCGCGAGCGCAGTCGAGCTCCACCCGTCGGCCTTCGAGTAGCTGCCCGGTGGCACTCCAACAAGCCTGGCGAAGATCCGGGTGAAGTGGCTTTGATCGGAGAATCCGAGGATGGCCGCCACCTCGGCGATGGGGGTCTCCCGGGACTGCAAGATGCTTTTCGACCGTTCGATCCTGGTCCGGCGCAGGTACTCCATGGGGCTCTCACCGGTCGTCAGCCGAAACTGCCTGGCAAAATGGAATCGGCTCACACCAGCCTGACGGGCGAGCTCGTCCAGCGAGATGCGCTCGCCGATATGGTCGTCGATGTACGCGCGCACCCGGCGGAGGGCGCCTCCCGCGAGCCCGCCCCGGAACCGATCACCTGATCTGTGCCGAGAGTTATCAGCGCCCGGTAGCAGTCGGAGTGAACGTACGGCGGTTCCGCGCGGCCGCTCACGCTGGGTCGATACCGGAAAGGGGTCACTCATCGGGTGTCCTGCATTGAGGTAGAGAGGGTCGGCGCTGGCCTGACGGACTAAGGGTACGCCGCACCCCAACGTTGGAATATTGTACGTTGGTATAAATCGGATTGTACGATGGTATAACGTAGAGAGTCAGACGAGGATCCACCTTGTTTCAATTCCGGGACATTAGCCCTGCGGAATGGCCGTACGAATCGCTTTCAGCAACTCCTCCTCGGTGAATGGCTTGAGCAAATAGTCGACCGCCCCTTCGGAAAGCACCCGTGGGCCGACCTCCTCATCCGCGTGCGCGGTGATGAAGACAATGGGGGTTCTGCATTTGCGCCGGGCCAGCTCCCGCTGGAGGTCGGGTCCGCGCATCCCCGGCATGCGCACGTCGAGGATCAGGCAATCGGTCTTCGTCAGGGAGTCGGAATCGAGGAACGCGTGAGCCGATGAGAACGTCTCCACGCCGTAGCCAATCGCCTCCAGCAGCCCGCGGAGGGATTCACGAATCGAGTCGTCGTCGTCCACCACGGTAATCAGTGACACGTTGGACCTGCACCTTTATCCATAGGCTGGAACACCTGCGAAATCCGACAGAGGCGGCGCCATCGACGACTACGGTGCGGCATCATCTCTGGTTGGAATGGTGAACAGGAACGTTGCTCCCGGGCCGCTGTTCGAGACCGCCCAGAGGCGCCCGCCGTGGTGCTCGACGATCGAACGGCTGATTGCCAGGCCCATGCCCATCCCGACGCTCTTGCTGGTGTAGAACGCGTCGAAGAGCTTCTCCTTCTCCTCGGGATCGAGACCGACTCCGGAGTCCTCGACCGAGACCAGCACCTCTCCCACCTCGCCTCGCCTCGTCGTGACCACGATCTGGCGTATCCGGTCGTGCACGTCGCTCATCGCCTCGACCGCATTCATGATCAGGTTGAGCATGAGCTGCTGCAGTTGCACCCGGTCACCGGTCACGGGAGGAAGGTCCTCGGCCAGCCGGCTTCGGATGACCGCACCGCCCTGCTGCAACTCGCCCCGGGTGATCGCTATGACCTCCTGCACGATCTCGTTCATCCCCAGGCGTTCGTTGGGAACCCCGTCTCTCCGGAAGAGGGAGCGGAGGCGGGCAATGACATCACCGGCGCGCTGGCCATCGCGGACGATCCGGCGGGTGGCTTCCTGTGCCTCTCGCAGGTTGGGCGGATCGACGGCCAGCCAGCGCAGGGAGGCGTTGCCGTTGATCACGATTCCCGCGAGCGGCTGGTTGATCTCGTGTGCAATAGAGGCGGCCATCTGTCCCAGGGTGCTGACGCGCGTCACGTGCGCGAGGTCGAGGCGCACCCGGTCGAGCGCTCCTTCGGCTCGCTTCCGCTCGGTGATGTCCATGACCGCACCGACAAACTCCGCCACCTCGCTGGAGTCGTTGGGCGAGTGATGCGCCACCACCTGCAGGTGCTTGACCGCGCCGCTCGGTAGCTGGAGCCGATGCTCGAAGGCAAAATCCTTTCCCTCGCGGGCCGCGCGCTCGGCGGTCTGCTGAAAGAAGGCGGCGTCCGCCGGGTGAATTCTTCGTTGAATCAAATCCATGGTCGGCTGGACGCCTGGATCCAATTCGTAGATGCGATAGGTCTCCTCCGACCAGGTCAGGGTGCCGGTGGCCGGCTTCCAGGAAAAGCTTCCCGTCAGACTCAGGCGCTGTGCCTCCGCCAGGTACGCCCGGCTCCGGCGGAGGGCATTCTCCGCCTGGGTTCGTTCGATCGCGATGCTGGCCAGATCCCGGAACTGCTCCAGGAGGTTGGTGTCCTGAGGGCTCGGACTGCGAGGTTCACGGAAGTACACCGCGAAGGTGCCGAGCACCCTTCGGTCCAGCGAGAGGACCGGAACCGACCAGCAGGCTCGGATGTCGTGGGCTGCCGCGAGTGCCCGATACGCTTCCGGTGCCTGGCTGATGCGGAAGTCTTCCACGATCACGGTCTCACCCCCATGTGCCGCGACGGCACAGGGCCCTTCCCTTGGGCCGATTGTCCAGCCATCCAGCACGCTCGTGTAGCTGGCCGGCAGACTTGGGGCCGCACCATGCCGGAGCCGCTTGCCGTCATCGTCCATCAGGAGAATCGAGCAGATCGCTCCGGGGGACTCTTCCTCCACCAGACGGCACAGGGCTTCGAGAGTCGCTCGGAGCGGCTCACCCTTGGCGATCATCTCCAGGAGCCGTTTCTCTCCCGCGAGCAGCGCTTCGGCACGCTTCCGCTCGGTGATGTCCCGATAGATGATGTAGCCCTCGATCGGCCCGGCGGTCAGCACCGGCGAGGCGGTCATAGACACCGACAGTCGAACTCCGTCCTTTCGCTTTCTGATGGTTTCCGACTCTACCTTTTGCCCGCTCGAGAGCAGCCTCGCATTGTTCTGATATTCCGGCATGCGTTCGTCGGGAGCAACGAGATCGAGCAGCGGCCGGTCTACGGCCTCCGCCGCAGTGTATCCGAACATGCGGGTGAACTCGCGGTTAACCCGCATGACCCGCACCTGAGCGTCCACCAGGACCACCGCGTGCGGCGCCAGCTCGAAGAGCTCATCCAGGTGGGCGGTTTGTTTCTTCAACTCCTCCTCCGCCCGCTTCCTGTCCTCGATATCCGTCGTCTGCCCGAACCACTTCACCAGCGTGCCACTTTCATCGAACTGCGGCACCGCCCGGAAGAGGAACCAGCGATCCACCCCGTCGTGGCGCCGGAGCCGGGCTTCGGTCTCGCCCAGGGTTCCGGAGGCCAGAATCGAACGCCAATACTCCACCAGACCGGGGAGGTCCTCAGGGCAGACCGCCGATTGCCAGCCCCAGCCGCTCGCCGCTTGGAGTGTCAGGCCGGTGTATTCCAGCCAGCGCCGGTTCAGGAAATCGATGTACCCGTCCGGGCGAGCCGTCCAGACCAGTCCAGGGATGGTATCGATCGCAAGACGAAATTGGTCGCTGGGGACCTGTATGTGCTCGAAGGTCTTCCCGAACGCGACGACATCGGTCATTGAGCCTCCATTCCCGCGCCTGTGTCAACCGAATTGTGACTGGAGCAGACATCCACGCGGTGGGCGTTGCTTTCGGCATGATGGCCCGCCTCGCAGTTGCGAGCCATTATACATTCGTATATCGCAGAGCCAGCCACAGTGCTACCGTGTTTCCACGCTCTTCAGCTTCAGCTTTGCAGCCCGGTTCACCAGGTCCGCCAGCGATGTGGCGCGCATCTTCGCCATCACCCGGCCACGATGAACCTTGACGGTGATCTCGCTGGTTCCGAGCTCGGCTGCCACCTGTTTGTTCAGCAGCCCGGCCGTTACCAGCTCGAGCACCTGGCGCTCGCGAGGCGTCAGCGCGGCAAAGCATTCGCGTAGCTCTCGCAGTTCGGCCTTCTCGCGCCGCCCTTCATGATCGCGTTCGATCGCCGCGGTGATTCCATCCAGAACATCATGATCGAGAAATGGCTTGGTGAGGAACTCGACCGCTCCTGCCTTCATCGCGCGCACCGACATGGGGATATCGCCCCGGCCAGTGATGAAAACGATGGGGATCTCGCTGTGAAGCTCCGTCATTCTGTCCTGCAGGTCGAGACCGCTCAGCCCGGGCAATCCCACGTCCAGCACCAGGCAGCTTGGTCGGATACCCATGGGCTCTGCCAGAAACTCATGGGCCGAGGCGTACACCTGGACGTCCCATCCGGCAGAGCGGATGAGGCCGGCCAGTGCCTCCCTGACCGAGGGATCATCTTCGACGACGCAGACCACGTCGGTGGGGTCGCTCATGCGGCTCCTGCACATGGAAGGTTTCTGCAGAATCTGGACGCCAGATGATGGAATCGCCAGCGTGGCAGCACGCGATATTACTCCCGTTTGCCTGTCGAGCACGGGAGTTCAAGAATCCAGATCATGGCCGGACTAGAGTGTTGGATGAATCAGAACGGAGTCCTGGCGCTGGCGCTCGGGATCGGCTTCGTAGCCGGACTGCGCTCGCTCACCGCCCCTGCCGCCGTGAGTTGGGCTGCCCACCTGGGATGGCTGGACTTGCAGGGATCGTCGCTCGCGTTCATGGGCTCGACCGGTGCCGTAGTAATCTTTTCGATATTGGCGCTGGGTGAATACGTCGCCGATATGCTTCCGATGACTCCGAGGCGAACAGAGCCCGGGCCCCTGATTGCCCGGGCAGTCATGGGTGCGCTGTCCGGCGCCTGTCTCACCGCGTCCGCACACCGTTTGGTGGCGCTGGGCGCCGTGCTAGGGGCGCTCGGCGGGATCATCGGCGCCTTCGCCGGCTATGAGGCCAGAGCTCGTCTTGTGAAGGCCCTGGGGGTAAAAGACAGAGTGATCGCTCTGACCGAAGACGTCGTGACGCTCGTTCTCGCTTATCTGATCGTGTCATCGCGGTAGTCCCCGGCAGAGTTCCCTGCCTGAACTATGACTGCCTGAGTCATCTGAACCCGTGAACGCGAAAGGTCATGCTGACATGTCCTCCATCGTGAAACCCGCGATCCTGGCGCTGGCAGTCGTGGGTGGCGCGGTATTCACCGCGTGTAAGCCGACAAAGAGCCAGGACAGTGCCGCAGGGGGCGATGCAGCGGCGGCTGTCGCTCCGAAAGGGGAGGTCTCGCCTGGCCCCGAAGCGAAGAGCGTCCCTCAGCAGATCGCCGACGTGATGGTGCAGCTCAACGGCGGCACCATCCAGAAGGGGTTCCGCTTCGCTCACGCGAAGGGAGTTGTACTGACCGGGACGTTCACTCCTGCCAAAGGCGCTACCTCGATCAGCCGCGCAGCCCACTTCCGCGCGCCGGTTCCTATCACCGTCCGGCTTTCCGACGGAACTGGCATTCCCCAGATCAACGATGACAACAGCAACGCCTCACCGCGAGGAATGGCGATCCGCTTCGCCTTGCCCGGCGGAGCGTTTACCGACATCGTCGCCAACTCCCACAACGGCTTCTTCGTCGGGACCGCTGACGATTTCCTGGCATTTCTCAAGGCAGTCGCGGCGTCGACACCGACCAGTCCTCACCCTTCACCCATCGAGCAGTTCCTGGGCGGTCACCCCCGGGCGCTCAAGGTGATCACTGATTCCAAGCCGCTGCCCCTCAGCTTTGCCACCCTCGGCTACTTCGGGAACAACGCACTGCAGTTCATCGACAGCGCCGGGACCAAGCGGGCCGGCCGTTATCAAATCCTCCCGGTAGCGGGGATCCATTCTCGGCCGCTAGCCGACACAGCGAAGCTTTCGCCCAACTACATGTTCGAGGACCTGACACGCCGGATTGCCAAGGGTCCCATCAAGTACCGCCTCCTGGTTCAATTGCCGAATCCCGGCGATCCTACCAACGACGGCTCGATCGTGTGGCCGGACGACCGGAAGCGTGTCGAGCTCGGCACGCTCAGCCTGACAACGATCGCGCCCAAGAACGAGGAGCTGCAGCGTTCACTCGCCTTCAGCCCGATTTTCCTGACTGACGGCATCCAGCTAGCAGACGACCCGTTCATCGCCCTGCGCGCCGCGGTGTACGCCTTGTCCGTCCAGCACAGACACTAGCCCTGAGTCTCGAGGAAATGTGAGATGAGGACAAGCACCATCATGATCCTGGACAAACGCTATCAACTTCGCACACAGCAGGTGGTGATCGAGCCCGGCGTTCGGGTGCGAGCTGCGGTCGCGAACCGATGACGGCTACGGCAGGTGAGGTGGTCCAGGATCCCGGAACCAGCAGCGATCGGCAGATTGCATTTCCTACTCTGACGCCGACAGATCTCGAGGCGCTCTCGCATCGGGGCCGTCTTCGTGAGGTCAGGGTGGGAGATGTGCTGTTCGCCGAAGGCGATCGCAACCTTCCTTTCTTTGTGGTGCTCGAGGGCGCGGTCGAAATCTCCGAGCATTCCCGCGGCACCCACCACGTCGTCGTGGAGCATCACGCCGGTCAATTTACCGGTGACGTTGACGTGCTCAGCGGCCGTGCAGTGCTGGTGACTGGAACGGTTGTGCAGGAGGGAAAGGTTATCGAACTGAGCGCCGCTGATCTCCGCCACGCCGTGGATGAGCTCCCTCAGCTGGGCGAGACCATCGTCAAGGCGTTCCTGACCCGGCGAACGCTGCTGCTGGGCGAAGGCTTCATGGGGGCAAGAATTATCGGCTCCCGATTTTCTCCGGAGACCCATCGTCTGCGTGATTTCGCTGCCCGGAATGGAGTGCCGGTCAGGTGGATAGATCTCGACGCGGACGCCGAGGCCGACACTCTGCTCCGTCAGTTCAATGTCCCTGCCTCGGAAACGCCACTGGTGATCGGTAGGAATGGCCATCTAACCCGAAACCCCACGTTGAGCCAGTTTGCCGAGTGTGCCGGACTCACCGCGGCGCTGGAGCCGGAGCGGGTCTACGATCTGATCGTGGTAGGCGCAGGGCCGGCCGGCCTTGCCGCATCGGTCTACTCGGCTTCAGAGGGTCTGGATGTATTGACACTGGATTCGCTGGCTGCGGGTGGCCAGGCCGGCACCAGCTCACAAATCGACAACTATCTGGGTTTCCCATGGGGTATCAGCGGTGCAGATCTTACCCGGAACGCCCTCCTTCAGGCCCAGCGCTTCGGTGCGACTGTTACGGTGCCCTGCAGGGTCAGATCACTCGGCATCGATGGCGGTGAGAGGGTAGTGAGACTGGAGGACGGAACTCGTCTCCGGACTCGTTGCGTGCTGATCGCCAGCGGCGCCGAATATCGCAAGCTCGAGGTCCCTCGTCTCGCGGAGTTCGAGGGAGCTGGGGTCTACTATGCGGCCACCGACATGGAAGCACGGCAGTGTCGCGGCGAGGAGGCGGTCGTGGTTGGCGGCGGCAACTCGGCCGGCCAGGCCATCGCGTATCTGGCCGGTCACGCGTCACGAGTCCACGTGATCCTGCGAGGACAGGACTTGGGCTGCACGGATGTCGCGGTACCTGGTAAATAGGATCGAGGGAGCAGAGAACGTCACCATCCATCGTGGAACTACGATAAGTAAACTCGAGGGAGACGGTCATCTGAGCGCCGTTGAGCTGAGAGGCGGAGAAGTGGACCGGATCGAGACCAAGTCTCTCTTTCTGTTCATTGGGGCGAATCCCAACACGGATTGGCTGGACGGCTGTGTCGATCTGGACCCCAAAAAGTTTGTACTCACTGGGAACGGAGTTCCGGCCTCATCATTAGAAAGCGAGCGCTGGCGGTCGGCCGGACGAGCTCCGTATCTACTCGAGACCAGTCTTCCGGGCGTGTTCGCTGCCGGGGACGTTCGCTTCGGATCGGCTAAGCGTGTTTCTGCCGCGGTTGGTGAGGGCGCCATGGCAGTCAGCTTCGTTCACGCACACATCGGCAGTCCGGTTTGAGATGATGGCGGGGGTCCCTGCTGACCGGCATGCAGGGACGACGGCGTGGGCCCCGCTTCGCTCGCCCGTGTTTCGGATGTTGTGGCTGGCGGTTCTGGCCGCAAACATCGGCACCTGGATGCAGACGGTTGGAGCGCAGTGGTTGCTGGTGGGTGTGCCGCACGCAGTGACGCTGGTGGCGCTGGTGCAGACTGCGGATACCCTGCCGGATGTGCTGCTCGCGTTGCCGGCCGGCGCTCTCGCCGATGCCTTTGACCGGCGCCGGCTGTTGATCGGTCTTCAGCTGTTTCAAACAGTGGTCGGCGTGTCCCTGACCGCCCTGACCATCGCGGGACAGATGACCCCGCCGCTGCTGCTCGCCTTCACCTTCGCACTCGGGGCAGGGTCAGCCATGACCCTGGCGCCGTATGAGGCGCTCATCCCCGAGCTGGTTCCCCGGGAACAACTCGCCTCCGCCTCGGCTCTCGGCAGCATCAGTGTGAACCTGGCGCGCGCGATTGGGCCTGCCGTGGCCGGGTTGCTGATCGCGCAGGTCGGGGTGGGAGTGGTATTCGCGCTCAACACCTCCACCTTTCTCCTGTTCGCGTTGGTGCTGCTCGGTTGGCGGCGACCGCCGGAAGAGGTGGCTCACCGACCCGAGCAGTTCCTGCCGGCACTCCGTGCCGGTGGACGGTACGTGCGCTACAGCCCAGTGGTTCGCCGGGTTCTTCTCCGACTCGGTTTGTTTGTGGCGCCCGCAACCGCGATCTGGGCCCTGTTGCCGCTGGTAGCCAATCGCCAGTTGGGGATGGATGCTGAAGGCTACGGCCTGCTCCTCGGCGCGCTGGGCGGTGGCGCCGTTGCCGGTGCCTTTGCATTGCCCCGGATCCAGGCGCGACTCTCTCTCAACCGGCTGATCGTTGTCGCCAGCGTCGCCTACGCCATCGCGATGTTCGTGCTTGTCCTGGTTCGCAGTCCGGTCATCGTCTTTCTTGCCCTCGTCCCGGCCGGTGCGTCCTGGGTGGTAGTCATCGCAAGCATCAACGCCTTGCTCCAGCTCTTTCTGCCCCGGTGGGTGCGTGGACGCGGGCTGGCCACCTACCAGATCGTCCTGTTCGGATCGCAGGCGGTGGCTGCGCTCGCGTGGGGGCTGGTTGCGGAGCAGAGCAGTTTGATGGTGGCTTTCATCGTGGCGTCCGCCCTGATGCTGGCCGGCATGGCAACTATTCGGCTCTGGCCGCTGCTGGATGTGCGGGGTCTCAATCGTGATCCCACGGCGCCCTGGCCGGAACCTCGTCTCGCGCTCGAGCCCGAGCTGGACGCCGGACCGGTACTGGTGACCACGACGTATACCGTGGCGGCCGAAGTGCAGCAGGATTTCCTGGAGGCGGTGGGCGCGCTCAGGCTATCCCGGCTTCGGACCGGGGCGATTCGCTGGGAGCTCTATCGAGATGGCGAGAGGCCAACCGAGTTCCTGGAGGCGTATACTGTCCCGTCCTGGGACGAGCACTTGCGGCAACACCACGGCAGGTTGACCGGTGCGGATGTCTCTATCGAACAGCAGGTGGACCGGTTTTCGGATCCACCACCCCGGGTAGCGCACCTGTTCCCGGCCGAGCTCTAGGCTGGGCCCGTATCGGTTGGGGTGCTCCGGGGCAGTGCGTGCCTCACGGTTCCACGATCACGCGGCCAACCATGAACGGGTGTGGGGTACAGTGATAGGAATAGGTACCGGGCTGGTCGAACACCTGCTCGAAGGTATGTCCCGGATCGATGAGCCCGGAGTCGAAGAGGCCGTTGTCGGCGGTGGCCGTGTGCTGCAGCTGGTCTCCGTTGGTCCAGCGAACACGGGCCCCGGCGTGAACTCGAACTTCACCTGGGCCGAACGAAAGGTTCTGGATGCGGATGACGGCGGCCGCAGCGCTGACGGCGGTCGAGTCTTGCTGAGGGGCGGACGGCTTGACCTTCCGATGTCCGAAGTAGCGGGCCAGGGTGAATGGAATCGTGAATTCAAATCCCGCCATGTGGGCGCCACGAACTCCTCGAGACGACCCTTCGATTGACCCGCTCTGTGTGTTGGCGAACTGGATCGAGAAGGAATGCGGGCTGTAAGGAATGCGCAACTGAGCTCCAACTCCCCACGCCGGTACCTCGAGTGAGGTGTCTCCCGGGCTGACCAGCGAGAAAACGTCACCCGCAAAGCTGAGCCAACTGGTCACGCGGACCACCGCGCCGCCGCCGACGCCCCAGAGAGAGCGCTGGGCATCATATCCCGACGACATACCCCGGACCGTCCCGATCAGGCGTAGTCTTCCTGCGCGGCGGGCGAGGCTGGCGTCCCCATCGACGCTCTGGGCGGCAAAGTTGTACCCGGCGGTAAGACTCAGATCGAGTGGGGCATGCGGTCCCTGGACCAGAATCGGCCGGCGGAGACCCAGCTGATATTCGTTGGGGATTCCTGCGAACACGGTAGAGTTTGTGGCGTAGTCCAGTCCGACATTGAACTGATAGGGCAGGCCGGTTGCGAGATGAAAGTTGGGGAAGCTCGTCACCTTTCTGGACGGCGGCGCGCTGACTTCGAACCGGTGGAGGAAGTTGAACTGGATGATGCCTGGCGCCACTGTCCACCCCACGTCGAGGTTCGGCGTGCGCTCTGTTACCGACTGAGCGATCAGAGTACCTGCCGGTAATTGGAGCAACAGAGTCAGAACGCCGAGCTGCCAAGCCGAACGATTCATCGTTGGATGCCTCGAACAGGAGACTGAGCTCCGCCAGGACACTGCCTAGGGTGTGACGGTCAGCGTCCCTTTCATGAAGGGATGAATACGGCAAAAGTATCCGTATGTCCCCGGGGGGCCGGCCGTGAGCTGAAAGGTCATGCCCTGATTGAATGCGCCAGAGTCGAATCCGTTGCTCTGATCGGACGAGACGGTATGCTGAACGTTGTCGCTGTTGGTGAACGTGACAGTCGTGCCGGTCGCAACGCTGAGGTTTGGGGGGACGAATGCGAAGTTGGTGATATTGACGGTAGTTCCCGGCACCGGCATATCAGGTTCAGTTGCCGGGCGATCGCTGAAGCAGCCCAGGAGAGCTGCCGCACCGGCAGCCCGGAGTACCCGGAGCAGGATATCCCGTGAAAGTCTGTGCGAGGAGCCGAATCGATTGGTCACGGTCTGGAAAGTACTGCAGTTTCAAGCTGCGCGATAAAGGAGTTCTTGTATGAGTGAGCAGCCTACTCCGGCCGAGGGGCCAGATCTTACCCGCGGAGTCCTGGCCGATTCCCTCGCTGACGGTGCCATGATCGCCGGCCATGTGGGCAACGAGGCCGTCCTTCTGACCCGGGTCGGCAATGAGTTCCTGGCGGTAAGCGCGGTCTGTACCCACTACAGCGGTCCACTTCCCGAAGGGCTGATGGTCGGCGACACCATTCGCTGTCCCTGGCATCACGCCTGTTTCAGTCTCCGGACCGGCAACGCCATCCGGGCACCTGCCCTCCGGCCCCTGCCGCGCTGGAGGGTAGAGCAGCGGGATCAACTGGTGGTAGTTACCGAGAAAATCGAGGCGCCTGATCCCGAGCTCGGCGTCATCTCCGAATCGAAGGGCAGGAAGAAACCCGAGTCGGTGGTGATCGTTGGTTTCGGCGCTGCCGGGAGCGCCGCGGCGGAGACCCTGCGGCGTGAAGGGTATGCTGGAACGATCACGGCAGTCGATCGGGATCAGGACGCGCCTTACGACCGGCCCAATCTTTCGAAGGACTATCTGGCAGGAACAGCAGAAGAGGAGTGGCTGCCGCTTCGGTCTGCCGAATTCTACCGCGATCACGGCATCGATCGACTCCAGGGACCACAGGTAGTTCGGATCGATGCCAAGGGCAAGCGAGTTTTCCTGAGCGACGGTGCCGAGTTGAGCTACGACGCGTTGCTCCTGGCGACCGGGTCAGACCCCATTCGACTCCCGCTGGAGGCCAGGCAGCCGGTGCGCTACCTGCGTACGCTGCGCGACAGCCGCGACATCATCGCAGCGGCCGGGGAGGCACGTCGCGCGGTGGTGCTGGGGGCGAGCTTCATCGGGCTGGAAGTGGCCGCGTCGCTCAGGAACCGAGGGCTCGAGGTTCATGTCGTCGCCCCCGAGCAGCTTCCGCTCGAGCGAGTGCTGGGACCAGAGTTGGGCGAGTTCGTCAAGCGACTGCACCAGGAGCGTGGTGTCGTCTTCCACATGGGACGCACCGCTGCCGCAGTGGAGGAGAAGCTGGTCAGGCTGGACAACGGCGAGGCCGTCGAGGCCGGACTCGTGGTGGCGGGTGTCGGTGTACGCCTCAGCTCGCAGCTCGCGGCGGATGCGGGGCTGGCCGGCCAGAAGGGTGTGGATGTCAACCAGTTTCTTGAGACCTCTGCACCGGGGATCTATGCCGCCGGGGACATCGCCTTTTGGCCCGATCCACACACCGGCGATCGCATTCACGTCGAGCACTGGGTCGTTGCACAGCGGCAGGGACAGACCGCGGCCCGCAACATTCTCGGCGCGGCGCAGCCGTTCGATGCCGTCCCGTTCTTCTGGAGCAGCCACTATGACGTGTCCATCTCTTATGTCGGACACGCTCAGAGCTGGGACAGGATCGGCATCTCAGGCAACGTGGGAAACCGGGATGCAACCGTGACGTTTTACCGAGGAGACCTGTCACTGGCGGTGGCGACGATCGGACGAGATCGCGGCAGTCTCATGGCGGAAGTGGCACTGGAGGGAACCCGATCGCTTTCGAACGCGGTCCATGCGATGAGATGAGCTACGCGCTGTATCCCGGTGCCGATGTTTCCTTGTTTAGTGTGGCCCGTGCCCTGATCCGCTGAAATCCAGTGGCGATTATCCTTCGCTGCCCAACTCTTTTCTGGTGCGCGCACCATGCCGCCAATCTCTCGTGGGTTCACCGGCCGTCGGCGTTCCTCCACCGACGCTCACCGAATTCCTCCCGGCCAGTATCTCACCTCGGACTTCCCGGTGCTTTCGGCAGGTCCCACGCCGCGAATACCACAGACGCAATGGAGCCTCACGTTGCGCGGGACGGTAGCGAATCCCACCTCCTGGGATTGGGAAGAGTTTCTGGCCCTTCCCAATGAGACATTCACCGTCGACATCCATTGCGTCACCAAATGGTCGAAACTCGACACCCGGTGGGGCGGGGTTTCGATCGATACGCTCCTCCAGCAAGTGGGTGCCAGGGGGAACTACGTAACGGCGTGGAGCGAGGGGGGCTACACCACGAACCTCCCACTGGCCGATCTCACCGGCGGCAAGGCGTGGATTGCGCACACCTACGACGGCAAGCCGCTCGACCCGGAACATGGAGGTCCCGCCAGGCTGCTGGTACCGCATCTCTATTTCTGGAAGAGTGCCAAGTGGATCCGAGGGCTGGAGCTCAGAGAGGAAGACGAGCCCGGCTTCTGGGAAAGCAATGGCTACCACATTCGCGGCGACCCCTGGCAGGAGCAGCGCTACTGGGGCGACTGAACTGGATGGCCGCCGAGGTTGTCGAGATCGTCGAGGAGACGCCGCGAGTTCACAGCCTCGTGCTCCGCTGCCCCGACTGGCCCGGCCATCTTGCCGGCCAGCACGTAGATGTCCGGCTGACCGCCGAGGACGGATATCAGGCCCAGCGAAGCTACTCCATTGCGTCCGGCCCCGAAGATGCTAACCCGATGCTCACGGTCGAGCGGCTGGCCGATGGAGAGGTCTCACCCTACCTGGTCGACGATGTTCATCTCGGAGATACGATTGAGCTCCGGGGCCCGATCGGCGGGTACTTCGTCTGGACGGAATCGATGGGTGGACCGCTGCTTCTCCTGGCGGGCGGCTCAGGGGTGGTGCCACTGCGCTCGATCCTTCGACACCACGCTGCCGTCCGGAGCCCGGTGCCCGCGCGTCTGATCTACTCGTCTCGGTCCTTGGCCGAGGTGATTTACCGCGAGGAGTTCGCCCGGCTGACCACCACCGGCCCCGTCGAAGTGTTCCTGACGTTGACCCGGGAATGGCCCGACGGATGGACCGGACACCGGCGCCGGATCGATGAGGCGCTGCTGCGGGAGATCATCTGGCCCGCTGATGCCCAGCCACTCACCTACCTGTGCGGTCCAACATCATTCGTCGAGAGCGCCGCGAATATCCTCGTGGCTCTCGGTCATCAGGCCGACCGGATCAAGACCGAAAGGTTCGGACCCACCGGCATCTGAATTCAGCCCGGGCTACTTCCCCGGAATGAACATGATGTGTGCCTTCGGCGTCCCGGGATCCATGATCCACGGTGCTCCCTTCACTGGCTCAGCCGTGAGACCAATCGACCCCGCCGTGGCGTACGGGATGTAGACGACAAACAGTGGTTGAGCGTTGGGTGCGGTGCCGGTGACGGGATCGAAGCTGTCGGGCGGACCGGTGAGGGAGTACAACATCGCCGGATGCCGTGGCAGTCGCAGCTTGCCGGCCCGAGCCTCTCTCAACCGAAGGCTGTCCACCTTATCACCGGTGACACCCTGCGTGCGGAGCGCTCGGCCCCGAGCCATGAACGGCTCGAGCGAGCGATGATAGCAGGTCACGTGGAACTTCTCGCCCTTGGGATCGCTGGACAGGCATACCATCGCTCCCTGGCCCTGGCGGAGCTTGGTGAACTGTCCTCCCGCCGTGTAGCCCCACACTGTAGCGTCGTCGCGCATCTCTTTCGGTGCGGCAAGAACGGCGGCGGCAATCTGCTGCTCGGCCGGCAACGCCTGGGCTGTGGAAGGTTCTCCGGGTGGAGCTTGCGATGAAGCTGATGTAGTCAGCGAAACCGTGAACAGAGTGACGAACACCAGCAGGATTCTCGGCATAGCCTGTCCTCCTCCATCCTACGAATGGCAGCGCCCCTGTACCGTCATGGGTGTAACGTACCCGGCTGGCCGGAGATCGCGAGAGTTGTGCAGAGCTGAAACCCGGCCTTCTCCGGGAGATGCTTACCGCGGGATTGCCGGAGGCCTGAGACAGGGCAACATTGCCATCGATCCATCACTCTCACACGGGGCTCGACAGTGCGCAACTCACGAATACTGGGTGCTTTTCTCGTCGTGGCCGCGGCCGGCTGCGGGGGCAGCAAAGGAGGGCGGGAGAGCACCCTTCCTGATTCCTCCGCAGTTGACAGCTCCGGTCGATCCTTCGATGTCCAGCTCACCGCAATGCCCATGCTGCCCGGGCTTAAGGCGCATCTTGATTCCGTCGCGGCGCATCCGGCCATGATTCGGAGCTCGATGTCGCAGCATCAGGCGGAGGTCAAGCATGTGGTAAGTGCGATGCACGAGGACATGATGGCGCTTGGCATGCATAGCGACCCCGCCTATGAGGCGTTGGCGGACTCAGTAGTGCAGGGCTCGACCCAGCTGGCGACCGCGGGAGGCGCTGGCTTTGATCGCCTGGTCATGCAGCACCTGGATCAGATCCGGCGCCTGACCAGTGTCTATGAGAGTAAGACGGCGCAGATGCAGCAAAGCTCGCACTGACGGATTCACCTGAGCACCTGGCGAGACTCGTGAGAAGCCGGGTCCGGCTCAGACGCCGGAGAGTGCGGGCGACTCGGTTTTCTGCTCCAGCCTCGCGCAGTGTATGCACCGGGTGCGGCAGCGATGTCCGCTCTTCCGGTACTTGATGTCGATCGCGTTGCCCTCGGGACACTCACTATTGTCATGGTAAACGTTGCGATCGCGCTGTCGCATCGAGTACCAGGGGTGAATCTTAGCCATAACTCGAATTCGATAGTCGGAGGAAAGTAGGAGGGCCCGCAACCAGGATTTCGTCTCTAGGACGTGGCCGGAGGGAGTCCACACGAGGCTGCGCGTCCGAAAAGTTCCAGGGTCATGATGCACCGCAGCGATGAACGACATAATAGCCTTTCCGAGAGCCATCGGATGTGATGCTGGCCACGCATCTGCCTCCGCCTCCTGCCAATAAGAATCCCCTGAACTCTCTCTGCAGCCACTAATCGTGACCCGTGTCACGTGCTCCGGGGCGTCCCCTGTTTACCCTGAGTTGACGGCGACGAACACTGAATTCTGGAGTAACGCTGGTGGCAACGAGAGCTCGAAGTGGTTTGCTGGTCCTTCTCGTTTGCCTCGCCTGCGGCTTGCCGCGGGATGCCGATGACACACTGAAGCAGGTCCGGCACGGCATCATCAGGGTCGGCGTGAGCCACAACCCACCGTGGGTGATAGTCTCCGGCCGCTCTGTGGGTGGAGTAGAGCCGGCACTCGTCACAGCGCTCGCGAGTCGCCTCGGGAGCCGGATCCAGTGGGTTGTCGGGGCAGAATCCGACCTGATGCAGCAGCTGCACACCCGAGAGCTCGACCTGCTCGTTGCCGGGCTCACCGCAGAGACACCCTGGAAGAAGAAGGTCGCGCTGACCCGCCCCTACTATACCGACTCGGTAGCGGTCTCGGATGCCCCGGTGGGAGACCTGCGCGGCCGCACCGTCGCGATCGAGGCAGACGACCCTGCCGCGGCGGCACTCCGAAAGAAAAAAGCGATTCCGCAGTACCTCAGGGACCTCCGTGAGGCGCATGGTCCAGTGGCCGCCCCGACGTGGCATCTGGCCGTTTTGGCTCGTCAGGGCTCCACCGTTCTGCTGCAAACCCGGCCGCATGTCATGGCGGTTGCACCAGGGGAGAATGCCTGGCTGATGGAAGTGGAGCGCCTGCTGTACCAGAAGCAGGCCGATGTCCCGAGAATGCTTCGCGCAACGGCACCATGAAGAACGTCGGCAAACGATTCGAGCTGCCGGCCGATCGCCGGCCCGACCTTGACCGCGCCAAGCGGGCAGCGTGGCTCAGTATTCCACTTCTCTTACTCGGCACCACCGCGCTCATCCTGACCGTCGGCCAGTCGGAGGCCATGAAGACCGCCTGGGTCACCGATGTTCTTTCGATCCTGCCACCCGCCGCGTTCCTGGTGGCGACCCGATTCGAGCTGAGACCTCCCAGCAAGCGCTTTCCCTTCGGCTACTTCCGGTCGATCTCCATTTCATACCTGGTGGCGGCCTCCGTCCTCACACTGATCGGCGTGTGGCTTCTGGTCGACGCGCTCTCCAAGCTGGTTACCAAGGAGCGGCCGCCGATTGGAAGCATGGTGCTCCTGGGGCATCAGTTCTGGGCCGGCTGGGCCATGATTGCGGCGCTGATCTTCAGCATGCTGATTGGCATGCTGCTGGGTCACCTCAAGAGACCACTGGCCGAGCGACTGCACGACAAGGCGCTCCGAGCCGACGCCCAGATGAATCACGACGAATGGATTTCAGAGGCGGCAGCGGTCGGGGGCATCATGCTGGTGGCGTTCGGCCTCTGGTGGGGAGACGCGGCCGCGGCTGCCTTCATATCGCTCGAGATCGTGCGGGACGGCTGGCAGAACGTTCGACAGGTGGTTGGCGACCTCATGGACGAGGCACCGACCATCATGGACCGGCGTGAGCTGGAGAGCCTCCCGGGGAAGGTGGCCCAGGCGGCCGAGCAGCTGCCGTGGGTCGAGCGTGCGGCGGTTCGGCTCCGGGAGCAGGGGCGGGTGCTCAGCGGCGATGTGTTCGTGGTGCCCCGGCCGGGAACCGCCGATCTGGTGGCTCGGATCGAGGAAGCGTCGGATGAACTCGCCAAGCTTGACTGGCGTTTGTATGGCCTGATCGTCGCTCCAGTGGCTGCGCTCGAAGATCAGAACCCGCCACGAACGTGAACGAATCTCCCGGTACCGACGAGAAGGCCGCGCTGGTGGATACTGTAGATAGCAGCCGACGTTCTCCCGGTGCTCGTGGCTGTAGTCCCGCAACGCTCGGTCGGAGCTCGCTGCTAATTCTTTAGACAGCCGCGAATCTTATTGCGGGTCCAAACCAGGCGCTGAGTACCGCCTTGTCAGGCTACGCCGTTTTCTGCATGAGCTTATTCGACAGGTTGGCGAGGGCTGGCATGTCGATTGCCCGTATGGCCCGCGAGAACACCCGCTGCGACCTCCCGGAGCCCACATGTACCGTCATTTCCGACCTTTGACCCGCCTGCCGCTGGCGGATCAGGGGCTGACTCATCTCACTCGTCTCTACGCCAGAGCCGCGGTGGCTACATCAGGTTCTTCGACCCCAATCCCGGGTCCGAGACGTCTGGCCCGGCTCCGGCCGGAGTTTGCCGACGCCTATCCGGGTGTCATCCCCGATCAGTGGGAGCCAGCAGCAGACCTGGCCGAACGCATCGGAAGCTCGCTCGCGAGGCAGGCCGCCTGGGAGCAGCCTATGCCCGGCCGCGCGCTGAGCTCCGAGCACTTCGACTTCCGTACCGAGTCATGAGGACTTTACCCGCCGCCCGGTAAACCACTCGAATGCCTCACGTCTGATCTCGGGTGGCACCGTGTGGGGTCCGTCGAACTCGTGGTACTGCACCCGGTATCCGCTGCGCTCCAACTGAGGCACCAAACGCCGGCTGCAGGCATCTATCGGCAGGATTTGGTCGTGGGTCCCGTGTGAGACGTAAATCTTCGGCCTGCCCACCAGAGCTGGCGGTGCCATGAACCCAGGCGAGAAGGCGATGAGATGAGTGAAGAGGTCTCCATTCGCGAGCCCCAGGGAGAGCGCGTAGGAGGCTCCGTCAGAGAACCCGCCGACTGACAGGTGTGAGCGGTCGATGGGGTATCTCGCAAACACCCGCTCCAGTGCATCATCGATGAACGCCACGTCGGGACCGAAGGCACCCATGAGGACATCCCAGGTGTCGCCCCGTGAATCCGGTGCCAGGACAAGCGTCCCGGTAGCGTCCGCGAGAGCTCCCATGTTGCGGGTGATGCCGCTGGCCGTGCCTCCGGCCCCATGGAGCATGAGCGCAAACCGAACCGGCTTTTCGGGAGAGTAGTCCGCCGGAACGTAGATCAGACCGTCACGAGAGCCACGGCTGAGACCCAGAGGGGAAAATCCGCCCGGCGCTGGTGTGCCACCTGACCTCGGACGCGCACCCAGCCGGGCCTTGCGCCGGTCCGGCGCGCCCAACACCTCTCCTTGCTGGCCCGACATAGACTGGTCTTCCTTGGTTGTCCTTCCGCACGCCACCAGCAAGGCCAGCGCCACGAAATGCCGCCTATGCATTGCGTTCGGCGGAAATGCCGGCCAGACACTCTCGGGCATGATTGTAATCCTCTCGGAGATCCAGCGAGTCCGCGCTGTTGTGGGCCCAAATAATCCGACGGGAGGGAGGTGAAGAGTGTTTCCGCGTGAGCGTACCCGATACACAAGAGCCGCAGGTACCACGATGCCATGCTAGGCAATCGGAGTGGCAGGTCGATGTATGTTGGTGGTACGTTCATTATGGAGGCGCTACATGGACCCGGTCAGACGCTTGCCAGTGCAGCTCATTACCATCTCCCGCGAGTACGGTGCCGGCGGGAGCGAGCTCGGCATGGCGCTGGGTGAACGGCTGGGCTGGCCTGTCCTCGATCACGAGCTGGTCCGGCAATTGGCAGCCCGTCTCCGCTGTGAAGAGGGAGACATCGTCGCCATGGCCGAGCACGCGCCCAGCTTGTTCGAGCGTATCGCGTCGGCGGCAGTCGTCACCGCGCCAGAGCTGAGGGATCATGCCCGTCCCTGGGTGACCGACCCCGATTGCGTCGCCGCTGCCGCTCGGGAGGTTCTGCTCGAGGCAGCTCACCACCTCCCCCTGATCGTCGTAGGCCATGGCGGCAACTGTTTGTTCCGCGGCCGGCTTGACGTCCTGCGGGTGAGGGTGTCCGCGCCATTCGAGGTCCGGGTTCGGCGCGTGGCTCAGCGGACCGGGCAGTCTCCCTCGCAGGCTGCGGCCGATGTTCGCCGGCGAGACTCGGACCGTCAGCAGTATCTCCAGCGGTACTACCACAGCAACGTGAACGACCCCTACGAGTACGATCTTCAGATCAACACCGGCACCGTTTCCTTCGAAGCAGCCGCCCGTCTCGTTCTCGCATTAGCGCAGGCGGAGGTCGTTGGCTAATTGGCTGCAGTAACCCCCGCTCGCGAAGCAGAGGCTCCAGCCCGACCCCTCACACCTGCCGAAGCAGCTGCGGCCTATGTGACCCGGCACCGCTGGATCATCATGCTCGGCCTCATAACGGCGGCCATCATGGAGGTCCTCGACACCACCATCATCAACGTGGCCTTGCCCCAGATGGCCGGAAACCTCGGGGCCACGCAACAGGAGATCAGCTGGGTCAGTACCGGATACATCCTCTCGAACGTCGTGGTGCTTCCGATGACCGCGTTCTTCACCGAGCGGATTGGCCGGCAGCGCTATCTCACCGGGTCGATCGTCCTTTTCATCATCGCGTCGTTTTTCTGCGGCACCTCGCACTCCCTGGGTGAGCTGGTTCTCTGGCGGGTGCTTCAGGGCGCCGGCGGAGCGGCACTGCTTTCTACGGCTCAGGCCACCATCCGGCAGATATTTCCCCGGGAACAACAGGGGATGGTGCAGGCCATCTTCCTTCTGGGCATCATCGTCGCTCCGACACTGGGACCGACGCTGGGCGGGTGGATCACCGACAACTACACCTGGAATTGGTGCTTCTTCATCAACGTGCCGATCGGCATCGTCTCCGCCTTCCTGGTGAGCACGTTTCTCCAGGATCCTCCCGACCAGCAACGCCGCACTGGAAAGGTCGACTGGCTCGGCATCATTCTGCTGACGGTGGGCGTGGGATGTCTGCAGTATGTGCTCGAGGAAGGCAATCAGGACGACTGGTTCTCTGACAAATGGATCCTGCGGCTGTCGATCGTGTCCGGCGTCTGCCTGATCGCGATGGTTTTGTGGGAGCTGTCGGCCCGCAATAAGCAGCCGGTGGTGAACTTCCGGGTGCTGCAAAATCGTGAGCTGGCCGCATCCATCTTTTTGTTCATCGCGCTCGGCTTCGGACTCTACGGCGGGGTATTCATCTTTCCCCTCTTCACCCAGACTATTCTCGGCTTCACTCCAACCGAGACCGGTCTTGCGCTCATGCCCGGCGGCCTCGCAACGGCCGCTACGGCGTTGATCTGCGGATGGATGCTGAACGGCGCCCGCCCGCTGGCAGATCCGCGCGTCCTCATCGGGCTCGGGGTATCGATCTTCGTGGTGTCGATGTGGAAGCTCGGGCATCTGACGACTGCGGCGGGTGAGGGAGACGTCCGCCTGGCGCTGTTGATCCGCGGCGCGGGTCTGGGACTTCTCTTCACTCCGATCAACAACGTCGCCTACGCCAATCTGAAGCCGAGCGACGCTCAGCAGGCCTCGGGGCTGATCAATCTCTCCCGCCAGCTGGGCGGCTCGTTCGGCATCGCCATCCTGGCGACGTACGTGACGGTTCATACCCAGGTACATCGGGTCGATCTGGTGAGCAACATCTATCCTGGGAATCCGCTGGTGGACGAGCGTGTGCGAGGCCTTACCGCCAATCTCCTGGCCCACGGATATGATCCAGTCTCCGCACAGCGGGGCGCCCTCGCCATCCTGAATCAGGAGACGATGCGGCAGGCTGCGATGCTGAGCTATAACGACGCGTGGATGTTGTTGCTGATTACCTTCGTCTGCGTGTCACCGGCAATCCTGCTGCTTCGGAGGCCTAGGTCAGGTGGTGCCATGCCGGAAGGCGCCCATTAGCGTGCCTCTTCGGGAGCGCTTCCGCCGCCGGTACTACGACGTACTCGCATCGATCTACCTCTACAATGAATACGAGGGTTACAGGGGGCTGGAGCGGCTGCTAACCTCGGTGCGCCAGAAATATCCTGCCGAGCTCGAGTTTATTTCGGCGGTCGAAAAGCACACGGAAGATGAGCGGAAGCATTACAGGATGTTCAAGCGCTACTTTGAAGCGGACGGGACGATGCCGCTCGCGGTCGATCGGACCTACGGCTACATCGATCAGTTCGTCCGGCTCATCTTTGGGCGGTCGCTGGAAGATCTGGACGAGCCGCAGATTCTCGACAGCGAAGTCCTTTTCTTCAAGCTTTGCCGCCTGGTGATGATGACCGAGTTTCGTGGGATGAAACAAGTTGCCACTCTGCTCCGCGCCCGTCCGGTGCAGGCCAACCCGAACCTCACCCGCATCTTCCGGGTGATCGAACGGGATGAGCCGTCGCACTGCTATCCGTACCAGCAGTGGCTACAGCGTCGTGGCAGCCACCTTCCCGGGTTCGAAGAGAAGTTCACCGATCTTTGGATTCACTATTCGCTCATGCTGCTCAAGATTCCTGTCCTCTTCCTGAACCTGCGCACGCCGAGGTTGGCCGCCTTTCCCGCCTGAGTCAGAGTCACGGGCGCGCACGGGCCGAAGACCCAACCCAAAGCCCCAGTGCGATAGTCCCAATCCACCGAGCAGCAGAAATGCAATATCGTAGCTGAGAGACTGAGCCCCCTCGCGAACGTGGTGCAGTCCCAGAAGCTCATGATCGATCGAGCCTTCGACCAGGTTGAACACTCCCCACCCGAATACCATATCACCGAGCAAAGCCAAGCCGGAGGCTGGTGCCGTCCGATGTCGAAAGCCGCGCCAAAGAACCACTAAGCCCAATACCGTGCAAAGCCAGGTAGCGGCATGAAAGGCGCCGTCGGCCGTCATATTCCGGCGCATGGCAGCCATCGTAGTAGGTGGATCAACGGCGGACAGCATGTTGTGCCACTGCAGAATCTGATGCAGCAGAATCCCATCCAGGAAACCACCCAGGCCCAGGCCCAACAGGAACCCGGCGAGACTGGGGCCGAAGCGCGAGGCTTCTCGAGAGGTCATGCCTTCATAGTAGCCCAATGAGGAGGTTGGCGGACCGACTACTTTGCCGAATGCTCCCCACCGTCTGGACCATCGGTCACTCGACGCGTTCGCTGGACGAATTCACGTCGCTGCTGTCGGCTCACCACATCCAGGCAGTGGCCGATGTCAGGCGATACCCTGGATCCAGACGGTGGCCCCACTTCGAGGGCACCGCGCTGGGTACCGCCCTCAACGCCCGCGGCCTCGACTATCTCTGGCTCCCAGAGCTGGGAGGCCGGCGGGTACCGAGGCCGGATTCGGTCAACACTGCCTGGCGCAGTGCCTCGTTCCGGGGCTACGCCGACCACATGGAAACCGAGGAGTTCGCGGAAGCGCTGATGACTCTGCAGAGCCTCGCTCTCGGTGCTCGCACTGCGATCCTGTGTGCTGAAGCGCTGTGGTGGCGGTGCCACCGCGCACTCATCGCCGACGTGCTGCAGTGGCTGGGCTTTCGGGTTCTGCATATCATGAGCGCCACCTCTGTCGTCAGCCATCCCTACACCGCCGCCGCCGACGTGAGTGGAGACAGACTCAGCTATCGCGGCACTGGTTGAATCAGTCTCCGTTGCGGTCAATCCTCACTGAAGAGCTCATCTTCCGGCCCTAAGTTCCTTCCTGTACGTTCCAGATTCAAATCCTCGCGTCTGCGGGGTAACGGTTCGTCTCACCTACGAGGCTGCGCATACCCATGCGCATTCCGTCTGCCCGGTACCTCTGGATCTACGCTGTTTCCGGGGTAGCGCTGTTCAGCGCTACCCTCACCTGCAGCGGGGGCAGTTCTCTCGAGCTTCCGTCATTCGGCACCCTCCGGATCACCACCTCCACCGGAGGTGCCGAGCTGGATGCCGATGGGTACACCCTCCAGGTTGATGGTGGTGCTACGCAGCCCCTACCAGCTTCCGGGGCATTTGAGAACACCTCGGTGGAACCCGGCGACCATATTCTCACCCTCGCTGGAATCGCCGGGAACTGCGGAGCCACGGGTGAGAACCCACGTACAGTGACTGTGGAAGCCGGTAAAACGACGAGCGTTGCCTTCGACATCAGCTGTCAGCCCACCACTGGCACTCTCCAGATCACCACGGCAACGAGTGGTCCCTCGCCCGATGCCGATGGCTACACTGTCCTGGTTGACGGGACTTCCCAGGGTGCACTGGCTCCGGCTGGCCAGGTGGTTCTCACGGCCGTTGCGCCAGGCGACCACCTGGTCGGCCTGAGTGGAGTATCCGCCAACTGTCGCGTGGATGGCGATAACCCCAGGTCTTCGGCAGTGACGGCAGGCGCCATCAGCAATGTGGCATTTGCTATCACCTGTTCAACGCCGCCGGTCAATCCAGGGTCACTTCGGATCCAAACCACCACGACCGGGCCTGACGCCGACGCCGACGGGTACACCTACACCATCGATGGAACCAACGCCGCACCGATCGGCGTGAGCGCCCAGATTGATCTCGACAACGTTTCTCCCGCAGTACACACCGTCGTGCTCACCGGTATCGCCACCAACTGCACGCTTCAGGGGGTGGCGTCGCGATCCATCACCGTCGCGAGTGGGGCTATGGCCGAAGTGAGTTTCGTGATCACCTGCTCCGCCACGACCGGCGGTGTCCGGGTCAGCGCGACCACCGGGGGCGCCGATCTCGATGGAAACGGCTACGCCTTGACTCTGGATGGCCTCGACGCGGGGCACCTGGATCCGACCGGTAACCAGACGCTCGCACAGGTTCCTGCCGGAAGTCACGTCCTTGCGCTTGCTGATGTTGCTGCGAACTGCACGGTGTCGGACGGGCCTTCGCGGACCGTGACCGTCGCCGCCGGAGCCACGGCCGACGCGATCTTTGCGGTGACCTGCGCTCCGATCGTGCGTACAGCGGCAAGGTTGGAGATCGTGTCAGGCAACAATCAGAATGCCGATGCCGGCCAGAAGCTGGCGAACCCGGTGGTGGTGAGAGTGCTCGACGCTGGAAACGCTCCCTTGGCGAGCGTGACGGTGACGTGGACAGTGACGGTCGGAGGGGGCTCGGTCTCACCGGTCAGCGGTCCCACGAACGCCCAGGGGACCGCCACGGCGGAGTGGACCGTCGGAAACCTGGCGGGACCCCAGACCCTCACTGCCACGGTGTCGGGTCTTACACCCGTGACCTTCGCTGCCAGCGCCATCGAAACCCAGGAATCGCAGGTAGGGCAGTGGACGCCTCCCTTCAACTGGGGCTCTCCCCAGGTCGTGGGCGTTCACATCCATCTTCTCCCGAACGGCAGGGTCCTGACCTTCGGATTCCTGGGTGCACCCGAGGTGTGGGATCCATCATCCAACAGCTTCACCGTTTCAACCAGCTCCACCAAGCTGGTCTGCAGCGGCCACGCTTTTCTGCCGGATGGCAGGCTGTTGGTCACCGGCGGCCATATCGCCACCAACAAGGGAGTGCCGGACGCGAACATCTTCGACCCCGTGAGTGGTTCGTTTACAGCAGTACAGCCCATGGCCCAGGGCCGTTGGTATCCCACCACTACCTCACTCAGCGACGGAGAGCTGCTCACGGTCGGCGGCGCGGACGCCAATGCGGTAATGGTGGCGGTGCCTGAGGTGTGGACCGGAAGCAGCTGGCGCCGGCTCACCGGCGCCAGTCAGCAGCTGCCGTACTACCCGTGGATGTTTCAGGCGCCGGATGGCCGGATCTTCTATGCTGGTCCGGGACAGATGAGCCAGTACCTCGATGCCCGTGGTGCGGGCTCATGGACTGACCTGGGGAACAGTCACTACGGCGAGCGTGACGCCGGCACAGCAGTGATGTACGAACCGGGCAAGGTTCTGATCGTTGGTGGTGGGGGCGGCCTGGTCCAGCCGGGGCTGCCACCGACGAATACCGCCGAGACCATCGATCTGAACAGCGCTTCGCCGCAGTGGACCAGCACTGGATCGATGGCGATGCCGCGCCGCCACCTGAATGCCACCCTGCTTCCGACCGGTGAAGTACTCGTCGTCGGGGGAACCAGTGGCATCGGCTTCAACAACGCGACGGGGAGTGTGAGGACGGCCGAGATTTGGAGCCCTTCGACCGGCATCTGGAGGACGGTCGCGTCCAACGCCATCAACCGGATCTACCACTCGACTGCGCTGCTGCTCCCGGACGCCCGGGTTCTGGTAGCTGGAGCGGGGGAGAACTTTGATGCCGTCACCCGGATGAACGATGTCAATCAGTTCAACGCTGAGATTTATTCACCGCCGTATCTTTTCCGGGGAGCACGTCCGGTCATCAGTGATGCTCCAGCAACGCTGACGTATGGCGCCAGCTTCACGGTAAGCACCGCAGATGCCGCATCGGTGACGAAGGTAAGCCTGATTCGGCTGAGCTCCGTGACCCATTCTTTCAACCAGAATCAGCGCTTCATGACGCTCACTTTCCAAGCGCAGGCGGCAGGACTGTCCGTCGCCGCGCCGTCGAGCCCCAACCTCGCGCCGCCCGGGGATTATCTCCTCTTTGTGGTGAACGGTGACGGCGTTCCCTCGGAAGGGCGCTTCATCAACCTCCGCTGAGTCGAGGCCCAGCCGCCCGGCCCATGGCCCATAAGTCACAGTTTCCTTACATTCCCCTTCATGACCGTCTCGACCAAGCCAACGTCTTCACCGGCCACTTCAGCAGTCGGCACACCAACCATCTGGATGGATGGGAAATGGTGCGATCGAAGCACAGCCATGGTATCGGTGTACGATCATGGCCTGCTGTATGGCGACGGCGTCTTCGAAGGCATTCGGGTCTATGGCGGCAAGATTTTCCGGCTAAACGATCACCTGGATCGTCTGTACGACTCGGCCAAAGCAATTTGGCTCACGATCCCGATGGCAAAAGCAGAGCTCGCGGCCATAACTGAGGAAGCGGTTCGCCGCTCCGGGATTCCCGAGGCCTATCTTCGCCATATCGTCACCCGCGGCGTGGGGGATCTCGGCCTGGATCCGCGGAAGTGTCCCCGGCCCTCGGTGCTGGTCATCGTCGACACCATCAAGCTCTGGCCGGAGCAGGTATACGAGGCCGGCCTCAATGTGGTGACCGCCGGAACGCCGATTCCGCAGCGGGAGTCGCTTTCACCTCGGGTCAAGTCGCTCAACTATCTGTCCCATATCCTCGCCAAGATCGAGGGTATTCACGCCGGCGCCGACGAGGTGATCATGCTCGATAGCGCCGGCGCCCTGGCCGAGGGATCCGGGCAGAACATCTTTGTGGTGAAGAACGGGATCGTACGTACCCCGCCGGTATACGCCGGCATCCTCAAGGGTGTCACCCGCGATGTCGTGATGGAACTGGCAACAGCGGCCGGCTACGCCATGGAAGAGACCATTCTCAACCGGTATGACCTCTACACCGCCGATGAGGCATTCTTCACCGGTACTGCCAGCGAGGTCGTTGCCATCCGTCAGGTCGACGGGCGCGTCATAGGGACCGGGAAGTCGGGCCCGATCACGCGCGACATTCGGGCCCGCTTTCAGGCGCTCGTGCGGAGCTGACGACGCGCCGGTGAGCTCTCGAACGCTCCGTCACCGAATTCCTCTGTCGCTGTACCGCAGCACTTTTGGCTCCGCTCACTGCTCCCACCGGCCGGCTCCCAGCTCAATCATTTCATCTCATCATCGTCGGCAACCCCGGTGCGGAACGGCCACATGGTAGCCGTACCTTGGCAGATGCCGCCTCTTTCCGGAAAGTGAGGCTTTAGATGGCCTGGAGAGTGCTCGATCACGCCGATCAGCGCTGGAACGTCTCGATAGCTGCAGAACGACGCCCCAACTCCCCTCAATGGAATCTGGTTTTCTCCTTTCGGCCGGCCGATCAAGGCCAACGCTCGCTCTGGGCCGCCTATCCCCTCTCCGCTTCCTCCAAGTCCGCTCTCTTCGCGCAGGCCGACCGGATCTCGGACGATGACCTCGTGGCACTTCTGGCCGAAAAACTGGCTTGACGGCATGGGCTTTGCCTGCCTAGCGGCAGCGTTTTCTCTCTCATCCGGCTTGCCTAAGGACCGTCATGTCATCGTCAACGCCGCTCCCCGAACGGTTGCGTTTCGCGGAGTTCACACTCGACCGGCTGGCCAATGGACGATGCCGTGCACGGGTGGGATTGACCTGGCGTGATTCCGAGCAGTTTACCGGGGAAGGAGAGGGGCTGGCGTCGCAGGCGGGAGAGCTACGCTGCGCGGCACAGGCTTGCGTCGTGGCTCTCTGTCAGGCGGTGCAAGGCGGCCTGAGCTTCGAGCTGCTCGGTGTCAAGGCAGTGCGTGCGTTCGATGCGACGGTAGTGATCGTATCGCTCGCGGTACACGGGGAAGGGGGCGGACACCGTGTTGTCGGCTCCTACTTGACCGAGACCGATACGCCCCGCGGTGCCGCGCTCGCCGTTCTCAACGCCACGAATCGCATCCTGGGGAATCGCTTTTTCATGCGCTGAGCAGCCGACAACCGACCCCTTTAGTCCCCCTCAGTTCGCCTTTGCTTCCCGCGGTTTGCAGGTGGGGAGCACGCGTCCTCCAGCTCTAACCCGAAAGATTTCCGAAGATGCGCCCTGGAGCTTGTATGCGCCGGTTCGTCCCAGTTCTGGTTCTGATCTCGGCTGTTGGATGCGCCGGACAGCATTCAGCTCCGCCATCTGCATCCCCCGCGAATTCCGCCTCGCCCCTGACCGGCCGCCCCAACCTGCCGTACCGGCGGGCTGCTGATTCCTCGGTGGGGAGCATTGCTGGCATCCCCGCGGCACCCCTGATGGACTCTGTCCTGCTCGCGGCGGACTTCGCCGCCGAGGACAGGCTGGCCGCAGACTCCGCCGCGGACGAAGCTGCCCTCGAGGAGTTAGCGGAGGCGCGTCCCGATGCCGGTAATTCGGGCGACACCGCGATTGCGGAGCCCGCTGAGCCGGTCGATGGCGGTGCCAACGCACTGGCGAATGCGGTCACCTGGGATATCGACGTGGAGACCTACAACAGTCACGACCGGGTGCAATACTATCTGGACTTTTTTCAGGGCAGGGGTCGGGAGCGGATGGGCATCTGGCTCAGCCGCATGCCCCGCTATGAAGCGGTAATCCGCGAGCGCCTGCAGCGTGAGGACCTTCCGGGAGATCTGGTCTATCTCGCGCTGATCGAGAGCGGCTTCTCGAACACTGCCACGAGCCGAGCCAAAGCGGTGGGCATGTGGCAGTTCATGAAGGGCACCGCCAAGCTCTACGGTCTGCGGGTGGACTCCTGGGTAGACGAGCGTCGCGATCCCTATCGCGCCACCGATGCGGCCGCCCGCCATCTCCGGGATTTGAACCGCCGCTTCGGCTCGCTGTATCTGGCAGCTGCAGCGTACAACGCTGGCTCGGGAAAAGTCTCGCGCGGACTGATCCGCCTTCCCGATGACGATAGCGAATCTCCCCACTCTGACGCCGCCTTCTTTCGACTCTACGACACCAAGCTGCTTCGCCGGGAGACCAAGGACTACGTACCCAAGCTGATCGCAGCGGCGCTGATCGCGAAACAGCCGAAACGGTATGGCTTCAAGGTCGGGCCGGCCGCGCCCGCGGCGTACGATTCCATCGTGGTCCCGGACATGAGCGGGCTCGACGTCATTGCGCGCCTGGCCGACACGACCGTAACTGCCATCCGCGAGCTCAACCCGCAGTACCTCCGGTTGGCCACGCCCGCTGGAACCCGCTCGGTTGTGCGCCTGCCGCTCGGACGTGGCCCGGCCACTGCCGCGGCATATGCGGAGCTGCCACCGCGCCAACGAGTCACCTTCGTCGAGCACTTTGTGGTCCGGGGTGAGACGCTGGGCGGGATCGCCCTGCGGTACCGTGTCAGCCAGTCGATGCTGGCGGCCGCCAATCCCAAGCTCAAAAGCCGCAGCATCAGAATCGGCCAGCGAGTCATCGTTCCGACCGGTGGGGCTCTCTCGACCTCAGTGGCGCTCAGGATGGCCGAGCCGGTCGTCGCCGCGGGGACCCACACCGGGACCTTCCACCGCGTCCGGAGAGGTGAGACGATCTCCGAGATCGCGGATGAGTTCGGGGTTACTCAGCGGGAACTGCGAGATTGGAACGGGCTGGATCAGCGGGGAAGGATCCGCATCGGTCAGCGTCTTCGGATCGCCTCCCCGGACTCACCGCGAGGCGTCTTGTCGGCGAGTGACGGAGCCAAGACTCACGTAGTCCGGCCGGGAGAAACGCTGAAAGGCCTGGCGAGACGCTATGGCGTCTCTATCCAGGCCCTCAGGAAAGCCAACAACCTGTCCGAGCGCGAGGCCCTCAGGGCCGGCGTGGCGCTCAAAATCCCCGCTTAACGCCGCTCCTGGCTGGTGGAGCTGATCGGGCGGTATCCCTTCAGCACCGCGTCCGAGTACCCGTTCGCCGGGTTGCCACCAGTCGCCAGAATTTCGTTCACCCGGGCCGGACCCCTGTTATACGCCAGCAGTGCCAGGTGCACGTCGTAGTTGTACTGCGACAGCAAGTCGTTCAGGAACCGGAACCCGATGCGCAGGTTGATGTCCCGGTCGAAAAGATCGCGCTTGGTCACGCCCTGCTGGTAGAACCGGGCAGTCGCCACCTGCAGCTGGGTGTAGCCATACGCCTGCATGGCGCTCTCTGCCTTGCCCTTGAATCCGCTCTCGATCTTGACGAGCTGATAGCCGAGCGAAGGATCGATGCCCTCGCTCAACGCGATGTCGTAGATCGCCGCCGACAGATCGGCAGGGATCTGGTAGCGGGTGGAGTTCTCCATGATAGCGCCGGCCCGCTCGAGCTGAAGCTTGATGACGGCAGTCTCCCCTCGGGCCGCCTCGAGCTGTTCGGTGAGGCTGCCCATGCGCCGGGCCACCATGCTCACGTCCGGTGGCGTCACATCATCGGTTGCGCGGACCAGTTTGTTCCAACCTCCGAGCGCGCCGATCCCCACGGCAGTGGCGAGCAACACGCCACCCCGGATCAGCAACCGCTCAGCGGTCATCGGCTTCGGTTCGCCGTAATCGATGGGCTTCGCCACAGGCCAACCCCTTTCTTTATGAGTGGCCGTTCCGATCAAGCCTCGGAGCGGCGCCAATCTCCCCGCGTACCCCCTGATTTACTGACCAGCCGAACGTCTTCGATAATTATTCCTCGATCGATTGCCTTTACCATGTCGTATACCGTGAGACACGCCACCGTCACTGCGGTGAGCGCTTCCATCTCTACTCCAGTTCTTCCCCGCGACCTGGTCAATGCGGTGATCCTCACGCCGGGCAGCTCAGGTGCGAGCCGGGCTTCTACCCTGACCAGGTCCAGGCCGATGGGATGGCAGAGCGGAATGAGCTCGCCGGTTCGTTTGGCTCCCATCGTCCCTGCTATCTCGGCTACGGGCAGAACGTCACCCTTGGCGACCGCTTGCGCCGCGATAAGGTCGTATGCCTCGCGGGACATCCGGACCGCCCCTTCCGCTTCCGCTTCCCGGTCGGTTTCCGGCTTGGGTCCGACATCGACCATGCGGGCCCGGCCACCCTCGTCCAGATGAGTCAGCTTCACAGAACTCCGGCCAACTCGTCGCCCAGGACTGCCAGCAGAATCTGGGGGTTCACGTTTCCCCATGCCGCCTCCCGCGCATCAGCCACATGCTCCAGCGCCTTCAGCAACGGATCAGGACGCCGATGCCGCAGCAGCTTTTGAGGAACCGGGCGCCGCGTCGGCTGCCCCAGCGTCCCTCGTGCTGCGTCCCCCAACGTATCGGCAACGGCATCGAGCATGGCGGTGAACTCGCCCCGGGCCGACCACGCCGGCTGACCCAGGGCCCGCTCGAAGGCAGAGCCTGAGCCTGCCAGCACCGCCTCGAGCCACTGCCGAGCTGCCTGCTGCGCCTTTCCGGCGTCATCTCCCGCCTGAAGCCCACAGCCGATCGATCCTTCGGCCAGTGCGACCCGATGATCCAGTTCCTTGTCTGCCGGCCGCGGGCGAAGGTGACTCTCGAGAAACCCTCGCACTTCAGCATCGGTCAGGCGGCCGAGCCGGAGCGGCACCGCTCGGGATCGCATCGTCGGCAGCAGCCGCCGAGCTTCGACCGTCGTCATAATGAAGACGCTACCTGCCGGCGGCTCTTCCAGCAGCTTCAGGAGGGCGTTGGCTGCCTCCTGGCTCGCCTCCTGTGGAATCAACCGGTCGGCGTCGCCGATGATGAAGACTCGGCGGCCCCCTTCTACCGGCGTGAGCGCGGCCCGACGCTGCAACAGGCGCACGCTCGCCAACCCGTGAATCGCCATTCCATCAGCCGGCGGGTAGAACGACTCCTTCCGCCGTTCGTCCAGGATCTGCGCAATCGCCTGACCCGCCTCATCCACCTGCTTGTCCGGATCCGAAGCCTTGGGCCGGGCGATTGGAACCAGCCAGTGCACGTCAGGATGGGAGAGCCCGCCCACCAGCCGGCACGACCGGCAGACTCCACACGGCTCATCGCCCTTCTGCTCGCAGAGCAGCAGCTCGGCAAGCCAGAGCGCCATCCGCTGCTTCCCGATCCCTGCCGGCCCGGTCAGCAGAATGACCTGGGGTAGCTTGTTCGTTCGGGCCGCGTGGGCCAGCCTCTTCCGGGCGACCCGGTGCCCTACGAGCGAGTGCAGGGGCATGGAGACGAAGGTATGTACCGCCGGAAAAAGCGGTAGTCTAAATTCTGTAACATTTTTCTCAACAATCACTTAGATGCAAGTTTCGCGGGCCAACTGTCAACAAAAACGGCGACCTGAACTGCGCCGAAGGCCAGTGAACACTCACGTCGAGCATGGCTGCTGTGAGCGAATGCTCACGCGATTTGTAAGACATGTATCAGGCGAGCGATAGACGCTCGCAAAAAGGGGGCGTACAAAGCATCGCGTGGCGGATGAATGCTGGCTGTGGCTTGGGTCACCCGGCAGCGCAATTTAGCGCATATCGAAACTAGATTGGGATCTTCCCTCGTCGGAGATTCCCCATGCGCTTTCTCGTCTTCTCTGGTTGCCTTTTGGTCCTGTCCTGCTCCCCCAAGAGCCGGAGTGAGAGGGCCGGATCGGCGAGCGAGCGGGAGCGTGATAGCGTCCTGGGTGAGTCGCGCCTGCCGGGGGCGCAGGGGATTCGGGGCGCGCTCCGCGTCAGCGACTCGGCGAGTGCCCGGCAAGCTCGGCTCGATTCAGTCGACAATCAACCCTAGCTCCAATTCCAGCATCCAACGGGTGTGAAATTGATACTGCTGACACTCATCCTTCTTCTCAGCATGGCGGGCAGCTGCACGGCGCAAACCCACTCGAGCATGCTGCTCGAGCGGCGCAGCGCTCCCCTCGGAGTGGTCGGACCGGACGCGATGGCCCTGCCGCTCACCGAGAGATACCGCTATGGCGTGGTGCTGGGATCGGTTGTTACCGGTACCGGTGAGCGCGGCTGCAATGGCGATGCTTGGCTCCAGCCCCGGGGTACCCAACTGGCGGATGTGCGCCCTATTGCTGCCGCCCGGCTTCAGAACATGTTTCGCTTTCCGCAGCTGCTACCAGGGACCTATACGCTGGGCGTCCGCTGCATGGGTTTTCAGCCGGTGCACCGGACGGTCCGGGTGAGAGTAGGGCACGTGCTCAGGGCGGTCGTCACCATGCGGCGCCAAGCCCTGAGTGGTGCGTTGTAGGGCCTGCCGCCTCGTTGCCTAACTGATTCCTCGCCACTAATTTTTGCTCCCTGCTGCCGGTCCCTTAGACGACGAGCAGTCGATCCCGAGTAGCTCAGTTGGTAGAGCAGGTGACTGTTAATCACCGGGTCGGGGGTTCGAGTCCCTCCTCGGGAGCTTTCCAGGCGATCTGCGAAGGGCCGCTCCACTGGAGCGGCCCTTCTTCAATTTCGCCGATTCCTAGGGCTTGGAGGCGTCCACCGCTGGTGTAGGGCAACCAGTATCCGCATCCGCCGAGAGCCAGAATCTTGGAATTGACGAAGGCGGTAACGGTGGCTGCGGCCAGCCGGGTCCGGGCCGGTCGGGAGTGAGGCCTTTTTCGCCCAGCTGTTCGAGACCGGATCGTAGGCAAACACCGTCTGCAGTCCGCCTGTGCCGCCCCCACCCACCACATACAGCTTGTTGCCGGTCAGTCGCACGCGAACACCGGGTCAATGCGGGCGATGAAGCAACCCGCTTCGGCGTTCCGCAGGTGGAGATACTCGACCTTGGGATCCGACAGCTGACGCCGCACCACATCGTCCACCAGCTGTTGGCCCACCCGTTCACGTGAGACCAGCAGCCCTCCTTCGCCGTGACTGTCCAACGCGAGGGGCAACCCGCGTAGCTCTGCCGGAAAGTCGAGGTCATCGTATCGGGAGCACCGTTTCCGGTGGATGAACACCGGGCCGGGAGCAGGTAGCGCTGCTGGGTCATGGAATGGCTGATAGGTGAACAGAATCCGCTCGTCACGTCCCTCCTCGAAGGTGTGGAGGCAAACCCGGCAGGGACCGTATCCTGTGGCCGTCTCTACATGCGCGGGATGCCCGTACTGAGGTGACCGCAGTGTCGTCCTGACCTCCTCCGCCGTTTCGTTCGCCAACCCGCTGATGCGATACTTGAGCATGGGACCCCTTGTCCGAAGCAGTGAAGCGCTATCCTTCCGGTCGAAGGCCAAGATCGGCACTGACCGGCATTCGCGCCTCCCGATCGTTGCGCTCGAAACATTGTCTCTGGAGCATGCATGGAAGACGCCGTTCGATTACTGCTCGAGAAGGATCGCATCATCGACACCATCAACCAGCTGTTCATCGCGACCGACAGGCGGGACTGGCCGCAGGTCCGCGGGTGCTTTGCAGATGCCGTGTTGTTCGACATGACGTCGTTGGGAGGAGGCAGTGCGGGCGATCTGACGCCCGAACAGATCGCACTCGGGTGGGAGGAGGGCTTGCGGCCTGTGGAAGCGATTCACCACCAGGCCGGGAACTATCGCGTGGATGTGCAGGGAGATCAGGCGACCGCATTCTGCTACGCCATCGCGTCACACTTCCGAATTACCAGATCCGGCCGTAATACCAGGACGTTCGTGGGAAGCTACGACGTGCATCTTCTCCGGATCGAGGGCCGCTGGTTGATCGACGCCTTCCGCTTCAACCTCAAGTATGTGGATGGGAATCGCTCGCTCGAGAGCGACTGAAGGCCAGCTACTTCCTTGCCCTTCGTGGCCGGCCGCCGCGGAATTCGAAATGGCTGTCTTTGACCATATTGGCCAGCGATGCAGCTTTCCCATCACAGGGAAGGCGTGCGAACTGCCTGGCCGATAGCCAGGCAGCGTTGTACCAGAGGCCCGGTTTGAGCCCTGGATAGAGAGAGGCGAACTCCGCCTTGAGACGAGCCTCGCGCTGGGTCTTCATGAATTGGCCTGGGGGGGTCACCTCCAAGTCTAGGGTGTCGTCCTGTCAGCGCAACTCGACGGCGGCGCCCCCTGCTACGTATACTTGGCGGAGCCTAGATGCAGGGAATTGCGCGCAGTCGGCGCCCCATCCACAACCTGAGGACGGCATGGCTACAAAACTCGACAAGACGATCAAGCGGGAGCTCGAGCTCGAGGGCAAGCTGTATACGGTCGCCATCTCACCCGAGGGTGTGAAGATCACTCCGAAGGGGGCACGCAAGGGCCAGGAGCTTTCCTGGAGCAGCCTCATCAGTGGGGACGCCGAGTTGCGGCGGGACCTGAACGCGTCGGTCGACGCCTATCGCGAGTAGCCTCCGAGGAGACCGCGCCACGATCTCGCACCTCGGGAGCGGCTGAAAGCTGCTGGAAGCAGGGGGCGGATAGCGGCGTTGCAATCGGCCCTCGGAGCGGCCCCGGGGGCTCCATTGCACCTCTCACCGAACGGCATTGGGAGGGTTACATTGTCCCGGCTCGTTCCCGGTGAGCCCGAGCGATCCCCTCCTCTGGCGGAACTTCATGTCCATCCGTATCAAACCAGAAGGCTTCTTCGCGGCCTAGCCGCGCCTTTTTGATGGACTCGATCTCTGAAGTACGCGAGCATCTCTCCGCAGTGCTGGACTGGGGGGATGCGCACGCGCCGTTCGACACGATCACCAAGGACATTCCGCCGACTCTGCAGGGCGCGGTTGCTCCGGGGCTGCCCTATTCGCCATGGCAGCTGTTGGAGCATCTGAGGATTACCCAGCAGGATATTCTGGAGTTCTGCCGCAACCCGAAATACGTCGAAAAACATTGGCCGGATGATTACTGGCCGGCCACGCCCGGCCCACCGAAGCCGGGATCGTGGGGCAACAGCATCAAAGAGTTTCGTCAGGACCAGAAGGCGCTTCAACGGCTCGCGTCCGACCCGTCAGTCGACCTGCTCGCAAAGATCCCACACGGGACCGGGCAGACCTATTTGCGAGAGCTTCTCCTCGTCGCGGACCACAATGCGTATCACCTCGGCCAGATGGTCGCTGTTCGACGCCTCCTGGGTAACTGGCCGTCGAAGTAGGATAATCCAGGCTTTCCGCCCTATTAACCCGGTTGCCTAGTGACAGCTTCATCGGCTCTTCTCGGTGCTGCACCACATCTCCGAACTGCACGCCTGAGTCTGGGTGCGTTTCGGCTCGAGGACGCGGCCGCCCTCCAGCAGCTCGCGGGCGACCGGCAGATTGCCGACACCACGGTCTCGATTCCTCATCCGTACGAGCTGGATCATGCGTTAGCCTGGATCGCTAACCAGCGCCGAGAGAGGGTGCGAGGGCGGGCCATCAACCTCGCTATCCGGCTGGGTCCAGAAGCTCAGCTCATCGGCTCGGTTGGACTTCGGGACATCGATCCCTCGCACCGGCAGGCTGAGCTCGGGTTCTGGATCGGGGTAGACTGGTGGGGCCATGGCTATGCCAGCGAGGCTGCTGAGGCTGTGATTCGCTACGGCTTTGAGACGTTAGGGCTCAATCGGATCTGCGCTCATCACATGGTGCGCAACCCCGCAGCCGGGCGCGTCATGCTGCATCTGGGGATGCGGCAAGAGGGGATTATGCGGGAGCGAGTCCTGAAATGGGGCCTGTATGAGGACGTCGTCCTCTACGCGTTACTGCGCGAGGACGGAAACTGATGTCGTCCTCAGAGACAGCACCGTCGAAACGATCCGGCAGCCTGATCGTGCTGGCGAGCATTGCCGCGGCAGCGGCGCTGTACTTCGGCCGCGAGCTCTTCGTCCCGATTGCTCTCGCTCTGGTCTTCACTGCGCTCCTGCGTCCCATCGTGGACGCGCTCGGACGATTTCACATCCCGGCGGCGGCGACGGCAACGGTGATCGTGCTGGCTGTCCTCGGACTACTGGGGACCGGCATCTTCATGCTGTCCCAACCGGTTCAAGAGTGGGTCGCCGAAGCGCCCAGGACGTTTGCTGCCGCGCGCGGCAAAATCGACAAGCTGCGACGGCCGGTGCAGCAGGTCACCCAGGCAGTCGAGAAAGTCCAGCAGGAGGTTGCGGGTGGTGGAGGGAAAGACGGAAAACCGGCCGATCCTCCACCGGCGCAGGGATCTTCAGGCGGCGGGACGACGCTCCTGGCACATGTCTTCGGGACGACGACGGCGCTTCTCAGTGGGTTCATCGAGACGCTCATTCTCGTCTTCCTGCTGCTCGCCACCGGGAGTCTGTTTCACCGGAAGGTCGCGGCCATCATGCCGACGCCGGCCAAGGGGACCGCCGAAGGCACTGTGGAAGAAGCCGAGTCTGTCGTGCGCCACTACCTGGTGGTGACTGCGATCATCAACCTGGGGCAGGGCATCGCTGTAGGACTGGTGATGAAGCTCATAGGCCTGCCCAACCCGGCACTCTGGGGATTGCTGACCTTCTTCCTGGAGTTCCTGCCCTACCTCGGCGGGTTCCTGATGATCGCCTTTCTCACTATTGCCGCGTTCGCCTCCTTTGACAGCATCGGTAAGATTTTGCTCGCGCCGGGAGCCTATCTCGCCATTACGACGATTCAAAACAACGCGGTCAGCCCGTTTGCCTATGGCAATCGCTTGCAACTCAATCCGGTGATGGTCCTCGTCAGTACCCTGGCCGGCTACGCTTTGTGGGGAGTTGCCGGCGCATTCATGGCGATTCCCATACTGGCTGCCATCAAAATCTTCGCGGATCGCCTGCGGCCAGGCTCACGCTTGGGCACGGCGCTGGGCGAGTGACTGACTTTCGGACTTACAGGGTGGGATCCGCTTCGATGCATGATGAACATTCTGGTGTGTCAGAACTACAGCCGGTGCTCGAACCGGCGCCGGCTCCCCAGGCGACACACTCGCAGCGACCCGGCCGGGAACACTGGGTGGTGGTGGTCTCGCGGGCCGTCCGGCCCACGGACGATGTGCCGCCCGGCTCGACCCTCGTCACCCGCTTCTGGCATCCGCGCGACCGGTCCTGGAGCGAAAACGTGTTTGAGTCGCTCGATCATGCGATGAGGCTGTTTGTCGACGAGAGCGGGTGGGTGCTGCGGCAGTATCAGGCGCTCGCAGGACCAGAGGAACACGAGTTGATCTTCGAGGCCAGGCGGGAGGACTTCAGCCGCCCCAGTACCGAGCAGATGCTGCAGGATGTGGGGCTTACGCCGGAGGACGTGGCGGAGCTTCTGGATGAAGTGGATCGCGGCGGCGCTGCCCCCTAAGGTCGGCCGCCGCTCTCCATTACTTAACGCTTGGTGCTCTCGCCTCGGCCGGTCTTCTGCTGTAGCTCGTCAATCCGCTTGGATGCCTCGGCCTTGGTGAGGTTGGGCTCGACCTCTTCACCGGCTTCGCTCGCGAGCGTCTGCAGATAAGACTCCTGCGCACCCGTCATCGGCTCTTCTCCGGTGGTCCAATCGTCGGGATCCTTGATCGTATTGGAAGGCTGGTTGTTTGCCTGGTTTTTGTCTCTGGGTGACTTAGCCGACATGCTGCTATCTCCTGAGCGTTTAGTGGGACTAGACTGCTCCCGAAAAGAAGCCGAAGCCCCCTAGGATCGCAAGCGGGAGAGGACTGCCCGAATGCCCCGCCCGAATGCCTCGATCTCGGGTTGCCCCAGTGCCGTCGACAGCGTTCCTACTCCTCTCGGATCGATGAGGATGCCGTCGTTGTACAGACCGAGGAATATCTGGTGTCGAAGGTCGCTATTCGCAGCCAAAGTGTCGCGATAGCTGGCGACTCCCTGGCTGGTCAGATGAATGGCGAAAAGTGAACCGAGGCCGGTGATTTGCGCCGGTACGCCGGCGTCCTCGAAGGCGTTCTCGAGGGCCTGCCGCACCGCATCGCCCAAGGTATTGAGTCTTTCGATCGCGGATCGAGTCAGCAGTTCGAGCGTGATCGTGCCTGCCACCATCCCGACTGGGTTTGCATTGTAGCTGCCAGGATGGGGGATAGCGGGCCGCCCGCGTGAAGGATCGAACAGCGTCATCACGTCTTCCCGCCCGCCAAATGCGCCCAGCGGAAAACCGCCACCGATGAGCTTCCCCAGGCAGGTGAGGTCGGGGCGCACACCGAAGTACTCCTCGGCACCGCCGAAGGCGATGCGAAAGCTGACCACCTCATCGAAGATCAGGAGAATCCCGAAGCGGCTGGTCGCCTCCCGGAGAGCTGCGAGGTACTCCGGCTTCGAAGCGATCATCCCGGCCGAGCCGAGTACCGGCTCGACCAGCACTGCCGCCAGATTGTCGCGCTCGGATTCAATCAGCCGGACAGCGCCGTCCGGATCATTGAAGGGCAGTACCAAGGTTTCGTTCAGCGCAGCAGGGGCGAGTCCGCTGGACCCTGCGACAGCGTGAGGTCTGTTCCGGAGGCCGGCATCCTGGGCTGTGGGATGAATGCTGACCATGACCTCGTCGGCGGTTCCATGATATCCGCCTTCGACCTTGGCTATCCTGCTTCGACCGGTGAACGCCCGGGCTGCCCGGATGGCGTTCATGACGGCCTCGGTCCCGGAGCTCGCGAACCGGATCCGTTCCACCGAGGGGATGCGCTGACACAGTAGCTCCGCGAAACGGAGTTGCGCCTCGCTGGCTCCTGGAAAGCAGGTCCCTTTTCGAAGCTGCTCTTCGACTGCCTCGATAATTGCGGGGTGTCCGTAGCCGTGAATGAGGGAAGAGTGATTTCCGGTGAAATCGAGCAGGCGGTTGCCATCCAGGTCGAACAACCAGCAACCCTCGCCACGATCCATAACGGCAGGATACGGTCGATAGAACAAGGTGCTGCGGGAATCGCCTCCCGGCAGATATTGCCGCGCCTGCTGGAAGAAGCGGTAAGATGCCGGCGTGCGCTGGCAATAGCGCTCTTCCTCCTGCGTCACTGCCGCGATCGCTTGAACGGTCATGCGCGTACCTCCGTCGAGCGATTCCTTTCCAGATCTTCACACAAGGCTTTGAACTCCCCGGTGAGCAGCCCGCGTCCTGCCGGCATTTGAATCAGTGATGGCGACCAGCGCTCGTTTCCCTCGATGAGGATGGGCCCGCGGTCCGACAGGCCGATGTCCCACCCGATCGATCGAGCCCACGGGAAGGCCGCAGCCGCGCGCAGCGCCAGCTCTTTCGCGGCCGGCCAATCAGGAAGCTGAAATCCGACAAAGGGCCTGTCGGTGCCCGGAATCACGGAGGTGCTAGCTCGACTCGATCGCGTGCGGCCTGGCCCCAGGGTACCGGCGTCGAGGTCCACCCAGCATCCCACTGCACCGTGAATCAGCTGATCCACTCCCGCGGTGCCGGGCTGAAGCTTGAAGACGGCCGCGATGATCCTGGGCGAGCTATCCCTCGCGATGATTGTCTGCACTCGTATCGAGCACAGGGTCGGTCCCAGGAAGCTGCCGAGAGCTGGATGTGGTCGAATCCGCTCCTCGAGGAGAAACGGCAGAGGGTTGGCCCCGGGATTGTGCTCCACGATTGCGGTGGTCTTCTCTGTGAACGCCACCAGACTGGCGGCATCGTACCGCTCACCAGCGAGGGTGAGGAAGGTTCCCCGCGACTCTGGGTCGGGACCCTCGAAAACAAGGATGCCATGGCCCTGGATCCCTTCGAGCGGCTTCAGCACGAAGCCATTCCCGCCGCTCTCCACCAGGCAGGCCTCGAGCTCGGCAGCACTTCGGAGACGCCGGCCATCACTGGTGTATCCCAGTCTGGGATCGTACACGCCCAGAACTCTGGCGACCGGGAGCCCGGCCGAGCCAAAGAATCGATTGAAGACGAGCTTGTTATCGTAGAGACAGCGGTAACGCTCGGGGGTCAGCAGATTCCAGAGGCGTGGGTTGGCCTCGACGCTGTCCGGGAGGTATCGGGTCTTCTCTTCTTCGGTGATGCGGGGGTCGAACAGACCGTACCAATAGTAGGCGTATTGATCGAGAGCATGGCGTCGATAGAGTAGCGCCTGATCCCGGAGAACTCCAAGGGTACTGAGCCCGTGCTCAGAGGCAACCGTCCGAGCCGCGTCCCAGGTCTCCCAGGCCCAGCGCACGCGTCGCACACCATTCTTCGCCAGGCGTTTCGGTAAGTTCGCTAGAGATCTCACCGGCCTCGCGGCCGCTTGAAGACCGGCCGTGGCTCGTCATCATCTGGTCTGGGACGGGCGCTGGGCTCGAGTCGTGGCGGCGCCTGGGGCTCATCGTTGGGGCGGCGAGTCGAGATTGGCCTGGGCTCGACTCTGGGAGGCTCAGGCGGGCGGGGCTGACGTGCAGCCTGATCCGGGTCAACCGCGACCCGGGCGCGCACCGCTTCCCGGGCATCGCTCGGCGGAAGCATCGGCCGGGGTGCTGGCGCGACTGGCTCGGCGGGAGGCCGGGCCAGCGCCAACAACGCCGCTTGCGCCGTCTGCCGGATCTGCTCGAGCGCGCTCTGGGCGGTCCCCCGTGTCTGAATTTCGAATCGCGGGATCTCGAGGGCGAGCACCGCTTCGAGCATGCTGCGAGCGGCTGGCTCACTCAGCATGAATCCCATCCGCTGTAACCGCTCCTGCACGATCTCGATTGCCCGCGCACTGGGCACATGGCTCGAACCTGGTGGGCTCATATCCATCGGAACACCTCGCTGGGGCTATAGCTCGAGTGCGCGCCAGAGATACCAGCTTGCCACGCTGCGGTACGGCCGCCAGCGCTCTGCTCGCCGGGCAATGACCTCCGGGTCCGGGAGCTTTCGGCTGCCGAATGTGACCGCGTAGCCTTTCCGGATCCCGAGATCCCCGAGAGGCAGAACGTCGGGACGACCCAGCCGGAACATGAGCAGCATCTCGGCCGTCCACCGGCCGATACCCCGGACCGTGATCAGACGCTCGATGATCTCTTCGTCATCGAGTCGCCGGACCTGGGCCAGGGAAGGAATAGTCCCATCGAGGGTGCGGGTGGCGAGGTCTCGGAGCGCCGCGGTCTTGGCCGCGGATAGCCCGGCGGCGCGCAGGCGCTCTGGCTCGATCTCCAGGAGATCACGAGGAGTGGGAAACCGCTTGGGTGCGAAGAGTTTGACAACACGGCCGAGGATGGTCGATGCCGCGCGGCCGCTGAGCTGCTGATAAACGATGGACCGCACCAGGGCGGCGAAGAGGCTCTGAGTAGGCTCGGGCCGCAAGGTAAAATCCCCTACCCGCTCGATCAGCCCGGCGAGTTTCGTATCGGCCTGGCTAAGATGAGAGCAGGCATCTTCCGGCTCGAAACACAAGCCGCTGGGGCGCACTCGGGCGGTCAGTACGTCGGGCAGTGCCATACGCTGAACATAAACGCGTCAGAGCGCCGGGCGGGCCGGTGAATGCGCCGGCTCACGACCGACGGAAAGAAGGACGCTGGCAGTGATGACCAGGAGCGAGCCGACGATCTGCCAGCGGGTGGGCTGATCCCCAAAGGTTGGAATCGCCAGGAGATACGTCAGAACGATGCCGAGTCCGGAGAGCGCGCTTATGGGGGCCGCGCGATGCAAGGAATAGGCTCTGGTCATGGCGATCTGCGCACCCCCGCCGCCCAATCCGACCCCGAGCAGGTACATCCCGCTCCGGCCGTCGGGCCATCGCCAGACTGGAAAGGCGAACGCGAGCATCGTCGCCAGCGCGACCAGCGAGAAATGCAGCACGACTGCTTCGTGGGTCTCCCCCGGCCCGATCTTGCGCAACCAGATCATTGCCAGGGCGTAGAAGGCTGCTCCCACCGTGGCAATCACGGCAACGGTGACTGCAATATCGAACGACGGGCGCACCACAGCGACGACACCGGCAAAGCCGAGGGCCACCGCCACCCCGACTCGGGTGCCGACCGGCTCACCGAGGAGCCGTGCCGAGAGGACCGCAACGAAGATCGGCGCGGTCGCGCCGAGGGTGGCAGCGTCACCGAGCGCGATGCGGTTGGATGAAAGGGCGTAGAAGGTGCAGACGGCCGCCATGGTGCCGAATACACTCCGGCGCCAGGTGCCTCTTCGATCTGTGATTCGAAGTGAGCTTCCCCGATACCATGAGATGGCCAGCGCCATCGCCGCGCCTACCAGAAACCTCGCTGCCGCAATTTCAGACCAGGGAAGGTGTCGCGCGCTGAGCCGGGTGAAGACGTTCATTCCGGCAAAGAAGAACTGAGCCAGGACCATCCATCCGAGTCCGCTCCGCGGCATGGCAACCTTTCGTGACGAGGCTGTCGGGGTAACCACTTGCCATGGCCTTGAAGCCGTGGCTGATAGCATCTTCTCTGCTATGAATCCCGATGAATTCCGGCGCCAAGCCCACCAGCTGGTAGACTGGATGGCGGATTACTTCCGGGATGTTGGCCGGCTGCCGGTGACGCCGGATGTCCAGCCAGGCGATATCCGAAGACGCCTTCCAGTTAATCCGCCGACGAAAGGCGAGCCATTCGAGCACATCTTTGCCGACTTCAGCAACGTAATTCTGCCGGGAATGACGCATTGGAACCACCCGGGCTGGTTTGGGTACTTCCCGGCGAACAACAGCCCACCATCGGTCCTGGCCGAAATGTTGACCGCGACCCTCGGGGCCCAATGCATGTCGTGGGCGACGTCTCCGGCGGCAACCGAGCTGGAGCAGGTGACGATGGACTGGCTCCGGCGTATGCTCGACCTTCCCGAAGGCTTCGTCGGTGTCATCCAGGATACCGCATCAACGGCTACGCTGGTGGCGCTGCTCTCGGCCCGGGAGCGGGCCACATCGTTCACCGCGGGCTCGCGTGGCATGGCTGCGGTCGCCGCTCCGCTGACGGTGTATGCCTCCACCGAAGCGCACTCGTCGGTCGACAAGGGAGTCAAGCTCGCCGGTTACGGCCTGGACCAGCTCCGGCGCGTTCCGGTGGACGACAAGTATGCCCTGCGTCCCGAGGCACTGGAGCAGCAGATCGCGGCCGATCTCAAAGCCGGCCTGGTCCCCGCCTGCGTGGTAGCGACGGTGGGGAGTACCTCCTCCGGTGCGATCGACCCGCTAACGGCGATGGCCGAGATTTGTCAGAGATATGGCATTTGGCTCCACGTCGATGCGTCGTATGCGGGATCGGCAGCCATCGTTCCGGAGCTGCGGCACCTGTTCGACGGGGTGGAGCGGGCAGACAGCTTTGTGTTCAACCCGCACAAGTGGCTTCTCGTCAACTTCGATTGCAGTGCGTACTTCGTGCGAGACGAGGATACCCTGGTGCGTTCGTTTCAGGTCACACCCGAGTATCTCCGCACGGCGGCCGACCCGGACGTCGTCAACTTCCGTGACTGGGGAATCCAGCTGGGCCGCCGGTTCCGAGCGCTGAAGCTTTGGTTTGTGATCCGGAGCTACGGCGTGGATGGTCTTCGCGAGCTGATACGTACTCACGTTGGCTTTGCCCAAAAGCTCGAGGCCTGGATCAGGCAGCGCGCCGACTTCGAGATCATGGCGCCGGTTTCGTTCGGGCTGGTGTGCTTTCGTTTTCATCCGCCGGGAGCAGACGCCCGAACGCTCGATGACCTGAATGCCGAGCTGCTGCGCCGGGTTAACGCGAGCCGGCGCGTGCATCTCACTCATACCAGGCTGGCCGGTCAGTATGTCATCCGAATGGCTGTGGGGCAGCGTCAGACAGAGTTGGTGAACGTTGAGGAGGCCTGGCGTTTGATCCAGCAGAGCGCAGAAATGCTAGGGGCTGGAGGCTTGGGGCCTCGCAGTGCGTGAGGGTCAGCCCGCGAGAGCGGGGGCGCTGGCTGAGAGGAGCGGCTGGAGGTAACGGCCGGTGTGTGAGGCGGAGACCTCGGCGATCTCCTCGGGCGTTCCCTGCGCCACCACCTGCCCACCTGCGTCACCCGCCTCGGGACCCAGATCGATAACCCAGTCAGCCCTCTTGATCACATCGAGGTGGTGCTCGATGACGAGCACAGTATGGCCGGCATCCACCAATCGGTCGAGCACGTGGATCAGCACGCGCACGTCGTCCAGGTGCAATCCGGTCGTCGGTTCGTCCAGGATGTACAGCTTTCGGCCTTCACGCTTTCCTGCCTGGGCCAGCTCGCGCGCGATCTTGAGCCGCTGGGCCTCACCACCTGAGAGCGTCGTGGCTGGTTGGCCCAGGCGGAGGTAGCCTAACCCAACCTGCTGCAGCTGCCAGAGCGCGCTGCCAAGCTTGGGCTGATGGCGGAACCGGTTGATGGCTTCGTCCACGGTCCACTGCAGTACATCGTGAATGGATTTGCCCTGGATTCGAACATCGAGTACGTCCGGCCGGTAGCGGGTCCCACCGCAGCTTTCACAGGCAACGAAGACGTCGGCCAGAAAAACCATTTCCACCTGGACGTGCCCCGCGCCTTCACATGTCTCACATCGCCCGCCGGGCAGATTAAAAGAGAAAGTTGCTGCCGTGTACTTGCGCTGCCGGGCGAGCGGCTGGGCGGCGAACAGCTCGCGAATTTCACTGAACCCCTTGATGTAGGTGACCGGGTTCGACCGGGGTGACCGGCCGATGGGAGACTGGTCCACCAGAAGGACATCCTGGAGCAGCTCCCAGCCAGTGATCGATTCCACCTGGCCTACCGCTTCTCCCAGGTGAGACTTGGCGGAATGTTCGCCACGCAGCTTCGCCTCGAGCTGGCGGTAGATCACGTCGTGAAAGAGCGTGCTCTTGCCCGATCCCGACACCCCGGTCACAGCCGTGAGGGTACCCAACGGAATATCCAGGTCGGCACCATGCACGTTGTGCAGGGACGCTCCCCGGACCTTCAACCACTGCGGACCAGCCGGCCGGCGGATGCTTGGCACCGCCACCCGCTTCTGACCCGTGAGATACTGGCCGGTCAGCGATGTCCGTGCGCCTGACACTGGACCCGCGTGTACCACTCTTCCGCCGTGCTCGCCCGACCCGGGGCCAAGCTCCAGCATGAAATCGGCCTGCCGGATGGCTGCAAGGTCGTGCTCCACCACGACGACGGTGTTCCCGGCATCCCGCAGCCGGCGGAGCAAGCCTAGCAGACGATCGGTATCGCGCGCGTGCAGGCCGACCGAAGGCTCATCCAGCACGTACAGCGTATCTACCAGATGGGAGCCGAGCGCATTGGAGAGGGAGATTCGCTGCGCTTCGCCGCCGGAGAGGGTCCTGGACTGGCGATCGAAGGTCAGATATCCCAGCCCGACATCGCGGAGGAAGCTCAGTCGCGCGTCGAGCTGGTCCAGGATGAGGTGCGCCACCTCCTGCTCCCATGGGCTCAGGGAGAGCTGGTGTAGCCATTGATAGACGCCGTCCACGGAGCGACCGGCAACTGAGCTGATCGAGTCGACACCGATCCGGACCGAAAGTGCGTCCTGGTTGAGCCGGCTCCCGCCGCATTCGGCACACGTCTTGGCGAGTTGGTACTGCCGCAGGAACACGCGGATGTATTGCTTATAGCGCTTCTCCTCGAGACCCTTGAGGAAGGGAAAGATCCCCGTGAAACGCCCCTTCTTGCCGTAAAGCAGCTCGCGCCGATGGCTGGCCTTGAGCTGACTCCAGGGCTTACGAGGATCGGCACCGATGGACTTGGCGAATTCGAGGAGGATCCGCCGCCGGGACTCGTACCGTGGTTTGGTCCAGGGATCGATCGCCCCCTGGACCAGGCTCTTTCCTGGGTCGCAAACGATCAGAGATTCATCGTACTCCAGCACAGCTCCAAAGCCGTTGCAGTTGGAGCAGGCACCACGGGGATTGTTGAAGGAAAAGAGGGCGGGGGTGACAGTCGCCCCCGGCGTGTCACAGCTGCTACAGGCCGGGAACTCGGTGAAGCGCATACGCTCGGCGTGCAGAACTACGGCGATCCCTTCACCCTCCTGGAACGCGGTGGCGGTAGCCTCACAGAGCCGGTTGACGGTTACCGACTCTCGGGTGAATCGATCCACCACCACGAGGAGCTCGTCCACGCGGGTGAGGTCCAGCCTGGGCGGCAGCTCGTCCAAATGCGTGGGAGTCCCGTCAGCAAGAACCCGCACGAATCCAAGAGCCCTGAGGTTCTCGACCACCGCCTCATGGGTCAAACGCGCGACCGGCGGGAGCGGGAAGCAGACCTGGATGCGGCCGCTTGCCTTTGAGAGCACGTCCTCGGCTGCGGCCTCCGGAGTGTCCCGACGGACCGGACCACCGCAGAGCCGGCAGTAGCACTTTCCGATGCGGGCCCACAGCAGCCGGAGATAGTCGTAGACCTCGGTTGCGGTTCCCACGGTGGAGCGGCTCGACATCACCGGGTTTCGCTGCTCGATGGCTACCGCGGGAGCCAGACCCTCCAGACGATCCACCAGCGGTTTCGGCATCCGATCGAGAAACTGCTTGGCGTAGGTGGAGAGCGACTCGATGTACCGACGTTGCCCCTCGGCGTACAGCGTGTCGAACGCCAGGGTGCTCTTACCGGAGCCGGACGGACCGGTCACCACGATCAGCGAGCGGTGGGGGAGGTCGACCGTGATTCCCTGCAGATTGTTCTGCCGGGCATTGACGATCCGTATGACTGATTGGGACATCGAGGGAAAATAGTCTATTCTTTACCACTCATGGCTCGACTCCTCACGCCCAAGCTGATGCTGCGCGGCATCCAGATCTTTGTCGCGGCCTCGCTGGCAGGGTTTGGGATCACGCTGTTGTATGGAAACGATCTTCCCGCCTTTTTGGCCGCGGTCGGCCGGCTGCACTGGATCTGGCTCCTGGTAGGTCTCGGGCTGGCCTCGATGGATTGGATTGGTGGCGGACTCCGCCTGTGGATCGTGGCCCGCCATATCTATCCGAACCCGCCACTCGCCGGGATGATCCTGGCAGGCGGGATGGGAGCCTGGGCGGCGTACATCACGCCTCTGAATTCGGGGGCGGGTCCCATGACGATGTACACCATGCGACGGTATGGGGTTCCTTTGCCTGTCGCCGTCACATCTACGTTCATGAGCTTCGTGGCGACGATCCTTTTCTTCGCCATCGCCGGGCCAACCGCGGTCTTCTTTGGGGCAGGCCGGTCACTCGGCCAGCGCGGCAACGTGCTCGGTCTGTCGCTGTTCGATCTCTTCCTGGGCAGTCTGACGATCATCGCGCTGATCGGCTTGTTGATGGCGTTCGTCTTGTTCTTCCCCCGGCTGGTGCGGGACCTCATTCATCGCGCCGCGGAAGCGATCGGCCGCCGCAACAAGAAGTTCGCCGAGAGGCTGGAACAGCTCCGTGCGGGCATTGACCAGGCCCATGAGAGCGTGGTTGCGTTCAACAGCCCGCGAGGCTGGCTGGCGCTGTTCTGGGCCACGATACTTTCCGGCCCGTCTCATGCCAACAAGCTGCTGGCCGGCTACGTGGCCCTCCGTGCCGTCGGCATCCACGCCAATTTCGTGGACATTCTCCTGGTGCAGACTCTGGTGATGTTTCTGTTGTACTTCGCACCGACCCCCGGCGCGTCTGGAGTGGGAGAAGTGCTCTCCGCCGCGGCGATGTCCTCGTATGTCCCTCGCGAGCTCACCCCGATTTACATCCTGATCTGGCGCCTCACGCTCAGCTACTTCACCATCGGCTTCGGCTTCCTGGTCTTTTCCACCTGGGTTCGGCGCGGCCTCAAGGGAGTGGACGATTCTCCCATCCCCGAACCGGCAGGGTAGTCGCTTCCATGGACCAGGACGAGGTTCTCGCCAAAGGCTACGACGCCGCGCTCCTCCGGCGGCTCTTGCGTTATCTCCGCCCCTATCGTGGACTCACGCTCCTCGCGGTTCTGCTCCTGCTGGCCGGCGCCGGTCTGGCGCTGGTCGGCCCCGCACTCACGCAACGTGCCCTCGATGTCGCTGTTCCCAGGCGAGACAACGGCCTTCTCGGCACGCTGGCGGCCCTTTACCTGGCTGCGCTGCTCCTCGACTTCGCGGTGGAGTACGGACAGACTCTGCTCACCACGTTGATCGGCCAGCGGGTCATGTACGATCTGCGGATGCAGATCTTTGCCCACCTGCAGCGGCTGAGTATCAGCTACTTCGATCGAAATCCGGTTGGCCGCCTGATGACTCGGGTGACCTCCGACGTCGAGACGCTAAACGAGCTGTTCTCCTCCGGGGTGGTGACGGTGTTTGGGGACGTATTCACCCTCATCGCCATCATGACGATGATGCTCCTCGTCGATTGGCGGCTGGCGCTGGTCACCTTTTCGGTCATACCCCTGGTCTGGCTCACCGCCAGAATTTTTCGCCAGAGGGTGCGGGAGGCATTCCGGGATATCCGAACCCGGCTCGCCCGGCTCAATGCCTACCTGCAAGAGCGGCTGTCAGGTATGCGGGTGGTTCAACTGTTCGGTCGGGAAGCAGATTCCGCGGCTCAGTTTGCCGCCCTCAACCGGGACCACCTCGAGGCGCATCTCCGGTCCATCACTATCTACGCCGTGTTCTTCCCGGTGGTCGAAGTGCTCACGGCGGTGGCCATGGCGCTGCTGCTGTACTACGGGGGTCTCCGGACTCTGAGCGGCACGCTCACCGTCGGTGTTCTCGCTGCCTTCATCCAGCTCACCCGCCGCTTTTTCCAGCCGCTGCAGGATCTTTCGGAGAAGTTCAACCTGCTGCAGAGCGCCATGGCATCATCGGAGCGCGTGTTTGGGCTGCTGGACGAGCCGGTTGCGGTGCTCGAGCCGCCTCACCCGGTCCGGCTGGCCCAACCGGTACGTGGAGCGGTTTGCTTTGAGGGGGTCTGGTTCAGGTACTCTCCGGATGGGCCCTGGGTTCTGCGGGATGTCTCCTTCACGGCTTCACCGGGCCAGACGATTGCGCTGGTCGGTCATACCGGCGCCGGGAAGACGACGATCGTCAACCTGCTGTTACGCTTCTACGATCCTGATCGGGGGCGAATCCTGATCGACGGCACCGACATCCGGGAGCTTTCGACCTCGGATCTCCGGTCGATGATCGGTTTCGTGCAGCAGGATCTTTTCCTCTTTGCGGGAGACATCCTTCATAACCTGCGGCTGGATGCACCGATCCCCCCGGACACTGCCCGACAGGCCGCCCACCGAGTCGGCGCAGACCGGTTCATCGAGCGCCTTCCCGAAGGCTACGCCTATCGTCTGGGTGAGCGCGGGCGAAGCCTCAGCGTGGGGGAGCGGCAGCTCCTGAGCTTTGCCCGGGCACTCGCGCTCAACCCCACGATCCTCGTGCTCGACGAGGCCACCAGCTCGGTCGATGCCGAGGCGGAGGGCCAGATCCAGCGAGCCATCGCGGAGCTGATGGCCGGCCGTACCAGCCTGGTCGTCGCCCATCGCCTGAGCACAATACTTCATGCCGACCAGATCCTCGTTCTCCAGCACGGAGAGATCCGCGAGCGGGGGAGTCACCGCGAGCTTCTGGCCCAACAGGGTCTCTATCAACGGCTCTACCAGCTGCAGCTGCGGGGTCAGGAAGACCGCCGGATCGCCTAGCCGGCGGGGCTTTCATTGCTTGCCTGGTCAAATGTCGGGCGATACGTTTCTCGCACTCGATATCCTCCTCGGGATTAGTGGATGATTCATTTGAAGTTGGGCGGCGAACTGCATCCCATCGTCGCCGGTGAGATGGTCATAGGGTCAGCCTCAGACAGCGCGGTCGTGCTCGAGGGCCAGGGAGTGCAGCCGCGCCACGCCGTAGTGCAGGGGGCTCCGCCTCGGGCCGCTGCCATCCGATCGGCCGGGCCGGAGGCAGAGGTCCGCGTCAACGGCATTCGGCTGGGCGCCGATCCTACTCCCCTGCTGCACGGTGACAAGATCGAGATCGGTGGTCACGCAATTCTGGTTGTCGATCCCGACCGGGCCGGGAGCACTCAGCTCTTTGATTCCGGCGCCTTTGCCGACCTGATGCCGCCGCCGTCGGCCAGGACCTCGGGCGGGACTACCACTGGAGGGCGACTGGTCTGCCTCACCGACGGCCGCGAATACACTGTAGGCGGCCAGCCGCTTCAATTCGGCCGGGATGCCGGGGCTGCTGTCGTCGTCAGTGGGAACGAGGTTTCTCGGTACCACGCGGAGATTCGGCGAGACCCGGAAGGCTACGTTCTGCTGGACACCAGCGTGAATGGCACGTATGTCAACGGCGAACGCATCGCAAAGACGCATTTGTTGACCCGCGCGGACGTGATCCGGATCGGGAACGACGAATTCCGCTTCTACGCCGACACCCCTGCGGCAGTCCCGGCAGCGAAGCCGCCGGCACCGGCTTCAGTAGCCACAGCCGCACCGGCACCAGCGCCTGCCGGAGCAGCCCAACGCCTCTCCGACACGATGCACGGAATACCGGAGGCGGTGCAGCCGCGGGTCACTCCGTCGTCCCCTGAGGCCGCGCCGCTGGCGTCACTCCTCTTCCGGAGCGGACAGCTCAAGGGCAGCAGAGTTCCGATCAAGGTCCCGGTGATCAACATCGGCCGGGCCGACTACAACGACGTAGTGATCGTGGACCCCAGTGTGAGCACTGCCCACGCCAAGCTGCAGCGCCGGGAAGCCATTTGGATTCTGACCGATCTGGGCTCGACCAACGGAACGTTTGTCGAAGGCGAAAAGGTCACGGGAGAGACGCCTCTCTCGCCGGGAACCATCCTTCAGTTTGGCGACATCACGGCGCTGTTCGAGCCGCTGGATGACAACGTTCCAGCCGGGCGGGCCCAGCGTACTCGGCTGATGGACCGGATCGATGCCGAGAACCCGGGTGCGGTGTCGAGCCAGCCGCAGGCGTCCCGTCCCCGGCCTCGCCGGCCCATTCGAATGTCCGCACCGCGACCCAAGGGACCCTCTCCGGTGCTGGTCGCCGGGCTGCTCATCCTGCTGGTAGTACTGGCTTACCTGTTGTTGACCTGACGGAGACCTGTGCACTTTACCTGCGCCGCTCGCACTGACGTCGGCATCGTCCGCTCGGGCAACGAAGACAACTACTTGATGCTGGCTGAAAACGGCATCTTCATCGTGGCAGATGGTATGGGGGGTCACGCCGCCGGCGAGGTCGCCAGCGAAATGGCGGTACGGATCACCTCACAGAACATCGGCTCCCTCCGCGGCCTCAGCGACGAAGAGGCGGGGGAGCGGGTTCGGACGGCGATTCGGACCGCCAACGACGCGATCTTCGAGCGCACCCTCTCCGAACACGACAAGCGGGGGATGGGCACGACGGCGACCGTGCTGGTGTTGCTCCCCGGGCGGTACCTGATAGGACAGGTGGGAGACAGCCGAGCCTACCTGATCCGTGACGGACAGATTCACCAGCTCACCAAGGACCATTCCTATGTGCAGGAGCAGGTCGACGCCGGGCTCCTCACACCGGATCAGGCCAGGGTGCATCCCTACAGCAACGTGATCACCCGGTGCGTCGGCGCGGGCATCGACGTCATCCCCGACATCTATTTCGGCTCACTGGAGAAGGGCGACGTCCTGTTGCTTGCGTCCGATGGGTTGACGGGAATGCTGGAAGATGAACAGCTGACACGAATCCTCAGCAGCGGTGGCGAGCCCCAGGTCTGGGTCGATCACATGGTGAGCGAAGCCAACCGCCGGGGAGGGCTCGACAACATCACCGCCATTGCCATCAGAATCGATTCAGTCGACAGCGATACCGGTGAGCACCCCACCGTCTCGGCAGCCGCTACCGAACGATCCTAATCAGCTCGAGCTCTGCATCTGTTTGACCCTCGCCCGAAAGCCCTCCATCAGCAGTTTCCCCGCCCCGGTATTTGTCGCCACCCATTCTGTGTTCCGGAAGGAGCGCGGCGAGGCGGCCTGGCGAATCCGCTCGAGATAAGGCTCGACCCTGGCAAAGAGAAATAATCCTTCGGTGTTGTTCTCGACTAAGAAGTCGGAATGCACGATGCCATGCCGCGCCATACTGTAGACCATCTCCCAGTAGGCGGTGGTCTGACGATATGCCAGATTCAGCGGGTGGTCGTTCTTGGTGACCGCCACCGCTTCATCGGCGTTCCGAGGCCAGAACTTCGTATTGATGGCGGTGCGAGACTCGCGCATCACGGGCTCACGGCGCAGGTCGTAGATCTTGAGAACGAGGTCCGCGTCGTGGTGGTCAGGGGCTTCTTTGAGCACGTGATTCCCTTTCATCTCTAGATCGATGTGAGTGATGGCCAGCACATCACCGGCCGGGCCGCCGCAGTAGCGTCGCTCGATGGCATAATTGATATCTTGCAGTTCACCCCCCGTGCAGGAGGACGCGTGGACATTCTGACCTGGATCATCGTCGGCTTGGTGGCCGGACTGCTGGCATCACTCGTCATGGGCGGAATTGGATACGGCATACTTGGCGACATCATCGTCGGCATTCTCGGTGCGATCATCGGCGGCTGGCTCTTCGGCCGGATGGGCTGGGGAACGCCGGCCTCGGGGCTCGCCGGCGCTATCTTTGTGGCGTTCATCGGAGCAATCGTTCTGCTGCTGATCATTCGCCTGCTCCGGGGAGCCAGACGAGCTCCGTAGAGTGCCTGAGCACCCGCGCCTTCACCCTGTCTCCAGAAGCCCATGGGTTCGTTCGTGCGATCTTCGATAACAGCAGTTACTGATGCTCACCGCATGCGGTGGGCACTCGGCCTCGCAGGGCGCCGAGCCGCGGAAGGCAGCGGTGTTGGAGGTAGAGAACCAGGGCTTTGCCGACATGGTCATCTATGCCTTCGGAACAGGGGGGCAGCGAACCCGGCTGGGCCTGGCGACTGGGAATTCGACGAAGTCATTCACGCTCCCGTCGTATCTCGTGGCCGGCGCCGGTCCGCTGCGGTTCCTGGCCGATCCGATCGGCGCCTCGCGCGGCCCCGTCAGCGACGAGATGGTGGTTCAGCCCGGAGATGTTGTCACTTTGACGATACCGCCTCAGTAACGCCTGACGACCAGCTCGCCCAAGATTCGAACCTTTCGAAGAGGTGAATCATGATCCCCACCGATTCAGACGATCCGTTGCCCGAATCCGCCATGGGCGGCTCATCCGACTCGGGCGCGCACGGGAAGCACCCCGCATCCGCCGCGCACCTCGACCCGCGCCTGGCGGGGCCGGACGACGCTCCCGGCGACGCCGCGATCGAGCGGCGTCATCACCACGATTCGAACTATAACGGTCCCGAGCGAAGACTCGGAGCTACGCACACCGGTCGTTGATTGGCCGGAGCAGAGGAGGGCGTGCCATGCATAGGATCGAGCTCAACGTAGGATCGAAGTTGCCGGACCTGCAGCGAACGATCACTCCGGATCTGGCCTATTTCAGAGCTGCGATCGTCAATCTGTACTACTACGGCCGGAGAGGTGCACCCAGTGGCTCATGGGTCCTCATCGATGCCGGGATCCCTGGCTCCGCGCCCAGCATAATCCGGGCAGCGGAGGAGCGATTCGGGCCCTGGACCCAGCCGGCGGCGATCATCCTCACCCATGGGCACTTCGATCATGTCGGAGCACTCGGCGAGTTGTTGAAGCACTGGGACGTGCCGGTCTATGCCCACTTTCTCGAGCTTCCATATCTCACCGGACGATCGCCCTACCCGCCGCCTGATCCAACTGTTGGCGGGGGTGCAATGTCGGCGCTCTCGCGTTTCTATCCGAGAGGCCCCATCGATTTGGGTAATCGGGTTCGCGCACTACCGGAAGACGGCTCGGTGCCCGGGATGCCGGAGTGGCGGTGGATTCATTCTCCCGGGCACACGCCGGGACACGTCGCGCTCTGGCGCGAAGCCGATCGCACGCTCATCGCTGGTGACGCGTTTGTGACGACGAAACAGGAGTCGGCCATTGCGGTGCTCACGCAAAGACCGGAACTGCATGGGCCACCGGCATACTTTACCCCGGATTGGTCAGCCGCCCGCCGCTCGGTTGAGCGCCTGGTTGCGCTGGAGCCGGCAAGGGTAGTCACCGGCCACGGACCACCGCTCCAGGGCGGAGAGATGCTGCAGGGACTGCGAGAGCTGGCGCGTGATTTCGACAGAGTCGCTGTACCGCGGAGGGGGCGCTACGTGTTCCAGCCGGCGGTGGCTGACGAGACAGGGGTGGTGAGACTACCGCCTCCAGTACCCGATCCCCTTCCTCGCGTGCTTCTTGGAATCGGGTTGAGCTTGCTGGCAGGCGCCCTGGTGCGGAGAGCGGTACGAGCCCGTTAGTGGCGCGCGAACGTCTGGGTTCCACCATCGAGCTGAAAGGCAACAACGGCATATCCCCCGGTCGTAATTCCCGGCTCGGCCATGCCGGGAGTGCGCGGAGGCATCCCGGGGACTGACAGGCCCGCTACCTTGGGACGCTCACGCAAGAGACGACGAATATCGGTGGCGGGCACGTGGCCCTCGATCAGATATGACTCGATCTGCGCGGTGTGGCAGGAGCGGACCTTGTCTGGAATCCTCAGCCGGTCCTTGAGCTCATCCATCGCCTCCTCGTCGTGCACCACCGGTGCGAATCCGTTCTGACGCAGGTACTCCACCCACTTGGCGCAGCAACCACAGCTGCTGCTCTTGTACACTGATATGGCCGTGGGAGTGCCGGCAGTCTCGGCCCAGCCGGCTCTGGTAAGTACGGCCAGCGCCACGACTCCGGCAGCATGCCCCAGGAATTCCCTTCTATCCATCATCTGCGTTCACTCACAATAGAGTCGATCCTTCCAGGAGACGGCGATTTACCGACTCCGCCGGCCACGTCAAGACTTCCAACACACCGTCCAAAGGCCGTTCGGGTGAATTTGCCACAAAGATACGGAGCCGCCTCGCGCTCCGGTACAGCTCATCTGCCACCCTGGGCAAGCCCAGATGTCCAGCGCGACCCGCGTCGGTGAGCCGCTCGATGGCGCCTCCCCGAGTTCGGAGCGGCAGGTTGACTCCCAGCATCGAGGATCGCGAGGGAAAATCCAGCAGCAGCTCCGCCGGCCGCAGGCCGACCTCCGCGGCGATGGCGTCCTCCACCCGCTCGAGCAAATCGGGGTCATCTGCTACCCAGGGCTGGGTATCCCCCGGGACGTCGCTCGCCGGGAGGTCCATCGCGCGCTTGTACAGCCGGCGAGCCCGGATGGCGGCTGCCAGTGGGTTGTGGTCTCGCTCGATCAGAAGCTCCATCAGGCCGTCGTCAGTGGCATCGGGGATGGCCTGCACGGTCACGGTGCCACGCTTGACCGCGGCCCGCACCGCCCGCTTGAACATGCAGGTGGCGGATCGCACCGCGTGATGCCAATACACGTTCCGGTACATCTGGTACTTGGCAAAGAGCAGCGATTCGAGAGCGCTGATCCCCTTTTCCTGGACTCCAAGCTCGTAGCGTCCCGGCTCGATCTCGAGCAGCGTGAGCGAGGATAACAGCCGGTCGACATCGACAGTGCCGTACGGGACGCCACACATGCGGGCGTCCCGGCTGAGATAATCAACCTTGTCCAGGTCGATGGAGCCGGAGATGAGTCCCTGCAGAGGGCTCCGGCTCACGCCGGAGATGAGCTCCCCAACCGCCCGGGGAAAGTCCCGCCCGCCCATGCGCGTCAGGCATTCGCCCAGTGCTCCTTCCCGAAGCTTGGCCGCACCCAATACCTCGTGCGATGGAAATCCGGCCTCCTCCAGCGTGTGGGAAAACGGATAGTGCCCCACATCGTGCAGCAGCGCCGCCATGCGAACCGCCAGGCAGTCTTCTTCGGAGGCTGGGCTTGTCTCCCCTTGATCGCCGAGCAGCGCGAGCGCGCGGCGGGTGAGATGATACGCGCCGAGGGCGTGCTCGAAGCGGGTGTGAGTGGCACCGGGATACACCAGGAACGTATGGCCCAGCTGGCGGATGTAGCGGAGACGTTGAACGGGCGGAGTATCGAGGGCGAGTAGCGCCGGTGGATCAACCCGGATGTTGTCCCACAGCGGGTCACGAATAATCTCGGAGGCGGAAGCTGAGGGGTCTGGAGACGCTCTGCTCTTACCGCCGCGTCGATTCACACCGGCTCAGCCTTTGCCACCGCGTCCGGCACCTCAGAGCGAAACTGTTGAAAGTTCTCGCGAAACATGGTCGCGAGCTTTCTGGCCTGGGCGTCATACGCCGCGGGATCCGCCCAGGTGCCTCGGGGAGACAGCACTGCCGAGGGGACATCTGGAACGGAGGTGGGGACCTCGAACCCGAACACAGGGTCCTTGGTGAATTTGACCTTGTCGAGCGAGCCCGAAAGCGCTGCCCGGAGCATGGCCCGCGTATGTGCCAGCTTCATCCTGGTACCGGTGCCGTAGGGCCCGCCGGTCCATCCGGTATTCACCAGCCAAACCTTCGCCTTGTGCCGGGAGATTCGCTCTCCCAGCATCCGGGCGTACACCCCGGGGTGAAGCGGAAGAAATGGGGCGCCGAAACAGGCAGAGAATGTTGCCGCCGGCTCGGTCACGCCACGCTCGGTCCCGGCAACCTTGGCGGTATACCCTGACAGGAAGTGGTACATCGCCTGCTCGGCGGTAAGCCGCGCAATCGGGGGCATTACACCGAAGGCATCGGCCGCGAGGAAAACGATGTTGCTGGGATGCCCCCCCGCGCCGCTCGGTAGGTGGTTCGGGATATAGTCGATGGGATAGCAGGCGCGGGTGTTCTCGGTGATGCTGGCGTCATCGAAGTTCACTTCTCGCGTCGCCGGGTCGAGCACGACGTTCTCCAGCACGGTGCCGAACATCTGGGTCGCAGCGTAGATCTCGGGTTCGGTGTCGGGCCGAAGCCTGATCACCTTGGCGTAGCAACCACCCTCGAAGTTGAACACCCCTCGGTCGCTCCACCCGTGCTCGTCATCGCCGATGAGCTGGCGGCTCGGATCGGCGGAGAGCGTCGTCTTGCCGGTGCCGGACAGCCCAAAGAAAATGGCGGTATCGCCAGCAGGGCCCACGTTCGCCGAGCAGTGCATCGGCATGACCCCCTGAGCCGGAAGGAGGTAGTTGAGCGCGCTGAAGATCGACTTCTTCATCTCCCCGGCATACCGGGTTCCGCCAATCAGAACAAGCTTCTTGCCGAAATGGATGACGATGAACGTGCCGGTGCGGGTTCCGTGGCGCTGCGGGTCCGCCTGAAGATCCGGCGCGTGGAGTACCGTGAACCCGGGGCGGAACTGAGCCAGCTCCGCGGGAACCGCCCGGATGAACATGTTGCGCACAAAGAGCGCATGCCACGCGTTGGGCGTGATGAACCGAACCGGAAGGCGATACGCCGGGTCGGCGCCGGCAAACAGGTCCTGAACGAATAGCTCACGCGAATCCAGATAGGCTCTCACGTCGTCCAACAGCCGGTCGAACGCGGCCGAATCGAGACGTGCGTTCTTGTCCCACCAAATCCGGTCGCTGCTGCCCGGTTCCTCGACTAGAAACTTGTCCTTGGCGGATCGGCCGGTGTGCGGTGATGTAATGGCTGCAAATGCCCCCTGCTTCGTCAGTGCCCCTTCGCTCCGGCGAAGTGCGTGCTCGATGAGACTTGGCGGCGTCAGGTTGGGATAGATCCGGATGGGAAAAAGGCCGTGCTCAACCAGCGTGAGGTTTTCGCGAGGGGCTGCAGCGATTTCTGTCATAGTCTCCCAATGCGCGTGCGCGGCGCGGCAAACGGCCTTGACCGAAAGATCAATGACTCGCTGCCGTGGTGCAACCTCATCGCGGCGCGACCGTCAGATTCGGCTCGGTGTGGTAAGCCAGCTCTGCGGTGGCCTGATCACCGGGACTGAGCTCCGTCACGGTCGGGTCGGCAAACATGATATCAGTTGGGCGCGGCGAGTGGTTGAAGATGCCAAATGCATGCCCCAGCTCATGGGTTACCGTCAAATCCATGCACTGGTCCAGAGCAGGGTTTGAGGTGGCCACCCTGGCGTCCACAAAGACCCGGAACGGGAGCTGAATCTGGGTCTCGTCGGGCGTCAGCTCGACATCCGTGCCACCCTGACACTCCGGGGCGAAGAGGCTCTCGAGACGGATAACGGCAAATCCGGTTTTTGGCGGGATTCCCGTCGCCACGATCACGTCGGCCACGTTCGAGTCCGAAACCAGCGTGGCCTGGAACTCACGATACAGAAATGCCGCTTGCCACCGGTCGATACCATGCTGCACGTGTAGCGGCAGATCCAGCACATCCTCGGCCCAGACTTTCACCGGCAAAGCCGAACGAGGCCAATGAAAGGTCAGGGTGTCGACTCCGCCGCTGGCCGAAGGCTCGAGGCGCCGCCATTCGTAGGCCTCACTCCTGTTCGGCGCCGCGATGTCGGCACAGGCGATCAGCGTTGCCCCTATAATCGAGAGCTTCAGAACGATGTCTGCCCGGGCCGATATCATCGGTGCGCCCGAGCCAGTCCAATGGATGCGGATATTCGCTGGACCCCTTGCTTGTGAGTGAAGCCTCGGGCCTCGAGCTCGCTGGTCGAGAAACGATGGAAGTCGTATCTAAGGGACGTCATCAGGTCCCAGCTCGACAGAATGCCCCTACGATAGTCCACACCGGCACCGGCCAGGAATTCGGTGGACCCACCTCTCAGAAAGATGCCTTCATCCTCACTCGGGAGATAATGAATCAGTCCGGCCCCGGCACGGTAGCGAAAGGTCTGCCAGATCGGCCCCTCCAGATCGAGCATGATGGAAGCGGTTCGAACAGTGCCGAGACTGGTTTGGGTGCCGCCCTCGGTGCTGTGGTACCCCGACGTGGCCAGCGCCGCTTCCAATCCAACCCGGTACAGTGGGGCGATTGGAAACGCCGCGCCCAGGAAGAGGGTTGGCGCCAGACTCTGACGGGTATCGATCGGTGTGGTCACGACATCCCGGACCAGTTTGGTGGTCCAGCTGACACCGAGCCGACCGTAGTAGTCCACCTGAGCCGACAGCACAGTGCTGCTTGCCGGCAACATCATGGAGAGGAACAGGATGGCTCGCATGGGCGCAAGTATGGCGAGAGAAGGAGACGCGGTCAACGCGCTACCGTTCGCGCATACCGCCGCAAACGCCGTAGCATCTTCCGATCCGCTGTGACCTCATCGTCACCTTTAGGGGTTTCCAGAATCTTGATGACGTGTGCCAGGCGCGGATCGGTCATGATCCGGCGGAACGGCTTGGGGCCCAGAGACCCTTCTGCAATGAGCTCGTGACGATCACGGTGGGATGCAAATTTTGTCTTGGAGTCGTTCAGATGCATACAGATCAGCTGCTCCAGGCCGAGGACATCATCCCACTGTTGCCAGACCGCTTCGTACTCGTTGACCAGGTCGTACCCGGCGGAGTAGAGGTGACAAGTGTCGGCACAGAATGCCACCCGATGCCGGACCTCCTCCCCGATCATGTCCCGGAGCATCCCGAGTTCCTGGAAGGTGCTACCCAGTGCAGTGCCGCAGCCGGCGGTGGTCTCGAGCAACACCATGACATCGCTGGAGACGGTCGCGAGACACCGGGTGTAGGCAGCCGCATTTCGTGCAAGGCCGGCTTCCCGGTCATCGATGTAGTTGCCCGGGTGCGACACCAGATGCCGAATCCCAAGTGCTTCACAGCGGCGAAGCTCGGCGATGAAAGACGCCTGTGAACGAGCGTTTAACACTCGATCCGGTGAGGCGAGGTTGATAAGGTACGAATCATGCCCCACTATACTGGATAATTCGCAGCGCTCGCACTCCCGCTGGAACGCGGCGCACGACTCCATGGAGATGTCCGGCTCTCGCCATTGGCTGGGCGTCTTGGTGAAGACCTGAATCGCGGTCGCTCCGATCGCCTTACCCCTGACCGGCGCCTTTTCGACGCCACCCTGGACCGACACATGAGCCCCCAAACGCTCCGGCGTACTCGGCTGATGCATTTGCCCCTCTGTAACGCGTGAACGGCAAGGCAGGGGAGCCGCCCGCGCGTCCGCGGGTGCTCCTCGTCGGTGAAGCGTCTGCCCGGCCAGCCGGCCTCGAGCGCGCCCTCACCCGGGCGGGCTTTCAGCTGGTCGAACGCGAGGAGCCCAGTAGCGACCCCGATGCCGATGCCATCCTGATCACCCTCGCGGATATCAACCAGGATCCGGTCGCGGATCTGCTCCCCACAGTTTCCCGAGAGGGTAATGTAGTCCCACCCCGAATCGTGCTTCTCTCGACCACCAACCCGGACGCCCCGGCAGCCGCCTTGGCCCTGGGGGCTGCCGATGCCCTGGGTGCTCCGGTGCACCTCCCGGAGCTGTGCGCCAGGCTGTACGCCCGGATTCGCGATCGCCAGGAAGCCGCCGGAACGGCTCAGCCGGGGCAAACGATGTCGGGTTCCGAGTCCATTGTTGCGGGCGAAGCCGGTACCCTGGACCCGGATGACGTCGTTCTGGGGCTGGTGCGGCGGCTGGCTCGAAGCCTCGATCTGGCACACTGCTCGTTCGTGGCCATCAAGCCGGGTGAGGACCGCGGAAGGATCGTGGCCGAGATTCAGCGGCCCGCGGCCGTGGACCAAGTGGATCTCGCGTTGCACCCTGAGATCACCGAGGCAATACGGACCCGGAGAACCGTAGTAAAACCGGTACATGCCAAGCACGTATCGGATACGCCGCGGACGCTGATCGTCATTCCGGCTGAACTGAATGACCGCGTCTCGGGCACTCTTTTGCTCCGTACTCGAGAAGCGCATCGTCACCTGACCTCGGCCCAGCTCGAGCTCGCAGCCGGGCTGGCCCGCGCGGCGGCACTGGCGTTGAACGGGGGTCAGAACGGATCTCGCGCCGATACGGACGCTGCGCTCAGAGAGGCGGCATCTGACGCGGGCACTGGCTTGGACGCACTCGATCGGCGAGTTCAGGAGGAGTTTGAGCGAGCCCGTCGGTACTCGCTCAGCTTCAGTCTCATTTTGCTGGGTGTCGACGAACTACCGGCCGTCGAAGGCCGGGCTGGCCCCGAGGCAGCCGAGCAGCTGAGTCAAAGCGTGGGCACTGTTCTGCGGCGGGAGTTGCGGGTCCCTGACTTCGTAGTTCCCTATAGCGGCAGCGAGTTTGCGTTGGTGCTGCCGGAGACGGGGCAGATCGGGGCTCGGCAATCGGTTTTGAGAGTGCGCGAGCGGCTCGCGGCACTTCCAGCCGAGAGCGATCCCCGGGATGACCGGCCCCGCTTCAGCGCCGGGATTGTGACGTATCCCCATCCCGCGGTTACCCAGAGCGACGATCTCTACGCCCTGGTGGAAGCGGCATTGATGCGAGGGAAGGCCCAGGTGGGAGAGCGAATCGGAGTGGCGTTGTAGCCGGTCGTTTCCCGGATCAGCGGCGCCGAAGCCAGGTTGTCGGATCGAGCGCTACCTGGTTTTCACCGCGAATCTCGAAGTGCAGGTGCGGCCCATAATCGGAGTTCTGACCTCCCACCCCTCCAATCATCCCACCCTTACTCACCGATGCGCCCAGTTTGACTGCGGCTGACTCCAGGTGGGAGTACACCGAGTAGTAGCCGTTGCCATGCTCCAGAACCACCGTGAGGCCATAGGTCCCGAACTGTCCCACCAGGCGTACCTTGCCCGCCTCCACTGCCTTGACCGGGGTGCCAAGCCCGGCGGCAATGCCGATCCCATTCCAACGGATGATCCCACCGCTCGGCAGGGTATCGCGGCCGAACTTGTAGACGATTGCTCCTTCCACCGGCCAGTCGAGCTTCCCCAGGTCCGCCGTCGTGATCGTCCCGGGAGTACTAGCACCTCCCCCAAGCGAGCCCCGGGCCATCTCGTCACGCCGGGCGCGCTCCAGTGAGGCGAGGAGCCCGTTCAGTCGTGCCTCGTCTTTCTGCAGACTCGACAGGCGTCGCTCGGTATTCTGGGCCGAGCGTTGCAGCACCTGGAGCTTCTGGGTCCGCTCGGTCGCGAGCTCGGTGTACTTCGAGAACTCGGCTTCGCGCTCTTCGCGCCGGCGGTCGAGCTCGCCCCGAACATTCAAGATGTTGTTCCGCTGATGCACCACCCGGTTCCTCAGCTTCTCGACATCGCTCACGAGCGACCGATCCTGCTCACTGGTGAGATAGAGATATTTGTAGCGGCTCAGGAGGTCCCCGAACGATTCCGCCGCCAGCAGCACCTGGAAGGTGTGGAGCGATCCACGTTTGTAGATGTCGACCAGCCGGCGCTGCAACACAGCGCGCCGCTCTGCCAGGTTGTCCTGTGCCAGGATCAGCTCGGCGCTGGAGCGGTCCAGCTGAGATGCCAGGCCGCCAATCTGCCGTTCGATCTCACCGACGATACGCTGGGTCGATTCGCGCTGCCGCTCCAGGTTGCTCAGCTCGTCGTGGACGTCGTGTACCTGGCCCTGCAGTTTGCGCTGCTGTTGCTGGAGCTGGTCCCGTTCGGCCCTGATCTCCTCCAGTCGGCGGCGGCTCGCCTCCAGCTCCGCGTTTCCCTGCGCATGCGCCGCGGTGCTGGAGACGAGGAGCAGCAGGATGGAAAGACGGAATGGACGGGAAGAAGCGGAACAGAAGAAGCTGCCGACAGCTGATTACGCCAACTGCCCGGAGTCTTTCCGCCCTTTTCGCTCCTTCTGATTTATCGTACATGCCGCAGGTGCCGCCCCACACTCACCAGACTTCCCGCGAGGCCGAGCAGAACCCCGAAGACGACGATCAGGGCCATCTGTTCAGGCCGAAAGAAGATCAACCCCGCGAGCGCGCCGCCGCTTTTGTCGCGAAAGAGCAGGTATCCCCCGTAGCACAGGACCAGCGAAAGCAGCCCTCCCAGCAATCCCTTGAGAGCCCCCTCCAGGAGGAACGGACCGCGTATGAACCAGTTGGTGGCGCCAACCAACCGCATGATCGAGATCTCCCGGGCGCGCTGGAGGAGCGTGAGTCGGATGGTGACGCCGATGATGACGATCGCGACCGCTGCGAAGGCCAGGCCAATGACGAGCCCGACCAGGCCAGTGATGTTGCGCAGATGGTCGAGCTTCTGCACCCACTCCCGGCCGTAGCGCACGTCTTCAATGAAGGGAAAGTTCCGAAGTCGCTGGGCCACTCGCTCGACTGTGGCGGCATCGCGATAGCCGTCTTTCAACCGCACTTCGATCGAGGCGGGAAGCGGATTGATCTGGAGATCGCGATACGCGTCGCGGAACTCGATCAGCTCGGCCCGGGCCCGTTGTAGGGCCGCCTCCTCGCTCACGAAACTCACGTCCCTGACCTCGGGGAACGCCGCGATGTCCTGAGTGGCGATGACGATCGTCTCGGACGGGGTGCCTCGCAGGGTAAAGGCGACGATTTCTACCCTCTCCTCGAGTCCCTTGAGCGCGGCGCGGAGGTTGACGGCGACGAGGCCGAACAACCCGACGGTGAACAACGAGAAAGCGATGGTCGTAACCGAAAGAACGGAGAGCAGTGGGGCCCGGCGAAACGAGAGGAGCGCCTCACGAGTGAGGAGCTTCACTGCGCCTCCGCCGCGGCCTCATCCACCGCACTGTCATAGACCAGGCTTCCGTCCCTCATCTCCACGGTGCGATAGGAGGTCTGCCGCACCAGATCGAGATCGTGAGTGGCCATGACAACAACGGTCCCGCCGGCGTTGATGTCGCGGAGAAGTTGAAAGACACCTCGGGTCGCCCGCTCATCCAGGTTGCCGGTGGGCTCATCCGCCAGAAGTATTGCGGGATCGTTGACGAGCGCTCGAGCGATGGCGACCCTCTGTTGCTCGCCTCCGGATAGCTCCCTCGGATACGCCCTGCTCTTCGAGGAAAGACCGACCTGGGTCAGAACTCGCATCACCCGGGCAGCGATGGTGTCGGTCCGGGCACCGGTCACCTCCAACGCAAAGGCGATGTTCTCTTCAGCGGTTCGGTCCTCCAGCAAGCGGAAGTCTTGAAAGACTACGCCGAGCCGCCGCCGGAGCCGCGGTACATCCGCCGGCTTGAGTGTGCTCACGTCGTAGCCGGAGACCCGGACTTCACCCGCCGTCGGGCGCTGCTCGGCGAACAACACTTTCATGATGGTGGACTTTCCCGCACCGGAATGCCCGGTTAGAAACACGAACTCACCCTTGGAGACGTGGAAGTTCACGTCCTTCAGGGCCAGCGCGCCGTTGGGATAGGCTTTGTAGACGTTGGAAAAACGGATCACAGGACCGAAATAAAGAAGGTCGAAGGTCTAGGGTCTAGGGTCGAAAGCGCAGCTAGACGTTAGGCCCTCGACTTTAGACCGCCGATTTTCGAACCGAGCCGGACTCCAGCGCTTCCTCCAGATCTCCGATGATGTCCTCCGCGTCCTCGATTCCGCAGCTCAGGCGAAGGAATCCGTCCGGAATCCCGATCTTGGCTCGGCCTTCGGCGCCGATCCCCTTGTGAGATGTCAGCCGCGGTTCGGAGATCAGCGTTTCGACGCCGGCGAGGCTGGGCGCATGGGTGATGAGCTTGAGACGCTTGAGCATCCGCTCCGTTGCCTTGGCGCCGCCTTTTACCTCGAGTCCCACCATCCCTCCAAACCCGGCCAGGACCGCCTTGGCGTGCGCATGATCCGGGTGAGAAGCCAGTCCGGGATAATGGACTTTGGTGATGCCGGCGTGGCGCTCGGCCCACTGGGCGACCTTCATTCCGTTGACATTGTGCCGCTCCATGCGGACGGCAAGCGTCCTCATCCCTCGATCGATCAACCAGGCCGCGTGCGGGTCGATCGATTGCCCCCAGAGCCGCATGAGACGATTCACTTCGTCGATGAACGGGGTCGTGCCGGCCACGGCTCCCGCAATGACATCGCTGTGGCCATTGAGGTACTTCGTGGCGCTGGTGATGACCACATCCGCGCCATGCTCGATCGGCCGGAAGTTGATCGGACTGGCGAACGTCGCGTCGACCAGCAGCGCCAATCCAAACTCCTTGGCGACATACGAAATCGGGGCGAGATCCACCACCCGCATGAGCGGGTTGGTCGGCGTCTCGACGAAGATGGCGCGAGTGGCCTTGCGCACCGATTTCCGCCAGAGCCGCACCTGTTCCGGACTGACGTAGGTAACGTCGATGCCGAACTGCGCCAGCTGGTCATCGAAGAGTTTCTGGGTCCCGCCGTAAATCCAGGTGCTCGAGATCAGGTGGTCACCCGGGCGGAGCACCGCCAGATGCGCCAGCGCTGTGGCACCCATTCCGCTGGCGACGAAGATCGACGTCTCGGCTCCTTCCAACAGGGCATACTTCTTTGCCAGCTCGACCTGATTGGGATTGTTGCCATAACGGCTGTAGAGCACCTCGTCATCGGAGCCGACTGGATTGGCAAAGGTGCTGCTCTGCAGCAATGCCGGCGCTATCGGCGACCAGTCCGGTCTCCGGTGAGGCGTGCCGTGTATAGCGGTGGTAGAGAGGCCGAAGCGGGGCCGCGTCATGCGGGCAAGAGCGGGTAGTACAACTCGCCGCTGGGGCGGATCAGCCGGTGAAAGGCCAGATCTCTCAGCGCGTTCAGGCCACGAGTTTCCGGCCAGCCAAGATCTCGCGCCAGGTCCGCGACGCAGAGAGGGCCGCGGCCGCAGACACAGCCGAATGCCTCTCGGGCGTCCGGCCTGACCCAGCCCAGCAGACGGGGGCGCTGGCTGTGCGGAGGCACGGCTGCTACGGCCAGACGATGGTGCATGAGGACGTGGTCGATCGCCTCATGATGGTCTTCGCGAAGCCCCTGCAGCACGACGAAGTAGGCGGTGGTGCCGGCCAGGAGCAGCTTGGCTACTACTTCATCGGCACAGCTCAGGTCTACCAGCTCGATGTCGGAGAAGTCCAGAAGTGCGGTCAGTCCGTTGGCCCGGGCCAGGGCTTGTTCGATCCGCGAGCGCACGGCGGCCCCGGTAGGACGGGTGACGAGGTTCCGGTAGGGAGCGGCGACCGCTTCCCGAAGCAGATGTCCGATCTGGATCGTCTGGATCAACGCGACTCCGCTTGCTGCGCGGGGATGATGATCTGCACCTGGGCTCCGGGAAAATAGGGAAGGTGGTCAGCTAAAGGCACGTCCTCATCCCATGGCGGCACGATCGACAATCGGGCAGTACCACTGCGGATTGAGATCTTGCCCTCCCATTGATCGAGGAAGCGTTTGATGAATGCGAGTCCCTGACCACGTCCGGGGTCCCGAAACCGACTCACGCCTTGAATGAGGGCCGCTTCCAGCGCGGCCCCGTCTCCCCAGCGCTCCCCGAAACGTTTGGCATGGGTGCTTTCGAGCGACCGGCGGAAGCCGAGCCCTGCGTCGCTCACGGCAATAACCACGACTCGCCGGCCCAATTTGCGCCTGAAGCTATAGGCCTGGACCGCAACCCAACCACTGGTGCCGGCGTGCTCCACAATATTCTGACACGCCTCTGAAAGCGCCATACTGAATCGGAGCGTCGCCTTCATCTCGAGCCCGAGCTCGCCGTGCAGGATGCGGGATGCTCCTTCGGAGATCTTGTCCACCACGCTGTGAACGTCTTCCGACGCGCGGACCGGCGTCACGTCGAGCAAGACATCCGAGGGGCCCGTCGTCGTGCTGCGCGGCACCTTGCCGTGGAGCTCGAACAGCTCCGCAGCGTGGTGAAAGAATCCGGCCCGAGCCCAGTAGCGCTTCACGTCTTCACTGGTGGGTACGGTCAGCAGCGGCTTCTCGCGTTTGGCTTCCGCGATCGCCTGGCCCGCAGTCAATATGCCGATCATCCCGTACGGGGATGCCCATTGGGTACTGCGGGCATCGATCAACACTCTCTCTTCCGGCGGCCATTCACCGAAGCCGGCGGCGAACCCGTCGAAGGTCCGCTCGTCGAACGAGGCCGGCACTTCTATGATCCGCGTCATGGACTGACCAGCTCGCCACGCAGATGGCGGGACAGACCGGTCGCGCCCCGAAACGCGGCATTCCGCCCGGCCAGCCGAGTGGCATGGCGCAGGGCGTCTTCGACTGAATCGCCTGCCAGGAGCCGGGCGAAAGCAGCGGCTCCAAACACATCGCCGCACCCGGTCGGGTCCAGGCTTTCGACTTGGGATGCCGGTACCAATGCACTCCTGACAGCGACACCGATATCGACCGAAGCCGGTGACAGGCTCGCCCGCGAGCCTAAACGCAACGCCCGAGCCTCGGGCGCGAAGCCGTGGAACCCCGGCGCCGCGACGTATGCCACTCCGCGCGGTCCCAATGTCACCGCCAGCAGTGAGACACCGGCCCCGAGCGCCTGCGCCGCCAGGGACAGTGGATCGGGTGAGAGCTGCTGCATCTCATCCTCGTTGAGCTGCACCACGTCAAAGCAGTGGAACCAGCTGGGCGCATCCGGCAACGGCCGGAGCACCCGCATGCCATCCTGCTGCATTCCCAGAAACAGGCTGTGAAAGTCGGCGTAAATGGGACCTTGGAAGCCCTGCCTGAGCGCCTGTGCCGTCCCGAGACACAGCTCGAATCCGGAAATGAAGTTGAGATAGATCGCGTCGAGATCCTGCACCATGGGCCCAAGCTCGGCCCAGGTCCAGCCGGGGACACCACCAGCCATGCGCTCGGCGCGCCGCTCCGACGAGTGGTAATGGAGTACTACTCGGTTATTCGGTGCGAGAACCTCGACGCAGCGCGCCCCCCGCGCCAGCCGCGGCAGACCGCGCAGTAGATCGTTGGCCTTGGAACTCAGATCCCGTCCCACCTTGATCAAAGGGACGATCTCCCAGTCCGGCGTCAAGCTGGCATCCAGACCCGCGAGCGCGTAGGCGATCCCGCCCCATTCTTCGACCGGGGAAGCCAGTGGATCCCTTCCATGGATGAGGTCCCATACCAGGGACCCTATGATGCCGACTTTAGGCACGCTTATCCAGAAAGACCTTGGCGGCGCCGTACACGCCCGCACTCCCAACGAGTTCGCAGGGAACGATTCGGCACACGCTGACGGCGGGCTTGAACGCCCGGCGGGCAACTTCGCGGCGGAGGGGTACGAACAGGTGATCGCCGGCCAGGGTAACGCCGCCGCAGACGACCACGGCTTCCGGATTAAAGACGTTCACCAGGTTGGCGATGCCGGCACCGAGAAACTTGGCCGTATCGTTCACGACCTGCAGCGCCAGCTGATCGCCATCATGGGCAGCCTGGTACACCGTCTGGGCGGTGATACGCTCGAGGTCTCCCGCGACATATTTGGCAAGACTGCTTTCGGCACCCGCCTCGATCTCCTCGATTGCCCGGAGCGCGATGTTGGGACCCGACGCGTAGGCTTCCAGGCAGCCATAGTTGCCGCATTTGCAGCGGCGTCCCTCGGTATCGATCGTGGTATGACCGATTTCGCCGGCACAGTCAGACGCACCGTGGAACAGCTTCCCATCGATGATGATTCCGCCGCCGATCCCGGTCCCAATCGTTATGCCGATCGCAGTGCGAGTCCCTCGCGCCGCCCCCATCCACCACTCACCCAGCGCAGCACAGTTGGCGTCATTATCGAGCGCGGCCGTAAGGCCGAGCCGCTCGTGAATGATCTGGCGCAACGGAAGGTTGACCCAACCCAGATTGGGTGTGAGGAGCACCACGCCGCTCTTGGTATCGAGAGGGCCGGGCGCTCCTACGCCTACACCCAGGATCTGGCAGCCGGGGCGTTCCCGCTTGGTCTGTTCGATAACACGCTTCGCCAGCGCGATGAGCCGGTCCAGCACGTCCCGCTCGCCTGCTTCAGCGTGGGTCGGTTCGCTGTCGAGCGCGACCAAGGCGGAGCCGTCCTCGGCCACACTCCCGACTACGAGATTGGTCCCTCCAATGTCAATTCCGAGGACAAATCGCACGCGAATCCTCCGCACTGGTAATAGCAGCCACCGCCGACCGTACTGCCTCGACCGAGAGATCCCGCATGCAGCGGTGATGCCCCAGCGGACAGGTCTGCGGCCCATGCTTGGAGCACGGGCGGCACGGGAGGTCCGCCATGCCGAGCGCCACGTCTCCCTTTCGCCGTGGGCCGAAGCCGAACTCAGGGACCGTCGGTCCGAAGAGAGCCACGATGGGAGTCCCGACCGCAGTCGCCAGGTGCAGGGGCGCGGAATCGTTCGTGACCAGCACGGCAGCCCGCTGGATCAGCGCGGCGGAGCCGCGCAGGCTCAACGCGCCGGCGGCGCTTACAGCTTGTCTCGGAGCACGTGCGACGATGGAGGTGGCGAGGGGCACGTCATCGCCACCTCCCAAAATAACCGATGGCCGATCGAGTGCGGCAGCAAGCTCTGGGTAATACGGCCAGCGCTTGGTGCCCCATATCGAGCCGGGCGCAAGCGCGACGAACCTCGGACCAATTCCATGGGAGTCGAGCCAGCTGTCCGCCTCCGCCAGATCGGCCGCCGTCAGTCCGAGACTGACCCGGGGCGGGGCACTCCCACCAGGCGCCTCGGCGAGGGACAGGAGCCGCTCGGCCTCATGGCCCCGAGCCTGCCGAACTTTTCTGGTATAAGTAATGACGGCCGGTCCGTCATCGAAGCCGATGCGCTCGGGCGCACCAGCCAGCACCGCAAGAGCGGCCGAGCGGAGCGAGCGATGGGGTAGATAGACCTTGGCATAGCGCTGGGATCGCAGCTCACAGGAAAGTCGATGGAGACCTCGCCAGCCACGAGCGGCACCATGCTTGTCGTAGGGGATCACAGCTGCCACGGCCGGGTGATGTTCCAGCAGACTCACGGCGGCGGGAGTCGTGACCACATCCACCGGTCCATACTGTTCGGCGAGGGCCGAGAGTAGCGGCGTCGTAAGGACCACGTCACCCAGGAACGCGGTCTGAATCACCAGCACGCGCGAACGGGCAGCGGAGATCGGTTGGCCGTTCACGCTATTAGTCGACCTGGAGCACCGCGAGAAATGCCTCCTGCGGTATCTCCACTGCACCGATCTGCTTCATCCGCTTCTTTCCCTCTTTCTGCTTCTCGAGGAGCTTGCGCTTTCGGGTGATGTCTCCGCCGTAGCACTTGGCGAGCACATCCTTTCGAAACGCCGAGATCGTTTCTCGCGCGATGACCTTGTTGCCGATGGCTGCCTGGATCGCCACCTGATAGAGCTGCCGCGGGATCAGCTCTTTCAGCTTCTCGGCGATCTTGCGGCCGTATTCCTGGGCTTTGTCACGGTGGATGATCACACTGAACGCGTCGATGGGGTCACCGTTGATCAGCATGTCGAGCTTGACCAGATCGGACTCGCGGTAATCCGCTGCCTCGTAGTCCAGGGAGGCGTATCCCCGGCTCAGAGACTTGAGCTTATCGTAGAAGTCCAGAACGATCTCGCCCAGGGGAAACTCGAAATCAAATTCCACCCGGGCGGTGTCGATGTAATGCATTCCGTTATACACCCCACGCCGTTCCTGTCCCAGCTTCATGATTCCGCCGATGTACTCCACCGGAGCCATGATCCGGGCCTTCACGTAGGGCTCGTCGATTCGAGCGATACTGGCCGGGTCAGGCAGGTTGCTGGGGTTTTCCAGCAGCAACATGTCGCCGTCAGTTCGGTACACATGATATTCGACCGTCGGAACGGTGGTGATGAGATCCAGATTGAACTCGCGCTCCAGCCGCTCCTGTACGATCTCCATGTGCAGCAATCCGAGGAACCCGCAACGAAAGCCGAAGCCGAGCGCGGTGGACGATTCCGGCTCGTAGTGAAGGCTCGCGTCGTTGAGGCGGAGCTTTTCGAGTGCGTCGCGGAGCCCTTCGTACTGCTCGGAGTCGGTAGGGTAGACCCCGGCAAAGACCATCGACTTGACCTCGCGATATCCCGGCAGAAGCTCGGCCGCGCGGTTGGAAGCATCGAGGATGGTGTCGCCCACCCGCGCATCCCGAACATCGCGCAGGCTGGCGACCACATAGCCGACCTCGCCGGCGGCGAGCTCTTCCGTGGGATGCTGTCCCAGCTGCAGGTAGCCGACCTCGTCTACGTGATGGACCTCCTCCGGATGCGCGCCGAACACGATTTCGGTGCCTTCCCTGACAACACCGTCAACCACGCGGATGCTCGGGATCGCGCCCCGGTAGCGATCGTAGTATGAGTCGAAGATGAGAGCTCGGAGCGGAGCGTCCCGGGTTCCGCGTGGCGGTGGCACCCGGGCAACGATCGCTTCCAGCAGCTCGGGAACTCCGGTCCCTTCTTTCGCGGATACCGCGAGGATCTCGTCTCGCTTCGCTCCAATCAGGTTCATGATCTCCTCGGCGCGGCGCTCCGGCTCGGCTCCGGGAAGGTCGATCTTGTTCAGCACCGGGATGATGTCGAGACCGGCATCCATCGCAAGGAACAGGTTGCTCAGTGTCTGAGCTTGAATCCCCTGCGAAGCATCCACCACCAGAATGGCCCCCTCGCAAGCAGCAAGCGAGCGAGAGACTTCGTAGGTGAAGTCCACGTGACCCGGCGTGTCGATCAGGTTGAGCTCGTAGCTGGACCCGTCGCGCGCCGTATAGCTCATCCGGACGGCATTGAGCTTGATGGTGATGCCGCGCTCACGTTCGAGATCCATGGTGTCGAGCAGCTGGTCACGCATCTGCCGCTTCTCGACGGCGCCGGTCGCCTCGATCAGGCGATCGGCCAGCGTGGACTTTCCATGATCGATATGAGCGACGATGCAGAAATTTCGAATTCTGGACTGGGACATGGGGGGAAGATAGCGGAGTGATTACTCTTTAGGCTCGATGACACAGACCGATTCCAGCGTCAGAAGTACTGCGTCAACGTTGCCCCGACCGAGCCCTCGGCGGGGCCTCGCGGCGGCCGATCTGGGCATGCTCCTGGTGTGCCTGATCTGGGGTCTCAACTTCGGCGTAACCAAGCTCGCGCTGGGTGACATCCCTCCGCTGCCATTCACGGCTGTCCGCTTTGTCGCGTCGAGCGTTCTTCTCTGGGTCATCCTGCGGGTCGTGGAGCAGCCGGCGGTGCTGCCGGCCGGAGGGCTCAAGAAACTGATCATCCTGGGAGTCGTGGGAAATACCTTCTACCAGCTCGCCTTCACCCTGGGACTCGCCCGTACCACCGCCACCAACAGCGCGCTCATTCTTTCTACCGTTCCCACTGTGGTTGCGGTGTTTGCAGGCGTCACCGGACTGGAGCGGATCACTCGCAGGATGCGCTGGGGCATCGCCCTGGGAACGGTTGGGGTGGTACTCGTGATCGCGACCAGGGGTGTCGGGTTTGAGACCGGCACACTAACAGGAGATCTCCTGACCGTCCTCGGTGTGCTCTGCTGGGCCGGCTATACCTTGGGTTTGCGGAGCGTTCCTGCCGGGGTGAGCCCACTCAGGGTGACCACGATAACTACGCTGGCAGGAACGCCGGGGTTGGCCCTTGCGGGGCTGCCGGGCATGGCTCGGCTGGACTGGGGCGCCGTTCGGCCGAGTGCCTGGTGGGCATTGGCCTATGCCTCGGTGTTTTCCCTCGTCATCGCCTATCTACTCTGGAATCGAAGCGTCAAGGCAGTGGGGGGAACCCGGACGGCCATTTACATGTGCCTAACTCCGCTGGTCGCGGCGGGTGGAGCCTGGCTTCTCCTGGGTGAGCGCCCGCACCCGCTGCAGGGGATCGGCGCGATCTTCATTATTAGCTGGCGTGTTGCTCACCAGGACGGGGGGCTCGAAAGCGTAAGCGGGGGCGAAAACAAAACAAAAAAGCGTGAGCGGGGAAGAAGCGCGTGAGGGGGGAAGGCGTCAGCGGGAAGTGGTCCTCAGTGAACGTTTCCCGTTTCCCGCTTCCCGCTCACCGCTTACGTTTTCGCCCCGCTTACGCTTTCTTGCTCCTCCCGCTCACGCCTTTCTATTCAACTATCTCCTTGTAGCTCTCCGGCTTCCACTTGGGCCGAGCTTTCGCGTTTGCAACGTCCTGCCCCAGGAAGTAGAGCAGCCGCAGTATCCGGGACTCCTTGTCGCTGTTGATCTTCTCAGGTGAGTCCGTGACCTCGTGATAGTCCTCGTGCACTCCGTTGAAGAAGAAGAGGATCGGAACGCCCCTGCGGGCGAAGTTGTAGTGGTCCGACCGGAAGTAGAAACGTTCCTCGGGCCAGCGGTCGTCGATTGCGGTCATCCCCAGCTCCGAGTGAGCCGAGTTCACCCGGTTGAGAGTCTCGCCCAGGTCAGAGTGTTCTTTGCCGATGGCGACGATCGTGTCGGGCCAGTTGCGGCCGATCATGTCGATGTTGATGTCAGCGACGATCTGGCCGATCGGCACCGGTGGGTGCAGCGTAAAATAGTTGCTCCCCCAGAGTCCCTTCTCCTCGCCGCTTACGGTCAGGAAGATGATCGACCGCTTCGGCCGGGGACCCCGGCTGAACGCCTCTGCCAACTCCATGACGCCCACGGTGCCGGAGCCGTCGTCGTCCGCGCCATTATTGATGCTGTCGGCCTGGCCTGGTGTTATCCCGATGTGATCCATGTGCGCCGAGTAGACCAGGAACTCCTTCCGGAGCGCCGGGTCGCTGCCCTCCAGGATTCCCACCGTGTTGGGTGCCGAAGCCGAAGACGTCACCTGATCCTTCATGTCGATCGCGACCGAGAGCGCCGGGAGCCTGCGAGATATAGGGGATGATGCCCTCCTCACGGCGGTGAGATCCACGCCGGCTGCCGAGAGAATTCTCGAAACAGGGTCAGGTTGCAGTTGGAGCGACACGGGTTTTTCGGTTGGGGCGCCGATCACGATCCGCTCGGGAGCGCGACGTGAGACGAAGCCTCCGAAGGTGGCTGAGTCCGCGCTGCTCAAGATGACCAGAGCCTTGGGGCCCGCCAGAAACAGAACCCGGAGCACCTGCTGAATGACCCCTCGCTCATTACTTACCGGCGTTACGTAGAGCACCACCTTGTCCTTGACCTCGATCTGTGCCGCGGATTCTGCCGTCTGGGGACCTCCCACCAGCACAGTCGAGCCACTGACGCGTTTATCAGGCACACTCCCGCCGTCATAGCGTACCGAGTGGGTGAAGCTCGCCGAGTCGCTCCGTCCAGCCAGTGAAAAGACGACGTGCGAGCGCTCGAGGTCGAGACGGCGGCGGGTGATGGGATAGCGTTGGAACCAGGAGCCGCTATCTCCCCCGGGTTTGAGACCAAAGCTGCGAAACTGATCGGCCACGTACTGGGCGGTCATGTCCAAGCCCCTGCTGGGGGTGTCTCGGCCCATCATCGAATCGTCTGCTACGATTCCGATGCGATGACTCACGTCGGCGGCCGTGATGGTTTCGGCGGCTTTGGCGAGTGGGGCGGCCATCTGCGCCGCGAGTGAAGCGGGTATCAGAGTAAGGACAAGGATCAGGCGAAGCATGGCTGGGTCCAGGAATGGAGTTGAGCGTGGCCTATGCACAACATACCGAGACCCGGGCCCGGGGGTGAGCGGCTAGGGCTTCCGGCGGCGAAGCTCGGGTTCTCCGGTACTTCGCGGCCTTCCAGCTTCCCGCTTTACCTGCGGCACCGGCCTCGGCTCCCGGCCCTGATCGGGTTGTTCTGAGGGCTCGCGTGAGCGACGTGCCCGAGGAGTTACTTGCTCTCCAGGTAGAGCACGATTGAGCGGAATGGCTGAATCCGGCTGTGGTGCACGGCGGGTCAGCGGGTATCCGGATCGAGGAGTGGGCTGATCACGCGGCGCGCCGATGCCTGGTGCCGGGACAGCGCCGGATCCGCCAATATCCGCGCTGGTGCGGGTCCGATCCAGCATCATCCGCCGGGTTTCCCGGTCCGGACGGCCGTGCACCCGTGACACGTACTCCGCTCCTGGGCGCGCATCCTTGAAGACGTACATCGGCGAAGGGCGGAGCGGGCGATCAATGACGACCCGTCGGCCGCCTTGATAGCGGTATGGGTAGTACGACGGGTCGTCGTATATCACCACCCGAAAGCGGGCGCATGAGGTGGCATAGGGATCCCACTGGTCAAAGCTCGCGTACGAGTGGCAGTCGTAGCACATGAAACGCGGGTAGTCGTAATGGCGACCGACGTGGTATGCGGCGATGTCGTAGAAGTACCGGTTCTCGCCGGCAACCTTTTGTGCCAGGTCCGACAGGGTCACGTAAGGGTCGCCCCGGACCCGTCCACCCGAGATCGCGCGAAAATCCCAGTAATCTCCGCGGGTGATGTCTTCGTAGTGAAAAGGAGACGGAGACGCGATCGCCAGGAGATATCCAACACCAGGGAAGTCATCGATGAGGAGCGGTCGCGCACCGCCCGGTTCTGTGACCTCGAATTGTGCGACTCCCCCCGACCCTGGTCGTCCTCCATGGCTCCTTCGGAAACAAGACTCTCAACTGCCCGTCGGTGTCGACCCTGAGCACGGTCACGAACGCCGGCTCGGCTGTGCGGATGAAAACGTGAGCGCGATCCCCCCGCTGGTACGGCTGATCGCGGTCCATCCACACACTGACACCCGGACCGGCAGCGGCGCGGACCGGCAGAGTGGACTGCTGATCAGTTGGGCTATGAAGTGTGGGAGTGGTGTTGGCGAGAATCATCCACCCCAGCGCGATCAACATGAAGCCTCCCAAGCGTAAGCAGCCGAGCCGAGCAGACCGCGTGCCACCTTCGCTCCTGTTGGCAAGGCGTGTCGGAGCACGGCTTTGGAGGATGCATTGTGAACATCATGGAGAGCGGGCTGTCGCTGCTGGATGACAGAGGGATGGCCAGACAGGTGTCATATATCAGTTTGACTTCACCCCTCGCGGGCGGATACGTTGCGCCTTCCATGTACCGTCCCGCTGTACCGCCCGGCCGCTCGCGACTCGACCTGCTCGACCCCCTTGAGGTCTCGAAACTCGGTGGCCTGGAGCTCATCACTGAGGGAGTGGTCGAGGGGTTTCTGAGCGGACTCCATCGATCACCACGACGGGGGTTCTCGGTGGAATTCGCCGAGCATCGGATGTACCAGGCCGGGGACGAGCTGCGGTACATAGACTGGAAGATCCTGGGCCGGAACGACCGGCTATACGTGAAGCAATTCGAGGAGGAGACCAATCTCAGGGCGATGGTGGTCTGCGACGCCAGCCGCTCCATGGCCTGGACCGGGTCACCCGAGACAGTGCTCCCCAAGCTCGCCTACGCCCAGCGCCTCATCGCAGCGCTTACCCTCATCCTGATCCGCCAGCGCGATGCCGCCGGCCTGATCACCTTCGACGATGACGTCCGCAGTGTTACCCCCCCGCGGGCCCGGCTCAGCCACTGGCATCAGCTGCTGCAGACGTTGAGCCGTCTCGAACCTGGCCAAGGCACCGCAGCAGAGCCGGCACTCCGCCGGGTAGTCGGCCAGCTCCGGCGTCGAGGGTTGGTTGTCTTCGTCTCTGATTTATTGCTGGACCGGGGGCTCGCCCTCAAGGCACTCCGCTTCCTGAGACATCGGGGTCACCAGGTCCTTGTTCTCCATATCATGGATCCGGCAGAGGTGACGCTGGGCGGGCCCAACGAGGCCCGATTCGAGGATCCGGAGTCTCGCTCCGCGGTCATCCTCCGCCCCCGGGACTGGGCCGGCGCGTACCGGGATACCGTCCGAACCGTGGTAAGTGAGTGGCGAGTGGCCTGCCGCCGGCACGGGATTGCATATCAGCGGGTGACAACCGATACACCGTTCGGTGTCGTGCTTCGCGAAGCGTTGAGCGCACCCTCCCGTTCGGCATGATTGGCTTTCTTCACCCGTGGGTGCTGGCTGGACTGGCGGCAGCGGCTATCCCGGTTCTAGTGCACCTCCTCGCTCGGCGCGAGCCACCGACCGTTCTGTTTCCGGCCGTTCGCTACCTGGTTACCACCACACGCGAACATCAGCGGCGTCTCAAGCTCCAGAACTGGCTACTCCTGGTACTCCGAACGTTATTGATCGCGGCACTCGTGATTGCCGCGGCCGGACCCACCACGCCGATCGGCGGAGTGCCGGGACACACGCCGAGCGCAATAGTGCTCATCGTTGATAACTCTCCGAGTAGCGGTGCCGTCATCAATGGGTCGCCCCAGCTGAGCCATCTCGTCTCTGCCGGGCTGCAGGTGCTGAATCGGGCCACGCCGGAAGATGCGATATGGCTGGTCACAGCCGATGGCGTTCCCCGGCGGGGAGACAACACGACGCTGAGCGGAGCGGTGCGCGGTATGACGGTTTCGCCGAGACGGCTCGACCTCGGCGCCGCGATTACCCTCGCCGGGGAAGTTTTGAGTACCGAGGCTCGCCCCGGCGAGATCGTGCTGCTGACCGACTTGCAAGCCAGTGCGATCTCGCCTGCGAGCGTTTCCGTGCCTTTGTTTGTTGGCCGGCCCGACGCCGCCGCTCCAGCGAACACCGGCATAGGGCAGGTCGAGACCGGTGCTCAACCCTGGTCAACCGATGGTGGGCGGATCTCCGTCAGTCTGGTTGGCGACAGCGGCGGCGCCAGTCCCGTGAGCGCCTGGCTAGGCGAGCGGCCGCCGCGTCAGGCGCTGGGGCAAGTCGGCGGTACCCTGACACTGTCACTTCCCGGTGTACCGAGTGGATGGTGGACGCTGACGTCGCAGCTCGATGCCGACGAATTCCGCCTCGATGACAGGCGCCTCGCCGCGGTTCGAGTTGCCCCGGTCGCACGCGTCAGCTGGGATTCCTCCAGCCAGTACATCGCCGCCGCATGCGACGTTCTCGCCAGCAACCGCCGCCTGCTGCCGGGCCGCGAGATCACCTTGGGCCGGCTCGGCCGCGGGACATCAGTAGTTCAGCCACCATCTGACCCGGCTCAAGTAGGGGCGCTGAACCGGGCCCTCGCCGCTCGCGGTGTCGGTTGGAGCTATGGGAGCCTCAAGACCGAGCCAGCTTCCAGTGATAGTGGTGCCGTCATCGGTCGGCAGCGGGTCACCCAGCGCTACACTCTGGAGTCCCATGAGAGCGGGCGAACCGGTGTGCTCGCGACTGTCGGCGGCGCCCCCTGGATCGTCCGCGGCAGTGATGTCGTTTTGCTGGGCAGCCGGCTCGATCCAGCATGGACCGACTTGCCGGTGTCTCCCGGGTTCATGCCGTTCATGGACGTGCTGCTCAACCGTCTCGCTCGCGGCGAGGTGGCACTGAGCGGCGGCGCCCCCGGTGAACAGATTGCGCTGCCCGACCGAGTAACCGCGGTACGTCAGGGAGAACGGGAGTGGAGAGTGGAAGGTGGCGGCATGTTCCAGCCGACCGAGACCGGCATCTACTTCCTGGAAGCGGATAGAGACACTGTTGGTGCCATCAGCGCCAACCCGGATCCCCGGGAGTCGAAGCTGGTCCGGGCCAGCGATTCACAGACCCGGCAGCTCTGGCGAGGCGCTCGGGTTCAGTCATTGAGCAAGGTCGGCGGTGCGGCGTTCTCGTCGGCGTCTCGGGGAGACCTCCGAGGACCGCTCTTGTGGGCTGCCCTGATGGTCGGCTTGGCAGAGGTGAGCCTTGCGAGTGGGTGGAGGCGACGGGCGTGAGTCTCAACCTGGTGCTGGATGCGTTCGAGCGGGTGCCGGTGGTGCGGGACTTTGGTGAGAGACTCCCGGGTCGAGGCCAGGCGCTTCGACTCGGTGGTCTACCGGGCTCGAGTGGGGCGGTGCTGGCCTCCTGGCTGGTCCGAGCCTTTCCCCAGCGGCTCCTGACCATCGTGGCTCCGACTCCCGCGGACGGCGAGCGATGGTTGAGTGATCTCGGCCATCTCACCGACGCCGCGATAGCGCTCTATCCGCAACGAGAGGCGCTGGGAGAGGACGAGCCCCACTTCGAGATTGCCGGTGAGCGCGCGGAAGCGGTCCAGGCACTGCTCCAGGGACAGCTCCGGATCCTCGTCACTACCGCGCGGGCAACTGCAGAGCGCACCCTTCTACCAGCAGTGCTCGAGCGGCTCCAGCTCAAGCTCACAGTGGGAGAACGGCGGCCCCCGTTGCAGCTTGCGCGTGCGCTCGAGGTCATGGGCTACCGCCGGGTGCCCACGGTAACGGAAGTGGCGGAGTTCAGCGTCCGGGGTGGAATTCTCGACGTCTACGGCTTCGGCATGGCGAGTCCGGCGCGACTCGAGTGGTGGGGAGATGACATCTCCTCCCTGCGCGGCTTCGACCTGACCAGCCAGCGGTCGCTCCAGGAGCTGAACGAGGTCACCGTCCTGCCCATCAATACCCAGGCAGTTCGGGATGCTGCCGACGGGCGAAGCGATGGGACCGGCAATGGTCCTCCCCCAGTCCGCCGCACCCTCCTGGAGCTTCTCCCCTCCGACACGATCCTCATCGAGGAAGCGTTCGGTCCCGACCTGGACGAAGTCACCCGGGCCTGGAACGAAGCCGAGCACCACCTCGAAGTGGCCCGGCGTCTGGGAGAGGACGTGCCGAGTCGCGAAGCGATCTTTCAGGAACCGGCGGACTGGCGGTCTCGGATCGAGGGATTTCCCCGCCTGCTGCTTCGCGACGAAAGCACCGACGTTCAGTTCGGCTTCTTCCCTCCCGAGCGGGTCGACCGGGACCTCAACCGGCTTCGAGCCCTGCTCGGGTCGGGCACTCCGACCCTGATCCTCTGCGACAACGAAGGTCAGCTCGAGCGCATGGAAGAGCTGCTGGAAGAGGGTGGCCGGTCTCGGGGTGTGGCGACGCTGGCGATCGGGGCGCTGGATGGCGGGTTCGTGATGCCGACCCTCCGGGTGCTCACCGACCACGAAATATTCCGGCGGGCCCGCAGGCTCCGCCGTGCACGGCGGTATCGGCAGGCCGCACCTTCGGCCGCAACCGGTGCACTGACCCTGGGCGACTATGTCGTGCACCTGGAGCACGGCATCGGGATTTATCGAGGCATTGCCACCATCGTCGCCGGGGATTCGACGCTGGAAGTGGCAATCGTCGAATACGAGGGCGGCGATCGTCTCAACGTGCCGCTGTACCGGCTCGACCAGCTCGAGCGCTATCGAGCCGCGGGCGAGGATGGCGATCGTCCGCCGCCACGAATTCACCGGCTGGGCGGCACTGCCTGGCAGCGAGTCCGGGAGAAGACTCGCCAGGCGATTCGCCAGATGGCCGCCGAGCTGCTTGATCTGTACGCCCGGAGAACCGTCACGGGCGGGTACGCCTTTCCTCCCGATACGAAGTGGCAACGGGAGCTCGAATCCAGCTTCCTCTATGAGGACACGCCCGATCAGCGGAAGGCCACGGAGGAGGTCAAGCACGACATGGAGCAGCCTCGCCCGATGGACCGCCTCCTGGTGGGTGACGTCGGCTACGGGAAGACGGAAATTGCCGTCCGGGCGGCCTTCAAGGCGGTCCAAGGGGGCAAACAGGTTGCCGTACTGGTCCCCACCACGATTCTGGCGGAGCAGCACGGGCGCACCTTCGTCGAACGGTTGGCGGACTTCCCGGTAAAGATCGAGGTCCTTTCCCGTTTCCGGACGGGCAAAGAGCAGAAGCAGGCCCTCGAGCGGCTGGCTTCCGGAGAGACTGATGTCGTCATCGGGACTCACCGGCTGCTCTCACGAGACGTCGCCTTCAAGGATCTCGGGCTCCTCGTGGTGGACGAGGAGCACCGCTTCGGGGTCAAGCACAAAGAGCGGCTCAAGGCGTTGCGCCTGTCGGTTGACGTGCTGACTCTGACCGCGACGCCGATCCCGCGCACGCTCCACCTTTCACTGGCCGGCCTTCGCGATCTTACACTGATCGAAACGCCGCCGCGCGACCGGTCGCCGATCCTTACGTTCGTCGAGCCGTGGGACGACGAGTTGCTGGAGGAAGCATTCGCGCGTGAGATCGATCGCGGTGGTCAGGTATTCGCAGTCCACAACCGGATCGAGACAATCGAGACTATCGCCGCTCGAGTTCGGTCGCTGGCACCACGAGCCCGCATTGGCGTCGCTCACGGTCAGATGCCGGCGGAGGCGCTGGAAGGGGTGATGCGCTGCTTCGTCGCGGGTGAGGTGGACATTCTGGTCTCTACCATGATCGTCGAATCGGGGCTCGACGTCGCCAACGCCAACACCATGGTGGTTCACGATGCTCATCGGTTCGGCCTGGCCCAGCTCTACCAGTTGCGGGGAAGGGTGGGACGAAGCCACCGGCGCGCCTACTGCTATCTCCTGGTGCCGGATACGATCGACGCGGACGCGGAAGAACGGTTGAAGGTGCTCGAGCATCATACTGATCTGGGCGCCGGCTACCGGATCGCACTCAAGGACCTCGAGCTAAGGGGCGCCGGAAATTTGCTCGGCGCCGAGCAGTCGGGCCACGCGCAGGCGGTGGGGTTTGATCTCTACATGCGCTGGCTGGAGGAGACTGTTCGGGCCCTGCGGGGGCAGGGAACCGTCGATCAACCCGCGCCTCCCGATGTGGTCCTCGACCGGCCGGCTCACCTTCCCGATGGATACGTTCCGGAAGACGACATCAAGCTGGACCTGTACCGACGACTGGCGCGAGCCAGTGCATCCGATGAAATTGATGGCCTACGAGATGAACTGCGTGAACGCTTCGGGCCTCTGCCTCCTGAGACCGAGACCCTGCTGGACATGACCCGGCTTCGGGTCATGGGAGCGGTGCTCGGGCTTCAAAACGTGCTGGTCCGCGGGGATGAAGCCCGTCTGACATTCCGCCCCGGAACTGCCCCCAAGCTCGCCGGGTTGACCTCCGCCCTCGACGACGTGCAGCTGGCTGCGGAAGTGCGCCGGACGGTGCCGCTGTCGCTCCGGCTTACCCGTCTCGGTGGTGAGCCCATTATCCCGGCCCTGGTTCGGGCCTTGAGAAAAACTCTGTGAGCTATTGCCTGGGTGGCGAATAGCCGATCGCTTCTTTTTCTGGAGATTCAATGCGTCGCACTGTACTGAACGGAGCGTGGCTGGTTGGAGTCGTAGTGGTCGGGAGTCTCGCCGGATGCTCTGGCTTCCGGGACCTCTTCTCGGCTCACGCCGACGTTGCTGCCGTCGCGGGCAAACAGCAGCTCTCGGCCCAGAGGTTGGGTCAGATTTTGACCGGGGGCAAGGGTCTAAAGACCACTCGCGAAGCGGCCAGCTTTGTCGCCAACATGTGGATCGACTATGCCCTGTTCGCGCAGGCCGCGGTCGACAACAAGCTCCCGGTCGATTCCGCCAGCGTGGCCCAGGCGGTCTGGCCGGAGCTGGCCGAGATGAAGGGGAGTCACTGGCATGACACCCTGATGGCCCGTCGTTCAGTCGTTTCTCCCAAGGCGGCGGACAGCCTCTACCAGGGAGACCAGGTGCGGGTGCTCCAGCACATCCTCTTCAAGGTCGAGCCCAACGCGGTGCCTGAAGCCCGCAGCGGCGTCCGCAAGAAGGCCGAGGGCACGCTGGCGCGCCTCAAGAAAGGCGCCGACTTCGGTCAGCTGGCTTCCCAGCTGTCCGAGGACCCCGGCAGCCGGGCCGATCGCGGATTTCTCCCTCCCAGCCCCAAGGGCAAGTTCGTCACCTCCTTCGACAGCGCCGGATGGACCCTTGCACCTGGGGGGATGAGCGGAATCGTTGAAAGCCCATTCGGCTACCACATCATCAAACGTCCAAGCGAGGACGCGGTTCGCGACCGGCTGACCTCGTACCTGGCACAGAGCGCCGGCATGCGCCTCGACTCGATTTACATGGATAGCCTCGCGCTCACACGAAACATCAAGGTCGCCAAAGGCGCCGCAAAAGAGATGCGTGACGCCAGCAAAGACCCTGATGCGGCGCGCCGGTCCAAGAAGACGCTGGTCACCTTCAAAGGCGGTGAGCTAACGGTCGCCGAGTTCATGCGCTGGGTCCAGGCACTGCCGCCGCAATATTCCGCTCAGCTGCGGCAGGCGGATGACAGCATGCTCACCAAGTTCGCCAAGATTCTGAGCCAGAATCTGCTGCTGCTTCGCCAGGCAGACTCCGCCAAGATTCAGGTCACGCCAGCCGAGTGGAAGTCACTGGCAGAGAACTACCGCGGCCAGCTCGACACCTTGCGCAGTGAAATGGGTCTGGCCGCTGCCGATCTGCGCGATTCCAGCGGAGCTAAGGGTGAGCGCGACAAGCTGGCGGGACTCAAGCTGGAGCAGTACTTCGATGGTTTGATCAACGGCAACACCCGGCTTCGTCCACTGCCTTCGGCCCTGGCGACGCTGCTGCGGGAGCGCTCGACCTATCGGGTCTACGAAGCTGGTCTCAATCGGGCCATTGAAATCGCGGAAGCCGAACGACGGAAGTCTGACTCCACCAAGGCCAAGGCTGGTCCGTTGCAGCCTGCGCCTGGACCTGCCCCGATTCCCGGCGTAGGGCCTGGACCGCGAGACAGCGCCGGTAAAGGCGCCGCAGCACCGAAGGGCAAGGCTGCGCCCAAGGGCACGCCCGCACCGAACAGTCCGCCGGCAGCTCGCGGGGACAGTGCCAAGACGAAGAAGTGATGAGGCTGGAGCAATGAAGGCAAGATATCTGATCGGATGTCTGGCCCTGATGCCGCTCTGGTCGGTTGCGGCGTCGGCCCAGGATACCACGCGCGCGGCAGTTGATTCCGCTGCCCCTAGGCCCGATTCGGCTGCGGCGTTGCTGGATACCAGCGATACCGCTCCCGCCGACAGCTCCAATGCTGCCGCAGTCCCGGCGGGTCCCCAGCGGGATACCACGTTCGTGGTGGACCGGGTCCTGGCGGTGGTAGGAAACCGGCCGGTGCTCGCGTCCCAGGTGGACGAGGAAATTTTCTCGCGCCAATCTCAGGGCGCCAAGCTTCCCACCACGGCCGAGGGGATCCAGTCGATTCGACACGAGATTGTCGGCTCGATCATCGACGAGGAGCTGCTGGTGCAGCAGGCCCAACGCGACACGTCAATCAAGGTCACCGACGAGGAGATCGCGAGCGGGGTGGAGGAACAGGTCCGGAAGGTGCGTGGCAACTTCAGCTCCGAGGTCGACTATCGGGCGGAGCTGCAGAAGGCAGGGTTCCAGACGCCGGAAGAGTACCGCCGCTGGCTCACCGACCAACAGCGGCGGGCTGCGTTACAGAACCGGCTGATCGAGAAGCTCAAGGGCGAAGGAAAGCTCAAGCCGGTCGCGCCGACCGAAAAGGAGATGCGAGAGTTCTACGAAGAGCAGAAGGCAACCCTCGGCAACCGTCCCGCCACGCTCTCGTTCCGTCAGATCGTCATCACTCCGAAAGCGTCGCCGGCGGCGAAGGCAAAGGTCAAAGCGCAAGCGGATTCGATCGTGCTGGAGCTTCGGCGCGGTGCCGATTTCGCCACCGCGGCCCGGCGCTTCTCTCAGGACCCGGGCTCGAAAGAGCAGGGCGGCTCGCTGAATTGGTTCCGGCGCGGTGTCATGGTGCCCGAGTTCGAGCGGGTGGCGTTCGCGCTCAAGCCGGGTGTCGTCTCTGATCCGGTTGAGTCGCCTTTCGGGTTCCACATCATTCAGGTCGAGCGGGTTCAACCGGGCGAGGTCCAGGCCAGGCATATCCTGTTGGTGCCGCAGGTGGATTCGGCGCACATCGACAGCGCCCGGGTAGTGGCCGAGTCGGTGTATAAGGCGTTGAAGTCGGGTGCGCGCTTCGACTCACTCCAGCGGATCTACCACGACCCCTCCGCCGAACGCGAGGCAGACAACGTCCCGATCGATAAGCTGCCGGAGAACTATTCCAAGATCGTGGCGAACGCGGACTCGGGCGCGGTGCTGCCGGTCTTCACCATCCCGGGCTCCGGCGGGCGCGACCAGTTCGTCGTGCTGCAGGTCATCGGCCGGCGCGCCGAGGGCCAGATGAAGTTCGAAGACGTCCGCGATCGAATACGGGAGCAGCTCGGGCAGCAGCTGTCGATCCGGCGGTACCTCGACCGGCTGCGAAAGGCGACGTACGTCGAGATCAGGTCCTGAGATAAAAAAGACGGGCAGGGCGGAAGGGACCGGAAGGACGACTCACCGGAGCGGTCCCCGGTTGGCGGTGACACTCGGCGATCCGCGCGGCATTGGCCCTGAAATTACTGCCAAGGCCCTGGCCCAACCGATCGCCGCCGAGATTACAGTCGTCGGGGCTGAAGACCAGGTCTCCGCTGTGCCGGCTGACAAGCGAGTCTCTCTGGGCCTCTGGGGACTCGGGAGCGGCGACTCGGATCAGGATCGTGCCCGGGCCATTCGGGCCGGACGCATTGCCGGACATAGTGTCGAGACAGCCGTCAAGCTGGCCCTCGCCGGCGAGGTCGACGCTATCGTCACCGCTCCCGCCCACAAGCATGCTCTGCACCTCGCCGGCTTTCCCTATCCAGGTCACACCGAATGGTTGGCCCATCTCGCTGGCGATGTGGATGTTGCCATGATGCTCGCCGCGGATGCCGTGCCGGGGGACGCGTCGTCCCATCCGCTACGAGTCGTGCTGGTCACGACCCACGTCCCTTTTCGGGATGTGCCGGCGCTGTTGACACTCGACCGCGTGCTGCGGACCGGCAAGATCGTGCAGCATGGGCTGCGCGAATGGTGGGGGTTGGAACGCCCCCGACTGGCGATCTGCGCCGTGAACCCCCACGCGGGTGAGTCGGGTCTGTTTGGAGATGAGGAGGAGCGGGTGCTGCGCCCTGCGGCGGAAGCGCTCGGGGCCACTGGACCGCTACCAGCGGATACGGTCTTCGTCCGGGCAATGCGGGGCGAGTTCGACGCGGTGCTCGCGCCGTATCATGATGTCGGGATGACAGCGATCAAGGTGGCTGCGTTCGGCCGGGCGGTGAACGTCACGCTAGGCCTCCCGTTCCCTCGCACCTCTCCCGATCACGGGACCGCCTTCGATATCGCGGGAACGGGAACAGCCGATCCGTCGAGCATGCGAACGGCCATCGAGTTGGCAGTGAGGCTGGCGGGAAGGCGGTAGGTACTGCGGCGGTAGAGGAAGCGACGGTAGCAGAAGAGGCGGCAGAAGGAGAGGCGGTAGAAGAAGAGGCGGTAAGCCGAGACAACTGATCCATCACGACCATAAGTTCGCCGTCAATGGGTAGGCTACCGCCGCTTTACCTACCGCCACTTTTCCTACCCCTTCCTCACCTACCGCCGCAGTATTTACCGCCGCTTTACCTACCGCCGCTTTACCTACCGCGTCCTCATCTACCGCCCTCCAGCCTTTCCATCAAACCGAGGTACGCGTCCAGCTTCAGCTTCTGACTGGCCCGATTGGCTACGAGTACCGCGCCGCATTCCAGAATCGTCTCCCGCTCAACCAACCCGTTAGCCCGCAGCGTATTCCCGGTATCGACCAGATCAACGATCCAGTGCGAGAGGTTGAGCAGCGGTGCGACCTCGACCGATCCACCTACCTGTATGATGTCGACCGGCCGGCCCGCCGCCGCGAAGTGAGCCTGAGCCAGACGCGGGTACTTGGTGGCGACTCGTGCCGTCATCCCTCCATCCAGTGCCGGGTAAGAGGTGTCAGCCGGCGCAGCAACCACCAGCCGGCAGAAGCCGAACTGCAGCTCTAGCGGCTCCAGCACGTCGGCACCGCTCTCCCGCAGTACGTCCGTTCCGGTGACACCCAGGTCTGCGGCACCCGACTCGACATATACCGGCACGTCGCCTGGCTTCACGACCAGAAACTCGATGGCAGGGTCGCTCGATGAGATCAGGAGCTTCCGCCCCGGATCGGTCGTCATCTCTGCCCCGGCGGCTCGAAACCGGGCCACGGACGGCTCGAACAGACGACCCTTGGCCAGGGCAACCCGCAGCCGAGTCAGACGACGACCTGGGAGATGGTATCGAGATCGAGCGAGAGTCCCACGGCCGGCATCGGACGGCCGAAGCGGGCCATCAGACCATCGTAGCGTCCTCCAGCTCCGGCGGCTCGCCCTGCTCCTGAGACGTACACTTCGAAATGGATACCGGTGTAGTAGTCCAGGCCCCGCACCTCTCCCAGATCGTACACCAGGTGGCTCCGCTCGGATGCCGAGAGAGCGGCATCGAGAGACAACAAGTGCTCGAGACCCGGCCGAGACGCACGCGGCGCGTTTCGGGCAGCGGTCTCCAATGCCTCTCGGCGTCCGATCACAAACGGCAATGTCGTGAGCGCGCAGGCATCACCCGAGAACTTGGCCAGAGCACGGCGAAGGCTCCCGCGATCCTTGCGATCGATCCAGCGCCGCACCTCGGAGCGGAGCGGTTCCTCGATGGCCTCGAGTCCGGCCGCGAGCACGCCCACATGGCCGAGGTTCACCTGGAAGTCGGCGATGCCGGCGCCGGCGAGAAGTTGGAGTGCCAGCCGCACGATTTCGACATCCGCCAGGAGATCGCCCTGGCCCAACAGCTCGCCGCCAACCTGCAGCATCTCGCGAGGCCGGCCGCCGCGCTCCGGCTCCTGGCGGAACACCTTGCCGGTATAGCTCAGCCGCAGTGGTCCGGTGAAGCTCGAGAACGTCGTGGCGGCCACCCGTGCGAGGCTGGCGGTAAAATCGTAGCGGAGTGCCAGGATGCGGCCATCCCGGTCGGGAAAGCGCACCAGCCTTTCCGCCACTCCCGCGCCTCCGGCGCGTAGAAAGGTGTCCTCGTACTCGAACGATGGTGGGATGAGCTCCTGGTAACCGGCGCCCTCGAGCACGCTCATGCTGCTACGCTGCAGCAGGCGCCGACGGCGAACCGCCTCGCCGGTGAGGTCGAGCGCCCCAGGCGGGGTCGCGGCGATCGATGTCGGGATCATCAGGCGGGCTTGCTGACCGCTGCGTTTTCCGTCTTGGCAGTGTGCAGCCGGATCGTCTTCACTCGGCGCCCATCCATCTCGACCACTTCGAGAGTCAACGGCCCCACCGTGATCCGGTCACCCGGCCGGGGCAGCCGGCCAAGCTGGCCAAAGATGTAGCCGCCGATGGTGGTATAGTCGGCGTCGTCCAGGGAGGCATCGTACTGGCTGTTGAACTCCGAAATCGTCATCGACCCGTCCAGGCGGGCTGCCCCATCGGAGGGAGCGGCGCGATCCTGCGGATCGTACTCGTCGAAGATCGGGCCCACGATCTCCTCCAGCAGGTCTTCCATCGTCACCAGGCCGGCGGTCCCGCCGTACTCGTCCAGCACAATGGCGAGGTGGGTCTTGAGGCGTTTCATGTCCGCTAGAACGTCCTCGACCTCGCGAGTTCCCGGCACGAAAAGCGGCGGGCGCATTACGCTGCGCACCGGCTGCCCCGGCTTGGAGCGGATGGCGATCAGAATGTCCTTGGCGTGCACCACGCCGATGATCTCGTCCAGTGACTCGGTATAGACTGGATACCGTGACCGCCGCTCGGTGGCCACCAGGTCGGCAGCCGCCTCCACCGGCATATCGGCTTCCATTGCGGCCATCTGGGTACGAGGCGTCATCACTTCCTGGGCGGTCTTTTCGCTGAACTCAAACACACCTTCCAGCAGTCGCGCGTCCTGCTGCAAGAGGCTGCCACCTTCGGTGCTCTGCTCCACCAGCATCCGGATTTCCTCGGGCGAGTGGAGCCGCTCGTTCTCACCCGGCGGATCGATTCCGATCACCCGGAGCAGGCGATTGGCGCTGCCATACAGGAGTGTGATGGGGGCCGACATCAGCCAGGCAAACCCCATCAACGGCGGAGTCAGCCAGCCGCTCACGGTTTCCGGATAGACGAGGGCGACAGCTTTGGGAATCAGTTCGCCCAGCGTTATATGGAGGATAGTGATGATAATGAAGGCTATGGCGGAGGCGACGCCGTGGGTCGCGATGGGGGCGAGTACCCCCGGCAATGCCTTGAACGCGCCACCTATCAGGCCGGCCAACGCCGGCTCCCCAATCCAGCCCAAGCCAAGCGAGGCGAGAGTGATACCCAGCTGCGTCGCCGAGATGTAGCGGCCGAGCGATTGAACCGCACGCCGGGCGAGCCTAGCTTTGCCGTTCCCGGCCTGTGCCAGCTCGTCCAGCCGGGTTCGCCGGGCACTGACCAGAGCGAATTCCGCCGCAACAAAGAAGGCGTTGGCGAGGACAAGGACGACGACGGCTAGCAGGCCGAACAGGATGGGAGGGGACTCTGCCGGTTCCATACGTTCCAAGTCTAGTCTCACCGGCGCTACCCTGCGAGGGTGTCGAGTGATCCGCCGCCTGACGGTGCCGCCCTTCGACGCTCTCGATCCCTACCTGCCTCGGCTCGCCGGTGCGGACTCGGAAACCCGCTCTGCCGTCACCAGCATCCTCCAGGATGTGCTTGCCCGGGGTGACCAGGCAGTCCGGGAGTACACCCTGCGCTACGATGGGGTGGACCTGGCGCCGGCAGACTGGGAGCTCGATGCGGTTTCCTGGCAGAGCGCGCTGGGCCGGATCGATCCCTCACTGAGAGACGCCCTGACGCTCGCGGTCCACCGGGTCAGCGAGTACCACCAGCGCCAGCGGGACGCCGGGTTCCACCTGGCCGAGGCTGATGGAAGCCTGGTCGGGATGAAGGTCATCCCTCTCGACCGGGTCGGACTGTATGTCCCTGGAGGCAAAGCTTCCTACCCTTCCTCCGTCGTGATGAACGCAGTACCCGCGCTCGTCGCCGGAGTACACGAGATCATCGCCGTGGTGCCTCCGCAGGGAGTCACGGATGTGGTGCTGGCCGCGTGCGCCCTGTCTGGGGTGACCCGTGTCTTCCAGATCGGGGGTGCTCAGGCGATCGCCGCGCTGGCCTATGGAACCAGGACGGTCCCTCGAGTGGACAAGATCGTTGGCCCGGGGAGCCGCTGGGTGGCTGAGGCGAAACGGCAAGTCGTCGGCAGCGTGGGGATAGACATGGTTGCGGGCCCTACCGAGCTGCTCATCATTGCCGACGCCACCGCGCGGCCCGAGCGGATCGCAGCGGACATGATCGCTCAGGCCGAGCACGATGAGGATGCCACCAGCTGGTGTGTGAGCACCGATCCAGACGTGGCCAATGCCATTCCCGCGGAGCTGGAGCGCGCTCTGGCCCAGGCGCCGAGAGCCAAGATCGCCCGGGCGTCGCTCGAGCGAAACGGACTTGTCATCCTGGCTGGCTCGATGCGCGATGCCATCGAGGTGGCCAACCGTCGTGCCCCCGAGCATCTCCAGGTTTGCGCCGACGGGGCCGAACGTGTGGCCAGCTCCATCCGAAATGCCGGAGCAATCTTCCTGGGCGACGACACACCCGAGCCAGTGGGAGATTACATCGCCGGTCCCAGCCACGTGTTGCCCACCGGTGGGACGGCGCGATTCGCCTCACCGCTCGGCGTCTATGACTTCATCAAGAGAACCAGCGTCATCAGGTACTCGCCGGAAGGTCTGGCACGTGACGCCTCCGCCATTATCGCACTGGCAGAGGCCGAAGGGCTGTACGGCCACGCGGAAGCTGTGAGAATGAGAGTAGCCGCACCGAAGAAGCCCGGAGCAGCCGATGGAAGCGGTGGACTCAGTTAGATTTAGTTCATGACTGGCCGAAGCCTTCCCCAGGTTCAGGCGGGCATTTCAGACTGTACATCACTGCTCGCCAACCGTCCTGCTGCCCAGCTCCCCCGTCTGGCGGTCGTCCTCAGCCTCACCCTTGGATTCATGTTTGTAGAGGCCGTGGGCGGCTGGCTCAGCGGATCGCTGGCCTTGCTGGCGGACGCCGGCCACATGCTGACGGATGCCGGCGCACTTGGACTGTCACTGCTCAGCGCCTGGATTGCCCTCCGTCCGGCCAGTCAGACGAAGACGTATGGTTACCAACGCTGGGAAATTCTTGCCGCCCTGGTAAACGGCGCCGCGCTCTTCGGAATCGCCGGGTGGGTGATCGTCGAGGCGATTCAGCGGATGCAGCACCCGGAGCCTATTCGGGCCCAGCTCTTCCTGATCATCGCCGCCGGTGGCCTGGTGGTTAACCTGCTCAGCCTGAGGATCCTGCACAGCCTGCGACATGGGAATCTCAACGCCAGGGGTGCCTACCTCCATGTCTTGGGGGACGCGCTAGGCTCCGTGGGAGCGCTCGTCGCCGCTACCATCATCGCGACGACCGGCTGGACCCTGGCTGACCCTATCATCTCCGTCCTGCTCGCGTTGCTGATCCTCATCGGGGCCTGGCGTCTGCTGCGTGAGAGCACCGACATCCTCCTGGAAGCCGTACCTCGGCACGTCGCAATGGCCGATGTGCAGCACTGTATGCTTGCGGTTCCGGGAGTCACGGCCGTGCACGACCTTCACGTCTGGACGGTGACCAGCGGTATGGTGGCGATGAGTGGTCACGCCATAGTGCCGGACCTCACCGCCCACCCTCTTGTCCTCGAAAAGATTCGGGCGGAAGTCGGCCGCCTCGGGATCGGCCATGTCACTATCCAGCTCGAGGTTCAGCACGAGTGCGAGGAGCCTCAGGTCTTCCCGGTAACGTCGACCCACGCGGCTCACGCAGGGCACCGGCACTAGGGTTTTTCAGATCCTTCTTTGTACCCACTCCAGCCTACTCTTGACCCCCTTTCCCATCTCTTGCGGCATCTGACGGCCTAGTCTATATATGCGCCGCGGAGGCCCGGGCGTCCGGGCCTCAACTGTCTCAGCTATCGTAGGAAGTGTGGATTGATTCGTAACTTGGCCATCATCGCCCACGTCGATCACGGCAAGACCACCTTGGTGGACCAGATGCTCCGGCAAGCCGGCGCGTTCCGGGCCAACCAGCAGGTGGAGGAGCGGGTGATGGACTCGAACCCGCTGGAGCGGGAACGAGGCATCACCATCCTGGCCAAGAACACGGCGGTGCGCTGGCACGGTACCAAGATCAACATCGTGGACACCCCTGGTCACGCGGACTTTGGGGGTGAGGTCGAGCGCATCCTCAGGATGGTGGACGGGGTTCTCATCCTGGTGGACGCGGCGGAAGGACCCATGCCGCAGACCAGGTTTGTCACTCGGAAGGCGCTGGCGCTCGGGCTCCGCCCCATCGTTGCCATCAACAAGATCGATCGGTCCGACGCCGAGCCACTTCGAGTCCATGACGAGGTACTCGGGCTCTTCATCGACCTCGAGGCGACCCACGACCAGCTCGACGCGCCTTTCCTCTATACCTCGAGCCGCGCCGGCACCGCCACCAAGGAGCTGGACCACCCGGGCACCGATCTCACGCCACTCTTCCAGACGATCCTGGACTATGTGCCGGAGCCGAAGGGCGATCCAGAGGCTCCCTTCCAGATGCTGGTATCGACGCTGGACTTCTCCAGCTTCCTGGGCAGGATTGCGATCGGCCGGATCGAGCGTGGCCGGGTCCGGGTGGGAGACCAGGTGGCTCTCCTGCCGCTGGGAGCGCCGGGGCTGGTTACCGACGAAGACTTCGAGCGGAACCGGGTGACCCGCCTCTACACCTTCGATGGTTTGAACCGGATCGAGGTGGATGAGGCGGAAGCGGGCGACATCGTGGCGCTTTCCGGCTTCGAGACGATCGAGATCGGGCGGACGTTCACAGCCGTGGACGCTCCCGAGAGAATGGAGGGGATCGCGGTCGAGGAGCCGACCATCTCGGTCGACTTCATCGTCAACAACGGGCCGTTTGCCGGCCGCGAAGGGAAGTATGTCACCAGCCGGCAGCTGCGGGATCGGTTGTACAAGGAGCTCGAGCGCAACGTGGCTCTTCGAGTCGAGGAGACGGACAGCCCCGATACTCATGCAGTCTCGGGACGGGGTGAGCTGCATCTGGGCATCCTGATGGAGACGATGCGGCGGGAAGGCTTCGAATTCCAGGTCTCCCGGCCCCGTGTCATCACCAAGCTCGGTCCCGACGGTGAGCGGCTGGAGCCGTATGAAGAGCTGATGATCGATGTGCCAGAGGCCTACATGGGCGTCGTCATGGAGAAGCTGGGGCCCCGTCGGACCGAGATGATCGAGATGAAGAATCCGGGGCAGGGGATGGTCCGTATGAGCTTCCGGATCCCGGCACGCGGCCTTTTCGGCTACCGCTCCGAGTTCTTGACCGATACCCGGGGGACCGGCATCATGCACCACCGGTTTCTCGACTACGGACCATGGGCCGGGCCGCTCGCGGGGCGAAAGCGAGGAGTGCTGATTGCGGACCGCGAGGGATCGGTCGTGGCGTTTGCGCTCGGCAATCTCCAGGAGCGGGCTCAGATGTTCGTGGCTCCGGGTGATCTGGTGTACGAGGGGATGATTGCCGGCGAGAACTCCCGTCCCGGCGACCTCGACGTCAACGTTACCAAGGAGAAGAAGCTCAGTAATATGCGAACCACGGCTTCGGACGAGAACGTCATCCTGGAGCCGCCCCGGCAGATCACGCTGGAGTACGCTCTCGAGTACATCGAGGAAGACGAGCTAATCGAGGTAACGCCGAAGACCATCCGCCTTCGTAAGCGGGTCCTCCCGGCGAACGATCGCAAGAAGGCCGCCAGGGCGGCCCGGGTGTTGGACGCGTCGTAGGAACGTACGGTCTACGGTTTTACGGTGCTCAATCTTTCGATGGCGGAGGACATCATGTTGGCCTGGGAGACGTCGGTGGCGCCCACTGAGCTGCGTCGGAAGTTCGATGAGGACGAAGACGAGTTCGAGGACGACGGGTTTACCTTCGACGATGATGACGATGAGGATGACGAGCTCGAGGACGACGATCTCGACGATGACGATGATCTCGAAGACGAGGAGCTGGAGGAGCTGGAGGAGATCGATGAAGACGAGGAGCTGCGCTGACCCGGGGCAGTAACTTCGTGTCTTGCGTGCGGTGAGTCGGAGCGGCTATTCTCCGCCCGGCGTGAAGGGCCTGTAGCTCAGGTGGTTAGAGCGCACGCCTGATAAGCGTGAGGTCGGTAGTTCAACTCTACCCAGGCCCATAATCGTGATAAAAGCCCCGCTAGAGCTTACGGCTCAGCGGGGCTTCTGGTGACCGCGAGGCCTTAGCGGACACGGACCGCCGCCGGTGCGCTGTCGATCGAATCCGCATCCCTCAGCATCTGAGCGAACTGCCGCAGCTCTGCCACGCCGAGGTCCGAGACCACCCAGTACGTGTAGTCGGCCGTTCTCCAGTGCAGCAGATGGTAGCCGTGCCGGTCCGTTACTCCTCCGCTCTCTATCGCTCCCTCCGTTGATGGCCACAGGTACACGTTGATCAGATGTTGGCGCCGGCCGTACACGAGCGCTGCAACCGGGCGGCCGCCGAGATAGTCGAGACGGCCGCCGATCAGCGGATAGCCGCGCCCTGCGAAATCGTACACTGAGGGCGAGAAGTCGAGCTTGCCGTTGAACCACGGCTTTACCGTATGCTGGTCCGATGAGATCACGTCCGTGAGATGCCCCGGCATCAGTGAGCGCACGTGGCTGGTAAGCACCTGCTCGCTGAGAAACTCCTCCGCCGCTCGCTTGGAGGCGAGCTGCCAACTGCCGGCGGCGACCAGAACCAGGGATGCGGCCAACGCGAGCCAGCGCATTCCCAGTGGTGACATCCGTCGGGGTGCGGGCGAGACGCCGCTCGCTGAATGGAGCGCCGCGCGGATCCTGCTCCGAAGCTCGTCCGGCGCCCGCAAGGCCGGCAGCTCGGCTCGGATGGCGGTTCCCAGAGCGACTCGTGCCTCATGCAATCGAGCGCAATCTCCGCACTCCTTGAGATGGGTCTCGAACGCCCGTGCGTCGCGGGTTGCCAGCTCCCCGTCCAGGTAGGCGTCCAGTTGCAGCTCCAGCTCGTTATGCGTCATCTCGACGTCCCTTCTGCTCAGCGTAGAGTGCTCGCTGGAGCCGAGTGCGGGCGCGAGAAAGCCGTGACATCACGGTTCCAACCGGCACCGAAATCACTTCACCTATTTCCTTGTAGGACAATCCCTGAAGCTCGCGCAACACGATCACCTCGCGAAATTCGGCCGGCAGCTGGTCCAGCGCCTGGTGGAGTGACTCGCGCGCGGACGACCCCAGGATCGCGGCTTCCGGATGGATGTCCGAGACTGCCTCACTGTGGACTCGCTCGTCGAATTCTGCGGCGGTGGACTCCAGGCGGTGCTTGCGGCGCCAGGTGAATGCGGCGTTGCGCACGATGGCCAGCAGCCACGCCCGTCCATCGGCGCCTTGTGACCCTCGAAACCCATCGAAGTACTTGAGTGCGCGCAGGTAGGCATCCTGCACCACGTCCTGGGCGTCATGTTCATTCCGCGTCAGATAACGCGCCAGGGTGTACGCGGCGTCCAGGTGCGGCAGCACGATGGCTTCGAAACGTCCGAGCTCGTTTGGGCCCACTGATCCTCCGGGTGCTCACGATACCTCTCAGGTGGGGACTCCGCGAGGGTGGAGTTTATTCCCGGGAATAAGCGCCAGCCCATCAGGGTATCCGGCATTGAGCTGATGTTCTCACACTCATACCGGAGAAACCCAGATGACTTACCATGACTTCCTGACCAGCGTCCTTGGCGCACTGCTCTTCACCTCCGCGATGGTTGGCTCGAACCCTGCGAGTAAGGGTCCGAGCGAACCCATGGCCATCACCGCCAAGCTGTCGGAGTGGAAGATCGAACTATCGAAGGCTGAGGTGCAGGCGGGGACCGTAACGTTCACCGCCATGAACGCCGGCAGTATCCCGCATGCATTGGAAGTCGAGGGGCCGGGACTCGAGAAAGAGACGGCAACGATTCAGCCGGGTGCTAGTGCGATGCTGACGCTGAACCTTCATCCGGGGACATACGAGGTCTACTGCCCGGTGGGCGTCGACTCCCACAAGAAGCTCGGCATGGAAGCCCACCTGAAGGTCGTAAGCGCGACTGATTCGGACTCAGGCTATGCCTACATCAAGTCGCGCGAGGCAAAGACCAAGCCACCCGCAGTGCAAATGATCCGTGTGACAGGCACGACACCGGTGATCCAGATCCTCCCCGGCCCATTCCCCTTCGCGGATAGCGCCGCTGCGATTCTCAAGGCGTTCGGCCACGAGAAGGAGGGATTGGAGTCGCAGGCGCAGAACGGCCCGTACTCGAACAAGGTTGCGCCCATCACAGGTACCTTCTCCTTCACGGCTTGGGACAAGGGAGCCACCCGGGACTCGGTGCGTGGGGTGGCCGAGTTCACCACCCAGGACCAGGCCCACTGGAAGCTTGTGATGGACCGAGTGCAGACTAAGGATGTCCCGCACCACCCCCGGTTCGGCGGCGTGATTATGGGACTCTACTATCACGGCGCTACCGGCGTGCACACACCACTGGTGCCCACGATCAATAGTGCGGTCGCACTGTGGGCCTTCGCCCACCTGTACCGCAACGGCACCCTCGTGACCGACGACGCTATGGTGCATGTCATGCAGCTCTCACGCACCAGACGTGACGGGGACTTTGCACTGAGCTGCTGGGACTGCTCGAAGAACAAGATTGAAGAGTTGCAGCTGCAGGTGCTCCCTGGAGTCGGGGAGCCCACGTTCGATGCGCCGGGTGGCTTTCTCTTCGTCAACTGGGAAAAGTCCCGCTCGCAGAAGTCGGCAAGCTGAGTCGAGTCACTCAAGGCCCCGCTGCCTGAGGCGGGGCCTTTCGGCCTATGTGTTCAGCGGGGAGATCGAGTGATTCTCAGCTTCGATGATCCGGTGAGTGGCTTTCGCTGCGTGGGAAGCGAGGCGGTCAGGACTGCCGCGGCGGGTTTGGCATTGGCGGTAGCACAAACCATCAGCGACGTTGGATTGTCCCCTAACCACCGCAGATTGGGGTTGGAGGGGCGCAGCGAGTACTTGAAGGCGCCGGCATGGGCTGGCGTGCCGTCCTGAAGCACATCCAGCGGCTGACCCTGGCCGTCTCTCACCTCTGCCCGGAAGCGAGCGCACTTGCCGGGTGCGATAGAGTCCGGCGTCACCTTGACCGCAACCGTAACATCGCTGTCGTCCGTTGTCTTGGGGGCCTCCCAAATCCCGACGGTGGCGCGGGAAGGAGCAGACGTGTCGGCCACATCTCCGTGGTAGGCGACGAGAGAGTAACTCCGCGTACCCGGTTGGAGGTTTCGAACGGTGAAGGTGGTGTCAGTGACTTTCTCGCCCGGAACTCCGGTCCCCTCCAGCCAGTAATAGCTGGCTCCTCGCACGGGCTCCCACGTCAGGAGGACGCTATTGCCGAGACTTCTCGCGCGGAAGTTCCGCGGGTTGGTCAGATCAATGCTTCTAGACTCCCGAGCTCCCTCAGCCTTGCCCTCCTGAGGGCGAGGTGGGGCAGCAGAGTCAGCGGCTGAGGTGTCCGGTCCCGCTCGGGGACTGAGCGTGTCTGCCGCTCCGCTGTCTGCTCTTGTGCTGTCTGCGTTAGTGCGGCCCGCTGCCTGGGGTAGCTGCATCGTGGCAGTCTGACCGCCTGGCGTCGGAATGTTCGGCAGATACCCTCGTTGAGCGCTGTCTGTCGCGCTTGATGTTGCGCTAGTGTCTGTCGCGCTCGAGGGTGCGCTGGTGTCTGCTTGCTGGGTGACCTGCATCGCTGGAGACGAGGCTGGAAAGGCCAGAATGGCCGCAAGCACAAAGCTGGACAATCGGAACGTCACAGAAAGAACTCTCCCACGGGGCCTGACTGAGAATATACTTGCTGAACACCGGACGTGCCCGGCTACCGGTCGAGCCGTGTCTCCCTCCTGCCGCACTACTCGTTCAGATGAGGATCCATGCGGATTACCTGTACCAGCGCTTTCCTCTCGGGCATGCTCACAGTCACTCTCGTCAGCTCGGCCCTAGGCCAGAGCAAGGATCAGCTCCGGGGATTCTCGGATGCATCCGCGCGGACTCAGCGTGAATGGGAGAGAAAGTTCGCGGCTGTTCCCGACCCGGACTCCTTGCGCGAATACATGAGGATCCTTTCGGCCCGTCCCCACCATCTCGGGTCGCCCGCCGACAGCGTCAACGCCGAATGGCTCCTGAACAAGTTCAAGAGCTGGGGACTGGATGCCACGATTGAAACCTTCCAGGTCCTCTTCCCCACACCGCTGGAGAGGGTAGTGGAGCTGGTTGGGCCGGAACGCTTCGTCGCGCGGCTGCGAGAGCCCGCGATGCCGGGTGACCCCACCACGTCACAACAGAAGGAGCAACTGCCCACCTATAACGCCTACTCGCCGGATGGCGATGTCACGGCCCCGCTGGTATTCGTCAACTACGGAGTGCCCGAGGACTACCAGCGGCTCGAACGTCTCGGTGTCTCGGTCAAAGGCGCGATCGTTATAGCCAAGTACGGCAAGTCGTGGCGAGGGATTAAGCCGAAAGTGGCCGCGGAGCATGGAGCGGTGGGGTGCTTGATCTACTCCGATCCTGCGGATGACGGATACCATGCAGGCGATGTGTATCCCCGGGGTGCCTTCCGCCCCCGTGAAGGGGTACAACGGGGGAGCATCATGGACATGCCGCTCTATCCCGGCGATCCCCTCACGCCAGGTGTAGGTGCCACCGCGGATGCGAAGCGCCTCAAGCAGAGCGAGGCGCGGAGCCTTCCCACCATCCCGACCCAGCCGCTGTCCTATGCCGATGCCCAGCCCCTGCTGCAGGCGTTGGCTGGCGCGGTGGCCCCGCCGGACTGGGTCGGTGGTCTACCGATCACGTACCATGTCGGTCCCGGTCCGGCACGAGTCCACCTCAAGCTACGCTTCAGCTGGAAGCTGACGCCCTTGCGTGACGTGATCGCCCGCATTCCTGGCTCGGTTGCCCCGGACGAGTGGGTGATCCGGGGTAACCACCACGACGCCTGGGTAAATGGTGCCGAGGATCCGATCTCGGGTCTGGTTGCCTTACTCGAGGAGGCTCGTGGGTTTGCGTTGCTTCGGAAGGAAGGCTGGCAGCCCCGCAGGACGATCGTCTTCGCCGCCTGGGACGGAGAGGAACCGATGCTGCTGGGATCTACCGAGTGGGTTGAGGCCCATGCGGCGGAGCTGGAGCGCCGGGCAGTGGCCTACCTCAACTCGGATGGCAACGACCGCGGCTTCCTCAGCGCTGGTGGATCTCCCAGCCTCGCTCGCCTGACCAACGATGTGGCGCGGGATCTCACAGATCCGGAGACCAGAATGTCGATCTGGAAGCGGGCCCGATCCAAGGCAGTCGCCGATGCCGAGCCCGCGGAGCGTAAGCGCATTCGATCTCTGAGCGACCTGGAGCTGGAAGCGCTGGGATCGGGCTCGGACTACACCGCGTTCGCTCACCACGCCGGCATTGCCTCGCTCAATCTTGGCTTCGGTGGAGAAGACGACGGCGGCGTCTACCACTCCATTTACGACAGCTTTCGCTGGTACACCCGGTTCAGTGACACCGCTTTCGTCTTCGGTCGCGCCCTGGCGCAGACAGCAGGAATCACAATCCTCCGCTTAGCCGATGCTGAGATCGTACCTTTTGAGTTCACCGGTTTGGGAACCGCGGTAGCAAAGTACCTGAAGGAGGTGCAGGAGCTGTGGAAGAAGAAGCGCGATGAGATCGAGGAGCAGAACCTCGAGCTGGAGGACAGTGTCTTTATCGCGACCAACGATCCTCGACGGCCTCTGGTTACGCCCAAAAGAGAGGAGGTACCGCCGCATGTCAGCTTCGCTCCGATCGAGAACGGCCTGGATCGTTTGACCGGCTCGGCCAAGAGCTATGAACAGGCGCTGACCGGCGCCCGACCAGGACTGGCAACGCTGTCGCAGGATCAGGCTCAGCGAATTAATTCGCTTCTGCTGCGGATAGAACGCTCGCTCACGAGCCTTGAGGGGTTACCGCGTCGTCCCTGGTACCGGCATCAGCTTTCCGCGCCCGGCTGGTACACCGGCTACTCACCGAAGACGCTGCCGGGTGTGCGTGAGGCGATCGAGGCCAAGCGTTGGAAGGAAGCGGAGGAGCAGGGGGTGAAGATCGGAGAGGCGCTGGACCGCGAGGCGGCCAGCATCGATTCAGTATCCGCCGAGCTCAAGAACGTCTCGGCCCAGTAGCCTATCCGATCTTGCCAGGAAAGCATCGCTGCCCTCGGGAGAGGGCAGCGAATGTGTTGGTGTCTAGAGTGATTCCAGGAACGCTACCAGTGCATCCCGCTGTGCCGCCGAGAAGCTGCGGACGCGTTCCTGTGCTCTGGTGGCCTCGCCACCGTGCCACAACACCGCCTCCAGCAGCGACTGTGCCCGGCCATCGTGCATGAAGTTGGTGTGCCCGTTGACCGCCTTCACCAGACCGATCCCCCAGAGCGGCGGAGTGCGCCACTCCCGCCCCGATGCCTGGAAATCGGGGCGGTTGTCTGCCAGGCCGGGCCCCATGTCATGGAGCAGCAGATCGGTGTACGGGTGAATCACCTGGTTCGAGACTTCTGGTACGCCTCTCAGAGATCCGGTGCGCAGTGTCGGTGCGTGGCATCCGTCGCAACCTGCCCTGTAAAACAACTGCTCGCCCTCACTCGCCTTGCGATCGTTCAGATTGCGGCGCGCCGGCACCCCAAGCGTCTGGGTATAGAAGGCCACGTCCTGCACGATCTGGTTGGAGATCTCGGGCGCATGCCGGTTGCAGCCAGGGTACGCATTTCCTTCACATGACTCGGCGGGGAAAATGGACGACGTGATACCCATGTCGCCGTTGTAGGCACCGGCGGTCTGCTGGAGCAGCGTTGGCTGGTTGGCTTTCCATCCAAAACGTCCTATCTCGGTCCGGTGCCTGACCTCGTTCCAGACATAATTTGGCCGACCTGAAATGCCGTCGCGGTTACGGTCCCTTGGGTCGGCCAGCTCCATGATTTCGCTCTCCCGGACCGCCTCGAGAAGGCCAAGGCCAAACACCACTGGCGCAACTCGTGGTGAGATCAGGACGTTTGCGGGCACATACTGGCCAGAAATGTCGTAATGCGGTACCCGGAGATGATACTGGGTACCGTCGGTAAAAGTGCCGTTGGTAGTGACGTAGCTGATGATGGCCGCTGCGTCTGGGGTGAAGCCGGTCACCGCCCGAAGCTGAAGCTGACCGCCCAGGCCTGGCACCGAGTTCGGGCCGCCGTGCGGACCACGTCCTGCCACGCTCGCCCGGAAGAGAATCGAGCTGATCGCCTCGCTTCCGAGGGGCGGAGTGCCGCGTCCGTCGCCGATGTGACACTCCTCGCAGGCAACGTTGTCAAAGACCGGACCCAACCCGCTGTTCGACTCTCCGGCTTTCTCCTCGAACTCGACTTCGAACTGGGCATCGCCACTTGCGTGCCTGGCGAGACTCAGCCCGGCAAGGTTGGGAGCTGCCAGCGAGAAGGCGTTTGCCGTTACATCAAAGACCGTCGTTGCGCCGCCCGACAGCGCGGTGTGGGCTCCGCGGTTCGCAGCGGCATTGAAGGAGAGTTCGGCAGGAGAGACGGTGTCTTCGGAGGCCACTGCGGGACTCCGCTCGGGCGCGGACGCGTCGTTCATGTCGGAACAGGCGGCTAGGCCAAAGACCGACACAACGACCAGGATACGGTACATGGTCGCTCTCCTTGGAGGAGAAAAGAGATCTCTACCTCGAGCCGCGACAGGGGAGTCGTGGTGCTCGAGCCTTCGGCCTTGTGGGCCGTGATATGAATTGGTCTACGGTGGTGCTGCGAAGAGTTCGATTGGCCGCGAGGAATGGCTACCGGGCCGGTGCCATCTCGTCATCAGATGCTCGCGACGCTCACACGATGGGAATTGAGGCTCGTCTTGTCAAGAGTGCAAAGTCTTATCTACTTACCTTCTTCGCGTTTGCCTCCACCCCCAGCACCCGGTACGATTCCGCCATGCCGATCCGCTCGCTTCCTCTGACACTCGCGCTGTGTCTCTTGCCGGCAATGACCGGCAGAGCCCAGCAGGTTGCCTTCACTCGTGCCGACACACTCCGCGGCAGTATCACGCCGGAGCGCGCCTGGTGGGATGTCGTGTTCTACGACCTGCACGTGATTCTCAACCCCTCCGACAGCACGATACGTGGATCGAACGGGATCACCTATCGCGTGCTCGACAAGCCCCACGCGTTTCAAGTCGATCTACAGCTCCCGCTGGAGATCGACAGCGCCGTCCAGGATGGCAAACGTCTGCGGTATCGGCGTGATGGCAACGCTTTTTTCCTGGATGTAGGCGATCAGACCAGGGGCGCCCTGAAGACGCTGACGGTCTACTACCGCGGGAAACCTCGCGTAGCGGAGAAGCCCCCCTGGGACGGTGGCCTCATTTGGGCCAGAGATCCCGATGGGCAACCCTGGATCTCCACTGCCTGTCAGGGCCTCGGCGCCAGCGTCTGGTGGCCGACGAAAGACACCCAGGCGGACGAGCCCGACAGCCAACGCGTCGCGCTCACTGTCCCCGACTCCCTTCGCGCGATTGGGAACGGACGCCTTCGCGGGATTCAGCAGCTGCCTGGCGGCTGGACCACGTATGAGTGGTTCGTCACCAGCCCAATCAACAATTACGATGTGGCCGCGTACGTGGGCCGCTACGCGCAATACACGGAAGACTACGTGGGCGAGAATGGCCATCTCACGCTCGACTTCTGGCCGCTGGCCCGCCACCTGGACACCGCGCGGACCCAATGGCAGCAGACCAGGCCGATGCTCAAATGCTTCGAGCACTGGTTCGGGCCATACCCGTGGTACCGGGATGGCTATCAACTGATTGAGGCGCCGCATCTGGGGATGGAGCATCAGAGTGCCGTCGCATATGGCAACGGCTACGAAAACGGATACAAAGGAAAGGATCTGTCCGGAACCGGGTGGGGTCTGACGTGGGACTTCATCGTGATTCACGAGAGCGCCCACGAGTGGTTCGGCAACAACATCACGGCGGCCGACATCGCCGACATGTGGGTGCACGAGAGCTTTGCCAACTACTCGGAATCGCTCTTCACCGAGTGTCAGTATGGCAAGTCCGCTGGTGAGGCCTACGTATTGGGGACCCGCAAGCTGATCAAGAACGACAAGCCGATCATCGGCACCTACGGAGTGAACGCCGAAGGCTCCGGTGATATGTACTACAAGGGCGGAAACATGCTGAACACCATCCGCCAGGTGGTCGACAACGACAGTACCTGGCGGGCGGTGCTACGGGGACTCAACTCCAAATTCTATCACCGGATTGTGACCGGAAAAGAAGTCGAGGAGTACATCAGCACTCAGACGGGAATCAAGCTCGGCCCGGTCTTCCAGCAGTATCTCGGGACCACCAAAGTTCCTGTCTTCGAGTACCGCCTGGATCGGGGAAGTCTCAAGTATCGCTGGACCAACGTCGTTGCCGGGTTCAACATGCCGGTGCGGATTCTCGTCACCCCCGACAGCTCCACTAAACTAAGGCCGACCTCGTCCTGGCAGACGGCGGCTCTCCCGGGCAACCCAGGCGAGGTCCACCTGGATGAGAACTTCTACGTCGAGCCTCGTCGGGTTCAGTAACTCGCCGGATCGATCAGGATCTCTTGCCTGCCTCAGCTGAAGACTGGAGGTCGATCGTATGAATCGCACCCCCGCAATTCTTCTGGTGCTGGCGCTCATGGGGACGGCTCCGGCCTTCTCTCAAACGGCGTCTGGCCCGGATCTTCGTGGCCTCAGTCGCTCCCTGGAGAAAGTGGTGGCGGGCGTGGGTCCGGCTGTGGTGCAGATACGAGTCACCGCGTACGGCCCAGTGGAAGCCTCTGGCACCACCGCCGCCAGCCTCTTTGCAGCTCAGCAGAGTACTGGCTCCGGGGTAATCCTGAGCGCCGATGGCTACATCGTCACCAATCGGCACGTCGTGGAGGGCGGCCGGCGTTTCGTGGTGGTGCTTCCCCGTCCGGCAGTCAGCGATGCCCCCAGCCGTTCCGCCCTGGCGCCGATCTCTCAGGAAGTGCCCGCTACTCTCGTCGGGGCCGATCGGGAGACTGATATCGCCGTGCTGAAAGTCGAGCTCACCGGGCTTCCCTTCGCGCGTCTCGGGAACTCGGATTCCCTCCGGGCTGGCCAGGTCGTGCTCGCCTTCGGGAGTCCCTTCGGTCTGGCCAGCAGCGTTTCAATGGGAGTGGTGAGCGCGGTAGGGCGCCAGCTCCAGCCGGAAGACCGGATGATATACATCCAGACCGATACACCCATCAACCCCGGCAATAGCGGCGGCCCTCTGGTGAGCTCCGACGGAGCCGTCATCGGGATCAACACTCTGATTTTCACCCAATCCGGCGGCAGCGAAGGCATCGGGTTTGCGGCGCCAGGGAACATCGTGCGCTTCGTGTATCAGCAGATTCGAAAGAACGGGCAGGTGCGGCGAGGTGAGATCGGTGTCTTCGCCCAGACGATCACTCCTCCGATTGCGGCAGCACTCCACCTCTCGCGTGAATGGGGAGTCGTCCTGGGCGACGTCTATCCCAACGGTCCGGCCGACAAGGCCGGCCTTCGAGTCAACGACGTGATCCTCTCTGTTGATGGGAAGCCGGTGGAGAACGGACGCCAGTTCGACGTGACGCTGTACCAGCGCCCCATCGGCACTCCGGTCAACCTGGAGGTCGGTCGAGGGCTTCAGCGGATGACGTTGAGAGTACCGGTGGTTCAGCGCCGGGAAGAGGTGGATCGTTTCCGCGACATGGTGACACCTGAACAAAATCTGATCGGGAAGCTCGGCATCCTGGGCCTGGAACTGACTCCGGAGCTGGCGCGTGCAATCCCAGGCGTTCGCTACCCTCACGGGGTGGTGGTCGCTGCTGTCGCGTCAGAGGTGGACGGGGCAGCCGGTCCGACGCCCGGGTGACGTTATCTACGCCGTGAATGGAGACACGGTGAGAACGCTGGCGGATCTTCGTTCGATGATGGCACCGGTCAAATCCGGTGATGCCGTGATTCTGCAGGTGGGCCGCCAGGGTCAGCTTCGTTTATTGACCGTCACCCCCGAATAAAGCTCAATCCTCGTTGCCTCATGGGCACAGCCTGTGGTGAGCGCCAACCGCTGTGCCGCTCGAGTATCGCTTCGCACCAGGTCGCTGTTGATGTAACATGTGACGGCGTAGACTCCTGGTTCACGGGCGCCATGCAGCTCCCGAATCAAACGCCGGGTTGTTTGTCAGATTTATCGGACCACCACCATCGGCGTTCATGATAAATAGATCCGGGGCGTCGCCGACCAGAGCCGAGAAGAGGATCTTTGAGCCATCGGGTGACCAGTGTGGTTGGTACTCTCCCAGTGCGCTGCCGTTCGTCAAGTTGATGTCACCGGAACCGTCGGCACCCACCACGTGGATGTCGTTGCTTACGGCGTAGGCGATCCTGTTCCCATCTGGCGACCAGGAAAACCCGTCGACGAAAACGTCCGGACCGGGGCCGAGGGGATAGCTGGTCAGCGCCTTGGCATTGCTCCCATCAGCGTTCATGACCCAGAGGTTTACCACAAAGGATTCACTCGGGTCATTCGCGTGCCGAACGAATGCGATCTTGCCACCGTCCGGTGACCACTGGGCGAATTCATCATCTTCATTGATTGCCGGTGTCGTGAGGGGAGTTTGCATGCCCCCGTCGGGGTTCATGATGACGATTCTCGTCCCTCCCGAAAAGGCGATGTGCCGGCCATCCGGCGACCACGCCGGCGAGTCGGTTCCCTCCTGGGTGTCAGTGAGACTCGCTGCCCCAGTTCCGTCGGCGCTGATCACGAAGATCTGAAAGTTGCCGTTACGGTCGCTGATGAACGCGACCCTCTGGCCGTCCGGAGACCACGCCGGCTCGGAGTTGAAGCCGATCCCTTCGGTGAGACTCTCTTGCCCGCTTCCGTCAGCGTTCATGACAAAGATGTCATTCGCTCCCGCTCGATCGGTTTCGAACGCGATCCTCTTGCCATCGCGCGACCAAGCGCCGCGCAAGTTGTCTCCAGCGGCTTGGGTAAGATTGGTTTGGTTGCTGCCGTCCGCGTTCATGGAAAAGATGTCGAACTTTCCGCTTCTCTTGCTCTCGAAAAGAATGCTGCTGCCCGGCTGAGGCGCTGGGGCGGAACAAGTGATGGCAAAGGCCACGACCACCGGTTGACCCGCGGTGATTTCCACGGACCGCGGGTTGTCCGCCACGGTGCAGTTCGCCGCCAATCCACTGAGCAGCACGGTGTGAGCTCCGGGAGTGAGACTCGAGACCTGGACACTGCCATTGGGAGTAATCGGTTGCGCAGGATTGCCGTCGACCTGCACTGCGTAACCGTCCACATCGGGCTCTGTGCCGGTGGTCGTGGTCGTGATCGTGGCCGCAGCTTCGTTCGGAGGCACTGTCAGATCGTTTCCTCCGCACGCCAGTACCAGGAGCGCGGGAGCGAAACTGAGCGAGAGCATGCGCATGGACGGCATGACCACCTCACAAAGATCGATAGCGCTCCGCCAGGCATCGGACGGAGAGCAGCCAAGAGGGGAACAACTCATTCAATCAGCCCTCCTGTGCCACAACTCGCCGTGATTTTGGGCACAACTGGCGGGCGCTGCTCCCTGGGGGGTCTGAGTGCGCATTTGCGACACCCCTCCGCAATGGGGCTGTCGTGATTTCGACCTCCGCGGGCCTCATTTGCGACACCTGAGCCCAAAAAGCCCCAGCGGAATGTCTTCCGCTGGGGCTTCCCGGTGTTACCTGCGACGCTCCGATCAGTTCTTCAGCACGACCTTTAGGCAGTCATCCCTCTTGTTCACAAACATGTCATACCCGCGGGGAGCATCGTCGAGTTGCATATGATGCGTAATCACAAAGCTGGGATCGATTTCCCCCCGCTGGATGCGCTCCAGCAGCGGGCGCATGTAGCGCTGCACATGGCATTGACCCGTCTTGATCGTCAGTGAACGGTTCATCACCGAGCCCATGGGGAACTTGTCGATGAAACCCCCGTAGACACCGATGACCGACACCGTCCCACCGTTCTTGCACGCCATGATCGCCTCTCGCAACGCGATCGGCCGGTCGGTCTCCAGCATCAGCGCCTGCTTGGCCCGGTCATAGGCATAGATGGCAGTGTGACCGTGCGCCTCCATACCAACGGCGTCGATACACGCATCGGGTCCCCGTCCACCGGTCAGCTCTTTCAGCCGCTCGAGGACGCTCTCCTGCTCATAGTTAATCGTCTCCGCTGCGCCAGCCCGTTCCTTGGCCATGCGCAGCCGGTAGTCGAAACGGTCGATGGCAATGACACGGGAGGCACCCAGCAGGTAGGCGCTCGCTATGGCAAACTGGCCGACTGGTCCGGCTCCCCAGACGGCGATCACCGCCCCGGGTTGGATATCGCACATCTCCGCGCCCATGTAGCCGGTGGGGAAGATGTCCGAGAGGAAGAGAACCTGATCGTCAGTGAGTTCCTCTGGTACCTTGATGGGACCGACATCCGCGAACGGCACTCGGGCATATTCCGCCTGCCCGCCGGCGTACCCGCCCGTCAGATGGGAGTACCCGAAGATCCCGGCCGGAGAGTGCCCCCACATCTTCTCCGCCATCCACGCGTTCGGATTGGAGTTCTCGCACACGGAGAAGTTTCCTTGCTGGCACGAGAAGCAGTTGCCGCAGGCGATTGGAAAGGGGACCACCACTCGGTCACCCACCTTCAGGTTTTTTACGCTGTTGCCGGTCTCGACGACCTCACCCATGAACTCGTGTCCCAGGATGTCGCCCTTCTCCATGGTGGGAACGAAGCCATTGTAGAGGTGCAGGTCGGAGCCGCAGATCGCGGTGGAAGTGATGCGCACGATCGCGTCGCGCGAATTGAGAATCTTGGGATCGGGTACCTGCTCCACCCGAACTTTTTTCTTGTCAATCCAGCAGTTGGCTCTCATTACTCGTTCTCCTGGTGGTCACATATTGGCGGCGGCGGGGCGCGCCGGGTGCGGGCCCTTGTGAATGCTGGCATCAGACTTGACGACCTCACCGGTCTCGATCACCTGCTTGAACCTCCGCAGGTCGCTCTTGACCTGCTGGTTCGGCTCCTCGCCGAACAGCTTGGCAATCGTCGCGCCGACGATGCCGCCCGGTGGGTCGTAGCGCAGGTCGACGATGATCTCCGTGCCGCGATCGCCCGGCGCCCGTGAGAAGCGTACCGATCCAGCATTTCTGACTTCCGCATCCTGCAGCGAGCGCCAGGCGATCAGCTCATCCGGACGGTCGTCGATAATCTCGGCATCCCATTCGACACTCATCCCGGCCGGCGCCTTGGCCTTCCAATGAGAGCGACGATCGTCCAGCACCTGGACCGATTCCAGATGATCCATGAAGCGTGGGAGATTCTGGAAGTTGCGCCAGAATCCATAGACCTCATTCACCGGGCGATTGATGGTGATCGCCTGCGTCACCTGGACTTTGCCGGACTTTCGGTCCTGCTCCGTGTTCCAGCCGCGCGCATGGCCGTTGTGACCTTGCCTCAGCTCCTGGCCGGTCATGTAGTCCACGGCAGTGACCCCGAGGACAGCCGCAGTAGCTGCCGCGATCCGATTCGGATTGGCATTGTCCGATCTGAGGGTGGAACCCAGCAGTGCCAGGTCCATGACATCACCGCCGACACGGGCCCACAACCATCCCGCAGAGTCAGGCCGGGAGAGAATGCCGATCCCGCTGGCGACCTCACGAAGTCCGACGGCGAATAGAGTGTCCCGAGTGTCCTCGTCGTCGGGAGCTCCGATCATGCGGGCGACCGCCCTGGGAGCCGCTATTTCGGCGAGCCCCAGGGCGATGCTGAACCAGCCCAGTCCCCGGGACCGTCGTTCCGCATTGGCGGGTCCTCCGAATCCTGATTGCCGTTGGCTTATCTCGGGGCGCATCCGTTGCTGGCCGCCAGGGTAGCCGATCCGCCGCTCACGGCCGGCGTAGCCTCGTGTTGGCTGTGTTGCTGTGCCCATTTCTCCCTCCGATCGAAGTGTCTTTGACAGGGATACCGTCCCCGATGCTTGTTCGTTGTGCAGCACTTCCCTGCCGTGTTCTAAGGCAGGTGGTCAGCGCGTCCGTGCGAGGGTGTCGTATTGGTGTTCAGATGGGTGGGTGGCCCCGTCGTCATGCACCATATCGCCGCTCACTCGCCCGGGCCGCGGGCGTGCAGACAAATAGCCCGGCCTGACACCGAGCCTCCGTGAGCAGGGTCACACGTTTTGCACTGGAGAGGAAAGCTGGGTGGGGGTGAAGGCCCTTCGGTGACTCGACGTCCCGCACCAATGGAGATGGAACTTACGGCAGCTCGCTCACCGGGCGCGGGTGGTTCTCGACTCCGGACGAGTCACCCGATGAGTCGGAGGGCTTAGTCCCGGAACGGCCCCGTAGGAGTCCACGGACTATCGTGAGCAGGCCATCTGCCGCAAATGGTTTTTGCAGGAAAGGAGCCGAACTGCGGGGAGAACCCCGCCGGAAGATGTCGTTCACGTCGTAGGCTGAGATGTACAGAATGGGAAGGCTGGGCCATCGCTGAGCCAATCGACGTCCCAACTCGCGTCCGTCCATCCCTGGCATGACCATGTCGGTCACCACCAGGTCTACCGGTGCTGGCGCCGTTTCGACCAGTTCGAGGGCTTCGGCACCGTGGCTTGCTTCCAACGTGCGGTAACCCTCGTGCCGAAGGGTCCTGCAGACCAGCGCACGCAGTCCCTCTTCATCATCCACCACCAAAACGGTCTGCTTCGGCCCATCGAGGCCAGGAGCGCCATCCGCCGCCGATTCCGACATGTTACCCCGCTATAGTTGCAAGTCCTATCGCAACTTAGCCAAGCCCCATTGTTTTGCCAGGGGGTCGGAGAGATGTCAGCGGCGGTGAAGGACCGCTCCGAAGCGGCCCTCCGTCGCTGCAGCACGGCAGTCAGCTACACTGCGCGTCGGCCACTGATGAGATTGACCAGGAACACAATGACGGCGATGACGAGGAGGATGTGAATTAGCCCACCTGCCACGTGGAACACGCCCCAGCCGAGCAGCCACGCTATGATGAGGATAACGGCGAGCCATACGAGCATCGAGAAGCCCTCCACCAGTGAGGATACATGCCATCGGTCGATGGTTGAGGATAGAGTATTCCCTGGCGGCTGTCTGTGATGGCACTTACACGTTTTACCGAGATGGGCCGACCCTCGGGTACCCACGTCACATCTTCAACAATTGGTGCGCGTGCAGTTTACGGCTGGCTCGAAGGCCCTGCGCCGAGTACTCCGTGAGTGGCGCGTCTTGAACGACAGAGTGGAACGCATGGACGAAAGCCGTCACAGTCTCCTGGTGGAAGCGACCGTCGATTACGCGATCTTCCACCTGACTCCGAACGGCATCATCGAGAGCTGGAATCCCGGTGCGGAGCGGCTATTCGGCTATTCGCCCGAAGAAATCATCGGACAGCACGGATCGATTCTCTTCGTTTCGGAAGATGTCTTTCGGGGGGAGCCGGAGCGGGAGGCACGCTTTGCCACCGAGACCGGCCGGGCCGCCGATATCCGTTGGCATCTGCGGAAGGACGGCACGCGGTTCTGGGCCGATGGAGTGATGCTGGGCCTCCGGGACCGGGACGGGGTTCTTCACGGCCTCGCCAAAATCATTCGAGACGAATCGCAACAGAAGCAGGCCGACGAGCTGCTGAATTATCAACTCAGCCTCGCCGATGCGATCGCGAGCCACGCGGCCGAAGCCCTGCTGCTGGTCGACCGGGAGGGGCGAACCACCTTCGTGAATCCGAGTGCGGAGAAAATGTTCGGCTGGAATCGGGAGGATCTGATTGGAGAATTCCTCCACGACAAGTTGCACAACCAGTACCAGGACGGCAGACCGTATCCCGTCTCCGAGTGCCCGTACATGCAGGTCCTGATCACCGGTGAAACCCTTCGGGGGCAGGAAGATTTCTTCGTGCATAGGGAAGGGCATCTGGTACCGGTCACCTGCTCGGCGGCTCCGATCAAGGGGGATGGGTACGTTGCCGGTGCGGTGTTGGTCGTTCGCGATGAAACCGAGCAGAAGCACTCGAAGGCAGCGGAACGCGAGCGCGAGCAGGCGTTCCAGCAGGCCCAGAAGCTCGAAAGCATCGGCGTGTTGGCGGGTGGCATTGCCCACGATTTCAATAATCTGCTCACCGGAATCATGGGGAATGCCGGTCTGGCCAAGCGTGCCATCGTGGCGGGCAAGACCGAGCAGGCCGCGACGATGCTGCAGGACGTGCTAAAGGCCAGTGAACGGGCCGCCGATCTCACCCGACAGCTGCTGGCCTATGCCGGCAAGGGCCGGTTCGTGATCCAGCCGGTGGATCCGTGCAAGCTGGTCAGCGAGATCAGCACCTTGATCCGCTCATCCATCTCCAAGAAAGTCTCGTTAGTCCTCGATCTTCCGGACCAGTGTCCCAAGATCGAAGCCGACCGTACCCAGCTGCAGCAGCTGGTCATGAACCTGGTGCTCAATGGTGGGGAGGCTATCGGGGATGCCGCGGGTACTCTGACAGTCCGGGTTCGGGTGGAGCACTTTACCGAGCGTCGGGTGCGGCCACGCACCCAGGGGTTTCCCATCGTCCAGGGTGACTACGTCCGGATCGATGTAGTGGACTCGGGCGTAGGGATGGATCAGGAAACCCGTGATCGGATCTTCGAGCCGTTCTTCACCACCAAGTTTCTGGGTCGTGGGCTCGGCTTGGCGGCGGCGCTCGGCATTGTGCGGGGCCATCGAGGGGCGATCGGAGTTCGGAGCGAGCCGGGACAGGGAACCACGTTCACCGTGCTGCTGCCTGTGATTCGCGAAGCTCGGCACTCCGATCGATTTGCGACCATCAACGAGCCCGAGCGCGATCTGCGGGGTGTCGGCACGATCCTGGTGGCAGATGATGAGCAGTCGGTCCGTTCACTGGCTTCCAGTGTTCTTCAGGATGCGGGCTATGTCGTGGAGCTGGCTCGAGATGGTGCCGAGGTGGTCGAACGGCTGGAGAAGCTCGGAGAACGGGTCAGCCTGATTCTGCTCGACCTCACGATGCCCAAGCTGGGCGGTCCCGAGGCGGCGTTGGAGCTCCGCCGCCTGCATCCGGACATTCCCATCGTGGCCATGAGCGGTTACGGAGACATGGAAGTGATGGAACGCTTCAGCGCCGCAGGGATCGACGACTTCCTGGCCAAGCCGTTCAGTCCCGATCAGCTAGCGGCCAAAGTCAGGGACGTGCTGGCGCCTCTGATGCAGCGCTCGGAGCACTAGCCGTACTCTCCTCCGTCCAGGTACGCTGCAGCAGATCCCGGCTGTACGAGAGGTGATGCGGATCCGGAGTGAAGACTTCCAGCGTAATAGTCCCGTTGTAGCCATGGCGCTGGAGCAGTCTCACGGCGAGCCGCAGATCGACGGTGCCGGTGCCGAGGGGCAAGTGTAAATCGGCCGCCCCGCCCTTATTGTCATGCAGATGCACATGCCTGAGGCGCGGGCCGTACGCCTCGAGCAGCTCACCCACGGAGCTCTGCACCACCAGCAAATTTGCGTGCCCGATGTCGAGGTGGAGGCCCAGCTCGGGTAGCGGATCGAGCAGCTCGCCCATCTGACGCGCCGTGTTGAAGTCTCCGGGCAGATTCTCGAGCATCAGGCCCACTCCCCGGCTTTTTGCGTACGGCAGCAGCTCTGCCAAGGTCTCGAGATTCTTCGCTATGAAGAAGGGCCGATCATGCATCGGTGCATGCCGGTCAGGGTGGATGTTCATCCAGCGTGCGCCTACATCCGCGAATACGTCCACGCAGCGCCGGAGCTCGGCCAGGCACCCACGACGAATCTCTTCGATACCGCTGGCAATCGGCAGATAAAACGCGGTGTGGCCCACTACCCCCAGGCGATGGCGGTCGAGCGCGGCACGGATGGCGGGCGGATCCACTCGCCATGAAGCTGCCTGGGGAGGTTCCAGAGTCAAGTCGATAAAGCCGAGTCCCAGGGCGGCAATCCACTCGATCTCCTGGAGCACCTCGCGGGCGGGGTGGTTCATGGCCCCGATCAGCACATCAGGTCGTTCCACGCGAGCGGTGGAACCACGGCCTGGCATCCAGCAGACGTGCCCGCGCCGTGGTGAGGCCGGCGTCGGCTGGATGGCCGCCCAGGCGCTGTATGCCGAGCCGGTCCCAGATGCTCTCCGGGATGACGTCGGACCGCTCGGGGCTGAGCCAGCCGTAAAGCGCAAGCACGCCGCTCAGAAGGGGAGCGTCCTCGCCCATACGGTGCAGCAGATGATCCCAGTCGAGTCTTCCCGCTTGTGCATCGATCAGGTTGAGCACATCGCCCCAGTCGCAGCGCTCCCGCTGTACCACATACAACTTGCACCAGATCAGCTCTTCTACCGGGATCGCTCGCATCGCCTCGCCTCGGAGCTCCACCAGCGGTCCGCGGGTCAGCCAGGTCATGTCCACTACGGCTCGTTGATTCGCCATCGCCCAGATGGTGTCTACAATGACTTCCCCGTCGCTCGACCGATAGATCCAGCTCTGGTCATACGGTAGCCGTTCGAAGTGGTCCCGGAGGCCTGCCTGTGCGACCACCTCCAGCATCGCACCACGATCCTCAGGACGGATGTAGAAGTCAAAGTCCTTGGTGTTGCGAAGCTCGCCGGTATAAACCGCAGTGGCGAATGCGCCACCAAACGCGAAAGGGATTCCAGTCTGACGCACGCCTTGGATGACGCGCTGATAGACCTGCCACTCCGTTTCCGGAATGCGGCTGGCCCACTCCGGCCGAACGGCAGCTTCATCCGCGACGGTCACTCCGCAGCCTCTTCCAGGAGCAGCGGTCCTCGCCAGACTCCGACACGCTGTGCGATGTGCATACGTCACGATACACCTGAGCCCGGAGTGATCAGGTGAGATGGATCACCCCCCGATGACACGGCAGGTGCGATGTTACGCCTCCTTCGACTCACCGCTTACCCGGTAACTCCTGATATGTCTTCTCCTGCAAAGCGCGATACAGCGGCGGCAAAAGATCCCTCCCTGCGCCGTTCCCTCAAGCAGACCTTCGGACACCAGCGGCTTCGGCCGGGGCAGGCCGAGGTCATTCAATCCGTTCTGGACCGCTACGACACTCTGGCCATCATGCCCACCGGGGCGGGAAAATCTCTTTGCTATCAGCTGCCGGCGCTCCATCTCGAGGGGACCACGATCATCGTGTCACCCCTGATCTCGTTGATGAAAGACCAGGTCGACAAGCTGCAGGCTCGCGGGATCGAGGCGCTTCAGGTGAACAGCAGCGTGACAGCCAGGGAGGAAGCGTTCGCGCTGGAGGAGATCGCGCAGGAACAGAGTGACTTCGTCTTCACGACCCCCGAACGATTGACCGACCCGGAGTTTTTAGAAACGCTCCGCGAAACGACGATCGACTTCGTCGTCATCGACGAGGCACACTGCATTTCCCAATGGGGTCACGATTTCAGGCCGTCGTTCCTGGCGATTCGAGGCGCCTTGAAAGAGCTGGGCGATCCACCCATCCTGGCGCTCACCGCCACGGCCACGCAAGAGGTGATCGAAGACATCAAGCGTCAGCTCGGCCGGCCCGACATGCGGGTCTACGATACCGGGATCCACCGTCCCAACCTGGCCTTTCAGGTGGAGCATGTCTCTGGCGACACAGAGAAGCAGGCGGAGCTCCTCCACCTGTTCGAGCAGATTGACGGAGTCGGGATCGTGTATGCCGCCACGGTCAGGCACGTCGAACAGGTGACCGAGTTTCTCCAGGGCGAAGGATTCGAGGTGCTTGCCTATCATGGAAAGCTCGGCGCTGGCAAACGAAAAGCGGCGCAGAACCGATTCATGGCCGGAGAGTTGAAGGCGATCGTGGCAACCAACGCCTTCGGCATGGGGATAGACAAGCCGGACATCAGATATGTCGTCCACTACGACATGCCGGCGTCGCTGGAAGCCTATTACCAGGAGGCCGGACGCTCGGGTCGCGATGGCGAGCCCGCCCGATGCATCCTGCTCTACGATCCCAGGGACCGGCGCACCCACCTCTTCCTGATGGGCGGCCGCTATCCGTCTGAGCCTGAACTGGTGCAGGTGTATGGAGCGATGCAGACGATCGCCGACGGACCCGTGTCAATCGCGGAGGTTCAGGCAGCGGCCAATGGTGTGGCCCGTACCAAGATCCGGGTGGTTCTGTCCCTGCTCAAGGAAGCGCGGGTCGTGCGCGAGCCTCGGCCGGCTCGATTCGCACTGGTGCGGAGAGATCTCAGCCATGAGCGTCTGACCGAGATGGCCGCGGAGTGGAAGGAGCGAGGGGAGCAGGACCGGGAAAAGCTGGAGCGAATGGAAGCGTACGGACGAAGCGCACTCTGTCGGTGGCAGCTGTTACACGACTACTTCGGCGAGGAGATGGAGGAGGAACGCTGCGGGCGCTGCGATAATTGCCGGCGTGGACTCGCAGAGCTGGCCACCCGGCCGGTCCGCGGCGCGGAGCCGGAGCCTGACACAACGATCGCCGATACCGAGGTCTCCTTCGGCGTCGGCGATCGGGTCAGCCTGCCCAAGTACGGTGTGGGGCAGATCGCGGCAATCGAGAACGGCTCCCTGCTGGTGAAATTCCCCGGTGGGGCCTCGCGGAAGTTCAAGCGCGAGTTTGCCCAGCGGCTCAACCGTTCGGATCAGAAGAGGTAGCGCACCCCAGCCTGAAACTGACGCGGCTCGCCCAGGCCGCTGCGAAGCGTCCCGTCAAAGTTCCCGAACACTCCCGCGCTCGAAGGATCGCGGAAATTGTCGTTGTTCGTGACGTTGAAGACCTCGAGAATCGCCTCGAACGTCCCCTGGCGGCCGAAGTTGAAGGGGCGGGATAGCCGGATGTCCCATGAGAAGAACGCATTGTCCTTCCGTATCGTGTTCCGCTGTAGGACGTGTCCGTCGGGGCAGATGCGCTGGGCCTGCGACGTAACGCGCACGCCCGTCCCCAGGTTGTTGGTTCCGCATACCTCAGACGTTGGCTGAGCCGAGTAGGCGCTGACCCGGTTATTCAGATAGAAATCGCCTGGGAGAACCGCGAGCAACCAGGCATTGAACCGGTGCCGCTGGTCCCGGTCGCTCCAGTTGTACTCCGCCTGCAGCGAATCCGCCTCGGCGTAGCGGAAGGTGAACGGATCCCGCTCGTTGTCGTCGTCGGCCTTGTCAAATGAGAGGGTGTAGTTGACCTGGAATTGCAGATGCGGATCAATCGTGCGCCGCAGCTCTGCGGTGAAGCCGTTGTAACGAGACTTGGCACTGCTCTGCACCACGAAGAGCTGGCCGATGCCGTTGGGCCCGCCGTTGAGGCCAGTAGTCCACGGACCAGCATCAACCCCATTGCCGAACCGTACATCGTTCGCGTTGAAGAAACGGGTCAGATGGTCGGTTCGGGCGTGGGTGTAGCTCAGCGAAGCCGCCAGGCCCGAGACGATCTCTCGCTCAAAGGCCACGGTGGCTGTAAACGTCCGTGGGTTTTCGAAGTCCTTGTCGAAGACGTGGATTTCCGGCCGGAACGGCCCAGTCGTCGGGGAGGGGAGCAGCTCCCCGTAGTTGGGCGGGGCTCCCAGGATGGGCGTGAGCGAGCTATTGGTGAACAGAGTCTGGCCCCGCGAGCCATCGGTGCTGCGCACGCTCGCCAGGTTGAGCCCTGGAATGCGGGCATAGTACAGGCCCCCGTTGGCCCGGAGAACCTGCTTGCCGTCGCCCTTCATATCGTAGGCGATGCCGAGCCGCGGCTGGAACATCTTGTAGTCGGACGGAATAGTGCCGTCGGTGGGGAAGGTGAAAGTCCCCGCCGCGGTTGTGACCGTCTGGCCAATGAACGGCGCGTAGAACAGCTGGTTGATCGGCGTGATCAGGCTCGGTTCGATCTGCGCTTCCCAGCGCAGGCCGTAGTTCAACGTGAGCTTCGCGTTGGGTTTCCAGCTGTCCTGGAGAAACGCGGCCAACTCGTGCTGGATGATCTGCTGGGTCCCCGCCTCTTCCACCGTAGTCGGCGGGACGCCGGCCTGCTGGATATAGAAGACCACGGGGCCGGTTATGCCCTGGCCCGCCGGGCACGCACCGCTCGTCTGACTGGGCGTGGGGATGTGGGTCAGGGTGTCCGCGCACTCTACGTAGCCGTTGCCGTTCGCCACGTAGTTCAAGAACCCATCCACCGAGCTGAACGCCATCCGGCCGTTGGCGAAGCCGAGAAAGGTCTGATTCACTCCGGTGCGATTCCACTCCGCGCCGATTTTGAACAGGTGATTGCCCTTCACCAGCGAGATGTTGTCCAGGACCTGGAAGCGGTAGTCGTAGGCGGTCTGGAGCGGGATGAAGAACGGCAGTCCAATCCGGTACTGGCCGGCGAAGTCGATATCGGTATCGGGGAACGGTCGGCTGGTGCCGGGGTTGATCGGCCCATTGTAGGCGCGGGGCCGATCCTCGCGAGCCCATTGAAAGCGAAACTCGTTCGAGACCGCCGATGAGAATAACGATGAGAGACTGCCGTTCACCGCGTGGGAGTGGTCGTTCTCGATGGCGTTGGCGCTCCGGCCCCAGGTGTCTACGTCGAAGGTGCCGTTCTGCTGGCTCGACCGGGTGTAATTGTACTTGAGCGTGGCGTTGTGCTTCTGGCTCAGGCGGAAGTCGAACTTGGCTAGCAAAGCGTTGGCGTCGTTGGTGCGTGCGATGGGCCCGAAGTCGCCGTTGAGCACACCACCGAACGCGGTATCCACGAACGCCAGGATGCGGGGATCGATGAGACCCTGGCGATTCCGCTGCTTTGTCTCGTTGTATTCCTGCTGGTCGTAGGCCAGAAAGAAGAAGGCGCGGTCGCGCACGATCGGGCCGCCGAACGTCGCCCCGAATTGATGTTGTTTGAAATCGGGACTGAACCCGGACGTTGCCCCAGCGGGAGAGGTGTGGGTGTAGTCAGCAGACAGCGCGTCGTACTTGCCGAAGTAGTGTCCCGACCCGTGGAAGTCGTTCGTGCCCGACTTGGTAATGACGTTTACGAAGCCGCCGCTGGACCGTCCGAACTCCGCGTTTGCCCCGTCAGCTACCACGACGAAGTCCTGTACTGCGTCGAGGTTAAAGGTAAAGGCCGGCCGCTGACCGCCCCGCTGCTCACCAAAGAAGGGGTTGTTGAAGTCTGCTCCGTCGACCGAGACGTTGTTGTGGATGCCGCGCTGGCCGCCAATACTGATCTCGTCTCCATCGGGTCCCTGCACGATCGCGACGTTTGGCGTGAGGGTAGTGAAGTTGAAGATGTTCCGACCGTTGTTGGGCAGCCCCTCCACCGCTTCGACCCCGAGCCGAGTCGCGCCTTCCGACCGGGTCACATCGATAGTTGGCTCCGCCGCGACCGTGAGCTCCTGCAATTGGACGATCTGGGGCGCGAGGGCGAAGTTGAGATCGACTGTTTCACCCAATCGCACAGCAACCTTGTTTCGATTCGATTCCCGAAACCCTACGGCTCTGGCGCTCACATCGTAGGACCCGACCCGCAGCAGCGTAGCCGCATACGCTCCGCGCTGATTGGTGGTGAGCGTTCGATCTGCGTTGGTCTCCAGGTTCCGGAGTGTCACGACTGCGCTGGTGAGCGGCTGACCGGCCGAATCGGTCACAATACCGCGGACGACGCCGGTGGTGGCTTGGGCCTGGGCGAACAGAGCTACGGGGGTGATCAGACCGAATGAAGCGAGCAGGAACGATTGCAGCGAACGAGGCAACGCCATGGCGCGGAGATCCTTCCGGAGGAAAGGTCTGCGAGAAAGCGGCTATCCAGAGGGGACGCGCATAGCTTAGCGCTGCCCTCGCCGGCTCGCAAGGATGCTCCGAAGCTGGGGATAGAACTGCACGAACACATTGTCGTCAGCAGCATTGGCGGCATGGCACCGGGCGCAGCTCTCCCGCGGAAACGCCGGAGCCGTACTTCCAGGACCACTCAAGCCAAAGCCAAAGTAGGCCCAGCCCCCCTCGAACCTCGTCCCATCCTTCACTGCGACCTCCAATCCGACCGGCTCGCCCTCGAAAAGTCCCCGCCGGCTGGGCGGCGTTTTCTCTGCCGGCTGGAACAACAGCATGGCAAGCATCGTCTTGTCAGGGAAGCGACCAGTCTCGACATAACTCCGGTAGGCGTGAGGTTCGAGGTAGACGTTGTGGAACGTGCCCGGGCCGCTGGTGCCCGGGTCATCGCTGTACCCCAGCCCGAGTGACGCGCCGAGGAGGATCCAGGCTTCGACACGCTCCGGTCGGATCAGAGCCCCATCGGCAGCATAGCGGGGCAGTTGCCTGGGAGTGGGTGCTGAGCCAGCAAGGCCGAGGACGCCGGCCGCTGCGGCGAGGAAGAAGGATCGCTTGAGCATGGTGCGGCTCCAGCCTGAAGGTTGCCAAGATGTCGCACCCCTTGTTCACTTAGGGGTCGTGAGTTACTATACCTAAGTCAACAAGGGGAAGCAAATCCCCTTCATTACTGACGCTGCACTTGAGGACGCTCCCATGGCCGGCAGCGATCTCTACGTAGGAACCCTCGACGTCCTCATCCTCAAGGCCCTGAGTTGGGGTCCCATGCACGGGTACGCCGTCGGCCGCTGGATCCGGACCACTACCGATGATGTGCTCACCATTCAGGAGGGCGCGCTGTATCCCGCGCTTCACCGTCTACAGCGTCGCGGCTGGCTGACGGAGGAGTGGGGGATGACCGAGAGCAATCGGCAGGCGAAGTACTACTCGTTGACGCCGGTGGGCCGAAAGCAGCTCAAGGCCGAGGTGGCGCGCTGGAGCGCATACTCGCGAGCTGTCAGCACGGCTCTCAGAGCGGTGACCGCGTAGATGGGCATGAAGCGGCTTTTCCGTCTCAGCCAGGCAACTCCCGATGTTCCACGGGACGTGCAGAGCGAGATCAGCTTCCATCTGGAAATGCGGACCCAGGAGTTCATCGATGCGGGGATGAGCCCGGCCGCGGCGGCACTGGCAGCAAGAGAAGCGTTCGGTGATGTCACAGGAGTGCAAGCCGAGTGCGCCACCGAGGACACAGGGCGCGTCCGGGACACTGCAAGGAGGTTGTTCATGCACGAGCTCATGCAGGACCTTCGCTTTGCTTTCCGCACCCTCCGCGCGAGTCCCGGCTTCACCATCGCCGCGGTGCTGACCCTCGGTCTGGGCATCGGAGCCAACACGGCCATCTTCAGCATGATTCGAGGAGTTCTTCTCCGTCCACTGCCGTATCAGGATGGCGAGCGGTTGATTCGTCTGCGGCAGCCGGCTGAGCTGGCTGGGGTGGAGAACGCGGGTTTCTCACCGCTGGAAATGGGAGACTACAAGGCCGCCGCTCGCACGGTGGACGGCTTGGTTGAATACCACTCGATGCCGTTCATTCTCCTGGGGCAGGACGAGCCCCGCCGAGTGCAGACTGGTGTCGTCTCAGCCGAATATTTCGAGGTCGTGGGCATCAAGCCCCTGCTCGGACGCACCTTCCGTCCGGGCGAGGATCAGAACGGAGCCGCTCCCGTGCTGGTCCTCTCCTACGATTTCTGGCGCAACCAGCTGGGTGGCGACTCCGCCGTCGTAGGGCGCACCTTCGAAATGAATGACAAGATCCACACGGTTGTCGGAGTACTTCCCCCGATCCCCCAGTATCCCGGTGCCAACGACGTCTACATGCCGATATCGGCTTGTCCCTTCAGGTCCTCTGACGCCACGGCTCAAAACCGGAACGCGCGAATGCTCACGATCATCGGGCGAACCCGCCCCGGCGTGACTACGGCCGAGACGAACGCCGAGGTTGCGGCAATCGGGGGCCGGCTCCATGCCGAGTATCCCGAGGCGTATCCCGAAAGCCAGGGATACAGGACGAACGTAGCTTCGCTGCAGGAGGAGCTCACGCGGCGTGCGCGGCCCACTCTGCTGGTGCTGCTGGGCACCGCTATTCTCGTGCTTCTCATCGCTTGCGCCAACGTTGCCAATCTTACGCTGGCCCGCCTGCTTCGGCGGGAGCACGAGATGGCGTTGCGGGTGGCACTCGGGGCGGACCGGTCGAGGCTGCTCCGGCAGCTGCTCACTGAGGGGACGGTCCTATCACTCATTGGAGGAGCGCTCGGCCTTGGTCTCGCTGCGAGCGGTGTCGGGCTGTTGACGGCCTTCGCTGCCAGGTTCACTCCCCGCTCGGCCGAGATCTCGATCGACGGTCAGGTGCTCGGGTTTACCATCGTCGCGGCCTTACTGACGGGCCTGGTGTTCGGCCTGCTTCCCGCTCTGCCAGGCCGGGCCAGACTCACCAGAGCGCTGCGCGAGGGCCGTTCGGCCACGACCGGCACCGGGGCTCAACGTGCCCGACGGGCGCTGGTTGTAGCTCAGGTTGCCGTTTCGGTCATGTTGCTCGTTGGCGCTGGGCTGATGATTCGAAGCCTGCTGGTGCTGCAGCGGCTCGACCCCGGGTTCGACCCGGAGAACGTCCTCACCATGACTCTGGACCTGAACTGGTCCAAGTACACCAGCCCCGATCTGATCCGCGATTTCCACAGCCGGCTGCAGGCCCGCCTGGCCGACCAGCCTGGCGTCATCTCAACTGCGTCGGCACTCGGCTTCCCGCTCAATGGCCGCCGCAGGTTCAGTTTCGAGTTCCTGATTCAGGGGCGGCCCGCCGACCCGGGGGTGGCTCGACCACAGGGAGACTATCGAGTGGTCAGTCCCGGATACCTGCGCACCATGGGCATTCCGCTGGTGGCTGGCCGAGCATTCACCGAGTCGGATGGTCCCAAGACACCCGAGGTAGCATTGATCAATCAGTCCATGATGCGGCGCTACTGGGGAAAGACCAATCCGATCGGTGACCGGATCTCCGGCGATAATGGCGAGACCTGGGCGACTATCGTGGGTGTCGTGGGCGATGTGCGGCAGTATGGCCTGGACTCCGCTCCCTCAGACGAGGTCTACTCGGCCTTCGCCCAGAGCCCTGTGCGCGAGGCCACCTTCCTGGTCCGCACCAACGCCGATCCAATGAACATGGCCGGCCAGATTGTCGAAGCAGTGCGGGCCATCGATCCGAATCAGCCGCTGGCCAATGTGCGGGCGCTCGAACAGGTCAGGGGCGAGTCGCTGGCTTCCCCTCGCCTCACCACGTTCCTTCTTGGACTCTTTGCGGCACTCGCGTTGGTGATCACGGCGACCGGACTGGCCGGTGTCATCGCCTTCTCCGTGAGTCAGCGGACTCAGGAGATCGGCATTCGAATGGCGCTGGGAGCGGCACGAGGTGAAGTGCTTACCATGGTGCTTCGAGAAGGGATGACGCTGGTCGGTCTGGGGCTGGTCTGCGGAATCGTGGGGGCTGTGGCTCTGACCCATCTCATGTCCGGACTGCTGTATGGTGTCGAAGCAACCGATCCGATCACTTTCATTGCGACCGCGCTGCTGCTCGGGGGCGTCGCAGCCGTAGCCTGTCTCGCCCCGGCTCGGCGTGCCACGGCGGTGGATCCGATCGTGGCACTCCGGAGCACCTGACGCTGTCCTGCCTGCCAGAAAATCGGCGGCCTTGACGGCCGCCTTTTTTCGGGGGGCGGCGCTCAATTCCTCTGCATAGCTGACGCCTTCGGTCTCACCTCTAGCCCGTGTGCGGGTTGGCATCGCGTCACTGCATTGTGGGGTGTGTCACAGACGCGGTAGCACTTACCATTGGAGTTTGTGACCCACCTCCTACTCCCATACCCCAGTGGCCGGCGGGAGGGGTGGTCTCCGGAGCATTCATGGCTGAAAGCGGGGCAGTGCCGCGGCTCAGCGGGTTTGGAGTTGTCGCGCGAGCTATATCGAGGGGACCGTCGGCAACCGACTGGGCCCGCGTTGGCGCGAGCGTCCGCGGCCCGCTCCTCACTCTGGCAACCGCCATCCTCTTCGATGTCCTGGCGCGTCACAATGTCCCGGTGGCCTATCCCTTCACGTTCTTGCTGGCCACTGTGGTCTACTCGACGTACAGCGGTGGTCTGCGACCCGGGCTGATCAGTGGCCTCCTCACGATTCTGTATGCGCTCCACTTCCTGTCCAAGCCTGGCTCCATCCTTCATTACACTCCCGGGACACGCCTACATCCTGCTCGGCCTGGGAATCATCGTCCCGGTCACCGTTGGGATGGTGGCGCAGCTGTATGAAGCCGCCAGACGAGCCCGTGCCATCGAGCTGTCGCGAGACGAGGTCGAGCGGCTGGACAAACGTCTGGCGTTCTTCGCCGAGGCGAATGTCACCTTGGCTGCATCGCTCGACAACTCGATTACGCTCCGAAATCTTGCCCGTCTGATCGTACCGACCCTGGCGGACTGGTGCGCCATCCATGTCGCCAGTGAGCAAGGTGTTCTTCAGTTCGTCTCTGGTGCCCACCGCGACCCCAGCAAGGATCTGCTGGTGCGTGCGCTCTGCGAGTACGGCTCTCGCCAGCCTCCATTCGGCCCCGCCGACCGCCACGTAGAAGTTCACGCTGTCAGCGAGGATTTGTTGCAGGGCGCCGCCCAGGATGCCGAGCAGCTCAAGCTGTTCCGCGCGCTGGCACCTGCTGCCTTCCTGACTGTTCCGATGCTTGCCCGTGGCAAGCCGCTCGGTACCATCACACTCGTGGTCGGTCCGGAATCGGGCCGCAGCTATGACTCGGAAGATGTCGCCTTTGCCGGGGAGTTGGCCGAGCCGGGCTGCGCTGACTGTGGACAACGCACGACTCTACCGGTCGGCTCAGGAGGCTGATGAGCGCTACGGCATGCTGTTCGACAGCAATCCTCAGCCGATGTGGGTGTTCGACGTCGAAACGCTGGCCTTCCTTGCGGTCAACCAGGCGGCGATTCGCCACTACGGCTACGCCCGGGAGGAGTTCCTCTCCATGACGATCATGGACATCCTCCCGGCGGAGGATGCGCTCGGCCTGCACCATGGGCTGGAGCCGACCGGATCGCAACGAGGGGAGGTCGCGCTGTCGCAGCACCAGCGCAAGGACGGAACGATCGTTGACATGGAGCTGGTCTCGCACGAGATGGAGCTCGATGGACGAAGGGCCAGACTGGTGCTCGGAACCGACATCAGCGAGCGCACCCGTACCCGCGCCGCCCTGCACCAGAGCGAGGAGCAGCTGCGTCAGGCCCAGCGCATGGATGCCGCGGGACGTCTGGCTGGGGGTGTCGCCCATGACTTCAACAACCTGCTGACCACCATCAGGGGCTTCAGCGAGCTGCTGCTCCGAGACCTTCCCGAGAACGACGCCCACCGTCGAGACGTCGAACAGATCCGGAAGGCCGCCGATCGAGGTGCCCTGCTGACGCGGCAACTCCTGGCCTTTGGCCGGGCCCCGGCTCAGGAAGCCCGGGTGCTGCAGCTCAATACTCTGATCGGCAATATGGAAGGGCTGGTTCAGCGGCTCATCGGAGCCGACATCAGGCTGGTATGTGAGCTGCGGCCGGGGTTGGGCGAAGTCAAGATGGACCCGGCTCAACTGGAACAGGTGCTCGTCAACCTGGTCCTCAATGCGCGCGACGCTATGCCGGCTGGCGGGACCCTGACAATCGAGACCGGTGAGCGCCAGATCAGCGGTTCGAACCGGGGACGCTCCGTTCGACCTGGCCGCTACCTCGTTCTTGCCGTGAGCGACACCGGCTCGGGGACGGGAGACGACGAAGCCGCAGAGTCGTTCCCGCCGTTCTTTGGCTCTCGCCGGCCCAAGCCGGCCGGTCGGGGCTGGGCCTTTCCATTGTATATGGCATCGTCAAACAGAGTGGTGGTGTGGTGAGGGTCTCGAGTGAGCCGGGGCAGGGAAGCACCGTCAAGGTTTTTCTCCCTCGGGTAGAGGGAGACGAGCCTGATGAGTTCGGAACACCAAGCTCACTGCGGGGTGAAGAAACGGTGCTGGTGGTTGAAGATGAGGATGGAGTGCGGGAGCTGCTCTGGAAGATCCTCACCGAGCACGGCCACACTGTCCTCGAGGCTCGGCATGGACGAGACGCTCTGACGGTTGCCGGAGGCTACAACCATCCGATCCATCTTCTGGTCACCGATGTGGTCATGCCGGAGATGGGGGCGGGAGAGCTGGTGGACCAGCTTCTCTCGAAACGTCCCGAACTCAAGGTGCTCTACATCTCGGGGTATACCAATAGCGAGGTGATGCGACGCGGGATCACCCGGGAAGATGCCGCGTTCATCCAGAAGCCGTTCACCGGAGAAGAGCTGATGCGGAAGGTGAGAGAGGTACTTGATGGAGTAAGTCGGGAGTCGGGAGCTAGGGGCCTAGAAAGACCTGTTTGTCTAGCTTCCCGACTCCGCTCCGACTCCCGACTCTCGACTACCTCACCCTCCGTTGCAGATTCCGCAGCACATCCGCGCTGGGATCGCCGTGCAGATACAGGTAGGTGTCGTCGATCGACCAGCGGAGGCTCGCCCCGGCTCCCCCGGCAGACTGCCCCGTCCGCATCCGTTGCTGATCCAGCAGAATCATTCGCCCCCTCGAATCCAGGTACACCACCCGGACCACTGGCCGTGCCGGGTCTGCCCCTGGGCACCTGGCGGCCTTGCGTCAAGCCCGATGAATTCGGCGGTCATGCCTTCGATCACGTGGACCGGCCGGCCGAGCTGTTTCACGGCCTCGTCCAGGCCGATCCGGAGGTACACCTGCGCCCGCTGTTCCGGAGTACGCGGCGGAGGCGGCGCCTCGGCCGGTGGAGGAACCTCGGCGCGCGGCGGGGGCAGCGCGGCCGTGGCTGCCGCGGCCCGAGCCCGCCGGCGCTCTCTGTCCAGCTCAGCCAATGCCGCTGCTGCCGCCCGACGGGTAGCTGCGTCATCGGTAACCGTGTCGGTTCGGCGGCGAACTGCCGTAGCAGGCGCGCTGTCCGTGGTCCTCGGAGTAGAGTCGACCACACTATCGGCAGCGGCAGTCGATTGCTCCTGCGTGAAGCTGTCCGCGCTCGCCAGATAGGCCAGACTGTCCGTGGGCTGAGCCGAGTCGGCAGTCCGCTGGTCGGCGAGTGCCTGCTGGGGTGGTGCAGCCGCCTTTGCAACTGGAGTTCGGGCGGGCGCGGTGCGGCAGGTTTGGGCTCCAGGCGCTGCCGCGATGCAACCTCCTGTCGGGTCGAGTCCGGCTTATTCAACTCCTGAGGGCTCACTGTCGCCGAACGGGGTGAAGTGGCGACGATCGCATCCGGCTCGGTCTCCGGCAACGGCCCGCTTGGACGCAGCGCATTCGTGGCCAGCCGGCCGGCCCCAACCACCACAGCGATCATGGCAGCCCATCGGAAGCGCCGCATCCAACGCCGACGCCGCTCCAGTTGCTCGGTGGTGTCTGGGAGCAGGAGAACCGGCGTATCCCACACCTCGGGCTCCCGGAATGCTCTGGAAGGCGGAGGCGACGGACGGGAGCGGGTGGGAGGACCCGGAATTTCGGCCCGCGCCCGGCTGGCTCCTGCGGGTATTTCCAAGAGCGCCGACCAGCCGGTCGGCCTCGCTCATGAACTGCTTGACCTCCTGCAGACGTGCGCCACAGGCTGCGCAGGTCCCCAGGTGGACCTGGATCTCGCTGACTTCGGAAAGATCCAGCTCGCCATCGAGCAGGGCGTGCAGCTTGCCTTCATCAAGATGCGACATTCTTACCTCGTCCCTCAGAGCGGTACGCCTCGACCAGCCTGCGGCGCGCCCGCGCTAACGTTGTTCCGACCGCGCCTTTGGACAGGCCCAATGTGTCCGCGATCTCCTCATAGTTGAAACCCTCGGCCTTGAGCAGGAGCGCTTCGCGGTCCCGCTCTCCCAGGGTGGCAAGTGCCGCTCTCACCGCCGCGCTCCGTTCGTTTCGATCGAAGTCGGCTTCCGGACCAGCCGCTGGCAGATCGTCCGTGCGCAGCAACTCGAGGCGGCGTCCCTGACGGAGGGCCCGGCGTCCGTCCTCCCGCACCAGGTTCAGCGCCACGGCGAAGAGCCATGGCCGGGGATTCTCCGGCGGCGCGGCGACAGCTCGAGCAAACGTCTCCTGAGCCAGATCCTCCGCCCGGTCTCGATCGCCGGTACGGCGATAGAGCATCCGAACAAGCGACTCGTAATACTGTTCGAATAGCTGAGTAAGATCCGCTGTCATGTACCCCTGATCTCGCGCAACAACCGCATCCTATGGCCCGGTCTCCACACCTGTTTGGCGTTTGGGCCGCTCAAGACCCTTAAGCCCCAATTCACCTGCCGAAAAAAGGGCAAGACATGACCTGAGGCAACTGTCGTACCAAACCGCAGTATGCCTTCGTGACAGCCCGATCTCCGTGATGGAGATCCTATTGGCGTTTGAGGGATCAGTCCAGCCCGGCGGCCCGCCAGAATGCCGGGCCGAGCTCGGCATCGGCTGCGTTGATGGTCAAGCTGGTCCAGTTGCTAATGCATCTCAATCCAGTGACTTTAGGTGGAGGGAGCCGCACCGCCTGGTGGGTCGAACCTGGATTTTTCACCCTGGCGATAAAATCAGGGACATCGACACGGAACAGCAACGTCGGGCTGGCTGCCCCAGTGAGAGAACCGGAAGGAGATGCGCGTCAGGGGGGAAGTTGCACGTCAGGTTGGTGTCACCTCCGCGAAGCGTTTGAGGATAGCGATGAGGTCCTCGGCCATGAATGGCTTCTGAAGAAATCCGGTGATTCCGGGACCGGTTCCGTTATTGAACTGTGAGCTCACCACCTGTTCGGTGTATCCGCTCATCATGATGATCGGCAGCTCGGGCCGAACTGCCCGGAGGCGCCGAAACGTTTCGGGACCGCCCATCCGGGGCATCGATAGATCCAGGAGCACCGCTCTGACGCGATCTCCTTGCTCCAGCATGATGTCCAGCGCCTGCCGGCCATCTTCGGCCGCGAGGGTGTCGAACCCGATCTCCTGAAGCAGTCGCTCGGCCACATCCCGAACCCCCTCCTCATCTTCAACCACGAGGATGGTTCCGCTGCCGCGCCACTCGCTCCGGCTGGTGGGAGGCTTCTGGTCCTCTCCCGCCATCCCGGCGACTGGCCGGAAAGAGGACGCGGAAGGCGGTTCCCTCACCGGGTCCGGTCCGGATGCGGATCATTCCGTGGTGGCTCCGCACGATTCCCATTACCGCGGCGAGCCCGAGTCCCCGGCCGGCGAACTTGGTCGAGAAAAATGGATCGAAGATGCGGCGCAGGGTATCGGGAGTCATGCCGCCGCCGGTGTCGGCGATTTCGAGGAACACGAAGGGACCCTCCGCGCGCCTGGCTGCTTCGTCTCCCTCCAACAGCGCTCCGGACTGCTCGCTCAGCTCTTCCGGGCGGCTTACGCCAGTCCGCAGGGTGATCGTCCCACCTGCCTCGCCCAGCGCATCGGAGGCGTTGGTGATCAGGTTCATGACGATCTGACGAATCTGGGTCGGGTCGGCGCTGATGGCGGGCAGATCGGGGTGCAGGTCCCACTCGAGTGTGGCCTGGCGCGAGATGCCGGTGCGCAGTAGCGTCGCCATCTCCCTGACCTCGCTGGAGAGATCGAGGTGCCGAATCACGAAGGCACCCTTGCCGGAGTAAGCCAGCAGCTGACGGGTGAGATCGGCGGCCCGGAGCGTTGCCCGCACGACTTCTTCCAGAGGCTCGCGGGCTGGTGAACCAGCCGCCAAGTTGCTCAACGCGATGTCAGCGTTCCCGAGCACCACATGCAGCAGATTGTTGAAGTCGTGGGCGATCCCGCCCGCGAGAACCCCGATGCTCTCCAGCTTCTGCACGTGTCGGGACTGAGCTTCGCTCGCTTCCGCCGCCTTCCGGGCGATCTGCTCGCGCTGCAGAAGCTCGTCCGAGAGGTGCTGGGCAGCGCTGAGGTCCGCGGTCCTCTCCGCCACTCTCGTCTCCAGCTCCGCGTTGAGACTCCGAATCTGTTGAGCCATCCGCTCCTGCTGGGTGACATCGCGGATCAGCCACCGCACTCCGTTCGGCTTTCCATCCAGGTCCAGAGAGACCGAGTAGGTGAGCTCGGCTATAACAGTGTGTCCCTCGCGTGGCTGCAGCTTTAACGAGACGGTGTTCGAGCCCCGACCTTGTCCGAGTCCGACGTTGCTGAGGAGTGCACGAAAGCGGGTACGATCATCGGCCGCTACGTAGGCAGCCAGTGCCTTTCCTGCGAGATACTGTGAAGGAATCCCGAGCAGGCGGGAGGTGGATATGTTCGCTTCACTGATGATTCCGGTCAGGTCGGTTACCAGGTAGGCGTCGGGAGCCAGCTCGAACAGCTCCTGGTAGCGGCGCTGCTCCATCTCCACCCGCAAATGAGCCGCTGTGAGCTGCTCGTTCTGCAGGCGAAGCTCCTCATCGGCAACTCGGAGCTCCTCCAGGCTGGCCTGGAGCTCCTCCATGGTGGCATCGAGCCCCAGGGACTCCGCTCGGGAGAGGTCAGCCAGCCGCTGATACATAGCCTGGAGTTTGCCGCTGAACTCCTCCGGCGTCATCGCGGGTTGGCTCCGCCGGTCATTGCCGCTGAGCTCCCAGTCTCATCCTCCTCCATGAGGAGCACCACGCCTCTGGGTGGATCATCCGGCGCTCCCACTATCGGGGTGCAGGTGACTTTCAGAGTGATCCGTTTCCCCCGCCGATTGGTTGCTTCCAGCGTCACGTCCAGGTGGCTGGACTCACCGTTCAAGGAAGCGCGAATGATCGAGCGCAGCTGTTCCACCGGAAGACCGCTGTCCAGGTTCAAGAAGTTTTTCCGAAGCACTTCCTCAGACCTGAGCCCCCACAAGTCCTCGGCCCTTGGGCTCCACTTGTGAACGTAGAGATCCCGGTCGAGCATGACCACGGCGCTCCTCAGGCTTCCCAGAATCGACTCGAGAAATGCGTTCACTTCGGTCAGCTGCGAGCTGCGGTCCCGGGAATCGTCGTTGATAGTCTGGAGCTCCTCGTTGGTGGATTGGAGCTCCTCGTTCATCGTCTCCAGCTCTTCATTGGTGGACTGCAGCTCTTCGTTGGTCGTCTCCAGCTCTTCCACGGTGGACTGCAGCTCTTCGTTGGTTGTCTCCAGCTCTTCATTGGTGGATTGAAGCTCCTCCAACGCGGTCTCGAGCTCCTGAGTGGTTCGCTGCACTTCCTCCTGCAAGCGGTGCTGCTGAGTAACATCGGTGAAGGCGATGCTCGCTCCCAGGTGGCCACCGCTCCCATCGGGCAGCGGAACAACCAGGAGGTCGAGCATGTGAACCTGCCCGGTGGGACTGGTCCACCGGCCGCCCTTTTGGGAGACGCTCCGCCGCTCAGCATATGCCTGGTCGATGGAGGAGCGCAGCTCGTACGGCCTATAGGAGATCTCCAGATCCTGCAGAGGCCGCCCGATATCCCGAGGGGAGAGACCAAACAGTGTTCGGATCTGCTGACTCAACTGCACCACCGTGCCGTTCGGGTCCACCACAACGTGGGAAAGGGGTAGCACCTCGGCAGCGACATACTCGATCTGTTTCTGGTCATCCGTGGGGGCTGCTCGCGTGCCGTCCACCGGTGCGAGCCGGTCGTGCCACGGGGCGCGATCCACCTTGCTGAATAGCCTCCGCTTGACATCGACCGCGGCAAAGGTGCTGGCATGGGTCAGCAGAGTTTCCGCCTTGCCCAGGAAGAGCACCCCCCGGTCCACCAGCGCAAAATGGAACCGTGCCAGAATTCGGCCCTGTGCCTCAGTGTTGAAGTACATCAGGCAGTTACGGCAGATCAGCAGGTTTACCCGCGAGATCGGAGCATCCTGAATCAGATCGTGCCGGCCGAAGATCACCGACCGGCGCAGCTCCTTGTCGAAGGTGTACCGATCTTCCTTGCGCTCGAAATACTTCTCCAGGAGATCAGCCGGGACGCCCTGCACCGCGCGGCTGTCATAGACCGCCTGACGTGCCTGCAGTAATGCTTCATCGTCGATGTCGGTGGCGTAGATCTTGACCCGCTCACGGAACTGTTCCCGGCCCAAAGCCTCTGTCAGCAGCATGGCGATGGTGTAGGCCTCTTCGCCGGAGGCGCAGCCGGCGCTCCAGACTCGAATGGGACCGACAGGAGCGGCCGCTTCTATCAGGTTCGGGATGACGGTCTCGGCCAGATATTCCCAGGCCGGAGGATCCCGGAAGAAGGCCGTGACGTTGATGAGGATGGTGTTGAACAGCCGAACAAACTCATCCGGGTCTACCTGCAGGTAATCCTGGTATTGGCTGAAACCCTGGATACTGATCGTCTGCATTCGAACCAGCACCCGGCGCATGAGACTCGAGCGTTTGTAGGCTGAAAAGTCTACCCCGCGGCTCTGCTTGAGATACGCCAGCAAGCCTTCGAACTCTTCCAGAGTCTCGGGATCCTCAGGCGCAGGATTCGGCTGTGTACGCCATGCCTTGGATTCAGTCATGCTGCAAGCGTGCCTACCAGGCTTATCAGTGCCGTGGGAATGGCGTCCAGTGCCAGGATCATGTCCACATGGCCGGCCTTGATCGCGGCTCCGGGCATACCAAAGAATGCGGAGGTCGCCTCGTCCTGAACGATGACCTTCCCTCCGCGCTGCATCACAGCCTGGGCTCCGGTTGCTCCATCGGAGCCGGTTCCCGTCAGCACCACCGCGATCGCGTGTTCGCGGAAACTCTCCGCCAGTGATTCGAAGAGCCGGTCAGCGGATGGGCGAGTAAAGTGGACCGGCGCGCTATCCGATAGGCTGAGGTAGCCGTTGCTCTTCACCAGCAAGTGACAGTTCGGCGGGCCAATAAAGACGGTGCCGTCTACCAACCGCTCGTGGGCGATGGCTTGCTTCACCCTCAGCCGGGTCCTGCGGCCGAGTATTTCGGCGAGGTGACTGGGGCGGGTGCGATCGAGATGCTGCACCACGACCACCGCTGCATGCAGATTTGCCGGTAAGGCCGAGAGCACGTGCGTGAGTGCTTCGAGACCACCCGCCGAGGACGCGAGGGCGATTACCGTGGTGACTCGGGCGGGCCCCACTCCGTGCGAAAGTGTGGCAGTCAACTCAGCCACGTCCTACGGCTGGCTGGTCTCCATCTCGTCCTGCAGCGACGACCTGATCCAGGGTCTGCTCGGCCTCGAGGGGCGGCTCGCCGGTTCCCTCGAGTAAGAGCTGCCGAAGCACGTGCGACCCGTGCTCGGCTTCCTTCGCCGCACGATCGAACTGGAACGCTGATTTATGAAGCCCGCGATCCCGCGACCGCTCCGCCATTCTGTGGCCCAGCTCGGCCTTTTCCTGAAGCGCCCTGAGGGCTGACCAGAGCGCCTGTTCCAGAGCCTCATCCTGACTCACGAGCAGACCTTCGGCCGTGAAGGCGTGGCCCACGTGGCATCGATACCTGACCAGGTCGCCATTCTGGCGCTGCCACAGCGCCCCGCCGCAATCGGGGCAGGTGAGGGCACTCGGGGGGCCGCTCAGTGTGTCCTCCTCCAGCGCCAACGTTACGCCTTCAGCGGAATCCGGCACTGCTTCTTCCTCCGGCGACGTCTCGAACGGCTGTTCCATAAGCGACTCGCTCCTCTCGTGCGCCAGCCTTACCAGGAGCGTTGCGATCTCGGTAACGGGGAGCACATAGTCTACGGCGACCTTCTGGATGGCGCTGAGAGGCATACCCTGGTAGAGCGCCTCCTCGGGATCCTGCACCACCGCCACCCCACCGTGTTGCTTGATCATCATGAGTCCGAGGGTCCCATCATCGAGCGTACCGGACAGGACCACACCGATGGCGCGCGATCCATAACTTTTCGCGGCGGTGCGAAACAGTGGATCGATCCCGGGGCGGTGGCCGTTCTCTCGGGGTCCCGCGCGTCAAGTGAATCCGATCCCCTCTGATGAGCAGATGCTGATCCGGTTTCGCGACGTAAATCCGTCCCGGCTCGATTTTTTGACGGTTGGTGGGATGAGCCGCGTCGAGGGGACCTGCCCGTCGGAGGATGTTCGGAAGCGCGCTGACGCTTTCGGCGGGGAAATGATGAACGACGAAGATTGCAGCGGGAAAATCGCTCGGCAGTCCAGCCACGAGCCGGGCCAGAGCCTCAACCCCTCCGGCGGAAAAGCCGATGACGACGACGTCATGTCCTGGCATCGGGGATCTTCTTCTACCCGGGTACGTACATCTAAGCAAGCACCGCGTCCCTGCCGTGCCACGCTCAAGTCGGGGACGGGTCGAGGGACCGGGTTTGGAATAATCGCGCTTCCTACAGCCACAATTTATCACCGAAGTTGGCCGAAAGCCATGAAATGCGGGCGCAGGTGACCGGTGCCGTGGCGTCGGTCTAAGCCCATCGGTATCTTTCCGTTAGATCGCGTGAGAGCGCGTGCGGCAGCCCGCCGCCTAAGGGTGTTTGGTTCGAAAAGCCACGGAGGATTTCATGCAGACCGATGCACTGGCCACGCCTGCCGCATCTACCGACACCTTCCCCATCAACGGCACGGACTATGTCGAGTTCTATGTCGGCAACGCCAAGCAGGCGAGCCACTACTATCGTACGGCATTCGGCTTCCAGCTGGTGGGCTACCGGGGCCCCGAGACCGGCACCCGGGATCGCGCCAGCTACCTCCTGCAGCAAAACAAGGTACGCCTGATCATTACCTCCCCGCTGAGTCCCGAGCATCCGGCAGCCGCGCATGTTGCGCTGCACGGGGATGGGGTGCGGGATATCGCGCTCTGGGTTGATAATGCGAGGGAGGCTTTCGAAGTGGCGGTGGAGCGAGGGGCTCGTCCGGCCCAGCAGCCGCTAGTGCTCCGCGATGACGGCGGCGAAGTCGTCATTGCCGCCATCCACACCTATGGAGACACGATTCACAGCCTGGTGGAACGGCGGAATTACCGCGGACTCTTCCTTCCGGGATTCCAACCGGTCAACCCCGCGGTATAACCCGGCGCCGGTCGGGCTCCAGTACGTTGATCACTGCGTCGGAAACGTCGAGCTCGGTGCCATGAACACCTGGGTCAACTTCTACCAGGATGTGATGGGTTTTCGCAACCTGATCTCGTTCGACGACAACGATATCTCCACCGAGTACTCGTCGCTCATGTCCAAGGTGGTGGCCAGCGGAAACGATCGCATCAAGTTTCCTATCAACGAGCCGGCGCAAGGCCGCAAGAAATCCCAGATCGATGAGTATCTGGATTTCTATCGCGGGCCAGGGGTTCAGCATCTGGCAATCGCGACCGACAACATTGTCGAAACCGTGTCTGCTCTGAGGGATCGTGGTGTTGAGTTTCTGCAGGTACCGAAGGCCTACTACGACACGGTGCTCGATCGGGTCGGCCACATCGACGAGGATCTGGCCCCGCTCAAGGAGCTGGGCATCCTGGTCGACCGGGACGACGAGGGATACCTGCTCCAGATTTTCAGTAAACCGGTGCAGGACCGCCCGACGGTGTTTTACGAGATCATCCAACGGAAGGGCGCCAAGAGCTTTGGTAAGGGCAATTTCAAGGCGCTCTTCGAGGCCATCGAGCGGGAGCAGGCGGCGAGAGGAAACCTGTGAGAGAAAAGCGTGAACAGTCAACGGTAAACCGTGAAGGGTGCGTTGAGCCCTGACTGTTTACCGTTTGCCGTTCACGGTTCACGTTGTTGGAGGTAAAGATGCCGATCTACCACACCATGGGCCAGATCCCTCGCAAGCGGCACATCGCGTTCCGAAAGCCGGACGGCGGGATCTATGCCGAGGAGTTGATGGGACACGAGGGTTTCACCGGAACGTCCTCACTCCTGTATCACACCTATCCGCCTACCACGGTGAAGTCGGCGCGCCGCCTCCGAGAAACGAAGTACGAGGCGGATGCCGATCAGACGCTCCGGCACCGCCACTTTCGAACGTCGAAAGCGAAGAAGGGCGGGCAGCCCGACCCTCGACCGGGTCCCGCTCCTCTTCAATCAGGACGTGGCGATGCTCTACGTCGAGCCGGACGAGAACGATGCCCACTTCTACAAGAACGCGCAGGCCGACGAGCTGGTCTACGTGAGCAAGGGGAGTGGCACCCTGGAGACGGTGTTTGGTGATCTGCCGTATCGCGAGGGCGATTATCTCATCGTTCATCGCGGGATCATGCACCGCTATCGGCTCGATCTCGCTGGCGAGCAGACCAAGCTGCTCGTGATGGAGAGCCGGGGGCACGTGCGCTGGCCCAAGCGGTACCGGAATGAATTTGGCCAGCTCATCGAGGGGGCGCCGTACAGTGAGCGCGACATGCGCCGGCCGGCCCAGCTCAAGACCCATGATGAGCGGGGTGACTTTCCCATCCTGGTCAAGCAATACGATGGCCTCAACGAAATCATTCTCGACCATCATCCGTTCGATGTCGTTGGCTGGGACGGCTACTTCTACCCGTGGGCCTTCAACATCATGGATTTCGAGCCGATCGTGGGCCGGGTTCATCAGCCGCCCCCGGTCCATCAGACGTTTCAGGGAGACGGGTTCGTGGTCTGCAGCTTCTGCCCCCGGCCCTATGACTTCCACCCGGAGGCCGTTCCGGCGCCCTACAATCACAGCAACGTGGATTCGGATGAGGTTCTCTACTACGCGTCAAGCGAATTCATGAGCCGGAAGGGGATCGAATTCGGAAGTATTACGCATCATCCAGACGGGATCCCGCACGGTCCGCATCCGGGCAGAGCCGAGGCGAGCATCGGGGCCAAGTTCACCGATGAGCTTGCCGTCATGATGGACACGTTCCGCCCACTCAAGGTGGCCAAGCCCGCCCTCTCGATCGAGGACCCGGCGTATCACGTCTCCTGGCTGGATGCCCAGCATGCGCAGTTCAACCCGCCCACGTCATGAGGGCGGCTCGAAATGTCACCCTGAGCGCAGCGAGGGGGCCGAAACCCCGAAGCCTGCAGGACTGATTTGCCTGGCCCCCAGGAAGCTCCGCTGTGGAAGCCCGATCCAGAGCGGGTCGGCCCGGGCTAATCTCACCGCGTTCATCGATCACATAACAAAACAAAACCGATCCGGCTCAGAAGCGATCACTGATTTCGCGGCGCTGTATCGCTGGTCGGTAGAACATCCGGAGCAGTTCTGGCCGGAGGTGTGGCGCTTCTGCGGTGTGATCGCGGAGCAACAGCCCGGCCGCGACCCATGGGAGCAGGTGCTCACGGGCGGAGACCGGATGGCGCCGCCTGACCCCGAGCTGGGACCCAAGTGGTTCTCCGGAGCGCGGCTCAACTTTGCCGAAAATCTGCTTCGCTATGCCGATGACCACCCGGCAATCGTGTTCTGGGATGAGCGGGGGAAGCAGTGCGAGCTGAGCTACTGGGAGCTGAACCAGCAAGTTCGCCGGGTGGCTGAGGCGCTGACTCGCCACGGAATCGTTGTGGGTGACAGGATCGCCGGGTTCCTCCCGAACATCCCTGAGACCGTGATTGCGATGCTGGCGTCCGCGCAGCATTGGGGCGGTCTGGTCCTCGTGCTCACCGGACTTCGGAGCCAACGGCGTGCTGGACCGGTTCGGGCAGATTCGGCCCCGAGTGCTCTTCTGTGCCGACGGGTACCGCTATGCGGGAAAGAACATCGACCTGCTTCCCCGGGTGCGCGAGATTCGCGAGCGCATTCCGGAGATCGAGCAGGTGGTGGTGGTTCCATTGCTCCATGAACGTCCGGATATCTCGGCCATCAGAGACGCCATCGGCTGGCAGGAATGGGCGTCGGTCCCACCCTCGACCCGTGAGCCAGTGCGCCTGCCGTTCGACCATCCGGTGTACATCATGTACTCATCGGGGACGACCGGATTGCCGAAATGCATGGTCCATGGTGCGGGCGGGACTCTGCTGCAGCATCTGAAGGAGCTGGTGCTGCACACCGATCTGCGGCGGGAGGACCGGATCTTTTACTTCACGACCTGCGGCTGGATGATGTGGAACTGGCTCGTCTCCAGTCTCGCCGCCGGTGCAACGGTGATCCTCTACGACGGCGCACCGCTCAGTCCGCGGACCATTCTCTGGGACATGGCCGAGCAGGAAGGGATTAGCATCTTCGGCACCAGCGCCAAGTTTCTGGCGTTGGCGGAGAAGGAGGGGCTCGAGCCGGGCCGCTCGCATGATCTGTCCTCGTTGCGAACCATTCTCTCCACCGGGAGTCCCGCTGGCCGGCCACAGCTACGACTACGTCTACCGTCATATCAAGGCGGACGTTCATCTCGCCAGCATCAGTGGAGGAACCGATATCATCTCCTGTTTTGCGCTGGGAAATCCGCTCGGCCCGGTCTGGCGGGGCGAGCTGCAGACCCGCGGGTTGGGCATGAGCGTGGACGTTTTCGATCAACAGGGAAATCCGATTCGAGGGCAGGAAGGGGAGCTGGTCTGCACCCGCCCGTTCCCCAGCATGCCGGTGGGGTTCTGGGACGATCCGGACCAATCCAAGTATCACGCCGCCTACTTCGACCATTACCCCGGGGTCTGGCGCCATGGTGACTGGGCGCGGATCACCGAGCATGATGGCATGGTCATCCTGGGACGCAGTGATGCGACCCTCAACCCCGGGGGCGTGAGGATCGGAACGGCGGAGATCTATCGTCAAGTGGAGCAGCTGGGGGAGGTGGTAGAGAGTCTCGTGGTGGGCCAGGAGTGGGACGGAGATGTTCGAATCGTGCTCTTTGTGCGCCTCCGTGAGGGACAACAGCTGGATCAGGCCCTGGTACAGCGTATTCAACAGAGGATCCGGGAGTACAGCAGCCCCCACCACGTCCCTCGGAAGATCATCCAGGTGGCGGACATCCCCCGGACCATCAGCGGCAAAATCACCGAAATGGCGGTACGGGACATCATCCATGGGCGGCCGGTGCTCAATGTGGATGCACTCGCCAATCCCGAGGCGCTGCAGTACTTCCGCGGACGGGAGGAGCTCCGAAGCTGAACCAGGCCCCGAGCGCCTGCCTCCAGTGACATCTCGCAGTGTGATCTACGACCTATCGCGATTTCAAATCCGGGGATACCTTATCCCGCGCGCACCAGTTGGAGCGCATCCGATTTATCATGTGAGATGGCCCGCGGCACACGTTCACCGGCGAAAGAAACCCTCGAGCGGGCAGGGTTCCTTCGCACGAGGAGCACACTTTATGAAACGTCTACTGATCCTGGCTGCCGCGGCCTCGCTTGCGGTAGCTTGCCACAACCGGTCTGAGGATGAGGTTGGGGCCGCTCCCACCAAGGGCGACACCACCACAGCCGTGACCCGGGCCGATACCAGCCAGGGCATCCCGACCGACAGCACCCAGGGCCAGCGCCCGGCGGACACGGACACCAGCATGGTGGCCCACTGACAGCACCTCGATGGCGGCCCCGTCCGACAGCGCCAACGTCCCGAGCAGCGCCGGCAACCAGCAGGGTGATAGCGCGATGACCGACCACAGCGTGCCGGACAGCGCGAGCGCAGGCGCAGGTGCAGCGGGTGCGTGGTCCGACAGCACTGGAGCCACGACGGACAGCACCAGCAAGCAGTAGTTCGGGAAGTTGTTCTACGGCGGCCCCGGGATGACCGGGGTCGCTTGTCTGTTCACGATAGGCTCAGCGCGGATGCGCCGGGCCTCTGACGCCAATCATCACACAGGGAGCGATCGAACGTATGAGGAATCTGCTAATTCTTGCAGCTGCGACGGCCTCATTGGCTGCTTGCCACAATCGGTCGCAGGACGAGGTCGGGGCCGCGCCTGACCGGGGCGCCGACAGCACCACCGCCGTCACCCATGTGATCGATTCGACCCGCACGGGTCCTCCGGGAGTCAGCGGCCGCACTGGAACCGCCACCGTGACGGCGGATAGCGTGGGATCGACAGCACGGCCAACCAGGGCCAGCCCAGCACGACCGACACCAGCACCAGCAGCACCGGTGGCGTGAGCGACACGACCACGCTCAACGCAACCCCGCAGGACACCCTGGGACCCCGCGATGCCAACACGGGAGCCGACAGCACCCTGGGCGACAGCACCGGAGTGAATCAGTCCTCCTCCCAGGACTCCTCTGCCGCCAAGTAAGATGGAGTAGGAGTTCTTGTATCATGAACGGAACGGGCTCCGGAAACACTCCGGAGCCCGTTCTCTCTTGAGGGCTACTGTATGACGCAGACGCAGGTTACCCGTACATATCTCGAGATGGTTTTGCCGGAGCAACTTCACCCGGCCGTTGTGCCGAACGCCTCACTCCGCGTTGAACGCCTCGATGGATGTCCAGTCTCGTTCTTCCGCTATCTGTACCGTGAAGTGGGTAGTCAGTTTCATTGGACTGACCGGCTCGACTGGAGCGACTCAACCAGTCAGCTTCACCTCGACCGCCCGGGCGTGTCCATCTGGGTTATGACATGGAATGAGGCTCCGGCGGGATACTTCGAGCTGAACCAGGGGGAGGACCGCTCGACCGAGATCGCCTATTTTGGTCTGCTCCCTGAGTTCATCGGCCGTGGCTGGGGCGGATATCTCCTCACTCGCGCGGTGGAATCGGCCTGGCAAGGCGGTGCGACCCGCGTGTGGCTGCACACCTGCACTCTCGATCACCCAGCCGCGCTGCCGAACTACCTCAAGCGGGGTTTCCGCCAGATTCGGCAGGAGGTGTATTCGACTGAGCTGACGGCGACTCTCCCGCCACCCTGACTGCAAAGCAACACCGCACCGCTTCGCTGGACCGGTCGCAGCGCTCCCGAACCTCCACGCCGAGCACCTCGCTCAACAATTTCTCGACCGCCAGACACACGTGCGGGTTCTCCCGGACTGCCACGGCCAATGGGCAGCTGTACCCCTGAATCACCGGGCCAGACTCCTGCTCCTGCAGCTCTACCACTCCTCCTAGATCGTTGAGCAGAGTGGTGGCAGCGTTGAGTTTTTCCTTGAGATGGGAAGGGCCACGCGGGAGCTCCGCCGCCCAGCGGCGTCCGACCTGCTCCAGGAAAGCGGTCAGCTCGCTATCCGACATTCGGTTGCCCAGCTCGCGAAGGAGTTGTGTCAGGAGCGGGATGTAGGCCCGGGAGAGCGTAGGCTCGAATTCCGAGGTCAGGGCATAGACATAGGAAGGCTTGCCGGAACCTCGCCGAAGCCCTTGCCGGCGGACCAGACCGTCTCGCTCGAGACCGGTCAGCTGGGCGCGCACCGCGTTATCGGTAACGGCGAGCTCGGCGGCGAGCTCTTCCACCGTGTGGCTGGTGCGCCGGAGCAGGGTGACGATCCGGCCACGGGTACTCTCGTTGAATCGCTGGTTCCAGATACTCAGAGGGTCCTCGTGTTTGCTGGTCCTGCAAGCCTAGCAGGAGCAACTCGAAAGCACAAGAAGTCAAAGAAAGTCTTGACTTAGTGTGGAATCTCAGCCACTATGAGGAAATCAGTCCCGATCGGCGGGACTGAACGACCTCTACCGGAGCTCACCGATGCGCACTCTGCTTCTTCCCTTGGCAGCACTCGCCCTGCTCGGCAACTCGCCAGCGACACCCACCCTCGCTCCTTTGGACGACCCCACTATCGTTGCCATCTTCGATGCCGCCAACACCTACGACGTCGAAACCGGCCAATTGGCTCTTCAGAAATCCCAAACCAAGGCAGTTCGGGATCTGGCGCAGCAGTTCGTCCAAGACCACAAGGCGGTCCGCCAGCAGGGGCGGGACCTCGCGGCCAGGTTGTCGGTCACACCAACGCCACCCAAGGAATTCGATCTGGCAACGGCCCACGCCAAGGCGATGGCCGACCTGAAAACCAAGTCAGGTGCTGCCTTCGACCGGGCCTATGCCGATCATGAGGTCTGGTTCCACCAGGCGGTACTCGACGCCGTCAGCAAGACGCTCCTACCGGCAATCCAGAACGCTGAGCTCAAGGCATTTGTTGAGAAGGTAGGGCCCGCCTTCCAGGGGCACCTGGAGGCGGCCAAGCAGCTGCAGAAGAAGGTAGGCTCCAAGGCGTGAGCGGCGGGCCTACACGATGGCAGCGAACCGGGCAGTGAAGTGCCGGAGAAGTGGCGCCTGCTCCACGAACCTGTACCCTGAGACGCCAGCTCGGCGTTCCCAGAGCTGGAGGATCGCTTCCACCACGTAATCGATATGGCTCTGGGTGTAAACCCGGCGGGGAATGGCCAGCCGGACCAGCTCCATCGGTCCGGCTATTTCCTGGCCATCCTCTGGGCTTCGGCGGCCGAACATCACGGTCCCGATTTCCACCGCACGTATGCCGGCCTCTCGGTACAACTCCACCACCAGTGCTTGCCCCGGAAGCTCCAGTGGCGGGATCTGGGGAAAGAACGCGGCTGCATCGAGGTAGATGGCGTGGCCGCCGGGCGGCTGCACGATGGGAACGCCGGCTTTCGAGATGTGCTCGCCCAGATAGGTCGTGGATCGAATGCGGTAGAGCAGGTAGTCCTCATCCAGCGCTTCCCGCAGCCCCACAGCAATCGCATCCAGGTCTCGGCCCGCCATCCCACCGTAGGTGGGGAACCCCTCGGTCAGGATCAGCAGGTTGCGCGCATCGGTCGCCAGCTGCTCGTCGTTGGTTGCCAGGAGGCCGCCGATGTTTGCCATACCGTCCTTCTTGGCCGACATGGTACAGCCGTCGGCGTACGAGAACAGCTCCCGGGCGATGTCGGTCGGCGTGCGGCCGGCAAATCCGTCCTCCCGCAGCTTGATGAAGTACGCGTTCTCCGCGAAACGGCATGCATCGATGTAGAGAGGAATCCCGTGCTCGCGGCAGACCGCCGAGACGGCGCGAACGTTGGCCATCGAAACCGGCTGTCCGCCGCCGGAGTTGTTCGTCACCGTCAGCATGCAGAGTGGAATCCGGTCACGGCCCACCTCGCCGATCAACTGCTTGAGCCGCCCGACATCCATGTTTCCCTTGAATGGGTGGCGTGCGGCCGGCACGCGGCCTTCAGGGATGACGAAGTCCCGGGCTTCAGCTCCGGTAAACTCGACGTTGGCTCTGGTCGTGTCGAAGTGGGTGTTGTTGGGGACGATATCTCCGGGTCGGCAGCGCGCCGAGAAGAGAATCCGTTCCGCGGCGCGTCCCTGGTGGGTGGGCAGGACGTGGCGGAAGCCAAAGATGTCGTGCACCGCTTCCTCGAAGCGATACCACGAACGGCTGCCGGCGTAGGACTCGTCACCTCGCATAACGGCCGCCCACTGCTCCGAGCTCATGGCTGCGGTGCCGCTGTCCGTGAGGAGGTCAATCAGGACGTCCTCAGCCTTGAGCAGGAACACGTTGAACCCCGCCGCCTCGAGCTTGGCCTCGCGCTCTTCCCGCGTGGTCATCCGGATCGGCTCGACCGACTTGATCTTGAAAGGCTCGATGATGGTGCGCATGGGCGGGAAAGGTGTCGCCGTGAGGCGGTTCCAACAACCATCGGCAGCTGGTTGACTCTTACGTCCGGGCGAGAAGACTATCGGACGAAGAAGAACGCCAGGGCGAACAGCGAGTAAACGGCCAGCAGCAACACTCCTTCGAACCAGTTGGTCTCTCCATCCTGGGCGATGGCATTTACCGCGAACGCGACACCGGCCACCGCGATCAGCTCGAGGGGGTTATTGAACACCAGGTCCATTGGCTGGCCCATGGCGTAGGAGACCAGCACCAGTACCGGCGCAGTGAAGAGCGCGATCTGGATACTCGAGCCCACCGCGATGGTCATGACCAGGTCCATGCGGTCCTTCCGCGCGAAGTAGATCGCGGCAACATACTCGGCGGCGTTTCCCACCAGCGGCAGCACGATGATTCCCAGGAAAAAGGGCGTAAGGGCGAGGGATGCAGCGGTTGCCTCCAGTGCGCCGGACACCAGCTCAGCCGCCAGGGCAACCACTGCGGTCGCGGACAACAGGACGGCTAACGCCTTGGCCAGAGACCAGGTGGCGGCTTCGGGCTCCTCCTCGCTGCACGAGAAGACGTTGCGATGGGTGATGAGGGTGTAAATCAGATTCGCTCCGTACGCGATGATCAATACCACGGCGGCGCCGAGGCTCAGCTTCTCGTCCAGCACCCCGGCCTGGCCGCCGCCTCCGAGGCTCCGCTCATTGATATCGAAGAGCGCGGGAAGCAGGAGTGCTACGAGCGAGAGGATGAGAAGACTCGCCAGCAATCCCGCGCGTTGCCGGCTGAAGACCTGTCGCTGGCGCTGCCAGCTCCCGACGACGATCGCGAGTCCCAGACCCAGGAGACTGTTGCCCACGATCGAGCCGGTGATCGTGGCCTTCACTACGTCGATTTTCCCGGCTTTCAGTACGAAGAGAGCGAGAATGAGCTCCGCGGCATTCCCGAAGGTCACATTCAACAGACCTCCGATGCCGGGGCCGAGTATGCTTGCGAGCTGTTCGGTAGCGCGGCGAATCCAGTCTGCCAGCGGAACGATTGCCGCGGCGGCGGCCAGGAACACCCAGACCGGCGGGGCCTGCATGCGCTCCAGCACGAAGGCAACGGGGAGGAGGGCGATGCCGGCGACGCGAAGCAGCGTTAGGGCTGAGATGGGCGGTTCTGCCTAACGGACCGAAGTGTAGCGTACATCACGGCGGCGACCCCGGGCTGGAACCATCATCGTGCCTGCATGGCCGCTAATGAGCGGCAACTCCTCTTGATGGCAGGCTGAGCGCAGTGGCATCGCTGCATGGTAGTTGGCGGTACGTTGCGGGCGCCCTTTTGGTGGTGGGCTGCTCCCGCACGCCCAATCGAGCCACCAAGGCCGAACAACCTGAGCGCACCAGCGCTCTTCCTGCTCGAGCGACGCTTCACGACTCGACCTCCGCAGGTGGCGAGGACGGCGAATGGGTCATGCCGGCTCGCAACTTCGCCTCCACCCGATATAGTGGGCTCGATCAGATCACTTCCTCCAACGTGGGCCAGCTCCGGCTTGCCTGGAGCTTCTCCACCGGGGTAAATCGGGGACACGAGGCGGCGCCCCTGGTCGTGAACAACACGATGTACGTGGTGACGCCGTTTCCCAATCTGCTGTATGCCCTCGATCTCACCAAGCCCGGCGCACCTCTCAAGTGGACCTATAAGCCCAACCCCGCTCTCGCCGCTCAAGGTGTCGCCTGCTGCGACCTGGTGAACCGGGGGGCGGCGTATTTCGATGGGAAGATCTACTACAACACCCTCGATGCCCACACCGTGGCGGTCGATACCACCGGGAAAGAAGTCTGGAACACCAAGGTCGGCGACTACAACAAGGGCGAGAGCATCACCATGGCTCCCCTGGTGGTGAAGGGGAAGGTGCTGGTCGGCAACAGCGGCGGGGAGTTCGGGGTGCGCGGATGGCTCACGGCGCTCGACGCCAAGACCGGCAAGCTGGCCTGGCGAGCCTATCACACCGGTCCCGACAAGGACGTGCTCATCGGCTCGAGGTTCAAGCCGTTCTATGAGTCCGACAAGGGAAAGGACCTTGGCGTTTCCAGCTGGCCGGGAGACGCATGGAAGATCGGTGGGGGCAGGGGTCTGGGGCTGGATCTCCTACGACCCTGAGCTCGACCTGATCTACTATGGCACTGCCAATCCGGGACCATGGAATCCTGATGTGCGGCCGGGCGACAACAAATGGACTGCCGGGATGTTCGCCCGTGATCCTGATACCGGTGAGGCCGTCTGGAGCTACCAGTGGAGCCCCCACGATCTCTTCGACTATGACGGTGTGAACGAGCTCGTGTTGCTGGATCTACCCATCAAGGGACAGGTGCGGAAGGTGCTGGTTCGCCCTGAGCGCGACGGATATCTGTACGTGCTGGACCGGGCAACCGGCGAAGTGTTGTCGGCAGACGCATACGGATACGTCACTACCCGCACCGGCGTGGATCTCAAGACCGGACGGCCGATCGAAGTCGCCGAAAAAGCCCCGCAGACGGGCAAGGTTGTGCGCGAGATCTGTCCAGCGGCCCCCGGAACCAAGGACTGGCAGCCCTCGTCCTACTCGCCGCGTACCGGCTGGCTCTACATCCCGCATCAGAACCTCTGCCAGGACGAGGAGGGCGTCGAGGCCAATTACATCGCGGGGACGCCCTACGTGGCGGCCATCGTGAAGATGTACGCCGGCCCCGGAGGCAATCGCGGAGTTGTTACCGCGTGGGACCCAGTGGCACGCAAGGCCGTATGGGAGGTGAAGGAAAAGTTTCCGGTGTGGAGTGGAACGGTCGTGACCGCAGGTGACGTGGTGTTCTACGGCACCATGGACAACTGGTTCAAGGCTCTGGACGCCCGTACCGGCAAGGAGCTGTGGCGGTTCAAAGTTGGATCCGGAATCGTGGGGCAGCCGATCGTCTATCGCGGCCCCGATGGTAAGGAGTATGTGGCGGTTCTCTCGGGTGTGGGCGGTTGGGCCGGTGCGGTCGTCGCCGGTGGCTTGGATGTGCGAGACTCGAGCGCCGCCCTCGGTTTCGTCAATGCCATGAAGGACCTGCCGGAAGCAACCACCAAGGGTGGCATGCTGTATGTCTTTTCGCTCCCCTAGACGGCCGGCTCTCGTCCTGCCTCTGGCGGTCCTCGCCGGTATTGCGGCGGCGCGCCCGAGTTCGCCGATCGCTCCGCCCAAGGAGCTGCGGGTGTGTGCCGATCCCAACAACATGCCGTTCTCCAACGGCAAGGGCGAAGGGTTGGAGAACCGCCTGGCCGACCTGATCGCACGTGACCTCGGTGCCAAGGTGCGGTACACCTGGTGGCCGCAGCGCCGAGGATTTTTCCGAAGCACCCTGAATGCCGGCCGCTGCGATGTGGTGATGGGCGTCCCCAGCGATCTGCCGATCGTCTCCGCCACCCGCCCCTACTATCGCTCGCACTATGTGCTCGTCACTCGCGCGGACCGGAAGCTGACCATCAAGTCGTTGGACGATCCGCTTCTGCGGCGGCTCCGCATCGGGGTGCAGGTGGTGGGTGATGGTGCGAACACCCCGCCGGTAGAGGCTCTTGCCCGTCGAGGCATCACGCGGAACCTTGTCGGCTTTACGGTCTTCGGCGACTACAACACCCCCAATCCGCCGGCCAGGATCATGGACGCGGTAGCGGCCGGGGAAGTGGATCTGGCGATCGTCTGGGGGCCGCTGGCCGGCTTCTTCGTCTCCCGTGAGCGAGTTCCCCTCGAGATTGCGCCGGTGCCGGACGACGCCGGGAGCGCGGCGACACCGCTCGCTTTCGCGATTTCGGTCGGCGTTCGGAAGGGAGATGACTCCCGCCGCGCTTCCATCGACCGGGTACTGGCGCACCGCGTAGATGAGATCAAACGCCTGCTGGATGAGTACGGTGTCCCCCGGGACGGCACCCGGGCGTCTTCCTGAGCGTGGTGAGGTCTACGTGATGGTATCTGACTCGGGTCCAGCGCAGAGCGGGAGTGGTAGCAGGTCGCTTTGGCTGACCGGCCTGCTCACGATAACAGCCTGCCTCGTTGCGGGCGGGGTCCTGGGATGCAAGCGCGAGGAAAGGAGCTTTCGCCAGTGGCCGCCGGCGGGATCCCCTTCGACCGCCATTCATGAAACCGATCTGCAACCGGGTCCCCAGCTTCGCAGCATCCCAATCCACAACAGCTATGAAGACAACGCTTACGGTGTCTCCCAAGGAAAGACGCTGTACAACCAGTTCAACTGCTCGGGGTGTCACTTCCAGGGTGGTGGCGGGATCGGCCCGCCATTGATGGACGCAGAGTGGATTTACGGCAGCCAGCCGGAGAACATCTTCGAGACGATCGTGGAGGGCAGGCCCAACGGCATGCCGTCGTTCCGCGGTAAGATCTCCAACGACCAGGTCTGGCAGCTGGTGGCCTACGTCCGCTCGATGAGTGGCTTGCTGAAGAAAGACGTCGCCTCGGGTCGGAACGATGACATGCAGGTACGCAGCCAGGAGCAGTCGACTGAGAAGATGAAGCCGGTTCAGTCCGCCGTGCCGAAGTCCACCGAGCGTCCATGACAGGACTGATCGCCGCGATGATACCGACGCAGGGCTCGCACTCGGTGCTCAATCCGACGAGTCCGCAAGCCCGCGCGATCGACCGGCTGTGGGACTCGATGTATTACGTGGCGATTGCCGTCTTCGTCCTGGTGGTTGCGGCGCTTCTTTGGGCGGCATTCCGCCGGCGGGGCGAACAAGAGCCGGTAGAGGGTCCCGCCAAAGAGCGGCCGATGCGCACAGCGGTCCTCGCCGCCGCTGGGCTGACTATCGTAATTCTGTTCGCCTTTCTCATCTTCGATATCGGAGTTGGTCGAGCCATCACCACAAACCCCGGCAATGGCGCCCTCCAGATTCGGGTCACCGGCCATCAGTGGTGGTGGGAAGTGCAGTACCGCGATTCCATCGCCAAGAATTGGGTCAACACGGCGAATGAGATTCACGTCCCGGTCGGACGGCCGGTCGTCTTCGAGCTTCGCTCGACCGATGTAATCCATAGCCTCTGGCCACCCAACCTCAGCGGCAAACGCGACCTCATCCCCGGCGACGAGAATAGCCTGTGGTTCAGAGCCGACAGTGCCGGCGTCTACCGCGGTCAGTGTGCCGAGTTCTGTGGTCACCAGCACGCCAAGATGGCGTTCCTGGTGATCGCGGAACGACCTGACCAGTTCGCCAGCTGGCTGACGCAACAGCGAGACACCGCCGCCACCCCAACCGACTCGATCACCCAGCGCGGACAGGAGGTGTTTCTGGCTTCCGCCTGCGTCATGTGTCACGCCATCAGCGGCACACCCGCAGGTAGCAGGGTCGGTCCCGATCTCACCCACCTGGCGAGCCGGCGCACCCTTGCCGCCGGAACGCTGCTCAACACCCGTGGCAACCTCGCCGGGTGGATCGTGGACCCGCAGCGAATCAAGCCCGGGGCCAGGATGCCTCCCAACCAGCTCGATCCCAAGGATCTGCAAGCCTTGCTGTCGTACCTGGAGACTCTCAAATGAGCACGGGCGTTCCGCTCCAGTCTGATCTGTTGCAGGAGATGGCACGGGACGCTCAGGTCACAGCCGAGCTGGAGCAGACCTGGAAACCGGAGCCGGGCCTTTGGGGATGGCTCAGCAGTGTAGACCACAAGTCCATCGGGATGAGATACATCATCACGGCGTTCATCTTCTTCCTGCTGGGCGGGATCGAAGCCGCGATGATGCGGGCGCAGCTGTCCCGCCCCGAGAACACGCTGATCGGCCCTGATCAGTACAACCAGATCTTCACCATGCATGGCACCACCATGATGTTCCTCTTCGCCGTCCCGATCATGTCGGCGGTGGGACTCTATCTGGTGCCACTCATGATCGGCACGCGGAACGTCGCGTTCCCGAGGCTCAACGCGTACGGCTACTACGTGTATCTGTTCGGCGGCCTCTTCCTCTACATCAGTTTCTTCCTGAACACCGGGCCGGACACCGGGTGGTTCAGCTACGTGCCACTGGCAGGCCCGGAATTCTCGCCGGGGAAACGAGTGGATGTCTGGGCCCAGACGATCACATTCACCGAGATTGCGGCCCTCGCGGCGGCGGTCGAGGTGATCGTCACGATCTTCAAGAACCGGGCGCCAGGCATGACGCTCAACCGTATGCCTCTGTTCGTCTGGGCGATGCTGGTGCAGGCGTTCATGATCCTCTTTGCCATGCCGTGGATTGCAACCGCGAGTCAGTTCCTCGCGATGGACCGGCTGGTGGGTACCCATTTCTTCAATCCGGCAGAGGGGGGAGACCCGCTGCTCTGGCAGCACCTGTTCTGGTTCTTCGGCCATCCCGAGGTCTACATCATCTTCATCCCGGCCCTGGGGTTCGTGTCCTCGATCGTCAGCGTCAACACCCGCCGTCCGGTGTTCGGCTACCCCGCCATGGTTCTGTCGATGGTGGCGACCGGATTTCTGGGCTTTGGCCTCTGGGTGCATCACATGTTCGCAACCGGGGTGCCGCAGATGGGCCAAACCTTCTTCAGCGCTGCGAGCATGATGATCGCCATTCCGAGCGGAGTGCAGATCTTCTGCTGGATCGCCACTATCTGGGCCGGACGTCCCCGCTTCACGGTGCCGTTTCTCTTTGTGCTCGGGTTCGTGGTGCTGTTCATCATCGGCGGCTTCACCGGGGTGATGATTGCGTCGGTATCGTTCGATCAGCAGGTGCACGACACCTACTTCGTCGTGGCACACTTTCATTATGTCCTGATCGGAGGCGCGGTCTTCCCGCTCTTTGGCGCATTCTATCACTGGTTCCCCAAGTTCACCGGCCGCATGCTGGATGAGCGGCTGGGCCGCTGGAATTTCTGGCTGTTCTTCATCGGCATGAATCTCACGTTTTTCCCCATGCACCAGTTGGGGTTAGAAGGAATGCCCCGGCGGGTCTACACCTACCTCGCTGGAACCGGGTGGGGTGATCTCAATCTGCTGGCGAGCATCGGCGCCGTGACCATTGCCACCAGTGTGCTGATCTTCCTGGTGAATGTCTCGGTGCAGTTTGCGCCGTGGCATTCCCGCTGGTGAGGATCCCTGGGGTGCTGACTCGCTGGAGTGGGCCACGTCTTCGCCACCGAGACCGTACAACTTCGTCCATATCCCGATGGTCGAAGGGCGGTCGCCGCTCTGGGATAACCCCATCGAGCAGCCGGTCGTGACGGGGCTTCGGACCGATGTTCGTGAGGTGTTGGTGACCAGCCTGCTCGACGCCGAGCCGGATAGCCGGCATCGCCATCCAACACCGACCATCTGGCCACTTCTTACCGCAATCGGCACGACCATCCTCTTCGTAACCCTCATCTTCACCCCCTGGGGAGCCCTGGGTGTATTCCCATTACTGCTGGGGTTGTTGGGGTGGACCTGGCCGAGAGGGAAAGAGCATAGAGAGCAAGTGCTGGTGGAGCAGGAAGGATGAGGCCGAATCGAGCGATGGCGGACGTCGCTTCGCTGCCGACGGTCACCTTCGGCCACCGGACTTTGATGTATTGGGGGACGCTCGGGTTCGTGGCCATCGAGGGGACCACACTGTTCATCTGTGCGATAAGCTACTTCTACCTCCGGCGGAATTTCCAAACCTGGCCTCCGCAGCACGACTTCAGACCGGCGCTCCTGATCCCCACCATTCAGGCTGTGCTGATGCTGGCCAGCAACATTCCGATGCGCTGGGTGGACCGGGCCTCTTCTCGTCTGGATGCTCGAGCGGTGCGGAACGGGCTTGTGATCCTGTCGGTGCTGATCGTGGCCATGTGCATCCTGCGCTGGTTCGAGTTTCGGGCGCTGTACGTTCGCTGGGACACCAACGCGTACGGCTCGGTCGCGTGGGCCACGCTGACGCTGCACGGCACACTCCTCTTCCTCGAGGCCGCCGAGACCCTGGCGTTCACGGTGCTCTTCTTCACCGGGCCGATCGAGCTCCGCGATCTGGCCGGTGTGAGCGACAATGCCCTTTACTGGTACTTCATGACCGGCGTGTGGATTCCGCTGTATGCCGTTGTCTTCCTCTCGCCCTATGTGATGTAGCGGAAGAGGTTCCATGAAGAACGTGGATAACTACACCGGCATTCCCGATTCCAGGCGCATCGCGGCCTTGTGGGCGGGACTCCTGATCCCACCGCTGGCGTTTCTGGCCAACCTCGAAGTGTCATACGCGTTGGTTCCGACCGCCTGCAAGGCTGGCAACCAAGGCATGATCCACCTGGTTCATCTGGTCTTCCTGCTCCTTGCGCTCGGCGCCGGTCTCATTGCCTGGAGGAGCTGGAATACCTACGGCGGAGAGTGGTCGGGCACGGAAGGTGGGCCGCTGGCGCGAAGCAGGTTCATGGCCGGGAGTGGGCTGGCCGGCAGTGCTCTTTTTGCGCTGGTCATCGTGGCTCAATGGCTTCCCGGCTTTGCCTTGAGCGCGTGCCAATGACCTTTCTGCTCGCGCACGACGGCCGGTCTCTGGCGCCGCACGATCTCTGGCATGCCTGGAGCTTCGAGCCACTCGTCGTCGGAGCTCTGATCCTGAGCGCCGGCGTCTACGTTCACGGACTGCGCGCTCTCTGGAATGTCGCCGGCACTGGTCGTGGTATTCGGCGCTGGCAGGCAGGTGCCTTTGCTGGCGGCTGGACCGTGCTGGCGATCGCCCTGCTATCGCCGCTCCACCGACTCGGCGGCGTGCTGTTCTCCGCTCACATGATCCAGCACGAACTGCTCATGGTGGTCGCGGCTCCGCTGCTGGTGCTCGGACGTCCCGTGGTCGCGTGGCTCTGGGGAGTTCCGGCGGCGTGGCGTCAAAGGCTGGGTGTCTGGTCAGCCGCAGCCCCGGTCAGGAGTACCTGGGAAGTGGTCACGCTGCCGTCGGTAGCCTGGGTAATTCACGCCCTGGCTATCTGGCTCTGGCATGCCCCTGGCCTCTACCAGGCGACGCTCGACAGTGAGCTGGTGCATTCCCTCCAGCACACGAGCTTCCTCGGCTCGGCGCTGCTCTTCTGGTGGGCCCTGCTGCCGGGCCGGGGTGGCCGGTTGGGTGCGCCCGCTGGGATCATCTACCTGTTCACCACGGCGGTTCACACTACCCTGCTTGGCGCGCTGCTGACGTTCTCGTCACGCGTCTGGTACCCGCTCTACGACAACACCACTGCTCCCTGGGGGCTCACGGCCATCGAAGATCAGCAGCTTGCCGGACTCATCATGTGGGTCCCGGCGGGACTGGCGTATCTGGTCGCGGCCCTCGCTCTGGCCGCCAGTTGGCTGCGAGATCCCAAGTCGCGTATGGTGACGGCAAAGACGATTGGTGCTGCGGTGACCCCACTCGTACTACTGGGCGCGGTACTGACAGGCTGCAGCAAGGGGGCCGCGTTGTCGAAGCCTGAAGCTGCTCGGCTGACCGGTGGAAGCCCCGACCATGGCGCGACGGCGATCCGGAGCTACGGCTGCGGATCGTGTCACACCATTCCGGGAATCCGGGGGGCCGACGCGCTGGTCGGGCCACCTCTGGCCGGAATTGGTGGGCGGAGCTACATCGCTGGGGTTCTAACTAACTCGCCCGACAACCTCACCCGGTGGATCCAGCACCCTCAGGAGGTCGACCCCCTCACGGCGATGCCGGATCTCGGCGTCAGTGAGTCTGACGCGCGAGACATCGCCGCTTACTTGTATACCCGCAAGTGAAAGACGGCCGCCGTTTCCCGAACCCCGCGGCTGAATCCGCTTCTGGTTCAAGCTGCCCACGCCGTGAACTCGGAATCCAGCATCAACCCCGACTTCTGCCATTTCCCGGCGATGGATCGATCTCTCGCATTCGAAGCGCCCGATCGTCAGCTCTGATCAACCAGCCGAGGCATAGATGGCGAAGGAACAGTCTTCGGAAGGCACCCGACTCACCGCGGTCGAGATCCACGACAACATTCTCGAACCGGGCAAGAAGGAGATGCAGCGTCCCGCCGCCGCTCTCTTCTGGTCCGCCCTGGCGAGTGGGATGGTGATCGGCTTCAGCTATCTGGCGAGCGCGTTCGCCTCGCAGCTCGTTCCCGAGTCGCACCGGCATGCGGCGGCCGCCGCAGCGTATCCGTTGGGGTTCATCTTCGTGGTCATGGCTCGAAGCGAGCTCTTCACCGAGAACACCCTGGTGCCGGTGATTCCGTTTCTCGAGCACCGCGATCGTGAGACATTCGTCAAGCTGCTGCGAATGTGGGGGCTGCTTCTTCTCGGGAACCTGCTCGGCGCCCTCATCTTTGGGTTGGTGTTGGCAAAAACGCCAGTGGTCAATCCGGAGCTTCGTCCCATGCTGACGAAACTGGCGACAGAGGCGACGTCGGGTGGGTTCGGTCATGTAGTCTACGCTGGTGTGTTTGCCGGCTGGCTGATCGCGCTGATGACCTGGCTACTCGCCTCGACCCACTCGACCGGAGCGCAGATTGCGCTGATATGGCTCTGTACCGCCCCCATCTCGGCGCTCCAGTTCCGTCATTCGATTGCGGGTTCGATCGAAGCGTTCTATCGGGCGGGAACGGGGGACGCCTCCTGGGGCTCGATGCTGGGTCAGTTCGTAGTACCGTCCGTACTCGGAAACGCCATTGGTGGGGTACTGCTCGTGGCCCTGCTGAATTACGGACAAGTGGCGCCAGAGAAGGAGGCGAAAGGATAGAAGCGGAAGGAGCAAAGAGGCGGGCCGCTTCATCTACCGCCTCAGTTCCTACCGCCACTCTCCTTCCGCCTTCTTTCCTTCTCCCGCCTTCTTCCTACCTCCCGAACGCCTTGCCCAGCATCCCGCCCACATCGTCCATGACCGAGCCGTCGTTATTCTGATCGAGGAAACGACCCAGGGCGCCCATGACTCCAGGGGCGGATTGCTTCAACTGCTCGTGCTCACCGGTGAGCAGGGTGGAGAGCCCGCCGCTGTCGAGTTGGTTCTCTCGCTTGGCTTTCCCGATCGCACCCATCACCAGCGGAGCGAGCATGGTGAGCAGCTGCCCGGCTTTGCCCGCGTCTAGCCCGGTTGCCTGGCTCAAGCCGGTCTGTACGGTCTGTTGTTTCCCACCGAGTACGTGACGCAGGATGCCCGCGCCCGGTCCACTGTCGGCTCCATTGAGGTAACCCCCTATATCGTCGAGGATCCCACCATCATGGTCCTTGGAGACAGCCTGATCGATCGCCTCTGCCTGATTGCCTTGGGTCGCGTTCCGGGCTAATGCCGAAAGAAGGAGCGGCAATGCCGCATCGATGGCGTTTCCAGTAGTGCCTGGGTCGGCTCCGAGCTTGCGACTGATCTGATCGACAGCCTGGCTGCCGAGTCGTTGTTGAAGCATTTCGAGCAAAGCCATGGGGGGCCTCGTAGATGGAGATAAGAACGTGGCTGGTTTGACCGTCACCCGCGGCGAGCTGGGGAGGTCGAGTGCAGTGTAGCGTATCTAACCGACAGTCGAAAGCCGAAAGTGCATTTCCGGTTCGACCGTCGGGCTACCCCCGAGACCCCAGACCCTTACTTTAGGCCCATGTCTCCCCGCGCCATCGCACGGCTCCAGTTCCTCGGCGCCGCAGTGCTGTTCTCCACCGGCGGGGCCGCGATCAAGGCCGCTCCGTTCACCGGCTGGCAGATCGCGAGCTTTCGCTCCGGAATCGCTGCTTTCGCGCTCGGGCTGACGACTCCGGCGGCGCGTCGAGGCTGGACCTGGCGTGCCGCATTGGTGGGCGTGGCCTATGCCGGGCTCACGCTGTTCGTCCTGGCCAATCGGCTGACCCCCGTCGCCAACACCATCTTTCTTCAGTCCACCGCACCGCTTTATCTGCTCGTCCTTGCTCCCTGGCTGCTGTGACCTGACATGCGCCATCCCCCGCCGGCTCTGATCGAAACGGTCCGCATTCGAAACTCGGCGGCGCCGTTGTGGTATCTCCACCTTCGCCGACTGGCGGTGAGTTGTAAGGCGCTCGGTGTCCCATTGCCGGGTGAGCTCCTGACTCCGGAGGGTGGTGCGGACAGAGTCCATCGTCTGGAGGTTGGAATGCGGGGGGTGCAGGTGAGCGAGCGGCTGGTCGGTCCCACCGGTCCCGTCAGGCTGATGGTCTCCCGGGTGACCCACCATTCATATGGATACAAGACCACCGAGCGAACCCAGTTCGAGCGGGCACTGGGGGATGCGCGAGACGCGGGGGTGGACGACGGGTTGCTCCTGACACCCGGGGGCTTCGTGGCCGAGACCGCTATCTGGAGTGTTTTCTGGTGGGACGACGGCGTCCTCTGCGCTCCGGCTTTCGACCTTGGCGTCCTGCCCGGAGTAGGGCGGGCAAGAATTACTGAAGTGGTAGGTAAGATGGAGGAACGCCGGTCCACCATTAAGGACATTCGAGGGCTGCCGCTCTTCCTGGCCAACGCCGTCAGAGGCGTTGTGCCAGTTGCGACGTTGGATGGTGTCGCGGTGCCGACGAGCGCCGAGACAGAGGCGCTCGCTGCCAAATTTTGGCCTTGATTCTAGGGAGATCCGGGCGATATTTTCCCGGGCTGGTCGCTGTTTGCTGCCACCGTGGTGGTTGTAGCTCAATCGGTTAGAGCGCCGGACTGTGGCTCCGGAGGTTGCGGGTTCGATTCCCGTCAGCCACCCTGGAGGAGCTAGTAGCTAGGAGTCTCGAGCTAGACGCCTCCGCAAGTGAGGTTCGTCAGCTGTGAGCTCCTGACTCCGGGCTCCCGGCTGTCTCAGAGGTCCGTAGCTCAAGTGGTAGAGCACCGGTCTCCAAAACCGGGGGTTGCAGGTTCGAGTCCTGCCGGGCCTGTTAGAGTGGCGGGAGAGGAACAGCGTGAGCCGTGAGCGGGTTAGCTCACTACGGCGCTATCGTCTAGGGGACTAGGACGGGGCCCTCTCAAGGCCCAAACACGGGTTCGAATCCCGTTAGCGCTATGGGTGCTATATAGCTGTGAGCCATGAGCTGTGAGCTATTAGCTTAAAGCCAACCGGAGTAGCTACTGGCTCAAGACTCACAGCCATTAGTTAAGATCGGCCCCATCGTCTATCGGTTAGGACGGGACCCTTTCAAGGTCCAGAGAGGGGTTCGACTCCCCTTGGGGCTATTCGGCGCCGTTAGCTCAATTGGCAGAGCAAGTGACTCTTAATCACTAGGTTGTAGGTTCGATTCCTACACGGCGCACTTCAAAAAATAATCCTGCAAACAAAGGGGTCAGCCGAGCGCTGGCCCCTTTGCTCAATCGTCTTCGTCGTGGTCCTCTTCCCGATCCTTCAACGCTTCGTTCGCAACCCGCCGAACCTGCGGATCACGGTCCTGCCTCGCCTGCGCCAGAATCGCATCACCTCGATGATCCTCGATCTCGGCCAGCGCGTTGACTATGGCGTACCGGAAGCGGGGATCGTCACTGTGATACGCATTGCTCAAACCCGGAATAGCCGCGCTGTCCCCGATTTCAGCCAGCGCCTCAGCGGCAAGTATCCCGAGCTCGGCATCCTTATCGGCAAGAGCAGCGATAAGCCGCGGCGGTGCGCGCTCCAGATCTTCCCGCTCCCCTAACGCGCTCGCGGCCAGCCGCCGCACCACCACGTCAGGATCGTCCAGCGCCTGGGTCAAAGCGGGAGCGGCCTTTCGATCCTTGATCTGCCTCAGAGCCTCCGCCGCCGCCCTCCGGACGTCCACCTGCCGATCCCGCAGAGCATCCGACAGAGCTCCGGTTGCGCCGTTGTCTTCTATTTCCCCAAGTGCATCGATGCTGGCCAGGCGGACCATGATGTCTGAATCCCGAACCAGCTTGCTGAGTGGCTCTACCGCTCGGTGATCCTCTATCTCTCCCAGCGCCGAGGCAGCTGCCGCTCGCGTGGCCGCGTCAGGTGCAGCGAGAAGGGTGATCAGAGGCTTGACGGCTCGCGCGTCCTCCAGTTCACCAAGCGCAAAAGCCGCCATTCTGACCACCGACTGCTCCCGGTCCTTCAGAGCTGTGGCCAGATCTCGCAACGAAGCGGGATCTTCGGCCTCAGCCAGCCCGAGTGCAGAGGCTTCCCGAACCATCGCCTCAGGGTCGCGCAAACCGGATCGGAGCAGCCGGACTGCCTCTGCCGCCCCACTCTGCCCCAACATTCGCGCTGCAGCATGGCGGACGCATGTCTGTCGGTGACCCAAAGTCTTGCCGAGGAGGGAAAGTGCGGCTGGATCGGTCACCGGATGGCTGAACGCCTGCCGTGCCGAGTCCTGGGACGCTTCGCCTTCGAGCAAGCCCTCCTCGTATTCCCAGCTGCGGTGGTTCCAGTTGTTGCCCAGGGTGCTCACTGCAAGCTGGCACACCGTTGGGGCGGTCGCCTCCAGCGCGCTCAGGAAGTTCGCCAGAGCTGCCGAATCGGGGCCAGTGTCCCGGCTCTGGTACCCAGCCCAGGGATCGCCGCCCTCATACTCATCTCGACTTGCCTGAGCTGCTGAAGTCGGGGGAAGGCTCACACTGGCGAGGAGGATGAGGATCGCCGATCGGGTAGTGACATGTATCATGTTGCCGGTTCTCATCAGGCAGGGAGCAGTGGTTATCGCTGACCTGCATTGGATGGAGCTGGGCCGGCCAGGGTTGCAGATGAGTTTGTGTTGAAGTGGCCGGCACGCAGATCGATCTGTCGAACGATTACCGGAAGGTTCCCGGGCTGACCTGATACACGACGTGGTAGGAGCCGACCTCGTCCTCCGGTTTCCAGAATCCGAGCTGCTCGGTCCATCGCGTGGTCTGAAGCCGGCGTCCTCTCACCGTCAGAAATCCGCCGGCCCGGGTAGTGACCACGCCGAGAGCGCGGAGGTCTGCCAGGCCACGAAGGACTGTGTTTCCTCGCTCCGCGACCACCCTTCGAGCTGCGAGTGGGCCAATTCCCGGCACTCGGACCAACTCCTCATAGCTGGCGGACTGGATTTCCAGGGGGAACTGCTCCGGGTGGGCCAGTGCCCACGAAATTTTGGGGTCGACTTCCAGCGGCAGGTTCCCGCCGGGGCCATAAACCACCTCGTCCGGTGTGAAGCCATAGCTCTGCAGCAGATATGCGGCCTGATACAAGCGGTGCTCCCGAAGCACCGGGGTGGCGGGAGCTGCTTCCATCGGAGTGTCGCTAATGGGTCGGAACGCGCTGAAATGAGGATGGTGAACCCCACCACCCGCGCGCAGCTTGGTCACTGTGTCGAGCATGGACTTGTCGGTGTCTGGACTGGCTCCGACCACGAACTGCATCGTCATGCCCGCAGAACCGCCAGGATGCAATGGATCTGCGGGCTTCCCGTCAGCTCGCTCGGCGCGCTCCAGCGCCACCAGCTTTCTCACGCGCTCGAAGTTGTGCAGCGTGGTCGAAAAGCTTTTTTCGGGCGCGATCTGCTGCAGGCTCGCGCCACAGGGGGCTTCGAAGTTGAGTGAGACTCGGCTGGCCAATGCGGTCAGTCGGTCTATCTGCGACTCGTCCCCTCCCGCCACCAGCTTGACATGGATGTAACCGGCAAACCGATGCCGCTCACGCAACGACTCCAGCACCTGGATCAGGTCGTCCATGACCTGAACCGGCCGGCCCGGGATACCGGTCGTGATGAACAGCCCTTCGCACCAGTGTCGACGCACGGCACCGAGAAAGATGGTTACCAGTTCTTCCGGCTTGAGCAGGGTCCGCGGCATGGAGCGATCTCGCCGCATGGGGCAGTAGTGGCAGTTGAAGCTGCAGGCGTTGGTCATGAGGATGCGAAGCAGCGATGTCTTCACCCCGGCACGCGGGCGGAGATTTCGGATGTTCAGCGGGCGGAGCGCTCCAGCTTCCGCCGTGTGTCGTAGTCGAGGGGGTAGGCCTTCGCGATCATCTGCGGCGAGGGACATCAGGATCTGGAGCTTTCGCTCCAGTTTCTCGTCGTGCACCATGGGACCTCCCGTGAGGAGCCACGATACCCGAAGATTTCCCGAAAGTCAATAAAGGGGATTGTCTACGCACCATCACAAGGACGTCGGGGCCGGTCACTCCTCTGATGTGCCGTTGGGCGACGCCGGTTGGACCCCGCTGACCCGGCGCACTTCTGCCAGGGCTACCAGAATCGATTCCCGTGATGCGAGCAGTTCTTCCAGCGCCTTCCCGGACTCTACACTTCGGCGAGCGGGCTGTGATTCATTCTCGCTGAGAATCGGCCAAAGCTTCACCCGCACCGCCTCCGGCAGCACCGTCTCCAAGTACTCCAGCGCCGTTCCGCGGAGGTACTTATCTCCGGTGTGCAGAGCATGGAACGACAGACGTAGCGTTTGCGCCGGGAGGACGAGCGAAAGCAGGGTAAAAAGGTGCTCGAGGCTTCGGCTGGCCCGGTCCCGCAGCACCTCCACTTCCATCGGAGATGCTTCTTCATCCGCAGTATCGATCAACTGCCGGCTCTCCCAAACACCTCTCTCCACCGCCATCTCTCGGAGCACGACGTCGTATACCCTCTGGCGGTCTACCTGCAAGCCAGGAATATCTGGCGCCATGTGAGCCAACGCCCGTCCGGCCCGGTATCGCACCTCGAACCGCCGGTCGGAGAGCGCATCCATCAGACCCTGGAATACTTCGACGGTGTGGATGTCGATGAGGACGTTGACCAGCCGCCTCCGGATTGCAAAATCCTCGTCCTGATCGAGGAGGTGCTGAACCAATGGCCTGACATTCTCAGCGGCCACCAGGCGGAGCGCCTTGATCGCGTCCGGAGCGACTTGATCCCAGGCGAGAAGCTCGATGGCCGAATCGATCTGGTCGGCTGCCAGTGGACCGTGGCCCAGAGCGGCTCGAACTTCTTCAGCTTTCCCCGTGCGTATCGCGTGGCGAAGCGGTGACTCGTTGATCGGCGTTGATGTGGAAGTGGTGGTGGTGGGCGGTGCCATCCAGGGGGTACCGGCAAAGAGAGTCGCTCTGGTTCGGATACCGCTCAAGTCAAACCCACCGATTGTCTGAAGCAGCGCGGCGGCGTCATCCTGCACCACATCCGGGAGGTCTCCCGCGCGCCGGTGGAGACTGCCCTCCAGCGCACCGACATACCCTTGATGCAGGCGGCGAGCAACGGCGAGCGCGCCGGCCGAGAGCGCCACTGCTGCGGCGAGAAGCACCCGGCCCGCGCCCGAGCCGACCATCATCAGCGTGGTTTGAATGAGCGCTCCCCCGGCAGCGTCCCCGACCCGGGCGGCACCGACGTCAACCAGTAACTTGGTCGCACGCTTTTCTCGCGGCTCCACCGGTGTAAACAGCAGCTCATACGCTGCCCGAAAAAGCGAGCTTCGCAGGATGACTTCGACCCCACGCGCTACGACGATGGGCATGAGGCCCGGTACCAGGAACGCGCCGACTGCACCAGCCGACACGCCGGCCGGCAGCAATGCTGCGCTACGCGCAATTCCCAGTCTTCCCAGCACTCCACGCAGCGCCGTGACCTGAATGAGGATTCCGAGGAGTGCCGTAGCCGTATAAAACGCGGCGAAGAACCGGAGCAGCTCCTCACCGCTGGACGTGGCCGCGGACGCGCGCGCCTTGAAGACGTAGTCCAGGAGGCCTTCCGCTGCCGAGGTGAGTGCCACCAGCAGGGCGAGCCCCCGGAGATAGGAGGAGGCTCGAAGGATCTGCCTGGGTGCGAAGGCCGGAACACCGTCCATTGTCGCGCGGTCCTCACTCGAATGGCTGGCGCCGTGCTCGACGCCGATGACCAGTGCCGCCGCCAGCAGATGCAGTCCAGCCAGAATCGGAAGCATCGCGGTAAGTGGGAGGTAGGCACCCACCCGTTCAGGCAGCAGACCGCCGAGCAACCCACCGAGTGATCCTCCCGCAGTGATGCGAGCAATCGTTCGCCTGGCCGTGCTGGGATCGAAGCGCTCGTTCACGATGGCCCAGAAGCCGGAGACCAGCAGCGCGCCGAGTGCAGTGAAATGGAGGTAGACCAGAATTGCCGCGGGTCGCCTCGCCTGAAGCGCGAGGCCCCACTCGGCGATGAGGAGAGCGCCGCTCAGGCCGAAGAGCCGAGGCACCAGCCAGCTCGGACGGCTCTTGGCCATGGCATGCGCGAGACCGATCGAGAGTACAGCGGAAACGAGAGCTGCCGTGACCACCATGGCGGGAAGCGAGGCCACGCCGAAGGTAGAAAGAAACAGTGCATCGCGAGTGGCTTTTCCGGCCAGCTGAAAAGTGATCATCACGGTGCTGGCCGCAGCGGCCGCGGCGGCGGCCTGGCTATCGACGCCGGAGCCGAATCCGGTGATTCTCACCCGTCAGGACACCCGAGTCTTATCAGAAACCAAAGCCTGCTTTCAGGTAAGCGCCCGTACGTTCCTCACCGTGCGCGATGGCAAGAGACACCGTGTTGGCCCGATTGAGATACGCCAGCCAGACCCCGCCTCCTACGGCGCCGTGCCAGCGATCGGAGGACTCGCCATTTAGGAAGACTCGTCCGCCATCAGCCAGACCGAACACTCCGAAGTCAGCAGGCAGAACGAGCTTCATCCGGCCCAATGCGAGCCGAAGTTCGACCGAGCCGTACGCCGCTGCGTCGCCGGCGTAGCGATTCACCCGGCCAAGGCGCACGGTCGAATTGCCGCCGATGAAAGCTGCCTCGAAGAAGGGAAACGCTCCCCAGAGCTTCCGGGCTCCGGCCCGAAGCGCGAGGGTCGGCTGCAGCGGTGCGTTGGCAGTCAAATAGGTGGCGGCTTCGCCACTGAGCTCACCGAAGGTGCTGTCTACATCCCACCACCCCGGGAAGCCCCTAGCGCCGAGCTCCAGCAAGACACCTTTGGTCGCCGCATTCACACGATTCCGGCTGTCGAAGCGGAGAGTAACGCCTCCTCCGACTTCGCCAAAGTTGCCTGTGCCGTAAAGATTCCCCAGCGTCGAGAGGAAGCGGCCTGGATGCTCATCGGTGCTGGAATACCTGAGCACTGGGCCGAGCCGGAGACTCGCCCTGGCGCCCATCGGAAGAACCAGCGAGGGCTGTAGAGTGAATGCGTTCTGAGTCACCCGGTAAAACTCGTTGTTTCCCGGCGCGGCGATTTCGTTGCCGAATCCGTGGAAGCTGATGATATCAATGCCAGAGGCGTGTACCAGCACTTCGGCGTAGCCGCTGGAGTTTTCGCGCCGGAACTCTCCCCCGTAGTCCAGCCGGTAGGTCTTGGGGCCTGAGGCGAGCGCGGCACGGAAGCGGTGCCGGCTGGCATAAGGGTTCTTCCTGAATCCATAGGTAGTGAGCGTTCTGCCCCCACCAAGCAGGAGTCCGATGTCAGGCCCGAAACTCAATGTGGTGGTGGCAATCCATCGGTGTCCCCAATCCCGGGCGGGAACCGGGGTCGGACTCTTGCGGGGCGCGGTGTACGGCCGCCGGTCGACCTTTGAGGGTGAGCCGGCAGTGCGGGCCGGTCCGGTCGTGTCATCGTAGAAGTTATTGTGACCACCTCGGCTGGAGTCGGCCAGGCGATCGCGGCCGTCCCCGCCCAGAATCCGAACCCGTGGTCCCCCGCCGCGTCCGGAGACGACAGCATCGTCGTCGCCTCCGTCGAGAAAGAGCCGAACATCCTTGCTCGTTTTCGGATCGAACTGCCGGCGAAAGTAGGGCTGATCCGCAGAATCGCCACTCCGGGCAAGCGTCACCTCGACCATCCCGTTGGATTGGCGAACGACCCGCGCTTCATCCGACTGGTTGGTGGCGTGGACGTCGACTTGCTGGGCCAGCAGCCGGTAATAGTCTTTTGCGGCGTCGAGCAGGTGGTCGCGCCGTGACTTGAGTGCGGTCGCGAGCATTCCGCCGCGGAGGGCATAGTGCTCAGGTGGCAGCGTTCGCACCGCGTCGTCGATTACAGCGTCGGTCAGTGCAGCCTGAAGCTCGCTCGCGGTGGACTTCCAGGCCGGCCACTCGAGCTCCACCAGGAATCGCCGGTCCAGGTCTCGACCGTTCCACGTGGCGCCCGCCATATATGGATACGAGGTGCCGAAGTTCAGCAGTTGGGGAGACGACTGACGAGCCACGTACAGCAGGACCCCGTCGTATTTCACGAAGGCCTGATCGCGATCCCGAGGTATCGGGAGCCAGCGACGGGTGGTGCTGTCGCCGAAACGCGCCCACACCCACTGGTCGTCATGGCGGTCCCAGTCACCAATCATGACATCGAACAGCCGCGCCTTGAGGAACGCGCGGGCGTCGACCCGGTCATCGGGCGAGCGGGACGCGCGCACGAACAATGAATCGGTACCGATGATCTCGCTGCTCCCGCCCCAATGAGCGGCAGGACCATCGGGTCCTCCAACCCGCTCCTCGAGAAAACCCATGAGGCCGGCAAACTCGGCCTGGAACTCTCCCAGGGTTGCATCGCGGGGGAGCACGACAAAGCGAGAGTCACCATGGAGAATCCCGCCCGCGGAGAGGAGCCGGGCGACGACCAGGGGTGCGGTGGGAAAGGCCGAGCTGGTCTGGTCCCGGACGACCTGCCCGGCAACGGTGCCTCTCAGCTCCGGCGGCAGAGTCGCGGAGGGATCCTTGTCGACCGAGCGGAAGAAGAACTCGCGACCATCTTTGGCTCTGAGCCGGAGCGACTTGGTCTGCTGCCCGCCACCGCGTGAGAGAGGCTCGACTCCTCCGGCAAACGTGGCCAGATCGAGGACCGGCACCGAGACGGGAGTCACCCACAGTTGGCGGTACTCCCGACCGAGCAGAAGCTGGTGAAGACCACTCGCCCGGTACTCCGGACCGGGGGCGACCTTGAGCATTGTCTGTGCCCCGGTGTTCGCCTCCTGGGCCGGTAACATGGCCGTGCTCGAAGCCATTAGAGCGAAGGCTAGCGACAGCACTCGGCCTGTAGTCATAGCTGCCTCACTGTACTTCCTTCGAGAAGACTTCCCGACTTCGTCCGGTCCGATCCACTTCGAGCACCGCTAGACGCGCAGGCCCTGATGCCGGGACATCGAGGCGCGCGTAGCCGCTCGCCTGCCGGTGGAACAACGTCCCGGGGATGGCCGCGGCCAGACCATTATGTCCGTATATGCCTCCCCCGCTCACCAGTTCCAGTTTGGCTGACCCCTGCGCAATCACCTCCAGATTGTGCTCGTGACCTGCGGCGTATAGTGCCGGAGGTGCACCTGCAAAGGCACGGGCGAGCGCCCTCAGAAGCCGTTGATAGGGTCGAGACCACACATCCTGGCTGGAGATGCCCTGCTGGCGAGCCGCTGGGTAGAGCGACCCCAGCAGCGGCAGTGGAATCCACAGCCATGACTTGATTGCGCGGAGCGGGAAGATGTGATCCTTCCAATCGAAGTGCCCGCCGTGGGCGCCCCCGGACGCCAGCGGATGATGGGCGGCCACCACCACCAGCCGGCCTGCCGCACCATGGAGCGCGCCTCGAATCGAGTCCACGACCTCCTGCTCCGCGTCAGTCGGACAACTGGAGCTCGGATCCTGAGGCTTGGGGCCGCCGTGCAGCCACCATTGCGTGTCCAGTAACAGCAGCCGCACTCGCCGGCCCACATCCACCACGGTGGGACCGGGGCAGCCATTCTTCGGCTCGAAGGTGATCGTCCCGTGGCCGGCTGAGTCGACAAAAGCTTGCTGCCGGCGAATGGCTTCCCATCCGCCCTTTCCGAAGCGGGCCCAGTCGTGGTTGCCGGGAACGAAGACGCCGGTAGCCCCGGAGCTCGAGATGGCCGCCATCTGGGCTAATAGCCGCCGCTCCTCCTCGAGACGATCCGGCTGGCCCGCTGCCGAGAGTCCCTTGGGATACACGTTATCTCCCAGGAACACCACGTAGCGCCGGGAGCGGGTAGCCCCGAGGTCGCGATCCAGCGCTTGCAACACCGGCTCACCTGTGGAGTCGGGTGCACCCGCATCGCCGATGAGATAGAGGCTCAGCTCTACTTGTCCAGCCGGAATCATCGGCGCGGGCGCTAATGCCGGAGGCGAGCCGCCGCTGCACGCGAAAATGCCGGCGAGAGCCGCGACAATGGAGGATCGCGATCGGTGCCTCACCTGGCCGGTGCGGCGGGCCGCAATACCCTCGATTTCCGGATGTATTCGCGACCGACCGCGACCGCCAGAATCAGCCAAACGCAGGCGAGCACCAGATTCACCCGGGCAAAGCCCATCGGTCCCAGACCGAGCACGGTGAGTCCCAGGTATACCAGTAGGGCGGACATCACATCACCGGCGCGCCAGAAGAACGAATCGATGACCTGCTTACCTTTGTACTTCTGATCTCGGCTCGTGGGAAGAAAGAGCACGTTGGAGGTGGTCTTCTGAATGGAGTAGTCGGTGGCGTTCTCCGCGATTTTCACCGCGCGGACCAGAGCGAGGATGGGAGCAAATGCCAGCACGGTGTACCCGGCGAGTGCCAGGACCGGCAGCACCAGAATGGCGACCCGGACTCCGAAATACTTGAGAATGCGCGAGACCACGAACAGCTGCAGCACCAGGCCGACCAGGTTGACGATGAAGAAGAAGTCCGAGTAGAAGCTCCCGATGTACTCCGGGACCGAAAGGCCGTTCGAGGTTCCCGCGGCCACTGAGGCTTGCGCGACCGATGCCACCGTTCGGCTGAGGATGTATTCGCCGGTTGTATTCACCCAGTTGAGCACCAACATGAGCATCGCGATGAGAAGCAGGTAACGATCCCGCAGCACCAGGCTGAACGTCCCCGGGCGGCTGGCAGGCCCAGTGCCGGGGAGCGACACTGTCAGCTTCTCGGCGTCCTCCATCATCGCGATTTGATACTCTCCGGTAGCGGCCGGCAGCTCGGCCGTCGTCAAATGCGGCGGCAGATCCGTCTCATGCCGGTTCCGCTCTCGTCGGTCCACCATGTTGCTGATGACTGCGGCAAAGACGAGGAGGGCGGCCGCGACCAGGAGCAGTTGGGGAATGCCGAGAATGGGGATGAGCGGACCAGTAACAGCCGCACCGATGACGGCTCCGAGCGAGCCACCCACGGCCACGATGGCGAAGAGCCGCTCGCCCTGATCCTTGGTGTAGATATCGTTGGCAAAGGCCCAGAATTGGGCCACGATCATCAGGTTGAAGATGCCGACCCACAAGAAGAACACCACTCCCACTGGAACCTTGGCGCGCGTGAGCGCATAGAAAGCCACCAGGCAGATCACGAAGAACGCAGTCACTGCGTTCAGGAGACGACGCCGGGGTAGCCGATCAGCCAGCGCACCATACGCCGGGACCAGCCCCAGGAGCAGCACCGCCTGGCCCGCCGCCACGTAGGACTTCACCGCCGCACCCTCGCCCGCGAGAATCAATGCTTCGCGGACCGGCTTGATGACGTAATAGGCGGTGAGGAGAAGGAAGACGTTGGTCGCGAGCAGAAGGGCTGTGCTGCCTTCACCGGCGCGCACATCGGCAAAGGGGCGCAGTGCGCGATCCAGCACTCCGGGTCGCGTGAAGGTCCTCGGTTGGATTCGGCTGCTGGCAGTCATTGTGAGTAGGGGAGGAGAATCCGCTTCTACGACTTCGCCGTGTGCAGCTCTGGGTCGGCGCTGGTCATCGGCTCCCACTCGGCTTCCATGGTCTTTGTCAGCATGAGCGAATCGGTCTCACCCTTCAGTGGCTTGGTCGATTCAGGATGGTGGCGCTCCCACCACTTGGAGGCTCGCTCATCGCTCCAGCTGTTCGCAGCCGCTACCGCTGCGAGCCGGCGGGATAGTTCACCGGCGCTCTGCGGCCGGTCCTCGGGGTGTTTGGCAAGACACGCGAGAATAGCTGCATCGAGCCCGGGTGGGATCTCGAACTCACTGCGTTCGGACGGCGGAACCGGGGTGGCGTTGGCGTGCTGATACATCAGCTGCAGCGCATTGGGCGCCTGAAAAACCAGCCGGCCGGTGAGCAACCAGTACGCGACGCATCCCAGAGTGTAGATGTCGACTCGGTGATCTGCGACGCGATCGCCCCGGATCACTTCGGGTGCGATGTACGCCGGCGTTCCTGTTGTACTGTCCGGTGCGGTCAGGAGAGTGGCTTCACGACCACCATCGTTCACCGCCTTGACCAGGCCAAAATCGAGCACCTTCACGAAATCCACCACCAGCCCCATGCGGCAGGTGAAGATGTTCGACGGTTTGATATCCCGATGGACCAGCCCGCGAACATGCGCCTCCTCCAGTGATTCGCAGGCCTGGCGAATGAGATGGACCGCCCGCTCGGGAGGCACCGGCCCATAGCGCTCAACCAGCGTCTCCAGATCGAGTCCATCCAGGAGCTCCATCACAAGGAAGAACGTGCCGTCGCTGGCGACGCCGAAGTCGTAAAGGCTTATCGTATGGGGTGAGCGGAGTGAAGCTGCCGCCTCGGCTTCCCGGCGGAATCGCTCGGTGATCACCCGAGCTCCGGCGGGCGAGCTGGCATCGATGATCTCAGAGCGGATGAGCTTGATGGCCGCGGGACGCGCCAGCATCTGATGGGTGGCCCGGAAAACCTCTCCCATGCCACCCTTCCCGAGCGGCTCCTCCAGACGGTAGCTGCCGAGCTCCCGGGCCCGTCTCACCTGCTGGCCCAGCCCGTGGATGATCTTGACCGGCAGGACCACGAGGAATGCGCACATGTAGTTTGGGAGAAAGTCCCAGAGTACATACAGCGTACTCATGTGCACCTGTACGCCGCGCAGATTGCTGAGGCCCAGAGCAAGAGGCTCCATCGACGCTGCCAGCAGCGAAGTCACCAGAGTTTTTTTGGGAGTGTTCGGTACGATGGCAGGATAAAACAGTATCGGTATGCAAACCCATGACACTCGCGGGGTGATCGGCAAGGGCGCCCACTGGCTGAGTATCCCCGCCAACAGACATTGGAGCACCAGGTAGCCGGATCCGAGATTTATCAAGAGCTGCGGCCGGGGACTGAAGCGCCTCGCGAATACGGTCATGAGCACTGAGCTGGCCACCCCAACCGCCGCGACCAGATTACCGGGGTAGGGCCAGCGGTCTGCCATGAACGCAGGCTCGCCCAGGAACCCCGCAACCAGATTGTTCATGAACAACGTCAGTGCCCATAAAGTGGCGAAGACGACGGCCACGATCCCCACCCGGCGGCAGGTTTGACCCAGCACATCGATAGGCAGGCTCTGCCCCGAGCCCGAGGTGAAAGTGGTCCGGATCGGGGTCGCAGGCCGGCGGCGGAGGACGCGCGAGGTCATGATGCTCGTAGTAGTGAAGTGAGTCTAAGCCTACCACCGTTTGGGAAGCGGGGGAACACCGCAGGGTGAAACTGCACCAGGCTAGCCGAGGTCCCATCTGTTGCGGCCCGGCTCCGGCAAACGTACGTTCGCACTCGCGAAAGTCGATCGAACCAAGTCTAAGCTGAACCGCAGAAAACCTTGAACGCCAAACCATGACTCTCCGTTCCAGCGTGCCCTCCGCTCGCTGTGCGGCTTCCGGCAAACGCTCTGACAACTCCGGGCGCTATCCACCGTGCGTCCGGATAATTCCACGCCCACCGTTGCTCTTCCTGGTGCTGGTGGCCTGCCACCCGTCTTCACCCAAGAACCCAGATCCATCTCGATGCGGCCCCGCCGTTCCGGAGACAGCTCAACACCCACTCGCCAGCCCGGCTTCTGCTCTGGCTGGTGAGTATGACCTGATCCAGGTACAAACCCAGCCGAGCGGTGGTGCCCCGGTCGCGGGTCGCCTGCATCTGATTCGGCCCGACTCTTTAGCTCGAGCCGGGGCTGTTGGAGGTGCGATGAGGGACCTGGTCGGCTGGTATGACAGCGAGTCTCAGAGCGACCTTCCAATCAACTCCTCCTCCCGGGATTTGCGGCATCCCGGCGTCGTGCTGGTTGGCTCACATCTGAGGTTGGGAGATACCGATCACGGTCAGGTCGCCAGCCGGAACCTGACTATTACCGCAGTAGCACCGGAAGGGTTCTGGGGTTGGTGGCGGGTCGAGCCCGGATTGCGTGTGAATCGTGAATCAGCCGGCCGTAGGGTGATGCCGGATCCAGCCGGCTATTTTTGCGCCTACCGATTGGAAGGCGAGTCGAAGCAGGAGAGATGACTAAAGTCGCCAAGGAGAGCGCCGGGCTTCTGCTCTTCCGTCGTAATAGGAGTCGGCTGGAGCTGTTTCTCGCACATCCTGGAGGGCCGTTCTGGAAAAACCGCGACCTCGGCGCGTGGACCATTCCGAAGGGAGTTCCGGAGGCCGGGGAGGATCTGATGGCCACAGCCAGCCGCGAGTTTCAGGAGGAGACCGGTATTCCTCCACGAGGTCCGTTTATTCCTCTGGGAGAGATTCGGCAGAAAGCCGGCAAGGTGGTACACGCCTGGGCCTGGGAAGGTGACGCGGACCCCGCAGCGGTCACCAGCAACACCATGAAGGCGGAGTGGCCCAGAGGCTCAGGCCACTGGCTTACATTTCCGGAAGTAGATCGCTGCGGGTGGTTTGAGTCGGCAATGGCGACGGCAGAAAATCAATCCAGCCCAGGTCGAGTTTATCGATCGTCTCGAGCTGGCACTATCACACTAGCGAGAGGTCGGGAGCGCTCGACCGAGATAGGGCTCCATGGAAGCCGTCATTCCCGAGAGTTGGGCTCCTCGTTTACGCAGTATCCTTCGAATTGTTGCCGCCTTCATCCTGATGACCCACGGCACCCAGAAGCTGTTCGGGGTACCGGCGTCCGAGGTACGCCAACCGGTTGAGTTGGCGTCACTCATGGGATTCGCTGGTGTCCTGGAGGTCTTCGGAGGACTGGCCATCCTCCTGGGTCTCTTCACCCGTCCGCTGACCTTTGTGGTTTCAGGAGAAATGGCGGTGGCCTACTTCAAGGCACATGCACCAGCAGGGTTTTGGCCCATCCTCAACCGGGGGGAGACGCCAGTAATTTTGTGCTTCGTGTTCTTGTACCTGGCGGCGGCCGGAGGGGGACCATGGAGCCTGGATGCTTTCAGGACTAATCGGGTAAAGGCGGCCAAGGGAGCCGGATAGGACAGAGCTAACTCCCCGGTGACGGGAACGGCTGCCCGCGTTAGATTGGGCGGTCCCTCACGAAAATCCGCACTCTCACACGGCTGGATATGCAGATCCAAAACGAGGCTTCTCGACGCCTGCCCGCCTCCGGCAGCGGTTGGTCCGTGCTCCTGGTCGATGATGAAGGCGCGGTCCGGCGCTTTGCGATGCGAGTGCTGGAAAGGGAGGGCTTCAAGATTTATGAGGCCAGCGACGGCGCGGAGGCTCTTGATCTGTTGCGGAAAGGCGTGGCGGCGGTGGATGTGGTGGTCTCCGACATCGTGATGCCGAACCTCAACGGGGTCGAGCTGCTGCTCCAGCTCAAGTCCTCTCACCCCGAGCTGCCGGTGATCCTGATGTCAGGCTACGCCACTGCGGAGCTGGCCGGGTTGGGAATCGCAGCGCCATGTGGAGTCATCACCAAGCCGTTTCCCGCCGAGCGCCTGGTTGCCGAAGTACAACGCTGCATCAAAGGGACTCAGACAACCAGTAGCTGAACCAGAAAAGCTGTCGCGGTTCGATGGAGTCTGCCGAAAGCGTAACGAGGCCCCCGAAGGGGCCTCGTTGTTTGAATCAGGGTCCGACGGGATTGCTGGTCGGTAATGCATTGCCAATGGTGGTCGCTTCGGTGGAACACTCCGGGTGACCCCAGCCGCTTGGGCTCACACCGCCAGAAATGTCGTAGACGATGTTGTCGTCGCTGGTACTACTTACGCCACCGGGAATATTGTCGAGCCCGAGACCATCTCGAACCTTCCAGGCGATGTTGTGGTCAGCGCACGAGCTGTCGCCGCTCACACCCACGGCTCCGACCAGTTCGCCGGTGGACGTGTAGAGAGCTAATCCACCACCGAACACATTCACGCCGCCGATGCGCTTGCCAACCATGAAGTCCCTGGTTGTTCCGTAGTCTGCCACGTTGCCACCGTACGCCACGTTGGGATCAACTGGATTGCTTTCTTGCAGTCCAAAGAGACTCCCGCCAGGCTGGGTAGCTGTGAACAGATTTGCGGTCGAGAGGGCCAGCGATGGAAGGCTGAACGCGTTCGCGGTGTTGGCTTTCTGGGCGGAGATGACGCGGCTCCCGGGCCACTGATCCCCCTCCTTTGCGCCGGTGAATGCCACCGCAACCACGATACCCGAGCGATCCACGACTGTCGCCCACATGTTGAGCGCGAACCCACCATTCGGGGTGGCTTGCGCCGCCTTGAGGGCGGTTGCAAGCTGCTCTTGCGTGGGCAACCCAGCCGTGGCCGGCGGATTCACACCTCCGTTGCTGTTGTCGTCATTACCACAAGCTGAGAGTCCGAGCAGCAGGCCGCAGCTCAGCACGCTCGCAGCCGAGCTGAACAAGCCGTTTCTCAGGTGCATACCAAGCCTCCTTTCTGAGGGTTTACAGACCAGGCACACCGAGCCGCCCAAAGCGAACTCGGTAGAAGATCCATGGCCGCGTCAGACGCCGCCCGGAACAATGTCCGGTAGAGTGGCCAACGTATGGGCTGGGTCCGAAGGTGGCAAGTACAGGATTGGCGCGGGTATTGCCGATTCATCGACATCAGAGATGGCGGTTCGATCGATTGTCGATCAATTGTCTGGTGTTGGTCTGATTCGACTGGACAATGCTGCTCGAGTCATCCCCGGTGCCTGCCGCTGTAACCCTCAGTTGTGGTTGAGCTTAGTTGTGGAAGCCGGATGGGCGGTCCAATTCTGGGACCGTAGAGTGCAGTCAGTCGCGCCGAGTTCGAGAGTGGTGCAGAACGCAAGCCCCCTTCGCCTTGATATAAGATTCTACGTTCGCCGAATCCAAGGAATTTCATGAGCCGCCCAATCAAACTCAGACCCGTTTTCCTGCTTCTCCTGACCGCTTTGGGCTGCAGCAGCACTCCCAGCGGGCCCAGCACCGGAAGCTTGAAAGTGACGGTCAGCGGTTTGCCGGTCGGAACGCCTGCGGCAGTGGCGGTCACCGGTCCAGGCGGCTTCAACCAGACGGTGGCTGCCACCCAAACACTGGCGGACCTCGCACCCGGTTCTTACACCGTTGCCGCCGGCAATGTGACAGTGAGCGGCACCGCGTACTCGGCGAGTCCTGGATCTCAGGTCGTGACCGTCAACGGCGGCAGCATGACCGTCAGCACCATCATTCTCTACGCGGCCGCTTCGACCAATCTCACAGTCACGATCACCGGTCTCGGCACTAACACCAACGCGGATGTGACCGTTACCGGGCCCAATAGCTACAGCCAAGCTCTCACCGCCACCACCACGCTCACCAGTCTCACCCCTGGTGACTACACCATCACGGCCAACGATGTGACCGCCTCCGGTGGCACAACCTATAGCGGAACGCCCGCCAGTCAGGTCAAAACTGTGGCGACGGGGGGCACCTCGAATGCCACGGTGGCCTATGCTCCTCCGGGTAACAACGGGTCGGTAAATCTTCGCATTGCCGGGCTGTACATCACGCAGAGCGTTCAGACCTACCCCGCCAGCGTACCACTGGTGAAAAGCCGGAACGGATTTCTCCGCGTTTTCGTAGTGGGAGACCGGCTCAATACCGCGACACCACAAGTACGCGTCCGCTATTTCAACGGGGGTGCGACTCCCTTCGACAGCGTACTGATTCTGCCTTCGAGTACGTCCGTTCCTACTGCGGTCGATCAGAGCTCACTGAGCAATACCTGGAATGTCCCCGTGTCGGGCAGCATCATCCAGCCGGGACTGACCATACAGGCCGAGGTTGATCCAGGCCATGTCGTGCCGGGTGAAACCGATCCTTCGGACAATGTTTTCCCCTCCACGGGCACTCAGGCGTTGACCATTCAAACCGTGCCTACGCTGAACGTCACGTTCGTACCAATCATCCAGAAGGTGCTCCCATCGCGAGTCGGTGCCGTGGGCAACGCTACCGCGTTCATGGATCAGACCAAGCGGATGCACCCGGTCGATGCCATCAATACAGTGGTGCACTCAGCGTATACCACCACAACGACCGATACCCTGGAAGCGGACAACGGGAACGATGCGTGGGGCACGATTCTGAATGAAATCGATCTGCTTCGAATCGCCGAGACGAGCACCAGGTACTACTATGGAGTGGCGAAGGTCTCGTATACCAGCGGCGTTGCGGGTGTAGCGTATGTGAGCACTACCGGAGCGTCCGGTATAGGTGCCCGGGCTGCCCTCGGCTGGGACTACCAGCCCAGCGGACAGTTGGTCGCCGCCCATGAGCTCGGCCACAACTGGAGCCGCAACCACGCCCCCTGTGGCGGACCGTCGGGCATTGACGCCCAGTACCCGCAGTCTGATGGCGCCATTGGCGTGTACGGGCTGGATGTTGCCTCCGCCACGTTGGAGCCGCCGACCACCAAGGACATCATGGGGTATTGCGATCCCAAGTGGATCAGCGACTACACCTACAAAGCCGTGATGAGCTATCTCATCTCACCTAGTACGCCTCTCATGAGCGACGTCTCGAGCCAGGCGATACAGCCTTGCCTGCTGGTGTGGGGACACGTTCGAAACGGTCAGGTCGTGCTCGAGCCGGCCTTTCAGGTCAATACCCGTCCTAGTCTCCCGGCGCGCTCGGGTCCATACATTCTTGAGGCGAGTGCGTCTGATGGGAGCCGGCTGGCGGGATTCTCATTTGCTCCCAACCAGATCGCTGATGCACCGGGAGACCAGCAGAACTTCGCCTTCGCCGTGCCAATGCCCGCGTCCTCTGCGGCTCGGCTCACCCGGATTCGCGTGAGCGGCCAGGGCAGGGAGGCGGTCTCCTTCGCAGCGGCTGCCAACACGGGCTCGGCCGCACAGCTCCGCACTGCGGCGATGCCGGATTCGGTGCAGGTCCGCCGGAGCACTGGAGGGCGAGTGGCGGTCCGCTGGGATACGCTGGCGCATCCCATGGTGATGGTGCGGGACTCTGAGACCGGGGAGGTGTTATCGCTGGCGCGCGGCGGAGCAGTCGACGTGCCGACGTCGAGAAACCAGGTCGATCTGGTGTTCTCTGACGGCGTCAGAAGCCGGACGACGAGAGCGACGGTCCGGCCATGATCCGGGCGTTCTCTGCGGGGCTGCTGATAGCCTTATCCGGATGCGCGCCCCGGCAGTCCGGCACACCCAGCACCGACACCTCGGCCGCTCCCGCCAGCCCGGTCATCACACTGGAGCGGACGCCCTGTTTTGGGCGCTGCCCGGTGTACACGATCTCGGTGACGGCGGCGGGCGATGTGACCTATGAAGGCAAATCGCATGTCAAACAGCTCGGAACAGCCAACGCGAAGATCCCCTCTCAACGCGTTGATTCCCTCTTGTCTGAGCTGGACCGCGGTGGATACTTCGGATTTGCCGACCGCTACGCCGCGTCCGAACCTGCCTGCGGCCGGTATGCCACCGATTCCCCGACAGTTTTGAGTTCAGTTACTCTGAACGGGAAATCGAAAGGGATTCAGCACGACTATGGCTGCGGCTCCGCGCCAGGCGCCCTGATCGTGCTTGAGCGCCGCATCGACGAAGTGCTCGGCTCGGGCCAGTGGACTGGCCGCTGAATTACTGGGGATTGGTCCGCTGAGAGGGATCGAGCCGATCACGTAAGGCGTCTCCCAGCAGCGTCGCCGACACTACCACCAGCACCAGAAATACCCCCGGCGCTGTGGCCACCCATGGCGCGTTGACGAGGGTATCCCGGCCCGAAGCAATCAAGTTTCCCCACGAAGGCGTGGGTGGCTGCACTCCCAACCCGAGAAACGACAACCCAGCTTCCAGCATGATGGCATTCCCCACGCCGAGCGCCGCCGCGACGATGACTGGCGTGAGTGCGTTAGGCAGAATATGCCGGACCAGCACCCGCGGGCGCTTCCCTCCCAGCGCGAAAGCACTCTCTACGAACGGGCGGGCAGCTAGCGCCCGCACCTCCCCGTGAACCAGACGCGCGATCGTCATCCAGCCGGTGAGGCCCAGCACTGCGATGACAAGCGCTGCGCTCGGCTGCCAGAGTGACGCCAGCAGCAGAAGCAGAACCACCCGCGGGAGGGCTAACGCAAAGTCGGTGAGCCCCAGGAGCACCATCCCGAGCCAGCCCTGCCAAAAGCCCGCAACCGCCCCGACTACGACTCCGATGACTATGGAAAGCAGCACCGCCAATACCCCGACCCCAAGTGAGACTCTTGCCCCGAAGAGGACGCGGGCCCAGACGTCACGACCGAAACGGTCGGTGCCGAGCAGATGAAAGGTGCCGTGGAGGTCTGAGGTCAGGGGTGGCAGGAAGCGAGTGGCCACCAGATCCCGCTGCAACGAAGGATCCACCGCGAGCAGCGGGGCAAGGACCGCCGCGACTATGACCAGCGCGAGGACCGCCACTCCGAAACCGGCTCGTGAATCGTGGAACAGTGAGCCCCGGCGAAACCAGGAGCTCATGCGGTAGCCGAAGATGCTGCCCGCATTCGGGGATCCGCCCACGCGGCGAGCCCTTCAGCCAGCAGGTTGCCGAGCACCACTAGTGTGGCACTCACCGCGGTTGCCGCCATGACCACGGGGTAGTCTCTCGCGCCCACCGCCTCGACCATAATCCGGCCAACACCGGGCCAGGCGAAGATCGCCTCGATGAACACGGCACCGGAGAAGAGAGCAGGCAAGGAGAGACCGAGCAGGGTGAGCACAGGAAGCATGGCATTCCGAAGCACGTGTCGCAGAGTCACCTGCAGCGGCGAGAGTCCCTTGGCTCGCGCGATGGCGACGTGGGGCGCACCGCGCACATCGAGCATCGCCCCCCTCACGTACCGTGCGATGCCGCCAACGCCGATCAGGGTGAGCGTCGTCAGCGGGAGGGCCAGGTGTCTGACTCGGTCGAGCAGCCGGGCTCCCGGCGTCAGAAAGTCAGCATCAAACCCGGCGGAGCCAAAGGCGGGAAGCGCCCGGGCCCAATAGGTGAAGACCATCACCAGCATGAGTCCCAGCCAGTAACCCGGCATGGCAAAGAGAGTCACCGTCACCACCGAGAGGGTGGTGTCCAGCTTTCCGGATTTCGTCGCCTGAATCGCACCGATCGCGATACCCAGCACATAGCTCAAACACAGGGAGAGCCCCACCAGGCTGACTGTGGCAGGCCAGGCCGCCGAGAGCATTGCACGGACCGGTCGGCCGGTGGCGATGCTGGTGCCCCAGTCCCCCCTGATGAAGCGGCCCACCCAGACGGCGTACTGACGTGGAAGTGGCTGGTCGAGACCCAGAGCTGTACGCTGGGCCGCCAGCTGCTCGGTCGTGGCGGTGGGACCTACCAGGAGGAGCGCGGGATCTCCCGGTGCGAGCCGGATAAGAAAGAACATCAGCGTTACGACGCCGGCGATGACAGCGATTCCGGCAATGGCACGACGGGCAAAGGCGCGAAGCATGCTCCAATGTACTGACAGAGTTCGCTGGCAGGGTCCCTCCCGGCGTAGGTACAATTCGCCGTGCCTCTGCTGCCATTGCTCCTAATCCTTGCTGCGCTGTGTACCGCCTGCCAGTCGGATGCCGGACGGCGCGGAGCGACCGTGCTCTTCGCTTCGGGCGCCGACCTTCAGAGCATCAATCCGCTACTCACGGTGCATCCGCTGGCTCGTCAGGTGCAGCGCTATGTTCTTCTCACGACCCTGGTCCGGTACGATAGTGCACTGACCGTACGACCATACCTGGCTCGACGCTGGGAGTGGTCGCCTGATCGGATGAGACTCACATTCCATCTCGGGACCGCGGTTCGATGGCACGACGGCCGGCCTACTACCGCGCGCGACGTCGCCTGGACACTAAACGCAGCGCGGGATCCGGCGACCGGCTATCCCCGCGGCAATGAGCTCGGGCCGCTCGATGCGGTAGAGGCTCGGGACGATTCGACCGTGGTCCTGCGGTTTGGTCTGCCGCAAAATCAAATCCCCGACGTTCTGACGGACCTCGCCATACTTCCGGCCCATCTTCTGGACTCGATTCCTAATGCACGTTTGCGGCAGGCTGGCTGGAATACTGAGCCGGTGGGGAACGGCCCATTTCGCTTTGTATCGCACGATCCGAATCGGCGCTGGGTCTTTGCCGCGGACTCCGCATTTCCCGCCGCCCTCGGCGGGCCACCTCGGCTCCAACGCTTCATCGTCGTCGTCGTGGATGAGCCCACCACCAAGCTGGCTGCCCTGACCTCGGGCGAGCTCGACTTCGCGGGGATCCAGCCGGCCCACGCAGCGTTTGTGGAGCGAGATCCGACTCTGAGAGTGTTGAGCTATCCCTTGCTGATGACCTACGGCATCGTTTTCAACACCAGACGGCCGCCCTTCGACCGTCTCGATCGCCGGCGCGCCCTGAGCGGGGCGATCGATCGGCAGGAGCTGGTAGACGGCTACATCTACGGCTTCGGGACGCCAGCGACCGGGCCGGTTCCTCCCGCGGCCCCGGAGTATCTTGCGGTGAGCGCGGCATCCACCTCGAGCTCTCGCACCGCTCCCGGTGGGCGAGTTCGCTTCGAGCTGCTCACCGTCGGCAGCGGAGAGGCGGCGTTGGAACAGATGGTTCAGGCACGCCTCAAACCCGCCGGATTTGATGTCACCATTCGTCAACTGGAACTCTCGGCCTTTCTCGCTCGGGTCTACGGCCCCGGTCACGATTTCGATGCCGCGGTGCTCGGCATACCCGGAGATCTCGGGCTCGGCTATCTCGGTCCACTCGCAGCGCTCGCAGGCAAAGCCGTGCCCGCCGATCCCGTGGCCGCGCAGCAAATGTTCGCCGACTCGGTTCCGGTCGCATTTCTCTATCATGCGCGGGGGCTGCAGGGAATGAATCGACGGGTGCACGGGGTCGAGATGGATCTCCGGGGAGAACTGCCCACAGTGCACGATTGGTGGGTGTCGCATTGAGACCGGCACGGACTACGTATGTAGCGGCCGCGCCAGTTCGGCTCGATTTGGCTGGCGGATGGACCGACGTACCGCCGTTCTCCGCGCAGGAGGGCGGTCTGGTGGTGACCGCCGCCGTTGAGCTGTTCGCTCGTGCCGAGGTCCGTCTGGGTGGCAAGGGCTATCGCCTGATTTCGGAGGACCTCAGGGATGAGCTGGAGGTCGATGATGTCGCGGGCCTGATCCATGATGGCCGGCTCGACCTGCTCAAGGCTGCTATCCGCACTCTTCCGGTCGAACCCTGTACGCTGATTACCCGCTCGGACGCACCTCCAGGATCCGGGCTGGGTAGCTCCGGAGCACTCGATGTCGCCCTGGTCGCTGCACTCTCCGCCGCCAGAGGAGAAGAGCCCGACGCCACCCTCGTCGCCGCCACGGCGTGTCATCTGGAATCCATCGAAGCGCAGATCCCCGGCGGCCGTCAGGACCAGTTTGCTTCGGCACACGGTGGCTTTCTTCGCCTCGAGTTCCATGACCCGGACGCGATCGTGAGTCCGCTGCAGCTCGAGCAGGAATTCGTCGCTGACCTCGAGCGCCGCACCTTGCTGTGCTACACCAGCGCGTCACGCTTCTCCGGCAATACGATCTCAAGGGTGATGAGTGCCTACCAGCGAGGAGAGAGCAAGGTCAGCCGGGCACTGCGAGGATTACGGGCTGTAGCCGAGGAGATGACTGACGCGCTCCTCAGCGCGGACTCTCCGCGGGTGGGACGACTGCTGTCGAAGAACTGGGAACATCAGCTGGAGCTCGACCCGGCCATGAGGACCAGCACGATGGCTCAACTCGAGGAAGCCATCATGAGTGCCGGTGCTCTTGGGGGGAAAGCGGCAGGTTCGGGAGCCGGTGGTTGCATGTTCTTCCTCTGCCAGGATGATCCTGCTGGCCCGATCAACGCGGCCCGGAACCTAGGTGCAGAGATCCTGCCGGTTCGATGGTCGCGAGCAGGGGTTCGCCTGTGCTGACGTCCGAGGAGCTGATCGAGCGGCGCGCCCAAGTTGCCGCGGCGCCTGACCTGTCAGCGCTGCTGCGAACGTTGGTCGAGCGAGCCGGTCCGGTGCTCCAGCGTATGCCGATCGTACCGGCGCAGAAGGCGCTCCTCACGGCTGACGGAGGAATGTGCGCTGAAGACGGCAGCCGCCTCGAGTTCGACCCCTGGCGCCCGACCTCGCACCGATGCCCTACCTGTAGCAGGGAGTACACTGGTGAGCGGCATGACCGTGCCTGGGCCCACTACCAGCACCTCTGGGTTGCAGAGCGTGCGGCTCACCTGGCGACCGTCGCGGTCTTCGCTGGGCGAACCGATGCTGCCGAGCGAGCCAATCAAGTGCTGCAGGCGTATGAGGCCTATTCCGAGTATCCCAACCGCGACAATGTCCTGGGGCCGAGCCGGCTCTTCTTCTCGACCTACCTCGAGTCCATCTGGATCTCTGACTATCTGGCGGCGGCCACGCTGCTCCGTGAGGATGGCCAGCTGCAGGAGCGGACAGCGGAAGTGGTCTCCGCAGTGGCCGACGAGGCTGCCAATATCATCGGGGAGTTCGACGAGGGACTCTCCAACCGGCAGACGTGGCACAACGCCGCCCTCGCGGCCATCGCCGTCTGGTTTGAAGATGAGGCGCTGGCATCGCGCGCCATCGAGGGCAGCTCCGGAGTCGTGGCGCACCTGGTCCACGGCTTCGGCGAAGACGGCATGTGGTACGAGGGAGACAACTACCACCTGTTTGCGCTTCGAGGACAGCTTCTGGCGATGCGGTGGGCTCGGCAGGCCGGCGTGGACCTGCTGGCCGATGCTCGTCTGGCTGACCGCTTAAGCTCGGCGCTGCGAGCGCCGACACTCACGGCACTCCCCGACTTCACCTTTCCCGCGAGAAAAGACTCGCGCTTCGGTGTTTCGCTCGCCCAGCCCATGTACCTGGAGCTCTGGGAAATAGGACTGGCAGCACTTCAAGGAAGGCAGCAGCGCAGTAGTGATCTGTGGGCCTGGCTCGAGTTGCTCTATCAATGTGAAGCACCGCCGGTGCAGACCTTCGACTCCTACCTCCACGAAGCAGGAGAGCCGTCTATCGCAGCCCGCCGGGGCCGAAGCGATCTGTCGTGGTGGGCCCTGCTCGAGATGGTGCCCCAGTTGCCCGCTGAGATTCCGAGGTGGGCACCGGAGAGCGCTTTCATCGAAGGCCAAGGCCTGGCGGTGCTGCGTGACGGCGATCGATACGTGAGCCTGGAATGCGGATCATATGGTGGCGGGCACGGCCATCCGGATCGGCTCAATCTGGTACTTCACGCTGCCGGCGAATATTGGCTGCCCGACTTCGGGACTGGGTCCTACGTCTCCCGGGATCTGTTCTGGTATCGCTCAACCCTGGCGCACAATGCGCCCCGGCTCGATGGCGTATCCCAGCCGTCCGGCAATGCGATGTGCGACAACTTCGACCGGAACGGCCAGTGGGCCTGGGTTCGGGGACGCTATCGTGACGTCGCTCGGACGGTTGTGGCAGGTCCCCACTACGTGCTCGATATCGTCGAGCTCACGGCGACTGACGATCATCTGCTCGAGCTCCCTTGGCACCTGAGTGGCACCGTAGAGGTGATGGGTGAGGAGTCCTGGGTTCCGGATGCGGTCCAGAGTGAGTTCGTAGGAGAGGTGGTGCGTCTCGTTCCTTCTCATGACGGTCCCATCCAACTCCGCAGCTCTTCCGGAAGCAGGACGCTCACACTGCATTTAGCTTCTGCCGGTGATCTCCTGCGTGCGGTTGCTCCAGGGGCTCCAGGTACCGCACTTGCTCCGTTCTACCTCACTCGGGCGCGGGGACGAAATCTTCGTTTCGTCACATTGCTGGAGGCGACCCGCACCGATCCGGTTGTGCTCGCCGTACGGCTGGACGGCGCGTCGATTTCCATCGAAACCGAGGCCGGAGTGGAGGTCCACCTGCCCACTGTAGAGGGCTGGGAGATTCGCACCGGCGACGATCATGTCCGGCTTGCCGGGAGTCGCCGAGTGGACACTCCTTACCAGCCGATCGTCATGACGGATCGGCCAATGGTTGTCAGGGGCGTGGCCGTCCAGATACGCGAGCCACCCGCGCTGGATGGGACGCTGGACGGTTTCGACGCGAGTGATCCGCTTCTGCTGGATCATGAGGACCAGTACCGCCGAAGTGAGGAGCCCTATCCGGGTCCTGAGGAGTTCTCCGCCACCGCGTTCGTCAACTGGACCGACGACGGCCTGTACCTCGGCGTTGACGTGGTGAAAGCAGATGTGCGGCCGCGAGATCCAAAGGCGCCGCCCCTTCGGCTGGACAACGAAGTGGACGAGATTCATGCCGATGGTATTCAGGTGTATCTCCGCCTGCCGCCGGACGATATATACGGTCTGGTCCTGGTCCCTTCCTCGGAGGGCGGACAGGTGATCGCTCGAGACGTGTCCGGAATGGAAGGGCTTCAGAAGCTGGCGCGTGGGTCCTGGCAGCCCACCGAGGCGGGATACACACTCAGCGTCGTGATCAACCCACCAGGTTGGGACCAGTTACGCCGTCATGAAGAGATTGGCTTCGATCTCCTGGTGAATCAGTCGCTGCCAGGTCGGTTGCGCCGGGCTGGGCAGCTGGTGTGGAGTGGAGGTGGTGGTTGGGTGTGGCTGCGAGGGGATCGGCAGGATCCGGCCAGGTTTGGCATCCTGGAACTCAGCTGAGAGCGAGAATCTTGAGCCGATATGTAGCGGGTTTTACCTCCACCGGCAGTAAGCGGCCCGAGTCCCTCTTCGGCGGCAACGACCCCGATCTGCCATCACGGATGGTGCGGTCGACTGGGTGCCGGGTCTGGGACGTGAGCGGCCGGGAGTACATCGACTACATCATGGGCCTCGGCGCGGTCGCGCTCGGCTATGGTCACCCTGCCGTGACTCGTGCTGCGATCGCGGCGGTGCAGGCCGGTGTGGTGGGTCCACTCGCCCCGGCGCTGGAGGAAGAGTTGGCGGCCAAGCTCTGCCGTCTCATTCCCTGGCTCGAGCAGGTGCGCTTTCTCAAGACCGGCGCCGAAGCGATGGCGGCTGCGGTCCGTCTGGCACGGGTAGCGAGCGGACGTGATCTGATCCTGGGGTGCGGCTACCATGGCTGGCTGGACTGGTGCCAGCGCGCCGACGGGGTGCCCGAGGCTACACGTGCCCTCTTTGGTGAGCTTCCATTCAACGACGCAGGCCGCGCGCGGGAGCTGATTCGAGCCGCGGGCGACAAGCTCGCAGCTGTGGTGTTCGAGCCGGTCGTTTTGCGTGAGCCAGACCGGGAGTGGCTGGCTGTGCTCCGGGAAGAAACCGAGCGCGCCGGCTCCCTTCTCATTGTCGACGAGATCAAGACCGTGTGCCGCCTGGCCGTAGGTGGCGCCTGTGAGCGGTACGGCATCAGGCCGGACCTGGTAGTGGCAGGAAAGGCTCTCGCCAATGGATTCCCTCTCGCAGTGGTGGGTGGGAGTGCGGCTTCCATGGCCGGCGTCTCTCGCACCTGGATCTCCTCCACTCTTGCGACCGAGTTCGTCTCCCTTGCTGCCGCCAGCCAAACGCTGGACATCATGATTAGTGATTCGGTCCCCGAACATTTGCGCACGATAGGGGCCCGTCTTCTCACCGGGTTGAATGCGCTCCACCAGGAGCATTCCGATCTGGTGAGCCGAGTCGCCGGCATTCCAGAAATGTGTTTCCTCGACTATGCCGATGAAGCGGTCTCTCGGGCTGTCACCGCGACCTGCGCGCAGGCCGGGCTTCTCTTCAAGCGATCGGCCTACAACTTTGTGTCACTCGCTCACGATCGGACCATCGTCGATCATTCGCTCGCCGTATTGAACGAGGCCCTCTCCGCGGTCAAGAAACCTGCCTAGATTGGGAGATCGAGCCTGGCTGTCCGCGCTTGGGCGCGGGTCGACAGCAGGTGTGTTGCCAGTTGAGGAGGATTTATGTCACCCCGGAAGCCGACCATAGACGATATTGACGACATAGATGATGAGGACGGTGTTCTCGAAGACGAGGCCGATGAAGAGAACGACCTCACGTTGCTGGCTGAAGACGAAGACGAAGTAGGCCTCGGAGGCGCTCCGGTCGAGACTGAGGCCAGCCGCGAAGACGATCTGGACGAGGAGGGAGGAGTAGCGCCGGGTGCTCATCGACGTCCACGCGCATTTTCTCCATGACCGCTCACCGCGTTCCGACTGGCGCGAACGTAACGCCAGCCGGATGCGCGCCGGCGATCGGGTGGGAATCTCGGTCCACGTGGCTTCGGTTCTCGGCTCCTGGGGACTGACCTCTCCCATCTACTTTCCTTCTCCTCCTGACATCCAGTACGGCAATGACTTTCTGCTCGCCTTGCAGCGCTCGGATCCCCGGCGAGTGCGGGGTTATTGCGTGATCAATCCCAACTTCCAAAAACACGCTCTGGAAGAGCTTAGCCGCTGTCTCGACGGAGGAATGATCGGGATCAAGCTGGCCGCCAGCCGCCGAGCCAATGATCGCCTGCTCGATCCGATCTGCCGGGTCGCGGCCGAGCGGGGCGTGCCGGTACTGCACCACATCTGGCAGCACCGCCGGCGGGACTACCCGGGCCAGGAGGCATCGGACGCGGCGGAGCTGGTCGAGCTGGCATTGCGCCATGAAGACGTCCGTTTTCTTCTGGCCCACATCGGTGGCGGAGGAGACTGGATCCATTCGCTCGCCGCGGTGCAGGACGCTGCTAACGTGTATGTCGACCTGTCCGGGAGCGGAGTGGACGGAGGCATGCTCGAAGCCTGTCTGGAGATGGTGGGCGTCGAGCGGTTGCTTTGGGGCTGCGACCTGACGATCGATACCGGCTGGGCCAAGCTGCGGTACCTGGAGCATCTCCTCGGCGCCGAAGCGCTGGAGCTGGTAAAGTGGCGGAACGCAGCCGGCATTTTTCCTGACGGCGCCTTCCCCTCCGACTGATGCGCATCGACGTCAACGCCTTTGTCGGCGCTTACCCCTTCCGGCGCGTACCCGGTACGTCGCTGGAGGCGCTTCTCGCGGCAATGGATCGGCTGGCGATCGATGAGGCCTGGGTCAGCCATCTCCCCAGCGTCTTCTGGCGCGACCCGGCCGCTGGCAACTCCTGGCTGTACCAGTTGGCAGAACAGCATGAGAGTTTGCGGCCGGTCCCCGCGGTGCATCCGGCTCTTGCAGGGTGGGAGGCCGTGCTGTCGGACGCTGTCGAGGCCCAAGCGCCAGCCGTGCGCTGCGATCCGACTTATTACGCGATCGATCCGACCGGTGCGGAGCTCCGCTCCCTGGGCGAGGCGTGCGCCGCCGCTGGCATGCCGCTGATGCTGGCAGTGCGTTTCGAAGACGCCCGTCAGCGGCACCCCAATGACCGTGCCGCGGAGCTCCCGCCCTGGGCCGTGCGCGTTCTGATACGCCATGACTCCTCACTCAGACTCATCATCACCCACGCCGATCGGAGCTTTGTAGAGGAAGTTCACTTCGGATCAACGCCGGAAGAGTCCAGTCGCATTTGGTGGGACATCTGCTGGATTTGGGGACCACCTGAGGATCATCTGCAGACTCTGCTGAGTACCATAGGCGCTGAGCGATTTCTTTTCGGAACGGGACAGCCGCTCCGGATTCCGGACAGCAGCGTGGCCAAGCTCGACCTGCTGGAGCTGAATCCCGAGCAGCGGGCGGCAATCGAGAGCGGAAACTGCCTCGCGTTGGCACACGCTCCTCCCGCTTCGAGGAGCCGGCGCAAGTGATGCCGACGCTCATCGAGCGCCTTACCGACGGTTTAATCCCGGCTGTGCCGGTGCCATTTCGCGGAGCCGAGATGGACCTGAGGGCGCAGCGGGAGTACGCCCAGTGGATGAGTACGCAGCCTGTTGTCGGGGTGGCGGTCTGGGCTCACACCGGGCGTGGCCCGCACCTGAACGGAGAGGGTCGGCGCGCCGTTCTCGATACCTGGCGTGAGGCGTTGCCCGATCGCGTGGTTGTGGCCGGAGCGCGCGACATCGGCATGGCAATCGAGGCGCGCCGGGGGAAGGCCGATGCATTGCTGGCTTTCCCGCAGGCACACGATGCCATCGAGTATCACCGCCGCCTCAGCCGCGAGCTTCCGGTCATCGCGTTCTATCTCTACCAGGCTGCGGGGGGTGTTGCCTACGACGACCGCACTCTCCATGAAATCCTGGAGCTTCCCGAGGTCATCGGTATCAAAGTGGCGACGCTTGACTCGGTGATGACCTTCCAGCGAATTGCCGAGATTCTCCAGGAGCACCCCACCAAGCTTCTTATCACGGGCGAGGACCGTTTCCTGGGGTATTCGCTGCTCCTCGGCGCTCGCGCCGCCCTTATCGGCATGGGCGGGGCACTGACGGACCTCCAGGCCGACCTGCTGCGAGCACGAGCCGCAGAGGACTGGCCCCGGTTTATCGCCCTCTCCGAGCAGTGTGACCGATTTGCCCAAACCACGTTCATCGAACCGATGGAGGGATACATCCGCAGAATCATGTGGGCTGCGGCTGCCGATGGTGGTTTACCGCGCGACTCCTGCGACGATCCCTGGGGCCCGGTCCTTCCTTCCACCGAGCGCGATGCGGTCGAGCGTGCCGTACGGGATGCGCGCGCGACTCGAGCGTGACTTCGAGCGATTCAAGCGCGAGCTCCCCGGCGACCTCGCTGCCTACGTGCGAGAGGCCTATCGCATAGACCTCGCCGCCCGGTACCTGGGCCAGCCGCTGCCCCATCCGATCGGGAAGGGCTCGGGGCAACTCTCGTTGAATCTGGATCAGCTGGAGACCGACCGCACCGCCGGACTCGCCTTCATCATACTGAAGACCGTCATCGCCGAGGATCCGCAGGGTACCCAATCGATGGGAGCCTGGGCCATTCATGAGACTCGCATGCGGGTGGAGCGACGTCGGTCGGTCAGTGGTGAAGAAGGCTGGACTGTCACCTGGAAAGGCCGCGGCTGGGACAAGTCATTTGCCGAATACCTGACTCTGGTCCGGGCCGCCGGCGATCTCACGCGGTCCGGTGAGTTGGTGGTGGTTCCATCGGTGAAATACCATCTCCCCCAGCTCGATGAGCCGTTCCGGGAAGCAGAGTATCGCCACACCACCGAGAGCATCGCCCAATCCTGGGGCGACGGAACGCTTCCGCTGGAGAAAGACTTTTCTCCGACGCTGGCCGGTGATCCGCTGGCCGACGAACGTCTTCAGATTCTGCGCTGGCTGCGCGAGGTCCCCGAGCAGGTTCGGCGGGCAGCCGGGAGGACGCCCGTACGCCTGGCCCTCAAGCTCATGAATGCCCGATTCGATGACGCATTTCAATTGGAGATGCTCGGCGCCGGAGTGTCCGCGGACGCATTCGTCGTATTCAATCGGCTCTGGGATCCCGAGCTCCGGGTTGCCTATGGCGGACGCGATCTGAGTGACCGGAATCTGAGGGTCCTGGCCATGGCCCGGCGTGAGAGGCTCGACATCCCCCCCTTGGTAGGGACGGGAAACATCAACACCGGCCGGTTGGTACTCGACTATGCCATCCTCGGCTGCGAAAGCGTAGAGCTGCACACCTTTTTCCAACTCCCGCTCTCGGAATACTCTGCTGTCACAGGCTCCCGTACCCAGCGCGCCCTGCACGCCCTCGTATTTGATCCCCAGACTGGCCTTGTCGGGGGTATGCTCGATCTGGAGGAGCGGGGCCTGCTCCACCGCTCGGACGGGGAGCTCCGGTTTCTTGACCTGCCTGAGACGGCAGCTCGTCTGAAACAAAGCACCCGAGACTCTCCTGTGTGATCACCCGGATCGATCTCTACGATCTCACGCTTCCACTGCTCGAGCCATTCATCATCTCTGGTGGGATGATGAGGGAGCGGCGTTCGCTCGTGGTCGTGATCCATGACGATGAGGGATATCTGGGGTATGGCGAGTCGCCACCGTTCGAGCTGCCGTTCTATTCCGGCGAGACCCTCGCCAGCGCTCGATACATGCTGGAGGAGATTCTCATACCGCGCCTGCTCACCGAACGCGCCGAGTCGCCCGAAGCGGTGGACCAGCTGGTGCGCCGAGGAGTGCGAGGCAACAACTTCGCTCGGGCGGCGCTGGAGACTTCCGCGTGGGACCTCGAGGCCGCTCGTTGCGGCACGGGACTGGCCGCGGTGCTGGCGCGGCGGGCGGGGGTGAAGGCCGCATCCAGCATTCCCTGTGGTGTCGCCCTGGGAATTCCGCAGGACCGCTCGCTCGACACCTTGCGCAACTGGATCGAAGAGGCGTTGGCGAAGGGGTATCGCCGGGTCAAGATCAAGGTGGCTCCCGGCTGGGACTCGGCGCCCGTAAGAATGGCCGTCGAAGCCATGGCAGGCTCCGAGCTTCCGTTGACAGTGGATGCGAATGGTGCGTACCAGTGGCCGGAGCACGAAGCCAATCTTCGCGAGCTCGACTCCTTCGGGTTGCTCTACATCGAGCAGCCGCTCGCTCCGGACGAGCTGCTGGGTCACACTCACCTCAGCCGGCAGCTTCGGACTCAGATCTGCGTTGATGAGGCGCTCCACGACGCGTGCGCGGCGCGCCAGATCGCCGAGCTGGATGGTCCCAGAGTATGGAACCTCAAAGTGCACCGTGTCGGTGGTCTAACCGAAGTCGGGCGCATCTATGCCATTGCCCGGCAATTCGGAGCCAGGCTTTGGGCCGGAACGATGCCGGAGTCCGGGATCGGTTCCCAGGCTGCTCTGGCTGCGGCGGCACTTCCCGGCTTTGACTACCCATCCGACCTCGAGCCGAGCGCTCGCTGGTTTGGCGAGGGCGCTGATGTAATCGACTTGAAGATGAACAGAGAAGGGCGCATGGCGGTGCCCTCATCGTCGATCCAGCTCCTGCTGGATCAGGAGCGCTTCCAGGCGTCCAGTCGGTTGCTCCGCACCTGGTCAGCGGGGCGACGTTGACGACCCCGGTTTCGGACGGTAACATGGGATTCTTCGCGACCTCTTCCGGGACATAATCATGGTGGAATACGCACTTCTGCTCGCCCACAACTCCGTTGGGCTCATGGGCGGAGTAAGCGCGAGTGTTATGTCCTGGTCTTCCCGCCTGGATTCGCACTTCCTGGGCTACGGGATTGCAGCGATCATCCTGCTGCAGGTGGCCTCCTGGGCCTTTACCTCGAAGCGCAGGTACTAGAAGAGCTTCCGCCGCAGTTCCCGCGCTGGTCACCCACCGCCTGTGATCTGAACTACAGCCTTATACCAACGAGCAGTGGATCCTTGTTCCTGTCATCCTCACAGGAGCCAACTCAATGGTCTTCGGCGTCAGATTGAATCGCGCGGCCGGCTGGGCCTGCCTTGCGCTGGTAGCGGCCCTGACATCGATGGGCTATCACTTCGGAAATGTACGATTCGCGCCAGTGGCAATGGGCTTCGCCATTCTGGCTGGAGTTTTCCTCCTGGCGCGGCCCAACGAGCAGGTAAGAAGCAATGCCATTCACCCGGGACCAAATTCGAGAATCGGTCGAACGAGCGGGGGACGCGAACTGGCAAGCCCTCATCCGGCACCATGAAGACGCGTATCCCGAAAGCCGCCCAACGCCAGGCGACGTATGCCGGGGTGAGGCCGAGCGGCTCAGTGCCATGGGTCTCGCCGATGATCCCAATCTGACTCTGGTAGAAACGCGGGTGGAGCGGCTAGCATCGACCGTTCGAATCACCCATGTCCTCGACTACAAGCCCCTTCGCATCCGGCTTCTGACCGAGCCTTTTACTGGATACGACTGACCGGCGGTCGCCAGCCTGATAGCCCGCGGCTAACTTCCCCGCGATGCCCGGGTACACCTTTCATCTGATTTCCCATACCCACTGGGACCGGGAGTGGTATCTCCCGGATAGCGCATTCCTTCCCCGCCTGATTCCCGCGGTCGACGATCTTCTCCATCATCTCGAGTCTCAGCCCGACTCCAAGTTTTTACTCGATGGTCAGACGATTCTGCTCGAGGACTACCTGCGCGTTCGTTCGGAGGAAGAAGCCAGGGTTCGAGCGCTCGTTGCTGCAGGGCGGTTGCAGGTGGGTCCCTGGTACGTGTTGGGCGACGAGTTCATCCCCTCGGCCGAGTCGTTGATCAGGAACCTGCTCGTGGGAAAATTCGACGCTGACCGGCTCGGCCGCCGGTCCGACGTGTTGTACTCACCGGATGCATTCGGACATCCCGCCGTCTGGCCTACACTGGCGGCCGAGTTCGGAATTCGATATGGGGTCATCTGGCGGGGGTTGGGTGGGGAACCCGGACAGGAGCGCGACCTCTACCGGTGGCGTGGTTTCGATGGTCGCGAGGTGCTGCTCTACCATCTGCCTCGGGACGGATACGAAGTCGGAGCGTCGCTGGTCGCAGACCCGGAACGTCTCGGAACGACATGGCCCCTGGTTCGCGCCGAGCTGGTCCCCCGAGCCTCGAGCCGGCAGGTGCCCGTATTTATCGGAGCAGATCATCACTTCGCGCATCCGGAGATCACTCAGCTCCGCGCACTCCTGGCCGAGCTGGAGCCATCGAGCGAATTCCGCATCTCTCGCCTGGAGGATTTCTTCACGGCCGCTGCCGCAGAGGCGGCCAGCGTCCCGGTGATCGAAGGTGAGCTGCGATGGTCCTATGGGTACACCTGGACGCTGCAAGGAGTACACGGCACCCGGGCTCCACTCAAGCGCCGTCACGCCCTGACGGAGATGGCCCTCATCGGAATAGCCGAGCCACTCGCGGCATTGGCACTGGCACGCCGGGGTGTCGACCGCCGGCCGGTTCTCCGCCATGCCTGGCGCACGCTCCTGCAGAGTGAGTTTCATGACTCGATCGCGGGTTGCACCGCGGACCCGGTGGCCCGGAGAGTAGAGCTGAGGCTGGATGATGCCGGCCAGCTCGCGTCCGCTGTGGCTCGAGGCAGCCTGGATGACTTGATCGGCAACGATCCCGACCGCTCCCGAGACGAACGCGGCTCCAGCACGCCACAGCTGGTGCTCTGGAATCCAGTGCCGCGGCGGCGCGACGGCGTCATCGTCGCCGATCTCACGTGGTTCCGCCGCGACGTACTGGTCGGTCCACCGGGGAATCGCGTGCCGCGGACCGGCGCCGGTCGTCGCCCTTTTGCTCTGATCGGGTCGGAAGGGGAATCGGCGGTTCAGGCGATGGGCCATCGGACTGGTCAGGAGCGACTCGATGCCAACCGCCACTATCCCGATCAGGACGAGGTAGACGTGACCCGGGTGGCGTTCCGGGCTCCGCGACTGGGTGGTTTCGGCCTGGCTACACTCAGGTTGGGGGAGCGGGTCCCGCCTCCCGCGGGCGACGGCGTTTGGCTCCGGCGCCGAAGTATGGGGAACGAGTTCATCGAGGTGGAGATTGCGCCTACCGGTGCGCTCCACCTGCTAGACCGACGCAATGGCCAGCGCTATCGCGGACTGCTTTCGTTGGAATCCAGTGGGGACGTCGGCGACACTTATAGCTATTGCGCCCCGGTCAGCGACCGACTCGACCGGACTCTCGGCCCGGTCCAACTGAGAGCCTTGGCAACCGGGCCGCTGGTGGCCGCGTTCGAGATCCGATGGGAGCTCTCAGCGGGACGAGGTGCCCGAGGAGGTCGTGGCGCGGTCGGCGTCAGGTCGATTGTGTCACTGTACGCCGGATCTCCGGTCGTCCGATGCACCTTTGAAATTGAAAACAGGGCCCTGGACCATCGATTGCGGTTGCGGGCTCCCACTGGACTGGACGCTCAGTCGGCTGTAGCGGGAGGACAGTTCGGTGTAGTGGAGCGGGCATCGCTGCTGATCGATCCGCGGCGCTACCCCAGGGAAACGCCGGTTGCAACAGCGCCGGCTCATCGCTACGTGTCAGCCGCTGCAGGTTCTCGGGGACTCGCGATATTCACGCCCGGTTTTTTCGAGTACGAGCTGGAGGAGGGAGGAGATCTGTTGGTGACGGTTCTGCGCGCGATCGGCGAGCTCTCGCGCGGTCGGCTGCCGACGCGACCGGGCCATGCCGGCTGGCCGGTTGCTACTCCGCTGGCCCAGTGCCAGGGACTCGATCGTTTTCAACTCGGTATTGGGCCGATCACTGAGGAAGAGCTGAAGAGTGGTGCTGCGCTCGCAGAGCTCTGGGAGGATCTCTTTCTTCCGCTGCAAGCGGTGTGGCTGCGGCAGGCGTCTCCGTTGTCGCCGCCGAGGCTCGACGTGCGCCTGGATGGGGAGAGGCTGGTGTTCTCCGGATTGAAGCCGGCGGAGCAGGGGAGAGACCTTGTCCTTCGATGCTACAATCCTACCGGCAGTCCCACTGCGGGCGCGTGGCTGTTCGACTCGGCCGTGCGCGCGGCCCACCGAGCCCGAGCGGACGAGAGTGAGTTGCACGAGATCCGGTTGGGAGATGGTGGCCGCACCGTTCCCTTCCACGCAGCAGCGCACGAGGTCGTCACGATCGTGGTGTCGCTCGGCTCATCCGACTAGCTTTGCGCATGCGAGATCAGCCATCGCTGCCGTGCTTTCCCTGCCCTTACAATTCTGCCTGCTGCGCCTACGGCGTCACACTGAGTGACGATGAAGCCGCCGCCATTGCCTCGAGGCATGGCCAAGCCTCTATCTACCGGACCCGATGGGGGGAATGGCGGACGCGGGTGCGGGGAGGCCGTTGCGTTTTTCTGCGGGAGAACGTGTGCACCATCCACGCAGAGGGGTACTACCCTGCCGTCTGCCGGGGCTTCCCCTGGACCGATGCCGAAACCGGTGGCCCCTACGAGTACGATCAGACCATCTGTCCCGAGTTCGTGCTGCGTCCTGAGCTGGTGCAGATCGGGAAAGGCCAGTGAGAAGCAGGAACCGGAGCCATCGAAGCAAGGTCGTGTAACTCTTGCACCCAGGACATGGAAATGAACGCCGGCGTACTTTTCACCCCCTCCCTCTTACTCCTAACCTCTTTCATGCTCTCTCCCGCGGCAGCGCAGTCCCGAGATCCGGCGTTGGAGCACGCCAGGAAACTCCTCCGATCGACCCCGCTGATCGATGGACACAACGATCTCCCGTGGGAGATCCGTGAGTCCAAGACGGCGCCCCGCGACGTGGCCGCCTACGACCTCAGTGTTCCCTCGCCCAAGCACACCGACCTGGCGCGTATGGCGGAGGGCCTGATCGGAGCTCAGTTCTGGTCGATCTACATACCGGGAGAGATCAAGGACAGCGGCTATGCCCGAGTGCAGCTGGAGCAGTTCGATATCGCTCGCCGGATGATCGCGATGTATCCGGACCGGTTGGCGCTGGCGCTGACCCCAGACGACATCGAGCGCGATTTCAAGCGGGGCAAAGTGGGCTCACTTCTCGGCATGGAAGGTGGTCACGCCATCGAGAACTCGCTCGGTGCGCTGCGAGCATACTACGCACTTGGCGCCCGATACATGACACTGACTCACAACGTGACGCTCGACTGGGCTGACGCCGCCCTGGACAGCGTCAGACACGACGGGCTCACCGAGTTCGGCCGGGAAGTCGTACGGGAGATGAACCGGCTCGGCATGCTGGTAGATCTCTCCCATGTCGCTCCCTCAGTCATGAGCGATGCACTCGATGTGAGCGAGGCGCCGGTCATCTTTTCCCACTCGGCTGCCCGGGCCCTCACCGAGCATCCCAGAAACGTGCCGGATTCCATTCTGGCGCGCTTACCCCGGAATGGGGGTGTGGTGATGGTGACATTCGTGCCGGCTTTCGTTTCCAACGAAGTGGCGGCCTGGGAGGCTGGCGCCAAAACCCAGCTGGACCAGATCCGCGCCAGCGTCAGCGATACGGTCGAGCAGCGAAAACGCCAGGACGAGTGGAAGGCGGCACACCCTGCCCCCCGGGCCACGCTCAGGCAGGTGGCGGATCATATCGAACACGTCCGCCAAGTCGCCGGGGTGGATCACGTGGGGATCGGGAGTGACTTCGATGGCATCGATACTGTCCCAGAAGGATTGGAGGATTCTTCCAAGTTTCCCGAGCTGTTTGCGGAGCTGATTCGGCGAGGTTGGAGCGACGGCGATCTCAAGAAGCTCGCCGGACAGAATCTTCTTCGGGCATTCCGCGGCGCAGAGTCGACCGCGAAGCGGCTGCAGCGATCTCGGAAACCATCCACCAAGACCATCGAGCAGCTCGACGGCGCCCGAATGGCTTCCTGACTATCGCTTTCTCGTCGCAACCACACCCGCGAACACGAGCGCGATCAGCGAGAAAGCAAACCACTGGATCGAATAGCTCAGGTGAGGTCCGTCATCCAGCGGGGGAGGATCCAGCCTTCGGGGGAAGGAGCGGTTGGTGGAATCGGGGAATTCGCGAAGGTAGATCTCTCCGATCGAGTAGGGCAGGAGCCGCCGGAGTGCCCCGGCATCCAACCTGGCCCACGTTGTCCGTCCTGCGTGCTCCAGCGGCATTCCGTTCCCTGTCTCCATCGGCAGTGCAATCCCTTCTACCACGACCTCGCCAGGCTCTCCCAGGGTATCAGGATCGGCCGTGGTAGCATCGGGCGCGGGGACGAACCCACGATTCACCAACACGGCGGAACGCCCGCCCGACAGCACCAACGGTGAAACGATTTCGACCCCCGGCACACCCTGGTACACTCTGCCTCGGAGCACTACGTCGTGTACATGATCGTAATGTCCAACGGCGCGAACACGGCGGTTGACCAGATCGGTCGTGAGCCGGATTCCGGGTGCTAGGTCTACCGGGGCCTGAGTGAGCGCCGCCCGTAGCTCTTTATTTGCCGCACGCCTTTCTCTCAGCCGTTGGACCTGCCAGACACCGAGTCGCGCGCATACTATGCTGACGATGGCAAACGACAGGACCAGCAGGACACGAGCTCGGGGTGACATCGCGTGGTCCGACCCTTGCGAGGGCGGTCGAAGGAATCAAGCGGCGGGCAACGTCCCGAATCTAACGCCAGCGGAGCACCTGCCATGGTGAGTATCCAAGGTCGCGCTGATTCAACATCTTGCCGTTTCTCCCACCACCTCGGTCACCGGTCACCCCTGCGTTTGATTCGGGTGACACTGCTGTTCGCCTGTGCGACAGTCATCCCCCTGCTTGCCACCGAAGCGGCCGCCCAGGAACCGCCGCCCGGCTTGACGGAGGTGCGGGATGGCAGCCGGCATGGGCTCTGGTTCGCGGCCGGACTCGGCGCCGGTGGCGAGTCCTACGACCTGCGAACCGGAACCGGCTACAGCGGACTGCTCTATCAGCCCACCGTTTCACTCCGCCTGGGCGGAACGGTGAACCCGCATCTCCGACTTGGAGGCGAGGTGTTGTCGTGGATCAACGAACAGGGCGATGCGGTTGAATCGCTCAGCAGTGCCCTGTTTGTCGCGCAGTACTATCCCGCCTCGGCCCTGGGCCTGTACCTCAAGGGTGGCCTCGGCATCGGGCGGAACGCTGTGGACTTCCAGGACGGTTTCGAAGTCGGTGACACTGGTTTCGCCGGGCTCGTCGGAGCCGGCTACGAGCTCCGTTTGGGCCGGCGCTTCTATCTGAATCCTGCGGTCGATCTAGTGGGCCAGACGTACAACGGCCGAGGGGGCGGCAACTACCGGGAACGACTGGTCAATTTCGGCCTCGGTGTGCTGGTCCAGATGGGCCGGTGACTCGGTCAGAGCTACCGATTCATGGCTGAACTCGCTATTCTACCCAACCCCCCAAGTCCGGCGCGACCTCCAGCCGGTCCAAACCCCTGCTCCGTGAACGCATGATTGACTGCACTCGACTGCCAGCCCGGCGAGGTCTCGTCCTGCTCATCGCCGGCGCCCTCGGCTGCGGCAGTGACCTGCTCTTGCCGACGCCACCTGGTGGCGGGGACAATGTGGCTCTGTCGAAGGTGGCTGGAGATGCCCAGATAGGAACAGTAGGGGAACAGCTTCCAAAGCCTCTGGTGGTACAAGTGCTGACCCAGCGGGAAGAGCCAGCGGTGAACCGTCAGGTAGAGTTCTCTCTCGCTCCGGATGCGGCGGCGGGAGAGGTTTCTCCCGAGGTGGCCGTCACGGATGACCACGGCAATGCCAGCGCGACCTGGAAACTCGGGACTGCCCTGGGGTCTCACACAGTGGTCGCGCGAGTGGTTGGATCCGAAAGCGAAACCCAGCAGACCGAATTCAGCGCCGAGGCGAAAGCCGCGGCCCCAGATACCATCGGTGCTGCCAGCCCGCTCAGTCAACCTGGCCGGCGCCGGAAAGAGGTTAATACCCCACCAGCGGTTCGAGTCGTGGATCGTTTCGGAAATCCGGTTGAAGGGGTGTCAGTCGCCTGGCAGGTGATCGCGGGACAAGGAGAGGTCAAGGATCCAATCACTCAGACGGGAGCCGATGGGACTACCTCAGCCAAGTGGACCCTTGGAAGCAGGATCGGCGTACAGAAGCTTACGGCCTCGATGGGTCAGGGTACCGGCTCGCCGGTGACCTTCACGGCTACGGTTCTGTTCTGACAATGAACGTTCGGCCTCGGGTGCCGTGGTGCCGCGACAACAACTCGATCTTTGCCGGAGGTAAGAGATTCTAGAACAGTAACTTACCTAGCATGGTTCCGGTTTCCCCACGGCATACTACCTGCTTTGACCCCTCGCAGTCGGTTTTGACTCCATTTATACCAGCCGTGGACGGGATTGACTCAGCATCAAGCCTAAACTGCTTGCTGCATTGGAACTTACGTGGTTGTGAGCCAGGTCCTTTTTTCCGGCCGTCCTTTGGGATAAACTCCGTCCCGTTCACCGTACATGCAGGCCTGGTCCTGAAACTACTTCTGCTCCCCAGACGTGTGGCGGCTATTGTGAATAGGTTCGCTCTTCCCCTGCTTCTTGCGCTTCCCGTGGCCGCGATAGCATGCGGTGGCGAGAACCTGACGCTACCCAGTGACGGTGAGCCGGCCAGTATAGCGGTGCTCTCGGGTAACGAACAGAGTGGACGGGTCGGTACGACACTCACCAACCCTCTAGTGGTTCAGGTGACCGATAACCGGGCTCGTCCTGTGGCCGGCGCGAGCGTGGTTTTCGAGTTTACCGACCAGGCAAGTGGAACTGCCACTCCGGCTACGGTCACGAGCGATGCCGATGGCAAGGCCACTGCCGAGCTCCAGCTCGGCACCCGTGTGGGTTCGCTCAGTGGCCGCGCCCATGTCGAGGTCGATGCCGGCACCGTTCCGGTAGAGGCGTCGTTCACTGCCATTGCGCTGTCGGATGATGCTTTTGGGATCGCGCAATTCTCCGGCGAGGATCAGACCGGGCCGGTCAACGCGCCGCTGACGGACTCACTGGTTGTTCAAGTCACCGACAAGTTCAACAATCCAATTCCCGATATTACCATCGGCTGGAGTGTTGGGGACGAGGGCGGCACTGTAAGCGCAGCCTCAACCGTGACCGGTGCTGATGGCAAAGCCGCCGTCAAACGGACGCTGGGCCCCAACTCAGGTCCGCAGACTACGGAGGCCACCGCCGAAGGCTTGGCCGGATCGCCAGTCATCTTCCATCACACCGCCACCGCAGGTGCGGCCGCGCGGGTGGAGAAGGTTTCCGGCGATGGCCAGGAGGCACCGGCCGGCTCACAGCTGCCGCTCCCGTTGGTTGTTCGGGTACTTGATGCATCCAATAACCCGATTCAGGGCCGTGCAGTGACTTGGCTACCTGGGGAGGGCGGCGGCAGTGTCACGCCCACCAATGGTACGACTGATGCTCAGGGCAGAGCGACTGCTCAGTGGACGCTGGGGAGTACCCCGGGCGCCAACACCCTGAATGCGGTTGTTTCCGAGGTCAGCGGGGGACCTGCTGTATTTACTGCGACGGGGACAGGGACAGGCGCCGCGTCCGCTCTGGCCATCACAACCCAGCCGTCGGATGTGACCATTGGTGAGGTTATCTCTCCGGCCCCGGTAGTGCAGATCAGAGATGCTAGAGGTAACGATGTGGCTACCGGAGGGGTTGAAGTTACAGTCGGGCGGTCTAGCGGTCCGGGAACCCTCGAAGGCACTTTAACCGTCACCACCGATGCTTCGGGCAAGGCCCAGTTCCCCGATCTCAAGATCACGGGAAAGAGTGGCACGCATCGGTTGATCTTTGCGGCAGACGGGTTCAAGTCAGCGACGTCGAGCAAGTTCGAAGTCACGAAACGGGCAACGTCAACCACCATCACCGGGGTCAATCCCGAACCATCCGAGATAGCTCAGGCGGTCACGGTCAGCTTCACCGTGGGATTCGGCGCTGGCTCACCGACCGGCAACGTGCGTGTTTCCGCTAGCACGGGTGAATCCTGCACGGGCTCGAGCACGGCAGCCACGGGGCAATGTCAGATTACGTTCATCACCCCTGGGGTTCGCACCCTTACGGCGGAGTACCAGACTACAGATCAGTTCGCAGCGAGCACTTCGACTGGGGTCCAGCACACCGTGAACGCCGCCTTGCCGCCGCCCAACAACGTGCCCGTTGCGGCATTCGAGCCGCCAGTGTGTACAGTTGGCGTGCCTTGCCAGTTCAGCGACGGAAGCAGCGACAGTGACGGCACTGTCGAAGGGTGGGCTTGGGACTTTGGGGGCGGTGTCACCTCGGACAGTAAAGATCCGGTCCATACCTTCGATGCGGCTGGCGATGTCCCCGTCAGTCTTACCGTCACTGACGATGACGGCGCCGCGAGCACAACGGTAACACACTCGGTTACGGTGCAATGACTTGTCCACGGAGCGATTCTGAGCCCCTTCTAGCGCTGAGGTAATCGCAGCAGGCCTGCACCTCCTGTGATCCACGCCCTATCGGCTGAGCCACCCGCGCGGTAACCTGAGTTGTCGCGCGGGCTTAACCAAAGGCTCTGCTCTCTCAATGTTGACGAATCGATCTCCGCTCCGAAACCTCGCACTCGCGTTCCCTACGCTGCTGGCATTTGCCGCATGCGGCGGCAGTGACCTCGTACTCCCTGCTGACGGCGCCCCAGCCGACATCACGATGGTGGATGGCAACCATCAGACCGGTCCGGCCGGCGCAGAGTTGGCCAAACCGCTGGTGGTCAAGGTAGCAGACGGGCGAGGCTCACCGGTTGAGGGTCAGACCGTCACGTTCGAGCTCGCAAGCGATGCGGCCGGCGCCGAAGTAACCCCAGGGACAGCAACGACGGATGCCGATGGTACTGCCAGCGCACACTGGGTTCTCGGCGGCGCCAGCGGGACCCAGTCGGTCGTGGCTCGCGTGACCGGGAGCGGCGTACCAGCTGGTTTGGAAGTGACCTTCGAGGCGTCAGTTGGATCCGCCGGCGCGAAGAAGATCGCGGTTGCGACCGGTGACGACCAGACCGGCCCAGTGGGATCTCGCTTGCCCGACCCGCTGGTGGTGCTTGTAACCGACCAGTTCGGGAACCCGGTGGCAGGAGTCCCGGTAGACTGGGACGCGAGTGCTGGAAGCGTCAATCCAGCCTCGACGACCACCGGTGATGATGGACGAGCCGAGACCATGTGGACACTCGGCTCCTCCACCGGAACTCAGACCGTAACCGCGACCAGTACCGGGCTCGACGGATCACCAGTCACGTTTACCGGCCACGGCGCGCCCGGCGATGCAGACAGACTGGTTCGAGTCTCCGGCAACAACCAGTCGGCCAAGGCAGGTAGCGAGCTGCCCGATCCGCTTGTTGTCCGTCTCACCGATAAGGCGGGGAACGGGATTGCCAACCGGCCTGTCAGCTGGGTGGTAGGGACCGGCGGTGGGAGCGTGGGCTCTCCCAACACCACCACCGACGGCAGCGGCAAGGCTTCCACTAAGTGGACGCTCGGTCCCGCGAAGGGAAGCAATACGGTAAATGCGGTCGTGTCGGGGGTAGGTGTGGTGGGGTTCAGTGCGACTGCTACCAGCTCTGGTGGTGGTGGCGGTGGAGGCGGAGGTGAGGACGATACCCCGAGCGCGAGCCGCTCGACAATCAGCGCCTCACCCGGCTCCGTGCTAGCCTCGTCCGAAGCCTCGAGCATTCGTGTTACCGTGAAAAATGCCGACGGCCACCCGGTCTCGGGGGCAACCGTTCGGCTCGACGCCAGCGGAGATGGGAATTCCCTGACCCAGCCAGGTGGCCCTACCGGTTCTGACGGAGTGGCAACCGGATCCTTCCGTTCCAGCGAGGCCGGCCAGAAGACGATCCGGGCAACGGTCAACGGTTCCGTCCAGATCAGCCAAACGGCGACGGTCGAGGTCCGCACTCCGCCTCCGGTGCCCACCCGTCTATCTTTCCAGGTGCAGCCCTCCGATACCGAGAAGGGCAAGAAGATCTCGCCCACTGTTCAGGTTGTCGTCCTCGATGACCAGGGCCAGCGGGTGAGTGACAGCGACGTCGAAGTTCAACTCGACCTGGTTGACGCCGACGGCGGTGGCTCTCTCGGGCATGTCAGTACGCGTGCCAAGTCCGGCGTGGCGACGTTCTCAGGACTCCGGATCGACCTGGAAGGAGAGTTCCGCCTTCATGCATCCGCAGATGGGCTCCAGTCGGTTGACAGCGACCGCTTCCGGATCACCGGCGGTCACCGGGGAGAGGACTAAGCTTACTCCCCGTCGGCTCCTGCCTTTGCTGTTGGCAGGTGTCCTGGCAGCCGCTTCCTGCGGTGGTGATCAGCTCCTCCTCCCCAGTGCCGGGCAACCCTCAAAAATTTCGATCATTAGCGGGAACGATCAGAGCGGCACCGTCGGGCAGGCTTTGGAGAAGCCCCTGGTGGTTCAGGTCCTCGATCCCGAGGACCGGCCAGTCGCAAACGTGGCGGTCGTCTTCGAGCCGCCTGCGGGTGTTCCCGGCACCGACCTGATCCCCAACGATACCGTTCAAACCGGCTCCGACGGCATGGCGTCGGTGCAGTATACTCTCGGCACCACGGCTGGTCAGCAGACGGTCGCGGCCCACGCGGTCCCGGTGGTTCCTTCGGCCTCCTTGGCCACACAGTTCACGGCGGCTGCAGCGCCTGAGGCTGCCACCGCACTCGTAGTCGCCGGCGGAGACGGCCAGACCGGGGAGGTCTCGACTGCGCTCGAGGATTCCCTGGCGGTCCGGGCTGTGGACCGGTTCGGAAATGGCGTCGCCGGAATCGACGTGACCTGGAAGGTGAGCGGGGGAGGAGCCGTCAGCCCGAAGACGGTGACGACCGGAGCTGATGGTCGGGCCGCTACCCAGCGGACGCTGGGGAACCGACCTGGCCCCTATCCCTCCACAGCCGAGGCGGAAGCTCTGCAAGGATCTCCGGTAGCGTTTTCGGCGACTGCGATTACACCGCCCAGCCCCCAACTGGTGCTGGTCACTCCCCCTTCGTCACAGGCGCGAGCCGGGGTTCCGTTCACGCAGCAGCCGATCCTGCAGCTGCAGGACCCGGTAGGTGCACCGGTAAGGCAAGCGAATGTGGCAGTCACAGTTCAAATCACCAGTGGAGGCCCGTCGCTCGGAGGCAAAACGACTGTACGGAGTGACGCAGACGGTCGGGTCACATTTACCGACCTTTCAATCCGGGGAGAGCCGGGCGAGCGGACGTTGATCTTCGCGGCCACCGACTTCTCTCCCGTGAGCTCGGAGCCGATCACCGTGTCGGCCGGACCGCCGCTCGCTTCCCGAAGCAGTGCCTCGGTACCGGACGGCACCGCCGGGGCAGAGACGAGCATCTCGCTGCGACTGCAGGATGAGTTTGGAACTGCTGTGGAAGGTGCTGCTGATGCCGTAGTGGTCTCGGTCAGTGGTGCCAATGCCAACTCGGCCCTCACTGTCGCCGACAAGGGCGGAGGCTCCTATTCAGCGTCGTATACGCCGGCACATTCCGGGCACGATGACGTGTCGATCCAGGTGAGTGGAACCGCGCTGGCCGGAAGTCCGTTCGGCAGCACCGTGGTGCCGGGGGCCCCGAGTCCTGGCCGTACGACCGCAACCGTGACTCTCACTCATACGCTCTTCTACACGGTGGACGTCGCCGTCGTGGTGCGAGATGGTCAGGGAAACCTGGTAGGCCATGGTGGCGACCGGGTCCAGATTGCGATCGATGGCGGTGACTCGCTGGATGCAGTGGACAATGGAGACGGCACCTATCGCGCGTCGTTCCTCACCTTCACGGCCGAACATTCGATCGCCGTGACTTTGGACGGAACACCGATCAGCGGTAGTCCTTACAGCACTCCGTGAGGAGCGGTTACTGCTCTGCTGCGTAATTACTTACGTGGTCTGTACTCAGGGTTGATTCCCCTAGCGGCGAGGGCTATCTTCACCGCCGCGCGCCCTGGTGGTGAAACTGGTAGACACGCTATCTTGAGGGGGTAGTGCCGAAAGGCGTCGCGGTTCGAATCCGCGCCAGGGCATGACTTGCGAGTGAGATGTCGGAAGTTTGAGGTGAGAAGGGCCGGACCTTCCCTCGCACTTCTCACCTCTCACTTCTTACTTTACACCTACGCCACTGTAGCTCAGGGGTAGAGCTCTCGATTCGTAATCGAGCGGTCGTCGGTTCAAATCCGACCAGTGGCTCTCCGCCGCATCACTCGTCCTTGTCAAAACGAGCCATCCCGCGCAGCACTACCAGCAACAGCACTGTCGCTCCAAGCGCCACGACATAGTGTTTGAGGCCGGCGGCAATGCCGATCGCTGCCGTTGCCCAGATCGACGCCGCCGTGGTGAGTCCACGCACGTAGTCGCCGCTTTTGGACACGAAAATCACACCACTGCCGAGAAACCCCACGCCGATTGCGACCGCCTGGATCGACCGGATGGGATCGGAGCGCATCGCTCCACCAGTGGCCGGGTAGTCGCTCACAGCCAGCTCGGCTAAGACAGTGAACAGCGCCGCAGCGATGGCCACAACCGTGTGGGTTCGAAGACCGGCAGGCTTATGAGAAGCTTCCCGCTCCCATCCAAGCATGGCGCCGAGCGCAGCGGCCACCAGCAACCGACCGAGCAGCGCCAGCTCGACTTGGGGTTGAAAACCCATCTTTCAGGAGCGACTGGGCTCAACTGGTGTGAGAAGACCAGCGGGTGCTGCGGCAGTTGCCACACGCCATCGGCCGGACGTGCGCTTCCAGGTCAGGCTTGAGGTGGGTGACCTTGAAGCTGAACCCGCAGCCAAGACAACGAAGTACGATGGTCACTGCATGCTCCTATCTAGCGACCCATGAATTCTGGCTCGGCAGATCGAATCACGCAGTGCTCGGCGCCACAGTCGGCGGTAACCCCACCTCACACGAGGCCGGCCGGTATCGTCAGGTAGCTCCCAGCACTCTCACAGGCTGGCAAAAGAGGTCCATATGACGGGATCACCACTTGTCATGCGGCAGGTCGTCTCGCTGGCCTTGCTGGGCTGTCACCTCAGCGCGTGTTCGACGTGGAGAATGGTGACCGTCCCTCCAGAGCAGGCACTGGCCGGCAGACCGGAGCAGTTGCGGGTGACTCGTGCGGTTGGGATGTGGTTCTACTGAAGAGGGATCCCACCAAGACAACGTTTCTGGTCGCGGGCGTGACTCTGGCGGGCTTTTTCACTCTCATTGCTGCGACCTACGAGCCGCCGTTCAATACTGCCAACTAATTCAGCTGATGCGCCCGGTCGTCAGGAGAGATCGGAGTGGGTGATTCCGGTAAAGCGGCTGCAGTGCCAGGTAGTGAACCATCGTTCCGGTGCCCGGCACCAGAAGCTCGTAGTGTTCCAGTAGATCGAGGGAGCTACTGGAAGGGTCCACCAGAGCTGCCGTGGTCTGGAGGAAGTTGACGGCAAAAGCTATTGCTTCTGCCTGGTGTTCCGTCACGTCGCCATAACCGTAGCGCCTGGTATCACGGATTGGCCGGACGCCGGACCAGAGAGTCCTCATCTGAGACGGCGCTCGCGCCTGCCAGCGGTGACCCAGCTCGTGGGCCAGCGTGTGCCGCAGTTGAGCCTCTCCGGTGATGTGTCCCGGATCGAGCGCGAGCGAGTCGTGGGCGGCGATGTACTCACCCAATCGCCCCGCAGTTCGTCCACGCAATCCGATCAATCCGATCGCTGCCTTGGGCCGGCCAAACAACTGGTACAATGTGTCCGCATAGCTGCTGCGTGCGGTAGCACCTGCCTTTGTCTGCAAAGCCAGCGTGTCCGTGGGATCGACCAGTGGTCGCTCGGTCCTCCACTGTGTTGGTGCGAGGCTATCCAGCCAGCGAGGATGGTTGGAGAGATCCAGCAAAAAGCCGGGAGCCTCTGTCTCGAAGACTCCGGCGTCGATTCTGAATACGTAGACGGCTCGGCCATTATCCTGGTCGGTGTAAACCAGGGACACGCTGGAGGCGCGCCACTGGCGCCCACCGGTGCGCCGAACCGGTCCAACCAGGGGAAAGGAGGCGACCGACCCTGGGCCTGCCTGAAAGACCAACCCGCTGTCGTTGATGCTTACTCGTCCCGGTACCGGCGGCAGGCCGCGCGCTGAGAGATAGCCGGAAACGACGCTGGCGGCTCCACTGGCAACGTGCGCCGAGGCTGAGGCGATCTCTGGCTTCACTCGCCGGAGCGTGTCGCGTGATGTCAATGAATTGGTGGGAGCGTAGAGCGCGACCTGCGGGGCCGCTGGACCTGAGACCAACGCCGGCCGGAGAGCCGCGGCGATCAGCAGCGCACATCCCAGCCGGAGTGAGCCGATCAACGCCGAGCGAAGCTCCCGGGATCGGATGGCAAGCTTTCCATCGCTCCGACAGGATGGGCCCAGGTCGTCTCGACCAGGATACCCGTGAGCGCCACCATGAGGAGCACCATTCCTACCAGAATCGCTATCGCGGTGCGGCCGAACTCGGGGGTATGAGTCGTCCCAGTCGAAGCAGTGCTGGTAGCGGGCCTGGAATCATCGGACACGGTCATTGACAGTGTTTCCGTGAGACTGAGGGTTGAGAGTGGTTCAGCTGGGAATTCGGAGCCGTTTGCCGGTCCGGAGCGTGTACTCCACCGGCAACGCGTTCACGCGACGGAGCGCGCGAACCGACACCCGGTACCTGCGCGCGATGCCGATCAGGGTCTCACCAGAGCGCACGCGGTGAGTGGCGATGTGTGACGAGCTCCTGCTCCACCGAGGGCCTGAGACTGCACGAATGGCCAAGGCGGATGGGACGGCCACGGCGGGTATCACCAGTCGGGTGCCCGCCTTGAGGTGCGAGCCCCGGGCCCGTGGATTGGCCAGCTCCACCTCTCTGGTTGGCAGGTGGTACCGTGCGGCGATTCGGCTGAGACGCTCTCCCCGGCGGACTATGTGGGAGAGGAAGTGCACTCGAGCCGAGACCGGCAGCTTGCGATAGGCTGCCGTGACCTTGGTCCCGGTTCCTTCCGGAATCCGAACGACTGCACGGGAGTGCGGCGGTGTAGCCAGCCTGAGATACTGCGGATTCAGCTCGCGGATATCCGCTACGCTGACGCCCGCGAGGCGCGCGATGACATCGAGCCCGGTGGTATTGGTGACAACCAGCGTATCGTAGGTGAACGGAGCGGCCACCGGGGCAGGGATGCCGTACCGCTCGGGTTGTTTCGCGATGACCGCTGCCGCGATGAGCTTGGGAACGTAGTCCTGGGTCTCTGAGGTGAGCAGGTCGGTTCCGGCCAGACGGAAGAAGGCCGCGTCGCTGGTTATGTCGGTGCTATCGACTACCGCATCCACTTCATTGGCGACTGAGTCAGCATCGGCCAGGCTGTCTTCCTCGGCCTGGAGCGAGTCGGCCAGCTCCGACTGAGCCGCCGTGTCGGGTTCGGCGATGGTATCGCTCGGAGAATCCCATTGCAGCCGACCCAGACTGCGGGAGACTTTGCCGGCACCGGCGTTGTATGCTGCCGCGGCCAGATAGAGTGAGCCGAAGCGCTGCTGCAGCTGTCGCAGGTAGCGCGCGGCCGCGTCGGTTGCCTTTACCGGATCGCGCCGTTCATCCACCCACGTGTCGATACGCAGGCCGTACCCGGCTGCCGTCCCCTTCATGAACTGCCACATGCCGACGGCGTGGGACCGGCTCACGGCCTCGTTGGAGTATCCGCTCTCGACCAGCGCCAGGTATCCCAGGTCCCCGGGCAGTCCTTCCGCCTCGAACCGCCGGCGGATCATTTCCTCATACCGGGCTCCGCGCGTGAGGAATACCCCCATGCCCGTGCGTGACACACCCTGGAAGTAGTTCAGGTAGTACTGAACTCTCGGGTGAGCCGCAAAGCTCCTGACGTCGATGTCCCAGCGCACCGCGTCACCGTCGAACGTGGGCACGTCTCGAGAGTCCGGCGACGCTTCGGCCAGGTCATTCAGCGTGGCATCGGCCTCCGCGTCCTGGGCCGATGAGGAGATCTCTGCCCGGCCGGTAACGGAGTCGGGCATCGAGGTGACGGCCGGCGCGAGCTTGGGGGCCGACGGAATGCCGGGCGCACAACTCGCCAGGGCCAGGAGATTGGTCCAGAGAAATAAACGAGGCTTCATGACTGCCAGGATTTGAGTGCGGGTATAAGGAAATCGGGTATCTGGGCGCTTTTTGCACAAAGCGGGCCGCGCGATGCCAAAGTTGCGAGGCTATGTAGCACAACTACTTACACGCATCTTCATGATCTGGGTTCGAGACGATCCCGGGCAAATGCCAGTGCCAAGCGGCAAAACGCAGCGTTAGCGGCACCGCTATGGCAGCGTTAGTTTCCGCGCCGCATGAGTCAGCCACTTCCCCACGATCCGTACGCCGCCCTCCGCATCCGCAACTTTCGTTGGTTCATCGCCAGTCTCCTGGCAATGACCGTGGCTACGCAGATCCAGGCTGTCGTGGTCGCCTGGCAGATCTACGAGATCACCCGAGACCCGCTTTCACTGGGTCTCATCGGCCTGGCAGAGGCGGTGCCATTCATCGGCATCGCCCTGTTTGCCGGACACGTGGCGGACCGGTTGAATCGTCTTCGCATCTCACTCGTTGCCCTGGCGGCGCTTCTCCTTTGCTCGCTCGCACTGCTGGGCTTCACGCTGCACCCGGCCGTGGTTGCCACCGGCAGGATCTGGCCGATATACGCCGTCATCTTTTTCAGTGGGATCGCGCGAAGCTTTCTGCAACCCGCTCGCTCAGCCCTCGGCGCCGAACTGGTTCCCCGGGTGCTCTACCCGAACGCAGTCACCTGGCGGAGCTCCACCTGGCAGCTGGCTGAGGTAGTTGGTCCTGCGGTCGGAGGGCTGGTGTATGGCTTTGGCAGCGCGACGGCGGCATATGGCGTGGACGCCAGCCTCATGGCGGTTGGCTTCCTCTCGCTGGCGCGCCTGCGGCACCAACCAGCGCCCGCCCAGAGAACCGATGAGCCTTTCCTTCAGAGCCTTGCAACCGGGGTGCGATTCGTTCGGGGGCAGCCGGTAATTCTGGGCGCGCTCACCCTCGATCTCTTCTCGGTGCTCTTTGGAGGTGCGGTGGCACTGCTTCCGGTCTTCGCCGCCGAAATCTTGCACGTTGGCCCGCAGGGCCTCGGCGTGCTGCGGGCGGCTCCTGCAGTTGGAGCGGTCTTGATGTCGCTGGTACTGGCCCATCGACCCCCGCTCAAGCGAGCAGGCCGCACGCTGCTCATCAGCGTGGCTCTCTTCGGGCTCTCGATCATCGCCTTCGGGCTGTCGCGGAGCTTCTTTCTGTCGCTCGCACTTCTAGCAGTAAACGGGATGGCAGACACTGTTAGCGTGGTGATTCGATCCACGCTGTTACAGGTACTCACGCCGGATCATTTGTTGGGCAGGGTGTCTTCAGTCAATGCGATTTTTATCGGGAGCTCGAACGAGTTGGGGGCCTTCGAGTCAGGCACCGCGGCACGACTAATCGGCACGGTGCCGTCCGTGGTTCTCGGCGGGCTGGCTACGCTGGGCGTAGTTGCGATCACCAGCATCAAGAACCGGCCGCTGCGGAAGTTGCGCGAGCTAGTCAGTCCCTAATGGCATCCGTCAGTATACCGTAAGACTCGGCTCCGGCTTTTGAGCGAGCAGTTCAGCGAGTCGTCTGAGTCCCTGGTCCAATTGGTCTCGCGCCAGCGTGGAACCTAGGCACACCCGCACTGCGTGGGGTGCACTTTCTCTTCCGGTAGTGAACTCCTCCGCACTGGTCACCAATACTCCGCGGGCTCGAGACTGCGCCACGAACGTCTCGGTCCGCCAGGGATCAGGCAGCGGAAGCCAACAGTGGAAGCTCACCGGTCCATCGGCCGGTAGCCATCGGCCGAGGACATCGCCTGCCATCGCGTAGCGCGCTTCGATCTCGAGGCGTTTCCCCTCGACCACCTCGTCTGCTACGCCGCTCTGAATCCAGTCGGTCACCAGCTCGGCCATCAAGGGGGCGGTAAACCACGTCGTCGCCCGCATGGTTGCAGCGATGCGCTCGACCCGATGCGCCGGGGCGACGATGTACCCCACCCGGAAGCCCGGGGCCAGACTCTTGGAGGTCCCCGTGATGTAGTAGGTGTTGGCCGGTGCGAGAGCCGCGAGAGGTGGCAGAGGCTGGCGCGGAAGAAAGCCGTTCACGTCGTCCTCGAGAATCGTCACGCCGTGAGCCTGGGCGATGGCTGCAATCTCGCGACGCCGCTCCAGCGGCATGGTCCGACCCGTCGGGTTTTGCAGTGTGGGCATGCAGATGAGGATCTGCGCGTTGCCGGCGCGGCAAGCCGCCTCGAATGCGTCAGGCTGGAGACCATCCCGGTCCAGCGGCAGTCCCCGGAGCTGCAGGTGCAGCAGACTCGACACAGCCTTGATGCCCGAATAGGTGATTTCTTCCGTCAGAACGGTACTGCCTGGCTCGGCAATCGCGGCGAGCACAGTCGCGGCACCATGCTGTGCGCCATTGGTGATGATGACTCGAGCGGGGTCGACATCGAGGCCGATCCGTCGAATCCAATCGGCACCGGCCACCCGGTGGCGCTCCATGCCGATCGCAGGGTGGTAGTGATCCACCATTCCGTCCAAGTCGCGACGACGCGCGAGACTCTCGATCGCCTTGCCGAGCGTTGGATGTTTGGTGTCGCGCGCGAAGCGACCCTTTGCCAGGTCCAACAGTGAAGGGTCGTCGCCATCCTCGCGGATGCTCTCTACCGGCTCACGCCGCCGTACGAACGTTCCCCGTCCCACCTCACAACTCACCAGCCCTCGCTCTTCAGCAAGGCTGTACGCGCGGGTGACCGTTCCTATGGCGACGCCCAAGGCCCCGGCAAGATCGCGTTGCGCCGGCAGACGGGCACCTGGTGAGAGCACTCCTGCATCGACGTCGCGCTGGATAGCGTCCACCAAAGCCTGGTACTTGAGATCGGCGTCGAGTGGGAGAGGTGGTGACCACATTGTCATAGTAACAATGTGCTATTTGACAATCATTGTGTCAACATTGATATTGTGCCAATCGAGAGACTTTCAGTTCAGTGGAGTTGCCCCATGGCCGTTTTGCACTCCGATTCTTGCGCTCAGCCGCTGCCGGCTTCGCTATTGGCCGCCACCGTCTTCCAGACACCAGCGGCGCTAGCTGGGGACCAGAGCACCGCGCGCGTCGTAACTCCTCGCATGGCCCTGGTCGTGTGGTTGTCGCTGTGCGGTATCTGGGGCTCCACCTGGTTGGCGATCAAGCTTGGGCTGCGTGATCTGCCTCCGCTGACGTTCGCCGGTATACGGTTCGCGATCGCGTCGGGCATCCTTTTCGGTATCATCTTCGCCCGTGGCACTCGCCTGCCGAGCCGGCGATCCGACTGGGCTCTGCTGGCGTATACCGGAGTCCTTTGTATCACCATCAACTATGCCCTGGTCTTCTGGGGCGAGCAGTACATTTCATCGGGAATGGCGGCGGTGCTGAGCGCGACCGTGCCGCTCTTCGGGCTTCCGTTGGCGCACCACTATCTCTCCGCCGAGCCACTGACTGCTCGGAAGATGGCTGGTGTTGTCCTGGGCCTTCTGGGCGTCGCGATTGTTTTCTCGGGCCAGCTCGGCGTCGGCGGCTCTCGCGCACTCTGGGCCAGCTGCGGGATCATCATTGCCGCGCTGTCTACTGCTCACGCCAGTGTTCTAGTCAAGGCAAGGGGAACCCACATCGAGCCTTCGGTCATGGCGGGGGTTCAGATGGCGGGTGGTTGTATCCCGTTGCTCATCGGGGGAGTGGCTCTCGAGGGGAGCCCATTTGGGTTCCACTGGACCCCGCTCGCAGTTGTGGCCATGCTGTACCTCGCCATCCTTGGATCGGTAGTTGCGTTCCTCCTCTACTACTGGCTGATCCGCCACACCAGCGTCACCAGTGTTTTGCTGATCCCGCTCGTCACTCCGCTGGTTGCCGTGCTATTTGGGGTCATGTTCGCTGCGGAATCCGTGGGCTGGCACTCGGCGCTGGGAGGGGCCGCCATCATAAGCGGCGTGGCCTTGGCGGTGTTGAAGCTGGAAAGAAAAACGTAAACGGTACATCCTGAGTCGAGTCAGACCGATGTACCGTTTACGTCAAACGAGTAGAAGGATTACGCTGCGGACTCGCCGGCCGGGCGCTGTTTCCGCGTCTCGACCTGCCGCTTGAGCCAATCGATCTGATCCTTGATCGTATGGCGAGTTGCTTTGGTTGCCAACCAGTCAAGCGCTCGGCTTCGCTCTTCCTGGGTGAACACCGGCGACTCAGCCAGGCGCTGGTAAAAGGCGACCTGCTTGTCGGTGGGAGCGTACGGACCGACTCGCCCGACCGGCTCCATCCGTACCGGCGTACGCGCAGTAGTAGCGGTGGTCGTCGGTGAAGGTTGCTTCTTTCTCTCCTCCAGCTGGGCCGCTTGAGCATCGACCACCCGCGTGCGTCCGGCCACGCGCGCACTCGAAATCACCTGGGCTCGAATGTTTCCAGGAATCAGACGAAAGCGGGCATTTCTGGCCGCCTTCATTGCACCGTGTTCGTACCAGTGAACGTTGAGCTGTCGTCCCCGCTGGGCCACCGCGTCATCACCGGATAGAATCTGCCGTACAAAGTCCCGGATCTCCGGTTCATTGAAATTTTCGGCCATCCACCCGAGATAATCCCGCCCCTCGTCGCTGCTCAGCAGCTCGCGATAGGTGCGACCCCGGTACTTCTTGCTGGGGACTCGGGCATCGAGATTGAGCTGGACCGGCTCATAGTAGAGCGGCTGACGCTTGACTCCAATCACCTGGTCCAGCCGCACCTCCTGCCCACTCGGCGACACGGCAAACCGCGCAGCCTTCACCTTGAACAGTGCCTCGCGATCCTCCCCTTCGCCCAGAACTTCATACTGAAGATCTTCCTCCCGAATGACCTGACCCTGGGAGACAAGAGCCATACAGCACTCGTCGACCCCGCTCTTCGAGAGGCCGACGACTTCCTGTCCTGCCTCCTTCACGACATAGACCAGGTCGGCTGTAGCGACTCCTTCCAACTCCTTGCGAAGAGCCTCTTCGTCCATCCGGTCCATCAATTGAAACGGATCCCACGGCTTGGGTTGGGCCAAGACCTCTGGCAGGCCCGTTGATTCCGACATCTGGTACTCCGATCTATGTAAATGGGGACGATTAGGATCGTCCTCCTGATTTTTTCACATGAGCATTTTGGCCGCTGGCCTGGATCAACGCAGCTCACGTAAGTGGAAAAGTAACAACGGGTTAGCCTGTGTCAACCTAGCGTATCTTATGGAGCGGCAGGGCTTTAGGAGGTCGGATTTTTGATAGGGGTAGGGACTACCTTGAGCAGTGGCTGCTCGGAAGGAAAAGGGGCCGAGATTCGGCCCCATCTGTTACTCGTCTCGCTGTTTCTTGTACAGCCAGTACTCCGGTCCAGCGAGGTTCTCGGGCCAGTCATCCAGATGGAGATCCCCCCGCCACATTTCGACAACCGACTCGTCATCGGCGTCCGGTGCATTCCATGGGAGTCCTCCCCCTGACTCCCAGGGCCGCTCGTTTTCCTGGCTCATCGGAGCTCCTCCCTTTACGGAAGGCGCCGCACCATGCGGCACCACACCCGAAATGCCGTGCGGGGACACCGCGGTTCCGGGCCTTGGAGCAATGGAGGCAAGTCGCGCGCCCACGCCGGCCGGCCAACCCGTTTCTCCAATATTTCAGTAGGAGCAGGCGACGTCGTGGGCCTTTGTCACCCGCGCTGACGGGCGAATGTCACTGCCTGAGAAGGGCTTCCCCGGGCGGGGTAGGCGGGCTACAATTCCGCTCCTTTCCGGGACGTGGCGCAGTCCGGTAGCGCACTGCAATGGGGTTGCAGGGGTCGCGGGTTCAAATCCCGCCGTCCCGACTCAACGAAGGCCGGCCAATGGTCGGCCTCGTTGCTTTCGGCCCAACTCACCAAAACTTCAGGAGACTATTCTGTACAGGTCCATAGCCGTGCTACTGCTGGCCGCGCTCGCTGCCTGTGGCGGCAGTTCCGACGAGAAGAGCCGTCCCGGCCCTGCCGGTTTCAGCGCCTCCCTTGGTGTCGACACTGCTTCGATGAAGAAGACGCCTTCGGGGCTGCGGTACGAGGACGTGGCTCTGGGTGAAGGCAAGCAAGCGTCTGCCAACAAGACCGTGTCAGTCCACTACACTGGTTGGCTGCCGAACGGCGAGAAGTTCGATAGCAGCCGCGACCGAAATCAGCCCTTCAGCTTCACTCTCGGTGCCGGTCAAGTCATCGCGGGCTGGGATGAAGGCGTACTCGGTATGAAGGTTGGCGGAAAGCGCAAGCTGGTTATCCCGCCTGATCTCGGTTACGGCACTGCCGGTGCTCCTCCCGATATTCCCCCCGGGGCGACGCTGGTGTTCGATGTAGAGCTGCTGGACGTTCAGTGAGATGTCTCAGCCGGTGCCGGCGCTGGGGCCGAAATTGGATGACGCAGGATGATCTCGATTCCTGACCCCCGGCTCTCCGGAACCGCATCGGCTTCGGTCGGCGCACTCACTACCTCCCACTGACCGGGGAGCAAGAAATCTGAGAGCAAGACTCGGACAGAACTGCGTCGAGGCCTTCCCACGCGGAGAAAGAAATCTCCCGCGGAATTAGTGAACACCACCTCTCCTCCCACCTCCACAGCGGCACCCTCGACTGGATTACCGGTATCCTCTGTCACCTTACCACGTACTACATATCTGGCCATGCGTCCGCCGAGCTGCTCCGGCTGCACTCCACCGAATGATCCCATGTAGAGGAAGGTGCTGCCTGAAGCAGAGTAGTCCACCGCGCCGTCTGGTCGGATATAGGTCCCGATGTTGGTGGAGTATTTGCCCAGCTGCAGCCGCGCCGTGAGGTTGAGTGCGCTCCGGAATGGGTTAAAAGGCTGGAACGGCTGGTGCACTACCTGGTAGTCGGCGCCGAACTCACCGAACGGGGTGATGATGTTCGCGCCAAACAGAATGGTCGGTCGGCCGTTGTGCAAGGAAACCTGCTGGCTCAGTCCGAGCCGCGAAGAGAGGCGCCACCGCAGGTTCACGAGAGGAGTCGTCGTTACCGGCTGACCTTCAGGCCGGCTCTGAAGTACGAAGACCTCCGCGTCCAACCAGTGGCTTACCTCCCGGCCGACGGCGAAGTACGAGCTGAGATTGCTGATTCCCTGCGAGCGAGAGTCGTATAAGCCACCGGTCAGGCGAATCTCTCTCCATCGCCCTCCCGCAAACAGCGTGTTCCCGGTCGCCCGCAGTGCTGGGGTAGCATCACTGGAATCCTGGATGAAGTTCTGTCGCCCAGCTCCGATAGTGAACTCCGGCGTCAGCTGATACGTCAGCATCAGGTTTTCGCGGTCGACCTCTGTCTGATTCGGCGTCGGCACTGAAGCCCGCCGGAACCGATCCGGATTCCAGGCGTATGATGTTTTCAGCTCGAATGGACCGCGCCTGAGGCCAAGGCTGGAGGCCGCATAGGGCCGATTGGAACCGATTCCGCCCGCAATCGCCGCGGTAATGTCCGGTGTCGGCTGCCACTGTATTCCCGGCAATAGGCTCTGCTGGTTGGCAAAGATTGTGGTGGCGGTGAGGCGTACGGTTCGAGCGACCCGGTGCTGAAGGAACAGGGCTCCCATCGGTTTTTCGATGCTGGTGGCCTGGAAGGAGGGGGCGGTGAGGCCGTCGGAGCTGGCGCCCCCGAACGCCAGATAGGAGGTCCGTTCGTTCCCTCCCACGTAGCTGACACCCTGTACCAGGACATTGAAGCCGGTCGTGAAGATGTCGGTCGGCAACCGCACCACTAGGGCATCGTTCCCGAGTCGCAACGTGTCACGGTTTACGGCCTGCCGGAGAAATGCCCCGACCCGGAGACCATTGAGGTAGCCCAGCCCGATCCAGCCATCCACATTCGAACGCCAGAAATTCGCGGTGGCGCCGTAGCCGCCGTTCAGGGAGGAGCCGCCACCTTGCACTTCAACCACCGTCTGGGCGCTCGACTGACTTGCCGGATTGACAAACAATCCAGCGACCAGAGCCAGCCGGACTAGCGAGCTGGGGCCGGGAAAGCGCCTGGAAAGGCCTGACATCAGGGGCGAGGAGCGCTCGCCGAAGTGTCCGCGGCAAGGGCCGCCGATGTGGCGCTGAGAACAGTGTCTATCGTGAAGCGCGCGAACCGCACCGTGAGCCGGTCAGGAGTGGTGTCAGCGTCCCACTTCACTTCCGTCCAGCGGCGGCTGTGAGGGAAGAGTGGGAACCCGCCGCTGGGCTGTCCGGTAGCATGGCCGTCACTTATCGCGACCTGGAGTACTCGACCGAGATTCGGCCCCAGGTTTTCCAGTTGGAGTCTGACTTTTTTGGTTGCTGGGCTGAACTCGAACGTTCTGATGACGACGTCCTGCTTCTTGAGGGCCTTCTTCTGGTTGAGATACACCACATGCGGTAGGATCAGCCGAACGTTCAATCCATTGTCGGTCCGGGCGCCCGTCATGGCGCTCAGAATGGTGAACCACGCCGGGAGACTGTCTCCCGTAGCTTCATAGAAGACTCGCTGAGTGCCTCTCGGTGGAATCTTGAAGCTCATGGCAGAGAGCTTCACGTGCACTCGGCTGGTGTCGAGCGGCAGGTACACCACTTCGCCATCCTCAGTGACTCTGAAGCCGCGGACATCGAGCACAACGGTCAAGGGGAAGAGCGAGCCGTTTTGCAGCTGAAAGCTGGAGCGGGCACGCTCCTGATACTCAGCGATGGGAGGGCTGACAGACTGTCCGCGGAGATGTTGAACTGGCCCCAGGCAACACACCAGGATGACAGCCGTGCGCCAGACCGAAGCCTGCCGAACCGAGACGGGAAAACGAGACTGCATCAGCTTTCTGCTCCTCTGCATCTGCCGGAAGGCTCAGGGCCTTCAGGTTCCTCCCGGCATCCCGCTGGAAGACGTCTACTGGGTCACCGCCTGAATGTTCAGCACCCCTGCAAAGGAGCCCGCAGGTAGCGTCGGAAACCCGGTGAGATCCAATCTGAGATCAAGGTTGTCAGTCCGAGCTGCATTCTTATTCCCGCCGGAAATGTTCACGGTAAAGAGCTGCAGGCTGCCTCCGGCGGTACCTACCCCGCCAATGGCGTTCTGTGTCATCGCCGTGTAGGCGACGGGAATACCGGTCGACATTCTCCCCAGGATGCGGCTCGAGGGGATCTGCGTGGCCCCGCCTACCAGTGCCTGTGCGGGAACGGAGAAATACGCCATCAGTCTGACGGTATTGGTCTGACCTGGGTTCACGTTCCAGGCGGTCTGCAGCGTCACTGGTGCCGGGAAGTCATTGACTGCATTGTCGACCACCGAGGCGATGGTCTGAACAGCTCCCGACTGCACGGTGACGGTCAGGGTACTGGCTGCGGCGGCAGCGAGGGAGATGATCTGTACCTGGCCTGAAAGCTCCGGCGCCCTGAGCGCGAGCGCACTCAGGGCGAGGAGTCCTCCCAGATACCTGCGAGCTGTCATGGCAACGAGAAATTCCGGCCTACTGAACGATGGCCTGGAGGTTCAGCGTGCCGGTATAGTCACCAGCAAGCGTTGTGACGCCGGTCAGGTCAAGGCGCAGGTCCAGCTGGTCGGTCCGGCTGCCAAAGCGCACGCCCGGTCCGATCGGCTGGTTGAACAGCTGAAGGCTTCCAGCCGCGACACCGACCGTTCCAACCGGGGCACCGGTGAACGGAGCATAAGCGGTCGCATTGACCCGCCCTTCGACCTTGGATGAAGGAATGAAGTCAGTTCCATTCACCAGGGCCTGAGCTGGGGTAGCAAACCAGCCAACGAGGCGGACCGACGCGCCTGCGGTCAGATTCCACGCCGTAGTGAGACTTACGGCCGTGAAATTGTTGACGTTGGAATTGTCGGTAATGCTCGCCAGCGTGGCACTCGACGCGTTAGGGCTTACGGTCAACGTGGGAGACTTCGTAGCCGTCAGCGCTACCGTAGCCACGTTCGACGTCGTACCGACCTGAGCCGAGGCGGATCCCGCGGTCACCAGGAACAAGGCGGTGGCAGTGGCCAGGGCGTTCTTCCAACGGGGGGTCATTGCGGGACTCCAAGGCTGAAGTTTGGGCTAGCTCATCGGCGCGCTAGCGAAATGTCCTTCACTGTTGGGGGTGCAAATACAAGACACATGCCGGGCGGGAAGATACGAGTTACTAGACGGCAGCGGATACCAGGAACTGCAGCATCACCACTGTTGCATCGCAAGGAAAGTCGGGCAACCCGGCAGTCAGCCGCAGGAGATCAGCGTTGTGGATATGATGGTATGTGCATTCAGGAATGGCTCTTAGCTATAACGTCCGCGTTTGGTGAAGGGTGGACTCAGGAATCTGCTGCTTTGGCAGGCGGCTGCGGAGAAGGCGATTGTTCGCCGTATAAAAATTGTGAATGATTCTTGAACAGGGCCCGTTCCTGAGTGCGCTCCCTCAAATTGCGACACCAATCTTGAGTCGCTAGTCGTCGTCCTCGTCGTGATCCTTATGGTGGTGCCGATCAGAACCTTTAGCGCTGCCTGGCCGGATCAGTTGAATGGTCCCCTGGAACGACTCCAGGGACACCTGGGCACTTCCCGAGCCCAAGCCAAAACTGAATCCCTTCCCTTTCTGGGTACTTAGGGGCACGGGGAACTCGGACTCGAACTCACCATCGAACGTCGACACCGACACGCGAGCGTTGGTGCCCTCGGCAACTACCAGTGTGATGTCTCCATTGTGGGTAGATAACGAGTAGCGGCCGCCGTCCCGAATCGGCCCCCGGTAGGAGATGTCGCCATTGACCGTATTGGCATCGGCGGTCACAGCGTCCACTCCGTCCAGCCTGATCTCGCCATTGACCGTCTCAGCCATGATCTCTCCCACCGTGTTGGTCACCTCCACGTCCTCATTCACCGAGTTCAAGCTGATCCGGCCTTTGGCATCTCTCAGTGTGACCGAACCCTGGACCGACCTCAATGAAATAAGGCCGTTGCCTCCTGTGACTCGGACGTCTCCCTCCACCGTCTCGGCGGAGATGGGGGCCTGGAGCCCGGTCACCTTGATGTCCGTATGTACGCCAGAGAGCGCGAGTGCCATCCAGGCTGGAACGCTGATCCGAAGATCGAGCTCGGGAGGTGGGCCACGCCTTCCCTCGGTTCGGATGCTGATCGTCGTCGCTGAGCTCGACACCTTCACCCGATCCTGGCTGGAGGTAGAGGCCTCTACTCGCACAGAGTTGCGGTTCCAGGCATGGACGGCGATCTCACCGCCGAAGGCGTTGACCTCGAGCCGCTGGCCACGTTCGGCAGCCACCGTGGTGTCGAGTTGTGACGCCGCCGAAGTGAAGGCGATGGTCCCGACAGTCAAAGCGAGGAACACGTTAGTCGTCCTTTCAGCTGACGGGCACGAGGGCGGCGGCCTGGCGCAGGAGCTCGAGCTTTCTCCGCATCGTCTCAGCCAGATGGGTGTTCAGATACATGTTGGCTGGATCGGCATTCAGTGCCTGTTGTGCCTGTGCGATTGCTCTATCGATGGCTGCGAGATTCATCTGTATGACTCGAACCGTGGTGGTATCGAGCTGCCCCTGTCCTTCGGCGAGGACCCGCTCGAGGTCGGCAACGGCCGCGGCATAACTCTGGGTGGCGCTGCGGCCGCCATTGGAAATTGGCGTCACCATTGGGGTTTGAGACGCGGCTACGACCGGCTGCCGGGTGGTCTGACTTGAACGGGAAGAGTCGAGCAGCCAGACGCTTCCTCCGGACAAAGTCATCAACGCAAGGCCGGCGGCAGCAAGTTGGGGCAGAGAAAAGCTCCACTGACGCCGCCGCCGCGAACCCAGGTCGATGGTATCGCGGGAGGCTGGGGCGGCGCCGATTCGCGCGCTGATGCCGGGCCAGAGGTCCTGCGCGGGTCCACGGTCTTCCAGAGTACGAGCCTGCGCCAAGACTTGACGCAGCTCTGTGAGAAGACTGGAGCAGTCGCCGCAGCCTCGCAGATGCGACTCGAGTGCTGCCCGTTCCGCCTCAGGCAATTCTCCATCCAGGTATTCCGACAGCCGCTCGGTCCAGTTATCGCTCATACGTTGCCTCAACGGTCCAGGTGCTGTCGCAGAGCCATGCGGGCGCGGTGCAGCTGAGATTTCGACGTTCCGGTTGCCAAGCCAAGCATCTCGGCGATCTCCTCGTGCCGGTAGCCTTCGACGTCATGGAGGACGAATACCTCGCGAGCACCATCCGGCAGACGTTCCATTGCCGCCTCGAAATCCATCGCAGTTTCCGGTCCGGCCCGCCGGGCCGGAATGGTCTCCAACACAGCATCGCTCTCCAGATAGCGTTTTCGACGAGTGCCGAGGGCCTCACGACGAGCCAGAATCACGTTCACCGCCAACCGATGCAGCCAGGTCCCAAAAGCGGCCTCACCCCTAAAGGTTCCCAGCTTCTGCCAGGCTCGAACGAAGATGTCCTGGGCCACTTCATCGGCATCGTCATCGTTGAGCATCCGGCGGACCAGGCTGTACACCCGCGGCACGTGGTTCCTATAAAGGCGCTCGAAGGCGGTAGCGTCGCCGCTGGCTGCGAGAGTCGCGTCCACCGCATCCGAATCGTTCCTGCCGGTCTGATCGTGCGCCAGTGTCGCCGCTCCGGGGCCGAGTTCATTCATTGCGGGGAGATTGGATCGTCCGACGGTTCAAAAGGTTGCAGGCCCTCGGAGAGAAGGCTAGGCTTGGGCTTGGGAGCCAGAATCCTTCGGTCGCGGCGCTCCCTCACGATGACAAGACCGGGCACCCATCAATGGCTTCAGCGACCCATCCCCACGTCATAACCGCTCCGACCGGCCCGGCCATCTCCTGCAAGGGCTGGCACCAGGAAGCCGCGCTCCGGATGCTGATGAACAACCTCGATCCCGCTGTTGCGGAGCGGCCGGAGGATCTGGTCGTCTACGGAGGCGGTGGAAAGGCGGCTCGCAATTGGGAGTGTTACGAGCGGATCGTCAGCACCCTGCGCCGGCTGGAGAACGACGAAACACTACTGGTGCAGAGCGGCAAGCCTGTCGGGGTATTCCGGACCCATTCGGAGGCACCAAGGGTCCTGATCGCGAATGCTCATCTGGTGCCCCGCTGGGCCACGTGGGACGAATTCCGCCGGCTCGATGCGCTCGGGCTCACCATGTACGGGCAGATGACCGCAGGCTCCTGGATCTACATCGGAACCCAGGGAATCCTGCAGGGGACCTATGAGACGTTTGCTGAATGCGGCCGCCAGCATTTCGGGGGAACGCTCGAGGGTCGATTGGTCGTCAGTGGCGGGTTGGGTGGAATGGGTGGTGCTCAGCCCCTGGCTGCCACGATGAATGGCGCCGCGTTTCTCGGAGTCGACGTCGACGACCAGAGGATTCAGCGGCGGGTAGACACCCGGTACTGTGACCGGCTGGAACGGGACCTCGATGCTGCGCTCGGGTTGGTCGAGCAGGCTCGGGCGGCAAGACGGCCACTCTCGGTTGGTCTGGTGGGAAACATCGCGGAAGTGCTTCCGGAACTGGTCCGCCGTGGCATCGTCCCGGATGTGCTCACCGACCAGACGTCTGCGCATGACCTTCGGGTGGGTTACATCCCAACGGAAATGACTCTCGACGAAGCCTCGACTGCGCGCGAGGCCAACCCTCAGGAGTACGAATCAAGGGTCCTCGATTCCATGGTGTCGCAGGTCTCTGCGATGCTCGCGCTCAAGGCAAAAGGGTCGCTTGTCTTCGACTACGGGAACAACCTGCGTGGCCAGGTGGCCGACCATCGCGGGATGCGAGAGGCATTCGATATACCCGGCTTCGTTCCGGCCTTTATCCGGCCGCTTTTCTGTCGTGGCGCCGGTCCCTTCCGCTGGGCGGCGCTCTCGGGAGACCCGGCCGACATCGCCGAGACCGATCGTGCGGTGCTCGAGACCTTCCCGCACAATGCAGCCTTAGCTCGATGGATTCGGCAGGCTCAGGAGCGGGTTGCCTTTCAGGGTCTACCAGCCCGGATCTGCTGGCTCGAGTACGGCGAACGTGCCGAGATGGGCCTTCGTTTCAACTGGCTCGTCAGGAAAGGCAAAGTCGCCGCTCCCATCGTGATCGGTCGCGACCATCTGGATACCGGCTCGGTCGCGTCACCAAACCGGGAAACTGAGGCGATGCTGGACGGATCGGACGCTATCGCCGATTGGCCGCTCCTCAATGCGTTGCTCAACACCGCCTGTGGGGCAAGTTGGGTCTCACTCCATCACGGGGGTGGTGTCGGGATCGGCTACTCGATTCACGCGGGGATGGTCGCTGTGGCAGACGGTACCGAGAGCGCCGACCGGAGGCTGGAGCGTGTTCTCACGGCGGATCCAGGCACCGGTGTCATGCGCCACGCGGATGCCGGCTACGACCTTGCGATCGAAACTGCGAAGGAGCGTGGGATCGACCTGCCCATGGTCGATTGATGGGACTGCAGCTCCTGCACAACATTCGTCAGCTCGCTACCTGCCGTGCCGAAGGCCTTCAACATGAGATCCACGCCATCGCTGATGGCGCGTTGGTCTGGGATGATGGGGTGATCGTCTGGGTCGGACCGGAGAAAGAGGTACCGACCAAATACGCCGGAGCCCATCGGATGGACGCGGGCGGGCGTCTCGTCATCCCGGGACTGGTGGACTGCCATACGCATCTCGCCTTCGGCGGATGGCGGGCTGAGGAGTTCGAGCAGCGGCTGCTCGGCCGCAGTTACCTGGAGATTGCGCGGGAGGGTGGTGGCATCGCCTCCACAGTGCGACTCACCCGCGCCGCTACCGAACAGGAGCTGTTTGACCGTGCAGCCGGGTTCCTTCATGAGATAATCCAGCTCGGGGTCACCACAGTCGAATGCAAGAGCGGCTACGGCCTCGAACGCGCGACCGAGCTCCGGCTGCTTCAAGTCTATCATCGGCTGGCTGGAGCGCAGCCGGTCCGGTTAGTCCCCACCTTCCTCGGCGCCCATATGGTGCCGCAGGAGTTCAGAGACGATCGAGACGGATACCTCGATCTCCTGATCCACGACCTCATTCCGGAAATTGCCCGAGAGAATCTCGCAGCTTGCTGCGATGTGTTCGTGGAAGCTTCCGCGTTCAGTGTCGAGGAAGCGCGCCGGGTACTTCGAGCCGGCCAGAAGAGCGGTCTCGCTGCGAAAGTGCATGCGGATCAGCTGACCTCGGGTGGGGGTGCCGAGCTCGCAGCGGAGCTTGGCGCTATTTCCGCGGATCATCTCGAGTGCATTTCGGATAAAGGTATTGCCGCGATGGCCAAGGCTGGTGTCGTTGCCGTCAGTCTTCCGCTGGCGTCGCTGTACCTGGGGCAGGCTCCCATGCCGGCTCGCCGCCTGATCGAAGCGGGTGTTGCGCTGGCGGTGGCATCGGACTTCAACCCGGGTTCCGCGCCTTCATTCCACTTGCCGCTTGCCATGACGCTGGCGTGCGCGCTGCAGCGGATGACTCCCGCCGAGAGTCTCAAAGGCGCAACGTGCTACGCGGCGCGCGCGGTCGGATTGGAAGCGTCGGTCGGCTCGCTGGAAGCAGGAAAGGCAGCAGACTTCGCGATCATAGACGCTCCGGATGTGAATCACTGGCTCTATCACTTTCGCGCCAATGCGTGCGTGGCCACGGTGATTAACGGGGCGACTCAGTGGAGTTCCTCCGCGTGCCGGGAATGACTCCTCCGAGATCGTTTAGCTTCGTGCACCCTCCTTCGACGGTCAAAGGACTGAACACTCCTCAGCACGATTGTGCTGGGGGGTGGACCCGAGACGTCCTATGGTCAATTCCTCGAATACGTTCGTGCGGCCCGCCCGCGTGAGGGGCCAAGCCCGGTAGCGAGCATGCCTTGCGTCTCGCCCGGCGGTGATGCACTGTACTAGCCAATTCCCACCAAAGAAAATCCCTCGAGCTGTTGGAGGCGCCATGGCATTGCGCGTGTGCGGCACGTTGCTGTCCCTTAGCCTGTTGGGTCTTCATGTCGCTGCGGCGCAGGTGCGCCAGGTGACAGGCCGGGTCACCAATTCCCAAACTCAGCAGGGACTGCCGGAGGCAACGGTGGCCGTGGTCGGCACCGGCCTCGTGGCGGGGACGAACAATGAGGGCGCCTATACCCTCAACGCCCCCAACGGCGACCTGAACCTGGTGATTAGGGCCATAGGGTACAAGCGGGCGCAGATCACCGTGCCAACGTCCCAGGGCACCGCCGATGTGGCGCTCGAGCCCGATGTCTTCAAACTGGAAGAGATCGTGATTACGGGCCAAGCCACCGGTGTCGAGCGGCAGAACCTGCCTAATGCGGTCGCGACTGTGTCGGGCAGCGAGTTGACCCGAGCCCCGGCCTCAACGGTCGAGAGTGCGCTGCAAGGCAAGATTCCCGGAGCCAACATCCAGGCCAACTCGGGTGCCCCGGGCGGTGGCTTTCAGCTCAACCTCCGGGGTGTGTCCACCATCAACGGCAGTGTCGACCCGCTGTACGTGATCGACGGGATCGTCGTGAGCAATGCCGCGATACCGAACGGGCAGAACGCGGTGAGCTGTGCCCAGTGCGGTGGCAATCCTCGAAACCAGGACAACCCGGTCAACCGTATCGCTGACCTGAATCCCGAGGACATCGAGCGGATCGAGGTACTGAAAGGTGGGTCAGCTGCGGCGATTTACGGCTCAAAGGCGACGAATGGTGTGGTGATCATCACGACCAAGCGAGGCCAGGTCGGCAAGCCGCAATTCAGTTTCTCGCAGAAGTTCGGCGCATTCTCCCGCGCCGCCAGTCTCGGCTCCCGGACCTTCGCGACTCTGGACGAGGCCCTCTCGGTCTTCAAGGACACCGCGACGGTCACTGCGCTCTTCCAGCCCGGCCGGACCTTCAACTTCGAGGACCAGCTGTATGGCCGGAAGGCGCTGTCGTACGAGACCGACGCCAGCGTGAGCGGAGGAACCGAGAACACCAAGTACTACATCTCCGGTCTGATCAAGAACGATGAGGGTATCGCGCTCAACACCGGGTACAAGAAACAATCGCTCCGATCGAACATCGATCAGGAGCTCGGGAGCGGCCTGCAGATCCAGGTGAACCTGGATGGCACCCATAGCCTGTCGAACCGTGGACTTTCCAACAACGACAACTCGGGCACAAGTCCGTTCGTGGTGATGGCGTCAACGCCGAATTTCCTCGACCTACTCCCGGCCGGGGGCATACAGGACGGACAGGTCGCGACCGACTTCCCGACCAATCCGTTCGTTGCCAGCAATCCGCTCCAGACGTTCAACTTTCTCAAGAACGAGGAAGATGTCTGGCGAATCCTCGGGACAACCACGCTTCGGTGGTCCGCCATTCGATCGGCAAAAAGCAACCTGCAGTTCATCGGTGTGGGTGGGGTGGACTACTTCCAGCAGGACAACAACCTGGTCTCACCGCCCGAGCTCCAGTTCGAGAACAACGACGGCCAGCCGGGAACGGTAGTGTTGAGTAAGTCCTCCAACCGGAACCTCAACGCTTCGCTGAACCTGACCCACACACTGACTCCATCCGGGGCGGACCAGGGCACCCAGTGGACCACGTCGGGTGGGATCCAGTATGAGGAACGGAGACTGTTTGCGACCCAGATCCTGGCTCGGACACTGCTCGGAGGTCAGGAGAACCCGCAACAGACCACCAGCCAGGCGGTCGTCAGCCGCCTGGAGCCGGTGCGGGACCTCGGCGTTTTCGGGCAGGAAGAAGTGCTTCTGGCCGACCGCCGGCTGCTGCTGACGGCGGGGCTCCGGGCTGATCGAAGCAGCTCCAATGGCAACACCGACAAATTCTTCTTCTACCCGAAGGTGGCGGCATCGTACCGATTCACTCGCCCGTTTGGCGGAATCCAGGAGCTCAAATTCCGGGGCGCCTACGGGCAAACCGGGAACCGGGCGCCGTTCGGGTTCAAGTACGTCATCGACTCGACTGGCACCATCGGTGGCCTCTTCGGAACTCTGATCTCGAACCGTGCCGGAGATCCGCTGATCAGACCGGAACGACAGGCAGAGTATGAGACGGGGATCGATGCCACTCTGGCAAACGGCCGAGCCGAGCTGAACTTGACGCTCTATCAGCGCACCATCACCGACCTGATCCTGGAACAGAGTATTGCGCCGTCAGTGGGGCAGGAGACGCGAGTCTTCGGCAACGGCGGCTCGCTCAGGAACCGCGGGGTTGAGGCATCGCTCACGCTGCAGCCGGTTCAGACGCGCGACGTGAACTGGGTCTTCCGCACTACCTTCTTTGCCAATCGCAGCAAGATCACCCAGCTCAATGTGCCGGCGTTCGAGACCGGCGGATTCGGCACGGCACTCGGCGCATTCAAGATCGAAGAAGGGGCCTCGGCTACCCAGATCATCGGTCAGGAAGGAAAGGTCGGCGACGCCAATCCCGATTTCCAGATGTCGTTTTCGAACGACGTGGATTTCCACCGTTTCACTCTGGGCTTCCTCTTCGATTGGAAACACGGTGGAGACCTAATCAACCTGACTGAGTTTCTGTACGACATCGCCGGGAACAGCAGGGATTTCGTCAGCGGGGATAGTGCGGGCTTCAAGCGGATCAACACCTTCGGCGCCGGGTTGACCCAGCCGTACGTACAGGACGGGAGCTATCTCAAGCTCCGCGAGGTCAACCTTTCTTACAACCTTCCCGATCGGTTTACCTCCAGCATATTCGGACGCTCGGTCCGCTATGCCCGTTTGTCGGTGACTGGCCGGAATCTCTTGCGCGTCACGCCGTACCGGGGGCTCGATCCCGAGGTAAGCAACTTCGGCAACCAGGCAATCGTGCGGAACATCGATGTCGCTCCGTTCCCGCCGAGCCGCAGCTTCTTCTTCTCCGTCGACCTGGGGTTCTAACCATGACGCCAACCAAGCTGAGACGAGCGGTGCTGGCTCTCGTGGTCATTGGAGCCGGCTGCAACTACGACATCCAAAACCCCAACACCCCGGGCGTGATCGGGGAGAATCCCTCCGTTTCACAGGTGGGCGCGGCGGCTCGTGGCCTGCTGTTAGCGACGCGGGCAGACGTGGCAGACTGGGCGCTGGATGCTGCGATCTGGGGCAGAGAAGCGTACCGTATCGACACCGCGGATCCACGGTTCGTGCAGGAGATGATGCAAGGGCCGCTGGATGCGGGGAGCCGCGCGTTCGGAGGCGATCACTGGCTGGAGGAGTATGCCGCGATCCGAAGCGCCAACGACCTGCTTGCGGTGATCAACACATCCACTGCCCTGACGGCCGAGGAGCAGGCTGCCGTGAGTGGCTTTGCCCACACCATTCAAGCGTACAACTTCATCATCATTCTGGACTCGCACACCCAGGACCAGATCCCAATCGACGTGGGTCGAGATGCCAGTGCGGCACCCGCAAACTTCGTGACCAATGCGGAAGCCTGGGATCACGTGATCACCTTGCTGGATCAGGGTGCCACTGAGCTTCAGGGCACGGCGTTTCCGTTCCTTCTACCACCGGGCCTCACTGGCTTTGATACTCCAGCGACGTTTCTCACATTTAATCGCGCGCTCCGGGCCCGGGTGGCTGTCTACCGGGGCGATTACACCAACGCGCTCACTTTTCTCTCGCAGTCGTTCCTCAACACAGCGCTGCCGCTGGATCGTGGCGTGTACATGGACTTCGGGACCGGGCCCGGCGACTTCGCCAACCCTCTCGCCATCAGTCCAACTAATGGTGAGAATCTGGGCCACCCCACGATCGAAACTCAGGCTCAGCTCCAGCCCGGAGGCGCCCGCGACCGCCGCTATCTCACGAAGCTCATCAAGCGGCCATCGAGGTCAGGTGGTACCACGAACACCACGCCGGTTCAGCTGCTGACGTCCGACCTGGGATGGATCCGTTATCCCAGCCCCAATTCTCCGATCCCGCTGATCAGGAACGAGGAGCTGATCCTGCTTCGGGCCGAGGCCAACATCGGCCTCTCCCAATTCGTCCCCGCGGTGCAGGACATCGATCTGGTGCGGACGACATCGGGTGGGCTCGCGCCATATGCGGGCGTGCTGGATCAGCCGTCGCTGCTGGCAGAGCTACTGTACAACAAGCGTTACTCTCTAATGTTCGAAGGCGGCCACAGCTGGATCGACTTCAGGCGCTACAATCTTACGACCGCGTTGCAGGCGTCAGACCGGGTAGGCCCACCAGCGGACCTGATCTTTCCGACGCTTCCGATTCCGACGGCAGAGACTCAGCCGCGGTAATGGGGTCCGTTCACCATCGAGGAGGTGCTAATGAGATCGACTATTTCTGCGATAGGCTTGACTGGCTGGACTAAAATCCTGCTTGCTCTGGTGCCACTGTGTATGGCGTGCAGCGGGGAGGGAGGTAGATACGCCGGCACCTGGCAACGTGATCTGTATGGTGAAGGCGCGGTGAAAATGAACCTGGCGTCCAATGGGGGGGTGGAGCTCATGTTACCCTCTCCGCGGTGGCCCGATTCAGTCGACATAAAGGCACGTGCCAGGTTTCTCGGCGATACCCTCGTCTTCAATGCCGACACCGCCGCAACCGTCTGTCAGACCACGACGGATGCGCGCTACGTGGTAAGCCGAGAACAGGATCAGTTGCGGATTGCCGGTGTCGGCATGGACGCGTGCGGCAAGCGTCACGCGGCACTGGTCGGGACCTGGCAGAAGGGGTGAACGAGGTGAGAGGTGAGAGGGAAGCAGTGAGAGGGCGTTTCACTTCTCACTTCTCAATACTGACATTCACCGAGTAGAGGGCCACTGCTGGGTTACGCAGTGGAAGGCACCGAGCCCCCAGACGAGATCGGTACAATCGATCCCAATCACCTCACGCGTCGGGAATAAAGGCTGCAGGATGCCTAGGGCCTGCTCATCGCGCTCGGGGTCGTACGTCGGAAGGAGTACGACTTCGTTGCCGATATAGAAGTTGGCATAGCTCGCCGGCAGCCGCTGTTCCTCATGCGTTAGCGGTCTGGGCATCGGGAGCTGCACCACGCGCAGTGAGCGCCCATCCTGATCGGTCATCCTGCTGAGCCGCTCCAAATTCTCCTGGAGCGGCTCGTAGTTTTCATCGCCGGGATCATCCTCCACAACAGTTACAACTGTTGTCGCATCCACGAAGCGGGTCAGATCGTCCACGTGCCCGTCGGTGTCGTCTCCGGCGATTCCGTCTCCCAGCCACAGAATTTTCTTCACCCCGAGGTAGGCTCGGAGGTGCTCCTCTATCGCTCCGCGGTCGAGCGTGGGATTGCGATTGGGGTTGAGAAGGCAGGCTTCCGTCGTCAGCAGCGTACCTTGACCGTTCACATCGATCGAGCCGCCCTCGAGCACTATGCCGGGGTGATACACCGGGATGCCGAGCTCCTGGCCGATGCGGGTGGGAATGACATCGTCCAGATCGAAGGGCGGATACTTGCCGCCCCAAGCGTTGAAACCCCAATCGACGATCGCTTCCTCGGCGGCGCAGCTGGGGTCTACCCGCTGGATGAAGATCGGTCCGTGGTCGCGGCACCAGGCATCGTTGGTGGGATTGTAGTGGAAGAACACATTGCCACTATCGGCACCGCTGTCGGCGAGTAGTACCCGAATCTCCTGTTCCATGCCGGGTCCGGCGACGTTGATATGCACTTCCTCGCCGTCGGCAAGGTAGCGCACCATGCGCGCAAAGATTGAGGGGATTGGACTGAATTTACCGGGCCAGGACGCCTCCTTGTGTGGCCAGCTGAGCCAGGTGCCACGGTGGGGTGCCCACTCTGCCGGCATTCGAAAGCCGAGGGCAGCAGGAGTGGTCACGATGGTGCTTGGGTCAGTCGAGATAGCGCTTGGTCAGATCACCATACGCGTCTATCCGACGGTCGCGCAGGAACGGCCAATGAGTGCGGCTCTTGTCCACTTTGCCCAGATCGCAGTCGGTTACGAGAACCTCTTCGCCGGTGCCGCCCTTGGCGACCAGCCGCCCGCCAGGGTCTGCCACAAAGCTCCCACCCCAGAACTCAATGCCACCATCGGGGTCGCCCTCATGACCGACCCGGTTGACCGCGCAGACATACACACCGTTCGCGATCGCATGGCTGCGCTGGATGGTCTCCCAGGCCCCCTGCTGCTGCGCACCGTGCTCTTTTTTCTCCGCCGGCAACCAGCCGATCGCGGTGGGATAGAAGAGGATCTGCGCGCCGCTCATCGCGGTGAGGCGAGCCGCTTCGGGGTACCACTGATCCCAGCAGACCAGCACACCGATCTTGCCGAATCGGGTGTTCCAGGATCGGAATCCCAAGTCTCCCGGGGTGAAGTAGAACTTCTCGTAGTACTGCGGATCATCCGGGATGTGCATCTTGCGGTACTTCCCGAGGTAGCGACCATCAGCATCGATCACCGCGGCGGTGTTGTGGTAGAGACCCTCTGCCCGCTTCTCGAACAGGGATGCTACCACGACGACGCCAAGCTCCGCCGCGAGCGCCCCCAGACGTTCGGTAGAGGGTCCCGGAACGGGCTCCGCCAGTGTGAAGCAGCCGTGATCCTCCGTCTGGCAGAAATACTGGCTGAGAAAGAGCTCCTGCAGGCAGACGATCTGCGCCCCACGAGCTGACGCGTCTCGTATGCCTGCGACCGCCTTCCGCATGTTCTCGTCGCGGTCGCTGGTGCAGCGCATCTGAACCAGCCCCAGCTTGACCGATCTCATGTCCGGCATCGTCATACGGGAAAAATACTTCGCTGCCGCTGGAGAGTCACCATCCCGTGCTCGGGTGACCTGCGTCACGTAGCATTCCAGTGGATGAGACGATCTTAGCCTACAATTGGGATGTATCCGCAGGCCAACTAACCAGGGGACGGGCTCATATGAGAGACGATCGTTGGAGCAAGTGGTCTTTTACCTCAGACGGGGCAGCTCGCGCCACGGCGCTCGGCGCCCTGTGCTTGTCTGCCCTTCTCGCTTGCGGGGGCGATCGTCAATCAGCCGCAAATTCCACGGGACAGGCGCCGTCCGGATCGGCGTCTACCGGCCAGACGCCTCCTTCAGCAGACAACAACGGCGCAGGGGGGAATGACACAGCGGCTGTGGTGACTCCTGATAGCGCCGCGACTCCCACCGCGAGACGTGATTCAACGCCCGCGCCGAGGGAGCCTGGAACCAGTGTGACGCACCAGATGCCGCCCAAGAAAGCTGCTGCGTCGAAACCGGCGGCCAAGCCCAAGGCCACAGCACCGGCACCCCAGTCAGAGTCCAGCACGACGCAAGCGGCCCAGCCGGCCGATTCACCCAAGACCGCGCCCGCCGAGAATGGCACTGCGAGCGCTCCCTTGCGCGACCCGTATCACACCGCGCCACTCGACACGGTCCCGCAGGAGGTCTATACCGGGTGGAAGCAGTTCAACCTGAACTGCGCCCGCTGCCACGGCGAGGACGTGCAGGGAACTACGATTGCTCCGCACCTGATCATGTCACTCAAGCCTGACGGACCCATCAACACCAAGGAATTGTTCGTGCAGACCGTGTGTGCCGGGAGACCCGCCAAAGGGATGCCCGCCTGGTGCTCGCTCGGCCTCGAGATGGACAAGATCCAGGCGATCTATTCGTACGTGAAGGGGCGTAGCGACGGCAAGATTCATCCGGGCCGGCCGGCGGTGCAGGGAGGTTAGGCCGTGAAGCGAGTTCGCCCGTTGTGGCTCAGCCTCCTCCTGCTGGGAGCCACGATTGGCCGGGTGGAAGGGCAGACCGAAAAAGGACCCAGGGTGAATCCGGCGGAGTACGAGGGCTGGAGGCAGTACAGCGTCCAGTGCGCCCGCTGTCACGGACAGGACGTACTCGGTAATCCCGTCGCAGCGGACCTGCTGATCTCTCTGGGGCCGGGTGGTCCGATCGACACTCCGGAAAAGTTTGTGCAGGTGGTCAGCGAGGGGCGGAAGGATCGCGGGATGCCGGCTTTCAAACAGATCATGTCGCCCGAGCAGATCCAGTCGGTGTACGCCTATGTCAAAGGCCGGGCCGACAAACGCATCCCGCCGGGCCGGCCTATCAAGCCTGCTCGCTGATCGGTCAAGCGGCGCCGGTAGTCACCCCTTCCGCCGACCGAACGCTGCTCTCGCGTCCAGGGAGCAAGAGCTCCACTGCCGCACTCCCAATCCTCACCGGCCAGCGCAGCGTCACCGACTCACCCTGTTTGGTGCGGTCAAAGCCGCGCTCCGATTTTGCCACCGTCTCGACGGGGAAGGTCCAGACCTCCGCCGCCGGCTCAGTGCGCAGCTCCAGGGGAGCAAAGAGTGAGACCTCCGGCGAGAATAGATCGTCGGGCTGGCCGACATCCTGGTCCCAGTGGTACCTGATGCTGAGAGATCCGTCCGGCGAGAAGAAGAAGCGCTTCTCCAGCCGCTCGCCTGCCCCATTCGGGCCGTGAAAGGAGCAGACGATCTCGATGCCAGCGGGCTGACGATCGATGGTGAACTTGCATGGGCTACGAGCCCATGACCGCACCGGCCAGTAGTCACCACCGGCATACTCCGCTATCGGCAGGCTGTGGGGCAGAACCCGGTCGACGAACATGGCGCGGTCATCGGCGTCGACCGCCGGCCGCTCCGCCAGCCGAAGACCCCCTTCGAGATCGTGGATGCTGGCGGTGCCGCTGCTGCTTTCGTCGTAATGTTCGGCGTGTTGTTCCAGGGCGGTGTCGTGGTAGGCCTCTCGCCGGCGCGTGAGGACGTTGGCGTAGTTGGTCAGGGTGCTAAAAACGGTGTAGTCCTCGATTGCCGCGCCTCGATACGGGCTCACAATGGCCGAGAACTGATCGGAGTGGATCCAGATTTCCTCGTGTCCGTCACCATCGAAATCGAGAACCTCAGCCGTCAGTTCCTGTCCCTGACGAAGCTCCGCCTCGGCCTGGGCCAGATTGCGCCAAATCGCTTCCCTGAGGTGCGGCAGGTACAGGCCACCGAAGACTCCATGCCAGTACGCATCGTTGCACTGGGCTCGCCCGAGGGCCCGTCGAGCCCCGGCTGGATCGTCCATCCGGCGACAGAGCAGGGAGAGCGCCAGCATTTTTTTATGCATTCGGTTGGATTCGGAATACTTCACCAGGAAGTTGCGCCAGTGGGCGCCTCGAATCAGCGCACCGTCTGGGCTCGCGACTCGCGCCTCGCCGAGGTCTCGTTCCAGCCGAATCAACCTGAGGGCGGCGTCGGGTGGAAGCGACCAACCCTCCATCTCCCGGTATGACGCCGTGGGCAGGTATGCGATGCCTCCACTGGGCACATCATCCAGTGCGTCGCCCAAGGTACTGAGCTGCACTTCACCAGCTTCGATGAGGCCTCTGATGGTTGCCACGAAGCGATCCAGCCAGCCACGTTCGTAGACCCATTCTCTCGTGCCGGGCCAGCCACCGAACTTTTCGCCATCATCAGCCAGCACGGCCAGTCGGTGGCCGGCGCCACGCAGCTCGCGCAGGTACGCCGCGGTTTCTTCCGGTGGGCGGAACGGGATCAGGTATCGCAGCCGCTCGTCGATCGGGAACAGGGCCACCCGCTTTCCATCACTCTCGGTCCAGAACGGGGCATGCAGCTGGTCGTTGGAAAAGCCAGACACCAGGAAGTGGCGATCGTCGACCAGGGCGTAGCGGACACCCGCCGTCGCCAGATCGGCCGCGAGCTCCGGCTCCCAGACCCGCTCGGTCAACCAAAGTCCTTGGGCCACGACTCCGAATCGCCGGCGGATTGCCTCCTGCATCCACTGGATCTGCTCCACCCGGTCGGCACGGGGCAGCGAGGCGAGGACCGGCTCATAGAATCCGGCGAGAAGGAGCTCGATTTGCTTGTCTCGTACCAGCCGGCCGAGGAGATCCAGATAGTCACTGTCGTGTGCCTCCAGCCATTCCAGGAGGGGCCCCGACAGATGCAGCACCACGGGGAGAAATTCGCGCGCTGCCAGATGTTCCAGGATGGGCCGGTACACGTCGGTGACGTGCTGCTCGAAGACGTGATCGAAATTCCCAACCGGCTGATGCAGGTGAAGGCCGAAAGCGAAGCGTATTGGACGCATGGACTACCCGAAGACGAGGGAGCGGGAGCCGCCGAGCGCGGCTGCCACCGCGGGCACAACGTTGGGGAAGAGGTGATCCCGACGGAACAGCTCGTCGGCAAGGCGCTGGGCCGACTCGAGGTCGCTCTCATTACCTGGGGCGAGCGCTGCGATCAGGCGAGTGGCGTCGTCACAGTGGATGTTGAAGCGCTTCTCTCCGTAATCCGCCGCCGCACCGGTCGATATGATGAACTGCCAATCGGAGGATTGTGCCAACAAGAGCTCGCGGGCGGCCTGGGCCAGGACCGGTTGGGCCGAGGGAGAGGCGAGCGCATTGGGGGCGACATCCCAGAACGCTTGCTCAAGAGGCCAGAGTCGCTCCCAGGTCCACGCGGTTCGATCACTCAGCCACATGCTGTTGTCCCCATTGGCGCCCCACGATCCCCAGGGAAGGCGGATTGCTGCCCGGGGCGGGTATGCGTCGAGGTGCCCCGAGCCGGTGATCGGGCGAACAGCGTCCTGCTGTCGCCCAATGGTTCGATATACGCTGGCGAGGAACTCAGGGCCCTCGAACCACCAATGACCGAAGAGCTCGGTATCGAAAGGCGCGACGATCACACCTTCGCGGTTCTGGGTCTGAGTGGCGGCGATACCGGAAAGGAGATGTGCGAAATGCTGCCCGTGGCCCCGAGCACGGTCAAACGCGGCATCGGGGTTGTAGGGCTGCTTGGCTCCCAGGTCCACACCGGGGCCGCTGACTCTCCAGAGCTTGAGTCCGCCGGGCCAGCGCATCTTGTGGAACTCGAGATACCATTCGTCCCCAGGGTACCCCTCGAACCGGCTCCAGACCTGCATCGACGCGCGCGGGTCGCGCACGTACGCTGCCACCGGACCATGGGCCACCCGGTAGGCCCGGTAGGGAGAACGCAACGGCTCAGACGGCGTTCCCTGAGTGGCGGGGGCATGAACGATGGGATCACCACCGTTGGGATCACCCGAGAGACCCAGCGGCCGCCCTGCCGCGGCAAGGTGAGCATCGACGAAGAAGTAGCGGAAGCCTGCATCCGCCAGGTGCTCTTCGATGCCCCGACGCATGCCGGTGCGCGGTGCTGTCGGCCAGGGCTCCCAGGGACCCCGCGGGCGATAGGCGCACTCGGGGAGCCAGCAACCGCTCGGTGATCGTCCGAAGATCCTGCGATGCTCCGAGACGCCGACCGCCAATTGCAGGCGGATGCTCTCGTCACGGGCCAGCAGCGGGAGGTAGCCATGGGTAGCGGCCGATCCGATGATCTCCAGACGGCCGGCGGCCTCGAGCGCGCGGAAGGCGCCGATCAGATCCTGGTCGATGGCGTGGAAGAGTGCCTGAAGCCGGAGGAGGCGCGCCCTCCAGAACCCAATCAGAGGAAGCAAGTGCCCGTCGCTGGTCGCGGCGAGAGAAGTCGGTGCCTCGTCGCATGCCTGAATCCGTTGCTCCAGGAATGCTTCCATCTCGGCAACGAAGATGGGACTGGTGAGCTGATTGGCGAGGACGGGAGTGAAGCCGATGGTGATGGGGGAGGGTACCGCCTCCGAGTTCAGCCCCCGGATCGCCTCCAGCAGCGGGAGGTAGGTGTCGAGTGCGGCTTCGCACAGCCAATCGCTCCCGTGCGGCCAGCGTCCGTGATTGAGCACATACGGGAGATGGCTGTGCAGCGTGAAGATAAAATCCATTCGCCGGGTGCTCACTGGCTGTTGGGGGCTAGCGCCAAAGCTCGGCGGTAGACGTCGAGATATGTGGCAACGGAGCGTTCCCAGCTGAAATCGCGACCCATCCCTTCCCGCATGATGGCCCGCCACTTGGTTGGATGATTGAAGCGGTCGAGCGCTCGAAAGGTGGCGCTCTGAAAGGCTTCGGGTGTGTACGGTACGAACGAGAACCCGGTGACTTCGTCCTCAACCGTGTCTGCCAATCCGCCGACATCGCGGACGATCGGCGGCGAGCCGTAGAGTTGCGCTCGCATCTGGGTGAGCCCGCAGGGCTCGTAGAGGGATGGCATGAGGAAGAGATCCGCTCCAGCCATCAACCGGTGCTCCAGTCGGTCGGTGAAATCGAGCTGCACCCCTACCCGGTCGGGAGCCGAGGACGCCAGCTCGACCAGTGCAGTCTCGTACTGCTTTTCACCGCTGCCCAGGAAAACAAACTGCGCGTCCAGCGCGAGCAAGTCGTCGCTCTGGAGGATCAGATCCAACCCCTTCTGGGTGACCATTCGTCCAGTCATGCCGAAGAGGGGGACTCTCCGTCGCTGAGGCAAGCCGAACGATCGCTGGAGCGCGGCTTTGCAGCGACGCTTCCCCTCCAAATTTTCGGCCGAGTAGGTGGCGGTAATCTGGCCATCGGTCCGCGGATTCCAGGCATGCTGGTCGATCCCGTTGAGCACACCGACCAACCGGTCGCCGAGCCAGATGAACATGTCGTGCAGACCGAAGCCACCACCCGGCGTACGGAGCTCCTCTGCCTGGGTCGGGCTCACGGTCGTCACCGAATCGGCGAAGGCGAGTCCGCCCTTCAGGAAGTTCACCTTTCCGTACCATTCCAGCTGCCGCCAATTATAAAGCTCCCAGGGCAATCCGATGGCGGGCATGACGTCGGGCGGGAAATGACCCTGGTACCCGGGGTTGTGCACCGAGAGAATCGCGGTGACTCCGCGGGAGAATCGTTCGCTCGCTGTGGTGCGCAAGTACACCAATGCGAGCGCGGTGTGCCAGTCGTGCGCGTGCAGGACCAGTGGTCCCTGGATCAGGCGAGGCAGTGCGGTAATCGCTGCCAGGGCGAAGAATGCAAAGCGGCGGGCGTTGTCGGGATAATCGATGGCGCTCTCACCATAGATCCCGGGCCGGTTGAAGTACTCGAGGTGCTCGATGAAATACACCTGCGGCCCGGTGATCGGGCCGGCAACCCGGAAGACTCGCGCCTCTTCGCTGTGCGAGCCCATCGGTACCATGAATGGCTGACCCACCGGCTCGAGGTCGGGATCCACATCCCGCACAGTGCGGTAGAGCGGGAGGATCGCGGCGACGTTGATCCCGGCGCTCGCCTGAAAGCGGGCCAGCCCACTTACGGCTTCGGCCAGGCCTCCAGTACGGGCGTACGGATAGTACTCCGCAGTAACATGGACAACGGAGACCGCCTGGCCAGCGGTCGTTCTGAGCGACGGGGCTGACACAGCAGAATCGCCGCTCTCTCGAGAGGCGGCCTCTGCCCGGTCGGCTTCACGCGGTGGGTGGGTCGTCGCCAGACGCCTCCCCATGGATTGCTGGTGCGTAGTATTCCTGGACGTAATCTTCGATCATTCGTCGAGCGGTGAAGCGGCTTCCCGCCAGCCGAAGCGCATGCCGCATCTTCTCCACCCAGCCGAGCGGCACACCGTTCGCGTTGCGGGTATAGTAGAGCGGCGCCACCTGCTCCTCCAGCAGCCGGTAGAACCCCTCCGCATCCGCCGCGTCGGCATCCTCATTCTCACCCACGGGAGAGATGGCCCACCCACTCAGTCCATCGTAGCCTTCCTGCCACCACCCGTCGAGCGTACTCAGTTGGGGCACGCCATTGAGACCGGCCTTCATACCGCTGGTGCCCGAGGCTTCGAGCGGTACCCGGGGCAGATTCAGCCAGAGGTCAACGCCCTGCACCAAGAGATGCGCCAGGTGCATGTCGTAATCCTCGAGGAACGCGACGCGTCCCTCGAACGCCGGATCGCGGGTGAATTGATACACTGACTGGAGCACTTCCTTTCCCGGATTGTCTGCCGGGTGGGCCTTGCCAGCGAAGATGATCTGTATCGGCCTCCAGGGGTCGACCAACAGCCGGCGAAGACGGTCGATGTCCCGAAAGATCAGATTGGCTCTCTTGTAGGTGGCGAACCGCCGCGCGAAGCCGATGGTGAACGCCATTGGATCGAGCAACGTGCCGGCACCGACCACCTGTGCGGCCTCCTTCAACTGCCCGGCAAAGCGCCGGCGGGTGTCCTCCCGGACGAAGTTGGCGAGGGCGCGTTTCTGCCGAAGGTGAGCCTCCCAGAACTTTGCGTGGTCGAGCGTCAGCACCTGATCCCAAAAACCAGGCTCCTCCAGACGGTTGCCCCAGTCGTAGCCGAGATGCTCGTCCAGGGCCTGCATGATGGGGGTCGCCATCCAGGTGGCGAGATGAACACCGTTGGTGACATGCCCGATCGGCACCGCTTCCCAGGGACGGTTGGGCCAGAGCTCTCGCCAGAGGTTCCGCGACACCTGGCCGTGCCGCCGGGAGACGCCGTTGACCCGCTTCGAGAGCCGCATGGCTACGACGGTCATGTGAAACTGGCCGGGCAGCGCGGGGTGGGTACCGACGTTGAACAGCGTCTCCCGGTCGATTCCCATCTCTTCCCAGACCGGACCGATGCAGTTCTCCAGCTGATCCCGAGTGAAGAAGTCGTGGCCGGCGGGGACCGGCGTGTGCGTGGTGAAAACACTCTGGGCCCGGACCCGGTGCACCGCCTCTTCGTACGAAGCGCCCGAGACGATCAGCTCTCGGAGCCGCTCCACCAGCATGAACGCTGCATGCCCTTCGTTCGCGTGCCACACCGCAGGATCTATCCCCATCGCCCGTAGTACCCGCACCCCTCCGACGCCGAGAATCCACTCCTGCCGGAGCCGCAGCTCGGGGCCACCGGCATACAACTTGTTCATGAGCCCACGGTCGTCCGGATGGTTCGCTTCGAGATTGGTGTCGAGCAGATAAATCGGAACCCGGCCTACCATCATCTGCCACGCGCGGACGTGGACCGGACGCCCGGATGTCTCCACCGTCGTGAGCCACGGCTGGCGGCCGGACCCGGCGACCGGGACGAGTGGGGTCGCGCTGACGTCGTACTCCTCATCGCTGTCTTCCTGCCAACCATCGAGCGTGAGTCGCTGGTCGAAGTAACCCTTCCGGTAGTAGAGGCCCACACCCACCAGGGGCACTCCAAGATCGCTGGCCGCCTTGCAGTGATCGCCCGCGAGCACACCGAGGCCCCCGGAGTAGATCGGAACCGAATTGTGGAGGCCGAACTCGGCGCAGAAGTACGCGACCGGCCTGCCATTCAGATCGGGATAGTTGCGAGCAAACCAGGTGTCACCGTGATCGGCTTCATGAGCCATCCGATCCATGACGTCATCGTAACGGCGGAGAAAGTCGCTATCGCTGGCGCAGGCCGCGATCCGCGCCGGGTCAACCCGGCAGAGCAGCTCGAGGGGATTGTGACGAGTGCGATGCCAGAGTGGCTCGTCGATGGAGTGGAAGAGGCTGCGCGCTTCGCGGCTCCAGCTCCACCACAGGTTCATTGCGATGGCCGAGAGGCCTTCGATACGTGCGGGCAGGTAGGGAATGCGACTCTGTTGGATCAGCATGCTGAAGCGTAAGCGCTGAGCGCTAATCGGCAAACAGCGCGAGACGTGAGGACACCCGGTTCACTATTCACGGTTCGCCGTTCGCCGGTTCAATGCACCAGCTTTTTGTACCGGATCCGGTGTGGCTGATCGACAGAGGCTCCCTTTCGCTTGTGATAGTCCGCCGCGTACTCCTGGTAGTTTCCCTCGTACCAGACCACCTCGCTGTTGCCCTCGAAGGCCAGGATGTGCGTGGCGATGCGATCGAGGAACCAGCGATCGTGACTGATGACGACCGCGCACCCCGCGAAGCCGAGGAGTGCCTCTTCCAGCGCGCGGAGAGTGTCGACATCCAGGTCGTTGGTCGGCTCATCCAGGAGCAGGAGATTCCCGCCACTCTTCAGCAGCTTGGCCAGGTGTAGCCGATTTCGTTCACCACCAGAGAGTGTTCCTACCTTTTTCTGCTGATCGGTGCCGCGGAAGTTGAAACCGGCAGCATACGCCCTCGCGTTGACGGTGCGGCGGCCAAACTGCAGCTGATCCTCGCCTCCGCTGATCTCCTGATACACCGTCTTGCCAGCATCCAGTGTTTCCCGGCTCTGGTCCACATGGGCGATCTTCACCGTTGAGCCTACGGTAAGTGTTCCGGCATCCGCTTGTTCCTGCCCCGTAATCATCCGGAAGAGCGTCGTCTTGCCCGCGCCGTTGGGTCCGATGACGCCCACGATTCCGCCTCGAGGAAGCGAGAACGTGAGATTCTCGAAGAGCAGGCGGTCGCCAAAGCCCTTGGCAACGTCGTTGGCCACGACCACCTCATCACCCAGCCGATCCGGCACCGGGATCAGGATCTCGGCGCTGTTCTCGGTCTGCCGCTCGGCTTCTTCGCGCAGCTCTTCGTACCTGACGATCCTCGCCTTGCTCTTGGCCTGCCGGGCGCGGGGAGACATGCGCACCCACTCAAGCTCTCGCTGGAGGGTCTTCTGGCGGGCCGACGCCTGCTTCTCCTCTTGCCCGAGTCGCCGCTCCTTCTGCTCCAGCCAGGAGGAGTAGTTCCCTTCCCAGGGAATGCCCGCACCCTGGTACAGCTCCAGAATCCAGCCGGCGACGTTGTCCAGGAAGTAGCGATCGTGTGTCACCGCCACCACCGTCCCGGCAAATTCGGCCAGATATCGCTCCAGCCACCAGACGCTTTCGGCATCCAGGTGGTTCGTGGGCTCATCCAGCAGCAGCATATCCGGCTGCTCCAGCAGGAGCCGGCAGAGCGCGACCCGGCGGCGCTCGCCGCCGGAGATCCTGGTGACATCAGAATCACCGGGCGGCAGTCGGAGAGCGTCCATCGCCATATCGATCTTGTGGTCCAGCTCCCACAGGCCAAGCGCGTCGATCCGTTCCTGGAGGTTGCCCTGCTTCTCGAGCAGACGGGTCATCTCAGCGTCTTCCATCGGCTCGGCGAAGCTGGCGCTGATCTCATTGAACTGGTCGAGCATTGCCTGCTGCTCCCGCACGCCGTCCATGACGTTGCCGCGTACATCCTTGTTCGGATCGAGCTCGGGCTCCTGCGGGAGAAAGCCGATCTTGGTTCCTGGCAGTGGACGAGCCTCTCCCAGGAAATCCTTGTCGACGCCGGCCATGATGCGAAGCAGGGAAGATTTCCCGGCACCGTTGGCTCCCAGGACGCCGATCTTGGCGCCCGGAAAGAACGACAAGTAGATGCCCTTGAGGATCTCGCGGGACGGAGGCACGACCTTGTGGAGATCGCGCATGGTGAAGATGTATTCGCCGGCCATAGGGCAGTGAAAATAGAGATGCGATTGGGGATTAGCTATGAGGGAGCTGGGAGCTGGGAGCTAGCGTTAGGGTCGCCTCGTTTCATCCGCTTCAGAGCCGGCCCATGCGATTGCGCCATTTTGCTCCAAGCTCCTAGCTCCCAGCTCCCAAACAAGAAGGGCGCTCCAGCGGGAGCGCCCTTAGAGTGCCGCGGCAATGCCGGCCTAGCTGAGGTTCTTGTTCGCGATCTTGGCGAGATCGAACATGGTGACCTGGCTCCGGCCACCAAAGAGCGGGCGAAGCTTCTCGTCGGCATTGATCGCGCGGCGATTCTTGGCGTCTTGCAGACCATTCCGCTTGATGTACGCCCAGAGCTTGCTGATGACCTGGGTCCGTGGCATCGGGCTGTTGCCGATGACCGCTGCGAGTGACGAGCTGGGTTGCAAGGGTCTCATGAATGCGGGATTCGGTGCGCGCTTCTTTCCTGAGGATCTGCTGGCTTTCTTACTCGCCTTCTTGCGGGCGGCAGGTCGTCGAGCGGCCTTTTTGGCGGATTTCTTACCGGCAGTCTTCCTCTTGGTGGTGGCCATCGCAACTCCCCCAGAATGAGTGAGAACTCATGCGTGCCTCGGAACCAGCGAAACTACCGTCTCAAACAGTACACAGACCGCGCTCAGTTGCAATAGGGAATTTCGATTTTCCCCTCTGAAAAACAAAGTGGCGGTCCCTGATCCGTGTCCCTTACCGGCGCTCCGGCTGTATCTTGAGCGATGATGGAGGGAGGCTTTTCTCCCCTGACGTTACTCCCTTTTGGTGCTGCTATGACGCGCTCACAACCGTTTGTTCTTGCTGCGGCCGCGGCGGTTCTGCTTCCGCTGGCGCATCTCGCCAGGTCCACACTCAACCCGGTTTCCCCTCTGGCGTGCGACCCCGACAACGGCGGCCTGGTCCTGCCGGCGGGCTCATGCGCAACCGTGTTCGCCAGTAATGTCGGACCAGTTCGTCAGCTGGCCGCCGGTTCCAATGGAGCGCTGTACGCGGCCATCAGCGGCGGCTCCGGCTCTGGCGTTCTGGTCCTGCGAGACCGCGATGGGGATGGCAAGCCTGAGCAGCGCGCGAGCTTCGGCCCGCTGGGCGCGAACGACGTGAAGCTGCACAATGGCTACGCCTACATGGCCCTGAACGATCGAATCCTGCGTTACCGGATGGCTGCGGACCAGCTCGAGCCGGCAGAGACGAAGGCCGAGACGATCGTGAGCGGCCTTCCTGATACCGGAAATCACAAGGCAAAGAGCCTGGCCTTTGGGCAGGGCGACACCATGTTCGTCGCGGTCGGATCGGCTTCCAATAGCTGTCAGGAATCAGACCGCCGGCGCAAATCTCCGGGCAAAGATCCCTGTCGTGAGCTGGAGCAGCGTGCCGGCATTTGGCAATTCTCGGCCGAGCGAGCGGGGCAGAAGTTCTCCGACGGCCATCGATACGCGACCGGACTGAGGAACCCACTCGCCCTGGCGATTCAGCCGGGCACCGGAGCGCTGTACGCCGCCGTTCACGGGCGGGACCAGCTGGGCGACAACTGGGGATTCAGTGACGAGATGAACGCGAATAACCCGGCGGAGGAGCTGGTGCAGGTAGATCGGGGAGACGACTTTGGCTGGCCCTACTGCTACTACAGCAACGACCAGAAGAAAAAAGTGCTCGCCCCGGAATACGGCGGTGACGGAGTAAAAGTCGGGCGCTGTGCCTCGGCCAAGGATCCCGTAATGGTCTTCCCGGGACACTGGGCCCCCCTGGCGCTCGCCTTTTATGATGCCGACCAGTTTGGGCCGAAGTACAAGGGTGGGTTGTTCATCGCCTTCCACGGCTCATGGAATCGGGCGCCACTGCCGCAGGCCGGGTATCGCGTCGTATTTGTGCCGTTTGCAGGCGGAAAGCCCAAGGGAGGCTACTCCACCTTCGCTACGGCACGGGCAGGTCCGACCACGCTCCGGGCCAGTGGACTGGCTGTCGATCCGGATGGGTCGCTCTACATCTCGGCCGATCAGAATGAAAAGATCTGGAAGGTGACGAAACAAAAGTAAGAAGTGAGAGGTGAGAGGTGAGCGGGTTGGCTCCGCCACCTCTCACCTACCTCTTACCTCTTACCTCTCACCTCTTACCTCTCACCTGTTCCGCAGCACCCGCTCGATCTCGCTCAGCTTGGGATCGATCTCGACTGGGCGATTGGCCATGCGAGGTGGGGGATCCATCTCCTGATGGTATCGGAGGAGCAGTCCGGGATCCTTCAGGATGTGGCCGGTAAGGATGGCGACCACACGCTCGTTCTCTTTCACCAGACCTCCACGACGAAGCTGACGGAGTCCGGCAAGACTCACCGCGCTCGCCGGTTCGCAACCAACTCCCGACGCGTCGATCACCGCCTTGGCTTCCAGCAACTCCGGGTCAGAGACGGAGAGGACCACGCCATTGGTCTCCCGGATCGCCGTGACCGCACGATCATAGGAGGCAGGATCACCGATCTTGATCGCGGTGGCCACCGTCTCCGCTTTCACCCGGTGACGCTGGGCAAATCCGTCCGCGAAGCTGCGAGCAAAGGGCGCTGCTCCTGAAGCCTGGACCGCTGCGAGACGCGGTACCGTCGAGATCAGTCCCCACTCCTTCGCCTCTCGAAGTGCCTTCCCGAACGCTGCCGTGTTTCCCAGGTTCCCGGCGGGGAACACCACCCAATCGGGAGACTTCCAGGCCAACTGCTCCAGCAGCTCCAGGATGATGGTTTTCTGGCCCTCGACCCGGAACGGATTGATCGAGTTCAGCAGGTATACGCCCAGCTGCGCGCTTGCCTCTTCGATCAGGCGGAGACAGTCGTCGAAGTCGCCCCGCACCAAAAGAGTCTTGGCCCCGTAGGCCAACGACTGCGCCAGCTTGCCTGCCGCAACGTCACCCAGAGGCACCAGCACAAGCGCGGGCAGTCCAGCCTGAGATGCATACGCCGCCAGAGATGCCGACGTGTTCCCGGTCGAGGCACAGGCCACGGCCGCGGCTCCAATTCGCCTGGCCTGAGTTACTCCCACCGTCATCCCGCGATCCTTAAATGAGCCGGTAGGATTGTGGCCCTCGTGCTTAAGCAGCAGATGCTCCACTCCAGCCCACCGGTCCAGGGCAACGCGGTGCAGGAGTGGTGTGTTCCCTTCAGGGTGCGAGACCACTTCCTCGGCCGACGGGAGCACGATCTCTCGAAAGCGCCAGACCCCCGATGTCGTAGCACCTGGTGGTCCGCCCCGCCGCTCAGTAAAGCGCTGGATCAGCTCTGGCGCTGTCATCGCCGGCGGGCGGTGGTGCACTTCCAGGAGTCCGCCGCATTGGCTGCAACGGGTCCGGGGATCGGTCTCGACCACCTCGTTCTCGCAGGCGATGCAGCTCTGCCAGCTCGCGGGACGTTGGGTCTGGAACTTCATCTTGTCCCTGCGTCACGTTGGATGACCCGAGCTCCTTCGCGATCGATTGCGGCCACTCGCACCTGACTCTGCTGACCACACAGCGCATACGCCGCCTGCATTGCACTCGCCACCTGCTCTCCACTCCGGCGACCCCGCACCAAGGCGAACACCGAGGGGCCGCTCCCCGAAATGGAGCTGCCGAGCGCCCCCGCCTGCAGCGCTGCCGCTTTCACTTCATGAAAGCCGGGCAGGAGCCGCGCCCGCACCGGCTCCGCGATTCTGTCGTCGATGGCCCGGCCCAGGAGCTCGTAGTCGTTCACCGCCAGAGCCGCTACCATGGCCGCAACCTGTGCCGCCTGATACAACGCCAGGTCTCGAGGGACCTCCGCCGGCAAAACCGCCCGAGACTCCGCGGTGCGGAGCCGTTGGTCCGGCCGCGCGAGCACGACGAGCAGCTCCTCGGGAACCGGGAGCTGAACCAGGTCGATGGGATCCAGCGAACGTATGAGGACGATCCCTCCGAACAGAGCGGGCGCGATGTTGTCGGCGTGGCGGCCCGAAACGATCTCTTCTGCTGCCAGCGCTGCGCCCAACAGCTCCTGCTTGTTAAGCGTGTCTTTCAGTAACCCATTCACCGCCACAGCGGCGGCGACAGCTGATGCAGCGCTCCCTCCCTGTCCACCCGAGAGCGGGAGTCCCTTCGTCACCGTGAGAGCGATGCCGCGGCCCCGCACCTTCCGTTCTCCAGCTCGATCCACCACGGCCCGGGCTGCCAGCGCCGCGGAATGGCGACCCCCATCACTCGGTAGATCAGGGTGGCCTGGATCGAGCAGTTGGATCCCCGGCGTATCGGTCCATTCGGCACGAACGGTGTCTCCCGCGCCGGCGACTGCGAGTCCCAAAATGTCCAACCCGGGGCCGACATTGCCGACCCCGCCAGGCGCAAACGCGGTCACTCCGGCTCCCGAGCGCGTCCTCATGCTCCCGCCAGCCGGAGGATGTCGTTCAGCACTCCCGCGGCCGTCACCTCTGCGCCGGCGCCGGGTCCGGTGATCACCAGTGGATTCGAGCGGTATCGTGCTGTAGTGAATACGAGTTGGTTGTCGGATCCCCTGATAGCCGCGAATGGGCTGGTGGTCGGGACCGATCGTACACCCACGGCGATTTTTGCCGGGGTTACCAGCGCGAGATATCGGAGAACCGATTCACTCGCCGTGGCGGCCTCTACCCGCTGCTGCCAGGCAGAATCAAGCTCCTCCAATCGAGCGATGAACTCCTTCAGAGGGAGCGCTCGTGCCCACCGCGGGACCAGCGACTCAACTGCACTCCGGCGAAGCTCACCCTCGTAGCCGAGCAGGCGGCCCAGGATCAGCGCCTTCCGGGCGACATCGATTCCCGAGAGATCGTCTCGCGGGTCCGGCTCGGTGTACCCCTTGGACATCGCCGCGCGAACTGCCTGCGAGAACGGCACGCCGGCGGACACTTCGCTCAGCACGTATCCCAGTGTACCCGAGAGAAGGCCTTCGATCCGGCTCACCCGATCGCCCGATTCAATGAGCTTGTGATAGGTGTCGATGATCGGAAGCCCAGCCCCGACAGTAGCCTCGTGTAGAATGCGCCGTCCGCGTGCCCGGGCGGTCTGCCAGAGCGAATCGCTCACGGCGCGGCGGTCGGCCAACGGTCGTTTGTTCGCCAGCACCAGATCCATCCCATGGGTGAGCGCTTGTTCCAGCGCCGCGGCCGTATCGTCGGCGGTAAGATCTACCAGCACCGGACGAGTGAGGGCATAACCGCCGATATGGGCGATCGCCTCGGCGGCCTGAGCGGCCTGGCCTTTCGGCAGATCCGCCAGGTGCCGCCCCTTCCGCTTCGCTGCCGCAATGCCCGCCAGCCGTCTCGGGGTGATGCCCTCCGGATCGAAGATGAAGCCAGAGCGATCGATCACCGCCGCAACGCGGAGCGAAAGAGCGGGGCGGTCCACCTGGTTCAGGAGCGAGGCCAATGCCCGTCCGATCTGGCCGAAGCCGAGCAAGATGATTTCCATCCGCTCGGGCTGTATCACTGACCCGCCGGCGATACGGGAGAGCTGAAAGCCGGCATGGATGCGTCGCTGTGCCTCCGGAGCGTCCCTGGCCGATACCACTACGGAAATGTTCAGCTCGGATGAGCCCTGCGCGATGGCGACGATATTGATGCCGGCGGCGCCCAATGCGGAGAACACCCCGGCGGCGACCCCGGGCGTCCCATGCATTCCAAGACCGACCACGGCGATGGTGGCCATTCCCTGACTCGTTTCCACGCCATCGATCTCGCGTCGCCCGATCTCCCCCTGAAACTCCTGCAGCAAACTGTCCCGCGCATCGTCCGCGAACGCCTCCGGCACACTGAAGCAGATGGAGTGCTCCGACGACGCCTGCGAGATCAATGAAACCGAGATCCGCCGGCCATGCAGCGCAGCGAATGTTCGTGCGGCGATGCCCGGTACCCCTAGCATCCCATTGCCGGTAACGGTGATCAGAGCCTGTCCACCCGCGGCCGTGAGCGCCTTGACGGGCAGCCGGCCAGGCGCCACTCGCTCCGACACTTCGGTGCCGCTGGACCCGGGATCCCCGAACGGACGAACGAAGATGGAGATCCGCCGGCCGGTGAGCGGAATGAGCGCCCGTGGGTGGAGCACCTTGGCACCGTAGTAGGCCAGCTCGGCAGCCTCACGGGCGTGCAGCTGAGGAATCACCCGCGCGTCGGGTACCACCCGGGGGTCTGCGGTGAGGAGCCCCGGAACGTCTTTCCAGAGGCAAACCCTCGATGCCGCCAGGGCGCGGCCGAGCAGGGTGGCAGTCAGGTCCGAGCCACCCCGGCCGAGGGTTGCGACATCGCCGGCGGGCGTCGCGCCCAGAAAACCCGGCACAACTGGAATCGTGCCCCGCGCGAGCATCGGAAGCAGGACCCGCTGGGCACACCGGTCGGTCCGGGCCAGATCGGGCGAAGCCTGGCCGTACATGCCATCGGTCTGCACCACCTCCAGAGCATCGACGTACTCGGCTCTGGTGCCCGCTGCGTTCAAAGCCGACGCGAGAAGGCGGGCACTCAGCTGTTCGCCGCGGGAGACCAGGTAGTCGGTCGTCCGGGGGGTCAGCTCCCGCAACAGCCGGAGCCCCTGCGCCAAGGCCTCGAGCTCCTGAAACGATTCCGCAATGTGAGCCAGCATCTCGGCGCGGGGCGGGCCCGCGGGCAGCAGCGCCCGCGCAACTTCGGCATGCCGCGCGCGAAGCTGGGCAATGAGCGAGGCAATGGTGCGCTCGTCGCCGCTTCCCGCCTGGTGCGCCACCGCGAGCAGCGCGTCAGTCGCCCCGGCCATCGCGGAGACCACGATGACGGTGGGCTCTCGACGGTAGCTCTGGATGATCTCGACGGCGTGGCGGACAGCGGCGGAGTCGGCCAACGAAGCGCCGCCGAATTTGTGCACCTGCGGTGCGCGGCGGGACCGTGGCATACCGAGAGAGTCAAGGGTCAACGGTCTAGAGTCAAGGGTCAGCCCTGCCTCACCCTTGACCCTCGGCCTTTGACGCTAGACCCTTCGTCCATGTTGTCTCTGCTCAAGCTGATTCAGTCGATCATCAAGACGCTTCACTCGGAGGGTACTCCGGCGCAGGTGGCGCTGGGGATGGCAATCGGCTCGGCGCTCGGGCTCACACCGCTCATCAACGTCCACAATCTGATCATTCTGTCGGTGCTGGTGTTGTTCAATGTCTCGTTCGGAGGCGGGATGCTGGGCTGGGCGCTGTTCGTTCCGATTGGCTTCATCCTCGATCCGGTGTTCAATCAGATCGGCCTCCACCTGCTGCTGGCCCCGTCCCTCCGCCAGCTCTGGACCTCGTGGGCGAACACTCCACTGGTGCCCTATACCAACTTCAACAACACCATCGTGCTCGGGAGCCTCGTTGGCTGGGTCATTCTCTTTGTCCCGATCTTCTTCGCTGCTCGCTATGGAGTCGCTCGGTATCGCGCGACGATCGGAGAGCGGGTGCGGCAGTCGCGCTTCTACAAGGCGGTGACCGCTTCGCAGATCTACAACGTGTACCGGATGTTTCGCCCGTGAAGGTAAAAATCTTCCGCTGGAAGGCGATCGGACCGCTGCTCCTGCTGTTTGCGTTGATTGGGATCCTGGTGTGGATTTTCGCCGAGCCAGTGGCGCGCCAAACCACCGAGGAAGCCAGCACCGAGCTGCTCGGGACCCAGGTCGATGTGGGAAAGCTCGATCTGCTGCCCCGGGTAGCTTCAGTCGACATCAGTGCGCTACAGATAGCTGACCCGTTTGCTCCGTCTCGCAACCTGGTAGAGGCGGAGCAGATCAGGCTCAAGCTCAACCCAGCCGCCTTGGCGGAGAAAAAGCTCGTGGTCGAGCGATTCAATCTGACCGGCATGCGCTTCGGGACCGAACGAAAGACCCCGGCGCGTCCGGTCAGTGGGAAAGGGTTCGCTCCCCAGCTGCTCCGGTCGGTTCAGCAGTGGACCAAGCAGTTCAACGTTCCGCTGCTCAGCCTGACGCCGGTGGACACGATCCGGCAGCTGGTGCTGAACCCGAGCCAGCTCACCACGCTTCGAGAGGCGCAGACACTCGTCGCCCGAACCGACTCGACCCGAGAAGCGCTGATCCAGAACTTTCAGCAGCTTGGCATCGAGCAAACAGTGGATTCGGCGCGCGCGCTGGCCGACCGACTGTCGCATGCCGACATCAAGGCTCTGGGACTGGCCGGCACTCGCGATGCCGTCCAATCGGTGCAGCAAACGTTGCGGGAAATCGACGGAGCCAAGAAGCGACTGCAAGGCCTGGAGCAAAGCACCCGCAGCGGCGTCCAGCTGCTTACGAGGGGGCTCTCAGCTCTGGATGAGGCTCGGCAGAAGGATTTTGCGTTTGCCAAGTCGCTGCTGAAGCTGCCTACCTTTTCCGCACCGGACATCGGGAACGCACTCTTTGGCAAGGTGAGCATCGAGCGTTTCCAACAGGCGGTCTACTGGGCCGAACTGGCGCAGCATTACATGCCACCGGGTCTGCTCCCGCGGCAAACTACGGGACCCAAGAGGCTTCGCGCTTCGGGGTTGACGATTCAGTTTCCCAAGGCAAAGGAGTATCCCAACTTTCTGCTGCGGGAAGGTCAGATTGACTTCTCGATCGGCGGCAGCAGCCTGGCCCGGGGTGCGTACGCCGCAACGGTGCAGGGCTTGACCACAGAGCCGGCGCTGTACGGGCGTCCCATGGTGTTGTCGGCTCGCCGTCGCGCGGCAAACTCGGCACTGGCCTCGATCGACGTTGATGCCGTTATCAACCATGTCACGCACCCGATCCGGGATTCGGTGAGCGCCCGGCTTCGCGGCATCAGGTTGCCTTCTTTCAAACTGCCAGGTATACCGTTTCAGGTGGCACCGGGTACGGGCGGCAGCATGCTGAACTTTGCCATGAAGGGGGACCAGCTCTTTGGTCGGTGGGCCATCGGATCGAACCAGGTCAGGTGGACCCCGGACACTGCGGGCCATTCTCCCAACGACCTCGAGCGCCTGGTCTGGCAGGTGATCTCCGGTCTGAACGCCCTGGAGGTGACCGCCGAGATGAGGGGAACCCTCGCGTCTCCCAAGCTTTCAGTCGCCAGCAATCTGGATCAGGCGATTTCGAAGCGTCTCGAGGCTGTGATCGGGGCCGAGGTGAAGAAGGCCGAGCAGAAGGTACGTGCCAAGGTGGACAGCCTGGTGGCGGACAAAGTCGAGCCAGCGAAGCGGCAGGTAGCGAGCGTAAAAGCGGAAGCGATGCAGCGGGTACAGGCCCAGCAGCAGCGGCTGGATGAGGTACAAAGCCGTCTGCAGGCCGAACTGGACCGGCTTACCCGTGGGCTGGTACCGGGTGTGGAGCTTCCCAAAATCAAGCTGTAGACACAAGCAAGGGACCAGGCGAGCGCCGGGTCCGAAACGAGTCTGTAGGTACAGACCTCCAATCACACAGCAGAGCGAGAAACCATGCGCATCGGAGTCCCCAGAGAGACCGCTCCGGGCGAGCGCCGAGTTGCGCTGGTGCCCGAATCGTGCAAGAAGCTGATTCAGCTGGGCTACGGCGTGTCAATCGAGGCCGCGGCGGGAGAGCAGGCCGGCTTTCTGGATCAGAGTTATCGCGAAGCGGGCGCCACGGTGGCGAGTGATCCCGCTGCGGTTCTCGGCGCCGCCGATCTCGTGCTCAAGGTGAATCCGCCGGTCAAACGGGATGCCGGACAGGACGAGACCGAATGGATGCGGCCGGGAACGATCTATCTCGGCTCACTCATGCCGCTTCGCAACCTTCAGGCAGTCCGGCGGCTCGCGTCCCGGAGAATCACCGCGTTCTCCACTGACGCGATTCCCCGAACGACCCGCGCCCAGTCAATGGATACGCTGTCCTCCATGGCCAACATCTCCGGGTACAAAGGTGTACTCCTGGCAGCCGGAGAGCTGAACAAATATTTCCCGATGCTCATGACCGCGGCTGGAATGGTTCCGCCCGCACGGGTTTTCGTCATCGGAGCTGCGGTCGCAGGCCTTCAGGCGATCGCCACTGCTCGCCGCCTGGGTGCCAACGTGTTTGCCACCGATGTCCGACCCGAGGTGAAGGAGCAGATCGAGAGTGTGGGCGGCAAGTACGTCGGCATCGAGCTGGCCCAGGCTGCCTCTGCCGGAGGGGGCTACGCCAAGGAGCTGAGTGAGGACGATCGGCTCAAACAGCGGGAGCTGCTCGCGGCCCAGTGCGCCCAGGCGGATGCGGTCATCACGACGGCGTTGATCGGCGGCGTGTTCGCCCCTCAGCTCATCTCGGCTGAGATGGTCAGGGCCATGAAACCCGGCGCAGTGATCGTGGATCTGGCTGCCGACGGCGGCGGCAACTGCGAGCTCTCCCAGCCGGGAGAGACAGTGAATGTGCAGGGCGTGACGATCCTGGCGCCGCTCAACCTGCCTGCCAGCATGCCGCTGCACGCGAGCCTGCTCTTTTCCCGGAATCTTACGGCTTTCGTGCAGGCGTTTACCAAGGACAAGGCGTTCCAGCTGGACTTTGTGGACGACATCCAGCGGGGAGCTCTCATCACCCATGATGGTGCCGTGAAGCACGCGCGCACCCAGGAAGCTCTTCAGAAGGCGGGAACATGACACCACCACTCGACTACTGGTCCATGCTGTTCGTCTTCGTCCTCGCTTCGTTCATCGGGGTGGGAGTGATCCGGCGGGTGTCCCGGCTACTCCATACGCCGCTGATGTCGATCACCAACGCGATCTCAGCGATTGCGGTGGTCGGATCGATCATCGTGACTGGAGCGGATTATCCCACTCCGATTCGGGTCATGGGTGCCATCGCCCTCTTTGCCTCGATGACCAACATCGTCAGCGGCTTTCTCATTACCGACCGGATGCTCAAGATGTTCAAGACCGATCGGAAGCCTCCGGTGGACGGCAAGCCATGAGCCACGGGATCGTGCAGCTCGCCTACCTGCTGGCCACGGTGCTGTTCATCCTGGCCCTTCACTGGATGAACACCCCGGCCACGGCCCGCAAAGGCGTGTATGCCGGCGTCACCGCCATGACGATCGCCATCGTGGTGACCTGGGCCCAGCCAGAGGTGGTTCACCATCAGTGGATCATTCTCGCCATAGTCGCCGGGTTTGTCGTGGGGGTGCCGCTCGCGAGGGTGCCGCTCACCGCTGTGCCCCAGCGAACCGCGCTGTCGCACGCCTTTGGCGGTCTGGCCGCCGGTCTGGTCGGCACCGCCAAATACTATCTGTGGGTGTCTGAAGGCCCGGAAAACCTCACGGCATTCCGGATGGTGGCGATCATTGTCGAGATCATCCTGGGCTATCTGACTTTCACGGGAAGCCTCATGGCTGCCGGCAAGCTCCAGGAGGTGAAGTGGATTCCGCAGCGGCCGGTGACCTACCCATTTCAGAATTTGACCAATGTGGGGCTGCTCAGTCTGGCGGCTCTCCTGGGCGTGCTGCTGACCCTGCATCCCACCGCCGCGTGGGCGCCCAAGCTCTTTCCGCTGGTCATCGTCCTCGCTCTTGTGTTCGGCGTTTTGTTGATCATCCCGATCGGCGGCGCCGACATGCCGACGGTCATAGCCATTTTGAACTCCTATGCCGGTCTGTCGGCCGTCGCCATGGGATTCGTACTCGACAACAAGCTCTTGATTACGGCGGGGGCACTCGATGGCTCGAGCGGCCTTATCCTGGCCATCATCATGTGCCGGGCGATGAATCGGTCCTTCACCAACGTGCTGTTTGGAGCATTCGGACAAACGCAGCAGGTCCAGGCGGCAGGGGATCAGAAGGCCTACAAGTCGGAGAGCATCGAAGGTGCGGCCCAGGTGCTGGAGCAGGCGAGCCTGGTTGTGATAGTGCCGGGATACGGGATGGCCGTGGCGCAGGCCCAGCACAAGGTCCGCGAGCTGTACGACCAACTCAAGAAGCGGGGAGTCACCGTCAAATTCGCCATCCATCCTGTGGCGGGCCGCATGCCTGGCCACATGAACGTGCTACTGGCCGAGGCCGACATCCCGTACACCGACCTGGTGGAGATGGAAGAAATCAATCCCGAGATGCCCCAGTGCGATGTGGCCCTGGTGGTAGGAGCCAACGACGTCGTAAACCCGGCAGCCAGAAACGATAAGGGCAGTCCGATCTATGGAATGCCCATCATCGATGCCGACAAGGCCCGAACCGTCTTCGCGATCAAGAGAAGCAAGAACCCGGGGTTCGCCGGGATCGACAACGAACTGTATTTCTCCGACCGGACGTGGATGCTGTTCGGAGACGCCAAGAACGTGGTCGGCGAGCTGGTCAAGGAGCTCGCGGGGGGTGCTGCTCACTGATCGGCAGCCATACCTCAGTTGGCGTCCTGCCAAAGTTGCAGATCGAGACGTCAGTAGGCCAATCGACCCACATCGAACGCCGCAACTGTCTTTCCTGCCACGGTTTACCTAAGGTGTTGATTTCTCGCATCTTAGGTAGTATATTGGCGCCCTGAAATCTGGCTCGGCCTCACTCGTGGGGCTGTTAACCGGTGAGGGACGACCGTCCCCCTAGGAGGCTAGAAGCGTGACAATCAAGGCGCGTGGCAAGCGTCGCCCGGTCCGTCCGGCGCAGATCGCTCGTGCAATCGATGAAGGTCGGGAGAGTCTCGATCTGTACCTCGACGAGATCAGCCGGGTTCCGCTGCTCAATCGCGAGGAGGAGATGGAGCTCGCCCGTAAGGCGTTCAAGGGTAATGTCGTTGCCCAGGAACGGCTGGCTCGTCACAACGTTCGTTTCGTAGTCTCTGTCGCGAAGAAATTCCAGAACCGGGGTGTGCCCCTGGTCGATCTGATCGGCGAAGGGAACCTGGGCCTGATGACCGCCGCCCGGAAGTTCGATCCGGATCGCGGAGTCAAATTCATCTCGTACGCCGTGTGGTGGATCCGCCAGGCGGTGCAGGCGGCGATCGCCCGGCATGGCCGGCCGGTCCGGGTGCCTCTTAACCGTACAGCCGATCTGAGCCGTCTGGGCCGGACCACCACGTTGCTGAAGGACCGGCTCGGCCGCATGCCGACTACGGAAGAGCTGGCCCGCGCCACTGGGCTTACAGTCGAGGCCGTCCGGTCTTTGAGCGCTCTGAACTCCGAGGCGGTTCGGCTCGATCACCCCACTCGCGATGGCGAGGGGAACGAGCGGATCGAACGCTTTACCAGCGGCGAGCAGGAAAGCACCGACATGTCCACGATGGCAAACAGCCAGACTCGTGACATCGAAGCGGCACTAGCTGCCCTCCCGCCGCGGGATGCCAAGGTGCTTCGCCTCTACTTCGGCCTGGACGATGGGAATAGCCGTACGCTCGAGGAGATCGGCCGGATGATGGGAGTCACCCGGGAGCGGATCCGGCAGCTTCGCGATCGCGCTCTGCTCCGTCTGCGCGAGGGAGAAACCGGAGATCGGCTGAAGGATCTGGTCGCCTGACAGGAGCTATGGGCTATTAGCTGCGACTTAAGGACCCTCCCAAATGGAGGGTCTCTTTTTTGGGAGACGAACTACCCTGGTTTAGCTCCTAGCTCCTAGCTCCTAGCTCCTAGCTGTTAGCTCCTAGCTCCTAGCTACTATTCCCACCATGCCTACAAACCCCATCCCCCACGCCATCAATCGTCAGGACAACGGTCTCAGGATCGAGTGGGATGATCAGGGGCACGAGGTGTTCTATCCCGCCCGCGATCTGCGCGCCGCCTGTCCCTGCGCCGCCTGCGTAGAGGAGATGAGCGGGCGGCCACTCCTCGATCCCAACACCATTCCGACCGACATCAGACCGGTGAGTGTCGCGCTGGTGGGAGCTTATGGGCTCCGGATCACGTGGAGTGATGGTCATGGAACCGGCATCTACACCTTTGAGCGGCTCTACCGAGAACAGGAACAATCCCCGCACCCGTGACCGGCGACACATCCAGCACCCGAGCCGTCGAGACAATCTGTAGTGCTCATGGCAGTAGAGCACTGAATATCTCACGGACGGAGTTCACATGGCCGACCACCGACATTCGACCATCTCGGAAGGACTTCTCACCGGCTTGATCGGTGGACTGGTAGTGGCAGTGTGGTATGTACTGTTCGATCTGGGGCGGGGGCAGATCTTCTATACTCCGAACGTACTGGGCCAGGTGTTCGTGGCTGGTGACACGGTTCCGGCAGTTCATGCCGTGGTGCCGCGAGCCGTTGCCGAGTACTCCCTGCTGCATTTCTCTGTCTTCTTTCTGCTCGGAATCGGGCTCACCGCTCTGACGCACATGGCATCCAGGAATCCATCCCTGCGCATGGGAGTCTGGCTGGGGCTGGTGATCGCCTTTCTCTTCTTCGTAGGCCACCTCCTGATGCTGTATTCCACGACCAACGAGCGGTTCCCCTGGTGGTCCGCCCTCGGTGGCAGCATCCTCGGGATCGGATCGATGGGGATGTTTCTCTGGCGGAGACACCCGGGATTACGGGGGACATTCGACCAGGCTCCCCTGGGCGCCGAGGTCGAGGCTCCGCCGCATCCACCGCGAGTCAGGGGGGATAAGCCCTCTCGATCGGCGCGTCTTGCGCTCCGGGTCAGTCCGCGCCAATGTGGTGACAATCGTATCGTACCATCACCACCCGAGGGACCGCTTCGGAGGTTCCGCATGCTCGACACCACCCACTCGACCATGGCCGAGGGCACGGACGTCGGAATAATCGGCGGGTTGGCCGTGGCTCTCTGGTTCTTCATCCTCGACACCCTCGCGGGGCACCCCTTCCAAACGCCCAGCCTGCTGGGTCAGGTGGTGCTGTTTGGGTCGTCCCGCCCAGATACCAGCCATCTGATCTTCGGCGCCATTCTGGTCTACACCGCCTTTCACTTCGCCGTCTTCGCGCTGCTGGGCATGGGCTTGGTGGTGCTGGTTCACTGGGGAGTACGTGACTCGGTTGTGCGCTATGCCTTGCTCCCGGTGTTCCTGGTGTTCGAGGTGATGTTTTATGGCCTGCTCGAGGTACTCTCAGAGCGGACGAATGAGTTGTTCCCCTTCTGGGCAGTGGTAAGCGCCAACACGCTTGCTGCCTTCAGTATGGGACTCTATCTCTGGCTCAAGCACCCGGATTTCCGCCGGTCCATCAAGGAAACGCCCCTGGGCGACGCACCTCGGTAGCGGCCTAGTCGCGCGGTCCATCTACTAGGGCATCCTGCACCAAGTTACCTTCAAGGCTTCACTCCTTCGGCCGGGGTTTGTGCGTCGCGGATTGCTCCCCGTTTGTTCCTTTCTCCTCCTCAATTTTTTCACCACGCCTGTTCTGGGGCAGTTCGAACCCCCCTCCACCGGGGGTGCCGTCGCTCTGGACCAGGAGCTCCGGATGCTGGGCCATTACAAGCGGGTCCTGATGATCGGCGCGCATCCGGATGACGAGGACACCGAGCTCCTCACCCTCCTGGTGCGGGGGACCGGCACCGAGGCCGCCTATCTCTCGCTTAACCGCGGGGAAGGCGGACAGAATCTGATCGGTCCCGAGCTGGGAGAGGAGCTCGGGCTGCTACGGACAGAAGAGCTGCTGGCAGCTCGCCGGCTCGATGGGGCCCGTCAGTACTTCACCCGCGCCTATGACTTCGGGTACTCCAAGACACTCGACGAAACGTGGCAGCACTGGGCGCGCGATACCATCCTCAAGGACGTAGTCAGAATCGTCCGCCGGTTCCGTCCCCAGATCATTATCTCGATCTTCAGCGGGACTCCGCGGGATGGCCATGGCCAGCATCAAGCAGCAGGCTGGGCAGCGCAGGAGGCATTCCGCATCGCAGGCGACTCCAGCCGCTATCGGGAGCTCGCCCGGGAGGAAGGTCTCCTGCCATGGACCCCCTCCAAGCTCTATCGCAGCGCCCGATTCGACACCTCCGCCACAACCCTGGTGCTGAACGGTGGCGTTCTCGATCCGGCGGTCGGCAAGTCGTTTCATCAGATCGCCATGGCCGGGCGCAGCCTGCACCGATCGCAGGATATGGGGCAGCTTCAAGGGATCGGACCTTCGCCCGTGCGGCTGGCGCTGGTGGAGGATCGGACCGGCCGGGGAGGCTCGGATCTTTTTGCCGGAATCGACACAGTGCTGGCGGCCATGCCGCTGGGCGAGCGCCGAGGACCCAGTTCGGCGACGTTGATCCCCGGGATCCGCCACAGGTGCCGAGCTTGCCAGGTATGCCGCGCGAATCGACTCCGTCATTGCCCTCCGCGGGAACGGTACCAGGCGAAGGGCTCTGCTTGCACGGGCCGCGGCCGATCTCGAGGCTGCGGTATCAGTGCCGCCCGGGACGTCGGCCAGTGAAAGCGGCGTCTACTATACCCGTGGAATCGAGTTGGAGGATCAACTTGGTCACCTCAACGCCGCGGCCTGGCATCTTGGCCGGGTGGTGTTCGATGCGGTGGTGGATGACGACCGCGTCGTCGCGAATCAGATGCTGCATTGGACGCTCACCGCCTGGAACGCATCCGAAGAGCCTCGAATAGCCGACATGCGAGCGGCGCAATGCATTCCGCTCGCTGACTGTCGTTCTCCTGATCAGCCTTCGCCGGCGAAAACGGTAGCCCCAGGTCAGGTCGACACAGTCAAAGTCGATGACCAAGTGCAAGAGCAGCCGCCCTCCACTCCCTACTTTCTCCGGCTTCCCCGCAATGGCGACTTTACCGCTGGCCGGATGAGCCCAGCGAGCAGAGCCGTCTCACCGGCGGGCCTCCGTACGGTGAGCCGTTTGAGCGCCTACGTTTCTGGGATCAGTCGAGGTGAACGCCAGCTATCCCGACGGCCTGGGGTCGACCCGTTCAGAGGAAGCGGTGTATCGCTTCAACGATCAGGCTCGGGGAGAGGTGCGGCGGCCAGTGACGGTGATTCCTCGGGTGGACGTAAAGCTCGAGCCGGGAACCGAGCTGTGGCCCAGCAGCTCCACGGCGGCGCGCCGCTTTACCGTTACCCTCACCCACGGGGCTCGGGACACTACCTAGGGGACGGTTGGGCTGGAGCTGCCTCGAGGCTGGGCCCAGCCGAAGTCGCGCAGCGGTTCCGCTTTACGCGGGAGGATGAGCGCGAGAGCTTCGTCTTCGAGGTGCAGACCGCCGCCGAGCTGGTGAACGGGGGCTGCCGAGTTCCGAGCTGTCGCGGAGGACATGGCTGGAACCCGTACGATGTTGGCGTCTTTACCGATAGACTATCCCCATATCCGGCCTCGTTCATTTACTCGTCCGGCTACGGCCACGGTTCGGAGAGCTCCAGTGCTGCTGCCCAAGGCCGCTCGGGTGGGCTATGTCCGCGGCGCCGCGGACCGGGTCCCCGAAGCTCTGGCCAGCGTCGGCGCTACCGGTCGTGCTGCTTGAGCGAGGAAACACTCGAGCGGGGTAACCTCGACCAGTTCACTGCGATCATCGTGGGGCCGAGAGCGTATGAAACCGATTCTGCTTTGGTCGAGAACAACGCAAGGCTCCTGAACTATGCCCGCCGGGGTGGTCTCGTCATCGTGCAGTATCAGCAGCACCGGTACTTCGAGGGCCACTTTGCCCCTTTCCCACTGACGGTCGGCGGTCAGCCACTGGTACTGGACGGCACGGAATCACGGCCCGGCACCGGCACCGCTCGCTCGCGGCCTTCGCCGCCTGTCAGTCACGACCGCGTCACCGACGAGAATGCGCCAGTTCGGATCGTTGCGCCCAAAGACCCGGCTGTGCGAACACCGAATCTGCTGACATCGGAAGACTGGAGAGGCTGGATCCAGGAACGCGGACTCTACTTTGCCAGAAGTTGGGATAAGCGGTACCGTCCCATTCTCGAGACGCATGATCCTGGAGAAGCGCCTCTCACGGGCGGGCTTCTGATTGCGCCGCTCGGCAAGGGAACATATGTCTACACCGGGCTGAGCTTTTTCCGGCAGCTGCCCGCCGCTGTGCCCGGAGCGTTCCGGTTGTTCGCGAATCTGCTAGCCCTCCCGCATGGGCGGTAGAAGGGAAGGCGGAGTAGGCAGGACTAGCGCAAAAAATCTTCGGGCGCTCCGGCCATTCATCGTTTCCGCCTTCGCGGCCTTTTCCGCTTTCCCAGCCTTCTCCGCCTGCCGACACGATACCCGGACCCCCGTGGTGCTCTACTCACCCCACGGACGCGATCAACTAACGCTTCTGGAGAACGCCTTCGAGCGCCATCGGCCCGATATCGATGTCCGCTGGCTCGACATGGGCTCACAGGAGATCCTCGATCGTTTGCGCTTCGAGCGTGTGAACCCTCAGGCCGATGTCTGGTTTGGTGGACCGGCCACCATTTTTGATCGGGGCGTCCGAGATTCGCTCCTGACCCCATATCGTCCGGCCTGGGCCGACCACGTGGAGCGGCGGCGAAGGCAACGGAAGCGGGCTGTACTACCCGGTGTACCGCACGCCTGCCGTGATCGCATTCAACAGCCGAGCGGTGTCCCGGGACGAGGCTCCCCACGACTGGGACGAAGTGCTGGAGCCGCGCTGGCGGGACAAGATCCTGATCCGCGATCCGATGGCCAGCGGGACCATGCGGGCGATCTGGGGGCTCATTCTCATGCGCAGCGTCCAGCAGACCGGGGACACGGCAAGAGGCATGGCTTGGCTTCGGCGGCTCGATGGGCAAACCAAGACGTACACCATCAGCCCGGCTCTTCTATATGAAAAGCTGGCTCGGCAGGAAGGATTGGTGAGTCTCTGGGATCTGCAGGACATCCTGATCAGCCAGGCCAAGGGCATGCCACTCGGCTATGTCTTTCCGAGGAGCGGTACGGTCGTGATCGATGACGGCATCGGTCTCGTTCGAGGATCGCGTCATACCGAAGCTGCGCAAGCCTTCATCGATTTCGTGGGGAGTACTGAGGCCCAACTTCTCGCGGCCCGAGAGGTCTTCCGGCTGCCGGCGCGAACCGATCTTCCTCCCGATTCAGTCCCGTTCTGGGTGGCGGAGGTCGAGCGGGAGATGGTAGTCGCCGACATGGATTGGGACCTGCTTTCGCGTGACGGGCCCACCTGGATGAGCTACTGGGATCAGCACGTGCGCGGCACGGGAAAGCGGGGAAGGTGACGTTCCTCCGGCTGGAAGACCTCTCGAAGCAGTTCGACGGTCTCAAGGCGGTAGACCACGTCTCACTGACTCTCGAGCGGGGTGAGATGCTGGCTTTGCTCGGCCCAAGCGGCAGTGGCAAAACCACTACGCTCAGGCTGCTGGCCGGCTTCGAGGTTCCGGATTCCGGGCGGGTCTGGGTCGAGGGCGAGGATGTCACCCGGGTCGAGCCGGTGGCCCGGCGCTTTGGAATGGTTTTCCAGCACTATGCCCTCTTCCCTCATTTGGATGTCAGGGCAAACGTCGCCTTCGGTCTCGAGTCGCTGCGGGTCAGAGGAGAAGAGCTGGATCGGCGGGTTTCCCGGGCTCTGGCACTGGTCGACCTGGCAGGGTTCGAGCAGCGACGCATCGGCCAGCTCTCGGGGGGACAACAACAGCGCGTTGCATTGGCCCGGGCGCTGGCGCCGGAACCACGCGTGCTCCTGCTGGACGAGCCACTCTCGAACCTCGATCCGTCGCTTCGCGAGCGGACGAGACGTGAGATCCGCGATCTCATCCGTCGCGTCGGCATTACGACCGTGCTGGTGACTCACGAGCAGGATGAAGCGTTCGATCTGGGCGACCGGGTCGCGGTGCTGCGCAACGGGCGCCTGGAGCAGGTCGGGACTCCTGAGGACCTCTACGCAACCCCCGCGAACGAGTTTGTCGCCAGGTTCGTGGGGAGATCCACCAGTATCCTGGTCAACGTTCTGGGCGAGAGTGAGCGGGGTGTTCGGGTATCGGTTGAAGGTGCCGAATGGCATCTGATGGATGGAGCGCTCCCGCCGGGGGCCCGCGCCCAAAACGGTCCAGCGCTCATGGTGGTGAGACCGGAGGCGCTGAGGCTGCTGGAGCCAACTTCCGGGATGTTGACCGGCACCGTCACGGAGCGGCGGTTCACCGGTGCCGCCAGCCTGTTCACTGTTGTTACGGATGGGGGCGGGTCGCTGGAAGTCACCGGCCCACCACGTTCAGTGATAGCCGGTGACCGGGTAGGAATCATGCCGAGCCGGCGGGCCGGTGGAGGGATCCACCTCTTTCCGCCGAGCAACCCGTGAGCCGGGCGTCGCGGTCGGGCATCGTGGCTGGGGCGATTCTCGCGCTCCTGATCTGGCTCATTGTGTACCCACTCGTTCTGGTCCTGGTCGAGGGGTTCCGCGGGCCCCATGGATGGACCCTCGATTTCGTCCGTTTGTTTCTGGCTCGTCCGAACGAGCTGCGGGCCCTCTGGGGAAGCCTCTGGATCTCGGTGGCGAGTGTGGTGTTGGCGGGCATCATCGGAATCCCCCTCGCCTTCTTGTTCCAACGGTACGACTTCCCCGGACGCCGTATACTCGGCGGGCTGGTGGCGTTGCCGGCCGTGCTCCCGCCGCTCGTCGGCGTGATCGCGTTCATGTTTCTCTATGGCGAGAGCGGTTTTGTCTCTCTTCTGATCCAGCGTCTATTCCGGCTGGAGGACCCGCCCTGGCGACTGGAAGGCGCTGGCGCGATTCTGCTGGTCCACGCCTACTCGATGTACGTCTACTTCTATCTGTTCACCCGGGCCGGGTTGAGCTCTCTGGACGCATCGGTATATGAGGCGGCGGCGAGCCTCGGGGCCGGGCGGTGGCGCACTCTCCGCAAAGTGGTCCTTCCGCTCCTCTATCCCGCATTGGGCGGAGGGGCGCTCCTCACCTTCATGACGGCGCTCGCCTCGTTCAGCGCGCCCTATATTTTCGGAGGCGGCTTCCGGGTCATGCCGACTCAGATCGTAGCCACTCGTCTGAATGGAGATAACGAGCTGGCGATGGTCGAGACCGTTTCGCTCACGCTCATCGCCTTGTTTGCATTATGGCTGTTGCGCAGCTCGCCTTTGCCAGAGGGTGCGGGAGCAGCCGGGCGCAAAGGCATGGCGCCCTCGCTGGTTCCGGTGCACAGCCGCTGGCTCCGGTCGATCCTGGGAAGTGTCGGATGGGGGCTCGCGCTGGTGCTGCTGCTACCCCACTTGACGCTCCTTCTCGTCTCGTTTGTGCCGGCGGGGACCTGGACCACAGAGCCGATACCTCCCGCCTATACCTGGCGCAACTACCTCACACTCGTCCAGGATCCGGTGCGGCTTCAGCCACTTCTCAACAGCCTCTGGTTGGCTACGGCGGCGACCGTGGCAGCGGTCGTCATTGCCATCGTTGCCGGCGTCCTGTCGGTGCGCCGGCGGGTGCGGAGCCGCGGCGCCATCGAGGGGTTGCTCGCGTTGCCGTGGGCAGTTCCTGGAACAGTCTTCGCCATTGCGCTCGCTACCGCCTTCAGTGTGCGGGCGCCCCTGGCAGGTCGTTTCATTCTGGTGGGCACGCTTTGGATCCTTCCCCTGGCGTACCTCGTAAGGAATTTGCCGATCACCAGCCGGGCCATTCTTGCGGGCTTCCGCGCCCTGGACCCTTCACTCGATGAGGCGGCAGCCACGCTCGGTGCGGGACGCTGGCGCACCTTAGTCAAAGTCACTCTGCCGCTGCTTCGGCCTGCCATCCTGGCCGGAGCGAGCCTGGCCTTCGTCACCGCTTTTGGTGACTTCGTCACATCGATCATGCTCTACACTTACGATACCCGACCGATCTCCCTCGAAATTCTATCGAGCCTCCGCCAATCCGATGTTGGCGTAGCTGCGGCCTACGGCGTAGTTCTGATGATCGTCAGCGCTGGAGTCTTCGCCCTCGGCGCAGAACGGGGGAGTGGCGGATGAGCACTCCGTCCGGGCCGGGACAGTTTCGCCGGCTCGCGGTGCTCATTGCTGTGAACTTCGTCGACATGATCGGCTTCATGATCGTGCTGCCGTTGCTTCCGTTCTACGCCCTCAAGCTGCATGCGACGCCCGAGACCATCGGAAGGCTCATCGCGTCCTTCTCGATCGCACAGCTCATGTCGGCCCCGGTTTGGGGCCGAGTATCAGATCGCTACGGCCGCCGGCCGGCACTGCTGATCGGGCTCAGCGCCTCGGCTGCCGCATACGTCGTCTTCGGGCTGGCCGACAGCGTCTGGCTCCTCTTCCTCTCGCGCCTGGTGCAGGGCGCTGGAGGCGGCACCACGGGAGTCGCACAAGCGTACGTCGCGGACACCGTACAACCGGCAGATCGGGCCCGGGCGCTGGGATGGCTGTCGGCCGCCACCTCTGCAGGGGTCATGGTGGGCCCGGCGATCGGATCGTTCGCTGCGCACTTCGGTCAGGCAGCGCCCGGTATGATCGCCGCCGGACTGTGTTTGGTGAATGTGTTCTTCGCCTGGAGATGGCTCCCCGAATCACGCAAGGAGCTGGGACTATCATCGACCAAGGCGAGAAAGCCTCTCTGGCATCCTGCCTGGATGACACTGCGCCATCCGGGGACGCCTATCGGTCGTCTCATCTGGATCTACGGTGTCGGCATGATCGCGTTCTCCTCCATGACTTCGATCTTGGCGCTCTATCTCGGCGCCGAGTTCGGACTCAACGAAAAGACAATCGGATGGGTGTTCCTTTACGTCGGGGTCCTCTCGTTTACGATGAGGAGCTTGCTGCTCGGACCCATCGTCGATCGCATTGGCGAGACCTGGGCGATGCGCCTGGGCACGGGGCTCCTGGTCCTGGGACTTGCGCTCTATCCGCTTCCTCGCGATCTCTGGACACTAGCTCTAGTCATACCGTTGGTTCCCATTGGGACGGCGCTCCTGTTTCCGGCCACGACATCACTCATGTCGCGGCATTCTGACCCCGGCGAGCTCGGCACCACCATGGGCGTGGCGCAGACTTTCGCCGGATTGGCGCGAGTCATCGCGCCGGTGCTGGCCACGACCATATTCCAGCGGCTCGGGCACGGTTGGCCGTTCTATGTCGCCGGCGCCTTTGTAGCACTCGTCGGGATCATGTCATTCCAGGTGGAAACGCACCCCAGAGTCGCCAAGCCTGCGACAGAAGGAGCGGAAGCCTGATGGATGAGCAGCGGATCGAGAACCTCGAGCGCCGGCTGGCAGTGCTGGAAGGGCTGATGCTGGAGTTGACGGCACCCCGCGCCGCGGGCGGGACATCCGCTCCCATTGTCCGGCCACACCCATCACGCCCCCTCCCGCCCCACGCCCGCCAGTCGATCGTCCACCCGTTATCACCACTGGTCCTGCCCGCCGGCCCACTGCATCGCTGCTCTCGTCCGAACAGTGGATCGGTCAACGACTCTTGCTTGCCGTGGGTGTGGTCGCGCTCATCCTCGCCGCAGGGTACCTGCTTCGCTTGTCTTTCGACCGCGGCTGGATCTCGCCCCTGATGCGCTGCATCGGCGGTGCCTGCACTGGCGTGATCGTTGGTGCCGTGGGCTGGAAGCTGCACGGGCGCTACCGCACGTACGGCGCGGCGCTGATCGGGTGCGGGGCAGCGATTATTTATCTCAGCGTCTGGGCCGCGGCAGCGCTCTACGCCGTACTCCCACCGACGACGGGGATCGTCGGGCTCGCGCTGGTCTCTGTGTCGCTCGCGATGATCGCCTACGCCATCGACGTCGAAGCACTGGGGACTACGGCCGCGCTGGGCGCCTTCTTTGCTCCACTGCTCCTGGGAAACCACAACAGCAATCCCAGCCTGCTGCTGCTGTACCTCGCGTCAATGGCTGCGGGTCTCGGTCTTGTCGCTGCGCGACGACAGTGGCGCCTCACGCTCTTCGTAGTGGCCGTGAGCTACTTCGGGGTGGCGTATACGGGAGCGGCTGACCGGGGGGAACCGTGGGCCGTGTTGCTGTACGGCGTCGTCGGCGGCTCGATCGGGATCTATCTCGGCCTGCGCGAGCGGTGGTGGGAGACACGTTTCCTCTCTTTCACGGGAGGGTGGACCTTCGTCGCGGCAGCGAGTCAACGGCTGCAGCACCCGGTCGCTATTCTCATCGCCGGCCTCGTACTCGCCGCTCCGTTGTGGCGGTATGCACTCATGCGCCCGCAGGTGATGCCTATTCAGATAGCGCCGAGGCGTGAGGATCCCGGCTGGTCTCTGGGGGAGGCGATCTACTTTCTGCTGACACCCTGGCTATTGGGCTGGGCCATCCACGGTCTGGACCGCCCATGGTTCAACGGCCATCCCGGCGCGGATGCTCTGATCGTCGCGATTCCGTACGTCGTTGCGGGTTATCAGCGCACCAGGCCTGTGTTCGCTCTGGTGGGCGCCGCAGCGTTGGGCCTGGCGGCGTGGCAGCACTGGGATGGCATCGAGCGGGTGTGGCCGCTGCTCATGCTGGTGCTGCTCTGGCCCGCCCTCGATCACCGGCTGAATCGGTACGACGGACGCTGGTATGCGCTGGCGACACTCTGGGTAGCCCTCGATCACCTGTTTACCGATGCCATGGCCCAGCGCACCGCAGCCGACCCGGCCTTTATCGGCACGTGGGCTTTGACGATGTGGGTGGCCACTGGAGTGGTTGCCGCGCTGGCCGCGGGGCTCTGGCGAGTCCGAGCGACAACCGACCCGGCCCTGCCTATGCGCTCTTTCCTCTGGTGCCTTGCCGGAGGGATGGTGCTTTTCGGCGTGACCGGTGAGATCGGACGCTACTTCACGCTCAAGACTCTCTCGGCGGAGGACGCGAGCCTCGCCTCCGGGCTGGCCGTGAGCGCATGGTGGCTCGTCTTTGCCGCAGCACTGGTGGGGGTGGGATTCCGCCGAGCGCTCAAGCCGCTTCGGGTCGCCGGCCTCGGAGTCGCAGGGCTGGCGGTAGTGAAGGTACTCGTGTTCGATCTATCCTCACTCGATGCGCTGTACCGGGTCGGCTCGGTCTTCATTCTCGGCCTGGTGTTTCTCTTGCTGGCCTATCTCTATCATCGTCAGGCGCAGATTCAACAACAGAGTACCGCCTCGTGAACCAGGTTTCTCGCCGCGCATTCGCCGAGTCGCTCGCGGTCGCGGCGCTGGCGCCGTTGATCGGAAGCAAGCCCGAGTCGATCCGCCTCCCCGTGTGGGACGAATCGATTGCCGCCGGAGTCGCTCCCCCGAAGGCACTCGCCCGGGCTTTGGCTGGTGTCGTCCGTACCCAGTACGGCAGCCGCCTTTCTTCCCACGATCTCGCGACCATCACCCGCCTCATCCAAACCGGCCTGGAACGAGTCGATCAGCTGCACAAGTACGATCTCGCAAACGGGGACGAGCCTGACTTCGTCTTCTCGGCTCAACGACCGTCTTCAACGTGACGGATTTCTCGTTCCAGTCGATTGGTGAGCTGGGCGCGCTACTCCGGTCGCGAAGCGCGTCGGCAACCGAGCTGGCGAAGCACTTCCTGGATCGACTCGAGCGTCTCGGTCCCAAGTACAACGCGGTCGTCACGGTGCTGCGCGATTCGGCGCTGGCCGAGGCTTCGGAGCGTGATCAGGAGCTCGCGAGCGGGAAGATCAGAGGACCCCTGCACGGCATCCCGTACGGAGTGAAGGACCTTCTGGCGACAGAAGGCGCCCCGACCACATGGGGAGCTCAGCCGTATCGCGACCAGATGCTCAAGACCGACGCTACCGTGGTGCAGCGGCTCAGAAGCGCCGGTGCCGTCCTCTGTGCCAAGCTGAGTATGGTGGAGCTGGCAGGCGGGATGGGATACAACCAGGCGTTCGCAAGCTTCAACGGTCCGGGAAAAACGCCGTGGGATCCTTCGCGCTGGTCGGGCGGCTCATCGAGCGGGCCCGGGTCCGCAGTTGGCGCAGGACTGGTCCCGTTTGCGATCGGCTCGGAAACCTGGGGCTCGATTCAGTTCCCTTCGACGTTCTGTGGTGTCACTGGTCTCCGGCCAACTTACGGGCGCGTCAGCCGGCACGGGGCCATGGCGCTCAGCTGGACGATGGACAAGCTGGGACCGCTGGGGAGAACTGCGGAAGACTGCAGCTTGGTGCTCGAAGCAATCGCCGGAGTCGACCCGCTCGACCCTACCACACTGGCTCAACAGTTTACGGCTTCACGGAACACTGCAGCTTCGAAACGGCTCCGTCTCGGTATTTTGCGCGGCACTCGGGAGAAGACCCAACCGGAGGTCCTGGCCAACTTCGAGACCTCGCTCGGCGCCCTCCGGAAGGTGGCCGAGATTACCGAGGATGTGGTGCTCCCCGATTTCCCATTCGACGCGGCAGCCGGCATCATCATCGATGCGGAGGCCGCAAGCGCTTTTGAGTCGTTGTTCGAGAGTGGGAGGATTACGCGGCTCACCGCACCGGAGGACCGGCTGGGCGGCTACCCCGGACAGGTGCTGCTGGCCAAGGACTATCTACGGGCCCTGAGGATTCGACGGCCTGCCTCCGTCGCACTGGACCGTCTGCTCAGCGGCTTCGATGCCATCGTAGCTCCCAGTCTCCCGACGGTTGCCTGGCCGCTCGATACGGCGTTCGACAAGGTCTACCCTCAATTCCCCGGCGGAACCAACATCAGCGGTCCGGCCAATCTGGCTGGCGTGCCGGGACTTTTTCTGATGAACGGTATAGGAGAGGGTGGGCTTCCGACCAGTCTGCAACTCACTGGCCGAGCTGGCAGCGAAGCAACGTTGCTGGCCATCGGCATGAGATATCAGGAGTCCACTGGATTCCATCGCATGAGACCACCAGGATTGTGACCGTCGCCGCATCAGTCTAATATCTCGAATCCGCCTTCGTTGACCCGTCTTGTGGAGTAATCGTGACAGTATCGGTCTTGCCGCAGTCTCCCGCAGCGTTTGCCAAGGCGAGCTGGGAAGACGTTGCACCGTATTTCGACGAGTTGAACAATCGTCCCCTGGACCCCTCGAGCATCGAGGGCTGGCTCCTTGCCTGGTCGACTCTGGAGGAGCTGGTGACAGAAGCCGCCGCCCGGGCGATGATTGCCTATTCGATCGACACAGGAGATTCGGATAAGGAGGCCGATCACCTTCGGTTCTCCACCCAGGTGCTGCCTCGTATGGAGGAGCGCAGTGTCGAGCTGGCTCGCCGGCTGGTGGAATCAGGGTACTCGACCCCGGCGCTCGCCATGACGTTGCGCCGATTTCGTACCCAGATCGAGATCTTCCGGGACGAGAACGTCCAAATCTTCGCCGAGCTGGAGGAGTTGAGCGCCAGATATCAGCGGATGACCGGCTCCATCACCGTAGAGTGGGACGGAGTGGAGCGGCCCCTTCCACAGATTCAGCCATTCCTGAAAAGTCCCGATCGAGCGGTTCGGGAGCGCGCCTTCCGCGTCGGAAGCCAGCCGTACATGGCCCAGCGAGGCGAGATGGCGAAGTTGTTCGATCGGATGTACGAACTGCGGATGCGCGCGGCCCGCAACGCCGGATTCGAGGACTACAGAGACTACATATTTCCGGCGAAGTTCCGCTTCGACTACACCCCGGCCGACTGCGAGCGATTCCATGAGGCGGTCGAGCGGACAGTTGTTCCCGCCGTCGAACGGGTCCTGGAAGCGAGGCGCCGGCGCCTGGGGGTCGATGTCCTGCGCCCCTGGGATCTGGCTGTGGACCCCTATCGCGACAAACCACTCACGCCATTTTCGGATGTAACCGATCTGGTGCGGAAGGCGCGGCGGGTGTTCGACCGAGTCGACCCCGCGCTCGGCCAGGAGTTCCAGGTCATGATCGACGAGGGGCTGCTCGATCTGGAAAGCCGGAAGGGGAAGGCTCCTGGTGGGTACTGCGAGACGCTCCACTTTCAGGGGCGGCCGTTCATCTTCATGAACGCGGTGGGCCTGATGGACGACGTCATGACCTTGCTGCACGAGGCGGGTCATGCCTTCCACGCCTTCGCGTCCCACGCGCAGCCTCTCATCTGGCAGCGTCATCCCGGCTCGGAGGCGGCCGAGCTCGCTTCTATGTCGATGGAGTTCCTGGCCTCGCCGCACCTGAGCCAGCAGGGTGGCTTCTTTACTCGGGACGACGCGCGCAGAGCCTGGCTGGAGCACCTCGAAGACGTCCTGCTCAGTCTGGTTCACATCGCCTCTGTCGATGCGTTCCAGACCTGGATCTACACCAGCGGAGAGGGTGCCGACGCCGACGCACGTGATGCGGCGTGGCTGCGGCTCCGGAGCCGGTTCGAGCGGGGGGTCGACTGGAGCGGGCTCGAATCCGAGCGGGTCGCCAGGTGGTATCGGCAGCTCCACATCTTCATGTATCCGTTCTACTACATCGAATACGGGATCGCGCAGGTCGGAGCACTCCAGGTCTGGCGCAACAGCCTCGAGAATCCCAAGAAGGCAGTGGCGCGGTATCGTGAGGCGCTCTCCCTGGGCGCAGTGCGAAATCTTCCGGAGATCTACCGGACAGCCGGTGCCAAGCTGAGCTTCGACGCGGAGCTCATGGGCGAACTGGTGGCGCTGGTCGAGGAGCAGATCGAGCATCTGCGGGCGGAGCTACCTCCTGCCGGACAGGCCTGAGGCATCACCAGGTCCGCCGCTCCCGGTTGCTTCTCGCAGAGACAGCCGCAAGATTCCACCGCTTGTTGTACCCGGTGGGCGCTGCCGGGATCCCGGTACCCTCGCGGAGAGACTGGATGGCCAAAGAAGAAGGCATCGAGATGGAAGGGGTGGTTACGGAAGTGCTACCCGATCGGAACTACCGAGTCATGCTGGAGAACGGTCACGAAATTCTGGCGTACGCCGCCGGCAAGATGAGCAAGTTCAAGATTCGGGTACTCGAAGGTGATCGGGTCAGCGTCGTGCTATCGCCGTATGATTTGACGAGGGGTCGAGTGATTTATAGGCACAAGTAGCAGATCTAGGGTCTAGAGCCGAGAGTCTAGGGTCTAGAGTTCGGCGCGTTCCGACTCTCGACTCTTGACTAGCAAAAAGACCGCCCGGAAGAGCGGCCTTTTTGTTGTAGACCAGGCCCGCGTAGCGGGCCTATTTAACCTTGGTCACGTTCTCGGCGGCGGGGCCCTTTGCACCCTGCACGATGTCGAACTCAACCCGGTCGCCCTCGGAAAGGCTGCGGAAGCCTTCCGCCTTGATGGCGGTGTGGTGTACGAAACAATCCTTTTCACCGTTTTCCGGGGTGATGAATCCAAAACCCTTTGCATCATTGAACCACTTCACCGTGCCGATGGTGCGAGCCATTTCGCCTACTCCGTGTTTGATAAACTGCGTCATTACCCGGCGCATTCGCACCGAGTCTTCATGAGCGCAGGCCTGTCCTGCGTCATAAAAGATGAAGAGACCGTGGGCGATTTACCCAGGTCTCTGATTCCCATTAATTCGGTCGGTTAGACCATCGATTGGGGGCTAAATCGCGAGGATAAATTCGTGGTGTGATAGCATTTAGTCAAGGGGGGAACCGTCGGAGCCAGCGGGCCGCAGCCCGGGCCCAATCCACCACCGGCTCCCGAGCAGGCGCACCCGTCGCCTGGTTCAAAGCCTGGAGAAACTCGGCCGCCGAAGGATAGCGTTCGGCCACGTCGGCACTGAGGGCTCGGTCCAGCACCAGCTCGAGCGATTCGCTGACGTCGTCTCTCTTGCCGCGGGACGTGGGGAACTGGTTCGTGGTCTGCTTGGCGAGCACCTGCTCCACCGTAAGCCCCGGAAAGGGAGGATTTCCCAGCAGGGCGTAATAGGCCACGGCGGCAAGGCTGTACAGGTCGGATCTCTGGTCTACCCGCTCGCCGAGGAGCTGCTCGGGACTCGCGAACTGGGGCGTGCCACTCTGGCTGGTGGCGCCGCCGAACTTGCCTCGGAGCGCCAGGGCCAATCCGAAGTCGGTGATCTGCAGACTGCCGCTCGGATCGATCAGCATGTTCTCTGGCTTGATATCCCGGTGTACCAGTCCCGATGCATGCGCGTGCGCCAGTGCCGACAGCGCCTCCCGCAGGAGACGCAGCACCCGGTCGAGTGACAGTGGGCCGTCCTGCTCTACCAGCTGTGCCAGGCTCGGGCCATCGATCAGCTCCATGGTGTACCACAGCAGGCCGGATCGTCCTCCAATGTCGTAGATGTTGACGATGTTCGGGTGCCTGAGGCCGGCGGCGAGCTGGGCCTCACGGCGAAAGCGCTCCACCACCTCCGGGTCGCGAGTCAGAAGAGGCTGCAGCACCTTGAGGGCTACTTCCCGCTCCAGGTGCAGGTCCCGCACTCGGTAGACTCGGCCAAAGCCGCCAGTGCCGAGGAGCGACAGGAGCTCGTAATCGTCGCCCAGCGCGCGGCGGAGCCGCTTTTCCCAGCGGGCATTGTCCTCTGCTTCCGCGACTGGTCCCTGAGCCACAGCGACGACGGGGGTCTCGAAGGTTCCGGCATCGCTGGCAAAGTCTTCCAGCATTTCGGCAGCCGTCAGGAAACGGTCGTCCTGTGCCGGACGCATCGCCCGTAGCACGATCCGCTCGATTGCTCGGGGGCAGGCGGGTCGCAGCTCGGTCGGCCGGATGAGAGCTCGCGGATCCAGCGATGGATTGTGTCCGGTGATGGCAAGGTAGAGCAGTGCTCCGGCGGTGTAGACGTCGCTGGCCGCGTCGCCGACGGCGCCGTCTCGTACTTCTGGTGCCATGTAGGCGAGAGCGGTCGGAACTGTTCCCGGCGGAATCACCGGCAGTATGTAGCTGCAGAAGCGTATATCGGTTATGACTCCTCGGCCGGCGGTGCTGAGCAGCACTGAGGCGGGGACGATGCGCCGCACGATGATCCCATGCGCATGCGCGTGCTCCAGCGCGCTCAGCAGATCACGAGCGAGGGTGTGCACCAGAGGAATCGGCCGGGGCCCTCGTCGCAACGCCTCCTGGAGACCTTCGCCTTCGATCCAGTTGCCGACGCGGTACGCCAGCTCGCCGATGATCCCGCCATCGTAGACGTGCCTGATGGCAGGGTGATCGAGCTGACCGAGTGCTTCGCCTTCGCGGAGGAACCAGGCCCGGGTCGGTTGATCGGAGTAGAAGTTGAGGCGCAAGCTGACTCGGCGCTTGAGCACCTTGTCATACGCTTCGAACAGGACGTGCTCTGCAGTGGCCGCGACCAGACGCTCGAGGCGATAGCGGGTCCCGAGCGCTTCCTGGGCCCGATCGAAGTAGCGGAGCGGCTCGATGCTGGTCAGCGCAGCAGCCCGCGCCGACGCTCGATCCGGACCTGGCGGCCACACACCGCCGCATTGCACCAGCGACGGCTCTGGTTGGGAGAGTCATCCGAGAAGAAGAGCGAGCAGCTCTCTCCGGCGCAGCGACGGATGAACAGGAGGGGGTCTGCCAGACTCGCGCCGGCAGAATGGGCGATAGCTGCCAGCAGCCCGAGTGGCTGAGCCGGCGCAAATCTCAGCTGCCACTCGCCGCCCACTCGGGTGAGCTGGTGGCATCCACCTGCAAGCGCGAGCTGGTCGTTGATAGCGGCGACCGATCCGGCGGGCGGCCGCAGCCCGGCGTGCAACGCTTCAGCCATCTGGGTCAGCCGCTCCCGGAATCTCAGGCTGGCCGAGTGCGTCGGGGGGTCAATATCAGCAAATCGTCCGAGGCTCTGTGCCACAGCCCAGCGGACAACAGCGGCCTCGTCCGGCAGCAGATCCGGAGGTGAGGCAGTGCGCCCGCGTGCCGTGTTGACGAAGTCCAGCCAGATGGCGTCACCCAAGAGGGTGAATTCGGGCTCCTCCATTTAGCCCTCCGCCACTTCGACGGTGTTTCTCCCACCGCGCTTGGCCCGATACAGCGCGTTGTCGGCCGCTGCGAGAACGCTGCTGACGGTGGTGCCGTGCAGTGGTGATTCGGCGATGCCCATGCTCAAGGTGCAGGCGCCGAACTCGGGATTGGCTTTTTCTATCTCGCGAATGCTCGCCTGCACCCGGGCCACGAACACCCGCGCTTCGGCCGGCTTCGTCATTGGCAGAATGACCAGGAACTCGTCTCCTCCCAGCCGCCCGACTATGTCGAGCGCGCGGCACTGTCTCCGAAGTACTTGCCCCACCTGCACCAGTAATCGGTCGCCGGCGGCGTGTCCCATCGTGTCGTTCACCACCTTGAACCGGTCCAGGTCCAGCAGAAGGACGCTGGTGTGGAGCTGGTGACGGAGGCTGCGCGAGATTTCGGCGGCAAGCCGGTCCTCCAGCGCCCGTCGGTTGCACAAGCCGGTGAGCTCATCGGTGGTGGCGGCACTGTGCAGCTGCTCGACCAGCTCCGAATTCTTGAGGGCGATGGCCGCCGCAAAGGAGAGGGTGCCGGCCAGCTCGGATTCGGCTCGACCGTACAGCTTGTCACTGATGCGGGAGCCGAGCACGAGAACAGCCATGCGTTCTGCCCCGGCGTCGAGCGGGACGATCAGCTCGGCGCCGGGTCCGACCAGCTCGGCCACCGACACATCGTCGGCTCCCATTGCCGTACTACCCGTCGGCAACGCTTGATCCAGCGCGGCCCGGTCGATCGGTGCCGGCCGCAGCCGGTCGTTCAATGAGCGAAATACCGTAGGAACGTAGTTCTCGGTCTCCGGCCGATACAGACAGGCCCACCAGGCGAAGAACACTTCGGCCATGAAGTCGAGGATGAGCTGCTCGGTCTCCTCGGTCGAGTGCACCGATGAAAGCAGCCGGGCCACCTGTCTCAGCGCTCGTAACTGGAAGACCGCATCGTCCAGCGCGGCCTGGCGTTCCAGCAGGATGCTCCGGAGCTCGACCACGACGCTGAGCCCGAGCGCCAATGACATGGCAACCGGGCGCATGTCCTCCGCCACCAGCGGGTCAGCGTGGATAACGACTTCCGTCTCACCGCTGGTGAGCCGTGCGACCTCGAGGGCGCTGCTAAAGCCGCTGGTGGGGCCCACCCGCGGTATCGATTCGGTCGGGGACGCCAGGGTGAACCAGATCCGCTCGCTCTGAAAGCGGCGGACCAAGGCCACGCGGCAGCGCTCGAACAGCTCTCCATCAGTGCGGGAGAGCCGGCAAGCTGCGGCGAAGGCGCTGGGTAGGGTTGCGAGAGATGGGTGAGGGGTCAAACCCATGCGTTATAATACCATGGGCGGCGGCTGCATGGGAGCGTCGTGGACTTGTGTTGCCGAGCCCGGCCCGCTATCTTGTAGGCAGTAGAAGAAGAGGGACATAGCCCTTCGGGGCCCCAGGGATTTCAGCTTTGCAGCCTGGGTGATGAAAACTGCTAAGGCTACTCGGTCCCGGCGGGCAATGCTCAGCCGGGATTTGCGTTTCTGGTATCCCGGATCCGACCCTGGACCGGAGACTTCACCTCCCCGCCGCTCGAATCCGCGATATAGCGCGTGAGAAGGTCCACGGCCCGCGGAGCCTCGCTCGCCTTTGCGCAGGCGGCGGAGGCCTCCGGGATGGAGTAACCATCTCCACCACCGCAGGCTGGATAGATGTCGAAAGCGACCTTGATTGAGTCGTCGGGAGCGAGCGGCTTGCCATCGCTCCGCTTCAGCTCGCCAACCAGCCGGCGGCCGGAGCCCCGCGCGGGATCGTAGGCGAAGGACACCCCCGAGACCTGCAGAAACCCACCGGTACCGAGAACCCTTTCCGACAAACCGTGCTCGATGATGCGGCGCAATCCCGCGCCGGTTGTAGAAAAGGTTACAACGCGGGTTTGATCCGCGAACGGAAAAATCTCTTCCAAATCGTGGTTGGTAATCGGACCAATCGGGAGAGGGTTGTCCAGCCGCAAAGTCCCGGCGTTGATGAGCGCCACATCGGCCGACGTGCCCGCCCGCATCGCATCGGTGACCAGGTCGCCGAGGACCGACTCCTGCCGGCGCGACACCGCGTTCGAGGGCTGGATCGTCACCGTGGTGGTGCCGACTTTCTTCTCGGGTCCGAGCCGCCGGTCCAGGCTATCACGCCATCTGCTGACGACCGCCCGCACCGCGGTATCGGCCGGCAGCCCCGCGTCGATACGCACCAACCCCACAGCCTGGCGCCAATTCCCCTTGCCACCCCACAGTGTCACGAACTGGGCGGTCCTGGCGTTTGCGTCCGCCTTGACGACGTGCCGGCCGGACACGACCGAGTCCTGTGCTTCGTGCTCGTGACCGCCCAGGATGATGTCAATCCGGGCTTCGCGGCCGAGCAGGTCTCGATCGGCCTGAACGTTCTGGTGGGTCAGACCAACGATCAGGTCGGCGCCTTCCTTGGAAAGCGTCTCCACCACGTTATGAGCGGCGGTATCAGGGTTGGTGCAGTGGACGTAGTTGGGATAGTTCCCTTCGATGGTGAGGCCGAACAGCCCGACCTTGTGCCCCGACACGCGGAGGGTGTCCCAAGGCAGGACCTTGGGAAAGGAGTTCCCATCGGCCTGGGTGCAGTTGCTCGAGAGCCACTTGAACTTTGACTCTGCCACTCTGGCCACCAGGGTATCGCGCTCCAGATCGAACTCGTGGTTTCCAAAAGTAGCGTAGTCGAGCTTCGCCGCATTCAGTCCTTCGACCATCTGCCGTCCGCCGTAGTACTTGCTCAACACGCTGGGGCTCAGCACGTCGCCGGCCAGTACGAACAGCACTGGGCCCTGGTCCGCCAGCCGGTTGCGCACCGTTGCGACCCGCGCCAGTCCCCCCTGACCGTCTGCTGTCGTATCGGCAACATACAGGTCGTTGATGAGGAGAAAGCGGACCGGGTTGAGGGGGATCGGCGGGGGCGCCCCGCCGGTGCAGTTCACCGTGGCGGCGAGTAGAGCCAGAGCAACCCAGCGCTTCACATATCCTCCTCTCGTTGGCGAAGGCTCCTGACCAGATCGGCACTCATCAGGCGCAGCTCCGCCAGCATCTCGCGCTGTGGCCAATCGTCACGCGCAGTCAGAATCTCCAGCATAGACCGATACCACCAGATCGTCTGCCCCGACCCGGCCCTCGAGACCGTCCGCAGGTACTCGACACCGAGCCGCCGCAACGCCGTCACGGTTGAGCCGCAGGCGTGAATTTCGTCTGCCACACAGATGTCCAGCGCCCTCGGCTCCGCCACCGCCAGCTGGCTCAGGTACTCCTGCTTGCACGCCTGCCAGGGACGCTCAAGACCTCGGCGGTCGTACTTGGGCTCCAGCGCGTCTTTGGCGACAGCCAGGGCGACGGGACCAAACTTGTCGGCGATCTTTCGCTCCAGCTCGGGGCGCTTCTCCGGCACCGACTCCTCGAGCACGTGGTGTACAATGCCGCCAACGATGGTGATCTGATCGCACCCATAGCGCGCCAGGATGATGGCGACGTTGGCCGGGTGGGCGATGTAATCCATTCCCGACCCAACCGGTGCGACCGCTCCATGGTACTTGGCCGCGAAGGCAAACGCGTGACTGATGCGATCGGAGTAGCCGTGCATGTGGGGGGGCGTCGATGGTCTCGAGAGTTAAGGACAGAGCGGGGAGCTGTCCTTCCCCTCATGGAATGCCGAGAAGCTTATGCGTCTGCAGGCTGAGCCGCCAGCGCGGGTGGGTCAGGCAGTAGTCTACCGCAAGCGCCGTATTAGTCGCGCGTTCGGGGCCGTCCATCGGCTGCAGGAAGAAGTGGCGGAACTCCAGATCCTCGAGGTCCTCCGGCCGGAGTCCGCTCTGGGGATAGACCAGTTTCACCTCGCTTCCAGCACGCACTTGCAGCTCCGCTCCGGCCTTGGGGCTCACGCACAGCCAGTCGAGCCCGGGAGGCGGCGGGAGGGTTCCGTTGGTTTCCACGGCGATCTCGAAATCCCGATCGTGCAATGCTTCGATGAGCGCCACGTCGAGCTGCAATAGCGGCTCCCCTCCGGTACACACGACAAAACGCTTTCCTGGATTGTGTGCCGGCCATGTGTCGCTGACTGCCGCCGCAAGATTTTCCGCGGTCGCGAACCGCCCTCCACCAGGACCATCGGTACCGACAAAATCAGTGTCGCAGAACTGGCACGTGGCGTCGGCTCGGTCCTGCTCACGCCCAGACCAGAGGTTACACCCCGCAAACCGGCAAAACACGGCCGCTCGCCCGGTGTTCGCGCCTTCGCCCTGAAGCGTGTAGAAGATTTCCTTGACCGTATAGCTCATCTCCCGCCCACCATCTGGTACGGAGCCGGATCCTCCAACCCACTTTCGCGAAAACCCTGCAGCCGGAGCAGGCACGACTCGCAGTGGCCACAGGCCGTGCCATCGGACGCGGGATCGTAGCACGAACGGGTGACGGAGTAGTCCACTCCCAGCGCAGTTCCCCGCTCGATGATTTCGCGCTTGGTCAACGTGATCAACGGCGTGTGAATCGTGAGCTTCTGCCCCTGTTCTGTGCCGGCCCGGGTTGCCAGGTCGGCCATTTTCTGGAAGGCGTCGATGTACTCCGGCCGGCAGTCAGGGTAGCCGCTATAGTCCATCGCATTCACGCCGATGAAGATGTCCTCGGCGCCCAGGGCTTCGGCCCAGCCTAGCGCGACGGCCAGAAAAATCGTGTTGCGGGCGGGCACATACGTCGCAGGAATGGTCCGGCCGATCTCGTCCGCCGGCGTATCCTTGGGAACCGCGAGCTCACCGGTCAGCGCCGAGCCTCCGAGAGCTCGGAGATCGAGGTCGAACACCAGATGCTGCCGGAGATGCAGGCGCTCTGCCACCGCACGAGCTGCTTCCAGCTCCATTGCATGCCGCTGACCATACCGGAACGTGAGGGCATGCACGTCGAATCCCTGGCTGACGGCCAGGGCCGCGGTGGTGGTGGAGTCCACACCGCCACTGAGAAGCACAACCGCCTTCGGCTTGGACATGCCGGAAGTTAGCTCAGCGCTCTGACCGGAGCACATGCCGGAGCGCGCTGCTCAGATCCGAATATTGGAATCGATAGCCGGATTCGAGAAGGCGGGTTGGCAGCACTCTCGCGCTGGCCAGCACGGTTCCGCCGGCCATCTCTCCCAACGCCAGCCGGAGCAGCGGGGCCGGCACCGGAACTATGGCAGGCCGGGACAGAGCTCGTCCCAAGGCAGCTGTGAAATCGCGATTGGTCACGGGCTCGGGAGCGGTCAGGTTCACTGGTCCCCGCAGCGTTTCGCTGGTCAGAGCATGCTCGATGGCTCCTATGACATCGTCAATTGCGATCCAGCTCATCCACTGCCGTCCGCTGCCCAGGCGACCTCCCAATCCGAGATGAAAGGGCAGCAGCATTCTCCGGAGGGCGCCGCCGCGAGGGCTCAGGACTATCCCGATCCTCAGGTTCACGACCCGTATTCCTGCCTGACGAGCCGGCTCAGTAGCGCTTTCCCACTCCTGGGCAACTTCCGCCAGGAAATCCCGGCTCGGGTCCCCCAGAGTGCTGCCTTCAGTGAGAATCTCATCCCCACGGTTGCCATAGATTCCCACCGCCGAGGCCGCTATCAGCACTTTGGGTTTCACGGTGGCCCTGGCGAGCGATTCACTCAACGACCGGGTACCCATAGAGCGGCTGGCCTTTATCCGCCGCTTCCGTTCGGCCGTCCATCGAACTCCTACATTCTCGCCGGCCAGGTGGACCACCGCGTCCACCACACCCAGTCGCGCTGGATCAAGCAGACCTGAAGCCGGATCCCACTGCAGCTCACCCGTCCGTGCCGGGCGTCGGACCAGCCGAGTGACCTGGTAACCCGTTGCTGCGAGAGACGAGATCAAGGCAGTGCCGATGAGCCCGCTCGCACCAGAGACGGCTACGTGGGGCTGGCCTCTATCGCTGCCTGGGTCGGCGACCATCTAGATTGTCCCCATCATGTCTTCCGCTTTCCTGGCTGGTACACTGACGGCGCTGGCCTTAGTTGCGAAACCACTCGCCTGCGCGGCCCCCGTGCCGAGGCCGGGGCAGGGAAGCGCCTGCATCGTGGGCCGAGTTGTGGACGGAGACACGTTCTACTGCCGGGATGGGAGGAAGATACGCCTCACCGGCATCGACAGTCCCGAGCGGCAGCAGGAGCCGTTCGGCGCCGCCGCCCGCCAGGCGCTACTCACGCTGCTTCCGCCAGGTTCGGTGGTGCGACTCGAGGGAGATGTGGCCAACAACGATCAGTACGGGCGGGTGCTGGCATATGCCTGGGCTGACTCAACTCTCATCAATGAGGCGATGGTCCGCGGTGGCTGGGCTGTCCTGTACACGGTTCCGCCGAACGTCAAGTATGCCGGCCGGCTAGCTCGCGCGCAAAACGAGGCCCGTGCGCGCCACACGGGCCTCTGGGTTGGGCATGGATTCGATTGTCAGCCGAAGGAGTTCCGGCGGGGAAAGTGCGTCAGCTGACCTTGATGTTTTTCATCATTCCATGGACCAGGTGCATTTTCCCGTCTTTGGTGTCAGGCACGAAGCAGATGAGACCGTAGTCTCCCGCAGTCAGATCCGCAGAGAACGTCGCCTTTCCTCCCTGCTCCAGCACGACCACTCCGCCGACCGGCATGGCGGGTGGTGGGCCCTTCATCCCACCCTCGGCCCACGTGGCAAAGTCCTGGGTCTTCTTGCCCGGTGCGAGCTTGAGCAACACCAGCTCATGAGGTTGGGGGCCGGCGTTCTCCACCAGGATGTTGTGATGCCCCGGGGTGAGCGCCTTTGATGGCTGGAAATCGTAATCAACCAGCTTGATGGTTACGTCACTGGCAGGAAGCTCGGCGGAGGTAGCCGGCTGGCCAGTCACCTGGAACGGCCGAGCCATCCCCTTACTCAGGTGAATCTTGCCATCAGGGCTTGGAATGAAGCAGATGAAGGCATAGCTCCCGGGCTGGAGCACCGATGTGGCCTCAACCTGCTGCCCCGGTGCGGCGGCGTTGGGTCCGCCCACGAACTTGACCCACTTGGGTGGTGGACCGGGATGCTTTGAGGCCTGCGCCAGATCAGCCATCGTCTTTCCATCTTCCAGCTTGATCAGCTGGGCCTGGTGCATCTCCTTGCCCTGGTTCACCAGGCGGATGGTGGTGACGCCCGCAGCGATAGTGTCGGGTGCGTCAAAGGAGAAATCTTTGGCTGTCACGGTAAGGGTTACGGGTGCCGTCCTGGCCGCTTCGGCCGGGGTTGCAGCGGCTGAAGCAGGGGTATCGACGGTCGGGCGGTCAGATTTACAGCCCGCGATAGTACCGGCTACGACGAACGCCGCGCCGATTCGCGAACGGTGAGACATGACTCCTCCTGTGCGGTATGATAGAACGAGAGCGCGCCAAGATTGCTATTTCGCTGAAATTCCGCCAGTCCCCTTGCCTTCGCTTGCTAGGACAGTTTGTCGCGGTATTTTCCCGCCGACCCTTACCTGCAGGATCGCATGGGCAGTCGTCCACTCACTTTCATAGTGCTCACCGCCCTTACTCTGGCGCGTACATCGGTTGCGCAAACGCCCGCTTTGGCCGGTCAGCAGGACAATACCTCTCCCTTCCGCCAACTGGATCTACCGACGCCCAACCAGTATCGCACCGGGTCAGGCCGTCCCGGCGCCGGATACTGGCAGCAGCGGGCGGACTACACCATCAGCGCCACCCTCGATACGGCGAGCCGGCAGATCCGCGGCCATGAAATAGTTCACTACACCAACCACTCGCCCGACCCCCTTCCTTACATCTGGATGTTCGTAGAGCAGAACATCTGTGCCTCCAGCGGCATTACCGAGCAGCTCGACCAGCCTCCACTCGTATTCCTCGGCTCCACCTTCGACTTCTCCTGTAAGGGATCGGGCGGAGGCGTTAATCTGGAAAGTGTGCGGGTGAGCGGGAGATCCCTGAAGCCGGTTGTCTACGGCACCACCATGCGGCTCGATCTGCCACGGCCGCTTGCCGCCGGAGCCGCGCTCGATCTGGAGCTGGCCTGGCACTTCACTGTGCCGGACTACGGTGCCGGACGAATGGGCCGGGACGGGTCGCTGTATGAGATCGCACAGTGGTACCCCAGGGTCGCCGTGTACGACGATGTCCGAGGGTGGAACCACGAGCCGTACATCGGCGCAGGGGAGTTCTACCTGGAGTATGGCCGCTTCGATGTGAGCGTGACCGTCCCTGCGGGGTATGTGCTGGCAGCCACCGGCATTCTCAGAAACCCAGAGCTCGTGCTCACTGCCGAGCAGAGGGCGCGTCTCGGCCGGGCCAGAAGTTCAGCCGAGCCGGTCGCGGTGATCACGAAAGAAGAGGCGGGGCGCGCCGATCGGACCCCTCCCATCTCTCGAGGCCAGCTTACCTGGAAGTTCAGCGCCGATTCGGTGCGGGATTTCGCCTTCGCTGCAGCTCCAAATTTTCGCTGGGATGCGAGTGGTTACAAGGGAATTCTGGTGAACAGCTTTTACCGCCCCTCCGCCCCGGAGTGGGAGGAAGCCAACCGGATGACCCGGGAAGCGCTGCAGTATTACAGCGAGCAGTGGTATCCCTATCCGTATCCTCACATCAGCAGCGTCGAAGGCCCGATCGAGGGGATGGAGTATCCCATGCTCACATTCGATCCGCGGGCGCCGAGCCGGGAGGAGCGTCAGTGGGTCATCGCCCATGAGCTGGGCCATCAATGGACCCCGATGATCGTCGGCTCCAACGAACGACTCTATCCCTGGATGGATGAAGGGTTCAACACCTTTATCGATCTGGGCGAGGCTGCCCGGTACTTCAAGGGGACACCGTATGGCGACTCGATCGAGGTCCACCCGCTTCATCTCTATAAGGACCACGCGATCGAGGGCCAGGAGCAGCCATTGATCCTCCGGCCGGTGGAGGGCCATGATCTGTTCTGGACCGGATATCAGAAGCCTGCGCTCATGATGCAGACCTTGCGATACGAAGTCCTCGGGAAAGAACGATTCGACGCCGCCTTCCGGCACTACCTCAGGACCTGGGCATTCAAGCATCCGACTCCGGCGGACTTCTTCCGGCTCATGCGCGACGAATCGGGAATGGATCTCGATTGGTTCTGGCGGGACTGGATCTACACGACAGGCCGACTGGACCAGGCGGTGGATTCGGTGGGAGTCGCTGACAAGGTCCAGAAGATTTTTCTGGCCAACCGTGGGACGATGACGCTGCCCCTGGAAATGGACGTGACCTACGCGGACAACTCTACCGAGCGCGTCCGACTACCAGTGGAAATGTGGAACCTGGGTCCACGATTCGCGTATCGTGTCCGTGGTGGCAAGCAGGTGCAGCGGGTGCTGGTAGATCCGCGGCATGTCTTGCCTGACGTCGATCGGAGCAACAACGAACGGTCACGCTAGGCTAGCCGCGTGCTCGTTGCACCAGGAGCAGGTCGGTGATGTTGTCCATGGTGAGGAGGCCAACCAGGCCACCGCCTCTGTCAATGACGGGGAGCGCGGGAAGGCCACTCGCGCGCAGCCGCTCGAGCGCCGTATCGAAGTCCAGCGTCGGTTCTACGGCGGGCGCTCCAGCCGTCATTGCCTCCGCGACAGTGGAACCGGCTCCCCGTTGCGATAACCCGCGAATGAGATTGTCCCGTGTGAGAATCCCTTCCGTCCGGCCCATATTGTCCACCACCGGGAACTCGCGTTGCTCGCCACTCAGGAGCAGGCTGATTGCATCGGTCAGGGTGGCGTAGACTGGAATGGTGCGGAAGTCGGTCACCATCATCTGGGCGACCTGCAGGCCAGCACCGGCCGCGCGGGTCTCGACGGCAGTGGCCTCGGCGCTGGCACCGAGAAAGACAAAGAAGGCGACCAGAATCAGGAGCGGTGCCGGCCTGGTAATGCCATACAGCCCTCCCACCACCGCCAACATCTGCCCCAGCATCGCCGCGGCCCGGGTCCCCCGGACCATTCCCATTTTACTCGCCAACAGCGCCCGCAGTACTCGGCCCCCGTCCATCGGGAAGGCAGGGATCAGATTGAACAGCAGGAGCGAGATATTCACTGCCAGCAGTTGGCTGGCGAATGGCGCATCGGGGTCGAGGCGTGGCACAACGCTCACGCCGAAGATTTGGGGCACGAGGTAGAGCGCCAGGATGATCAGGAGGGTGACAGCGGGGCCTGCCAGTGCGATCAGCAGCTCCTGCTTTGGCTCGTCCGGTATCCGTTCCAGCCGGGCGACTCCGCCTATCGGGAGCAGGATCACGTCGGGCGTGCGCACTCCGAAGCGCCGAGCCATCAGAATGTGGCCGAACTCGTGGAGGAGAATGCACGCAAAAAGGGCGAGCAGTGACAGGGCGCCGGCTAAGGCCCCACTCTGCCCGCCCTCCTGATACCCCATCACCGCCCACCATCCCACCAGCAGCACAAAGGTCAGGTGCACCTTGATTTCGGTGCCAGCAATCCGACCGATTCGATACGACCACTCTCATGCTGGAAAGGTAAGCGGGTGGGTCGTGGCCCGCGTCATCCCGAGCGGAGCGAGGGAGCGACCAGCATGGCTCTCACCTCTCACCTCTCACCTCGTCCTGCCCTACACCATCACTCGCAGCCCGAACTCCGAACGGGGTCTCAGTTCCAGCGTGGGCTTTGGTGGCAGGGCAGCATGCATCCCGGGTCGGGTGCCTGCGTGAGCTTCTCCCGAGAGCGGATGAAGCTCGGCCCACATCGCCATCGCGCTGCGAAAGATCACCTGCGCGTCAATGGACGACAGATTGAACGCGCGGACATATTGCATGATCGCTTCGTCCGGCGTGTGCTCCTCCGCGAGAACGCTGACCGTCTCGAGCGCCATGCGAACGTGGGTGCTCGCCACCGCTTCATCAGAGATCGACGCGGCCAGCCGGCACTCCAGATTGGTCTCCTCGATGTACTGGACCCGGCGGCGGAACGCCCCCAGCAGGTGGTCGGGCCGCATCGCGGTCCAGCCGATCGCAGGAACCGTCAGCCTGGGTGTGTTTTCGATGAGTCCCGCGAGGGAGATCAGGGCTCTGGCGCGCACGGTCTCCTCCAATGCCGCCGGCACTCCCACCTGCTGGAAGTAGCGCTGAAGCGCCTCTTCTACTGGCAGTCTGGTCTTGAGGCGTCTGACGAATTCCGCGGCTTGTGCCTGATAGGTTTCGGCGAGGGCCTCCGAGGCTCTGGCAAAAACGAGCTGCAGGCGCAAGCGAGTCTGAGCCGAGAAACGGCGATTGGATATGAGATTTGGTCCAGCCATGGTACCCCCGGAAAGAACTGAAACCGCTGGTGACGAATGGTGCACCGGCTGAAAATGCGATCTTTGTGCCCAGTCTCCCCTGGTAGAGGGTGGATCAGACCGGGCTCGTTTCTCGACCCAAACCCATGAACTGACATGCGGTTGGCGGCTTTTTCGGCAGTTTAGCTGTCCCGGCACGGGCCTGGGATGTAGCGCAGTCGCCACTGGCAGTGGGGCGCCGGCGCAAGCTGTCGTACCGGCACCAAACCCCGCTTTCATCGGCTCTCCCACTGCATTACAATTGCCGATTGGCCTTCAGCTTAGGAGTTCTGCCATCACCACGACTGCCGCCCCTCCGACCTGGTCCATCAAGGACGCCGAGAAGCTCTACAACATGAATGGCTGGGGGCTGGGTTACTTCCGGGTGAACGCGGAAGGGCACGTCACCGTGCACCCCGACGCCAACAAGAAACGGGGGCTCGATCTCTACAACCTGGCAATGGATCTAAACGCCCAGGGTGTGGGCCTGCCGCTGCTGCTCCGCTTCTCGGATATCCTGCGCTCCCGAATCGAGACGCTGGCGGCAGAATTCAGCAATGCGATCAAGGATTTCGGGTACGGCGGCACCTATACCACCGTCTATCCGGTCAAGGTGAACCAGCAGCGGCATGTCATGCAGGAGATCGTGGAGTTCGGCGCTCCCCATGGTGTGGGGCTCGAGTGCGGCAGCAAGCCCGAGCTGCAGGCAGTATTGGGTCTCAACGAAAACACCAATCATCTGATCGTCTGCAACGGATACAAGGACGAGGAGTTCATGCGCCTGGCCCTCATGGGCCAGAAGCTGGGACACTCGGTCATGATCGTGCTCGAGCAGCTCACCGAGCTCGATGTACTGCTCAAAGTCGCCGATGAGATGAATGTGCAGCCCACGGCTGGGGTGCGCATAAAGTTGGCAACTGAGGGCTCCGGTCGTTGGGCCAAGAGCGGGGGCGAGCGGTCGAAGTTTGGTCTCGGTGCCGTCGAGCTGATGAAGCTGCTGGACCGCCTCGATCGGCTGGAGCGGAAAGACATTCTCAAGCTGGTTCACTTCCACCTGGGCAGCCAGATCACCGACATACGATTCGTGAAGGCGGGCCTGGAAGAGATCGGCCGGTACTATGTCGAGCTCCACAACATGGGATTCGACCTGAGCCACGTGGATGTGGGCGGAGGGTTGGGCGTGGACTACGATGGCTCGCGCTCGACTCGGCCCGCCAGCGTGAACTACTCCATGCGGGAGTACGCCAACGACGTGGTGTACACCCTCGGCGCCGTTTGCCGCAGCGAGGAGCTCCCGATGCCGCATATCATCTCCGAGTCGGGCCGCGCCCTGACGGCGCATCATTCACTTCTGCTGATCAACGTGATCGACGTGGAATCCCAGGTCGAGCCGGGCGCTCCCAAGCTCCGAGAAGAACCCCATCAGCTGCTCATCGAGATGGCTGAGAATCTGGAAGGGCTCACTACCGACCGGATCGAGGAAGTGTTTCACGACGTGGTGTTCGCCAAGGAGAGAGCCCAGGAATATTTCGCGAGTGGTGTGTTCTCGCTCCGCGACAAAGCCGATGCGGATCAGTACTACCTGGTGACGTTGCGGGCGCTGTCGCGTGCCGTCAGTGAGGACAAGTCCTCGTTTCCCGAGATCGTGAGCCACATCGAGGCCGAGCTGGTGGACCGGTATTTCTGCAACTTCTCGGTCTTTCAGTCGCTCCCGGATCACTGGGCCATCGACCAGCTCTTCCCGATCATGCCGATCCACCGTCTCACCGAGCCGCCCACCCGGCGAGGGACATTGCAGGACGTGACCTGCGACTCGGACGGAGTGATCGACCGGTTCACCGGCGGGAGAAAAGGAAAGCCGTCACTGGAGCTCCACCCGGTCAGCGAGGATGAACCGTACATCCTGGGCATCTTCATGACCGGTGCGTATCAGGAAATCCTGGGCGACCTGCACAATCTCTTCGGCGACACCAACGCCGTGCACGTGCGTCTGACCGAGCAGGGCTATGAGGTGACCGACCTCGTCCACGGAGATACCGTCACCGAGGTCCTGAACTATGTGCAGTTCTCAGCCTCCGATCTTCTGGCGACGTTCCGCCGGAAGGTGAGCAACGCGAAGGACCTCACCCGTCAGGAGGCGAACAGCTTCATCGCGGATTTCGTGGCCGGTCTGGAGGGGTATACCTACCTGGAAGGGGACGTGCCGGTGGAAGAGAAGGTGTAGACGAGAAGGGCGGCGAGGGACAAGCGTGAGCGGGCAAGAAAAGCCGGACAACCAAAAGGGGTAAACCGAATAGTCACCCGCGGGCTCAATGTCTCTCGCGTCATCCCGAGCGGAGCGAGGGATCGGGTGGATTAACGTTTTGAGAAGATCTCGACCGAGCGTCATGCGGGCGATCCCTCGCTCCGCTCGGGATGACGCAGGCTGTGACGTTTTGGTCCGCCTGCTCACCTTATGTCCTGCTCCCGCTCACGCTTTTCTTTCCCGCTTACCGCTCACGTTGTTGCGTCCCGCTCACGCTTTTCTTCTCGACTCACGCTTCCTGTTTTTCCCGAGTTGCTTCCCGGCTCGCCTTTTCTCCCCGCTTTTCCAGTGGCACGAAATCCCGCTTCTCCGGCCCCACGTAGATCTGTCTCGGCCGGGCGATCTTCTGATCCTTGTCCAGCAGCATCTCTTCCCACTGCGCTAGCCAGCCGGGTGTGCGGCCTATCGCAAACAGCACCGTGAAGTAATCGGTGGGGTAGCCCATCGCCTGATAAATCAGGCCGGAATAGAAATCCACGTTGGGGTAGAGCTTCCGCTTCACGAAGTACTCGTCCTCCAGGGCAATCCGCTCCAGCTCCAGCGCGATCTCCAGCTTGGGATTGAGTCCGGTCTGGGCGAACACATCGTCGGCCACCTTCTTGATGAGCTTGGCGCGCGGGTCGTAGGATTTGTAGACCCGGTGACCGAAGCCCATGAGCCGGTCGGAGCCGCCTTTCACCTTGGCGATGAAGCTGGGGATGTTCTTCTTGTCGCCGATCTCATCCAGCATCTGCAGCACCGCCTCATTGGCGCCTCCGTGCAGCGGACCGTACAGGGCCGCAATCCCGGCGCTGATGGCGGAGAATGGATCGACGTGAGAGGAACCCACCGCGCGGACTGCGCTGGTCGAGCAGTTCTGCTCGTGATCGGCGTGGAGGATGAGGAGAATCTCGAGCGCCCGTTGCAGCACCTTGTTGGGCTGATGCCGCCCCCCGATGCTGAAGGTCATGTTCACGAAGTTCCCGATGTAGTCGAGATCATTCCTCGGGAACTCGTACGGCAACCCCCGGGAGTGCCGGAAGGCGAACGCTGCGATGGTGGGCAGCTTCGCCAGCAGGCGGACTCGCTGGAGATAGCGGTTGGCCGGATCGTGGATGTTCTTGGCGTCGGGATAGAAGGTGGAGAGTGCGCCCACCACACCCAGCAGCATGCCCATGGGATGGGCGTCGTACCGAAAGCCCTCCAGGAACTTGGTGATGTTCGTGTGAACGTAGGTGTGGAACTTGATCGTATCTTCCCAGTCAGCCAACTGCGCCTGATTGGGGAGCTCTCCCTCGCAGAGTAGATACGCCACTTCGAGGAAGGACGCGCGCTCCGCCAGCTGCTCGATCGGATACCCGCGGTAGCGCAGGATGCCCCGGTCTCCGTCGATGAAGGTGATGGCGCTGCGGCAGGCGGCGGTGTTCATGAACGCCGGGTCGTAGGTCATCATCCCGAAGTCATCGTCCGCTACCTTGATCTGACGCAGGTCGGTGGCTTTGATCGTGCCTTCGGTGATCGGCACCTCGTAGGTCTTGCCGGTGCGATTGTCGGTGAGAGTTATGCTGTCCTTAGGCACGCAGATTCCTTGTGGAAGTCGCCTTGGCTCGAAACCGCAACTTATCGGGATCGTAGGTACCAAGGAACCCTGTCGGGGCTTGCACTCACGCCCGCGATAGGTATAAAACCCACGGTATCCACGTCCGTTCCCCGAGCGAGAAGGACATGTCCCATGAAGGTAATTCTTTCCCTGCTGGCCCTGATGAGTCCCCTCTCGCTCGCGGCGCAGGGCCGGGTGGATACCACCGGTGCCGGCGCTCTGATGGATCAGGCGATGCATCGGTCGGAGGTCATGCAGAATCTCGAGCACCTCTCCGACGTGATCGGCCCCAGGTTGTCGGGGTCACTGGCAATGCGGCGGGCCAATGACTGGACGGCCGAGCGGTTCAAGGCATATGGGCTCACCGCGGCTCTGGAGCCATATGAATTCGGGGTCACCTGGGAGCGGGGTACAACAGCGCTGCGTCTGCTCGCGCCCTTTACCAGAGCGATCACCGGGCACAGCTGGGCCTGGACCGCAGGGGACTCACGGCAAGACGCTGACTGGTCCAGTTGTTCTGGCCGACGTATCCACTCCCGAAAGCCTCGCGGTCAACAAGGGCAAGGTAAAGGGGGCCTGGGTGCTCCCGCGGGCACCATTCCCGATCTGGAACCCGGATGGGCCGCCCATGACGGCGGAGGATTCGGCACACCTGAAGGACCAGATTGAGCTGCGCCAGAAACCATTCGCCGACACCTCGGCAGCGGCGGTGACGGCTCGGCGGCAGTTTCAGCTGGATCTTCCGTACGTCCTCAAGGCGGCCGGTGCCCTGGGCACACTTATCGACGGAAGCAAGGAACACGCGCTGATGACGATGAGCGGGTCACCCAGTCGGGTCGCTCCTCTTCCCAGCGTGGTGATCTCACATGAGGACTACACCCTGTTCGACCGATTGATCCAGGGTGGGATTACTCCCCGGATCGAGGGTCGGGTCGAGAATAAGGTCGGGCGTGCTCCGGTACAGCAGTGGAATACCGTGGCGGAGATCCCGGGCAGCGAGCGACCGGGAGAGGTGGTGATTCTCGGGGCTCACCTGGACAGCTGGGACCTGGGGACCGGAACGACCGACAACGGCACCGGGTCGATGGTGGTGCTGGAGGCCGCCCGCGTCCTCGCGCAATCAGGACTCAAGCCCAAGCGGACGGTGCGGTTCATCCTGTTCAGCGGAGAAGAGGAAGGACTATTGGGCTCTCAGGCCTATGCGGCTGCGCATGCAAGCGACGCGGACAGCATCCAGGCTGTGCTGGTGCTCGACAATGGAACAGGAGCGATCAAGGGACAGGCGCTGCAGGGGCGGAAGGATCTCGAGGGCCTCTGGAAAGAGCTGCTGGCGCCGGTGGCGTCGTTGAAGGCGGACAGTGTGCGGGACGCCAACAAGAACGGCACCGACCACCTCTCCTTTCTGCCCTATGGCGTCCCGGGATTCAACTTCGATCAGCTCACGCGAGGGTATAACCACACCCACCACTCGCAGACTGACACCTACGATCATGCTGTGCCCGACGACCTGAAGCAGGCGTCAGCCGTGATGGCGGTGACGGCGTTCGAGCTGGCGAACCTGCCCGAGTTGTTGCCGAGGGGACCGAAGAGCCCGGTGGTGCCGGTGCCGACCAAGCCTTCGCCGGGGGTAGCGTTGAGGCGGTAGGTACTGCGGCGGTAGGCACTGCGCGGTAGGTACTGCGGCGGTATGTGCTGCGGCGGTAGACGAGGAGGCGGTAGGCACTGCGGCCGTAAGCCTTACGCTGAGCGTTCGCTGCTCGGGAAGCTCTACCGCCCATTATCTACCGCCTTACCGCCTTACCGCCTCTGTCGGCAGCTTCACCGTGCACTTGGTCTCGAACCCGCCGCGCACGTTGTACAGGGTGGTGACTTCCAGGGTCTGAGGCTCCAATACCCGGAACAGATCTTCGGCAATGCGGGCTGTCGCGTGCTCCTGGAAGATGCCGACGTTCCGATAGCTGATGACGTAGTACTTGAGGCTCTTGAGTTCGACGCAGCGGTCGCCAGGGATGTAGCGGATGGTCAGGGTGGCGAAGTCGGGAAGGCCGCTGTAAGGGCAGACCGCGCTGAACTCCCGGGTCTCGGTGACGATCTCCTGGTCGGGGCCGGCGTACTCGAAGGTTTCGAGCACCGCGGCATCGATTGCCTCGGGACCAACGAATGGAACGGTTCTGCCTTCAGCGATGGCCATATTTTCCTTCCGATACGGTAAGGTCTAAAGATAAAGCGGTACGACACAACAAGCTGTCACCCTGAGGAGCGGTAGCGACGAGGGGGCCATAGCTGTATTCAGCTTCGGCCCCCTCGCTGCGCTCCGGGTGACAAGCTCCCGCTCACCCGCTTACGTCCTTTTATCCCAGCTTACGCTGTTTTGTCCCGCTACTTCGATCCCACCATCCCCGTCTCCAGCCATGTATGCTCGTTCTTGAGCACCTGCTGCGCCACCCGGTACGTCGCGACATCATCATTGTCGAACACCGCCGCGAACTTGTCTTCGACCCGGCGTCGGGCCTGGCGGCTGAACAAGTCCGCAAGCTCGACAGGCCCCGAGTTGGAGGGATCCTTTTGGACCATGGCCTGAGCCCGGGAACACGCAGCCGTGATCGCCAGAAGCTCGGCGCCGATCTCGACCAGGCGGCCGAGGACCGTCTGACGCTTCTCGAGCTTCGGTCCGAACCGCACCATGCAGTGAAAGAGCGTGCGGGCCAGGCGGCGGCTGGAACGGGCGGCAAACCGGATGTGGGTCGCCAGCGCGCCAAATTCTCCATACTGGGGTACCCGATCCCAGCCCAGCCAGAGCTTGGGGTACCAGTAGGCGTAGTAGGCACCGGAGCGGAGGAGGGCCTGAATCTTCTTTCCCATCGGAGCCTTGGGGTCGACCAGATCACCTGCCAGCTTGAGGTGGGTATCGACCGCTTCGCGGGCGATGAAGAGGCGCATGATCTCGCTGGAGCCTTCGAAGATCAGGTTGATCCGGTAGTCGCGCATCATCCGCTCCACCGGGTCGGCGCGTTCGCCACGACTGCGGAGACTGTCTGCCGTTTCGTAGCCCCGGCCGCCTTTGATCTGCAGCGTGTCGTCTACAATCCGCCAGCCGGTTTCGGTGTTCCACATCTTGGCCATGGCGGCCTCGAGGCGGATGTCGTTGCGCCCATTGTCGGCCATGAGCGACGCGAGGTCCGACACGGCTTCCATGGCGAAGATGTCTGCGGCCATACGGCCGATCTTCTGGGCCACGGCGTCGTGCTTCCCGATCGGCTGGCCCCACTGCACCCGCTCGGCCGCCCACCGGCGCGCGATCTCCAGGCACCGCTTGCCGCCGGCGACGGCAGACGCCGGGAGCGTCAGCCGCCCGGTATTGAGTGTAATGAGCGCCAGCTTCAGGCCTTTCCCCTCACCCCAGAGCACGTTTTCAACCGGGACCTTCACGTTGGTGAAGCGAATGATCCCGTTCTCCAACGCTTTCAGTCCCATGAAGTGGAGCCGCTGCACGATATCGACGCCGGGCCAGTTCACCTCGACGATAAAGGCCGTGATCTTCTTGGGCCCGGTGCGCGCCATGACCACCATCAACTCGGCGATGGTTCCGTTGGTGCACCAGAGCTTCTCACCGTTGAGGATGTAGTGGCTGCCGTCGGCTGAGAGAGTGGCCGTGGTGCTCAAGGCTGCGGGGTCGGAGCCGACCTGGTTCTCGGTCAGGGCAAAGGCGGACACGGCGCCTTTGGCCAGGCGTGGCAGATACTTCTTCTTCTGCGCCGGGGTGCCGAACAGCTTGAGCGGAGTCGGCACGCCGATCGACTGGGCCGCCGATAAGAGAGCAGTGAGGTTGCCGTCCTGGCTGGTTACCAACCCCACCGCGTGGGTGTAGCTGTACTGGCTCAATCCCAGGCCGCCGTATTCGGTGGGGATCTTGATGCCGAACGCCCCGATCTCACCCAGTCCCTTCACAATCTCGGTCGGGATCTTTCCTTCGCGGTCGATCTTGTCGCTGTCCACCCGCTCCCGCATGAATCGCTCGAGCCTCTCCATGAACGGTTTGGCGCGCGCCAGATCGGCCGGATCGGGCTGGGGGAAGGGATGGACCAGGTCGAGCCGGAACGAACCTTCGAACAGCTCTCGCACAAAGCTGGGTGACTCCCACTCCTTTTCGCGCGCCGCTTCTGCCACCTCGCGCGCCTCCTGCTCGGTGGCGAGCGGGGTGTGAGTGGAACGCTGGGGGCTGGCGAGAAGGTCAGTCATGAGTCGAGTGCTCGGTTGAGGTTGTGACGAGAGCGGAGCTGTCATGAGTCGTCCGAACGGAGCCGCGGATGCCGTGCAACACCAAATCAATCACGTGCCGCTTGCGATTCTCGAGTTGCTCCGCTTCATCCAAGCGCACGCCCACTGCGGCGGCGACGGTGCGCGCATGGATCATGGGAAACCAGCAGAGCGAGATGATGCTGAGCAGAAGCTGTGCCGCCTCACCGGACGAGGCATCGTCCAGGCCGAGCTCGACGCTGATGGCGGCGAGCGCCTCCTGGCCGGCGGAAATGTGGCTCAGACCTTCGGGAAGGCGGCCACCATTCAGCGCCTCGCGCTCTATCAGGCGGACGAAGTTGGGCCGGGCGGCCAGGAAGTCGAAGTAGTCCGAGACGGCACCGGCCAGGATCGTGTCGGGACTTTCGTTGCTGGCGAGCGCGCGAGCTCGGCCGGCTCGAACAGCCTCGCTGACCTCGGTGAATGAACGGTCCAGGACTGCCTGATACAGCTCGGCTTTGGAACGGAAGAAGTAGCCGGGAGTGCCGCGGGAGACCCCTGCGACCGCACCAACCTGGGTCAGACTGGTGGCGTCGTACCCCAGTTCGGCAAACAGGCGCTCGGCGGCGTCGAGGATTGCCGACCGGCTCCGTTCCGCGTCGCGAATTCGTTCCGGGCTATTGGCCAAGAGGTACTCACGCAAAGGTTTGCAGCTTGCTTGCTGTTCAGCAAGTTACCGAGCCTCTTGGATTCTGTCAATTGGCCTCAGGTGCTCGCCTCAAATCAGCGGCTCCCCAGGAGCCGGCCGCCTCATCGCCTCAATAGCGGAAGAAGCACGCCGATCAGCACGCTGGCCCCGTCCATCAGGGCGTGCGCAATCGCGAGCGGAACCAACCGGCGAAGTCGCAGATAGACCAGTGCTTCGAAGACGCTGAATGGAATCGGTGACAACGCCCGGAACACCATGAACTTCGGATCGAAGGTCAAGGGCATGAAGGCGTGCTGAAACGACCAGGGCAAGGCGACAAGTGCGACGGCCAGGCCTGTACTCCGGCAAAGAACCTGAAGGCGGGGTACCAGATAGCCGTTATAGGTCATCTGCTCGGTCAGCCCCCAAATGAATGGGAACACGAGCACACCATAGAGAGCGGCCGGAAAGGGGAGCGGTCCGAAGAGGTACGGTTGTGAGAGTGTCCCGTACACGAGCCAACTGGCCGCATAGACGCCACCAAAAATGAACGCGAGGCTTACCGGAATGAGTGCAAAGCCGAGCGCTACGTCGCGGCCGAATCGGGTCCTTTGAAAGCCGACAAGATCGAAGAGGCGGATGCCCTCACGGCGCGTGAGCCTCCAGAGCAGCGCCAGACATCCGACGTCGATCAATGTTCCGTACACCGGGAACCATGGCTCAGCGTCATGCCATGGAGTCGGCGATGACCGCAGGGCGAAGACCGCCGCGACCAGGGCTTGCGCGCCAATTGCACACGCCGTACGGGCAAACAGCATCACCGCCGGGCCGCGCCATGTCAGCGTCCCTCTCTCCCGGCGATAAAGAAGTGCCTCAGAGGAGTTCGGGTCCATCGGGCAAGCGTAGTACCCGAGGTACCTGGGTACAAGTGAACCTGGCGGCTCGACAAGGTGGGCTTAGGCTTTAGTAGATTTCCCACGGGGAGGTGTCATGTTCACTCGACGACTCACGCTCATACTCAGCCTGCTCCTCATGGCCGGGGCTCCGTCTGGCTACGCCCAGAGTTCCACCGTCGCGCCAGACTCCGCTCGCTCTCAGATCCTTTCCGTTCTTCGGGCATTCTATCTCAATCTTGCGAACCAGAACTGGGACGCCTTGGCCGCCTACGTCCTATCGCCGAAGCTGCTCGAGCGGCGCGGTGGTGCCAACGACCACCAGATGGTCATTCAGGACCGTGCCCGCGGCCGCGTTGCACCGACTCCGGCGGCCCTCCCGCGGGCCTGCCCATCGAGTGATTCGCCCATGATCGATGATGCGGTCATTCGGGTGGACGGGGATTGGGCGGACGTGTCGGTGGCGCGCTGCAGCGGACCTTCACCGGGACTGGATCAGTTTGGAATGCTGTACTTCGAACACCGTTGGAGGTTCATCTACACCACTCTTTTCGAAAGGGAGCCGGCGGCCGAAACGGCTGCGCGATGATCTGCCGACTGGGGGGCGACGACGCCTGCAACACAGCTCCGCGACCGGGGTACTCGCCGTAGGAGTTCCTATGAACCTTAAAGTACTGATGATAGCGTCCGCGATTTATCTGGGCCTCATCGGCGTTGGGGTCATGTTTGCGCCGCGGTACTTTGGGATCGGGGCTGTTCCGCCGGATGCCCCCCCGGCCCTGATCGCCTTTCTCCGGATCTTTGCCGGACCCTGCCTCGGAATTGCCGTTCTCAACTGGATGGCACGCAATGCGGAGCACTCTCCGGCGCGTAACGCCATCATAGCGGCCAACATCGTTGGGTTTGGTTGCGTAACTGCCATGGATCTTTGGGGGGTCTTCAGCGGCGATGCCCGACAGATCGCGAAACTGTTCCTGGTGATTCACCTGCTCTTCACCCTGGCTTTCGTCATGGCGGCACGCACGGTCATTCGGGCGAGTGCGGGAAGGCTCCCATGATCACGCTGATCGCGCTCCTCGTCGGTATTGTCGTCGCGTTCGCCTTTCTCATCCTGACGCGACAGCAGCCGGATACCGGACGTCACTTGTACGCGATCGGACTCACCGTTACGGCGCTGATTTATGTCGTCTTCGCGTTGATTGGCGGTGCCAGTGGGGCGTTCCTCGGGCTGGAAGCTCTCGGCGTTCTCCTTTACGGTGGAGCTGCTTGGATCGGCTTTCGAAAATCCTCCGTTCTGCTCGCGCTTGGTTGGGCGATGCACGTCGTCTGGGACGTCTCGCTTCACCTCCAAGGGGCCGGCTCGGGGTACACGCCAGGCTGGTACCCATGGGGCTGCGTCAGCTTCGATTTGATGGTGGCCGGCGCTGTGCTGGCCGCAGGTGCCAGCGCGCAGCGGCGCATCGCAGTTTGACCGGCAACTCCGAGTGGGCTGGCTACAAAAAAGTTTTACGTCTCAGAGCGCCCTGAGAAACGCCTCCAGGTCGGCCTTCTCCCGGTCCGTCAGCCCCATCTGGAATCGCAGGTTGTAAAAGTTCACCACCTGCTTCAGCGTTGCCGCCGAGCCGTTGTGGAAGTAGGGAGCCCGTGCCGCGAGCGCCCTGAGAATCGGGCCCTTGACCCGGCCGATGTCCGCGCACTTGCCCGTAATCAGTGCGCGTCCCGGGTCCGAGGTGTACCGATCCGGTCCTGTGTTGCAATGCAATTGGAAGACCGGCAGTTTCGCCATGCTGAGCTGTCCCAGCGCTGCGCGCACCTGGGGTCGGATTCGTAGGTCGTCACGTGGCTGGTCCCGATGTCGAGCGGCAGAGGCCGCGAATGATTCCCCACGTCCGGCGTGTCGTGGCAGGTGGTGCAGGTTCCGTTGATCGCCGCCAAGCCCAGAGCATCGTTGAGGCCCGCCACGCCGCTAATCGTGAGCGGATGGGTGTTGAAGACCGCCTCTCCCCGGGCCACGGCTTTCCGCGGCTCCGCCCAGCGACCCGAGTTGTGCAGGTCCTTCCAGGAGCCGAACAGGGTGAACGCATTGGGATCGAACGCTGCTCCCGTTGGGTTGTCTCCCAGCGGATCGTTGATTCCCGGGTAGTAAGACGCGGCCATCACGGCCCCGGGCCCGCCGTTTCCCTTCTGAGCGTGGAGTTCGCCGGCAGCGTTGTCGGTTTGCTGCGCCGTAAACAGCGCCAGCTCGAAATCGACGATCGCACCGAGCTGTGCTGCCGTGGGCGAAACCGCGCCTTGGGCATGACCGAGCGTCGCGTCCATAGCCTGATGCAGAAGACCGGCCCGCAGATTGGCCACGACCGTGTTCCGGTCGGTCAGTGGCTGGACGGTTTCCCGTCCGTCCCACATCACTGCGCTGAGGAAGCGTAAATTGGCCGTGGGCAGCACCCGCCGGTACACCGACGCTTCCGCCGGAGAGCCTTTGAGGGCGCAGCCATACGGATCGTAGATCGCACTGATGGTATACTCGGCGCCGGCGGGGACGGTCAGGCCCACACGTATGAGTCGCCTGGTTGAGCAGCAGGCTGTGCCCTGCCGCACCGTCTGCGGCGGTGACTGAGGGACAGTTAGCGCCATCCACCGGCGCGAACAGGGGATCCCTGCCGCCAGTGGCCGAGAAGACAGCCTGGGCCGCCTCGGCGCTCAGACCGAACGCATTCGCCTGCAGGTGGCAGGTCGCGCAACTCCGGCCGTTGGTGCCGAGATTCTGGAAGAACGCGTTACCGCGGTCTATCATGCCGGTCGTACTGACGGTCCCCAGCTGTCCGGCGGCGTTGGAGGACAGGAAGATGTCGCCGGTTTTGTTGGCCGCGGCTTCGGGGCGTTCGGTGGGCGAAAAGGAGCCCCCGGTCGGGCTCGCAGGCCAGGAGGAGCGCAGCCGCGGCCAGCGTCGCCAGGGACACTCCGTATGTCGTCATGGATCTCCTCAATCTTCTGCGGTGAGATCCCCTCGATGGCTAGTGCAAGCCGTAGCAGTGCCGGCACGCAGTGAGGGAAGCGAAGCGGGAAGCAGTTAGCTAACCGCGCCTTGGAGGGTGGAGCAATAGCGGACATCTGTCGGAAGTCTTAATTTTGCCTGACGCCGCCGCCCGTCATCGTCGAGGAACCCCGCGTGCCGTCCGATCCAGCATCCATGCGATCGTCCATCCGCTTCGGCGTCGGGCTGGAGCTGGACCGCTCGGCCTACCAACTCCGGCGCTCGGGCCAGCCGCTCAAGCTCGAGCGGATCCCGCATGGAGATTCTCATGCTCCTGACCGAGCGGCCGGGCCAGCTGGTCAGCCGGGAGCAGATCGCCGAACGGATCTGGGGCAAGGGCACCTTCCTGGACGTGGACAACAGCATCAACGGCGCTGTCCGCAAGATTCGCCAGGCCCTCGAGGACGATCCGGAACAGCCCCGTTTCATTCAGACCATCACCGGCCGAGGCTACCGCTTCGTGGCGCCGATCCAGGCTCCCGCCCATGCACCGGCGGAGGAGCCGCGGGTCGCACCGCCCGTGCTGGCCCCGCCGCCTCGGCGATCGCTCCGGAAGCTGTGGCTCGCCGGCGCGCTGGCGTTGCCGCTCCTCCTCGTAGCCCTGGTCTTGTCCCGTGCGCGGAGCACGGACCGCCCTCCAAGCCGAGTCATGCTCGCGGTCCTGCCGTTTCAGAATCTCACCGGCGACGAGGGGCAGGAGTACTTCAGCGACGGGCTCACCGAGGAGATGATCACCCAGGTCGGGAACCGGGACCCGGCAGGACTCGGCGTGATCGCCCGTGCGTCGGTGATGCACTTCAAGCACACGCAGGAGCCGCCGGAGCGGATCGGGCACGAACTGGGAGCCCAGTACCTCCTCCTAGGGAGCGTGCGGCGGGACGCGACCACCGTCCGGGTGACGGCCGAGCTGATCCGGGCCCGGGACCACGCTCGGCTCTGGGCCCACCAGTACGACCGCCAGCTGAGCGGCCTGCTCACGCTGCAGGACGAGATCGCGCGGGAGATCACGGACGCGATCCAGTCCAGCCTCGGCACCCAGAGGACCACGCGCACCGCGGAGGCGGGTCCTGCCCCAGCCCCTGATGCTTACGATCTCTACCTCCGGGGGCAGTTTTTCCTCAACAAGCGGAGCGACGCTGACCTTCGGACGGCAGCCTCGTTGTTAGAGCAGGCCGTTCAGCGCGATTCCGGGTTTGCCCGGGCTTGGGCCGCGCTGGCCGACGCCGACGTCCTCGGGGCCGTCTATTCGATCCGGCCCCCGCAGCGCCTGGTGGCACGGGCCCACGCTGCCGCGCTCAAGGCGCTAGCCCTGGACCCATCGTTGGCGGAGGCCCACGCCGCCCTGGCGCTGATCGTTCAGAACCACGACTGGGACTGGGCTACGGCCGAACGCGAGTTCCGGCAGGCGATCGCGCTCAATCCCAACTACGCCACGGCCCATCACTGGTACGCCGAGCACCTGATGTGGCGGGGGCGGTTCGACGAGGCCCTGCGGGAGAGCGAGCGCGCCCGGCAACTCGATCCGCTCTCGCTCATCATCGCGGCCGACAACGGCGCCATCCTCTATTATGCCCGCCAGTACGACCGAGCGATCGAGCGGCTCCGGTCGGTCCGGGCCATCGATCCTACACTGTCCCGCACCTACCTTCTCGTCTCGGTCTACGCCGACCACGGTATGTTCGATCAGGCGCTCGCCGAAGAGGAGCGCTGGCGGCCTTTAATTCCGGCGCCTCTCCACTGGTCGGCCCTGGCGTACATCCACGGCCGCAGTGGCCGCACGGCCGAGGGGCAGCACGCCATCGAGGAGCTGCTGCGGCTGGGCGAAAGCGAACCGGTTCAGGCCCGCGTCTTCGCGTGGAGCTATGCCGGCGTGCGGGACACGGAGCAGACCCTCGCTTGGCTGGAGAAGGCGTACGCGGAGCACTCGGGCGAGCTGCCGGCGCTCAAGGTCAGTCCCACCTACGACTTTCTTCGGGACGATCCCCGGTTCCAGCGCCTGCTGGACCGGGTCGGGCTTGGAGGATGAGCCAGCCATCACCTGCTGTATCCGACGACCCGCGGCTCCCGCAGACACCGACGCTTGGCCTGGTCTTGTCGGTGCGCCGCAGCTGAGCCGCGCGCCGTTCGGCCGGCGTCACACCGAGTCGTGATGGATCGAATCCTTCACTTGATGGCAGTCCTCATCGAGTATCCGGTTCTGGCCGCTGGAATCGGGATCGTCCTGCTCGGCCTGGGGCGCCGCACTGCCCGCCGTCTCGCCGTGGGGGCCGGCGTCCTGTGGCTCCTCTACGCCTTGTACGAGTTCGGCGTGAAACAGCGGTGGCTGTGTAGCGGCGAGTGCAATATTCGCATCGATCTGCTGGCCATCTATCCCGTCCTTCTCGTCGCGTTGCTGGCCGGGACCGTCAGTCTGGTCGGAGCTTTCGTGAGGCCGCGTCCGCGCACATAGCCCCCTTCGCCGGCCGCAGCGAGGTCTCCTCGAGGCCAGAGCGTCCGAGCATAGAGTCGTGTAGTGGTGGACCTCGGAGGCCGACCACGTTGCCAGTCTTGCTCTATCCCGGGGACGAGTGATGAAGAGAATGAAGGCCTATGAGAGCTTCGATGAATACCTCGAAGATCAGAGCTCCCGGAATCGAGCGGTTATTCGTGGGCTACGACGGCTGGTGAAGCGGGTTGAGCCTGGATTAACGGAGGCTGTGAAGTGGGGCAACGGATGCTGGGTCGGCAGTAAAGGGCCAGTAGCGTACGTTTACTCTGCCCCGGAATACGTGCAGTTCGGTTTCTTTAGAGGATCATCCTTGAAGGATCCGAGAGGGCTGCTTGAAGGGAAGGGGAGGTATGTGCGACATACCAAAGTCCGCAAGCGTTCCGACATCAATGAGCGGTCCTTTGCGGCCCTCCTCAGGCAAGCCGCGGGTTCAGGCTAGCATATTTCAAGCGCCGGCAAGTAGTTGCCGCAACTGATGCGCAGGTCGTCGTGCTGGGTTGGATGTGAGCCGGGTAACAATGTTGTCCACTCTGGAGAGCGATAACATGAGCGAGCCCGTTTTCTTGATTGCACTGGGGATTGCCGGGACCACTCTCGTACTCATGGCCGGGGCCATTGCCGGTGCCATACGAGGCCGTGGATCATCGCACTCCGCGGTTACGCAAGCTAGTGATCAACTGAAAGACCACGCCGCAATCCTGGAGGATCTCCAGCAGAGCCTTGCTACGCAATCACATCAGTTGGCAGAGCTAAACGAGCGCCTCGACTTTGCCGAGCGACTGCTGGCGCAAGGCCGGGATCGCGCCGCATTGAAGACGGAGAACTAGAAGTCACTCTGGCCACGCGCTGCAGTCTGCGGATAGTGCCGCCGTGCCAACGCCTCCGGAAGCAGCCCGCTACCCTGCCATGTCGGCCCGGCTGCTGGTAAGCATCGTCTATTCGCCTGCAGGCACCTCGAGCACCGTGATGCTGAGGGATTCCTTATCCGCTCCACTTTCCTCCTTCAGCTCCTTGGTCGCCCCCGAATCAGCCGACATCGTGAACGGCTCTCCCATGCCGAGCGCGCTTTCTCGGAACGTGTCGGTGACTGTCCCAGAGCGCCCGCAGTTGATCACTTCCGGTGGCGCGTCCCAGAGCAGCATACGCCAGACCGTCAGCGAGTCGGAGCCGGGAGGGAACATGACAGAAAAAGTCCACTGCTCCTTGATCAAGCCACCGGCCGTGCAGTACCGTGGCACGGTCTCTTTCACCTCGCGAACCAGGGAGACCTGACCCTGGTAGCCGCCAGGCCGTTCCTCGCCCATGGGCAGGAGCTTCACCTCGAAGTTGACCTCCGAGGCTTCCCTAGAAGGAATCGCGTTCTTGATGTTGTGTTCCATCGTGTGATGGATCTTGAGCCTGATCTTGGGCACGACGCAGCCGCACTCGGGTGAGTCGCCGTAGTGACCCTCCAGATCGTCTACCCACGTCTGCGCCTTTGCCGTGAGCTCGGCCTGGGTCCCGGGCGGCTTTTCCACGGCAAGGTGGTAGTCTGCGAGCCCTTCGCCGAGCGCCCGATCCCCATTGAATCCCGTGGCGATGAACTGGATTCCGTGGTGATCGTTCTCGATGTGCTCCACGAAGGCCTCGCCGGTGTGCTCGAACTGCTTCATCTGCCGGCAGAGATCTTCGTCGCTCTTCCCCGCGAAGAACAAAGGCTGTCCCGGAGTATTCCACTCCTTCAACCCGTCGTGACAATCCTGGCACTGCTTCTTGTACCCATCGAGGTCTGCCATTCGATCGATGTTGGGATCGAGCTGGTCCGCACCGGGGTGCTTCTCTGAGGTAGGATCCAGCCCGCCATGGCAGTTGGTGCAGCGTGGGTGACGGAACACCGGCAACATCTCGGCGAACGCCTTGACGGCTTTCACCTGCTTGCCGATCGACAGCTTGCAGGACGCGCCGGACTGCCCGGGCGCGGCTCGATATCCGGCTGTTGCGAGGCGTTCCTCGGACCTGGATGGGGTCACGAAGGCCATCCCGACAAAGGCGAGGGCGAGGCCATAGATCGCCGGTCCGACGACCGACACAGCCCTGCCAGCGTTCAGCGGACGCATGGGACTCCACTGCTAGTGGTGGCGAGCTCATTCCGCACGCCTGGAGGCGACCTCGCCACCCCGGGCTCGCCGCCATCCATCCTATGAAGGGCCACCCTCTGGAACGGTCCTGATCGAGTTTTGCCCGGGATGGGCGGGGAGCTGATGCAAAGATGCAGGCGGATTTCGTCACTGTCGATAGCCCGCGGCGGATCTTGCATCACCCTCGCGCGAGAAGTGAGGCGGACTTGCTGACGGTCGCACGTCCGCACGAACCTGGGTGGATGCACCATCTTTGGACTGAGATCGACCTGCGAGAATTCCAACCAGCAGTTGTCGCCCAGTTCGCTCGAGGCGCGCGTATGCACGCTTTGCGATCGAACGCGAGCCGTCGTACGGCAAAGAGGTGAAGCTAGTATGTCCGTCAGCCCCAGCTTTCGAACTTTTGTTCTGGAACAACTCAGTCGCAGTGTTCCCCGCATTCGGGGGCGGAGCATGTTCGGCGGCGTGGGGATCTACAGCGGTGAGGTGTTCTTCGCCCTGATTGCCGACGATACCCTGTACTTCAAGGTCGACGACTCGAACCGTCCGGAGTTCGAAGCCAAGGGCATGGGACCCTTCCAGCCTTACGGCGAGCATGGCGAGGTGATGCAATACTATCGGGTGCCGGACGACCTCCTCGAGGACACTGAAGTGCTGGGCCAGTGGGCGGACAAGTCAGTCCTGGTGGCACGTAAGGCCAAGCGCAGACCTCCCCGCCGAGGCGGCCGGTGACGTCGAGCAAACCAATGAAACTTGTGTTTATCTCCCCTCTCGCTTGGCCTTGAATCTGACGTAGCCGCCGAGGACCCAGTTAGTACCCCCATCTCGTGAGCGCTCGATCAGCTGTTCATACCCGGTCTCGGTCGGACGCCAGGTCAGGCGCACCTGAACCGAAACACCTTTATCCATGCGAGTCCGAAAGAAACTCCACTGGCTCGTATCCCGTCTTCCTTGGTAGATCTGGGAGTTCAGGTGATCGTCGACGTAGTACACTGACCAGAGCTGAGTGGGCCCGTCATAGGCCCGTACAACCTTGGCAGTGAAGAGTACCTGCCCGTCTTTGGTGGCTTTCCAGTTCTCCTCCAGGGAGCAATGGTCAAAAAGCGGCCTGCTGTCCACCTCCATCATACCATCCAGGACCGTGTCGCGACCGGAGATGCTGTAGCTGTGACCTCGCCAGTGTCCTCGAAGGAAGGCCATTGATTTGGCGAGGGAGTCGCTGCAGCCGGGAGACAGCGGAGTCTGGGCAGGCAGTGCAGCAGCAAAAATCGGAAGCACGGTGATCAGCCAAGCAGCAGCGAAGTGTCGCATCTGAGATCCTGGCGAGGGCTTTGCGCCCTACGACGTCCTCCAATCTGAGGTTTCTGGAACTCAAGACTGTGAAGGGCTGTGTCGCGACCCTTCCAAAAGTCGTCCTGTCCAAGGCGGCGGCCCCGCTAGCGCTCCGGCGGCTGGGGAAGCTCACATCGTTACCGAGGCATCAGATGAAGCGGCCGGCACTCCTCCCACTGCTTGTTCTCGCCTGTAGCAACACGACGCCCCCTGAGCGGTACGGCTTCGTTGCCACGCTCGGCAACGACACCGTCTCGGTCGAGCGCATCGCGCGTTCGCCCGCGCGGCTGGTCACCGACGGCGTGGATCGCTGGCCCTTCGTGCGACGGCGTCACACCGAGTTCGAGCTGAACCAGGATGGCTCGATCCGGCACATGGTCATGGACGTAAGCACCCCCAACGGCCGGTCGCCGAAGGAACGTGGGCGCCGGGTCACGGCCGACTTCTCGAAGGACAAGGTGACCATCTCGGTCCGTGACAGCAGCGGTGTCCGTGACACCTCTTTCGCCACCGGCGGGGCGATCACCGTGCCACACGTATCGATGATGTACAGCGTCATCGAGCTGGAGATCGCCGCGGCGCTCCGCCGGGCGCGGGCGAGCGCCCTCGCGCCGGGTGACAGTGTACGATTCCGCCAGTTTTACCCCGATCGGGACGTGGGGCCGAGTTTCACGCTGCACAAGGGCTTTGTAGTTTTTCATCCCGGAGGCAAGGTGGAGCTGCGGCACGATTGGCTGGCGGGGTCCGGTGACGTGACGGTGGACAGTAGCGGCAGGATGCTGACCTACTCGGGAATGCGGAGCACCTACAAGGTCGCCGTGGCGAGGACGACGGCACCGCCCGACATCGATTCGATCGGAAACCGTTTAGCGGCCGCGGAACAGCGCACCGGCCCAACGCAGCTCAGCGTACGCGACACCGCCCGCGCCACCATCGGCGCCACCACCATCTCGGTGGACTACGGCCGGCCGCTGCTGCGGGGACGCACGCTGCTCGGTGATGTTATCAGCTACGACCGCATCTGGCGCACCGGCGCAAATGCGGCGACGCAGTTCACCACCTCGGCGCCGATCACGCTGGCTGGATTGTCGCTGCCGGCCGGGACCTACACCCTGTGGACCGCCCCACACCTGCGGGGCGTCGATCTGATCGTGAATAAGCAAACTGGGCAGTGGGGCACGGAATACAATCGCGCCCAGGACCTGGGCACGGCGCCGATGCGATCAGACAGCGTGAAGCCACCGGTGGAGAAGTTCACCATTTCTGTCGAGCCGCGCGATGTCAGGCACGGCACCCTCGTAATGGCGTGGGGAACGTTCCGTTGGACTGCGCCCATCGCGTTGCAGTGAGGGCCTCGTAGAGCCCCACAAGCGCCCCATTTCCGCTTCCGCGATCACTGCCTGCATCGTCCTCGATGTCTTTCATCCGCCTCGGGACGACTATCGTTGACACCGGGATTCGAAATACCTTCAATAGCACTCCTCAGATTAAACAGAAGGCCCGTAACGTTGACGTGCGATTTTCGAGGAATACCGCCGTGGCCGGGAATGAGCGTGACTCCAGTAAGGCGAGCGACCGGGAGAGCTATCGGTACTTCATCTGCGATGTCTTCACCAGTATCCGCTTCGGCGGCAACCAGCTGGCCGTGCTGCCCGAGGCGGAGGGTTTGTCGGACAAGCAGATGCAGCAGATCGCCCGAGAGTTCAACTTCTCCGAAAGCGCGTTCGTGCTCCCGGCCCAGCAGGGACACACCCGTCGGGTTCGCATCTTTACGCCCACGGCCGAGGTGCCATTCGCCGGGCATCCGAATATCGGGACGGCGTTCGTCCTGGCGACGGTCGGGTCGTTCGGTGCGATAGATCCGACAATCACCGTCACCTTCGAGGAGAAAGCCGGCCTGGTTCCGATCACGATTCGGCGGCGGAACGGCACACTCTGGTGTGAGCTATCGGCACCCGAGCGCCTCTCCCTTGGCAAGACGGTTCCTCGAGAATCGCTCGCCTCAGCTGTTTCCCTCACACCGGAAGATGTGGTCACCACGACACATCTGCCCCAGGTGGCCTCCGTGGGCCTCCCATTTCTGATTGCGGAGCTGAAGGACCGGGCCGCGTTAACCCGAGCGCGGGTGAACGCAGCAGGCTTCGATGCCCTGGCTGCTCAAGGGGTAATACCCGACGTTCATCTCTATACCAAGAGTGCCGACGAGTTCGACCTCCGAACACGAATGTTCGCGCCATTCGATGGGGTACCCGAGGATCCAGCCACCGGTAGCGCCAACTGCGCGCTGGCCGGATTGCTCCGCCACTATGGGGATGCCGCGGACGGCGCCATGTCCTGGCGCATCGCCCAAGGCGTGGAAATGGGACGTCCGAGCATACTCGAGGCCCATGCAGAGAAGCGAGGCGGCATCGTCGTGGGCGCTCGGATCGGTGGGGCAAGTGTGCTGGTAAGCGAGGGGGTCATCCACGCTGCCTAGCACACGGTGCTGTATTGGCAGGCTCGGATCACGTGAATATGAGACGGCGCATCATTGGGTTTCACCAGGACGACGAAGGTGACTGGGTGGCGGACCTCGAATGCGGGCACGCCCAGCACACTCGGCACGACCCCCCGTGGCAGGTCCGGCCGTGGGTCACGACGGCAGAAGGGCGGGCCGGCTGGCTTGATCGACTCCTCGATTGCGCCCTTTGTGATCGGAACGTGTAGTCCGGGTGCGATCAGATCGGAGTCGATCATTTGGAGCTTTCGTGTGGATGCCCTGGACTGAGAACTCCGATGGGCGGAGTATCACGATCCTGAACCAGTTGCGGCCGTCCGACCAGGATTCGTGAGGCAGCACATCTTGAGCTTGTGAAGCCATGAGCCCGAGCAAGACTATACCGGTGAAGCGTTTTGCTTCCCGAGAAGCATGGGAGGCCTGGTTAATCAAGAATCACGACACATCCCCGGGGATCTGGCTCGAGCTCGCAAAGAAAGAGAGCGGCCTGAAGTCGGTGAGCCGGCCCGATGCGTTGGAGGTCGCCTTGTGCTATGGCTGGATCGATGGGCAGGCTGCCTCGGTGGACGAGAAGCGTTGGCGGCAGCGGTTTACCCCACGGCGAGCGCGCAGCAAGTGGTCCGTAATAAACTGCGCCAGTGTCGAGCGACTCTATGCCGAAGGCCGTCTTGCGCCAGCGGGCGTCCGCGCGATGGAAGCGGCCAAGCGGGATGGTCGATGGGAGGCAGCATACGCGTCGCCCAGCTCCATTGGAGTTCCGGAGGACCTCACGTGTGCCCTCCGCGATAACCCGCGCGCTGCCCGCGCGTTCGCCGAGCTGAACAGCCAGAATCGCTATGCCATCCTTTATCGGCTGCAGGATGCGAAGAAGGCCGAAACCCGCCAGCGTCGCCTGGCCACCTTCATCCGGATGCTCGAGGCCGGGGAGACACTTCACCCACGAAAGCTTACGCCAGGCAGCTAAGCCTTGGATGGTCCTCCACGACCGATCTGCGCCGTAACAACACATGCGTAGTGCGTAGGTACAACTGCGAGGAGTGAGGGTCCTGGAAATCCGCTCGGTCAACCAGTTTCTGGAGTACTGGAGCAGCGTCCGCAGCCGGACTCTCCGAGTGGTCGAGTGCATTCCTCGCGATCAGCTCGAGTGGACGTTCCGACCCGGCGCTTTCACACTGGGCGACCTGCTGCGACATCTCGGCGGCATCGAGCGCTACATGTACGCCGAAACTGTGGCGGGACGCTCCAGCAAATATCCTGGTTGTGGACGCGAGCTGGCCGACGGCTTCGAGGCGGTGCTCAGCTACTTCGATCGGCTCGATCTCGAGTCGCGAGCGATTTTCGGCTCACTCAGCGATGCCGATCTGACGCGTAAGTGCCAAACCCCAGCGGGGGTGGCGATCACGACCTGGAAGTGGTTGCGCGCGATGGTCGAGCACGAGGCACATCACCGGGGCCAGATCTACCTGATGCTCAACATGCTGGAAGTGCCGACGCCGCCGTTGTACGGCCTGACCTCCGAGGAGGTCCGCGCGCGGAGCAGCTCGCGGTGAAACCGGTCTACGTCGCGAAACGGCGGTTCGATCCCGGTGCGGGCGAACGGTGGGAGCGCTACGTCTCATGGTCCGGGCTCTCACAACTGCGCGAGGTCGTGTCGCTTGACGGTATGCTCTGTCCGACCGTACCAGATACCTTGGTTCCCGACGATTGGAAGTACAACGTTCATGCGGATTACCAGACGTCGTACTTCTCTTCCCTGGCATACTTACAGGCCCGCACTTCCAACGAGTCCGATCTCAATCTTCTGGCGATCCTCCAGAATCCATCGCCGACTGATCTGGCCACCGGCAGTCTACCCGGTTTCAGTTTCGCCGGCTTCGATCTGATGGACGTTCACGGCGATATAAGCGCGCTGACCAACTGTGGCGGCTTCGAGGGCGTGTTCGCCAATGCGGAGCTTTCTGATGTGGGGTTGGTGGGCGATCTTGGACGGGCGTACGAAATCCAGCGAGACCTCCGGGTTATGTACCCGGCTGAGTCACATGCCCAATGTCACGTCTGGGGGATCTGGCGGTTAGCAGATCCTGGCGCGACGAATTGAGCGTAGTTGACGCACACATCTTCCAGTCGCCCATGTCTCGATCCTGATGCCCATGTCGCCAAATCGACGAGAAGTCCTGGCCGAGCTCGCTGCGCTCATCGCGCTCCCGCTCACCCGCGGGTTCGGAAGCGACGACGATCCGCTCGACGGCTCCATCGCCAACTACCAGAAGGGCCGTCGCCGCGGCACATGGACCGCCACCGAGGTCACGACCAGGGCTCTTGACCACTGCCGTGCCGAGGGGATGAAATGGCATGCGATTGACGCACTGTCGCACGCGGCCCTGACCGAAGCGCGTGCGGCTGATGCTCGCCTGCGGGCCGGGCGGACGCGTGGATTGCTCGACGGCGTGCCCGTCTTTGCCAAGGCCATCTACGACATGGAGGGCATTCCGACCACCGGCTCCAGTGCCGAATGGGCCCGTCTCTTTCCCGATCCACTCGGGCGGACCGCCCTCGAGGTCACCCGACTCCGCGCGGCTGGCGCGGTTGTCCTGGGGAAGACCGCCGCCGATGACTTCGCCTATCATGGGAACGGCACCAGCAGCCACACCGGCCAGGTGCTGAATCCGCACGATCCCACCGGCGCTCGCACTCCCGGTGGCTCCAGCGCCGGCTCCGCCGTCGCCGTGGCAGACGGGATGGCTTTCGCCGCGCTCGGCACCGACGACGGCGGCTCGAATCGGATTCCGGCGCAGTTCACTGGCGTGGTAGGGATGAAGCCGACTTTCGGGCTGGTGCCACGAACCGGGGTCATCCCGACTTTCCCATACCTCGACACTCACGGGCCGCTCGCACGCTCGGTGGCTGACGCTGCGCTCCTGCTTGCGGCGATCGCGGGGGCCGACGCGTCGGATCTTCTTTCGGGCGGATGGACGGGCGGATCGGCGGACGGGCGAACAGCTCAGGGTATTCGCCACGCCATGCTGAGCGATGACTCGCTTGCTGGCGTGAGACTCGGACTGGTCGAGGCCCACGTCCCACGAGCACAGATGACGGCTGAGGCGCTGGCGACCTGGGATCGTGCGGTGAGCGATCTGCGGGCGGCAGGCGCCATGGTTGAGCCCTACGCTCCGCCGGTGACTCTGGCCAACTACAAGGATGTTTTCGCCTCGGCCGCCAAGAAGCGTGACGATGCGATCCCGGACCCGAAGGCGCCAGGTCCCACGGCCAGTGCGCTGTTCGGCTACTTCGCCGGGCGCAGCAACGACCCGCGCGCGTCGGTGCGCCGGGGCTACGCGGCGTATCGAGCGTTCTACGATGTGCTGCCCGCCGCCTTCGCCGATTGCGAACCGCTGCTGGAGCGGCCGGTCACGGAAGACGGAGCAGGGCAGTCGTTCGCCCGCTCGCGCGCCGAGGTCCTTGCGACGCTGGCTGCGTCGATGCGCGCGGCCGGGATCGCAGCGATGGTCTATCCGACGATGCCCTTCAACGCCCCTCGTGCCGTCGATGAGTGGCCGGATATCCGTACGCCCCTGGGGTACGGCAACTGGCTCGGCTTGCCGGAAGTGTCGGTGCCGGCGGGGCTCGGAGCGGACGGCATGCCGGCACTCAACCTCTCAGTCGTGGGGCTTCCGGGCGATGACGCGCAGATACTCGCGATGGCGCATGGTTACGAGCGGCAGTCGCGCCGCTTCGTGGCACCGCCTACGAACCAGCGGAAGCCCTGATTGGTATTCAGGCAATTAGTGATGGTGATCAGGCCATGATCTCACCACGGCATGATCAAATCGGCATAAGGGCGTCCGCCCTACTTGCTCTCGTCAGCGCGAGCGTGCTCGGGTGCCGCACGCCGGAACCGCCCTGCACGCCAGTGAGCCCCGGCGGTGCTCCCTGCAGCGCAAGCGTGAGAGGCGCCGATGTTCCCGTTATCGATTCCGGCTCCGTCGCGGTGTTCGACCCACACGCCGATGGGGATGTCGCGCCCATTCGGATGATATCCGGTCAGAGAAGTGGCTTGCGCTGGCCCGAGAGGGTGGCAGTCGATAGTAGGGGCTACGTCTATGTGACCAACGCCCAGCTCAACCGCAGGGACGACACCGTTCGGGTTTTCAGTCCTGACAACCACGGCGACGCGCCCCCGCATCATCTCATAGCGGGTCCTCATACCGGACTCAACCGTCCCACTGGAATCGGGTTGGACCGAAAAGGTCGACTCTACGTCGGAAATTGGGGCACTTCGGCGAGGTCCGACTCGTCTTCCATCACTGTGTATGAGGCACAAGTGATGGGGGACGTGACACCCTATGTCACGCTCGCTGGGGGGGATCGTAATGGGATGAACGGGCCCAGCCGCCTCATCCTCGACCGTCACGACTCCCTCTACGCCAAGGCACACGCCAGCGTCGCCGTTTACGCTCCAGGTGCAAACGGCGCGACCGAGCCCGTTCGGCACATCGAACGAGTCACTCCCGGCCCGCCGTACCCTATAGTGTATTCTCCTCAAATTTTCGCCTTGGATGGTCATGACACGTTGTATGTCGTATCGGGCGACACGGTGGCTGTGTTTGCGCCGGGGTATTCCGGAACCGAGCCTGCCGTCCGCCACATTGCAGGACCTCAGACCGGGATCCGTTGGGTGACGGATGTGGCCCTCGACGAACATGGCTGGCTCTACCTGGCTGAACGCAACTTTCAAATCCGGGTGTATGCGCCTGGCGCAAGCGGGGACGCGGCGCCGAGCCGGACGATCGCCGGACCAAAGACGCGGCTCTCACTCTCCACTGCGATTGCCCTGGACCGGAGAGGTCGATTGTACGTGGCGAACGGACCGCCCTTCCCGATGAAATCCGGGAACAAGGGCGTCGAGCGGGATGCACCATTCATCCAGGGTTTTGATGCATGGAAACGTCCGTGAACGCGACCAAGACCATACGGCAGGCTCGTGCTTTGCTCGCTACCGCTACGGCGACAGCAGTCGCTGGTTGTGCCGCCATTCCGACCTGCACTCCTATGAGGTTGGCGCCACCCCCGGTCGTGGATATTGGCGACATAACGAACAGGCTATCCAGCGCATGTTTGGTGGGGGACTACAACGGCATGAGCCCGTACACCGTGGTGCGGTATGCCAAGGGGCCGACAGACAGCATTCGCCATCCTGACCGCGTCATCGCAGGTCCCCACACGGGCCTGTGCTCGCCGGATGCCATTGCGCTTGGCCCCAAAGGCGAGCTGTACGTCCTCAATCATCGACCGGACAATCGCTCTCGCAGTTCGAGTGATGACGAATGGATCAGCTGGGTTACTGTGTACGACTCGGCCGCCACCGGTGATGCATTGCCGATTCGCGCACTCCACCCTCACGTTGTTGGACTCAAGAACCCGTCTACTCTTGCGGTTGACCGGAACGGTTACCTCTACATCGGCTCCAGCGTGGATGCACACCTCGATTCCGGCTCGGTCGTGGTTTTCGAGGCCGGCTCGGATGGAGACGTCAAGCCACTCCGGGTGATTTCCGGACCGAGCACCGGGCTTCGGTGGCCCCTCGAAATCGCGCTGGATCGTGGGGGTAACCTCTACGTCACCAGCGGGAAATATCGGTCGTTCCCCTGGTTCCCCGGGTCGGGGGACATCGAAGATACCGTTCGGGTCTTTGCGTCGACCTCAATGGGCGACATAACGCCTTGCCGGATGCTCGCCGGCCAATCCACCGGCTTGCACCAACCGCACGGCTTGGTCGTGGACCGAAAGGGACAGCTGTACCTGACGGGGGGACGTGACGGGTATAACTCGGCGAAGACCGACGCCATTAACGTCTACCTTGCTGGAGCAACGGGAGATATGTCGCCGTTTCGGACCCTGACGGGAGAGCAAATCTTCGATGCAATGAGAGAACCGCGACGGCTGGCGATCGACAGCTACGATTCCTTGTACGTCAGGTCATCCAGCAACTTCACCGTTTTTGGGCCGGAGTCGTCCTCCACCGCCGGACCGGCGCGAACGTTCCATCGCAACGTTCCGGACCTTTTCGCTCTGGATCGCCATGACACGCTGTACAGTCTGTCAGGCGACAGCGTGTTGGTGCGTCCCCCTGGCTACACGGGAGTGGGTCCTCCTATCAGGACGATTACTGGCGTCAACAAGGGGATGCGTGGTGCCACCGATATTGCGCTCGATAGTGGTGGCTCGTTGTATCTGCTGGTGAGTGACTCTTCTCTTGTGAGGGTATACCCGCCAGGATCGAGCGGAGTCGTGTCGCCAAGCCGGACGATTGGTGGACTACGCACCGGGCTGAACCATCCGAGGCACATCGCCTTGGACCGACAGGACCGGTTGTACCTGACGAACGGGCCGCGGCCGGGCGGTGGCGGAATGATTTTGGTATACGCCCCTGGCGCTGGAGATGAGGATCGGCCGAGCCGAAGACTGCTGGGTCCGGAAACCCAGCTGACTCCCCCCAGGGATATCGAGTTCGACAGCGGGGGGAACATGTATGTGCTCACTTCGGCCGAGCCGGGAGTGGTCCTCGTCTTCAGGTCAGGGGAGGACAGCAACGCAACACCCCTCCGTACTGTGGAGGGCCCATCTACGCTTTTCCGTCACCCCGCCGCTCTCGCGTTCGGACGCAGTGATACCCTGTACGCGCTCAACGTGTTCGGCTCTCGGTCAGTCTGCTTCGGTCGCTCTGCGAACGCAACGGTGACGGCGTATGCCCCTGGCGCAAGCGGTGAAGCCGAACCGGTCCGCACCATTGTGCTGACCCAAAACGGCCAAAGCCCGGGACAGAAATACGGCCTGAGCGGCTGGCGCGACCTTGCCGTCGATAGCAGTGGGGCGGTTCAGGTGTGGTACCCGGGAGGGGCGATGGTCTATCCATCAGGTGCGAGTGGGGCGGTGGCACCGAGCCAAACGATCCTGGAAGACCCCGGCGCAAAAAACGCGGAGCTCGCCGCTGTAGCCGTGGCGGAGGATGGGACCGTGTATCAGACGACTCGGCAACCCCAACGATGCTGGCCCTTCTTCTAACGCCTTCCAGAGCTACTTCCGTCTACTTCCAGGCATGCTCCTGATTTGTGGATGCGACGGGCTGGTCCACTGGAGCATCGATTCAGGCTGATCGACGCTCCAACGTCAGCTCCGGCTCGGCAACTGCGGCAGTCAGGTATCGTGTCCGCACGGCCTCCACCAGATCGGCGGCTCCGCGCGGCACGATTTTCCGGAACAGCGGCAGGATACTCCTCCCACCGAACCAGAATATTCCGGGCGCGGGCGCTCACCGTCTTCTCCTCGTGCTCCCGGATCAGCTTCTGCAGCAGCTCGATGTCCTCCGCATCCAGGTCAACCAGCTCGACCATGTCGTGATTCACCCGATGCGCGAAGGTTCCGGCCTCGTCGATCACGTAGGCCAGGCCGTTGGACATCCCGGCAGCGAAGTTCCGGCCCGGCGCGGCCCAGCACCACGACGATACCGCCAGTCATGTACTCGCAGCAGTGGTTGCCGGCGCCTTCGATGACCGCTACCGCGCCCGAGTTTCGCACTGCGAACCGGTCACCAGCCTGGCCCGCGGCAAACAGCTTCCCACTGGTCGCCCCGTACAGCACCGTGTTTCCGATGATGAGGTGCTGGTGTGAGACATCCGCGTATGCGGCGCGGCGGAACGGGCGCACCACAATCTCGCCACCACTCAGGCCTTTTCCGACGTAGTCGTTGGCCTCTCCCTCGAGCTCCAGGTGGACCCCGGGCGAGAGAAACGCGCCAAAGCTCTGGCCAGCGGTGCCGATGAATCGCAGACGAACCGATCCCGGAACCAGACCGGCGTCGCCCTGACGTTCCGCGATGACTCCGGACACGCGGGCGCCCACCGCCAGATGGTGGTTATGGACCTGATAGTTGCCCGAGAAGGGAAGGCCACAGTCGAGATACGGCACCAGCTCGCCCAGTATCTCCTCGTCGAGCGAGATGACTCCGGGACGGTCGTTTCGATCCACGGTGCGCCGCAACACGCCTGCCGGTTGGGTTGCCTGGCCGCCGCTCCCTGTCGGAGCGAGAATCACCGAGAGATCGAGCATCTGGGCTCTAGGAACCTCGGGCCGTTCGACCCGTTGCAGCAGGTCGTTGCGCCCGATGATCTCGTCCATGCTTCTGAACCCGAGCTCGGCCAGGGTCCGGCGCACGTCTTCTGCCAGCAGAGTGAAGTAGCTGATGACCTGTTCCGGTGTTCCTCGGAATTTCGCTCGCAAATCCAGCCGCTGGGTGGCAATCCCGGTCGGACAAGTGTTGATATGGCACTGCCGCGCCATGGCGCACCCCATCGCAACCAGCGGTGCGGTGCCAAAGCCGTAACTCTCGGCGCCGAGGAGGGCGGCGATGACGACGTCGCGTCCGGTCTTGAGTCCACCGTCGGTGCGGACCTCGATACGATGCCGCAGTCCGTTCTTCACCAGCGTGTGCTGTGCCTCTGCCAGTCCGAGCTCCCAGGGAGACCCGGCGTGCTTGATGGAAGACAGAGGTGATGCTCCGGTGCCGCCGTTGTGCCCTGCGATCAGGACATAGTCGGCGTACGCCTTGGCTACTCCCGCTGCCACGGTGCCGACTCCTGTTTCCGACACCAGCTTGACGCCGACTCGCGCGCGCGGGTTGACGGTCTTGAGATCGTGAATCAGCTGCGCCAGGTCTTCGATCGAGTAAATGTCGTGGTGTGGCGGCGGCGAGATCAGCTGAATCCCGGGGACCGCGTGGCGCAGACGCGCGATCAGATCGGTCACCTTGTGGGCCGGGAGCTGGCCACCTTCTCCAGGCTTCGCTCCCTGCACGATCTTGATCTCCAACTCCTCCGCCCGAGTGAGATATTCGGTCGTGACGCCGAACCTGGCCGACGCCACCTGCTTGACGCGGTTATCCGCGCGGTCGCCATTGCCCAGCCCGTGATAGTTCGCCGGGTCTTCACCGCCTTCACCGGAATTGGAGCGCGCTCCCATCCGGTTCATCGCGATGGAGAGAGTGGCGTGGGCTTCGGGCGAGAGCGCCCCCAGGGACATCGCCGATGAGACGAACCGCCGCCTGATATCCTCCGCCGGCTCGACCTCATCGATGGAGATCGGGGTACCCTCTCGGAAGTCGAGCAGATCGCGTGGGCCGGCAGGACGATGTTGATTGTTCCGGGCGACAAATTCCTGGTAGGTGTTGCGGAATCTCTCGGTGCCTTCCACCAACTCGGCTTTTCCAGGCTTCGCCGGCTTGCTCCCAACCGCATTCTGAAGCGCCACGACGATCTGCGGGGCCCAGGAGTGATCTTCACCCTCCTTTCGGAAACGCACCCGTCCGTGATCCGGAAGCGACTCAGGCGTCTGCTCCACCGAGTATGCCGGCGTGTGACGACCCAGCACGTCCTCCGCGATTTCGTCGAAGCCGATTCCGCCTAGCGGAGAAGCGGTACCCGCAAAGCAAGCATCGATCACCTCGCATCCCAGACCGAGCACCTCGAAGATCTGCGCGCCGCAATAGGAAGAGAGGCTGGAGATGCCCATCTTGGAGAGGATCTTGAGCAAGCCCTTCTCCGCCGCGTCCCGATAGAGCCACCGAGCCTCCTCGGGCGACGGGCGTGCCGGTGCGTCCACCTGGGCTCGGCGGGACGCCGGTTCCTCTCTGAAGATTCCTTCGACTGTCTCCAGCGCCAGCCAGGGGTGCACCGCTTCCGCCCCATAGCCCACGAGCGTGGCGAAGTGATGGATATCGAAGGCGTCTCCAGCTTCAGCGACGAGACCGACACGAGCTCGCAGTCCCGTATGCACCAGGTGCTGGCGAACCGCACCGATGGCGAGGAGCATCGGGATCGGGGCCCGACGCGGTCCGGTGGCACGGTCGCTGATGATCAGGATGCGGGCGCCGCGCCGGGCTGCCCGCTCGGCCGCGCGCCTGAGCGCAGTGAGCGCGGGTCTCAGGCCATCGACTCCTTTGGCAGGATTCCAGACCGCGTCCAGCGTGACGGTGGAGAAGCCGGCGACGTTCCGGAGCGCCGCCATTTCGTCGGCCAGCACTATGGGATGTTCCAACCGCAGCATCCGGGCATACGAGGGACGCTCCAGCAGGGAGAGCCTCGCCGGCCCAGGTGCATTCGGAGCGACATCACCATCGATTCTCGCAGTGAGTCGATCGGCGGATTGGTGACCTGCGCGAATCGCTGGCGGAAATAGGCATACAGGCTCTGGGGCACGGCCGAGAGTGGTGGAATCGGCGTGTCGTCTCCCATGCTCCAGATCGGGTCCGTGGCGCTGCCTCCCATCGGCTCGAGCACCAGGCGCAGATCTTCCGCCCCGTATCCGAACGCCCGCTGCAACCGCAGCAGCGATTCGTCCGCCTGAAGTGGAGGCACATGCGTGGGGCTGGGGGTGAGCGTTGCCATGTAGCGGGCGACCCAGCGCGCGTACGGTCTCCGCCCGGCAACTTCCCGTTTGGCTTCAACGTTCCGGATCACCTCGCCCCGCCGGGTATCCACCACCAGCACTTCTCCCGGCCCCACCTTGCCGCATTCGATCACTTCGCGCGGATCCAGGTCGACCAGTCCGACTTCGGAGCCCGCCACCACCAGGCCATCCCGGCGCACCTTGTAGCGGCACGGCCGTAGGCCGTTCCGATCCACCGCGGCCCCGGCGAGAGCTCCGTCGCTGAATGCCAGTGCGGCTGGACCGTCCCAGGGCTCGAGCAGGCATTGGTGATACTCGTAGAAGGCTTTGATCGACGGATCGAGGTCGGGGTACTTCTCCCATGCCTGAGGGATCGTCATCATCGAAGCGTGCACCACATCCCGGCCTGAGCGGACCAGCAACTCCATTGCGTTGTCGAGACTGGCCGAGTCACTCCCTTCGCGCCAGATGACTTCGCGGAGGCGCTCGATCTTCTCTCCCCAGAGTGGAGAGGCGAGCATCGGCTGCCGCATCGTCATCGCATTGCGGTTACCCCAGAGCGTATTGATTTCGCCGTTGTGAGCCAGCAACCGGAATGGCTGGGCCAATGGCCAGCTCGGAAGGGTGTTCGTCGAGTAGCGCTGGTGGAAGACCGCTATGGCGCTCTCGTACTCCGGATACCTGAAGTCGGTGAAGAAAGCAGGGAGTTGAGTTCCCGTCAGCAATGCTTTGTAGACGATCGTTCGGCACGAGAGCGAGCACGCGTAGAACCCGGAGAGGTCGAGTTCTTCGGCCCGTCGCTCCATCTCACGACGAGAGAGATACAGGGCGCGCTCCCAGGCGTCTTCATCGGGTGTCAATGCCGGCCGACCGACCAGTACCTGACGAATGACGGGACATGACTCCCGAGCGGTGGGGCCAAGCGCGGCGGGATTGATAGGAACATCGCGCCACCCGAGCACCGGGATGCCGTCCTCCCGGAGGACGGCTTCGATCAGTTTGACCGAAGCGGCCAGCTCGTCAGGACGGTTGGGAAGAAAAAACGCCCCTACAGCGAACGGCAGACCGGGCTGCAGGTGGAGCCCGAGCCGGTACGAGTCACGATAGAAGAGCCGATGGGGAATCTGGGTCAGGAGGCCAGCACCATCGCCCGAGTTATCGGTCGACGCCGCGCCGCGATGCGCCACCCGGGCCACAGCCCCCAGCGCCATCGCCACAATGTCGTGGGTACGAAAGCCGCTGGCGGAGGCCACGAACCCGACGCCGCAGGCGTCGTGCTCGCGATTGGGGTCTAACGATCTGTCGGCGGGAGACGCGGCGTGTCGCGAATCGTGCTGACGGGAACCGGCCGGGTGGATCCGCTGCCCATTGGCGGCCATGGTGCCTCCTGAGTTGTCATGCCCCTCGGCCGGAGAGGCCGCACTCGGGGCAACAAAAAGCCCGCTCCATCGGGAGCAGGCCGGGGTTTGCGTGGCACACGCTACTTCACCCGGGCGCTCCCCTGGAGCGGACGAGATTAAGGTTGCTAGCGAGATTAAGCCCGACGCGTGCCATCGTCATACCGCATTATTATGCACGACGATGAATTCGTCAAGCGCTGAGTTTCTCGCCAACCTGGTCCGTTCGTTCTACTTACCTCGAAAACCGTCGTCCTCTTGACAGTCACTTCGAGTTGTCGTAGCCTGAAGGACCTGTCTCCATGCATAAGTAACCACGGCACGGGTCTCTGATGCAGCTTAGTCTCGTAGTCCTCGTCCTCGTTATCGAGCTTCTGCTTACCAACCTTCTTGGTGAGCCAGAAGCCCGCGGCGTGCTGCATCGAGCAACATGAGACGGTAAGTCTCCACTGATTGCACCAGGCGCCGCGGTTCCCGATCCGCGGCGCTTTTCTTTTGGTTTCCCCAACCCGAAAGCGCACGATGGCCGACACCAACGTCCTGATCTTTGATACCACCCTGCGAGATGGCGAGCAGGCGCCCGGCAACAGCCTGACCCCGGAAGAGAAGCTCCGCTTGGCGCGCCAGCTCGATGCGCTGGCCGTCGATGTCATCGAGGCCGGCTTCCCTGCTGCTTCCGAAGGCGACTATCGCAGTGTGCGCGAGATCGCGGCCGAGATTCGACGTCCGGTGCTGGCCGCCCTTGCCCGGTGCCACGACCGGGACATCGAGCTCGCGGGTGAGGCGCTGAGTGGAGCCGCACGCCCGCGGCTGCATGTGTTCGTTTCCACCTCGGATCTCCACATCAAGGACAAGCTCCGCACCGATCGAGACGGCGTTCTCACGATGACCCGGGCGGCCATCCGGCGGGCTCGACAGTACACCGACGACGTGGAGTTCTCGGCCGAGGATGCCAGCCGAACCGATCCTGACTTCCTGTGCCGGGTGGTGGAAGCAGCCATCGAGGAAGGTGCCACCACGATCAATCTGCCCGACACCGTCGGCTACGCGATGCCCGCCGAGTATGCCGCCATGTTTCGCGACGTCCGCGAGCGGGTGCCCGGCAGCGATCGGGTGGTGTGGAGCGCCCACTGCCACAACGACCTTGGGCTGGCAGTCGCGAACACGTTCGCCGCCATCGCCGCCGGAGCGACGCAGGTGGAGTGCACTGTCAATGGCATCGGAGAGCGGGCCGGAAATGCGGCGCTGGAGGAGATCGTCATGGCCAGCCGGGTTCGGGGCCCCGCGCTCAACTTCAGCTGCAACGTGGAATCCCGCGAGATCTACCGGACCAGTCAGCTTCTGTCATACCTGACCGGCGTCTTTCCCCAGGCCAACAAGGCGGTGGTTGGACGCAATGCGTTCGCCCATGAAGCCGGCATACACCAGCATGGTATGCTGCAGAACGGTCTCACCTACGAGATCATCCGTCCGGACATGGTTGGAATCCCCCGGTCAACGCTGGTCCTCGGCAAGCACTCCGGCCGGCACGCCCTCGAGCGGCGGTATCAGGAGCTGGGTTATCAGCTCAACGAACAGGAGCTGGCGGAGGTCTATCAAGGATTCGCGGCACTGGCGGAGCGCAAGCGCGAAATCCTCGACGAGGACCTGCTCGCCCTGCTGCACGAGAGCTTCCATGATGCGCCAGAAGAGTTTCAGCTGACCCATCTGCGAGTGGTCTGCGGAAGCGTCACTGCCACCGCGGAAGTTCGCATGACCGGCCCCTGGGCCGGCGAGCGTTCGGCCCGAGGTACCGGAGACGGACCGATCGCCGCTGCCTTCGCCGCCGTCAGCGAGATCCTCGGCCGGCACCTGGAGGTGTTGAGCCTGACGCTCCGATCGGTGACCCCAGGGCGCGACAGCGTCGGCCAGGTGTTTCTTCAAGCCAAGATCGACGGAAAATCCCTCACTGGTCACAGCGCATCTACCGATATCGTGGAAGCGAGTGCCCGGGCGCTGGTGCACGCGCTCAACAAGGCGCGCTACGCCGAGCAGCTGGAGGATAGCTCGCTCAATTCGGTGTACCTGTGGGGAGTCTAGGGCCGAGAGTCGAGGGCTTATGACCGAAGCGCTAACTGGCTCCCAGATCCTCTGCCGTGCCTTGCTCGAACAAGGGGTCGACGTCGTCTTCGGTTATCCCGGCGGCGCCATCATGCCGTTCTATCATGCGCTCCCTGAATTTCCCGAGTTGCGCCACGTCCTCGTGCGCCACGAACAGGCGGCGGCGCACGCGGCCGATGGGTATGCCCGAGCGAGCGGAAGAGCCGGGGTTTGCGTGGCAACGTCGGGCCCGGGAGCGACCAATCTCGTGACCGGCCTCGCCACCGCACACATGGACAACACGCCCGTGGTTGCGATCACTGGCCAGGTATCCCGAGCGATGATCGGCAAGGATGCATTTCAGGAGACCGACATCATCGGCATCACCCAGCCGATCACCAAGCACAACCGGCTGGTAGAAGACGTGGAGGAGCTCGCGGACGCAGTTCGGGAAGCCTTTTACGTGGCTCAGGAGGGACGGCCCGGACCAGTGCTGCTCGATATCCCAAAGGATGTACAAAACCAGAAGACGGAATGGACCGGAGGTCGGGCGGACAGCTTCGAGCCGTCCACCCGACCACCCGCCGATCTGTCCGCCTCACTGGTAGAGGCAGCCCGGCTGATTGCGGTAGCCGAGCGGCCTCTGATCATGGCTGGGCATGGTGTCCTGCTGTCGGAAGCGACTCCCGAGTTAAGGGTACTGGCCGAGCGCACGGGGATTCCCGTGATCACCACACTACTGGGCATCAGCGGCTTTCCCGAGGCGCACCCCCTTCATCTCGGCATGCCTGGCATGCATGGAGAGGTCCACGTCAACAAGGCGATTCAGCAGGCCGATCTCATCATCGGCCTGGGCCTACGCTTCGATGACCGCGTCACCGGCAACCTGGCCGGTTTCGCGAGAGGCGCCAAGCTGATCCACATCGAGCTGGATCCGTCCGAAGTCGGGAAGAATGTGCCGGCTGCTCTGCCGCTGGTGGGCGACGTGCGAGACATTCTCTGTGCCCTGCTGCCCTTGATCGTTGCCCGAAACTGCAAGGCGTGGCTGGCCGAAATCTCGAGCTTCATGCGGCCACAACCTGAAAGCTTCAAGGCAGGCCTGTCACCTCAGGCGATCCTTGACAGCATCAGCGAATCCACAGATGGCAGGGGGACCATCGTCTCGGATGTGGGTCAGCATCAGATGTGGGTGGCGAAGCTCTACCGCTACCAGCAAACCAATAGCCACATCACCTCCGGCGGGCTCGGTACGATGGGCTTTGCGGTGCCTGCGGCGATGGGTGTGGCCATGGCTCGTCCGGGTCAGCCGGTCTGGGCGATTTCGGGCGACGGCGGTTTCCAAATGAACATGCAGGAGATCGCCACCATGGTTCAGGAAGGGATCCCGGTGAAGATGGCGATCTTCAACAACGGTTATCTCGGCATGGTGCGGCAGTGGCAGCAGTTTTTTCATGGACGGCGCTACTCGGCCACACCGATCTGGAGCCCTGACTATGTACAGCTGGCAAGTGCGTACGGGATCCCGGGCTGGAAAGTAGAATCGGCCGATCAGCTGGAGGAGTCTGTTCGCGCGGCCGCCGCTGAGGCTGGTCCGGCGCTGCTGGAGTTCATGATCGAGCAGGAGGCTAACGTCTTTCCAATGATTCCTCCCGGCGGCTCTCTCTCCGAGCCAATCGAGGCCGAGCCGGGCAAACCGTTGGTCTCGGCATGATCGGTGGCCAGGCGGTGTCGGTCCTGTTGGAAGACCAGCTCATCACTCTCACCCGCGCCGTCGGACTGATCCGCCGGCGTAACCTGCCGGTGCGGAGTCTGGCGGTAGGCCCCACCGCCACTCCGGGCATATCGAGGCTGACTATCATGTTGCAATCCGATCCCGCCACCGCCGAGCGCGCGGTGCAGCACCTACAGAAAGTGATTGGAGTCCGCGCCGCCGCGTCATTTCCCACTGAGGATGGTGTCGCGCGCGAGCTCGCCCTGGTAAAAGTCCGGGCCCCTAACGAGCGCTACGGCGAGCTGCTCGACGTGGTGCAGCTCTACAACGCCGTCGTGGTGGATGATTCATCCGACGGATTGATCGTCGAGCTCACTGGATCGGAATCGTTTGTCCTCTCTTGTATTCGTGCCTTCGAACGTTTCGAGCTTCTCGAGGTGGCGCGGAGCGGCACCATCGCCCTCGGCACCTCTCACAACCTCCATTCCGAGACTGTCAGATGACCAAAGTACGGGTTTACTACGATGCCGATGCCGATCGTCGCCGACTCGATGGTCGCACCTTCGGGATCATCGGCTACGGCAGCCAGGGACATGCCCACGCGCTCAACCTTCGAGACAGCGGAGCGTCCGTGGTGGTCGGCTTGCGGAAGGGAGGGACGTCGTGGGATCGAGCTCGAGCTGCCGGACTGGACGTCAAGCCAGTGGCCGATGCCGCCGAGCAAGCCGACGTCATCATGATGCTGGTGCCGGATCAGGATGGCCGGCCGATCTACGAGGCGGGTGTCTCCCGCGGTCTTAAGCCGGGCAAGACACTCATGTTTGCGCACGGCTTCAATGTGCACTACGGCGAGATCGTCCCGCCCAAAGGAGTGGACGTGAGCATGGTCGCACCCAAATCGCCAGGGCATCTGGTCCGGAGCGAGTTCGAGGCGGGACGAGGCGTTCCCGCGTTGGTGGCTGTCCACCAAGACTCCAGTGGCCAGGCGCTCGCGAACGCGTTGGCCTACGCAGCCGGTATCGGCTGCACCCGCGCCGGCGTGATCGAGACTTCCTTCCGGGAGGAGACCGAGACGGACCTCTTTGGGGAGCAGGCGGTGCTCTGTGGCGGTGTAACCGCACTGGTGAAGGCTGGCTTCGAGACTCTGACTCAGGCGGGTTACCGGCCCGAGATGGCGTACTTCGAATGCCTCCACGAGCTCAAGCTCATCGTGGATCTGATGTACCGGGGTGGCCTCGGCTTCATGCGCCATTCCATCAGCGACACCGCCGAATACGGCGACTATACCCGGGGGCCCCGGTTGATCACCGAGGAGACCCGGGAAGAGATGAAGCGGATCCTCCTGGCGGTTCAGGATGGCTCGTTCGCCCGGGAGTGGCTGGCCGAGAATCGAGCCGGACGCGGCAACTTCGAGCGGCTGCGCGGAGTGGATCGCGATCACCCGATCGAGCGGGTGGGTGCCGAGTTGCGAGCGATGATGCCCTGGTCCGAGGAAGGAAAGCGGCAGGCCGGCGCATCAGAGGAGACGGCACGAGGACGTAGTGAAGCGCCTCGGCGGCAACCAGCGGGAGCCGGGGTTCCGGACCCGCAGCCGCGCTGATGCCGAGAACCCTGTTCGAGAAGGTCTGGGATGCTCATGTCGTGAAGCAGAGCGGAGGCGGCCCAGCCCTGCTCTATGTAGACCTTCATCTGGTCCACGAAGTCACGTCCCCTCAGGCTTTCGAAGGGCTGCGCCTCAGCGGGCGAAGAGTCCGCCGGCCCGAGCTGACCGTGGCGACGGTGGACCATAACGTCCCCACCGGAGACCGGCGGCTTCCCATCGCAGATGAGCTCTCAGCCAGGCAAGTGGGCACGCTGCTCCAGAACACCCGCGAGTTCGGCGTTCAGCTCTTCGATCTGGACTCGCCCGACCAGGGCATCGTACATGTGATCGGCCCCGAGCTGGGGCTCACTCAGCCGGGAATGGTCATCGTCTGCGGCGACTCACACACCGCCACGCATGGCGCCTTCGGTGCTCTGGCTTTCGGCATCGGCACCACTGAGGTAGAGCACGTGCTGGCGACGCAATGCATCGTGCAAGGCCGGCCTCGCACGATGGAGGTTCACTTCGAAGGACGGGTGCAGCCGGGAGTAACAGCCAAAGACCTCATTCTCGGCTTGATTCGCCGGCTCGGCACTGCTGGTGCGACCGGCTATGTCATCGAGTACACCGGCGAGGCCATTCGGACGCTTTCCATGGAAGGCCGGATGACGGTGTGCAACATGTCCATCGAAGCGGGAGCACGCGCCGGGATGGTTGCCCCGGACCAGACCACGTTCGAGTACCTCGCAAAACGGCCGCGGGCGCCACAGGGCTCTGCGTGGGAGCGGGCGATCGAATCCTGGCGCAATCTCCCCAGCGATCCCGGTGCGCGGTACGAGAAGCGCGTTGTGCTCGACGCCGCGACGCTGGGCCCTCAAGTGACGTGGGGAACCAGTCCGGGAATGACAGCCGAGATTACCGACCGAGTTCCCAGTCCGGAGCAGGCCACCAACGATGCGGAGCGGCAGTCATACAGTAGAGCACTGGAGTACATGGCGCTCAGACCCGGCACTCCGCTGGAAGGCCTGAGAGTGGATCGTGTTTTCCTGGGTTCCTGCACCAACGCTCGCCTGGAAGATTTGCGCGAGGCGGCCAGCGTTGCCCGGGGGCGAAAGGTCGCGAGCGGTGTGCGTGCGATGGTGGTTCCGGGCTCACAGCGGGTCAAGGCTGCGGCGGAAGAGGAAGGCCTCGACCGAATCTTCACCGATGCCGGTTTCGAATGGCGCAACCCGGGCTGCTCGATGTGTCTCGGTATGAATGAGGACGTGCTGGGTCCCGGTGAGCGCTGCGCGTCGACTTCAAATCGGAACTTCGAGGGACGGCAGGGCAGGGGAGGACGAACGCACCTGATGAGTCCGGCAATGGCCGCGGCCGCAGCGATCGCTGGATGTCTGGTAGACGTGCGGACGTATATACGCGCGTGAGGCAGCAGTATGCGGCGACAAATCACCCCTATGCAAGCTGAGTTCTCGCTTGAGAAGCGAGCCGCAACTCTGCCACTGGCTTGTACTTACCTGCACAGCATAAAGTTGATTCGCGAGCTTTCACGCAAAACCACTGCATAAACATAAAGGTCCGTATGCAGCCGTTTCTCTCTCACTCCGGACGCACCGTCGGACTCGATCGGACTAACATCGACACCGACCAGATCATTCCAAAACAGTTTCTCAAGCGAATCGAACGCTCGGGTTTCGGCGCCTTCCTCTTTCATGATTGGCGCCGACGCGCCGACGGATCTCTCGATCCCGACTTCGAGCTGAACCGGCCGGAGGCTCGAGGGGCTTCCATACTAATCACCGGCGCAAACTTTGGTTGCGGATCTTCCCGCGAGCACGCCCCCTGGGCGCTGGCGGACTTTGGCTTTCGCGTCATCATCGCGCCGTCGTTCGCCGACATCTTCTACGCCAACTGTTGCCAGAACGGACTGCTCCCCGTGGTTCTGCCGGAGCAGGTGGTCGAACAGCTTATTCGGGCCTCGCGCACTCAGGGGTATTCACTCACGGTAGACCTGCAACGAAAAGTTGTCGCCGATCGCTCCGGCAGCGAGTGGGTTTTTGAGATGGATGACTATCGCCGCGAGATGTTGCTCTCTGGCCTGGACGAGATCGGGAGCACGCTCCTCGATGAGCCACTCATCGCTGCGTTCGAGGCCCGACGAGCTGTCCTGCAGACAGAGCCCGGCTGATGCGATCGTTCACCATCGCAATTCTGCCGGGGGACGGAATCGGTCCGGAGGTCACCACCCAAGCCGTCCAGGTATTGCGGGCCGCCGCCGATCTCCACGGCTGCCGGATTCAGACCCCCGAGTACGCCATCGGGGCAGCTGGTGTCGAGCAGTCCGGCGTAGCGCTTCCGCCCTCGACCGCAGATGCCGTCCGAGACGCCGACGCCGTGTTGCTCGGCGCCGTAGGCAGTCCGGCGCTCGCCAGGGCGACCGGCAATCAGCGTCCCGAGGCTGGTCTGCTGGCTCTTCGGAAGCTGCTTGGCGTTTATGCGAATCTCCGGCCCGTCACTGTGCACCCTTCGCTCCGTGATGCCTCGCCGCTCCGGCCGGAGCGCCTGGACGGCGTTGATCTGCTGATTGTGCGGGAGCTGACAGGCGGGCTCTACTATGGCGAGCCCCGGGGTCGCGACCGACGTGAGGCGGTGAACACCATGCGCTACACTGTCGCGGAGATCGAACGAGTAGCGCGGGCCGCATTTCGGGCCGCGCAGCGACGCCGCGGCCGGGTTCTCTCAGTGGACAAGGCGAACGTCCTCGAGGTTTCTGAGCTGTGGCGAGAGACGGTGAGCCAGGTTGCCTCGGAGTTCCCCGAGATTCACCTGGAGCATCTGTACGTGGACTACGCCGCCATGCGACTGATCTCCGATCCGGCCTCGATCGACGTGCTCCTCACTGAAAACCTGTTTGGGGACATCCTGAGTGACGAGGCGGCGGTGCTTGCGGGATCACTGGGCCTGCTTCCGTCCGCCTCGATCGGTGAGGGACCCGGCCTGTTCGAACCGGTGCACGGCTCGGCTCCTGACATCGCTGGGCAGGGTGTTGCGAACCCCATCGGAGCGATCGCCTCGGCGGCGATGCTCCTGAGGTACGGACTCGGCCTGACTGAGGCGGCGGATGCGGTTGAGCAGGCTATCGCCGTGATTCTGGAGGGGGGAGCGCGGACCCAGGACATCGCGCAGCCCGGAGAGGTCGTCGTCAGCACCCGGCAAATGGGCGAAGCCATCGCCCGGCAGGTACTTTGCGCGAGCGAGGATCAAGCCGCTGGTGGTGAGGGAGACCGTTCCTACGCCGAGCGCTAGAGGTCGGTGACGGCTCCAAGGCTCGCGCTCGACACCAGCTTGGCATACTTGTAAAGCACGCCCGTGGTGTAGCGCGCGCGCCGGCGGTTTCCACGCGGCGCGGCGCCGGGATAGCTCAGCATCGGGAATCTCCAGCTGCAACAACCGGCGATCGGCATCGATGGTGATCCGGTCACCTTCCTGTACCAACGAAATCGGCCCGCCGACTGCCGCCTCCGGCGCCACGTGCCCCACCACCATCCCGTAGGTGCCGCCGGAGAACCGGCCGTCCGTGATGAGTCCGACCGAGTCTCCCAGCCCTGCTCCAATGATCGCAGATGTAGGGGCGAGCATCTCGCGCATGCCGGGTCCGCCGCGCGGTCCCTCATACCGGATCACGATGACATCGCCGCCACGTATACGCCCAGCCAGAATCGCCTCCAGGCAGCTTTCCTCGGAGTCGAAGACTCTCGCCGGCCCCGACATCGTGGACGTCTTGATCCCGCTGATCTTCGCGACTGCCCCCTCAGGAGCCAGATTGCCACGCAGGACCGCGAGGTGTCCCTGCGGGTACAGAGGACGGGCCCACGGCCGGATCACCTCCTGTCCCGCGGGAGGTTCCACCGGGACATCTCGCAGGACCGTACTGACTGTCTCGCCCGAGATCGTGAGTGCGTCTCCCTGGAGAACCCCGTGCTCCAGCAGGATCTTCATGACCTGGGGAATGCCTCCGGCGCGGTGCAGGTCTGTCGCCACATACCGTCCGGACGGCTTGAGATCGCATAGCACGGGAACTCGTGCGCGGATCGTCTCGAAATCGTCGAGCACGAGCGGTACACCTGCGGCCTTCGCGATCGCCAGCAGGTGCAATACGGCATTCGTGGAGCCGCCGATCGCCATCGCCACCGCGATGCCATTCTCGAAGGCAGCGCGCGTCAGAATTTGTCGCGGAACGATCCCCTGCCGGATAGCCTGCACCAGCACCGCGCCGGAGCGGTCGGCACTGTCGGCCTTCTCACTGTCCTCAGCCGCCATCGTGGAGGAGTACGGCAGGCTCATCCCCATGGCTTCGAAGACCGAAGACATGGTGTTCGCGGTGAACATGCCGCCACAGGAGCCCTTGCCGGGACAGGCGCGGCGCTCGACCTCCATCAGCTCCCGGTCATCGATGGTGCCGGCGCTGTGCTGGCCAACCGCCTCGAACGCGCTCACGACGGTGAGATCCCGTCCGGCGTAGTGACCCGGTTTGATGGTTCCCCCGTAGACGAAGATCCCGGGAATGTTCATCCGCGCGATGGCGATCATGGCACCTGGCATATTCTTGTCGCAGCCGCCCACGGCGAGCACCCCATCCATGCTCTGGGCTCCGCAGGCGGTCTCGATCGAGTCGGCAATCACTTCGCGCGACACGAGCGAGTACTTCATCCCTTCGGTTCCCATGGAAATCCCATCACTCACCGTCACAGTCCCGAACGTCTGCGGCATGCCGCCGGCCTTCCGGACTGCGGCTTCAGCCCGCCGTGCCAGCAGGTCCAGGCCCGCGTTGCACGGCGTGATGGTACTGTGCGCGTTGGCGATGCCGACGATTGGCTTTCCGAAGTCGTTGTCACCGAACCCGACGGCACGGAGCATCGCGCGATTGGGCGATCGCTGAACCCCCTCGGTGATGGCGGAGCTTCTGAGTTTGTTGGGCATGAGGGAATGTAGGGGAACGACGGGAAGGACGGTAAGGACGGGCGCCCGGCGTAACGAAGGGCGAAAAGTAAAAACGTTCCTCATCCCGAGCGAAGCGAGGGACCTACCCAACGGCAATGTCGCACCGTTCGGCAGGTCCCACTGGCACTTTGCTTTCTCTGGACAAGGAACCTTCCTGTTCTCGTCCCCGCCTTGCGCTCCTAGACAGCCGCCGCGAGCGCCGGTGTCACCGCGGCCTCATTCTTCTGACCAGTCCTGATCCGATAGACCTGGTCCACGTCGAGAACGAAGATCTTGCCGTCTCCCACATCTCCGGTACGGGCGCTGCCGAGGATTGCGTTGATGGTGACATCCACGAACGAATCAGACACGCCGATCTCGAGGCGAACTTTTTCCTGCAGGTCGACTTTCACGGTGGTGCCGCGATATGTCTCGACCCGCTCCGTCTCGCCGCCGTGGCCGAGAACACGGGAGACCGTGAGTCCGCGAACTTCGGTGCGGTAGAGCGCTTCCAGCACCTCATTCAGGCGATCGGGCCGGATGATGGCTACGATGAGCTTCATTGTCGACTCCTTACCGCGACGCGACTTGAGGGGTGAACGAGGGGAGCGGCTCGAGTGTGACCGCTGCCTCGGGCGGGACCAGGATGGAGCCTTCGCCGCTGGCATAGGCCTCCTCGCCATGCTGGCTCACGTCCATGCCGATGCCCTCGATCCGAGGTAGCGCCCTCAGCGACGTCACCAGGGCGAGCCCTTTCAGGATCAGGAACGTCATCATCGCAGCGTAGGCGGCGGAGCTGAGACAGCCGAGTGCCTGGATGCCAAGTTGCCCCGGGTTGCCGAAAAGCAGACCGTCGTTGCCGGCAGAGTTCCAGACTTTCTGGGCCAGTACACCGGTTAGCAGTGCGCCGGTGAGTCCGCCCACGCCGTGACCTGCGAAGACATCGAGAGAGTCGTCGATTCGGGTACGAGACCGAAGCGCGATGGCGAAATAGCTCGGCAGCGCGGCTATGGCTCCGAGAACCAGGGCGCCTGCCGGGCTGATGAAGCCTGCGGCAGGTGTGACCGCCACCAAGCCGACCACGATCCCGGTAGCTGCACCGACGGCTGTGGCCCTGCCGGTGCGGAAGTAGTCCAGGAGCGTCCAGACGACCAGCGTCGCCATGGGGGCGAGGAAGGTATTGGTAAATGCCAGGCCGGCGAGCTCATTGGCGGCGAGGGCGCTGCCGCCGTTGAAACCGAACCACCCGAACCAGAGCAGACCGGCACCCAGGAGAACGAACGGGACGTTGTGCGGCAGGACGGCCGTGCGGCCGTAGTCCTTGCGCGATCCCAGGACGAGTGCCGCGACCAGGGCCGAAACGCCGGCATTGATATGCACCACGGTTCCACCCGCAAAGTCGAGCACTCCGCGACTCATCAGCCAGCCGCCACCCCAGACCCAGTGGGCCACGGGCGCGTAGACCAGCAGAGTCCAGAGCGAAATGAAGGCGACATAAGGTCCGAACCGCATCCGCTCCACTACCGCGCCGGAGATCAGCGCGGCAGTGATGATGGCGAAGGTGCCCTGATACGCCATGAAGAGCACGTGTGGGATCGTGCCTTTGGCCTCGGTCCCGACTCCAGCGAGACCGGCGTTGGTCAAGCCTCCGATGAGCGGGCCACCTTCGCTGAAGGCGAGGCTATACGCCGCGACCGCCCAGGTAATCCCGACCACACCCAGGGCGACGAAGCTCATCATCATGGTGTTGAGCGAGTTCTTGTTTCGAACCAGGCCGCCATAGAAGAACGCGAGCGCGGGTGTCATGAGGAGGACGAGTGCGGTCGAGATCAACATCCAGGCAGTGTCGGCTGCGACGATTTTGTCCACGTAATACTCCGTTTGAGGGCTAGGGTCGGGAGTCAGGTGTCAGGAGTCGGGACTCTGGTGGTCGGGCTTCCTCACTCCCGACTCCAGACTCCCGACTTCTCATCACGCGTCGTAATACAGGAAAAACTCGTACGGGTGCGGCCGGAGATTCATCGGCGCGATATCCTTGGTCCGCTTGAGCGAGATCCAGGTGTCGATGACGTCGGGCGTGAACACGTCGCCCTCGAGCAGGAACTGGTGATCCGCCTCCAGCGCGGCGACTGATTCCGCTAATGAGCCCGGTACCGTCTTGATGCTGTTCTTCCGCTCATCGTGCAGCTCGTACAGATCCTCGTCGATCGGCTCAGGCGGCTCGAGCTTCCGTTTGATGCCGTCAAGTCCAGCCATCAGGAGGGCAGAGAACGCCAGGTACGGGTTGGCCGTCGGGTCGGGTGCCCGGAACTCGATCCGGCGCGCCTTGGGGCTGCTGGAGTAGCAGGGAATCCGGCAGATGGCCGAGCGGTTCCGGGCCGAGTACATCAGGTTGACCGGCGCCTCGAAACCCGGCACCAGGCGGCGGTAGCTGTTCGTGGTAGGGGCGCAGATCGCCAGGAGTGCCGGCGCGTGGGCGATCAATCCGCCGATGTAGTGGCGCGCCGTCTCGGAGAGGAGGGCATATCCGTTCTCGTCGTAGAAGAGCGGCTTGTCTCCCTTCCAGAGCGACTGGTGCACGTGCATGCCGGAACCATTATCACCGAACAGCGGCTTGGGCATGAAGGTGGCCGTGAGCCCCAGGTTGTGGCAGACGTTCTTGACGATGTATTTGTAGACCAGGAGCCGGTCCGCCGTCTGGACCAGCGGCCCGAACCGAAAATCGATCTCGGCCTGACCCGCGCTGGCGACCTCGTGGTGCTGGACTTCCACCGGGACCCCAGCCTCGATGAGCGCGAGCATGATCTTCGACCGCACGTCCTGCAGCCGATCGACTGGAGGAACCGGGAAGTAGCCTTCCTTGTGACGCGGGCGGTGGCCCAGGTTGGGCACGCCATTCCGGCCCGAGTTCCACGCCCCCTCTTCCGAATCGATGTGGTAGTAGCCCTCGTTGGCATTCTGGTCGAAGCGCACCGAGTTGAAGATGAAAAACTCCGCTTCCGGGCCCCAGAACGACGCGGTCGCAATCCCGGTGGTCTTGAGGTACTCCTCTGCCTTGAAGGCGACGAAGCGGGGATCCCGCGAGTAGGGCTCGAGGGTGAGCGGGTCGTAGATGTCGCAGGTGAGCGAGAGCGTCGGGACCGAGAGCACCGGGTCGACAAACGCGGTGGAGACGTCCGGGAGCAGGAGCATGTCGCTCTCGTGGATCGCCTGGAAGCCCCGGATCGACGAGCCATCGAACCCCAGTCCCTCCCGGATCATCGCCTCATCCAGGGTGGATGCCGGGATCGAGAAGTGCTGCCATGTACCGGGCAGATCGCAGAACTTCACGTCCACCACCTGAATGTTCTTCTGCTTGATCAGCTCCAGGAGCTTCTGTACTTCACTGCTCGGAGCAGTGCGGACGGGACTACTGGGCCGAACGGTCGTCGCCATGGAGGTTTTCGCCTTCGCTAAGGTCAAAAAAGAAGAAGCCCCTGCCTCGAGTGATCGAACGCAGGGGCTTCGGGTGAGCGCAGGTGACTTAAACCCAGATCCGGCCGGTTCGATCGAGAGACAGGCGCCAGTTTCGCTGGCCAGCAGCCAGGTTGGCTGGGGCAGTGTTGGGAACGGATGCGTGGTCCATGTGCATGCTCGGGAGCCTGGGGGTTTAGGTCAGCCTCTTCTGTCTTCTGGGAGTATATGTCTCGGATGCAGGGGTGTCAAGGGATTTGTGCAGGATCTGCAACTTTGGGCGATCATGCCCGCAGATATGGCCCACCTTATCAGCCAAGTCTCCCATTATTGTGCACTTCGTGCTCGGATCACTACACTACCGAAAGGCAAACGGCGCCCGACATTTGGCCATTCTGCTCCGCCGACTGATTACCTTCGGCCATCGCGCAGTCACCGAGTCACTCCTGGAGCACCTGTGACCACTCCGGAACCGCGTACCACCGTCTCCCGCCCGCGCCGACCCGCGTCCTCCACGCTGCCGCTCCTGGGACTGCTTTTCCTGTTTGCAGTCGGAGGTGCGGCCTTTTTCTATCTGAGCGGGCCGGAGTTGGTCTTCACCAATGAGCTGGCCGCACCGGTCAAGTTGGCGATCGGGAATACGGCGCCGCGGACCGTCGGACCACGAGAAACGGAGCGAATCCGGCTCTCGCGGGGAAACACGGCGGTAGTGCAATGGGAACTGGTCCGGCCGCTATCAGCTGCCGGCACCGGAATGGGGGAGGCCGTTCGAGGCTCTGCGGTGGTACAGTCGCCCCAGGGAACCATTCGTCAGAGCGCCAGTCCGGTCGCGACGGACGCCGACTACTTCGCGCCCCTGGTCACCAACGCCTCTGACGATCAGCTTCGCGTCATCGTCAACGCGGGACTCGAGGGTGCCCTGGACTGCGGCTGTGCGGTGCGGGCGGGAGCCAAACGGGTCTTCATCGGGTATTACCGTCTGTACCAGAACAGCACGGTCGAAGCCCGCGGCAGTAAGGGTAGGAAAGCGGTGTTCCGGGATCTCGGTTCCCGGGTCACGGCGACTGACCGCACCGTCGGACTGCGCTTCGAGAGCAAGGACCTCCGAAGCCCTGACTAATCCTTTCGGCGGCGTTGACGGAGCTCGAAGATCGTTCCCGGGCTGACGGCGTCGAAGCCGTACTTACCTCGCACCTCGTCGACAGCCGCAGTGAGATGCCGGAGCCGGGTTCGCGCTGCGGGCTCGAACAGGTCCTCCTCCGCCGCCGTACCCAGGTTGGTGGCCGCAATCCCGATGAGACGCACCCCCCGGTTTCTCCGCCGGACCTCCTCGAATGCCGTTCGAAAGAGCGCTCGTGCTGCCCCGTACAGCTCGGCGTCGAGATCGGTGGCGATCTCGAGCGTATGGCGCCGGGTGACCGTGCGGAAGTCGTCGTGCCGGAGCTTGAGGCTGACGGTCTTGGCCAGCAGCTGTTCATCCCGTAGCTGGGCTGCAACTCGGGCCGTGAGCAGCGCCAATATGCTTTCGAGCTCTTCCGGCTTTCGGAGATCGCGGGAGAGCGTGGTCTCCCGGCTTACCGATTTGGGCAGCCGGTTCGCAGTCAGAGTGGTGCCGCCCTGTCCATGGGCTCGGAGCTTGAGCGCTCGGGCATCGTCAGAACCGATGATCCTCTCCAGCGCCCGCTCGGTCATCTCCTGGATCTGATGAACGTCCAACAGACCCAGCGCAGCCCACCGCTCGGCCGTCTTGGGTCCGACGCCCGGCAGTGCTCGAAGCGGGAGTCCCGCAAGAAATCCTTCCTCCCAGCCTGACCTGACCTCCATCAATCCGCGCGGCTTCGCAAAATCAGAGGCGAGCTTTGCAACCATGCGGTTGGGCCCAATCCCGACACTGCAGTCGAGCCCCGTTTCTGACTGAACCCGGTCCCGCAGCTGTTCGGCGATAGGCAGAAGAGAGATGGGGTGCAGCCGTTCCGTGCCTCCAAAATCCAGGTAAGCCTCATCCAGAGACGCCATCACGACCGTAGGAGAGAAGTCTCTCAGGACCTCCCGAACCGCCCGGGAAGCCTCGGTATAGTGTACAAACGAGCCCTGGAAGAACGTGGCCTCGGGGCAGAGCCTGACAGCTTCATTGATCGGCATGCCTGAGTGTACGCCGAAGCTGCGCGCACCGTACGAGGCGGACTGTACCACGCCGCGCTGGTCTCGACGGCCACCCACCACGAGGAGCTCCAGATGACGCAGCTCGGGGTGGCGTTGGCGGCAGACTTCGACGAAGAAGGCGTCAAGATCGACATGAAGAATTCGTGCGGGCACGGATGGAGCTTACACCAGGTGAATGGCCGTTGCTTTGAATGCGATCATCAACGCCATCCCGGGGTGGAGATTCATCTCATCGGCCGACACCGTCGTGACTGAGGCAATGAGCGGTCGTCCCACATCGAGATGGACCAGGGTGACCGGACCGGAGCGCTCGAGCCGAGTCACGCGGGCATCCATGTGGTTGCGGGCTGAGCCCGTCACTGGAACCAGGCTGAGGACGATGTCCTCCGGTCGAATCACGGCGTGAATGGGGCCTTCGCGCTCCGCGACAACATCGAAGGTAATGTTTTCGCCCTGGAACTGTGCCTGGAACGACCCGGATTCACGCCCGGCCCGGTTGCGGCGAACCATTCCTGCGATGACGTTCCCGGTCCCCACAAAGCGCGCAACAAAGGCGGAGTTGGGATAGCGAAAAACCTCTTCCGGTGTGCCGCTCTGTGCGATTCTGCCTTCCGACAGCACAGCAACGAGGTCGCCCAGCCGAAGTGCCTCGTCAAAATCGTGCGTCACCTGCAGGGTAGTGATCCCTTCGCGTTCATGCAGTTCGCGAAGCTCCCGTCGAAGCACCTGGCGGGTGGCCGGGTCTACCGCCGCGAACGGCTCATCCAGCAGAAGGATCGACGGCCGGGGAGCGAGCGCCCGCGCGAGGGCGACACGCTGTTGCTCTCCCCCGCTGAGTCCACGCACCGGCCGATCCAGAAGGGGGCCGATCGCGAGCAGCTCGGCGAGCTCCTCGGTTCGGGTGCGTCTCTGGTCTCCATTGCCCGGGCCACGACTGGATCTGGCAATGCCGTAGCCGATGTTATCCCGCACGGTGAGGTGCGGAAAGAGGTGATACTGCTGATACACGAAGCCAAGTCCGCGGCGCTCGGGTGGGAGATCCGTGACATCGTCGCCGTGCATGATGACCCGGCCACCGCTGAGTCGGGCGTGCCCTGCCACCGCCTCCAGCAGAGTTGTCTTTCCGGAGCCGGTCGGGCCGATGATCAGGGCGTAGCCTCCCGTGGGTACCGAGAAGGAGATGTCCCGCAAATCGAACGCACCCACCCTGACATGGAGATGCTCCAGGCGGATCACCGGTGGTCCTCCGGTTGGAGGACTCGCACCACCACGAGCACGGCTAAGGCGACGAGAAGGAGGATGATCGCTGCGGGGACAGCCGCGGGCAGACCCTGCGTGGTGAACCGGTCGAAGATGTAGATGCTGGCGACCTTGGGATTGTACGTGAGAATCACGATCGACCCGAACTCGCTCACGCTGCGCGCCCATGCCAGCATCGAGCCGGCCAGCACTCCTCGCCGCGCCAGCGGGAACGTCACCCGCCGAAAGGCACTCCAGCCGGAATCTCCCAGCGTGCGGGCGACGCGCTCGAGCTGAGGATCCACCCCTCGAAACGCCTCTCTTGCCGCGCTGACCAGAATCGGCGAGGAGACAAAGAGCATCGCCACAATGATGCCGGGGACGTGGCTGACAAACTCGAGGCCGAGCTGACCGAGCGCTCCGCCGAGGGGAGTGCGTCTACCGAGAAAAAGGAGGAGGGCGATACCGGCGACCGGGTGGGGCACCACCACCGGCAGCTCGATCAGGCCTTGTACCAGGCGGCGCCCGGGAAAGGTTCGTCGCGCGAGCAGGTAGGCCAGCGGGATCCCGAACACCGCAGCGATAATGGTCGCTGCGCTGGCCGTGAACACCGTAAGCGCGATCGAATCGCGCAGCTCGGAGTCGCGCAACGCCGCTCCCAGGCTGGCAGGCGAGGCGAAGAAGAGAAGCCGAAGGAGAGGACCGACGATGAACAAGACGAGGCAGGCGCCGGCACCCGCCAGCAGAATAGGGGACCAACGGAAGCGCCCGGCCGAGTGCGTCATCAGGATCTCGGTTGTGAGAAGTACTAATGTAGTAAGGCGGAACTGGAGCCTGTGCCATTGCCCAACAGCCTTGTCGGTTGTCTGGCCTGCGACCGGAACGCTGGACTAAGTTGCGCGCCTGACTTGCTACCGTCCCTGACCTGAAAGGCTCTCCATGCGTGTTGCTTTCCTCGGCCTCGGCGCCATCGGCGCGCCCATGGCTGCGCACCTCGCCCGGAGCGACTCTCTGACCATTTGGAATCGAACTTCAGCTCGTGCCGTTGAGTTCGCAGCCAAACACCCGACCCACATCGCCGCCACACCGCGTGAAGCGGCGGCCGAGTCCGAGGTCGTGATCACCTGCCTTCCCACTTCTCGCGAGGTCGAGTCGCTCCTTGAGGGTCCCAACGGATTGATGGCCGGGCTCCAACCCGGCGCCCTCCTGCTCGACTGCACCTCGGGAGATCCCGGCACTTCCCGTCGTATTGCGGCGCGGCTCACCAGTATCGACGTGGCCTTTGCTGATGCTCCTGTCAGTGGTGGAACCTCTGGCGCCGAAGCGGGCACACTCACCGTGATGGTCGGGGGCGACCCGGAGACGTTTGTTCGCGCGAAACCGGTGCTGTCGAGCTTCGGCAAACGGATAGAACATATGGGGCCAGTAGGGACCGGCCATGCCATGAAGGCGATCAACAATGCGCTTCTGGCCGTCAACGTTCTAGCGGTGGGCGAGGGCCTAGCCGCTCTGGTCAAAGCCGGTGTCTCGGCGCGGGCCGCGGTCAACGTCCTTAACGGCTCGAGCGGGCGCTCGTTCGTGAGCGAGGTTCTTGTGCCCGAGCGGGTGCTGAGCGGGGAGTGGCCCCGGACCTTTCGTCTCGCACTCCTGGATAAGGATGTGGGGATCGCCCGGGCTTTTCTCGCTGATGTGGGAGTCGATGGACCGATGCTTGAGCTGGCCGGCTCGCTCCTTTCCGCCGCCCGGCCTGGGCTCGACGCGGACGCGGATCACGTCGAGGCCATTCGGTTCATCGAGCAGCAAGCCGGTGTGGAGATCAGAGGTTGACCTGCCATGCCACTTGCCGCCACCCGGCCGCTTCGTTCAGTTTCTCCCCAACCATGCCATCCACGAATCGATGAACGACTGGGGCGCCACTCAGCGAGTACCGGCAGAAGTGGTGCTCGCCGGTGGGGCCGTGTTAGGTGGCGATCTCCACCTGGCAACCCGGCTCACCTATCCGGCCGACGTCGAGAGTCCTCTCGAGATGCTCAACCGCGCGGATCCGTTCTTCGCGCTCACGCTGCACGCCGGCGGTGTAGCGTTTCTCTCCAAGGCCCAGGTGGTCGTCGTCTCCTGCCAGGAGAATTCCGAAAGCGACCCGGCGCGCGCGTCCGCGGCCAAACTGGTGGCTCTCGATGTGGAGCTGACAGACGGCTCGCAGTATCGGGGCCGCTCCAGCTTCGAGCTGCCGCCGTCTCGTGCTCGAGCACTGGACTACATGAATGTCCCCGGTGGGTTCTTTACCCTCCATACCGACGACGTGACGCGCTACATCAATAAGTCATTGGTTCGGATCATCAGACCTCTGGATTGAGACTCACGTGCCACGACTCGATAGACTGATCCAGGTGATGCACGAGCAGCGGGCCGACTCGCTTCAGCTCGCGGTGGGGAAGCCGGCCTCATTGATGCAGAACGGCAGCGTGCGACACATTACCCGCGAGCCTCTCACCGATGCGCAGATCCAGGGACTGGTTCGGGAGATTGCCTCGCCCGACCACATTGCCAAGTTCGCATCCGCCGGGCCAGTAGCGTTCGCCTATCATGCACCCACCGGCGAGGTGCAGGTGGAGCACAAACCCGGTGCTGACGTGCTGGCCGTGCTGCGTCCGGTCGGCGCTCCCGCTGCCAGCGGGGCCGCGGCTCCGGCTCCCGCCGCACGCTCGGCCCCGGATCTCAGTGAGGCCCGGAACGCGCTCGACGGACTCTTCCGCCTGCTGGTTGAATCAGGTGCCTCCGACCTGCACCTCCGAACCGGAGAGCCGCCCATGCTGCGGCTGCATGGTGAGCTGGCGCGGCAATCCCACCCGGCGCTCACCGGTGACCGACTCGAGACGATGCTGCTGAGCATCATGACGCCCAAGGAAATTGGTGAATTCCGCGAGGGGGGAGACACCGATTGGGCCTACGAGATCAATGGACTGGCGCGGTTTCGCTGCAATGCGGGGCGAGACCGCTTCGGCGCCATGGCCGTGTTCCGGGTCATCCCCAACCAGATCCGCACGGCAGATGAGATGGGCTTGAGCCGGGAGGTGCAGAACCTCTGTTATCTGACTAAAGGCCTGGTCGTCGTTACCGGCCCCACCGGATCGGGGAAGAGCACGACCCTCGCCGGTCTGGTCGATCTAATCAACCGCACCCGCTCAGATCATATCATCACCATCGAAGACCCGATCGAATTCGTCCACCCCAGCAAAAAGTGTCTGGTTACCCAACGCCAGGTCGGAGTCCACACCCGTTCGTTCAAGCACGCCCTAAGGGCCGCCCTGCGCGAGGACCCCGACATCATCCTGGTGGGTGAGATGCGAGACCTCGAGACCGTCTCCATCGCCATCGAGACGGCCGAGACGGGACATCTCGTGTTCGGTACCCTGCACACTACCACCGCGTCATCGACTATCGACCGTATCATCGATCAATTTCCCGCGGACCGTCAGTCTCAGGTGCGGGTCATGCTCAGCGAGTCACTCCGTGGGGTTATCGCGCAGACGCTCTGCAAAAAAATTGGCGGTGGCCGGGTCGCCGCGCGGGAAGTTCTGCTCTCCATTCCCGCGGTGTCCAACCTCATTCGAGAGGGCAAGACGTTCCAGATTCCTTCGATCATGCAGACCAACCGCAAGGGCGGCATGGTGACCCTGAACGATGCGCTGATGGAGTTGGTGGACGCCAAACTGGTCGAGCCGAAGGAAGCGTACATGAAGGCGGTGGAGAAGGCCGGATTTGCCGCGGGGCTCAAGGCCAAGCGGCACGATGTGTCGTTCCTCGGCGAGGGGTGATGCAGGGCAGTGCCCCAATCCTCGTCCTCGTAGCTCCGCAGGACATCGTCAACATCGCCAGCGCCGTTCGGGTCGCGAAGAACTTCGGGATCGAGCGGATGCGGCTCGTCAATCCCGAGGTTTTCGACCCCTATCGCATCGAGGGAATAGCACACAACACCGCTGATTTCGTGAGTCGCATCGAGATTCTGGATTCGCTCCAGCACGCCATCGCGGACTGCGTCTTCACCGCGGTCCTGACCGCCCGGGAGAGGGCCGCAAAACGACGGGTGCTGCGGCCCCGCGAGGCTGCCGCGTCGTTGCTTGCCGAGAGCGCCGCCGGACCAGTCGCGATCATTGCGGGACGGGAGGACAGTGGGCTGACGAACGCGGAGCTGGACCTCTGTCACGCCCTGGTCACGATCTCGACCGACCCAGGCCACCGCTCACTCAATCTGGCCCAGGCAGTTGCGATAATGGCCTACGAAAGCTGGATCGCTCGAGGCGGTGAGGCGCTGCCGCTGAAGCCACCCCGGAAACAGGCTGATCCCGCCACATCGGGTCAGCTGGAGGAGCTTTTTGCCGATTGGAGCCGAGCGCTTTGGGCCATCGACTTCTTCAAGACTCGTCGCACTGACAGTGTGATGCGCTCCTTTCGCGAGGTGGTGTACCGGGCTGACCTGGACGGGCGTGAAGCATCGCTGCTGCGGGCTATGGGCATTGAAGTCGTTCGCTACCTCGGCCGCCACCCGCAAGGAGAGTCGTAATGGGACGCTCGAGCGCATACTGGACGGCGAACCGGTACACTGATGCCGCAGTGGAGCCGGTACCGACTGCTCCTCTGACCGATCTGCCCGCGCAACTGGCGGGGAGGTTTTCGGCTCTGCGCAGTGGATTGCTGGCGCTCACCGGTGTCACCGAACAAGTCCGCTTCATGGGCCCAACCTGGCAGTGGGCCTGGGAGTACAGCATCGGCAATCGAAAGCTCTGCTGGCTTCATCTGATGAAGAGCGGCCTCGATGTCACCTTTACACTGTCCGACAACGACGAGAGTCGGCTGGGGAAGGGGCCCAAGCTGGCGAGCAGCCTGGCACGCGCCATCCTCGAAGGCCAGCGCACCGGTCCGGTCAAGTGGTGTTGGCTGGAGCTGGAGGACCGCCGAGCCGTGGACGCATTTCTCAGCCTGGCCCGGCGAAAGGCCGAATGGCTGATGGAACGGCCCGCGCCGCGGCGGGCGCCCCGGGTTCAGCGCAACAGCGGCGAAGGCTCTGAAGCCGACTGATTCAGTCGGAAATTTCAGTTTGCATTGGGTTGTGCAATCAAATGGCTGGACTATACTTCGGCGCGCCTGTACCAAGGGCGCGTTTTGCTCGATGTAGTGTATAGCGATTGGCGCACTTTCTCTGGTGAGATGATGACGCGTAAGCTGGCATTCGTCGTCGGTGGCGTTGCGGCCGGAGGCGTCGCCGCTTTCCTCACGCTTGCCGGGGCCGCTCCCCGAGCGCAGCAGAGCAAATCCCCCCCCGATTCGACCAAAGCCCCTCTCATAGCCGCTTCGGATAGCGGACGTCTCAAGGGTCCCCGCCAGCCGATCTTCTTTCGGCACGACATTCATGCCGGGCAGTACAAGATCCAATGCCAATATTGCCATTACTCTGTCGCCGTCTCACCGGAGCCGGGGATTCCCTCGGTTCAGACCTGCATGGGATGCCATCTCGTGATCGGTGGGCGCGACAGTTCGCATCAGGCGGAAATCAAGAAGGTCCGGCAGGCATGGACCGAGAAGAAGCCGATTCCGTGGGTCAGGGTGCACTACCTCCCGCGTCACGCTCATTTCCCGCACAACCGGCACATCAAGGCACTGGGTCCCAACGCATGCGCCACCTGTCACGGCCCGATCGACCGCATGCCCCAGGTGCATGCGGTGAATAACGTGGACCGGATGGGTTTCTGTATCACCTGCCACATTGAGCGCAAAGTCTCGCGGGACTGTTCCGTATGTCATTATTGAATCGACGGGCTGGAGTCGAGGGCCGAGAGCCTTCAGTGGCAAGTGGCGCCGGCTTCGACTCCCAGCTTGTGACGTTAGACCGACCGGATGGAGTCTGAATGGACGACGAATCCAAGTCCACCATAGATCGCCGGCGCTTCCTCAGCGTACTCGGCGTCTCTGGTGGTGGGGCACTCGCCCTCTCTGGCTGTTCGACTGAGCGGGTAGAGAAGCTGATTCCGTACCTGGTGCAGTCGGAAGACCAGGTTCCTGGAGTCTCCACCTGGTACGCCAGCACCTGCACCGAGTGCTCGGGTGGGTGCGGGGTTCACGTGCGCACTCGTGAAGGCCGGGCAGTCAAGCTCGAAGGCAATCCCGAGCATCCCATCAACCAGGGGAAGCTGTGCGCCCGGGGACAGGCATCGCTTCAGGGACTCTACAACCCCGGTCGGCTGAAAGGCCCCATGGCTCGGCAGTCGAATGGCCAGTTCCAGGAGATCACCTGGGACGACGCCATCGCGCGCCTTGCATCGAAGCTCGGGCCGGCCGGAAACCGGGTAGCGGTGATCTCCGGAGCGGGTCGGGGCACCTTCTCCGACTTACTCGCCGACTGGGTTGGAGCTCTTGGCGGGCGGTTGGTGCGACATGAGCCGTTTGACGCGGAGCCGCTCCGGGCCGCCAACCGCCAGGTGTTTGGCCTCGATCAGCTGGCGAGTCACGATTTCGGGCGAGCCAAATACATCCTCTCCTTCGGCGCCGACTTTCTGCAGAGTTGGCCGGGCTCCATGGAGAATCAGCGGGGCTTCGCCGAGTCTCACGGCTTCGCTCATGGCGACGTCGCCAGGTTCGTGTATGTCGGACCTCGGATGGATCTCACGGGACTGAACGCGGACGAGTGGCAGTCCGTCCGGCCAGGCACCGAGGCGGCGCTGGCGTTGGCGATCGCCAACAGGGTGTCGGCTGATCGCGGCGGCAACCCAGCGCTCAAGGCTGCGCTGGCGCCCTTCACTCCGGATATGGCCTCGCGAGAGACTGGATTGCCCGCGGCAGTCATCGAGCGGCTGGCCCGCGAATTCGGCGCGGCGCGCCCGAGCCTGGCGGTTGCTGGGGGCGTCGGCAACCAGCATGCCGGCGCAACCGAGTTGTGCGCCGCGGTGAACATTCTGAATTACGTCGCAGGCAACATCGGGCAGACGGTACGGTTCGGCGAGGATCCCGACCACGGCGCCGGGCATGCCGCACTGCAAGGCTTGCTCACGTCTCTCGACGCTGGTCAGGTCGCGGTGTTGCTGGTCCACGAAGCCAATCCGGTTTACACCCTGCCGAAGGCGACCGGAGCTGCCGCCAAGATCCAGAAGGCCGGCTTCAAGGTCTCCACCTCGATGTACCTGGACGAGACGGCAGCCCTCTGCGATCTGCTGCTGCCGCAACATCATGCCCTCGAACGCTGGGACGATCTGCGTCCTCGTGCCGGCGTGTTCAGCCTGATGCAGCCGGTGATGGAGCCGGTCTTTCATACCTTGCCCACCGGTGATGTGCTGCTCCGAACCGCCAGGAAGGTTGCCGGGCCGCTCGCCAGATTCACCGCGCCATCCTTCCAGGCCCATCTGCAGCAGCGCTGGCAAGCGCTTGCCACCGAGCGGCGCGCCGGAGACTTCGCGGCTTTCTGGAATAGCGCCCTGCAGCGGGGAGGGATCTTCGAGTCTGCGCCGGCATCGCCGCCGGTGACGCTCGCAGCCGGAGCCACCCAGGTCAGGTACACCAAACCGTCGTTCGAGGGAAACGGGGAGTTCGTGTTCGCGCCCTATCCTCACGCACTGCTGCACGACGGTCGCGGCACCAACAAGCCCTGGCTGCTGGAGAACAGCGATCCCGTCACGAAAATCACCTGGCACTCCTGGGTAGAAGTTCACCCCGACACCGCTGGAAGGCTGGACGTTCGTGATGGTGAGGTTCTCCGACTCACCTCACCCCACGGCACCATCGAAGCGCCTGTCTTCGTGTATGCCGGCATCCGGCCTGATGTGCTGGCGATGCCGCTCGGCTTTGGCCACACCGAGTACGGCGCCTATGCCAAGGGCCGCGGCGTCAACGCGCTCGATCTCCTGGGTGCCTCGACCGGGGAGTTCCTGCCCTACCTGTCCACTCGGATAACCGCGGTGAAGACCCGGGGCTACAAGAAGCTCGCCTCGATCGCGGGGAACCCTCGCCAGCTGGGCCGGGGGATCGCCGAAGGCGTATCACTCGACGCCGCACGCAAAGGTCTGACGGTCGAACAGGCCTACATCGCCGCGGGGCGCGGCAAGCACGAGGTGAACACCGAGCAGGAGCTGGAGGCGGTGAAGGGTTGGAGTGAGGGGCACCATCAGGACACCAAGTACGGCAACTACGAGGGCGACAACCCTCAGTGGGGAATGGCCATCGATCTGGCGCGATGCACCGGGTGCCAGGCGTGTGTTACCGCGTGCTATGCCGAGAACAACATTCCCACCGTTGGTGAAGAGGAGATCTATAAAGGCCGGGAGATGACGTGGATTCGCATCGAGCGGTACTGGGAGGGCGGGGAGGAGCCCGGTGAACCTTTGTCGGCCCGGTTCGTTCCCATGCTCTGTCAGCACTGCGCCAACGCGCCGTGTGAACCGGTCTGTCCTGTGTACGCTGCCTATCACACGCCCGATGGGTTGAACGGACAGGTCTACAATCGCTGCGTGGGAACTCGCTATTGCGCCAACAACTGCCCCTACAAGGTGCGGTACTTCAACTGGTACAAGTACAACGAGAAATCGTGGCCGGAGCCGCTCCACTTGCAACTCAATCCGGATGTCACGGTCCGGGCTCGTGGCGTGATGGAGAAATGCACGTTCTGCGTGCAGCGCATCCGTGGCGCCCAGAATCAGGCCAGGCTGGAAGACCGTCCGATTCGAGATGGCGAGCTGACGACCGCATGTGCCCAGGCCTGTCCCTCGGACGCGATCGTGTTCGGGAACACCCGTGATCCCAACAGCCGGGTGGCTCGTCTCAAGCAGAACCCGCGAGGCTATCGGGTGCTGGAAGACCTCAACACGCGCTCAGCCATTACCTATCTGGCTGAAGTGCTGCTGCCGACGGAGGCCTGACCGATGGCTGTTGTCGCGCATCCGCAGCAGGCCGGTCACGATGTTCACGTTCCCAACCAGACCCACGCCGAGGTCACTCGGGATGTGGTGGCGACGCTGGGACCTGCCAGCCGAGGCTATTTGCTTCTGCTGGCCGCCGCCGTGTCGCTCTTCCTGATTGGTATCATCACTTTCACCATTCTGCTCAAGGATGGGCTGGGCCACGCCGGATACAATCCGCCGATCTTCTGGAGCGTGTACATCACCACCTTCGTTTTCTGGGTGGGCATCGGCCACGCCGGCACGCTGATCTCGGCGATTCTCTTCCTTTTCCGGTCTCCCTGGCGTACCGCGGTATACCGATCCACCGAAGCGATGACGGTATTCGCGGTGATGACGGCCGGCCTCTTCCCCATCATTCACATTGGCCGGCAGTGGATCTTCTATTGGCTGCTGCCGTACCCGAACCAGCGGTACCTCTGGCCCAACTTCAAGTCGCCGCTGATCTGGGACGTCTTCGCGATTTCGACCTACCTCACGGTGTCGACCACCTTCCTCTGCTTCGGGCTTCTCCCCGATGTGGCGGCGGTGCGCGACAAGGTGACGGGCTGGCGGAAGACCATCTACACCTGGACCTCGGTGGGCTGGCAGGGGACCGATAACCAGTGGCGTCACTACTCGCGGGCCTACTTATACCTGGCCGCGCTCGCCACGCCGCTGGTCCTCTCGGTTCACTCGGTGGTCTCCTGGGACTTCGCCTCGAGTATCGTGCCCGGATGGCACGGGACGATCTTCGCGCCGTACTTCGTCGCGGGAGCCATCTACTCGGGCATCGGGATGGTGCTCACCCTGATCATCCCGCTCCGGCGTGCCCTCCGGATCGAGCACATGATCTCGGATTACCACTTCGATAACCTGGCCAAGCTCACACTGCTGACCGGATCGATACTCCTGTATGCGTACGCCATGGAGTACTTCGTCTCCTGGTACAGCGGCAACACCTTCGAGCAGACGACCTTCTACCGGCGGGCGTTCGGACCGATGTGGTGGGCCGGCTGGACCATGATCATCTGCAACGCATTGGTCTCGCAGCTGCTGTGGTTCCGGAAGATCCGCACCAATCTCACGTCGCTCTTCGTAATTTCCATCTTCATTAATATCGGGATGTGGTTCGAGCGGTACGTAATCATCGTCTCCTCGCTGAGCAACGACTATATCCCGTGGGCCTGGGGCCAGTTGAACCCCACCTGGGCGGACTGGGGGATTCTGGCCGGCTCGTTCGGATGGTTCGGGATGTGGTTCCTGCTGTTCGCCAAGAACTTTCCCATCGTGGCGATTCAGGAGATCAAGGAGATGATTCCGATGCCGCGGAAGCGGGGAGGGCACGCCTAGTGATCGGCATGCCGCGAACCCGACGGGTGCCGGGGATTCTGGCCTCGTTCATCCACGTCGATGCCGCCGCCGATGCGATCCGCGCGCTACGCGCCAAGGGCCTCCGGAACCTGGTGGTCTACACCGCGGCGCCGAATCACGAGATCGAGGAGGCATTGGAGCACCGGGTCAGCCCGGTGCGGCTCTTCACGTTGATCGGCGGCCTGACTGGCTGCACCGCCGGGTTCGCCATGACGATCTGGATGTCCTACGACTGGCCACTGGTCGTCGGCGGGAAGCCGATCGCTTCCATCCCGCCCTATGTCGTCATTGCCTTCGAGCTCACGATTCTGCTTGGCGCGCTCAGCACGGTGGCAGCCGTTGGCCTCTTCTCTGTGTTGATGGGGAGGCGCGGCATCGCGTACGATCCGCGCTTCAGCGACGACCAGATCGGAATCTTTGTTCCCGCGGGATCAGACCAGATCGGACCGGTCGAGCAGCTGCTCCGATCCGCCGGTGCGGTGGAGGTGCGCCATGAGTCAGCCTAGATCATGGGCCTTCGCGCTGGCGTGTGCTGCCTTCCTGTCCGGCTGCGACACCTACTACTATCGCATTCCTTCCCCAGACGACCTCTGGCACATCATCCCGTGGTTCGATCACATGATCCACGCCCGGTACATCCACCCATATGAGACCGATCGCGTTCCCCGGTATACCCCTGAGGGTAGTGTCCCGGTGAGCGGTGGCGAGCCCGACTGGTCGGGGGAGTGGGTTTCGGGCAAGACCACGACTGCCAACGCGCTGAAGAATCCCTTGGCGGCCGGCGCTCCCAGCCGGGCACCGGGACCCGACGTGCCCATCATTCCCCGGGGCATAGATGCCGCCGGGGACACGCTGTTTCAGAACTACTGCTCAGTCTGCCACGGGCCTACCGGGAATGCCGATGGCACGGTGTCCCGGCAGATGGGTGCACCGTCGCTGCTGACCGCCAGGGCTCGGGCGTACAGTGACGGCTACATCTACAGCATCATCCGATATGGACGGGGTGTCATGCCCCGCTACGGTGACAAGGTGGAGGTGCCGGTGGAGCGCTGGGCCATCGTGAACCACGTCCGAAAGCTGCAGAGCCAGGCTCCCGCTCCGCCGGCTGCGCCCGGAGCGGCCACACCGGTTCCACCGGGCCCGAGCGCAACCGGCTCGACCGGCGCGGTGCCGCGATGAGCCCCACGGTGCAGGAACGGCTGATCCAGCGGGGGGTCGCCGGACGCTACGACCTTTTCATGGGCGTCGGGGCGGGACTCACGATTCTGGGACTCATCCTCTTCGTTAAGTCGTTGGCCGACTCGGCTGCGTCAGCCGAGCGCGCCTGGCATCTGTTCCATGTGAACTGGCTCTACTTCACCGGCCTGGCGGGCGGGAGCGTCGCCTTTGCGGCGGTGCAGAAGGTGACTAACGCTAAGTGGTCGGGGGTGATCATCCGCTTTTCCGAGGCGGCGGTAGCCTTCCTGCCGCTCTCAGTTCTGGGGCTCATCCTGATCTTTACTGCCGGGTACGATGCGATCTACGGCCCCATGCAGGCCGCCATGCACGAGCTGCCCCATTCGAAGGCAATCTGGCTGTCCCACAACTTCATGTTCGCGCGACTCGGCCTCGGACTACTGGGACTGACGGTGCTGGGTTGGAAGCTGGTTCGCGCCGATATGGAGCCGGACATGTGGGCCATGCGCGCTGCGGCCACCGGGTCTCGCCAGGGATTGTTCGAGCGTTGGTCCCGGAACTACTCGCCGAGCGTGGCGCTGGAACATGAGAGCCGGATCCGCCGGCTCGCGCCGGGGTATGTCGTCCTGTATGCCTACGTGTTTACGATCGTGGCATTCGACGGCATTATGGCGCTGCAGCCGCATTGGTACTCCAACCTACTGGGCGGGTTCTACTTCATGGGATCGTTCCTCGGCGCCCATATGCTGCTCGCGCTGCTGGCACTGTACGGCAGTGCTCACTTGGGTATCCAGGATCTGGTGTCGCCCAAACAGCGTCATGACCTGGGCAAACTCTGTTTCGGCTTCACGGTGTTCTGGACCTACCTGATGTGGGCCCAGTTCCTCGTGATCTGGTACGGCAATCTTCCCGAGGAGACGGGGTTCGTCTTTGCGCGGCTGTGGGGACACTGGTTACCGGTGGGGCAGGCGGTCATCTGGGGGATGTTTCTGATACCGTTCTTCGGACTGCTGGGGGTGGCTCCGAAAAAGGTCCGTGCGACGCTCGGCTTCTTTGCCAGCATCAGCCTGATCGCGCTCTGGCTGGAGCGCTACCTCTTGGTGATGCCGTCGGTCACCGCCTTACCGGGCCCCCATTTCGGGGTTGCCGAAGCCGGGCCGACCCTGGCATTCACGGGACTCTTCCTGCTGTCGTACGCGCTCTTCGGCCGCACCTTCCCAATGGTCTCACCCCGTCTGGCGGAGATCACCCTCAACGGGGAGCGGGGCCACACGACGGCTGCCTCAGAATTCGATCATGAGGAGGGTCCTGGCGACTACGTTCCAGCCAGCGCGTTGGAGCGAAGGAGCAGGCCCAGGTAGCTGTGGGCGATGAGCTGGGAGCTATGAGCTATGAGCTATGAGTCGTGAGCTATGACTATGAAACTGATGAAACGCAAAAGAGCGACTCTCCACCTGTGAGGTCGCTCTCTTTTTACTGCCTCCGGCTCCTGGCCTTTAGCTCATAGCTCCTAGCTCCCAGCTCCCAGCTCCCAGCTCTCTCCTCACCTACTCCTCATCTCCGCGTTCAGCCGCCGGATCATTGCCAGCAGACTGTCGGACGGTAAGGCGCCGGTAATTGCGAGCATCCGATCGCCCCGCTGCATGGCCATAGTCTGATCGGTATGATCTGTCGCCTGGACGGCAGCGCTCCCGGAGGTCGAGCTGGGCGGCGCCGGCTTGGGATCGGTCATCGTTCGCTGCGCCAGCAGGTGAGAGACATCCCCGGCAGGGCCCTCGATCGTACGAATCATCTCGCCTGACGAAAGCTGCTGCGCGACCACCATCAGCGGCTGCTTCCCCTGCTCATTCGATTGCACCTGCACCTGCAGAACCGGCAGCCCATCAATGTGGGGCAGCAGCTTGTCGCCAGCTTCAGCCTGGGCGCCATCCCAGGACATCGTCCGCCAGACTCCATCGAACTCGACCTCATTCTCCGCTGTCGGTGCCTTCCCGGCCGAAAGCTCCAGGACTGGCGGAGCAACGACGAGGGGAAGCTTCACCATGCTGGAGTCTATCGGTGCGGGAGCCTGCTGCTTGGTACTGGCGCGCTGAACCGGGAAGGCGGCATCCTTGCGGATCGAACGGACCATTCGCGGGGCCTCGGCTGGTTTCGCTGCCGGGGTAGAGCGGACCGGTTGAGCGTGAGCCACCTGGGGTGCTTTCACAGCCAGTGGGTGAACCGCTTCACTCTTCAGCGTGAGATTGCTCGCGGTCCATCCCAGACCCACTCCCGCCACCAGGCTCGCGGCCCAAAGAGCGGCATGAACGCGGCGCCGGCGGGCCGACGCGACCAGCGCGGCGCGCCGGGCGATCATCTCGAAAGAGGGTGGAATGGAGCGAGGAGGTGCCAGTCTGGTGAGCAGGGCCGTGGTGCGGTCGCGCAGGGCAGCGATGCTATCCCGCATCAGCTGGCACGGGGTGCACGCGGCAAGGTGGCTCTCGATTTCTACGCACTGCGATCGACTGAGCCCCTGATCGAGGTACGCGTGAAGCTCGTCCTCAGGAATGTGCCGCATGGATCCCTTTTTGTGTTTGCTGCCGATCGTGAGCTTCGACCAACCGGCGTCGTGCACGGGCGAGAGTCGTCCCAACCGCTCCCACGGCTAAACCGGTCTGAGCCGCGATCTCGGGGTAGCTGAGACCAGCGTCCCAGAGTAGTAGAATTTCACGATCTCTTGGAGTCAACGTATTCAGCGCCTCCTGAACCGAGGCGACGCGTTCATCGTGTTCGACCAGGTTGTCTGCTGCCGGTGCTACCGTCGGCTGGGCCACCGGGTCTGCCTTGAGCAGCGTCAGATGCCTCTTTCGGCGAACTGCCGCCCTGGCCTCGTCTCGAGCGAGGTTCGCGGCCACGGCAAACACCCAGGCTCGGGGCTTTTCCGGCCGGTGCGTCAGTGCCCGGACGAATACCTCCTGGGCCAGATCTTCGGCGCGCTCAGCATCCCACACCTTGCGATACAGGAAGCGTACCACCGCCGTGTACGTTGTCTGGTAGAGCTGTTCGAGCTCGTCTGTCACTGAAGCTCCTCAGGGACCGGCAGGAGGCCGGGAGGCGCGTGCTGTGTCGTCCTTGAGGACGGCGTACTGACGGGAACTTGCACAGACTTACCGCTTTCAGCGACCCCGGCGGGCAAAAACACACCCAGGGTGAAGACCCTGCTTTTTGGCCGGCCATTCGCTGCAAAGATCCGGCTTGGCGGGGCGCCCGTCCGGCCGGTGCCGCCCGTGCAGACTGCAGCCGATCCCATCGCCGTCGAGGTACCCACAGGCGGAGATGATCTCCGCCTCGATGGAAAACTCGCCGGCGCGGTCCACCTTGCACAGATACGGTGACCGGCGCGATCGCACCAGGGCCTCCAGCCTCTTTTGCCGGCGGGTACACATGATTTCGATTTGGAGATCCCGGCAACAGGCCGCCCCCCGGCGGTGATCCGCCGTCTGACAGGGTGCCAGGGCGCAGGGGTTGAGCCCATTCAGCACCGGGAGGCTTCGGGGCGGGGGTGGGAGTGCCCGGACTGTGGTGCGCCGGTTCTCCACGATGGTAAACCTTTCCCGAGGCAACTGGCGGGGCTGTTCGGCGCGGTAGGGCCCCCTCGGGTTGGCCCCGGTGTAGCCGTAGGCCGTACATGTAGCGGTGGTCCCGTCCTGCCTCAGATACCGACAGGGAATGTGCAACGTCGCATCTACGTAGAGCTCGCCCTCGTCTTCCCAGAGGTCGGCAAAGGTGACGTGCTGGGTATGCCCGATGAGCCAGGTCGCCTCATGATCGAGCGACGCAGTCCCTTCCTCCAGAGGGCCCACGCGGAGGGTGACCGGCACCGCGCGACACTGCGAGCCTAAGCCGCTGCATGGGGGGACAGTCCTGTTGCGGGCGAGGGTATTGGTCTGAAGCGGGGATGCCATGCGTCGGCCCTCTTCCTTTTGCCTTCTCGGCGCTTATACTCGTGAAAGGGTTCACAAGCTCGGTAACTTCACGTTCCAGAGGCGAGGCAGTGAAAATGCGGATGACTTGGATGGCGGCGGGGCTGGGCATCGTCCTGGCAGCCTGTGGCGGCGAAAAGAAGACTGAGGATCAACAGACGACAGCAACTCCGGACCAACAGTCCGCTCCCGCGGCCTCAGGTCCCGCGGCGACCGCCCCCGCCGGCGGCGGTGCAACTCATGATGTGAACATGGTACTCGAGGGCTCCAACTACAAGTTCGATCCCGCGAGCATGGTCATCAAGGCCGGCGATGTCGTCCGGTTTCACAATAAGAGCGGTGGCCCCCACAACGTATCGTTCTGGCCGGACAGCATTCCAAAGGGTGCGGCCGACGCGCTGAAGGCCGGAATGCCCGAGCAGATGGCACCGCTCGAGTCGCCACTTCTGACGGATCCAGACGCCGTGTACCAGGTGAGTTTTGCCGGGGCTCCCAAGGGCGAGTACAAGTACTACTGTTTACCACACCTCGCACTGGGAATGAAGGCGCAGCTGACGGTACAGTAGCGCGAGCTCGCGAGCCGGCCCAAGCAGCCAAAGACCCTCCACTTACACGTGGAGGGTCTTTTTCATCTCACCAGGAGACCCATCAGGGTTCCCACCGCCAGTCCTCCCAGCGCATCCACCCCGTAGTGCATCTGACAGTAAACCACCCCTATCGTCAACAACAGTGTGGGGATCGTGAGGATCAGCCCCAATCTGCGAGAGCTCCTGCCCGCAGCTAACGTGGCTGCCACTGCTGCGGCGACATGTGAAGATGGAAACGCAGTGCCATACGAGCTTCCGCGGGCGAGGGCCTGATAGACCAGCCGGGCAGGGGCGTTTCCAGTGAACCATGCCGCTGGACGGGAAAACTCGTAGTAAGGTCCGGCGACGGGGAAGAAGATGAACACGACATAGCACAGGACGAACGTCGCCATCACGACCAGGACGAAGCGGCGAACGGCTGCCAGGTCGCCTCGCCACGCGAAGTACAGGGCCGGAGTCGAGACGATCAGGTAGTAGGAGAGGTACGCACTGTGGAGGATGGTGGAGAGGAAGGTGCTCGGGACGGCATGCCACCAGGCGTGGCTCACCTGCGAGCCGAACACCAGCAGCTCCCAGCGCTGCACTGCGGCATCGTGGACCGGCATGAACGGGGAGTTCAGGAGGTCCAGTTCGCTGTAGAGCGCGGGGAGCAGCAACAGTGGGTAGATCTCTCGCAGGGTACGCCCAAGTCGCCCGAGCCCGGGACGGGTAAGAAGAAAGAGTAAGGGGATGAGCAGAGCGTGTGCGACGAGAAGCCACCACGTCTTCGGATCTGTGATCGCTCGCAAGCTGGCCGCGACCGATGCGATTGCCAGGTACCCCAGCAGCAGGAAATCCACCATCTGGAGCGGGACACGCCGAGAGGCGGGCGCTGTGGACGAGGGGCTCAGTGTCAGAGCCACCCGGCTTTGCGGTACCAGAGGTACGTGTCGGTCAGACCGGTCCGAAGATCGTGGGCGGCGCGCCATCCGGTGTCTCGCGTCAATGGTTCCGGATTCCCTGTCCACGCGGCCTGGAAGAACTCGTTGGCTTTGTCTCTCGTGAGGATCGTGGCCTGACCCAGTAGGCGAGATGACGACTCTGTAATGGAGAGCAGCGCACGGCCCATCGTGTGTGGAATTCGAACCGTTGCCACCTTCCGGCCCATGGCAGCACCGACCGCACTCCCGAATTGCGCGCTGGTAAACACTTCCGGATGGCAGGGGTAGTAGATGCGTCCGGTGGTCGAAGGGGTATTGCCGACAGCCACCAGTGCGCCAGCCAGGTCGGCGGCATGGACTGCGGAGAGCTCTTGGCTACCGTTCCCGAACACCGGCGCAAACCCGAGTCGCGCCAGTCGGAACACCTTCAGGACTTCTCGATCGCGGGGACCGTACACTACCGGCGGCCGCAAGATCGACCATCGCAGAGAGCTGCTCGAGACGGCCTGCTCGGCCGCCAATTTGCTGCGGCCGTAGGCAGTGACCGGGTGCGGCATCTCATTCCCCGTAAGCGGTGCGCCCCGTTCTGCTGGCCCGGCGGCAGCCAGTGAGGATATGAAGACGAGGCGCGATTGCCGGCTCGCTCAGCCGAAGCGACCAGATTGCGGGTGCCGTCTCGATTGGCCTGAAGGAACTCCGCCTCACTCCTGGCCGCTACCACACCAGCTACATGATAGATGAGATCCTGGCCTTGAACCGCCTGGTCCAGAGCGATCATGTCGTCGAGATCGCCCCGGAGGACCTGAACTCCCATCCCCTCCAACCCTTTCGCTTTCAGCGCGGATCGGGCCAGCACGGTGACCTGATCGCCGCGTCGAACAAGAGCCTCGACCAGATGGCTACCGACAAAACCGGTCGCACCGGTCACCAACGCCTTCATATCCGGCGGTCGTACAGCCGATACGTTTTGTAGACGGAGAAAGTCATCTTTTCCAGGCCCGCGTTCATGGCTGGATTGTCTTCCAGAATCCACCCCGCCTCGCCCCAGTAGATGCCACGTTCGCCGGAGCGAGTCCAGATCCAGTGGTAGAGCATCGCATCGACTCCTTTGCCGCGGTACTCGGGGGTGACGCCGAGAAGCAGGATGCGGGCTCGGCGGATCTTCTGCCGCTTGAGGCTCCAGAGCAGATCCAGGATGAGGGGAAAGAGGCGGCCCGAGCGGTGCCGTCGAAACACCACATTGAGATCCGGCAAGGCGATTCCAAAGCCGATCAGCTTGCCGTCTTTTTCGGCCATGGGGACGAGCTCTGGGATCACGACCGGCTTGAACTGCTCAGCCAGGTGGTCGATCTCGTGCTCGGTCATCGGCACGAACCCCCAGTTCTTCTCCCACGCTTCATTGTAGAGCGCCTTGATCCGCTCTACTTCACCGTGAAAGTCCTTCATGTTCAACGATCGAAGCGTGATTCCCTGGCGCTGGCGAATCAGCTCGGTTCCGCGCGCGAGCCGCTCCGGGACCGGGACGTAGCCCGCCTCGCTGCCCCCCTGGTACACCCAAAGGTCCTTCGCCTTGGCGAACCCGGCCTGCTCGATCAACCGCACATAGTAGGGTGGATTGTGCGGCATCATCAGGGTGGGAGGCGTGTCGAAGCCAGCTACCAGCACGCCGCATTCATCGTTGACCGAGAAAGAGGCCGGGCCGCGCAACACGTCGTGTCCTCGGCCTCGGCACCACTCAGCCGCGGCCTGGAAGAGGGCGTTGGCGACAGCCTGATCGTCAACAGATTCGAAGAACCCGAAGAAGCCGACCTTGTCGCCATGGGTCTCGTTGTGCAGCCGATTGCTGATGGCCGCGATCCGGCCCACAACTTCACCGTTCCGCTCGGCAGTCAAGTACTCGGCTTCGCCGTGCTCAAAAAACGGATTTTTCGAGGGGGAGAGCAGCGTCTTCATGTCCCGACGCAACGGCGGGACCCAGAGAGGGTCCCGCGCATGGAGTCGGTAAGGCAGATCGATAAAGCGTCTGAGTTCCCGCCCGTTGCGCGCCGTGAGGACGCGCAATCCTTCGATCAGATGACCCCCAGGTCCCTGCCGATCACGGCGAACTTTTCCAGGGCGAAATCGATCTGTTCGAAAGTGTGTGTCGCCATGACGCTGGTGCGGAGCCGGCATTGCGATGGCGGCACGGCCGGAGGGGCAACCGGGTTGGTGAATACCCCCGCATCGAAGAGACGGCGCCACATAAGGAACGTCTTCTCGAGCGGGCCGATCAGCACCGGAACAATCGGCGTCTCGGTTGGGCCAATCTGGAAGCCGAGGTCGCGGAAGCCGTTCTGCAAGTGCTTGGTGTTGGCCCAGAGCTGGTCTCTCCGCTCCGGCTCCTGCTGCAGGACTTCCAGCGCAGCGAGCACGCCTGCCGTGTTGGCCGGTGGAAGTGAGGCGGTGAAGATGAGCGGTCGGCTGTGATGCCGCAGATAGTGGATAACGCTGTCGGAGGCGGCCACGAAGCCGCCGATGGAAGCGAGCGACTTGGAGAACGTGCCGGCGATGATGTCGACTTCGTCGGTCAGCCCGAAATGGGCGGCGGTCCCATCGCCGTTCGGCCCCAGGACGCCGATCGCATGCGCGTCGTCGAGTGCGAGGGCGGCACAGTATTTCCGGGCTATCCGTGAGAGTCCGGGAACATCTGCGATGTTCCCTTCCATCGAGTATACCCCATCCACAACGACCATGGCCCCGCGAGTGGAACCGTTGCGCTCGAGACGGCGCTCCAGGTTGCTCAGATCGCCGTGGTTGAACCGCTCGGTTTCGCCATACGAGAGCTTGGCGCCGTCCACGATCGAAGCGTGGTCCAGCTTGTCCAGGTAGACCACGTCGCCCCGACCGACCAGGCCCGAGATCAGTCCAAGATTTGCCGAATACCCCGTCGAGAAGACCAGGCAATCTTCCTTGCCGAGAAAATCGGCCAGCGCTCTTTCCAGCTGTTCGTGAAGGTCCAGCGTTCCGTTCAAGAAGCGGCTGCCGGTGCAGCCGGACCCGTAGCGGCTGAGTGCGCGTGCTGCCGCCTCTAGAACCTTGGGATGGTGGGTCAGGCCGAGGTAGTTGTTGGACCCCAGCATGATCCGCTTCTGACCCTCAATGACGACGACCGTGTCCTCCGATTCGGAAATCGGCTTGAAATACGGATACAGCCCGACACTCTGAAGCTCCCGCGCCTTGGTGAACTGCCGGCACTTCTCGAAGAGCGTGACCTGTTGAAGCTCTTGTGTATCCACGATGCCTCGGGAGGAGATGAGGTCTGAGGTCCCCACATCGCTATGTCATTGAACGGCTTAAACTAGTTATGCCGCGAAAGTGACACAAGCGGGAGGTTGGGCGTGGCAGCAGGACCTTGTCGTGAGTTTCCCGAGCAAGGGTTGCGCCGTTGGGGAGCAGCGGAATTCGAGTTACTTTCTATGTTCCTTTCCCACAGGTGCCAACCCGTTGCCTGGTCTCTGCCGCTGGCTCGCGGTCGTCTGCCTGGTCTTGTTCCTGGCACCTTCCGTCCTCGAGGCGCAGTATCCGCGCGCCCACCGGGGCCAGTTCGAGGTTTCCGGTTTCGATTTCGGGCGCAACGGTGCCTGGCGCCGGCGTGTTTCCGCCATCCGCTCTGATCGTCATCGGCTGCTCCGGGCACGCGCGTTTGGCGCCCTCAATCTGTCCAGCCCCACAGCTCCCGGCACGGGGAGGGTGACCGGCCGGGTCATTGTGCCCGTGGTACCGATCACTTTCCATGACGTGGCCCCGCCATTTCCGGTGACGCTTTACGAGAACTTGTTCTTCAGTCCGGCTCCCACCGACAGGCCCTACAGCCTCAAGTCGTTTTATGAGCAGTTGTCGAATGGGAACATCACGATTGACGGACGAGTCTCCGATTGGATTACGGCCGATTCGACAGAGGCGTACTACGCCGACGGTTGCAATGGGATCGGTGTGCTGTCGCCGTGTCCGGTGCGGACGGTGAATCGATTCGGGGAGCTGCTGCTCGAGATCCTGGGTGACATTTCCCAGCGGGCCGATGCGGCGACGTTCTGGAGTGACTTCGACAACGATGGGCCTGACGGACGCGCCAACTCGGGTGACGACGATGGTGTGGTGGATTTCGTCACGTTCCTGCAACCGGAGCAGGACGGTGCCTGTCCCGGATCGGTCAGCATCTGGGCGCACCGTTTCGTCATGCGCGCCTGGAACGGCGGCTCGCCCTACGTGACTCGCACGCCCTGGGTTGGTCACCCGGGGCAGTTCCTCAAGGTCGATGACTACATCATTCAGAGCGCCGTGGGTGGATCCAGCGCGTGCGACCCTACCACGCTGATGCCCATCGGAACCGTCGCGCACGAAACCGGCCACGCCTTCGGTCTTCCCGATCTGTATGACACCGATCTGAACAGTCCCAACGCCACCGAAGGAATCGGAGAATGGGGGTTGATGGGCAGCGGAAACTATGCCCGTCCCTACAGTCCTGCTCGCTTCGAGGCGTGGTCGCTTTTCGAGCTCGGCTGGGTCACCGTGGACACCCTTTCCGCCGGTCGAGACGTGCGTCTCGGACCCGTCACCAGCTCGGACACAATTTTATACCTCCCCATTCCCAACACCGATGAGTACTACCTGCTGGAAAACCGTCAGGCGCTCGAGAGTGATTCGGCTCAGATGAATCCAGCCTTCGGCAGCCGGCACAAGGATCCCGGACTCCTGATCTGGCATATCGATCAGGGACAAGTCGACCAGCACGGTTTCAACGGGGATAATCGGGTCAACAGTGGGCCGGTTCATGGGGTGGCACTGGTACAGGCGGACGGGCGGAATGATCTGGGACAGCCCGGAGGGGGGAATCGAGGTGATGCGGGCGACGCGTTTCCCGGCTCGACCGGCAACTCTGCGCTCTGCCGGAACACCACACCAGCGGCAAGAGACAACCAGGGGACATTCGGCCGTTCCTGTTTGGATTCAATCGCGCAGGTCGTCCTGGGTGGGGCCATGACACTGCGCTACATCTCCTATCGTTCGGTTTTCGCTGCCGATCGCCCTGGGGCCCTGATCCAGGTGAATGGGTCGCTGATCTCACGGCTGGAGCAGTTCTTCAGTCCGGGAGCATCGGTCCAGCTCTCGGCCGACTCGGTCCAGACCGACGGGTCGGGACGAACCCGGTTCGAATTCCTGGCATGGAGCGATGGAGGAAGCCGCAGCCACACCAGAACAGCCGGCGAAACCCCCGACACCATCGTAGCCCAGATGCTGGCGGAGCATCGGCTCCGCACCGGCGTTGAAGGCGCCGCGGCTGCGGCGGTGACGGCAGGAGTCACAGGGGACATCACGTCCGGCGTTTTCATCAATGAAGGTTCCACTGTTTCCCTGCAGGCGGAGTCTCAGCCTGGTGCTGTTTTCGTGGGGTGGAGCGGCGATACGACCTCCAGCGGTGAGTCACTGACGCTGGTCATGCGCCATCCCTTTGATCTGACAGCCAATTTCGTGGCGGTGCATGAAGCGCCGCTGCCCGATGCCGCCAATGCCCTGTTCGGTGTGTCTACCCTGGACGCAGAAGAATCGATTTATATGGACGCGGTGGGGAACAAGAATGGGACCTACGACCTGGGAGACTTCCTGGCTGCCACCGTTCGAGCCAGCAGTCCCGCTGCGGCGAAGGTGAGCGCGGCCGCCAACCGTGCTCCAGCGCGATGAGACGCGCTCTGGGTTGGTCGCTAGCGGCGGTGCTGTCATTCAGCTTCCTGTACGGTTGCTCCGACGGCTCGGGCCCGACTGCCGGAGTGCTCGTGCTGAGCCTGCAGGCTCCCGACGGCGACAATGGCGCGGTCCTCCTTACGCTCGCCGGTGGACCGGTGGATTCGATCGAAGCTCCCGGATTAGCGGTGTATACCAGCCGCTCCGACGTCAATACCCTCCGCGTCATCCTGACCGGCCCGCTTCCGCAGGGTCCCATTGCGCGAGTTCACATCCCTGACACCCGGGTCGAGTCCGGCTATTCGGTTTCGCTGCAGCAGATTGCTGCCCTTACCGGATACGTCCAGCGGGATCCGGCTGCTGTTTCCCTGTCTCTCTCACCCTAGCGACGAACCCGCTGAGCTGCGATGTAACCTCTTACCGTAGCGCCGTTTTCGAGCAGGGGTTTCTTGACATCACGAGGGGAACATCCGAGCTTCCTGAAGGTTTCGGATGTCTCGGCGGTGCGATGAATCAGCGAGGGTGCAGGAGAGAGTAGATGCCGGAGTCGCAGGGAACAGCCCGCAGAAAATTTCTCCGCTCCAGCGCCCTGGCGATCGCGGGGCTGCTGTCGAGTGCGGTCCTGTCCCGATCCGAGCGGCTGCTGGCGGCCTCGAGTTTAGCCCTGGGCCCGGAAGATCCCGAGGTTCCCAACGAGGAAGTTGCCCGCATCCTCAAGGATCTGTTCGGGAACCGCCCGATCCGAAGAGGCCACGTTCAGCTCGACATGCCTGCGGTGGCGGAAGACGGCCGGGTTGTTCCGGTGATCATCGAGAGCGACATCCCCATGGTCGGGCAACAGTTCGTGAAGGCCGTCCACCTCATTGTCGACCATAATCCGGATCCTCATCTCGCCGCCTTCCACCTGACGCCAGCACTGGGCGCCATGTCGATTTCCACCCGGATCAAGATGAAGAGAACGACCTGGGTCCGTGCCATCCTGGAGACCAGCACTGGCGAGGTCTGGGCCGGGTACACCCGGGTACTTGTAACCCTCAACGGATGTGGCTGATGACCAACCATATCGGTGAAGCCAGGATCAGGGTGCCGGAGCGGGTGAGCCGAGGCGACCTGATCACGGTCAATTCCATCATATCGCATCCAATGGATACCGGATTTTTCCGGGATGCTGAGGGAGATCCGATCCCAGCGTACTTCATCAAGCAGGTCGTCGTCACCTACGGAGATCAGGAGGTGGCGCGCTTCGAGTGGACCTCGGGAATCAGCCGGGATCCTGTCGTGAGCTTCACCCTCAAGGCGGATCGCGAGGCTCCCCTCACGATGGTTTGGACCGACAACAAGGGCGCGAGCTTCAAGCATTCCGTCGGCATCAGCTTCGCCTCCGCCTAAGGTCCACCTCCGGGTAGCTGCCCCGGCGGTCCCCGCGTCACCTTGTCTGTCATCCTCCCGGTATTACTCCCGTTCCTGATTCCTGCATTACCACCCGCGGTGCAGGCCACATCTATTCCCCTGGTGCGGCTCTCACCCACTGTCTACGTGGCTCTGGGCGACACTGGACGGGGCTCCGAGGGTAGGCCGAACGCCGGTTTTGTCGTGACCCCGGCTGGCGTGGTAGTCATCGACGCGCTCGCCAGTCCACGCCAGGGCGAGGAGCTTGTTCGGACGATTCGCAGCGTCACTCGACAGCCGATCAAATGGCTCATTCTCACCCATCACCATCCCGATCACACGTTCGGAGCAATTGTCTTCCGGCGACTTGGTGCCAGGATCATCGCCCATCCGGATCGCAGGACGCTTGCATCAGAGGGTGGCGAGGATGCTCTGTTGGCTGACTGGGTTCGCCTGGTTGGCTTGGATGCGATGCGAGGATTCGAGTTTGCCGACAAGCCGGACCTCGCAGTGAGTGGCTCCAAAACCCTTGAGCTGGGCGGACGCAGGTTCCTCATCAGCCACCCCGGTGCCGCCCATACGGCTGGCGACTTGATCGTGTGGCTCCCTGATGAAAAGATCCTCTTTGCGGGCGATCTGCTGATCGAGGATGGCGTGACGATGGTGGTTGACGGCAGCTCGGGCGAGCTGCTCCGAGCCCTGGCGGTGATCGATTCACTTCACCCGGCCAAGGTTGTACCCGGTCACGGAGCTTTGCCGGCGCGGCCTGAGGATCTCGTTCGACGCACGCGGGACTACATCACGCAACTTCAAGCCAGCATGCATTCAGCCGTGGAACGTGGGACGCCGATGGGCCGAGCTCTGGCCTCCCTGCCTCCAGCTGATCAGACTCGGCCGGTCTCCTTGAACTCCCGCCGCCGCCGCAACGCGGTAAGGGTGTACCTGGAGGAGGAGCGGAGCTACATGGGCCTGGATTCGGCGCAGTGAGGCCGCCGCGCACGTCGGCAGGGCTGCTTTGCTTGCTGCTGTTGGGCTGCGGGGCGAATCGTATATCCGACAAGATGGCCCAGGCCGGCAGTGGAGTCGCAGAGCATCTGCCGGGTTTGGTTTCGACCGACACGCTCGGCGCCTGGGAACGGAGAGGTCCGGTTTCCCTGCTGGACGTGCGGCCCGACATGTTCATATACCTGAAGGACCACCTTCCAGGAGCAGGGTACCTCAATACCGAGACCCTTCGAGCCAGTGAAGCGGGGGTGCCGGCCCAGCTGCTGCCGGCAGCGGCCTATGGTGAACTTTTCTCGCGGCTCGGTTTGGACTTCGACACTCCGGTCGTGATTTACAGCGCAGGGGAGACCCGGAACATCGACGCAACGTTCGTGGCCTGGCTACTCGCAGGCTTGGGACATCCGAAGGTGTACGTGCTGGACGGTGGGTTCTTCAAGTGGCAGCTGGAACAGCGACCGCTGACCCAGGAGTACCCCAGGGTCAGCTCCACCAACTTCGCCTCGACATCCTTCCGACCGGAGCGAGCATCGATCGACGATGTCCGCCGAGCCATTGCCACCCATGATGCGGTGCTGGTAGACGCCCGGCCGCCGGATCAGTATGCCGGAGAGGCTGGCGCGCAGATCCGGCGGGGCCACATTCCTGGAGCTATCAATCACTACTGGCAGGACGATCTCACCCAGGTGGGCTTTGGTCACATATGGAAGAGTCGAGCCGAGCTGCGGTCCAGTTATGCGGCTCAGGGCATCACGCCTGACCAGAACATTATCGCCTACTGCAACAGCACCACTGAGGCCAGCCACGTCCACTTCACCCTGCGGTATCTGCTCGGCTATCCCAGGGTTCGGATATACGTGGGCTCCTGGACCGAATGGGCGGCCCGGCCGGAGCTTCCGGTAGCAACGGGGAGCGGGGGGCATGAACGGGAGAGCGTAAGCGGGAGAGGAGAGGTGAGAGGTAAGAGGTACGCGGTCAGTTCGCGCAATGAAAAGCCCTGCGGGCGTTATACGTCCGGAGGGCCGATCAGTAGAAAGATTTCACGCCTTCTCTCACCTCTTACCTCTCACCGCGTACTTCTTACCTCTTACATCTCACCTCTTACTTCTCACCTCGTTACCGCATCGCGATTCCGCTTCTCAGCTGGCCCGGGCGCCAGATCCGGCCACCACGCATGATCCACTCGACCGAGTCCAGATTACCGATGTCTTCGAGAGGGTTCTTGCTCAGGAGCACCAGATCGGCGTAGCGGCCCGCCTCGATCACGCCGAGCCGTCGGCCCGGCTCTCCTCCCAACGCCCGGGCAGCGTCGCGGGTTGCCGCCAGCAACGCGGCTCGAGGAGTGAGTGCAATCGAGTCGACCAGCAGCTGCAGCTCTCCAAACAGAGTTGCTCGTTCGTTCGCGGGACCGTAGGCGACGTGATCGCTCCCCGCGCTGATGGGAACGCCGCGCCTGACAGCCTCCCGTGTGACTTCCATGCCGAAGCCGGAGGCAGCCCGTACGTATTCTTCCTGTTCCGATGGTATGTGGCGGCGCTTGGCATTGAAGTATGCGACACTCTGCCTCGTCGCATCCAGTGTCGGCTCGAAAAAGGTGCGGTGTCGGGCCAGCGAGTCGAGCGCCGCCAGGATTCGGGGGTCGTGGGCCGATCCGACCGTAGCCACTTCCGCCGTCGCAACCTGTAAATTCCCGTCGGCCACCAGGGTGTCCCGTTCCTCGGCCGAGAACAGCTCTCCGGCGAGGCCGGCCGCGTGCACCACCCCGTCCTGTCCTGCGAGTGCCTGCTCCAACGCGCTGGCTGGCTGGACCCAGGCATGTCCCCACACCGGCATCCCCGCGCGATGCGCCGCCGCGGTCAACTTCTTGACCGACTCCAGATCGAGTTGGGCGTAGAGCTTGAGACCCATTGCCCCGGCCGCGCGGGCCACCGCGACCACAGAGTCAGGATCATCCTCTTTGTTGTAGAGAATCGGGGTCCACCCCAGCGCCTGCATCGTCATCGCGGGAGGCTGGCGGTACACCGTTCCTCGAGCGGTGCGCACCCCTTGAAAGCCACTGAAGAAGAAGCGACGTCCAGCCACCAGCTGCATCGCATACACCCGTGGCGTTGCGCTCAGCCCATTCACCCGGGCCAGGAGCTCAGCCGGGTTGGTCCCCATGTCACGAACCGTCGTCACACCCTGCGCGAGCAGGTCCCGCAGGTCGAGCGAGAGCTCCTCACCAGCGCTCCCCTGATTAAGGAAGAGCAGATGGACGTGGCTATCGATCAACCCAGGGATAAGCCACTGGCCGCGGGCATCGATCACTCGCGCGTGCAGCGGGATAGGGCATTCACCCGCCAGGCCGGCGCACAGGATGCGATCACCCCGGACCAGCGTCACCGCATTGGCGACAGGGCTACGGCCACTTCCATCCCACAGATTTGCTCTGACGATAGCGATCGTGGGGTCTGGTGGGGGAGCTTCCTTGAGGTGTACCGGAGTACTGCCGCACGCGTTCAGCAGCAGGGTGCTGAGAAGAAGGGTGGTAGAGAGACCGAGGCCGGTGAATTTCATGACGCGCTCCTAACAACGGGTAGGGACGCGGCGGAAACTGCCGGGGGGTCGTCTCCCACCTGAACCTATTTCAAGATGCGAGGAAGGAATGCAATCGGCGGTGATGTCCGGTCGTGCGTGCACCGTGATCAGGAACACTAGCTTGCGCGTGTTAACCTGTCTCACAACGGCAGCTTGCGATGCACAGAACGAGCGGAAGGCCGGCGCCTATCCTGTTGAACCCTCCTGGAGTAGAACGTGAAAACGGGCGAACAGGTTCTGGCGTGACAAAAGGCAAGGGGTGTGCCAGGTCGGGGTGCAACTTCGGTCGTGGTTGCGGCCCGGCCGGTCGGCCCCCTAGTCTTACCGGGTGACCCGCCCTCAGTCGCGACGACCTCGCCGCCGCCGCCGTACGGCCGCCTTACGCCAACTGGTGCGCGAGCACGAGCTGGCGCCGGCCGACCTGATTCAGCCGATTTTTGTCGTCCACGGAGACCGCGTCAGGCGCGAAATCCAGTCGATGCCCGGAGTGTATCATCTCTCGGTAGACGAGATGCTGGACCGGGAGATAGAAACGGTCCGATCGGCCGGGCTTGGAGCGGTCCTGCTCTTTGGATTGCCGGCGGACAAGGACGAGGTCGGCTCCGAGAACTTCTCCGAGAACGGCATCGTCCAGCAGGCGCTTCGGCGGGTGAAGGCGCGTTACCCGGATCTTTTGTTGATCTCGGATCTCTGTTGTTGCGAATACACCAGCCACGGTCACTGCGGGGTGATCCGGGAGGGCACCGTCGACAACGACGCGACCCTGGAAGTCCTGGCAAAGGCGGCCGTGAGCCACGCGGGCGCCGGAGCCGACATCATCGCGCCCAGCGGCATGATGGACGGCATGGTGGCGGCCATCCGAACCGCCCTGGATGGTGCCGGCCATACCGATCAGGCAATCCTCAGCTATGCCGTCAAGTATGCCAGCGCCTTCTACGGCCCATTTCGCGAGGCAGCCGACAGCGCACCTGCCTTCGGCGACAGGCGCCAATATCAGATGGATCCCGCGAACGTCCGGGAAGCGGTACTCGAGGCGGCATTGGACGAGTCGGAAGGCGCCGACATGCTCATGGTCAAGCCCGCGCTCGCCTATCTGGATGTCGTCCGCGCCGTCCGCGAGCAGACTCAGCTTCCGCTGCTGGCATACAATGTCAGCGGCGAGTACTCCATGATCAAAGCCGCGGCTCAGCGGGGATGGATCGACGAGCGCAAGGCAGTGATGGAGGCGCTGACCAGCATGCGCCGGGCAGGTGCGGATGCCATCATCTCCTATCATGCCAAGGATGCCGCGGGCTGGCTCGTCTCGGAGAGCGGTACATGACCGACGTGCGCCCACGCACCCAGACAACCGCCGCCTCGGAACGCCTGTTCGCTGCGGCTCAACGGGTACTTCCCGGCGGGGTCAACAGCCCGGTTCGGGCCTTTCGTGGGGTCGGGGGAGTGCCACGCTTCATCGCCAGGGGAGAAGGCGCATATCTGGTAGATGTCGATGGAAACCGGTATGTCGATCTGGTGCTCTCCTGGGGGCCGCTCATCCTGGGTCATGCTCACCCTGAGGTGCTCGCGGCCGTATCCGAGGCTGCTCAAAGGGGAACCAGCTACGGGGCCCCGACCGAACTCGAGGTCCGGTTGGCTGAACGGGTCGTCGCGACGTTCCCCTCGCTGCAGATGGTTCGTTTCGTGAATTCGGGCACCGAGGCGCTGATGAGCGTGGTGCGTTTGGCTCGCGCGGCAACTCGGCGCCAGGTCATTCTCAAATTCGACGGCTGCTATCACGGGCATGCGGACGCACTCCTCGCGTCCGCCGGGTCCGGGGTTGCTACACTGGGACTGCCGGACTCGCCCGGCGTGACCCCTGCGGCTGTCGCCGATACCGTGGTTCTGCCTTTCAACGATCTGAGCGCCGTCGAGGCGCTGTTCCAACGCCGAGGACAGGAGCTCGCTGCCGTCCTGGTTGAGCCTGTCGCCGGGAATATGGGCGTGGTTCCTCCTGAGCCAGGGTTCCTGCAGGGACTGCGGGCGCTGACCGAGCGCCACGGTGCGCTGCTGGTGTTCGATGAAGTGATGACCGGTTGGCGGGTGCATCCGCAGGGCGCCCAGGTGCTCTACGATGTAGATCCTGACCTCACCTGTCTGGGAAAAGTGGTGGGTGGTGGGTTGCCCGCCGCCGCTTACGGCGGCCGCCGCGAATTGATGGAGCTGGTCGCCCCGGCCGGCCCGGTGTATCAGGCGGGCACGTTGTCAGGGAATCCTCTAGCCATGGCGGCGGGACTTGCGACCCTCGAGGTGCTCTCCCGTCCCGGCGTCTGGGATATCGCCGCGGAATGGGCCCGGCAGGCCGACACTGCACTGACCGAGGCGGCGGATCGCGTAGGTGTGCCGCTCACGGTACAGCGAGTCGGCACGATGTTCACGGCCTTCTTCACCTCGTCACCGGTTCACAACTTTTCCGAGGCGAAGGCCACGGATCGGGAGGCATATAAAACTTTCTTCCATAGCCTGCTCGAAAATGGCGTGTACCTGCCGCCCTCTCCGTTCGAGGCTTCTTTCTCCTCGTCGGTTCACGGCCCTGCCGAGCTCGATATCCTCCTCCACGCACTCGAGACCACGTGGCCGCGGTAGCAGTCATCGGCGCGGGACTCACCGGGCTTACGGCGGCCTATCGGCTGAAGCAGCGGGGCAGCCGCGTCGTGGTCTACGAGGCCAGCGACAGGATCGGCGGAGTCGTCAAGTCCGAGCGATTGGAGGGCTACCTGGCCGAGCTGGGGCCGTCTTCCATGGCAACGCCTTCGCCGAGCGTCGCAGCGCTCCTGAGCGAGCTCGGACTCGATTCGACCCGGGTTTCCGCGGCGTCGAGCGCCAGGAACCGCTACATCGTCCGACGCGGGCGGCTGGTTCGACTCCCGACTTCTCCTGCGGAGCTGCTCACCTCGCGCTTGTTCTCCAATGCCGCCAAGCTTGCGATTTTCGGCGAGCCGCTGATTGAAGCCGGCGACTCACCGGTGGAGGAGAGTGTCGCGGCGTTCGTGCGCCGCCGATTCAATCAGGAAGTGCTGGATTACGTGGTGAACCCGTTCATCGCGGGAATTTTCGCCGGAGACCCGGAGCAACTCTCGGTTCGCCATGCCATCCCGACGCTGCACGCACTGGAGAGCCAGGGTTCGGTCGTCAAGGCGTTTGCACAGTTGATGAAGACTCGCCGGGAGGGAGGGCAGGGCGCGGGAGGGTCGGGCATCATCTCTTTTCGCGGTGGGCTCCAGGAATTGCCTGAAGCGCTGGCGCGGGGGCTCAGGTCCGAGGTTCGGCTCCGGGCACCCGTTACCCAACTCCGGAGCGGACCCAAGGGTTGGACGGTCGGCGCCGCTTTCCAGACTCCTGAGCTGTACGATGCGGTGGTGTACGCGGCGCCGTCCTATGCACTGGACGAGATCGATCTCGACCTTCCGGGTGGTGAACGGCTGTCTACACTCACCAGTATCGTGCATCCGCCCGTTGCCGTTCTCGCGCTGGGTTTCCGTAAGGATCAGATAAGTCATCCCCTCGATGGATTCGGCTTTCTCACGCCCGAAATCGAGCGTCGGCGGGTTTTGGGTGTGATCTTCTCATCTTCTCTTTTTCCCGATCGTGCCCCTGAAGGTCATGTGATGTTGACGGCATTCGTCGGCGGAACCCGCGATCCCGACTTTGTGCAGGCCGATCCCCACACCCTCACATCCCGGGTACTGGATGACCTGCGCCCGCTTCTCGGTACCCAGGGCGAACCGACCTTCCGGCTGGTGCAGGTGTGGCCCAAGGCTATTCCGCAGTATCTCCTGGGCTACGGCCGCTTCAAAGAGATCGCCGATGATGTGGAGCGTCGGAACCCAGGCCTTGTGCTGGCAGGCACCTATCGGGACGGCATCTCTGTCGGCGACGCGATCTCTTCGGGAGAAGCCGCCGCCAATCGCATCGGCAATCTTCTCGGGATGGAGCCACCCGGCGCCGCTCCGAGGCGCCAGGCTCGGAGTGTCTCCACCGCGGGATCGGAGTGACCCAACGCCCCTTCCGGATCGGCACTCGTGGAAGTGCGCTGGCCATCTGGCAGACGGAGCAGGTGCGTGCTCGCCTCCGGGCCCGAGGTTTTGAAACAGAAAGAGTCGAGATCAAGACCACAGGAGACCTCGTCAAGGATGTTCCCCTCTCCCAGATCGGCAGCCGGGCGCTGTTCACGAAGCAGATAGACGATGCCCTGTTGGCGGGCCGGATCGATATCGCCGTGCACTCCTTGAAGGACCTGCCCACCGAACTCCCAGATGGTATCAGCCTTGGCGCCGTGGGTGAGCGAGAGGATCCCCGCGATGCGCTGGTGGGCCGCGGTCCAATCAGCTGGAATCAGTTGCCACCTGGCGCAACCATCGGTACCAGCAGTCTTCGACGACGTGCCCAGCTCCTCAAGGCCAGGCCGGATCTCCGGATTGTGGACCTGCGAGGCAATGTCGAAACCCGCATCGCAAAGCTCGATGCTCATCCCGAATGGACCGCCATCGTCCTTGCGACGGCCGGCCTCCTTCGACTACAGCTGGGACACCGCATCGGCGAACGGCTGGATCCTGAGCTGATGCTGCCTGCGCCGGGGCAAGGCGCGCTGGCAGTGACGGTCCGCTCTCACGATACCGCCCCATACGCCGCGGCCCGTGAGGCGCTCCACAATCCCGCGACAGCAATGACGGTGGCTGCTGAGCGAGCCTTTCTGAGGCGCCTGGAAGGGGGCTGCCAGGTGCCGGTCGCCGCGTATGCCGAGCTCCATGCCGGGCATCGGTCCAAGCTACGTCTCCATGGGCGCGTGATTGCGCTCGGCGGTGAGAGGGCCATCGAAGGCCATGAGGAGGCTGAGGCTGTGGATGATGTGTCGGCCGCAGAGGTGGGCACCCGGTTGGCCGGGCGCCTGCTGCAGATGGGAGCCGCCGAGGTTCTGGCGGATGCACGTGCGACGGTCACTCCGGTGATCAGCGAGCCCTGACTTGGAGACGGTCGTCATCACCGCATCAGCCGGCGCGTTCTCGGGACTTTCCGAAGCGCTGACAAGCCTTCCTGTCACAGTGGAGGAACAGCCACTGGTGCAGTTCCGGCCGCCTGTTACATGGAGCGAGCTGGATGCTGCTCTCACCCGCCTCAGCGACTACGGAGCGCTGGCGTTTACGTCGCCGCGGGCGGCCCGGGCGGTGCTGAATCGTATTCGAGATACGAGAACCGTCGTTCCCACGGCCTCCCTGCGTCCAGCGATCTGGGCAAGCGGTCCGGCAACCGCTGGCGTTCTGGAAGCTGACTTGGGAGCTGTATTGACCCCGGCATCGCAGGACGTCGGGCAGCACGGCGCTGGGGCTGCAGTCGCACGTGCGATGATCGAGGCCGGTGTTGCCGGTCCGGTGTTGTACCCTTGCGGAGAGGTTCGGCGGGAGGAGCTGCCCACCGAGCTCCGGCGTCGTGGGTTGCAGGTCGACGAGGTCGTCTGCTATCGATCGGTGCTGGCCGACGAAATGGCGGCGCATGCTGCGGCAGCCCGAGCGACCATCATCGTGGTGGCAAGTCCGGGCGTCGCTCAGCTCCTGGCCCGAGCCTGCCATGAGCCTGATCGGCCGGACCTTCTGGCTGTGGGCCCGACGACCGCCGCTGCGGCCCAGGCTTTGGGATGGATGCCTACGGCCGTCGCCGGCGAGCCTAGCGTGGACGCTATTGCTGGAGCCGTGCGCACCCTTTTGGGTAGCCGTCACGGACGATGAACGATCTTTTTCTGCGAGCCTGCCGGCGGGAGCCAGTCACCCGTCCTCCGGTCTGGATGATGCGGCAAGCCGGACGATACCTCCCGGAATATCGGGCCGTACGACAGCGGGCAGACTTCCTGACCATGGTCCGCACCCCCGAGCTTGCCGTCGAAGTCACGCTTCAACCGGTCGATGTCCTCGGCGTCGATGCGGCGATCATCTTCAGTGACATCCTGGTGATTCCTCAGGCGATGGGCATGGCCCTCACCGTCGAAGACGGCATCGGTCCCCGCTTTCTTCAGCCCCTCCGCAGCAGCTCGGACTTCGAGGCCCTCACCGACGTCTCTCCCGAAGACGGCCTGAGCTACGTTCTCGACGCCCTGCAACTCGCCCGCCGCGAGCTATCCGGACGGGTTCCGCTCATCGGCTTTGCGGGCGGCCCCTGGACCCTGATGAGCTATATGATAGAAGGCGGCGGGTCAAAATCGTTCAGCATGGCCAAACGGCTGTTGGTGGAAGATCCGGTCAGGGCGCATGCCCTCCTCGGTCGGCTCGCGACAACTGTCGGGGAATTTTTGGCGGCCCAGGTGCGGGCCGGAGCTCAAGCGGTACAGATCTTTGATTCCTGGGCCGGGGCACTCGGTCCCCAGGACTTTCGCGAGTTCGCTCTGCCGTATCTGCGCCAGGCTACGAAAATTGCGCGAGGCTCCGGCGCACCGGTGATCGTCTTTGCTCCGGGGTCAGCCTGGGCATTGGAGGAGATCGCAAACGTCACCGAGGCGGACGTGATCGGAGTGGATTGGCAGACTGACGCCGCTGCTGCTCGGAAACGGCTTCCTGCAACGCGCGTCGCGTTGCAAGGAAATCTCGACCCGTGCTGGCTCTATGCGACGCCAGCCACCATCCGCGAACGTACCCAGTGCATGTTGGCCGACTTTGGCGGGCGCGGTCACATCGCGAATCTGGGGCATGGCATTCTTCCCGATGTGCCGGTGGAACACGCTCGAGCCTTCGTAGACGCCGTCAAGGAGTGGACGAGTTCGTGAGCGGTGAGGGGGAGTTCCGCCAGCGGGTTGCCGGCTGGATCGAGCGGCTGCACGACGAAACGACTGAGTTCTTTACCGCGCTCGATCGGGGCGGCCAGTTTCGAGAGGATCGGTGGGAGCGACCCGGAGGAGGCGGCGGAGTCAGCCGGGTCCTGTCCGAAGGCAACACATTCGAAAAGGCAGGTGTCAATCGTTCCATAGTCGGGGGGCCTCTCGTCCCTCAACTGGCCCAACGGATTGGCGCGCGCACCAATGGCATGGAGCCGTCGAGCTTTTTCGTCACTGGCCTGAGTCTGGTGGCGCATCCCCGCAGCCCACTTGTCCCCATCGTCCATCTGAACGTCCGGTACTTTGAGATCACCAGCGGGTCAGGTGAGCCGATCGACGCCTGGTTCGGCGGTGGCACCGATCTCACCCCCACATACCCTTGGCCGGAGGACGCGGTTCACTTCCACCGAGCTCTCCGGGAAGTCTGTGGCCAGCACCACCCCACCTTTTATCCCAGATTCAAGACCTGGTGCGACCACTACTTCGTGAACACACACCGGGGCGATGAGCGGCGCGGCGTCGGGGGAATCTTTTTCGATCACCTTCGCTCGGGTGAGGGTGGTCTCGACCTCACCGCTCTGCTGAGTTTTGCCGCCGACGTGGGAAGCATTCTGCCCCAGGCCTATGGTCCGATTGTAGACCGGCGGCGGGGGCTATCCTTTGGTGAGCGGGAGCGTCGCTTTCAGCTGGAGCGCCGGGGACGCTACGTGGAATTCAATCTGGTACACGACCGGGGAACGCTCTTTGGGCTCCAGACGGGCGCGAGAATCGAAAGCGTTCTGATGAGCCTCCCCCCTCTCGCAGCCTGGAACTACGCGCCGTCCTACCCGCCCGGCTCGTTCGAGGCGGAGCTGCTCCAGATGCTGGAGCCGAGAGATTGGGTTGAGTAGTTCATGCCCGCTTGTGGGGTTGCAGGCGGTTACTAGCTTTAGGCGCAAGCGAAGGTAGTTACATCATTCTGACGTCATCGTCACCAGGGTCTTAGTGCAACTTTCGCCATCCGCGGCGCCGCTCAAAGCGGGGGTGGGCAGTGCCGTCATTTTGTGCGTGGAGCGTGACCCCCACGTTCGAGAGCTCGAGGCCTACTTCCTCAGTGAGGCAGGCTTCGAGGTGACCTTCGCGCAGGATGGTGTCGAGGCGCTCGAGCTCGCGCGTAGGCTGCATCCTACCATTGTCATCACCGAAATCCTGGTTCCCAAGCTCGACGGTCTCGCCCTCTGCCGGCGGCTCAAGACCGATCGTGCCACCCAGGACATCGCTGTACTGGTGTTCAGCCTGCTCGCGGCGGAACGCCGGGCACACGATGCCGGAGCGGATGCGTTCCTGAACAAGCCGCTGTCGGCCGAACAGCTCAAGGAGGCGGTACGCCGGGTGCTGGCGGAACGGGGGAACTCCCACGCTCCGGCAGGTCACAGCCGTCGCCCGAAGGAGCCACAGCAATGACCTCCACATCGCAGCACGTCGGCACGGCGAGAGTCAGCACCGGAAACCGGGAGGCCGACGACGTGCTCGGCGGCGGTTTCCCGGCCAACTCCATCAACATCTTGATGGGTGAGCCGGGCACCGGGAAGACGCTCTTTGCGGAGCAGCTGCTTTTTCACAACGCCGACGAAGAACATCCGGTCCTGTATCTCACTACTCTATCCGAGCCACTGAGCAAGGTCGTCACTTACCTGCAGCGGTTCCGGTTTTACGACGAGAGCAAGCTCGGGACGTCGGTCATGTACGACGACGTTGGTGAGCTGCTGGCACGCGAGGGCCCCCACGTCATCGTGGACCGGGTCCGCGAAGCCATCCAAACCCAGGGTCCCAAGATCCTGGTGATCGATTCGTTCCGGGCAATTCACGACCTGTCTACCTCGGTTCGGGCGATGCGGGGACTCATATCGGAGCTGGCTGGTCTCCTCAGCGCCTACGACACCACCACGTTCCTGGTGGGTGAGTATCGGGTGCAGGACATCGCCCGGTACCCGGAATTCGCAGTCGCCGATGGTATTCTGGAGTTTGCGCGCCAGAAGCGAACGACCAGCGACGAGCGGTTTATTCGCGTGAGCAAGCTGAGGGGCAGCGGGTATCGTGAGGGCTTGCACGGAGTGCACATCACGGCCGAGGGGCTGAAGGTCTACCCCCGGCTGATCAGCCCGGCGGTTCCCAAGACGTACATCACCAAGCGCGAGAGAGTGCCTACCGGAGTGCCAGGCCTGGACCCGATGATGGGGGGAGGCGTGTGGCGGGGGAGTACGACCCTGATCGCGGGACCCACCGGGTCAGGCAAGACTACGATGGCTCTGCAATTCGCATTGGCCGGTGTGGCTCAAGGCGAGCCGGCGCTCTACGTGAACTTTCAGGAAAACCCGACCCAGCTGGCCCGAGTCATCGACGGGCTGGATCCCGATGCCCCAAGCCGTGAGGCCCGAGGCCTCCACCTGCTGTACGCGTCATCGGTCGAGCTTCAGATCGACCGCATCATGGTCGACATATTCGATTCCATTCGGGCCCACGGCGTTCGCCGAATCGTGATCGATGCAGTGGGAGACCTGGCGATGGCTGCTGCGGACCCGCAGCGGATTCACGACTTCCTCTACGCCCTGGTTCAGCGGCTGACGGTCGAGGGCATCACGGTGCTCTTCGTCATGGAGGACACCGTCCATGGCCCTCTCGGCAGAGTAGGTGGGCCGGCCGAGTTCGGGCTGCTGAGCTACATGTGCGACAACCTTCTCCTGCTCGAGATTCACCGGGCAGAGCGCCTTCGCCGCTGCATCAGCGTCTACAAGACCCGTGCGAGTGGCCATGACGAGAAGGTGCATGGCATGACGATCACCGCGTCTGGCGTGCGTGTCGACTAGCGCCGGACGCTCCAGCGGTGCGTTCCGCACTCCCTCTCCGGCCGTCACGCTTCTCCGGAAACTCACCGAGCTCAGCCGTGCGGTCGCTCAGGCCCAGTCTCTCGACGACATCCTCCAGCTCGCAGCCTCGCATGCTGCCATCATCCTCGAGGCGGACCAGACCGTCGTCATGCTCCTGGGCGACGATGGACTGGCGCACATGCGAGCCTCCCACGGGATCGATCGCGCGTTCGCCGAGTCTCTCAGTGGGGTTCTGAACGAGCAACTTATTGGGCAGCTCGAGCGGACACTGACTGGGTCTGGTGATCGATCCTTCATGGCCGTTCCCCTGATCGTCCAGGGTGAGGTGACCGGGCTGTTTGCGGTGACTCGGCCCGGACCCGAGCCGTGGAGCGACGATGACGAGGCTGCGTTGGCTGCTGTGGCCGACCAGTCTGCCGCCCCTATCGAGATTGCGCGTCTCTCCGAAGAGGTGCGGCAGGCTCGGCTGGTGGCGGAAAATGCTCGGCTCAGCGAGGCCGAGCGCGAGGCGCGAGCAAACCTCGAGTTCGAGAAGGCGCGTTTGACCACAGTCCTGGATAACATGCCGGTCGGCGTCGTGCTGGCGGAGGCTCCATCCGGGCGAGTGATCTTCCGGAACCGGATGGTGGGTCAGTTGAGCGGTCTGGCCGACGATCCCGTGGAAAGCATCGCCGACTACGGAAGGCTCACGGGCCTGCACCAGGATGGGCGACCCTACGAGAAATCAGAATGGCCGCTCGCCCGGGCCGTTCTTCTGGGCGAAACGGTCAATGGAGAGGAGATCGAGATCGTTCGCCGGGATGGAAGCCGGGCAATCTTCAGCATGAACGCTGCCCCCATCCGGAACGCCGACGGTACCGTGACCGCGGCGGTCACGGCATACCAGGATGTGACACATCGGCGTCGAGTAGAACAGCATCTCCGCCAGGTCCAGCAGATGGAGTCCATAGGCCGCCTCGCCGGTGGCATGGCGCACGAGGCCAACAACCAGATGAGTGTGGTGCTTTCGGCGGCAGCGTTCATTCTACACCGCACTGATGTCCCTCCGGAGGTACGAAAGGACGTCGAGTCCATCAAGCGTGCCGGCGAGCGCACCGCTACCGTCACCGCGCAGCTCCTGGCCTTTGGACGGAGGCAGATCCTGCGGCCGCAGGTGCTCAACTTGAATGCGGTAGTGCGAGACTTTGAGCCGGTGCTTCGCCGCAGCCTCGGCGAAGATTGCGTGGTTGAGATCAGGTTGGACCCTGGCATTGGCCATATCCGTGCTGACCGCGGGCAGATCGAGCAGGTACTGCTCAATCTCGCCATCAATGCGCATGATGCCATGCCGGACGGCGGCCGGTTGGTGCTGGAGACCGCTCCGGCCAAGCTGACCCAGGAGTACAGCAGCTTCAAGCCCGAGGTTGCCATCAAGCCCGGTGCGTATGCGCAGTTGGTCGTGAGCGACACCGGCCACGGCATGGATCGAAACACGCTGGCCCATGCCTTCGAGCCATTCTTCACGACCAAGGGGGTTGGGCAAGGAACCGGGCTGGGTCTCTCCACCGTCTACGGCATCATCAAGCAGTCCGATGGCTACGTCTGGGCCTATAGTGAGCCGGGGCAGGGTACCACGTTCAAGATCTACCTGCCGGTGGAGGAGGCCGACGTCTCGACACCGACGCCCGAGCAGGCGCATGACCCGGCCACCAGCGGAGAGGTCATCCTGGTGGTGGAAGACGAGGAGTCGGTTCGAACGATGACCGGCCGCCTCCTCGCCAGTGAGGGTTATGGGGTGCTCGAAGCGGCCAATGGGCGTGAGGCGTTGGCGCTGGTGGCCTCAGGGTCCACGCGCATCGATCTCGTCATCACCGATGTCGCCATGCCGGTGCTGAATGGCCGGGAGCTGGCCGAGCGGCTCAGGGAGATTCGACACGGACTACCGGTTCTCTTCATGTCAGGCTACACCGACGATGAGATGGTTCGCCGGGGTCTCATCGATCCGGACCACCCATTCCTGAGCAAACCGTTCACGCCGGAAGTGCTGGCTGCCAAAGTCCGGAGCTTGCTGGACCGCGCTGTGGTGCCGCCGGTAACGAACTGACGTGAGGGAGCTCGCTTGGGAGTCCTACCCCAGGCGGTTAGTTTGGTTCTGAAGTTTGGGGGCGGTAGCTCAGCTGGGAGAGCACCTGCTTTGCAAGCAGGGGGTCACCGGTTCGATCCCGGTCCGCTCCATTGTGACGTTCTAACCTCCGACCGCGGCTTCCCATGCCGTTCGCTCGCCGTAATTTTCCGGGCTCCACTCGGTTCCCAGCCGACATTAGGCAGCACCCCAGCCTGCCAGCAATGATCTAATCAGGAGCGGCCACCTGAAACGACTCGCTCCATATGGGCTGGCCCTAGCCGCCGTCGCGTTCATGACCGCCGTTCGTTGGCTGTTAACTGACACGCTTGGGTTCGAGCTTCCGTTTATCACGCTTTTCCCGGCCGTCTTCTTTGCCGCCTGGCTCGGCGGCATCGGGCCAGCAATCACGGCTACGTTGGCCGGCATGCTGGCCGCATTGTACCTGTTCTTCCCCCCAATGTTTTCCTTCCACCTGTTCCAGAACGCCGCCGTGGGTCTGGTGTTGTTTGGGACCACCGGAGTCGCAGCGGGGTTGCTCGGCAACTCCAGACTGCGTGCGTTATCTCGAGCACAGGCTGCAGCCAGCGAGGCCTCGGAGGCACTGCGCCGGGCGGAGCAGGAGGCAGTGGTGGCTGCGATGGAGCGGCGCCGCGCTGAAGAGGAGTCCGCCCGCGCCGGCCTTGCCGACAGCAATGCTGCCGCGGTGCTCAGTCAACAAGGCGAAGCCGAGGCAGCTTTCCGCGAGAGTGAAGCGCGGTTCCGGACGATTGCGCATTCATCTCCGCTGGGCATCTACCTGACCGATCCAGCGGGCAACTGCGTCTATACCAATCCAGCCTACCAGAGGATATCCGGCCTTACCGCAGAACAGGCTGACGGTGCAGGGTGGCGGCAGGCATTGCACCCTGAGGACCGGGAGCGGGTGTCGTCCGAATGGTATTCAGCGGCAGAGCAGCAGCTGACGTTTCGAAGCGAGCACCGCTTCCGGCATGCGGACGGCACGGTTGTTCCGACCCGCGTCAACGCGGCGGAGATCCGAAACGGAGACACCCTCGTCGGCTACGTGGGGCTGGTCGAAGACATCACCGCCAGCAGGCAAGCTGAAGCTGCCAGGCAGGCTAGTGAAGCGCGGTTTCGGAGTGTTTATCAATCCAACATGATCGGCATCGCGTTCTGGAACGGCGAGCAAATCACCGATGCCAATGACGCGCTGCTCGACATGCTGGGCTATACCCGTGCTGAGCTGCGGCAAGGCTTGCTTCGTCACGGCACCCTCACCCCGCCAGGACACGAGGAGGCCGATCGCCGCGCTTTCGAGGAAGTCAAACGAGGAGGAGCGTGCGCTCCCTATGAGAAGGAGTTCTGGCGCAAAGGCGGCACCGTCGTTCCGGTCCTGGTCGGAGGTGCCCTTCTCGCGAACGACATCAACGATGCCGTGTTCTTCGTGCTGGACCTGAGTGAGCGGAAAAGGGCGGAGGAGCGTCTCCGGCACTCGGAGCGCATCGAGGTCGTGGGACAGCTGGCCGGGGGAATGGCCCACGAAGCCAACAATCAGATGACGGTGATCCTGGGAGCGACCGATTTCATCCTCCGCTACCCGGGCCTGGCAGAGTCGGTGAGGCAGGACGTCGAGTACATCCGGGCTGCAGCCGAACGAACCACTTCGATCACGCGCCAGCTGCTGGCGTTCAGCCGGCGACAGATACTTTCGCCCCGGGTCGTGGATCTCAACCAGGTCGTGACGAATCTGGAATCGATGCTGCGCCGCACACTGGTGGAACACCAGGGCCTCACGCTCCAGCTTTCGCCCGAGATCGCGCCGATCCGGGCCGACCCGGTACAACTCGATCAGATTCTCCTGAACCTGACGATCAATGCTCGGGATGCGATGCCTCGCGGGGGCACCCTCACCATCGAAACTCGCACCGCCCAACTAACGGATCGCGATATCACTCTGGACACAGGCATTCCACTGGTGGCGGGACCCTATACCGCACTGGTCGTAACCGACACCGGACACGGCATGGACCGGGAAACACTGAAGCACGTCTTCGAGCCCTTCTTTACTACCAAGGGAGTGGGGCAGGGAAGCGGCCTGGGACTCGCGACCGTGTTCGGCATCGTGAAGCAGAGTGGCGGTCACATTATGGCGGACAGCAAACCGGGAATGGGCACGATCCTGAAATTGTTGTTCCCCGCGGTCGAGCGAGCAGTTCAGGAGCCGGAGGCCTCGGGCGGAGCCTTGGAGTCGACAGTCCGCGCCGACAACAGAACCATCTTGCTGGTGGAAGATGACCCACTGGTTCGAAGTATGGTCGAGCGGTCGCTCGGGGACTGTGGATTTCGCGTGGTTGCGGCCTCGAATGGCGCGGAAGGCCTGGCGATGGCACAGAGGCACGGCGAGCGGATCGACGCGGTGCTGACTGACCTGGCAATGCCCGACATGGGTGGGCGCGAGCTGGCCCAACGGCTGGCGGAGCAGCGGCCGAATCTCCCAGTGGTTTTCATGTCCGGGTACACCAACGACGACGTAATTCGGCGGGGGTTGCTGGATGACGGGCTGACTTTTCTACAGAAGCCGCTCTCGCCGGCGGTGCTGGTGCGCCATATGCGCGAGGTGCTGGACCGGTCGCCCGGTGGCGAGGTCAGGCCACATTGATGCGCCGGTAGCGCGCGTTCACCAGCTCATACACTCCGTAGGCCACGAGCCCGAGTGACACCAGCACAAAGGGCCATCGGCCGTAACCAGCGATCATCCTGAGCGACTGTCGAACTCCCCCTGCTTCTGCCGCATCGTGTCGAGCGGCGGCACGCGCCAGGAAGATTCCGATGCTACAGAACACCACCCCACGTGCTGCGATGCCGAAGCGGCTTACGCCAACGACCCACCTCCCCGTGTTGGCTGGGAGACGGCTGACCTCGAGTTGGCGACCGAGCCTTGCCGCGTAGGCTCGATAGAGCTGATAGACTCCGTACCCTCCAACTCCCATTGCCCCTGCCCAAACCAGCAACTCGCCCCCGGGCAGACGAAACGCTGTTGCAGTCCAGTGGCGGGTCTGGTCCCCCGATTGTCCAGGTCGCCCCACCACCAGCCGAAATGCGGTGAGTGCCAGGCCAGCATGAAAGGCGCCGCGCACGAGCGAGCCCGCCCGGAAAGCGAGTGCCTTCATTGTTGTTCCGCGGCCTTCCGGATCTACCAATGCCTCGGTGACTCGCCAGATCGCATAACCGAGAAGACCGGCTGCTACCACCATCAGCGTGGTGCGGCCAAAGCTCACATCATGCACTGCCTTCATGGCGCCGCGCGTGTCGGTGGTGCGTCCACCGCTGCCCAAGCCGGCCTGGGCAGCCAGGACGCCGACAGTGACGTACAGAACGGCCTTCGACGCGTATCCCACTCTGGCCAGACGCTCGACCCAGGGAGACACGTCTCGTACGATAAGTTCAGTCATCAGGGAAGATACCGCAGGTCGGAAAACCAGACACCGACACCCTCGCCCTTAGGCGGGAATGCCGGTGTTTGGGACGGGTGCTCCGCAGCGCGCAGCGCGCGCTACGGAAAGTTCAGGTAGTCAGGACAGCACCGTACCGGGTATAGTCGTCGAGAATCCGACCGGTGCCGCGTACGACTGACGTGAGCGGGTCATCATCGACCCGGACCGGCAGTCCAGTCTCATTAATCAAGCGCTGATCCAGCCCGCGAATCAAGGAGCCTCCGCCGGTGAGCATAATCCCATGCTCGAGGACGTCGCTCGCCAGCTCCGGCGGAGTCATCTCCAGGGCGTGGCGCACCGCATTCACGATATGGCTGACCGGTTCATGGATGGCGTCTCGTACTCCTGCTGAATCGATCCTGATCGTCTTGGGGAGGCCAGAGACGAGATCGCGTCCCTTGACGTCCATCTCGCCCTCGCGATCCAGCTGGACCGCGGAGCCCAGATTTATCTTGATGCGCTCGGCCGTCGGCTCGCCAATGAGGAGGCTGTAGGTTTTGCGCATGAACTGGACGATGGCCTGATCCAGCTCGTCTCCACCGGTCCGGATCGAAGCATCACACACGATCCCGGAGAGCGCGATGACTGCCACGTTAGTGGTCCCGCCACCGATATCGATCACCATGCTTCCGACCGGCGTGTCGACGGGGAGTCCCACCCCGATCGCAGCGGCCATCGGCTCGGCCACCATCAACAGCCGCTTGACGCCGGCGGTTTGGGCCGAATCGCGAACCGCGCGCCGCTCCACTTCGGTAATGCCGGAGGGAACGCAGACGATTACCGTGGGTTTGACCCGGAGGATGGTGCGGTCGATAACCAGCCGGAGGAAGTGCCGCAGCATCTTCTCCGCGATATGAAAATCGGCAATGACGCCGTCCTTCATGGGGCGGACCGCCAGGATTCCCTCCGGCGTCCTGCCCAGCATCCGCTTGGCTTCCAGACCGATGCCCAGGATGTTTCCAGCGTGATCGACGGCGGCGACGGAGGGCTCGTTCAGCACCACGCCCTCACCCTTCACGAAGATCAGGGTATTGGCGGTGCCCAGATCCACGGCCAACTCGCTGGCGGGTCTCCAGGTCTTCCGTTTGGCCAGCTGCCCGCGCCGAGCCCGTTCGCTACTCATGAACGCCGCGGCAGATGCGGCCGGGTTGTTGATATCGATCGCTACGGTCACTGTGCTGGAATCCCTTCTGCTGGTGGCGCGTGGCCTGTGGACAAGCGTATGGCTCCCTTGCAGATCTCCGCGAAGATTGCGTATCACCGGACGACGCTGGAGCGTGGTCGCCTGGTCCTCTGGCTCTGATAAGTCGATTGTGAGAGCGCGGAACAGCCTGCGAGGCGAGAATGCAGGTGTACCCGGCGGAGGGACCGTGCAAGATATGATCCACAACAGTGCAAACTAGGCCATCACCGCCACCGACCCCAGCAGCGGTTGTCCCAGGCGCCGATCGCCTTCGATATGGATCTTCCCAGATGATGCGGGTGGAAGGCTTTTGGAGAACAGCCTCCAGCCGGTATCCTGGTCGAGCTTGACCTGAGCGGCCGCAGCCGCATCGGCACCAGTAAAGAGTTCCCAGCCCCTGGCCTCGCGCACCAGGGTCCACACGCCACCGGCGTCGCCTTCGATCTCGATTCGTACCGAGCTGCCCGGCTCGGCCTCCACCTGCCGGTAGGTAAAGGGGACGGCGCGCATGAAGACGTCGAGCGCGGGCCCGAGCCATCGGCGAGCCATCAGGCCCGCATCACCGATCGCATCGCGGATCTGCTGCTGGTGCAGCCAGCGCTCGGTATACTCACGGGCAATGTCGAACCAGTTGAGAGAGGTAGACTCTCCCGCCCATGCAACAGAGAAAGTTGCTGGCGCGTGCGGATCCAATGATTGAAACAGGGCGTGCACCTTCGGAGCGGTGAAGTCGAGCAGCTCGATCAGCACTCGGGGACTGAGTCGCCGGGAAGCTGCAATCCAATCGGCGTTGAGCCGGTTGAGGTAGCCGACCAGATCATCGTAGCTGGCGATCTCACTATCAGGCGACATATCCAGCCGGTCGCGTCCAAACGAGATCCGGCGAAGGCTGGTGTCGAGCAGGTGTGCCGCGATGTCCTTCACCGACCAGAGGGCGCATGCGGTCGGTCGGCGCCAATCGGCCGGGTCGAGACCGCGCAGCAGCGTGATCAGCTCCTGATGCAGTGGTGGAAAGAGGTCGACAACGAAGACGGGTCGAACCGGAGTGAGGTGGGTGGTGCGTGGGCTCATTGCAGGCTTTCCTCTGGTCGACTGGAGGCGGAGGAGATCGTCGTTGATTCCTCTCCTGCCCGGAATCATATTTCGCCCGATTCTGCCCGGTAAGTCGTGTAGATAGGTCGTTTTCTCATTAGGAGTCGCTCATGGCCTTCACCCTTCCCCCCTTGCCGTACGACTACAAGGCCCTGGAGCCGCATATCGACGAGCAGACCATGCGGATTCACCACGACAAGCACCATGCCACCTACGTCACCAACTTGAATGCGGCGCTCGAGCCGTATCCCGATCTGCAGAAGAAGTCGATCGAGGAGCTGATCGCGAAAGTCGACACGCTCCCTGAGACGGTCCGCACACCGGTTCGTAACAACGGCGGCGGCCACGCGAATCACACGATGTTCTGGGAGCTGATGGCGCCGGGAGGCGCGAAGGAGCCGGGTGGTGCACTGGCAGCGGCCATCCAGAAGGCGTTTGGGGGCTTCGGTCCTTTCAAGGAACAGTTCGCCAAGGCGTGCGCCGGACGGTTCGGTAGCGGATGGGGCTGGCTGACGGTCGACCGCAGCGGCACGCTCGCGATCGAAAGCACGCCCAATCAGGACAACCCGATCATGAACGGCAAGTCGCCGGTACTCGGATGCGACGTGTGGGAGCACGCCTACTACCTCAAGTACCAGAACCGACGCGCGGACTACGTAGCGGCGTGGTGGAACGTGGTGAACTGGACCGATGTAGGCAGACGCTTCGAGCGAGCTGCCAAGTGAGCCGCTCCCGGTGAGCCCGCTCCCGGCAGTGGGCACCCCTGCTCCCGATTTCACGTTGCCCTCCACTTCGGGCACCGATGTTACACTCTCGAAGCTGAGGGGAAGGAACGTCCTGCTCGCGTTCTTTCCCCTCGCTTTCACCAGCGTCTGCACCGCGGAGATGTGCTCATTTACCGAGGATTATGGACGCTTCCGCAGCGCCAACACCGAAGTGCTTCCGATCAGCGTCGATTCGGTGCCGACCTTGCGTGAGTTCAAGGCGAAGGAGCGTATCTCGGTCGAGCTGTTGAGTGACTTCAAGCGGGAGGTGAGCCGCCGGTACGGCACACTCCTCGAGGACAAGTTCTTTTCCAACCGAGCCTACATCTTGATCGATCCTCAGGGGCTGGTGCGCTGGGCTTTCGCGGAAGACACTCCGAGTACTCGGCGAGAGAACCAGGAGCTCCTGGCGCAGCTGGAGGCGCACCAACGCTCCGCCTGAGGCGTGGGCGTCTCGCCTTCTGTGTCGGCCTCATCGCGGCGTGGGCATGTCAGATCGAGGACCGAACCCCCACCGGAAGCCGCCGGGACGAGGACACGATTCAGCATCTCCTCGGCCACTATGCGCGTGCGATGTCCGAACGCGACTGGAGCGCGGTGCGCTCGCTGTTCTGGCAGGATGGAACCTACGCCGGTCCTATTGGACCCGGTGCCCCCTCCGACTTTCATCAGGCAGTTTCCATTGATGCGGCGCTGCGCGTGCTGGAACGCTGGCTCCGTGGAGTGGAGGATCGAAACTTCGATGTCCGTGTGCTCCGCACTGACCTGCGGCAGGAAGGCGATGTCGCGGCGGCCTGGGTCTTTACCCGGCGTCGTACTCCCTCCGGTTCCACCTCCGTGGAGGGTGACTGGATCGAGCACGTGGTGCTCCGTCGAATCGACGGGGACTGGCGCATTCTGAGCGTGGCCGTGGTCACGGCACCCAGAGGGAGCCCTCGCTGACGTCGCGCCGAGAGATCGTGCTGATCGGCTCGGTAGCCCGGCTGCTCAACGCTGAGCTCGACACCGAGGCGACGCTCAGCTCTGTGGCCGAGGCACTCCGCACGGGACTTCCCGCTGAAAGCGTATTGATCTGGTATCGGGATATTCACACCGGCCGTTTTCGTGCGGTGTCCCAGCCCGGGTCTGGCTCTGGCCCACCCGCTATCGTCGATTCGCTCGATACCGAGGCCCAGGACGGCATCGTGCGTGTGCCTCTGGAGCACGACCAGGCGCGGATCGGTCTGTTGGAGGCCCGCTGCGTTGCCCACCCGGTTGACCGGGAGCTCCTGACAGTCGTTGCAGATATGCTGGCTCCTTATCTCGCGTCGCTCGCGCTCTCCGCCGACTTCGCGGCCGAGGTCGCGGCTCAATCCCGTGAGATCGATGAGCAGCGCCGCTTCACCAGCCTGGTCATCGACAGCCTGCCGGTGGGACTCTACGTCATCGACCGCGACTACCGCATTCAGATCTGGAATCGTCAGCGTGAGATCGGCGCCCCGGGGCTTCGGCGGACCGAGGTGGTGGGCCGGCTGGTCTTCGAGGTGCTTACGCGGCAACCCGCCGACGAGCTTCGAGCCGACTTCGACCGGGTCTTCCAGACCGGGGAAATACTTCAGGATGAGCTGGAGGTGCAGCTCGGAGGAGAGGCGCGATCGTTTCGGCTAAGCAAGATCCCGATGCGGCTCGAGGGTGACGAAATCAGCCACGTGATCACCATTGGCGAGGACGTGACGGAGTCGCGGCGGATCCAGGGTCAGATCATGCAGAGCGAGAAGCTCGCCGCCATCGGCCAGCTCGCCGCCGGCGTTATGCATGAGATCAACAACCCACTCGCGACGATCAGCGTGTGCGTGGCGGCGATCACCGGTCGACTCGCCGAGGTGGCGCCGTCCGCGAACGCCGCTTTCGAGGAATATCTCGAGATCATCGACAAGGAAGTCGATCGCTGCACTCGCATCGTCGACGGCCTCCTCGATTTCAGCCGTCCCAAGGGGAAGACCAAGGAGCGGCTGGCTTTGAATGCCGTGGTGGAAGAGACACTCTTCCTGCTGAAGCATCACCAGCGCTTCAAGCGACTCGGCCTCGCTCGTGAACTGGACATGTCGATCCCTGCCACCATCGGAAATGCGGAGCAGCTGACCCAGGTCTTTATGGCCCTGATGCTCAATGCCATCGATGCAATGGATGATCGCGGGAAGCTGACGGTGCGCACTGCCCGGAACCCGAGTCGATCGGACGAAGTCGTGGTCGAGATCGAGGACAACGGCATCGGCATTCCGCGGGCAGACCAGTCCAAGATCTTCGAGCCGTTCTACACCACCAAGCCGCCGGGACGGGGAACCGGACTCGGCTTGTCCATCTGCTACGGCATCGTGGAGGACCACCAGGGGCGGATCGAGGTCGACAGCCATCCTGGGCGCGGCTCCATCTTCCGGGTATTTCTGCCGGTTCATCCATGAAAATCCTGGTAGTCGAGGACGATCGGACCGTGGGGCAGTACGTCAAGCGAGGTCTGGAGGAGCAGCGATATCACGCCGACCTCGTGGAAGACGGAATGGAAGGGCTGCGGCTGGCCTCAGGCGGCCGGTATGACCTCATTGTTCTCGATCTCAGGCTTCCGGAAATGAATGGCCTCGAGGTCCTTCGGACGCTGCGCGACCGGGGCAACACGACGCCGGTCCTGGTGCTGACCGCCCAGGACTCGGTGGACTTCAAGGTCCAGGCGCTCCGGTCCGGAGCCGATGACTACGTCACCAAGCCTTTTGCATTCGAGGAGCTCCTGGCGCGAGTGGAAGCACTCGGCCGCCGGCCCAAGGAGATCCGTGCGCCCCTTCTCCGCGTTGCGGATCTGGAGCTCGACACCGAGACTCGCGAGGTGAGGCGGGCGGGCGAGCGGATCGAGCTCACGCCCAAGGAATACACCGTCCTCGAGTACCTCATGCGTCATGCGGGACGGGTCATGTCCCGGACGCTGATCACCGAGTACGCCTGGGATTACCACTTCGATCCCGGCACCAACATCGTCGACGTGGTGATCAACCGCCTCCGCAAGAAGGTCGATTCGGGCCACTCCCAGAAACTGGTCCATACGGTCAGAGGTGTGGGCTACGTCGTGAAGGCCTGAGATGGCCACCATCCGCCGGCGACTTACCCTTTGGTACACGGTGGCGCTCGCGGTCACCGTCCTGGCGTTCGGGACCGCATTGTACCTGGAACGGCGACAATCGAGCATACGCGAGCTGGACCAGCGGCTCGCGCTGGAGTCCGACCTCGCCACTCGCTGGCTCAGCGAGTCCTACAAAGTGCTCGGCAGCATCGTTACGACCACCGGAACCAGCCCAGCCCTCGATCCAGGGATCAGCGCGTACCTCGAAGCCGTCCGGGACTACCTGGTAGTGGCCGACACGGCAGGCGGAGTACTCGCTCTCTCCGAGGTCACCCGCGCCCTCAGCGCTGACGCTCTGGAACGACTCACCGCGCCCCTGGACACCCTGGGGCGGATAAAGCGAGCGGGGACTCTGGCGCTAGGTGGACCGATCGGTGCGGTGCGCTTCCTTGCGGTACCAGTCGAAGGCGCCGGTCCCGACATCGGCGGAATCCTGGTGGCGACTCCGACCCGGCAGGCGTCTTTCGGCCCGAGCGATCTGGTGCGGTCGATGTTGCTCATCGCTCCGGTGATTCTCGTCGGCGCAGGACTGGTGGGCTACTGGCTGGCCGGCACCACCCTTCGGCCGGTGCAGGGGATCATGGACGAGGTGGATGCCATCTCGGACGGACGCAGCCTCCACCGCCGGGTGGCCGTGCCGCTCTCGGGCGATGAGATGGCTCGTCTCGCGCTGACCGTGAACGGGATGCTTGCCCGACTGGAGCAGAGCTTCAAGAGCTTGCACCGCTTCACTGCGGACGCGAGCCACGAACTGAAAACACCGCTCATGGTTCTCCGCGCCGGCGTAGAACGCGCGCTCACCCATCCCGGCATGCCCGCCGAGATCCTGCAATCGCTGGACGAAACGTTGGCGCAGATCAATCAGATGACGGAAATGGTGGAGAGTCTTCTCACACTGGCACGGGCCGACGAGGGTCGCGCGCCACTGGCCGTGGAAGAGTCTGACCTCCGCGAGCTGGTGGCGGACGTGGCGGAGACTGCGGGTATGCTGGGCGAAGGAGTCGGTGTTGCAGCGGTTCATGAGATGCCGGAGGACCCCGTTCGTCTTGCGGTCGACCGCCACCGGATCCGTGAGATGCTGCTCAACCTCGTCACCAACGCCATCAAGTACACCCCGCAGGGAGGCACTGTCGCGCTCACCCTGTCCGAGGATGACGACGCCGTAATGTTTACCGTGCGCGATAGTGGAATCGGAATCGCCCCCGGCGATCTGCCTCACATCTTCGACCGGTTCTGGCGAGCCGATCCAGCCCGCTCACGGACGGGAGACCGTCCTGGCACCGGCCTCGGCCTCGCGATCACGAAGTGGATCGCAGAGGCGCATGGCGGATCGATCACGGTGCAGAGTCGGCCGGGGCGGGGGACCATCTTCCGGGTTCGGCTCCCAAAATCCTCCAGAACACAGGAGGTGGTTTCCTCATAGCTGCGTCATAGTTCTGTCATTCAGCGTCCACGGCCAATTCAGGTAGCGGTGGTAACTACCATACACCTCTACCTGGAGCGTCGAGATGTTCACGACGCTGCTCGCTTCCCGACCGGCATCGAAGCCCTCGGGTGAATCGGCGCTTCTCGCGCTCACCTTTCACGCGCTGATAATTCTGCTCGCCGTGCGCGTCACAGCCCACCCGCTCTCAATGCCGACATCGGCTCCGCGTGACACGGTCCTGCTGGAGATCAGCAACATGCCGGCGCACGAGCCCGCTTTGGTAAGCTCTGACGTTCCCTCTTCACCCCTACCGCTGCCGGCGCGGCTCCCCCGGCTGGATCTTCCGCCGGTTTCGCTGCCCCCAGATGGGTTGTCTGTTCTGCAGATTCCCAAGCTGGATCCGAGCACTCTCCGTGAATTGGCATCAGCCCGTGGCTCTGACGTTCGAGCGGTGACTGCAATGCCCTCATCGGGCGTAGCCGGGGGTGCCTTCGACACGCCTCCCACTCTCGAAGCCGTCATCGAGCCACGTTATCCCGAAGCGCTGTCCCGCACCGGGATGAGCGGCACAGTCGATCTCGAGTATGAGGTGGGTGTTGATGGCCGGGTGAACCCGGCCTCGATCCGGGTCATCGTGAGCACGCATCCGGCCTTTACAAGCTCTGCTTTGGAGTCGATCAAGGCCGCGCGTTTCAGACCGGCACGTCGACTGGGTCGAGCTGTCGCGGTGGTGGTTCGACAGAGGATCAGGTTCCAGAACCGCTAATCCCTTTGTCATCAAATTGTCATCTGAAGGCAAAGACGGTGTGTCCAGTGCGCCTTACCTTCGGAATTGATTACCCTCCCCCGGAGGTAGTTGCGTGTTTGAGAACCTGATCGAATCGAAGCAGAAGGGTCAACGTACCATCGGGCAGACAGTTCTCTCCCTGCTCGTGCATGGCGGCATCATTTTTGGCGCGATCAAGGCTACTCAGGGCGTGGCAGAGACGATCAAGAACCGGCCAGTCGATACCACCATGGTCTTCTTGAAGCCGCCCGAGCCGCCGAAACCGCCACCGGAGCAGCCCCCACCAGAGGTCGTTGTCGCTGCCAACCCGCCCCCGAAGGGCTTCCAGACGGTGGTGGCTCCGACGGACATTCCGAAAGACATTCCGCCCGTCGATCTGGATCAGAAGCCGTTCGATCCGCGAGACTTCACCGGCAAAGGCGTTGAGGGTGGCGTCGGCACCGGCGTCGCAGGCGGCACCGGTCCGGTTTCGGGCGAGGTCTTCCTGGAAGCGCAGCTGGACGACCCGGTCCAGGTGATCTCCCAGCCCCAGCCGCGCTACCCGCCCGTGCTGGCGAGCGCGGGCATCACCGGTCGCGTCGAGATGCAGTTCATCGTGGACACCACCGGGCACGTGGAAGGACCGTCGTTCAAAGTGCTCAAGACTACTCACCCGGCGTTCTCCGAGCCTGCGCGTGAGGCGATCCTCAAGAGCGTGTTCAAGCCGGCCCGGTTCAAAGGCACTCCGGTGCGGCAGCTGGTCCAGCAGGCCGTCTCGTTCAAGCAGCAATAGCGTCGTTCTCTCTGGAGGCACTACAAGATGAGCTTAGATCTTCTTCACCTGTGGGCTCAGATGGGCTCGTTCGCCAAGGGTATCGTCGTGATCATGGCGATCATGTCCATCTATTCGCTCACTATCGTCATTACCAAGCTGATCCAGCTGAAACGGAGTGAGCGCGAGACCCGGAAGTTCGCGCCCCAGTTCTCCCGCGCGATCCAGGAGGAGAACCTGGACCAGGCGATTACCCTCGCCGAGAAGAACAAGAAGAGCCACCTGTCCCGCGTCGTCGGTGAGGCGCTCTTCGAGGTGAAGCCGCTGCTGCGTGACCGCGCCACCATTACCGCCGCCGACATCAACTCCGCCGAGCGTGCTGTCGAGCGCCAGATGTTGATCGTCCTCTCCGAGTTCAAGCGGGGCCTGGGCGTGCTGGGTACGGTCGGATCGACCGCGCCGTTCGTGGGACTGCTCGGTACCACTATGGGTATCGTCAACGCCTTCGTGGGTATGGCAGCCCAGGGCGCCTCGGGTGGATTGGCCGGCATCTCGGCTGGTATCGCCGAAGCGCTGATCACCACCGCCTTCGGCCTCATGGTCGCCATTCCCGCAGTGTGGGCCTACAACTATTTCACCACCAAGATCGAGAATCTGAGCGTCGAGATGACCTACGGCTCGAAAGAGCTGATCGACTATCTGATCAAGAGCGTGGGGAGCGAGTTCGGGCGTTCGATCTTCACCAAGGAATTCCAGGCCCAGAAGGCGGTGACCGGCAGTGGCCATATCCACGGGTAACAGCGGCGCCGGCTCGTCGGCCGTCAAAGCGGACATCAACGTGACACCGATGATCGACGTCATGCTGGTGCTGCTGATCATCTTCATGATCGTGACGCCACTGATCGCAGCCGGTTTCAAGGCGACCCTGCCGAAGGGGAAGAACCTCGATCCGCGGCCCGAGGGCGAAAACGAGGTGGTCCTCGGCATCGATCAGGCAGGCCGGTATTTCCTGAACCAACGCCCGATTGCCAATGGGGCGCTGGAAGACCAGCTCCGGTCGATCTTCGCCGCCAGGACCGAGGACAAGATCCTGTACTTCAAGGCCGACAACCAGCTGAAGTACGCCAGAGTGCAGGAAGCGGTCGAGACCGCTCGCCGGGCAGGGGTTCGCGTGATGGCTGCCATTACTGAGCCCAACAAGTCGACCCTGTTCGCGGACGACAAGGACAAGGAGAAGAAGTGACATGGCGATGACCACTGGAGGCTCGGCGGGAGTACAGTCGGACATCAACGTCACGCCGATGATCGACGTGCTCCTGGTGTTGCTGATCATCTTCATGATCACGCAGCCGCTTTCGCGGATGGCGCTCGACGTCCAGGTGCCACCGCCTGATACACCACAGACCAACCAGCAACCGCCGAGCCAGATCGTCCTCGAGCTGTCCAACGATGGTGGGTATTCCATTAATGGTCAGCCGGTGCCTCGGAATCAGCTCGATACCCAGATCCACGCCATCTACGATGCGCGGCCAGCCAAGCTGCTCTTCATCAAGGCCGGATCCAATCGGATCTATCAGGACGTGATCGAGGCGATGGACGTGGCACGCGGGGCCGGGGTGCAGATCATCGGCTTTACCCCGCGGGAGGCTGACAAGGCCAAGTAGGGAGTGGTTCACGCAGCACCGATCTACATCGCGGGGATGGTGGAGCGCAGCAATGCGATCTGGCCATCCCCGCCGGTGCGTTCGGCCCCTGGTACGACGTCTCTCGGGAGGCAGCTCGACTGTGCTGTATCTTTCCGGTGGTTCGCTGGAATACTCGTTCCTCGAGGAACTTACGCGCGCTCCTGTTGCTCCCAAGCTGAGACTGCCCGGCACTCGCCGCCATTATGATGGCCTGGCTGCGTCTCTCCTCCTGCACGCATTGCTACTCGGCCTGTTGATCGCACACGGGGAACAGCTGTGGAGCGCCACAAAAACGCCCGGGACACTGGGTGTATCGGGAGGCAGTGCCTCGGGTGGCGGGGGCAATCGGGTGGCGTATATTACGCTGCCATCACCACCTTCAGCCGCTTCGATCAGGCCGCCGGTGGTGACGCCGCCCGTGACACCTCCCAGGGTCGTGCCGCCGAAAGCGGACCAAGTTGAACCGAAGCCGATGACACCGGAGCCTGCGGACACCGCTGTGGTTGCTGCGCTGCGGCCGGTACTGAACCAGCCTTCCAGCGGGGCCGGCAATGGTGCAGGTGGAGGGGTGGGCGACAGCGTCGGTCGTGGCCAGGGAAGTGGGACGGGCGAGGGCGACGGGAACGGTCCGGGAACCGGTGGCGAAGGAGGGAAGCTCCGCCCGCCCGAGCCTCGCGACATGGCTTTTCCGTTCGACAAGCCGCCCAAGGAGCTTCGGGGAGTCTCGCTCAACGTGACATTCTGGGTGCGGGTTGACGGGGCAGTCGAGCGATATGTTGTCGAACCCGAGATCAAAGACCGAGACTACGCCAAGAAGTTCGACGAGGTGATGCGCGCATTCCGGTTCACGCCTGCCCGTGCACCCGATGGAACTCGAGTCGCGGGCACCACCCGAATTTCGTTTACCCTGCCAGGAAAGAGCAGCTCCTAGTCAGCTGCGCACTCGCGACCCGCCACTCGAGCCGGAGAAGCCCGAGCGACCGGCAAATTCACGTCTACGAGGAACTATGAGCCAGCTTTTCCTGCGGAAATCGGTGCAGGACTGCGAAAACGACATTCTGGAGCGCGGCGGTTTGCGGCGCTCCCTCAATAAGTGGCACCTGACAGCGCTCGGGGTAGGCGCGACGATCGGTGCGGGGATCTTTGCGACCACCGGCACAGCGATCGTGGGGGATCCGCTACGGCCCGGTGCCGGTCCCGCCATTGTGATCTCCTTCCTGCTCACCGCGCTGACCTGCGGTTTCGCCGCCCTCTGTTACGCGGAATTTGCGGCCATGGTGCCGATCTCCGGTTCCGCCTACACCTACGCTTATGCATCGTTGGGAGAGCTGGTTGCCTGGATCATCGGGTGGGATCTGATCATCGAGTACGCGGTGGGCAACATCGGTGTGGCAATCGGCTGGGCGGGGTACTTCCGTGAGCTGCTCTCTCACTTCGGTATCTCGATACCTCCCTGGCTCTCTACCGACATTCGGTCGGCCCACCTTGCCGCCGATGCGATCGCGCAGGGCGCCACTGACGCCTCGACCCAGTATCTCGCGTCGGCCTTGACCACTGCGCCCCATCTGTTCGGCTTCCCGGTCATTGCCAATCTCCCGGCCTTCCTCATCGTCGCGCTCATCACCTGTATTCTGGTGATCGGCATTCGAGAGTCGGCCAACTCGAACAATGCCATGGTGCTGCTCAAGATCGGCATCATCGTGTTCTTCTGCGCGGTCGGCGCTACCCTGATCAAACCGGCGCACTGGACCGATCCGAGGCTCGGCGGTTTCGCGCCCAACGGGTTTGCCGGGATCAGTGCCGGTGCCGCCATCATCTTCTTCAGCTATATCGGCTTCGACGCCACGTCGACGGCAGCCGAGGAGGCGAAGAACCCGGGCAAGGACATGCCGTTCGGCATCATCATGAGTCTGATCGTCTGCACGGTGCTCTACATCGTTCTCGCGCTGGTCATGACCGGCATGGCTCCCTGGAACAAGCTCGGCACAGCCGAGCCGATGATCACTGCACTGGCCCTGGCAGACGGATCGCCCAAGCTCCTGTCGATATCGCGACTGATCGTCTCACTTGGAGCCGTGATCGCCATGAGCAGCGTGCTGCTCGTCTTTCAGCTCGGCCAGCCGCGGATCTTCATGTCCATGGCGCGAGACGGTCTGCTACCTCCCTTTCTCGCGCGAGTCCATCCGCGATTCAGGACACCCTACATTGGCACCATCATCACCGGAACGTTCGTGGCTGTGTTCGCTGCATTCGCCAACATTGCCGAGGTGGTGGATCTCACCAACATCGGGACCCTGTTTGCCTTCGTGCTGGTATCGGCTGGGGTGATCGTCCTTCGGCGGCTCGAGCCCGATCGGGTACGGCCGTTTCGCGCGCCGTTGGTTCCGATTACCCCTATCATCTCCATTCTCGCGTGCATGTACCTGATGCTGCAGCTCCCCACGCTGACGTGGATACGATTTGGTATCTGGCTCGCGTTGGGACTCGTGATCTACGGGTTATACGGGGTGAGACACAGTCGCCTTCGACGAGTGGCGGCCGGCGGGGTGCGCTGAGCCTAACTGCCTGACGCTGCCATTCGAAGTGCGCCGGCCACTGCGTCAACCGGAGTGTCGCTGGGCAGGAAGGCGGGCTCCTCGGCCAGCTTGGCGAGTAAGGTCCGTCTGAGCGGCTGGTCCTGCGCCAGGAGACCGCCGGTCACGGCGACGGGAACGGGCGGCGCAAGATCCATCCGAGGCAGGAGGCAGATGGCGAGCTGAGAGAGCTCCCGGGCGGCATAGTCGGTAATGCCCTGGGCCAGCGGGTCTCCGTTTGCGGCGACGGCGAGCACGTGGGGTGCGAGGGCTGCTACCTCCGCGGGCGATGCTCCCGCTGCCCAACGGATCAGCGCGTCGAAATCCGAGCTTCTTGTGGCCGTTAAAACCTTCTCGCTCAATGCTGTTTTGGGACTCCGGCCATCGATGGCTCGACTCACGGCTCCCAGGGCTGCCCGGCCAATCGCATAGCCGCTTCCTTCATCGCCCATCTGCCAGCCGTAGCCGCCCATGCGGTGACGTTTTCCAGCCCGGTCACGCCCCACTGCTACACTGCCGGTTCCGGCACTTACGACGATCCCAGGTCCATCGCTGAACGCAGCCGCGAGCGCGATCTCGATATCGGTGGTCACTACCACACTCGTGGCCAGATTCTCGTTTCGAAGCGCGATTCGGAGCTCGTCCCGTTCCGGATCTCTCCCGGCTCCGGCCGCCCCAACAACCAGGGTGTCGCCGGTCAGTCTGCCGGCAGCCGACAATGCGCGGCGCACCACCTCGACGATGGTACCGGCAGACGCGAGCGCTCTCCCTGGCCGCACCGCCGCACCGGGGCCATCGGCTCGGCCAACGATCTTATCATCTTCTGAGACGGCAACGGCGGTCTTGGTTCCACCGACGTCAGCGCCTATGAGGATTTTCGGCATTCAGAAACTCCGATAGCGACTACACGCAGGAGCTGAGGCAGCTCCCGCTGTCACGACCGCCGGTTCGGCTGGCCCTGGACTTGGTGCGGAAGATAGCTCAAGCCGATGCCGCTGCTGACCGCTAACAATGTTCCGAGCGGCACGTACCAGGGCCACGCCAGTTTTCCTACCGGCGTTAACCAGGAAAGGCCCGGGTCTGACGACAGCCGTTTCGCGAATACCACCACCAGCATCACCACTACTGTAATCGTCACCGCTCCCACTACGTCCCGTCCCTGAGCCCGTGGCCAACGCCCCGCGAGGATGTAGGTGCCGAGGAGGGCACCATAGGTGACGGACGCGATGGAGAGCGCGAGTACCACGACGGGAGTGTCGTTCCCGCTCGCGATATAGTGGAAAAAGAGCGCGCCGGCAATCAGCGCCAGTGCCCAGATGCCTGAGAGCAGGCGACCCACCCGAAGCAGATGCACCGGGTCCTGTCGTCCGGTCCAGGAGGCATAAAGGTCGTGAGTCGTGGATGACGCCAGCGAATTGATCGCAGAACTGTGGGTCCCCATTGCCGCTGCCAGTATGCCGGCAACCACCAGACCGGCCAGCCCAGTCGGGAGGTGATTCAGGACAAAGAGGGGAAAGAGTTGATCGCCCGGCACATTGGCTGGAGCCAGTCCGGCTGCCCAGATGGCCGAACCGACAAGCAGAAATAAGAGAAACTGGATGATGATCATGATGCCCGATCCGACGAGGGCAGTGCGGGCATCCCGGAGCGAGCGGGTTGCCAGCAGCCGCTGCACGATCAGGTGATCCGTTCCATGGGACGCGGCTGACAGGAGAGCACCGCCGACGAAGCCCCCGAGCAAGGTGTAGGTCCGAGTGAAGTCGATGGTGGGGTCGATCACCTTCAGCTTGCCGGCCGAGCGTGCCAACTCCAGGGCCGCTGTGGGGCCACCGGCCAGTTTCCAGGCGACGAGCAGCGCACCGATCCCGCCGGCGAGATAGACCGACAGCTGGAGAACATCGGTCCACACCACGGCTTTGAACCCCCCGAACCAGGTGTACACCATCGTCACCACGCCCATCGCCACAATGGACGTAGGGATGCTCCAGCCGGTCACCAGCGCCAGGGGTATGGCGCTGGCAAAGACGCGAACGGCATCACCCAGGAACCGGGTCACCAAGAAGACGCTGGATGTGAGGCGCCGGGTGCCAACTCCGAAGCGCGACTCCAGTCGGGTATATGCCGTCTCCTGCTCGCCGCGGAAATATCCCGGGAGGAGCCAGACCGCCACCCCGATACGGCCTACGAGATACCCGAATGTGAGCTGAAGGAACGTGAGGTCCCCACGAGATCCAATGCCGGGGACGGAGATGACCGTGAGGGCGGAGGTTTCGGTTGCTACGATGGAGAGAAGAATGGCCCACGCCGGCAGATCTCTCGCTCCCAGGAAATAATCGGAAGCGCTGCGCTGCCTGCGTGCAACCCAGAGGCCCAGCCCCAGGGTGAAGACGAAGTACAGGACGACGACGATGAGGTCGGCGTGCCTCACAGAGCAGAGTGGTTAGGGGAAAGGCGTGAGCGGTGAGCGGTGAGACGAATGCCGTGAGTGGTGAGCAGTGGATGGTAAGCGGCAGGCGTGTTGGAGCATCCGAGCGCAAAAAGAGAAGCGGCCGGAGAAGATGAACTCTTCCGGCCGCCCCGCTTACCGCTCACCGTTGACCGCTTACGCTCTTCAAGCTGTAAAGCTGCTGCCGCACCCACATCCGCCGCTTGCGTTCGGATTGCTGAACGTGAAACCGGACCCCTGCATGGAAGACACGTAATCGATCGTGACGCCAGTGAGGTACTGCGCGCTGAACCCGTCGACGAAGACGCGGACGCCGTTCACCTCAGCGACCATATCGTCCTCCAGAGGCCGCTCCTCGATGTTCAGACTGTACTTGAACCCGGAGCACCCCCCTGGTAGCACGCTCACGCGGAGCCCGGCACTCTCGACCGGCACCTGCTCCTGCGAGATAAACTTCTGCACCTCTTCAGCGGCCCGGCCGGTGAGAACGAGAGCAAACCCGGCTGCGGGGGCCTGCTGTTCGATGCTGCTCATGCATACTCCTTTTGAAATCGTCCCGGTACGTCCCGGGACGGTTTTAGGGTCGGACTTTCTCTCCAAAACTTAACTCAGACAGAGCCGGCGTGTCAACGTGGGCCATGAGCTGCTGATCGGCACGCAAGTTACGTTGTATCAACAAGAAAGCCCCAATTGCAGCGACTCCGTACAACAGCCCCCGGGTGCCGGTGCCCGTCAAAAAAGCACCCAGCGACACCAAAGCGCAGTAGACGGCCGCCAGGCCTGCGATCCAGTTGACCCACGAGAGCGCCCCACCCGGAATGGTGTCTTGGGTGAAGCCAAGTCGATCTGATACGGACCGCCAGCCGGGACCGCCTGGCCGGACCTTTCGATAGAACCGGTCGAGAGTGGCATCCGACTCCGGCGCGGTCGCGAACGTCACCCCAAGCCAGACCACGGTGGTGACCAAAACAGTGATCAGCATCGTCTTGGCATAGGTGGCACTCGACGGATTGGACAGGTCATAGCCGACGGACGCAAGAAGGACCGAGGTGACAAACGATGCCACCATTGCGCTGATCTCGGACCATGCATTCACTCTCCACCAATACCAGCGCAGGATGAACACCAGACCGGTACCAGCGCCGAGTCCAATCAGCAGCTTCCAGCCCTGCTCGACGCTGCTCAGCATGCTCATCACGACGAGTGAGCATACCATGAGGCCCCCCGTGGCCAGACGGGATGCGACGACCTGTGCTCGGGGGCTGGCGTTCGGCCTGAGGAAGCGCAGATACACATCGTTCACCAGATAGGACGCACCCCAGTTCAGGTGGGTGCTGATGGTACTCATGTATGCGGCGGCGAACGCAGCGAGCAGCAGGCCTTTGAACGGCGAGGGTAGCACATCGACCATCACCCGCACGTAGCCCTCTTCCGGATTGGCCAATCCGGGATAGCGCAACAGTCCGACAAAGCCGACCAGGATCCAGGGCCAGGGGCGCAGGGCGTAGTGTGCGATGGTAAACCAGAGTGTCGCCAGGAGTCCGTGCCGCTCGTCTTTGGCGGAAAGGATGCGCTGCACTACGTAGCCACCACCACCCGGCTCCTGGCCCGGATACCATGCGGCCCACCACTGCACGCCGAGGAAGATCAGCAGGGTCGAGAGCGGCAGCCACGCCTGGTCAGCCTGCGGGAGCACGCCGAACGCCGCATCGGCTGAGCCGAAGTGCGCCGCCGCTTTCGCCGTTACCGCGGTCATACCTCCCATCGAGTTCACCGCGAACACAGCCAGCAGAATGGTGCCACCCATGGCGACGACAAATTGAAATGCATCAGTGACGATGACGCCCCAGAGACCGGAAAAGATGCTGTAGAGCGCCGTCACGCCGAAGAGAAGAATGGCGGCACGCCACGGATTCACGTCCAGGGTTACTCCTAGAATCGTCACCATGGCGCGGGTCACCCAGCCCATGATGATGAGGTTGATCGGGAGAGCGAGATACAGCGCGCGAAATCCCCGGAGCGCTGCCGCGGGTCGTCCTCCGTATCGCAGTTCAGCGAACTCCACGTCGGTGATCACTCCGGCCCGGCGCCACAGTCGAGCGAAGAAAAAGACAGTGAGAACGCCGGAGAAGGCGCCATTCCACCAGAGCCAGTTGCCCGCGACGCCGTACTTCGAGACCAGCCCCGCCACCACCAGTGGGGTGTCTGCCGCGAACGTGGTTGCAACCATCGAGGTACCGGCAAGCCACCATGGTAGGGATCGGCCCGACACGAAATAGTCGGCCAGAGACCGTCCCGCCTTTCGGGTGTAGGCAAGGCCGATCGCCGCGGACGCGACGAAGTAGAGCACGATGACGAACCAGTCGGAGAAAATGAGTCTCATCGGGCATCCTGGAAGAGGGTGGTCATGACGAGGTCGGCAATCTGAGCGCGGACGGGATTCCAGCGGGTATTCGCTCGGGTGGGGTTGATTCTGTTACTGAGCAATACAATCGCGACCTGGTGCTCTGGGTCGATCCAGAGCGAGGTCCCGGTGAAGCCGGTGTGGCCAAAGCTGAGAGGTGAGAGCTTGGTACCCGCGCTGCTGCCGGCTGAAGGAGTGTCCCACCCGAGGGCGCGGGTCGAGCCCGTGACGATGTGCTGGGGGCGAGTGAATTCCCGGAGCAGGGGGGAAGGGATGGACGGGTGGACCGATGGACGGACGGACGGGTAAACCGATGGGCTGGCGGAGAGCGTATCCGAGTCATTCGTCTGTCCGTCCGACCGCCCGTCCGCCTGTCTGCCCGTCCCCCCGTCCGCCTGTCCGCCTGTCCGTCCGTCCGCCTGCCCGTCCCACTGCTCCAGGAGCCACTCCGAGAACGTCAGCAAATCCTCGACTGAACTGAACAGTCCGGCATGGCCTGACACGCCGTCCATCACCGCGGCGTTCTCATCGTGCACCTCGCCCCGCAGCACTCGGCCTCGCCATGGATCCAGCTCGGTTGGTGCGGTCCGCCCTCTCCATGAGTCAGGCGGCAGAAACCGGGTGGACATCATTCCGAGCGGAACAAGCAGACGTCGCTCCAGGAGCGAGTCGATGCGCTCCTGGTACACCGATTCGACCGCTTGGGTCAACAGGATGGCACCCAGGTCGGAGTAGTGATCGACCGTGCCCGGAATCGTGTCCAGGGAGATGCTGTCGACGACAGCGTACATCTCTCCGCGAGAATGCACCTCGTGGAACAGCGGTTTCCAGGCAGGTAAGCCACTCGCATGTGCCAGGAGAAACCGCAGCGTGATGCGATTCTTGTCCGGTCCGCGAACCTCGGGAACGTACTGCTGGATCGGCGCGTCGAGACTCAGCTTGCCTTCATCCACCGCGAGCATGATTGCCGTGGTGAGCCCAACCACTTTCGTGACCGAAGCCAGATCGTAGACCGTGTTGGCTCCGACGGCGGTGGTATCGTCCTGACCAAGGCGGCCGGTCCCATAGATGAATCGCTGCTCCTTGCCGATGACTCCCAGCACGGCACCCGGCGCTGCCCCAGCAGTAATCGCCGAGTCGAGAAATCGGGTGACTCGACTCCAATCGGGTCTGGCGGGTGACACCACTTCGGGATCTCCCTGGAAGCTCTGGTGACCGCATCCGCCGGGAAGCAATGCCAACCAAACCAGAATCCACCTCACGGTACTCGCCGTTGGACGCTCCAGCCCCGGGGGTAGTCTGGCGGAATCGAAATAGGCAGGCGGCCGGTTATTGCCGTCTCACCCGCCAACGCCCGCGCCATAGCACGCTCGGTAATCGAGTTGGAGCGCCAGCCGATCAGATAGGAGCCAACCTCAGGCAGATCCGATATGATGTACGGGTTGCCGAACGAGAGCAGGATCGTCGGCTCGGTTCGAGCGGTCCCGGCCATCAGAGCCATCATCGACTGCGGCAGTCCGATGGTTCCGCGGCCGGCCAGCGGCCGGTCGGCAGTGGCGAAGAGTGCAATCGGGCTCCGCGCAATAGCGACGATCGCTGAGTCGTAGCTGGCCGGTCCGCTTGACGGCCAGAGCTTGAAGACCGAAACCGGATAGCCGCGAGCCCGGAGCTCGATGCTGAGGGTATTTCCCAATGAGCGGTAGTCTTCTTCAGCGTAGGTCACCAGTGTAAGCGGGGGCCGGGCGCTCCGAAGACCGTGCACCGTTCCTCCCACGTCTTTCACCATGACGATCGACTCCGTGGCCATGTCACGGGCCTCGGCCTGAAACTCAGCTCGGCCCACCACCGCGGGGATATCCTCCAGGTTGACCTTGCGCTGCTCGAACAGCCCCAGCTGTCGCTTCAGCTCGAGCACTCGCCGGAGAGAACGGTCGAGCCGCTCCTCGGATATTTCTCCCCGGCCAACAGCGGCCATCATCACATTGATGGCGGCGCTCGGGTCCGCCGGTTGGAGCAGCAGATCGGCACCAGCCTCGAATGCCCGGACTGCGGCTTCGGCGCCGTAGGCGTTCGCGACACCGCCCATGTTGAGGGCGTCGGTCACGACCAGCCCGCGGAATCCCAGCGAGTCCCGCAGAACACCGGTGAGGATGTTGGGTGCGACGGTTCCTGGCCGCATCAGCCCGCCGTCGATGCCGGGAAGGGCGATGTGGGCCGACATGACTGCGGTCACTCCAGCGGCAACGGCGTCGCGGAAGGGAACCAGCTCCACCGAATCGAGCCGTTTCCAGTCGGCCAGAACCACGGGCAGCCCGATGTGGGAGTCGGTCCCGGTGTCACCGTGGCCGGGGAAGTGTTTGGCGGTGGCAAGCATGCCATTGTCTTGCAGTCCTCGAATTTCTGCTGCGACCAGCCGCCCCACCGAGTGGGGCTCCTCCCCGAAGGAACGAGTATTGATGATCGGATTGGCCGGATTGTTGTTCACGTCCGCCACCGGCGCAAACGCGAGATGTATACCGACAGCGCGACCCTCCAAGGCCGTCACTCGCCCGATTTCGTATGCAGCCGAGTCGCTCCCGCTGGCGCCGATGCCCATATTGGGAGGAAAGGGAGTTCCGCCGTTCAGGCGAATCGACGTGCCGCTCTCCAGATCGGAAGCGACCAGTAGCGGCAGGGGCGAGCGGTCCTGCAGCCGATTGAGCTTGGCAGCGACTTCGAAGGGCGATCCAACCGAGACGATGAGCCCGCCCACATGGAGCGAATCGACCCAGTGCTGGGCTCGTTGGAATGCGTCATCGTCGAACGGCGCGTACCCTCCGGCAATCCAGGGCACCACCAGCTGGGCGATCTTGTCTCGGAGCGGCAATACAGTGAGCAGCGCGTCGATGTCGACTTCGCCACTTTTGCCACGGGGAGGGAATTGTGAGGGTTGTGGCAAGGGCGAAGGCCGCCCACAGGCACAGAACAGGACCGCTACCAGCGCGAGGTGCTTGAGGTGCACAGAGTTCTCTTATTGGGAGTCGGAATGTGGTGGTGCGCGAGCTGCGCCACTGGCGCCAGCACCGGAGCTGCTCCGGCCGGCGTACGTCCCGGCATCGATGTCCTCCTCGCCGACAGCGTACGCCTGGTCCGCAACCGCCGGATCGGGCTCGTCACCAATCAGAGCGGCGTGGATGCGAGCGGGGTCAGCGACGTGACTCGACTTCGGGCGGCCGGGATTCGGCTGGTGGCTCTCTACAGTCCGGAACATGGATTCAGGGGGGTGGCCGAGCCGGGCGCGGCGGTTGCGTCGTCGGTCGACTCGGCCACTGGGATTCCAATCTATAGTCTTTACGGCCGGAGTTCTGCCCCCAGCGACGAATCGCTACAGAACGTCGATGTGATGCTGATCGATCTACAAGATGCCGGCGCCCGGTACTATACCTACCTCGCCACGACCGTCGAGGTCATGCGCGCGGCGGGGCAGCACCGAATTCCTGTAATAGTCCTCGACCGGCCCAACCCGATCGGCGGGCTGGTACAGGGCAATGTGCTGGAGCCAGCGTTTGTCTCGACAGTCGGCCGGCTCTCGGAAGCGATGCGCCATGGGATGACGCTCGGCGAGCTGGCCCGAATGGCGGTGGCGGATCTCCGGCTTACAGTATCTCTGACCGTGGTTCCGGTAGCCGGGTGGCGCCGCTCGCAAAACCTGGATGATACCGGGCTCCCGTTCATCGCACCCAGCCCGAACCTCCGCTCGATGGAGAGCCTGTTCCACTATCCGGGACTCTGCTTGTTCGAGGGGACCAACCTGTCCGTGGGTCGTGGTTCTGACGCCCCGTTCGAGCAGATCGGGGCTCCGTGGCTGGACACCGCGGCAGTACTGTCAGCTGTGCGCAGAGAAAATCTTCCGGGGGTGAGCTTCCATGGCGTGGCGTTTACGCCGAAGAGTCCGGGTGACGGCAAGTTCGCCGACACCCTCCTCGCCGGAATCCGCCTTCACGTGACGAATCGAAGCACCTACGATCCCACTCGAACCACCGTGCATCTTCTCACGGCCATCTCATCAACGCAGAAGGACCGTTTCGGCTGGATCCCCCCGCACTTCGACCGACTCGCCGGCGAGTCGGGGCTTCGGGAGGCCATTCAGTCGGGACAAGAGGCGGACGAGATTGTGCGGGGCTGGAAAGCAGGGTTGGAACAATTCAACTTGCGCCGGCGGCAGTTTCTCCTCTATCCAGAGGACGGCCGGAACTAGCAGTGCCGCGCGCTGGCCTGGCAACCAGGGCCGCCAGAAAATCGTTCAGAATCCCATCTTCAGGGCGGGTATTTCCGGCTACCCACTCCAGTCTGCCGTCCTCCGGCGAGCCGTGCAGCAGCCAGTGCCCGGGGCACTCCTCGTGCAAGATCCAACCTTCGTAGTAGTAGCTGATCTCGGTGAGAACCCGGTCGCTGCCTCGGTACATCCCATCCACCGCTATCGATTGGGTACCAAGAGAGCGGGCGACTTTGAAGGCGAGCCGCACCATCTCGAGGTCAATCTTCAAGGGATCCGGATCTCTGAGTCCACTTCCACTTGCTCGGAAGTCCTCGGGACGGTTGAACCTTCTGTAGGCATAACCGCGGTTGCCGATCGCTACCGCACGAGTGTCGTACTCGTTGCCAGGAAGGAATTCCTGCACCATGAAGTAGCCGCGCTGCAACTCATTTTTCCGGACTGGTCGCCGACCTTTCGCGAGCATCCGGCCCACTGACACTACCTTGGCAAGCATGGCCGCTCTGGTACGAAATGTCGGCCAGTTGAGGGCGATGACTCCAACCCCGAAGAGCCGCTCGATCCAATGTTTCGCCTCCTGCTGGTTTTTGAGCAGCCGCACATTCTCGGATGTTATTCCGCCGGCAAGTTTGAGTACCAGCGGGAACTGGGCCTGCTGGCAGAACTCCAGCGCATCCTCCTCACGCCAGAATACCCAGGTTCGCGGCATCGGCAGACCGGCCGCCCGGAGCAGATACGCCTGCGACACCTTGTCGTCGAAGTGCCAGCAGGTGCGATGGTTGGGGAAGGTGGGAAGTTGCCCGCCATAGTCCAGGGCCGCCACCAGCCGTTTGGCGAAATTCCGGGGAAAAGGGAGATGGGCGAACCACCACATCAGGCCATCGCACCCGGCGAGCTGCTCCAGGAAGTCCGGACGAAACACATCAACCTGCTTCACCTGATGTCCCAGGGTTGGCAGCAGCTCGATCCAGCGGTTCGAGAACGATTGATGCCGCCCACTGGTGAGGAGTTGATTGTCAGGCTGCACTGCAATCAAAGGCACCGGGGTTTATCCGTTATTGAAGTAGGGCGAGGTCCTGTGGAGTCGTAAGTTGCGCTTCGAACGGCCACAGATCAACACGCATGTCTCAGCCGGAACGTGCGCTACGTCCTATCGGCCGCCCCAATCCGGTCTGATCTTGGAGCCATAGGACCCTGGCAAGCGTCCGCCCCTGCCAGTCCGACACCATCCGGTGTCTACCGAACAAAAGGAAGCGAATGCCCGCCGTGAAGGTTCCGACCGCTGGTCTGACGAAGCCCACGATCCGCCTCCGAGCCACGTTCAAGGCCGCTCTTCTGCTCCTGGCCTTGTTCATGGTTCTGCTGCCGCGGAATCGGCTGTCACCACTGGCATACCCGCTGTTGTTCGGAGTTCCACTCGTCTACGCCGCAGTCCGGCGAGACTCCGAGCGGGCTTTTCTGCTCTGGACCACCTACGCCATCAGCTTTGCCGGCTTCATCGTTGGCAGACGCCTGGCTGACGATACCGGCGTCCCCTGGTTGCACCAGTATGTCATCGCCATCGACCGCGCCATCGGGCTTGGTACGCTTCCAACGCTGGCCTTCCAGCGGCTATGGTATTCAGCGGCCCACCCGACTCGGCTGGATGCGATCACTATTGGCTTCCATCTGAGTTACTACATCGTGCCGCCATCGGTTGGGATCGTTCTATGGATAACCAATCGGCCGGCCTTCGAGCGCTACCTACTGGCAATATCCGGGACGTATCTGATCGGCTTGCTGGTGCACTTCCTGTTGCCTACGGTGCCGCCCTGGATGGCAGCCCGCGAGGGTTTTGCCGAGCCCATGGCACGAGTACTCTACGACCGGGTGCATACCGCCTGGCCCACCTTCTACAGCTTCGGTAACGCGCTCGCCGGCGGGAACGATGTCGCCGCCATGCCTTCGCTGCATATGGCTACGGCCACACTCGTCGCCTTGGGCTTCGCTCGGATTGGTCGCCTCATGGCTCTGCTGGGACTGCTGTACGCTCTCGGGATGGGCTTTTCGCTGGTCTACACCGGTGAGCACTACGTAGCGGATCTGCTGGGGGGCATTCTCATCGCAGGCCTGTGTTGGCGGATCGCACCCGCGGTCCTCGATCGGATGATGCCGGCCAGCTACAAGCTCCGGGCCTCGGCCGAGCCTCAGCTTCTCGCATGACTTCCCGGTCCAGGCTCCTCAAGAGCAGCAGCCCCAGCCCGACGCTTTCCGAGGCAGTCGGGCCGGCAAACGTTCCAGCTCGCTCGATCGCTCGGCTGGTCTGGAACGATCTCCGGCCCTTGATCCTCCTGGGCCTCGTCTCTCTTACTCTCGCCGTCTTCGTTCGGTACGGGCTTCACATACCAATTCCATTGACGCGTATCTCCATTCCCGACCGGATGCTCCGCGCCTTGAAGTACGCGGCGGTGGTCGCAGCCGTGATTGTCTTTCTGGCGGTCGTAAGGAATCGATTAACGATACGAGGCGCCGACGGACAGCGCATCCCGGGACTTGAGGGCTGGAAGATGGCGATTGCGACACTCAAGAACGACAGCGTCACCGCTCGGGTGGTGCTCGCTGGCGCAACCTGTCTGCTCATGTCCCTGCTACTCAGCATCTTTGCTGTCTGGAAGGCGGCCATCCCGTTGCTGTCGCCATGGCACTGGGACACCAGCATTGTCGGCGTCGAACGCTGGCTCCATGGCGGTATCCTCCCTCAGGACGTGACCCGACGCTGGTTCGGCCCCGCCGCCACCACCTTCTTGGACCGTATGTACTATCTGTGGTTCCGGCTGCTGGCCTTGTTCGTGGTCTGGCAAGCGTTCCGCAGGCCTTCGCACAGCCGAACTCGCGCGCTACTCAGCCTGGCGCTGGGTTACACGCTGCTCGGAAATATTGGGGCGATCCTGCTCAGCTCGGTGGGTCCTGTGTACTACGACCGTCTCGTGGGGATCCCCAGCCCCTATGCGGCGCATGCGGCATACCTGGCTACGATCCCCAAGCTACATGCTTCCCAGTTCCAGCTTTGGATCTGGCAGTGGCTCGAAACCGATCGCTACGTCCCTTTCGGCAGCATCTCGGCCATGCCCAGCATGCACGTGGCCGTGGCGACGGTAATGGCACTGGCCTGTTGGGAACAAAACCGCTGGTTCGGGTTGGTGGGGTGGCTGTACGTTCTGACCATTCTGGTGGCGTCGGTGCATCTCAACTGGCACTATGCCCTGGACGGGTACGCAGCAATCCTCGGCACGGTTGTGATATGGTGTCTCAGCGCCTGGCTTGCCCGCCGCTACGGACCGGCGAGCACCGTTATTTAGGCGGATCACTCCAATTGCTCTAAGCAGTTCTGGCAGTTATCCTTTCGCCCGGCGATGAACGGGTCACCCGGGGTCCAGCCGCCCTTAGTCCCCTGCTGAGGATCGACACACGGTGAAGCTGCTCGGCGCTGTGGAGAAGCCGTTCTATGCCACCGTCAATCCTTTGGTGCAGCGGCTGATCCGGGCTGGCGTTCGGCCGAACACCATCACGACGGTGGGGACCGGGCTGGTGCTCATTTCCGCCGTGGTGTACGCCACCGGTCACATCAGGATCGGTGGCTTGTTGCTGCTGCTGAGCGGAGTTGCCGACACGCTGGATGGCCAGGTGGCCCGCGGCGGCGCCATGGTGACCCGGTTTGGGGCGTTCTATGACTCGACCCTCGACCGGGTGGGAGACGGCGCCACTTTCATCGGCATCGGCGCCTTCCTTCTCACCGCCCCCGACGTGGCATATCGCGTCCCCGCCACCATCGTGTGTATGGTCGCCATTCTCGGCTCGGTGCTCGTGTCCTACGCGCGGGCTCGTGCCGAAGGGCTGGGACTGGATTGTAAAGTGGGGATCGCGCAGCGGGCTGAACGCATCCTGGGGCTCGGAGTAGCCTCATTGGTGGCCGGTGCGGGGCCCAGGGCGCTCTTGTTGGAGGCGATCGTGGCTCTCCTGGCCATAGCCTCCTTGATCACGGTGGTACAGCGGTTCGTCTATGTCTACCAACACGCTGGTCTGGTGGACGATGCGCTGCGGGCCGAAGAGGCAAAGCAGAGCACTGAACTCAAGCAGGTGAGCGAGGTGAAGCACGCGACGGACGTGAAGCATGCCGCGCTCGATTCTCTCGCGAAAGGACCCTAGCATTGGCTGAACAGAAAGCCCGGCAAGTGGCGCCGGCCCAGGGAAAACTCGGCGTGTTGTGTGTGGGACTCGGTGCGGTGGCCACGACATTTATTGCCGGCGTGGAAAACATTCGCCGGGGGGCGGCCCGCCCAATCGGGTCCATCACTCAAATGGGAACGATCCGGCTGGGTAAGCGCACCGAGAAGCGCGCGCCGCTGATCCGGGATTTTGTTCCGCTCGCGGCTTTGGAGGACCTGGTGTTCGGCGCCTGGGATCCGCTGCCGGACGATGCCTACGCTGCGGCTCTCCACGCCGGCGTGCTCGATCGACACGAGCACATCGAGCCTATCGCGGCCTTTCTCAAAGGCATCAAGCCGATGCCGGCGGTGTTCGATCAGAATTATGTGAAGCGGCTCGAAGGCAAGAACGTGAAGCCGGGCAGCAACAAGCGGGAGCTCGCCGAAGCTCTTCGAAAAGACATTCGCCAGTTCAAGACCAAGCACAAGTGCGACCGTCTGGTCATGGTCTGGTGCGCCTCGACCGAGATCTTCATCAGCCCGGGACCGACCCACTGGACACTGGAGGCGTTCGAGAAGGCGATCGACGCGAACGACCCAACGATCGCACCTTCGATGCTCTACGCCTACGCCGCCATTATGGAGAAGGTGCCGTTCGCCAACGGAGCCCCCAATCTGACCTGCGACTTTCCCGCCATGGAGCAGCTCGCCAAGAGCAAAGGCGTCGCCATCGGCGGGAAGGACTTCAAAACCGGCCAGACGATGGTGAAGACGGTGCTCTCGCCGATGTTCAAGGCTCGGATGCTGGGTGTGGCGGGCTGGTACTCGACCAACATCCTGGGCAATCGGGATGGCGAGGTGCTGGACGATCCCGAGAGCTTCAAGACCAAAGAGGAATCGAAGTTGGGTGTGCTCGAGTACATCCTCCAGCCCCAGCTTTATCCCGAGCTCTACGGCAAGATGTACCACAAGGTCCGGATCAACTACTACCCGCCACGGGGAGATAACAAGGAAGGATGGGACAACATCGACATCTTCGGATGGCTGGGTTATCCGATGCAGATCAAGGTCGATTTTCTCTGCCGTGATTCGATTCTGGCTGCCCCGCTGGTGCTCGATCTCGCCTTGTTCTTTGACCTGTCACAACGTGCCGGCTGGAGCGGAATTCAGGAGTGGCTGTCGTTCTACTTCAAGAGCCCGCAGACGGCCCCCGGTCTCTATCCCGAGCACGACCTTTTCATTCAGCAGACCAAGCTGAAGAACACCCTCCGGTACCTGATGGGCGAGAAGGAGATTACCCATCTCGGCATCGAGTATTACCAGGAGGCGTGAGCGGTCATGAAGTACTTCCACCGGACCAGCGTTTCCCCCGACCAGGTGCTGGACGGCGCGACACGATTTTTCGGAGCCACCCTCGCACCCGTGGAGGAGCAGCCGCGCCGGCGGCAGTTCGCGGGCGCCATCGGCCGGATATCCGTCACTGTTCAGGCCGAGGGTGGCCACTACACGTTGGTCACCGTCGATACCAATCAGGTCGGCGAGAGCGAGGCCGACAAGCTCGCGAAACGCTTCCTCACACTAGTGCACACGAGCGCAGAACCAGCCCACCGGCCCATCGGTGCCTATTGATCCCGCCATCCACGACTGCATACCCATGCCAGTGAAGTCCAGGAGAATTGTGACGATGACGAGTACCTCCACGGCGTTCCGCACCACTGCCAGGCTTCTGCTTGTCCTGCTGCTCGGGACAGCCCTCGCACCAGTGGCGCTTCCAGCGCTTGCCGCTCAATCGACCCAGGCCGTGGCCGGCCCCGAGCATCGTCCAGGCGGCGAGGTCAATCTTCGCCTCCCCGACCTCAATCAAGGCGATTTCCTCGGCTTCACCGGGCATCAGATCCTGCTCTCCGGCCTGGTGGTCTGCGTCCTGGGGCTGCTGTTCGGTCTGCTGAGTTATTCGCACGTGAAGAACCTGCCGGTGCACCGCTCGATGGCGGAGATCTCCGAGCTGATCTATGAGACGTGCAAGGCGTACATGGTGCAGCAAGGAAAGCTGCTCCTCGTCCTGTTCGGGTTTATCGGTGCCGTCATCGTAGTGTATTTCCTGCTGACCGGTCTCGAGCTTGGCAAGATTCTGGTCATTCTGCTGTTCAGCCTGATCGGTATGGCCGGCAGCTACAGCGTGGCCTGGTTCGGCATCCGCATCAACACTCTGGCCAATTCGCGCACCGCGTTCGCATCACTGCGCGGCAAAGCCTGGCCGGTGAGCGAGATTCCGCTCCGGTCGGGAATGAGCGTGGGGATGATGCTGATCTCGGTCGAGCTGCTCTTCATGCTCGCGATCCTGCTTTTCATTCCGCGCGAGGTGGCCGGGGCCTGCTTCCTGGGCTTTGCCATCGGTGAGTCACTGGGCGCGGCCGCTCTCCGGATTGCCGGCGGCATCTTCACCAAGATCGCCGACATCGGGTCCGACCTGATGAAAGTGGTGTTCAAGATCAAGGAGGACGACGCGCGGAACCCGGGCGTCATCGCCGACTGTACTGGTGACAACGCCGGCGATTCGGTCGGACCGACCGCGGACGGCTTCGAGACTTACGGCGTAACCGGCGTCGCGCTCATTTCCTTCATCGTCCTGGCGGTGGCAGATACTTCGATTCAAGCCCAGCTGCTGGTCTGGATCTTCCTGATGCGGGTGATGATGGTGCTCGCGTCCGGCTTCTCCTATCTGGTCAGCAACGCTGTGTCCCGTGCACGCTTTGCGGACGTCGGCAGATTCAATTTCGAGACCCCGCTCACACAGCTGGTCTGGCTTACCTCGATCGTCTCGGTGGTGCTGACGTACATCCTTTCGTACGTCATCGTCCCCAACCTGGGCGGTAACCCCGATCTGTGGTGGCAGCTCTCGACCGTCATTACTTGCGGCACTCTGGCCGGCGCGATCATTCCCGAGCTGGTCAAGGTGTTCACGTCGACTGAGTCACGGCACGTCCGCGAGGTGGTGACGTCCTCCCGCGAGGGCGGCGCTTCACTCAACATTCTGTCCGGCTTCGTGGCCGGTAACTTCTCGGCCTACTGGCTGGGCATCACCATCATGGGCCTGATGGCGATCGCGTTCGGCGTGAGCACGCTCGGCCTCGGTGAGATCATGAAGGCGCCGGCGATTTTCGCGTTCGGTCTGGTCGCCTTCGGCTTCCTGGGAATGGGACCGGTCACCATTGCGGTGGACAGCTACGGACCGGTGACTGACAACGCTCAGTCGATCTACGAGCTTTCCCTCATCGAACAAGTCCCCGGGGTCAAGCAGGAACTCAAGCGGGACCACGGCTTCGATCTCAACTTCGAGAGCGCCAAGGAGCTCCTGGAGGAGAACGACGGGGCAGGGAACACCTTCAAGGCGACGGCAAAGCCGGTGCTGATCGGCACCGCGGTGGTGGGCGCCACTACCATGATCTTCTCCATCATCATGGCGCTGACCCATGGACTCACCTCGGGCATGCAGAATCTGTCCATTCTGCATCCGCCGTTCCTGCTCGGACTCATCACTGGTGGAGCGGTGATCTACTGGTTCACCGGAGCCTCGACTCAGGCCGTTACCACCGGTGCTTACCGGGCGGTCGAATTCATCAAGGCCAACATCCGGCTAGAAGGCGTCACCAAGGCGTCGGTGGAAGACAGCCGGCGAGTGGTTGAGATCTGCACCCAGTACGCCCAGAAGGGAATGTTCAACATCTTTCTCGGCGTCTTCTTCTCCACCCTGGCGTTCGCCTTCATCGAGCCCTTTTTCTTCATCGGATACCTGATCTCCATCGCGATGTTCGGACTGTTCCAGGCGATCTTCATGGCCAACGCGGGCGGCGCCTGGGATAACGCCAAGAAGATCGTGGAAACCGAGCTGAAGATGAAAGGCACCGCACTGCACGATGCGTCCGTCGTCGGTGACACGGTGGGCGACCCGTTCAAGGACACGTCGTCTGTTGCCATGAACCCGGTGATCAAGTTCACCACCTTGTTCGGCCTGCTGGCCGTGGAGCTCGGTGTGTACCTGAGTGGCGAAGGTTCGGGAACACTGACGCGCGTTCTCGCCGTCGCATTCTTCCTGATCTCGATGCTCTTCGTGTATCGCTCGTTCTACGGAATGCGGATCGAGGTCGAGCCTGAGGCAACGGGAACCCGCCGGCCCGTGGCGGTGAAGGTTTAGCGAGCGCATGGCCACGAGCAGTGCCGCGGTACCGTCGCGAGCGGCTCCGCCTCCGGGACTGACCCGCGACCAGCTTCTCGAGCTTTATTACTACATGAGATTGACCCGGTCGCTCGAGGAGCGGCTGGTCAATCTCTATCGCCAGACGAAGGTCGTCGGCGGTCTCTTCCGTTCTCTCGGCCAGGAAGCCGATGCGGTGGGGTCAGCCTACGCGCTCGATCGCTCCAAAGGGGACGTTCTCTCGCCCCTCATCCGCAATCTCGGCTCCATGCTGGTGCAAGGTGCCACTCCGGTCGAAATCCTCCGGCAGTATATGGCCAAGGGGGATTCTCCTACTCGCGGCCGAGAGCTGAACATTCACTTTGGCGACACAGTGCGTGGGTTCATCGGCCAGATCTCTCACTTGGGAGACATGGTTCCGGTGATGGCCGGGGTCACTCTATCGTTTAAGCTGCGAGGCGAGGAACGGGTAGGGCTGGTTTATGTGGGAGACGGGGCCACCTCGACCGGCGCATTTCACGAGGGGATCAACTTCGCTGCCGTCCAGCGATGTCCCCTGGTCGTGATCGTAGAGAACAACGGATACGCCTACTCCACCCCCACAACCAAACAGACCGCCGCAACCAGCTTCAAGGACAAGGCGATCGGGTATGGCATCCCGGGGGTGCGCGCCGATGGGAACGATGTCCTCGCTACCTATCAGGTCACCAGGGAGGCGGTGGACCGGGCTCGCCGGGGCGAGGGAGTGACCCTCATCGAGCTGATGACCTATCGGCGCAAAGGCCACGCCGAGCACGACAATCAGTCCTACTGTCCTCCTGGTGAGATCGATCGCTGGGCCCAGGAGAACGATCCACTCGACCGGTACATCAAGGTACTCACTGGAAGGGAAGGGGTAGCTGCCGGCGAGCTCGAGAAGGTGGATGCCCGGGTACTGGCCGAAATCGACCGGGCGACAGACGAGGCGGAAGCCTCACCGGCACCGGAAGCGCGCGATGGGCTGTTGGGCGTCTACGCCGATCCTCCAGCGGCACCAGTGCTCTGGTATCGGGAAGGCGTGCGCTCGGCGGTTGAAACACACGAGCGTCCAGCCGGCTGGGGAACCCACGATGGCTGAGAGCACCTATCTCGAGGCAATTCGTCAGGGGCTGTTCGAGGAAATGGAGCGGGACCCCGAGGTCTTCTGCATGGGCGAGGATATCGGCGCCTATGGCGGTGCGTTCAAGGTCACCGAAGGGCTGCAGGCACGGTTCGGCGAGCGGCGGGTAATCGACACCCCGCTTTCCGAAGCGGCTATCGTCGGCGCCGCGGCGGGAGCCGCCCACATGGGGATGAGGCCGGTCTGTGAGATGCAGTTCATCGACTTCATCTCCTGCGCCTACGACATGCTGACCAACTATGTGGCCACGGCACGGTACCGCGCCTTTCTGCCCTGCCCGATGGTGGTGCGAGGCCCCAGCGGGGGCTACGTCCGCGGGGGGCCCTTCCACTCCCAGAATCCCGAAGCTGCCTTCCTGCACACGCCCGGGCTCAAGATCGTCTATCCCGCTACGGCCAGCGATGCCAAAGGCCTGATCAAAGCGGCCATCCGCGATGATGATTGTGTTCTCTTTTTCGAGCACAAATATCTCTATCGGCGGGTGAAGGAGGAGCTGCCTCAAGGTGATCACGTGGTGCCGATCGGAAAGGCCCGCCTGGCACGGGAGGGACGGGATCTTTCCATCATCACCTACGCCGCGACGGTATGGAAAGCCTTGGAGGCGGCGGAGCAGCTCGAGCGCGAGGATGGCCTCTCGGTGGAGGTGCTCGACCTCCGATCACTCTCGCCGATGGACGACGACGCCATCGCGGCAACCGTGAAGAAGACCAATCGCGTCTTGATCGTGCACGAGGACACCGTAACCGGAGGTGTTGCCGGTGAGATCGCTGCTCGTATCAACGACCTTGCCTTCGAATGGCTGGACGCACCGATCAAGCGGGTGGCCGCCCACGATGTGCCACTGCCGTACGCCCCGCAGCTGGAAGATTTCGTCCTGCCACAGACAGCGGATATTGTTCGGGCAGCGAGGTGGATTGCGAAGTATTGATCCAGAGTCTAGGGTCTACTGTCTAGAGTCTTAGGGCATGGCGGGTCTCGTTTGTAGACCCTAGACCCTAGACCTGGACTTTAGACGCCAGACCATTGCAGCCAAGGAAATCCCATGGCCAAGATCGACGTAATTATGCCGCAGATGGGCGAATCTATCGCCGAAGGAACTCTGTCCCGCTGGATGAAAAAGGTGGGAGATGCGGTTAAGCGTGACGAGCCGATATTCGAGATCTCGACCGACAAAGTAGACGCCGAAATACCGGCCCCGAACGCCGGAGTTCTGGCCGAAATTCTGGTTCAGGAAGGACAGACGGTAGCGGTCCAGACGGTAGTCGCTCGGATCGAGACCGATGCGAGTGCCGCCGCGACCGAGAAGCCGAAGGCCCCTTCCGCCCCGCCTCCAGCTGCCCCGGTTCCCCAGAAGCAGGCTTCACCGTCGGGTGCTCCGCCGGCTCCTCTCGCGCCGGCGCCTGCCGCTCCCAAAACTCCTCGGTCGGAATCACCGCCACCGCGACCCACTCCGGTTCCCGTCTCAGCGTCGGGGACACAAGAGACCCGAGCAGTCGGGGATGCTACTGGCGGGAATGGTGCCGAGTCTCAGGAGGATCGTCTGCGGCGGAAGTCCACCCCTCTGGTTCGGAAGATGGCTGCTGAGCACAACCTGGACATCAGCGAGATTCCCGGGAGTGGATTGGCTGGGCGAGTCACCAAGAATGACATTCTCAGCCACCTGGAGACCGGGGTCGTAGGGCAGCGGACCAGCGGACCTGTGGCTGCGCCATCGCCCACCACTTCGCAGCCGGCTCGTCCAGCCGGACCTCCGGCTGCAGTACCCACCGCGCCGCTGGTCGACACCTGGCCGGGCGACCGGGTCGAGCCGTGGTCCCGAATTCGGAAGCTCACCGCCGATCACATGGTGATGTCGCGTCGGGTATCACCTCATGTGAACACGATCTTTGAGATCGACTACACTCACGTGGTGCAGCTCCGGGCCGCGAAGAAGAAGGAGTACGCCGAGCGGGGCGTGAACCTGACCTACCTGGCGTTCATCGCTAAGGTCGTGGCTGACAACCTTCGGAAGCACCCGGTGCTGAATGCGGCGGTGTCGGGAGAGAGCACGTTGCTTCGGCGTGATATCAACCTCGGAATTGCGGTGGCGCTCGACTGGGGGCTGATCGTCCCTGTGATCAAGCACGCCGACGAGCTCTCGCTGTTGGGAATTGCCCGGGCGATCAACGATCTCGGTGAGCGGGCCAGGACCAAGAAGCTGAGTCCAGACGAGGTCCAGAAGGGCACGTTCACTATCACCAACCCCGGCGTCTTCGGTTCCGTCATCGGGACACCCATCATCAATCAGCCTCAGGCCGCTATCCTGTGCGTCGGCGCGATCGAGAAGCAGCCGGCCGTCATCAGCATCGATGGTTCCGATATGATCGCGGTCAGAACCAAGGGCATGCTGTCTCTCGCCTTTGATCACCGAATTGTCGATGGAGCCAACGCCGACCGATTCATGGCCGACGTGAAGGCCGGGCTGCAGGAATTCCCCGAGAGCGGAACCTGACATGCCGAGGCGGATCATCGAGGCAAACGGGGAGCAGTGGGAGGTCAGTGTGAGCGGCAGAGTCACTCAATATCTCAAGGACGAGTTCGGCCTGATTTTCACGCGCGGAGTGGGACCGGACCGGGTCCAGCGGGTGATCAGATACACGCCGCTCGGCGCCAAGAGCAGAGAGCAGTCGCTGGCGGAGCTGAGCGATGAGGAGCTGCGTACCCTGCTGGCGCACTCGCAACCTTCCTGGACCGCCCCGGAAATGGGGTACCAGCGCTGACCGCCAGATATTCCGAGCACGGTGCAGGAGAGACGATCGACCTGCACGTGCACTCGACGGCATCCGACGGGAGCGTCGCGCCGGAAGATGTTGTGAAGCGGGCCGCCGCCGCCGGCCTGCGTGCCATTGCCCTCACCGATCACGATACCGTTGACGGGGTGTCCCGCGCTCGAGCGGCGGGTGAGCACCATCATGTGCGAGTGATCGGCGGCTGTGAATTCTCCTCCACGGCCCCGTGGGGCGAGATGCACGTGCTGGGATATTTCCTGCCCGCTGACTCGTCCGCGCTGAACGAGTTTCTCGAGCGCTGCCGGGCAGACCGGGTGCGTCGGGCCCGTGAGATGGTTCAGCAGCTACGCCTCCTGGGAGTTGACGTAACCTTCGAGGGCGTGCTGCAGGAATCTCAGGGTGGCGCGGTTGGCCGGCCGCATGTCGCGCGCGCTCTGGTGCGCCAGGGCGCTGTCGCCGATCTGGGAGACGCCTTCGACCGATACCTGGCAAAGGGCCGACCAGCATTCGTCGAGAAGGTGCTGCCTGAGTTCGAGGCCGTTGCGGCGCTCGTGCATTCCGTGGGGGGACTGGTCTCTGTGGCTCATCTGAAGGAGCGTGGGACCCGGGCGGTGCTCGAGCGGCTCAAAGACCAGGGGCTGGACGCAGTGGAAACCCGCCACCCGAGCCACGATCCCGATCTACGCGCGCGACTGACCGACCTCGCACTCCGGCTCGAGTTGCTGCGCACCGGTGGGAGCGATTGGCACGGCGATCCCGAGCCCGGGGTCACCCACGGCACTATCGGCTCTCAGGACGTCCCCCTCGAATGGCTCAACCGGCTGGACGATCTCCGGGACCGGTCTCTCACTCCGATATCCACATGACGCTTCTCGCCCCCGGTAGTCCGGCTCCGGATTTTTCCGCGATTGCCTCCGATGGTAACCGGTATCAGCTCCATCAACTCCTGGAACAGTCCCGCGTGCTCCTCGTGTTCTATCCGGGGAACAACACACCCGGCTGAAACCGCCAGCTCTCCGCCGTGCGCGATGAGATCGAGATGTACAGCGAACACAATATCCGGCCTTTCGGCGTGAATCCCGCCTCGGCTGAAAGCCATGCCGCTTACGCTGAGCGACTGGGGCTGCCTTTCCCGCTGCTCTCCGATCCGGACCTGTCGATCAGTCGCTCGTACGGCACGCTGAAGCCGGTTTTGACGGGTATTGCCCGATCAGTCTGCCTCATCGACCAGGACGGAACTGTGCTTTATAGTCAGGCCGGCGCGCCGGGCGCGAGCGTCGTCCTCGAAAGTCTGAGGTCTCCCTGATGTCGGGTCAATTCGATTTTCGAGGCAAGGTCGCGCTGGTGACCGGCGTCGGTCGCGCCGGTCAGATCGGTAACGCGGTCGCGCTGGCCTTCGGAAAAGCCGGAGCCAAAATTGTTGCCTGTGACCAGAACGCGGTGGGTGTGGCACACCGAGTCCGGGAGTTTGCCGCCGAAGGTGTCGATGCTCGGCCCTGTGCCGGCGACCTCACGCAACCCGATATCGCGGCTCTCGCCGTCGAGATTGCGCTCAAGCACTTCGGCCGACTGGACGTGGTGGTGAACGTTGCCGGTGGGCTGACCACCTATGGGCCGATCGAACAGACGACGGTGCAGGCGCTCGACCGTGAGATCGCCATCAATTTGAAGACCACGGTTCTGGTGTCGCAGGCTGCCATCGCGGCATTGGGCAAGACGCGCGGCTGCATCGTGAACTTCTGCTCCATCGCCTACTTCAACCCGCAGAGTCCGATGGCCGTGTACTCGGCTGCCAAAGCCGCCGTTGCCGGGTTCACCCGCAGCCTGGCTCTCGAGCTGAAGGACCGTCACATTCGTGTCAACGCTGTGGCGCCGGCCATGGTTCGTACCATGGACAATGTTGCTGCCGTCGGCGACGAGAATGCGCAGTACGTCGAGATGGAGGAGATCACGGAGGGGGTGATGTCCCTGGCCGCGTCCTCCGCCGGCGCACCTACCGGGCAAATCCTTCCAATCTCCCCGGTTCCAGCCGGTCCACCCTGATGGAGCTACCCGGGCGCGTTGCCCTCGTGACCGGAGCGGGGCGGCGCCTCGGCCGGGTCATGGCGAGAGCACTGGCGGAGCGCGGAATGATCCTGGCCATACACCACAATGCGAGCGCCACGGGTGCCGAGGAGCTGAGAGAGGAGATCGTCGGTGCCGGGGGGCAGGCCCTGTGCTTTGCGGCCGATCTGACTGATGCTCAGGCCGCGCGTCATCTCCCGGCACGAGTAGTAAAGGAATTCGGCCAGTTGGATGTGCTGGTCAACTCCGCCGCAGTCCTTCACCGGCTCGCCTTCGAGGATACCACTCCAGAACAGTACGACTCCATCCAGAACCTGAATCTCCGAAGTGTTTTCTTCTGCACCCAGGGTGCGGCTTCGGCCTTGAGAGCGGCTGGCGGCAAGGTCGTGAACCTGGCCGATCTGAGCGGCCTCGAGCCTTGGCCGGGGTTTGTCGCCCACTCGGTCACCAAGGCCGGCGTGGTGATGCTCACGAAGGTTTTGGCCCGCAGTCTCGCCCCGGCAGTCACGGTAAACGCTATCGCTCCCGGTGCGGTGATGGTTCCCGATGAATACACTGCCACAGAGCGCGACCAGCTTGCCCGCTCGACTCCCCTCCGCCGCCTCGGCAATCCGTCGGACGTCGTGTCCGCGCTCATGTACCTCCTGGAGGGTGGCGACTTTGTGACGGGAGAGGTCCTGATTGTCGATGGTGGACGGCACGTCCGGTAGCGTCGCCTTCCGGGACGTCGTCATCGTAGGCGGAGGCTGCTATGGCACCTTTTACGCCGGCCAGCTCGAACGTGCCCGAGAGCGTGGAAAGGCGAGCTATCGGCGATTGCTTGTCGTCGACCACGATCCAGACTGCCAGTTGGCCCAAGGGCTGAGCAATGATCCAACCCGAACGCGCTGGTAGTCCAGGATTGGAGTGAATTTTTCGACAGCTACCTTGCGGATGTGCCCTCCGCCTCGAAGGAAGCACCGGACGCCATCGTGCCCTCCCCCCTCATGCCCCACCTCATGTACCAGTGGTTGCTCCGCCGGGCCCGCGCTCGGTGGCCTGACCGGGTTGTCACAACACGACCGGTACCGGAGGGCCCCGGCACCCCCTATGACAAACCGGCTCCGGATGGGACGAGGTATGTTTCCTTTGCGGACTGGATCTGTCCCACCCACTGCATAGAGCCGGCGATCTGTCCCGTGATCCGGGGGCCACGGACGTGGGAGATGTCCGACGCGCTCGAGGGAGTCACCCGGCGCCTCAACCGAAAGCAGCCCACTCTGGGGCCAGTGCTTTTTGTCTGCGAGCACCGTGTCTATGGGGTCGGGATGTTCGACGTAAGCGATGTACTTGCCGGAGATGCCCTGGTTGCCCAGGCTGGCTCGACCCATTCAACGGTGGATGTGCTGGTGGGGACTGTCTCCAGTTGCCACGGGGCGGTGAACCTGCTGCATGTGGGTCCTGATGAGCGGGAGAATACCTGACTGGGTGCAGCGCCAGGGGAACGTGCGGGAACACCTGAACGTTCTATATTTTGGACGATTTACCTCACCTGATCTCCTGGGGAAGGCATGACCCGCAGCGCAGAATTTGATGTCATCATCGTAGGGGGCGGGCCCGCTGGGCTGTGCGCCGCCATCTATGCCGGCCGCGGGCTCCTGCGGTCGGTTCTACTGGAGCGCGGAGTCCCCGGCGGCGAGTTGCTCAATACCGAGTGGATCGACGACTACCCCGGATTCGAGCACGTCCTGGGACGCCAGCTCGCCGACCTCATGACCGCGCATGCCGTCAAGTTCGGGGCCGATATTCGGCAGGATACAGTAGAGTCGATCGTCCGCCGGGATGATGGCATCTTCGAGGTCACCACTGGATTGGAAAACGTCTATGAGGCCCCTACCGTAATACTTACCGCCGGCGGAACTCCCACCAAGTTGGAAGTACCCGGCGAGCTCGAGTACGCTGGGCGGGGCGTATCCTACTGCGCGGTGTGTGACGGCGCCTTCTTCAGGGGAGACACCATCGCCGTGATCGGCGGCGGTGATGCGGCGGTTGAGGAGGCGGACTACCTCACCCGCTACGCCGAGAAGGTGTACGTCATCCACCGCCGGGACGAGTTCCGGGCTTCGAAGATTCTCCAGGAGCGGCTCTTTTCCAATCCCAAGATCGAGGTGATCTGGAACAAGCGGGTGCGGGAATTCCTCGGCGGCCCCGCCGGACTCCAGACGATTGCACTCGAAGATGTGCTTACCGGGGAGCCATCGACCCTTGCCGCTACCGGGGCATTCGTCTTCATCGGCTTCCGTCCCAACACCGGTCTGGTGCGGCATCACTTCGAGCACGATCCCGCCGGATACATCATCACCGATGACCGGATGATGACATCAATCCCCGGACTCTTCGCTGCCGGCGATTTGCGGTCGCAGCTGACTCGGCAAATCACCACTGCCGTGGGCGACGCCACCACTGCCGCGATCGCGGTCGAGAAGTTCCTGGCGGATCGAAAGTCGCGGCTGCTATCAAAGGCTCAGGTCGGTGTCTGATCTCGAGCTGGTAACCCTCCCCAACGGGCAGTTCGCTCAGAACTGCTATTTGCTGGCAGACCGGCGCACCGGCGACGCCGTCATCGTGGACCCGGGCGAAGAGCCGAGAGTGTTTCTGGCCGAGCTGGACCGGCGCGGCTGGACGCTCCGGGCCATTTGGCTGACGCATGCCCATGTCGATCACATCATTGGCGTGGGCGCCGTGCATGGCGCAACTGGAGCCCCCATTTATCTGCACCCGCTGGATCGGCCCATTTACGATGCGCTGCCACAGTACGGCGCCATGTTTGGGATGACGCTGGACCCGCCTCCGCCTCCCCAGCAGGAACTGGAGGCCGGGCAACTCCTTAGTGTCGGGGAGTTCGAGCTGACAGTGCGGTTTACGCCGGGGCACTCGCCGGGCAGCGTCAGTTTCGTTGGAGATGGCCTCGTCTTGAGCGGAGACGTGCTCTTCAGCGGATCGGTGGGCCGCACCGACCTGCCGGGCGGTGACACTGCGACACTCCTCTCGACCATCCATGCCGAGCTCCTCACCCTGCCCGATTCAACCACGGTGTATAGCGGTCACGGTCCGGCTACGACGATCGGTGTCGAGCGCATGACCAATCCGTTTCTCACCGGAGCATTTCGGCTTGGCTAGGACGGCAGAGCTGAAGCGGGGAGTGAACGGCGCGTCTGCCGCAGCGCCGTTGATCTGCAATCGGTGTGGTTTCCCGGTTCCTGCCAAGGCATGGGGCTGCAAGAATCCGTGTCCAAACTGCCGCACCGTGTATCCTCTTGGCGACTGTTCTGACTGATCGGGGGCACAGCGCCACTCTGGATCTCGAGCTGTTTGCTGCGCCCGACTCCCTGGCCCGAATCGACATCTCCCGCAGCACTCTTCCTCCCCGGCTTCGGCCGGAAGCTCTGGGCGTGCTCGACATCTCCGAGTTCTTCGGCGAAACCACCGGCGGAGTTCGCACCTATCTCCTGCAAAAGGCTCGGTACGTCGAGACCCGGCCCGACCTGCGCCAGGTCCTGGTGGTGCCCGGGGCGGCGGACTCGATCCAGGAGGCAAGCGGCGTTCGGTGTTACCGTCTCCGGGGACCGTCCATCCCGACCCAGAAGCCATATCGCTTCATGCTGGCGACTCGGTCGACCAACCGGATCGTCACCCACGAGCATCCCAGCCTGATCGAGGTTGGCAGCGCATGGTGTGCTCCCTGGCTGGTGCATCTGGCGAACCGTCACCTGGACGTCCCCACCGTTTGGTTTTACCACAGCAACTTCCCACGAGTCATCGCCCCGTGGCCCGGTACCGCGGGTCCGCTGCGCCGCGCCGCCAGCTCCTACGCCTGGCGTTACGTGCGGCGGCTGAGCCGGTTGGTACAGGCAACGCTCGCCCCGTCCGACTTCGTCGCGGCCGAGCTCGAGCGTGAAGGGGTGGAGCGGGTGGAGCGGGTCACACTGGGTGTAGACCTCGATCGCTTTCATCCGAGACGGCGCGCGTACAGTGCGGAAACCCGGGAGAGCTTCGGGCTTCCACCAGGGCCGCTCGCACTCTTTGTAGGCCGGTTTGCGCGAGAGAAGGAGCTCGATCTTCTGCTGACGGCCTGGCCGGAGGTCGAGCGCCGAACCGGAGCCAGACTCGCCTTGATTGGAGATGGTCCTTCTCGGCGCCGGTTGCAACGCCGTGCGGGGAGTGAGCGGTTGTTGTGGCTGCCGTTCGAGCGCAATCGCGACCGCCTGGCCGATCTACTGGCTGCCGTTGACGTCTACGTGGCACCGTGTTCATTGGAGACGTTCGGCCTCTCGGCCCTGGAGGCGCTTGCAAGTGGAACACCCCTGCTCACGGCCGACCGCGGCGGAGTCGCCGAAACCGCGACGCGATCCGGAGCCGGTCAACTGTTTCATTCGGGTGACGCCGCAGCGCTGGCGGACGCCGCCTGCCGGCTCTTTGCCGCAGATCTGAGCGAGCTGGGTGCACTCGGCCGAGGCTACGTGGAAGTACACCACGGGTGGGACACCGTGTTCGATCGGCTGTTCCAGGTCTACCGCAGAATTCTCGCCTCCTGATGCTGCTGGTCTCCATCCACGACGTGAGCCCGGCGCAGGCAGAAGCGGTGCAACGGCTCTGGGATCTCTGTCTGTCATTTGCTGTGATGCCGGCGCTCCTGGTTGTGCCCAACTGGCATGGTCGCTGGCCCATCGAAGAACACTCAGACTTTGTTGACTGGCTGCGCGGTCGCGCGGCGGAGGGTGCCGAGATCGCGCTTCATGGAGAACGGCATGATGAGGCGGGGTTACCCCGGCAGAGCAAGGATCGTTGGCGAGCAATCGGAAAGACGAACGGCGAAGCTGAGTTTCTCACCCTGGATACCTCCGCGGCGGGCGAACGCATCACTCGCGGACTGCAGCGGCTCCGCCAACTCGGCCTGGAACCCACCGGTTTCGTGGCTCCCGCCTGGCTCGCGAAGGCCAGCACCTATCGAATTGCGGCGGAGGCGGGGCTCACCTTCAGCGAAGATGATGAAAGCGTGCGACTCCTGTCCCTGAATCGAAGAATCCGTTCGCCGGTCGTTCGATGGAGCGCCCGTACACCCGTCCGTGCCTGGGGCTCGGTTGCCGTCGCCCGAGCACGCTGGCTCCTGCAGCGGAAAAGTTCTTGTCCCCGCATCGCCTTTCATCCGGGCGATCTCCAACATCCCCCCGTCTCAGCTTCTCTGGGACCTACCCTCTCTCGTTGGCTGGGCCGGCACGCCCCGGGTCGGTACGCAGATCTGATCCGACAGGAATCGCCTGCATGACAGCGCTACAGGCCCATCTCCTGTGCATCGCGCTCGTGGCAGCCGACCTTCTGGTACGGGCCTGGCGGATTCAATGGATCGTGCAGGGGCTCGGCCACCGGTTGACGGTCAAGGACGCATTCGTTCTGAATGCCTTCGGCGACGCGGCGTGTGCCCTGACTCCACTGAGGATCGGAGGTGAGCCGGCACGGCTTGCCGGCATGCTGAGGAGCGGCGTCCCAGCTACCGCTGCGTTCGTCGGCATCAGCCTCGAAGTGCTCGCCGCCTGGCCCGTCATCATCGTGGCCGCGGGTTGGCTGGCGTGGCGGTACGCACCGGCCTGGTGGCTTACCGCGGAGCCTCGCCTGGCCGCCGCCGCCGAAGGTGCCTGGCCCTGGATCGTGGTGGTCCTTCTCGCGAGTGCCATTGCCTGGCGCTATGCCCGGCGCATGACCTCGCCTATGGCCCGGCAGCTTCGACGCCCGGTTCGTCGTGCCTTCGTCTACTGGCGGCGCATGCCGCGCTGGCCGTTACTCGCGAGCCTTCCGCTCAGTCTGATCAATCTCGTTACTCGCGTAGCCATTTTGCCGGTTCTGGCACTGACGCTGCCTGATCCTCCGGCGCTTGGTCCGATGGCACTCGGGTCTTTCGCGTTGCTCTATAGCCAACTGATCCTACCGACTCCTTCTGGCGCCGGAGCTGTCGAGCTGGGCTTTCTTGGCGGCGCGGCGGGAGATCTGGGAGACAACGAAGGATGGCTGCTGCTCGCGTGGCGCTTCTATACCAATGGCATCGGCGTGATTCTCGGCGTTTGGCTTGCCGCTCACATTTATGGCTGGCCGGCACTGCGCCGGCTGATTCGCAGAGGTCCGGCCGAGGTTACCCCCTAACCTGACGCGTGACCCCGGCAGGAGGGGGCGCAATCCCCACCAGCATCACTGCGGCCTCGAATACCTCGGCAATACCGTGCGGCACGTCGGCCGGAGCCCAGACCAGCGTCCCCTCTGTCACGTCGCGCGTTTCCGCTCCGACAATCATCCTCGCCTTTCCCGAGAGGACGAGATAAAATTTGTCGGAACCGGCATGCACGTGAACTGCCTGAGACTGGCCCGGCTGGAAGCGATTCAGTCCCAGGAACAGCTGCCGGCCTCGATGCAGATCCACCTTGGCAGCACCCTCGCCGGCTTCGTGCGGTAGCGTGAAGTAGTCGCTCATCAGTCATCCGTTGCGGCGATATAACCTCAATGAACCGAATCCCATGACCAGTACGCGTATCGAGCGCGACCCGCTGGGCGAGAAGGCGGTGCCGTCAGCCGCCCTCTACGGCATCCAGACACTTCGAGCGGCGGAGAATTTCCCCATCTCTGGCCTGCGGCCGCTACCAGCGTTTGTCGATGCCGTCATCTGGATCAAGCGCTCGGCTGCGCTGGTGCATCGTCAAACCGGCAGACTCGAGGCCGGACTGGCCGATGCCATCGTCAGGGCGTCCGATGAAATACTCGCAGGAGAGCATCGCGACCAGTTCATCGTGGACGTGTACCAGGCAGGTGCCGGCACCAGCCACAACATGAACTGTAACGAAGTCATCGCGAACCGTGCCAACGAAATTCTCGGCTCGGCGCGCGGGACGTATCAGCCGGTGCATCCCAACGATCACGTCAACATGGCCCAGAGTACCAATGATGTGATTCCCACCGCGATGCGCCTGGCGATACTGGCGACACTTCCCCAGACCCTCGCTGCGATCGATCGCCTGGCTGAGGCCTTCCTTGCCAAAGGCCGCCAGTTCGATCGCGTGGTCAAGTCAGGGCGGACCCATCTTCAGGATGCAACACCTATTCGTCTAGGTCAGGAGCTCAGCGCTTACGGACATACCCTCGCTCGGCACCGGCGCAAACTGGTAGAGGCCTCCGAATGGCTGCGCGAGCTGAACATCGGGGGGACGGCCGTGGGTACCGGAATCAACGCCGAGGTTGAGTATCCCAAGCTGATGGTGCGAGAGCTCGAGCAGATCAGTGGACTGAAGCTGCGAGTCGGAGAAGATCTCGTCCAGCTGATGCAATCGATGGGAGATGTCGCCACGCTGAGCGGCGCATTCCGCGCGTATGTTCTGGATCTGAATAAGATCGCCAATGACATCCGCCTGCTCGCCTCGGGTCCCCGAACCGGATTGGCCGAGATCCTGCTGCCGGCGGTACAGCCCGGTTCCAGCATCATGCCGGGGAAGGTGAATCCCTCGATTGCCGAGATGGTCAATCAAGTCTGCTATCAGGCGCTGGGCCTCGACACGACCGTAGCCATGGCGGCAGAAGCGGGACAGCTCGAGCTGAACGTTATGATGCCGGTGATCGCCCACAATATGGTGTTTGGTCTCATGATCGTCGGAAACGCTACCCTGGTTTTGGCGGAGCGCTGTGTGGACGGGATCGAAGCCGATGAGAAACAGTGCGCTTACTGGCTGGAGCGCAGCCCGGCTCTGGTCACGGCGCTGGCACCGAAGATCGGGTATGCCGAAGCGGCCAAGCTGGCCAAGGAGGCGATCGCGACCGGACTGACCGTGAAGGAGCTGGTGCTGAAGAAGCGTATTCTCGAAGGCAAGGAGCTGGAGGAAGTGCTGGATCTTCGGGCGATGACCGAGCCCGGAGTACCGGGGGAGAAGTAGCTGTTAGGCACCCGCCCGGTCGGTAACTCGCCGCAGGGGAGTGATGCCCGATCTGCCACCCTCGTCTTCCGCCACAGGGCCAACTCGCAACTCTACCACCCGGAAGGGCGGGCGGTTTGGGTGGGTGCGCTGCAATAGCATCATTGACACATTGTAGACCGGGACATCTCCCATCGTGCGTCCATCTGGGCTGCCGTTGTGGGCGTGCCCGTGGAAAACGACATCCACAGGGTATCGCGAGAGCGGCTCTTCCAGCCGGCTGGAGCCAAGATACGGGTAGATCTCCAACGGCTCTCCCGCCACCGTTGCCGAGATGGGAGAGTAGTGGAGGAGCGCGACTCGCCGCTCCGTTCTGAGTCGGCTCAGTGCGGTCTCCAGCTTCAGAGCTTCGTCGAGGGCTTCCCGGACGAAGCTCTTGATCATCGGTTCACCCCATGGCCCCAGGGCGTGTCGCCCAAATCCACCTGCAAAGCCTTTGACGCCGGCGAAGCCCACGCCGAGCACTTCTTGAGCGTCTCCATCCAGGACTCGGACTCCGGCATCGCAAAGAATTCTGGTGACCTCGCCGGCCTTCCCTGACTCATAATCGTGGTTCCCAAGCACAGCGACGATCGGCAAGGACACGGCCGCGAGGGTCTTGGCTACGACTCGCGCCTCTTCGGGCTCACCGCGATCGGTCAGGTCACCACAGAGCGCGAGCACGTCGGCCTGCTCGCTGAGCTGAGTCAGCATCCCCTGAATTCCTGGGTCAACGCTGCTGGAGCCGAGGTGAATGTCGCCCACGGCCGCCACTCGCACGATTCCTGTCTGCTTGGGCATACGGCAATTCATTCCCGGGAGGGTCCGACTCGCGGTGATGCGCGCCACACCGACCTTTCACGGACTCCGGTATGATAGGCGAGCTTCCGTGGAGATCCCATGGCCCTGGCACCGACACAGTCGATGGTAGAGACCCCATCTCGTCTCTTCTACAGGGAGGCTATGGTGGTGCTCAACCGTGCGGAGGTCCCGTTTCTCGTCGGGGGAGCCTTTGCCTTCATCCATCAAGCCGGAATCGACAAGTCCACCAAAGACCTGGATATCTTCGCCCGCCCGGGAGACGTACAGCGGCTGCTGGAAGCATGCGCATCGGCAGGGTATGAGACCGAGCTCGTCTTCTCTCACTGGCTCGCCAAAATCCGTTCTCCCGAAGGCTTCATCGATGTGATCTTCAGCTCGGGAAACGGGGTGGCCACCGTGGACGAAGGGTGGTTCCAGCACGCCACCGCGGGAGATGTGCTCGGCGTGCCGGTGAAGATCGCTCCAGCCGAAGAGACGATCTGGTCCAAGGCGTTCGTGATGGAGCGAGAGCGCTACGACGGGGCCGACGTGGCTCACCTCTTGTTGAGCCACGCCGAGTGCTTCGATTGGGAGCGGCTGATTTCCCGTTTCGGGCCCCACTGGCGTGTCCTGCTCGCTCACCTCATCCTCTTTGGCTTCATCTACCCGTCCGCCCGATCCCGGATCCCCGGCGGAGTGATGCAGGAGCTACTCCAGCGTCTGACGACCGAGCTCGAGTCACCAGACATCCAGGACCCCGTGTGCTACGGCACTCTCCTGTCCTGGTCGCAATACCTGGGTGACGTACTCGGCGGCTCCTTCCGGGATGGACGGATCCGTCCCTACGGAGCGATGAGCGCTGAGGAAGTCGCGCGCTGGACGGCAGCAGACAAATCCTGAGGCCACCTGCGCCTGGAGAGCGCGCGATGCAGTGTTCCGCATTGATTCCGACCCTACGCCGCCCCATATTCACAGCATGCGGGTCACCACCTGGACCGAATACAGCCTGATTATTTCGATTCACCTCGCCAAACGCGGCCGTAAGGGTAGCGGCCCGGTGGCGGCACGTGAGCTGGCCGACACGGAGCGCTTGCCGGCCGACTATGTGGAGCAAATTCTTTTGCGGCTTCGGCGGGCGGGTCTGGTCGAGAGTGTTCGCGGCGCCAAAGGCGGGTATTACCTCGCCAAGGAGCCTGGGTCCATCTCCGTTCGGGACATCATGGCTGCCTCGGAGCATCAGACCTTTGAAGTGAACTGCGCCACCCATCCGGTGGATGCCGATCGATGTAACCCGGGCCATACCTGTAGCATCCGCCCAGTGTGGTATGCACTGCAGCAGCGCGTTGATCAGCTGCTCGCAAGCATCTCACTCGGCGATTTGATGAAACAGGAAGCTGAGGTGCAGGAGCTGGTTGGGATATCGTCGGCAAGCTAGCACAAGCTGGATGTCGAGCCCAACCCGACCCTCAGGTCGGGTTTTTTGTTGGGAGGAGATCATGTCCGGAGAGTTGGTGTCGTCAATCTCGGGGGAGCCCATGCTCTGGGGCGCTGTGGGCAAAACTCCACTGCTCTCCGTCGAACATCCGTCGGTGGCGGGACGGCTCTACCTCAAGGCCGAATGGCTAAACCCCGGCGGCAGCGTCAAGGACCGGGCAGCTCGGGCAATCCTTCGGGACGCGCTTTGTCGAGGTGAGCTGCCGGCCAAGCGGCTACTCGATGCCTCGAGCGGGAATACGGGGATCGCGTATGCGATGCTCGGTGCGGCGGCCGGAATCCGGGTGACGATCTGCCTTCCGTCCAATGCGAGCCCGGAGCGCCGAGCGCTGCTCCAGGCGTATGGCGCGGAGATCATCTTCACCGACCGTCTGGCCGGGACAGACGGAGCTGTGGAACGGGCCCGTGAGCTGGCCGCCGAATCGCCTGAGATCTATTTCTACGCCGATCAATACAGCAACCCGGCAAACACGCAGGCTCACCGGGAAACCACCGGGCCGGAGATCTGGGCGCAGACGAAGGGCAAGGTGACTCACTTCGTCGCCGCAATGGGCACCACCGGCACGATGATGGGAACCGGAGGGTACCTCAAGGGTAAGAACGCAGCCGTTCAGCTCGTTGGGGTCCAACCTGACTCTCCTCTTCACGGTCTGGAGGGTCTGAAGCACCTGGCTACCACAGCGAGTCCTCCGGCACTCTACGACCCTACCATCCCGGACGTGGTCGCCGAGATCGCTACGGAAACCGCGGATCGCACCGCCCGCTGGTTGGCTCGAGAAGCGGGTTATCTGGTTGGGTGGTCGGCTGGAGCTGCCGTTGCCGCCGCACTCGACATTCTCCGCTCCAAACCGGACGCCTTTGTGGTGGTCGTTGGATGTGATTCGGGTGCGCGCTATCTCAGTGAACCTCACCGCTGGACCGGCGCGTGAGCCTTCGTCTCAGTGCCGAGCTGGCGGGGGAGATCCGCCGGCAAGGAGAACGCGCCTATCCGGCCGAGTGCTGCGGCATTCTCGCCGGTCAGCCGGGAGAGGTGAAGGATGTGCTTCGAGTGGTGCCATTGCCCAACCGCCGTATCGACGACCCTCACCGGTACCTCATTGCGCCCGAGGACCTGCGGCGGGTCGAGGCCGAGGTTCGTCACAACGGTTTAGAGGTGCTCGGCTATTACCACTCGCATCCCGACCATCCGGCGGTACCATCGGCGTTCGATATGGAGCACGCGTGGCCATGGTACAGTTATATCATCGTGCAGGTGAACCGCGGCGGCGCCGCCGAGCTGGCCAGCTGGGTTCTGGAAGACGATCGATCGAGTATGCAGCCTGAATCCGTCAGCGTTTTAACCGAGGTCTGATGCCATGCCCGTCACAGTTTCGATTCCCACTCCTTTGCGCAGCTTCACTGCCGGCCGGGACAGCATCGAGCTTACCGGCAGCACGGTGGGCCAGGTGCTCGATGACCTTCTTTCGACCCACAGCGGCCTCAAGCGGCACCTGCTGCAAGAGGACGGCCGGCTTCGGAACTTCGTAAACGTTTACCTGAATGAGACCGATATCCGGCATCTCTCGTCCACCGAGACTCCGGTACGTTCCGGCGACGTGCTCACCATCGTTCCCAGCATTGCCGGCGGCTCGCCGGCGGTGGAGACGAAGAGTCCTCCTCTTTCGCACGCGGAGATGCTGCGCTACTCCCGGCACCTTCTTCTGCCGGAAGTCGGCGTGTCGGGGCAGCGCAAACTGAAAGCCGCGCGGGTTCTAACGATCGGGGCTGGTGGTCTCGGCTCTCCACTGTCGCTGTATCTGGCTGCCGCGGGTGTCGGCACGATTGGTATTGTCGATTTCGACGTGGTCGACCTCACCAACCTGCAACGGCAAATCGTGCACGGAACCTCTACCCTGGGACGTTCCAAGCTGGCGTCGGCTGAGGAGCGGCTGACTGACCTCAATCCCAATGTCCGCATCGAACGACACGAGACCCGCCTCACCTCGGCAAATGCCCTCGAGATTCTGGGAGAGTACGACATCATCGTCGATGGGACCGACAACTTTCCGACCCGCTATCTCGTGAACGATGCCTGCGTTCTCCTGGGCAAGCCGAACGTGTACGGCAGCATCTTCCGCTTCGAGGGACAGGCGTCGCTGTTTTATGCCGAGCAGGGTCCGTGTTATCGCTGCCTGTACTCGGAGCCACCACCTCCTGGACTGGTTCCGAGCTGCGCCGAGGGCGGTGTGCTGGGAGTCCTTCCAGGCATCATCGGCAGCATCCAGGCGCTCGAGACGATCAAGTGGATCATTGGCGCAGGTGACTCACTCGTTGGGCGTCTCGTGTTGTTCGATGCGCTGAAGCTTCGTTTCCGGGAGCTCGGCCTCAGGAAGGATCCTTCCTGCCCCATCTGTGGTGAGAATCCGACGATCCACGAGCTGATCGACTACGAGGCCTTCTGCGGAATAGGCTCCGAGCCGACGTACAGCGGTCCCGAGATCACGGTGGAGGAGCTGAGTCGAGAGCTTGAAGACAAAGGCGAGAATCTGGTGCTCATCGATGTCCGGGAGCCACACGAATGGGAAATCGCGCACATCGAAGGAGCGCAGCTGATTCCGCTGGGGCAACTCCCTGAACGACTGAGTGAGCTCGACGGACATGCCGAGATCGTCACGCACTGCCATCACGGCGCCCGGTCCATGAAAGCGCTGGAGATTCTTCGGGGCGCAGGTTTTGGGAAAGTCCGGAGCCTGGCGGGAGGGATCGATGCCTGGGCTGAACGGGTCGAGCCGGGGATACCGCGGTACTGAAGAGCAGAAATCCCGCCATGCCGAAGGCGGGACTCGAACCCGCACGGGCTTGCGCCCACTGCGCCCTGAACGCAGCGCGTCTACCAGTTCCACCACTTCGGCGAGGGCGAAAAGCTAGCGGCCCTGAGGAGCCGGGTCAACCCGACCGTTGACCGGTCCGAAGTGGTGGTCTATCCTTTGCTTAGGGAATCCCGAGTGAGCCGCGAGACCACCCCTTCCGCCGAGCGGAAGCAGTCGGTCGCCCGCAACCCCAAGGCGACGCACGATTACCACGTCCTCGAGACCTGGGAGACCGGGATCGTCCTGACCGGAACGGAGGTCAAATCCCTCCGGAGCGGCAAGGCGTCCATCAAGGAGGCGTACGCCAGGCTGAGAAACGGGGAAGTCTTTCTCGAAGGAATGAACATCACTCCATACGAGCAGGGGAATCGCTACAACCACGACCCGGTTCGTAGCCGGAAACTCCTTCTGCACCGCCGTGAAATCGAAAAGCTGATAGGCGCAGTGGAGCAGCGTGGCCTCACCCTGGTCCCGCTCGAGCTCTACTTCAGAAACGGGCGGGCCAAAGTCGCCCTCGCCCTCGGTAAGGGCAAGAAGCAGCACGATAAGCGCCAGGCCATCAAGCAGCGAGTCGAGGAGCGGGAAGTCGCGCGTGCCGTTTCCATCCGGGGGCGGCGTTGAACATCTGCTTCGCCATTTTGCTGGCTCTCACCGGGCTGGGCTCAGCACCCAGGGTTGTCACCATCACTGGCGTCAACGGCGAGTCGAAAATCACCGTACGCACCGACGCTACGGGAGCGCCAGTCGTCCCAGCGCCGATTCTCATGTTGGCCCTGGACGGATCAGCCCGTCTGGATGACGGCTGGGCCGAGGTGATCGTCTCCAAGCAGGCGTTTCGCTTTCTGGTGAACGCACCGTTGTACATGTTCGGAAACCAGCTGCAGCCTCTCGCTTCCGCAGCTTCAGTCACGCGCGATACCCTTTTCATCCCTCTTCAATTCGTCGCCGAGATTCTGCCCTCGTATCTGGGCGAGCGCTACCGCTATGACAGGCGGAGAGCCCGATTGATCGATTCGGGCCGGCCGACGGGGGGTGCGGCCAAACCTCCGACAGCAGTGCGAGCGCCGGCTCGCTTGCCGAACGGGCTGCTTCCGGGCCACATCGTCACCGTAGACCCTGGTCACGGGGGCGTCGATCCTGGCAATCCCGGGGTGTTCTTCCCTCGAGGGACCCGGGAGAAAGAGGTCACCCTGCAGGTCGGGCTGCTGCTCAGGGATGAGCTCAAGTCCCGGGGGATCGGCGTGCAGATGACCCGGACGTCCGATACCCTGATCGCGCTCGGCGATCGCGGTGGGTACTGCACCGAAGCCTGTGATCTGTTCGTGAGCTTGCACGTCAACTCACTGGCGCGTCGGCCGGGGTACACCGACGTTCGTGGCTACGAGACGTTTTTTCTGGCAGAAGCCAAAACCGAGGACGCGGCCCGGGTTGCCAGGATGGAGAACGAAGCCGTGCGCTTCGAAGCAGGCACAACGACCACCGAAAGCGGTAACCCGCTCGATTTCATTGTGAAGGATCTGCAAACGAACGAACACCTGCGAGAGTCCGCCCGGGCGGCGGAGCTGGTGCAACGGAGTCTCCGCGGTGGGTCTGGCGGCGAGAGCCGGGGGGTGAAGCAGGCCGGCTTCATGGTGCTCACCACTGCGCGCCGCCCTGCCATCCTGGTCGAACTTGGTTATAGCACCAACCCGCAGGACGGCCAGCTGCTTACGACCAGGTCGAGTCAGAAGCTGATGGTGGGAGCGCTGGCGGATGCGATCGTCGAATATCTGCTCGAGTATGAAAGGAAGACCGGCTTGGCTGCCGACTCGAACTCCCGTCCATGAGCTTCTGCCTTCGCGTTCCTGCTCTTTTCCGGTTGGCCCTCGTCGCGCCGCTGCTCGGCGGGTGCGTGTACTACAATGGTATGTACAACGCCAACCGCCTGGCCGGGTCCGCGCGTAAGGCCGAACGTGAGGGGCGTACCTATGAGGCGAACAACCTCTGGGGCCAGGTCGCGACCAAGGCAGAGTCGGTGGTGGTTCGGCATCCTGACAGCAAATACGCCGAAGAGGCTGCTGTGTTGCGCGGAGTTGCCCTCGCCCGGCTCGGTCAGTGCGACGAGGCGATGACGCCGCTGACGCGGATTTCTCTCGCCTCCATCAAGCCGGAGCTGACGGAAGAGGCGCAACTCGCAACCGGCTTGTGTCAGATCAAATTGGGCAACCCCGCAGCGGGCGACATCGCATTCACTCAGCTCCTCGATAGCAAGGCTCCAGTGCGGCGGCGTGAGGCACGGGTGCAGCACGCCCGGATACTTCGCGAAGCCGGCAAGTATCAGGAGGCCCTGAGCGCACTCGAAGGTGTGCGGGACCCACGCGCAGAACCGGAGCGCCTGCTGGCGCTCGCAGGCACTCGGCACGTGCCGGAAGCGATGGCGTTAGCCGATTCCCTGATCGCCCGGGCTGACACGACTACTCCCTGGGATTCATTGCTGGCCACCCTTGGACGCGAGAACCCTGCCTCGGCTTCGACCCTGGTCGACCGGCTGGCGCAGTTGCCGAAGCAGGTTCCTGAGACACAGGCCCGCCGTCTCCTCGAGGATGGCATCCGCCTGTCTCAGACCGACACGGTTCGATCGGTAGAGCGGCTTAGAGCTGCGATCAAAATCGGCGGTGCCGGTGATGCCGCTGGCAAGGCGAGCCTCTACCTGATCCGCGGAGAGCTTCGTCGGGTGGATCGGCCGGAGGATCTCCCTCCGGTGAGAGCGGCGCTGCCTCCCGTTGCCAAGCAGTACCCAACCGTAGCTGCTGAGGCGAACCAGCTCGGCGCCACCCTGGACCGGGTGAGCCGGACGCTGACATCGGTGACGCCGGACAGTGCGCAGGGAGACCTGCGTCTTTTCCTTGCAGCCGAAGCCGCGCGAGACTCGATCGGTGCCCCGCGTCTGGCCGCCCGTATCTGGCAGCAGATCGTGGAGCAGTGGCCGCTCTCCCCCTACGCGCCCAAGGCGCTGTTGGCTGCCGAGCAACTCGATTCGACCAGGGGCGACTCGGCCCGGATGCTGTTGGAGTCACGGTACTCCGATAGCCCCTATCTGGCGGCGATCCGGGGTGAGGCCGACTCGGCCTATAAGCATCTGGAAGACTCTCTTGGGTCCTATGCTGCGGCCCTCGCAGTGGCAGAGTCTCCAGTGCGCAGACGCCCATCCCCACGTGGAGTAGATGACGAGCCCAAGCCGGGCCGGAGAGTGCGGCCCAACCGAGCCACGCGGGTCGTCGAACCCTAGTGGGCCGCCCGGACCTCTCTCGCGAACTGTTCGGCCAGCACTTCCAAAATCCCATTCTCCTCGCCGCGGGTACCGCCGGCTTCGGTAAAGAGCTCGCCGGAGTCGTCGATCTCGAACGCCTGGGGGGTCTGATCACCAAGTCGGTCTCACGGCATCCCCGGTCGGGGAACCGGGCTCCGCGGGCAGCTGAATTTCCCGGCGGGATGTTGAACTCGGTGGGTCTGGCCAATCCCGGAGTCTTGCGGGTGCGCGACGAGTTTCTACCCTGGGCCGCCGAGCAACTGACTCGCGCGCGAGTGTTGGTCAGCATTGTGGGCTTCACTATCGAGGAGTACGGCCACGTCATCGCCGAGCTGGATGGGACGCCTGGCATAACGGCGTTCGAGCTCAATCTGTCGTGCCCGAATACCCACGCCGGGGGGATCGAGTTCGGGGCGGACGGCGGGTGCGTCGAGAGTATCGTCTCCCACTGTCGTGAGCGGACGCGACTTCCGATCGTCGCGAAACTTTCCCCGGTGTTGCCGGACATTGGCGCGATAGCGGTGATCGCCCGGGATGCAGGGGCAGATGCGATCAGCGCGGTCAACACCATGCCCGGTCTCTTGTTTGCCGGCGACAACGGCTTTCGACTGGGGAACGGCACCGGCGGGGTGAGCGGTCCCGTGCTTCTCCCGATGGGTGTCCTCGCGGTCACTCGCATACTCGAGCGGACCGGCGGGATCCCGGTGATCGGGGTGGGTGGTGTGAGATCCGCCGCCGATGTACGGCAATATCTCCGGGCCGGGGCATCGCTGGTGGCGCTCGGGACCGGCGCTCTGGCCGACCCTCGGCTACCGGAGCGGATCGTTCGGGATCTGGAGTCGGGGCATGGCTGAGATCATCCTGGCCCTAGACCTGCCGCGCGGCGCTGATGCTCTCCGCCTGCTTGACCGACTACCGGAACTCACCTGGGTCAAGGTCGGATCGATCCTCATGACCCGAGAAGGCCCCGACCTGGTGCGAACGCTCAGCGATCGCGGCCTCCGGGTCTTTCTCGATCTCAAGTGGCACGACATCCCGAATACCGTAGCAGGAGCCGTGGCGGCCGCGCGGGAGATCGGGGTATCAATGGCGACCGTGCACACCTTGGGCGGCAGCGCGATGCTGGAGGCCGCCGCGGCTGCTGCTGACGGACAGCTGGCGATTGTTGGGGTCACGGTGCTCACATCACATCGTGCGAACGACTACGCTGGCGCCGTGGGTCGCTCCGAGGTGGATCTCCCGCAGGAAGTGGAACGTCAGGCGATCATAGCGTCCGAGGCGGGCCTTGATGGGGTGGTCTGCTCGGCCCACGAGGTATCGCTCTTGCGTAGCCGGCTCGGCCCGGACCGGTTCATCGTGGTGCCCGGGATCCGGAGGCGGTCGGATCCGGCGTCGGACCAGGCCAGGGTGGCCACAGCCAAGGACGCTGTTTCCCACGGTGCGACCCATCTGGTGGTCGGTCGGCCCATTCTCGAAGCCAGTGATCCTGCGCTCGCGTTTGGGGAGTTTCTGGAGGAGGCGCGTTGCATCGATTGTTGATGATCATGACCTTGGTGGCCTCGCCCCGCGTGAGTACCGCGCAGGATTCGGCGCTTGTTCACGCCGCCGAACGCGCCCGACTGGCGTGGCTCGGTCATGACGCTGCTACGCTGGTCGCCAACAGTCCCAGACTCCTCATCCAGCTACCGGGGGCGGACCCATCGGTTGCACTTGGTCCCGACCAGGCGGCGGCGCTGCTCGCCAACTTCCTGGGTCCTGCCCAAGAGGTTGAAGTGGTGGTGCTGGCGGCGCGGGAGGTCGAGCCGGGGCGGGGGTATGTGGAGCTTCAGCGCCGGTACCGGGTGGCTGGCACTCAGAACGTCAGAACTCAGGTCCTGCTGCTCTCATATCGGCAGGGTCCCACCGGCTGGACGCTGATCGAGTTCCGGGTCGTCGGCTAGCGGTGCCCGAGGGCCTTTCCCCATCAGCAGGTATTGGGTCAATCTTGACCCAATACCCATCAGCAGGTAGTGCGTCAGTTTCAGCGTAACGTTGAGAATGACCTCAACCCTTGCATGAAGCTGACCCTACCCCCACTGATGGGGAGAGGGGATGGAGAAATCAGGTAGGGCTAGGTCAACTGATCTTCGGTGGCTTCTCTCTCCAACTAATAGCCTGAGAAGCTCTTGACCTTCGGAGCCTTTTTCGACGACACCGGGACAAGTCCAAAGCAGAAGATTGCAGGGTTCGCCGGCTATTTTGCTCCGGTAAAGGAGTGGGAAGCCTTCGACGCCCAATGGCATCTTCTGCTAGATGATGCCAAGGTTCCCCACTTTCGTGCATTCGATTGTGTCCGGCGTGATGGAGTCTTTGCCGCAGCGACCGGCAGCGAGTGCGCGAAGTTCTATGCGCGGGCGCTCGACATCATAACCGGTAGCAAGATCACCGGGGTGGCCTTTGCAGGGCGGCTCAGCGACTTCCAAACCCATGCGTTCCACTTCGAACGTTCCGGTCGAGTGGCCAGGGGCGCGTACCAATTCAGCGTTATGCAGGGAATGCTCCACCTAGCGGAGCGGTTGATTCGGGCATGGCCGAAGGAAAAGCTCTCTGGTGGTCGAGGATGGGAAAGTAGCTGACGACGAAAAGGTGAGCAGGGCTTTCTACGATTTGCGGAGATCGCCAACTGCCATTGGGCAGCCGATGTACTCGCGGGACCGCCGGATTTCCGGTCTAAACCCGCCCACTACGGACTACAAGCCGCAGACGTGTTGGCCTATGAATTGGGCTTGGACCTCGCAACCAGACGCTTGACATGGGCATGGAAAAGACGGAAGGGTACAGGCCCGAGTTTAACCGTCTCGCCGACCACATCGACGCTCAGGGGGTAGTGGCCCAGTTTGAACGTAACGTTGAGAATGGCCCTATCTAAAGGCGGCCTGATGTAGTACCGTAGAGACAGAATTTCCTTCCATGCTCTGCCTTCCCGGCCGACGTTGCCGGACCTCAGGAATCCACATTGTTGCCTCAAAGGACGACGGCCTTTTATGGGCCGCGAGTCGTCGCGTGTCATGATAATGGCAACCAGCTCGCCCTTATTACCAAAACTCTCCGAGATGCCGGATGTCGCGTGTATCAGGCATATGACGGCTTCGCCTGCTACGAACTCGCACTTGCGATACCCACCCTCGAACTGCTAGTGGTGAACTCGCATCTGGGCGTCCTAGACGGCCCGGAACTTATCCGGCGCGTCCGACTGGAGCGGCCGCAGATAGCTGTTCTGCATGTGGGCTCCGATCGTGATGGCCGCATTCCGCCTGAAGTACCGAACCTCGCAGAGCCTTTCAGCGTGGACCAATTACTGGAGGCCGTGGATCGCCTGTTGCCTCCCGGGGGTAACACTCATACCTTACAGGATGCCTAGCCGCGCAAGCAAGCCCCCAGAGGGCGAAGATTTCAACGAGGCCGCCTACAGGGTCGTGAGAGAAGCGACCGAGAAGCACGACCCCGAGAGGCCAAAGAACCCCGCTGCGGTGGCCTTGGGGAAGCTAGGGGCCAGCAAAGGCGGCAAGGCGAGAGCTGCGAAGCTATCAAAGAAGCGCCGGATCGAGATAGCCCGTAAAGCTGCCAAGGAGAGGTGGGACGCTAAAGAGTAAGTAGGTTAACCCGAAGAAAGCGAGAAGGGGGGACACGGTGTTAACGTGTCCCCCTTGTCACACCTAGTCGAACGTGTTCGACCTTGTGCACGAGTACTAGGTCTAGTACTTTCGAACGACCCCCCCACAAGGGATGCGGCTATGGGTGATCCTGTTATTCCGGTCGAAAAGGTAAAGGCAAAGATCGCGGAGATCGACAATGAAATTCGTCACCTCCAGGCACGTCGGGCAGACCTGATGGACCTCCTGGGCGGTGCCGTGACCAGCTCAAATGGGGGGCCCCCGAAGGAACGACCTGCCGTCCTAACACTCAGCCGCCGCGCACCGACCCTCCACCGTTCGGGTAACAGGAGCTCCATACGATGACGGAGGCGATCTTGTCGGTGGTCGAGCCCGAGGCTGCATGGCTTAGTGCCCCACCAGATTGTGGATAAGGCATTGCCCCTTCACAAGACTAGTTCTGACGACCCCCGCCGAATGGTGTTCAGTTATATCGCGTCCATGCGGAAGGATGGTCGCCTCGAACGGAACGATGCCGGAAAGCTGCGGATTACGGAGAAGGGCCGCGCGTTCCTGCGGCGGTCTAGGGATCAATAGCGAACGGCTCCGGGTCAACCTGGCGGGAGACCGGAGCCGTTCGGAACTGAAAGCGAGGTGATGACGATGCCGCCATAACCCGTTGAAGCGCGGGGCGGGGGAGTTCTTAGGGCTTCCCCGTCCTACTTCGCCCCTGTAGCTCAGTTTATTAGAGCACTCGCCTGCTAAGCGAGAGGTCGTCGGTGAGAACCCGACCAGGGGCACTGGTCACGACGACTTGAGCTAGCGGAACGCACCTCAAGATTAATGCCCGCGCTCCGCTAGTTACAAGCGTCCCACGACCCCCAGGTACCTTGCCAGCGGTAGCTGTGCCCTTGCATACTTGCCCGGGCAAGCATAGATTACTTCCCATGAACCAGCTATCACTTGAACGTCGCGCGGCCATCGTTCGGGCTATCGTTGAAGGCAACTCCCTTCGCGCTACCGCCCGTCTCAACCGGTACCTCCCTCAACACCGTGTCCAAGCTGCTGACCGACTTGGGCGAGATGTGTGCGATGTACCAGAACCACGATCTACGGAACCTGCCTTGCAAGCGGATTCAGTGCGATGAGATCTGGAGTTTCGTTGGCGCGAAGGACAAGTCCGTTCGGAGCGGCGCGAAAGGCGCAGGGGATGTGTACACGTGGACGGCGATCGACCCCGATACCAAGCTCATGATCTCCTGGCTGGTCGGGAAGCGGTCGCAGCGGCATTGCTTGCCACTTCATGGGGATCTCAAGACCCGGTTAGCTAACCGCGTCCAGCTCACGACCGACGGCTACCGTGCCGTACCGTACTGCGGTGGTGGACGTGTTTGGCTGGTCGGGCGCTGACTTCGCCCATGCTGGTCAAGCTTTACGCTCACGTTGGGAGCGAGGGTAATACACGGCACGCCGCTATTCTCCTGGCGTCTGCATCGCAGCCGAAAAGGTCGCTCTCATGGGTGACCCCGACCTCGATCACATCTCGACTTCGCATGTTGAGCGGGCGAACCTGACGATGCGGATGGGGATGCGGCGCTTCACTCGCCTGACGAACGCTTTCTCCAAAAAGATCGAGAACCACACGCACGCCGTGGCGCTCCACTTCATGCATTACAACTTCGTTCCGCCCGCATCAGACGCTGACGAAGGCGCACCCGAACCACTACCCGACCACGCCGGCGATGGCGGCAGGTGTAACGGATCACGCCTGGACGGTTGAGGAAGTCTGCGCGCTGCTCGACCCGACTCGGCTGCTGGCCTAGTTTTTCTCTGCCAGCCAGAGATAGAAGGCAACCTAGGCTTATCGCTGTGTGGGCAAGTACTTACACTTGTTTCGGAATGCTATCGGGTATAGGATTGGTGGCGTAAAAAACAGCCCTCCATTGGCGATGGAGGGCTTAGTATAACTCCCGAGGGGACGCGAACCTGACTCGGGACACCGATCAAATAGCAGGACACGACCGCTATTCTAGTACAGGACTAGCATACTAACGGTACGCCCTCTCGGTGACAAGGCCTGGGTTTGCAACTCCATGAGGAGGGGCTATGGCCAAGTCTGGCCAAGACCCACCGAAGGGGAAACGCAAGGTCGTTACGCGGTGGATCGTTCACCGTAAGACCGGTAAGCGCGTTTACCCGAAGAATGGCTCAGTGTTCGTCTTCTACGTAGACGAGTGAGCCGGTAGGTAGAAATAAAAACGGGGTGGCCCAGTGCCATCCCGTTTTTATTTATCGCCCTTTGGGTCGCTGGCCTAGTCCTTCTCTGCCAGCAGCTTTTCCACTTCGTCAATCAGATCCCACAGGTTGAATGGCTTGAACAGGGTGGGAATATCGGCGGGGAACTCCTTGTGCCGGTCGCTGTGGCTTCCCGAGATATGGATGATCGGCAGGGTGGGGTTCTCTTGTCGCAGGCACTCCGCGAGCTGGGGGCCGCTGAGATGCGGCATCCGACTGTTGGTCACGACTAGATCAAAGGGAAGCGAGGCAGAGCGAACGGCATCCAGCCCGGCGAGACCGTCAGCCATCTCCACCACATCATAGCCACGGTCACGGAAGCCACGGGCGATGAGCGCCCGGAGCGCCGGTTCATCGTCTACCACCAGGATGCGGCGTCCCACGGCGGGCCTCTAACTATGTAGAAGGTGGACGAACGCTAGCCTACATACCTCGCCGCCGAAAGAGGCGAGGCCCTCCGCCGCTCCTTTTTCGTGACAATGAGAATGACGCACTACCATCAGCAGCCTTCACTTGCATGTGCTGCAGGCCCCTTCTATATTGGGAAGCTAGCCCAGAAACCCGGTCCGGAGAGACGCGCGTGAAGGTTCGTTCAAGCGTGAAGCCGATTTGCGAGCATTGCAAGGTCATCAAGCGACAAGGCGTCGTCCGCATCATCTGCAAGCGCAATCCCAAGCATAAGCAGCGGCAAGGCTAACCATGGCACGCATCGCGGGCGTGGATTTACCACGCGAGAAGCGGGTCGAGATTGCCTTGACCTACATCTTCGGAATCGGCCGCCCCACCAGCAGCCGGATTCTCGGAGAAACGGGAGTCAGCCCGGATACTCGGGTTCGTGACCTCTCGGACGCCGAAGTGGCCCGGCTCCGGCAAATGATCGAGCGATCGGTCAAAGTCGAAGGCGCCCTTCGCACCGAAGTCGCCATGAATATCAAGCGCCTGATGGATATCGGGAGCTACCGGGGTATCCGCCATCGCCGTGGTCTGCCGGTGCGGGGTCAGCGGACCCATACGAACGCCCGGACCAAGAAGGGTCCGCGTCGCGCCATCGCCGGCAAGAAGAAAGTGACGAAGAAGTAGATGACTGCTCCTGCTCCTGCTCCAGCCAAGGCGCCCAGCGCCAAGCGCGCCAAGAAAGTGGTCGAGTCCGAGGGCATCGCCCACATCGCCGCCACCTTCAACAATCTGTTGATCACCATCACCGACCTCAGGGGCAACACGCTCGCCTGGGGATCGGCCGGCAAAGCCGGCTTCAAGGGCTCCAAGAAATCGACTCCGTTCGCGGCCACTGTCGCGGCCGAGAACTGCGGTCGCGAGGCCATGAACCTGGGGCTTCGGCGCGTGCACGTCAGGGTCCAGGGCCCGGGCAGCGGCCGGGAGTCGGCCATTCAGGCGTTGGCCTCGGTTGGGCTTCGTGTGGTCTCGATCCGGGATGTCACGCCGATTCCTCATAACGGGTGCCGTCCTCCCAAGAAGCGGCGGGTCTGAGCCATGTCACGATACGTTGGCCCCAGCTGCCGTCTCTGCCGCCGCGAGCAGACCAAGCTCTTTCTCAAGGGCACCAAGTGCCTCACCGAGAAGTGTCCGGTCGAGCGCCGCGCGTACCCCCCCGGCCAGCACGGCCAGAGCGGCGGACGTCCACGGAAGACGTCGGAGTACGCCAAGCAGATGCGCGAGAAGCAGAAGGTCAAGCGAATGTACGGTCTGTCGGAGCAGCAGTTCCGGAACACCTTCGAGGACGTCACGCGTGAGCCCGGTGTCAAAGGCACGAACCTCCTCGTGGCCCTGGAAACCCGGCTCGACAATATCGTGTACCGCCTCGGCTTCGCCTCGAGCCGGAAAGCGGCACGCCAGCTCATCAGCCACGGCCATGTGGAAGTGAACGGCCGCCGGGTGGACATTCCGTCGTACCACGTTGTTCCAGGTGAGGAAGTCCGCATGGCCGCGTCCAGCCGCGAACTGCTGGCCGTGAAGTCGGCCCAGGAAAGCTCCGCCCGCGGACAGCCGGTCTCGTGGTTATCTATCGATAACGAGAAGGCCTCCGGACGTCTGGTGGAGCGGCCCACCCGCGATGCGATCCCGATCAATGCCCAAGAACAGCTCATCGTCGAGCTCTACTCGAAGTGACCATGACTATTGACCTGACCGGGCTGGTTCGTCCCCATCTCGTCGAAATGACCAAGCGGGACGACAACCCGAATGCCGCCGAATTCCGTCTCCAGCCGTTGGAGCGCGGGTTTGGCTACACGCTGGGCAACTCACTCCGGCGCTTGCTGCTGTCCTCCTTGCGCGGAAGCGCCGTCTGGGGGTTCCGTCTCGACGGAGTGGTGCACGAGCATCAGACCGTCCAGGGCGTGCTCGAAGACGTGCACCAGATCGTGCAGCGGCTCAAGGCGCTGACGCTGGTCGTGGCTGAGGATGTGGACGAGGCCGTCCTCCACATCCGGCGTGAAGGGGCAGGTCCGGTCTATGCCCGGGATATCCAGGAGCATGGGTCGGTCGTGGTGAGGAATCCCGATCATCTCCTGTTCACGCTGCAGGACGATCGTGATGTCACCATGGAACTGTACGTCAACAAGGGCCGTGGCTACGTCGAGGCCGAGATGCACCCGGCAGACCGGTCACTCCCGATCGATCTGGTGCGCATCGACGCCATCTACAACCCGGTGCGGCGAGCCAACTTCAACGTGGCCGAGACTCGAGTCGGCCAGCGCACCGACTATGACCGATTGACGGTGTCGGTCGAGACCAACGGAACGATTACGCCGGAAGACGCGATCGCGTACGCAGCGGCGTTGGCGCAGGTTCACTTCCAGTACTTCGTGGACTTCGGCAAGGTCCCGAGCATGCGGGATGCCGGCATGGCGTCTGGCGCTGCCGGCGGCAGCAACCTCCGTCAGCGGCTGAGCCGGCCCATAGATGACTTCGGTCTCTCGGTGCGATCGCTGAATTCACTGAAGAACTCGAACATCCGGACTCTTAAGGATCTGGTCGAGTTTTCGGAAGACGATCTTCTCAAGGTCAAGAACGTGGGTGAGAAGGCGCTGAGCGAGATCGCCGAACTGCTGCAGCGTGAGGGCCTGAACTTCGGGATGGGTTTTGATGAAGCGGATGGAGAGCTTCGTATTGTCCGTCCCGGTGTGGCGCCGGTGGTTCAGCCGACGATCGGGGCCGGAGGAGACGGGCTTTAATGCGGCACCGCGCCAAAGGTCGCCAGCTTTCTCGCACGTCGAGTCACAAGCGTGCCATGCTGAACAACATGGCCAGCAGTCTCTTCGAGCATGGCCGGGTGGTCACCACCGAAGCCAAGGCCAAGGAACTGCGTCCGTTCGCCGAAAAGCTGATCACGCTGGCCCGGCGTGGTGATCTGCACGCCCGGCGCCTGGTCGAGCGGCGTATCAAGGACCGTGAGACTCTGGGGCGCCTCTTTGCCGAGATCGGTCCGCGCTTTGCGGCCCGTCCAGGTGGATACACCCGCATACTCAAGATGGGCCACCGCAAAGGTGATGGGGCCGACGTGGCGAGGATCGAGCTGCTTGCCGAGTAACCTTCGGGTAGTTGATCAGTACGACAAAGGGGACCTTCGGGTCCCCTTTTTTGAACGCGTGCCTTGCTGAAGATCAGCTGGCTTTCTTGATCCGATTACTCTTGAGGCACTGCGTGCATACCCGAATCCGCTTGGGTCCGCCATCGACGACGACGCGCACGGTTTGCAGGTTAGGATACCAGCGACGCTTGGTTCGATTCTTCGCGTGACTGACGTTGTTGCCGGTAGCCGGCCCTTTGGCGCACACGGCGCATACCCGTGCCATAAATCCACCTTGAATACGTGTTCGACTATGGAAAAGCCCCTAAACGTAACGAGCCCAGCTTGATGACACAACCTCGAGCCCTTCATGCCTAAAGCGCTCATCACTGGGGTAACCGGACAAGATGGTTCCTATCTGGCGGAGCTTCTCCTCGCCAAGGGCTACGAGGTTATCGGCGTGGTCCGGCGCACCAGCCACCATAGCTACGAGCGCATCGAACATCTCCTCGACCGGATCGAGGTCGTGGCGGCCGACTTGCTGGACCAGCACTCTCTCACTGTGGTCCTTCAGGATACCAGGCCGGATGAGGTGTACAATCTGGCGGCGCAGTCCTACGTGCCGACCTCCTGGACTCAGCCGGTGCTGACCGGAGAGTTCACCGCGCTGGGTGTCACCCGGATTCTCGAAGCCATCCGGCTGGTGCACCCCACGGCCAGGTTCTACCAGGCAAGCTCGTCGGAGATGTTTGGCCGGGTAAGTGAGAGTCCCCAGTCGGAAACGACCACGTTCTATCCCCGCTCGCCCTACGGGGTGGCCAAAGTCTATGGCCACTGGATCACCGTCAACTACCGGGAGTCGTACGCTCTCTATGCGGTGAGCGGAATTCTGTTCAACCATGAATCGCCTCGCCGCGGCATCGAGTTCGTGACCCGGAAGGTGACCGACGGAGTCGCCCGCATCAAGCTGGGTATCGGCACCAGTCTCCGGCTGGGAAATCTGGACGCGCGCCGCGACTGGGGTTTTGCCGGTGACTACGTCGAAGCGATGTGGCGAATGCTCCAGCAGCCATCACCTACGGATTATGTGATCGGCACCGGTCAAACCCATAGTGTGCGCGATCTGGTCGATGCTGCATTCCGCCACGTCGGACTCGACTGGCGGAAGCACGTCCAGACCGATCCCAAGTTCATGCGTCCGGCAGAGGTCGATCTCCTTCAGGCAGATCCAGCCAAGGCGCGACGCGAGCTGGGTTGGACGCCAACGGTCAACTTCGACGAGCTGGTTGCCATGATGGTGGACGCCGACCTCGAGCGGCTGAGCGCCCGCAAATGAGACCCAGGCACTCGTGAAGGTGACCGTAACCGGCGCCGATGGCTTCGTCGGCCGGCACCTGGTGCGAACGCTCCTGCAATCGGATCATCGGGTCGTGGCCGCGTGCCGCCTTGCCATCGAAGTGCCGGCGGAGTGGGCACGGCCCATGGAAGCGGCGAAACTCCGGATGGTGCCGTTCGAGCTGGACAGCGCGGAGTTGGTGCGCACCGCGCTCGAGGATCAGCCCGATGCCATCGTGCACCTCGCAGCCGTTGCGTACTCTCAGGATGCCAAGGCCGGGCCAGACCACACCTGGCGGATCAATGCCAACGGCACGGCGGGGCTGCTGGCTGCGGTGGCCCGGGCCAGAGACAGCGGTGGTTCAGATCCACTCGTGGTCGTGGTGTCCAGCGCCGAGGTCTATGGCGAAGGCGAGTCGCGGCCTCGCAGCGAGTCCGACCCGGCACGGCCCCAAGGGGTCTACAGCGCGAGCAAGCTCGCCGCGGAAGCCGCGGCGGCTCTGGCGATTTCCGGTTGGGGACTGCGAGTCATCGTCACTCGCCCCTTTCCATCGACCGGCCCGGGACAGACCAATCGGCTGGTGCCGAACTGGCTCGCCGCGCTTCGTGCCGGGAAACGAGACGTGGAGGGGAACGACTTCATCGTGCGGGACTATATGGACGTGCGGGACGCTGCGGCCGGCTATGCTGCGCTTCTCGCGAGAGGCCGTCCCGGAGAGACCTACAACCTTGCTAGCGGGCGAGAAGTGCGTTTCGGTGATCTCTTCGCCACCTTGGCGCGACTGTTGAAAGTCGAGGCCAAACTGGTGCCACCGGTCCGTCCCCGGCGGGAGCCTGTCTATCTCGTGGGGAATTCGACCAAGCTGCGGCAGGACACCGGCTGGCAGCCAACGATCGACTTGGAGCAGACGCTCGCGGACATGATCGATGCCCAGACGCACTGATCTCTCGACCATTCTGATTATCGGTTCCGGCCCCATCGTCATTGGTCAGGGAGCCGAGTTCGACTATTCCGGGACTCAGGCCGTGAAAGCGCTCAAGGAGGAGGGCTACAAGGTCGTCCTGGTAAACTCGAACCCAGCGACGATCATGACCGATCCCGAGCTGGCTGACCGGACATACATCGAGCCCGTCACCCCCGAATGGGTGGCCAAGGTGATCGAACGCGAACGCCCTGACGCGCTGCTTCCGACCATGGGGGGGCAGACGGCGTTGAACGTCGCCATGGCGCTCCAACGAGACGGTACACTCGAGCGCTACGCCGTCGAGCTGATCGGGGCCAATGAGCGGGCCATCCGGCTGGCTGAGGATCGGGAGGAGTTTGGGCTGGCGATGCAGCGCATCGGCCTCGCCACGCCGGAAGGACGAACCGTTCGAACTGTGGAGGAGGCACTCGAAGCAGTCGAGGCCACGGGCTACCCCGCGATTCTGCGACCTTCATTTACTCTGGGCGGATCCGGTGGAGGCATCGCCTATAACCTGGAGGAGTTCGAACAACTGGTTCGCCGGGGACTGGAGCTGTCTCCCGTCGGATCAGTGCTGATCGAGCGCAGCGTCATCGGATGGAAGGAGTTCGAGCTCGAGGTGATGCGCGACGGAGCCGACAATGTGGTGATCGTCTGCTCCATCGAGAATCTGGACCCGATGGGCGTGCACACCGGAGATTCGATCACCGTCGCGCCTGCCATGACGCTGACCGACCGGGAATACCAGATCATGCGAGACTCCTCGATCCGCATCATCCGCGAGATCGGGGTCGAAGCCGGGGGATGCAACATCCAGTTTGCGGTGAGCCCCACCACCGGTGAGCAGCTGGTCATCGAAATGAATCCCCGGGTATCACGTTCTTCGGCCCTGGCATCTAAAGCGACCGGCTTCCCCATCGCTCGTATTGGCGCCAAGGTAGCGGTGGGCTATCGGCTGGACGAGCTGCCCAATGACATCACCCGGACCACGCCCGCCTCGTTTGAGCCGGTACTCGACTATGTCGTGGTGAAGATCCCGCGCTTCGCGTTCGAAAAGTTCCCCGCCGCAGACTCGACGTTGACCACCCAGATGAAGTCGGTCGGTGAGGTCATGGCGATCGGGCGGACGTTCAAGGAAGCATTGCAGAAAGGGCTCCGCGGGTTGGAGGTGGACCGGGCCGGCTGGACGGCCGGAAGGATTGCCTCCGATGACGGGCTCCAGGACACCAGCCGGGAGGCAGTTCTTACCGCGGTGCGGCGGCCCACGCCCGAGCGGATTTTCCAGATCAAATATGCCTTGCAGCTCGGGGTCGGCGTGCAGGAGATCGCGGAGCGAACTGGTATCGATCCCTGGTTTCTCTACCAGTTGCAGGAGTTGCTCGAGGCGGAGGCCGAGTGGCGAGGCGGTCGAGGCGGCCAGGAACCGCACGGCGCCTTGCTTCGGAAGATGAAGCGCTTCGGCTTCTCCGACCGCCAGCTGGCGGATCTGCGTGGCACTACCGAGACTCTGATCCGCGCCGAGCGCCACCGGCTCGGTATACGGCCCGCCTATAAGACGGTGGACACCTGTGCCGGCGAGTTTCCGTCATCTACTCCCTATCTGTATTCGTCGTACGACGAGGAGAACGAGGCTCGTCCGAGTGAAGACCCCACCGTGGTCATTCTCGGAAGTGGCCCCAATCGGATCGGCCAGGGTGTGGAGTTCGACTATTGCTGTGTCAGGGCGGCGATGGCGTTTCGGGAACTGGGCTACCGTACCGTCATGGTCAACTCCAATCCTGAAACCGTCTCCACCGACTTCGACATCTCGGATGCGCTCTATTTTGAGCCGTTGACGCTGGAGGACGTACTCGAAATCGTAGAGCTCGAGCAGCCGATTGGTGTCGTGGTGCAGCTGGGAGGTCAGACGCCACTTCGCCTGGCTCGAGGACTCGAGCGCGAGGGCGTGCGGATTCTGGGCACCTCCCCCGAAGCAATCGATTTGGCAGAAGATCGCGGGAAGTTCGAGGCAATCACCCGGGAGCTGGGTGTGGCCCAGCCACCGAGCGGCGTTGCCTTTTCGACCGAGGAAGCGCTCGCCGTTGCCGCCCGGGTCGGCTATCCGGTGCTGGTGCGCCCGTCCTATGTGCTCGGCGGGCGAGCGATGGAGATCGTCTACGACGATAGCTCGCTCCGAAGCTACTTCGCGCGTGCGGTGCTGGTGGCACCGGAACACCCTGTCCTCATCGACAGCTTCCTCGAGGATGCGTTCGAAGCGGATGTCGACGCCATCTCGGATGGGAGGCGCTGCGTGATCGGTGGGGTCATGCAGCACATCGAAGACGCCGGGATCCACTCCGGCGACTCGGCCTGCGTGCTGCCGCCATACCTCATTACCGAAGTGCAGGTCGACCAGATGCGGCAGCACACCCGCGCGTTCGCCGAACGACTCGGGGTGGTGGGCCTGCTGAACGTTCAGTTCGCGATCAAGAACGGTGTGGTGTACGTGCTGGAGGTGAACCCACGCGGCTCCCGAACTGTGCCGTTCGTCTCCAAGACTACGGGGGTACCACTCGCGAGCCTCGCCGCCGCCGTCATGACGGGCAAGAGCCTCGACGATCTCGGTTTGCACGATGATGTGCTTCAGCCGTATGTCGCGGTAAAGGAGGCGGTCTTTCCGTTCAGCAAGCTTCCGGGCGTCGATCTGATCCTGGGACCGGAGATGCGCTCAACCGGGGAGGTCATGGGTATCGCAGACTCCTTCGGGATGGCGTTTGCCAAGGCACAGATCGCAGCGGATGGCGCGCTACCGCTCGAGGGCTCAGTGTTCGTCACAGTCAACGACCACGACAAGGCGACGGTCGTGCCTATTGCACGACGGTTCCACGCACTCGGCTTCCGGGTTCTTGGCACTGAGGGCACTGCGCGATACCTCCGAGCTCGCGGGGTTCCGACCGAGCGGGTGCTCAAGGTGTATGAGGGGCGACCCAACGCGATCGATCTGCTCGTCTCGGGGCAGATTCAACTGCTCATCAATACACCATTGGGCAAATTGACTCAGCAGGACGATTACGCCATTCGGCGAGCAGCGCTGCAGCACGGCGTCCCATACACGACCACGCTGTCGGCCGCTTCGGCGGCCTGCGACGCGATCATCGCGCTTCGAAGCCGCGCTGGGGAGGTCCGGTCGCTACAGGAGTGGCACGAGATGGCCCGGGAGATGTCCCCGGAGTGGACCGGGTGACGGCGCGAGACCCCAAATTCATTCAGACACTGCGAGGCAGAATCGCCGGCACTGTACGTGAGGCGGAGCCCGTCGCGCGATACTCTACCTACCGTATCGGCGGGCCGGCCACGGTGCTTCTACCAGCACGGCCCGAGGATCTAGGGGCGGCCCTCACGCTGGCGAACGAAGCCGGGGTCCCCTGGTTCGCCCTCGGACTGGGATCAAATATTCTGCTCCCGGACGAAGGGCTCGACGCCTTGGTCATTCGGCTGGGGAAGGGGCTCGATGTTCTGAGCCATGACGGAGACCTGTGGAAGGCGGGAGCGGGACTCCCGGCACCCATTGCGGCCCGTCGCACCGCAGAGGCCGGCTACGCCGGTCTGCACATCTTCGTTGGGGTGCCCGGTACGGTGGGCGGCGGTGTGTACATGAATGCCGGCTGTCACGGCGGGGACTGGTCCGAAGTGGTGCAGCGCGTGACGGTGGTGGATAGGTCGGGTAAAGACACGGTGCTTTCCCGAAAGGATGTGCCGTTCACCTATCGGCGGAGTGGTCTCGAGGGAAGAATCGTGGTGGAGACTACTGTGCGACTCCGGCCAGAAGACCAGACCAGGTTGAACGAAGAAATCGCCGAGATGTTCGAGTGGCGGCAGCGTGGTACTCCGTTCAACCAGCCGTGTTGCGGCAGCGTCTTCAAGAACCCGGCGGGACCGAGCTGGAAAAAGGCTGCGGAGGGACCACGAACGGCGGGGCAGTTGATCGAAGCCGCGGGGCTCAAGGGCTTTGCCATTGGTGGAGCTCAGGTCTCGCCGATGCACGCGAACTACTTCGTGAATACCGGTGGCGGTACAGCGTCCGACGTCCGCCGCTTGATCGAGCACGTCCAGCAGGTCGTTCGCGAGCGCTATGAGATCGTTCTCGAGCCCGAAGTGAAGCTCATCGGGAGTCGGGGGGAGTACTTGAATAACAGTGAAAGGTGAACAGTGAACAGTAAAACTGCAGTGGGGACGGCCCTGCCGCTCACCGTCAGCTGTTCACCTTTCACGCTCCTGGAGTGATCATGCCCGAATACTTCGTGCACGAATCCTCGTATGTCGACGACGGCGCGGTGATCGGCCGCGGGACCAAGATATGGCACTTCAGCCACATCATGCCCGGCGCGGTCATCGGAGAGCGCTGCAATCTCGGGCAGAACGTGGTGGTGATGCCCGGGACTCGCCTGGGAAACAACGTGAAGGTGCAGAACAACGTCTCGATCTACGAAGGAGTCGTGCTGGAGGACGATGTGTTCTGCGGGCCGAGCTGTGTCTTCACCAACGTAGTCAATCCACGCAGCCATGTCTCCAGAAAGGCCGAGTATCAACCCACACTGGTGCGCCGAGGATCGTCCATTGGAGCCAATGCGACGATCATCTGCGGCACCACGCTGGGCGAATACAGCTTCGTGGGAGCCGGCGCGGTGGTGCGGAGTGATGTTCCGGCTTTTGCAGTGATGGTGGGAGTCCCTGCCAGGAGAGTCGGCTGGATCTGTCAATGTGGAGTCCGGCTTCAGCTGCGGGATAATGGCGCGGCCTGCTCTGCGTGCAACGCCACCTATGTCGAGAGCGAAGGAGTCCTTCGTCAGATTGACCCACCCCGTCCACTCGGCTAACTTCTACGGCTGCCGTAGGTTCCGCGATTCATAGTGCTTCTCTACACCGCCCTCCGCGAGTACGTCCCAGGGGCTGAGTGAGGTCAAGGATGCCGGCGAATGTACCCCTGCTCGACCTGGTGGCTCAGTACCAGAGCATCAAGGAGGACGTCCTCGCAGCCATGATGGCTGTGGTCGAACGTCAGAGCTTCATTATGGGGTCGGAGGTCGGTCAGCTTGAAGCCGAGATCGCCCGCCTCTCCGGCACTCGGCACGGAATCGCCTGCGCCAGTGGGACCGATGCACTGTTGCTGCCGCTCAAGGCGCTGGACCTGCAACCGGGTGACGAGGTCATCACCACACCCTTTACGTTCTTTGCCACGGCGGGAACGATTCATAACGCCGGCGGAAAGCCGGTCTTCGTCGACATCGATCCGGCGACGTTCAACATTTCACCGAAAGCCATCGAGGCCGCGATCACCCCCCGGACGCGTGCCATCGTGGTGGTCCATCTCTTCGGGCAGATGGCAGCCATGGAGGAGATCGGCGCCATCGCTTCCCGCCACGGCCTCGCCGTAATCGAAGACGGCGCGCAGTCGATCGGGGCTCGCCGGAAGATCGGTGGACAGTGGCGGATGTCGGGTGAACTGGGCACCGCCGGCACACTCTCGTTCTTTCCGACCAAGAATCTGGGTGCGTGGGGGGATGGAGGGTTGATCGTAACCCAGGACGATAAGCTGGCGGAGCGGCTGCGCCGGCTTCGGCTGCACGGCGGGTCTCGCCAGTACATGCACGAGGAAATCGGCACCAACAGCCGGCTGGACACATTGCAAGCCGCCATCCTGCTGGCCAAGCTGCCTCATTTGGCCGAATGGAACGAGGCCCGGAAGAAAAACGCCGCCCGATATACTGCCGCGTTCGAGGGTCACCCGGCGATCTGCCCGCCGCGAGCCGATCCGGCCAACGACCACATCTATCACCAGTACACCATCCGCGTACCACAGCGCGATGAGCTGCAGGCCCATCTCAAGGCCAATGGAGTAGGCCACGCGATCTACTATCCCCTGGCGCTGCACCTCCAGCCCTGCTTTGCGTTCCTCGGGTACCAGCGGGGAAGTCTGCCGGTGGCGGAGGCGGCCATGAGTTCAGTGCTCTCGCTGCCGATTTATCCTGAGCTGACGCGGCCACAGCAGGACCGCGTGATCGAAACCGTCCGGGCGTTCTATGACTAAGCCGATGACCCCGAGCCTGGTTGACGATTTGATCGCCCGGGCCGGCCGCCGAGAGATTCTCTTCGGCACCATGGGGTTGGGCTACGTGGGTCTTCCTCTGGCGGTAGAGCTAGCCCACGCAGGCTATCGTGTGCTCGGCTTCGACGTCAACGCCGGTGTGGTGGAAGGCCTGAATCAGGGTAGGTCTCACGTCAAGGATGTGACTGAGGCTCAGCTGCGAGAGGCCATGGAGTGCGGCCGATTCAGCGCGACGACCGACATGTCACGGCTCTCCGAGCCAGACGCCATTTCGATCTGCGTGCCCACCCCGCTGTCGAAGTTCAAGGACCCAGACGTCAGCTATATCGTGGCCGCCACAGAGGCTGTGAAGAAGCAGCTCCGTCGGGGACAGGCGATTGTGCTCGAGAGCACGACCTATCCCGGCACCACCCGTGAAATCATGCTGCCGGCGCTCGAGAGTACTGGGCTCAAGGTGGGACAGGACTTCTTTCTCGCGTTCAGCCCCGAGCGGGTCGATCCAGGGAATCCCACGTACGGCACACGGAATACACCCAAGGTCGTCGGTGGCATTACCGAGGACTGCCGCCGGGTGGCGGTGGCGCTATATCAGCCGGCTATCGACACGTTGGTGCCCGTCTCCACCACCGAAGCGGCCGAGCTGGTGAAGCTGCTCGAGAACACCTTTCGGAGCGTCAACATCGGCCTGGTGAACGAGATGGCGATCGTGTGCGACAAGCTGGGCGTCGATGTGTGGGAGGTGATCGAGGCGGCCGCCACCAAGCCCTTCGGCTTCATGAAATTCCTGCCGGGCCCCGGCCTAGGTGGCCACTGCATTCCGATCGATCCGCACTACCTCGCCTGGAAGATGCGCGGGCTCAACTACAAGACCCGGTTCATCGATCTGGCCGGTGAGCTCAACACTGAAATGCCAATGTTCTGGGTGCGAAAGCTGGTCGAGGCACTCAACAGTCGGGCTAAAGCGGTGCGTGGTGCCTCGGTCCTGGTCCTCGGTGTGGCGTACAAGCGGGACATCGATGACATACGGGAAAGCCCGGCACTGGACATCATCCGGCTGCTCGAAGGGCAGGGCGCCAGGGTCACGTACTTTGACCCCCACGTTCCGCGTTTTCGGGAGGACGGCCAGGAGTACCGGTCGGTCCAGCTGACGCCGGAGGTGGTTGCGGCGGCCGATTGTGTGATGATCGTGACCGACCATAGAGCGATCGATTTCAAGATGGTCAAGCAGAAGGCGCAGCTGGTGGTAGATACCCGGAACGCAATACCGAGAGAGGCGTGACATGCACGTAGCGGTAGTCGGAAGCGGGTACGTCGGTCTGGTCGCCGGCGCCTGCCTCGCGGAGACCGGGAACGACGTCACCTGCGTGGATGTCGATGCGGACAAGATTCGCCGGCTGCAGCGCAATGAGATCCCTATCTATGAGCCCGGTCTCGAGCCGATGGTCGCCCGCAATCAGGAGGAAGGCCGGCTCACGTTCACGACCGATCTCGCCGCCGCCGTGCGGAGCTCCCGGGTCATTTTCATTGCGGTAGGGACGCCACCAGGTGAGGATGGATCCGCCGATCTGAAGCATGTCCTGGCCGTGGCACGGGATGTCGGCCGGCACATGAACGAGCCGAAGATCGTAGTCACCAAGTCAACCGTCCCAGTCGGCACCGCGGAAAAGGTTCGCGCGGCGGTGCGAGCCGAAACCAGCATTCCCTTCGCGGTCTGCTCCAATCCCGAGTTCCTGAAGGAAGGCGCCGCGATCGAAGACTTCATGAAGCCCGATCGGGTGGTCATCGGGGTGGATGATGAGGAGGCCAAGGAAGTCATGACGGAGCTGTACGCGCCCTTCACCCGACAGGGCGGGAACCGGGTGCTCTTCATGGATATTGCTTCCGCCGAGGTCACCAAGTACGCTGCCAACGCCATGCTGGCGACCCGGATCTCCTTCATGAATCAGATGGCGCTCTTTTGTGAGCTCGTGGGAGCGGACGTGAGTCAGGTGCGGTTGGGCATCGGATCGGATCAGCGAATCGGACGAGCCTTCCTCTACCCCGGGCCGGGGTACGGCGGCTCCTGCTTTCCCAAGGACGTGAAGGCGCTCATTCGTACCTCCGATGATCTCGGCCTCTCGCTCGACGTGCTGAAGGCCGTCGAAGAGGTCAACGAATGTCAGAAGCGGGTCGTGCTGCAGAAGACCCTGCGCTACCTGGGGCAGGATCTGAGCGGAAAGACGATCGGGATCTGGGGTCTCGCGTTCAAGGCGGAGACCGACGACATGCGCGAGAGTCCTACCATTCCGCTCATCGAAGGGCTGCTATCGGCCGGTGCCCGGGTGCAAACCCACGATCCCAAGGCAACCGACTCGGCGCGCCTCATCTTCGGAGACCGGGTCATGTATGCCGCTGATCCCTACAGCGCGGCCCACGGGGCCGATGCCTTGCTGGTCATGACCGAGTGGCTGGTCTACCGGAACCCTGATTTCGAGAGAGTCCGGAAACTGGTTCGCCGGCCGCTCCTCGTCGATGGCCGAAATCTGTACGATCCCGATCGCATGGTCTCACTTGGCTTCGAGTATCACGGGATCGGCCGGGGCCGTATTTGACGCGGGTTCTCGTCACCGGAGCCGCGGGGTTCATCGGGTCCCACCTGGTCCAGGCCCTGCTCCGCCGTGGAGACGACGTCGTCGGCATAGACAACTTCGACCCTTTCTACCCCCGCCGGATGAAGGAGCGCAATCTGGCGGAGGTGGGGAACAGTCCGGGCTTCACGTTTCGGGAGCAAGACCTGCTGGACGTAGAGGCATTGCGGGGTCTGCTCGATCCCGGCACCGTCATTGTCCACCTGGCTGCTAAAGCGGGAGTGCGGCCCTCCCTGGCGGACCCGGTGGGATATACCCACGTGAACGTTACCGGTACCGCCGCAGTGGTGGAGGCGGCTCGTAGCGCAGGCGTGTCGCGCCTGGTGTTCGGTTCGTCGTCATCGGTGTACGGGGACAGCACGCCGGTTCCCTTTCGCGAAGATGCCGTCGCGGTGGATCCGGTGTCGCCTTACGCAGCGACCAAGCGAGCGGGTGAGCTCCTTCTCGGATCGGTAGCGCCGATCTACGGGATGCGGGCGACGTCGCTCCGCTTCTTTACCGTGTACGGGCCGAGACAACGTCCCGATCTCGCGATCCATGCGTTCACCCGCAAGATGGTCGAGGGTCAGACGGTGACACTCTTTGGTGACGGTACCCAGGCGCGGGACTACACCTACTGTGACGATATCGTCAGCGGAGTGATCGCCGCTATCGCCTGGACCGAGAGTGCGCCGGTGGGGGTGGAAGTGTTCAACCTCGGCGGCAACCAGTCGGTCTCCACCGAAGCGATGGTGTCCGAGATCGCGCGGGCGCTCAAGCTCACACCCAGGATCGAGTGGGCTCCCATGCAGCCGGGGGACGTGCAGCGAACGGCCGCCGATCTCACGAAATCCGCCGCCGTGCTGGGATACGCACCAAAGACGCCGTTCCCTGAGGGTATTCGTCGCTTCGTCGACTGGTATCGGGAGGCCTATGGCCGGACAGACTGAGCTCCTGCTGGCTCGAGCCCGGGAGCGATTCGTGGTGCAAGACTACTATGGGGCGGTCCACCTGCTGGAATCGGTGGTCGACTCGGGCCGGTCCTTCGCCGACGTGCACCATCTCCTGGGAGTGTCGCTCTCGCTGCTGGGTCAGGCCGAACGCGCGCTGAGCGAGCTGGGAAGGGCCCTGGAGCTGAACCCCCGGTACGTCGAGGCGTTGATCCACCGAGGCCTGGTCTTGAACGAGCTGGGTCGCACCGATGAGGCACAGGAATCATTCGGTCGTGCTGCCGAGAATCTGGCCCAACCCAAAGCTGGACTCCCTGGGCCGATCGCCGCCCAGCTCGCCAACCGCCACGCTGAGCTGGGCGAAAGCTATGCGGCGGCTGGCGCGCTCAGCCGAGCCATCGAGCAGTATGAGTCCGCCCTGGAGCTCGGACCCGAGTTCCACGACCTGCGGTACCGGATGGCGCGGCTCCTCCTCGAAGCCGGCCGGCCTCTGGAAGCTCGGGAAGCATTGGAACAGGTTGCGCGCGCCCGCCCTGGCTTCGTCGATGCCGAGGCCACGCTCGGGTTGGCCCATTATCTGTCGGGAGATGCAGCCGGCGCTCGTTCGGTGTGGCAGCGGTGTCTGGCGCGGCGCCCTGAAAACGCCAAGGTAGAGGCATATCTAGCCATGCTCAGCCGGGCGGGACAGTGAGCCGGGCGCACTGCTCAGGACCAGTCCTCTGCGCCCTGATCGCGGTCTCGGCGGTCAGCTGCCGTGCAAACGACGGAGAGCGCCTCGGCGATCAGGCCTACGCTGAGGGACGCTTCACTCAGGCGCTGGAGCAGTACCGGGCAGTGCTCCAGAAGAATCCCGATGGACGCATCTGGGCCAAGGCGGGGGCCGCGGCGCTTCACACGGGTGATCTCGAGGTCGCTGCCAATGCCTACCTTCGGTTGGCTGCTGAAGATCCGACTCGATCTGCGGAGGCCGCGGAAGGATTGGACGGAGTCGCCCGTGCGGCTGAGCGGGCCGGTGACGCTCGCCGCCTCCAGACCGCCGTCGTCGGTATGGAGGCGATAGCTCCTGACCGCTCGATTGGCCGTTACGCCCTCAATCTGGTACGCCGGCCGGGCGCTGAAGCCAGCGATCTCGTATCGGTGCTGCCGGGGGCGATTGCGGCCGCGCCGGATCAGGAGACGGTGGACTCGCTGCTGGTAGTGTACGCCGGCGCCATGCGGGAGACGTCAGGCTGCGAGCAAGCGCTGCCACTCTTCCAGGCTGCGGTACGCCGGACCAAAATCGCCGGATTGTTCAACCGGGCCGAAGAGGGGGTGGCCTTTTGCTCCCTCGCGCTTGGATTCCGGGCTGAAGCGGTCGGCAAATTCCAGGATGCGCTACTTTGGTATGCGGCCGCTATCAAGATCGACTCGAGCACCAATATCGGGCGCCGGGCGCTGGTCGGTTACGGCGATGCCCGTCTGCGTCTCGGCGATACCCTCGCCGGAGCCCTGGCCTACCAGGCCGTGGCTTCGGATCCAGTTCAGACAGATTCGACTCACCAGATGGCTGCCGCACGGCTGGCTCAACTTCAGGGCGTGTCGCTGGAGCCATCTCGGACCAATCCCCAATGAAATTACGCTGGCTGATGTGTTCCGCTGGATTCGCTCTCGCATGCGGTGGAGGCGCCCGGCGTAATCCGGCAGTCACTCCGCCGCCGGTTTCCCCCGGGCACGACATCGCCTCGAGTGGCGCCATCGATTCGCTCTGGAACAACGCGGAGAAATCCTACCGCCATGGCAAATGGAGCGATGCCGCCAAGCTTCTGGAACGCGCGCTCCTGGAATTCGCACCGGGAGACCCGCGGATCGCCCGGGCGCACTACTACCTGGGTGAGGCGCGGTTTGCGCAGGGTAGTCAGCTGGAAGCCGCCCGCGAGTTCCGGAAGGCCTCCGATGACACTCCCAACGATCCGATTGCTCCTGAAGCCTTGCTCCGAGTGGGCGATGTGTACGCCGATCTCTGGCGTCGGCCCGAGCTGGATCCGACCTACGGCCAGACGGCGCTCGCCACCTACCAGGAACTGCTCAACCGGTATCCCAGCGGCAGCGCGGCCGACCGGGCCCAGGCCCGCATCAACGAGCTGAACGAGCGCTTCGCGTACAAGACCTACAAAGCGGCCATGTACTACTTCCGTCTCAAGGCGTACGATTCGGCCGTCCTGTACCTGAAAGATCTGGTAGCGACCTACCCCAAGACCGCGGTGGCGCCGGATGCGTTGATTCACCTGGTGCAGGCCTACAAAACGCTGGGATACCGCGAGGACGTTCAGGAGACCTGCGGCTACATCAAGCGGTTTCATCCCAAGGCGCCCGGAGCTGGGGCAGTATGCCCGTCTGACTCCACCGGAGCCTGAGGCCGGATGATTGGACTGTTCGGGGGGTCGTTCGATCCGGTTCACCATGGACATCTGATCGTCGGAGAGGTCGCTGCGGAGGAGCTCGGTCTGGATCTCCTCCGTTTTGTTCCCGCCCGAGAGCAACCATTCAAACAGGGACAACACCGTACCTCTGCCGAGCACAGAGCCGCCATGCTGACATTGGCGCTCACAGGGACGCCCCGGTTCGCACTCGAGCGCGCGGAGCTCCAGCGCCCAGGACCCTCCTATACCGTTGACACCCTGCGGCATCTCCATCAACAGGAACCGGGGACGGAGTTCCTCCTCTTGTTGGGTGCTGATGCCGCGGCCGAGCTACCTGCCTGGTACCAGGCTGATCAGATTCGCACACTGGCCCGGATCGCGGTCTTTGCCCGCCCCGGCAGCAGCGTCCCCACCTCGGCCTGGGTGGACACGGTGGTCGAGGTTCCCGCGATCGATATTTCGGCCACGGAAGTTCGCCGCCGCGTAGCCAGAGGTCAGTCGGTCCGCTACTGGGTTCCCGATGCCGTCGCAGAGTACATCACACGACACCGATTATATTTAGACGCAGAATGATCAAGACTTTGATGACGTCGGTTTTCGGCACGCGGTTCGACCGCGAGCGCAAGCGCATTCAGCCCATTGTGGACCAGATCCACGTCCACGAGCAGCGGCTGAAGTCGCTCAGCGCGGAAGACCTGCAGGCGCAAACACCGCGATTTCGGGAGCGGCTGGCCGAGCGCACCGGCCCGCTGAAGGCGGAGCTCGAGCAGGTCAGGGAAGCCAAGCACGGCTGCGCCGATCCGGTTGAACGGGACGCTCTGGAAGGCCGGTTCCACGACCTGGAGCGGCGCTACAAGAAAGAGCTTGCGGCCGGTTTGGATGAGCTGCTGCCGGAGGCGTTCGCGACCGTCCGCGAGGCGTGCCGCCGTCTGATGGGCACCACCGTCCAGGTCACCGGACACGAGCTGATCTGGGACATGGTGCCGTACGACGTGCAGCTCATCGGCGGCGTTGTGCTGCACCAGGGGAAGATCGCCGAGATGGCCACCGGCGAAGGCAAGACCCTCGTCGCCACCTTGCCGCTGTATCTCAACGCCCTGTCCGGCCGCGGCGCACACCTGGTCACCGTCAATAACTACCTGGCCCGGCGCGACGCACAGTGGATGGGCCACGTCTTCCGCTATCTCGGTCTCACAGTCGCCTGTCTGGACGACACCGAGCCGTCCTCGCCCGAGCGCCGCGCCGCTTACCTCGCCGACATCACCTACGGCACCAACAACGAGTTCGGCTTCGACTATCTGCGCGACAACATGGTCTTCTCGCTGGATCAGCGGGTCCAGCGGGAGCACGCCTACGCCATCATCGACGAGGTGGACTCGATCCTGATCGATGAGGCGAGGACGCCGCTGATCATTTCGGGCCCGGTCGGCAACGAGACTGACGAGAAATACGCCCAGTTCAGCCGCCAGGTGGCCGAGCTGGTCCGGAAGCAGACTGGTGTGGTCAACACTCTGCTTGCGGAGGCCGAGAAGCTGCTGGAGGACCCCAAGACCCGCACCGACGCCGCGCTCAAGTTTTATCAGGCACAGCTCGGCATGCCGAAGAACAAACGGCTGCTGAAGATGATGAACGAGACCGGCATCAAGCAGATGGTCCAGCGCATGGAGCTCGACGCTATCGCCGACCGGAAGCTGCCGATGAAGCAGCAGCGCATGCGGGACCTGGAGGAGACACTCTACTTCGTGCTCGACGAGAAGGGCCATTCGGTGCATCTGACCGATCGTGGCGCCGAGGCGATGTCCCCCAACGATCCGGGGCTCTTCCTGGTACCCGATATCTCGGAAGAAATCCACCAGATCGACAAGGACCCCGAGCTGTCGCCGCACGATCGGATCGAGCGCCGGCGGCAAGTCGAATCGGATTACGCCCTCAAGAGCGAGAAGCTTCACATCATCCACAAGCTTCTCCAGGCCCACGTGCTGTACGAGAAAGAAGTCGACTATCTGGTACAGGAAGGCCAGGTCGTCATCGTCGACGAGTTCACTGGCCGCGTGATGACCGGCCGGCGCTGGGCCGATGGTCTGCACCAGGCTGTGGAGGCCAAGGAGGGGGTGCAGGTCAAGGGTGAAACCCAGACCTTCGCCACCATCACGATCCAGAACTACTTCCGGATGTACGACAAGCTGGCCGGAATGACGGGCACCGCCGAGACCGAGGAGACCGAGTTTTACCAGATCTACGGTTTGGACGTGAATGTCATCCCTACTCATCGTCCAGTCCGCCGGCTCGACCAGCCCGACCGGATCTACAAGACCCGGAAGGAAAAGCACGACGCGATCCTGAACGAGGTCGATCGACTGCACGGGCTGGGATGGCCCGTGCTCATCGGCACCGTGAACGTGGACGTGTCGGAGACGCTGTCGCGCCAGCTCAAGCGCCGCGGTCTCAAGCATGAAGTCCTCAACGCCAAATACCACCAGCGTGAGGCGGAGATCGTCGCCGGGGCAGGGCAGAAGGCTGCAATCACCATCGCGACCAACATGGCCGGGCGCGGCACCGACATCAAACTCGGCAAGGACCTCGACCTCAAGGAGCCCGAGGCAGGACTCCAGATCATCGGCACCGAGCGTCACGAGTCCCGCCGAATCGATCGCCAGCTTCGTGGCCGCTCCGGCCGCCAGGGAGATCCGGGCCAGACGATCTTTTTCCTGTCGCTGGAAGACGACCTCATGCGGCTCTTCGGCTCTGACCGCATCGCGCGGTGGATGGACAAGAGCGGCGCCGAGGAAGGCGAAGTCATTACCGGTGGGCTGGTCACCCGGGCCATCGAGCAGGCCCAAAAGCGGGTCGAGCTGCAGAACTTCCAGCAACGGAAGCGGCTGCTGGAGTACGACGATGTGATGAACCAGCAGCGGGAAGTCATCTATTCGCTGCGGCTGTTTGCGTTGGAGCGAGGCGAAGAGCTCAAGGCCGAGGCGCGCCGCATGATCGAGGTCGCGCTGGAGCGGGCAGTCAATCAGTTCCTTGTCGGGGCCCAGAGGCCAGAGGAATACGATCGCGGTGGCCTTCGCGAGGCGCTCACGCTGCAGTACCTGGTAACGGTCGACGCGCTGGTGGACGCCGACGTCACTCCGACCATCGACAGCATGGCCGAGGCGGCCCGAGCCGAAGGTGAGGAGAGTTTCCGCCGGAAGATCGCGTATCTGGCGGATTTCGGGAAAACCATAGGAATTCCCGAAGTCGACAGCCAGGTGCTGTCGCAGGTGATGCTGTCGGTGCTGGACGAGCGCTGGAAGGACCACCTGTACGATCTCGATCAACTGCGGAACGCGATCCAGTACCGCGCCTGGGGCCAGAAGGATCCACTGGTCGAGTACAAGCGCGAGGCCTTCGAAATGTTCGAAGACCTTATGCATGATATCCAGTCGACCTTCACCGAGCGCTTCCTCAAGATTCAGGTGAGCGCGGAGGCTCCGCGGGAGGAGCCGCGCGCCCGCCGTCCCGCGCTCCCGGAGCCTGCCCCGGCGCCGGTTGGTGCCGACGATATGTTCGCCCAGCCGGCCCGGCGAATGGCGCCGCCGCCTTCGGCGGCACCCGCGCTCAGCAGCTCACTGGGTCCGGTCGCGCGTGCGACGTCTACCGTTCCGGAAGCGGGGCGCAACGATCCCTGTCCCTGCGGCTCGGGAAAGAAGTACAAGAAGTGCCACGGGGCTGGTCGGTAGCGGCGTAACTTCAGTCTTCCCTGCAGGATAATGGTCAATCAGGATTGCCATATCTTCGGCTATTCTGAGGACATGGCCCTTCCGGTTTCAACCCTTACAAACGCCGATCGTCCCCGGGAGCGCCTCTGGTCACTTGGCCCCGCCGCGTTGACGACCGCGGAACTTCTCGCCATCGTGTTAGGAACGGGCGGTGGCGGGCAGGACGTCCTTGGGCTGGCGGCACGGCTGCTGGAGATCAGCGAAGGCTCACTCCGGCGTTTGGCCCAGCGGCCCTCGGCCGAGCTGCTCCGGTCGCCCGGCATAGGGCCGACCAAGGCGGGACGCCTCCTCGCGGCATTCGAGCTGGGGTCCCGAACGGCCCGGGAGGAGCGCCCTCCGGTGCAGCGGATCCGGGAACCGGAGGACGTGATTCGCCTGTTCGGTAGCCGGCTGCGGGATCTCCAGGTGGAGGAGTTCCATCTGGTCGCCCTGGACAGTCAAAGCCAGGTGCTTCGGGAAGTGCTCATCACTCGCGGCTTGCTCAACAGCTCGCTGGTGCATCCTCGCGAAGTGTTCCGGGCCGCCATTGTCGAAGCGGCCGCAGGGATCATCGTCGTGCACAATCATCCCAGCGGCGATCCAACGCCGTCAGCGGAAGATCGGGCGGCCACCAAGCAGCTGGCCTCGGCCGGCCAGTTGCTCGATGTACCATTGTATGACCATGTCATCATCGCTGGGGATCGCTTTGTGAGCTTTGCATCGGCGGGTCTGCTGTGACTGGAACCAAGACTCCGGTGACCGGGATTCTCCCCGAGCTCGCTCCGGATTTGCGGGCCGTGCTGGAGCGTCACGCCGACCGGCTCGACCTCGAGTTGGTCGAGCGGGCGCTTCGGTTCAGCGCGTCGGCCCACCGAGGCCAGAAACGGATGTCGGGGGAAGATTTCGTCTCCCACACCATCGCCGTGGCCCTCATCCTCGCCGAGCAGTTGCTGGACACCACGACAATCGTCGCTGCATTGCTCCACGATGTGGTGGAGGACTCCGATGTCCGTACCGAGGATATCGCCCGCGAGTTCGGCCCCGAGGTTGCGGGTATCGTCGACGGCCTCACCAAGATCTCCAGCCTGACGTTTCACTCCTCGGCAGAGGAGCAGGTCGAGAACTACCGCAAGCTCCTACTCTCCATCGCCAAGGACGCCCGGGTCATCATCATCAAACTGGGCGACCGGCTCCACAACATGCGGACGCTGGAGCACCTCCCGCCCGACCGGAGGACCCGGATCGCACTCGAGACCAGAGAGATCTACGCCCCGCTGGCGCATCGGTTTGGTATGGCCGGCATCAAGGCCGAGCTGGAAGATCTTGCGTTCAAGTTCCTCGAGCCGGAGGACTACCGTGAGCTGGCTCAGCAAGTAGCCGCCAAGCGTGCCGCCCGGGAGCAGACCATCCTGAAGCTCAAGACGCCGCTCGACAGCGAGCTCCGCGAGGCCGGCATCGGCTGGTTCGAGGTCACCGGCCGCCCCAAGCATCTGTGGTCGATCTTTCAGAAGATGCGGAAGCGGGGCAAGGTCTTCGACGAGATCTACGATTTGATGGCGGTGCGCGTCATCGTGCGATCGGTTCCCGATTGCTACCACGTGCTCGGCATCATCCATCACAACTGGACGCCTATTCAGGAGCGGATCAAGGATTACATCGCCAGCCCCAAGTCGAACGCATACCAGTCGCTTCACACCACGATCTTCGGGCCAGGAGGCCAACTCTTCGAGGTGCAGATCCGCACTCAGGACATGCACCGGACGGCCGAGTACGGTATCGCGGCGCATTGGGTATACAAGCGGGATGGATCGCGAGACGAGCTGGACCAGCACCTCGGCTGGTTCCGCCAGCTCCTCGAGCTGCAGCAGGACACGCACAGCCCCGAAGAGTTCCTCGAGTTCCTGAAGATCGATCTGTATCAGGACGAGATCTTCATCTTTACCCCTCAGGGAGACGTCAAGCGACTCCCCAAGGGATCGACAGCCATCGATTTTGCCTTCCACGTGCACACCGAGGTCGGTCTCAAGTGCCAGGGCGCGAAGGTCAATGGACGCATTGCGCCATTGCACCGCGAGCTCAAGAGCGGCGACACGGTCGAGATCCTCACCAGCACATCGGCCAAGCCCAGCCGCGACTGGCTCAGCCACGTCCGGACCGCCCGCGCCCGCCAGAAGATCAAGCAGTGGGTCAACCACGAGGAAGAGACGGTCAGCCGCAGTCTCGGCAAGGACCTGCTGACTCGCGAGGTTCGCCGCCGCCGTCTCGACACCCCCACTGACGATCAGCTGGACCGGGCGGCGGAAACGTTGTCACTGGCCGATGGACGCGGGCTCGAGATCGCCGTGGGTCGTGGAGATGTGCCAATCGGCCAGGTCATCCGCGCGCTCTATCCAGATCTGTCGAGCGAGGACCTGCAGGAGCCCAAGCCAACCGTCTTCGGTCGCGTGATCGACCGCATACGCCTGGGCCGGGGCATCAAGATTCAGGGCGTAGACGGATTGATGGTCCGATATGCCCAGTGCTGTCAGCCGGTGCCGGGCGATTCGGTGGTGGGTTACGTCACCCAGGGGCGTGGCATCTCGATTCACCGGGCCGACTGCCCGAACCTGCTGACCCTTGCGTCGGATGAGCGGCGGGTGGATATCGATTGGCAGGAAACCGCCGGTGAGGCGTTCGCGGTTCGGTTGGCGATCACCGGAGAAGATCGCCGTGGGCTGTATGCCGATATCATGGAAGCGATCAGTCAGACCGGCACCAACATCAGGGGTGCGGACCTGCACACGAAGGATGGCTCGGTGTTCGGGACCATCTTTGTCGAGGTCGACAACCTTCCGCACCTGGGGAAGGTGCTGAAGACGGTGCGGCGAGTGAAGGGTGTCACCGAGATCGAGCGCCGCGAGGCGCCACCAAACTCATAGGGAGGTATCGCGCATGGGGCGGGTTAGACGCGGGGCGGCGGGTTGGCTGGTTTCACTGGCAGCCGTGGGATGCTCGGGTGGTGGTGGCGCGCAGTCCCAGGCTGAAGCCGCTGCGCGAGACAGCGCCAAGGTGGTAGCGGATTCGGCGAAGGCAGAGGAGTCCTCCAAAACGCTCCGCGTCACGAACGTGATGATCGGGAAACACATCGGCGAAGGAAACCGGGTGACGGAGCCGACATTCCAGTTCGCCGCCAAAGAGACGGTCTATGTCTCCATCGGTACCGTCGGATCTCCAGAAAAGGCGGCGCTCTCGGCCCACTTCAGCAATCAGAAGGGCGAGCTGGTCGACTCAGCCGCCAAGACAATTCAGCCAAAAGGACGCGAGAACACCGAGCTGCATGCGGTTCGGCCCAAGGGTTGGACACCAGGAACGTACCGTATCACCGTCTACGCCGATGGCGATTCGGTCGACTCCAAAACGTTCGCCGTCCAGAAGTAGTCAACTCGGTCGAGCAGCGCCATGGCGTACTGGATCCTCAAGACCGATGCGGACGTGTATTCCTATGACGATCTCGAGCGCGAGCGCCGAGCCACCTGGGATGGAGTAACCAACGCGCTCGCCCTCAAACACATCCGCAGCATGGCCGTGGGAGATGACGCGTTCATCTACCACTCCAACGTGGGAAAGGATCTGGTAGGACTCGCCCGCATCACCAGCGCGCCGTATCCCGATCCCAAGCTCAAGGATCCGAAGGTTGTAGTAGTCGATCTCGAGGCGGTGCGCCGGCTTCCCTCGCCGGTCCCGCTGTCCAGAATAAAGGCCGACCCGGCTTTCGCCGATCTGGGCCTGGTCCGGATGTCGCGGCTTTCTGTCATTCCGGTGCCGGAGCAGCAGTGGAAGAAGCTGCTGGCGATGGGAGGCGTCTCGGGCCGTTGAAGTGACGTGATCGAGACTGCTTACCGAAGAAATCCCGGCAGGTTATATTCCCACCTATGAGCAGCCCCCGTTTCGAGGTCGTTGCACCATTCGAACCCGCCGGTGACCAGCCTAAAGCCATCTCCGAGTTGACGGCCGGCCTCGAGCGCGGCGATCGGTACCAGACTCTGCTCGGTGTCACCGGTTCCGGTAAGACGATGACGTTGGCGCACACCATCGCCAACTACGGCAAGCCTACCCTGGTGCTCTCACACAACAAGACGCTGGCAGCTCAGCTGTATGGCGAGCTCCGACAGTTTCTGCCGGGGAACGCGGTCGAATACTTCGTCTCGTACTACGACTACTACCAGCCCGAAGCGTATGTCCCCTCCACCGACGTGTACATCGAGAAGGACGCGTCGATCAACCAGGACATCGAGAGTCTCCGGCTTCGAGCCACCTCGAGCCTGATGGAGCGGGATGACGTGGTCATCGTTGCTACAGTCAGCGCCATCTACGGCTTGGGAGACCCCGTCGAGTATCGGAAGCTGATGGTGACCGTTCGCCGCGGCGAGCAGCGGGGGCGTGACGAGATTCTAGCGGAGCTGGTCAGGATTCATTATGGCCGGAACGACGTCGCCTTCGAGCAGGGGAGCTTCCGGGTCAGGGGAGACTCCATTGAGATTTTTCCTGCCTATGCGGAGCAGGCGATCCGGATCGAGCTCTGGGGCGATGAAGTTGAGCGGATCAGCAAGATCAATCCGCTGACAGGGGAAACGATTGCCCAGCTCGGTCAGTGCGCCATCTATCCAGCCAAACACTTCGTGACCCAGCGTCCCACCATCGAACGGGCCGTGAAAGCGATCCGGGAGGAGCTCGCCATCCGTCTCGCGGAGTTGAAGGGGGCGGGCAAGCTGCTGGAAGCGCAGCGACTCGAATCTCGCACCAGCTTCGATATCGAGATGCTGCTGGAGGTGGGCACCTGCGCCGGGATCGAGAACTATTCCCGCCACCTCACCAACCGCCGTGAGGGCGAACGGCCGGCCTGTTTGATCGACTACTTCCCGCCGGAGTTTCTGGTCGTCGTGGACGAATCCCATGTGAGTCTGCCGCAGATCGGCGGCATGTACAACGGCGACCGGGCCCGGAAGCTCACCCTCGTGGAGTATGGATTCCGGCTGCCCTCGGCGCTCGACAATCGGCCGCTGCAGTTCGATGAGTTCATGTCGCTGGCGCCGCAGATGATCAACCTGTCGGCGACGCCGGGTGACCTGGAGCTGCGGTTGTCACAGGGAGTTGTAGTGGAGCAGATCATCAGGCCGACCGGGCTGATCGACCCTGAGGTCGACGTCAGGCCGGTGCGGGGTCAAGTGGACGACCTGCTCGCGGAGATCCGTGCCCGTGAGGCGCTGGGCGAGCGAGTGCTGGTGACCACGCTGACCAAGCGAATGTCGGAGGATCTTACCGACTATCTCCAGCAGGCCGGCGTTCGCGTGCGGTATCTGCATTCCGATATTGACGCCATCGAGCGGATGGAAATTCTGCGCGGGCTTCGCCTGGGTGACTTCGACGTGCTCGTCGGGATCAACCTGCTGCGGGAAGGCCTCGACCTTCCGGAAGTGTCGCTGGTGGCGATCCTCGATGCCGACCAGGAAGGCTTTCTGCGGTCCGATCGATCGCTGGTCCAGACGATCGGTCGTGCTGCCCGTCACGTGAATGGCCGAGCCGTGTTGTACGCCGATCGTATCACCGGCTCGATGCAGCGGGCCCTGGACGAAATGGACCGGCGTCGCAGCATCCAGCGGGCTTACAACGAGGAGCACGGCATCATCCCAACATCCATCGTCAAGTCCATGGAGGAAGTGCGCCTCTCTACCCACGTGGCGGACGCGAGGACCGAACGGCCTGAACCGAGGTCGGCGGCAATCCGGGAACAGGTGGATCTCCGGGATCCGGCCAAACGTGCGGCGGCGATCACGGCACTCGAGAAGCAGATGCGCGAGGCAGCCGCAAACCTGGAGTTCGAGCTGGCTGCCATGCTGCGGGACCAGCTGAACGAGCTCAAGGCGATCGGTGCGCCTGACGTCCGGCGCGTCTCCGGCAAGATCAGGCGGCATGCGTGACCCGCTCATTGACAGAGGCGGAGCTCCAGGCCGAAGGTGAGGCACTCGGGCGGGTGCTCTCGCCTGGTGAGCTCGTCACTTTCGAGGGAGACCTCGGGGCCGGGAAGACAACGTTCATCAAAGCGGTTGCGCGAGGCCTCGGCGTGGTGGAGCCCGCAACCAGTCCGACCTACGCACTGGTGCATCGATACCAGGGCGCGCGAGGGCCAGTCTTTCATCTGGATTGTTTCCGCTTCCGATCTCCCGATGAGGCCGCCGACCTGGACCTGGAGGGGCTGGTGGCGGAAGGAGACGCCATTCTGATCGAATGGCCAGAGCGGGCTGTGGGGTGGCTACCGCCGGCTACACGCCGCTTTAAACTCCACCATCTGCCGGACCAGGCTCGCCGTGGGCTCGAGTCGCTCTAATGTGGCTGGGCGTCGATACGGCGAGCGACAGAGCCTCCGTTGCGGTCGGGATTCCTGGGCGCGGGCCGCTGGAAGAAAATATCTCGGGCGCTCGTCGGCATGCCGCGGCTCTGCTGCCGGCCATCGAACGGTTGCTGGTACAGGCTGGAGCCACCCTGGACGATGTGAGTGGGGTCGCACTCAGCGATGGTCCCGGGAGCTTCACGGGACTCAGGGTCGGAGCCGCGCTGGCCAAGGCGCTGGTGCAGGCACGGGGGTTCGAGCTCTGGACCGCGCCGTCGCTCATGGTTCGGGCGGCCGGGGTTGCGCAGCCGGGTGCCCTCGTGCTGGCGGTGGTGAACGCGTTGCGCGGCGAGGTGTACGCCGCGGCGTACCGGTTTCTGCCGGACCAGATTCTTACCGAGCTGGCGCCTTCGGTGCATCGTGCGGAATCGCTGATGCGCCGTGACCTTGAGCCCACTGTCATCGTAGGCGAGGTTCCTGAGGCTATCGCTGAGATGCTGGAGAGCTGGACCGGGAGCTCGATGATTGGCCCGCCCGAGGGCGCTCCGCATGCGTCACGTTTACTCGAACTGGTTGGCCGGCCTGGTGGCGCTACCCGGTTGGACGCAGTCCAGGAATGGGCACCAGTGTACGGCCGTCCTGCGGAAGCGCAGGCACGTTGGGAGGTTGTTCATGGGCGCCCCCTACCGGATTCGTTCGGCAGTCCCGGCTGATGCCGCTCCACTCGTCGCGATCGAGCGGCGCTGCTTTTCGGATCCCTGGACCGAGACCAGCTTTCGCGAGGCACTGGAATCGCCCTGGACGTTCGGCTTCGTTGCACAGGCCGGACGCGGCATCGCGGGCTACCTGATCGGGCGTGAGGTGGCAGGCAGCGGCGAGATTCTCAACCTGGCGGTCTCGCCGGATTATCGCCGGGCTGGAGTGGGGCGAGCGCTCCTGCGGGCCGCCATCGTCCTGTTGCGGAAGCGTAGAGTAGAGGAAGTCTATCTGGAGGTGCGGGAGTCGAACCTCTCGGCCCAGTCACTGTACCTGAGCTCAGGATTCCGGCCGGTGGGCCAACGCGCCGCGTACTACCGCAATCCGAAGGAAGACGCGCTGGTACTATGGCTCGCGATCGAGCAGCCTGCGTAGAAACGCTAAAACGAGAGCAACTTTGGTTGAAAGCAGGACTTGCGCTGCTCTATTATGCGCTGGTCCGTCCTGGAGTGGATCACGTCAAACCTCGGAGGTCCATGTGAGTCGGAGTCTCAACAAAGTCACCCTGATCGGGAACCTGGGCGCTGACCCGGAAGTTCGCAGCACTACGAACGGCTCCCGAGTGGCAACGCTGTCGATCGCCACCAGCCGGCAGTGGAAGAATCAGTCGGGTGAAAAGCAGGAGAAGACCGAGTGGCATCGCGTCGTGCTCTGGAATACCAAGTTCTCTACCCTGGCAGACGTCGCCGAGCGCTTCTGCAAGAAGGGAGACAAGGTGTACGTCGAGGGGAGCATCGAATATCGGTCGTGGCAGGATCGGGAAGGTCAGACCCGCTACACCACCGAAATCAATGGTCGGGAGTTGATCCTGCTTTCCGGCAAGAGCGATGGTGCCGAGGCCTTCTCCGCGCCGAGCAAGGTTGCCGCTGGAGCTGCCGCTCCCAAAGGGAAAGAGTCGTTCGATGATTTCCCGGAGGCGCTGGACGCGGAAGACGACGACCTTCCATTCTGAGCCGTCAGCGGGACATACAGCTGAGGGTGGGAGCCGGGCAAGCGGCCACCCACCCGCTGGTCTTTTCCCTCGGGAGATAAGCCAGTCCTCCCGCCGATCGCCAGACTTCCAGCCCGGTGGATCTGCTTTATCTCTGTAGCGGGAACTCGTTTATAGGCTTGCTGTTACCAACCGAGAATAAAGCACTTTCGCAGTGGCGTTGATTTTGCGACTCCCGCCCCACCGAGATACCTCGCGTTGGACCGAAGATCCCGTTCTTTACCAGACAGCGACGCCGCTGGGAGATCCCGATGCTGCGCACGTATTCCTGCAAGGCGAACCGGCAGTCTTCACGCCACCCAGCTCGGATAGCGGGGTGGATTGCGGCACTGATCGTGGCGACTCCGGCGGCTGGTCTGCTGGCGCAAGAGCCATTGCCCCAGACACACACGGTGAAGAAGGGTGATACGCTTTGGGATCTGGCGCAGCATTACTTGAAAGATCCATTTCTCTGGCCCGGGATTTACCGCATCAATACCGATGTCGTCGAGGACCCGCACTGGATCTACCCTGGTGAGGTTCTTCGTATTGCTCCTCGCGACAACATTGCCGCGGTCCCCACGATGGATACGCCGCCTCCGCCGGCGCCGTTCGACTCGACCAGTGACTCAACCCGGGTTTCCCGGTCCGATACCACGGACGCCTTGGCGCAGGGACCGCAGCAGCCCTCGAGCGCAGAGTCGCAGACAGAGGAATGGGCACCGCTGTTCCCCGAGAGCAAAGCGCGCAGTGTGAAGGAGATCCTCAAGGCATACACCGATCAACCATACCGCCCGTTGCGCCGGAGTGAGTTCTATTCGTCCGGCTTTCTGACCGAGAATCAACGGCTGCCCTTCGGCCGTGTGCTCGGCCCAGTGACTCCGCAACAGATCAAAGCCATGAGCAGCCGGGCAAACGCGCTGCCTTTTACCACTATCGCGGTTGAAGCGCCGGCTGGAGCGACCTACGAGATCGGTGACACGCTGCTGGTGGCCCAGATGGGCGGCGAGCTCGAGCCGTACGGGAATATCGTCGTCCCCACCGGACTCGCGCAGATAAGGGAAACTGTCGACCGGCACTATGTAGCAACCATCGTGGCGGTCTATGGTCCGATCCGGAACGGCCAGCGTGTGCTCCCAATGGAGAGCTTTACGCAGGGCTCAGGCGCTCGGGCTGTACCGGTGGCCGATGGGGTCCGCGGTTCTCTTCTGGGCGGCCTCGGTCGCCAGGACCTGAAGGAGCCGCAGATGGTCCTCTTCATCGACAAGGGCAAAGAGAACGGCGTCGCGCCGGGCGACCTCTTCGAGATTCGCCGCCGGCCGGCCCGCCTCGCAGATGGCACGATCCGGATCAATGAGTTGATGGCCACGCTCCAGATCGTCCACGTGCGTGACCACACCGCCACTGCTCGGATCATCAATGTGATCTCTCCCGACATTCCGCCGGGCACCGACGTCCTGCAGGTGGCAAAGCTTCCTTCCTGACATAGCACCAGCGCAGCTCCGTGAACGTGATGGGCCGGAACCGATCGGGTTCCGGCCCTCTGTCATCACCCCGACCGACTTCCGTGTTGTGGTCAGCACTATTTTCCCAACAGCGGTTCCTTCCGAAGTGACCGCCTCTATATTGCGGGGCACTCTGAGAGATCATTGACCAACTCAAACGGCGGTGGGAGTCTGATGCCGACATGTCTGGAATGACGGGCCGGGTGCTGGTGACGGGCGGAGCAGGCTTTATCGGCTCACACATCGCTGAGGCGTATCTGCGGGAGGGGTGGGAGGTGGTGGTGTTGGACGATCTCTCACGCGGCCACGAAAAGAATGTTCCGAAGGGTGCCCGTCTGATCCGGGCCGACATTCGTTCTCCTGATGCACGCCGCACGCTGGCTACCGGCGGCTTCACGGTACTGAACCACCATGCGGCCCAGATTGATGTCCGCGTCTCGGTCGACAAGCCTGCGTTCGACAGCGAGATCAACGTCGTCGGCCTGGTCAATCTGCTGGATGGTGCGGGGGAAGGCAGGGTTAAGCGGGTGGTGTTCGCCAGCAGTGGCGGCGTCGTCTACGGCGATCCGGAGAAGATCCCTACCCCCGAAACGGCGCCCAAGCTGCCGGTTTCCCCCTATGGCGTGAGCAAGCTCGCGGGTGAGTACTACCTGCGCGCGCTCGCCGCACTCCGAGGCTTCGAAGGAGTCGCCATGCGCTACGCCAACGTCTTCGGTCCCCGTCAGGATCCCAAATCGGAGGCCGGTGTCGTATCGATCTTTGTTTCCCGTCTGTTGGAAAACCGGCCGCTCACGGTCTTCGGCGATGGTCGCCAGACGCGGGACTACGTCTTCGTGAAGGATGTGGCGCGAGCCAACGTCCTGGCCAGTACTCGACCTGTCCCCAAGACGGTCGAACTGGATGGGCCGGCCTTCAACATTGCGACCTCCATCGAACGCAGCGTTCTCGACCTTGCCGCCGCCGTCGGTGATGTCATGGGACAGAAGCCCAAGCTGGAGTTTGAGGCCGCTCGTCCGGGAGAGCTGTCCAGGAGCGCCCTGGATGTGAGCAAGGCGAAGAAGATTCTGGGGTGGGAGCCGCAGCATCAGTTTGCGGATGGATTGCGTGAACTGATCGAATGGTTCAAAAAGGAGGCGAAGTGATCCAGCAAGGGGGTGGGGCAATACCGCAGTCATCCCTCGAGCTGGTTCTCTCCTCGAGCGCAGAAACCAAGGTCGTTCTGGTCATCACCGCCATTTTTTCGCTGGTATCCTGGTTCATCATCATCCTCAAGTGGTGGCAATTCCGGAAACTGAATCGCCAGGCGGACCGCTTCTTCAACGAGATGGAGCGAACGACGCGACTGCAGGATGCGTATCAGGCCGTCATGAAGCAGCCGGCCTCGCCGTACAACCGGCTCTTTCGCGAGGCGATTACCTTTTATTCCGAGCTCCGACCCGGCGCCCTCCGAGACGAGCGCGGGGCGGATCGAAGCTCCCTCTCCATGACCCAGCTCGAAGCATTGAAGATGGTTCTCGGCAAGGAAGTCGCCGCCGAGCGAGACCTCCTGGGCCATTACATCCCATGGCTTGCGACCATCGGTTCGGTGAGCCCGCTGCTCGGCCTAACCGGTACCGTCCTCGGCATCATGAGCGCGTTCATTGGCATCGCTTCCAAGGGATCGGGCAACCTTGCCGCCGTTGCGCCCGGCGTTGCCGAGGCGCTCGTGGCCACGTTTGCCGGGCTGGTCGCCGCCATACCTGCGGTCATCACCTACAACCTCTACGTAAACCGAGTTCGCCTCTTTGCTGGTGAGCTCGAAGGCTTCGCCAACGAGCTGATCGGCACGATGGCTCGGGAGGGATTGGTCTAAATGTCGGCTGGTTTGGGCGGAGGATTGGGGAGTCAGCGGGGCGAGCTCAGCCTGATGGCCGACGTGAACGTGACGTCATTGGTGGACGTCATGCTCGTGCTGCTGATCATCTTCATGATCACGGCACCGATCATGCAAGGCGGCGTTGACGTTGAGTTGCCCAAAGCGGACGTTCGTCCACTGTCGCCGAAGGAAGGCATGGTGGTTACCGTCAATCGAAGTGGCAGGATCCTGGTGGACCAAACCCCTGTCTCGTACAGCGACTTCAGAGTGACATTCCGTTCGCTGGTGGCGACCCGGAAGCCCAGTGGCGTGTACCTGCAAGCGGACACTCAGGTGCCCTATGGTGACGTCGTCCGGGTACTGGCCATCATCCGCACAGCCGGGGTGCAGAACGTGGGACTCGTTGCCGCCGAGGAAGAATCGCCGTGAAGCACCGGGGTCCCGATCGTCAGGCGCCAGGGAAGGCAGCCGGACTGGTGGGGACAGTGGTTGTCCATGCGGCTGCAGTGAGCTTCCTTTTCACAGCCGTGAAGCCGAGCAAGGCTTCGCCCATATCCTACGCCGTGGATATTGTGGCGGCACCCGCGGTAGCAAACCAACGGAAGGCGCGCGAAGCCCTGCCTACGCCGCCGCCGGAGGAGAAGCCGGAGCCGCCAAAGCCGACGCCCCCCAAGCCGGCGGCGCCGGTCGAGAAGCCGGCGCCAGTGAAGCCCAAGCCGCCGAAGCCGGTGAAACAGCCGCTGCCGACCCCCAAACCGCCGGCGCCCACAGAACCTGACCGGGAGCCCACGCCGAATGTTCCGGGGGAGGTGGCAGCTGCGCCGGGTGAGACACCCAGCACCGGAACCGATGTCACCACGATCAAGACGCCTGGCCTCGCGTTCCCCTTTCCGGAATACCTCCGGAACATCGTCAGCCAGGTCTATCAGCGTTGGGATCAAGGCTCGGCCAAGCAGAATAACTTCGCGGAGATCAGCTTCATGATTCTAAGGGATGGATCGGTGCGCGACATCAGGTTCGTCACTCGCTCCGGGAGCTTCGCCTTCGACCTCGACGCGCAAGGCGCCATCGAGGCCGCCGGCAACAACCACGCATTCGGCCCTCTGCCTGATGGCTGGAATGCGGATGTGCTCCCGGTCAGCTTCTACTTCAAGCCCACTCGATGAAGACACTATCCGTTTTGCTTGTCGTGGCACTCGTAGCGGTGCAGGCACTACCCGCCCAGGATACTGTCCATGTTGGCTTTGATTTCGTACCCGGGGTTCGGCCGGGGTTAGTGGTACTCCCTGGGCCTGGGGTGGATTCAATCCGAGCCATCGTACAACGCGACCTCGAATACACCGACAGGTTCGAGATGGTTACGGTGGGAGATGCTGCTCCAACGGTGACCAATGGAGGGGGCGGGACCCACGTCTCCCCCGGGCCGAGAGATACCGCCAATTCCGGGGGGCTCAATTACCCGCTCTACCGAACGCTTGGGGCGGCGTTCGCTGTGGAGCTCGTCCAGACGCCTGGAGGGGTGACCGTCCGCTTGCACGACGTAAACGGCGCACGCGTGCGGAATCAACAGAGCGTATCTATTCCTTCACCGACTGCCGCGGATTTCCGACTCGAGGTGCACCGGCTGGCCGATGAAATCGCCCGCTGGGCGACAGGCCAGCCCGGAGCGGCAGCTACCCGGCTGCTGTTCGTGTCCGGCGGCAGAGTCTACCGCTCCGACAGCGATGGTGAGGATCAGGCGCCCCTTACGCCGGCGGGCCAGACGTCGCTATCGCCGGCCTGGTCTCCCGACGGACAACGACTCGCGTTTACTCAACTCACGGACGGTCGTGGCGGGATTGTGGTGCAGCCGGTTTCGGGTGGCCAGTCGTTTCTGGCTCCCGGTTCCCAGACGGCACTCAATATCACACCGACATTCTCGCCCGATGGCCGCACTCTGGCATACGCCCACTCGGACGAGCGTGGGACCGATATCTACACCGCTAACGTGACCGAACGCTGTTGCGCGCAACGCTTGACCGTGGGACGCTACGCGGACAACTTAAGCCCTACGTTTTCGCCAGATGGGCGGCGCATCGCGTTCATTTCCACGCGGGCCGGACCGCCTCAATTGTACGTGATGGCAGCGGACGGAACCGATCAGGAGCTGCTGGCGCCCTTCGACTTTGGCGCCACCGGAAGTTCGAATGCTCCTGAGTGGTCTCCGGACGGTGCCAGCGTCGTTTTCCATCGCGAGGTCAGCGGCAGTCCCCAAATATTTATGGTGGACGTGTCGGCGCGGCGCATAAGACAGCTCACGTCCGATGGCCGGAACGAAGATCCTACCTGGGCGCCCGATGGCCGGCATGTAGCCTTCATTTCCGACCGCAGTGGCCGTCGACAGATCTGGATCATTGATGCAGAAACCAACCGCGTACGGCAGCTGAAAACACCAGGTGCCGCGAGGCTCCCCTCGTGGTCGCGCCGCCTCGGGCGGGCCGCGATCGTTCCCAACCCATGATCTCGGAGTGATGATGCGAGCACCATCCCTGCTGATGCTTTTGGCGGCTAGCGCATTTTCCGTTGCCTGTGGAGGCAAATCCGCTCCGGAGGAGCCCGCGCCCGAACCCACCCCGGTTGCCAATCCGACGCCGGCTCCCACCGCGCCAGATAACTCCGCCGACACCGAGCGCATGGAGCGTGAGCGGGCGGCTGCAGAGGCTGCTGAGAGAGCCCGTGCCGTGGAAGCAGATCTCAAAGCGATGATCAACTTCGATTACGACCAGGCCACTGTCCGTCAGGCCGACCAGGCAACGCTCGACCGGAAAGCCGCCGTCCTCTCGGCCAACCCCAACGTGAAGCTCCGGATCAGCGGACACGCGGACGAGCGCGGATCGGACGAGTACAATCTGGCCTTGGGTAACCGGCGTGCGGCCGCGGCCAAGCGCTATCTAGAGAGCAAGGGTGTCAATGGGTCTCGCCTCGAGGTCGTGTCTTACGGCGAGGAGCGCCCCCTCAATCCGGGCACGGATGAGAGCGCCTTTGCCCAGAACCGGCGCGACGAGTTCGAAGTGACGGCAGGCGCCAACAACCTCACAGCGCCACAGTGAGTACGCGCCACTCCGTCCTGGCAGGAGCGGTCTCCCCCTCGCTGCTCCTCGGCGTCGCCTTTCTCGGAGCACTCGGAGGGTGCGTCACCAAGAGCGACGTGCAGCGGGTCCAAGACGATATCGCGCTCTTCAAAGCGGAGACCGCCCGGCGGGACTCGGCCCGGGCGGCACAGCTCGCAGATGTGATCCGGGTGCAGCAGCGGGTGATGGACTCCTTGACGGTCACCCGCAAGAGTGTGGCCCAGATTCGAGGTGATATCGGCGGAGATCTCTACAACATCCAGCAGCAGCTGGTTCAGCTACAGGAGCTCACCGGGCAGAGCCAGCAGCGCTTGAGCGAGCTGCGCATGGGGCTCGAGGCTCAACGCGCGCAGATCGCGGTTGCCAATCCGGGGGACAGCAGCCGCTCCAGTACGCCTGCCTCCTCCTCTGCTGACCAGATGTACGAGTCGTCTCTAGCCCAGCTCAGGAAAGGCAGCACGTCTACCGCGAGACAGGGATTGCGCGAGATGCTCCGGACGTATCCGACCAGCAACCGGGCTGGTGACGCGGTGTATTTCATCGGCCAGAGCTTTGCGGCGGAAAACCCTGATTCCGCGGCGGCGTACTACGATCAGGTGGTGCAACAATATCCTACCTCGCCACGGGCCGGCTCGGCGCTCTACAACCTGGGCCTGCTGGCCGAGCGCCGAAAGGACACCAAGAAGGCCAGGGATGCCTATCAGCGCGTGATAGCGAAGTATCCCCAATCCGACGAAGCGGCCCTGGCCCGTGACCGACTGAAGGCGCTCGGGCGTTAAGTCCGGGCGTCGCCCGTAAGATGACCGGCCCTCCTGGGGAAATGCCCTTCCTCGATCACCTCGAGGAACTCCGCTCCCGCATTCTCCGCTCCCTCGGTGCCGTGGTGATAGGGTCGGCCCTCGGCCTATGGCTGGTCGGTCGGTTCGAGCTCGTCAACCTCCTCAAACGTCCAATCGCTCCATATCTCACCGGCGGCAAGCTGATCGTTACCAGCCCAACCGAGCCGGTGATGATCGTGTTCAAGCTTGGCTTTCTGGTCGGACTGGTCCTGGCCTCGCCGATCATCCTGTGGCAGACCTGGGCGTTTCTCGCGCCGGCGCTTTACGCCCGGGAGAAACGGGCACTAGTGCCGTCGCTCTTTGTAGGCCTGGCGCTGTTTCTGACCGGTGTCGTGCTGGCGTATCTGTTCGTGGTCCCGCAGGCGCTCCGGGTGCTGTTCAGCTTCCAGTCCGAGGCAATCGCGCCATTCATCACGTACGACGCGTACTTCGGATTCGTGCTGCAGGTCACGATGGCTTTGGGCATTTCGTTCGAGCTCCCGCTGATCATCATCATCCTCTCGTGGCTCGGTATCGTCGGGCCGGCCGAGCTCAATCGGTTTCGCCGGTATTCGATCGTCCTGGCCTGCATTGCCGGGGCGGTGCTTTCGCCCGGCGCCGACGTACTGTCGATGATCATGATGACGGTGCCGCTCCTCCTGCTGTATGAGGTGGGGTTTGCTGGATCGGTGATTCTCAGCCGCCGGAAGAAACGGGCAGCGCGGGACTCGATCGCGGGTGGCACCATTGGCATTGTGATACTGCTCTGTCTGGCTGGACCTCGGGCCGAGGCACAGGTTCCGAGCCGGAGGCTAACGCAGGCCCAACAGGATTCAGTGCGGAATGCGCGTCGGCTGAGCCAGGACTCGCTTCAGGGGCGTGCCGGCCAGCCACTGGATACAGCGACGGCGAAACGGATGGGCCTGCCCACCGCGCCGTCTCGTACCTTCGCCCAGCCGGATACGATCACGTCCGAGCTGATGCAACGGCCGGGCTATCAGTTCACCCGGTATCGGGCCGACTCGGCCACGGTATTCGTGCAGGATCCCAGAGTCCTGCTGGAGGGGAAGGCGCTCACCGAGCGACGGGGCTCGACTCTGGAGGCGAATACGATCACGTATCGGCGAACGAGCTGTCTGCTGGATGCCAACGGCGATCCCCGGCTGTTCGATCAGGGGAAGGTCATGGTGGGGGAAGGGATTCGCTATGACACCTGCCTTCGTCGCGGCGTCATCACCAGTGCGCTGACGAACTTCAGTGAAGGCTCAACCGTCTGGTTCCTTCGCGGGAACGTGTCTCAGGACTCGAGCTCGAGCCGGATCTACGCCGCGTCCAGTGAGATTACCAGCTGCGACCTCCCGGTGGCGCACTATCACTTTGCCGGCCGCCAAGTGAAGTGGATCTCCAAAAACGTGCTGGTCGCTCGGCCGGTGGTGCTGTACGTGCGGGACGTTCCGATCCTATGGCTGCCGTTCATCTTTCAGGATATGCGGCCGGGCCGCCACTCGGGAATCCTCATCCCTCAGTTTGGCTTCAACGATCTCGTCCGGCCCAACCGTTCGTATAACCGGCAGATTACCAACATCGGGTACTACTGGGCGCCCAACGACTACATCGATCTCACGGCGCGGCTCGACTGGTACTCCAATCGGTATGTCCAGTATGGGCTCGGCGGCCAGTACCACTGGATCAACCGGTTCGTGAACGGATCGGTGGCGTTCAGCAAGCAGGAGCAGAGCGGGGAGAATCATCCACCACGCTCAGGTGGGACCATCAGCAGACGTTCAATCTGTCCACCAGCCTCAACTTCGATATCAACTACGCCAGCAACACCGCGGTGATCCAGCGCAATGCCATCGATCCGCTGCTGAATACCCAGCAGATCACCAGCTCGGTCAACTTCTCCAAACGCTATGGGTGGGGAACGGTGACGCTGGGCGGGAACCGGCGACAGAGTCTGTCCGATCAGAGCGTGCAGCAGTTGCTCCCGGCACTCACGATCTCTCCGGCCTCTATCGATCTCGGATCGAACATCACCTGGTCACCGGGACTCAGTTTTACCAACAACACCAGCTCCAAAACGCCGCTCACCGCCCTGGTGCAGGTGCAACCCGGCGGTCTGCTGGACACGATACCGCAGACGGGGAGCAGCCGCGTCACTGCCTTCAACTTCGATACGCCGCTTCGCTTCGGATCGTTCAACTGGCAGAACTCTCTCAGAGTTACCGACCAGGTGAACACTGGCCGGAACACGACTCGTCCTTTTCAGATCGACGACCCGACTTCTGGGAACCCGAGCGACTCTCTGACCGTGACCAGCACCTTCCTGGGCGACTTTTCCACCGGGATCGACTGGAACACCGGCATCAATCTCCCGGTGCTCTTCCGGGGCTCATGGAAGCTGCAGCCGGCCCTGGGCATAGCAAACACCACCAGTGGCGACTTCGCGATCAGGAACCGGAATACCGGCGGCTCTTTCGTCACTCAGGGGAAGCGGTTCCGTTTCTCCGCGACGGCATCACCGACGCTCTTCGCCTTCTTCCCTGGTTTCGGCCTGGCGAGCCGCATCCGGCACAGCTTCTCGCCGACGATCAGCTGGAACTACTCGCCGGCAGCGACCGTGCCCATCGATTATGCGCGGGCGATTACCGAACCAGGCAACGCACTGCAGCTCAGGAGCGACGCGACCCAGACGGTGAGCATCGGCCTCTCGCAGGCATTCGAAGCGAAGGCAAAGCCCGCCAAAGGGGACACGCTCGCATCGGATGCGCGAAAGTTTCGGGTGTTGAGCATCAATACGAGCCCGATCTCCTATGACTTCGAACAAGCCAAGAAGCCAGGACGAACCGGCTGGGTGACCGATGCCGTGACCAACTCGTTCCTGAGCGAGCTGCTTCCCCAGTTCACCCTCAGCTTGACCCACGATCTCTGGCGGGGCCAGGTGGGCAGCGATACTGCCAAGTTCAGTCCATTTCTCAGCAATGTGAGCGCGAGCTTCGCCGTTTCGGGCAACACATTCCGGGCGATCGGCTCGATCTTCGGCCTCGGGAGGAAGGGCCCGCACGGTGAGGAGAAAGTGCCCAGCTCCTATGTCGCGGACGTTTCACGCCGCCGCCGCACCTCCTTCTACAACACCGGCCAGGTTCCGTTTTCTCCTTCGGGGCGGAGTTTCTCCGGGAACTTCACCTACAGTCTGTCACGAGCCCGGGAGATTCCCGGTGTGACCCCCGGGAACGATCAGCAGAACCTCGGGTTCAGCACCAACTTCTCTCCGACCCCATTCTGGGCGCTCTCCTGGTCCTCCCAGTACAACATCAGCGGGAGTCGATTCGAGTCCCAGTCGGTGCGCCTGGAGCGTCAACTGCACGAGTGGAGGGCGGGGTTCAGCTTCGTGCGAAATGCCAACGGAAATTTCGCTTTCTCTTTTTCGATCTATCTCACCGATCTGCCCGACCTCAAGTTCGATTACAATCAATCGACTTTCGAGCAATAACGTCCTCGCCGGTGGACACGGCGTGATCGCAGTGACAGGAAGCGGGCGCCGGACCCTGCCCAGCGCCTACCCTGTCTCTGGCACGCGATCTGCCAAGCCCAGGTTCATCCCTCTCTGGAGATTACCTATGCGGGGCTGGTCGTCATCGATCACTCTCCTGTTGATCGCGGCTTGCTCATCCGACAATACCGGCCCCGGCAACACCCCTGATGTGCCTTCAGAACTTTTCAGCACAACGCTGGACCGAGCGATTGCCCTGGACTGGACCGATAACGCGTACGTCTCCGATCCGGCCAATTTCCAGAACTATCGAGTCTTCAGTACCTCCTACAACATCGATAACAACCAGTGCGGCTCCTCCTGGCGTCTGGAAGGGACGACCGTCGCTCCCGAGTTCATTGTGGGCGCCCTCACCAACGGTGTCTCGCGATGTTTTGCTGTGAGCTCGGTAAGCATCGATGGATTCGAGAGTGCCCGCTCCACCCCCAAGCCGGACACCCCCAGGCCCGACGCCCGGAACCAGGTGATCTATGCGGTGCAGAGCCGGCAGGACAGCAGTGGATTTCGCTTCTGGGATGACGATGGAGACGGTGTGGTCGAGGATGGAGAGCTGGGCCGGGTCCGTGACGGCACGTCCTCCAGCATCGACTTCGTGGTCAACCGGGACGGGACGGGGCAGCTCTTCCTGGCGCCAGTTCGGGCGGGTACCGGCGTCGAGTTTTACTCCAACGATCCGGTGACTGACCTGTCGAGCATCGATGTGGCCCCGTGCTTTGGGACCGGCGCTCCCAGTCAGTGCGACCGCTACGTGACAACTCCGATCGAGGCCGCGCCCGGTTTTGGCTACGTCTTTGAAATGGAGGCGTCGGACCCGCTACTCCGGTATGGCGCCGTCCGGGTGACGCACGTGGGACAGAGCTTCCTGATACTCGATTGGTCCTTTCAGACCGATCCTGGAAACCCTGAATTGATGATCATCCGCCGGTAGACGGTGCTGCGAGCACCGACCATCAGGGGTTGAATCCCCGTGGGAATGCCGTCAACTTCGGGCGATGCCAGGACAAAGCTGTGTTCTCGATGGACGATCACTGTCGATCGGCGACGTCGTGCGCGTTGCACGCGAGCCGGCGACGCGGGTTTCTCTCGACCAGGGTGCCCGGCGCGCATTGCTGCAAAGCCGCCAGCTCGTGGATGCGGCTATTAACTCCGGCAAGACGATTTACGGCATTAATACCGGGTTCGGAAAGCTCGCCAACATCCGGGTCCAACCTGACCAGCTCGATCAGCTGCAAGCCAATCTCATTCGGAGCCACGCGGCGGGAGTAGGGAATCTTCTGCCCCCGTCGGTGGTTCGGGCAGTCATGCTCCTGCGCGCGAATGTTCTGCTGCGGCCGACCAGCGGAGTGCGCCCCGAGCTGGTGGAAGCCCTGGTCGCGATGCTGAACGCGTCGGTGCTTCCGCTGGTGCCGGAACAGGGGAGCGTTGGAGCCAGCGGAGATCTGGCACCCCTCAGTCACATCGGACTTGCGTTGATGGGCGAGGGTGACGTCCTCGTCGGCTCCAGTGGGGTTGCACCCGCGGCTGAGGCGCTTCCTCGAGCGGGGTTGAAGCCGTTCCGGTTCGCTCCCAAGGAAGGGATCGCATTCATCAACGGCACGCAGGCGCAGTCGGCCCTGCTCGCGCTGATGGTCCATGATGCCAGAGTTCTCTGGCGAACCGCTGTGGGCGCCGCCGCAATGAGCCTCGAGGCTCTCCGCGGAACGCCCGCACCACTCGATCCCAGAATACACGCCGCCCGCCCCCATCAAGGTCAGATCGAGGCCGCCGCGTTGATGCGGGCTTTGTTGAAGGACAGTGAGATCCGAGAATCCCACCGCGAGAACGATCCCAGAGTGCAGGACGCTTACAGCCTCCGGTGCGCGCCCCAGGTGCTCGGCGCCGTGGCGGACGCGATTCGATTCGCCGAGGAAACGGTGCGGGTGGAGCTCAATGCATCGACGGATAATCCGCTGGTCTTCGAGAATGGTGACGTGATTTCGGGCGGCAACTTCCATGGGCAGCCGGTGGCGCAGGCGCTCGACCTCCTGGCCATGACGCTGACGACACTTCAGGCGCTGGCCGAGCGACGGGTGGAGCGGCTGGTGAATCCGGATCTCTCTCAGGGTCTGCCGGCGTTCCTTACGAACGATCCGGGTCTCTGTTCCGGTTTGATGATGGTGCAAATCACAGCGGCTTCGCTGGTCGCGGAATCGAGAGCCCTCGCAATGCCCGCCAGCATTGGCTCCATTCCCACTGATGCGAATCAGGAGGATTTCGTACCCATGGGGATGGCGGCCGCATACAAGGCGGGGCGCATTTTGCTCAATGCTCAGCGGGTTGTCGGAGCGGAGCTTCTCTGTGCGGCGCAGGGTCTCGAATTCCTCAAGCCGCTCGCTCCCGGCCAGGGGGTGGCCGCGATCTACCGACGAATCCGGGGTCTGACCCCGCCGATACCCCCATTAGGCCCCGACCGACCGCCCGCGCCGGACCTCGAGCACGTGGCTCGAGGCGTTGCCGAGGGGGAGTTCGACCCTGATACAATGGAAATCAGAGCTGAGGACGGGGCGTTGCCGGGTCATTAGCGGCCCGGTATCTTTCGCTCACTCCGACTCTTATCCCGGGTCCCCCTTTACAATCCGAGCCGCATGAATCTTGAAAAGCTGAAAGACACGGCTCGGAAGCTTGAGCAGAAGGAGGACTGGCGAAAGGCCATCGAAGTCTATCTCAGGGCAATTCAGCAGGCCGAATCCGGGGCAGAAACCACCCCCGACCTCTCGCTCTACAATCGGGTCGGCGACTTATATCTCAAAATCAATGATACCGCGGAAGCGGTCCGTTCCTACGAACGGGCGGTAGACCTCTACGCCGATCAGGGGTTCTTCAATAACGCCATAGCTCTCTGTGGCAAGATCCTCCGCGTCAATCCCGGCCGGACCCAGACCTATCTCAAGCTCTCCCAGCTCCACGCGCGCAAAAACGTGGTCATCGAGGCGAAGCGGAATCTCATCGAATTCCTCGAGCGCATGAATGCGCTGGGTCAGTTGGACCAGGCGTTCCAGGCCGTAAAACTTTTCGCGGACCAGTTCTCGGGCAGCCAGGAGATCCGTAGCATGCTCGTCGATCTGCTGCGCGCCACGTCCCGTGAGGATGAAGCTCGCGAGCAGCTGGAAAAGATGGCCCTGGATCTCGAAGCCATGGGAGACAAGGCGGGGGCCCGCCGGACGCGGGATCGGCTTCAGTCCGACCCGGAGACGACAGCCGCTTCAGAGCCGGCGTCTGCTCCGGCCCCTGGGCCGCGGAGAGGGGATCTGATTTTCCTGGACACCGGAATAGATCTGACCAACGCCGCACCGCCGGCCACCCCCGAGCGGAGCAGGGAGGCAGCGCGCCCGCAACGGGAGCACCCGCCCGCCCAAGAGTTGCCTCCGGTCGCCAAGACGCCTCCAGCTCCCGAGCCCAGACCCGAATTCGATCTCCCGCCTGAGCTGATGGTGGATGCGCCGGTGAGCTCCAACCCAGTGAGCGGGCTCGAGGACTTGATCATTGACCCGCTGGTCCAGGAGGAGCCGGCACCAGAGACAGAAGCGGTCTCGGGGATCGAACGATTGGACGACGGCCTGATTCAGTCCGATACGGGTGCGGATTCACTGCTGGACATCCAACGGCAGCAACCGTCCGACATCGATCTCATCGGCATGACCGTCGAAGGGCTGGAGCAAACCACAGTCGAAGATTTGGACCTGACGACCATGGGCGCGTCCTCCCTCGATGTCCCCGAGGAGCTCACTGTTTCGCTGACGGATGACGACACCATCGAGCTTCCCTCTGATCCGGACCCAGTGCTCGATCAGGACTTGGGGTTCGGGCCATCCCTGGTCCAGGACGCCTTTCCCGCCGATCCGGAGCCTGCACCCGCGCCGAAGAGCGAGCGCGGCCCGCTCACACTGGAGGACCTGGAGAACCGGGTCCTGGATGATCCGGAGAACCCCGACGTCCACCTGGAGCTTGCCGAGGCCCTCCTCGTTGCAGGCGAGATGGGCCGAGTGGGCGAGGAGTTGGAGCTAGCTCTGGCAGGGTACGAGGATCGAGAGGACTGGGTCCGGGCGTCGGAGATGGCTGACCGGTTGGTGGGTCTCGTACCCGACAGCGTCACGTACCACCAGAAGCGTGTGGAACTGGCATATCGGACCGGCGACCGGGAGCCGCTGCTGGAGGCATACCTCGGTCTGGGTGACGCACTGAGTCACTCGGATGCAATCGACAAGGCATTGGCCGTCTACGGGCGGGTCATCGACCACGATCCCGGAAATGCCAAGGCAGCCGCAGCCATCAAGCGGCTGGGCGGGGCGCCGGCTGCCCCAGCCCCGGCACCAGCCCCTACAGCCAAGGCGCCTCCTCCCAAGCCTGAGCCTCCTCGCGCACCGACTGCGCCGCCGCCCTCACCTCCCACTGCGCCGCCCCCGGTGTCTGTCCCACCCACGCCGGCACCCGTTCCAAAGCCTGCGGCCAAGGCTCGCCCCGCAGCCTCAGCCGATGACTTTATCGATTTCGGTTCGATGGTCCTGGACGACGAAGGCAGCCGGCGAGACACGAGGATGCGGGTGGACCGTCGTGAGCCCAGTCACCAGGACGAGCAGCGTGAGTTCCAGGAAATCCTGGAGCAGTTCAAGCGAGGGATCGACCAGAACCTCGACTCGGAAGACCACCAGTCGCACTATGACCTCGGCGTAGCGTTCCGGGAGATGGGCCTGCTCGACGAAGCAATCGGTGAATTCCAGAAGGCGTTGCGATCTCCGGAAGGACGGCTGCGCACGACAGAGGCTTTGGGCATGACCTTCTTCGAGAAGGGGCAGCACGCCGTCTGCGAATCGGTCCTGCGTCGGGCGCTGGAGAGCCTGGACGGGTCGGACGACGCCAAGATTGGATTGCTCTACTGGCTGGGCCGCGCCTCCGAGGCTCTGGGGAAAGAGGCGGAGGCGGTGGCCAGCTATGAGCGGGCGATGGTCGTCGACATTCGCTTCATGGATCTGAGCCAACGAGTGCAGCGTTTGACGAGTGGGCGGCGCCGGTGAGCCCGCAAACCGCACCGGTCACCCTGGCCAGCCTCCAACGCGCGCTCCGGCCCCGGCTCGAGCGAGTGCAGCAGGAGCTGCGCCGAATCGTCGAGGCCGACTTCGGTCTGATCAGCGAAGTCAACTCGCATCTTTTCCAGATGCAGGGAAAGATGTTCCGACCCACCCTGCTCTTGCTGGCCGAAGAGGCCACCGGCGGTCAGGACCCGCGCACCACGACGCTGGCAGCCGTGACCGAGCTGATCCACCTCGCAACCCTGGTGCATGACGACTCGGTCGACCATTCGGTCCTCCGGCGCGGGATGCCCACCATCAACTCGCTATTCAGCCACCAGGTCTCCGTGATCATGGGAGACTACCTCTATTCCCGGGCCGTGATCGAGCTGGTCCGGCTGGACGACCTCGAGCCACTGCGGGTGCTGAGCCGGGTGACCAACGAGATGACGGTCGGTGAAATGCGCCAGCTCCTGGCCCATGACCCACTCCAGTTCTCCGAGGAGCAGTACGATCTTCTGATCCGCGCCAAGACGGCATCCCTGGTTTCCGGCGCCTGTGAGATCGGAGCGCTCCGGGCTGCCCCCGAGGAGCGCAGCGCGCTGCGGCGGTTTGGTGAGGCGCTGGGTATGGCATTCCAGATAGTGGATGATCTGCTCGACTACACTGAAGACCCCACCGTCACGGGGAAACCCTTCGGCTCGGATCTGCGGGAGCACAAGGTGACGCTTCCACTGATTGCCGCGCTTCCCGAGCTCAACCCGTCGGAGCGCCGCGAGGTTGCGGGCCTGTTGCGGAACGCCGAACCCGACGACCGCCAGATTGCAACTGTCATCGAAGCAGTTGGGCGGGCCGGAGGACTGGCATACGCACGCGAGCGGGCCCTTCGCTTTGCCCAGCTCGCCGAAACCGAGCTCGACCTCTTGTCCCCCTCGACTGCTCGCGAGGCATTGCGGGCGAGCATCTCCTACGTACTGGATCGAAAACGCTGATGCCGTCTGGACCGCGCCGCCCCGGCTTTTACCTGGGAGTTCTGGTCACCGGCTTTCTCCTCGGTGGCTTCCTGACCTCGTTTTTCCGCCGCTGGCTGCCTGACAGCGCTGCCCGGGAGTTCTTCACCAGCTCGGCCACTCCGGTTTTTGGCCCTATCTCGGCTGATCTGCTGGTGATAAACTTCACCTTAGGGCCAGTAGGGCTGCACGTGTCCCTGTTGAGCCTCATTGGGGTTTTGCTGGCGTATCTGATTGCCCGTTCGCTTTTCTAGGGGGTCCCCGTGGGTAATCTCGGTTTCACCGAAATCATGGTCATCCTGCTGGTCGTGTTGCTCCTGTTCGGAGCCAAGCGGCTGCCGGAGGTTGGCTCATCCATCGGTAAGGGAATCCGGGAATTCAAGCGCAGCATCTCGGATACCCAGGATGCCATCATGAGCACCGAGGATCAGCGCAGCAACCTGCCGCCGCGTCAGGGCGATGCTCCACAGAGCACGGCACCGCAGACTGGTGAGCCGAAGCGGCTCTCACAGTAGAACAGCGCGAGGGCAGGACGGAACAAAAAAGGGGGCGGCCTTCGAGAGGCCGCCCCCTTTTTGCGTCTGGTGTTCGTCAGGCGCCCTGTTGTGCCGTCGGGCTCGCCTGGAGGACCTTGTCCCTTTCATCCACGATCTTGGCCGCGTTGCGTAAGGCGCTCAGGTAGTTTCTGACCCGCTCCTGCTTGGCCATGTTCACCGCCTTGGCCCGATACGCTTCGAGTTCCTTGTTGAACTGGGTGGAGTCGGCTTTGACGTGATCCAGAACCTCGATCACGTAAATCCCCTCCTTGGTATCGAGGATACCACTCCGCTTGCCAGTCTCGAGACCAAACGCCGTCCCAACTACCACCGGGTTCGTGAGTGGGGGATTGATGCGGGAGAAGGGCCCGATGTCCCGATGAGCCAACTTGAGAGCGGTGGCGGCCTGTGCCGTCGTGCTCCCCTCTTCCACCCGCTTCAGGAAATCCTTCGCGATCTTGCGGGCGACATCCCATTTCTTGGCCTCACGGGCGACGTGCTCGACGGTTGGCTTGATCTCGGCGAGGGTCGGCACCCCGGCCTCATCGACCCGGTCGAGACGAAAGAGATAATAGGCATACGGCGTCTCGATTACGGGGCTGGTGGCTCCCGGCTTGGCCTGAAAGGCCCAGACTCCCGCGTCCGGCACCACAATGCGCCCCACCTGAACCTTGGTGCCCTGCTGCACCGGGTTGGTCTTTCCAATCTTCAGTTTCAGCGCGCGGGCTACCGTGTCCAGCGCCGCAGGGTCGGTCCGCTCGGCACCGAGGTGCTCGAGGCTGTCTGCCTGTGCGTCCAGCTGGTCCCGGTGGGCGCCGGTGATTTCGATGGGGAGCAGAATGTGGCGGCCCTTGGCCTTGTTGCCCTTGCGGCTGGTGATCTCGATCAGGTGAAAGCCAAACTGAGAGCGCACCGGCTGCGAGACCGTGTTCAACGGCAGGCTGAAGGCGGCGGAATCGAATGCCGGGTCCATGTTCCCCTTGGTCCATTCCCCCAGATCTCCGCCTTTGACCGCACTGGCGCTGTCGGCGGATTCGCGGCGGGCGACATCGGCAAACGGTGCGCCGCCCACGATCTCCTGCCGAAGGGAATCGGCGCGAGCCTTGATAGCAGCGGTATCGGAGGCGGTCGCGAAGCGGGGCAGTGCGACGTAGCTCAGCTGCGCCACCCGCGGCCGCTTGAACTCGTCGCGGTGGGCCTTGTAATAGTCAGCCACCTCCGCCGGGGTCAATGTCACCGCCGAGTCCGGCACGATGTTTCGCGGAATGATGGCTGTCAGGCCGATCTTTACCGTTTCGTGCTCGTCCCGGTAACGCTCCCACAGGGCAGCGTCCGAGAGGTAGACGTCGGCCGTCACTACTCGCAGGAGCTTGGTCCGCTGCAGCTCCTCCCGGTACTGCGCTTCCATGCTGGGCAAATACTGTTGGGCGACGCTCGAGGTGAGCCAGCGCTGGTACTTGCTCAGGTCGAATTGGCTGTCGGTTTGAAACTCGGGCACGCTCTGGAATTCGGGCAGCGGTGAGCTCCGCATGGCCTGAACGATCTCGTCCTCACTCACGCTGATGCCCCGACGCCGATACTCCGCATCGAGCACGCTGCTCTGGACGATCTGATCCCAGACCTGATCGCGGACCTGCTGGTAGTCTTCCAGGCCCATTGCTCCGGGGTTTTGCCGCTGACGGGAGTCGATCGACTGCTGGACGATGCTCTGGTACGTGCGAGCATCTACGCTCCGACCGTTGATCTTGCCGACCGAGGTGCGGGTCAGCAGGCCGGTGCCTCCGGTGATTCCGCTCAGGTCGAGCACCAGCCAGGCAAAAAACGTAATGGCGACGACCACCATGAGTGGTTTGGCAGCGTTACGAAAGGCTTGCATCATAGGGGATTCAACACTCCAACCCGGTTGTTTTCGAGGAGCAGAAGTTTAAGTCTGCGGAGCCAGAACCTCAAGGCGCCATTCTGGTTAGCAGTTGACACGCTGAGAGTCGTTCACTACTCTCACGTACTCCCCGCAGAGCCATAGATCGTCTTTGCCTACAGCGATTCGACCGCGATTACCAGGATCCGATGGCGACAAGCGAAATCGATAAACTGGAGCGCCGGTACGCCGAAAACCCCCAGGGGCTCACCTTCGCGCCGCTGGCGGAGGTGCATCGGAAAAACGGTGACGTAAGCCGGGCCCTCGAGCTCCTTCGCATTGGTCTGGAGCTCCATCCCAACTACATCCCGGCCAGCATTGTGCTTGGTCGGTGCCATCAGGACCAGGGCGATTTCGCTGCTGCCGAGACCGCGTTCGCTCACGTGCTCCGCCTCGATGACGAAAATGTCATCGCGCTCAAGTCGCTCGCGGACATTATGGAAAAGCAGGAACGGCTGGGTGAAGCCGAGCAGTGGCTGCAGCGCCTGGTCTCGGTTGACCGCAGCAATGATGAGGCTCACGATCAGTTGCGCCGGGTGCAGGAAGCCAAGGCCTCCGGTTCGGCTTCAGCGGTATCTGCGGGTTCCGAGACTTCAGTGATGGCAACAGATGCTCCAAGCGCGCCCGAGACTGAGCCGGCCGAAGCGACACCGCTCGAGCTGGTCGAGCTGACGGAAGAGCTCTCTCGCGAGCCTGCCGCGGCCTCAGCCGAGCCGTCACGGCCCTCGTCAGTCATCGAGGACCACAAGGTCGCTGCTCCCGAGGAGGAGAAACGTCAGGCAGAGCCGGTGGTCGCGGAGTCGGTCTCTGATCAGCCGTCAGGGCCTGAGACGGTGCAGCCGCTGAGCGGTCTCATGAGCCAGGAGTTCGAGGCCCCGAAGGAGCCGATCGAATCGATTGAATCGGTTGACTACGAGACGCAGGACGATGTGGTACTCCACAGCTCGGTGCTGTCGGAATTCCATGTACCGGACGCTTCCGAGGACCTCAGATCTTCATCGTCGCGGCCGGAGCCCGACCGGGAGCGGGAGCCGCCGGTGCCTGAGCCGTACCGCCCCGAAAGCGCTGAACCCGAGAGGTCGAACGTCCCAGAGCGGGCGAATGTCCCAGAGCAGGCAGACGTCCCAGAGCGGGCGGAGGTCATCGACAGGGAACCCGAGCCGGTCGTCACCGAGACGATGGCCGAAGTGCTCCTGCAGCAGGGCTACCCCTCCGATGCCCTACGCATTTATCGGGAGTTGACCAGACGAGCCCCGCACGATCATGGGCTGCAGTCACGGATGGCTGAGGCTGAAAAGGCTGCGGAGGGACTGAGCGCACCGAAGCCTTCCTACTCCGCCCGCGAAACCAGCCGGCGTTCGGTTCATGATTTTTTCCAGGCGATGCTCGCGGCTCGACCGAGGATAGACGGCGCCGGACTTTCCAGCCCCACCGCGGGTAGCGCCGTCAACGAGGCCTCCGGTTCCGGCGCGCCGGAGGAAGGCCTCCCTGTGCCTCCAGCGATTCCTGGGGCTCCGCAGCGAGCGGAGGCCGGCGTGTCATTCGACGCTTTCTTCAGCGCCCCAGTGGACCGCCCGGCCTCGCTCCAGCAGACCCCGCCCGAGCCGGGCAGTGATGATTTGGACCAGTTCCAGACCTGGCTGCAAAACCTGAAGCGCTGAATGCGCATCGCGGTTCTCAATGGCCCCAACCTCAACCTGCTGGGGCAGAGGGAGCCGGAGGTGTACGGGCGAACCACCCTGAGCGAGATCGAGTCGATGGTTCGGCAGGCAGCCGTTCCGCTCGGGGTCCAGATCGACTGGTTCCAGACCAATCACGAAGGCGCGCTGGTTGACGCGGTCCAGGGTCTCAAGGCAGGAGTGAACGGAGCCCTCATCAATGCCGCCGCCTTAACCCATTCGAGCCTCGCGCTCCGGGATGCGCTGCTCGCCGTGCGAGTTCCTTTCGTCGAGCTGCACCTGTCCAACATCTTCGCCCGCGAGCCGGAACGGCGGCACTCGGTAATCGCGGATCTGGCCGTCGGCATGGTTACGGGCTTTGGCGCGCAGAGCTACCTTCTGGCTTTGCAGGCGCTGACGCACCGGCTGCGTGGGAACTGACCGGCGACTGGAGCGGCAAGCCGCGCTTCGTCTCGCAGTGCAGGCGGAGAGTGTGGACGGGTTGCTGGTCACCCACCTCCCCAACATCCGATATCTGACGGGGTTCACCGGGTCGGCCGCCCTGCTGCTGATCCGTGCCGATGCAACAATCCTGATCTCGGATTTTCGCTACGCAGTGCAGGCGCCGCTGGAAGTCGGGCAGGTCGCGTCAGTGGAGATCGACCAGCGCAGTGTGTGGGACCGACTCGCCCGCGTGCTGACGGGAGTACCGCTGGATGCATTCGGGATCGAGGCTCCCAATCTCACGGTCCGCGATGCCGAACGCCTGAGCGGCCTCACCAGGGCGCGCGTGGTGCCCACATCGGACCTCGTTGAACGGCTCAGGGCCATCAAGTCGCCCGAGGAGGTTGCCGCGATCCGGGCGGCGGCGGAGCTGGCCCAGGATGCCCTGGCTGAGGTGCTCCCGCGGATTCGACCGGGCCAAACCGAGATCGAGATTGGTGCCGCCTTGGAAGGTGCTCTCCGGCGGCGAGGGAGCGAGTGGCATCCATTCCCGACCATCGTGGCCTCGGGACCCCGCTCGGCCTTGCCCCATGCGCGAACCAGCACGCGTGAGGTGGCCTCGGGAGAGCTCCTCCTGCTCGACTTTGGAGCTCAGGTGGACGGATATTGCGCCGATCTGACCCGCACGGTCGTCGTGGGGGCCCGCGCCGACGACCGCCAGCGCGCCATCCATGAGATGGTCCAGACGGCGCAGCGCCGCGCGATCGAGCATATGCGTTCCGGAATGCCGGCCCGCGAGGCAGATGCGCTCGCTCGAGAGGTCATCGCCACCCGCGGCTTCGGCGAGGCATTCGGGCACTCCCTGGGCCACGGGTTGGGGCTGGAGGTCCACGAGGCGCCTCGAGTGGCTCCCAACTCGGAGGCACCGCTGCCGCAGCATGCTGTGGTCACAGTGGAACCGGGTGTCTATTTTCCGGGCTGGGGCGGAGTGCGGCTGGAAGATGATGTATATCTTCGCGCCGAAGGCGCCGAGCGCTTATCGGATGGCCGCACCGAGCTGCTGGAACTAGTCTAGATTCGAGGGCCTGGTCCGGAGAACCGGACGGCAATCATGCTAGACACGCACCCTTGACTCTTGACCTTATATCATGGCCTCCACAGCTGACTTCAGGAACGGGCTGGTTCTCGAGATCGACAAACAGCTCTATACGCTGGTGTATTTCCAGCATGTAAAGCCAGGCAAGGGCGGAGCGTTTGTCCGGACCAAGCTCAAGAACATCCGCACCGGGGCCGTGATCGACCGCACCTACAACGCCGGCGAGCGGGTTAGTGAAGTTCGGCTGGAGCGGCGCCCGATACAGTTCTCCTACGGCGACGGGCACTTCTATCACTTCATGGACCAGCAGACCTACGACGATATCATGCTCACCACCGAGCTGATCGGGTCAGACCAGCTCAAGTATTTGAAGGAGGGTATGGAGTGTGAGGGCCTGCTGCACGATGGGCGGGTGATCTCCGTCGAGCTGCCGTCGTTTGTGGAGCTGACCGTCACTCAAACCGCCCCGGGCGTCCGGGGCGACACTGCCACCGGCGGGACCAAGCCGGCCACTCTGGAAACGGGGGCAACCGTGCAGGTTCCACTCTTCATCGAGGAGGGTCAGGTGATTCGGGTCGACCGCCGCGAAGACAAGTACCTGACTCGCGTATGAGCCCACAAGAGATGCAGCAGCTGGCCGAGCTGCTCCAGAACGTCCCCGGCATTCGGTCGATCGATCTGAAAGACGTCAAGCGCCTGGCGCAGCTGCTGCGGGAAGCTCCTGAGATCGGGTCCATCGAGGTGAAGGGGTGGTTCGGCACCGGCGTCGTGATCACGCGGACTTCCACTGCGGCTGTTGCCGCGCCGGCGCCCGTTGCAGCGCTCGCCGCACCGGTAGCGCCGTCTGAACAGCGAGATACGGCTCCCCGTCCGGCTGCGCCGGCAGTCAACCTGAAGGAGATCAGGTCGCCTATGGTCGGCACTTTCTACAAGGCCCCCGAACCCGGAGCGGAGGCTTACATCCGGGTAGGCAACCGGGTGTCCCCCGGGCAAACCGTCTGCATCATCGAAGCGATGAAAATCATGAACGAGATCGAGGCCGAAATTGCGGGGGTCGTCCGCGAGATCCTGGTGGAGGACTCCCAGCCGGTAGAGTTCGGTCAGGTCCTCTTCCGGGTGGACCCGAATGGCTGAAGCAAAAACCGCCGCGTCATCCCCCTCAACCTTCAATTTTAAAAACACCATCGCTCAGATGGTTCAGCGGAACGCCTCGGATCTCCTGCTCAAAGTCGGCAGGCCTCCGACGATCCGGCTGAACGGGGAGCTGCACGGACTGGAAATGCCTCCAGTCAAGCCCGAGGATCTGAAACTGCTCGCCGAGCAGATCATGACTCCTCGTCAGGTCAAGGAGTTTTCAGAGAAGAAAGAGGCCGACTTCGCGATCGGAGTTCCGGGCGTGGGGCGGTTCCGTACCAACATTTACCAGCAGCGAGGCACCCTGGCGTTCGCGTTCCGCGCAATTCCCTATGAGGTGAAAAGCGTCCGGGAACTGCATCTGCCGGCCATTCTGGAAGAGATCGCTCTCCGGCCACGCGGCCTGGTATTGATCACGGGCATCACCGGCTCGGGTAAGTCGACCGCGCTGGCCTCGATGATCAACCACATCAACCAGAACCGGCGGGTCAACGTCATCACCATCGAAGACCCCATCGAATTCCTGCATCGCGACGTGCAGTCCAACATCTCGCAGCGGGAGGTGGGAAACGACACGTTGTCCTTCGGCGCCGCGCTCCGCCACGTGCTGCGGCAGGATCCTGACGTCATTCTGGTGGGTGAGATCCGGGATGTGGAAACGCTCGATACCGCGCTCAAGGCAGCCGATACCGGGCACCTGGTCTTCTCGACGCTGCACACGACCGACGCAACCCAGACGATCACCCGCATTCTGTCTTTCTATCCGCCGCACCAGCACCAGGAGGTGCGAATGCTGCTGGCGACGGCACTGCAGGCCATCGTCTCCCTGCGGCTGGTGCCGAAGCAGGACGGACGCGGCCGGGTGCCCGCGGCAGAGGTGTTGGTGAATACCGCAACGGTGGCCGACAACATCCGGGACATCGAAAAAGCGCTCCACATTCCGGACCTGATCGCACAAGGCTCCACGTCGTACGGTATGCAGACCTTCGACCAGTCGCTCATGAAGTGGTACAAGGACGGAATGATCTCCTACGAAAGCGCGTTGTTCTACTCTACCAACCCCAACGAGTTCGCACTGCGGGTTTCGGGCGTAGACTCGGCGTCCGACCGGAAGTTCGACGAGATGGCGGCCGACAAGGCAAAGCCACAACCCATCGATTTGACGCCATAGATGGCCACCAGGGCGTCGATCTCCCGATCTTCGCATGTTTAAGAAGGTCCTGATCGCGAATCGCGGAGAGATCGCGCTCCGCGTCATTCGGGCGTGCCGGGAGCTCGGTGTTGCCACCGTGGCGGTCTACAGCGAGGCCGATCGCGAGTCGCTGCATGTGCGCTTCGCCGACGACGACGTGTGCATCGGACCTCCGCCGGGTCGACTCTCCTACCTCAAGATTCCCAACCTCATTGCCGCCGCGGAAATCACCGGTGCCGACGCCATTCACCCTGGCTACGGCTTCCTGGCGGAGAACGCGGAATTCGCGGACACCTGCAGGGCCTCGAACATCACCTTCATCGGTCCGACGGGTGACCAGATCCGCCAGATGGGCGACAAGGCGACAGCGCGCCGGCTGGCCAAGGAGGCCGGAGTTCCTACGGTGCCGGGGACGCCGGGGACCATCGAGGATGTGGATGAAGCGATGGCCGCAGCCACCGAGATCGGGTTTCCCGTCATCATCAAGGCGACGGCCGGCGGTGGCGGAAAGGGCATGCGTATCGCCCATGACGCCGAGCAATTCCCCCAGCTGTTCGGCCTGGCGCAGAACGAAGCGCTGGCGGCGTTCGGCAATGGCGCTGTGTACGTCGAGAAATACCTGGAGCACCCGCGACACGTCGAGATCCAGGTCATGGGAGACAACCATGGCAAAGTGGTGCACATGGGCGAGCGCGACTGCTCGGTGCAGCGGCGGCACCAGAAGCTGATCGAGGAGTCCCCCAGCCCGGCCATGACCGACGAGCTACGCCAGCGCATGGGCCAGTCGGCGGTCGCCCTGGCATCGAACATCGGGTACAGTGGGGCGGGGACGATCGAATTTCTCCTCGACCCTGATGGCAAGTTTTACTTCATGGAGATGAACACCAGAATCCAGGTGGAGCATCCCGTAACGGAGATGGTGACGAGCTTCGATATCGTGAAAGAGCAGATTCGGGTCGCTGCCGGCGAGCCGGTGAGCTTCCAGGGCGATGGCAGGCGGCTCCGTGGTTGCGCCATCGAGTGCCGCATCAATGCCGAGGATCCGTACCGGAACTTTCAGCCGAGCCCGGGCCTGATCACGGCGTACCACCCGCCCGGCGGGCCCGGGGTCAGGGTGGATACCCATGTGTACGCAGGATATCGTGTGCCGCCTTACTACGACTCACTCCTCGCGAAGGTCATCGTGCACGGAAACGTTCGGGAAGAAGCGCTCACCCGGATGGGACAGGCACTGGACAGCTTCATCCTCGAGGGTGTGACCACGACGATTCCGTTCCTGGCGAGGGTCATCCGGCATCCCGACTTCGTCAAGGGAACGATCGATACCAGATTTCTCGAGCGGGAATCGCACTTGCTCCAGGCGGAAGCATGAGAGTCGACGTCGTATTCACCCCGGCCGGTCTGACGGCCGCCGAGGTACATGGCAAAACGGTTTTCGTGGTCGACATTCTTCGGGCGACGACCTCCATGTGTGCCGCCCTGAACAATGGAGCCAAGGCTATCATTCCAGTGGCCAGCACGGAGGAGGCGCTGCGGCTCAGCCAGACGATCGGGAGTACGGGGGTGGTGCTCGCCGGAGAACAGGGCTGCCTCAAGATTCCGGGCTTTCAGCTCGGCAACAGTCCCCTGGAAATGACCGGGCAGGCGGTTCGGGAAAGACGCTCATCGTCACGACCAGCAACGGCACCAAAGCGCTGCTCGCCTGTCAGGGTGCGGCTGCGGTCTTTCCCACGGCGGCTGCCAACCTGAGCCTTGCGGCCGAGAAGGGGCGTGAGGCGCTCGAAAGTGATCAGCACATCCTGATCGTCTGTGCCGGTCGAGAAGGCGCGTTCTCGCTCGATGACGCCTACTGCGCCGGGCGTCTCGCTTCCGCCATTTTCGGCAGCACCAAGCCGCGCCGCAGTCTCAACGATGCCGGTATCGCCAGCCTGGACCTGGTTCGTCGCTACGGGGAAAACTGGGAACGTCCGTTGAGGTATAGCCGTGCGGGCCGCGAGCTGATCCGGCTCGGCTTTCAGGCCGATGTGATCGATGCCGCCCGTCTCGACGCGTATCCGATTCTGGCGCACTTCCATGAGCGCCGGGTCACACCCATTCCGGTACCGGTTTGAGCACCGATTCACGGCGGAGGCTGGGAGCGCTCACCGCGCTGGTTGCAGGCCTCTTCGTCGGACTGACCCTTCTCCCCATTCTGGATACCGGTCCACTCGGAAATGCTGTCGGGCATGCCCTCTGGCAGCTGCTCGGTGTCGGTGCCCTGGGCATACCGCTTCTGGGGATCGGGCTCGCGCTGGCCGGGTTTGACCGGCTCGGCAGCCTCGATATGAAGCGCTCTGCCGTGCTCATGTTCGGACTCAGCCTTCTGGTTCCCTATCTGATCGGCGTCATCGCCCGGGTGCGGCCCACCGATCTGGATTTCGATGTGGCTCAGCGGAGCTTTGCTGCGCGAGCGGTGGGTATTCTGCCGGGCTTCTTCGCGGAAGCGATTGCGGGAAAGGTCGGAGTGACTGGAGCGGTGCTGCTGGGCTTTCTCGCCCTCTCCGCCCTGACACTAGCCACCTTTGCGTGGCATCCGTTGCAGCGGCTGGAGCGGAACAAGGAAACCGAGCCTTCCCGCGATGCGACCGAGGCAAGAACACCCAGGCGACGGAACCGTGCCGCGCTCGAGGCGGACTCGAAAGATGGCGCGCAGGAGGGATCATCGATCGTGACACTGGCTCGCTCACTTCTGCCCTTATCTCCCGCTCCCGAGGCAGTGGAAGAGCGCGCCGCAAAGACAAGGAAGGAGCGAAAGCAAAAGCCCGCGGGGAAGTCCGGGGGGATCGCTGCGGTAGATGAGGAATCTGATGTCCCTCCCATCGACCTGCTGACCGCCCCATCCACCCAGGACATCGATGCCGGCGAGGCTCAACTCGACAAACTGGGTCTCTCCCTGATCGAGACTCTGCGGACGTTCAAGGTTGAGGGCCGGTCAGGCCATCGCACCACGGGACCGGTCGTCACTCAGTTCGAGGTCGTTCCTGCGCCAGGAGTGAAGGCCGGAAGGATCGGTGCATTGGCCGACGATTTGGCAATTGCGATGAGAGTGCCGTCGGTGCGCGTGGCCCCGATACCAGGGAAGGGGGCTGTTGGGGTGGAGATCCCCAATCCCACCGCCCGAATCGTCACGCTTCGTGAGCTGTTCGAAACGCCGGACTGGGAAAGCCGTCGTGCCACCCTGCCGATAGCACTGGGACATGATCTCGAGGGAAAGCCTGTCATCGCCGATCTGACCAAGATGCCGCATCTCCTCATTGCTGGCGCCACCGGTACCGGAAAATCCGTCACCATCAATACCATCATCACCAGCCTGATCTATCGCTACACCCAGAAGCAGCTGCGCTTCCTGATGATCGATCCCAAGATGGTGGAGCTCTCGATGTATAACGCTCTGCCACATCTCCGCCATAAGGTGGTCACCAACAATCACGATGCCGCCTCAGTGCTCAAGTGGGCTGTCTTCGAGATGCAGCGGCGCTACGAATTGCTCCAGGCAAATGGCGCCCGGAACCTGGCTGACTTCAATCGCAAGGTCGAGGAAGGAAAGCCGCTCCGAAATCCGCCCCGGCCCAAGCCAACCCTTTCAACGGTGAGTGGGGAGGCGCCGGACACCCCGCCCGAAGCCCCAGTAGACGAGGTCTACAACGAAGGGATCCTCCCGTTCATCGTGATGATCATCGACGAGCTGGCGGATCTCATGATGACGGTCCAGGGTGAAGTCGAGACCCCCCTGGCTATTCTGGCCCAGAAGGCGCGAGCCATAGGCATTCACCTGATCCTGGCGACCCAACGTCCGTCGGTGAACGTCATCACTGGCCTGATCAAAGCCAACTTTCCCAGCCGAATCGCGTTCCGGGTGGCTTCCAAGGTCGATAGCCGCACCATTCTCGACCAGAACGGCGCCGAGGCCCTCCTCGGTAACGGCGACATGCTGTTTCTGCCGCCAGGAAAGAGTGAGCCGATGCGGCTTCAGGGCGCCTACATCGCCACCGAAGAGTCGGAGCGAGTCATGGAGTGGTACGTGGCACGGCGGGCGGCCCGACGGGCAGCACAGGAGACCCTGGAGACCCAAGAGGCCGACATTCTCGAACTCGTCCGGGCGCAAGAAGGAGAGGGTGAAGCCGTGGTGGAGACGGCAGAGGGTGAGCGGGATACGCTGTTCCGCGAGGCAGCGGAAGCGTGCATTCAGAATCAGGGTGGGTCCACCTCATTACTGCAGCGAAGGCTTCGGGTCGGGTACGGGCGGGCAGCCAGAATCATCGATCAGCTGCATTACGCAGGCATCCTGGGCCCGCCGGATGGGAGCAAACCGCGCGACGTGCTGGTCGGGTTCGATCAGCTGGACGAATACTGCTCCTAGCGATCGGCTAGCGTCCGGGTCCTGCGGGACCCGTCTTGCTGCGCTGTCTCGAGCGCATCCCGTAGTATCCCAATATCGCCCCGCTGACGATCATCACGGCTCCCCATCCTGCGTCCAGGCGACCAGCAGTGGTGGAGAGGCCGCTCGATACCCCGTACACGACGAGGAGCAGGCCCACAGTCAGGAAGAGCCCTCCTATCGGAAGTCGAACATCTACCGGCATGGTTCAGCTCCTTTACAATCCCTGTTCACCAGAAGATCACATTGAGAACGAGGGTCGCCGTCAGCACCACGACCGCGAGCGTTGCCGGGCGTGCATACCACGGGAGCAGTGCATCGCTGGCGCCGACGCGCGGTGTGAGCGAGTAAACCAGCCCACGGAGCTCCTCGACAGGGCGCGGCCGAGTCAGCTGGCTCACCAGAATCGTGACCACAGCACAGGTGGTAAAGGCGGTGATCGCGGTCCAGAACGTCTGGGCCAGCTCACTGGGATACGTGTGCAGGTGGCCAAAGTAGCCGCCTTTCACGCCTGGAACGGCTCCGGCGGGCAGAGTCAGGCCGTGATGAATCGCCGCGCCCAGCGTCCCCGAAATCAAGCCCAGGAACGCTCCGTGACCGGTGGCCCGACGCCAGAACATTCCGAGTGCAAAGGTGGCGAACAGCGGTGCATTCACGAAGGCGAAGACGAGCTGCAACACATCCATGATGTTGTTGAATGAACGTGCCACGTACGCGGCGCCGACAGAGAGCAGCGTTCCGCCGACCGTTGCGGCTCGGCCTACCCAGAGATAATGGGCGTCGGAGGCGCGAGGCCGGAGATAGCTCTGATAGATGTCGTAGGTGAAAACGGTATTGAACGCCGTCACGTTACCGGCCATGCCGGACATGAACGATGCCAGCAGCGCCGTGAGCCCGAGCCCCAGGAGCCCGTTGGGGAAATAGTGCAGCAGCATCGTTGGGGTGGCGAGATCGTAGTCGAGTACCGGATGGCCCTGGGAATCGAGCAGCGGACGGAGCGCGGCATCCAGCTTGGCTGGAATGAGGGACGCTCCAGCGGCCCCGCTGCCGGCCAGCGCAATCATTCCGGGAAGGATTACCAGCGCGGGAAAGAGCATCTTAGGGATCGCAGCGATGAGCGGGGTCCGTCGGGCGGCGGTCATCGACTCGGCAGACATGGCGCGCTGCACGATGAGAAAATCGGTGCACCAGTAGCCGAAGGAGAGTACGAAACCGAGTCCCATGAGCAGGCCGAGCCACTCCACACCAACCGGGTTTTGTGAGGCGTCACCCATGTAGGCCCAGGCATGGGTGTAGGCCCCGGCCGCGTACCCCCGCGCCACCGACGTCTCGGCCAGCCGGCTGGAGAGACCCTGCCACCCACCGACGTCGCGCAGACCGAGAGCGACGAGGGGAAACAGTCCGGCGACAATGAGACAGAACTGCAGGACCTCGTTGTAGATCGCGCTGGTGAGCCCTCCGAGGGTGGTATAGGCGAGCACCACCCCTGCCGCGGCGAGCATACTGGCATCGAGATCCCAGCCGAGCAGCAGGTTGAACAACTTCCCCATGGCGTACATGGATACGCCGGAGGAGAACACCGTCATCACCGCGAAGGACCCGGCGTTGAAGGCTCGAGTCTTTTCGTCATATCGAAGGCGCAGGTATTCCGGGACGCTTCGCGCATGAGAGCCGTAGTAGAAGGGCATCATGAAGAGCGCGACGAAGACCATTGCCGGGATGGCGCCAACCCAGTAGAAGTGGGCCGTAGCGATGCCGTACTTGGCCCCGGAAGCGCCCATGCCGATGACTTCCTGGGCGCCGAGGTTGGCCGAGACAAAGGCGAGCCCCGCGACCCATGCCGGCGTCCGCCTGCCAGCCTCAAAGAAATCCACGCTGGTTCGAACTGTTCGACGCACCAACCAGCCCACGCCGAGCACGAAGGCGAAGTACACCCCGATGATGGCGTAGTCCACCAGTGCGAGCCTGCCTACCGTTCCGGCCTCAGCTATCGGCACGAGGTCACCGAGTTTTTAGGGGTTTGAGGCGAAGAGCCCCGACAACATTCTTCAATCCGGTTGGCGCGGCAAGGGCCGGGACCGGCGTCTTTCGGACCCCGATCTGGCCGAAATGATCATGTTCAGTATTCCAACGGGCGCTAGCCTGTGCCCATGCACAAGACCCGTCATTTCATTCCGACAGCCGAATGGGAAGACGCTCGGCAGATCCGCGGACTTGAGGGAGAACGGACGGCTATCGCATACCTGATCTCCTGCGGCTGGGAGATCGAGGCTCACCGGTTTCGCCTCGGACGGCATGATATCGACCTGGTGGCTCGCCGGGGGAGCATGGTGGCATTTGTGGAGGTCAAGACGAGGCGCTCAGCGGTGCGTGGAGCACCAGTCGAGTCGGTTGGCGCCCGAAAGCAGTCCACCATCGCCAAGGTGGCGTCTCTCTGGCGCCTCCGGTTTGGTCGTCCCGGAGACGAATACCGGTTCGATGTGGTGGCGATCCAGGAAACCGGTGGTGGCAGCAGCACGGTGGAGCACGTCCAGGACGCGTGGAGGCTGGGGCAGGGCTGGTTTTGAGCATTGCTTCGGATTGTATTCGGTATTAGCTTGGTTACCGCTTACCCTGTGTAGCAAAATCGGTCACTTTTTCAACTAGAGGAATACATGGCCGCTGACGAAAGCCGGCTCGACGCCGATCGCCGCAAGGCTCTCGGCCTCGCCATCTCTCAGATCGAGAAGCAGCTCGGGAAGGGGTCCATCATGCGGATGGGGTCGGAATCCCCCCGGGTCAAAGTCGCGGCCATTCCTACGGGCGCCATCAACCTGGATGCGGCCACCGGTGTGGGCGGAATCCCCCGCGGCCGCATCACCGAGATCTACGGTCCCGAGTCGTCGGGCAAGACCACGCTCACCCTGCACCTCGCCGCCAATGTCCAAAAGATGGGTGGGGTTGCGGCGTACGTTGACGCGGAGCACGCGCTGGACATCGAATACGCCAAGAAGCTCGGCGTGGATATCGAGAACCTCCTGGTCTCGCAGCCGGACACCGGCGAACAGGCGCTCGAGATCGTCGAGATTCTGGTTCGCTCGGGTGCAGTGGACATCGTGGTCATCGATTCGGTGGCCGCGCTGGTCCCCAAGGCGGAGATCGAAGGCGAGATGGGCGAGAGCCACATGGGTCTGCAGGCGCGGCTCATGAGTCAGGCATTGCGGAAGCTGGCCGGCGCCATCAATCGCTCCAATTGCGCGGTGGTGTTCATCAATCAGCTTCGCGAAAAGATCGGAGTCATGTTCGGAAATCCCGAAACCACCACCGGCGGCAAGGCCCTCAAGTTCTATGCATCCCTCCGGCTCGACATTCGCCGGATTGGACCGGTCAAGGAACGGGAGACGGTCATCGGGAACCACGTACGAGTGAAGGTGGTCAAGAACAAGGTTGCGCCACCGTTCCGGCAAGCCGAGTTCGACGTGATGTTCGACGAGGGCATCAGCCATACCTCACTCCTCGTCGATCTCGCCGCCGAGGCTGGAATCATTCAGAAGTCCGGTGCCTGGTACTCCTATGGCGACCAGCGGATCGGCCAGGGCCGGGAGAATGCCAAGCTCTTTCTTCGGGATAACCCGGTGCTCATGACCGAAGTGGAAGGAAAGGTCAAGGAGCTTCTTGGTATGCGAGCCCCGGTTGCTGTCGGCGCCAGCGAGGATACCGACGAGTAGATGGACGCCGCTCCCCGGATCACCGCACTCGATCAAGACCCGCGCCGGCCGGGCGCGATCCGGCTGGAAATCGATGGCTCCAGATTCGGCACCGTTCCCCGGGAGCTGATCACGGCCGAAGGCCTGGCCATCGGCCGGACGCTCGATCCAACGCTGCAGGAACGCCTCGGCGCCGCAGCGGAGGCGGAAGCGGCGTACCGCACTGTTCTGCGTGCGTTGGAGCTTCGTTCGTATGCCCGGGGAGACCTCGGGCGCAGGCTCGTGAGGAAAGGACATCGGCGGCCGTGCGTGGAGGCGGCACTCGATCGTGCCGCGGCCATGGGTCTGCTGGATGACGCCGAGTTCGCCAGGCGGTATGTCGAGACGCGGTCGGCTCGCGGCCGTGGGCCCGCCCGGCTGGTGCGAGATCTCCTTTCGATGGGTGTGAGCCGATCGCTGATCGATCGCGCTGTGGCAGACCAATGGCCGGAAGGGAGCGACCAGACATCCATGCCGCTCGCGCTCGCCCGGAAGCGCGCGGCGCAGCTGGGCGCCCTACCCCGGGCTACCAAGCGCCGGCGTGTGCTGGCCTATCTCGCCCGGCGAGGATTCAGCGGGCGAGAGATCACCCAAATGGTGGAGGGGGTGCTGTAGGCTTATATTTTCTCGATGAACTCCGGCACAATCCGCCGTTTATTTCTCGACTTCTTCATCGCTAAGGGGCACCGTGAGGTGCCCTCTTCGTCATTGGTCCCAGCCGATGATCCGACCCTCCTGTTCACCAACGCCGGCATGGTCCAGTTCAAGCGCACCTTTCTGGGCCAGGAGCAACGCGAATATGTTCGCGCCACCACCTGCCAGAAGTGCGTTCGTGCGGGGGGCAAACACAATGACCTCGAGCAGGTCGGCCACACGAAGCGGCATCACACGTTCTTCGAGATGCTGGGGAACTTCTCGTTCGGCGACTACTTCAAGCGCGAGGCGATCGCCTACGCCTGGGAATTCGTGACCAGCCCCTCCTACCTGGGGATCGCAGCGGATCGGTTGCGGGTGACTGTCCATCATACCGACGACCAGGCTCGCGCGTTGTGGCGGGAAGTGACCGGGCTACCCGACCACCGGATCTACGGTCTGGGGGATAAGGACAACTTCTGGCAGATGGGCGACACCGGTCCCTGCGGACCGTGCACCGAGATCTTCGTGGACCTGGCGCCGGGTTCCGGCTCGTCTGATGCCGTCCTGCCTCAGGAGGAGTTCGAGCGGCTAGCCGAAGAGGGCCGTTTCCTGGAAATCTGGAACCTCGTCTTCATGCAATACGACCGCTCCGCCGATGGCACGCTGACGCCATTGCCCAAGCCGTCGGTGGATACCGGTGCCGGTCTCGAGCGCATTGCGGCTGTCATGCAGGGGGAGGACGATAACTTCCATACCGATTTATTCCTCCCGCTGATTCACCGGGTTGGTGAGCTGGTGGGTCGGGAGTACGACCGGAGTGCGGAAGATCATGCTTCGTATCGGGTGCTGGCGGATCATGCCCGTGCTGTCACCTTCCTGCTGGCCGACGGGGTATATCCCAGCAACGATGGGCGGGGGTACGTGCTGCGGCGAATTCTGCGACGGGCCGTCCGTCACGCCTGGCTTCTGGGTAGACGAGAGCCGACCCTCGCGCTGCTGACCGGGATCGTGGTGCGCCAGATGGGCGACGTCTATCCTGAGCTCAAGAGCAAGGCTGGTGAAATCCAGGAGATCACCGAGGCGGAGGAGCGCCGTTTCCTGGAGACGATCGAAGGCGGGCTTCGGCGGCTGGAGGAGATCTTCGCGTCCGGCGCCAAGGCCATTCCCGGCGAGGAGGCGTTCAAGCTGTACGACACGTTCGGGTTTCCCATCGACCTGACTCAGATCATCGCGGGGGAGCGGGGGGTGGAGGTCGACATCGCGGGCTTCGATCGTGCGCTGCAAGAACAGCGCAGCCGCTCGCGGACGGCTCGGATCTCGGGCGCGACTCAGGGTTCCTCCAGAGGGTCGGGCCAGGTCGAGGCTCCAGCTCTCCGGCTGGAGCCCTCGGGGAAGTGGCGCACCGTCAAGCGCGGAAAGCAGAAATTCGTCGGCTACGATACCACCACTGCCGATACCGACGTGCTCGCGTTCCGGCAGGAGGGCCCCCGGGTGGAGCTACTGCTCAAGGAAAACCCGTTCTACGCGGAATCGGGTGGGCAGGTGAGTGATATGGGCAAGGTGACGGGGGATGGGTGGTCGGTGCCGGTCGACGTGGTTCGCAAGGACCCCAAGGGAACCGTCGTCGGCGGGGAGTTTGCGGATCGCTTTGACCCCACGCCGCTCCGTGCGGCCGTCGATGCGCCGCGCCGATACGACATCGAGCGCAACCACAGCGCGACCCACCTGGTTCATCACGTGCTCCGGAAACGGCTCGGTACGCACGTACGGCAGCAGGGATCTCGAGTCGAGCCGGACCGTCTCCGCTTCGACTTCTCGCATCACGGACCGATCGACAGCGGCACGTTGCACGGTCTCGAAGCGGAGGTGAACGATCTGGTACTGGCCAATGACCCTGTGACGACGCGAGAGTTGGCGTATGCCGATGCCCTGGCGCTCGGCGCCATGGCTTTCTTTTCCGAGAAGTACGGTGACGTCGTTCGGGTGGTCCAGATGGGACCTTCGATCGAGCTCTGCGGCGGAACCCACGTACGGAGCACCGGGCAGATCGGGACTTTTCGCTTCTCGGGCCAGTCCGGTGTTGCCGCGGGAGTCCGGCGGATCGAGGCGCTTACGGGAATCGGCGCCCTCCGCGCCATGCAGGAAACCGAACAGCGACTCGCCAAAGTCGCCGAAGCGTTGAAGGCGCAGCCGGAACACCTGGTGCGGCGGGTGGAACAGCTGTTGGAAGAGCGCGAGCGTCTGGAGGCTCGACTGGCCGATGCCCTCCGAAGTGGATCAGGGGCCGGCATCCAGGGCGAAGTCACCACCCTGGGAGACGTGGAGCTTACGATCGCTGATACCAGCACCGATGATCGCGCCGAGCTTGGCGGTGTCGCCGATGCCTTCCGTCAGGCAAAGCGAAACGCGGTGCTGGTTCTGTTCAGCTCGATGGGGCGGGGCGCCATACATGTCGCGCTCACCGACGATCTCGTCCGGGCAGGGCGCAAGGCCGGCGACCTGGTCAACCGAATTGCCGCCCTGAGCGGGGGGCGGGGAGGTGGCCGACCGCAGTTCGCCTCGGCCGGTGCCGGCGATCCGGCGCGGTTGCCGGCAGCCCGCGCAGCGACGCCGGAGCTGGTTGCGGGCTGGCTCGCCAACCGTCAAACGGTCGAAGCAGGCGGCGCCTGACGGTGCTGGGAGACTGGTTGGACCTTCACACCAGCCAGGCTCCGGCCGCACTCAAAGACCGCGTCAGAGACTACGCCATGGCTTGCCAGAGCTCTTCTCTGCAGGCTGGTCTGGCAGCAGCCGCTCAGACTGCGCTGGCGCAGGCGCTCGGCCATCCTGCCGACCGTACGGCCGCACTCGATCTTCTCGCAGCCGATGCACTCATCACCCTGGCGCTGCTGGCCCAGTCCCAGGACGCACCTGAGCATCTCGAGGAGTTCGCCACCCAGGTCCTCCGCTCGACCAGGCCGCCCGCGTGATCGATCTCCACTCTCATCTTCTGCCAGCGGTCGATGATGGCTCGCGCTCAGTGGAGCAGTCCGTCAAAGTGCTCCGTGAGATGGCTAACCTCGGTGTCACCGATGTCTGCCTGACGCCTCACCTGCAAGCCGGCAAGGCCGAAGCAGGACCACCTCCCGCCCATGAGGCGGCCTACCAGGCCCTCATCGCCTCGGCGCCGGATCTTCCTCGACTGCATCGTGGCGCCGAGGTCATGCTCGATCGGCCGATCACCCGGCCGGTGGCCCTCGCACGAAATGTGACGCTCGCCCGCACCAGATACATCCTGGTCGAGTTCCCCCGTCTGGTAGCGTACGAGACGGTCACCAACGCCCTCTCGCAAGTGTTAGAGCTCGGTTTGGTGCCGGTTCTCGCGCACCCCGAGCGGTACAGCTGCTGTTCGGTCGAAGCCGTGCGGCATTGGCGTACCGTCGGCGCAAAGACTCAAGTCGACGCCACTACGTTGCTGGCGGCGCAAGCTCGTGGGCAGCGCGCTCGAAGCCTCGTCGCGGAAGGACTGGCGGACATTCTGGCCGGAGACAACCATGGCGACGGCCGAAGTATCGCGACCGGCGCTCGATTTCTGGAAGCGCAGGATGGCCGAGAACAGGTTGACTTACTGGCCGTGAAGAATCCCAGAGCCATTCTCGACGATGCCCCGGTGCATCAGGTGCCCCCGCTTCGGATACGCGAGAGTTGGATGCGTCGCATCAAGCAGTTTCTGGAGGGTAAGTGAGCCGGACCCGAGTCGAGGAAGGGCTCGACGCACTGGCTCGAACCGCGCACGCCAGCAAGGCGCTCAGTGTGGCAACAGCCGGTCTCGCGACCCGGTATGCGGCGGTACTTCGGGGCGGAGGCACCCTCTATTTCTGCGGCAACGGTGGAAGTGCCGCTGACGCGCAGCACCTGGCCGCAGAGTACATCGTGCGCTACGGTCGCGATCGCCGGGCACTTGCGGCACTAGCGCTCACGACTGACAGCTCGATCCTGACGGCCGCCGGCAACGATCTTGGATTCGATCAGATCTTCGCACGACAGGTGCAGGCGCTCTGTCGTCCGGCTGACCTGCTGATCCTGCACAGCACGAGCGGCCGGAGTCCCAACCTGATTGCTGCCGCACGATCCGCCCGAGACGCGAAGGTGGGCACCGTCGCTTTTCTGGGGAAGGATGGGGGTCCACTGGCTACAATGGTGGATGTGGCGCTGGTGGTTCCTTCCGACCAGAGCAGCCTGATTCAGGTCATTCACATGGCGCTGCAACACCTCCTCGTGGAAATGGTCGAGGCCGAGCTTTTCCCCTGATGATCGACCTGACAGGACAACGTGCTCTCGTCACCGGCGGCAGCCGGGGGATCGGGCGAGCGGCTGCCCTGCTGCTCGCCCGGGCCGGTGCGGACATCGCGCTGACCTATCACACTCGTGCCACCGAAGCCAACCTGGTTGCCGATGACATCAGACGCTTGGGACGCCGGGCCGAGGTGCTAGGAGGCGATCTCGCGAACGACGATGTCGCCGAGCGCATGTTCCAGACGGTGCAGCGCGACTTCGGAGGGATCGACATCTTCGTGGCGAACGCCGGAGTTTGGCCGGCCGAAGAGGTGGGGATGTCCGAGATGCGATCAGAGCGGTGGCGCAGCACGATGGCGGCCAACCTGGATTCGGTTTTTCTGTCGACTCGCGCAGCCCTTCGGATGATGGGCCGTGGCGGCCGGGTGGTGATCGTCTCGAGCACCGCCGGGCAGCGCGGCGAGGCTTTCCATGCGGACTACGCGGCAAGCAAGGGCGCCCTCATTTCATTGACCAAGTCGCTCGCGATCGAGTGTGCTCCCGATATCACGGTCAACTGTGTGGCACCGGGCTGGGTTGACACTGATATGAGCGCTCCGGCGCTCGACAATGAGGCTCGTGAGCGGATCACCCGCAGCATCCCGCTCCAGCGGATCGCCACGGCCGAGGACGTCGCCGCACCGATCCTCTTTCTTTGCAGCTCACTTGCTCGACATGTCACCGGTGAGGTGCTGAACGTGAATGGCGGGAGCGTGCTGTGCGGGTGAAAAAGTGAACGGTGAACGGGAAACGGTAAACCGGAATGGTCGGGGGCGGCCCGCATACCTCTTACCGCTTACCGCTTACGCTTTTCTTTCTCTGTGATCCACCTTCTCTTCACCGGCGGCACCATCTCGATGCGGCGGGACATCTCCGCAGGCGGGAACGTCCCCACCCACGATGGCGAAGCGCTGGTGAGCCTGACCGGCGGACTCGAGCAGGTGAGCCCATACCGGATCGAGAACTGGGCGATGCTGCCAGCGTGCCATCTCGGGCCGCAGCAACTCTGGGAGCTCCGCCAGAGGGTGCGGGGGATCGCCGAATCGGGGGAGGTGGACGGGATTGTGATCACCCACGGGACCGACACCATCGAGGAAACGGCATACCTGCTGGATCGGACCGTGGATCCGGCCGTTCCGGTCGCCATCACAGGGGCAATGCGCACTTCCAGCGATGAGGGCTGGGATGGTCCCCGCAATCTGCTCGATGCTGCCGCCGTCGCGGCGGATCGTTCGAGCCGGGGACGAGGGGTGCTGGTGGTGTTCAACGGGAAAGTTTTCGCCGGGCGCACTGCGGTGAAGACGCATACTACTGATCTCGACGCGTTCTCGGCACCGTACGCGGGGCCAGCGGGAACGGTGGAGCGAGGTCGCGTAGTGTACCAGGCAAGTGACTCCAGCCGGGGTAAGCATGTGCAGCCGGAAGGCCTCGCGGCTCGGGTGGCAATCGTCTCCATGATCGTGGGTGATTCGGGCGAGATGCTCGATCTTGCCCGGGCCAGTCATGATGGCGTGATCGTGGTGGCCTTTGGAAGCGGCAATGTGCCGCCGGGAGCGGTCCCGGCGATCGGGCGGTGGATCGACGAAGGTAAACCGGTGGTGCTGTCGACCCGCTGTTCCAACGGTATGGTTGCGCCGCTGTACGCCTTTGAAGGTGGCGGCGCTCGCCTGGTTGCCATGGGAGTGATTCCTGCTGGCGCACGTTCCTCCTCACAGGCGCGTATGGAGCTCGCTATAGCTCTCTCGTCTGGAACCGCCTACGCGAGCCAGGAGTGACCTCTCCGCCGCACATCGACATTCCGCCCACCGTTCTGGAGATCGCGGGAACACTCGAAGCAGCGGGGTTCGAGGCGTGGTGCGTGGGCGGCTCGCTACGGGACCAGCTCCTCGGTCTCCCTCATACCGATCACGATATCGCCACATCCGCCAGGCCCGAGCAGGTGCAGGCGCTCTTCCCGCACACTGTGGCGGTAGGCATCAAGTACGGCACGGTCGGCGTGCTCGATCGCCGCCGGGTGCTGCATGAAGTCACTACCTTTCGGCGAGACGTTACGACGGATGGCCGCCACGCAGTCGTCGAGTACGGGGTGTCCCTCGAAGAAGACCTGGCCCGCCGCGACTTTACCATGAACGCCATTGCGTACCACCCGCTACGTCATCTCTGGAAGGATCCATTCGAGGGCAGCGCCGACATCCGAGCTCGGCTTGTCCGTGCGGTGGGAGATCCGGCCAAACGGTTCGAGGAAGATTATCTGCGTATCCTTCGGGCGATCCGCTTTGCCGCCCGCTTCGATTTTTCCATCGATACGCCTACCTGGGAGGCGGCACGGTCCGCGGCCAACGGGCTGGCCCAGTTGTCGGCCGAGCGAGTGCGAGACGAGTGGTTCAAGAGCCTTCGGTCGGCGCGCTCACTGACGAGGCTTACGACGCTGTGGCACGAGGTGGGTGCCGCCCGCGCCTGGATTCCCGAATTGGAGGTCGAGACGACTCCCAGGCTTGACCGTCTTTCGCTGGCCGACCGAGACCCCATCCTGCTGACCACCCTCCTCTGCAGCGACCCTGCGACCGTGCTTCGCCGGCTCAAGGCGTCCACCGCCGAGGTGAGCCGGGCGGAAGCGATCATGCGCGGCCCTGCTTCTCCACCCGGTGCGAGCGACGCGGCGGTCAGGCAATGGCTTGCTCAAGTAGGTCCTGCCGCGGACGATCTCATGAAGATATGGGAGCTTCGCCAGGGAGATCCGCCCGCCTGGGGCCGCACCGTCGCTCAGATCCGTGCACGCGGTGATGCCATCGCCAGGTCCGATCTGGCCATCACCGGCAACGATCTTCAGGCACTGGGCGCATCGGGGCCGGCCATCGGGAGAATCCTGGCGGCCTTGCTCGGCCGAGTCCTGGAAGAGCCCGCGCTCAATACCCGGGATGCGCTCATCGCCCTTGCCAAGAAGATGTTGTGAACCCGCTCGGTTTTGCCCTGGCGGCGGCCCTGGGCAACGTGGCTGGTGCGCTGGCAGTGGTCCGCCATCTTCGGCGGGGACTTCGTTTCATCGACGCGTGTCTCGCCTTTGGCGCTGGGTTCATGCTGGCCGTAACCGTCCTGGGGGTGCTGCCGGAGGTCCTGCACACCTCCCCCAATGCAGCCATCTTCGTTCTCCTGGGATATTTCGCGGTCCACCTGGCGCAGCACGTCTTCACCCCCCACTTCCACTTTGGCGAGGAGACGCACCGCGTCAGCGCAGCCGCGGGCACCAGCGCCCTTTTGGGGTTGACGCTTCATACCTTCTTCGACGGGGTCGCGATTGCAAGCGGGTTTCTCGTGTCGGGCCGTCTCGGAATTCTTCTCTTTCTTGCCGTCCTGCTGCACAAGCTGCCGGAAGGCGTCACCATCGCGAGCGTGATGGTGGCTGGGGGTCAGAGCCGCGAGCGCGCATTGGGGGCGGCCTCAGCTCTCGGCGCTGCCACCGTTCTGGGGGTGCTCGTCACCGAATCGTTTCAGCCACTCGCACAGCATGGTTTGGCGCTCTCGGCTGGAGTTACCCTCTATGTTGCGGCCTCGAACCTGGTGCCCGAATTTCAGGCGAAGCGGGGCTGGCTCACCGCCCTGGCGTTCTTTGGCGGAGGCGTCGGGTTCTTCCTGACGGAGCAGCTTCTCGCCGGCCTGAGCCGTTGACGGGAGTCCCGGGATGGACAGACCGCCTTTTAGCCTTCATCGTATATCCGGCGCGCATGCTGGCCTGGGGGACCGTGTGATCGTGGGCATCCGGTCGGCCAATATGCGCGCTTTTTTTTCGCTCACCGGTGAGCCGACGCTCACCCTGCTGCTGCTGGCCTGAGATGCCGCGCAAGCGAGCTTCCCCTCGACAAAGTTCACTGTTCACATCCGGCCGTGAGACCCGCCCTCTGGCTGCCCGCATGCGCCCGCTCACCCTGGACGAGTTCGTCGGCCAGGAACATCTGCTCGGGCCAGGCAAACCGCTGCGTGATGCCATTGAGCGCGGGTCCCCCGGGTCGATGATCTTCTGGGGCCCACCTGGGACCGGCAAGACGACGCTTGCGCACCTGATCGCCGGCGCTACCGAGCGAGTATTTGTGCCGTTCAGTGCGGTCACTGAAGGGGTGCCGCGCATTCGTGAGATCGTGGGAGACGCGCGGGCTGCACTCGAGTCGGGTGGCCCCCAGACCATACTGTTCGTCGACGAGATCCACCGCCTGAATAAGGCTCAGCAGGACAGCCTCCTCCCCCCAGCGGAAGACGGAACCATCACGCTGATCGGAGCCACCACCGAGAATCCCAGCTTCGAGGTGATCGGAGCGCTTCTTTCCCGGACGCGAGTGTTCGTGCTGCACCCGCTCACTCCGGAAGAGATCGAACGTCTGCTCCATCGGGCGTTGTCTGACGGCGAGAGAGGCCTGGGCCAGCTCCGGCTCGCGGTGGATCCGGCTGCGTTGAGCCTCATGGCGGTGGAGGCCGATGGAGACGCGCGGCGCGCACTCACTGTGCTGGAGGCCGCCTCGATGCACGTGGGGCAGGGCGGGCGAATTACGGTGGAGGTTGCGCGGGAAGCAATGCAGAAACGGTTTGCCCGCTATGACAAGGGTGGCGAGGAGCATTTCAATCTGCTCTCAGCCTACCACAAGTCGCTCCGGGGGAGCGATCCCCAGGGAGCGCTCTACTGGATGGCCCGCATGCTTGAAGGCGGGGAGGACCCCATGACACTCTTTCGGCGCGCGATTGCGATGGCGGCCGAGGACATCGGCCTGGCCGACCCAAATGCCCTCATCATCGCGGTAGCAGCGCGCGATGCCTTTCACATGCTGGGCCCTCCCGAGGGGTATCTGCCGTTGGCGGAAATGACGATCTACCTGGCCACCGCGCCAAAATCCAATAGTGCCAAGGCCGCTCTCGGTGCCGCGCTGGAGGCGGCGCAGCAGACGCCGGCAGCCCCGGTCCCACTCCACATTCGGAACGCCCCGACACCGCTCATGAAGGAGTTGGGCTACCACAAAGGCTACCGGTACGCCCACGACTCGCCCGACGCCTACCAGGGGCAGGAATACCTTCCCGAGCAGCTTCGTGGCGCCACGTTCTACTCACCGGGTCAGTTCGGTCATGAGAAGAAGATCGCTGAACGGCTGGAGTGGTGGGCGAAACTCAAGGAGGGCGAAGAGAAAGGTTGAGCCAGAGCCCGGAGCGGAGCAGGCCTGTGACATGGCCCACGGCCCAGATCCGCGGGTTGGGACATCGTCGCATCGTGCAGTGGCTATATTGGGTTTCGGGCCCGCGGAGGTATGAATGAGGCTTCGGGCGGACTCTGCCCTGCTGGCGTTGGGATTGGCTATCACGGCCTGTGCCGCGATCAGTAACAACTTTAAACAACCGGAGATTCGGCTGGACCATGCGGTGGTACGCGGCCTAGGTCTGACCGGAGGGAGCCTGGACCTCATCGTCAAGGTTGAAAACCCCAACAACTTCAGCCTCCAGGGCACCAAGCTTCAGGTCGGCTTCGATGTCGAAGGATCACACCTGGGCGACATCGAATACGATGACCACTACACGGTAACCCAGGCCGGCACGACCACCCTCACCCTCCCACTTCGATTCGGCTGGAGCGGCGTTGGCAGCGCTGTTCGCGCTGCACTGAGTTATGGCGATCTTCCATACAAGATGAAGGGCCAGGCCACCCTCAGCACGCCTTGGGGACAACAGGTCGTACCCTTCACTCGTGAAGGCCGCGCCCCACTGACCCGCCCGGGGGCGAGCGCCATCCCCGGCACCTCCCAATGAACAGGTAGGTCCTCCTATCAGAGCGATGATCCCCGTTCGCGACCCCATCGAGCGCGCCGTCCTGGTTGCCGCACCGCGCAAGGGATCGCCCGACGCCCGGCACGTCACCGAACACCTCGAAGAGCTGACCCGGCTGGTCGACACTGCCGGAGCTGAAGTCGTAGGACGCGTTTCGCAGCATATCGTCTCTCCCAACTCTGCTACGTTGATCGGAGAGGGTAAGGTCGAAGAGGTCGCCAGTGAAGTCGCCGCATCGGACGCATCGCTGGTCATCTTCGATGAAGAGCTGTCCCCGGTCCAAGGCGCCAACCTGGAGCGTGAGCTCAAGGTCAGAGTGATGGATCGCGCCGAAGTCATCCTCGACATCTTTTCGACCCGGGCGCGGAGCCACGAAGCCAAGCTTCAGGTAGAGCTGGCCCAGCTGGAATATCTGCTTCCCCGGCTGACTCGGATGTGGACCCACCTCTCCCGTATCCGCGGCGGCATCGGCTTACGGGGACCCGGTGAGACCCAGCTCGAGACCGACCGCCGAATCATCCGCCGTCGAATTCAGGGACTCAAGGGCAAGCTCAAGGATGTGGAGCGGCACCGGGAGAATCTTCGTTCGGGCCGGGATCCGATGCTCAGCGTGGCCCTGGTCGGCTATACCAACGCCGGAAAGTCCAGCATCCTTCGGGCTCTCTCGGGAGAGCACGAGATCGTGGTGGAGGATCGGCTGTTCGCGACGCTGGATACTCTCACCCGGGAAGTCGATCTCGGTGAGGGTCAGCGGGCGAGGGTCAGCGATACGGTGGGCTTCATCCGGAAGCTGCCACACCATCTTGTTGCGAGCTTTCGAGCCACGCTGGAGGAGGTACGCGGAGCGGACGTGCTGCTTCACGTGGTCGACGCGAGCCACCCCGATTGGGAGGGCCAGATGCGCGTGGTCGACAGGGTCTTGGCCGAGCTCAATCTGGCTGACCGGCCGCTCATCCCCGTCTTCAACAAGATGGACGCAGTGACTGATCCGAGCGCCTTTACCGCCCGGGTCCGAGCGCTTCACCCCACGGGAATTCCGGCGACCACCATGCGGACCGATGGTCTTGCTCCGCTCAAGGCAGCGCTTCGGGATCTCGAACGGGTTGGCCGGCCGACGGTGCGGGTCCGACTTCCTCTCGCCGACGGTGCTCGCCTGGCGACCCTCTACCGAGAGGGCGAGGTCTTGTCACGCACGCAGTCCGATACGGAGTACGAGCTTCTGGTCAGGCTGGAGAGCTGGCAGGTCGACCGGCTGCGTGAGGAAGGTGTGACGGTCGTGCCAGCCGTAGAGGGAGGAACCGCGCTGGGGCAGCGAGGGAGGTGGGCGGCGGGGCAGTGAGCGCGGGAAGATCGTAGGGCGGAAAGGCGGTAGGCGTACCTGTCACCATGAGCGCAGTGAAGGGGCCGAATTCAGGCCCCTTTTTGCTGATGTGCGCCTTACCGCCTTACCGCTTATCGCCCGCCGCTCAGCACCTGCTCCAGAATCAACCAGCGATTCATGCCGGCAAACTTCTGGTGCATCTTGGTGGAAGGTGCAATACCCGTTTGCTCGTCTTCCTCGATCTGCAGGTCGGCCAGTGCGTCGATTCCGCTCTTCAGGAACTTCCGCAGTCCTTTCTCCAGCGCCATGCCGGCAGTGCGGAAGTTGAACAGGGTCGAGAACTGGAGCGTGAACCCCAGCTCCCCCAGCTGCTTGTTGGTAATGAGCGTGCCGGCCTTCTTGGCTTTGCCGAAGTAGAGTGATGGGGAAAGATTGAACCCGAGCATCTGATCGGGGTAATACTTCCGCACACCTTCGGAGAATTCCTGCGGCTGGTCGATCTCGGTGTTGTTGAATTCCGGCCAGATCACGTCCACTCCCAGCTCGGCTGCTTCCCACGCGTCCTCGACTGCCATCTGCACGCCACCCGGCTCCTGATCCGGCAGAGCACCGTCAATAGAATCAGTGCGCGCGATCGTAACCACGTTGATGCCCGTGGCCTGAGACGCCGCCTTGATCGCCTTGAGCTTGGCGAGCCACTCCTTCCGCGGAACCAGCACCTTGTTGCGCTTCTGCTTGCCTACGTTCACGATGTGGCCGCAGGTCCGGTTGGCGGGGTCCTGATTCTCCAGATGCACGCCGGCGGCTCTGGCCCGTATCAGCTCGACCGCGAGGGTGAAGGTCTGGGTCGGGCCGCCAAAACCGGCCTCCATATCGACGAACGCCGGAGGGGCCTCCAGCACTTCCTTCCCTTCGGTGTCGAAGTAATGGGTGTTGCGAGCGCCTTCGATACCCATCCACATCTCATGGACCAGCTTGACCATGTCATGGGAGGCATAGACGCCGATATCCGGGAACATGCTCTTGGTGGCCGCGAGCTGCCATCCACTGCCGTAGAGGGCCTTGAAGCCCAGCCGAGTCATGATGGCAGCGGTGAACGCGTCGTAGGCGCCAGCCGTGTGAAGAAACGACTTGCGCGCCCGCGCCTCGTGCAGCAAACGCCGGAGCTTATCCGCCGGCTCCTCGCGTTCCGGTGGGGCGAAAAGCTTCCCTATGGCTTCGGCGGGAAAGGCCGCATGGGTGGACACGGGGCGGGTAACAGTGGCCATCGGGACGGTCTCCTTGTGGGCTGCGGTCACTTTGTGAAACTATTCACATGATAACGTGCGGGGTCCGATACCGCCAGACGCAGATCACAGGCCGGTGTAAGAAATCATAGGAGAGTGGCAGTTCTGAGCCCTAGGCACGCTAACCAGCCGTCCTCAGTCTGGCCAGCGGTCGGGGCTGGGAGCGCATACCTCGGCGCCCCTCCTGCTGCTATCTTCCCGGCCATCGTGGAAACCCCGGGACCGATGTTCATCACCAAGCCATTCATCACGGACCGTCGAATCCGGTTCGCGCTGGTCGGCTGTGGCCGCATCTCCGCCAATCACCTGAATGCCATCGATCAACACCGCGACCGGGCCGAGCTGGTCGGGGTGTGTGATGTCGACCCGGCGGCACTCGCGCGCGCCCAGGAGCGGAGTGGGGCCCCAGGATTCCGGAGCCTCGAGGCTCTCCTGGCAGGCACTGACGCGGACGTGGTGATCCTGGCGACCCCGAGCGGACTACATGCGGATCAGGCGGTGCAGGTTGCCGGGGCCGGCCGGCACGTAATGACCGAGAAGCCGATGGCGACGCGTTGGCTGGACGGCAAGCAGATGGTGCACGCCTGTGATCAGGCGGGGGTCCATCTCTTCGTCGTCAAGCAGAATAGGCGCAATGCCACGCTGCAGCTGCTGAAGCGTGCGGTCGAGAAGTCGCGCTTCGGACGCATCTACATGGTGACTATAAACGTGTTCTGGAGCCGCCCTCAATCCTACTATGACAGCTCTCCCTGGCGGGGGACCTGGGAGTTCGACGGGGGGGCATTCATGAACCAGGCGAGCCATTATGTCGATCTCCTCGACTGGCTGATCGGGCCGGTTGAGAGTGTGCAGGCGTACACCGCTACGCTGGAGCGGAACATCCAGGTGGAGGACACCGGTGTGGTGAGTATCCGCTGGCGCACCGGAGCGCTGGGCTCGATGAATGTCACGATGCTCACTTTCCCTAAGAACCTCGAGGGATCGATCACGATTATCGGCGAGAAGGGAACGGTGCGAGTTGGCGGCGTGGCTGTGAACCGCATAGACCATTGGGAATTTGCCGACGTCGATCCCGACGACAAAGAGGTGGAGAAGGCAAGCTACGAGACCACGTCGGTCTATGGCTTCGGCCACCCGCTCTATTACGACAATGTGATCAAGTCCTTACGTGGCGAAGCGGTGCCAGACACCGATGGCCGCGAAGGACTGCACTCGCTCGAGATCCTCATCGCTACCTACTTGTCTGCACGCGATGGCCGGCGAGTAGCGCTGCCGCTGGAGTACTAGCGCTTGTTGGTCCCCCGCGCTGGTGCCGGATGATGGACTCTGCTCCCAAACACTCAAACACCCCCACAAACCAGATTCTGAGCTCGGCACGCCGAGTCATTCAAATGGAGTCGGCCGCCGTCGCTGCGCTGGAGAGTCGACTGGGAGAGCCGTTTGTCCGGGCGGTCGAGGTCATGTTAGAGCGTTCAGGGCGTGTCATCCTCTCCGGTGTAGGAAAATCGGGTCTGATCGCGCGGAAGATTGCATCGACGTTGACCTCCACCGGCACCACCGCGGCGTTCCTGCATCCGGTCGACGCACTTCACGGCGATCTCGGCGTTGTGGGAGACCAGGATGTCGCCATTCTCGTCTCGAACAGCGGTGAATCTGAGGAGTTGCATGGTCTGCTGGAATGTCTCAGCCGCTTTGGGGTCACCATCATCGCCGTCACCGGGAAGTTGGATTCGACTCTGGCACGCCAGGCCATAATCGTGCTCGACGCTGGTGTCGATGAGGAGGCGTGTCCTCACGACCTTGCTCCCACATCGTCGACCACTGCCGCTCTGGTGATGGGGGACGCGCTGGCGGTAGCTCTCCTGACACAACGCGGCTTCCGGGAAGAGGATTTCGTACGACTCCACCCCGGGGGCCGCCTGGGCAGACGACTCATGCGGGTCCGGGAGGTCATGATTACCGAGGAACTTCCGATCCTTCCTTCCAACGCAGCCATGCGCCAGTGCGTGATGCTTCTTGCCGAGAAACGAGGGACGGTAGCTGTGGTGAACGAGCGCAAGCAGTTGGTCGGGGTGGTAACCTCGGGCGACCTGACGCGCCTGATGGAGAGGGAAGAGGACTTCCTTACTGTGCCGGTTGGGGAGGTGATGACCACCACCCCCCAAACCGCCTTGCCTGACCAGCTTGCGGCCAGCGCGGTGGGGCAGATGGAACGCCACGGCGTCATGGCCCTGCCGGTGCTCGATGGGAACAACGCGGTGATGGGGATCGTGCACCTGCACGATCTGATGCGGGCTGGGGCGATATAACGTCGAGCGTTCCACCCGAGGCCATATGGAACGTGTCCGTCCGACTCGGGTTTCTTGAATAGCGCCCAGATCTCTGCCCAAGCTCCGGTCACGCTGCCAAGGTCTGCCAGTCCCCGAGCCCGTAGACTTGCATAGGACAAGGATTTGGCTATGTTCGCCCTGATCCGGCCCGGACTCTGGGCCGTAGACGCAGAAGTTGGCACCACATGGCGTATGTCTTGCACGGGGCCAGCCCCAAGCTGAAGCAGGCGAATGATTGATGGTGCTCAGTTCCTCATTTACCGGGTGCATGTGACGCCATGTCAGCTGTAGGTCAGCCTTCCACCAGCTCCCGGGCGCGGCCGTCGGCATCAGTTACCACTGATCCCGAGGCTCTCTCTTCCGCATTCCCTCCCATCCTGATCTCCCCTGCGGGCTCACTCACCGCCCATGTAGGCCCGGCACCGGGGAGTGCGCTCGAGCGCCTGGCGCTGACTCAGCGAGCCCCGAAGATCATGCGCCGGCATCTGGTGCGTACTGCGCTTCGGGCATCGGTGGTTCTGGCTGGAGATGCTGCGGCGCTGGTGGTTTTGCGGGTGATGTTGCAGGGAATCAGGGATATGGGCTGGGCCGGCTCGGCTACGAACTCGCTGGAACCACTCATCGGAGGCATCCCGCTGGTTCAGCTAATCCCGGCGATTCTCCTCGGGCTCGTTGCGCTCGGTACTTACGGGGCGACGCATCGGCGACATGATGCGGGCCGTCTGGTCGCTGGAGCGACCATCGGGCTCGCGCTGCCGTTTTGGGGGCACATCTGGAACCAGTTCTCGCCCGCGGTGGTGCTCACATTCATCCTGGCGGCAGGCGTCATTGGAGTGGTCCTGATTGCCGCGAGGAAACTGATAGATCAGACGCTGCGGAAGGTCTGGCCCTCTGGACCGGGTGCGGCTCGCGCGGTCCTGATTTCAAGGCCGGACTATACCAGGAGCGCGTTAGAACATCCTACGTTAGCCGATTCCCGTGAGTTCGTTTTCAAGGGCATCGCCGATCCAGAGGAGTTTGAGCAGCACGGGTCCGACGTGGGTGTCAATCGTCTCTGCCAGACAATCAAGCGTTGTCGCGCAGATACCATTGTGCTCAGTGGTCCTCTGAGTGCTCACTCGCTGGCTGTGGTCATCGAGGCCTCCGGTGCAGCCGGGTGCCAACTCTACGCCATACCTCGCGCGTTTGCGCTCGACGGGGTGGAGTCGGAGCTCGCATGGTTCCGTGGTGCCCCCCTCATCGCACTGAATCGTCCAAGGATCCGCGGGCGTCAGTTGTTGGTGAAGCGAATCATCGATATAGCCGGCTCCGCCGTTGGCCTGATAATCCTGTCACCCGTGATGGCTGCGATCTCCTTGGCTATCAGGATCGATAGCCACGGTCCGGTGGTATTTTCTCAAAAACGAGTGGGCCGAGGCGGACGTCTCTTCCGCTGCTATAAGTTCCGCAGCATGAAGACCGATGCTGAAGAGCAATTGCGGACGAATGAGTCGTTGTACGACGAGTATCGGCGGAATCACTTCAAGCTCCCGGAAGAGAAGGACCCGCGGCTGACCCGGGTGGGCAGAGTCCTCCGAAAGACGAGCCTGGACGAACTTCCTCAGTTCTGGAATGTGTTGCGGGGTGAGATGTCGCTGGTGGGGCCTCGCCCGGTTGTTCCGGAAGAACTAAGCCACTATGGCGACGGGGCTTTCCTGTTTCTCTCGATCAAACCAGGGATGACGGGTGCATGGGCCGTCGGTGGACGGAGCCAGGTAGGCTACCCGGATAGGACCCACATCGAGTTGGCCTACGTGCGCGAGTGGACCTTGTGGAAGGATTTCGGCCTCCTGCTCAAGACGATACCAGCAGTGCTCTATATGCGCGGGGCGAGCTGAAGCCATCTCGAGCCGTGTCGGTCCGCTGTTCTAATCCTCGCTCGGCCAACATCATCATCTGTTTCGGAGTGGCAGCGTCCACCGACGTAGGACAACGGTGGGCTGCGCCGTAGCATGCGCCTGCTGCTCGTTATGGACGAGGTGAATTGTGGGGGGGCAGAGCTGTCGTTCTTCGCTCTCTGCCGGGGTCTGGCGGCCCGCGCCAACGTGCATGTCGCCCTTTCCGCGGCAAGCCTGGAGAACCCAACGATCAGAGCGCAGTGGGAGGGGCTCCGGGGTACTGCTGTGACCTTACATCCCTGTCGTACTCGGCTTCACCCGGGCACTGTCTCCCTGCTCCATCGCCGTCTACGGCATGCGGCCGCAAGCGAGCTGGCCCATTTGTTACAGCGGGTTCGTCCGGATTTCATAGTAGTGAACTTGCCGACTGTGGAGCGGGGGCAACCCGTCCTGGATGCGGCGGAGCGCACCTCACCTCGACCACCTGTCTGGGGTTTTCTTCATTTACCCCAGAAACCCAGCACGATCGGCGCGAAGCTCGGGAAGCTTCGGAATCTCCTGGTCCCGCGACAGCTGCGCCGCTTCGATGGCCTTCTGACCGTGTCTTCAGCAGGCGCCCGGGAAGTGGCGGAGCGCTACGGAATGCACGCTCCGGAGGTGCTCCATCCACCCGCAGCCAGTATCCCCGGCAACAGCTTTTTGCTCGACCGGACATCGCGCCTAGTCGCTGAGGGCCTTCCAACGGGCGTTTTTCTACTTGGTCTGGTCGGCCGAGTACAAGTTCATCATAAAGGCCACGACGCCGCGCTCCGAGTTCTGCAACGTCTGGTTGATGTGGGTCTTCAGGTGCACCTGGTGGTCGTAGGGGATGGGCCAGATCTGGAGACTGTTCGTGCGTTAGCCAATCGGCTGGGCCTGAGTAACCGGGTCTCCTTTTTGGGCTGGCGTGACGATGTGGGTGAGCTGATTCCTCTCTTCAATGCCGTGATCATGCCATCGCGGTTTGAGGGTATGCCGCTGGTGGCGCTTCAGGCGGCCGCAGCGCGCGTACCTGTTGCAGGGTATGCGGTCGATGGGCTGGCTGAACTGCTGCCGCCGGAGTTCACCGCGCCTCCCAGCGATGAGGCTGCCCTGGCTAAGACGCTAGTGGACCTGATCCGGGGTTCGCTGTCCTGGCCTGCGGATGAGCTCGCGCGACGGGCACGCTCCTGGTCAGACCCGGAAGAGGCGGCGGTGCGGTTGCTGACCATTCTTGAGTCGAACACTCGTGGGAGAGCCGTCTCGGCCGGCTCAGCTCCGCTTGCGAAGAATGCAGAGAATGTTCAGAAAGTACTTCCGCGGTAAAACCGGCTGCATCAGGGGACTCAGGCCGGCGATCAGGAGATTGACCGGGAGCCGCATCAGCAGGTTCCAAGCAGAACGGAGTCCGCCTGCTCGGCGACGCGAGCTTCGGGACCACAGGTTGTCCCATACGGTGGCCAGAACCTGAAGCTCGTCACCCGCCGTCGTGAGCTGAACGACGTCGAGGTCGTTCCGTCGGGCGCACTCTTCGATTTGATGGGGTGTCAGGCGTACGAAGTCATGAGGTTCTTCGTGCAACGGGTAGGCAAAGGGCGTTGTGATGATGATACGTCCGCCCGGCTGACACAGGCGACTGAGCTCGGCGAAGGCGCCGTACGTATCGGATACGTGCTCCAGCACCTCGGTACACAAGATCACCCCGAATGATCCGTTCGGCAGCGGCACCCCAGTAATCGGGGCTAGCACACCGACGGTACCCGCGCGGTTCTGTCCCACGTCGATGCCGGTGTACTTCCCGCCTTGCTTCTCCACCAGTTGTCGCAAAGGTTGTTCACCGCACCCGATATCACCTACCTCCAGGCCTGCCCGCGTCGATTGCTCAATAGCCCGCTCGAGAAAAGTCTGGAGATTGCGGACTACAAAAAAGTCGGCTCGTGCGATGCTGGCACGATAGGCCGACCTGCGCGCAGTGACGGCGGTGCCGGTACCCCGCTGGTTCAGACTTTCACCCCAATGCGGGCGGTGTAATCAATGCGATTGAGAAGCAGTGGGATGTTGTGCTGGGCGAGGAACTCATCTGTGGCACGGCGGGCGCCCTGCCAGTGGCCGTAGTCGTCAATAATGATGACTCCTCCGGGCGACAGCCTGGGAAACAGATGCTCCAGCTCATGACGGGTGGATTCATACCAATCCGTGTCCAGCCGGAGCAGCGCGATCTTCGTCGGGGCGGCCCCCGGTACAGTATCCTCGACCTTGCCCTTGATGAGATGAATCTTGTCGGGGTTATAGCCGGTGCTCCGAACTGCACGTTGCACCATCTCAAGCGGGGCCCGACACCACTCGGAGCTGTCCTCTGAAATCCTCGTCTTCTCAAAATCCGCAGCCGCGGCAGTGCCATCGTGTGCGACGTCCAGCTCGCCAGGCTCCGGCATTCCTTCGAACGTATCGAACAGGTGCAGTTCCCGATCCTGGCGGCCCAGGCCGAGAAGGGTCAGAGCGACCGCCATCATCGACCCACCCTTCCATACGCCGCACTCCACCATTGCGCCGGGGATGTTGTTACCCGCCAAATATCTGACGGCCTGGATGAGGGCGTACACACGTTCCGGGCCGGTCAAGGTGAAGGACTTCACGGCCTGATACACCTTGAGATCGTCTTCGGAAATATCTACCGGCGTACTCTGCTCTTTCCGCGTCAACCGGTAACCTATTGAACCCAGCACGGCATTGATCATTGTTGCAACGCCCACGATAGAGTATTGACCGCGATTCACGAACGCTATGACCATATATCCCACGTCATGGCGGCAGCTGAGTCAACAGCTGGAGCGCGGGCGCGTGCCACTCCCGCCGCTTCCGCTGAAAGATATAGCTGCCGACAAGCAGATAGATCAGCATGCACCCCAGGTATCCAGCGCAGATGCCGCTGGCCCCGTAGGGTCGCCCAAGCATATAGGAGCAGACGCCCGTGGCCAAACTCGTCACCACGGCTATAACCACGAAAGGCTCCGCCTTGTGAGCCCGGAGGTAGACAGCTTCCGAGTAGATCAGGTGCAGGACCACCGAAGTGAGAAGCAGCAGGGCCATGTCAGTCGGCTCCAGTAACCTGGAGCCCCACGGGTGAGCGATAGTATGTAGGTAGAGAACGCCCAGCAACACAGTCGTGGCGCCGAGAACTACAATGCCGGTAGACCGGAACATTGCGGGAAAGAAGATGCGATCGAGCTCCTGAAAGCGACGTTGGGCAATCAGCATACCAAAAGTGGGCGCCCGTGCACTGATCCACGCCAAACCCACCGTGTTGATAGCCGCAATGATGCTGATGCTGAGGCCCATGCGCCCGGCGGCTGTCGGTCCGTGATAAGCGAAAAGCAGCGGATTGAAGAGTGGTGTGATCAAGATGCTGCTGACCCATGTCAACGCCGTCCGCCATTGGAGAGGCCACACCTCAGCCCGCCAGTCAACCCGGTGGGCAGGGTGATGATCGGACAGCAGATCACGAATCACCGCTCGCTTCCGCCGGATGATCCAGCCCAGGATCCAGACAACCTCCGACGCCTTGACCGCGACCAGCGCCATTAAGGCCCCACCGCTCCACAGGACCAGCCACATGAGCACGCTGGACGTGGCAATCTGAGCGAAGCGCATCAACGCGATCTCGGCAACCAGCCCACACCCTTCGAGAACCGCGATCGACGGTAAGAGGGCGAACGACGCAGCCGATAGCAGGACGAAGAGTACCCACGGCAACCGCCACGCGACCGACAGACTCTCCTCCGCCCTGAGGCCGAAGAGCCAGAACCCGGCTGGGAGCACGGCGATGATCACCAGAACGGCAGCGGCTCCGTACCATTTGACCGAGGAGCGCAACAGCGATGCCAGGCGGGACTTTGCCCGAGCATCGCCGACCAAGGTGCCATCGCGGGACCATTCCAGTTGGGATCGTTCGTGGCTGGTGAACTGAACAATCAGCTGGGTGAGGCCAAGCTCGAAGACAATTTGTAGTGCGAGAATGCTGCCGAAGGTATAGAAAAATCCCTGGGTGACCGGCGTGAGATAGGCGGTGACGAACAGGAGATTGACCGGCGCGACTAAAGCGGACCAGGCTCTCCAGAGCACGGTGTAGAATACCGCCCGATCCATCCCAAGGAGCTGCTGTATTCGCCGCGCACGACCGTTCATGCGCCTGGTTCGCCCCTGATGTTTCCGATCATCGGCCGTTGGGTTCCGGCCTGGAACTGCTTCCAGCACTCGGCTACATAGAGTTCCATTTCGGAGCGGAAATGCTCGGTAGAAAACCGGAGGGCGTTCTGCCGGCAGGCGTTTCCAGTGATGGATGCGCCCTCGCCCTCGAACCGCTCAACCGCGTTCTGGAGTGACCGAACGGTCTGCTCTCGAAAGAAAATGCCAGTGGGTTCGGACTCACTCATGTCACGAATCGTTTCGAGCGCGCCGCCTCTGCCGTATGCCAGAACCGGCGTGCCACAGGCCTGCGCCTCCAAGGGAAGAATCCCGAAGTCTTCCTCCGCCGCGAACACGAATGCTCTAGCGCGTCGAAGATGGTCTCGAAGAACTTCGAATGGCTGCTGTCCCAAGAACTGAATGTTAGGACCGCCCTTTGTCCGGATGCGGCGAGCTTCTGGTCCATCGCCGATCACGATCAAGCGGCGCTCCGGCATAGCGGCGAATGCCTCAACGACAAGATCAATGCGCTTGTACGGGACCATGCGAGAGGCCGTGACAAAAAAGTCTTCTCGTCCGCCAGCGGGCGTAAAGGATTCCACATCTACCGGCGGGTAGATGACTGTTGATTCCCTCCGGTAGACCTTCGCGATTCTGCGCGCGATAAACTTCGATATTGCGACGAAACCGTCGACTCCATTTACGGTACGCATGTCCCATAGTCGCATACGGTGAAGTATGTATTGCGCAGCTATGGCTCTGACGCCTCGTTCGAGGCCGGATTCACGCAGGTATTGATGTTGCAGATCCCAGGCGTAACGCATCGGGGAGTAGCAATAGCAAAGATGAAGCTGATCGGGGCCGGTCAGTACCCCTTTGGCCACCGCATGCGAGCTGGAAATTATCAAATCATAGCCGCTGAGATCGAGCTGCTCGATCGCCAGGGGCATCAATGGCAGGTAGCTCCGGTACTTCTTCCTGGCCCATGGGAGGTTCTGAATGAACGTGGTCATGATCCTGCGGTTTGTTAGGAAACCCCGCTCCTCCGGCGGGAGGAAATCCACCACGCAGAACAGATCAGCCTCGGGGTACAGCTGCAGGATTTGCTCCAGCACCCGCTCGGATCCGGCATAGGTGACGATCCACTCATGAACGATCGCAACCTTCATCGGGCCACCGTGGTGTCGATCAGGTCCAGCATGGATTGGGCGGCTCGAGACCAGGTGAAGGAAGCGGCGCGCTCTCGCCCGGATTGCCGTAAGTCGGTTCGCAGCGCGCTATCAGTCATGACTCGGTGAATAGCCCGAGCGATGTCGGCCGGATCCCCCGGGTCGCAATAGATCGCGGCCTCACCGCACACTTCGGGCAACGAGGCAGCACGTGAGACAATGACGGGGCATCCGCAGGCCATCGCCTCGATCGGAGGTAGGCCGAAGCCCTCGTAGAACGAAGGGTACACAAAGCACTCAGCGTGTTCGTAAAGCGCTCGAAGCTCCGCATCAGTGACTTCTCCTGCCAGGTACGCACCATTCCCAAGCTCTCCACTCGGGCGAAAGACGCGGGGCCGGGCGCCACCCGCAAAGACGAGCTCGAAGTCGCGATCCGCGAGCTGAGCAACAGCGGCCAGGATGCCACCGAAATTCTTGTGAGGACTATTGCTGCTGACGGCCAACAAATATCTCCGAGGAAGGGCCAGCCGCTCGAAGATCCGTGTATCTGCCGGCTCCGCCACTATGTGCTCTGCTCCGAGATGCACAGGAGTGATTCGATCCGGACTGATCGCCAAGTAACGCGCTAGCTCCGATCGGGAGAAAGCCGAAATCGTCGCAATTCGAAGGGCACGTTTGCCCAGTAGAGGTAGGAGAAAGCGGTACCACGCTCCGAACGCTCGTGAGTAGGCTTCTGGGACGGCGAAAACCGATGCGTCGTGGATCGTCACGATCGTTCTACCCCAGATCGGTGCCGTGTTGCAGAGGTTGAGCAGAAGATGGCCTCTGGCTCCTCGGGGTAGCTCGAGCTGCTCCCAGGCATGGCCGCGCAGGCGTCCCCGGGACTCAGTTGAGATGTGCTCCAGTGAGATGTCGGTGCTGGTGTGCGGCGGCGTGACCAGCCTGAAGGTATAGCGGCTCCTAAGTGCGGGCTCGCTCTCGAGCCGACGATCCAGCGCGCGAACGAGCTCGCGGGCGTAGCGTTGAACTCCGGTGATGGTCTGCGTAAAGAACCGCCCGTTGATGTCGACTGCGATCATCGCTGCAGAACGGGCTCCGGTCCGAGAGTCGATGTGTGTTCGTGAAGACGGGAAGCTGTAGGTCCCTCCGCCCGCGCGCGATCCACGTAATACAGCAGAACGCCGATGTTGATCCAGAAGAATGCATGCAGCAGTTCGTAGCCGATCGTCATATTTAGAATGATCGTCAGCGCTCCGAGGAAGAATGCCAGGTAGTGGGGCCGATCGACCGACGGGATTCTCTTATAAGATCGCAGGAACAGCCGGACCAGAAATCCGAGAAGCACCAGCATTAGCAGGAACCCAACCACACCGGTTTCGGCGAAGACCTTGAGAAAATCCATGTTCGGGGTGTAGCCCGGATCGTAGCGCCAGTCGCCGAACAGGGTCTCTCCGCGAAAGACCCCGAAATGGCCGGGACCGATCCCGAGAAGGGGGTACCGACGGATAATGGCGAGGAGCAGTACCAGATTTTCCAGTCGCTCCACGAACGCGCCGGCAGTGGCGCCCTGCTGGAGCGCAATCGAGAAGGTCGGAAGTCGCATGAGGGCAACCCCTAACACGGGAACTGCGGCGAGACTTCCCAGGATCACCGCAGTTCGCCACCGCGGATACACGATGAAGAGGTAGAGCAAGACTACCAGAAATGAAACTACCGCAAACTTCGATTGAGAAAGCAGAAGTGCGGTTCCGCTGAGAAGCGCGATTGGCCAGAAGCGGCGGATGTGCTCGCGCGAGAGCATCAGCAAGAGTGGCGTCAGCAGGACGACCGAGAACTGCTGGGGCTCCGCAGTCGTTCCAGCCAGCCGAGGGAGCACTCCTCCAGTCGGCCACACGCCAACGGCCCCTCCAAACGATGGTGCGATGAGGGCGGTATCGGCCCGAAGCCCGGCGTAGTACAAAATGAGAAAGACAACTACGAGCAGGGTGGCGAGTCCACCCGAAAGCATGACTCCGCGGATAAAGCTCCGTACCGGTACGAGTCTCGCAGCCAGCGCGTAATAACAGAGATAGGCCACTGCGAATGCAGCGGCGTACTTCGACAGGTCCATCGTAAAATAGAGGACGTGAAAGTTGTCAGCGAAGGCAAGCTGCTGCACGAGCAGCAGGACGAGGAAGCCGAGGAAGATCACGACGGAAACAATGAATCCGCGTGCTGCAGGCCCAGCCTGAAGGCGCCCCTTCAACACGAGTTGGGAAAGCAGCACCGCAAGACCTGCCCACGCGAGTACGCGCTGAAGCGGAACTGCCACCCCGGCCACCTCGGGTGGCCGAAGCCAGACAAAGCAGTAGAGCAGGGCTGCTGTTGTCGCGAGGAGCCCTATCATGGGACCACGGCTAGTTGCGAGGAGGAGCCCTGCGAGCCTCCTCAACGGCGGCTCTGAACTGGAGATAATCGGGGGCTTTTCGAGTCCGGGCTCGCGCTCTGGCGGCGGCGATGTAGGCCAGGATAACTCCTAACCCGGCACCAAACACGAGTGCCACCGACGTCCCGAGTACTCGCTGTGGGGCGCTGCGCTTCATCGGCGCGATTGCCGAATCGATGACGGTCAGCACCGGGGTGTCGCGCACCTCGGCGATGCGAGCTTCCTCGTGCGCCTTGGTGAGGGTCTGGTAAACCTCCTGCCGGAGCTGGACCTGCCGGTTCAATCTGTTGTACTCGAAAGCCAGGAGAGGTGAATCGAGGTACTGCCGATTGCGCTGCAGAAACGCAAGCTGCGCCTGCTCGGCCGCCCGAAGCTCCCCCTCCGCCACGCTGAGACGCTCCCCGGAAAAGCGGGCCTGTTCCCGAGACTGACTCTGCCGGCTTTCAAGGTTGAACTTGTTGAGGAGCCCAACAAGGTGATTGGCTACGTCGGCCGCGAGATGGGGTGAGCTGAGGCCCACCTCGATCGTCACTATGCCCGTCGGCTTGTCCGACGAGGCCTCGACCCGCTTCTGCAGCGCCCGCACTCCCTTTTGAAGCTGCTCTTCGGTGGAACGCCCCTTCACATGCATCAGCTCCAGGAGAGGGCGTTTGGTCTTGGGAGCTGTCGGGGTCATTGAACTGGGTCAGCAGTGTTGATCGGAGGATCTCATCGCTGTGCACCAGCTTCACGAAAAAATCAGGAGACACACTATTAGACCCGCCTGAGCCGAGCCCGAGTTGGCCTGCCAGGCCCGCCAACGCTCCGAGGTTGCTCATGAGCCCGGTGCTGCTGGAGTTCTCCGGAGTGAAGGTAGTGGTCGCGGTATAGGTGGGACGTTGGAGCAGAAGAACGACAGCGGCCAGGAGAGCCGTGGCCAGCGCCGTACGCAAAACCAGCTTCCACCGAGGCACCAGTGGAGTCATGAGCTCGAACAGCGAGATATCCGCGTCGGGAGAGCTCACCGCTTCGACCTCCGGTTTCGAGCCGGTCGCGGAGGTCACCGGCGCGCCACGATGATGATGGTAGCAAGGGCGCTGATCACCTGCGCCACCGTCGCAATCACCCCGGCTGCATTGCTGGGCGGCTCCTGGGCCACCTTGGTGGGGACGAACACTGTCGCGCCTGAGTTCGGCTTGGGTACGTCGTCTGAGAAGATCGCACGACGCTGGACTCCCTGCCGTTTCCCATTCGGCTGGGTGACATAGGCGTGTTTCCTGTCGCCCACCTGAGTGTACCCACCCGCAGCGTCCACATACCAATCCAGCGACTTCCCCGGGGTATAGGTCACCGCGCCTGGCGAGTTGACCGCGCCGTCCACGATGACGACCGAGTTGTACTCCGGGATATTGATGGAGTCACCGGCTGCCAGGATGATGTTGTCGCGGGACGACGAGTTCTTGAGCACGCTGGCGAGATCTACGCCTACCCGCTCGCTGTACCCTCGCGGGAGGGTGTCCTGGCTCCTGTTCCGCGGCTCGCCGATCCGAGGCACCCGATCGTCGCCCGGCCGGTGCCCCGCGGCGTAGGACCGGTAAAACTGGACTCCACCCGCGTACGCCTGGTCCGTCAGACCACCAGCCCGCTCGACCAAGGTGCTGAGACGCTCCGTTTTGGTCTGGAGGGCATACCGGCCAGGGTGCTTCACCTGCCCGGTGAGATAGACCAGCCGCTGCAGGTCCCATCCGGCCTTTCGCAGAATGAGCACGTTGTCGTACGGCTGCAGGGCTACATCCGGGATTCCCCCGGCACCGGTCGCCACTGGGCTGATCGGTACTCCGTCCGTCCCGGCCTGGACCAGCGACGCTGAATCGAGCGGCACCCGGATGGTCTTTGCCAATGCGCCGGGATCCTGGCTGTCACTGCGGCGGGCGATCTCCGCCTCCCGTAAATCGGCGCTTTCGACGACCCCGCCCCCGAGGAGCACGAGGTCCCGCATCGTCATCCCCTGTCGGTACGGCACCTGTCCCGGATTCCTCACCGCTCCCACAATGGTCACGTACCTCGTGGGGAGGAACGCGGCGCGGGAGAAAACCCGAACTTCATCCTCCTGCTGGAGCACCAGATCGTTCGTCACCTTCCCGGTCGAGTCGGCGAAGGCGGATCGAAGCTGAACCCGCGTGGAATCTTCGTTGGTCCGGGAAACCAGTATTCGGTCCAGGTAAACGTCCGGCTTGGGTCCTCCGGCGAGCCGGATGGCATCGCTGAGCTTCATGCCCGGCGTAAAGCCGACCTGTCCCTCAACCCAGACGTTCCCGTTGACCGAAACGTACCCGCGGAGCCGTTCCGGCACCGACAGCACGGTGACAGAATCCCCCGGTGCCATTGGGACTGCCGGCGCTTCGCCGCCGGCGAGCTGATCTGGGGCGACGTCGACCACCACCCGGGCCTGGCCGGTGGTCCCTCGCGAGCCCGGCGGAAGTATTCGATGGATTCGTATCCTTGCCTGATAGGCGGCCGGTCCGAAGCCACCGGCGAACTGGAGCAGGTTTCGGAGGGTCTCACCCGGCATCAGTTCGTAGATCGCCGGCCGGGTGACCTCACCCGCCACTTTCACGAATGCTTTGTGGACGGGGACGAACACCACGTCTCCGTTCTGGAGCCTGATGTCGGTCGCGTTTATTCCGTGGAGGAGGTAGTTGTAGATGTCCAGGCTGTCGACCAGCTTGCCGCCTCGTCGGATCTCGAGCTTTCGGAAGCTTCCGTTCGAGGTGGGACCGCCGGCGGCGTAGAGCGCGGTCAGTACAGTGCCGGCGCCCGAAATTTGATACGACCCTGGCCGCACCACGTCTCCCACTACGAAGACCTGAATGTTCCGCAGCTTGGCCAAAGAGATCTGGAACTTGGTCGAGGCGTTAGGCCCACGACGCACGCCGGAATAGACCCGCCGAAGCCGGCTGTACAACTGGTCCTCGAGCTGACCGAGGGTCAGGTTTGCCACGTAGACCTGGCCCACCTGAGGGATGACCACGAACCCTTCGCGGGTTACATCGAGCGTGTAGACCTGCTCGACGTCACCTGTCAGAATGAGGACGAGCACATCACCAGAGCCAAGTCGATAATTCTCGTCCACGGGACCGGACTGCACTGCCTGGAACCGGGTCGAGGTGCGCCGGAAGGTCTCCAGCCCGAAGAGCTTGAGACCACCATGCAGGACCCGGAGCGAATCGCCGAGTGAATCTGCCCGGGCCGAGTCAGCCCGTACCAGCCGGAGCGAGTCGAGTACTGCCTGCACCGAATCCGAGAGAACCATCACCGAGTCCTGCAGCTGCAGCGAATCTGTTTGTGCCTCACTCAGGATCCCGAGTGACCGGACGGCTTCGAGCGTCTGCCGGCCCGGGCGTACCCGCCGCGTAGTGTCGGCGCCTTGCAGATATTCATCGAGTGTGCTCTCGGGATATCCCGATGCCCGAAGGCGGGCCCTGATCTGGTCGGGAGTCAGCCCGGACTGGGCCAACCGTTGACGCAGCTGCTCCACCAGCTGAGGCTGGTTGCGGAGCATCTCGCGGGCCTGGTCGGGCGAAGGAATGCCCTGTCCAGGCTGCACCTGCGTAGGCACCTGAGCCACCACTGGCAGGATTGATCCGAGGCAGAGAACGGCCAGGGCCAGCAGGCTGCCCCGGACCGAGAAGTATCTACAATGCATGGGGGTCGAAGATGCCTCGTAAGTCACCAGAAGTCAACTAGTTGCGGTCGTCAACGTGCGCCAGAACGTTAGCGTTCTCGCGGCGATCGCGTCATCGGAAAACTGCTCCAGCACCCGATGCCGTCCGGCCGCTCCCAGCCGCTCACATTCGTATCGGTTGGCGTATAGCTCTGCCAGCTCGGCGGCCAGCGCGGGCACATCTTCTTCGGGAACAATCCGGCCGGCATCACCTACCAGCTCGGGCAGCACGCCCGACGCAGTGGCGACTACGGCGACCCCATTCGCCATGGCGTGAAGGGCGGCTCGGCCGGCGGTGGCAACCCACCTCGGCGTGGTTCGGGATGGCAGCACCACGCAATCCAGGCTGGGCCAGGTCTGGTCCACGATCGCTTTCGGTAGCGCCCCAAGCCAGGAGATCCGCGCAGCGATGCCAAGGCGCTGAGCCAGCTCTTCCAGCTCCTCTTGGGAGGGCCCGGTGCCTATCACCGTAATCGTCCACTTCCCGGGGAGACCAACGCAGGCGCGAAACAGGAGATCGAGTCCCCGCTCGGGGACCAGTCGTCCGATGAATCCGATCGCCAGGCCTGGGTGGGGCTGGCGGGGAACGGCAGGGAGAGGCGTCACACCGAACCGCGGCAGAGCCAGGCGAGGCGCCGTGGGCCGGCGCTTCGTGGCCAGCGAGAGTGCGAGCTGGCTGGTGGCCATCACTCCCGTGGCCAGGCGCAGAGTACGCTCTCGCCGAAAGCGTTGGCGGATTGTATAGCTCCGGGGCAGGGCTTCATCGGTGGAGATCACGGTGCGGGCGCCGAGCCGTCGAGCCAACTTGATCCCAAGCGCGCCGGGCTGGGTCCACGGCTCCTCTTCGAGTTGGACCAGGTCGGGGCGGAAGTCGGTGAACAATCGCCGAAGCGCTTTGGCGTTCCAGTGGAGCTTCTCCGGCTCCACTACCGGGCCGCGCACCGCAATCGGCACCAATCGAACACCGGCATCGTCCTCCCACTCGGTCCGCTGAATCGAGCCATCGCGCGCGATCCACCGGTCGGGCACAGCGACGGCCAGCGTGACGCCGAGGCTTGCGAGAGCCCGCAGCTTGACCCGATTCTCCGGGTCAGCGTAGTGGTGGGAAAGCATGACTGCCCGCACCTACGGCAGCTCTCGTGTGCGGCCGCCTGTCACGGGGCAAACCGTTTCCAATGCGATGGTTGGTCGCAAGCAGTTTCTCAGGTTGACAGGGATCGGGATGTCTGGTGAAGTTGCCGCACCGAGTGGGAATATAGACCGCAGGGCCGCGCTGACCACCCGAGGTGAAAACCGCCATGCGTATCTTGCACCTCGCCAAGTACTACTGGCCGCGGTCCGGCGGCATGGAACGCGTGGTGCAGACGCTGGCCGAAGGGGCCGCCGCCCTGGGTCATCAGGTCGAAGTTGTGGCGGTGCAGAGCTCGGGCAGAGTCGAACCTGGACGGCATCGATCGCTGGTCACCCGCGCTTTTTCTTTCGCCGCGCTGGGTAGCCAGGAGATCGCCCCGGGATATATCGCCGCCGCCTGGAAGCGCGCCGATATCATCCACGTGCATCATCCCCATCCTCTGGCAGATGTCGCGTGTCTTCTCCGCGCCGGCAATACGCCGGTGGTGGTGACACAGCACGCCGATTCGGGCCGGACGATCTACCGCCCGCTCACGCGGCAAGTCATCCGGCGGGCCCGGGCCGTGGTGGTGCCGAGTCGTGCTCACCTGGCGCTCTCTACCGAGCTCACCGGTTACGAGGCAAAGGTGGAAGTCATCCCGTTCGGCATCGACCACTCCCGCTGGCGGAGTGTGCCGCCACCGCCGCCGGGTGCACCGCCCCGGGCGATATTCATCGGCCGGCTGGTGGCCTACAAGGGCCTCGATATTTTGCTCCGGGCGCTGGAACAGGTGCCCGATCTCCGGCTCGACATCGTCGGCTCAGGCCCCGAGGGTCCCAGGCTCAAGACGCTCGCCCGAGCCCTGGCCATCACCGAGCGGGTCCGGTGGTATGGCGAGTACCCGGACGACGATCTCCCCCGCCGCATGGCGGATGCGGATTTCCTGGTGCTGCCCTCGGTCACTGTGCAGGAGATGTTCGGGTTGGTGGTGCTCGAAGCCATGGCGGCAGGGCGGCCGGTGATCACGACCGCACTGCCGAGCGCGGTGCGGGAGGTAAATCTTCCCGGCGTCACCGGGCTCGAGGTCCCGCTACGAGACGTGCCGGCTCTGGTCCGCGCGCTGGAGACGCTGAGTGGCGACCCCGCCCGGCGCCGGACGATGGGCGAGGCGGGGAGGAAACGAGTGGCCGAACAGTTCACCCAGGCGACGATGGCGCAGCGGCACATCGAGCTGTATGAAAGGATTCGGGCGTAAGGCATGGCTTCGACAATTATGGTGGTGGATGACGAGGCAGTCGCCCGTCGGTATATGGCGCGGGCGCTTACCGAGGCGGGGTATCAAGTGATACCGGCGAGTGACGGTGAGGAAGCACTCGATCTGTTGAGGACGAGCCAACAGGACGTCGCTCTGGTGATCACAGACCTGGTCATGCCTGGCATGGGTGGCCATGCGTTCTCCCTGGAGGTGGCCCGCCTTTCTTCGCCACCACCGGTGCTCTACGTCTCGGCCTACGATCCGCCGCAAGGCGAGATGGCGAGGCGCTTTCTTCAGAAGCCTTTCAGCCCCTCGGACCTGGTCGACGCGGTCCGGCAACTGCTCCCACGTCAGAGTGAGACTGCCTGAAAAACGAGAGCCCACCCCGACGGCGGTGGGCTCTCGTTAACACCTGCCCGCCTACTCCTCAGTCATCGAGCTTGATCATGTACGTGCGCGAGTCAGTGGCGCCTGCATCATCCGTGACCGTCAGATAGGAAAAGTATTCGGTCTTGGACGCGTACTGGTGCGGCGGCGGAACTTTGCCGTCGAACGTGGTCCCGTCGCCAAACTCCCAGAACCACCGCACGATTCTTCCATCCGAATCCGAGCTCTTGTCGCTGAACACACAGGTGAGCGTCGGATCGTCGCAGACGACCGTCATATCGGCCGTGGGCCGTTGGTTGTCGCTCTGGGGCGCCGCTTTCACCGTATGCTCTTCGGTGTCGGAGCTCCGCGCAAAGCTGGCGTTCCCCTGGTACGTCGCAGTGAGGGTATGCTTGCCGACGCCTACACCGGTGAAGGTACAGGTACCCGAAGGGGCCCTGGCGGTGCAGCTCCCTCCCTGGGGATCGGTGATGATGATATCGCCACTGGGAGTGCCAGCCTCGGAGGTGACAGTGACACTCACCCGGATCACTTTCCCGTCAACGGTGGGATCAGGCTCATCGGACGTGATGGTGGTGGTAGTAGCCACCTGGGCGGGTGCTCTCACGGTGAGGCTGTTGGATACGTCGTCGGTGGCACCGCCGTTGTCCGTGGCCACCAGTACCACGGTATAGGTGCCCGCCTCGAACGTATGGGTGGGGTTCTTGTCGGTCGAGCTTCCGCCGTCGCCAAAGTCCCAACGCCAGCCTACAACGCTGCCGTCTTCATCGGTACTGGCATCGGTGAACCGGCAGACCAGATCGACACAGTCCCAGCGATAATCTGCCACCGGGGGACGGTTCGAGGCTGTGGGCCCTCCGGGCTGGGCCTCGTGGGTCACAGAGTGGGCCGCGCCGTCGTTGTCCATCACCGTGAGCGTCACGTTGTAGCTGCCCGCTCCGCCGAAGGTATGGGATGGATTGGCTTGGTCGGACGTGGCGCCGTCTCCAAAATCCCAGTTCCGGCTGACGATGCTTCCATCCGGATCGCTGCTGCCGCTGGAATTGAAGGTACAGGTCAGTTGGGTACACTGCACCGTGAACTCGGCAACCGGAGCGATATTGTTGGGTGATGCCGGCGCGGCGATGTCGATCTTGTTCGAGATCACCTGGCCATGGTCCGTGGTGGTGAACACCAGGGTACGCGTGCCGGCAGGACCGCTGATCGCCAGATCGGTGAACGTGGCTCGGCCATCGGCATCGGTGTTTCGTTGCTTACTGCCTACCAGTTCTCCGGGACCGGACGCGATCGCGGCGGTGACCTCGACGTCGGCCATGGCCACGTCGTTGCCGGCGCTGTCGCGAAGCTGGACTATGGGCTGTCGGTCGAATCGCTGCCCATTGCTCGCTGAACTGGAAGGTTGGGTACGAAGCGATACCGTGGCCGACTGATTGTTGCTCGGCAGAACGAGATCCGCGGCATCATCACACGCGGCCAGTAGCAGGATCGCGGCTGCGCAGACCCTAATCGAAACGAAGCGTTTAGCCGTCGAGGCCCGAGGGCCACTGGATTTCCTAAAGAGAATCGACACTGTTCTATGCTCGCTGCCCCGGAGGGGCGAAAAACGTCGAACGTTATATGTAGACGCCGTGCCTGGTTTGGCCAGGAAAATCGGGATAATTGTAATAGGGCGGGGGGGTAAAACGCGTGACCCAGATCACTATTGTGTTCCCTTCTCTTGTAACATTATAAGCCCTTGTCTCTGTGGAACTTGGCGGATTTAAGCAGGTTGATCAAAGATGCTACGCAGCAGATCTTGAATTTTTGAGAGCAGAGAGCGGTCTTTGGGTTAGGATTGGGTGCTACTGGGCCCTTAGCTCAGACGGTTAGAGCAGCGGACTCATAATCCGTAGGTCCTGGGTTCGAATCCCAGAGGGCCCATCTCAGGTTGTTCGATGAACAGGGGGAAGGAGCTGCTGACGGCTCAGGCGGAGGTCCGCCTCGCATTGATCCGAGACTCGAGCAGCCGGGCGACTGTGTCGAGAAAGAGATCGGGATCGAACGGCTTGAATAGGAGATGCTCTCCCCGGCCGAGGGACACGCTGCCGGCGACGGCTCCGGGGCTGTTGCCCGTCATGAAGAGAATGGGGACGTTGGGATACAGCGGACGGAACGTGTGGGCGAAATCGTAGCCGCTCATGATTGGCATGGTCACGTCGGTGATGACCATGCTCAGAGTGCCGCGAATTCTCCGCGCGATGTCGAGGGCTGCCTGGCCGTTATCGGCCTCTACCACCTTGAAGTCCCACTCCTCCAGCAGGCGGCCCACTACGGTCCGGATCATTGGCTCATCGTCGACGATGAGGATGGTCCGGCGAACGATTGAGATCGGTGATGCTCCCATGCATTGCCGTAAAAACCCGGTGAGACGCGCCGGGAGTAAGATCTGAGAAACAAGACACGGCCGTGCGGAACGACGTACGAAAGCCCAACTTAAGTTCAGGCCTGCCTACGGCAATGGGCAGTTTAGCCTGTTGGGTGGACGGAGGCTGAGTTGCTTCTCGGGCCAGTGAACGCCCATTACACCGCGGGTTCAGTACCGACGCAGCGACCGGAAGTCTAGCCAACGCATGGTCATCCGTCACTTCCATTCAGCAGAATCCGAATAGATTTTTCCTACCCGGTCGGTGGCCACGGGCCCTGGTCGTCATCATAACAGCTGACTGATTTCACGCCCTTTGGGGCGTTGCGAGAATAGAATCCGTGCGCCGACTACCTATCCGTTCCAGTCGTAGCTCCGAGCCCATCCGATTGCTGTCCTCTGTCGGCCTTGGCAGGCCGGTGCCGAGCCGTGGGTGGTACCTCCGACCCGGCCTGCTGGTCCTCACGATCGTCGGTGCCTGCGGCAAAGGCGATGCTCTGATTCTCCCCAGCGAAGGACAGGCGGCCAAGATCACCCTGGTCCGGGGGAACGGCCAGAGTGGCCGGGTGGGGGAGCCGCTGACCGACCCAGTTACCGTGCAGGTCACCGACTCCAAAGACCGGCCAGTCGAAGGTGCCGAGGTGAGCTTCCAGCTGACCTCGAGCGGCCAGGGTGCCGATCTGGTGCCCAAGAGCAGCAACACCGACGCGGACGGTATGGCGAGCACCCGGGTGGTACTGGGGACCACCATCGGTCCGCAGACCGGCCAAGCGCGGGTCATCATGGCCGCTGGCGTCCAGGCCCCGGCCACGAGCTTTACCGTGACAGCACTTCCCGAGAACGCCAACGGTATCGCCGCGGTGGAAGGCGAGGATCAAAGCGGCCATGCCGGGGCGACGCTCGATCACGAGCTCGTCGTTGCAGTGACCGACGCCTTCGGCAACCCGATCTCGGGAGCTCCGATCACGTGGACTGCTGTTGGGGGAGGAAGCGTGAGCACAAGCTCCTCCACCACTGACAACGAGGGTCGTGCCGCAGTGCGACGGATGCTCGGCAGCGCGATTGGCCTCGAGACCACGCTGGCCACCTCCGAGGGACTCGCGGGCTCGCCAGTCACATTCGTGCACACCGTTCTGCCTGGTAGCGCAGCCTCCGTCGTGATCGTTTCAGGGAACAACCAGACTGGGCCACCAGGATCGCGGCTTGCTGGTGATCTCACCGTCCAGGTCCTCGACGCGTCCGGCAACCCGGTGCCGAACGCCGCGGTCACGTGGGTGGTGGCGGTGGGCGGCGGCAGCGTGACCCCTGAGAACAGCACGACTGACGCGAACGGCCAGGCCACCACTCAGTGGACGCTCAGTCAGGCTCCTGGAGAGGGGAGGGTGGATGCGGTGGTGTCCGGCGTGGGCGTGGTGAGCTTCAAGGCGACGGTACCCGCGCCACCGAATCAATCGCCGGCCGCGGCTTTCACCTCTAAATGCACTCAGTTGGCCTGCTCCTTCAACGCTGACGGCAGCCGTGACCCGGACGGGCGGATCGCGACCTGGGCCTGGGACTTCGGCGATGGCAGTAAGTCGGACGCCAAGAATCCATCACACACCTATGGGGCGGCCGGGACGTACAACGTGATACTCACCGTGACCGACAACGGTGGGGCGACCAACCCCGTCACCCATCCGATCACGGTCAGCGCGCCACCACCTCCACCACCGCCGGCCCAGAATCAAGCACCCACGGCGGCGTTCACATCGAGCTGCATCGAGTTGAGCTGCGGGTTTACGGACCAGAGCGGTGACCCTGACGGGCGGATCGTGAGCTGGAGTTGGCAGTTCGGGGATGGAGCGACGTCGGGTGACAGGAGCCCATCACATGCGTTACGGCGCGGCAGGAACGTACAACGTGACGCTGACCGTAACGGACAACGGCGGCGCGACCAACGCGGTGACGCATCCGGTGACGGTAGCTGCGCCGCCGCCTCCGCCGCCTCCTACCACCGGCGCCGCGACGACGGCGACTCGATTACAGCTGACGATCTACGGTTCCTCTCGTTAGAGTACCGATGCAAACATCACCGTGCTTTACTGGACGTCAAGCGATCCGGCGCATCCGACAGCTGACGTCCGGGTACCGAGCCCACTGCTGGCAGCCGGGAGCTGCACGGTGCCTCAGGTCCGTGACGCCGAAGGGCTCAGTTACAAGACGAGCACTTCGGTCGCCGCGCCGCGGAGCTCAGCGGCATTCACGCCAACTACCTGGGTGCTCCAAGATTCATTTGCCCGAGCTCAGGCACTACGCAGCATACCGTGAACGCGCCTGGCGACCCGGCCGCATCGAAGCACCTGACAGCCAATCCGGACCTTCAAGCGCCGTGACCTACCGAGGATACGTCCAGTGACGCCAGATTCATGTTCTAGCAAACGATGTAGATCCCGATGGCGATCCTCTCTCGGTGAAAGTCGTCTCGGCTCCCGCGAGCGGTACGTCAGCCGTCGATGCCGGCGGTACAATTACCTACACTCCGGGCGCCAACTTCAGCGGGACCGACTCCTTTACCTACACCGCAACAGATCCATCGGGCGCCTCGAGCACAGCATCTCGGCGACCATAACCATCAATCCCGTTAACGATGCTCCGAGTTTCCGGATCGGTGCCAAGAAAGTTTCCGCCGACCCGGCAGATGGTCCACAGACAATCGAATCTCTGGCCACTGATATCAGTGCGGTGCCCGGGGGAGACGCAGACCCTCGCGTTTACACACCGACACGTCAGTATCGCCCCGGACCTTTTCACCAACGAAACTGCCATCGATCCCAGCGGAACCCTTAACCATTCACCCCAGTAACGGACGCTACTGGCTATACTGTTATCACCGTCACTCTCACGGACGACGCCGGCAACGTCAGCGACCCCCAAACTTTCAGCATCGATTCAAGGAAAAGGGGAAGGATTAGCGCGCGTTTAAACGTACATGCCTTGACAAACGTCAGACGTGTCACAATTCTGTACCCAGCGCGAGCGCCTACGACAAAGAGATGACACCACTCTGGTGATCATTCCATCGCGTTCTGCACGACTAGTCTCGTTAGTCTCAGCGGCACCTCGTAGTACCAACACTCTGTAAAAAAATCGTGTAGAGCCGTCGCGTCAGGAACCGCGACGGGTCGCCGTTATCCGGCCCTGCCGGCGTCGGCCCCTCGCCTGCTGCGACATCGTAATTCCCTCTTACACCGGAGAGGATCTCCTGCGTATGGCGCCAACCATCCAAGCTCGGCTGCGAGTGCCGTTGCTCGCTTTAACTGCGCTCGCTTTCGTGGCATGCGACAGCTCCAACCGCCTCACTGACTCGTCCGACCAGCCGTCAGCCGGAGTACTCGCTCCCGCGGGTCCATCGTTTGCCAGCAGCTTTGCGTCGAGTACTCCGTTCGGATTTTTCAATCTGCCCATGGACCAGTACAACTCCACCTACACCGGAGCGATCCTGTACAGCTACCCAGAGAACATCCTGGGGGACCTCGCTACGGTGAAGCGAGCTGGTGGACGTGTCATCATCGATATCGTGGGGAACAACAGCCACTACAAGAACAGCAATGGCACTTTCAGCCTGACCAAGTGGAAGCAGCGTCTGGACCGGATGCGCGGCGTCAACTTCTCGTCCTATATCGCCGACGGAACGATCATTGGCGAGTTCATCATGGACGAGCCGCACAACCCGGATAACTGGGCCGGTACGCTGGTGTCGCGGGCGACCATCGATGAAATGGCCCGGTACAGCAAGTCCATCTGGCCCTCGTTGCCGGTGATCATTCGCTCCTGGGCCGACTACCTCAAGGGCTACGACTACAAGTACCTGGACGCCGCCTGGGCCCAGTATTCAGAGCGGAAGGGGCCGGTCGCCACCTTCATCGCCAACAACGTACGCGACGCCAAAGCCACCGGGCTGGGGCTCGTCGTGGGCATGAACGTGCTGGATGGTGGGACCAAGGCCAGCGGAATCCCCGGCTACACCTCTGGCCAGTACGCGATGAGCGCGAGCCAGCTCAAGGACTGGGGAAGTGTCCTCCTCAACGACTCCTACGCCTGTGCCTTCGTCAGCTGGCGGTACAGCTCGTCGTACGTCGGGCGCTCGGATATACGCTCCGCCCTCTCGACTCTGTCTCAAAAGGCGGGGACGCGCGGGAGCCGGCCTTGTACCGTCCACAACCTGTCCAGTCCGGCACCGTCGGAATCACCGGATGACCCGCCGCCGCCACCCCCGCCGCCACCACCGCCACCACCGCCACCGCCGGATGATGATGCGGGCCCGATCAGCCTGCGAGTGACGGGAAAGATCGAGAACGGAAGCCGCTATATGACGCTCCTGTGGTCCGGTGGCAACGGATCAACCATCGATGTGTATCGCGATGGGGCGTTCCACATCAACACCGAAAACGATGGCAAGTACACCAACTCGCTCAAGATTCGAGTCCCGTCGGTGACCTACGTCTTCAAGGTATGCGAGAAGGGAACCACTACCTGCTCGGCCACAACATCGATTTCTTTCTGAGGACCGAGGTTCTAAATGGCGAGGGCCTCGCATGAACGCGAGGCCCTCTCCATTTACAATACTCGACAGCGTCAGAGGGGAATCCGGTGATCAACAATTAGACACTACTTTCGACTGTCCTCTCGCGTCTATCAATTCTGAGTAAAAGCCTTGACAAATGTGACCTCCGTCACGATTCTGTACCCCAGCGCGAGCGTCTAAGACAACGAGATGATGCCAGCCCGGCAATCATTCCATCGCGCTCTGTACGACTATTCCCCGTAGTCTCAGTAAAACCCTCGTTACCCAACTCGGGATAAAGGCAGAAGCCTTTTCCCACGCGTCAGGAATGACACGATGAGCCGCCGTTTCCGGCCTTGCCGGCGTCGGCCCCTCGCCTGAAGCGACAGCTGTGGTCACCTCCTTACTCAACGGACAGAGGAAACCCTTGCGTATGACTCTCACGTCTAAGCTGGACCCACGAGCGGTGCGATACCGAACCCTCGCCGCGCTCGCTGCCCTGCTCACGATTGGTGCTTGCAACTCGGACCGGCTTGGTCCTGCCACTTCAGATGGAACTCCCATTGCCACGGCCGAGCCCGTTGGTGACACACCCACTGGCACTGATGCGGTTGGCGATAGCACCCCCGCTGCTATCGACACCAGCGAGACGCTCCCCACCGACACGTTGAGCGATGCTGAAGTCCTGGCCAGCGAGAACCAGCCCGAAGCCGCATTCGCGACTGCCAGCAGCAAGCCCGGCATCGCCTTCGGCGCCTTCGATCTGCCCGATCACCTCTACAACAGCACCGTCTACGCCGGTGACGTGGCCGCGTCCGGCCCGGGCGACATCATCTCCACCTTGAACGCCGCCCGCCGCGTGGGAGCTCGCGTCGTTGTCCGGCTATCCGGCGGGGATGTCGGCTTCCGGAACAGCAACCGGACCCTCAATCTGGCCAAGTGGAAGGCCAAGATTGCGCGGTTCAAGAAGATCAACCTCAAGCCGTACATCAACGACGGTACCCTGATCGGCCACTACATCCTCGATGAGCCTCACAACTCCAACACCTGGAAGGGCCAGGTTCCCTACGCCACGCTCGAGGCTATGGCCAAGTACAGCAAGTCGATCTGGCCGACCTTGACGACGGTGGTCCGGGCCTATCCCGACTGGCTCTCCAAAGCCTCGTTCCGGTGGAATTATCTGGATGCGGCATGGGCCCAGTACTCCGGCCGTAAAGGCGAGGTCAAGAAGTGGATGAAGAATCAGTCGTCGTATGCTCAGCGGGAGGGCCTCGGTCTGATCGTGGGGCTCAACGTGCTGAACGGCGGCGACAAGACCAGCAAGATCAAGGGTCAGCAGTCCGGATCCTATGCCATGAGCGCGAGCCAGCTCAGAAGCTGGGGCGGAGCTCTGGTGAGCGATCCGATGGCCTGCGGTTTCCTGAACTGGAAGTACTCGGCCAGCTACTACAACCGCTCGGACATCAAGTCTGCCATGGCGTACCTGGCGAGCAAGGCCAAGTCGAGGTCAAAGAAGTCCTGCAGGATCTAGCCGTAGCGTAGCCAGGATGTCCTGGCTGGAAGACCCCGCGCAAGAAGCGCGGGGTCTTCTCGCCTAGGCTGGAGCAAAGTGAGTGAAGGCTCTTCTCAACCTTGCCGCTGGATTTGGGGCGGTTTATGATCCCGCTCCCGAGTCGACCGGGCGATTAGCTCAGCTGGTTAGAGCGCGCGCCTCACATGCGCGAGGTCGGGGGTTCGAGCCCCTCATCGCCCACTTGCAGCGCCTCCCCGCCTGGAACCCTCCTGGTAAGCCCGTCGGCCTCATACCCTTGCCGAGTTAGAGATTCGGGAGAACATTCCATGGGTTTTCAACATAGGGATTCGATCTTGGCGCTTGAGAGCTTCAGAACCTTCGATACGCTGACGGCTGACGATCCGACCTCGTGCGATCTGTTGGGATATGCACGCGGCAAGGGTCACCGCGAGTTTCCCTGCCTGTCGCGGGTTCATAATCCCTCGAACTGCGTCCCCTGCGTCGATTTTTCTCCATGGCTCCGGGAGCGGATCCGGCGATTCGACGCTGACGGCCTCGGTGAGTATTTCTGGCGGGTTCGGCGGGCGAGCCCGGGTGAAGGCGGGACCGAGCAGGTCCGCCGGACGTATGAAGACCTGGCCCGAGGCATCCTCGCGGCTCCGCTGCAGCATTTCCTCAAGTGGGGCAGTCCCGACGCCTACGAGGACCTGCGCGTCTTGCTGGTGATGCTCGCCGCACACGAGGGATTCTCGGGGTTCATCATGGCCGGCGAAGCGGCAGACTTTGCCGCTGCCGCCATGGTCCCTCACGGTTTTCGACTTACTCATGCAAGCGATCTGGTCCAGCGCCGAAACGATTTCGTAGCAGAGATGGCCCAGGGCATGGATTACTGGGCCTGCTGGGTTCCCCTCTCATCCGACGCGATTCCCTCGCCGCTACCACCCTCCGATTCCAGCTTCCAATCGATGTTGCTGGAGCTTGCGAGATTACCGCTGGGCGCCCGGGCGCACGCGGTGGACGTCCTCCGGCATTTGAGCGCCCATCCTGGTATTCCTCGATCACTCGAGAGTCTGAGCCGGTTCGAGGTCCGCAGGTGGGGCCTGGATGTCGCCGAGTCATCCTGCCTGCTGCTGGAAAGCGGCTTGGTGGTGCCGGCCGAAGACGGGGCCGCCTGGCTGAACGGCTGGACTCGGCGCGACCTGCTCGGATTCCTATCCAAGGCAGGCGTTCGCCCGCGGAAGTCCTGGAACAAGGAGCGGCTCGCCGAGCTGGCGATGGTGGACTGCGCCGAGGCGGTGCGGATACATATGGCTGAGGCAGGCGCCGTCGAGCTTGCACCCACCCACGCCGAAGCAGCCGGCCGGCTGGGGAGCTATCTCGACTTTGTGAAGGAGACGTGGCGGGTCTGGCTGGCTTTCGGTACCGGGGTGGAGAGCTAGATCAACCCCCCTCGACGAAGCTTTCCAATCTGGTCGAACCGCTCTTCGTAGACTGCCAGTACCTCCTCTGGTGACACCGTCGCAACGCCCGCCTTTCCCACTTCCACACCCGCCGCATAGTTGGCAAGCTGTGCCGCTTCCCGAACCGACGCGCCGGCAGCCAGAGCGGTGCCCAGCCAGGCCGTGACGGTGTCCCCAGCACCAGAGACGTCGTAGATCTGACGGGCGATGCTGGGGATCTGGGTCAGAGAGCCGTCTTTGGTGACGAGTACCATCCCTTCCGCCCCCAGGGTCACTAGCAGGTTGTCCACTTTGAGGCGGGTCAGCACCTCGGGCAGTGCATTGCCGTTCTGGAGATCGACCGCTGCGCCCAGAGCCGATTCCAGCTCTCGGCGATTGGGCTTGAAGACGGTGGCGCCGCTGTACTCGAAGAATTGGCGGTACTTCGGGTCGACTACGACGGGAATTCCCCTCCGCCTTGCAACCTCCATGACAGCCACAATGAGGCTGGGAGACAAGGCACCCTTGTTGTAGTCCTCCAGCAAGAGTGCATCCGCATCGGCCAGTGCCTGGCGCGCAGCCGCCGTGAGCCGGTCGCGATCAGGGTCTTCCAGCAGTGTGTCCACCTCATCGTCGATACGGACGATCTGTTGAGACCTGGCGATGATCCGGGTCTTCGACGTGGTGGGGCGACCGGCGACAGTAAGCACGTGCCGGTCATCCAGATGCGCCACCGCAAGCTCCTGCCGGATGGCGGCCCCGTCTACATCGTCTCCCACTACACCGACCAGGAAACAGCGGGCTCCCAGCGAGGTCACATTCGCGGCCACGTTGGCCGCGCCGCCCAAGGCCGAGTGACGTTCGCGCACGGTCACGACCGGAACCGGGGCTTCGGGAGAAAGGCGCTCGGTGTCTCCTATGAGATAGCGATCGAGCATGATGTCGCCAACCACGACGACGCGGCTCGTCTTCATGCGTTGGATCAGATGGAGCACGCGGTCCCGCGTGAGCGGCATCGGTGAGTGTCTCATTGCAGCACACCTCTGTGGCCGAGTCCCAAGGTGACCTGGAGTCGGCCCTCAAAGCGGTCGGCGGTCAAACCTGCCTGGTGGCCGGAGTTCACCACGTGGTGAAAGCCCGCATTCATCAGTAAATCGAGCGGCCCGGACCGGCCACTCACCCCGAGTGCCGCCCGGTAGGTTCGCTCGACGGTGCCGATGAACAGCGCCGGAGTGGAGAGGACCCCACCCGGTGGGGGAATCACTGGATATGGATCGTTGATCTGCCCCTCGCCCTGCCGGAGCACGGTCAGCTCGGGGGTAAGCAGCCACTGCCCTCGGAATGGCAGCGTCATCCGTAATGAGAGCTGGTCCTGATCGCTGAAATTTCGGCCGATCCCCACGCCGGCATCGGTGAAGTTCTCCGCCGGGTTGAAGGCGCGGAGGGCAAGACTCGACACCTGGGTGTACAGCGCGTGCCACGCGGCATTCGCCAGCAGGGGACCCTCGGCGGCGAGGGTCAGAGCCCAGCGGTCTCGGTTGCGCTCCCTTTCATCGTACCAGAAATCATCGAGAGCGAGTTGGGCCTGCAGCGTCGCCTGGCGGAACGCCCGCCATCGGATGTCGACCCCCAGCATAACATTGCCGCGATCACCCAGACCGATGGTGTTGGCGAGGTAGCTCGGTGAAAGTGGGTTTCGGAAGCGGGTCTCGAAATTTCGGCCGGGGCCGGCGACGATGATTCCCTCCCAAGGGGCAATCGAAAGCCTTCGCGAGAGCCGGGCATGAAGTCGGTGCACGAAGTAGTAGCGATGGACGGTCTGGCCCAGGCTATCCAGCTGGTCCTGGAGGTCACTGGCCAGCGCGCTCAGACGAATGTCTCGGGTGCCGATATCGAAAGAGATACCCTGACGTTCATATCCATAGTTACTGAGCGGTATTCCTGCGACACCCACCGGACCCCAGTTTCGGTCCATCTGTCCATAAAAGAGGTTGCCGTACTTGAACTGGGCACTCACGTAGGCGTCCGCAATGCGGCCTGCCAGCTTGAGCTCTCGCCGGCCCAGCCAATCCGGGTCGTTGACCAGCCGGGGTTCGAGAATCGGACGGCTCACTAGAACGATGCTCCCGAAAACGGCAGCACCGCGGAACTCGCCATACGGGCGGATGCCATCGGGTCCGGCGGGGTGGAGCAGCTCGCGTCGGGCGTGGGTATACGCCTGTCCACCGACTCGGGCGTCCAGTTGCCATTGATTGCCCGGAAGATCCTCGAGCTCGGTGCGGAGCTGGTGAATCAGGGTCGCGCCCGTCGCGCTGACAGTATCCGCCAGGCTCAATACCCGAACCGCGTCCGCTCGCCTGAAGGGTCGGACCATCGGTGAGGGATCCTCCACCTCGCCGCGAGCAATCAGGTGCTCGAGCAGCGGCAATCGTGGATCGTCGAGAGCGAGGTAGGGTGAGGCCTGAGCGGAGACCAGCGCGGGGGCGAGCACGCCGGCCAGCGCGACCGCCAAGCGGAGAACGCGAGTTGTTGCCGGCATCGGCCCGAAAGCTAAGGGCCCAAAGGGATTATTGAAGGGCACAGCTCCACTGGCCCTGCTATCTTCTTGACGCTTCGGCAGCGGCCTGCCTCGGTGTGCGCCTGCCTGCGCCAATTGGATTCTGGATCCGTCAGTCAACGGGGTATGATGATGGCAAAACAGGCCGGACTGGACCTGGAGACGAGGGATCTGGTGCGGTTCGCCGCCGCAATCGCTCAGGGCTATGAGCCCGAGCTGCGAGAGCGCATCGGCCCGCTTCGGTCGTCTCAGATTCCGGTCATCTGGGTGGAAGAGCTGCTCCTCCAGAGCGTCCTCATGGTCGGGTATCCTCGGGCACTCATCGCGTTCACCGCCTGGAGAAAGTTCAGCGGACTGCCTGCGGCCCCCACCGATCCGGACCAGGACTATGGCAAGGCATCTGAGTGGACCCGCCGGGGTGAAGAGCTCTGCTCGCGGGTGTACGGCGAGAACTACGGAAAGCTGCGGGAGAGTGTTCGGGCACTGCAGCCGGCCCTGGATGCCTGGATGATTACCGAGGGCTATGGCCGAACGCTGGCCAGGCCGGGTCTGGACCTCATGCGTCGAGAGCTCTGTACCGTGGCGCAGACGGCGGTGCTCGAGGCACCCCGCCAGCTTCACTCACATCTACGAGGCGCGCTCAACGCCGGCGCCTCCTTTGGCCAGATCGATGGCACGCTTTCCATCGTGAATCCACTGCTGTCGTTCGACCAGTGGAAGAAGGTCAAGGAGCTTTGGCGCACGGTCCGAGAGGGCTGGTCACCGGGTCACTGATGCTGATCGATCGTGCTGTGGTGCGGGTAGTGGCGGGAACCGGCGGCTCCGGGGCCAGCTCGTTCGCGCGCTTCAAGTACAAACCGAAGGGTGGCCCGGACGGGGGAGACGGCGGGCACGGCGGGAGTATTTATGTAAAGGGAGACGCCAACCTGTCTACCCTTCTCGACTATCGGTACCGCACCCTGTGGCAGGCTGAGCGCGGGGAGCACGGCCGGGGGAAGACCCAGACCGGAGCGTCATCATCGGATCTCTATCTTCCGGTTCCACCCGGGACGGTGGTGCGAGACGCCGGAACCGGGCAGCTGCTGGGTGAGGTGCTCGAGCCGGGAGACACGCTGCTGGTCGCGCGCGGCGGGCGAGGCGGACGGGGCAATGCCCGGTTTGCCACCTCGACGCACCAGGCGCCGCGCGAGTGGGAGCCGGGAGAGGAAGGCGAGGACCGGCAGATCGAGCTGGTCCTCAAGCTCATTGCCGACGTTGGTCTGGTGGGAGAGCCCAACGCGGGCAAGAGCACGCTCTTGTCGGTGATATCGGCGGCGCGTCCCAAGATTGCGGACTATCCCTTCACCACGCTGGAGCCGAACCTGGGGGTGGTCGCCCTGTCCGGGCATCGCACCTTCATCGTGGCCGACATCCCCGGCATCATCGAGGGAGCCCACGAGGGAAAAGGACTGGGCTTTCGTTTCCTGCAGCACGTCGAGCGTACCCGTGTCATCGCCTTGCTCGTCCCGCTCGATAGCGAGGACCCCCAGGCGGTGTACGACCGGCTTCGCAACGAAGTTCGGCTGTACAGTCCAGCACTGGCCGAGAAGGAGCATGTGGTAATCCTGACCAAACGAGACCTCCTCGGGCCGGACGATACGATTCCCCAGCTGATAGCTCCCGAAGCCGCTGGGGTTCAGTCGATCTCCAGCGCCGCCGGGCAGGGTATCGATGAGCTGAAAGAGTATCTCTGGAGGCTGGTGGAGCAGGCCAAAGCGGTACCATCGCCTGAGCCGCTGGAAGAATTCGAGGAGAGATAGTGGACGAGGAGCGAATCGCCTACCTGACCTTGACGCAGGTCCCGGGAATCGGACCGGTACGCCTCCGGACCTTGCTCGAGGCAACCGAGACAGCAATCGGCGCCCTTTCGGCGCCGTTCGCATTTTTACGATCCTTGCCGGGATTCACTCTCGCGGCCGCCACCGCGATTAAGGCGGCCTCTCGGTCAGCTGGTCAGAAGATCCAGGAAGACGCCGACCAACTGGGAGCTCGAGTTATTACCCCGGGAGATGAAGAGTACCCGGCGCTGCTCCGACAGATTCCGGATGCACCTCCCGTACTGTTTGCACTGGGAGACATTTCACTCGTCGCCCGGCCGGCAGTGGCCATCGTCGGCAGTCGCGACCACACCAGTTACGGTGGTGCGGTCTGTCGAGTGCTGGCGGATGCTCTCGCCAGGGCCAACGTCGTCGTCGTCAGCGGCATGGCCAGAGGACTGGATGCCGTGGCGCAAACCGCCGCGCTCGACTGCGGGGGCGGCACCGTCGGCGTGCTGGGGAATGGCCTCGGTGTCATTTACCCGGCAGCTAATCGGGAGCTGTACGATCGCGTTGCCCGCCACGGGCTTCTACTTAGTGAGTTCCCGCCGGGTGAGCGCCCGCACACCGGGAGCTTTCCCCGGAGAAATCGCTTGATCAGTGGTCTCTCGAGAGTCACCGTGATAGTCGAGGCCGCTCTCGGGTCCGGTGCGTTGATAACTGCGGATGCGGCACTCGAGCAGGGAAGAGAGGTGATGGCGGTGCCGGGTAACATCACCACCGCTGTTTCTGCCGGGACCAATCGCCTCATTCGGGACGGGGCTACGCCGGTCCTCGGCCCGGCAGACGTTCTGCAGCACTTTCCCGAGTTGGCGCCGAGCCGCGCCAAGGCGGAGCCGGCTGAGACTCCGATGCGAGGGTTGCCCGAGACGCTCAGCACCGGTGAACGGAAGCTGGCAGAGCTGATGGAGAATTCACCCACCCATCCGGACCAGCTCGCGCAGGTGTCGGGCTATCCGGTGGCCGAAGTCCTTTGCTTCCTCTCAGGACTCGAAATCGCCGGTCTGGTTACTCAGGGGCCCGGTAGAATGTTCCGGAGAGTATAGCCGGCCGATCGCGGGTCTAGATTCCCCCTCATGCACGTCTACTTCCACGTTCCCTTCTGCGCCCGGCGGTGCAGCTACTGCGACTTTGCCATCGCGGTGCGCAAGGCGATCCCATCGGAGTCCTACGCCACTGCTGTGCTGCGTGAGTGGGAGCAGTGGCAGAACGAGCCAGCGTGGAATGGCTCCGAGGAGATCTCTACCATTTACTTCGGCGGAGGGACCCCGTCTCGACTCGATCCCGCTGCTATCGGGCGGATTCTCCGGCGGCTGAGGCAGGATCGGGCGGTTGATCCGGACGCAGAACTGACCCTGGAGGCCAACCCGGATGACGTGACCCTTGCCCGGGCCGCCGCATGGAGGGACGCCGGCATCAACCGCATCTCACTCGGCGTGCAATCGTTCAATCCGACGGTGCTTGCCTGGATGCACCGGACTCATACCACCGACCAGGTGTTCCGAGCGGTCGATGCGCTGCGCTGTGCGGGTCTCACCGAGATCTCGCTCGATCTCATCTTCGGACTCCCGGCTGCCCTGGATAGGGACTGGAGCAGCGACTTGGCTCAGGCGTTTGCGCTCAATCCCAATCATCTCTCGCTTTACGGGCTGACTTTGGAAGCTGGGACGCCGCTGGCTCGGTGGGCCGACCGTGGGGCGGTGGTGCCGGTCGACGATGACCGCTACGCCGCCGAGTTTCTCGAAGCTCATTTCGAGCTGGTAAATAGAGGATATGAGCATTACGAGGTGTCGAATGCCGCACGCCCGGGCCATCGGGCCAGGCACAACTCAGCCTATTGGAGCCGCGCACCCTTTGTTGGGCTGGGTCCGTCCGCCCACAGCGGATACGGGAGCGAGCGGCGTTGGAACGTACGGGAGTGGGCCGGCTATGAGCGGCTGATGGCGGCCGGAGACTCACCCATCCAGGGACGGGAGCACCTCAATAGCGCAAACCTTTCGGTAGAGGAGCTTTACTTGGGTCTGAGGACCATAGATGGCGTGGAGCGTACGGTGGTACCTGCCGCAACTTCGGATAGCTGGGTAGACGCAGGATGGGCCGAAGTTGCCGGGGACCGGCTTATTATGACTGCCGAAGGGTGGCTCCGACTCGATGCGCTGGTGGCGTCGGTAAGGTCGTAGCCGGCATGGGAGTAGCCTTCGTTTCACTTTTCCCCACCCCGGGCTGCCCCTAGATTTCAACCCATGATGATGCCAGAGCAGTTGAGTGAGCGCGAATTACGAGTGCTCGAGGCCGTGGTGCAGACCTATATCGAGACCGCGGAGCCGACCGGGAGTCAGACGATCGCCCGGAAGTTCGGGCTTGGGGTGTCTCCGGCGACGATTCGAAGCACCATGAGCGAGCTGGAGGACAAGGGCTATCTCTTTCACCCTCATACCTCCGCCGGGCGGATCCCGACCGACCGAGCGTACCGGGTGTACGTGGATGCCATCATGCGGCTGTCTCCCCCCAGCCATCAGGAGCAACACACCCTCCGTGCCGAGTTGGTGGGCACCCGAAGCGCGGTGGAAGAGATTCTGCGCCGGGCAGCCCAGGTCCTCGGCGTGCTGACGCAGGAGCTTGGCGTCGCCGTCGCTCCAGCGCTGGACCAGATGGTCATGGAACGGCTGGAGCTGGTTCAGGTCGCCGCCGAGCGGCTGCTGCTGGTGTTCAATCTGAAAAGCGGCGTGGTGAGGACGATCTTCGTCGAGGTCGGGGGAGCAGTACCTGCGGCATCGCTCCAGCAGGTGGCGAGAATCCTGAATGAGCGGCTCGCCGGTCTCACCCTCCAGGAGATCCGCAGCACTCTTCCGGAGCGCCTGCGCGACGCCAGCGGAGCCGCGGAAGGGCGAGAGTTGCTCAACATTTTTATCGCCGAAGGCGACGGACTCTTCGATCTCTCGCGCGAGGACGTGGTTCTGGGGAGCGCTCAGATGCTGGCGGACCAGCCGGAGTTCGCCTCCAACTCGCGCATGCGCGACCTGCTGCGCCTCACCGAGGGCCGGGACCTGCTGAAGCAGGCACTCGAGTCTCGCCGCCAACGGGGTCTGTCCATCACCATCGGTGGCGAGAATCCCGATACCCGACTGAGCGGGTTCACGCTGGTTACCTCCTCCTATGAGGCCGGGGGCCTCAAGGGTGTCATTGGAGTCATGGGCCCAACCCGCATGCCCTACGACAAGATCATTGGACTGGTGGAGCATACCAGCCGCCTGGTGGAAGGCTTGCTCGAGTGAGTGACTTTTACGGTTTGCTCGGGGTGTCACGGAACGCCAACGAGACTGATATCAAGAAGGCGTACCGTAAGCTCGCCATGGAGCTGCATCCGGACCGAAACCCGGCACCCGAGGCCGAGGCTCGGTTCAAGGAGATTACCGAGGCGTACGAGGTGCTGCGGGACCCGCAGAAGCGCTCGGTGTACGATCGTTACGGCAAGGCCGGCTTGGCTGGTGGTGGCGGGGCCGGCTTCCATCATGTCGATCTCACTGAAGCGCTCAACATCTTCATGCGCGACTTCGGCGGCATGGGTGGTTTCGAGTCGATCTTCGGAGGGCGGCCACGGCGAGACGACCGCCGCGGCCAGGATGTACGGGTGACGGTTCGTCTCACCCTGACCGAGGTCGCGCTCGGCGCCAAGAAAACGGTCAAGCTCAAGACCCTGGAGCGCTGCAGCGTGTGCGATGGCAGTGGAGCCAAGCCCGGAACCCAGCCGGTCCAGTGCACCACCTGCGGCGGGAGCGGCGAGGTTCGCCGGGCCGCGCGCAGCATGTTCGGTCAGTTCGTTTCGGTGTCCGCCTGCCCGACATGCGCGGGTGAAGGCGTCGTCATCCAGGAGACCTGCGAGGCGTGCCGGGGTGAAGGACGGGTACGGGCGGAGCGTACGGTCACCGTCGATATTCCGGCTGGTGTCTCCACCAACAACTATCTGACTCTTCGCGGTCAGGGTGCGGCCGGCCCGCGGCGCGGTCCCAGTGGCGATCTCCTGGTGATGCTCGACATCAAGGAGGACGAGCGGTTCGAGCGCCAGGGCGACGATCTGATCTACGATCTTTCGATTTCCTTCTCGCAGGCAGCTCTGGGTGGCGAATACGATATTCCCAGCCCTTATGGCAACCAACGCCTACGGGTGCCGTCGGGCACCCAACCAGAGACGGTGCTTCGATTGAGGAATCTCGGGATTCCGGTGCTGGGGCAGGACAGCAAGGGCGACCTGCTGGTGCGGGTGCACGTGTGGACGCCAGAGCATCTGACAGACGAACAGGAGCGGCTCTTTCAGGAGCTCGCAAAGCTGGAAGGTGAAGCACCCAAACGCTCGCCTGGCTTCTGGTCCAAGCTCAAGGAAGCGCTCGGCGCATGAGCTGGTGGGCCATCGATGTTCGAACGCCCCCCGATCGGAGGAGCTTCATCAGTGCCTGGCTGGTCGCCCGGACCGGGCAGGCGGTAGAAGAGCGGGATGATGGAACACTGGTCACCTTCGCTCCGGATGAAGCGGCTGCTGATGCATTGATCGATCAGCTGGGCGCCGAGGTAGATGCTGACGCCCGGGCGGAACGCCGAGTACTCGAGTCGGTTGATTGGTCCACGCGCTGGCGCGATGGGTTGGGTCCCCGGCGCTTCGGCAGGCTCACCGTAGTTCCCTCATGGATTGCGGAAGCGTCCGATCCGGGACCTTGCTCGGTCGTTCTCGATCCGGAGACGGCATTCGGGAGCGGTGAGCACGGGTCCACTAGGGTCGCGCTGGCGCTGCTGGAGCAGCTGCTCGTTCGGGACTCGGTTGTACTGGATCTCGGGAGCGGGAGCGGCATCCTCGCTATCGCGGCGATCCAACTGGGTGCCTCCCACGCTATAGGCATCGAGGTCGATGCGGAAGCTGTCGAGGTCGCCGAGCGGAACGCCGCCCGGAATGGCGTGGCGGACCGGATTGATTTTCTGGTGGGTGACGCCGACGTCCTGGCTCCGTTGGCTGGACCAGCCGACCTTCTCCTGTCCAATATCCTGAGGACCGTGAACACGGCTCTGCTGCCGGCCATTGTCACCGCCCTCCGACCGGGAGGGATCGCAGTCTTTTCGGGAATGGAGCGGGCCGAAGCGCCCGAGTTCTCTCGAGCACTGCTGGACTCCGGCCTGACGACTCTGCGGGAGACCGAGGATACCGGGTGGTGGGGGGTGGCCGTCGAGCGTGGCAGGTGAGAGTACTCATCCCGCCGGGAGCCGGCGTCGCGGGCCAGCGCGCGACACTCGACGAGAATGAGCGGCACCATCTCAAGGTGCGGCGTGCTCGCGAAGGCGAGACGGTGGAGCTACTCGACGGGGCAGGCCTCGTGGCAACGGGGCGGCTGGTACGAGACGGAACCGAATGGACTGCTGAAGTGGACCGGGTCCAACATCGGCCGCGTCCGCCCGACCTGGCGTTAGCGGTGGCCGCGGGAGATCGCGAACGATTCTCCTGGCTGGTAGAAAAATCAGTGGAGCTCGGCGTCAGCTGCATCGTCCCACTGGAAACTGCCAGAACCCGGGACGTCGGAACGCGGCTCCGCGACGCTCACTTGCCCAAGCTCAGGCGACTTGCGCTCGAAGCCACCAAGCAATGTGGCGCGGCCTGGGTACCAAGCGTCGAGTCCCCACTGGGGCTGCAGGAGTTCCTCGCGCGACGGGTCCAAGGTAAGAGTTGGTTGGCTGACAGTGGTGGTACCCTCCCTCCTGCATCACTCGATGACGTACCCGTCACGATCATCGTCGGTCCGGAAGGTGGATTCGCCAGCGAGGAGCGAGCCGCGGTCATGAAGGCCGGCTATTCTGCTATTGCGCTGAGCCTGCAGACGCTGAGGTTCGAGACCGCGGCACTGGCGGCCGCAGCGCTGGTGGGAGCGGCGAGAATGCGGGGACAACGTGGCTGATTGCCTGTTCTGCAAAATCGTTGCGGGGGAGATCCCCGCCAAGATCGTCAAGCGCTCGGATGACGCGCTCGCGTTCCGCGATATCGATGCGAAGGCGCCGGTGCATCTGCTGGTGATCCCCACTCGTCACATTGCCGCCGTACGAGATGCCAAGGCGCCCGATGGGGAGCGGCTGCTCGGATCGTTGCTGGCCTTTGCGGCCGGTGTCGCGTCAGAGATGGGGCTGGATGCGGACGGATATCGGATCGTGACCAATACCGGCCGGAACGCGGGGCAGAGTGTGGATCATCTGCATCTGCACGTGCTGGGGGGACGGAAGCTCAGCTGGCCGCCGGGGTAGGGGAGGAGAGGCGGAAGATAAAGCGGCGGAAGAAAAGAGGCGGAAGAAAAGAGGCGGAAGAGAAGAGGACGGAAGATAAACCGGCGGAAGATGAAGCGGCGGAAGAAAGGAGGCGGACGAAAATGAAGCTGTAGAGGCGGAACAGCGGAAAGTGCTGTTCTCGCGGTCACGAGCGAGAGTCTACGTCCGACTACCGCCGATTCAAGGCTGATTTGGAGAGGCAGGCATAGAGGCGCCAGGTCAGGACCCCTGCTCGATCTCTGAGCTGGTTGACAGAATCATAAGTCACACTGTCCAAGAGCCCGCGGTCTAGGCTGAAGCGGAGGAGGTACGAGACCTCAGATAAGGACCCCAGTGAAATGTCGAGATAACGCCGGAATTCTCGGCTGCCTCGCTTGGCCGCGCCCTCCGCGATGTTGGTAGGTGCTGACAACGCGGCTCGGAGCTGCAGGGTGACCTGGTATTTTTCAGATGCCGGCCACCCATCCGTAATTCGATGTACCTCCAGGGCCAACTCGTGGGTTGCCTTCCAAGCTTCAAACTTCTCGTAAGGCATCACGGTGTCATCATGCTTCACCTGCGATTGTCGAGCTCCATCCAAATTGCGCACGAGTCATCAATTCCCCGTTCCGCCCCTCCGTCTTTTCCGCTCTTTCCGCCTCACCCATCCATCTTGCCCCGCATCCATCGCCCAAATAAATTGCCCAACTTGTTTCGACGCCTGCCCTTAAGGGGGGCACGAGAGGGGTGAGTCAGGGCATGTCAGAAGTCATCATCCACGATGACGAAAACTTCGAGCGGGCACTCAAGCGGTTCAAGAAGAAGTGTGAGAAGGCTGGTATCCTTTCGGATCTCCGTAAACACAGACACTTCGAGAAGCCAAGCGAGAAGCGGAAGCGCAAGATGAGCGCTGCGGTTCGGAAAACCCGTCGTGGCCCCCGTGTCCCCAGAGTCTAGTCTGGGGGCAACGCTGCGCGCCGCCTTGAACGGCGCACGCAAGGCGCACGACAAGGACCGCACTCTCGTGCTCGGCACGATCATCGCCAACCTCAAGAATCGCGAGATCGAGCTTCGCCGGCCCGCCGCCGACGAAGAGGTTCTCGACGTCCTGCGGAAAGGAATCAAGATTCGGCGGGAGGCCGTGGAGCAGTACACCAAGGCTGCCAGGTCCGATCTCGCTGCGGTCGAGTTAGCCCAGATCAAGGTGCTGGAAGAGTTTCTTCCACCGGCGGTCGATCCCGAGGAGATCCGGGCCGCCGTGCGCCAGGCGATCGCAGCGGGGGCGACCGATATCGGAAAGGTGATGTCTCAAGTGCTGCCCAAGTACAAAGGGCGGGCCGACGGCAAACTGATCAACCAGATCGTGCGCGAGGAGCTTCAGACCGGGTGATGTCCGAAGGAGATCGTTGGTCGGCCGACGGGGTGCCAGCCCAGAGTGAGGGCAGCACCCCGTTCCCATTGGCACCCGAGCAGAGCGCCGAGGCGCTCGCCACTATCGAGTTCGGCGGCGTTCTCGATCTGGTAGCGGCGCATGCGGTCGGAAGTCTGGGCGCTGCCCGCATTCGAAATCGTCGGCCTACCGATGACCTGCAGTGGATTCGCGAGGAGCTGGCACGAGTCGGTGAGGTGGCGGCGCTCTTTCGCCGCGGAGACGGATTGCTGGCCGAGCCGATCGAGGATGTCGGGGTGGCGCTGTCGAGACTTCGCATCGAAGGTAGCGTGCTCGACGGCGGAGAGCTCGCGGCGGTGCATCAGGTGCTTTCTGCGGCTCGACGAATGCATGGCGATCTCGGCCGCGTCGCCGGCAGCGCTCCACTGGCCGCGGGTCTGGCGCGTCCCCCCGCGGACAAGGCGATCGAACGCCGGCTGGAGCAGTCGATCGATTCGGATGGAAACCTGCTCGACTCCGCCAGCCCACGGCTCGCGGCGGCCCGGCGGGAGGTGCAGTCGGCACGACAGCGGCTGCTCAAGCGCCTCGACTCCCTCCTCCGCGGACTCGACACCAGCTCGGCGCCATCGGATGCATCGGTGACGGTGCGCGCGGGCCGCTATGTCATTCCGGTTCGCCGGGATTCGAGAAGCCGCCCACCGGGCATCATACACGACGAGTCCGGCAGCGCGGGCACACTCTTCATCGAACCATCCGAAACCATCGAGCTCGGCAACGCGCTCCGGGAGGCGCAAGTCGAAGAGGAGCGTGAGACGTTGCGGGTTCTCCGCGAGCTGACCGACCTGCTTCGGCCAGATCTGCCTGTGATCAAGGATCTGGTAGAGATGTGCGTCGCGGTGGATGACCTGGTCGCTCGGGCTCGATATGCAGTATCGGTGGAAGCGGAGGTGCCGCAGGTTGCGCTCGCGCCGGGCGCGCTCAAGATCGTGAACGGCCGCCACCCGCTGTTGCTGGCCGGCAACGCGCCGGTCATCCCCTTCGATCTGGAGATGCCGGAGCACGAGCGAACGCTCCTGATCAGCGGGCCCAACACTGGCGGGAAAACCGTGCTGCTGAAAGCTGTGGGACTCGCTGCCGCCTTGGCCGGGAGTGGGATCGTTCCTCCGGTCGGCAGCGGGACGTTCCTGCCGATCTTCCGGCGATTCTATGCCGACATCGGCGACCGCCAGTCGATCGCCGCCAGTCTCTCGACCTTCAGTGCCCATGCGCGCATGCTGCGTGTGGTTCTGGAAGAAGCCGACGACGCCACGCTGGTTCTCCTCGATGAGATCGGGAGTGGAACCGATCCGGCGGAAGGAGCGGCACTGGCCGCAGCCACACTGGTGTCACTCACCGCGCGTGGGACAGTCACGCTGGCGACAACGCACTTGGGAACGCTGAAGGATCTGGCAAGCCACAGTCAGGGAATTATTAATGCATCACTTCAGTTCGATGCCGTAACTCTAAGACCTACATACAGATTCCTGAAGGGAGTTCCAGGACGTTCTTACGGCCTTGCCATCGCCCGTCGGCTCGGGGTCGCCGCGGAAATTTTGTCCGATGCTGAGGCGCGGGTTCCTGATGCGGAGCGGAGCCTCGATGCGCTGTTGGCTGCGGTGGAAGAGCGCGAGCGCGAATTGACCAACGCGCAGCGTGCGCTGGCAGAGCGCGTCAACGAAGTGGACTCTCTCGCAGCACGGCTCGCGATGCAGGCCGAGTCGCAGGCGTCGCGTGACAAAGAGCTGCGGCGGCGGGAGAAGGAGGCAGAGCGGCAAGGCCGGCAGCAGGCGCGAACCTATCTGCTGGAGGCGCGGCAACGAGTGGAAGAGGCGCTTGGAGCCGCCCGCGGTGCGGTGGATGATGCCGCGGCGCGTGAGGCGCGTCGGCTGGTGGAGGCAGGGATCCGGGAAGGGCGGGAAGCGTTGGAGAACGCGGAAGAAGCCGAAGAGGGAGGTACGGGAGATGGCGTCCAGGTAGGGGACCGCGTGCGGCTCTCGGAAGGACCGGTGGGGCACGTGGTGGAGATTCGGCCCGACGGGAAGCTGGTGGTGAGCGCGGGTGCCGTTCGGATGGTGGTGGATCGTGCCGGTGTTCTCCAGCTGCCTCCTTCCGACGCCGGCCGGCGCTCCGCTCAGCCGGCCACGCGAGAGGAGTACGGCACGGCCGACTCCGCTCTCGAGGTGGATCTCCGCGGGATGACTGGTGACGAGGCCGAGATGGCAACAGTCGCGGCGGTGGACGCGGCGGTGTTGGCGGAACAGCCGTTCCTCCGCATCATTCACGGGATGGGAACGGGCGTAGTGCGCGAGCGGGTGCGACGGGTGGTCTCTCAGGACCGGCGCGTCTCCAAATACCAGTTCGCCCCCCGCAATCAGGGTGGGACCGGTGTTACCGTGGTGGAATTCTCCGCGTGAGCATGATCCCGGACGAGACCGTCGAGCAGGTCCGGGACAGCGCGGACATCGTCGGTCTCATCGGAGAGTCGGTGGAGCTCAAGCGCACGGGCTCCGATTACCGCGGACCTTGTCCTTTCCACGGCGGCACCCACCGCAACTTCTCAGTCATTCCCAAGAAAGGCCGGTACTACTGCTTTGTGTGCCACGAGTCGGGAGACGTCTTCTCCTGGCTGATGAAGCGGCTCGGCATGGACTACCCCAGCGCCGTCCGAGAGGTGGCACGTCGGTCGGGCATCGTCATCCCCGAGCGGCCCGGGAGATCCGGGCCCGATCCCCACGAGCCCCTCTACGGCGCGGTCGCCGCGGCGCACGACTGGTTTGCCCGGCAGCTGCTCGAGCTCCCTGACGCGAGAATCGCCCGCGACTACCTGCAAAGCCGGGACATCCCACTCGACACGGCCGCGCTCCTGGGCCTGGGCTTTGCGCCGTCTGCCCCGGCTTTTCTCAAGGCGATGGCCGATCTCGGCATCGAAGAGCCGGTCCTGATTGCGTCCGGTCTTGCGGTGCAGCGCGACGACGGCCGAGTGAGCCCCCGCTTTCGGGGCCGACTCCTCTTCCCGATCCACGACCTTCGCGGGCGAGTCGTCGGGCTGGGGGGCCGGCTGCTGGTTTCGGGAGAGCCCAAGTACTTGAACTCCCCCGAGACCGACATCTTCCACAAGGGGAAGCAGCTGTACAACCTGCACCAGGCGAAGATGGCGATCCGGAAAGAAGAGTCGGCGATTCTGGTCGAGGGGTACTTCGATGTGCTTCGACTCACCCTCGCCGGAGTAGACCACGTCGTCGCCCCGCTCGGCACCTCGCTGACGCCGGATCAGGCAGGACTGATCAAGCGATTCGCCCCGGCCGCAACGTTGTTGTACGACAGTGATGCCCCCGGCCTCAAGGCGACGTTCCGAGCCGGTGACGAGCTGCTGCGCCATGGCGTACGGGTGCGAGTGGCCACACTGCCGCCAGGCGAAGATCCCGACACCCTGGTACGGGCGGGAGGTGTCGAGGCCCTCGACGGCGTCATGCGAGATGCCGTCGACCTCCTCGAACGGAAAATTCAGCTGCTCGAGCGAAAGGGCTGGTTCGAAGGCGTGGAGCACCGGCGGGACGCGCTCGATCGCCTGCTTCCCACCATCCGCGCGGCCGCCGACCCGATTACTCGTGAGTTGTATCTTTCAGTCACCGCAGAGCGTGCCGGTGTGAACAAGGATGTGCTCGAGCATGAGCTGACCACTGCTCCGCCGGCTCGCGCGGCGGATGTTCCCATGCCTCGGTCCGCCGGGTCGCGTCCGTTGCCGCCCCGGGTCCGCGGCCGAAGGAATCCGGAGACGCAGCTCCTGGCTGCCATGCTCGCCAGTCCCGAGTGGGTAGCGAAAGCTCGCGAGGAGGTCGCCCCGTCGCTGCTCGAATCGACCAGACTTCGTGAGCTCTTCGAGGCTCTCATCCAGAGCGATGCGGTTTCGGATCAGATGCCTGAGCGACTGTCGCCCGAAGCTGCCGCGGCCTGGTCATACCTCAAGGAAGCGCTACAGCAGTCGGACCAGGGCGCCGCCGCGCTGTACGACAGAGCAGCACAGATCCTTCGTGCCCGGCCACAGTACAGAGTGATGGACGCGCTGACCGATCCCGGGGAGAAGCGGCAGCGGCGCGCCAATCTGAGAACGGAGTATCCTGCGGCGGACGAGTGGTACGTCTACCAGAAGGCGGCTTTCATGGAAGCCAGGAAGGCCAAGCGATCTCGAGGAGCATGATGCGTGAGGATTTGAAAAGGCTGCTGGATCTGCAATCAAAGGACGCTGCCATCAGTGCAGTGGATGAACGGATCGCCGCACTCGGCCAGGAGCTGGCGACGCAGGACCTGGCACTTCAACGAGCCCGCGAGGCCCTCGAGACCGCCCGCCGGGCCGCTTTGGAAGCCGCGCGACGGCGCGACGAAATGGAAACGAAAATCGAAAGCTATCGAACGCTGCAGGAGCGACGGCGTCAGCGGCTGGAGCACGTGCGGAACCCGAAGGAAGCTTCAACCCTGATGGCTGAGCTCGATCTGGCCCGATCGGTGATGGCCCAGGAAGAAAACGACTGGCTCAGAAGCGCTGAATCGGTGGTGCAGCACGAGCTCAAAGTGAAAACAGCGGAGCGCAATCTCGAGGAGGTCACGACGTCTCAGGCGCCACAACGTGCCGAAGTGGCGGCCCGGCGCAGCGTGCTCGATGCTGAACGTGCCGCCGCCGTTGCCGCGCGGGAAGCCAGCGCAAGCCAGTTGGAGAAGCCACTTCGCATGCGGTACGACCGGCTCCGAAAGAGCCGGACGAGCGAGGTGGTGGTTCCGCTCGTCGGCGGCAGCTGTGGCGGCTGCCACACCGCCGTTCCCCTCAATCGCAGGAGTCAGATCCGGGCCGGCGTGGTGCTGGACGGATGCGAGGCTTGCGGAGCGATTTTGTACCCCGCCGAAGCGGACGGGTCGGGTTGAGCCGGCACCTCACTGGTAGATTCGCATGGTGAGCGTCTTTCCCGCGCCGGTGCTCCGATGGGTCGTCGTGCCCCAGCCAGATCCGGCCCAGGTTCACGCGCTCGCCGCTGCACTCAATCTTCCACCTGCGCTCGCAGCCCTTCTGGTCCAGCGAGGCCACGGCACCGAAGCCGCCGCCCGCCGCTTTCTGCGTCCTTCCTTGGACGACTTGTCCGATCCCCACTCGCTCGCCGGAATGGAAGAGGCCGTCTCAGCCATCGTTGCTGCGGTGCGAGGTGGCCGCCGGATTCTGGTGCATGGGGACTACGACGTGGACGGACAGTGTGCGTCCGCCCTGCTCACTCGGGCCCTGCGAGTCGCCGGGGCCGATGTGCTCCCCTTTGTGCCTCACCGGCTTCGTGACGGGTACGACTTCGGTCCCGCCGGACTGGAGGCGGCCAAGCGGGCGGGCGCCTCGCTCGTGATCACCTGTGACTGCGGCATCACCGCCATCGAAACCGTCCAGGCCGCCCGCCAGGCCGGCATCGACGTGGTGGTTACCGATCACCACCTGCCCGGTGCGGCGCTGCCCGACGCCTTGGCCGTGGTCGATCCGCAGCGCCCGGACGATCACTCCGGCGCCAACAGCCTCTGCGGCACCGGTATCGCCTTCAAGCTGGTGCAGGCGCTCGTTCCTGCGCTCGGTCTGCCGGTCCACCTGCCGCTGCATCTGCTCGATCTGGTGGCGCTCGCAACCGTGGCCGACGTGGTTCCGTTGCAGGGAGAAAACCGGATCCTGGTCAAGCACGGACTCAAGCTGCTGTGCCAGAGCCGTTGGCCCGGGGTGAGTGCGCTGGTACACGCCACCGGTCTCACCGGAAAAGAGATCGTCGCCCGGCATCTCGGCTTCGTGCTGGGTCCCCGGCTGAATGCAGCGGGCCGAGTCGCCGATGCTGCGGTTGGCCTCCGTCTCCTGCTGAGCGACGATCCAGTCGAAGCCGAGGGCCTCGCCAAGCAGCTCGAGGCGATGAACGTAGAGCGGCAGGCGCTGGATCAACGAATTCTGGAAGAAGCGTTGGAACAGGTGGAGACGACGATGGATCCCGAGCGAGACGCGAGCTTCGTTCTCGCCGGCGACGGGTGGCATCCAGGCGTGGTCGGGATCGTCGCTTCGCGAGTCGTCGAGCGGTACGGCAGACCGACGTTCCTGATCGCCTTCGATGGCGACATCGGCAAAGGCTCCGGGCGCAGCACCTCACGCTTCGACCTGCATGCGGCACTGTTGTCGTCGGGAGACCTGCTCGAGCGCTACGGCGGACATCAGATGGCGGCCGGGCTCACCATCCATCGGAGTCAGCTCCCGGCATTCCGTGAGCGATTCGGAGACGTCGCCCGCCAGGTGCTCTCACCCGAGGATCTCGGCCCCGAACAACGCGTCGATCTGGAGCTCGAACTCTCTGAGGTCAACCGCGATCTCGAGCGGCTCTGCCGGTACCTGGAGCCGTGCGGACAGGGAAATCCCAGCCCGGTCTTCGGAGTCCGAGGCGTTCGCTTCACCGGCCAGTGCCGAGTCGGCAATGGACACCTCAAGGGAGTGCTGGAGGACGGTAATACCCGACTGTCGGCGATAGGCTTTCAGTGGGCCGACCGGGTGCCCTGGATCGGCGATGAACTGGTGGACGCCGCCTTCCGGATCGAGTGCAACGAGTGGAACGGCACGAGCACGCTGCAGGCACGGCTGTGTGCTTTGTCGCCGCATTCTGTTTAGGACGGAAGGACGAGAATCGTCGGCGGGCGCTTCGGCGGGCGGCGGCTCATCATGCCGAAGGACGAGCGGGTTCGTCCAACCGCCGATCGGGTGCGGGAGGCGTGGATGAGCATCCTCGGCCAATGGCTGGACGGTGCTCGGGTGCTCGACCTCTTCGCCGGAAGCGGGGCGCTCGGTCTGGAGGCGCTCTCTCGCGGCGCCGCCTCCGCTACGTTCGTCGAGCTGAATCCCCCCTCGCTGCGCGCGCTGCACGAGAACATCACCACCCTGGGTGTCGACTCCGATGTCACAGTGCATCGGGGAGACGCCATGCGCTTTGCCGAGCGGCTGCCTGAGGGCGCGTTCGATCTCGTCCTGGCTGACCCACCGTATACTGTGGATTACGCCCAGCGGTTGGTGGCACTCTTCCGTCGTCACCCGTTCGGGCGCATTCTTTCGGTCGAGCATCGGTCGGACCTCGAGATCGATGCCGACGACACGCGCCTCTACGGCGATACTGCCCTAACCTTCTGCCACGCGCCATGACCCGCATCGCGGTGTACCCCGGCTCGTTCGATCCAGTGACGCGGGGCCATGAGGATCTGGTCCGCCGAAGCTTGTCCCTGGCCGATAAACTGATCGTGGCGGTTGCCGTGAACGTCGGCAAGCAGCCGCTTTTTTCAGTGGAGGAGCGGCTCCAGATGCTGCGTGACGCGCTGGGTAACGATCAGAGAATTTCGCTGCAGTCGTTCGATGGACTGCTGGCCGAATTCGCCAAGCGGGTCGGCGCCAGCATCATCGTTCGCGGACTCAGGGCGGTCAGCGACTTCGAGTACGAGTTCCAGATGGCGCTGATGAACCGGCAGCTGCATCCCTCCCTCGAAACCGTCTTCCTGGTGCCCGCGGTGGATCTCACCTACCTGAGCTCGAGCCTTGTTCGCGAGGTCGCGAGGTTTGGCGGCGATGTGTCGCCAATGGTGCATCCGGCGGTGGCCACCGCGCTGGCCCGCCGATTCAGGCCATGACCTTTCGGCAACAGCTGCTCGAGCGAGCCGCTCGACGCCGCGCCCGAATCGTACTCTGTGAGGGAACCGATCCGCGGGTACAGGCCGCGGCTGAGCGACTTCGCGCGACCAAGGCGGTCGAGCCGATCGTACTGGGCGGGCCGGGACTGGATCCGACGAAGGACTCGCGCTTGAGCCGGATCGCCAAGCTGCTGCGCGAACGGCGTCCCGAACGGATCCACGATGGCGTCCACGCGCTCGACCTGGCGGCCGATCCGATCAACTTCGGCGCCGCGCTGGTGGGAATGGGCGAAGCCGACGGGTGCGTCGCCGGCGCCGCGTGCCCCACCGCGGATGTGGTCCGGGCAGCCCTCTGGGCCATCGGCACCGCGCCAGGAGTGAGCCTGGTGAGCTCGTCATTCTACATGGTGTTCCCGGACGACTCCGTCCTCACCTTCACCGACTGTGCCGTCATTCCGGAGCCAACGCCGGGGCAGTTGGCGGAGATCGCGTTGGCGGCTGCCCGCGACCGTCCCAAGCTGGTGGGCGACTCGCCCCGGGTCGCCTTCCTGTCGTACAGCACCAAGGGAAGCGCCAGGGGGCCTCACGTCACCCGGGTGCAGGAGGCGGCAACGCACTTTCAGCAGCTGGCCCCGAACGTTGCCTCGGATGGCGAGCTCCAGGTGGACGCGGCGCTGAACCAGGAGGTGGGCGAGCGGAAGGCGCCCGGCTCACCAGTGGCGGGGAAGGCCAACGTGCTGGTCTTTCCCGACCTCGATGCGGGGAACATCGGCTACAAGCTGGCGCAGCGGCTCGGTGGCGCGGTGGCGATCGGTCCCATCCTGCAAGGGCTGGCGCGACCCATGGCCGACCTGTCGCGCGGTGCCACCCCCGACGATATTGTCGAGGTAGCGGCGATGGTGGCGCTCCAGTCCGATGGATCCACGAGCTGACGGAGAGAGCGATGGGGTTCAGCCAGAGCAAAGACAAGAGCGGCGTCGTGGTGGTGAAGGTCGACGGTCAACTGATCGTCGGGAACCGCCACGAGCTGAAGGACCTCATTCAGTCGGCCCTGGACGGCGGTGCCCGCCGCCTGCTGATCGATTTCTCCGGTACCGGCTACATCGATTCATCGGGGCTCGGGGCTCTGGTATCGATCTCCAAGCGGGTGCGGGAGGCGGGAGGCGAGCTCCGGCTCTCCGGTCTCAACGAGGATCTTCGCTCGCTGTTCGAGCTGACCAAGCTCGACACCCTCTTCACCATCAGCGAGACGTCCGGACAGGCGCTGACCAGCTTTTAGCCCAGACCGATGACCTCGCCACTCCGCATCAGTGTTCGGCGCACGACTGAGGGTCAGGGTGAAGCGACCCTGGTGACGCTGCGACTACCGAGCGAGGTGGACTGCATCGAGGAGGCGGTGGAGCTGGTGACCCGGCATTGCCTGGCCGGCCAGGACGCCACCCCGCGAATCCGTTTCCGGTTGCGAGTCGTCCTTTCCGAAGCGCTCAGCAACGCCATCGTGCGGGGTAACTGCGAAGACCTGACGAAGTACGTGCAAGTGCGGGTCGAGCTGGTGCCCGAGCTGATTCGCGTTTCAGTCACCGATGAAGGTCCCGGGTTCGATCCCGATGCCGTGCCGGAGCCGATCCGGCCGGAACAGCTCGACGAGGCTCGCGGCCGCGGCCTCTATCTCATCCGCAAGCTCGTGGACAGTGTTCAGTTCAACGAGCAAGGAAACTCCATCTGCATGATACTGCGCCGTCTGTAGGACGGCTCGACAACGTTCTCGATGGCCTGGGTGCGCTGGTTCGTGCCCGGGTGCGCCTCTGGCGTTCCGATGGCCGCTATCTGCAACCGTCCGGTGGCAGCGACCCCGGCTGGACCCTTCCGCTGACGAAGACGGCCGGACTCGTGCCCACGCCTGAGGGTGTCGCCTGGCTCGAGCCGGTGCCGGGAACGCAGGAGTATTGGCTGGAGCTGGGTAGCGCCGCGCCGCAAGAGCTGTGTGACGCCGCATCACGCGTGGTGCCGTTCGTCGCCGCGCTGCTCGACGCCGAGCGCCGGCGCGCGTACGTGGCCGAAGAGCTGGCTGGACGTTACGAGGAAATCGATCTCCTGTATGCGATCAGCGAGATCCTGGGGCGAACGGTACGGCTGGAAGAGGCGGCGCAAATCATCGTGCGGGAAGTGAGCGCGGTTATCGGTGCCCGGCGCGCCTCGATCATGGTCTACGACGACGCAAGTGGCCAGCTTCGTACCGTAGCTGCTCGGGGATTTTCCGCGGACGGACTGGGCCCGGTAGACGTCGACGACGACTGCTCGGTAGCCGCCAAGGTATTCCGCGAGCGGCGCATGGTCACCTTCGACCCAGCGGATCCCGCCTCGGTTCCGTCTGACTGTGGCGGCAACCGGGGCTATCGCGGCAACTCCTTCCTTAGCGTTCCCATCAGCTATGCGGCTCCCGGCGCCACGGCCCGGTGCGTTGGCGTGATGAATCTGACCGACCGGATTGGCGGAGATCGTTTCACTCTCGACGACCGGAAGCTGGTGGGAGCGGTCGCCAATCAAATTGGGGCGGCGGTGGAGAATGCCCGGCTGGTGGAGCGCGATCTCCAACAGCAGCGTCTGCAGCGGGAGCTGGAGCTGGCCCACGATCTTCAGCTGAAGCTGTTGCCGTCTCCGTCGGTGCTCCAGGGTGACGCCGAGGTGGCCGCGCGATGTCTGCCGGCCGACTCAGTCGGCGGCGATTTCTATACCTTCAGCCGCCTGGGCAAGGGCAGGGTGGGGGTCATGCTGGGCGATGTGGCCTCCCACGGATTCTCCGCCGCGCTGGTGATGGCGCTGGTGATGTCCGCCGCCGGAATTCACGCTGCCACGTCGATGACGCCGGATGAGACGTTGAGCGCGCTCCTGGAAAGCCTCTCGACCGAGCTCGCCCGGACCGAGATGCACTTCAGCGTCTTCTACGGTGTGCTGGACCCCGAATCACAGCGCCTCTCCTATGCCAATGCCGGACACCCGCACGCGTTCCGTGTGCCACGGGTCGGAGCACCCGAACGCCTCGAGGCAACCGCGCCGCCACTGGGACTCGCCACGGTTGGCAACATCCAAAGGAGACAGCTTCCCTGGACCTTGAGGACTGATCTTCTGGTGCTCTGGACCGATGGCCTGGTGGACGCGCGGAACGATGATGGCGAGCCGTTCGGGGAGCAGCGGCTGCTGGACGAGGTCTGTGCTCACCGCGAGGAGGCCCCCGAGGCAATCGTGCGGGCAGTGTTGCAGCAGGCCGAGGCGTTCGGCTCTCATCCCACCGACGATCGCACGCTCCTGGTACTTCGGATCTAGCGGTGCCCCGGGCAAAGCGCCGCCTGGGACAACATTTCTTGAGCGATCCGCGGTTGCTGGCGCGAATCGCCGATGCGCTGGAAGCGAGCCACCAGGATACCGTGCTGGAGATTGGCCCGGGGCCGGGTGGTCTCACCGCTGCGCTGGTGCAACGCGCGGGGCACGTCGTCGCCATCGAAAAGGATCGCGAGCTGATCCCTGGCTTGCAGCAACGATTCCCCGAGGTCGAGATCATCCAGGCCGACGCGCTCGAGGTCGACTGGCACGCGCTGGTGCCCGGCCCGTTCCTGGTCACGGGCAACATCCCCTACAACATCACGTCACCCCTCATCGACAAGGCGCTGCTGCCGCCGCGTCCCGGCCGCGTCGTGTTTCTGGTGCAGAAGGAAGTCGCCGATCGGGTCACGGCAGCGGCAGGAACTTCTGCTTACGGAGCGCTGAGTGTCGGCGTGCAGGTGGTAGCAAAGGCGGAGCGTGTCTTCACAGTGCCGGCCGGCTCGTTTCACCCCCGTCCAAAGGTCGATTCGGCCGTTCTCCGACTGACGCCATTCGCCGAGCCGTTGATCGGGGACTCGGCGCGCGAAAGCTTTCGCGCGATGGTGGTGGGACTCTTCGGCTTCCGGCGAAAACAGATGCTCCGAAGCGTTCGAGAGCTCACCGGGTGGGACACGGATCGCGTCCGGGAAATTCTCCGCGCTGCAGGTATTGCCGAAACGGTGCGAGCGGAAGTGTTGAGTCCCGAAACGTTCATACGCTTACATCGCGGACTCGTTGACGGAGGTTGGATTATGTCATAGCTTTGTGAAACATTTCACATAAAGGGTGCATGCGCAAAGTCGCCGACTCAACCGTTCGCCGTCTCTCCCTCTACCTCCGATTCTTGGAGGAGTTCCAGGGGCAGGGCATCGAAACGGTGAGCTCGGGAGCGCTGGCCTCGCTCGGCGGCACCACCTCAGCGCAGGTCCGAAAGGACCTCTCCTTCTTCGGCTCTTTCGGCAAGCGTGGGTTGGGCTACCCCGTCCCCGAACTGGCCGACCGGTTGCGCGACATCCTCGGCCTCAAGCGCCGGTATCGCGTCGGCATGATCGGGGCGGGGAAAATCGGTAGCGCCCTGGTTCAGTACCGCGGGTTTCGCCAGCGCGGCTTCGACATCGTCGCCATCTTCGATAGCGATCCCGGCAAGATCGGGAAGCACTGGAACGGCCTCACGGTGCAGGACATCGGAACGCTGGAGAAGGAGCTGACCCGTCAGCCGCTGGACATGGCCGTGCTGGTCGTCCCAGCCGATGTGGCTCAAGCCGTGGCCGACCGGCTTACCGCACTCAAGGTGAAGGCGATTCTGAACTTTGCTCCAGTCCAGCTCTCCGTCCCTCCTGATGTGGTGGTGAAGACCGTCAATCTGGCGCTCGAGCTCGAGACTCTGAGTTACGCACTGGCCAATCGCTAACGTCGCGCTCTTTCCGCGAGTCAAAAATCATGCAGCGTCTTCTTCCGCAGCTTGCGCTCATCTGTCTTCCGTTGATGCTCCAGGCCCAACAACAGCAGTACGATCTCATCATACGGAACGGCCACATCGTCGATGGCACCGGCTCGCCCTGGTATTCCGGTGACGTGGGAATCCGCGATGGCCGGATCGCAGCCGTTGGTGCTTTGGTCGGCGCCACCTCGCAGAAGACCATCGACGCGGCCGGCATGGTGGTGGCGCCCGGCTTCATCGACATGCTGGGCCAGTCGGATCTCAGCATTCTGGTCAATCCCTCGCTTCCATCCAAGATCTTTCAGGGGATCACCACCGAGATCACCGGTGAAGGCACCAGCGCGGCACCGCTCAACGACAGCATCATCGCGTCCGATCGGGTGACCTACGAGCACTACAAGATCACGCCCGACTGGCGGACCCTGGGCGAATACTTCGCCCGGCTCGAGCGGCAGGGAATCGGGATCAATGTGGCGGATTATGTCGGCGCCACGCAGGTGCGCCGGATGGTCCTGGGAGATGTCGACCGCACGCCCAACGCGGCCGAGCTCGGGCGGATGCGGCAGTTGGTCGCGGATGCGATGAAGGACGGCGCAGTCGGGGTCTCTACTTCACTGCAATATCCGCCCGCGCCCTACGCCAAGACCGAGGAGCTCATCGCGCTTGCGGCAGAGGCGGCGCGGTTCGGTGGAGTCTACGCCACTCACATGCGCTCGGAATCCGCCGACATCATCCCGGCGCTGGATGAGTCGATCCGGATCGGCCGCGAGGCCAGGATTCCGGTCGAGATCTGGCACCTGAAGGTTGCGGGTAAGCTCAACTGGGGCCGCATGCCGGAGGTGGTCGCCCGAATCGACTCTGCCCGGCGATCCGGGGTCGATATCGCAGCGGATACCTACGCCTACACCGCCTGGTTCAACTCGCTGTCCGCCATGGTTCCACCCTGGGCCCACGACGGTGGCACGGCCAAACTGCTCGAGCGGCTCCGCGACCCTGCTGCCCGAAAGCGGATCCGGCACGACATGGTGACACCCGGTTCCTGGGAAAACAACGCCTGGGAGGAGATTTCGGGACCAGAGGCGATTCTCATCGGCGCGGTCCAGAACCCGGCGCTGCAGCGGCTGCAGGGGAAGACGCTCGCGCAGATTGCAAAAGAGAAAAAGGCCGATCCCATCGACGCACTGCTCGATCTCCTGATCGAGGACAAGGCATACACCTCGGTGGCGGTGTTCGGCATGGTCGAGAAGGACGTGGTGCTGGCGCTCAAGCAGCCGTGGGTCTCCATCAACAACGACTCGCAGGGCACCGCGCCGGACGGCATCCTGGGCGAAGAGCATCCGCACCCGCGCGCGTACGCCACGTTTCCTCGCATTCTCCGGAAGTATGTGCGGGAGGAGAAGAGTCTCACGCTTCCAGACGCGATCAGGAAGTTCACCTCGTTGCCGGCGCAGCGTATGCGCCTGAGCGATAGAGGTGTGCTGAAGGCGGGGATGTGGGCCGACGTGGTCGTGTTCGATCCCGCGCAGGTGCGCGACCGGGCCACATTCGCCAAACCCAATCAGCTCAGCGAGGGTATGCGCTGGGTGCTGGTGAACGGCGTTCCGGTTATAGCTGACGGTAAGGCGACCGGCGCCCTCCCGGGCAAGGTTCTGCGCGGACCCGGCGCGCGCAGCGCATCATAGGCACTGCCCTCACTCGATACCCTTGAATAGTTTGTGGTATGTCCGTTCACGTCACCTCTGAAATCGGCGTGCTGCAGTCGGTTCTCGTCCACACCCCCGGCCGTGAGCTCGAGGCGGTCACGCCGGGAAATCGCGCCGATTACCTCTACGACGATGTGATCGACACCGAGGTAGCCCAGCGGGAGCACCGCCAGTTCGTCTCGGTCCTCAAGCGATTCGCGAGGGTGTTCCAGGTGCGAGATCTGCTCACTGAAGTGCTGGAGCAGCCGGAAGCGCGGGATTACCTGATCACTAAGACTATGGATGTGGTGCCGTCCGACGAGCTGGCGCAGCGGCTCAGCGCTCTGCCGGCCGCCGAGATCGTGGACATGCTGATCCAGGGCACTGAGGAGGAGAGCGGGCCGATCGCCCGCGCGCTCAACGAGGTCGGCTTCGCATTTCCGCCACTGCCGAACCTGTTCTTCCCGCGGGACATCGCGATGGTCATCGGCGAGCACGCCGTCGTGGGATCGATGCGCTACGGCGTACGCTGGACCGAGGAGCTGTTGATGAAGGCGCTCTTCCGCTTTCATCCCGAGCTCTCCAATGCCGGCCTGCTCTACGATGGATCCGAGGAGCGGCGCAACAACTACACCCTCGAGGGCGGAGACGTGCATTACCTCCGGCCCGACCTGCTGGTGCTGGGGTTCAGCGAGCGGACCTCGCCCGCGGCACTGGATCAGCTGTGCGAGACCGTGTTCAACCACGGGCTGGTGACCGACGTGCTCGTCGTGGTGATGCCGAAGACTCCGACGGCGATTCACCTGGACATGCTCTTCACTCAAGTCGACCGACGATCTCTGCGTGGTCTACCCGCCGTTCTTCGTCGGGCCCGAGCGTCTGGCGGTGCTGCATCGGAAGAAGGGGACGGATGGCGTGCGCCAGATGCCGAATTTCTTCGCGGCGCTTCAGGCCGTGAGCCTGCCGCTGGAGCCGATCTTCGCCGGGGGCGAGCGGCGCATCAGCCAGGAGCGGGAGCAGTGGAGCTCAGCCTGCAACTTCCTGGCGGTGCGCCCCGGCACGCTCGGTGAGCTATCGCCGGAACGATGCGACCCTGTGCGAGCTGACCGTGTCGGATTCCGGGTCGTTCCCGCCGTCAACTTCCTCGCGTTCGACGACTGGGCCGACGCGAAGCATCGCACCGTAATCACCATCGAGGGGACCGAGCTGGCCCGGGGTGGTGGCGGCCCGCGCTGCATGTCGCTGCCGCTCCGGCGCGACTCTCTGTGATCGGCATCTCGGCCCATCCCGATAGCACGCTGCTGGAACGGGTACTGGCGTATTTGCGGATGGAGCCGCGGACACCGGCGACACTCTGCCATGACGTCCTGGGACTCCTCGGCGCTCCTGTGGTCATCTGCGAGCGGGTTGCGGTTGCCCTGCTCGGGGCAGACCCACGGGTGCGCCAGCTGGGAGACGGCCGGTGGTCGCTGGTCCAGGAGGCCCAAGGCTCGCCCCTGCTGGATGACTGCGCCTTCGCCGTAGTCGATGTCGAGACCACCGGGTGCCGGGCGATCGCTGGTGACAGGATCACGGAGGTGGCGGTGGCGGTGGTGCACGGCGGGCGCCGCGAGATCGTCTTCGAGTCGCTGGTGAATCCGGAGCGGCCGATCCCGCGCGCCATCTGCTCCATTACCAACATCACGGACGAGATGGTCCGGCACGCTCCCCGATTCTCGGAGCTGTCGGAGCGGCTGCTCGCGGCGTTGGCAGGACGTGTATTCGTGGCGCACAACGCGCGCTTCGACTGGAATTTCCTGAGCGCGGAGCTGCGCCGCTCACGCGATCTCAATCTCGATGGCACCCGCCTCTGTACCGTCCGGCTGGCTCGTCGCCTGGTCAAGGGCGTGCGCTCCTGCGGCCTCGACAACCTCTGCCGCTTCTTCGGATTTCATAACGCCGCCCGCCACCGGGCCGGAGGTGATGCGCTCGTCACCGCCGAGCTGCTGAGTCGCCTGCTGCTGCTGGCTCGGCAGGAGGGAGCCCGCACCCTTCAGGATCTCTCGCTCATCGAGTCGCGCCGGGCTCGCGACACGCCGGCGGAAGCGCCGGGCGATGCCGACGTTACCGCGCGAGGATTCTTGCCAGGAGGAGCTTCAGTGACGTTGGTGCGCTCGTTCAATGTGGGCGGGCTTCGCTGCCACACGCTGGAAGGCGGTCTCCAGCGGTTGGATGGAGGGGCCATGTTCGGCGTGGTGCCGAAAACCCTGTGGAAGAGTCGGATCGAGCCCGACGAGCGGAACCGGATTCCGCTCGCGATGCGATGTCTGCTGGTCGAGCACCCCGACGGTCTGGTCCTGATCGATACGGCGCTGGGTAATAAGGAAGATGCAAAGTTTCTCGACATCTACGGTGTCGAGAACCAGGGGCTCGAGGGCGCCACCCAGCTGGAGGACGCCTTGGGCTCGCTCAGCTTTGTGCCTCCCGAGATCAAATGGGTCATCAATACTCACCTGCATTTCGATCACGCCGGCGGCAACACCACCATGGATCCCGAGCTCGAGGGTGATGCTCGCCGGCATGTCCGGCCCACCTTTCCCAACGCCACCTATGTTGTCCAGCGGGGAGAGCTCGAATTCGCCCGCCACACCAACGAGCGCACGCGGGCGAGCTACCTGCCTCACAACTTCGAGCCGATCGCGGGGGCGAATCGATGGCAGCTGGTCGATGGCAACGTGGAGGTGCTCCCGGGGATCTCAGTGCGAGTGACCCCGGGTCACGTGCCGTACCACCAGGCGGTGGTGCTTCGGGACCGGGGAGAGACGGCGGCGTTCGTGGCCGACCTTTTTCCCACCAGCGCTCACCTGCCACTTCCCTGGATCATGGGCTATGACCTGGAGCCGCTTCGGAGCCTCGAGAGTAAGCGCGCCCTGCTGGCCGACGCAGTCAGCGGTGGATGGCGCCTGATCTTCGAGCACGATCCGCGTGTGGCGTTCGGTGTTCCAGTGATGGAGGGGAAGGCGATCGTGCTCAAGGACGTCACCTTGGCACCCGATCCGGCCACCGCTGTCTCCCGTTGACCTCGGGCAGGTGACCGGGTAGCTTCCGCACCTTGTGAAAGCGGGGAATTGAGCTCCCCCACCCTGAGCCTGACGGCACGATGCCGCAGCGCGATCGGGTCCTGACAACGAAGCGCTCGTGGGATTTTTCTACCCCGAACTTCGCCGTCGTGGGCGCCCGGTCTTTACCGGGTGCCCTTTTTTCTTCCTGGAGTTGGAGGCACGAACCTGGCCACAAACGATCGCGACAAGCGAATCCGCGTCAACCGAATGATCCGGATCAGTCCTGTCCGTGTCATCACCGGCGATGGTGAACAACTGGGGGTCCTGCCGATCGAGGAAGCACTGGCGGCCGCCGTGGAGCGCGGGTTGGATCTCGTCGAGGTGGCGCCGACGGCTCGGCCGCCCGTCGTCAAGATCATGGATTACGGGAAGTTCAAGTTCGAAGAGGCCAAGGCGGCGAGGGCGGCCAAGAAAAAGCAGCACGTCATTCAGCTCAAGGAAGTGAAGTACCGGCCGGGTATCGACGATCACGATTTCGATTTCAAGACCCGCCATGCGCGCGAGTTTCTGGGCGAGGGGAACAAGGTCAAGCTGACGATGATGTTCCGCGGCCGGCAGATGGCGCATCTGGAGTTGGGAAAGGCCGTGTTGGACCGGGTGGCGACGACCCTGGCCGATGTCGGCAAGATCGAATCGGATGCGAAGCTCGAGGGCCGCAACATGACGATGGTGATCGCGCCGAAGTAGAAGGCGGAAGATAAAGCGGCGGTAGATGAAGAGGCGGTAGGTAGAGAGGCGGTAGGTAATGAGGCGGAAAGTACCGCCTTACCGCCCGAGACGAGCGGAGCGAGTCGAGGATACCGCCCGTTCTCTACCGCCCGAGACGAGCGGAGCGAGTCGAGGATACCGCCCGTTCTCACCGCGCGAGACTCGCACAGCGAGTCGAGGTTACCGCCTCTGTTCTACCGCCCGAGTCGAACGAAGTGAGACGAGGAACACTGATGCCCAAGATGAAGACGAAGCGCGCCGCAATGAAGCGCTTCAAGAAGACCGGGAGTGGCAAGCTCAAGCGTTGGCATGCCAACCACTCGCACATCCTGACCAAGAAGACGCGGAAGCGTAAGAACCGGCTGAAGAAGGGCGATCTCGTCAGCTCGGCCGACTTCCCTCGCGTCAGCCGCCTCCTTCAGGCGTAAGGATCTCTCATGCCACGGGTCAAGAACGGCGTTGCCCACCACGCCAGAAAAAAGAAGATCATGCAGGCGGCCAAGGGTGCGCGCGGTGGCCGCAGCAAGCTGTACAAGGCCGCAAAGGAGACCGCCGAGCGGGCCATGCGGTACGCCTATCGCGACCGGCGGAAGAAGAAGGGCGAGTTCCGCATGCTCTGGATCACGCGGATCAACGCGGCTGCGCGCACCCAGGGTATCAGCTACAGCCGGCTCATGGCTGGGCTTCGGAAGGCCGGCGTCGACATCAATCGCAAGGTGCTCGCCGATCTGGCCGTGCACGACATGGATGCGTTTGCACGCATCGCCGATATGGCGAAGGCCGCCGAACGCCCATAGCGGGCTCTCCCAGAACAGGGTGCCTGCCGGCACCCAGACCGTAGCCCGCATGGGGCCGTTCGCACTGGGCGGGCGGCCCCTCCTGCTGATATATGGATACCAGCGAGCTCATGTCAGACGAAACCGGCTATTCCGATCTCGACGCACTGCTCCCGCGCCTGGATGCGATTCCGCGCCTGGGCTCGGATGAGCTTGCGGCGGAGATCATCGCGGTATTGGGACGGAAGAACGGTGTCCTCACGGCCGCGCTTCGCTCGGTTCCGTCGCTTCCGGTGGATCAACGAAAAGCATACGGCGCGGCAGTCAACCGGCTCAAGACCCGGTTTGAGCAGGCGTTCGCTCGTCGAAGCGAAACGCTGGAGACCGAGCGACGGAGCCGTGAGGCCGCCGGCGTCGACCTCAGCATGCCCGCTCGGCGCCGCTGGGTCGGAGCCGAGCATCCGGTAACGCGAGTGGTGGATGAAATCGTGGAAATCTTCCGGGGGCTGGGCTTCACGGTTGCGGTCGGGCCGGAAGTGGAAACCGAGTGGTACAACTTCCTCGCCCTCAACTTTCCGGCCGATCATCCGGCGATGGATATGCACGACACGCTGTATGTCGACGCACCTGCGATTGCGGGGGAGCAAGGAGGCAGGCTGCTGCTCCGCACCCATACGTCGCCGGTGCAGATCCGGACGCTGCTAGAGTCACCCCCGCCTGTTCGGGTCGTCATTCCGGGACTGGTCTACCGCAACGACCCCTTCGATGCGTCTCACGCGCCCGCCTTCTCTCAGATCGAGGGGCTTGCGGTCGACGAGGGGATCTCATTCGTCGATCTCAAGGCGACGCTGGTTCATTTCGCGCACCATTTCTTCACTGGAGAGACCAAGGTCCGCTTTCGACCATCGTTCTTCCCCTTCACTGAGCCATCGGCGGAAATGGACGTCGAGTGCCAGCTCTGCCACGGCTCCGGCTGCCCCGCGTGCAAGGGGACCGGGTGGATGGAGATCCTCGGTTGTGGCATGGTGCATCCGGCTGTCTTCGAGCACACCGGGGTGGACGCCGAGCGGTATACCGGGTGGGCCTTCGGGATGGGTCCGCATCGAATCGCGATGCTGCGCTACGGCATTCCGGATATCCGTCTCCTCTACGACGGCGACATGCGCTTTCTGAACCAATTCGTGCCTGGCAACGGAAATGGGCAACATGGCTGAGTCAAGCGTATCGACCGCCAGGAACACCCAGTGAACGTCTCGCTTCGCTGGCTGGAAGAGTTTCTTCGCCGGAAGCTCGAGCCCAAAGACCTGGCCGAGCGGCTGACGATGCTCGGTGCGGCCGTTGATGCAGTCGAGCCGATTCATGGCGGTCTGGAAGACGTGCTCATCGGACTGGTCGAGGAGGTGCGGCCCCACCCAAACGCGGACCGGCTGCGAGTCTGCCTGGTGAACCAGGGGACAGAAGAGCGGCGCAACGTCGTGTGCGGCGCATCCAACGTCGAAGCCGGCCGGAAGTACCCCTTCGCTCCCGTGGGTGCCACGCTCCCGGGCGGCGTTCGCATCGAGAAGCGCAAACTCCGGGGCGAGACCTCCGAGGGGATGCTCTGCTCCGCTCGAGAGTTGGGGCTGGGCCAGGATCATGATGGCATCTGGCAGCTCGATACCGACGCAGCACCGGGTGTCCGGCTGCTCGACGCGCTGCCGATCGACGATCAGCGTCTGGTCGTCGATGTCGGCCCCAACCGTCCCGATCTCCTCGGCCACAAGGGAATTGCTCGTGAGTTGTCGGCCTCCTACGGAGTGCCGTTCCGCCTTCCCACCATTCCGGGCGAGCTGAAGATCGATGTCCCTCCGGTTCGGCGGGTCGGCAACGTCGCGGATGTGGGTGACGTTCACGCCGGAATCGAGGATCTCGACGGCTGTCCCCGATTCCTTGGCGCAGTGCTCCGGGGCGTCAAAGTCGGTCCCTCGCCGGAATGGCTGGTTCGCCGGCTCGAGGCTGTGGGCGCCCGCTCCATCAACAACGTGGTGGACGCAACCAACTACGTGCTCTATGAGCTGAACCAGCCGATGCACGCGTATGACATCGGCCGGCTCAGAGGTGCCAGCGTCATCGTTCGAAGGGCCCAGCCCGGTGAAAAGCTGACCACACTCGATGGAGTCGAGCGGGTACTCACGCCGGAGATGACGGCGATCGCGGACGCCGAGGGAGCGATCGGGGTCGCCGGTGTCATGGGCGGCGCCGCCACCGAAGTCACCGCAGAGACGGTCGATGTTTTCCTCGAGTGCGCCTTCTTCACACCCGCCGGCATCCGCCGGACCCGGCGCGCACTGGGACTCTCCACCGAAGCGAGCTATCGCTTCGAGAGAGGGATCGACCGATGGGGCGGGGTAGAGGCACTCCGCCGGTGTATCGAGGTCATCGGCGCTACCGCCGGAGGAGAGCTGGTCGAGGCACCGGTGGACCTCGGCCCCGGCCCGGCCAACCCTCCTCGCATCTTCCTTCGTCCGGCTCGGGTAACTCAGGTGCTCGGCATCGAGCTGCCGTGGAGAGCACTCGAGAGCTATCTCGTCGCTATCGGCGCGACCGTCGTCTCCAAGCCGGACGATGGCCGGATTGCGGTCGAGGTACCCAGCTGGCGTCCCGATCTGGTGCGCGAGATCGATCTGGTCGAGGAAGTTGCCCGGCTTCACGGATACGAAAAGTTCCCCAGCGAGCTCCGGCCGTTCCGCCCCGGTTCCCTGATTGATGCTCCCATCGAGGAGGCCAGCACGGAGGTGCGTCGTGGACTGGCGCAGCAAGGGCTGCTGGAGGTGATGCCTCTCCCGACCGCACCCGAGGACGGCGCCGATAGTGTGCGTCTCCTGAATCCGCTCTCCAGCACCGAAGGGCATCTGCGCCGTCGGCTGCTGCCGGGACTGGTGCGTCTGGTGGAGGGCAACTGGGCCAACCACGTCTCCGATGTCCGTCTCTTCGAGATCGGCACGGTCTTCGTGGCAGGCGCGCCCGGCGAGCGTCCAGTCGAGGAGCGGCACGTCGCCGCTGTCCTGACCGGCTATCGCGAGCCGCCGCACTGGACTGGGACTGGACGGGACCGCTTCGATCTCTGGGATCTCAAAGGGCAATTCGAGGCGGCCGTTGCTCTGGCGATTCCGGGGGGTGCGGTGCAGGTTGAAGGGTCCGAGTGGATCGCGCGGGATGCCAGCGGCAAGACGGTCGGCCAGGCCGGTGCAGTTCAGGCCGATGCGCCGCCCTGGGCAGCGCCACTTTTCGGCTTCGAGCTGGTGCTCGATCCCGCTCCCCGGCTTCCGGTCAGGTTCAAGGCACTCCCCACGACCCCGTCATCTGAACGGGTTCTCGCTCTCCTGCTACCGGAAGGCACTTCGGTGCGTCAGGTCGATGAGGTGCTTCGGCGTGCCGGGGGCGCATTGCTGGAAGCAGTCCTCATAGAAAGCGACTATCGGGGAGCAGAGCTGCCTCCGGGTCGCCGCAGTGTTGCATTCAGGCTCACCTTCCGGGCACCGGATCGGACGTTGCGGGACAATGAAATCGACGAGGCCGAAGGGCGTATTCTCAGTGCGCTGTCGGCCGAGCTTGGTATACAGCGCCGCGATGCAGGCGCACTCGGCGGAGGATAACCTTGGCATACCATTATGAACGGCCCGACCAGAAGTCGCTCAGCGACCTCGAGCACCTCATGCACCACGTTGCCGAGGAGCTGGCCGGATGGCGTCGCCGTACCCTGAAGGCGGAGGGGGAGTTGCAGGAAATGCGCGCCAACGGTGGCGTGCTTGCCGGCCCCGAGCTCAACCAGTCGCGCCAGCGGGTGCTGGAGCTGGAGATGGAGAATCAGGCGTTGCGTCAGCGGATCGACGCGGCCAAGGAACGGCTTCGCACGCTATCGAGCCGGCTCACGTTCATGGAACAGCACGGTGGAGGGAATGCCGCGTGACCGCCATCAAGAATGCCGTCCGGGTGATCATCGGCGGGGAAGAGTACACCGTCCGCTCGGAGCTGCCTCCCGAGTACACCCGGGAAGTCGCGGCGTACCTCGACGCTGCGCTCAAGCGGGTGCGGGACACATTGCCGATGGTCGAGAGCCACAAGGCGGCCATTCTCGCGGGTCTCGCGATCACAGACGAGCTTTTCCAGGCGCGGCGCGGCGATCGCGATGTGGCTGATCGGCTCTCGTCGATGGCGGACGATCTCGCACGGCTCCTTCCGCCCGCCAAGCGCGGTAGCCGCGCCGCTTCCTGAGGAACCAACCGTAATGCTTCAGTCCCTGGTGCTGCCGGTGCTCGCGGGAGTGGCCACAGGATTGGCCGGCGCCCTCGCGTTCATCCTCCTCTACACCCGCTCTCAGCGGCGGAGCGCCTCCGGTATTCTTTCGGTCGCGCGGCAGGAGGCCGACCGCCTCAGAGCCGACACTCAGCGGGAGGCCGAAGCGGCCAGGGCCGAGCTGCTCCTCAGCGGCAAGATGGAAACCCTGAAAACCCGCGAAGATCTCGATCGCGAAATTCAACGTCGCCGGGAAGAGTGGGAACGCCTGGAGCGGCGGGCCGACGAGCGGACCAAAGCCCAGGAACGGAAGCTGGAAGAGATCGATGCCCGCGAGCGTGGCACAGTGCACCGCGAGGAGGCGCTGACGACCCGGGAGCAGAGCCTCCGGAGCCGCGAGGGTGAGGCCGACCGGCTGGCCCAGGAGCAGCGGCTCAAGCTGGAGCGGATCGCCGGGCTCACCAGCGAGGACGCCAAGCGGGAGATCATGCAGCGGGTGGAGGATGAAGCCCGCGGTCAGGCCGCCGCCCTGGTCCGCGACATCAAGGAGCAGGCTCGGCGCTCCGCCGATCGGGACGCCCGCCGGATCATCTCCATGGCGATCCAGCGGCTCGGCGCCGAGCACACTGCCGAGACCACGGTATCCGCAGTGGCACTGCCCAGCGACGAGATGAAGGGCCGCATCATCGGCCGCGAAGGACGGAACATCCGCGCCTTCGAGACCGCCACCGGCGTGGACGTCATCATCGACGACACCCCCGACACGGTCATCATCTCCTGCTTCGACCCGATCCGCCGCGAGGTCGCCCGGCGCTCATTGGAGGCGCTCATCGTCGATGGCCGGATCCACCCCGGCCGTATCGAGGAGATTGTTCTCAAGATGCAGAAGGAGCTGGAGAATCAGCTGGTCGAGCTGGGCGAGCAGGCCGCGTACGACACCGGGGTTCACGGGCTCCACCCCGAAATGATCAAGCTGATCGGCCGCATGCGCTACCGCACGTCGTACGGTCAGAACATCCTGGACCACTCGAAGGAAGTGGCCTGGCTGGCCGGGATCATGGCCGCCGAGCTGCACGTCGATCAGGCGCTGGCCAAGCGGGGTGGGTTGCTGCACGACATCGGCAAGGTACTCACTCACGACAGCGAGGGGACCCACGTCGAGCTGGGTGTGGAAGTCGCCCGCAAATACGGCGAGACGGCCGCAGTGATCAACTGCATCCAGGCCCACCACGATGACGTCCCCCACGAATCCACCGAGTCGGTGCTGGTGCAGGCCGCCGATGCCATCAGCGGCTCGCGGCCCGGTGCGCGGCGTGAGGCGTTCGAGAGCTACGTGAAGCGGCTCACCCGTCTGGAGGAGATCGCCAACGGCTTCAACGGCGTCGAGAAGAGCAGCGTCATTCAGGCCGGCCGTGAGATCAGAGTGGTGGTCACTCCCGACCGTATCGACGATGGCGCGGCGGCACAGCTGTCCGAGACGATCGCCCGGAAGATCGAAGCCGAGCTGCAGTACCCGGGGCAGATCAAAGTTGTGGTCATCCGAGAGACCCGGGCGGTAGATTTCGCACGATGAGCGCGAGAATACTCGATGGCACGGCCATCGCGAAAAGCATTCGGCTCGAGGTTGCGGCGGAGGTGGCGCGGCTGGCGAAACAGGGTCACAAGCCCGGTCTCGCCGCTGTGCTGGTGGGAGAAGATCCCGCAAGCGCAGTGTACGTGCGCTCGAAGGGGAAGGCCTGCGAAGAGGCCGGAATGCACTCGGTCACCCTCAGGCTGCCGGCTGAGACCTCGGAAGCAGAGCTCCTCGACACGGTCGATCGGCTGAATCGGGACCCCGCCATCAACGGCATCCTGGTTCAGCTGCCGCTGCCCAAGCACATCAACAGCGAGAAGGTGCTGCACCGAATCGATCCCGCCAAGGACGTCGATGGCTTCCACCCGGTCAACGTGGGCAAGGTGGTGACCGGTGATAAGACCGCATTCCGGCCGGCCACGCCGTATGGCGTGCAGCAGATGCTCATCCGGTCCGGCATCGAGACCAAGGGCGCTCACGCCGTCATCGTGGGCCGATCGAACATCGTCGGGAAACCGATGGCCAACCTGTTGATCCAGCAGGGACCCGGCGGCGACGCCACCGTCACCGTCTGCCATTCCCGAACCCGTGATCTCCCATCGGTCACCCGCTCGGCCGACATTCTCATCGCTGCGATCGGCAAGGCGGAGTTCGTTACGGGAGACATGGTGAAGCCCGGCGCGGTCGTCATCGATGTCGGCATCAACCGGGTGGACGACGCGTCCAAGCCGCGCGGCTATCGCCTGGTGGGCGACGTGGATTACGAGCCGGTCTCCCAGATCGCGTCGGCCATCACACCGGTGCCTGGCGGCGTCGGTCCCATGACGATCGCCATGCTGCTGCAGAATACCGTCCAGGCGATGGGGCAGACTAGTGTCGAGAGTCGAGGGTCAAGAGTCTAGGGTCAAGGATTTGACTTTTACTCCTAGCTCCTAGCTCCTAGCTCCCAGCTCCCAACTCCCGACTCCCGACTCCCTCTCGACTCTAGACCCTAGACTCTCGACTCTGTATCACGACCCTCGACCTTCTCAAATGACCCTCTCGCTCTTCGTCGACATCCCCTCACCCACCGATCAGGTCTGGTCTGTCGGACAGCTCAGCACGGCGGTCAAGCGGCTGGTAGAGGGCGAGTTCATGCCGATCTGGGTTCGGGGAGAGATCGTGCAGTGCAAGGTGTACGCGAGCGGGCACTGGTACTTCACTCTGCGCGACGCCCGCAGCCAGGTCCGCTGCTGTATGTGGAAGCTGAATGCCGCGAGGGCGGGCAAGGCTCCCGCCGATGGCACCGAGGTCTTCGTGCTAGGCAAACCGGCGGTGTACGAGGAGAAGGGCGAGCTCCAATTCATCGTCCAACGAATCCTCCCGACCGCGGGGATCGGCAAGAAACAGCAGGAGCTGGAGCGAGTCAAAGCGCTGCTGCAGAAGGATGGTTTGTTCGAGCAGAGCAGGAAGCGCGCTCTACCCAGCTACGCATCGACCATCGGCCTCGTCACCAGCACCGACGGTGCGGCGCTGCACGATGTCATCACCGTGGCCCGGAAGCGCTGGCCCAGCGCTCGCATCGTCGTGCTCGCCGCCCGGGTGCAGGGTGACACCGCCGCGGAAGAGCTGGTGCGTGCCCTCCGCCTCATCAATCGTATTCCGGGCCTGGATCTCTGCATCCTGGGCCGTGGCGGCGGCGCGCGCGAGGATCTGGCAGCCTTCAACAACGAAGGAGTCTGCCGGGCACTGGCCGAGGTTCGGGTACCCACTATCTCCGCGGTGGGACACGAGAGCGATATCTCGCTGACCGATCTCGTCGCCGATATGCGTGCCGCGACGCCTTCGGCCGCCGCGGAGCTTGCGGTGGCGGATCGCCGTGAAGTGCTGCGCCTGGTGGACGATCTCTCGGTCCGACTCGCGTCCGGGTTGACCGGCCGTACTCGGCTCGCGGCCGAGCGACTGGCCCGCAGTGCCGACCGAATGCAGGGAGGGATTCAGGCCGGCGTCGAAGCGCGGCGGCATCAGGTCGACCGGATCGCGGCGCAGCTCGATGCCCTGAGCCCGCTCCGGGTGCTGGGCCGTGGCTACGCCGTCGCGCTGGCAGACGACGGGCGGGTGCTCAAGCGCCGGGATGATTTTGTCGAAGACGAGAGCTTCAGGCTCCGGCTGGCGGACGGTGAAGTGCGGGCCCGAGTGGAGTGACGAATGAAGAAAGCTGATGCCCCAGTCTCCGCCGCGGCTCCTCTGGCCGAGGAGCTAGCGCGACTGGAGGAGATCGTCCGAAAGCTCGAGGCCGAAGACGTGGACCTCGATGCCGCACTGGCGTTGTTCGAGGAGGGAGTCGCCCGCCTCCGCTCCGCCCGCGAGCGGCTGGCTGCCGCCGAGCTCAAGGTTCAATCCGTGCTGGAGGACGCGAGCGGCGATATCCGTTTGACCGATCTCGATGCCTGAAACCGCTACGGCGGCGGCCACCGATCAGTTGGCGGAAGCAAGGGAGCAGGTCGACCGCCTTCTGGGCACGTGGGCCGATCGGCTCCAGGCAGAGATTGGATCGCGGGACGGTCAGGCCTTGGCGTATGCCCTCAAGACTCCGGGCAAGCGGGTGCGGGCCGCCTTACTCATGGCCTCGTATCGCGCCGCGGGAGGACGGTCACCCGCCATTGCCGGCGTCGCCGCCGCGGTCGAGACGGTACACACCTACTCGCTGGTCCATGACGATCTGCCGTGCATGGACGACGACGATCTTCGCCGCGGCCGCCCGACCACCCACCGTGCCTTCGACGTTCCTACCGCCACTCGCGTCGGCTTCCTGCTGGTGCCGATCGCAGCCCGGCTCCTCAGTGCCGCTGCCGCCGAAATCGGTCTCTCGACCGCTGTGCTCGGCCGCATGGCAGAAGAGCTGTTTGAGGCCGGAGGCATCGAGGGAATGGTAGGAGGGCAGTGGCTCGATCTCGAGGCGGAAGGGAGGGCGCTCTCGCTCGATGCGCTCATGGCGGTGCATCGGGGGAAGACCGGCGCTCTCATCCGAACCGCCTGCACCCTCGGGGCGCTCGCAGCAGCGGCGGGGTCGAAGGCGCTGCTGGCCTTGACCGCCTATGGCGAGGATATCGGGCTGGCCTTTCAGATCGCGGACGATCTTCTGGACGAGACCGGCACCAGCGAGCAGCTGGGCAAGCAGGCAGGCCGTGATGCCGAGCTGGCGAAGTCAACCTACGTCGGAGTGCTCGGCATCGAGGGCGCACGGGTAGAGGCGCAGCGGCTGGCCCAAAGCGCAGTGGCACACCTGGATGCGGCCGGTGTCCCGTCAGCGGCATTGGCCTCGTTGGCCGGGTATATTGTAACCAGGAGTTCATAGGGCTCGAAACCGATCTTACAAGCATGTCACCCTGAGCGAAGCGAGGGGCCGAAGCATCGTTCTGGCCCCCGACAATTCGTGCTCCTCAGCCCCAGCATATCGCCATGACTCTGCTCGCCACGATCAAATCCCCCGAAGATCTCAAGCGCCTGCGCCGTGACCAGCTCCCCGAGTTGGCCCAGGAGATCCGGAACCGTTTGATCGAGTGCTGCTCCATCACTGGCGGTCACATCGGCGCCAGCCTCGGCGTCGTCGAGCTGAGCATCGCCCTCCTGTACGAGTTCGATTCTCCCGGTGACAAGATCGTCTGGGACGTGGGGCATCAGGCCTACGCCTGGAAGCTCCTGACCGGCCGCAACGAGGAGTTCCCCACGCTGCGACAGCGGGATGGAATCTCCGGCTTTCTCAAGCGTAGCGAGAGCCAGCACGACCAGTTCGGGGCCGGGCACGCCGGCACTGCCATGTCGGCGGCACTGGGCATGGCGACGGCGCGCGATCTCAAGGGCGAGCAGCACAAGGTCGTGGCGATCGTCGGCGACGGCGCGCTCACCTGCGGGCTCTCCTACGAGGGGATGAACAACGCGGGTCACTCCGATCGCGACATCATTCTGATCGTGAACGACAACGGCATGTCCATCTCGCCCAACGTCGGCGCGATCAGCAAGATGCTGGGGCGGATCGTCGCCGACCCCAGAACCAACCGGCTGCGCGAGCGGATCAAAGGCTTGACGTTCGCGCTGGGCGGCGTCTTCGGTGAGGGTGTCGTCGAGTTCGCCCGCAACGTGGAGGAGAGCGTCAAGAATCTCTTTTCCCCGGGCATGCTCTTCGAGGAGCTCGGCTTCCGCTACTTCGGGCCGATCGATGGACACGATCTTCAGAAGCTCTGCGACACTCTGAAGTTCGTGCGCGGCATGAGCGGCCCCCGGGTGCTTCACGTCATGACGCAGAAAGGGAAGGGATTTTCGTTCGCCGAGTCGAACCAGGAGAAGTGGCACGGGCTCGCGGCGTACGATCCGCTCACCGGAGAGGCCCGCAAGAAATCCAGCGGCCCGCCGGCCTGGACCCAGATTTTCGGCGAGGGGTTGACCGCGCTGGCCGGCGAGCACCCGGAGATGGTGGCCATCACGGCCGCCATGCCGTCGGGGACCGGGACCGGGATCTTCCAGAAGCAGTATCCCGAGCGGTTCTTCGACGTCGGCATTGCAGAGGGGCATGCGGTCACCTTCGCCGCCGGCCTCGCCACCCAGGGAATTCGGCCGGTCTGCGCCATCTACAGCACCTTCCTCCAGCGCGCCTACGACAACGTCATCCACGATGTCGCCGTTCAACACCTGCCCGTCATCTTCTGTATGGATCGCGCCGGCCTCGTGGGTGAAGACGGTCAGACCCACATGGGTCTCTACGACATCGCGTACATGCTGGCCGTGCCAGGGATGACTGTGACGGCGCCGAAGGACGGCGATGAGCTGATCGGGCTGCTCCGAACCGCGCTGGAGCACGACGGCCCGTTCTGCACCCGTTATCCCCGAGACAAGGCGCCCTCCGAGCTGGGAGCGGTCTCGGAAATTTCAGCGGTGCCCTACGGCACCTGGGAGCAGCTCCGCCGCGGGAAGGACGTTGCTCTTTTGGCAGTCGGCACCATGGTAGTGCCGGCGCTGGAAGCGGCCGAGCTGTTGGCGGCCGACGGCATCGACTGCGCGGTGGTGAACTGCCGATTCATGAAGCCGATGGATTCGGCAATGCTCGAATCACTGGCGCAGCAGCATCGGATTCTGGTGACGGTCGAGGAGGGAACCATCGTCAACGGCTTCGGCGCGTATCTGGCCGAGACGCTTCAGACCACCCATCCCGAGGTTCGGGTCGTGGCGCTCGGCGTCCCCGACCGGCTGATCGAGCAGGCCCCTCGGTCGGAGCAGCTCGACAGCTTCGGTCTCACGCCGGCAGGTATCGCGCGGCGGATCACGGCGCTGCAGCACGAGGAAAGCCTCGAAACACGATGAAGGTCGGCATCGTCGGCAATCCCCGGTACCGGGATCTCAAGGGTGTGTTGGAGCACGTGTTCACGGCGGCGCCCAAGTGGGGTATCACGCTCTATAGCGAGCCCAGGCTGGAGCCATTCTGGAATCGCGACGTTCCCTCCTTCGAGAATACCGCCCTCGACGCTCTGGTCACTTTCGGCGGCGATGGTACGCTGCTTCGCGGCGCTCGTCTCCTCGGAGGCCGTGAGACCCCGATCCTCGGCGTCAACCTCGGACGGGTCGGCTTCCTCACCACCGCAACCAGAGATACCCTCGATCCGGCATTCGACGCGCTGGTGGCAGGACGGTTCCTGATCGAGCGGCGTCAGGCGCTCCAGGCAGCGATTCGGGATGCGGAAGGCGAGACCCGCTCGACCCAGATGGCGGTGAACGACGTCGCGGTGCACAAGGGTGGAGTCGCCCGCGTCATCCGGGTGAACGTCTTCATCCAGGGCGAGAACGTCGGACCCTACAGCGCCGACGGCATCATCATCGCCACGCCCACCGGCTCTACCGCCTACAGCCTGAGCGCCGGCGGCCCTATCGTCGTTCCCGGAGTGGAGGCGCTCATCGTCACACCGATAGCGGCTCACACGCTGGCAGTCCGGCCCCTGGTCGTTCCGGCCACTTACCGGATCGTGATCGAGCCGATCGCCGGCTGGTCCGATGACCTGCTGGTCTCGTTCGACGGTCAGACCGGGACCACACTCGCGCCGGGCGAGAGCGTGGACGTCTGCCGTGCCGATTACCGGGTCTGCCTGATCCGGTTGGGCGGTGATGGATTCTTCGGGCGCATGCGACAGAAGCTCCACTGGGGCGACCTCTCCGGCAGACAGACGGATCCGTGATTACCGCCTCCTCATCCCGAGCGGAGCGAGGGACCTACTCCGATGGTCTTTGCGCCGTCCGGCATGTGGGAAGTCTGAAGCAGATCCCTCGCTCCGCTCGGGATGAGGTGCACAGATGGGGTTGTCCAGCATAACACTTTCATTTTGAGCGCAGCGAAGGATCGCTCATGCTGACCGAACTCCGCGTCCGCGATCTCGCCACTGTGGCCGATGTAACCCTCCAGCTCGGCTCCGGCCTCAACGTGCTCACCGGTGAAACCGGCGCCGGCAAGTCGATGCTGGTCGATGCGCTCGCGCTGCTGCTGGGAGAGCGCGCCGCCAGTGGCAGCGTCCGCCCCGGCGCGGCCAAGACCGTCGTCGAAGGCGCATTCGAAGGCATCGACAGCGGGACTCGCCGCCGCATCGAGGAGCTGGGGCTCGATGTAGACGAGGGCCGGGTCGTGGTTCGGAGAGAGGTGTCGCTGGAAGGCCGCTCGCGTGCCTGGGTCAATGGGAGCCCCACCACCGCCTCTGTCCTCGCTGACCTCGGCGCCCTCCTGGTGGACCTGCACGGCCAACACGAAACCCAATCACTGCTGCACGCCGACGCTCAGCGGAACATCCTCGACGCCTTTGCCCACGCCGAGGCAGAACGGGATGCCGTGGCGGAGACCCATTCGGGTCTGGCGACGCTCCGGGCCGAGGAATCAGCGCTCGCCAGTCGCCGGGACGAGGTGCGCCGGCGGGCGGATTATCTCCGGCACGTGGTCAACGAGATCGACCAGGCGAAGATCAAGCCAGGAGAAGACGAGGCGCTCCAGATCGAGGCGCGGCGGTTGAGCCAGGCCGGGGCGCTGGTCGAACACGCGCAGCACATCGTGGACGCACTCGAAGGTGAAGCAGGCAACGCGCTCGGCGCACTGGGCGTGGCGGACCGCGCGCTCTCGAATCTGGAAAAAGTAGATCCCGCCGTCGCCGGCTGGCGCGAGATGCTCGATACCGCCTACACCAACCTGACCGAGCTCACCAGGACAGCGGGCGACTACGCTGCGACGGTGCAGGAAGATCCCGAGCGCCTGGCGGCGGTTGAGCGGCGGAGAGATCTCCTCTTTCGGCTCACCGGCAAGTATGGGACGACGCTCGAAGCGGTACTCACCACGCGGAACCAGGCCGCTGAAGAGCTGGATCTGCTCGACACCGCCGACACCGATCTTCGGGCCCTGGGAGCCCGGCGCACTGCGGCAGAAGCTGCTCTCATGGCTTCGGCCGATGCGCTCACCGCCAAACGCCGAGATGCGGCCGATCGGCTATCGCGCGGGGTCAACCGCCTGCTGCCGCAGCTCGGTCTCCCTGGCGGAAAGCTGGCCGTCGTCATGACGCCGCTGCCGGAGCCGGCGAGTCACGGGCAGGAGTCGGTTCAGCTCACGGTGCAGCTCAACGTCGGTCTCGAGGCAAAGCCGCTGGCTAAGGTCGCATCCGGCGGTGAGCTGTCTCGCCTCATGCTCGCGCTCAAGGTCGTCCTTGCCAAGCACGATGCCATCGCGACACTGGTCTTCGACGAGGTAGATCAGGGGATCGGCGGTGAGGTCGGTGCCCAGGTCGGGTCGGCGTTGGCTGAGGTGGCGGAGCGGCATCAGGTGCTGGTGATCAGCCATTTGCCGCAGATCGCCGCGCGCGCCGATGGCCACCTGGTCGTCTCCAAGGAGGCGCGCGGTGGAATCGCCACCAGCGATGTCCAGATGATTCACGGCGAGGATCGCGTCAACGAGATTGCGCGGATGCTGGGCGACACGGAGGGCGCGGCGGCAAGACGTCATGCGCAGGCGCTGCTTCGAGCGCCCGCGGTCGCCAAAAAACGCTGACCGCTACTCCTTCAGCTCACCAGACTCCGAAGTAGACCCGGAATCGCCCACGGATCGCGTGCGAATCGGGGACTCTGCCGCCGCCGGCCCGCAGCACCCTCTCGTACATCCAGCTCGCGTCCACTGGAAGTCCAGTCCCGCCTGGCCTGAGTCCGCCGGGATTGGCGTAAGTGATACCAACCGACAGCACGGTCGCATTCGCCTTGCTGTCCTGGGCCAGGACGCTCGCATCGACACCGGGGATTGCGTCGGCGGGAGAGGAGTAGGTGACCTCGTCGGTTCCGCGGGACCAGAACTGGAGCCCTGCCTGCAGCGCCAGGGTGCGAGCCAGGCGGAAGAACGGCAGCACCTGAAAGGCGACCACGTCACCGGCATCGCGTCGCACCGACGCCAGCCGATCGGTGCCGACGAACGGCTGACTCGGCGAGGTCACCCGAGTCTCCAGCGTTGCCGGAAGCCGCCGCACGTAGGTTCCCCCCAGCCTTGCGCCGAAATTGCCGGCGCCGAGATCGCTGACGAGATCGATCTGGAAGTCGGTCTGTGCCTGGCCGGTTCCGAGGTCGAGTGGGCGGTCGCTGCGATCGAGCCGGCCCGTGGGAAATCGCACCGTTCCGCTGACCGCCGTTCGGAAGCCACCCCGCTGGGCGCCGCGGTCCCAGTGGTCAATCAAGGTGAGGGTCGCGCCGGCTTCGGCATCTCCCCGGAACGTCACCTTGGATTCACCGAGCCGCAGCTCCAGCCCATCACCGATAAGCTGCTGCAACTCGGCATCTCCGATCGGCTGCGCGGGCAGAGCCGGTGTCAGCACGAAGCCTGGCACCGCGAGACTCGTCGCCAGCGTAGTCTGAAGACCCGTGATCTGTGCGATGGTCGCAGTGCCTGCTGGACTCGCAGCGGTGGGCAATACCGGCGAGGCCGTGTTGGGATCTGCTATGAGCCCGAACAGATCGCTCGCGCAGGGCCGTGCCGTTGGCGAGGGTCGCCACCGCCAGTGCCCGGGTGGTTGGATTGGCGTCGTAGTCGCCGGCGGCGAGCTTGGCCGAGAGTGTGCCCAGTGCGGCGTCGAACTGATCGAAGAAGGAAATCTGATTGACAGCGGGGTTGAGGCCGGCGTCAGCACCAGTTGTGTTGACGCCCAGTCTCGACTGCACCCGCGCTTGCACCAGAGGGAGTCGGCCGAAGACGGTGATTTGACGGGTGAGGCCGAGGCTCAGGCCGAGCACACCGGTCCCCCGACTGACCTGCGCGTCGGTGGTCAATGCACCTAGATTGAGACGATACCCTGCGTTCCCCGTGATCCGGCCCAGTCGCGCGTCCGCATCCGCCAGATAGGGGATGCGGTCACTCCCGAGCGCGGGGCTCGAGAGATCGGCACCGTAGCTCTCCCGGTGTCCCGCCAGAAAACGGTGATCGAAGGTTTCGAGGGTGCCGTCCAGCTCGACACGGAGCACGCCTCCGGGTACGCCGACCGGAGGCAGCTGCGCCGACACCCGCGATGGTCCAACCAGGCAGGCGAGAATTCCGAGGCGCCGCAAGCAATGCCCCACAGTCCCTCCCAAGAGAAGTCATCGACCGTCAACCGCCTGTCAGCTGCGAGGCTCGCAACTTCGCTGTTTACATCGAGCTTTGCCACCCGTCCGACGGTCGCCGTTTCGGCGCCCGGGCGGGTCAATCTGATCGGGGAGCACACCGATTATAACGGCGGTCCGGTGCTGCCCGTGGCGCTGGAGCGACGAACGGCGGTCGCGGCTCGGCCGGCCAACGGCTGGACGGTCGTCACCGCCACAGAAGACGGAGTTCATCAGCTCGAGATCGACGCCGAGCTGAGCCGGAACTGGACCGACTACATCACCGGAGTTGTGCGAGAGCTCCGGCCCTCGCGGGCCGCTCCGCCCGGTGCCGAGATCGCGATTGCAACGACTCTTCCTGTCGGCGCCGGTCTCTCCTCCTCGGCGGCGCTCACGGTCGCGACGGCCAAGGCCCTGAGCCTGCTGGCGGGGAAGCGGCTCTCGCCGCCGATGCTGGCGGACGTGGCGTTTCGGGCCGAGTATCACCAGGTCGGAGTCCGCTGCGGGCGGATGGATCAGACGATTGCCGCACTCGGCCAGCGCGGCTCTGCGCTGCTCTTCGATACCGCGAGTGGCGCGATCCGGACGGTGCCGCTGCCGGGGCGGCTCTGGGTCGTGGAAACCGGGGTGTCGCACCGGCTCACCGGTGGAGCGTTGAATGAACGCCGGCGCGAGTGCGAGGAGGCGCTGGCGTTCTGCCGCGACTGGCGTCCTGGCATCAGCTACCTGGCGCAGTTCACGCCGGCCGACCTGCCCGAGCTGGAGCGGCGTCTCCCGCCACCGTTGGTGCCGAGGGTGCGTCACGTGGTTACCGAGACCGCGCGCACCCGGGCCGCGGCCGATGCGCTGGCGGCCGGAGATCTTGCGAGGCTGGGCCGGCTGCTGGTCGAAGGCCACCAGTCCCTCCGAGTTGATTATGAGTCCACTATACCAGAGGCCGACTTCATCGTGGAGTCGGCGGTGCGGCACGGGGCCTATGGCGCTCGGTTGACCGGGGCAGGGTGGGGCGGTGCGGTGGTGGTGCTGGCACCGGCGGAGCAGGAGGCGAGGATCGTGGCCGAGATGGGTGGAGAGTTCGAGGAGCGCTTCGGGCGGATGCCGGTCACCTGGAGCACGCGCGCATCTGCCGGTGTTCGGCGTGAGACGATCACCGCTTGACGGTATATTCCTGGCTCGGCCCGGGTGGCGAAATCGGTAGACGCAAGGGACTTAAAATCCCTTGAGGGTAACCTCGTGCGGGTTCGAGTCCCGCCCCGGGCACTATATACCAATCATTTGGCGCACAACCAAGACCAAGCAGACCTGCTGCAAGGAGATCCCCCCATTGCCATCTCCCCAGCCAATGCACGGCATCTTATTCACATGTTCATTGCGCCTAAAAGCGGAGGAACATGCTGTGCATCAAGATCCCCGCTGCGAGCAGTGGAAGATTGACGTCAATGATCGGTTTCAAAGACTTGTAGACTTGTTCATCGGTTTGTCTACCGGTGCTCTGGTTCTGCCAGCATTATTCGTTCGCGAGTACTTGGGGGATCCCGGAAGAGAACCCAGTACTCATCTACCTCGACAGTAGTGCCTTGCTATCCGTGGCAGCTTTCTTGTCGACCATCCTTATGGGAGTGATTTATCACTACGTCTCAACAAAGTGGGTAAAGTGTGCATGGGGCGAACCGACGTTCCTCTGCTCTAAGACCATCGAGCGCCTCCTAGACTGCACCTTCTGGTTGATGGTGATCTCATTCCTCGTCGGACTCGTTGCGCTGTTGATGTTCATTGCTCGGGGCTGACGCATCCAAGTGGCATTCCTGTGAGAAACCTCCTCTTGCCCCAAGAAGCGGAATGATAGGGAGCTAATCAGTAACGACTTGCCGCGAGGTGGTTATCCAGGTGAACGAGTCACAGGTTCCTGGCTCCCGGGGAGAAATGGTAGCCGCGCTCCGGGTGCACGTCCGCCTATTAACGCGGTATGCCCAGGAGGCATTCGGAAACGGAAATTCTGAGTTCATTGGGGAGGTTGCGGCTAAGCTGAGGCTCCTGGTTACCCGGTCCCGTAGCAACGAGCCATTGCTGTTACGACTCATCGAGGAAAGCGCTGAGCAGATTACCTTCACGCTGGGTGGACCTCCGAACCGGCCTAATCAGCAGGGCTATCAGGCCGGGGATGCAGTCCCGCTTGACGCCTACATGGCTTTCCTTGCAATTGGAGTCCGCGTCCACTCCGGCGTTTGGGTGGAGCTGACGAACGCGAACTTAATCCGCGCGTTGGCGGAGCAGGTCGGTGCCTCCCACGAGGATTGGACGCTGGACGAGTCCCTCCATACCATCCTCAACATGGGTGTACATATTGGCGGATTGCCAGGAGCGTCAGCCGCATTGCAGGCGATTACCAATGTCGTACTTCACGTCGCTAATCGGTTCCTAACAAAGGTAGACGCGGGCGAGATCTCTCTATAGTTCTGGGATTGGCCGGTGCATTCTCAGGCTGCTGACATGCGGTATGCAATTGTGGCGCTGGTCTACTGCGGTTGGATCGTAATCTTCGCTTTGTTCGACCGCACCGTTGTGTCCTGCCTCAGAAGCAATCTCGGGTGCTCGGGATCCGGCTCGAAGACTAGTGGCATTCCTACGATCGTATACTGACCCGGTGACCGAATGTCATAACCCCATTGTTGGAGGTTGATCCAGACAAGCCCTTTTCCGGTTGGGTCACGACGGCCCGTCCTTTCCTGCCCGGGGACGTCTACCTCCTTCCCAGCCTCCATCATTAATGTACGGCCCCATCCAATAGCCTCCGTGCGCGGTAACATGGTCTTTATCCGGTGACCATCCTCATCATAGACTACCAACTGGGCCATATGTGTCGCGCTCCACGAGGGCACAGCAATGGTGTGACTCGATACGTTGCGCAACGCCAGCCGTACGAGGATCGAATCACCCACAGAATAGGTCAAACGGTTCGTCTGGATAGACAGGTGCAGGTCGCGGGCGGTAGCATGCGCGGGTTGCTGTGCGGTCAAGCTAACGGCACAGGTGATAAACACGATTGTCAGGAGGTAGGTGCGCCACTGGAGTGCGGAAGCGTCGAAGAAGCAAATCATGAATAGGGGACGGGTCACGGAACGTGAGGCGCACCCGATCGGTTCTCCGTGGAGAAACGCCCTGGCTGCCGCACCAAAAAAGATGCAGCATTATGTATCTACCACTCCGCTTTCCAACCAGGCTAAGGCGTTCAGGGAGGAGCCAACTGATGGCCCGAGTTGCGATCACCAGCGTGGTGACCTTGCCTTACATCCTCCCTGTCAGCCTGGCTCTGCTCGCGGCATGCAGCTCGGCCGAGCAGAGCACGGCACCAAGCCAACCTGCCCCCAGGTTGGCGATTCAGACCTGCGATTCCCTGTCGGCGCCGGTCGGCCCGGATTCGACAAGGACCTGCGCGAAAGGCTTGATGAGTTTCCCGTTTGATAGTTCCAGGTAGCTGCTGCTCCAATTGGGCAGTCGCGCCCCAGCTGTCGCGGATCGACGCACCGCCGGTTGAATCCGCGGCCAGGCGCTACCGCGTCAACCCTCTCTCAGAAAAGCGGTTCCATCTTCTCGGTGGGATACGACACTGGGGCATGAACATTGAAGCCCCTCTCGATCCAATGCCCACCAAAGTCCGGTCTCTCCTCATCGGCGTTCTCCTAGCAGCCCTCGGGTGCGGGGACGCGACCCATCCCCTGCTTCCCGGCGACCTCGACCTCGAGGTCACCGGCGGCGACGAACAGACCGGACTGGTAGGCCAGGAGCTGCCTGATCCCATCATCGTCAGGGTCACTGGCCCGGACGGGCCCGCACCGGGCGTCCTGATCAACTTCGTCGTCACCACCGGCGGCGGCCACGTCTTTGCCGGCTCGGCGCTGACCAACAGCGCTGGTGAGGCGAAGGAACGCTGGACGCTCGGTGCCGAGGCAGGAGACAACGTGGTCGAAGCACGGGGGGTGGATCAGACAACCGGTGACGCGATCGTCTATGCGCAGATCCATGCGACCGCTGTGACGTCCCCGCCGGGAGAGCCGGCAGTGGATTACATCGCCCCGGAGTATCGCAGCCAGTACCGGGTGGCAGGCCAGACGATCGACGCGCGTGACTTCGTCCTGGTGTATGACGGGAACGGAACTCCCATTCCCAACCCGCCGTTGACGCTCACCGCCGGGCCGGGCTTCCTGATCTCTGGTACCACCGCGCGAGCGGATCCTTCAGCCGGGGAAGTCAACGGAATAGTCCATGTCAGCCTGGGCGGCATCAGCGACAGCTTCGCGCTGGGCTTCCTGCCGGATTTCACCGGGCATCGCTGGCGCGCCAGTTACAGCTGCAGGGCCGGCTCGGTGCACTTCGACATCGACAGCATCATCGACGTCGTGGCGGTGAGCGACTCGGTACGGCAGGAGACCGAGGAGCTCAATGTTCAGCTCTATAGCGGAATCGATCTGATCATCTACATGCAGGCGAGCGGTACGATCTATTATCACGATGGCCGGGTGATCGAGGGCCCGCTACCGGAGCACGTCGCCCGGAACGTTACCGCGAGGTTGTTCCCTCGCCGCATAGACTATGGCAGAGTTCCGGAGCTGGTGGAGGCCCGCGCCAGGGGCAGTCGAGTACAGCAGCGCTAGCTCCGACGGATCGCTCCCTCCGATCTACCACGGCGGGGACATGTGTGACGATGCGTTCGAGGATTACACGCCAGGTCTGCTCGAGCCAATGTAGGAAGGAGGAAAGCTAGACTCTGGCCCTAGCCTATCGGCCTCATCTCTGTGACCCGCCAGGTCCCCCCAATCGGTTGATTCGAGTCATATCCGTAGGCACCCAGGGTCGAATCCTGTGCCAACGGAGCATCAGGCCCGCAGGTCCAGGGTCCGGTGAACTCGCCCGGCTCCGTCGGAACCGGGGCGCCCTCACCCAGTGCCACGGTGTATGACCCCGCTCCGAAGGTGAACGTGGGTGATCCGCTTCCCAAGCCAGTGTAGTTGAGAACGGCGTCTGCGATCGTGCTGTCGGCGGAGGTCTGTTCGAAATGCGATCCCCTTCGCTCGATCAGGCTGCGGGAGGCGCTCACAGGAAAATGCGCCACGCCGTTATCAAGGTCCGAGCTCGCGACATCGAAGAAGCCGCCGATGACGCAGTCCACCGTCCGAACACGATCGGCAGTCGAGTCGCCGCCGCTGGCGGAGAGCGCAACCTGGTAGTGAACGAGGTCGCTTTTGCTTGGATCCGTGCCACACCCACTGAGCACTCCATTCACTCCCGAACAGCAATGAAATAAGCTTGAGGTGGCGCATGTTGCCTCCTGATCCTGGTTCGACGTGATCCCGCAGTCTTGCCTAGGGCTGCGACTCACCAGTCTCCTGCAGGATCTTCCACCCGGCGCCGGTCGGGTTGCCCACGATCAGCTCGTGAGGCGCCTCATACTTCTTAAGCGTCGAGTATCTGGTAGCGGTGATGCGGGTGCGCTTCCCGATGCGCTCGAACTTCACGTTGGAGTAGACATCCACGTCGCCGCGACTCCGCGCCAGGGGCATCGCCTGACGAACGAGTGCCTGGTACTCCTTCCCGCTCATCTGGAGCGTTCGCGTACGGCCATCAGGGTACCGGCGGGTGTTTCGGATGACGGCATTTCTGGCATAGAGATCCGCCAGCGACGGATCGAACGCGGTGCCACGCTCCACATACGCATCCCAGAGCTCCCGGGCCGACCTGGGAGATGCCTGCGCTGCCAGCGGAGTGGCAGTGAACGCCAGAACAATGAGCATGATGCTGGGAAGTCGCATCACTTTTCTCCGGTGGTGAGTGCCGGTTCAGCAGGCAGCTTCTGGTTCTTCCGCATGCGTCGAGCAGCCACTGTCCCGCCAAGCCACGCCAGCGCCATGATGGCGACGGTGAATCCCGGCCAGGGCAACGCTCGGACCAGTCCTTCTTCCGCTACTGACGCGGGGAACAACCAGAGCACCCACGGGACACTCGGGGCGGCCAGGGCGATGGCCATGGAGCGCGGTGGGACGTTGCCCCTGCTTACCCCGACGGCGCCTGCCGCCGTGTAGCAGAGAAGGAAGACGATCAGCAGGGGCCATGCCCCGACGAATACGGCGGCAAAGATCAGAAAGAACAGCGTGACGCCGCCGATCAGGGCGAGCATATAGGTGAGTGTAGCTCGGTTCACAGGCGTTGACGCTCAGGAATTGAACGCCAGGAGCGGAGCAAACCTGCTATCGAAGATGACGGTGACCTCGAACTCCCCTTCGCGCTCCGCCGGATCCAGCACCAGGTACCTGGTGCTCCCGACCTTTATCACCACGACGCGCCGAGAGACCTGGGGCACTCCAGGGCCGCGCACCGCCGTGTGGTAGGCTCGAGCGGCCCGACGACAAATACGCCGGTCCGTTACCGCTTGAACGTCCGACGCTGCAACCCTGGGCATGTTGTAATTACCTGCGACTTCTCGGTCCCCACCGCTGAGCCTGAGGGCATAGTCCTGTAGGGCAAGCACCTCTGGAGCCTTGGCTGACAGGCAGGAATAGCTCTGCGCCTGGGCGGAGGTTCCTACCAGAATGCAACCGCCACCAGCAAGATCGGGACACGCTTCAGCATAAAGCTCCCTGAGGCTTGCTGGGGGGAAGCTGGTGTCTCAGCCTGTGATTCGATACTCGCTCTGTACCAGTCCGCTGGGAAACGACCGCGTGGAAACGTGCCGGAGCCGGATGTCGCGCGAGAGCGGCCCGAACAAGGGAATCCCGCTTCCCAGGAGCACCGGCACCCGGGTGATGATCAGCTGTTGAATGAGTCCCGCCTCCAGGAACGCCTGAATCGTCACACCCCCGTCCACATAGAGACGCTCGAGCCCCCGGGCATTGAGACGGCTGACGATCTCCCGTGGCGTGCCGGACATCAGCTCGCACACGGCGCCCTCGGGGACCATCACCTTCGACAGCGTTCGGGAGAGCACGAACCACCGGCTTGGTCCCGTAGGGCCACGCATCGAAGCCCAACACCGTCTCGTACGTCTTCCGGCCGATGACCAGCGCGTCCACCGAGGCGAAGAACTCGTCGTAGCCGTGCGGTTCGCCGCCGCCGGCCGGCAGCCAGTCCAGCGAGCCGTCCTCACGGGCAATGAAGCCGTCCAGACTGGTTCCGATGAACACCGATGCGCTCATGCCGCCTCAAATCGCAGGGGCGTAAACCGGAATCGCGAGGGCGCGAACCGCAACGCGAGGACGCGGAGCCGCAGCGCGTCTCCATCCGACGCCGATCGGGAGTTCATCCAACGCGATCGCGTCTCCACTGGAAGCAATCGCGAGGCCCCTGAGCCGGAGCGCGCCTTCATTCGAAGCATCGGGAGTCCATCCAACGCGATCGCGTCTCCACTGGAAGCAATCGCGAGGCCGCGGAGGCGCAGCGGGTCTCCATCCGGCCCCGGCGCGTGGGCGCTCGGGTCAAGCGGGAGCTCGCGTAGAGCGATCGAGAGCACATCCAGGGCCGTCGCGACGACACGAGGCTCCATCGCGACAAGAAAAGCAGGCAACGCAACAATTCCGGAGCCGGAGCGAACCCATCGCGGCCAAACGCGAAGGCATTTGAGGCAAACGCAACCACTTCGCACGCCGGCGCAATCAGTTCCAGCGCCAACGCAACTCCCCGCCGGGCCGGAGCATCGCGCCGAACGCGCGTCGCCCCTCCAGCAGCCCTGCATCGGTTGCAGTTTCAACTCAATCAGGGACAATCGTTTGGTGAGCAACTGGCCCAGCGGCGTGAGGGACGGAAATCCCGGCGGACGCAGGAACCACCACCGTCGAGACCCTATCGCAGAGCGTTACTGGCCGATCGAGCCCTTCCACTCGGCAACCGATGTGTTTGCGGTGGTGAAGTGACCGGTGTAGGTGCCCTGGCCGCTGATACCGGCGTAGCGCCCGCCTCCCGTCATCGCCTTCCAGGTCCCCTGGAACGTGCTGCTCGGCGGCTTGCCTTGCGCGATGACCGTCTGCACCTGGCCGGTCCAGGAAAAGATCACTTTGTCGGCACCCTTCGACATCATGACCATACCGTGATGCGAGCCCGTCCCGTTCACCAGGTTGGACGTGTCGGCGGTGACGACCGACGCCCCGTCCATGAATTCGAGCGCTCCGGTGCTCTGGTTCTTTCCCTCCGAGCCTCCGATGAAGGCGGGATGCCCCGAGGCGTCCTTGCCCTGGCCGCCGGCGTCAGTCGCCGTGAGGGTGATCGTTCCGGCCACGGCCAAGGCGTGAGCGTGAGGCCGATAGCCGGCGGTGGAGAGCAGCAGTAATGCCAGCAGGGGATGGAGCAGCGAGCGGAGTTTCATGGAGGATTCCTCGAGAGAAGGTCGGCTGGGTAAGAGACTACAGCGCGTTCTCGAACCCAGCTAGACCCTCAACTCGGGGACGGGCGCGGCCCGAGATGGAGCCGCGCCTCATCTCGACTCCGGCTCAGGACCGGAGCGAGGAACGACGTGGTACGCGGCCCGGAATAGCGCGTGGAACTGTCGGCAGTGAGGATGTGGCCCTGCTTCTGGGCCTGATCCGCCACGTTGAACCCGAACGTGGCCGCGCGCATCCGCTGGATGGGCGTACCGTGGTGTCCCGCGTTGGTGAAAGCGCAGTCGCCGATCTGGAAGAAGACCTGGAGGAACTGGGCGACCCGCTTCCGGTTCATCGACGCGCCGCGGCTGTGGGTCAGGTAATAGGCCGAGAAGGCGTCGGCCATCAGCTCGGTGTACCGGGTCAGCTCGGCATCGTCGACGGTCGCGGGGTTGGCACCCGGAGGAAGCTCGTCGAAGTAGCCGCGCTGGAACTGGATGTGGTGGCCGAACTCGTGGGCAAAGATCGCCTGGAGCGCCACGTCGTCGAAGCCGATCGCCTTGTAGCCATCCAGAATGCCGTCGCCCATCACGATCTTGTCGGGGATTCCGATCTCGGGCGCCGAGATAGCGAAGGCGTTGAAGGTGAACAGCGGATGATTGCCGCCCGTTCACCGTCGGCTCGGTGAGCATGATGTCTCTGGTCGTCAGCGGCCCAGGCCGTAGCCGTCGCGTGGTCCACAAAGACCGGGAAATTTTCATTCTCGTAGGTGGGCACGGTGCGGGCCGGGTCGGCCAGCACGGTGCCGTGCATCGCCAGCACCTGGATGTCGTCCGACTTGATGTCCCAGAACCGCTTCACGTCCCGCTCGGTCTTGTTCATTCGCTGGTTGTACTCACCGTTGTACCCGAAGAACGTGGTGCTGTTCCGGGTCTGGAAGAGCAGGGCTTCATAGGTGGGGACCAGATCCGCCCAGATCGGTTGATCAGCAGTTGAGAGTTTTGGGAAGGGGATCTGGAACGCCCGGGTAAGGAAGAAATCGTTGATCGCCGTATTGTCATCGCATCCGACCTCGGGTTGTACGAGCCGAGACGGATCGCCGATAGTCGCTGACACGCACGGAGGCCGGCAGCTTACGAAGGGTGGCGTCACGGTGAAGGCAGACTGCTGGAGTTCGGAAGTACCTGGTGCGGGTGCTGGTGCGGTGGGGTCGTTCTTCTGATCGTTACATGCGCTCGCAGTAAGAGCGAGAGCGAGACACACTCCGATAAAATCGTTCCTACTCATGGACGGGACTCCTTTGGGGAGGGCATTGATGGACCTGCTATGGATGTGTGATACGGTGTTTGTGCCGGAAGGTCAGAGCGAATTGCTCGGAAACAGGCCCCCAATTGTATGGGTGACAATACGACTCGGCAAGTAGCAGCGTCGCGCGAATTTTCGGAGGGAAGTCAGCGCGCAGTACACCACTAACTCAGCCGTTGTCAAGTGCAATTTCGTTGCACCGGACTCAGCTGATTTCAGGAATCTCCTCGTTCATCGTCGCGGCCTGACGCAGATATTCCACCGCCGACTTGACCCCGCCACTGCTGCTCCCCGCCACCTGCAGGGCATACGCGAAGTGACGTGACAGCGCGGCGCACTGCTCGGCGCTCAGCCGGTCGCCGCTCGAGCCCGCCAGCGGACGGAGCACATCCTCCAGCTGCGTCACCAGATGCTCCTCCACGATGCTGTGCCACTTGGCCACGAACTCGCGGGTGTTGAGCGCGGGGAAGGTTTCGTCTTCCATGGTGCGTCTCCCGGTGCGGGTGAGTGCGAAGAGACTGTATCGACAGGATTTCAGTTGCTGGAAGCGCAGCGAACGTTGAAGGTGGCGTTGACGCCGCCGCCGGCCTCCACCTGCAACGCCTGCGGGTTCGGACTGAAGACCTGACAGCCCGCCGGTGGAAGCAGCGTCACCTCGACCCGGCCCGCCGAGAACCCGTCCAGACTCAGCCGGCCTGAGGAGGGAACATCCATTACCCGCGAGAGCCCGCCGGATTGGGTTGCCCTGACCCGAAAGCCGCCTTGCCGCTGGCCGCCGTCGCTTATGATACTGATGAAAAGGAGCCCGTCGCTGTCGAAGCCCAGGGCCCACTGGTCGCACCCGGAGAGCAGGGAGCTGCTCCCGAGTGCAACACCGACTCGCAGGAGAAGGGAACGCGCGGCTCTCGGCAGCATGGGCTTGTGACCAACTTACCTCCCGGTACGTCACTCACAATACCCGCTGCCGTCGTGCTGCCAGGATCTACTGGGCGGGGACTTTCCAGGTGAGCTCGTCGCCCGGCTTGATCACGCCGAACGTCTCGCTGGTGATCGATTCACCGGACCCGCGCACCGGACGCGCCTGGAACCGGATATAGGGGGAGCCGCTGGTGACGGCGTTGGGCAGCGGCAAGGTGGTGACCCGGCTGGCCGGCGCAAAGCCGATCCGCGACACCTGGTTGTTCCCGGACAGCACGTAGATGTCCATGTCGACTGTGGCGCTGTTGTCGATCCGCACCCGGGTTTGATTCATCGGTTCAGTGCCGGCGGTGCCGCCCTGGTGGCAGGAAGTGCTGACGACGATGAGGAGGAGGGGAACGATCATGCTGAAGGGAGACCGCATGGTGGGCTCGCAGGTAAGGGGGCAACATGTCACCGAAGCTTAAACCGGTTCGCACCTACCTCGAGCCGGGAGCGGGTGAGACGGTCTGGATCGGCGGATTCGGCGTCATCTATAAAGTCCCGAGCGACGCGACCGGCGGGGACGTTGCCGTGGTGGAGCACGTGCTCGGCCCGCGGCAGCTGGGCGCTCCGCTCCACCGGCACAGCCGGGAAGACGAGATCTCGTACGTGCTGGCGGGTTCGCTCTCGGTGCAGCAGGGGGACGCGGTGGAGACCGCCGGGTCCGGCGGAACGATCTTCAAGCCGCGGGGAGTCTTTCATGCCTTCTGGAATCCCGGCGCCGAGCCGGTGCGGTTTCTGGAAGTCATCGCGCCCGGAGGATTCGCGCAGTACTTCCGGGATCTCGCGCCGCTGCTGCAGCGGCCGGGTCCGCCCGATCTCGGCGCGATCGCCGCGCTGGGCGCTCGCTTCGGCGTGGACTTCGATTTCGCCAGCCTGCCACGACTGATCGAGCGGCATGGGCTCGACCTGCCGGGAGCCGACGCCTGAGCCGGACGCCGGTGGCTCTCGCCTGGAGCGGAGGCAAAGACAGCAGTCTCTCGCTCGCGGCGCTGCGGCAAGATCCCGGCGTTGAGCTGGTGGCGCTGGTCACCACCGTCACCCGTGACTACGACCGGATCAGCATGCACGGGATTCGGCGGACGGTGCTCGAGGCACAAGTCGCGGCGCTCGGCCTCCCGCTGTTCGAGGCACCGATCTCCCCCGGTGCCGACAACGAGAGCTACGAGCAGGCGTTCGCGGCGGCGTTGGCGGCGATGCGGTCGGAATACCCGGGGCTCCGTCATCTCGCCTTCGGCGACCTGTTCCTCGCCGATGTGCGGGCCTACCGGGAGCGGCTGTTGGGCCGGTTGGACTGGGTTCCGCTCTTTCCACTCTGGGGACGGGACACGCGGGCGCTCGCCACCGAGTTCATACGAGACGGGTACCGCGCGGTGTTGACCTGCGTCGATACCACCCAGCTGCCGGCATCCTTCGCCGGCCGCGAGTTCGACGCGTCGCTGCTGCAGGATCTGCCAGAGACGGCGGACTGGTGTGGCGAGAAGGGCGAGTTCCACACCTGCGTCTACGAGGGCCCGATCTTCCGCGAGCCGCTCGCGCTGGAAGTGGGAGAGCGGGTCCGCCGGGATGAACGCTTCGAGTATTGCGATCTCGTGCTGCGGACCACCGTCTCAACGTCTCGACCAGGCTGACAAGGGAGAGTATATGGTACGTGTCTGCATTCTCATCGCTGCCGCAGTTCTGCCCGGCACGGCAAGTCTGGCCCAGAGCTCTGCCCCGCGCTACATCAATCCCCCGGAGCTGGTGAAGCCCAACGGGTACACCCACGTGGTGGTGTCGGGAGACGGGCGAACCGTCTACATCGCGGGGCAGGTCGCCTTCGACAGCGCCGGTGCTGTGGTCGGCGGAACCGACTTCCGGGCTCAGGCCGAGCAGGTATACGGCAACCTGCGGAAGGCGCTCGCGAGTGTGGGCGGATCGTTCTCGGATCTGGTCAAGACCACTACGCTCGTCACCGATCTGAAGCAGCTCGGCACTCTTCGCGAGGTTCGCGCCCGTTATCTCGATCCAGCGCATCCTCCAGCCAACACGCTTATCCCGGTCACGGCCCTCGCGCGACCCGAGCTGCTGCTGGAGATCGAGGCGGTGGCGGTCCTGCCGGCTACACCGCGACGGTAGCGAGACGTCCCCGGAAGCGCTGGGTTTATACTTGAAAGCCTCACCGCAAAGATTCGTCTCACCTGCTGCACGGAGGACCGGCGCGTGCTGTATCGGGCCACGATCGATTGGGAACGCCAGGGAGCCAAGTTCACCGATAGTCGCTACAGCCGAGGCCATCGCTGGAGCTTCGACGGCGGCATCCAGGTACCCGCGTCGTCTTCGCCCGGCAACGTCCCACTGCCGTACTCGGTGGCCGCGGCGGTCGATCCCGAAGAGGCGTTCGTCGCGTCGTTGTCGAGCTGCCATATGCTCTGCTTCCTCTACCTTGCCGCCAAGCGCGGCCATCTGGTCGAGTCCTATCACGACGAGGCAGTGGGACTGGTCGGCCCCGACGCCACCGGGAAAGCGGCCGTGCTCGAGGTGACGCTCCGGCCTTCGGTGGTCGTCGCTGGGACGATCGAGCCGGCCGAGCTGGAGGAGCTGCATCACGCGGCGCATGGCGACTGCTTCATCGCGAACTCGGTCAAGACCTCGATTCGCTGCGAGCCGGTAGCCACTCCGGCAGCTGTCTGAGGCGTACGGCTCGAAGTAACGCCACAGCGGGGAGCGCCGCCTGAGGATCTGGATCGACGCCGATGCGGCGCCCCGGGACGTCAAGGATCTGGTGTACCGCGCGGCCAAGCGGCTGCAGCTGGAAGCGATTCTCGTCTCCAACCTGCGGCTCGATCCTCCCGTCGGTATCCCGCTGGTTCGCGCCGTGCGGGTGGCGGGAGGGCCCGACGTGGCGGATCAGTACATCGCCGAGCACGCCGAGCCGGGCGATCTCGTCGTCACTCAGGACATCCCGCTCGCGGCGCTGCTGGTGCCGAAGCAGATTGCAGTACTGGATCCCCGGGGACAGGAGCACACCCCGGAGACGATCGGTGAACGTCTCTCCATCCGCGATTTCATGGAAAACCTGCGTTCGACCGGTGCCACGACCGGTGGTCCGGCGCCGTACGATGCGCGGGCCAAGCAGGCCTTTGCCGCCGCGCTCGATCGGGTGCTCACCCGGCTGGCGCGCCGGCGCTGAGCCACCAGCCCCAGCAGCTCGGAGCCACTATGGAGGAGCACGTCACTCTTCTGCCGGCCAGAACGCCGGACTCAGGCAGTGGAGGGCTGTCGTCATCACTTCCTCCCGACCTGTTGGAACAGGTACGTGGACGGGTGCGCCTGCTGGCCATTCTGCTTTTCGTGGGCGCTTCCATCGGTCCGGTGCTCTTCCTGGTGAGCTGGATCGTCGGGAGGCTCCAGGGCCACCAGCCTCCCCAGGAATTCCTCGATCATCTCGGCTTTACCCTGGCCGATGCCGCAGCCGCGGTGGCATCCGCGGTCGTCTGGTGGATGGCGAGTCGGCGTTCCACCTCTCCCTCCCGGCTCCACACCATCGGGTTGGTGTATCAGGTCCTCATCTGCTTCCAGATCGCGTTCACCACCATGTGGGAGTGGTGGATCACCAAAGGCGTGGTGCCCCCGCTCACCTGGGTGCCGACGGTCGTCGTGCTCTTTCCCTTGATCATGCCGGGTCCGCCCCGCCGGATGCTGGCGGCGGCGATCGTCGCGGCGTCGATGTCTCCCCTGGCGCTGTTCCTTCTCGACACCTGGGGCAAGGTGAGCCCCACTCCCGACGATTACTTCCAGTCGGTGCTCGGTCCTGCCTTCGGAGTAGGCTTCGCCTACATGGGTGCCCGGGTGCTGTATCGCCTGGGCCGGCAGGTCGCGGCCGCGCGTGAGCTGGGCGCCTATCAATTGGAGGAGCGGCTGGGGCAGGGAGGGATGGGCGAGGTCTGGCGGGCGAAGCACCGTATGCTGGCGCGGCCGGCCGCCATCAAGCTGATCCGGCCGTCGCTCGCCGGAGACGCCAATGCGGCGGTATCGGACGCGGCGCGCCGGCGGTTCGAGCGAGAAGCCCAGGTGATTGCTCGCCTCCGGTCGCCCCACACCGTGGATCTTTTCGACTTCGGCCTCGCAGACAACGGCGCGTTCTACTACGTCATGGAACTGCTCGATGGGCTCGACACCGACCGGCTGGTCCGCCGCTTCGGACCGCTTCCGGCCGAACGAGCGGTCTTTCTCCTCCAGCAGATCTGTCATTCACTCTCGGAGGCGGAGTCCTGCGGCCTGATCCATCGCGACATCAAGCCAGCCAACATCTTTCTCTGCCGCTACGGCGAGGATCATGACTTCGTGAAGGTGCTGGATTTCGGGCTGGTCAAGGCGTTCGATGAGCCGACAGAGCAGGGCCCGGCGCTTACGCGCGACAACGTGGTGCACGGTACCCCCGCCTTCATTGCGCCGGAGCAGGCGCTCGGCCGGCCCGATCTCGATGGCCGAGTCGATATCTACGCGACCGGCTGTGTGGCGTACTGGCTGCTCACCGGCGAGCTCGTGTTCACCGCCGAGAACTCGATGGGGTTGCTGCTGCACCACGTGCATACAGCTCCGAAGGCGCCATCGACGAGGACCGAGCTGCCCATCCCTGCCGGCCTGGAGCGTCTGGTGCTGGCGTGTCTGGAGAAGAATCCGGCCGACCGGCCCCAATCGGCCCGCGAGTTGTCCCGGCGATTATCCGAGCTGGAGGTGGCTAAGGTGTGGAACGAGGACCGGGCCCGGGAGTGGTGGGCCCGGCATCAGCCCCTTCCGGTCTAGCGCTGTTCAGCTCCTGAGGCGTGGCCGGCCGGAAGATCAGGTCGAAGGCCAGGAAGATGGTCTTGGAAAAAGGAAAGAAGAGCAACGGTGCGATCACCATCATCGCCATGCCGCCGTACAGCAGAATGTTCCAGGGCGGATTAGGCCAGGTGAGCAGTAATACCAGGAGAAACACCGCGGCAAAGATGAGCTCCGCCGCCACGATGTTGAACATGTACGATCCGACCTCGTAACCCTCCTCGCCGCGTCGGAGCGGTAAGCTGCAGGTCGGGCAGCGCGGACGCATGCGCAGCCACGATTGAAAGATCGGCGCTCCCCCGCAGTTGGGGCAGCGCAGCCGGAACGCCCGCCAGAACAACGACGCCATCCGCCTGAGTGACAAATCCATTCGCAAGTATAGCGCGGAAGCAAACCACTGTGCACGCAGCCATTGAGCCGAGCCTTCGTCCCGGTGTATGATCGGACAGAGGTTTGGAAGTCTCGGAGCTAATCAGGGTGGTGGTACGTGAACTGGATCGATCTTCTGCAATGGCCGGCCATGGTTGCCAGTGTCCTGGCCGCCTGGCTGGTAGCGTCAAAGCACGAGCGCAAGCGCAAGTGGGGATTCTGGGTTTTTCTCCTGAGCAATGTGTTGTGGGTCGTCTGGGGTTGGCGCGATCATGCGTACGCGATCGTGGCGCTGCAAGTCTGCCTGGCTGCCTTGAACATCCGCGGAGTGGCCAAGGCGAGGGCGCAGGAGATGGAAGCATGAAAGCCGCCTTTCGGCGGCCGGCAGGTTACGTCAGAGACATGAGAATGTCAGGAGGCACCAATGGCTCGCTGTGAGATGTGCGGCAACGACTACTATCTCTCATTCCAGGTCGTCGCCGCCGGAAAAACCCATACCTTTGACAGCTTCGAGTGCGCCATTCACACGCTCGCACCCGTCTGCGACCATTGTGGCTGCAAGATTCTGGGCCATGGCATCGAAGCCAAAGGGACCTTCTTCTGTTGTGCCCACTGCGCCCGCGAGAAGGGCGTGAAGACGGCTGTCGATCACGTCTGATCGGAGGATGGATCAGCGCCGGCTGTGCGACGCTGATCCCGGATTTATTGCCGGCAGGACGTTCGAGGGTGGTTCTTGGCCTGAGCTGAGATGTCCGCCATGGCGGAGGCGATATCACTGCGGCCAAAGAACTGGCCGTCGTAGTTCCACATGATGAAGCCACAGGCGTAGCTCTGACCCAGTAGCGCCGAGCCGTAGTTCCTGATCTCGTCCGCCGTCATCGAGTAGCGCCCCCTGATGGTACCAGGTACACCGCTGGAGCCATCGCCGCCGTCGAGCACATTCATACCCACCATGAGTCCCAGTCCGAGCTGCCTGGCCCACCGCCACTTCACTCAGAAGCCATTTTGCCGGATCGCCCTTCCTGGCAGTGTACTGGGCCCAGGCGCCGTCGAGATACTGATAATGAATGTTGGCCTTGGCGAGCCAGGAGGGCACCACCCGGATGAAGGTGCTCATCCCCGGCCAGAGCTGCTTGCTATAGGCTGCCATCGCCTCGACAGTGGCCTGTGAAATGATCTGCCCGCCCCAGCGCGATGCCAGGTTGGGCTCATCCAGGAGATAGTGGCCGATAATGGTGCCATCCGCGATGAAGGACGAAAGATCCATCCCCTTGTAGCGGTCCACCATCTGTTTCCACTTGTCGAAGTTGAACGTCCCATCTGCGTTCTTGACGTGGCGGTCTCCGCCGCGTGACAGCTTGAGCACGAAGCGCGCGCCGTGGGACCGCGCGATATTGAGCTCCTTCAAAATCGAGTTCTCGTCTGGTGTACGAAGACCGCCGGTTTGCACCAACCCGAGCACTGCGTTGTCCACGTCGAATGAGCCGAAGACGATACCTGGAGCCGAGCCGGGCGCCGACGCGGAAGAATCGCCCGGTTGGCGGGAGCTCGAATCAGTGGGAACTGTGGACGACGTATCGGGTGGAGGAGTGACGGTGCTGTCGGCACCGCCGGTACCGGAGGAGTCTCCGTTTTGGGAAGGTGGGGCCTCGAGAGGATCAGTCGAGGAGCTCAGCGCATCTGTGCCGCTGCAGGCAGCGACCAGCGACAGAGCCAGCCAGACCAGACCGGTGCACCACACGTTTGCAAGGATTTTCATCAGCATTGCCTCTTATTCTGAGGACGATGTCTGAGCTTCACGTCGTAAGAGCGCGCCGCGGTCTCGGCAGGGCCTGAGACGGTGGCAGGCAGCCCGGTGGCTGGGCTTGGACGCAAAGCAACGGCCTAGAAACTGCCGCAAGTCGTCTATGTAAGTCTTGAATTCCGTGCTGCTTGCAGCCACGGATCGCGAAGGAACGGGAACCCGAGTGGCACCATCTCGTGTCCCCGGGAGCGGCATTCTGTCCCGGGCTCGCGACGGTCTAGTATACCCCTCGGGAGTATATCTGTCAACCAGTTTGTGGGGCCCCGGGCCGCCACCTGGAGAACCCCTGCGAGGACCCGATCAGCTTCCTTTCTCCCGGGACCAAACGAGGAATTCGCTACGCTGTCGTGCTCCTCACGGCGTTCATCGCGGGGGGCCGGCTGATCGGTGCCTACCAGGCGGGGAGCGAGTGGCGCAGCTGGGCAGTGCGCGATCCATCGGCAGCGGAGGCGTACCGCACCTTCTTCGTCGCGGATCTGGTTATCGCTCTCCTGAGTCTGGCCATCGCCGGGCTGGTCTGGTGGCTCCTTCGGGACCAGCGAGAAAATCGGACCGACAGTTGATCACCGTCTCCAGTCACGTCACTTCTTTTTGCGGCGCTGAGCCGAGGGCCATGCAGCTGCCGGCCGAGCATTACCGCCGTCGGTCAGGAATCGAATCGATCCGTCGGGCATGCGAGCCCAGACCGTGAGGTACTTGGAGTAGTTGGGCTCTTCTCCCTTCGCACTGATGATTGCCTCACCTACGGTCCACCCCAGATCTCCGCTGCGCGCGACGTCCGCCGCTACCGGGCGCCACTGCCAGGTGGCAGGTCCGTCCACTGCCTGACCGATCTCCGCGGGGCCTCGAGTCAACATTCCGCGATTCGCGAAGATGGTCGCATTCGGGGCAGCCCAGTGCGCGAACGCGATCGCGGCCCCACTGTCGCCTGCGAGTTTGGCAAATGCGAGATCCGCCGCCACCAATGGTCCCGCCGGTCCGCTCGCCGGGAGTGCGTTCCGCGTGAGTGGAATTCCTGCCGGCGCGCTGTCGAGAGCCAGGCCGGGCACGCCGCTGAGCGCGAGCGCGGACATTTTCCACCGACTCCCGTCCCGCCGCCAGGTCATGATGTAGCGGCCGAGTTGCGGGGCGCCTCTCACGCTGGCCCCGGCGACTCCCCAGGTGACGCCGAGGCTCGAGTCCTTCGAGATCTCAGCCGCGAGTGGCTGCCAGATGAGCTGAGCTGAATCCTTGATCCTGGGGACTTCGAACAGCTTCCGGACTTGCGCCTCCCCCACCAGGACCGGTGCACCGGGCCAGAGCAACACTCCCTCCCGACGCATCGTCTGCAGCAGCGCGCGGCTCAGGCCGGAATCCCTGCTCATTATGGCGCTGGTTCGCTCGGCGTCCAGGAGTGCTGTCCGCTGGTCCTGCGGCTGGTCCTGAGCCCTGCCTTGGGTTGCTGCCCCGACCAACAGTGTCGCGAGGATAAGGAGACGTCCGACATTCCACTTTTCCATTCTGACCTCGGATGCTCGACAGGTTGGTAGAGGAGACCTTCAGCTCAGTACGGGCGGCGGGGAGATGGGATTCAGGAGGAGCTATGATTATGAGCTGGGAGCTGGGATTGCTGGGAGCTAGAGTCGTTAGTCACCGCCTAGCCGATCTAGACGCAGTTAGCTCCTAGCTCCTAGCTCCTAGCCCCCAGCTCATAGCTTCACAGCCCCATACCTACCCCCACCAAAAATCCCACCGTATGGGCCCAGCGCCCAGTTACGCCAAATGCGCTTGCCTGATCGACGCTCCGGAATGAGGCGGCGTGGTCCTTGATCTTTGCTTCCAGCGACAGGCGGTTGTTGAGCCGCGCCAGAATGCCGACTCCACCGGTCACGGCAAAGTTGGTCGCGTGTCCCGTGAGCAGGGCGTTGTCCACCGCGTAGCGGATCGCGCCGGCGCCGACCTCGACGAACGGGGCCACGGTTTGAGTGGCGCCGAGCGGAAACTGAAGCCGCAATCCGGCATCGTAGAGCCAGAGGCTGGCGCCACCGACGTTCACGCTGCCAACCAGTGGGACACCCTGGAAGCTCCAGTCGGATGTCGCGTGCAGCACGCTCCCGACCAGACTCAAGTTTCGCCAGACGGATACATCGACCTGTCCGCCGTACGCCGCTCCATTCTGATTCGAGAACGAGAGTCCGGCCGGTCCGTTGAAGTAGGCGCCGTAAGTCAGGTATCCGGCGGTCGGCGTCACATGAACCCGTTGCGGAGATATGGTCGACTGAGCAACTGCCGACGAAAGCGGCAGCACTGAGAGCAGGACGAAGGCTTTGCGGCACCACATGAACTTCTCTCCGGAATTCGAGGTGCTCCACCATATGAACCCGCCTGCCGCGACAACGTGAGTTGTATCACGCGTTTACCGGCGGCGTGCAACTTCCTGCAGCTATGACGGCCTCTTCTGATTGTCACCCGGATGTAATTGCGTTGGTACACGCGAAGCCGAACGCGACGTCACCTTAGGTACAGTCCACAGTTTCCTGCTGCCGGGGTGATGCGGTATGCGCTGCCTAATCCTTCTCGTCTCCCTTTGCCTCGCGGTCTCTGAGCTCGGGGCACAACAGTCCCCGGCCACACCGGTCTCCCCTCCGCTGGCGCAGGTACGAACCACTGCGACGGCGACCCGCTCCATCCCGCCGGAGCTTGCCGTTGCCACATTCGAATTCTCGGGACGGGGGCCGACACTGAACGACGCCGCGGTCGCCGCCTCGGTTATCGGAAAGGCAATCCGCCGGGCGCTGACGAAGGTGGGCGTGCCTGACGACTCGATTCTGGGGCGGGGGTCAGTTACTTACGCCTGGGACCAGGCGACGTCGATGGAGATCAAACAGAACTCCGAGTTCCGGCGCTACGATACCACGTTCGTCTTTCATGATCAGGTGGTGGCGCGGATTCGAGATCTTCGGAAGGTTGGGCCGGCACTGGATGCGGCGCTCGCCGCCGGGGCCCAGAAGCTCACGTCACTGCAGTTCAGCTCCAGCCGGGTGCAGCAAGCCGCCCAGGATGCTCTGAGTGAAGCGACCCGTGAAGCCCGGCGGAACGCCGAGCTGATGGCAGAGGGTGCCGGTGGAAAGCTGGGACGACCACTGGAGCTGACGACCGAGAAGGCTTCATCGGAAAACGCGTTCTACGACTTGCGAGCCACCAATATCAATACCGGAACGAGCACTACGACCTATGGTCTGACCGCCGCGCCACCGGCGGGAGAGCTGCGCGCTTCGGTCTACGGCCGCTGGGAGTTGATCGCAGTCACGGACTCTGCTGGCCGATAGTCTCCACCACGTACGATTCCATCGCGAAGTATTCCGCCAAGCCCAACCGGTCCAGCTCGGCGGCTGTACCCTTGTTGCGCGCCTCAACCCGCTGCCAGAACTCCCTCTCATCGGGACCGGGGAATGGCGCCGTGTCTTTCTGGGATTGGTGCTTGAAGATCGCCTGAATCTTGAGTCGCAGCTCCTCCTGTGAGAGCGGTACCAGCCAGGTCGCTTCCGTCACCGGCCATTCCTGCCAGGCTCCGCGGTAGAGCCACACCTCGGGCCGCTTGTGTCCCGAGCGAACGTACTCCTCCAGGGCACACTCGATTGCCTCCTTGCACACCCGGTGCGTGCCGTGGGGATCCGACAGATCGCCGGCTACGAAAATCAGCTGCGGCTCAACCTCGTCCAGGAGGCTTCGAACGATCGCGACGTCGGCCGAGCTGATCGGATCTTTCTTGACCTTTCCGGTCTGGTAGAACGGAAGATTCAGAAAGCGCGCGGCGCCATCGCTGAGGCCCAGCGTGCGAATCCCCGCCACGGCCTCCGACTCCCGGATCATTCGCTTGGTGTCCTGCACCGGCTCGATGTCCACGTCGCCCGGGCGCTTCCGGCTCAGGAACTCATCGACCTGCCGGGCGAGCGCCGTAGCCGTCTCCTGCTCGACCCGGTGCTCCCGCGCCAGCCGCCGAAGAAAGTCTACGTGCCGCCGCACATCATGATCGAACACCGCCAGGTTTCCGCTGGTCATGTATGCGACGACGATCGAGTTCTCGTTGACGACCAGCTTGTGAAGGATCCCGCCCATGGAGATCACGTCGTCGTCAGGGTGGGGCGAGAAACAGATGATGCGGTTTCCGCGCGGCAGCTTGGAGCGGCCGCGAATCTTGGCGCCAAGCGCGTTGAACACCTCACCATTGAGCGCGCCGGGAGAACCGTAGCCCGACACCAGGGAAGAGAGATGATGCTCGGCGTAGTCCCGCTGAGTGAGCTTGAGGATGGCCTTGCCCGTCCGGTGCGAGAGCCAGGTGACCGCTCGGATCACGAGCCGTCGGTCCCACTTCACCGGACCGAGGAGCCAGGGGGTTGCGATCCGGGTCAGGCTCGCCGCTGCGGGGCTATCCACATAAAACGAAGTGTTGGGATGCTGCTGCAGGAACGTCGCCGCCACTTCGTGGTCCACCTCACCCTCGACGGCCCGGCGTACGATCTCCGCCTTGTGCTCGCCGGTGGCGAGTATCAGGATCTCCCGGGCCTCGAGGATGGTGGCCACGCCCATCGTGATCGCTTCCCGGGGGACGTTTTCCTCGCCGAAGAAATCGGCCGCCGTGTCCATCCGGGTAATCAGATCGAGTGTGACGGACCGGGTCCGGCTCTCGGCTCCCGATCCGGGTTCGTTGAAACCGATGTGCCCGGTGCGGCCAATGCCGAGCAGCTGGAGATCGATGCCGCCAGCGGCCTCGATCGCCTGCTCGTATCGGTGGCACTCGTCCACCAGCCTCTCCCGCGGCACGTCTCCGGGCGGGATGTGCACGTTGGCCGGTAGGATGTCGAGCTGTGAGAAAAGATTCTCCCACATGAAGCGGTGATACGAGTGGATGCTCCCCGGATCCATCGGGTAGTATTCATCGAGGTTGAACGTGACCACATCGGCGAAGCTCAATCCTTCGTCCCGATGCATCCTGATCAGCTCGCGATAGACTCCGATCGGAGTCGAGCCGGTGGCCAGGCCAAGGACTGCTCGGGAGCCGGCCCGGCGCCTGGTGGTTATCAGGCCGGCGATCCGGCGCGCCACTAATCGGCCGATCTCATCGTGATCGTCCACGACGATGGTACGGATTCGCTCGAGGGTGGCGGGCGTCGCGTAGTCAGTCGATGTCATGGCCGTATGAAAACTTGTGATGAGGGGCAGGGGCGGTCAGTAGAGAATCAAGGAGTTCGATTCGGCGCAAGGGTCTCCGCCGTTCTTCACCGATCTGTTTCCTGTACCGGAGAAATTCGTGGAGCCCAGACTCAGCTTCGTCACTCTCGGTGTTGCCGACCTCGCGCGGGCCACCCGGTTTTACGCCGAGGGGCTGAGACTGCCTCGCCTCCCCGCGCCTCCAACGCTCGCTCTCTTTGATCTGGGTCGGACCTGGTTGGCGCTCTACCCCCGGGAGCTCCTGGCCGCAGATGCCGGGGTACCGGCCGCCGGACACGGGTTCCCCGGCTTCGCGCTGGCGCACAACGTCCGCTCGCCCGCGGAAGCGGACCAGTTGCTGGCTGAGGTTGTGGCCGCTGGCGGCCGGATCGTGAAGCCGGCTGGGGCAGCGGACTGGGGTGGGTATTCCGGGTACTTCGCCGATCCGGACGGATTCCTGTGGGAGGTAGCCTGGAATCCCCGATTTCCCCATGTCTAGAAAGTTGCTGCATCTTTCCGCCGGGCGTTCCCTGATTACGACAACGCACGTAGAATGGAGCGAGATACCACCCCGCATGAGGAGCTTGTGAACACACCATCTGATAATCCTGGAATCATCAACGAACAGCCGGTTGTTCACACGGCGGAAGATCTCTCCGCCCGGGACTTGTGGCGGGCGAGCTGGAGACTACTCCTCACGCTTGCAGCGCTCGGCCTGATTGTGGTTCCGCTGATCCGGGAGCTCCCCCTGGGTCAGAGCACGCGCACCGCACTCCTTGCCTGGCTGCTGGTTGCCCTGGGGTTCTACTGGCTGTACGGCGGAATCGGGTACCGGCCGCTCCTCCTCCTCCAGCTGATGTGCTTCTCCGGGGCGGCCGCGCTGCTCACCGCCAAGCTGATGCTCGTGGCGATCAGCGTGCAGCATCTCACCATCCTCCGGTACGTCGCTCGGGCACTCATCCTGGTGGGTACCGGTTGTGCCTGCGCCAATCTCGGCGCCATGCTCCTCATGCTGTGGCGACGCTCTCGCAGCGACGCACCCTCTCCCAGTACCCACTTGTGAGCCAGGATCGCTCATCGACAGCGCTGAGGTCCCCAAAGTCGTGAGGGATGCTGCACCTGCCACCGGCTGGTTGGGTGATCTCCCGATCCAGTTCCGGCGGGGTGAGTTCATAGTTTCCACCGACCGCGCACTTATCCGCACCGAGGCAGCACTTTCTCTTCTGCACGGCACCTTCTGGGGTGGTGCCATGACCCATGACGTTCTCGAGCGGGCCATCGCCAAGTCAGTTTCCTTTGGGATTCTGCATGGGGACGGGCTGGTCGGGTTCGGGCGGGTGATCACCGATCTGGCTACGTACGCCTATTGGTCCGATGTGGTCATTGCGCCAGAGTATCGCGGGCAAGGCCTCGGCCTCTGGCTGTCGGAATGCATGCTGGCGCATCCCGAGCTTCAGGGGGTGCGCCGGGTCACGCTCCTGACTCGCGATGCGGGTGCGCTCTACTCCCGGGTTGGCTTTACCGAGGGGGCAGGGCCGCTCACCTACATGGAGGTACGTCCCTGATCCGCTGGCTGCTCGCTGCCGCACACCTTCTCGCGCTGGGCGTGGGGCTCGGCGCCGTCTGGGCTCGAGGACGCGCCTTGAGTGGTCCGCTGGACGACGCGGGACTGCGCCGGGTATTTGCGGCGGACGGGTGGTGGGGACTGGCTGCTTTCCTCTGGATCAGCACCGGTCTCTGGAGGCTGCTGGCGGGGACCGAAAAGGCCACCTCGTATTATCTCCAGAATCACGTCTTTATCGGCAAGATGACGTTACTGGCGATGGTACTCGTGCTGGAGCTCTGGCCTATGGCGGCACTGATCCGATGGCGGCGCTTGATAGCCAAAGGCGAACGACCGGACACGCGTTCGGCGCCACGCTACGCTCGGCATCAGCTTCGCGCAGGCTGGGCTGATCGTGCTCATGGTGTTGGCGGCAACGGCGATGGCCCGAGGGTACGGTGTCTAGCGACGCCGTGAATCCCGGCGCGTGCGGTCTATGTGCTCGTCTTCGACGGGTTCGCCGACTGGGAGCCGGCGCATGCCCTGGCTGAGCTGCGAAGATCGGGCAACCTCGAGGTGATTGTCGTGGGGTACGATGCCCACCCGGTTCGCTCGATGGGCGGGCTGCAGGTTCTCCCCGATACCACCCTGGCGGAGGTGGACCCTGCGCGGGTGCGTCTCCTCCTCCTGCCAGGGGGTGACCAGTGGGAGGCTGAATACCCCCGGACCGAGCTCGAGGAGCTGGTTCGGGCTCTGTTGACTCGGGGCGTGCCGATCGCCGCCATCTGCGGCGCCACCGTGGCCTTGGCACGGATGGGCTTGCTGGATGAGAGGCGGCACACGAGTAACATGGCCGATTACTTGCCGAAGGAAGCCCCGGAGTACCGGGGGCAGAGTTACTACGTCAACGACCTGGCGGTACGGGAAGACGGGATCATCACAGCGTCGGGTCTCGGCAGTGTCGAGTTTGCCCGCGAGATCTTTGCCGAGCTGGGAGTAATGCCAGAGTCGGACCGGGCGCTGTGGTACCACGTATTCAAGCATGGCACCTTCCCGGTATCCTCGCGTTAATCCTGCGGCACGTGGCAGGGGCAGTCAGGTTGCCTTGCCGGGGTGAAGGGGCAAGGATTCCTTAGCACCGAATGCGGTGGACACGCGCGGAGGATCCGATGACGGAGCCGAGCTTCGGGGAGCAGGTAGGGATTCTCAATGTGACGCTGGGCGCTATCGAGGCGCGACTGGCGCGCGGCCAGGCGCCACTCGAGGGGTTGGAAGATTTCAAGAGCTCGCTGGATGACATGCGTCTGCGCTTGTGGGGGCTGTTGAGCGCCGCGGGCGGTGACGATTACAGCGGATTCCAGGAACGTTTCCGAATTCGCCGGGCCACCGAGATGTGTCGCGGACTGAGTGGCGACCTGAGCGCCGGGGCGATGAGCGGCAGGCACCGTGAGCTGGCCGGCCTCCAGGAAGCGATATCGGAGCTGGCGCAGTCGGTCACACGCGCGCAACAGCAAGCGTACTGAGTGAACAAGCTCATGGGTTTCGTCGGGGCCACGGCAGGCAGCGGTCTCGGCTGGTGGCTCGGAGCCCATGTAGGTTTCATGACGGCCTTCCTGCTCAGCGTCGTGGGGACGGGCGCGGGTTTGTACGCAGGCCGCCGGTTGGCGGCGGATTACCTGGGCTGAAACTCCAAGGAGGTGAGATGTCGAAGCGCGAGGACCAGAGAATTGCGGCGTTGGCCAAGAAGAACGCCGAGAAGGTAGTGCCTCCAAAGAAAGACCGGGCGGCGCAGTTCGACTCCACGCTGAGCCAGAAGCCGACCGAAGAAGAGGCCGAAACCAAGCGCCTATTCAAGGACATGAAGCGCCGGGAGTTCTGACCGGCCGCATGGCACAATCACGGCGGCGGACGCCGGTCGCGGCAATTGTCGTCTCCCTCCTCCTGCTCGGCGGGGCTCTCCTCCTTCTCAGCATCGCGATTCGCCACCTGGTGCCGATGGCCCGGGGTCTCACGCCCAGTCGGGGCGAGACCACCGTCACCCATGGCGTCGTCGTCGAACAGATGCGTGCCGTGGCCCAGCTGGTCACCAGTGAAACCACCGTGCGCGATGTGGTGGTCTATCAAAACCAGCGTCTCGGCTCGACCAAGCGTTCACTCGTCGTGGTCACCGGGAAGGTCAAAGCGGGGATCGATCTCGATGCTGGAACCCAGGTCGATATCGATGAGCGGGAACATCGCATTCATCTCACTCTTCCACGCGCCAAAGTGCTCGGAGTCGAGGTGACCCAGCTCCGGACCTATGATGAGCGGAATGGTCTGTGGAACCCGTTCAGGCCGGCCGATCGCGATACCATCTACCAATTGGCGCGCCAGCAGCTCATCGCATCGTCGGGCGAGCTCGGCGTTGCTGCCCACGCGGAAGAGAGCGCCCGCCGCCTGCTCGGGGCGATGATTCATGCCGAGGGGTACACGGTCGATGTGAGCTTCGGTAAACCGGGGCAGAGGCCGGCACCCGCCACTGATTGATTACGCAGACGAAAGAGACTCCAGTGCCGTTCAGCCATCTCAAGCTCCACCCCAGCCTCCTCAAGGGCATCAAGGAACTCGGGTTCTCCCGGCCTACACCGATCCAATCGGAAGCAATCCCGCCGGCGTTGGCCGGGCGAGACGTGCTCGCGTGTGCCATGACCGGCAGCGGTAAGACCGCGGCCTTCGTCCTTCCCATTCTCCACCGACTGATCGACAAGCCCCGTGGGACCACCCGCGCACTGGTGATCACACCGACCCGGGAACTCGCGGCTCAGGTTCTGGAAGATCTGAACGATCTCGCCGTTCACACTCCGATCACCGGGGCCGCAGTATTCGGTGGAGTAGGAATGGGCCCGCAGGAGCACGCGTTCCGGAGCGGAGTTGATGTCATCATTGGGACGCCTGGCCGTCTGCTGGACCACTTCAAGGCGCCCTACGCGAAGCTCGCGGGTGTGGAGTACCTGGTGCTGGATGAGGCTGACCGGATGCTGGACATGGGATTTCTGCCGGATATCAAGCGGGTGCTGCGGCATCTGCCACCCAAGCGACAAACTCTTTTCTTCAGCGCCACCATGCCGCCGCCGATCGTGGCGCTGAGCCGGGAGCTGCTGCGGAATCCCATCGCCCTCCAGCTCGAGCGCAAAGCCGCGCCAGCCGTCGGGATCACCCAGGCGATCTATCCGGTGGCGCAGGAGCTCAAGTCGGCCCTTCTAGTGGCATTGCTGAAGCGCGGTGAAATGCAGCAGGCCCTGGTGTTCACCCGCACCAAACACCGGGCCAATCGTCTCGCGGCGTATGTCGCGAAGCACGGGATCATGTCGGAGCGGATCCATGGCAACCGCTCGCAGCCGCAGCGCACCGAGGCACTGGCCGGCTTCAAAAGCGGGAAGTACCGGGTACTGGTGGCTACCGACATCGCGGCCCGCGGCATCGATGTCGAAGAGCTGGGCCATGTCGTGAACTTCGATGTGCCCACCTCGCCCGAGGATTACATCCACCGGGTGGGCCGAACCGCTCGGGCGGAGGCGACCGGAGATGCATTTACGCTGGTGGCGCCCGAGGAGGAGGGAGATCTGCGGGCCATCGAGCGCGTGGTCGGCCGGCGGCTCCCCCGCGTGATCGTCCCGGACTTCGATTACAGCGCGCGCACCGAAGCCCGGCTGGAGGTACCCCTGGCCGAGCGGATCGCGGCGATCCGCGCGAAGAAGGCTGAGGACCGGGCTCGGTCCCAGGCCAAGGCCGCCCGGCGCACGGCACAGGCCACGCGAGAGCAGCAGGGCAATGGGCGAGAGCAGCAAGGAAATCGAGCTGCGGGACGTCCGGATCAGCAGCGGCATCGAGGCGGACGGCGAAACGGCGGCTCGCCGGGACGGAGCGGCGGTTCGTCAGGACGGAGCGGCGGTTCGCCACGCTGATAGATTGAGATCTATGGACTCGGTGAGCGTTGAATATCGGGGTAAGCAGGTGACGGCCTCATTGAACCGGGGGCAAACCCTCTCCGGCGAAGTGCTCGGGCGAGAGGAGCCGCCGCTCTGGTATTTGACCATCGGTGGGACCGCTTTGACGAAACTCCCCGCCATGCCGGATGACACCGAAGACGCGGTCCGAAACCGCGTGCTCGAGTGGCTTTCCGAGCATCAGGACATGCTCGACCGAGACCAAATCGTTCTCGGAGGAGGCTGAGCGAGATTATACTTCAGTGGCGCGACCACTTCGTCGCGCTGGGTGGGCCACTGCGCGCGCGCAGCCACCGACTCCCGCGCATCCAGCTTTCCTAGCGAGCCATACGTGAGCAGCCATAAAGTCGAGCAGCGCCGTCTGAGTTACCGGGGCCGGGAGTTCCATTTCGTTTCCTACGACGCCCAGTTGGCTAATGAGCGCCGCGGTGAAGCGGCGATCCCGCCGATGTGGTACCTCATGAACGAGGGAAAGCGCCGGCCGGTCCTGCCTCACACTCCCGGACAGGAGCTGGTCGAGCTGGATGGCGCGCTGCTCCGGTGGGTCGACGAGCAGGTCTTCGGAATCCGAGCCGCCGTGCTGCAGCGCCGCAAATAGAGCCATGCCACCGGGATTCGACCCACTCAATCCGGACGCGCCAGCGTTCTGGTTACGGCTCGGAACCGCGATTCTCTGTGGCGGCATCATCGGTCTCGAACGGCAGCTTCGAGGCAAAGCGGCGGGCATTCGCACCAGCATTCTGATCTGCCTCGGCACCGAGCTCTTCGTGAGCCTGGGCTCCTCGTTCGTGGGAGACCGGGTGGATCCCACTCGAGTCCTCGGTCAGGTCGTGAGCGGCATCGGCTTTCTCGGCGGCGGTGTGATCCTGGCGCGGGAAGGTGCGGTCGTTGGGGTGACCTCCGCTGCGGTCATCTGGGTCCTTGCCGCTCTGGGATCGATGGTGGGCCTGGGGCACCTGCTCGCAGCCATCATTCTCACTCTCGTCACGGTCGCAACCCTGCTCGGGGTAGAGCTTCTCGAATCGGTGTTCCGACGGCTCCGCCACGGCGTAACCGACCGCCAACTGGAGCAGATTGAGCTGGAAGACTGACTCCAACCCAGAGATCTTCTCCCACCCGAACCTGACGACTCCCATGCTCCTCCGTTTCGTGGCTTCCATTCTCGACCGAGATCTCCGTACCCTGGCCCGCGAGGTCGCAGCGTATCCCGACGAGCGGCAGCTCTGGAAGCTGGTGCCCGGGATCAGCAACGCGGGCGGGACACTGGCGCTGCATCTCACGGGGAACATTCAGCATTATCTCGGGACGCGGTTGGGAGGGACGGAGTACGTCAGAGACCGACCCGCTGAGTTCGCTCAACGAGACGTTCCGAGGGCCGAGCTGCTGAACGAAGTCGAGTCAGCCCGGGCGGCCGTGAAAGCGGCGCTGGCCGGTCTCACCGAGCGGGACCTGGAGGGCGAGTTTCCCGAGACGATCAGTGGGGCGCGGGTGTCAACCGGCGAATATCTGATTCACCTCGCCACCCACTTCGCCTATCATCTCGGCCAGGTGGACTACCATCGTCGGGTGGTCACCGGTAACGGCGCTGTGGTGGGGGCCATGAAGCCGGAGGAGCTCAGCTCTGCTCGTCCAACCCAGAACGCCTGACTGCCGGCCGGCTTGTCGTGAACGCTCCCGTTGAGGACGCAGCCGCAATGACAGGGCCGCCCGCCCAGGCTTCAGTGCGACGCGAGGTGCTCCTGCTGATTGTTGTTGTCCTCGTCGTCGATGCCATTTTCATCGGCGTCTTCTTTCTCGCCCACATCTTCACGATGCCGCCCGCGTACAAGGTGGGATATACCCTCCTCTGGACCCTTCTGACGCTGGCCGTTGTCGTCCGCGGGCTCAACCGAGTTCGTCGGGCCCGTGGCGTACGATGAGGCTGACGAGCCATTCATAACGAAGCCGGCCTGAGTCGTCCGCGACCCGCCGGGCCGTCTCCCCTCGGCGCCACATGGGACGGCACTGGGACCAACTTCGCCATTTGCTCCGAGCACGCCACTCGAGTGGAGCTGTGCCTCTTCGCGCATCCTGACGAGCCCGGCGAGTCGGAACGGGTAGATCTGTTACGTGGTCCCGATCATGTCTGGCACGCGTATCTGGAGTCAATCGGCCCGGGACAGGCGTACGGATACCGGGTTCATGGCCCACACGCGCCCGCCGATGGGCACCGATTCAATCCCGCCAAGCTGCTGCTCGATCCCTATGCGAAGGCCATCGCCGGTCCGGTCGTATGGAATGAGACCTTCTCGGGTTATCCGATCCGAACTTCCGATCCGGACCGGGATCTCATTCCGGACCTGCAGGACAGTGCCCCCAGTCTGCCCAAGTGCCTGGTGGTGGATCCCGCGTTCGAATGGCAGGGCGACGTCCCGCTTCGGACACCGTGGGATCGTACGGTGATCTACGAGTGTCACGTGAAGGGAATGACGATGCTGCACCCCGACGTGCCGAAGGAACTTCGGGGAACCTATCTGGGCCTGGCGAGCGACCCCATTATCGAGCACCTGAGGAGCCTCGGGGTCACTGCTATCGAGCTCATGCCGGTGCACCACATGGCCAGCGAACGCCGGCTGGTGGAGCAGGGACTGACCAATTACTGGGGCTACACCTCGATCGGGTACTTCGCTCCGGATGTCCGGTTTGCCCGCGGCAGGATGGGAGAACAGGTCAATGAGTTCAAGGCGATGGTGCAGCGATTTCACCACGCCGGCCTGGAGGTTCTCGTCGACGTGGTCTACAACCATACGGCAGAGGGGAATCATCTCGGACCAACTCTGTGCTTTCGCGGCGTGGACAACGCCACGTACTACCGTCCACATCCCGAGGGCCCGCGCTTCTATGCTGACTTTACCGGCTGCGGGAACACCGTAGACCTGCGTCGCGCGCCCACCCGGCAGCTGGTGCTCGATAGTCTCCGGTACTGGGTCGAAGAGATGCACGTGGACGGGTTTCGCTTCGATGAGGCGCCGGTGCTCGCGCGTGATGATACCGGCGTCAACATGGCCGGGGAGTTTTTCGAGCAGCTCCGGCAAGATCCGATTCTGGCAGAGACCAAGCTGATCGCGGAGCCGTGGGATCTGGGGCCCGATGGCTATCAGGTCGGAAGATTCCCGCGGGAATGGAGCGAGTGGAACGACCGATTCCGGAATACGGTCCGGCACTTCTGGCGGGGAGACGCGGGTCAGGTGGGTGATCTCGCGTCTCGTCTCTCCGGCAGCAGCGACCTGTTTGCCTGGAACGGCCGCTCGCCGCAGGCCAGCGTGAATTTCGTGACCTGCCATGACGGGTTCACCCTGGAGGACCTGGTCAGTTACGAGACCAAGCACAACGAGGCGAACGGCGAGGGCAACCGGGACGGCACCAACAACAACCTGAGCCGAAATTGGGGAATCGAAGGGCCGGCGGACACCACCCAAATCAGCCGGATGCGGGAGCGCATCAAGCGGAATTTCTTCGCCACGCTCGCCTTCGCTCAGGGGGTGCCGATGATCTCACACGGGGACGAGCTGGGACGCACCCAGTCGGGCAATAACAACGCCTACTGTCACGACGGGCCGCTCACCTGGATCGATTGGAATCTCACGCCCGCGGCGAATGAGCTGCTGCAGTTCGTGCGCACCGTCTTCGCGCTGCGCGCGGCCGAGCCGGCGGTGCGGCGGCCCAGATTCTTCTTCCCTGAACCGGAGGTCCCCTGGACTGACAGAGAGCTGGTCTGGCTCCGGCCGGATGGAAAGGAGATGACCGCTGCCGAATGGGAGGATCCAGCGAACCACGTGCTGGGAATGTTACTGCGTCGGGATGCCGCGGAAGCGAACCGTGCCGGGGCGATACTGCTGCTGCTCAACGGTGGCGCGAGGACCAAACTGTTCGTACTGCCGGATCGGGGGAAGCCCGGCTCCTGGATCCAGGTGATCGAGACCGCTCATACGGCATCGAACGTGGACGGCGAGGGCATCGTCAAGCTGGCTCCGCACTCACTGCAGCTGCTTCGGTTCGAGCCCGAGTCGTTGAGCTGATTACTCCCCGGGGCGCTCCCCCGCCAGCGCGCGGCTGACCTGCTCCGGGAATGTTCGAATATCGATCGGCTTGGTGATGTAGCCGTCGAAGCCCGCCTGCAATGCCCGCTCCCGATCGCCGCTCATGGCATGCGCCGTCAATGCTACCACCCGGACAGCGGCGGCCGACGCGCGAATCTCCTGCAGTAGCGCGAAGCCATCCTTGCCCGGCAGCTGGATGTCCATCAGAACCAGATCGGGGGCTTCCCGCTCGATCGCCTGCAGCAATCCCTCGCCGCCGGATAGTCCTGTCACTACGTGACCCTTGAGCCCCAGGATGGTCCGGAACAGCTTCATGTTGTCGGGACTGTCTTCCACAATCAGAATCTTCGGCACGCGAGCGGTCCGTTGAGAATCGGTGCTCATATCAGTACACTCTTGACCAGCCTCCTGCAACGAGGAGCATCAGTACGCCACCTGCCCGGCATCTTACGAGCCGGGTGACGTCCTCTCTCCATTGTTGATCGTGCGCCCATCTTCACTGACCGTGATCGGCCTCGGGGCCATCGGGGGCTCGCTCGCGTGGCAAGCGCGGCTGGCCGGTGTACCCCGGGTGGTCGGCTTTTCCCCCGAACGAGCCGAAGGCATTCAGGCGCTCAAGGCGTCGGCCATCACCGAGCTGGCGGACACACCGGCTGCCGCCGTCAAAGGCGCGGAGCTGGTGGTGCTCGCGGTTCCTCCCCGGCCGACTCTCGATCTCATTGCCCGCCTGGCCCCCGTGCTCGATTCCGGTACCCTGCTCACCGACGTCTGCAGCGTCAAGGCACCGGTACTCGAGCAGGCCGTCGCAGCAGGCATAGGTGATCGCTTCGCCGGCGGCCATCCGCTGGCCGGCACCCATGAGACGGGCTTCCTCTCGGCTCGGCCCGACCGCCTGCGTGGATGTGTCGTGTACGTCTGCGAGAGCGGCACACCGCGGGGCCATGAGGCGGCCCAGTCGGTGATCAGCTTCTGGGAGCGAACGCTGGGGGCTTCGGCGGTTCGGATCGATGCCGCGGCGCACGACCGTCAGCTCGCCTGGACCAGTCATCTTCCGCAAGCGGTTGCGTACCTGCTCGCCAAGACGCTGAGCGATCAGGGGCTGGGCGGTGTGAGCTTCGGGACCGGTGCCAGAGACACCACCCGCCTCGCCGCCAGCAGTCCCGATCTCTGGACCGATATACTCCTCTACAACAAGGCTGCGGTCAGCCAGGCGCTGGAGGAGACCCAGGGGCATGCTGCCGAGCTTCGAAGGCTCCTGCTCGAGGAGGACACCGCCGGCCTCCGGCGCTTTCTCGACGCGGCTCAGGCATTCCGGCTGGGGATCGAGCGATGAGGGTCGGAGGGAGCGTGCGGGTTCCCGGCGACAAGAGCATCACCCACCGGGTCCTGCTTCTCGCGGCACTGGCCCGGGGGAAGAGCCACATTGCTGGTGCGCTCACGTCGCTCGATGCGCGCTCAACCGCACGGGTGTTACGCCAGCTCGGAGCCGAGCTCTCGCCGCTGAGACCGAACGCGACGGTGACGGTGGAGGGACGAGGCAGCTACCGGCGGCCCGACGGCATCCTCAACTGCGGAAACTCCGGCACCACGACTCGCCTTCTGCTGGGACTACTGTCGGGGCACCGGTTCACCGCCACCTTGACGGGTGATCAATCGCTGCGGCGCCGGCCGATGCGGCGGGTAACGACTCCTCTGAGTGCGATGGGTGCCCGGTTCAGCGAAAGCAATGGCGATGGGCTCCCCATTACAGTGCGCGGCATGCCTCTGCACGCGATCTCCTACGAGATGCCGGTCTCGAGCGCCCAGATCAAGAGCGCCATCCTGCTCGCTGGCGTGGCGGGCGAGGTGGAAGTTGGGTTGCGCGAGCCGCATGGCCGCTCCCGCGATCACACCGAGCGTCTGCTTCGCGCCTTCGGGTACAACCTGAGCGAGAGCGATGGGTGGATCCGCTTTGCGCCCGGCGGGAGGATCACACCGTTTGAAATCCAGGTGCCGGGGGATCCCTCGTCGGCGGCATTTCTGGCGGGTGCCGCGGTACTGGCCGAGACCGGCGAGCTCCGGATTGCCGGGGTGGGCATCAACCCAACCCGCACCGGCTTTCTGAATGTGCTCGCGCGAATGGGTGCTCCGGTGAGAGTGGAGAACGAGACCACCCGTTACGAAGAGCCGGTCGGCGATCTTTTAGTGACTCCCGCGGGATTACGAGCAACCGAGGTACCCGCCGGGGAGATTCCGGGACTCATCGACGAAGTCCCGTTGCTGGCGGTGCTCGCATCCCGCGCATCAGGTACTACCACGTTCCGGCAAGTAGGGGAGTTGCGGGTCAAGGAGAGTGACCGGCTGGGGCTGATCGCGGAAAACCTCCGCTCGGTCGGTGCCTCGGCCGAGGTTGTGGGAGACGATCTGGTAATAGAGGGCGGCACGGGAGCGCCTCGAGGCAAGGTCCGGACTGCGGGAGATCACCGACTCGCGATGGCGTTCGCGGTTCTGGGAACGCTCCCCGGTGCCAGCATCCTGATTGACGATCTGGACTGCGCCGCGGTGAGCTTCCCCAACTTCAGCGATGCCCTACGGAGCATTCGGCAGCGAGGGCGTCGATGAACGGTGGTGTGATTGCTATCGATGGGCCATCAGCGTCGGGGAAGTCCAGCACCGCGCGGGCGGTTGCCGAGGCACTCGGGTTTGCACACCTGGATTCCGGATCACTCTACCGGGGTGTAACACTGGTCGGCCTTAGAGAAGCTGTGCGAAAGCGAACGTCGCTCAACGACCTCGACCCCGAGACAATTCTCCGTGCCGCAGAAGATCGCGGCCTGATGCTCCAGCCGGATGGGGCTGGGTTCGCTGCCTATCTCGAGGGCGAGCCGGTGGACGAAGCGCTCAGGGGTGCCGAGGTCACTGCCAGGGTCTCGGCGATCTCGGCGATTCCAGTGGTGCGGGAGTGGATCAACTCACGGCTTCGGGCACTGGTGCGCGCCGGCCAGGACGTGGTGGTGGATGGGCGGGACATCGGTACTGTGGTGTTCCCCGACGCCGACCTCAAGATATTTCTGACCGCATCACCTGAGGAACGGGCCGGACGGCGGATCAGCCAGCGGGGCGTCGCGGTCGAACCTGATCACCTCGATGCGGAGACCGCGGCATTGGCTGCCAGAGACCACGCCGACTCGACCCGGGCTGTGGCACCGCTTCGTCCGGCTGCCGATGCCGTGCATCTCGACAGCACCGGTCTGGATTTTGGGGAACAGGTCCGGTTCATCGTTGACCGGGCCCGTCCGATCTTCGACCGGCGATGAGCGGTTCGGCTCTCAGGCGCTCTGACGCGGGCGCAAAAGACGCTCGACGCAGTCTGTGAGCTGATCGGCGCGAAACGGCTTGGGGAGGACGGGACCGGGAAGGGCGAGGGAGCCCAGATGGATATCGAACCCGGACATGAACACGATCGGAACGTGGGGATACTCCTCGCTCAGCTTCGCGGCCAGGTCGTAGCCGTTCACGTACGGCATCCGCACATCCGTCACAATCAGGTCCACCTGCCCTGACTCTGCCAGCAGGGCCAGCGCTTCCCGCCCATCGGTCGCCTGATAGACCCGGTACCCTGCATTCCTCAGCATCCGGCTGGTCATCTCGCGCACCGCCGCGTCGTCCTCTACCACGAGGATGGTGAAAGCGCGAAAAATTGGGGCAGAGCTCATCGCGGGCTGCCTTGCTTAATTGGCTGCGGATGGACGCTGGCGAACAGCGTGGAAGCTATTTCATCTCCGGAACAGGGTAAGTCCCTTGGATCGTCTGGTCATCCGTGGCTTCGCCGGGTGAATCTAGCGCTGGGACGGTGGGCCGTAACACCCCCTTCTCCTGCGGCCAACCGATTGTAGAACCTTGCCTTGTAAAACTTTCCACATTAACTTCCTTGGCTATCTCCAGCGGCACTTCGGCCGCTCACCACTACTCCTGCCCGTGGCCACTCTGGCGCGGCATTTTAAAGGACGGCGCAGCTTCGCATGCTCGAACAACTCAATCCTTCAACCGACCAGTTCATCTCACCCGCCGGTCTCCGCGTCCGCCAGGACCTCTACGACGAAGAATACTCCGACTCCGATTACGAGCAGATGCTCTCGATGTACGAGGGCACCATGTCCCAGATCGTGGAAGGGGAGATCGTCAAGTCCAAGGTCCTCCGGGTCACCGATAATGCCGTCATCCTCGATGTTGGATTCAAGTCCGAGGGGTCGGTTCCGCTGGACGAGTTCAAGGATCCGCACTCGTTAAAAGAAGGGGACGAGGTCGAAGTATTCCTGGAGCATCTGGAAGACCAGGAAGGCGCCGTTGTCCTGTCCAAGAAGAAGGCTGATTTCATGCGGGTCTGGGAGAAGATCCGCGTGGCCCACGAGAGCGATCAGCCGGTGGAAGGCACCCTGGTCAAGAAGATCAAGGGTGGCGTGGTGGTGAACCTGATGGGAGTGGATGCGTTCCTCCCTGGCAGCCAGATCGCGCTGCGCCGGGTCCCCAATATCGACGAGCTGCTGGGGCAGACCTACGAGTTCAAGATCATCAAGCTGAACAAGCGCCGGCGGAACATCGTCGTCAGCCGCCGCGTCATCCTCGAGAACGAGCGGGCGCACAAGCGCGAGCACCTGATGAAGGAGCTTGCCGTGGGCCAGGTCCGAAAGGGTGTGGTCAAGAACATCACCGACTTCGGCGCCTTCATCGACCTCGGCGGCGTGGACGGCCTGCTGCACATCACCGACATGTCGTATGGCCGAGTCTCACATCCCACTGAGATGGTCGCCATCGGCAAGGAAGTCGAGGTCAAGATCCTCGACATCGACTGGCAGCGGGAGCGGATCAGCCTGGGCATGAAGCAGCTTCAGTCGTATCCCTGGCAGAACGTCGCCGCCAAGTACCCAGTCGGCACCCGGGTCCAGGGCAAGGTGGTCTCGATCACGAACTACGGAGCATTCGTCGAGATCGAGCCCGGGATCGAAGGCCTGGTCCACATTTCCGAGATGAGCTGGACTCGGAACGTCCGTCACCCGTCCAAGATCGTCAGCATCGGTGAGACGATCGAGGCGGTGGTGCTCAAGGTGGACGAGGCCGAGGAGAAAATTTCGCTCGGCATGAAGCAGACCGAGCAGGATCCCTGGATGGTGCTGCCGCTCAAATACCCGGTGGGCACCCGGATCAATGGGAAGGTTCGGAACCTCACCAGCTTCGGCGCCTTCGTCGAGATCGAGCCGGGAATCGACGGTTTGATCCACATCTCGGACATGTCGTGGACCAAGCGGGTCCAGCACCCGTCAGAGGTGGTCAAGAAGGGCGACGCCGTTGACGTGGTGATCCTCAACATCGATGCGGAGAACAAGCGGATCTCGCTCGGCCTCAAGCAGGCGGAAGAGGATCCCTGGCTCCGGATCGGCGAGACCTATCCGATCGGGATGGAGCTGCGGGGCAGGGCAGTGCGGCTGATGGACAAGGGCGTCGTGGTCGACCTCGGCAACGACATCGAGGGCTTCGTCCCTATGTCCCAGCTAGGCATAGCCGACATCGAAAATCCGGGAGACGCCGTTAAGGAAGGGCAGCCGCTCGACCTCAAAGTGCTCGAGGTAGACCCGATTCATCATCGGATCGTGCTGGCCGTGATCGGGTATCCGGATGAGCCGATCATCCCGCCGGTCAAGCCGGTGTTCGAGGAGACCACGGCTTTGGAATAGGGCAGGCCGAATAGAGGTGTCACCCTGAGGAGCGTCAGCGACGAGGGGGCCATAGCTCGAATTGGGCTTTGGCCCCCTCGCTTCGCTCAGGGTGACAACTTCTCCGTCCTCTCCGTCCTCCCCGCCCGCTACCGCGTGAAAAAGGACAGCCCCACGGTGCCGCCGAGCGCGCCGTCGGTGCCACCGCTGGTCCCGAATTGGCCAGTGACGGTCGCCTCGAATCTCAGCGCGAGCCGATCGGTTAAGCGAGAACGCGATCCCACCCCGACGCCCAGGTCGAAGACGGCATCGCTATCAATACCACTCCCGTCTACGTATTCGATTCCGGCGAAAGGCCGGGCATAGGTAGTGTTTCGGCCGGAGCCAAAGTCATAAAGCGCTCCGACCTGCAGTACGAGAGCAAGCAGCGACTCGCCGTTGGAAGAGAGGCGGGTAAACGACAGCGCCGGCTCGAAGGCCAGGCGGTCCTTCGAGGGAAAGGCCGCCCGCACCCGTTGGAGCGGCAGAGCGATACTGAAGAGCTCGGAGTTGAACGAGTATTCCAAACCACCATCGAGCCCTATCTCGATAGGTCGCTCCTGAGCAGACAGCAGGGCAGGCAACGCAAACGCAATCAATAGGAGAGCTCTGTGGGCAGGCATGACATCTCCCGTCGGAGGGCGACAAGCGCTTAAGCGACACTGTCCCACAATTGGGGAAAGGGCAAGATCGGGCGTGCCCGCTGCCCCGGCGGCCACTATCTTGTTGCGATGCCTGACCCCCGAAAACTTCTCGACGATCTCCACCACCGCCAATCACTCGCCGAACAGGGTGGCGGTCCGGCGCGGGTTGCCCAGCAGCATAAGAAAGGCAAGCTCACCGCGCGGGAGCGCCTCGATCTCCTGCTGGACGAAGGCAGCTTCGTCGAGCTCGACCGCTTCGTAACCCACCGAAGCACCGACTTTGGGCTGGAACAGCAGATCTATCCTGGTGATGGAGTCGTCACCGGCTCGGGCCGGATCGACGGCCGGCTGGTGTACGTCTTCTCACAGGACTTCACGGTCTTCGGTGGATCCCTCTCTGAAACGCACGCGGAAAAGATCTGCAAGATCATGGACCTGGCGCTCAAGACCGGAGCTCCCGTCATCGGTCTCAACGATTCAGGTGGGGCCAGAATTCAGGAGGGTGTCGCCTCGCTCGGAGGTTACGCGGACATCTTCCTCCGCAACACGCTCGCCTCCGGGGTGATCCCTCAGATCTCGGCGATCCTGGGCCCCTGCGCGGGCGGGGCCGTGTACAGTCCCGCCATAACCGACTTCATCTTCATGGTCCGGGGCGTGAGCTACATGTTCGTCACCGGCCCCAACGTGGTGAAAACCGTCACGCATGAGGAGGTGAGCTTCGATGAGCTTGGCGGCGCGGACGCCCATGGTGGCACCTCTGGAGTGGCCCACTTCGTCCATGACTCGGAGCCAGAGTGCCTTCAGAGGATTCGTGAGCTGGTCGGGTTTCTTCCGCTCAACAACCTCGACGAGCCACCCCAGCGGCAAACTCCCGATCCGCCGGACCGGAGGGATGAGGGATTGCTCGACCTGATCCCCGACACACCGAACAAGCCGTACGACATGCACGGAGTGATCGGCAAGATCGTGGATGACAGCACCTTCCTCGAGGTCCAGAAGGGCTATGCGGACAACATCATCGTCGGCTTTGCACGGCTCGGCGGCAGTCCGGTTGGTGTGGTTGCCAATCAGCCGGCGGTCCTGGCCGGCGTTCTCGACATCAGTGCTTCCATCAAGGCCGCACGCTTTATCCGCTTCTGTGACTGCTTCAACCTGCCGGTCGTAACCTTTGTTGATGTGCCCGGATTTCTCCCGGGGGTAGCCCAGGAGCACGGCGGCATCATCAAGCATGGCGCCAAGCTGCTCTTTGCCTACTGTGAGGCAACCGTACCCAAGCTGACTGTCATCACACGAAAGGCTTATGGCGGGGCGTACGACGTGATGAGCTCCAAGCACATCCGGGGGGACATCAACCTGGCGTGGCCTTCTGCCGAGATCGCCGTCATGGGGCCAAAGGGCGCCGTCGAGATCCTGTTCAAGGACGAAATCGCCGGTGCCAAGGACCCTGCGGCGGCCACGACCCGGCTGATCGATGAATACACCGAAAAGTTCGCCCATCCATACACCGCGGCAGCCCGCGGCTTCATCGACGACGTCATAGATCCCCGGGATACCCGTCCTCGGCTGATCGAGGGTCTCAGGATGCTTCGGGGCAAACGCGATCGGAACCCGGCCAAGAAGCACGGGAATATTCCGTTGTGAGCTGGGAGCTGGGAGCTGGGAGCTGGGAGCTATGAGCTAAAGGCTTCCCTCCGCCAGCTCCCAGCTCCCAGCTCCCAGCTCCTGACTTCGCCGGTGCAGCCGGGACCTCCCGCGACGTCTCCCTACTAGCTAAGACATGGCCCACACGCCATTTTTGTCGCACATGTTTCAGAGTCGCGCCTCTTTTGCAACGTCCGTAGGCCCCTCGGTTCGCCACTTACGCTACCGAGTCGCCACGGCGTTGCTTTTGGTTACGGCCGTCCCCGGCACTCTTCTCGCCCAGGCAGCGGTCGACCCGAATGTCGCCCCCCGGGCGGCGGCGCTCGAACGCAGTGGCGAACGGCAGATGGCCATCGATCTCCTGGGTCGCTATCTGGCCACCGCCCCGGACGACGGCAGCGCCTGGTTCCAGCTTGGACGCTTCTATCTGCTCGACGCCCGGGACTGGCATCTTCAGGGGCATCAGGGCGATCCTGACGGCTTCTTGTATCTGGACTTTGCGGCCACAGCATTCGATCAGGCAGTACGCCTCTCGACTGACTCCGGGGCCGTCTTTCGTGGGCTGGCGGAGCTGGAGCGTTCGATTCTGGTGGTCGAGGACTCGGGCTGGAACACGGCAGCATCCGCTCGCCTCCACGTCGATCCGCCCCAGGTTCCGTCCTTTATTCCGGAGCTCGGAGCCAACCTCATCAGCTCCTGTCCGGCGGGTGGAGTCCTCCTCATCGGCAGCGATCTCGAGGCCCTTTCGGTCTGGTACGACAATCCCGATCTCAGCGCGCGCGAAATCCTCCCGATCAGACCCGACCGATATGTCACCGACTCCGTGTACCGACGCCGGATGGCGGAGGCGATGGGGCTCGATCCCCGCTTGCCGGTTCGAACGGCACTGGCGGATGTGGTGGGACGGCGGCCACTCTGTCTCTCGCCGACGGCCGATATCGCGGCGGCTCCCCCGGTCACGTGGAGGCCCTTCCGGCTGGCTCGCGTGAGTCAACCGGTACCACCGGGATCCGACGCACTCTCAGTGACTGAGCTGCTCCAGGCAATGCGGCAGGATGGATCGGTCTGGGTCCGCGACGTGCGCGCGGTGTACGACAGCGCTGCCCGGTACAACGCCTTGCTCTGCTCCAGCTTTCTCCTCGTGTTCGGAGACACGCCCCCGCCTGCTTGTAGGCCGTGAGGCGGAAAGGGCCCGTCTCGGTTTCTTCCGCCGCAGCTCCTACCGCCGTTTCTTTTACCGCCTTGTCCGCCGCATGAAACGCGTCCTCATTGCCAATCGCGGCGAGATCGCGCTCCGGATCATCCGCGCATGTCACGAAGAAGGGCTCGAGGCAGTTGCCGTTTACTCTACGGCCGACCGCGCCAGCCCGCACGTCCGGGCCGCTGATCGCGCGATGGCGATTGGTCCCCCCTCGCCCGGCGCCAGTTACCTGTCGATCGAGCGTTTGATTGCCGCAGCGAGAGAGTCCGGCGCTGACGCGATTCATCCGGGCTACGGGTTCCTCTCCGAGCGAGCCGAGTTCGCGGAAGCAGTCGAGGCCGCGGAGCTGATTTTCGTGGGTCCACCGGCTGCAGCGATCCGCGCTATGGGGGACAAGACCGAAGCCCGCCGGCGGATGCAGGAAGCCGGCGTGCCGATCGTTCCTGGCGCGAGCACGCCGGTCGAAGAGACGGAAGCGGCGATGCTGGCTGCCGACCAGATCGGTTATCCGATCATGGTCAAGGCGGCGGCCGGCGGCGGCGGCCGAGGGATGCGGGTGGTACGAACTGCGGGTGAGCTGGTGCCGGCACTGGAGACCGCGGGCTCGGAGGCGCTCAAGGCCTTCGGCGACTCGAGGGTCTACCTGGAAAAATTTCTCGAGCGGCCACGGCACATCGAGATCCAGGTGCTGGCCGATGCCGATCGTACCATTCACCTGGGCGAGCGGGAGTGCTCGATTCAGCGGCGTCATCAGAAGCTGGTGGAGGAGGCGCCGTCCCTCGCGTTGTCGGTGGATCAGCGCGAATGGATGGGGGCCGCGGCGGTGTCCGCCGCCCGGGCGGTGGGATATCGGGGCGCGGGTACCTGTGAATTTCTTCTCACCGACGATGGCTCCTTCTATTTCTTGGAGATGAATACCAGGATCCAGGTCGAGCACCCGGTTACCGAGCTGGTCTACGGTGTCGATCTGGTTCGGGAACAGCTTCGCATTGCCCGGGGACTTCCCATGCGGATCCACTCCGGCTGGCTGACGCCGCGTGGCTGGGCGCTCGAGTGCCGGATCACGAGCGAAGACCCGAGTAACGGTTTTCTGCCCTCGACTGGACGGATCGAATACCTCCGGGTGCCGGCTGGACCTGGCGTTCGTTGGGACAGCGGGGTCGAGACGGGCGATGAGGTCACCCTCTATTACGACTCACTCTTGGCGAAGCTCATCGTGTGGGCTCCGGACCGGGCTCAGGCGGTGACCAGAATGGCACAGGCATTGGACGAGCTTGTGGTCGTAGGCGTGGCGACCAATCAAGCGTTTCACCGCAGGCTGATGGCCGATCCAGAGTTCCGAAAAGGAGAAATTGACATCCAGTTTCTCGATCGCCGGACCGATCTTCTCGGCATCCCGGCGTCACCGGCCCGGGCCCGTGAGCTGGCGATTGCGGCCGCCCTGGCGGAAGACGAGGCGCGCCAGGCGAGGCGACCGTCCGTTCCTGCCGCGGTGGGTGGTGGGGAGACCGAGTGGAGCCGGCAGGCCAGGCGCGAAGGATTGCGGTGACCGCTGTTCGCATACTCCGGTTGGCTGCCGGCGGCGATGGCGTCGGAAAGCTGCCCGACGGGAAGACGGTCTTCGTGGCGCGTACCGCCCCGGGTGATCTGGCCGAGCTCAGCCACCTGCGCGAGCACAAGCGGTTTGCCCGCGCACGGCTGGCCCACCTGATCGAGGCTGCTCCCGAACGAGTGGAGCCCCGGTGTCCCCACTACATCCACGACGAATGCGGCGGCTGCCAGCTCCAGCACCTCAACAACGAGGCCCAGCTCGCGTCTCGCCAGACGCTCGTCGGTGATGCGCTTCGGAGGCTGGCCCGTCAGGAGGTGGCCGATCCGCCGATCGTCCCAGCCGAAAAGACCTACGACTATCGCACCAAGTTGACGCTGCACGTAAGCGAGGACGGCCGGAAGATCGGACTACATCGGTACCGGCGGCCGGACGAAGTGTTCGACCTGCAATGGTGCCACATCACAGTGCCGGAGCTGATGACGCTCTGGCAAACGGTCCGAAAGCTCCGGCCCTTGTTGCCTCCGAGAATCAACCAGGTCGTGCTCCGTCTCGACCGCATGGGCGGCAGGCACCTCGTGTTCAAGGTGGGCGAGGGTGAAGTCTGGTCGGGGTTCGAGAGACTCCGGCATGAGATCGCTCGCCTGGGCTCGCCGGCGATTCTGTGGCTGCAGCCCGAGAGTGGAGTCGCCCGGGCAGTGGCGGGTGGAGGAGAGGCGTTTCCGGCGACCGTCTTCGAGCAGGTCCACCCTGAGATGGGCGACCGCGTGCGCCGCTTCGCTCTGGACCAGCTGGGCGATGTGAACGGCCGACGTGTCTGGGACCTCTATGCCGGTATCGGCGAAACTACGGCCCTGCTCGCGGCTCGAGGCGCCATCGTCGAGAGTGTGGAGAGCGACAAGCGCGCGGTGGCTCAGGCGGAATCCAGTGGGCCGGCGGCGCGCCGTCATGCCGGCAGAGCAGAGGATCTGTTGCGCCTGATGGGGCGGCCCGACCTGGTGATCGCCAACCCGCCCCGCACCGGCATGGACGAGCGGGTGTCGGCGGAGCTCAACCGCCTGGCACCGGCGCGTCTGGTCTACATCTCCTGTGATCCGGCAACGCTTGCCCGCGACATTCAGAGGCTCGACCGCTTTCGCCTCTCCCAGGTTCAAGCCTTCGATCTCTTTCCCCAGACCGCGCACGTTGAAACTGTCGCCGTGCTGGAGGCGGCATGAAATACGTGGTGACGGTGGATGGTCAGGAGATCGAAGTGGAGGTCGATGGCGACCGGGTGGTCGTCGCCGGACAAACTCACTTGGCTTCCCTCGGCCGGATCGCGGGCACGCCGCTGCGGCAGCTTCTGCTGGATGAGCGGCCCACGACGCTCTCGGTGGAGGCACTCGGTGGTGGCCGTTGGGCCATCACTCCTCTGGGGGAGCGCTGGGAGGTCGAGGTACTGGACGAGCGAACCCGCCACATCCGGAATCTCACAGGAAATGGTGGCCCCGCACTCAAGCCCTCGCTGCTCAAGGCGCCGATGCCGGGACTGGTTCTCCGGGTGCAGGTCACGCCGGGCCAGACTGTCTCGCCCGGTGCCGGCCTGGTTGTGCTCGAGGCCATGAAGATGGAAAACGAGCTTAAGGCCCGAGCCGGCGCCAAGGTCAAGACGGTGCGAGTGAAAGCCGGCGAGGCGGTCGAGAAGGGGCAGGTGCTGGTTGAATTCGAGGAAGAGAGGTCGTCTTGACCTGTGACCCACCCATAGCCTATCTTGTGAGTCTGTCTCAATTTGACCCGGTCCAGAGCATAAGGCAGCAGCCGACATGAAGACCTTCACCGCTACGCCGGCGGATATCAGCCACGACTGGCACGTTGTCGATGCCGAGGGAGTTCCTCTCGGCCGGCTGGCGAGCGTGGTGGCGCAGTTGATTCGGGGCAAGCACAAGCCGACCTACACGCCCCATATGGATGGAGGCGATTTCGTCGTCGTCATCAACGCGTCGAAGGTCAAGCTGACCGGCCGGAAGATGACCCAGAAGAATTACTTCTCGCACACCGGCTACATGGGGCACGAGCGCTTCACCGCTGCTCGCGATCTGCTGGCCAAGCACCCCGACCGGGTGATCGAGAAGGCCGTCTTCGGCATGCTGCCCAAGACGTCTCTGGCCAAGCAGCATATGCGGGGCAAGCTCAAGGTCTACGGCGGCGCCGAGCATCCTCACTCGGCTCAGCAGCCCAAGCCCTATTCTGTCACTCCGTCTAAGGCGAGCGCATGACCGCAACACCTCAGTTTCGTTGGCAGGCGGTCGGCCGCCGGAAGACCAGCGTGGCCCGTGTCTACCTGACCCCGGGTACCGGGAAGTGGGACATCAACGGACGCAACCTCGGCGACTATTTCCCGCGGCCGTCGTTGGTACAGCACATCCAGCAGTCGTTCACGGCCACCGATACCCTGGGCGCCTTCGATGTGAAAGCGCACGTGAATGGTGGCGGCCAGGCAGGGCAGGCGGGCGCCCTTCGGCATGCGATCGCGCGTGCTCTGGTGGAGGCCGATGGCCAGCACCGGGCCAAGCTACGAGCTGCCGGCCTCATGACGCGTGATCCGCGCGCAGTGGAGCGCAAGAAGCCGGGACGCCCAGGCGCCCGGAAGCGGTTCCAGTTCAGCAAGCGGTAAGCACCAGACTTCGCACATCGCCCGATCCTGCTGTGGGTGTCCTGACACCGAGCGTAGCGACGTGGAAGGATCGCAGACAGGAGATGACGGCGATGGACGTTCAACCCCAATCGAACAGGAAATGATCTAGCGCATGGCACAGCCTCAACTGCAGGACCTTCTCGAAGCTGGTGTGCATTTCGGCCACCAGACCCGCCGGTGGAACCCGAAGATGCGGCGATTCATCTTCGCCGAGCGCTCCGGGATCTACATCATCGATCTCCAGAAGACACTCCGTCAGATCGCCAAGGCGCAGGAGCTTCTCAACAGCGTCGTGCTCAAGGGCGAGGGCGTTCTGTTCGTCTGCACCAAGAAGCAGCTCAAGGCCATCGTGCAGGCCGAAGCCGAAGCCTGTGGTGCCTTCTACGTGACGGAGCGCTGGCTGGGCGGAATGCTGACCAACTTCCAGACCTTGAAGAAGCAGATCCGGCGGCTGCGCGAGCTGGAGCAGGGTGCGGCGGAGGGAGATTTCGAGAACTACACCAAGAAGGAAAAGCTGCTCTTCGAGCGCGAGCGGGTGAAGCTGAGCCGCAACCTCGAGGGCATTAAGGGCATGGGCCGGGTTCCCGGCGCTCTCTTCGTGGTGGATGCCAAGAAGGAAAAGATCGCCGTGGCTGAGGCCAACAAGCTCGGCATTCCGGTGGTGGCGATCGTGGACACCAACGCCGATCCCGATGTGATCACGGTGCCCGTACCGGGCAACGACGATGCGATCCGGTCGGTCTCGCTCATCACGGCCGCGCTCTCGGACGTAATCAAGGAATCCCGCGCCCAGATGCCGATGCGCGAAGTGAGCGAGGATCTCGAGGCCGAGACCTACAGCACCGATTCCGGCAGCGAAGGAGATGCGGACGCCGATCGGAAGCGGCGCCGTCCCCGTCGCAAGCGGCGGCCGAAGCCGGAGGCCATCGCAGCGCGGCTCAAGACTGAGCCCGATGCCGAGGGCGTGGCTGAAGCGGCCGCCCCCGCCGCGGCGAGCGAGCCGGGCGCCTAAGCTCCGCCGGCCCGACTGTTACCTCCGCCGCTCGAGGCCCTGCAGGCCCTGAGCGGCGGCTTTAATATTCACCCCTGAGTAGACCTGAGCTGGAGACTATGGCAAGTACGACGATTTCCCCGAAAGATGTAAGCGAGCTGCGGACCCGCACCGGCGCCGGCATGATGGATTGCAAGCGCGCGCTGGAAGAGTCTGCCGGCGACATGGAGCGCGCCTCGGAGATCCTTCGCAAGAAGGGCATCGCCAAGGCCGAGAAGCGGGTCGGCAAGACCGCGACGCAGGGCGTCGTGGTCAGCTATCTGCACCACAACGGCCAGGTCGGCGCGCTGGTGGAGCTCAACTGCGAGACCGATTTCGTGGCCCGGACGGACGACTTTCAGCAGCTCGCGCGCGACATCGCCCTGCACGTGGCCTCGGCCGATCCGATCGGCGTCAATCCGGAAGACGTGCCGGCCGAGCTGCTGGAGCGGGAGCGCCGGATCGCCGAGGAACAGGTCGCCCAGGAAGGAAAGCCCGAGAACATCCGGGCCAAGATCGTGGAGGGCAAACTCAAGAAGTTCGTGGCCGAGCGGACGTTGACGGAGCAGCTGTTCGTGCGCGACGACAAGAAGACGGTGGGACAGCTCATCAAGGAGGCTTCCGGCAAGCTGGGCGAGGCTATTGCCGTCCGGCGGTTCGCGCGGTTCAAGATCGGGGAAGCTTGATGGCTGTCGCCTATACCCGCGCCCTGCTCAAGATCTCGGGCGAGGCGCTGGCAGGCGAAACCGGCTTCGGTCTCGATTATCACGTGGTCGAGAGCTTTGCAGAACAGATCAAAGAGGTGCATGCGATGGGCGTGCACCTTTCGCTCGTGGTCGGGGGCGGCAACATCATCCGGGGCACCACGGCGAGTCGTGAAGGACTCGACCGGGTCTCGGCCGATTACATGGGCATGCTGGGTACTGTCATCAACGCGCTGGCCTTGCAGGACGTCTTGGAGAAGATCGGGGTCGATACCCGGGTCATGACCGCGATCCGGATGGAGTCGGTGGCGGAGCCGTACATCCGGCGCCGCGCGGTTCGCCACCTCGAGAAGGGCCGGCTGATCATCTTCGCCGCGGGTACCGGCAATCCCTTCTTCAGCACCGACACCGCCGGCGTGCTGCGGGCGCTCGAAGTCGAGGCGCAGGTGATCCTCAAGGCCACCAACGTGGATGGCATCTTTACCGGTGACCCGAGGAAGGATCCTGCCGCCACTTTCATCCCGGAGCTCACCTTTCAGGAAGCGATCGTGAAGAACTATGCCGTCATGGACGCCAACGCATTCGGTCTCTGCAAAGCAAACCAGCTTCCCATCGTCGTCTTCAACATCAACCAGCCGGGCGCCATCACTCGAGTACTGCGGGGCGAACGGGTAGGGACCATCGTCCGATGAGCACCATCGCCGAACTCACCAAGCACGGCCGCGAGTTGATGCACAAGGCGGTCGAGAGCACCAAGCGGGAATTCACGTCCATCCGAAGTGGCAAGGCGAGCGCATCGCTGCTCGACCTCGTGCGAGTCGAGGCGTACGGCAACCCGATGCCGCTGAACCAGGTGGCGATGGTCAACGCGCCCGAGCCGCGTCTCCTCACAGTCCAACCGTTCGACAAATCCCTCACCGGTGCTATCGAGAAGGCTATCCGCGATGCTGGTCTGGGACTCAATCCCGCCACCCAGGGCAACCTCATCCGGGTGCCATTGCCGGCCCTCTCCGAGGACCGGCGGAAGGATCTGGTAAAGGTGGTGCACAAGCTGGGGGAGGAGGGGCGGATAGCGGTGCGCCACGCCCGCACCGACACCCTGTCGAAGGTCAAGAAGCTCGAGAAGATCCCGGAGGACGATAAGGCCCGCGCCGAAAAGGAAATCCAGAAGCTCACCGACGAGCACATCAAGCAGATCGATGGGCTCATTCACTCGAAAGAAGCGGAAATCCTGGAAGTCTGAGCGGATGAGCCACGATCTGCTTCAGCGGCTGCAAGTCCACGGGGCGGTGCCGGCCCACGTTGCCATCATCATGGATGGCAACGGACGCTGGGCCAAGGGACGGTCCCTCCCCCGCGCGCTGGGGCATCACGCGGGAATGAAGGCCGTCCGGGAAGTGGTTGAAGGCTGCCTCGAAGCGGGTGTCGGCGTACTCACGCTGTTCGCCTTCAGTCAGGAGAACTGGCAGCGACCTGCGAGTGAGATCGAGGCGCTGATGAAGCTCCTCGAGGAGTACATCGCCAGGGAGGCTCAGGAGTTGAGGGAGCAGGGCGTCTCCGTCCGGATTCTCGGGCACCTCGAGCGCCTGGGACCCGGCGCCCGCAAGGCAATCGATCGGATCATGTCCGAAACCCAGGGTGGGGAAGCCCTCGCTCTGAATCTCTGCATCTCCTACAGCGCTCGGGCGGAGATTGCCCGCGCCGCGCGATTGCTGGCCGAGTCAGCGGCTGCAGGCCGGCTCGACCCGGCCGATATCGACGAGGATGCGGTCAGCCGCATGCTCTACACTGCCGAGTGGCCTGATCCCGACCTCCTCATCCGCACCTCCGGCGAGATGCGGATTTCGAACTTCCTGCTCTGGCAACTGGCCTATGCCGAGCTCTATGTCACCCCAGTGCTTTGGCCGGACTTCACTCGGCGGCATCTCTTCGAGGCTATTCTGGAGTTTCAGGGGCGCGACCGGCGTTTCGGGCGCGTCCCGGTCTGATGGATTCCAGCCACCAGGCCGGCAAAAGCAATCTCGCGCGGCGGGTCGGATTTGCGGTTGTCGCGATTCCAGTCGCGCTGGCGATTGTCTGGTACGGCGGCGTCCCGCTGGCCATCCTGCTCGCGCTGGCTGGTGCCCTGGGCGCCCGCGAGCTGTTCGATCTGGCGGCGCGACAGGGCGTGCAGGCGGCCCGGCCCTTCGGCATCATCAGTGCGGCCGCCCTGGCGCCGCTGGTCCTGGCGGCGTTGGTGGTACCCGACGTGGGAGCTTTCCTCTCGGCCAACTGGACCTACCTCGCAGCGCTCTGGATCATCGCACTGCTGACGTGGGTGCTTGCAGCCCGCGCCCCGACCGAGAGGCCGCTCTCATCCGCTGGAGTAACAGTGCTCGGAGTGATGTACACCGGGGTGCTGCCTGCTTTTATCATCGCGATCCGGCACACCCAATATCCGCTCCGCTCCTGGGCTGGCGCATGGCTGGTGTTTTTCCCGCTGGTGGTCACCTGGATCTGCGATACGGCAGCGATGTTCGGAGGACGGCTATTTCAGGGCCCGAAGCTGGCCCCGCGCGTGAGCCCCGGAAAGACTCGGTCGGGCAGCGCGGCAGGGGTGGCGGGCGCTCTGCTGGTGGCGCCGCTGTTCGGCAGACTGATCTTTCCCAGAGTAGGTCTGGAGGTACCGCTTGGGGAGCTGGTACTCATCGCGGGAGTGCTCTCCGTGGTCGGCCAGGTTGGAGATCTGGCTGAGTCGCTGTTCAAGCGCGAGGCCGGCGTGAAGGACTCGAGCCACCTGATACCGGGGCACGGTGGTGTGCTGGACCGATTCGACTCACTCTATTTCGTGATTCCCGTGGCAGCAGCGCTCTACCATTGGTTCGGAGTGATCTAGTGAGCCGCCCCAGAATGACGCCGGGATCCCTCGCCAAGATGGACGCGGTGCGAAGCCGGACGGAGCATGGTGCTGCCGCCAAAGCGCGGGAACCGAACCGGGGCAAGGCGCGACAGGGAGTGGCGCTCCTTGGGTCTACCGGTTCTATCGGCCGAAGCACGCTCGAGGTCCTGCGGCGCCACCCGGACCAATTCAGGTTGGTGGCTCTGACAGCCGGGCGGAATGGAGACGAGTTGGCGGCGCAGGTAGCCGAGTGGGCACCGACCTACGCCGGGCTGGCGGGTGCCAGTGATGATGCGCGGTGGCCCACCGGTGCCGACGTGCTGGTCGATGCCGCCACCCATCCCGATGCGGACATCGTGGTCAATGCCGTCGTGGGAGCAGCAGGTCTGGCTGCCACCCTCGCGGCCCTCGGGGCCGGCAAGCGGGTCGCTTTGGCCAACAAGGAGAGCCTGGTCATGGCGGGGGATCTGGTCGGGCAGGCTGCTCGCGCCGGCGGTGGCGAAGTTGTCCCGATCGACTCCGAGCACAGCGCCGTGCTCCAGTGCGTCACCGGTCGTGACGAGGGACTCGCGCGGCTGATCCTCACGGCATCGGGCGGACCGTTCAGGGAGTGGGAGGTTGACCGGGTGTGGCATGCGACGGTCGAGGAAGCCCTGCAGCATCCGACTTGGCGGATGGGGCACAAGATCACCGTCGATTGCGCCACGATGGCCAACAAGGCACTGGAGCTGATCGAGGCTCACCACCTGTTCGGTCTTCCCTATGACGCGCTGGACGTCGTGGTCCACCCCCAAAGCATTGTGCACGCATTCGTCGAATTCAGAGACGGCAGCGTCCTGGCGCAACTGGGCTTCCCATCGATGGAGCTGCCGATCCTGTATGCCCTGACTCATCCGCAACGGCTGCCGGATGCCGGGGTCCGCCGCTTCGATCCGGTCGCGGCCGGCCCCCTCACGTTCGAGCCGGTTCGGAGCGATGTTTTTCGAGCCCTGGGTGCCGGCATCGCGGCGGGCCGCGCGGGAGGCACGACGCCGGCAGTCTTCAACGCCGCCAACGAAGTGGCCGTGGCCGCATTCCTTGAAGGCGCCATCCCCTTCGGCCAGATCAGCCGGACCATCGAGAACACACTCGACGCGCATATCTCCGCCCCGGCCAACTCGGTCGAAGCGGTGCAGTCAGCCGACCGGTGGGCTCGGGAACACGCCCTGCAAAGTGTGAGGAAATCGTGTTGACCACTATTGTGTCGCTCATCATCGTCCTGGGTGTCCTGGTCTTCGTTCACGAAGCCGGGCACTTCATCGCGGCAAAATGGGCCGGGATTTACGTGCACCGGTTTTCGTTGGGACTGGGCTCCCCCATTCCCTGGCTCACCTTCCGCCGGGGCGAGACCGAGTACTCGATCTCTTGGCTGCCCTTGGGCGGCTACGTCAAGATGGCGAGCCGCGAGGAGGACATCGGAAGCAGTGCTCTCGAGGGCGGCGCCCCCAGACATGCGGTGCCGGCCGATCGCATGTTCGAGAGCAAACCGATCTGGAAGCGCATGGTGGTGATCCTCGCCGGGGTCACCATGAATGCTCTGTTCGCCTGGGCCATTTTTTCCTTTCTTGCCGGCAAGAACGGTCGTCAGATCGACCCCGTCACGACGGTGGGTCGGGTAATCCCGGAGATGGTTCCCCCGGAAGCGTCGGCAATGAAGCAGATCCAGCCGGGGACTCGAATTCTGAACGTCAACGGCGTGCCGGTGCATTCCTGGGACGAGATCTCTTCGGCCATCGCCAACGCGCCGGAGGTTCTGATCCGGCTGGGGCTGCCGGGGGATTCGACGATCGTCCTCCCGATTCACCCGGACGCTCTGGAGGACAGAATCAAGGCCTCTCAGGCACTGCAGCCGTTCCGGGCTCCGGTGGTGGGACAGGTGATCCCGGGCAAGCCCGCCGCCAAAGCAGGTATGCAGCAAGGCGACACCATCCTGGCGGTCAACGGCCGGCCGGTGCAGCAGTGGTACGACCTGCTGGAGATGCTGCAATCGGGCCATGGCCAGACTCTGGCCATCGAAGTGGCGCGGAACGGGGGTCACCAGACGCTGAATGTGAGCCCCTACACCGACTCGATCCCAGGTCCGGATGGCAAGCTCAGGCCGATCGGCAGGATCGGTGTCGCGGTGGGAACCGGATTCATCTCTGAGCGCCTGGGCTTCTGGGGCGCAATCGTCGAGGGTGGCCGCGCCACGCTCAATGCCGGGAGTCAGATCGTCCGGACTGTACGGGGACTCTTCAGCGGCCGCATCTCCGGTCGCGCCGTGGGTGGTCCCATTCTGATCGGGCAGCTCGCGGGCGAGAGTGCCAGGCTCGGCCTCGATACCTTCCTCGGTTTCATGGCCCTGATCTCGATCAACCTGGCCATTCTGAACCTGCTGCCGGTGCCAGTGCTGGATGGGGGGCAGTTCGTCTTTTTGGTGGCTGAGGCGCTGATCCGGCGGCCAGTCTCGACCAGGGTTCGAGAGCGACTGACGACCGTCGGCATGGTCCTGATCGTCCTGCTGATGGGCCTCGCCTTTTCGAACGACATCCGCCGGCTGTTCGGCGGCTGAGCGGGGTTGCCTCAGGCCTGGGCTTCGGCTTATTTTCCCGTGCTCCAACGGATTACGACCGCGCGACTTAGTTATTGAGGACAGACGCAGCATGAGCTTCGACAAGCAGGCCGTGGTGGCCAAGCACCAGGCCCACGAGACCGACACGGGATCGACCAAAGTACAGGTGGCGTTGCTGACTGAGCGGATCAACTCGCTCACCGACCACTTCCGGACCCACTCCAAGGACCATCACAGCCGTCGCGGGCTGCTCAAGATGGTGGGGACCCGGCGTCGGTTGCTCACGTACCTCAAGCGAAGCGACCTGCCGACGTACCGAGCGTTGATCGAACAGCTCGGCCTCCGTCATTAAGGCGTTCGGTGTAGGAAAGGGCGTCCTGATCTCTGCATCGGGGCGCCCTTATGCTTTACGAAGAGTCAGGGGTCTAGGGTCGAGGGTTCACCACCGACGGAGACCACTCACAGATGCCTTGACTCCCCACTCGAGACCCTAGACCTGAGCAGCAAAGACGCCATTCACAGGAGAGAGAGAAGAGCAGTGACTGTACAACGGATTGAAACCGAGTTTGCTGGACGCCCCCTGATGCTGGAGACGGGTCGCCTGGCCAAGCAAGCTGCTGGATCTGTCGTGCTTCGATTCGGCGACACCATGGTCCTCGCCGCAGTGACCGTCTCCCCCAACGTTTCCACGCTTCCGTTCTTCCCGCTGACCGTCGAATACCGCGAAAAGACCTACGCTGCCGGAAAGATCCCTGGCGGGTTCCTCAAGCGCGAAGGCCGGCCATCGGACAAAGAGATTCTGGCGAGCCGCCTGATCGACCGGTCGATCCGGCCGCTGTTCCCGGAAGGCTTCAAGAACGAGGTCCAGGTCTTCGTCACGGTGCTGTCGGCCGACCAGGAGAACGATGCTGATATCCTCGGCGCCTTTGCCGCGGCATCGGCTCTGGCCCTCTCCGGCGTGCCCTGGAACGGACCGCTTGCAGCCGTCCGCGTTGGCCGAGTCGAAGGAAACTGGATTCTGAACCCGACCTTCCAGCAGCTCGAATTCTCCACCATCGATCTCGTCGTCAGCGGCACCGCAGATTCGATCGTCATGGTCGAGGGCGGCTCGCTCGAGATCTCCGAAGCCGAGATCCTCGAGGCGTTGAAGGTGGCGCAACGTGGCATTCGCGACCTGATCAAGCTCGCGCAGCAGCTCATCGGCAAGGCCGGAACCGGCCCCAAGCTCGCCTGGGCCAAGCCGCAGCCGGATGAGGCGCTGGTCACTCGAGTGCGTGAGGCGGCCGAAGAGGCGATGACCAAGGCCATCAACGCCAAGGATAAGGCCAGCCGCTCCAGCGGCGTCAAGTTGCTCAAGGAGCAGGTGCTGACCGGCCTAGGTGCTGAGTACGCCGAGAAGGTCAGGGACATCGCCAACGAGCTCGAGGAGGTCGAGTACCGGGTGATGCGGGCGCAGGTGCTGCAGCGGGGCGAGCGGGTGGACGGTCGGGACCTGGATACGATCAGGCCGATCTCGATCGAGACCGGCGTGCTTCCGCGCACCCACGGCTCGGCCCTTTTCACCCGGGGCCAGACCCAGGCGCTCGTCTCGGTCACGCTCGGCACCAGCGACGATGAACAGCGCATCGACAGCATCGATGTGGCGGGTGAGACCACCAAGTCCTTCATGCTGCACTACAACTTCCCGCCGTTCTCGACCGGCGAAGTGAAGATGATGCGGGGCACCAGCCGACGCGAGATCGGTCACGGCGCGTTGGCGGAACGGGCGCTCCAGCCGCTGCTTCCGCACTACGAGGATTTCCCCTACACCATGCGGGTCGTCTCCGAGATCCTGGAGTCGAACGGCTCTTCCTCGATGGCGACGGTCTGTGGCGGGTCGCTCGCGCTCATGGATGCGGGTGTGCCGATGAAGGCGCCCTGCGCCGGTGTGGCAATGGGTCTGATCAAGGAAGGCGACAAGGTCGCCATCCTGACCGACATCCTCGGCTCGGAGGATCACCTGGGCGACATGGACTTCAAGGTCGCCGGCACCGAGCGGGGCATCACCTCGATCCAAATGGACATCAAGATTCAGGGACTCGATCTCCGGATCATGGAGGAAGCGCTGGAGAAGGCGCGGAAGGGCCGGCTGCACATCCTTCAGGAAATGAGCAAGGTGCTCCCGGTCGCCCGTACCGAGCTGTCCAAGTACGCGCCGCGGATCTTCACCATGCAGATCAAGCCCGACAAGATCGGGGATGTGATCGGTCCCAAGGGGAAGACCATCCGCGGCATTCAGGACGCCACCGGCGCCAAGATCAGCATCGAGGACACCGGCGTGGTGACGATCTCCGCGGTGGGCGGCGAAGCCGGCGAGAAGGCGCGGGCCATGGTTGCGGCGATCACCACCGAGCCCGAAGTGGGCCGGACCTACGAGGGGCCAGTCAAGAGCACGACCGCCTTCGGCGCCTTCGTGGAGATTCTGCCGGGCGTGGAAGGGCTGCTCCATATCAGCGAGCTGCAGCACGGTCGCACCGAGAAGACCGAGGATGTCGTGAAGAAGGGTGACATCGTGCAGGTCAAGCTGCTCGAGGTGGATGACCGGGGCCGCATGAAGCTTTCCCGGAAGGCGCTGCTGCCCAGGGACTAAGCCTTCGTGGAAACTGCTCGACTCGACGAAGGACTATATCGGACCACTGCGCCGAACGGGCTCGTCGTCCTCACCGAGACGCTGCCCGGCATCCGTTCGGCCGCAGTAGGAATCTTTGTTCGCACCGCCAGTGCTCACGAGGATCCCGTTCAGCTCGGGATCTCCCACCTGCTCGAGCACATGGTGTTCAAGGGGACCGAACGCCGCACCGCCCGCGAGCTGGCACTGGAGCTCGAGGTGCGGGGCGGCGGTCTCGATGCCTTCACCGGTCGCGATTACACCAGCTACCAGGCTCACGTTCTCGATGCCGACCTTCCCCTGGCGGTCGAGATTCTCACCGATCTCGTCCGCCGGCCACTGCTCCGGCAGAGCGACCTCGACTCCGAGCGCAATGTGATTCTGGAGGAGATCAACGGGGTCGAGGATACTCCGGACGATCTGGTATTCGAGCGTCACGCTCAGGCGCTCTGGCCCGAGCACCCGTACGGCTATTCCATCCTGGGGACCCGCGAGAGCCTGGCGGCCCTCACCGCCGAAGATCTGAAGACGCTGCACCGGGACGGTTACTATCGTGGGAACTGCGTTATCGCTGCAGCCGGTCACGTCAACCACGACCAGCTGCTCACGGTGCTGGAGCGCGAGGGCTGGTTCCAGGGCGAAACCCGCGAGCTCCCTCGGGGCGGGGTCACGCCGGCGCCCGCTGTGCGAGGCGCGAGCTGTACCGAGGAGCGCGACACGGCACAAACGCACATCGTCTTCGGGACTGACACCTTTCCGCTCCGCGATCCACGCCGCTTTGCCCTCGCCATTCTGACCAACGCATTTGGTGGCGGAATGTCGAGTCGGCTCTTCCAACGCGTTCGGGAGGAGCTGGGGCTGGCATACGCCATCTTTGCCTACAAGCACTTCTATCAGGGAGCGGGCCAGCTCGGTGTCTACGTCGGTACCCAGCCAGCCACAGCCGACCAGGCGGTCGAAGCGATTCGGGAGGAATACGCCAGCCTGGCGCGCGAGGGTTTGCCTCTCACCGAGCTGACCAATGGAAAGCAGCAGCTCAAGGGCCAGATCATGCTCTCCCTGGAAAGTCCCGGTGCGCGCATGGGGCGTCTGGCCGGCTTCACCCTCAACGATGACAGATACCGGCCGCTGGATGAGATGCTGGCCGAAATCGATGCGGTGACGTCCGAGGATGTTGCGGCCGTCGCCGGTGAATTTTTTGCGCCGGAGCGGCAGACGATCGTGCGATTGGGGCCTGAAAAGAGGTGAACAGGAAACGGTAAACGGTGAAGGGGCCTCCCTCACCACCCGTTCCCTGTTCACCGTCCACCGTTCACGCTTTCTCGAGATCATCCATGAAGATCGGCGTCCCGAAAGAGATCAAGACGAACGAGAATCGTATCGCGCTGGTGCCGGCCGGCGCAGAGGCGCTGGTCGGGGCGGGTCACACGGTTTTCGTCGAGAAGGGAGCCGGCGCGGGAAGCGGCTTTCCGGACGAGGCGTATCAGGCGGCCGGCGCCACGATCCTGGCCACCGCCGACGAGGTCTGGAAGCAGGCCGAGATGATCATGAAGGTGAAGGAGCCGATCGCGGTGGAGTGGCCCCGCATGCGCAAGGGCCAGGTGATTTACACCTACTTCCACTTTGCGGCAGCGGAAGACCTCACCCGCGCCGTGATCGACTCGGGTGCCATCGCCGTGGCGTACGAGACAGTTCAGCTGCCCAGTGGCGAGCTACCGCTGCTGACGCCGATGTCGGAGGTTGCCGGGCGGATGGCGGTGCAGGAGGGAGCCAAGTACCTGGAGAAGGTGTTCGGTGGCAGCGGGATTCTCCTCGGGGGAGTGCCCGGTGTCGCGCCAGGCGAGGTGGCCATCATCGGCGGAGGGGTGGTCGGCATCAATGCGGCGAAGATGGCAGCCGGCCTGGGGGCCCACGTGACGATTCTCGATATCTCGCTCGACCGGTTACGGTATCTGGCGGACGTACTCCCGGCCAATGTAGATACGGTCTATTCCAACCGTCACAACATTCTCGACTCCATTCGCCGGGCGGACCTGGTGGTCGGCGCGGTGTTGCTTCCTGGGGCCAAGGCTCCCCATCTGGTGAAGCGGGCCGACCTCAAGCTGATGAAACCCGGTTCCGTGATCGTCGACGTCGCCGTCGATCAAGGGGGATGCGTCGAGACGATCAAACCCACCACCCATGAGAACCCCACCTACTTCGTAGACGGCATTCTGCATTACGCCGTGGCAAATATGCCTGGAGGGGTGCCCCGAACCTCCACCCTCGCCCTCACCAATGCTACGCTGCCATACGGACTTAAGCTCGCCAAGCAGGGGTGGCGTGCTGCGTGCAAGTCGGATGGCGCGTTACGGCTTGGCTTGAACGTCGTCGAGGGCAAGGTGGTGTACCCCGGGGTGGCCGAAGCCTTCCGTCTCCCCCTGAGCGACGTCGCAACCCTTGTCTGAGCGGCACCAGGGCAGCGGTGCCGTGGAAGTGCTGGTGGCGCGACTCCCGCACGGCGAAGGGTTGCCGCTACCGGCTCCGGCTACGCCGGGATCGGCCGGTTACGATCTGGCCAGCGCCGAGGACGGGACGCTCGCGCCGCTCGAACGAAAGCTGTTCCGCACCGGCTTGAGCATCGCGGTTCCCTTGGGCTATGAGTGCCAGCTTCGACCGCGCTCGGGCCTGGCTCTCCGGCACGGCATCACTCTGCCGAACACGCCGGCAACAATTGACAGCGATTACAGGGGCGAGCTGATGGTCGCTCTGGTGAATCTGGGAACCGAGGAGTTTCAGGTGACCCGGGGCATGCGAATCGCCCAGATGATCATCGCACGAGTCGAGCGGGTGGCATTCAGTCCCGTCGCGGAGCTGCCGTCAACCACGCGAGGCACGGGAGGCTTCGGAAGCAGCGGAAACTAGGAGAACTCCTTTCGTGTCTGAGCCAGAGCCGGCAGGGCAGTTCCAGCAGCGAAGCCGTTCACTTACTTTCTCCACCCATGTGCCTAACGGCTCCTCGATGAAGATCCCCGCATTGAATCTGATGTCCTGGCTCCCGGCGAATGAGATCGCCGTCGATCTCGGAACGGCGAACACGCTCATCTACGTCAAGGGTGAGGGCATCGTCCTCAATGAGCCGTCGGTCGTGGCCATCGAGAAGAGCACGGGGAAGATCAAGGGGATCGGTCTCGAGGCGAAACGCATGCTGGGCCGGACGCCAGACGGCATCCTCGCCGTGCGCCCGCTCAAGGACGGCGTCATCGCCGACTTCGATGTCACCGAGAAGATGCTCCGCTACTTCCTCAAGACCATCATCGATAAGCACGTCTTCCGGGTAAAGCCCAAAGTGATCGTCTGCGTGCCCTCCGGGATCACCGAGGTCGAGCGCCGCGCCGTCCGGGACTCGGCGGAAACAGCCGGGGCCAAGCAGGTGCTGATGGTGGCCGAGCCGATGGCCGCGGCGATAGGTGTGGGACTGCCGGTCGAGACGCCCACCGGGAACATGGTGATCGATATCGGCGGTGGCACCACCGAGATCGCCGTGATTGCCCTCTCCGGCATCGTCTCAGACACCTCCATTCGCACCGGCGGCGACGAGCTCGATCAGGCGATCGTGCAGTTCATGCGCAAGAACTACAACCTGCTGGTCGGGGAGCCCACCGCCGAGGCGATCAAGATCAAGATCGGCTCCGCAGCACCGACCGGGGATGAACGGGAAATGGAAGTAAAGGGCCGGGACCTGGTCTCCGGTATTCCCAAGACGGTCCGGGTGCACTCGACCGAAATTCGGGAAGCCGTCCAGGAACCGATCCAGCAGATTGTGGATGCGGTACGGCGCGCGCTGGAAATTACGCCGCCCGAGCTCGCCAGTGATATCGTCGATCGCGGGATCGTGATGACCGGCGGTGGCGCGCTGATTCGCGGTCTCGACCTTCTGCTGGCACAGGAAACCGGGCTCCCCATTCACGTGGACGAGGATCCGCTTACCTGCGTGGTCCGCGGCACGGGACGGATTCTCGACGACTACGAGAAATACCGCAGCGTTCTGTCGTCCTGAGCATGGCCAGCGTGTCAGATCGTCGCTATACCCGCCGAGACACTGTGCTATTCGTTCTGTGTCTCGGCCTTTCTCTGCTCTGTCTCTTCTCGCCGACTGCATGGAGCTACGGCATCGCCGACACGCTTCGCCAGACGGTTCTGGCGCCGCTGGTGTGGCTGCAGACGCGGGCGGAGGAAGGGCGCACCAGCCGGGTACGGTTCCGGACCGTCACGGCTGAGCGCGACTCTGCCTCCTACCTGGCCCAGTTCCTTCCATCGATCCGCTCCGAAAACGAACGACTTCGCCAGCTGCTCAAGCTGAGCCACCGCCTCAACTCCAACTACGTGGCTGCCGAGGTGCTGCACCAGCCGCAGGCCACCGATGGCCGCACCCTGCTGCTGAGTGTCGGGTCGCGCGACGGGGTCGCTCCATTCAACCCGGTGGTCGCACCTGAGGGTCTGATCGGCGTTGTGCTCAGTGTGTCCCGTGGGAGCAGCACGGCAATGTCCTGGGCTCACCCGGAGTTCCGGGTAAGCGGCTACACCGTGAGTGGCAACGCGCTTGGCGTGGTAGCGCCCTCCAACGAGGGCAGCAACGGGGAAGGGGCACTCGAGTTCCGCGGCGTGCCCTACCGTGATTCGGTCCCTCTCGGCACACTGGTGCTCTCCTCGGGACTGGGCGGGGTATTTCCCAAAGGGATTCCGGTCGGTACGGTGATCGGAACAGTGCGGGAGGAAGCAGGCTGGGAACGGGTCTATCGGCTCCGTCCGGCTGCCAATCCTGGTGCGGCAGCTCATGTGCTGGTTCTGATCGGATCCGGATCGCGTACTGCCGATCTGGCGAGCGCCTTCCCGAGTGACTCATTGATCGAGGCCAACCGGCTGGATTCAATCGCGCGGGTACACCGGGCCGACTCGGTGCTGCAGGCTGCCAAGGCCGTTAAGGCAGCCCGGCGGGAAGCGCAGCTTCGGGCAACCTCCCCCATGCTCGGTGGACCTCCAACGCCGCCGGCGGTAGTCAAGGACTCGACGCCACCGCGCGCTTCTCCAATTCTCGGCGGTACTCCTACACTGCCTTCCCAGGAAGCAACACCATGACTCCGAGCCGGGTCAGCCGAGTGCAGCTGCTCATCGTGATGCTGCTCCTGGTGGTGTTGCAGTTCTATCTTCGCCCTCGGCTCTGGAATGCACGGGTGAGCCCCGACTTTCTACTCATCGCGCTGATGCTCTTCGCGATGCGGAGCGGAGCCGGGTTGGGAGCCCTGGTCGGATTCGCGGTCGGGATCATCGGTGATACGCTGACACCGGCCCGGTTCGGTGCGAGCGCCCTGGCGCATACCATGGTCGGTTACCTGGCCTCGTGGGGCAGGGCAGTGTTCTTTGCCGACAACATGCTGGTGAACGCCGCTTTTGTGGCGGTGGGCCTCTGGATCCGCGATCTGATTACGCTGCTCGCCAGTGGAACCGATCACCGGCAACTCCTCACCGAGCTGACGATCTACAGTCCGATCCAGGCGCTGACGACCGCGGGCTTTGCCGTGATAGTGCTGGTCACCTTCCGCTCGCTGTTCTCGGTGCGGCTCGACGCATGAACGGGTTTGATTCCCACCGGCTCCGCGCCCGGGCCGATATTGCGCGGCTCACGTTACTCGGTGCTTTCCTGGTGCTCGCGGGCGCCTTCTTCCGCACCCAAGTCATTCAACACGACAAGTTTCAGCTCAAGGCAGAGACGAACCGGCTACGGCCGATCTCGCTTACGCCGCCTCGAGGGTCGATCCTTGACCGCAAGGGCCGGATCATCGCTGAAAATGTGCCGGGATATTCGGTCAAGCTCCTCGCGCCCTCCACTGATTCACTTAGGTCCGTGCTGGCCCGGGTAGGCCGGGTGGTCCCGATCGACAGCGCCCAGATCGAAGACATCATCGATCGCTTCCAGCAGGCACGCTACCAGCCGGCGCTGGTCTTCGGCGACGCCACCTTCGAGACGATTGCCCGGCTGGAGGAGCACCGTGCGGCTTTGCCGGGACTGGTGATTCAGGCCGAGCCCAAGCGGCTGTATCCAGCCGGCAAATCGGTGGCGCACCTCGTGGGCTACGTGTCTGAAGTGACAGAAGCTGATCTCACCGCCGACCGTTTTCCCGGGGCGGTGCTCGGGTCGATCGTGGGAAAGGCGGGACTGGAGCGGGAATACGACGACTCCCTCCGCGGGAACGAAGGGGTGCGCTATATCGAGGTAAACGCGCGCGGTCGTTTGGTGCGCGAAGGCGCGGCGTCGGCATCGCTGCCACCCACTCCGGGCAAGCCGATCGTGACGACGGTTGATCTCGATCTCCAGCGCTTTATCGACAGCATCTGGCCGGCAGGGGTCCGTGGGGGGATGGTGGCTCTCACGCCGAAGGGTGAAATCCGGGCACTCTATTCGGCTCCGACCTTCGATCCCAACCACTTCGTCGGCGGAATCTCCTCGTCGGAGTGGCGGTCACTCAACAACGATGCCGCCAAGCCACTGCTCAACCGGGTGATTCAGGCTCGCTACCCACCGGCTTCCCCCTTCAAGCTTGCAATCTCTGCGATGGCGCTGAAGCGCGGCCTCATCGGACTCGGCACCCATATGCCCGAGCCGTGCCGAGGCGGGATGCGTTTGGGCAATCGCGTCTTCCGCTGCTGGAAGAAGGAAGGGCATGGATCGCTCGACCTGACCGGAGCGGTGGCCGCCAGCTGCGACGTGTACTTCTACCAGCTGGGGCTTCGGCTCGGTCTGGACGCGATCATACAGGATGGCGTGCTGATGGGGTTCCGAGATAAGAGCGGGATCGATCTGGAGAATGAGCTCAATCCGATCTACCCCAGCTCGGCAGCCTACTTCGATCGTCTCTATGGCCCGCGGCATTGGAGCCCTCCGGGCACCACGCTCAACTTCTCCATCGGTCAGGGTGAAAACACACAGACGCTGATCAACATGGTGAAGTTCTATGAGGGACTGGCCGGGACCGGCGACGCGGTGACGCCATATATCGTGAAGCCGTCCTCGACCAAATCGAGATCGCTGGGGCTGACCGGAAAGGAGCTCGACGGACTCCGGCGGGCCCTCATCGCCGTGGTCGAGCACGGCACCGCGTCGGCCAACCGCCGCTCCGACCTGGCCGTCGCCGGCAAGACCGGCACGGCCCAGAATCCCCACGGAGATGACCACGGCTGGTTCATCGGCTTCGCGCCAGCGGAGAACCCCGAGCTCATCGTCGGCGGGATCATGGAGTTCGCCAAGCACGGGACCACGGTGGCGCCGTACGTGGTGCAGGCGCTCCGGCGATACATCCTTGGCCCCGAGGCGACCGGCCCCGTCAAGCTGGGAGTGCTGCTGGACGAGACGGTGGCCCCCCAGGATACCAGACCGGTCGAGCTCGACCTCGACTCCGCCGCGGCTCGGGTGGTAGCGGACTCCATCGAGCGGGCCAGAGTCGGTCCATGAGAGCTCCCAGCATCGATCGCAATCTGATCCTCGTCACACTCGCCCTCATGCTGTTCGGTCTGGCCACCTTGTACTCGGCCGGCCAGACGGACGTGCCGACCAGGGCTGCCGGTGTGTGGCACCGCCAGCTGGTATGGTTCGGAATCGGAATCGTGGCAGGTTGGATGGTGTACAACGTGTCGATGCGCGTGCTCGAGTGGCTGGCGCCGGCTCTCTACGCCTTCAGCGTAGTATTGCTGGCACTGGTGCTCATGGTCGGAACCGGCGCCGGTACGGCCGAGAGCAGCCACAGTTGGTTGTCGGTTGGTGGCCACCAGATCGGCCAGCCATCGGAGCTGGCGAAGATTGCCACCGTGCTCATGCTGGCGCGCTTCCTGTCCAGCCGGAAGGAGCCGCCCAGAGCGCTGTGGGATCTGATTGGACCGGCGCTGATCGTGGGTGTGCCGTTCTTGATGGTCTTGAAGCAGCCGGACCTGGGGAGCGCGCTCGTCTTCGTTGGCATCTTCTTCGCAATGCTCTTCTGGTGTGGTGTCCGGCCCCGTCTTCTTTTCCTGCTCGCCACGCCTGGCATCAGTCTGCTCCTCGCGTTCAACACGTTAGCCTGGAGCGGCTGGATCATCCTCTTCGTCCTGATTTTGATCGCATGGCGGCCGTACGTCTGGGACTGGGTTCTGTTCCTGACCGCGAACGTGGCCATGGGTGCGATTGCGATGCCGCTCTGGAAACGGCTCGCTCCCTATCAGCAGAATCGCCTGCTCACGTTCCTCAATCCCGAGGTAGACCCTCGTGCCGCGGGATATCACGCCATTCAGTCACGAGTTGCCATCGGCAGCGGCGGCTGGTTCGGCACCGGCTACACCGAGGGCCCCCAAAAGCGGCTGGCGTTCCTGCCGGAGCAGCACACTGACTTCGTGTTCTCGGTCGTGGGAGAGGAGCTTGGGTTCCTGGGTGTGCTGGTGGCACTGGGACTCTATCTGGCGCTCTTCCTGGTGCTCCTCCGCATCGCTCGGCGCGCAACCGATCCGTTCAGCAGCCTGGCCGTGTTCGGAATCGTGGGCCTCTTCTTCACCCATGTGTTCGAGAATGTCGGCATGACCGTGAACCTGATGCCGATCACTGGAATTCCGCTTCCTCTGTTTTCCTATGGCGGATCTTTTTTCATTATCTGCGCGCTTTGCCTGGGATTGGCGCTCCGGGTTGCCTGGGATTCGAGGCTGTCAGGGTATCCTGATGCATAGCATGGACTTGCGAGGCGGGGTCTGGCGCGAGGGGCGGCGAGGGATGAAATTCCATCACCCTCGAAGCGACTTCACCCTCGACACCACCTGTATTCTATGGCTGTGATGGCATGGTTTAAGAAGGAGCGCAAGCCACGGAGTTCCCAGCGCGAGCGGCTCGAAATTCCCGCCGACGCGTGGGAAAAGTGTGACGCCTGCGGCCATATCGATATCCGTGAGAAGTTCGAGAAGGCGTTGAACGTCTGCCCCGAGTGTGGCAAGCACCGGCGGATCAGCGCCGAAGATTACATCGAGCTGCTCACCGACCCGGGCACGTGGCGCGAGCTCTACGGCGGGCTTCGCTCGGTCGATCCTTTGGGGTTCGAGAGCTACAGCGACCGGCTGAAGAAGGCCCGCGAAAAAGGTGGCGAGGCGGACGCCGTTTACACCGGCACTGCTCGGCTGGACGGACTGCCGTTCGATCTTGCCGTGATGAACTTCAGCTTCATGGGCGGCTCCATGGGATCTGTCGTGGGCGAGAAGATTGCTCGCCTGGCGCGCCGCTCGCTGGAAAAGAAGATTCCGCTGGTCATCATCTCGACGTCAGGAGGGGCTCGGATGCAGGAGGGCGTGCTCTCGCTGATGCAGATGGCCAAGACGTCAGCAGCCATCGCGCAGCTTCACCAGGAGTGCATACCCTACATCTCGATTCTGACCGATCCAACGACCGGCGGGGTTTCGGCCTCGTTTGCCATGCAGGGAGACGTCATTCTGGCGGAGCCGGGAGCGGTGGTCGGGTTTGCCGGGCAGCGCGTGATCAAGCAGACGATCGGCCAGGATCTTCCCGATGGTTTTCAGACGGCGGAGTTTCTCCTCGAGCACGGACAGATCGATGATGTGGTGCCCCGTGCATCACTGCGCGACACGACCGCCCGACTTCTTCGGCATATGCAGGGACAACGTCCTCACGTGGAGTTGGCCGAGCTGAGCTGAGTCGCGACGGAAGCAAGATCTTCTCGCCCCACCCACGGCCACCTGGGTGGGGCGTTTTCGTCCAGCGCAGCGAGCCAGCGCGCGGACCGCGGAATACGCAAGCGAGCCCCCATGTCACTGACGTACGACGAGGCACTCGATTTTCTCTTCCCCAGGACCACCACGATCAAATTTGGCCTGGCGACCACGCGGGCCCTGCTCAAGTCGGTGGGAAGCCCCCATGAGCTGATGCCGGCCGTGCACATCGGTGGCACGAACGGGAAGGGCAGCGTCTCCACCCTGGTCGCTGCCGCCCTGCGTGAAGCGGGCTGGCGAGTGGGGCTGTATACGTCACCGCATCTGATCTCGTTTCGAGAGCGCATCCAGGTGGACGGGGTACCCATCTCGGAGGAAGCAGTGGCGATGTGGACCGGCCGGCTCCTCTCGCCCATCCTCGAGCGGAAAGCCACGTTCTTCGAGGCTACCACCGCGCTGGCGTTTGCTGATTTTGCGGCCCGCGGAGCTGAGATCGCTGTCATCGAGGTAGGGCTGGGCGGACGCCTCGACAGCACCAACGTCGTGCGGCCGCTCGTCAGCGCGGTCACCAAAATCGAGCGCGACCACATGAAATACCTGGGCGATACGCTCGAGCTGATCGCCTGCGAGAAGGCGGGGATAGCCAAGCCGAGCGTGCCGTTCGTCATCGGCGAAACCAATCCTGAGCTGGTTGAAGTGCTGCGCCGGGAAGCTCGGCGGTCTATCAAGCACTCGAACGCCGGCGGAACGGCAGACATTCGGGTGTTACCGGCCGACTACGAATGGAGTGGACCACTCAGCCTGGCCGGCCCCCACCAGCGCCGGAACGCCGGTATCGCACACGGAATTCTCGCGGCCTTGCTGCCGCCGTATCGACCCACTCTCGATCAGATCGAGCGCGGCTTCGGATCTGCCCGGGTGCCCGGACGGCTCGACCGCCGTGGCCGCTGGCTCTTCGATGTTGCCCACAACCCCGATGGGATGCGCTCTCTGGTGGCGGCGCTCTCGGCGACTGGTCCTTCCCGTCCGCTGCACGCCCTGGTGTCGATCCTTGGGGACAAGGAGTGGCCTGAGATGCTGGTCCAGCTGGATCAGGCGATCGATGTCGGTATCCTGACGATCGCACCGACGGCGGCGGCGCGCGGGTGGGACATCGAATGGCTCGACCGCTGGCTGGCTGACCCGTCGCGTCCTCCGGCGCACGCGACATGGCGCTTGATCCCCGACTTCAGGGAGGCGATCGCGGTGGTTCAGGAGGGAGCCGGCACGATGCTGGTGACGGGCTCGTTCCACACGGTTGGTGACGTGATGCAGGAATTGAAGATGGACGTTTGAAGAAAGACGAAGGAGTGTCTTGGTTCGCCACCTCGCGTCATTCCGAGCGTAGCGAGGGATCGGTCAGCCTGCCGTGTTTCGAGATCCCAATCCACCCTACGACCAGCCGATTCCTCGAACACTCGAATGACGCGAGAGCAGCCGAGGTAGGCTTTGGTGCGTCGGTTTATTCCTTCCCGCTCACCCCGTCCCCCCTTATAATCCCCCCATGCAACCCAAGGCCCTGCCGGGCTTTCGTGATTTTTACCCCAACGATCTCGCCCTCCGTGCCCACATCTTCCGAGTCTGGCGTGAGGTGGCCGCTCGCTACGGGTTCCAGGAGTACGACGGCCCACCGCTGGAGCCGCTCGACCTCTATACTGCCAAGAGTGGGGACGAAATTGTGGGGCAGCTCTACAATTTTACCGATAAGGGTGAGAGAGACGTCGCGCTTCGGCCGGAGATGACGCCCACGCTGGCGCGGATGGTGGCAGCCCGCGCCAGTGATTTCAGGAAACCGATCCGCTGGTTCTCGATCCCCCAGCTGTTCCGCTACGAGCGCCAGCAACGGGGGCGCCTTCGAGAGCACTTCCAACTCAACTGCGATTTGATTGGGGAGAGCGGCCCGCTGGCGGACGCGGAGATTATCGCGCTGGCCATCGACGTCATGCGTGCGTTCGGACTGGGTCCCCAGGACATCCGGGTGCGGCTCTCGGACCGCCGCTTGCTTTCGGCCATTCTCCAGCAGCGCGGAGTTCCGGAATCAGGAATGTCGAAGGCGTTCGAGGTGATCGACAAAATCGAGCGCCTGCGGAAGGAGCAGATTGCCGAGCTTGCGTCCGGCGCCGAGGCGTTCGGGGAGCGAGAATGTCGGATCTCGAAGAGATCGCGAAGATCCGGGGGTGGGAGAAGCTGAATCTGGAATTGGGACGGAACCCGGGAGCGGCCAAGGCCGCTGAACCGCTGCGCCAGACGTACGCCGCGCTGGAATCGATGGGACTCGCCGAATTCGTCGAGATCGATCTCACCATCGTTCGGGGACTGGCCTACTACACCGGCATCGTCTTCGAGCTCTTCGACGCGGGTCGTACGCTGCGCGCAATCTGCGGGGGAGGCCGCTACGACAACCTGCTCGGGGCTCTGGCCGGTGTGGACCTTCCAGCCCTGGGGTTCGGGATGGGGGACGTCGTCCTGGCCGAGCTTCTGAAGGAGAAGAAGTTGGTGCCGGAAGACGTTGCCAGCATCGACGTGTTCGTCGCCTTTGTGACTGGTGACGATCTGCCGCACGCGCACCGGCTGGTACACACGCTGAGAGACCAGGGGTTGCGAGTAGAGTATGCCCTGAGCCCGCAGGCGCTCGGCAAGCAGCTCACGTTGGCGAACGCCCGAAACGCGCGGCTCGCGGTAGTGCTGGGGCCGGACGAACGTGCCCGCGGCGAGCTGGTAATCAAAGACCTTCGCGGCAATGCGCAGGAGACTGTCTCCGCGTCTTCTGCGGTCGACACCATCAAGACCAGGATTCATGGCTGACACGAAAGCGCTTACGCCGCGGGCCGTAGACTTCAGCGCGTGGTACAACGAGATCATCATCCGGGCCGAGCTGGCCGATTACAGTCCGGTCCGAGGATGCATGGTCATCCGTCCAAACGGGTATGCCATCTGGGAGCAGATGCAGCGGGCCCTCGACCAGATGTTCAAGGATACGGGCCATCAGAACGCCTACTTCCCGCTCTTCATTCCGATGAGCTTTCTCTCTCGGGAGGCCGAGCACGTCGAGGGGTTTGCGCCTGAGGTGGCAGTCGTCACCCATGGCGGCGGAAAGGAGCTGGATGAGCCGCTGGCTGTTCGTCCGACCTCCGAGACGATCATCTATGCCATGTATGCCAAGTGGATCCAGAGCTATCGCGACCTGCCGCTCCTGATCAACCAGTGGGCCAACGTGGTCCGCTGGGAAATGCGCACCAGGCTCTTTCTCCGAACGACCGAGTTCCTCTGGCAGGAAGGGCATACGGCCCACGCCACTGAAGCCGAGGCCGAAGAGGAGACTCGCCGGATGCTTGGAGTCTACCGGACCTTCATGGAAGAGTGGATGGCCATGCCGGTGCTGACCGGGCGCAAGACGGACAGCGAGCGTTTCGCCGGCGCGCTCCGCACCTATAGCTGCGAGGCGCTGATGCAGGACAACAAGGCGCTGCAAGCCGGGACCAGTCACAATCTGGGTCAGAACTTTTCCCGCGCATTCGAGGTCACCTTCCAGACGGCCTCGGGCGACCTGGACCACGTGTGGAACACCTCCTGGGGTGTATCCACCCGGATGGTCGGAGCGCTCATCATGACGCACAGCGATGATGGCGGCCTGGTCTGTCCCCCCAAGCTGGCGCAGTACCAGGTGGTCATCGTGCCCATCTACAAGACCGATGCCGAGCGTGAGTCCGTCCGTGAGGCTGCCGAACGGCTCCGGCGCGAGCTCACGTCGTCGGGAATTCGGGTCCACGTGGACGCGCGGGAAGGGATGAAGCCGGGCGCGAAGTATTATGAGTGGGAAGGGCGGGGAGTGCCGCTCCGCCTCGAGATCGGGCCCCGCGACCTTGCCGCCGGAACGGTCATGCTCGCCCGGCGAACCGGCGGAAAAAAAGAGCCTCTTCCCATGGAGGGGCTGGCTGGCCGGATCACCGTCGCGATGGATCGGCTGCAGGCCGACCTCCTCCAGGCAGCAATGGACCGTCGAGAGGCAGCGACGCTGCGTGGTGCCACCAAGGAACAGTTCATCGCGAGAATGGAAAATGAGGGCGGCTTCGTCTACGCAGGATTTTGCGGCTCGGGAGACTGCGAGCGGCAGATAAAGGAAGAGACCAAGGCCACAATCCGGGTGCTGCCGGATGAGGAGTTTCGCTCGCCGGTCCCACCGGAGCGGTGCATGTGGTGCAACCGCCCGAGCGAGGTCGAGGCGGTGTGGGCGAAGGCGTATTGAGGCGGGCAGCGACCGGCGTGAGCGCAACACACGCTCCTGCCGGCGCCGCCGGCGGCGTGATCGACCTGCTGCAGGAGGCAGGGCTCACCCGGGCAAAGGGGCGACTGTTGTTGGGTCAGGTGCCCCTCGTGGAGCTGGCCGAGCGGGTGGGCACGCCGGCGTACATCTACAACGCCGAGGCGATTCGAGGGCGCTATCGGTCACTCGACAGCGCGCTCAGCGGCATTCCCCACAAAATATGTTTTGCGGTCAAAGCCAACAGCAACCTGGCGGTGCTGCGCATCCTGCGAGAACTGGGCGCCGGTGCCGACATCGTATCATCGGGCGAGCTCACCCGTGCTCTGGCCGCAGGCTTTAGTCCCGAGCACATCGTCTTCAGCGGAGTAGGGAAGACGGCCGAGGAGCTCCGGTCTGCCATTCGCGCCGGCGTCGGCCATCTCAACGTAGAGTCGCGGGCGGAACTGGAGACGATCGGGAGGCTGGCCGAAGGCAGTGACGCTCCCGTGCGTCTCGGGATCCGAGTCAACCCCGATGTCACCACCGAAACTCACCCGTATATCTCCACCGGCAAGAGTGGCATCAAGTTCGGACTCCCCACCGACCAGGTTGTCCCCGCGGCCGAATACATCCTGCGGCATCCCCGGCTCGAGCTCACGACGATCGCGATGCATCTCGGCAGCCAGCTCGTGGATACAGGTCCGTTCAAAGAAGGCATCGCCCGGCTACTGGAGCTCATCCAGCGCTTGAGAAGTGCAGGCGTAGCGACGCTCCGGGTCATCGACATCGGTGGCGGACTCGGAATCCGCTATGCGGAGGAGCGCTCGATCGACCCTGCCGACTTTGCTGCGGCGGTGGTGCCCCTGCTCGAGCCCACCGGCCTCACGGTGTACCTGGAGCCCGGCCGTTTTCTGGTTGGCAGCGCCGGCGTGCTGCTCACTCGGGTGCTGTACCGCAAACATTCGGGCGGCAAACAGTTCGTTGTGGTGGACGCGGGCATGAACGACCTGGTCAGGCCCAGCCACTACCAGGCCTATCATGAGATCGTGGAGCTGCAGGAGCACGGGCGCCAGCCGACCCGGGCGGATGTCGTCGGGCCGGTCTGTGAGACTGGTGATTTTCTCGCGCTCGATCGCATGCTCCCAGGCCTGGAACAGGGGGACGCGCTGGCCGTGCTCGGCGCCGGCGCATACGGTTTTGTCATGGCATCGAACTACAACAGCCGCGCGCGGCCGCCGGAGGTCATGGTCGACGGCGCCAAGTGGTGGGTAGCCCGCGAACGCGAGAATCTCGGGGAGCTCCTCTCGAAGGAGCGCATGTCACCCTGAGTGATGGGGAGCTCGTTCGTAGGAGGTGACACACGAATAGCAAAGGCGCTCTGGTGCAGCCACATCACGACGGCGTTCTGATCATCGATTTCGGCTCGCAGTACACCCAGTTGATCGCTCGGCGGGTGCGGGAGGCTCACGTCTACTGCGAGATCCATCCTCCAACGCGTTCGGTCGAGTGGATCCGGCAATGGAAACCCAAGGGGATCATCCTGTCAGGCGGCCCCAACTCCGTCTATGGCGAGAGTGTCCCTACTGCTGACCCGAAGCTGCTGGAGCTCGAGACACCGGTACTCGGCCTGTGCTATGGGATGCAGCTCCTGGCCCACCTCTCCGGCGGGAACGTCACTCGGGCCAACCGGCGAGAATATGGCCGGGCCAATGTGCGGATCGAGGGTGGGCGCCTGTTCCAGGGCTTCGGCAAGGGCGAGGAGACGCCGGTGTGGATGAGTCACGGCGATCACGTGGATGTTCCGCCACCGGGATACCGGGTGACGGCATCGAGCGCGAACTCTCCCATCGCCGCCTTCGAGCATACCCAGCGTCCGCTCTTTGGAGTGCAATTTCATCCGGAAGTGGCGCACACCCCTCGGGGTGGGGAGATGCTCAACAACTTCCTCTTCGAGGTGTGCGGTTGCAGCCCGGATTGGACGCCTGGACACTTCGTAGAAACCGAGATCGTCCGCATCCAGGAGCTGGTCGGCTCGAGCACTCGAGTCATCTGCGGCCTGTCTGGCGGCGTTGATTCCTCGGTGGCCGCGGTGCTGGTGCATCGCGCTGTGGGTGACAGGCTGACATGCATCTTCGTCGATCACGGCCTGCTGCGATTACATGAGCGAGATCAGGTAGAGCAGACGTTCCGGCGGCATCTCGGCATCGATCTCAGGGTGGTCGACGCAGGAGCCCAGTTTCTCGAACGGCTGGCGGGCGTCAGCGACCCTGAGGAGAAGCGCCGTCAGATCGGCCACACCTTCATCGATGTCTTCGAAAGAGAAGCCCAGAACGTCGGCAAGGACGTGGGCTTTCTGGTTCAAGGCACCCTGTACCCGGATGTGATTGAATCGATCTCCCCGCTGGGAGGCCCCTCCGTCACGATCAAGACCCACCATAACGTGGGCGGCTTGCCTGAGCGGCTGCCGTTCAAGCTGCTGGAGCCGCTGCGCGAGCTGTTCAAGGATGAAGTGCGCCAGGTAGGGCGGGAGCTCGGGCTCCCGGAGGAGATGGTGGGCCGACATCCGTTTCCCGGACCGGGTCTCGCCATCCGCATTCTGGGTGAGGTCACGCCCGAGAACCTGGAGATTCTTCGCCGGGCAGATCACATCTACATCGAGGAGATTCGGGCTGCCGGCTTGTACGATGAGATCTGGCAGGCGTTCGCCGTCTTGCTTCCGATCCGCTCGGTCGGTGTGCAGGGAGACGACCGCACCTACGATCAGGTGATCGCGCTCCGGGCGGTCACCAGCCGAGACGGCATGACCGCGGACTGGTTTCCGTTTCCGCCGGAGGTGTTGGGGCAGATCTCGAACCGGATCGCCAACGAAGTCGATGGGGTGAACCGGGTGGTGTATGACGTGAGCTCGAAACCACCAGCCACGATCGAGTGGGAGTAGAATCTCCGCTCAATCGGCTTTGGTGAGCCGTATCGCCCGGCGACGCACGCGCGTGTCGCCGTCGGCGCCGATGATCTTTACCTCCACCATATAGTCTCCCGGCTTGAGCCGGTCGAGCCGCACCACCCGGGAAGACCGTATGACATCGCCCGGAGCTTCCTCGTCGAACGCCAGGGACACCAGAGGCTTTCCTTCGGTACCGCTCTCACGTTTCTTGCGCTTGAGAACAGTGATCTCGTGCCGATACGGCTGGCCCGTTCTGGCTCCGCTCGCCTCATAGTAGATCTCGATTTCATCACCCTTCCGGAACAGCGCAGTGGGTGCGAGCAGCACCGTGGTCCTGGCCTCCGTGATCCAGGGGACCGCCTGGCCTGGTGTCCCGAGAGCGATGTCGCTCAATCCCAGCGAAGTTCCGTCGGTGGCGGACACACGCACCGAGTCCCGTGGCAGCACCACGCCCGCGCTGTCGCCCTGCTGCAGAACCGCGCGATAACTCCAGCGCCCAGCCGGCAAACTGATCGCTGCCCGCCCGATCAGATACTCCTTGGCCTTGAGCGGCTCTGCTCGGACGATCGTGATGACCGTGTCGAGCCGGCCCACCGCCCGGTTGCGGTCGTCCAGCGCCGCCAGCCGCACTCTGACAGAGTATTCGAAGCCATTGGCAACTGAGCGCCCCGATGTTCCCGGCTCCGCAATCCCGAAGACAAAATGCCCCAGGCTGCCATCCGCGCTCCGTCCCACCGCAACCAGATCTCCCACCGCCCGCAACGTTCGATTGAACCGAAGCTCGTAGGTATCGGTTGTGGTGCCCTCTGCGATACTCGCGGCACCCAGGTTCCTCTCCTGTACTCGTGCTGCAGCTGCACCGAAGTTGCCCCAGTTGAGCATGCGGTTGTAGAGCGGCGAGAGTGACTGGCGGGAAAGGATCAGCTGATCTGGCGGGGCCTCCGAAGCCCCTCGCAGATCGAGCACGCTTTGCACCAGGCGGTAGTCGTACAGATCGCCGCCGCCACGGCTGTCATATCCGGCGCTGAAATGAAATACCAGATCGCCTTCGGCATGCGCATAGCGCCAGGACTCGTTCGGCATGGTCCCGAACACGAACGGTCTCAGCCGCTGTGTCGGTTGTCCATGGCGGATATAGATCACGCCCCGATCATCGACTTCGATGTTGTCCGAACGGTAGGCGTCGACTCGGCCGTAAAAGCGGCGGCTGATCGTCAGGGGGAAGTTGGTCCGTGCGAACAGGAGTCGGCGGTAGTGCTCGCGGAGCCGCTCACCGTCGCCTCGAAGCTCTACATGGTCGCGATCGGTCCAGAACCGGTGTAGGAAGGCGGACCGGGCAGTGCCCTTGAGCCAATCGAACTCGTCCAGATCCGTGCTGGTTGCGATGAACGCCAGATCAGCCCGGTACTCGGCCATCGCCACGCCGTCGTCGAGCGAAGCTCCCTCGTAGTATGGTGCCTCACCGTCGGCGCGACCGAGCGCAAGGCGGGCGCGTGCCAGCTCCAGAAGTCCGAGCGCACGGTTTCCACCGGTGAGGAGATAGCGCTCGAAGGTCGCCGCAGCGGCGGCCAGGTCGCCAGAAGCTCTTTCGAGACGACCCAAAGCCAAGGTCAGCTCAGGCGGATTGGGCACGGCGGCTTGGCCCACCCGGCGGAGTCTGTCTCGGGCCGAGCGAAGCCGGGTTGTGTCCATCAGGCCCAGCTCGATCTCGGCCATGGCTAGCGCGGGCGGAATGAAATGGGGGTCTACCTCGAGTGCCTTGGCATAGTCGGCGGCCGCTCGCTCGAGCGCGCGCATGCCAACCCGGCTCCCCAGTCTCAGCCGGTCCCGCATCTCCGCCTGTGAGCGCTCGGACTCGGTCAGGCCCAGCCCATACCAGACCTCAGCTCGACCGGGGGTGAGCCGAGACGCCTGACGAAATCGGGCGAGCGCTCGATCCAGGTCGGCAGCACCCCGCAGCTGCCCCAGCCGGAGCGACATCAGGCCGGCAGTCAGTACATCGGTTCGGCGGCTCCGTTGCTCCGCATCAGCGAGCGTTGCGACGTCCGTCACCTCAGACAGGGAGTCATGCAGGCGCTCGAACGACGTCTGAGATGTAACGGCTGTCTGACCGGGAAGGGGAGAGAGATAGCTGGTGAGAAGGACAATGACCTCGAGTGGGACTCGCGGCAGAGAGGAATAGACCCGGACCCGCCCGCTCTCAGATGTCACGTCTTACCTCACTTCTCACTTCTGACGTCTCATCGTCTTCTTCCTACACGCCCTTCTCTCCCAACAGCTTGAAGAACTCTTCGGGGGACTTGAGAGCCGCCAAACGGTCGGGGACGTCGGGCTCCTTGGCGAATTGGGCGATCTTCCCGAGTACCGGCAGGTACTGATTCGAGATCTCGAGTGGCGGTGCTACGATGAGGAAGAAGTTGAAGACCGGTTTGCTATCGATGGCCTGGTACTCGATCCCCCCGGGCTTCCGTCCGAATGCGAGCCGGAGCCGGCTTACCACCAACGACCGGCAGTGCGGTATGGCGATGCCGCGCCCTACCCCAGTCGACCCGAGATTTTCCCGCCGCTGGAGAATTCGAAGCAGGGTGCCGGCAGACCGGTCATCGATCTGGAGCAGACCCACGAGCTCGGCCAGGATCTCGTCCTTGGCTCCGCTGCGAAGGCCAAGCGTCACCGCCTCAGGGCTGAAAAAATCCTTGAGCTGCATGGGTTCAGTCCCCGGGCCAGGAGAAAACCGGAGTGTTCGTGCGGCAACGTAACCCCGGCCAGAACCACTGTCAAAGCGGTCGAGGACCTCGCGCATTGCCACCGGTTCTGCGGCCAAGTATTTTATCGCCATGCAGTTGCCGTATCCCTCCGCCCATCCATTCCCGCTCATCCTTGCGCCGATGGCGGGAGTCTCGGAAGCCCCCTTTCGCCAAATCTGCCGGCGCATGGGGGCCGACCTCGTGCTGTCCGAGTTTCTGTCCTCCGAGGCGATCCGCCGGCGAATCCGGAGCACCCTCGAGGGAGCCGAATTCGAGCCGGTCGAGCGTCCGATCGGGATTCAGATTTACGGCGCGGATGCCAACGCCATGGCGGAGGCGGCGGCACTGATTACCGAGCACTATCAGCCCGAATTCATCGACATCAACTTCGGCTGTCCCGTCAAGAAAGTGGTTCAGCGGAACGGCGGCTCAGGCTGTCTCAGAGACATGGATCTGGTAGAGCGGATTATCCGGGCTGTCATCGGAGCGACGCACCTCCCGGTCACAGTGAAGACCCGAAGCGGCTGGAGTGACGAGGCCCGCGATCCGGTGACCATCGCGCTACGGATGCAGGACGCCGGCGCCAGGGCATTCACGCTGCACGCCCGCACCCGAACCCAGATGTTTTCAGGGAAGGCGAACTGGGACGAGATCGCCAGCGTGGTTGAAGCGCTCGACATACCAGTGATCGGGAATGGTGACCTCGAGACCGCCGAGGACGTCGTCCGCATGCGGGAACACACTGGTTGCGCGGGAGCCATGATCGGTCGGGGCGCCTTCGGCAATCCCTGGCTGTTCCGGGCGGCGCAGGCCCTCCTGGCCGGTGAGGACGCGGAGCCGGCACCCGACGCCGCCGAGCGGTTCACCGTGGCGTTGGAGCATGCACGACTCGCGATCCGGCTTCAGGGCGATACCCGCCGCACCGTGCTCGAGTTCCGAAAGCATCTCGGCTGGTACACCAGAGGGCTGCACGGGTCCAGTGCGCTCCGTCAGCGGCTCTTCCAGATCGAGTCCATCGCGGAAGCCGAGGAGATCTTTCTCGAATATCTCGAACCTGTCGCCCAGGTGGCGTGACAGCCGAGCAGCTCGAAAACCTGCTCGCCGACGTTGCGGCCGGCCGCATTGCCCCTGGCGCGGCGCTCGAACGATTGCGGCACCTCCCCTTCGAAGACCTTCCGTTCGCACGAATCGATCATCACCGCGCTCTCCGGCAAGGTCAGCCCGAGGTTGTCTTCTGCGAGGGGAAGACCTCGGACCAGATTGTCGCTATCTGCGAACGACTGGCGGAGGCGAACGGCTCGTTCCTGGGAACTCGGGCAGACGAGGCGGTAGCCATTCGCCTGAAGGAGCGCTTCCCCAAGCTGGTCTGGAACCCACTCGCGCGGACGGTTCATCTCCCCGGCTCCAAGAGTTCTCGCAAGCGGCACTGGTATTATCCTCGTCGTCTCAGCAGGAACCAGCGATCTTCCGGTGGCCGAAGAAGCGGCGGTGGTGGCCGAGGTTTTCGGTCATGAGGTGGAGCGTCTGGTGGATGTGGGGGTGGCCGGTCTTCATCGAATCCTGAGCGCCAGCAATCAGCTCGAGCGCGCCCGGGTCGTCATCGTGGTTGCCGGCATGGAGGGAGCGCTGCCCAGTGTCGTAGGCGGGCTGGTGAGCGTCCCGGTGATCGCAGTTCCCACCAGCATCGGCTATGGCGCCTCCTTTGGCGGCCTGGCCGCGCTGCTCGGCATGTTGAACTCCTGTGCGGCGGGGGTGACGGTGGTCAATATCGATAACGGCTTCGGCGCGGCCGCGGCTGCCAGCCGGATCTGTCGCGCATGACGGTTCGTACCGTCCTCACCTCGACCGAGCCGGGGTTCACCTGGATCGACGTGGTGCTGCCCACACCGGAAGAGCTGGCCGACGTCGCCAGGCGCTACCATCTCCATCCCATGTCGGTAGAAGACTCGCTTGAGCCGGAGCACCTGCCCAAGTACGAGCGGATCGGTGAAACCACCTTCATCATCGTCCGGGCGATGGATGCGGCGTCTCCGCGCGACTGCTCGACGGTGCAGGACATGACTCGTAAGGTCGCCATCTTCTATGGCGCCGACTTCCTGATCACGATCCACCGCTCCGAGCAGGAGTTTCTGACGGTTTTGCAGGAGACCTACGCAGCTCGGCAACGAAGGGGAGACGAACGGCGGAAGAGCCTGATGCCTCGCCTCCTGATCGAGCTGATCAACGGGGCCATCACCACGTACGAGAAGCCGCTGGCCGAAGCGGAAATCGCGGTGGATTCGTTCGAGGCAACAGTCTTTGGGGACCAGGAGGTTACCGGGTTGCTGCGCCGGATCTATCTGGAGAAGCGTAGAGTAACCCAGATCCGGCGGATGCTTTCCCACACGCGAGACGCGGTGCAGAAACTGGTTCCCGCGTCAGAACCGACTGCGCCATTGTATCAGGATTTGAGAGAGAACGCGCAGAGTGTGCATGCGTATGCGGACGAGCTCCTGGAGGACGTCAACAACCTGATGAGCATCCAGCTCGCGGCGGCATCCCACCGCACCAATGAGGTCGTGCGAGTGCTCACCGTCTTCTCGGTTTTCTTTCTGCCGCTCACGTTCATCGTCGGCATCTACGGGATGAACTTTTCGTACATGCCCGAGCTCCGCCAACGCTGGGGCTATCCCGCGGTGATGGGCCTGATGGCCGTGGTGACGCTGGTGATCTATCTCTGGTTCAGACGGAGGGGGTGGCTTCGGGGATGATGGAGTCCCTCGGGCTGGTGCTGGTTGCTCTCCTGGCCGGAGGTGTGGGCTGGGTGGTTGGAAGGAAACAAAACACCACCGGTGTGCGATCCGGCGTCGCACCTCACCTGCTGCCGGACCCTGCGCTGGAGTGGCTCCGACGGGCCCACGGTGCGACCGGAGTATGGATTACTGAGCTGGACCCCGCCGAGGAAGGCCCCAAGGCGGAGAGGATTCTGGAACCCGAGCGCCTATCGGTCGCTCAGATCGTGGCGGTCGATCGGCGGCTCGAGCGCGCACGTGATCAGGAGCAGAGCGGAGTGGAACGACTGGAAGGCGGCATGCTGGTGTTTCATGCCCAGGGTGGCGCCGGAGCCGGACTGCTGCTCCCTGAGAGCTTCGACGCTGGCAGGCTCGCCGGAGTTGAGGACGACTTGCGGCGTCTGCTCGAGGGCGTGCGTCGCCGGCCGCATATCGTTGCGCTGACGCAAGCGCAGGCCCAGGAGGCCAGCCTCGAGTCGGTGGGGAGCGTGGGGCTTCGTCTGGCTTATCAGCTGGAGCGCGCCCTCGACGCACAGGTCGTCGTCGCGGCTATGGATACCAGCGGGGTGCGGGTGATTGGAGTGTCGGGCAGGGGAGACCGCCGCCTGTTGGACTCGTTCCTTCCGCCCGAAAGCGAGCTGTCCCAGGTGGCACAGGGCCGGCTCGAGGCCAACGTAGCGAGCGGCGACCCTCTCGGCGGAGTGGTAGCGGACCGGCGCACCCGCCCGGGCTCGGTGCTGTTGCTTCCGATGAAGCGAGACCAGCAAACGGTGGGGGCGGTCGCGATCTGGCTGACCGCGGGCCGCGAGCCGGTCGGTGCGGCGAGAGTGGAGCTGATGGAAGCACTGGACAACGCCGCTCCCCGAGTCGCACGGGCCCTGGAGGCCGATCAACACAAGCGTGCGGCCACCATCGACCCGCTCACCGGTCTTCACAACCGCCGCGGCTTCGACGAGGCGTTCAACCTCATCACGGCCAAGGAAGGCGCGCTGGTGTATGCCGACTTCGACCGCTTCAAGAGCCTCAACGACACGTTGGGTCATCCCGCAGGTGACGCTGCGCTGGTCCACTTTGGCAGGATCATTCGGGAGCAGATCAGGTCAGGAGACGTACCGGGGAGGATCGGTGGGGAGGAGTTCGCTGTGTGGTTACCGGAGACGAGCCTCGATCTGGGTGGCCGGATCGCCGAGCGGATCAGGATCAAGCTGGGTACCACGGCGTGGGACTGGCGCGGCAGGCAATGGCCGCTGAGCGCATCGTTCGGCGTCGCTGCATGCCCCGAGACCAGCCGGAGCCTCGACAACCTGCCGGCCCAGGCTGACGCGGCCTTGTATGTGGCAAAGCGGAGTGGGAGAAACCGGGTGGAGAAGGCGGGACGGTAGGGCTGGCTGAAGCGGCGGAAAGTAGAGAGGCGGAAGAACCAGAGGCGGACAAGAACGGTCAATCCCGGGGTGAGACTTTAGTTTCGGTAGATCTTGTAAGTCTATGGTTTGATGTAAGATCCTGGTGATAGGTCAAGGGCATTATTCCGCCGGTTCCGCTCCTTCCGCCCTTTCCGCACGAGGTCTAATCCGCTATAATTCCTTCACCCGGGGGCGACTGGCTTCGACGGGTTTGTAGAAGGAATTGCAGCGTGCCCAGGTCCAGGTTCCTGGTTAAACCGTCTGGAATGTTCTAACTGCCAACTCTGAACTGGCAATGGCTGCGTAAGCTGAGCTAACGCTCGCTTATGCTCCTTCGACTCGTGGAGCCTGCCTGGGGCGCCGCGTGCCGAATCGCAAATCTGGGCTGGCTGGCTGCGTCGCTCCGACGTGACCGGCGAGATCTTCAGGAGATAGGCTTTGGAGAGGTCGGCTCGTTACCACTCTGAAGTGACGGCAAGAAATCGAGCCTACGCACGTAGACGCGGTTCTGGACGCTCACTCGGACCAGGGTTCGATTCCCTGCGCCTCCATCAACGGGACACTCCGGCCGGAGTGTCCCGTTTGTTTTCCCACTCGCGGAGCCGCTCATGACGGCGTCGGCGCCCACCCAGCCCCCACTCACTCCCGTGGCATCGGTCGAGCAGATCAGATCCTTGTTTCCTGCTCTCCTGCGCCAGCATGGCGGTTATCCTGTCGCCTACTTCGACGGCCCCGGAGGTACTCAGGTTCCGCGACCGGTCGTCGAGGCGATGGTGGAGTATCTCTACCATCACAACGCGAACACCCACTGGGCCTACCCCACCAGCGAAGAAACCGACGAGCTGATCGCCTCCGCCCGCTCCGCCCTAGCCGATTTCCTCGGCGCGTCGTCGAGCGAGATCGCGTTCGGTGCGAACATGACGACGTTGAGCTTTCATCTTGCCCGGGCTCTCGGGAGAGGCTGGGGTCCCCGGGATCACGTCGTCATCACCGAGCTCGACCATCAGGCCAACGTCGCACCCTGGCGTGCCCTCGAGCGTGAGCGGGGCATTCGGATTTCCACCGTTCCCCTCATACCCGACACCGGGCAGTTGGACTGGGTCAAGCTGGAGGAGCTGCTCTCCACCAAGCCTGCGCTGCTCGCGATCGGGGCTGCCTCCAACGCGCTCGGAACTGTGACCGACGTCCGGCGCGCTGCCGCCGTTGCCCGCTCAGTCGGAGCGCTCACCTTCGTCGACGCGGTGCATTTCGCGCCGCACGAGCTGGTGGACGTGCGTCAGATCGGCTGCGACTTCCTCGCTTGTTCGGCCTACAAGTTCTGCGGGCCCCACATCGGCGTTCTGTACGGCCGAGAGCAGGTGCTTCAGACGCTCGACGTGCCCAAGCTCGCGCCGGCACCAGACACGGTACCCGAGCGGCTCGAAACCGGTACCCTGAATCACGAGGGAATCGTTGGTGCTGCTGCGGCCGTCGAGTTCTTTGCTTCGATGGGAAGCGGCGAGAACCGCCGAGCCCGCCTCTCACGCACCTACGCCGAGCTGCGGCGACGTGGAGGGAGCCTGGTCCAGCAGCTGTGGAGCGGCCTCGAGGCGATCGACGGTGTGAGGCTGTATGGTCCGTCGCCTTCGCTGCCCCGGACCCCGACCGTCGCGTTCACGCTAGCTGATCGGCCGGCCGATAACGTGGCGCAAGAGCTGGCCAAGCTGGGCGTCTTCGTCTCCAGCGGCGACTTCTACGCTACGACCGTTGTGGAGCGACTTGGTGTACGAGATGGGCTGGTTCGAGCGGGATGCGCCTGCTACACGACGGAGGATGAGGTCAGTCGGTTGGTCGACGGGGTTCGCCGGCTGTCCCAGGCATAGCGAAGTTACTCTCGGAAGTAATCCTCGCTACGCCGGGACGGCGATGACTACGTGGCTGACTTGAAGGGAATGCTGACCCGGGTCTTCTCCCACTCCAGCACCAGATTCGGCATCCTTGCCCGACGGCTCGGCCCGGATGGTAAAGGTTTCGACCGGCGCTTTGGTCGATTCAGCTTTTCACCTTGGCGCGTCCCAGCTCCTGCGCTTTGATCTCGTCGGTATACTGATCCTCTTTGCCCCATTGTGAGATCGAGCGATTCACGATGATCTCCCACTCCTTTGGCCCTGGCACCGTGTAGAGCGAATACACTCCGGGTGCAACCTTGATTCCTGCCACCGTGACCGGCACGGACGCGAAGAACACCGTCGGCTCGTTGGCTCCGGTACGCCAGATCTTGCCATATGGGACGTTGGCCCCGCCAATCATGGTTCGCCCTTTGGACGATGGCCGCCCGTAGCACACCTTGATCGGCTGATCTTTCACCTTGAACGTGAGTGAATCGAGTGGGCTCTTCCGTCCTGGTACCGGAACATTTCTAGACGGACAGGCGGTGTCGGGATGGGTCGGGGAACCACTCACCAAACCGGCGCCTCCCAGTGCGCCGATCAGGATGACGCTAGGTGCGATATGCATGCGATATCTCCTCATGGAAGTCATGCAGGACGCGCGCGCAGCGCATCCCTGGTTTCGAGCGCAATCGCGAGAGCGCGATCGGCATCGGGTGCGAGGCAGTTGAGATGTCCCATCTTCCTGCCGGGCCGGGCCTCTGCCTTGCCGTAGAGGTGCAAACGGACTCCGGGGCGCTTGAGTGCCTCATCCCAGCGTGGCTCTCCTTCGCTCCAGAGATCACCCAGCAGGTTGATCATGGCCACGGGCGAGAGCAGCCACGGCCGGGCCAGCGGCAGTCCACACAAGGCGCGGAGCTGCTGCTCGAACTGATTGGCGGAGCAGGCGTCCACCGTGTAATGCCCACTGTTGTGTGGCCGGGGCGCCATCTCATTCACCAGCAGCCGGCCTCCCACCACAAACAACTCGACACCTAGCACGCCGACGTACCGCATCGCCTCGGCCAGCGACATCGCCAACTCGCGGGCTTCAGTCGCAAGCTTGTCGGAAATACGGGCCGGCACCACGGAGGTTTCCAGGATGCCGTCCCGGTGACGGTTTTCCGCGGCCGGAAAGGTGGCCATCTCGCCATCGGCGCCGCGAGCTACGATCACCGAAAGCTCGCAGTCGAGATCGAGCCGTTCCTCGAGCACGCAGGCCACATTGCCGAAACGCTCGAAGGCCTGAATCGCGTCAGACTCGGTCTTGATGAGAGCCTGTCCTTTTCCGTCATATCCCAGGCGACTGATCTTGAGGAGGGCGGGGAGCCGCACTCGAGCCAAGGCCTGCTTCAGCTCCGGACGCTGACGGACAGGCTCAAACCCGGCAGTGGCAAATCCATGGCTCCGCAAAAAGCTCTTCTCTGAGATGCGGTCCTGGGCAATTGCGACTGCCTGCACTGGAGGACGAACCAAGGATGACTGCGACAAAGTTTCCAGGGTCTTGGCAGGAACATTCTCGAACTCGGTGGTGATCGCCGCACAACTCCTGGCGAGCTCGGCCAAGGCACCAGCATCATCGTAGGCAGCGCGAAGCTGCCGGTCGGCCACCGCACCTGCAGGGCTTTGGATATCGGGATCGAGGACGACAACGTGGTAGCCCATGGTGCGGGCCTGAAGTGCGAACATCCTTCCGAGCTGACCACCTCCAACGACCCCGACTGTGGCGCCGGGCAGGATCACGAGAGCTCCGGTAGTCGCAAGCCGAGGGCGCGTTGTTGCTGGGTTTGGCGGAACTGGTCCAGTCGTTCTGCCAATTCCGGATCGGTGAGCGCCAGGATTGCAACCGCATAGAGCCCGGCGTTGCCGGCTCCGGCGTTGCCTATCGCGAACGTAGCGACTGGAATACCCGCGGGCATCTGGACGATGGAGAGGAGCGAATCGAGACCCTGAAGGTGCCGAGTCGGAACCGGCACGCCCAGGACCGGGAGGGTGGTCTTGGCGGCAAGCATGCCGGGCAGGTGTGCCGCCCCGCCGGCGCCCGCGATGATGCAGCGAAGCCCTCGCGCCGGCCGCATCCTCGGCATAGCGAAAGAGCAGGTCCGGCGTGCGATGGGCCGACACGACCCGGGCCTCGTGCTCTACACCGAACTCTGTCAGCCGCCGGGCTGCATGCTGCATCACGTCCCAGTCGGAGTCGCTACCCATCACGAGACCGACCAGCGGTTGTGTCATCTCAGACTGTTGCCCGGGTGCGGTCCATGGTGCCGCGCGTTGCCAGGGCTGCCTGGGCTGCCGCCAGCCGCGCGATCGGTACCCGGAAGGGCGAGCAGGACACGTAGTTCATGCCGAGCCGATCGCAGAAGGCCACCGCGCTGGGCTCGCCGCCATGCTCGCCACAGATGCCAAGCTTGAGATCGGGACGGGTGCGCCGGCCGAGGTCGCATGCCATGGAGATGAGCTTCCCCACGCCGGCTTGATCGAGCACCTGGAACGGATCGTCTTCGATGACGCCGTGCTCGAGATAGTACGGAAGAAACCGCGCCGCGTCGTCGCGGGAGAGACCCCATGTAGTCTGCGTGAGATCGTTGGTGCCGAAAGAAAAGAACTGCGCCTCACGGGCAATCTCGTCGGCAGTGAGGGCCGCTCTCGGCAGTTCGATCATTGTCCCGAGAAGATAGGGTACGGTGATCTGCCGATCCTGGAAGACCTCCTCTGCTACCTGCCGGACGATGAGCGCCTGCTTTCGAAACTCAACCACACTGGCCGTGAGTGGGATCATGACTTCCGGCATGACCCGTCCCTTCCGGGCAGCTACGGTGCAGGCAGCCTCGAAGATGGCTCGGACCTGCATTGCCGTGATCTCGGGATAGATGATCCCCAGCCGGCAACCCCGGAGGCCCAGCATCGGGTTCACTTCGTGGAGCCGGTCGATGATCCCCTGCAAGACCGCTGTCTCGAGCTTCAGCTCCTTTGCCAGGGCCTCCACCTCCGATGCCTCCCGCGGGAGGAATTCGTGCAGCGGAGGATCCAGCAGGCGTATCGTGACAGGATAGCCTTCCATGGCGCGGAAGATCGCTTCGAAGTCGCCCCGCTGCATCGGTAGAAGCTTTGCCAGTGCCCGCTCTCGGCCGGCGGTGTCCTGGGCCACGATCATCTGCCGCATCACGAGCAATCGGTCACCAGTAAAGAACATGTGCTCGGTGCGGCAGAGCCCAATCCCTTCGGCGCCGAAGTCACGGCCCCGGTGGGCGTCCGCGGGTGTATCTGCGTTTACCCGGACCCGAAGCTGCATGATGCGATCGGCCCACTTCATCACTCGGCTGAAGTTTTCGCTCAGCTCGGGCGCGATCAGGGCCGCCTGTCCAGCGAACACCTTTCCGGTGCTCCCATCCACCGTAATCCACTCGCCCTCGCTCACGGTACGTCCGTCGACCGAGAGCCGCCGCTCTTTTTCGTTCACCGTGAGCTGCTGGGCTCCGGCCACACAGGGCTTCCCCATGCCGCGTGCTACCACCGCCGCGTGGGAGGTCATGCCGCCGCGAGCGGTGAGTATCGCTTTGGCGGTGACCATCCCATGGAAGTCCTCGGGTGAGGTCTCCCGCCGAACCAGGATGACCGACTGGCCGGCCCGCCCGAGCCGCTCGGCGTCATCCGCCTCGAAAACCACGGTCCCGCATGCTGCGCCGGGCGACGCCGGCAAGCCGGTGGTCAGCAGATCGAGTCGGCTGTGAGGATCGATGGTGGGGTGAAGCAGCTGATTGAGATCGTTGGGGGGAATTCGGGCGACGGCTTCCTGCTCGGTGATCAAGCCCTCGTCCACCATATCGCAAACGATCCGTACTGCCGCGTGTCCCGACCGTTGCGCCCGTCGGGTCTGCAGCATGTACAGGTTGCCGCGCTCGATGGTGAACTCCATGTCCTGCACATCGCGGAAGTGACGCTCGAGGGTCCGCGCCACCCGCTCGAGCTCCTGATATGCGTGTGGCAGCTGTTCCTTGAGCGTGCCGATCGGCAGCGGGGTCCGGCTGCCTGACACTACGTCCTCGCCCTGGGCGTTGAGGAGGTACTCACCGTACAGCCGCTGGTCACCAGTCGAAGGATCTCGGCTGAAAGTGACTCCGGTCCCCGAGTCCTCGCCCAAATTGCCGAACACCATGGCGACGATGTTGACCGCGGTTCCCATGGAATCCGGGATGTCGTGCAGCTTCCGATAGTCGATTGCGCGCCGGGTATTCCAGCTTTCGAAGACCGCGGCAATGGCTCCCCACAGCTGATCGAGCGGTTCGGTCGGGAATTCACGTCCCGTCTCTTTCCGGACGTGCTCCTTGAACCGTCGGACGATCGCCTGCATCTCCTCCACCGGCAGGTCGATATCCCGCTCGATCCGGCAGCGTTGTTTGTGCTCGTCCAGAATGTGCTCGAAAGGCTTCTTGGACAGGTCGAACACGACGCTGCCATACATCTGCACGAAGCGCCGGTAGGAATCCCAGGCAAAGCGAGGGTTGCCGCTCTGTGACGTCAGCCCCTCCACCGTCACGTCGTTGAGACCGAGGTTGAGAATCGTTTCCATCATCCCAGGCATCGAAACCGCGGCCCCGGACCGGACCGACACCAGCAGCGGATTCTCTCCGTCTCCCAGATGCTTATCGGTGGACGTCTCCAGCCGCTGCAAGGCATTCTCGACCTGGGCCTGCAGGCGCTTGGGGAATTGCTGACTTTCGAGGTAGTGGACGCAGATGCTACTGGCGATGGTGAAACCGGGAGGGACGGGGATACCGATGGTCGTCATCTCGGCGAGACCGGCTCCCTTGCCGCCGAGGACATCCTTCATGGCCGCAGTGCCATCGGCCCGGCCCTGGCCGAAGAAATACACCAGCGGCTGGGTGTACGGCCCGCTCATGCGGGAGTGGCGATGAGCGGAGTTGCGTGCCGCAGCCGGACGGGCTCATCCGGCGTCGGGGTTGGATACTTACCGGAGAAGCAGGCGTGACAGAACCCGGTGCCCCCTCCGGCGGCCTGCAGCATGCCATCGAGCGACAGATAGCCCAGAGAGTCCACCCCAAGGAACTGGCGAATCTCCTCGGTGGAATGGGTCGCGCCGATCAACTCTTCCCGGGTGGGCGTGTCGATTCCGTAGTGGCAAGGACCGGTGATCGGCGGCGAACCCAGCCGGAAATGCACCTCGCGAGCGCCCGCGGCGCGGATCATCTGCACCAGTCCCTTGCTGGTGTTACCCCGGACTAGGCTGTCATCGACGACGACGACCGACTTGCCGTGGATGACCTCTCGCACCGGGTTGAACTTGATGCGCACCTTGGCCACCCGAAGCGCCTGGGTCGGGTTGATGAAGGTTCTTCCGACGTAGTGATTGCGGATCAGGCCGTGCTCCAGTTTGATGCCGGAGACCTCGGAAAAACCGAGTGCCATCGCGTTGGAGCTGTCAGGGACGCTGAACACCACCTCTCCCTTGCTCGCGGGCTGTTCTCGAGCCAACTGCCGGCCGAGCTCACGGCGAACCCGATCCACCGACTCACCGAACACCTGGCTATCCGGCCGCGCGAAATACACCAGCTCGAACACGCACCGGCTGACCGGTCGCGGAGCGAGGCGCGGCAGGTGAGTGACCTGGCCGTTGTCGATGCGGACGAAGTCACCCGGACGGAGCTCGCAGTTGATCGACGCGCCGATCAGGTCGAGCGCGCATGTCTCGGAGGCGACCACGATACCGTTCCCGAGGCGGCCAATCACCAGCGGGCGGAACCCGCGGCTGTCGACCACCGCATACATGACCCGTCCGACGGTGATCACCAGACTGTAGGCCCCGTCCACCTGCTCGAGTGCCTCCCGGATCTGAGCCTCGACCGTATCCGCCTCGGAGCGTGCGATGAGATGGACCAGCACCTCGGTATCACTCGAAGTGGTGAAGATGGCGCCGCGCTCGACCAACCGGCGCTTGATTGCATCCGCGTTGATGAGGTTGCCGTTGTGGGCGATCGCGAGCGGACCGCACCGGGTATTGGCGTTGCAGGGCTGGGCGTTGGCCAGGACGGTACTGCCGGTAGTGGAGTAGCGGGTGTGACCCACGGCCACGTCGCCAGGAAGGCCGGACAGAATCTGATCATCGAAGTTTTCCGAGACGAGCCCCATGCCGCGATGCGACCGGGCCATCCCGTCACGATCGATCGCGACGATGCCGGCGCTTTCCTGCCCGCGGTGCTGTAGCGCATACAAACCGAGGTACGCCAAACGGGATGCGTCGGGCAGACCGGAAACGCCAATGATCCCACACATGCTTACTCTCCCGCTGAGCGATCGACGTCGGGGTGCTGCATCCGACGGGGAATCGCCTCGAAGTAGATCCTTCGGAGTGCTTCAGTGCTCCAGGAGAACAGTTCAGACCCTATCCGGAGTTCCAGCGAGCCGCTGCTGTCGACCTTGCCGGCATGGAAGACAGGCACTCCATGCTCGTTGGCCAGGCTGATCAGGGCGCGCGCCGAACCCGGGGCACAGGACACCACTGCACGGGCACCGTCCTCCCCGTAGAGCAGCCCTTCAATGGGCAGATCGGGTGCGTAGCCGGTCAGGTCGAGGCTGGCCCCCAGGCTCCCTGGCACATAGGGTCCTCCCATGGCTGCCTCGGCCAGCGCGACAGCAAGGCCCCCCTCGGAACAATCGTGCGCCGAGCGCAGCAGGCGCTGGTCGGCCGCCGCAACCAGGAGTCTTTGTAGCCTGGCTTCGGTGTCGAGGTCAACCGCCGGTATGTCGCCGCCGACGAAGTCGCAGACCTCCGCCCAGTAGGCCGAACCACCCAGAATGCCGCTGGTCTCGCCCAGCAGAAAGACCTCGTCGCGGGGTGAGTCGAAGTAACTACCGACTCGGTCCTCCGCTCGCTGAAGCAGGCCAACCATACCGACAGTGGGAGTGGGGTCGATGGCGCCGGTGGGACTCTCATTGTAGAAGGACACGTTCCCGCCCGTCACGGGAGTTCCGAAGGCGCGACACGCGTCTGAGATCCCCCGGCAGGCCTCACGGAACTGGTAGAACACCTCGGGCTTTTCCGGATTGCCGAAGTTGAGGCAGTCGGTGATTCCGAGTGGCTTGGCGCCGGTGCAAGCCAGGTTCCGGGCTGCTTCCGCCACAGCCGCTTTGCCACCCTCATAGGGGTCGATCGCAACCAGCCGGGAGTTACAGTCGACTGTCATGGCAACACCGAAAGCGGTGCCGGGAACCCGAATGACACCGGCGTCCGCGCCTGGAGGCAGGACGGTGGATGCCTGGACCGTAGAGTCGTACTGCTCGTAGACCCACCGCTTGCTGGAAATGCCTGGCTGATCCAGCAACCACTCGAGCGCAGCTTCGGGATCGACCACCGGGTCACCCGGCTCGTGAGACGCGCGGCGGGCGCGGGCCTCCTCACTCTCCTCCGCCCTGGGGTGGTAGATGGGACAGTCGTCAATGAGCCGTTGGCCCGGAATGGCGACCACCGTCTGTCCATGGTGGCGAACTCGAAAGATGCCATCATCGGTGACATGGCCGATCGGAGTAGCGCTGAGCTCCCAGCGAGCGCACACCGCTTGCACCGCGGGGAGCTGCGCCGGCTCGGCCACTACCAGCATGCGCTCCTGCGATTCGGAGAGAAGGATCTCGTACGGCGTCATCCCCTCTTCCCGGGTGGGGACGAGGCCGGTGTCGATCTCCACCCCGACGCCTCCGCGGGCTGCCATCTCCGCCGATGAGCTGGTGAGTCCGGCTGCTCCCATGTCCTGAATGGCCACGATCAGCCCGGAAGTGATCAGCTCGAGGCTCGCCTCCAGCAGGAGCTTTTCGGTGAATGGATCGCCGACCTGCACCTGAGGCCGGCGCGCCTCGCTCTTCTCGGACAACTCCTCCGAAGCGAAGCTGGCGCCGTGGATGCCATCGCGGCCGGTGCGGGCACCGACGGCGAGCAGCACATTACCGACGCCGTGAGCCGCGGCCCGAATGAGATCGCTCTCTCGCAGCAGCCCGACGCACATGGCGTTGACCAGCGGATTCCCATTGTACCCGGGCGCGAACCCCACCTCGCCTCCGAGGGTGGGAACACCGACGCAGTTGCCGTAATCACCCACGCCTCGAACCACCCCGGCCATGAGGTAGCGGTTTCGCGGCTGATCCAGCGGCCCGAAGCGAAGGCTGTTGAGCAGAGCGACGGGGCGGGCACCCATGGTGAAGACGTCTCGCAAAATTCCACCAACTCCAGTGGCCGCGCCCTGGTAGGGTTCGACGGCGGACGGATGGTTGTGCGATTCGATCTTGAATGCCACAGCCCAGCCATCAGGAAGGCGGAGCACACCGGCGTTCTCTCCGGGGCCCTGGACGACCTGGGGTCCGTCCGTCGGGAACATCTTGAGGATTGGCTTCGAGTGCTTGTAGGAACAGTGCTCCGACCAGAGCGCGGAAAAGACGCCCAGCTCCGTGAACGTCGGCGTGCGGCCGAGGATCTCCAAGATCCGGCCGTACTCCAGCTCATTGAGGTTGTGCTCCCGGACCAGCTCCGGCGTGACGGCCCGATCGCCAGGCAGCGCTACTGCCTCTGGCGCGGCGCCTGCCACGGTAGAGCCGGTCACGGCCGCTTCGTCAACTGAGAGGGTTGCCAGGGTCGTGTTTCGGCTTGTCGCCGGCGCGTGCGCGGGGCGAGCGTCGAAGGAAGGTCGAGAGCGCGTCGGAGAGCACTCTCGTGAAGACACTGGGACGGTCCTCGTGCGCCACCGCCTCGAGCTCACCGGCGTCGAGCCACATGCCGCCACAGTGGGAACAGGTCTCGATCTGGACACCGTGGTAAGTTCCGGTCGTCAGATCGTAGCCATCCTTGGGGCACTTCAGATAGTGGCTCTTGCGCTCGGCCTCTGCAGAGGCGGCTTGATCGTGAGACCGCTGCCTCCGGAGCAGATCGGCATCTTCCCGGGCGAAATACTCGTCTTCGTTACGGCTCGGCTTGTCTGATTTCATGAAGCCTGCACCTCCGCCTCCGCGCTGTCGGTATGACAGCTGATAATCGAGCTGAAGAATCCACTGCCCCCGGTCATCCCCAGGAGTCGATCTGCCGCCCGTTCCGGGTGAGGCATGATGCCCACGATGTTCCCGGCGGCATTGCAGATTCCGGCGATGTGATTGGTGGACCCGTTCGGGTTTGGTTGGAATGGAGACCGCTCGGTGGCAGCTACGTAGCGCAAGACGACACGGCCCTCCGCCTCGAGCATGCGCAGCGTCTCCGGCGCCGCCACGAATCGTCCTTCTCCATGTGCTACCGGCAGACGCAGCCTGGCACCCGCCTCGTAGTCGCAGGTGAAGGCGGTATCAATTTGTTCCACTGTGACGTCCACTGGCTTCGATACAAATGTGAGCGCGGCGTTTCGAAGGAGCGCGCCCGGCAGCATGCGAGCTTCGCAGAGAATCTGGAAACCATTGCAGATACCGAGGAGCGGGCCGCCGTCTGCCGCGTGTCGCTGAACCGCCTGCATGACGGGACTGAACCGCGCAATTGCTCCGGAGCGGAGATAGTCGCCATAGCTGAAGCCGCCGGGCAGGATCACGACGTCGGCTCCACGCAGATCGGTGTCACGGTGCCACACAAAGTAGGCGTCGGCGCCCGCGCTTTCAGCAGCACGAAGGGTGTCGACGTCACAGTTGCTGCCGGGGAACTGCACGACCGCGACCCGGGGCGGCATCAGTCGTCCTCCACATCGAGCAGATAATCTTCCGTCACGGGATTGGCCAGGAGCTTATCGCACATCTGGCGAGCCCGCGCCTCAGCCTCATCCTTGGATGCGGCGTCGACGTCGAGCTCGATCGCCCGGCCCACCCGGACCGCGCCAGCTTCCTCGAACCCCAGAGCAGAAAGCGCATGCTCCACCGCCTGGCCCTGGGGGTCCAGCAGTCCGGTCCGCGGCATCACCCGCACGTGTACCCGAAACGCCATTATTCCGGCTCCTGTCGGCGATCGGCCCAGCGGCCACGCCGTTCATGAGAGAGCGGTGGAGGTAACGTGGGATCGTGCGCATCCGCGAGCCGTTCGTTCATGATAGGGATTGGCTCCGGCCTTTCCATCAAGCCAAGAACCGTCGCTCGGACGAGTCCCACTGCCATGTAGAGCAAACCTAAGGGAAACAGAAAGTATTCGGGCGCGAACAAGCCGCCGATCAGTATGATCAGGTGAACTAGAAGTCCAAAGATCCCTTTTCGGCTTCGAACGCCGATCGGCGGAAACTTGGGATACTTCACGTTGCTCACCATCAGGACGGCGAGCAGCAGCATCAGGACAACCAGCCCTTCGTGCTGCAGGTCCAGGTACGCCAGCGACGCACGGTACCAGTTGGTCTGGCTGAACGGGTAGTACACCGCCAGCGTCATCCCCGCGGATGGCGACGGCATGCCGGTGAACCACGAGGTTGGTGGCTTTCCAGCTGAGAGCACGTTGTATCGGGCCAGGCGGAGTGCTACGGCGACGACATAGATGTAGCAGAGGATCCAGGCGAAGCGGCCGGCATTGGAGAAGTCCAGGAAATACATCAGTAGCGCCGGGGCCACACCGAACGAGATCACGTCTACCAGCGAATCCAGCTCAGCGCCGAATCGGGTCCCGGTTCCCGAGAGACGCGCCACCCGGCCGTCCAGCATGTCCAGGATGCCCGCGAACACGATGAACCAGCCAGCCCATTTGAAATTCCCGTTGAAAGCGGACACGATCGACCAGAACCCAAAGAACAGGTTGCCGAGGGTGAATGCGCTCGGCATGACGACCACGACCTGACGCATCGACGGCCGGCGCAGACCCTCCCGCCGCTGCCTCAGCTCCATTCGGCCACCACGGTGACGCCGACCAGGGTGGTGTCGCCCGTCTTCACCAGTACGCGGGTGCCAGGCGGCAGGAACAGATCCACCCGCGAGCCGAAACGAATCATTCCCATGCGCTCTCCCTGGTGAACGGTGGTTCCCACCTGGTGATCGGTGACGATTCGCCGGGCCACCAGCCCTGCGATCTGGCGGATCAGGAGCTTGCCGCGTGGCGTGTCGAGTCCCACCGAGCTCTGCTCGTTATCGAGACTGGATTTCTCCGCGGCCGCGTGCCCGAACTTGCCGGGGTTGTAGTGCCGGTAGGCGACGGTTCCTCCGGCGGGGTACCGATTCACGTGACAGTTGAACACGTTCATGAAAATCGAAATGCGCAGTGCTCGCCCATGAAAGAATGCCGGCTCATCCACCTCGACCAGGCTGACGACCTTGCCATCGGCAGGCGCGAGGATCAGGCGGTCACCCCGTTGGCCGGAGCGCTCGGGATCGCGAAAAAAGGCGACCACCCAGACCGACAATGCGAACCAGAGCACGAACGCCGTCCACCAGATCGCGCTGCCGTAGCGGAGGGCAGCCAGCCCGATCAGCAACGCGATCGCCCACGAACCTGCGATGAACCAGCGTCCTTCCGGTGCCGTCCGAATCACGTATTCTGGTCCAACGCCTGTCCAGTGAGCAGCTGATACGCCTCGAGATACCTCGCGCTCGTGGCGTTCACGACCTCGGCCGGCAGCGCGGGCGGTGGCGCCTCACCATTCCACTCCCCCCGGCTCTTGAGCGACGCCAAATAGTCCCGCAGCGGCTGCTTGTCGAAGCTCGCCTGGGGTCCGCCTGGTGCGTATTGTGCGGCGGGCCAGAAACGGGAAGAGTCCGGTGTCAGCAGCTCATCGATCAGCCGCAGCTCGCCCTTCGCATCCAACCCGAACTCGAATTTCGTGTCCGCGATGATTATGCCCCGCCGAGCCGCGTGATCGCGTCCCGCCTGATACAGCGCGAAGCTCGCGTCGCGGAGCCGGCTGGTCAGCTGCTGCCCGAGCTTCGCCGCCATCGTGTCGAAGGTGACGTTGATATCATGTCCCGCCTCGGCCTTGGTTGCCGGAGAGAAGAGCGGCGGATCCAGTCGCGCGCTCTCCTGCAATCCCGGCGGCAGCGGCTCTCCTGCCAGCGTTTTCTTCGATTTGTATTCGCCCCACGCTGAGCCCGAAAGATAGCCACGCACCACGCATTCGAAGGGCACCGGATCGGCCCGACGCACCAGCATGGCACGCCCGCTGATCTGATCCCGAAAGCCTTCCAGCATCGGCACCCGCTCCAGGAGCTTCTCGGTGCGGGCTGTGATGTAGTGCGACGGGAAAACTCCGGCCAGTCGCTCGAACCAGAATGCGCTGATCTGGGTGAGCACCGCGCCTTTCCGAGGTATCGCTTCCCGCAGCACCACGTCGAACGCGCTCACCCGGTCACTCGCAACCAGCAACAGGTGCTCGGCGTCGACCTCATACACCTCGCGCACCTTGCCTCGCCGAAGCAGCGGTAACGGCAGCCGGCTTTCTGCCAGCGTCGTCATACCGCCACCTCGGGCGACTCGGCTTCGGCGGCCAGCGGGCGAGCCCGCGAGAGGAGGGGGTGAAGAAACTCCTCCAGGAATTCGCGCACCTGCTGGGGAGCTCGCCCGACGTAAATCGCGGGATCGAGCTCAGCCCGGAGGGTTTCCGCCGGAATGCCACGGAACGCCGTGTCGGACGCGAGTCGCTCGAGCAGATCGTTCGGCTCGCCCCGGCTCACCGCCTCGGCTACGGCCAGGCTGTGCCGCCGGACCACCTCGTGTAGCGACTGACGGTCGCCGCCGGAAGCAGTGCCCTGCATCAGCCAGCGTTCGGTGGCCATGAACGGCATCTGCTCGTGTACGTGTCGGCGAATGACGTCTTCGCGCACTTCGAGTCCCGCGGCGATGTTGGTGGCAAGGACCAGGATCGCGTCCGTCGCGAGAAACCCCTCTGGGAGAGTGAGTCTACGGTTGGCGCTGTCGTCCAGGGTCCGTTCCAGCCACTGGTTGGCCGCCGTGTGCGCGGTGTTAGCCTGGAGTGAGATGACGAAGCGCGCCAGCGCGCCGATGCGCTCTGCCCGCATCGGATTCCTCTTGTAGGCCATGGCGCTCGAGCCAACCTGCTCGGACTCGAACGGCTCGAGCAGTTCGCCCTCGTGCTGCAGCAGCCGGAGGTCCACGGCCAGCTTGGCTGCTGATTGCGCGATGCCGCTGAGGGCATCGAGCACGTTGCTGTCAACCTTGCGGGTGTAGGTCTGACCGCTCACCGCGAACGGCTCTCCAAATCCCAACTTTGCGGAGACCCGCCGATCCAGCTCGCGGACTTTCTCGTGGTCGCCCCCGAAGAGCTCGAGAAACGAAGCCTGGGTACCGGTGGTTCCCTTGCAGCCACGGAACCGCATCGTCTCGATCCGATGGGAAACCTCTTCCACATCCATGGCGAGGTCCTGCATCCAGAGCGTGCTGCGCTTTCCGACGGTGGTGAGCTGAGCCGGCTGAAAGTGGGTGTACGCCAGGCAGGGCAGGGCGGAGTAGCGGAGCGCGAATTTCTCGAGCGCCGCCAGGACAGCAACCAGCCGGCCCAGCAGCAGACGCAAGCCGTCACGCATGACGATGAGATCGGCATTGTCGGTGACGAACGCGCTGGTCGCGCCCAGGTGCAGGTAGGGACGTGCGGCCGGAGCCTGGTCCCCGAAGGCGTGAATATGGGCCATCACGTCGTGCCGGAAGCGGCGCTCGTAGCGGGCCGCGGCACCAAGATCGGCATCGTCCAGGTGGGTTCGCATCTGGGCGATCGCCGCATCGGAAATGTCCAGGCCCAGCTCGCGCTCGGTTTCGGCCAGCGCGAGCCAGAGCCGGCGCCAGAGACCGATCCGGTGTGGCTCCCCCCAGAGAGTTTGCATCGCAGGCGAGGCGTAGCGCGAGCCCAGCGGAGAACGCCAGCGCTCTTCGGTCACCGGAACACCAGATCGGTAAAGGTGACCTGGCCCTCCCGCTCGACGTAAATGCGGATGACTTGCCCGGCTCTGACGTTGAGGAGTGAGGAAACGTCCGATGCGTTTCGCACCGGCGTCCGATTCACCGCCAGGATGACGTCACCTGGCTGAAGACCGGTAGCGCGGCTGACCTGGGGAGAGAGTCGGAAGATCAGCGCTCCCTGATCGCTTCGGATGTTCCGCTCTGCCTGGATCGCGGGCGTCACGTTGATGAGCTGCAGGTCCTGCAGCACGGTGATCTTTTCGGCCGTGACCGTCGGCAGATCCCCCGTTACCACACGACGGCGCACCGATCCCGATCCGCTCCGGACTGCCACCTCCACGGCGTCTCCCACGTGCAGGTCGAGCTTCACTGCCTCCCAGTCGAGATAGTTCCGGAGGCGCCGTCCGTTAGCTTCGGTCAGCACATCACCCGGCCGCAAATTTGCCCGGGCGGCAGGCCCTCCCGGCGCAACGCTGGAGATCACCACGCCGCCTTGGCTCTTCCACTCGCGCATGGCGCTGACGCCCTCGACCTCGAGTCCGACCCAGGCGCGCCGAACCGTGCCGTTCTTGATGATTTCGTCGGCGACTCTGATGGCGCGCTCGATGGGGATGGCGAAGCCCAGACCCACCGAGCCGCCGGAGCTGCTGAAGATCGAGGAGTTCACACCCACGACCTCGCCCAAGGCATTGGTCAGCGGCCCACCCGAGTTGCCCGGGTTGATGGCGGCATCGGTCTGGATCATGTCGAGATAGAGTCCGGTCTGGTCACCGCCGGGCAAGATGTTCCGCCCGGTCGCGCTCACCACCCCGACCGTCACCGTGGGCTCGGCGTTGCCTAACATGTAGGCATAAGGGTTACCCAGCGCGACAACCCACTCGCCGATCATCAGATCGGTGCTTTTCCCGACCGTCACAGTAGGCAGGTTGTCCCGCTGAACCTTGAGCACGGCTATGTCGGTCAGGGGATCCTCCCCCAGCACGGTAGCGGGGAGGTCATTGCCGTCGGGCAACGTGACCACGACTCGCTCTGCATTGGCGACAACATGCTGATTGGTGACGATGATTCCACCGGAGCGGACAACGAAGCCGGTGCCATAGCCCTGCACCATCCGGCCCCCCTCCGGCACGAAAAAGAAATCCCAGGGCGAGCGCGGCGCGGCCTGCTGCCGAGACGTCACGTTGATCGAGACGACCGCGGGGGCGACGCGGTCGGCGGCGGTGACCAGCGCGGTGCGTCTCGAGGCATCGGTTGCATTCTGGGCCTGGAGCACTCGGGCAGACGTCTGCGCGCCGGCAGACGCCACTCGCATGATCGGCGTCTCTGCGCGGCAGCCGGCCAGGGCTATCAACCCGGCAACCCCGAGCAGTCTACGCGAGGTGCACCGCCTCACGAGCGGTTGCGATCGGTTCCACAAAGAGCTCCGGCGGATACGTCACCGCCACAAAGTAGAGCCCCTGGGGTGGGGCGGGTGGACTGGTCTCCTGATTGTCCCTGCGGTCCAGTAGCATCATCATGTCAGCCAGCGGGCGACGCTCCAGACCGACGTCGACCATAGTACCAACCAGCATCCGGACCATGTGGTGGAGAAATCGGTCGGCTTCCACGTGAAAGCTCACGCCCCGGCCGTCGGGCCGAGTCTCCCAATCCGCCAGAAGCAGACGGCAACGGTGATGCGGCTTGTCGCCCTTGGCGGCGAATGCCTGGAAATCGTGTTCGCCTGCAATGGCGCGGGAAGCCGAGCGGAGAAGATCGAAATCGAGCGGCTTCGCCAGGGACCACTCGAAGCGGTGGCGAAAGGGGGATGCGGACTCGGCGTCCAGCCCGATGTCGTAGCGGTAACGGCGGGTCAGGGCTGACTTGCGGGCGTGGAAACCGGGTTGCATCGCCCGGACTGACAAAACCCAGCAATCGGCGGGGAGCAACGCGTTGATTGAGCGGTGGAGGGCGGCTGCGGTCCAGTTCTCGGGGGCGCTGAAGCTGACGCCCTGACCGATTGCATGGACACCGGCGTCGGTCCGGCCCGCTGCGTGCGCGACTGTGGGCGCGGCGAAGAGACGCTCGAGGACCCGCTCGAATTCGAGTTGCACCGAGCGTCCGGTTGGCTGACGCTGCCACCCGACAAAGGCGGTGCCATCGTAGTGAAGCGTGGCGAGGTAGGTCCTGCTCATCGGCCCGAAATGTAGCGGCTCCCCAAGTCACCGGCAAGCTACGCAAACGCTTGTCACGATTGACAAAAGCGCCTCTGCTCGGGTACAATTTTTCGACCTTCGCCCGATCCCCCATATCGTGTTTCCCGTCGCCCTGCTTCGGAGCCAGTGAGCCAGAACGATCCACTGCGATCTGCCATCCAGCAGCTCGCCAACGGCGAATCGCTGGACCAGACGGCTACTGCCGCGGCGTTCGCTGTCGTCATGCGCGGGGAAGCAACTCCGGTGCAGACTGCGGCGCTTTTGATGGGTCTACGGGCCAAGGGGGAGACGGCTGAAGAGGTCGCCGGCGCGGCCCTGGCACTCAGGTGCGCCATGGTGCGGCTCGACACCGGGGACGCTGACCGACTGGTCGACACCTGCGGCACCGGTGGCGGGCGAGTCGGCACACTCAACATCTCGACGGCGGCCGCCTTCGTGGTGGCGGGTGCGGGCGTTCCCGTCGCCAAGCACGGCAACCGGAGCTACACCTCTCGCTCTGGCTCGGCCGACGTGCTGGAAGCACTCGGCATCGGCATCAACCAGCCGCCCGCCGATGCCCTGGCCACGCTTCGATCTACCGGTCTGACATTCCTGTTTGCCCCGAATTACCACCCGGCCATGCGGCATGTAGGACCAGTTCGAAAAGAGCTGGGGGTACCCACCATCATGAATCTTCTGGGGCCGCTGGTGAACCCTGCCGGAGTCCTGCGACAGGTGATAGGGGTATCGGAGCCCGGTAAGGCACCGTTGGTTGCCGAGGCGTTGAGTTCGTTGGGTGCCCGTCACGCTCTCGTGCTCCACGCTCATATCGGCATGGACGAGATCAGCCCGTCTGGTTCCACCTCGGTGTGGGAGGTTCGAGACGGAGAGATCGACACCTGGGAGGTCGAACCGGCTCGGTTTGGATTGGCGTGCGCCGATCTGGACGGACTCTCGGGCGGCGAGCCCGAGGAGAATGCCGGCCGGATCGAGCGGCTACTCTCCGGTGAAAAACTGCTGGCCGTCAGCTGCGCGGTTCTGCTGAACGCCGCGGCAGCGCTCTACGTTTCGAGCAATGGATGGTCATTCGAGGAAGCCGTAGACCGTGGGCGGGAGTCGCTGGATTCGAGGGCGGGCGCGGCGGTTTTATCGCGTCTGCGTGTGGCCGCTCCACGGTCCTGAGCGGCCGCAGAACTTCAGGGCCAGGTCAGTACTTGCGAATAACGCCGACGACCACGCCTTGGATCAGGACGTCTCGCTCCTGGAACCGCATGGGCTGCATCGTAGCGTTTGCCGGCTGCAGCCGAATCCAGCCACCGGCCTCCCGATAGAACTTCTTGACGGTGGCCTCGCTGCCGTTGACCAGTGCGATGACCATCTCGCCGTTTTCGGCAGTCTGTTTTCCGTGGACGACAACGATGTCTCCGTCGGCAATATGCTCGTCGATCATCGAGGTGCCCTGGACCCTGAGCGCGTAATTGGGTCCCCGGCGAGGCAGCATCTGGTCCGGAACCGCGATCGTCTCCTGATGCATGAGAGACTCGATCGGAGTACCGGCGGCAACCTTGCCCAATAGTGGTATTTCACTGGCGGCGGACGTGCCCCGGGGCGGAAGTACCTCGATTGATCGGCTCTCGTTGTACGAGCGGCGGATATAGCCTTTGCGCTCGAGGTTGGTCAGATGCTCGTGGACGGTTGCCAGCGATTGGAACCCGAACTTCTCGGCGATCTCCTCAAAGCTGGGAGCGTATCCTTCGCCGTTGATGTGGACCTGCAGGTAGCTGAGGATTTCGCTCTGGCGCTTCGTCAACGGCATCGGTTCTTCTCCTCCCGCTGGTGTCGGACCGAATAGAGCCCGAATCAAGGTACCCGAATAGTGGCCGAAGGACAAGATGCCGGTTTCTCTGGATGAAATCCTGAGCTCTACCCGAGGGGGGCTTGCCAGCCTGCACGGCCGGCGCGCCGCTCTGGAGCGGGACCTGGCAGCCGCGAGCCCGCCGCCTTCCTTCCGCGCCGCCCTTCGAAAATCGACGGTAGGAGTCGTGGCCGAGGTAAAGCGCCGCTCACCTTCGGCTGGGTCTATCCGCGAGGATCTCGAGCCGGCGAAGCGCGCTGCCCTCTACGCTGAGTATGGCGCCGCGGCGGTGTCGGTTCTCACCGATGGGCCGTACTTCGGCGGTTCGATCGAGGACCTTCAGGCGGCGGTCCAGCGCTGCCCTGTGCCCGTCCTGCGGAAGGACTTCATCCTGGACCGGCTGCAGATCATCGAGGCTCGAGCCGCCGGAGCCGCGGCCGTCCTGCTGATCGTCCGTGCGCTGGAGCGGCAGCTCAAATCGATGATCGAATGTGCCGCCGAGGTCGGTATCGATGCCTTGATAGAAGTGCACAGCTCGAGAGAGCTGCAGGCCGCACTCGATGCGGGTGCCACGATCATCGGTGTGAACAGCCGGGACCTCGACAGCTTCAAAGTCGATACCGAAGCCGCCTGGAAGATCGTCAGCCAGGTCCCCTCGGATCTCATCGCGGTGGCCGAGAGCGGCATGGCGACACGGAACGATGTGGTCCGGGCGGCCGAGGCCGGCGCGGACGCCGTTCTGATCGGCACCGCCTTGTCGGCCGCCGACGCTCCGGACGTACTTCTGGAACAGCTCACCAGGGTGCTCCGGCGTGACCGCTAAGATCAAGATCTGCGGCCTGATGCGCGCCCAGGACGCGGAGCACGCGGTGGGGGCCGGTGCATCGTATCTCGGCGTTGTTTTTGCTGAAGGACCCAGGGCTATCACCAGTGACCGTGCGAGAGACGTTGTCGCGGTTGCCGCAGGGGTTCCGGTGGTCGGGGTTTTCACAGACCATTCCGTCGATGAGATCCTCCAGATAGCTGACCAGGCACGGTTTAGCATGGTTCAGCTCCACAGTAACTATCCCGAGACCGCAGCCGAGCGGCTTCGCGCCGAAGGTTTCCGGGTTTGGCGGGTCGTGCGAATCGCGGTGCCCTCGGACCTGGACCTCCTGATCGCCGCGATTCCATCATCCGACGCCGTGCTGGTGGAACCGAGAGTAGCGCATGCCCGGGGTGGGGCCGGATTGCCGCTGGACCTCGCCATTGCCCGTGAGGCTCGGGCCCGTCTGGCGGGACATCCGATGGTGCTGGCGGGTGGGCTGACTCCCGAGACGGTCGGAGACGCAGTGTCAGTGGTTCGGCCGGAAGTCGTGGACGTAAGCTCGGGTGTGGAACGACAGCCGGGAATCAAAGACTTCAACAAAATTGCGCGGTTCGTGGAGGCGGTCTTTGCCCATAGTCCAATCAGCTGAGCTCGTCGCGGGTCGCTTCGGTCCCTATGGGGGTCGCTATGTACCCGAGACTCTCGTCGCGGCCCTCGAGGACCTGGCCGCCTTGTACGACTCGGTCCGTCAGGATCCTGCGTTCTGGTCGGAGCTCCACGCCCTTCTGGTCGAAGTCGTTGGTCGCCCTTCACCACTCTCCGAGGCTCCCCGTTTCAGCCAGCAGGTCGGCGCCCGTGTGGTACTGAAGCGGGAAGATCTGAATCACACCGGGGCTCACAAGATCAACAACACCATCGGGCAGGCCCTCCTCGCCCAACGCATGGGAAAGCGGCGGATCATCGCGGAGACCGGTGCTGGGCAGCACGGTGTAGCGACTGCCACCGTCTGTGCCCGTTTCGGTCTCGAGTGCGTGGTGTACATGGGCGCGGAGGATGTCCGGCGGCAACACCTGAACGTGTACCGGATGCAGCTGCTCGGGGCTACCGTGGTGCCGGTGGAGTCGGGCACGCGCACGCTCAAGGACGCCACCAACGAGGCACTCAGGGACTGGGTCACCAACGTTCCTACCACGCACTACATCATCGGCTCAGTGGTAGGTCCTGATCCGTTTCCCCGGATGGTCCGCGACTTTCAGGCGGTGATTGGGCGGGAAGCACGGGAGCAGATGCTCGCGCGCTACGGCAGCCTGCCCCACACCGTGGTCGCCTGCGTGGGCGGTGGGTCCAACGCGATGGGCATCTTCAGCGGCTTTCTGAATGATGCTGAGGTACGCCTGGTAGGCGTCGAAGCCGCCGGGAGGGGTCTGGATTCCGGCCATCACAGTGCGACGCTCACCGCGGGTGTCCCAGGCGTGCTTCACGGGAGTCTGAGTTACCTGCTTCAGGACGCGGACGGCCAGGTGTCCCCGGCTCACTCGATTTCAGCCGGACTTGATTATCCCGGCGTAGGTCCGGAGCACAGTCATCTCCGCGACACCGGCCGGGTCACCTACGAGAGCGCGACCGACGCCGAAGCCCTCGACGCATTTCAGGCTCTCTGCCGCCTGGAGGGGATCATCCCTGCGCTCGAGACTGCCCATGCTCTTGCCTGGGTCCAGCGGTCGGCGGGGACCTGGCAGTCCCGGTCAACCGTGCTGGTCTGCCTCAGCGGACGGGGCGATAAGGACGTGGCACATGTCGCCGAGCTCCTGGGGGACAAGGCGTGACCACGGAGCAGGCTTCCACCCAGCTGCTGCCGGCTTCGCAGGTCTCGGAGCTGCTGCAGGCGATGGTCAAGGCCCTCCGTGCCTTCCAGATCTATATGCCCAACAACCCGATCTATCAGCGAGCCATCCAGAACGTTCGCAATGCGTTTACGCCAATCTGGGCCGCCACGGAGGAGCTGGTGTTGACGGTAGGGGAATCGGATCTGATCTGGGAAGAGCAGGTCGTCTACCGTCAGCTCGCGAAGAACGAAAGCCTCGCCTGGAGTCTCTACAAGGATGGGATGCGCTCACTGACAATAGAGCGCGGTGCCGAGGCCGAGGAGCTGCCGCGTCTGCTCGCCACCATCAACCAGGCCCGCTTTCTCCCGGCCGACGCCGGCGACGATCTGTTGACGCTGCTCTGGGCCCACGAGTTTGAGACGATCAAATACCACTTCATCGATTTCTTCGGCGAGGGCGGAGGAGAGCTGCCAGGGCCGAGTGGAAGTGCCGCGGGAGACGAGACGACCGCCGCACAGCGGCGGGCGCAGATAGCTGAGGAGGCGCCCCAAAAGCTCAAGGGTGTCGTTGAGCTGGAGGACTTCGATTCAACCCTCTACTTCCTCGATGAGGCGGAGACGACCTATCTGGCTGGGGAACTGGCTGAGGAGTACCAGCGCGACGTTCGGGGCAGTGCTCTCAACGTGCTGTTTGATCTGGTGGAAACGCAGGCGAACGGCGGTGTGCGCGACGAGGTCCTCGGCGTGATGGAGCAGCTCTTTCCGAATTTGCTGAACAGCCGGGACTTTCGCAGTGCCGCCGCGGTGCTGCGCGAGTCCAAGCTGCTGAAGGAGCGATCGGCCAATTTGCGCCTGGAGCAGATCCAGCGGCTGGACGGATTCGTGTCCCGCCTCAGCGAGCCCGCGATCGTGGGCCAGCTGCTCCAGTCTCTCGATGAAGCCAGCGGCCTCGGAGTCGACACGGATGCGGCCTCCGTGCTCCGGGAGCTTCGGGCATCGGCGCTGGAGCCGCTGGTGGGCTGGCTCCCGAACCTTTCGTCCGAGCCGCTCCGCAAAATGCTGGAGGAGGTGGTCGACCGCCTCGCCAGCAACCACTTGGCAGAGGTGCAGCGCCTGCTGCTGGTTCCCGATTCCCCAGCCCTGCTCGGAGTCATCGCGCTCTGCGGCCGGCTGCAGCTCCACAACGCCGTTCCGGGGTTGGCGCAGACATCCAGTCATCCGGATCCGGCCGTTCGCCTGGCGACGATTCAGACGCTGGCTCAGCTCGGGACCCCGGGCGCGCTGGCAGTGCTGGACAAGGCGATCGAAGACAGCGATCGGTCGGTGCGGCTCGCCGCCGTACGAGGAGTGGGCTCCCGCGGATACAAGGGTGCGCTTCGCAGGGTTGAGGCAGTGGTGATGGGGAAGGCCCTCAAGGAGATCGACCTGACCGAGAAGATGGCGTTCTTCGAAGCCTACGGGTCCATCGCCGGCGCGAACGGACTCAAACCTCTGAGCGCCATCCTGCTGCAGCGAGGTCTCCTCAAGATGAAGGAGCGGCCGGAGGTTCGGGCCTGCGCCGCGATCGCGCTCGGTCGCATCAAGACAGCCGAAGCCCGCGAGCTGCTCCAGCGCGCATCAGAGGACAAGGAGCTGGTGGTGCGGAACGCGGTCAGCCGTGCGCTGAGAGAGGCTTTGGCGTGACCCAGCCCATCGAGACAATCGGGAACGGCTCGGGATCGGCGCCGGAAGGACAGCTGCGGCAGGGCGGCAGGTCGCTGCTCCTCGCGATCTACGCCGCGCTCCGAAGTCTCAAGATGTATCCGCTGGAGAACGCCACGGTGCAGAAGTCGCTCGATGACCTCGACGCCTCCGCCCGCGCGCTGCTCGCGCAGGAAGTCGATCTCGAGATTCGGATGGCGGGTGACTTCCTCTTCGTCAACGCGACGCGCCTTCGGGTAGAGCTCGACAATTACGCATCGTTCAGCCACATCCTGGCAATGTTCCGGGCCTTCGAGATCGGCGTCCTGCACGTGCGGTCAGGAATCGACCGCCGCCAATGGCAGATCTTCCTCAGCCTCCTCCTCAGCCTGTCTGAGCGCGGTGAGGTGGATGAGCGGCTGGAGGTGCTCCAGGAGCACCTCGATTCAGCCAAGGTGACACACCTTGAGCTCGAGCGGGCCCAGGCGGAAGGGCAGAGCTCGGGCGAATCACGCCACGCCGCCAAGCGGGTGTACTCCGAGGGGGTGGCGGTCACTCGCGACGTGATCGCAGGAGTCCGGCTCGGTCGGGCAACCCGGCTCAAGCGGGTGAAACGGGCGGTTCAGCTGGTGGTGGACCAGGTCCTGAATAATGAAATGTCCATGGTGGGCATGACCACGGTCCGCGACTACGATGAGTACACGTTCACCCACTCGGTGAATGTCTGCATTTTTTCTGTCGCTCTCGGCAAGAAGCTGGGATTCTCGAAGGTGCAGCTCTACGATCTCGGCATGACGGCGCTGCTCCACGACGTGGGCAAGGCGAGAGTGCCGGCAGAAATCCTCAACAAGACCGGCGGACTGGACGAACGGGAATGGAAGATCATCCAGGAGCATCCCTGGTATGGCGCCGTGACCCTGTTCGGCATGCGAGCCTATGAGGAGATTCCGTACCGGGCGATTCTGGTGGCACATGAACATCACATGAAGATGGATCTCACCGGCTATCCCAAGGTGGTCCGTCCCCGGAAGCTCGGCATCTTCTCCCGCATCGTGTCGGTCGCCGATGGGTTCGATGCCGCCACCACTCGGCGGGTGTACCAGACGGTGGCGATCGAGCCCGACCAGGTGCTGCGCGAGATGTGGGACAATCCCAAGCGCGGCTACGATCAGGTGGTCGTCAAAGCTCTCATCAACCTCATCGGCGTGTATCCGGTCGGCACCTGCGTGATCCTGGATACGCTGGAGGTGGGGATCGTGGCGGCGCCGAATCCGGACGGACAGCAGCTCAACCGACCTCTGGTCCGTATCGCAGTGGATGTCGATGGGTCGGCCGTGCCGTTGCCGGGGACTCAGGTGAGCCTCACTGAAAAGGACGAATCCGGTGCCTACCGCCGCTCCATCGTGAAGGTCACCAATCCCGCAAAATTCGGCTTGACGGTTGGCGACTACTTTGTCTGAGTCGAGACTCGAGGCGGCCTGGACCGCACTCAAGTCTCGCCGCCGAACCGCCCTGATCCCCTACCTGACCGCGGGCTATCCTACCATTCCCATGAGCGCCGAGGCGCTCAGCGCGGCGGATGAGGTGGCCGACATCATCGAGGTCGGCGTTCCCTTCAGCGATCCGCTGGCGGATGGTCCCACCATACAGCGATCCAGTTTCGAGGCCCTGCGTCAGGGCATGACGCTGACCGGGACGCTCGAGCTCATCGGTCGAGTCAAGCCGGCAGCTCCGGTGGTGGTGTTCAGCTACCTCAACCCGATTCTGCGATACGGAGTGGGCCGCTTTCTCCGGGACGCCGAAGAGCTTGGGATCGCCGGGTTGCTGCTGACCGATTTGCCGGCGGGGGGAGATCCTGCGCTGGAGTCGGCCGTGCATCAGAGTCCGATCGATCTGATACGGCTGGTCGCCCCTACCACCAAAGCTGAACGCCTCAACGCTGCGATCGCCGGGGCCGAAGGTTTCGTCTACCTGATCGCGCGCCTGGGCGTGACTGGCGCACGTGCAACCCTCGCGAAGGATTTGGAAGCGTCCGTCAGACGTCTGCGCCAGGCAACGACGCTCCCAGTGGCCGTTGGGTTCGGGATCTCCACCCCAGCCCAGGCACAGACCGTGGGCCGGATGGCTGACGGCGTCGTCATCGGAAGCGCTCTGGTGGATGTCCTGGGCCGCGAAGGAGTGGCGGCCTCCAGGAGCTTCCTGGGTTCTTTGCGCGAAGCACTCGACTCGGGAGACGCGGCGTGAAAGTCAACATTCCCCGAGTCTTGCAGACCTACTCCAGGATCCTCTCCGTCGGAGGGTTTGTCCTGACGCTGCTCGTGCTCGCGTCGGATCAGCGCTGGATGGAGCAGCCAGTCTCCACCGGACTTCTGATGCTCAGCATCTTCGCCCTGCGACTCGTACCCGTGCGCCTCAGCAAGTATTCCTATCTCACGCAATCAGCGGTACCGACGTTGGTCGGCGCCGTCTGCGTCGGCCCGTCTCCGGTCGTGGCCGGCCTCTGGGCTGGAGTCGTTGCGGCCGATGTCTTCGGACTTCGAAAGCAGCCACGAGCAGGCATCATCAACGGCGGCCGCGAGGTCATCGGCTTTGTGGCCGCCTTTGGCCCCTATGCCGCCATCGCTGCACTGGGCGGCGGCTCTGAGCTGACGCTTGATTTTCTGCCAGCTGCGGCGATTCTGGTATCTCTCTACTTCTTCATCGGACGGGCGCTGTTCTACTTCAGCCTGCTGCTCCGGAATAAGCTCGAGAGCGCCGAGAAGATTCTGATTCTGCGGTGGGAGATCAGCTCATACCTGCTCACACTGATCGCCACGACCATCGTGGTCACGGCTCTCGCAACGCTGGCGCCGGTGGGTTGGGTCGCGGTGGGGATGGCGCTGGGTGTGCTTGGCCTGCTTACCCGGCAGATCCTCGACGAAGCGATTGGGGCCGAGGACCTGAACAAAGTGCACTTGATGGAGTCGTCGATCGCGAGTAATGCCACGCTGCAAGGTTCCTTCGGGCAGATCGAGCGGCTGGCGTACCGTCTGATCGACTGGGGCGATCTCCGGGTCTACCGGGTCTCCGGAACCGACGTCTCACTGGCGTACAGGAGCTCCATCGGTCGAGCCAGCCGCTCAGAACCGAGCCCGGCGATTATTCCGCTGCGTCAGGAAGCGATCGTGAACCGGGAGCCGGTCGTCATCAAAGACGTGAGCGGCGATGAGAGAGTGGCGGATTCGCTGAATGGGGTCCAGACGCTTGTGATACATCCGATTCGCTTCGGCGACGAGATCCTGGGGACGCTCGAGGTGGAACATCACAAGCGGCACGCCTACGGGTCCAAGGAGCTGCTCGCGATGAGCACGCTGGCCGGACAGATCGCGACCGCGATTCACATCGCCGAGCTGCGGCGGCCATTGGTGCTCACGGTGACCCAGATCGGACAGCAGGTGACCGCGATGGCCCGGGTCGCCGAATCCCTCAAGCTCTCCGCCACGGCACTGGCGGACGTCTCCCTCGGCATGCGGCAGGGAGCGGTCGAGCTCGAAAAGTTTGCTACCGGAGGGCTCCGAGCGACGGGATCGCTCGCCAGTGCCTCGCAGGACATGATGAGCCAGGGCGCCCAGGCGGCAGTCGCGAGCGGGAATGCTGCCGAGGTGGCGGCGCGCAATCGGGATGTCATCGGCGATGCGATCGCGAGATTGGTCGAGCTCAAAGGCTTTGTCGCCGCCGGGGCCGACCGGGTAGCCGCGCTCGGCGCGCTCACCCAGCGGATTACCGGCTTCATCGGCACCATCCGCGAAATAGCAGACCTCACCAACCTGATCGCACTGAATGCGGCGATCGAAGCGGCCCGCGCGGGTCGCGAAGGGCGCGGATTTGCGGTGGTTGCATCGGAAGTGCGCGACCTGGCCGCGCAGAGCCTGCACGCGGCTCGCGAAGCCGGCGGGCTCCTGGGTGAGATCACGACTCAGGTCTCTGCGGTCTCCGGGCAGATGGAGCGCGGCCGCGACGTCGTTGCGGGTGTGGAGGAGCTCAGCGCCGATGCTGCCAAAGCGCTCGAAGCGATCGTCGGCACCACCGGTGAGGCGGGCGCTCACGCCAAGGCGATCGCCGCGACAGCGGCCCAACAGCGGGAGGCCGTGAATACGCTCACGGGACAGATCGAGCAGGTGGCCGCCAGTTCCGCCCGAAGCCGGGCGGATACCGACACGCTGGCTCGGCGGGCGGGAGAAGCCGCGGCCGGGCAGGCTGAGCTCGAGGGCGCTATTCGCGAGCTGGGCGAGCTGGCGATGGACCTGCAGCGGATCGCGAGTCACTTTGCCGTCGAGGCCTGATCGCACGAAGGCACCGCGGGAACAGGCCTACGTGGCACTCGGCAGCAACCTCGGTGATCGAGAAGCTCACCTTCGCGCCGCTCGAGAAGCGCTACAGGCGTTGCCGGAAACGGCGCTGGTGGCGGAGTCTTCGATCGAGGAGACCCCACCGCTCGGAGGCATGAAGCAGCCGCCCTACCTTAACCAGATGGTCCTGCTCGAGACCGGGTTGGACCCCCGCCAACTGCTCCAGGCCTGCCAGACCATCGAGCAACAGGAAGGACGCCGCCGCGCCGAGCGGTGGGGCGCTCGTACCCTCGATCTCGACATCGTTCGGTTCGGCCAGCGACGCATCTCCGAGAAAGACCTTATCATTCCGCATCCAGAGCTTCCCAACCGTGACTTCTGGCTGCGAGAGTTGGCCGAGCTGAGCACTCATGAACGCTGAGGCACGTCCCCTGTCTGTTCTCGACCTCGTCGCAATGAAAGCGGCGAAGCGGCCGATCGTGATGCTCACATGTTACGATGCCGGCTTCGCCCGCTTGCTGGAGCAGGCGGACGTCGACGTGCTGCTCGTGGGGGACTCGCTCAACCAGGTACTGGCCGGGCACGAGACGACGCTCAGCACCACGCTCGACCAGATGATCTATCATGCGGCTTCAGTGCGGCGTGGCTCTCGGCGGGCGCTCGTCTTCGTCGACCTTCCGTTTCTCACTTACCAGGTCTCCATACCCGAGGCAATTCGGAATGCCGGCCGGGTGCTCCAGGAGAGCGGAGCCCATGGGGTCAAGCTCGAAGGCGGTGGCCACATGGCGGGAACGGTGGCAGCCCTGGTGGAGCGGGGCATACCGGTCATCGGGCATCTCGGATTGACGCCACAGTCGGTGCACGCGCTCGGCGGTTATCGGGTGCAGGGAAGGGATGCTGCAGCGGCCGACCGTCTCCTGTCCGACGCCAACGCGCTGGAGGGCGCCGGCGCCTGCGCGATCGTTCTGGAGCTGATCCCCGCCGATCTGGCCGGCCGGATCTCGGCATCGCTCTCGATTCCAACGATCGGCATCGGAGCCGGCCCCCAGTGCGATGGCCAGGTTCTGGTCCTCCATGACATGCTGGGTCTCAACGAGCAGTTTGCCCCGAAGTTTCTCAAGCGCTACGCCCAGCTGGGCGAGGCGGTCCGGTCGGCGGTGCGGAGCTTTGCCGCGGACGTTCGCGAGCGGAAATATCCTGGCAAGGAACACAGCTTTGACTGAAGCTGTCGGCGAGGGGTAGCGTCAGCTCCTGGTGATCCGCTCATTCCCTGCATGGTAGAGCTCACAGCCATTTCTGCCCTTCGCGCCTGGACCGGCGCGCAGCGTGCTTCCGGCCGGCGCATCGGCTTTGTCCCCACTATGGGTTCCCTGCACGACGGTCACCTGGCCCTGGTAGATGAGGCCAGGCGGCGGAGCGACACGGTGATGCTGAGCATCTTCGTGAATCCGCTGCAATTCGGGCCATCCGACGACCTGGACCGGTATCCCCGGAACCTGGAGAGAGATCGAGCCCTCGCCCAGAGCCGCGGTGTGGATGCTCTCTTCATCCCTTCGGTTGAGGTGATGTATCCCAGGGGATCGGAGGTGCGGGTCGTGCCGGGCGCCACCGGCGAGCAGTGGGAGGGGGCTGCCCGTCCGGGTCACTTTGCCGGGGTTCTTACTGTGGTGGCCAAGCTCTTCCATTTGATTCAACCCGAGGTCGCCTGTTTTGGGCGGAAGGACCTTCAACAGCTCACGCTGGTGCGGCAAATGGTACGAGATCTGGATTGGCCGATAGAGATCGTCCCGGTTTCAACGGTCCGCGAGTCGGACGGCTTGGCCCTGAGCAGCCGGAATGCCTATCTCGATCCAGAGGAACGCCGGAGCGCAGTGGCGTTGAGCCGAGCGCTTCAATCGGCCCATCGCGCGTGGCGAGCAGGGGAGACGCGGTCAGAGGTTCTCGAGCGGCGAATGCGTGAGACTCTCAGCGAATATCCCGCGGTTCTGGTGGAGTATATTGCGGTGACCGAGCCAGAAAGTCTGGAGCCCGTCCGAGTGGTCGACCCCACCACCGTCATTGCGCTCGCGGCGCGGATCGGCCGTACTCGGCTCATCGACAACATCGTAGTGAGTGAGGGAATCGGCGGATGAAGGAACAGCTGGTGCACGGCAACCGCTTTACAGTCCAGCGCCGGTCGCCGGCGTCGAGCTGATCACGTCGGTGCCGGCGAGACCTCCCCGCCTTACCCCACCAGGATTACGGCCCACGCTTCCGCAGTGGGCCGTCGTCTCTCCGGAGCGGCTGGAGCACATTCAGCGTGTTGCCGAGCTCGCCGCGGAATGGGCCGAGAAGATGGGTGTACCCGACTCCGAGCGAAATCGGTGGCTCAGGGCGGTGTGGCTGCACGATGCGCTCCGCGATGCGCCCGCTAGCGAGCTGGAGCAGTGGGCCGGCAGCACCCCGGGTCCGCCGGAGCTGCGCCACGGCCCGGCCAGCGCAGCCCGAGCCAAGGCTGATGGTGAGGTTGATCGCGGTGTACTCGACGCCGTCCGATACCATTCACTCGGCCTGGCCGAGTGGGACATGGTAGGACGGATTCTCTACTGCGCCGACTACCTGGATCCCGAACGGCCATTCGATCGCGAGGGCCGGGCACAACTCGCCATGCGACTGCCGGAAGATTCCGGTGGCGTCCTCCGCGAAGTAGCCCGCTCCCGGCTGATCCACGCGATCAACTCCGGATGGCCCATCCCCGACCCAACGATCCGATTCTGGAACAGCCTCGTTTCCGCCGTCTCTGGCTCACGCTGAGCGGAGGGGTCGCCGTGCTGGCCGTGGTTGGCGCCCTGTTGGTTCGCCGGCCGGAGCAGGAGCGCCGACCCCCTCAAGAGCCAGCCCGTCCGGCGGTTCGGGGCAGGGTCACTGTCGAGGTGCTCAACGGCACCAGCCGGCAAGGCATTGCGCGAACCGCGACGCGTCTCTTACGGGGACGCGGGCTCGATGTTGTGTTCGTCGGCAACGCCGATTCAACCTCGGATTCAACCCGGGTGGTCGCACGCCGGGGTGACGTCCAGCGGGCCGACTATGTCGCCGAGATGCTTGGCGCGGGCAACGTCGTGGTGGAGACAGATACCTTCAGGCGGGTCGACGTGAGCGTCATCCTGGGGAACGACTTCAGGCCCCGACTGCCCCTGCACCCGTAAGGGCGGCGCAGCCTACCTGCACACACCGATCACAATGTCCATCACGTTGGTGCCGGTAAGCCCTGGCCGCAGCAAGGCGCCGACACTGTTCAGGGCATGATAGGCGTCGTGGGCTGCGAGGTCTCGCTCGGGCCGGCGCCCCGTCGCTGCAATCCTGTCCCAGGTGGTTTCGTCCACAATCGCTCCGGCAGCATCGGTTGGCCCATCCCGCCCATCTGTTCCGGCAGCCAGGAGCGCTATTCCCTTGGGTGCTCCCTGTAGCTCCCTCGCTGCTGCCAAGGCCAGCTCCTGACAGCGTCCGCCCAGCCCGCTCGGGCTCTCACCGAGGGTGACCGTCGTTTCACCGCCCCAAATCAGACAGCGTGAGCCTGCGACTATATCCGGTCTCGCCGACTGATGATTTGGTTGCGCGATCTCTGACTGGGCGCAATTATAGAGAAGCTTGGCGGCTACACTCGCTCCGGCCGCCGCTGCCTCCCCGGCGAGCGGCGTTTCCTCTATATGGGGAGCGAGGCCCAACTCGGCCGCCCGTCTGGCTGCAGCTTCGACAGCCAGCCTATTACTGGCAACCAACTCGAAGGTCACTCGCGCAAAGGCTGGATCTTCGGGCTTTGGCGTTTCGGCTGTTTTCCCTGCTTCGGCCGAGAGCACGAGTTGGCGCGCTGCCTCCGGAATGCGGCGCCAGAGGTTGGCAGTCTCGAGCTCGGTGCGAACTTCCCTGGCGGTGGCTGGATCGGGAACGCAGGGACCTGATCCGATGGCGGCCAGATCGTCACCGATGACGTCGGAGACGATGTATACCCGAACCCTGGCTCCGGAGATCGCCCGGGCCAGCTTGCCTCCTCCCCAGCGGGAGAAGCGCTTTCGGATTCGGTTCATCGCTGCGATATCGAGTCCGGAGCCCAGCAGGAGCCGGTAGATCGCAGTGAGATCGCCCGGGGCAAGTCCGGACTCCGGGGCTCCGACCAGGCTACTGGTGCCGCCGGAGAGTAGGACCCAAACCTCGTCACCGGCGCGGATCTGGGATGTCGTCGCGACGAGTGAATCGGACGCGAGGAATGATCTGGGTCCCGGCTCGGGATGATCACCCGGGAGCGCGCTCAGCTGAGGATGAGGACTCTTGTCCGCAGTTGGTGCGATGATGAGGCCACCAGTCGGATGGAGGTCTCGCGCCCTGAGGAATCGAACGGCGGCTGCCGCCATGGGCTGGGCGGCCTTACCGAGGGCCAGAATCCAGATCCGCCCGGGCGAGCCGGGTGGCAGCTGCTCCAGGCGGGCGGTTAACGCCGGGCCAGGATCGGCGGCCGCGGTGGCAGCCCGGTAAAGCTCGGTCAGGAGGCCGGAAGTAGCGGAAGAGTGGCTCAAGCGTCGCCCTTGTGAAAAAGTTCACAAAGTGTTAATGATGGTAGTCCAATCGCTTTTCGGCAACTGGAAAGCGACTAACTGTCGAGCTTCGGGATCAGAAGGGCAGCAGACTCCCGACCCCGGGCTGTTTCTCCAACAAGAGGTTTTCCCCAATGGCCGGCCGCAACCATCTCTTCGTCCCCGGGCCAACCAATGTGCCCGATCGTGTTCTTCGGGCTATGCACCGTGCCATGGAAGACCACCGCTCCTCCGACTTTCCCTCGCTCGCTGCGCCGGTTCTCCAGGACCTGAAGAAGGTCTTCAAGACGACTTCCGGCCAGCCCTTCATCTTTCCTTCCAGCGGCACCGGCGCTTGGGAGGCCTCGCTGACCAACACCCTGTCTCCGGGTGACAAGGTGCTGGCGGCGCGTTTCGGCATGTTCAGCCAGCTCTGGATCGACATGGCGCAGAGGTTCGGGCTCCAGGTCGATATCCTCGATGTCGAGTGGGGCGAGGGTGCGCCGATCGAGCGGTATCAGGAAGCGCTGGCCGCGGACAAGTCGCACCGGATCAAGGCCGTGCTCTTTACCCACAACGAGACTGCCACTGGCGTCACCAGTGATGTCGCCGGGATACGGCGGGCGTTGAACGATGCCCGGCACCCTGCGCTGCTCATGGTCGACGGCGTGAGCTCGATCGGCAGCATCGACTTCCGCATGGATGAGTGGGGTGTCGATCTGGCCGTGACCGGCTCCCAAAAAGGCTTCATGCTCCCGGCCGGGCTCGGCATGGTCTGCGTGAGCCAGAAGGCGCTGGGGTTGAGCGAGCAGGCCAAGCTTCCGCGGGTCTTCTTCGACTTTGGCGACATGCGGAAGGCCAACGCCACCGGCTACTTCCCCTACACGCCATCCCTGCCACTGCTGTACGGTCTCCGCGAATCTCTCGACATTTTGTTTGAGGAGGGGCTCGAGAACGTCTTCGCCCGGCATCACCGTCTGGCCGAGGGCACCCGCCAGGCAGTGAAGGCCTGGGGACTGGAGCTCTGTGCCCGGTCGCCCAAGTGGTACTCGGATACGGTCAGCGCGATCATGGTGCCGTCCGGGATCAACGGAGCAGAGGTCATCGATGTCGCCTACCGCCGGTACAATCTGGCGCTGGGGGCAGGTCTCGCCAGGATGGCGGGCAAGCTGTTCCGAATCGGACACCTGGGAGATCTGAACGAGCTGATGCTCGCCACTGCGCTCGTCGGTGCCGAGATGGCGATGCGTGACGTAGGCGTCAAGGTTACTCCAGGGAGCGGTGTCGCCGCGGCCGAAGAGTACTGGAGGAGCACTGCGACGCCGCTGTCCAAACGAGAGCTCCCGGCTCGGGCTCCCGACGACAAGCCGGCCGCAGCTCCTTCGAAGGAAAAGGCGACCGCCGGCGCCGGCCGATGAGTCACACGCGGTACGAGCCGGCTCGGGCCCGGCTGCAGCGAAGTGAGCTCGCGGTTCCGGGCTCGCAGCCGGCCATGTTCCGGAAGGCGCTCGAGGGAGAGGCAGACTATGTCTTCCTCGATCTGGAGGATGCCGTCGCCCCGGGCGACAAGGAGCAGGCCCGCCGCAACGTGATCGACGCTCTGCTGCAGCACGATTGGCGCGAGCGCGGCAAGACGGTTTGCGTTCGGATCAACGGGATCGATACCCACTACATGTACCGGGATGTAGTGGACGTGGTGGAGCAGGCGGGGCATCGGCTGGATACCATCCTTATTCCCAAAGTGGGAGTCGCCTCCGATGTCTACCTGGTCGATGCTCTCCTCACACAGATCGAGGAATCCAAAGGGATCCCGCATCGGATCGGAATCGACGTCCTGATCGAGACGGCGCTCGGCATGGCCAATGTCGAGTCTATTGCGCAATCGAGCCGGCGCCTCGAGGCGATGCACTTCGGGGTTGCCGACTACGCCGCGAGCTGCCGGGCGCGTACCGTGAACATCGGCGGGCTCAATCCGGATTATCCGGGAGACCAGTGGCACGCTGCGCTCTCGCGCATGGTGGTCGCCTGCCGGGCATATGGTCTCAGACCGATCGACGGGCCCTTTGGCGACTTCAAGGATCCAGCAGGATATACCGCGGCGGCACGACGGGGCGCGGCACTCGGGATCGAAGGGAAATGGGCAATCCATCCGTCCCAGATCTCACTAGCCAACGACGTGTTCACACCGCCGGCTACCGAGGTAGAACGGGCCCGTCGAATTCTGGACGCGCTCGATCAGGCGGCCCGGGAGGGAAGAGGCGCGGCTCAGCTGGATGGCCGGATGATCGATGCGGCCTCGGCCAGGATGGCGCAGAATGTGGTGAACACCGACGAGGCGATTCATGGGAAGTCGGGAGTCATGAGTCGGGAGTCAGGAGTGCCTGTCTCCTAGCCAACTCGGATCAGATATGGATTTCGACCAAAGCTCCCGACTCCAGACTCCTGACTAGCGAAGCTACATGGACATCCACGAGTACCAGGCCAAAGAGCTCCTCGCTGGTTTCGGCGTAGCCATCCCGCGAGGCGGTGTGGCCTACAGTCCCGAGCAGGCGGTTTACCGCGCCTCGGAGATTGGTGGCTCGCGCTGGGCCGTCAAGGCGCAGATTCATTCTGGTGCGCGCGGCAAAGCCGGCGGCATCAAGCTCTGCTCCAGCGAAGACGAGGTGCGCCAGGCGGCCAAGACCCTGCTCGGGAAGCGTCTGGTGACGCACCAGACAGGGCCAGAGGGGCGGGTGGTTCACCGGCTCTACATCGAAGCTGCCGTTCCCATCGAGCGGGAGCTCTATCTGGGACTCGTGCTCGACCGGAAGACCGAGCGCATCATGATTGTGGCACACCCGCAGGGTGGGATGGAGATCGAAGAGATCGCCCACAGCGCGCCTGACTCGATCCTGCGCGAAGTAGTCGAGCCGGCGATTGGCATGAGCGCCTTTCAGGCGCGAGAGATTGCCTACGGCCTTGGGTTGGCGCCAGCGCAGGTCAGCCGTGCGGTGACGACCCTGCTGGGTGCGTACCGCGCTTTTCGCGATCTCGATGCCACCATGGTGGAGATCAATCCGCTGGTGGTAACGGGAGACGGCCAGGTGCTCGCGCTCGACTGCAAGATGACCTTCGACGACAATGCCATGTTCCGGCGGCCCAGCGTCAGCGAGTTGAGAGATTACGCCGAAGAAGATCCCCGCGAGGCTCAGGCAGCGGAGCACGGCCTCAACTATGTCGCGCTCGAGGGGGACATCGGGTGCATCATCAACGGTGCCGGACTGGCCATGGCCACGATGGACATGATCAAGCACGCCGGTGGGCAGCCCGCCAACTTCCTCGATGTCGGCGGTGGCGCCTCGCCGGAGCGGGTTGCCGCGGCGTTCCGGCTGGTGCTCTCGGATCCGAAGATCGGCGCCATTCTGGTCAACATCTTCGCCGGCATCAATCGCTGTGACTGGGTCGCGCAGGGCGTGGTCCAGGCAACCCGTGAGACTCAGCTCAGCATTCCTCTCGTGGTACGGCTCGCCGGCACTAACGTGGAAGAGGGTCGGCGGATTCTGCGGGATAGCGGGCTTCCGATCATTACGGCGGACACGCTGTCGGAGGCGGCCGAGCGGGTGGTGCAAGCCCTCAACTCTTCGTCGCGATCAAACACAACTCGGACTGGCACGCGCCCGGCGGGCGAGGTCGCCGGAGGCAACGGACAGGCATGAGCATTCTCGTCGACGAAACCACCCGCGTCATCGTCCAGGGCTTTACCGGCGACAAGGCGACGTTCCATGCCAAGGAGATGATCGCCTACGGGACCAACATTGTAGGCGGCGTGACCCCCGGCAAAGGCGGCGCCCGGCACCTCGATCGCCCCGTGTTCAACACCGTCCGCGAGGCAGTGCGCGCCACCGGGGCCACCGCCAGCATCATCTTCGTGCCGGCCGCGTTCTGCGCCGATTCGATTATGGAGGCGGCCAACGCGGGCATTCGACTCGTGTGCACCATCACCGACGGAATTCCGGCGCAGGACATGATGATGGTGAAGCGGTACCTCTTCCGCTTCCCCAAGGAGAGGCGGACCACGCTGATCGGTCCCAACTGCGCCGGCATCATCAGCGCCGGCCGGGCGATGTTGGGAATTATGCCGGGTCACATCTACTCCCGGGGTTCCGTCGGGCTGGTCACTCGCTCCGGCACCCTGGGCTATGAGGCCGCGGCCCAGATGAACGAGCTCGGGATCGGCCAGACGACCAGCGTAGGGATCGGGGGAGACCCGATCAACGGCAGCTCCTTCGTCGACATGCTGAAGCTGTTCGAAGAGGATCCCGAAACCGAAGCGGTCATGATGATCGGTGAGATTGGCGGGCCGCAGGAGGCGGAGGCATCGCTGTTCGTCAAGGAAAATATGACCAAGCCGGTCATCGGCTACGTCGCAGGGCTGACGGCTCCCAAGGGGCGCCGCATGGGGCACGCGGGCGCCATCATCTCCGCTTTCGGCGACACCGCCGCCGAGAAGGCAGAGATCATGCGCTCGGCCGGACTCACGGTAGCACCGAGCCCGGCGGAGCTGGGCTCGACTGTAGCCGGAGCGCTGGCGAAGCGACCCGCTCGCAAGCGCGTTTCGGTGAAGTGACCTCCCGACCATCGGTCGTCGTTACCCGCCGGCTTCCCGCTCCAGTCGAAGAGGAGCTGATCCGGGAGTTTGACGTCCGGCTCAACCGCGAGGACCGGCCACTCGGCGCGGAAGGCCTTCAAGATGCACTTCGCACCGCGGACGCTCTCCTCTGCACCGTGACAGACCGATTCACCGCGGATGTGCTCAATGCCGAGCCACTCCGCACCCGTCTGCTGGCGAACTTCGGTGTCGGCTTCAACCACATAGACACCACCGCCGCGAAGTCTCGCGGGATCGCTGTCTCCAATACCCCGGACGTGCTCACCGAGGCCACCGCCGACCTTGCCATCACCCTGCTGCTCATGGTCGGCCGGCGCGCTGGTGAGGGTGAGCGGCACGTGCGATCGGGTGCCTGGACCGGCTGGCGCCCGACCCACATGGTGGGAACTCAGGTGAGCGGCAAGCTCCTCGGACTGGTGGGCATGGGACGGATCGCGCGCGCCGTTGCCCGGCGGGCCCACCACGGCTTTGGCATGAGAGTGATTTTCCACGACCCGTTTCCGCCGTCGCCAGCCGAAGCTGCCGCACTGGGGGCAGAGCCGCGAGAGAGCCTGGAAGACGTGCTCAGCGAAGCGGACTTCGTCTCGCTCCATTGTCCAGCGACGCCTGAGACGCGGCACCTGATGAATCCGGAACGGTTCGCCCTGATGCGGCGCACCGGCTTCCTCATCAACACCGCTCGGGGGGACGTGGTAGACGAAGGCGCTCTGGTCCAGGCGCTGTCCGACGGCACCATCGCCGGTGCGGGGCTGGATGTGTTCGAGCGCGAGCCCGAGGTCGCCCCTGCGCTGCTCGGTATGGAAAACGTGGTGCTGCTGCCCCACCTCGGCAGTGCCACTCAGGAGACCCGCATTGCGATGGGACGCCGGGCGCTGGAGAACCTGCGTCTCTTCTTCAGCGGAGCGCCTCTCCGCGATCGCGTCGTGTGACCGGAACAGTTCTCGAGCCGTTTTCCCCCGTCTCGCTCCCAGAGTCGTCCGATGCCGCCTCCGCCAGCGCGGCTGCGTACGCGCAGGACGTCGTCGAGCTTCTCTCGGGACTGCTTCTCACACTGGTGCGGCGGCGGCAGCCAGAGGTTGAGCCGGTCCTCCGGGGAGAACGCGCCGCCTCGGCGCTAAGCCCCGAGCTGCTCGCTCGAACGCTTCAAGTTCAAGGGATCTGGTTTCAACTGCTGAGCATTGCTGAGCAGAATGCCGCCATGCGGCGCCGCCGGCAGATCGAAGTGGAGCGGGGTTACGACCAGCTGCGCGGGACTTTCGCCCAGGTAATCACCGGAGCCGCCCAGTCCGGCATACCGGCCGACGAGATTCGCGGATTGCTCGAGGTTCTGCGAGTTCGTCCCGTCATCACGGCCCATCCAACCGAAGCCAAGCGCGTCACCGTGCTCGAGAAACACCGCCGGATCTATCGGCGCCTCGTCGATCTCGAGTCTCCTCGCTGGACGCCGCGCGAGCGGCAGTCCCTGATCGATGGGCTGCAGAACGAGATCGAGCTGCTCTGGACGACCGGTGAGCTGCGCCTTGCCAAGCCCACGGTGCCGCAAGAGGTCTTCTGGGGATTGCACTTCTTTAATGAGACCCTGTTCGAGGCGGTGCCCGATCTGCTCGATAAGCTGGAGCGGGCGCTGGCCCACGGCTATCCCGGAGAGCAGTTCCAGGTCTCGCCATTCTTCCAGTTCGGCTCCTGGGTCGGTGGCGACCGCGACGGAAATCCCTTCGTCACCAACGACGTCACCCGCAGCACGCTGCTGGAAAACCGGCTTACGGGTCTGCGCCGTTACCGCCGCCGGCTGGGTGAGCTGGTACGGGCGCTCAGCATCACGGAACGAGCGCTGCCGGTTTCCGACGCATTCCGTCAGGTCCTGGAGCGAGAGCTCGCCGCCACCGGAGAGGGTGAAGAGATCAAAGCGAGAAACCCGGGCGAGGTGTTCCGGCAGTTGCTCGCCTGCATGGTACGTCGGCTCGACCTGATGATTTCCGCTGGTGAACGGGGTGAGACCGGGATAGAGCCAGGCAGCTATCCATCCGCCGAGGCCCTCGTCTCGGATCTTCGCCTGATCGAAGACGCGTTGATTTCAGGAGGGAGTCCCTCGCTAGCCGCGTCACTGGTCCGCCCGGTACGCAGCGAAGTCGAATCATTTCGGTTCAGCACCGTCCGCCTCGATGTCCGCGAGAACACCACGAAGCTCAATGCCGCGCTTGCAGATTTCTGGCGGGCGACCGCTCGCGACCGCAACACCGAGGTACCGGAGCAGAGCCCAGATGCATGGCGCCAGTGGCTGGGAACCGAGCTGAGTCGTCCGCTTGCTTCCGGTGAGCCGGCGCCCGGACTTCCATCGGAATCGGCCGAGACGCTGGGCATGTTCCAGCTGGTGAAGCGCCTCCGGGAAGAGATCGACCGCGAGGCATTCGGCACGTTCGTTCTCAGCATGACTCGGAGCGTGAGCGATATCCTGGGAGCGTACCTTCTGGCCAAGAGTGCCGGACTGTTTGCCGACACTGCCGGTGTCGAGAGTTGTACCCTTCCTATCGTTCCATTGTTCGAGACAATCGAGGATCTCCAGCGGGCGCCCGCCATCATGAAAGAGCTGCTCACCGTGCCTCTGGTCCGGCGGAGTGTGCGGGCCCAGGGCGGAGTGCAGGAAGTGATGATCGGCTACTCTGATTCCAACAAGGACGGAGGCTTTCTCACCTCCAACTGGGAGCTCAGCAAGGCGCAGATCAAGCTCACCCGGCTGGGTAAGGAGTGCGGGGTGCCGATCGCGTTCTTTCACGGACGAGGCGGCTCGGTGAGCCGGGGCGGGGCACCGACGGGTCGCGCGATCGCGGCTCAGCCGGCCGGGTCGATTCAGGGCCGGATGCGGATCACCGAGCAGGGCGAAGTGGTGTCGTACAAGTACGCCAACCGCGGTACGGCCCAGTACCAGATCGAGCTGCTGGCTGCCAGCGTCGTCGAACATTCGCTCAAATCCGAGCGGGAGAAGGCGCTGCTGCCGACGGCCGAGTTCGACGAGGTCATGGAGGCACTCTCCGGCGCTGCCCAGGCATCGTACCGCCGGCTGGTCGATCACCCGGACTTCTTCGCCTACTACCAGTCAGCCAGCCCACTGGAAGAGATATCGCTGCTGAATCTGGGATCGCGCCCGGCTCGGCGGTTCGGCGCCCGAACCCTCAGTGACCTACGAGCGATACCCTGGGTCTTCGCCTGGTCTCAGAACCGGCACTTCGTTCCCGGCTGGTACGGCGTTGGAAGCGGCATCCTCACATTCCTGCAGGTGCGGGGGCAACGCGGAACGGCGCTGATCAACCGGATGTTCACCGAGTCACGGCTGTTCCGGCTCATCGTCGACGAGGTGGAAAAAACGCTGGCGTACGTCGATCTCGGTATTGCGCAGGAGTACGCCGAGCTGGTGCCCGACGCAGACGTGCGGAAGAACATCTTCGCGATGGTAGAGGAGGAGTATCATCGAACGGTCGAAGCGGTCCTGCGCATCAGCGGCGGGAGTGAGCTGGTCGAGCGGTATCCCCGATTCCGCCGCCGACTCGCGCGCCGGCTACCCACCATCAATCAGGTCTCGCGCCAGCAGATCGAGCTGTTACGGCGTTTTCGGGCATCGGGTGGGGATCGATCTCAGGAAGAACAGCTTTCGGCGCTGCTCCTGTCCATCAACTGCATCGCGACGGGATTCGGAGCGACAGGTTGAATTTGTCACCCTGACCCCGAGCGAAGCGACCGGGGAGGGGGAAGGAAGGCAGTTTGTGTCATGGCCCCCTCGGGCGCTACGCACCCTCAGGGTGACAACCTATCAGCTCGTCTATCCGCTCTTCTCTTCTTCTCCATCTCCACCTTCAACTGCCCGCACGCCGCGTTGATGTCCAGGCCACGGCTGCGCCGGACCGCCGCCTCCACTCCCTGATTCCTCAGGCGATCACTGAACTGGCGGATACGTGCAGCCGTGGTAGGAGTCAGATCGGGGGCGCCACCGGGGTGAAGCGGCAGGATGTTGACCAGCGCTCCCAACGCGCGCGCCAGCCTTCCCAGCTGATCGGCATCTTCGTCGCTGTCATTGAAGCCGGAGATCATCACGTATTCGAAGGTGACGCGCTTCTTGAACGCATGAGCTGCCTGCAACACCGATGCGAGATCGTACTTTTTCTCGATCGGCATCATGGTGAGGCGCTGGCCCGAGGTCGGCGCGTGAAGCGAAATGGCCAGCCGGAACTGTTCCGGCCGCTTGGCAAACTCCGCCATGCCTGGAAGAATTCCTACAGTGGATACCGTGATGTGGCGGGCTCCAATGCCAAACCCCTCTGGATCGTTGAGAATGGTGAGGGTGGCATCTACCGAAGGCCAGTTGAGCAGCGGCTCACCCATTCCCATGAACACGATGTTGGTCGGCTTCTCGGAAGGATCCCGGAGCACAATCTCGCGAATCTGGCCCGCGATCTCGAACACGCTGAGGTTCCGGCGAAAGCCCATCCGGCCCGTGGCGCAGAACGAGCAGCCTAGTGCGCAGCCCGCCTGCGAGGAGATGCACAAGGTCCGCCGCGTTGTCGATGGGATCAGTACTGACTCGATGGCTTCGCCGTCGCGAAGTCGCCAGAGGTATTTCCGGGTACCATCGGACGATTGCTGAATGATGTCAGCCGTGAGCCGGGGCAGGGGGAACGACGACTCCAGCTCGGTTCGGAGGGTGAGCGGAAGCTCGGTCGCCTGGCTCCAGCTCTCGACCGGAGCCTGCCAGAGCCGGCGAAAGATCTGCCCAGCTCGGTAGCCAGGCAGTCCACGCTCGGCGACCCACGCACGCAGCATCTCCCGCGCTCTTTCAAGGGGAGCATCGAGTAGAGTTTCCTGAGCCGCATTGGCGGGCGAGGGTGAGATCATCCTGGAAAATAGCACCGTAACGGCCGAGCCCGATCATTGTTGTTCACCTCTTCTGTCCTGAAGCCAGGCCAGCGGAAGTCAGGTCGCGCAGGCCCTATGTATGAGGCTAAGCTCAATCCCAATAATGCATTGCCGCACCTCGATCCGAGATATAGCTTTGTTCCATGCCTCTCCTGATTCAGCCGTGCTCCTAAGCGAATTGTTGACGCCCGACCGCGTAGTGCTGCCCTTGAAAGCGCAGGACAAGAGTGGCGTCATCGCAGAGCTCACCCGCCGGCTGGTGGGAGACTCCGGCCAGGCGTATGACGATGTGCTGGGTGCTGTGGAGGAGCGGGAAGCGGTCCTGAGCACGGGAATCGGATTCGGAGTCGCCATTCCGCACGCTCGCTCGCCGGCAGTAACCGAGCTGAGTGTGGTCTGTGGTGTCAGCGAATACCCGGTCGCGTTCGACTCGATCGACGGTGAGCCGGTACGGCTGTTCTTCCTCATTGTTGGGCCTGAGGCTGCGGCCGGACAGCATGTGAAAGTGCTGAGCCGGATCGCCCGGCTGGTACGCCGGCAGGAGCTCCGGCAACAGCTGTGTGCCGCGGGAAGCGCCGACGAATTCTACGGAGCGCTGCTCGAGGCCGAGGCCGACTGAGCTCATGAGCTCCACAGCGTTGCGAACGCACCGGGCCGGTGCGCTGAACCGGACTCATGTCGGCCAGAAGGTACGCCTGGGAGGTTGGGTCCACCGGCGCCGCGATCTCGGTGGACTCGTGTTCATCGATCTGCGTGACAGAGCCGGGCTGGTACAGCTCTCGTGTAACCCTGACTGGACTCGACCCGAGGTACTGAATCGAGCGGCCGCGCTCGGTGCCGAGACGGTCATCCTCGTCAGCGGAACAGTGCAGCTCAGGCCGGAGCCATCGCGGGACCCGAATCTCGGCTCCAGAGAAGTGGAAGTGCACGTGACAGAGATCGAGGTTGTAGGCCCGGCGCAAACCCCTGCGATTCCGGTCGCTCGCAAGGAGAAGGAAGAGCTTCCGGCTGAGGAGCTTCGCCTCAAGCATCGGGTGCTCGACCTTCGCCGACCCGAGCTGCAGAGCAACATGATGCTGCGGCACCGCCTGCTGCAGCGGAGCCGGCGGACTCTGACCGACCTCGAGTTCCTCGAGATCGAAACTCCCATCCTGACCAAGCCCACACCGGAGGGCGCCAGAGATTATCTGGTGCCGAGCCGCCTGCATCCGGTCGAGTTTTATGCCCTGCCACAATCGCCCCAGATTTACAAGCAGCTGCTGATGGTGGCGGGGTACGATCGCTACTTCCAGATCGCGCGCTGTTTTCGGGATGAGGACCTGCGCGCCGACCGCCAGCCCGAGTTCACCCAGATCGATCTCGAGGCCTCCTTCGTTTCGGCGGAGGACATCCAACAGGTCGTCGAGCAGGTGCTGGTGGATCTCTGGGGTGACGCCGGCGTCAACATCCCGCGGCCGTTCCCGCGACTCTCCTACCATGACTCCGTGGAACGCTTTGGGACCGACAAGCCCGATCTTCGGTTCAAGCTGGAAATTCGCGATCTCTCTGCATTGGTGGGACCGGATGCGGCTCCGTTCGTGGCGGAAGCGAGAACCACTGGCGGCCGGCTCCGCGGGATCGTTGCACCTGGCGGAGCGCGCGCGAGCCGGAAAGACATAGACGCTCTCTCTGCCGTTGCCAAAGAGGCTGGCGCCGGAGGGCTCATCTGGGCTCGGCATACGGCCGCCGGATGGGAAGGACAAGGTGTGAAGGCGGTGGGGCAATCGCTGCTCGCGGCCGTGGGAGGAGAGGAAGGAGATCTCCTCGTAGCGGTGGCCGGAGGGGACAGCGTCACCTCACCCGCGCTGCATGCGGTGCGCGGCGGCCTCATCCGCCTTCTCAACCCCAGGCCAGAGACAGCACATGCCTTCTCCTGGGTGGTTGACTTTCCGCTGTTCGAGCTCGATCCCGACAGCGGCCGCTACGTTCCGGCGCACCACCCCTTCACCGCGCCACATCCCGAGGACCGGGACAAGCTGGAGCGAGACCCCGCCAGCTGCCGGGCGCTCCACTATGACGCCGTCTACAACGGCAATGAGCTGGGCAGCGGCTCTATTCGTATAACCGATCCCGCCTTGCAGCGCCTGATCTTTACCCTGCTGGGAATTCCCGAGGCGGAGGCCCGCCGCCGCTTCGGGTTCCTGCTCGATGGCCTCGCCGCCGGCGCTCCACCCCACGGCGGATTTGCCCTGGGTTTCGATCGGATCACCATGCTGCTGGCAGGTGCTACGTCACTCCGGGACGTGATCGCGTTTCCCAAGACGACAACGGCCCGGGCACTCTTCGAAGGGGCTCCGACACGGGTTGACCCGGCCGACCTCAGGGCCTTACACCTGGAGGGCTTACCCGAGAAGTAAGGGTGTGAGCAGTCGGCGAGGGGCTAACCCTTACTTCTGACAACTCACCTCTTACCTTCGATACATGGCAGACGACATCCAGACTCGATTGTCAGCTGAAGGCGCCGATCCGCTGCTGTTCGCAGGAGTGAACGACAGTAACCTGCTGGAGCTGCAGCGATCCTTGGGGATTCGTGTGTCCCTCCGGGGCGACGCCGTAACGCTCTCGGGCCCGCCCGAGCAAGTCGAACGGGCCGGGGCGGTGGTACAAGGGCTCCTGGATCTGGCTCGTATGGGGGAGCCAGTCACGTCTGATGATGTCGCCCGCTTGGCGTCTGAAGGCGCCACGGGTGAATCAGCCGCACCTACATCCGACGGGCGGATCGTTCTTCCCGGTCTCCGCCGAGCCATCATTCCCAAGACCCCGGGTCAACGCGACTATCTCCACGCGATCGGCACCCATGACATCGTCGTTGGGATCGGTCCCGCAGGAACGGGGAAGACCTACCTCGCCGTCGCCAAAGCAGTCGAAGCGCTCGCTCGAAAGCGGGTGAAGCGGATCATTCTGGCCCGCCCTGCAGTGGAGGCGGGTGAATCGCTTGGGTTCCTTCCGGGAGACCTCCAGGCCAAAGTCGATCCCTACCTTCGGCCGCTCTATGATGCGCTCGAAGACATGATGCCGAACGACCGGGTACAGCGCGCGCTGGAGACTCGGACGATCGAAATTGCTCCGCTGGCATACATGCGTGGTCGCACTCTCGCCGATGCGTTCATCATCCTGGACGAGGCGCAGAATGCGACCGGGGCCCAGATGAAGATGTTCCTGACCAGGTTGGGCGTGAACAGCAAGACGGTGGTCACCGGAGACAAAACTCAGATCGATCTCCCGCAGCGGGAGGATTCCGGGCTGGTCCAGGTGGAGCGGGTGCTCCCCGGGATCGAGGGGATCGCATTTTGTTATCTGCACGAGACGGACGTAGTTCGTCACCGGCTCGTGCGTGAGATCATCCGGGCCTATGCGGAGGATCAGAACGGCTGATGCCCTGGCGGCCGAACGGTAAGTTCGGAACTATCTGGGCCGGCGCGGCCCCCGGCGATCGTGCCCGGTTTCACCTGGTGCGCTGGGCGCCCCTGCTCGCGGTCGCCCTGCTTACCTACCTGGCATTCCCACCCCCGGTCGGTGTGGGAGCTCCGGTGCCGGCTGTTGGGCAGACCTCCACCCGCACGGTAGTTTCTCCGTTCGCCTTTCAGGTGCGGAAATCTCCTGAAGAGATCGCGCGTGAGGGCGAATCCCGCGCCCTCACGGCTCAACCGGTATACCGCTTCAGCGCCACGGCGTACGACTCATCTCTCGCCGCGGCGCGCGGATTTTTTGCGGACCTGGAGCATGCCGCCGAGACAGGCGGTCCCGATGCGGTAAAGGCCGCGGTAGCCTCCCGGGTTCGCCTGGGCCGCGAGGAAACTCAGTACCTGGCCGACTCCACCAACCGCCGCCAGCTCCAGGAAGTCTTTACCCACTTCCTGGCGGAGGGACTTTCGCGCGGGGTTGCCGACGCGGGAACGATCCGGAGCGAGCTCAGCGCTGACGTGTCACTCCGGCGAGGTGAAGTCGAGAGGATCGTTCCCCGGGACTCCGTACTCACCTTCGCCGACCTCATGGAACAGGCGGAAGCCGCTGGAACCAACCTTCCGACAGCGGTGGGTCAGCGCACCCTTCGCCGACTCGTTGGCGCGTTCTACCACTCCACCATCGTCCCCGACCAGATCGTCACAACCTCGCGGCGTGAGCAGCTTCGCGGCAGTGTCAATCCGATCAAGTACTCGGTTCGCACCGGCGAACGAATCGTCAGAGCCGGGGAGCCGGTCACGGATGAGGCGCGCGCCAAGCTGATCGCTTTGCAGGAGGAGCATCGCCGGCGGGGGACGGGAGGTCTCGCGATCCGCAGTGCGGCCGGAGCGCTGCTCTACAACGTCATGGTCCTGAGCGCGTTCTGGCTGCTCATTCTCTTCTACCGTCGCGAGAGCTACGCCAAACTGCGGGAGATGGTCTTCTTCGCCGCGCTCTTCAGCGTGGTCATCCTGCTCACGGCCGCTCTGACGCAGCTCTTCCCCGGCCGGCCCGAGCTGGTGCCGATTCCATTCGCCGCCATTCTTGTCACGATGCTGTACGAAGGCCGCATAGGCGTCTTTGCGGCTGTGACGCTGGCGATCCTCCTCGACGGTCAGTGGGCGTTGCGAGAGAGCTATACCCTCTTCTTTGGTCTGGTTGGCGGGGTGGCCGGAGCAGTAGGCATCCGCGTCGTGCGCCGCCGCCGGCATCTGTATGTGACCATCGGCGTGCTCGGCGGTGCCAGCATTCTTGCCACCATCGCCATCGGACTCACGCAAGGTTGGGCCACCAGCACCATCGTCGGTAGCTGTCTGCTCGGCCTGGTCATGGCGCTCGCGAGCGCCGCACTGGCCATGATCGTGATGCCGGTTGCCGAGACCGCCACCCGCATTACCACGGACCTGACTCTGCTCGAGCTCTCGGATCTGGGCCGCCCTCTTCTCCGGCGGCTGGCACTGGAGGCACCGGGGACGTGGGCCCACAGCCTGGCCATGGCAAACCTGTGCGAGTCCGCCTGCAACATCATCGGGGCGAATGGACTGCTGGCGCGGGTCGGCTGTTACTACCACGACATCGGCAAACTGGCGAGCCCGGGACACTTCGTGGAGAATCAGGGTGGTGGTCCCAATCCCCACGACCTGATGCGGCCTCAGGACTCGGCTCACATCATCCAGAACCACGTAGCCGACGGGCTCGCGCTCGCCGAAGCCGCCGCTCTGCCTCAAGTGGTGAAAGCCTTTATCCCAGAGCATCATGGGACCACATACATCACCTACTTTCTGAGCAGAGCTCGGGGCAGCGATCCGGAAGGTCGGGTGGATCCGGCCGATTTCCGATATCCCGGACCCAGGCCGCAGTCGGCCGAGACTGCGGTGGCGATGCTGGCCGACTCGGCCGAGGCCGCGGTACGGGTCCTGGCCAACCCCACGCCGGAAGCGGTGCGCAGCGCGATCGAGCATCTGGTGCAGCAGAAGCTGGGTTCGGGCCAGTTGGATGACGCGCCCCTTACACTTCGCGACCTCGACCGCATCAAGCGCGAGTTTGCCCGGGTCATGTCCGGCACCTACCACAAGCGCATCGGCTATCCCCGCGCCAGCGGCGGCATCGCACCGGAATTCCAGTCGGTTGAGCGTGAATGAAGTGTTGGTCAGCGGTCGCAAGCTGCCGCTTTCGCGCGCGACAGTGCGCCGGATCGTCGCCGCAGTCCTGCGTGCGGAGCACCAGGAGGCGCTCATCTCCGTCACCTTCCTCGGGCGTGATGCCATGCGGCGGCTCAACGCCGAGCACCATGGCCACGACTACCCAACCGACGTGCTTACCTTCGCGCTGAAGGACCAGAGCGGTCAGCCAGTGGGGGACGTGTACATCTGCCCCTGGGTCGCGAGCCATGAGGCACGAGCCCGCGGCATTCCCCTGCGCCAGGAAATTATCCGGCTGGTGGTGCACGGCACCTTGCACGCGCTCGGCAGGACGCATCCGGACGGGCCGGAACGCACTCGCTCTGCGATGTGGCGCCGGCAGGAACGCTACGTGAGAGCGCTCGCATGATCGCAATGCTGCAGCTCTTCATAGCACCGCTCATTGCGGCCATGCTGACGCTGTGGGCAGCGTGGCTCGCCCTTGCTGCGGAATCTGATGCCGAACTGCCGCGCGCATTGAGCGGGCAGCTCGGGTCTCAGTCCGCTGCGGGCACGTTGTCCCGCGACCTCCATATCGCCCATCTCGCGCTGCTGGTCCTCGCCGGTGCTGCGGCTGGTGCTGCCGTCGCCTGGTGGGCCTGGTCTCCCCCGATAGGACTCGCGCGCCTCCTGATCACGGTCTTGCTGGTGTGGGTCATCAGCGACCTGCTGCCGCGCCTGCTCGCTTCGGTTGCTCCGGAGCTGACTGTGCCGGCGCGCCGGGCCGCGGCGGCAACGCTGGTGCCGTTCCGGCCGCTCCTGCGGCTGGCTACATGGGCCGATGCCCGCGCCCGCGCCCGGGAGCCGGTGCAGAGCGCCAAGAAATCAGGAGCGGCACAGCGGGACATGTTGTTGGGCGTCTTCTCGCTCGCGGATACGACCGTTGCAGAGGTGATGACACCGCGCATCGACATCGTCGCGGTGGATTCTGCGGCCGAGAAAGACGAGGTGGTTCGGACCCTTCGCAGCTCGGAGCATGCTCGGCTGCTGGTCTACGACGGCCATCCTGATGCCATCGTAGGCGTGATCTATGCCAAGGACATACTCGCGATCGGTCCCAACGACTCGAGACCCTGGCGAGCGCTTATCCGAGCCGCCGCCTTCGTTCCAGAAGGCAAGACGCTGGACCGGCAGGTGCGCGACTTCCAGCGTGGTCCCAGCCATCTGGCCGTCGTAGTAGATGAGTTCGGCGGCACTGCCGGCATCGTTACGCTCGAGGACATCATGGAGCAGATCGTCGGAGAGATTCAGGACGAGTACGACACCGACGAAGTGACCCCGATTCAGGCGGTGACCGAGGACCAGTGGAGGGTGGAAGGCGGTGTCGGTCTGTCGGAGCTGCAGGCCGTCCTGGGGCACAGCTTCGATCGTGACGATGTGAGCACCGTGGGCGGCCTGGTGCTGGCGGAATTCGGGCGGGTCCCTCGCTCTGGTGAATCGGTGGATGTGGAGGGCTACCGCTTCATGGTCGAGCATGTGGTACGCCGCCGCATCAAGCGGGTCGGCGTCCATCGCCAGCCGATCGAGGCCGCTGTCGCGCCATCGGAGAAGGCCGGCCGATGATCTGGGTTGCCGTCACTCTGGGTGTGTTCCTCACGGCCTTCGGCGCGACCGCGGGCGCGGCGCTGATCACGGTAAGCCGGGCCGAGCTGACTCGGGCGGTTGGGCGGCGTCTCAAGGGAGGAACTCCATCGCTGGCAGGCCTGGCACAGATCGACTACTACCTGACCGCCGCCTCCGCTACCACGTCGCTGGGCGTCCTCCTGCTGGGAGGAGCCATCCCGGGTCTGCTGGCCGGCTCGAGTGCGCCCCGGCTGGTTGTCGGAGTCGCGCTGCTCTCGGTTCCGCTGGTGCTGTTCGCGGCTTACCTGGTGCCGAGGTGGCTGACTCAGCCACGGGCGGAGACCGTGGCCGATCGGGTCATTCCGATTCTTCGTCCCTGGTCCCGGGTGATGGGTTTACTCCTGCCTGCTCGCACCGCCACACGCCCCACCGACCTGCGTTCCATCTGGCGAGAGGGGGCCGCGGTCGGGGCTGAAGCCGACAATGAGCTCATGATGGTCGGCGGCGTCATTGCCTTCAGTGTGCGGCAAGTGCGAGAGGTAATGACGCCACGGACCGATATCGTGGCGATCGAGGAAAATGCGCCGCTGGAGGAGATCCGGCTCGTGTTCGCCGGCAGCGGCTACAGCAGAATTCCCGTCTTTCGCGGCACCCTCGATGACATAGTCGGCATGCTCCACGCGTTCGACCTGTTCAAGCTCGAGCCGGGCGACCCTCTGCCAATCAGACCGGTGGCGGTGACCCCCGCGAGTCGAAGCTGCGGCGACCTGCTCCTCGACATGCAGCGCGAGCGGCGCCACCTCGCGGTGGTGCTCGACGAGTTCGGCGGCACTCTCGGCATCGCCACGCTGGAAGACCTGCTGGAGGAGCTGGTCGGCGAGATCTACGATGAGCACGACGAGGAGGTTCATCCACCCGCCACGAGCGGTCCAGCTCTGTACGAGACCGACGGAAACATTCCGGTCGAGGTTCTGGAAGAGCGATTCGGTGTATCCCTTCCACCAGGCCGCTCGACCACGATTGCCGGCCTGCTGGTCGAGTGGGCTGGGCGAATTCCCAATGCGGGCGAGCGCTTCATCGTGCGCGGGCTGGAGTTCGATATCGTGCAGGCCTCACCGACGCGGATCGAACGGCTCCTGATCCGAACCGACCCGGCCCCCGCCGTCACCCTGACACCCGGATCAGCGTGAGCACGCCCAACGACGATCTCGAGCATATGGTCGACCTGGTGCGCACCGGCGAGATCAAGATTTTCGTCCGGCGAGCCCACGATTACGAGCCGGCCGATTTGGCTGACGTGCTCGCCGCGCTCGATGACGACGAGCGTGTCGCCGCTGTACAGGCGCTACCCGCCGAGCTGTCCAGCCAGGCTCTGGCGGAGCTGCCGGAAGAGGCTCATGCGGGAGAGACGCTCGCCGCGCTGAGCCCGGGTCAGGCAGCCGACATCGTCGAAGAGCTGGACGATGACGATGCGGCCGACCTGCTGGGCGAGCTCGACCCGAGACGGCAGGAAGAAATACTCTCGGAGGTCGAGCACCGCTCCGAGGTCGATCAGCTGCTCCGCTACGACGAGGAGACCGCCGGCGGACGGATGACCACGCACATGGTCACGGTGCTGGCCGATGCAACAGCGGAGCAGGCACTGGAGGCGATCCGGCGGCAGGCCGAGGAAGTGGAGGACTTCTATCAGGTGTTCGTGGTCGATGACGAGCGCCGCCTCGTTGGTCTGCTCCCGTTCAAGGACCTGGTCATCAGCCGGCCTGAACGGCCGGTTCGCATGTTCATGACGGAAGCCGACATCTGGGTGCACCCCGAGCAGGACCAGGAGGAGGTTGCCCGCTTGATGGCGCGCTACAACCTCCCCAGTGTCGCTGTTGTGGACGACAGGGGACGCCTGCTCGGCCGGGTGACGTTCGACGACGTGATCGACGTGGTAGAAGCGGAGACCACCGAGGACCTGCTCAAGTTCGGCGGCGTCTCGGCCGACGAGGAGCTCGCAGCCGGATGGCAGATGGCAGTGCGCAGCCGGTTGCCCTGGCTCTACATCAATATGCTGACGGCCTTCCTGGCCGGTGCGGTGGTCTACGTCTTCAGGGATACGGTGCAGCGCACGGTGGCATTAGCGGTGTGGATGCCCATTATCGCCGGTATGGGAGGCAACGCGGGAACCCAGGCACTCGCAGTGACCGTCCGGCGGCTCGCTCTCGGGTTGATCCCCGCCAATCTGTTCGTTCGGGTGATAGGGAAGGAGGTGCTGGTCGGACTGATCAACGGCCTCTGTACCGGTATTTTGGTTGGAATCATCGCCGCGCTGCTGGGCGAGGGCGTTCGGCTCGGTCTCGTGGTGTTCCTGGCCATGACCATCAATCTGCTGGTTGCTGGATTCGCGGGTGCATTCATCCCCATTTTGCTCGAGCGCTTTCGTATCGACCCGGCGATCGCCTCTTCGATCTTCGTGAGCACGTTTACCGACGTCTGCGGCTTTCTCCTGCTGCTCGGCCTGGCCGGCGCGCTTCTTCTATAGGATAGGAAGGCGCCCCTCCTTTTGAGAGGGGCGTATGGGCAGCGCGGAGCCGCCGAGCTGCCCATCGGAGAGGTCCTACATCATGCAGTTTCCAGCTTCGTGAGAAGATCGTTGTTCAGCCGTCCAGTTACCGGCAACTTGTTCGCCTTCTGGTATGCGCGGACCGCGTTCCGCGTCCGGCGATCGTAGACACCACTCGGCTGACCCTTGTAGTAGCCGCCCTTGGCCAGCCCTTCCTGCGCCTGCTTGATCTGATCCTTGGTCCACGCTGGCTTCCGAACGGTGCTTCGTGCGGAGGCACTCGCCTTGGTGGAATCGTGCGACATCACCTTGACGCTGCTCGACCCCGAGGTCGAATGCTGCATTGTGGAGTCGTGTGTCGGCTTGCTGGCCGAGCTCTGTGCCACGAGACGCCCAGCTGACATGGTGCTGAGCAATACACCAGCCACGAGCGCGATCTTTCGAGTCATACCTCCTCCTTCGGTTGCGGGTGGCACCGGATTGGTGCCGGGTTGGATGCGAGAGGAGAAGGCAACCCGTGTGCCAGTCGCCGAGAGGCGGCGCCCCCGTCCTGGAGGGGAGATAGTTCTCGATGACGATGGGTGAGGAGCTTCTGGCGTGCCAGTCTGTCGTCGCGGGACAGATTGTCCACGCTAGCCGTGACGCGGTGGCAAGCCCCAGCGTTGGATCATTCGGGTCAGCGTGCGGCGGGAGATGCCCAGGATTCGGGAGCTCTCTTCGCGGTTGCCGCCGGTGGCGGCGAGCACTCGCACAACGTGCTCGCGCTCGACGTCTTCCAGGGGACGAAGGAGAGGGGGCGCATCGGGTACATCCGGCAGGCCGGCGGCTGAAGGCCTGACACTGGTGGCCAGATGCTCAGGACCGATCACGCCCTGTTCCGCCAGCAGGACGGCGCGCTCGAGCACATTCTGCAGCTCGCGAATGTTCCCGGGCCAGTCGTAGCCCAGGAGGCGCCGCTGTGCCTCCGGATCGATTGCGACCGGACCACGGCCATGACGTGAGCTGAGGGTTCGGAGGAAGTGGTCGACCAGGAGCGGAATGTCCTGGCGCCGCTCACGCAACGGCGGCAGGCTCAACGTGACCACATCGAGACGGTAGTAAAGATCCTCGCGGAAGCGTCCCTGACGCACCAGCTCGGGCAAGTCACGGTGAGTGGCCGCGAGCACGCGCACATCGACCTTCACCGGTGCCTCTGACCCCACCGGCACGATCTCATGCTCCTGCAGCACCCGAAGCAACCTCGCCTGAAGCCCCGCCGAGATGTCACCGATCTCATCCAGGAAGAGCGTTCCCTTGTCTGCTTCGCGGAAGAGTCCTGGCCGCGCCGTAGCCGCGCCGGTGAAGGCTCCGCGAACATGGCCGAAGAGCTCGCTTTCCAGGAGTCCTTCTGCCAGGGCCGAGCAGTTGACCGCGACAAACCGGCGTTCGGCTCGCTCCGAGTACCGATGGATGGTGCGCGCCACCAGCTCCTTGCCGGTCCCGGTCTCGCCCAGCACGAGTACGGTGGCCTGGGACGGCGCGATCCGGGCGAGAGTCTTCATGACGTCGATGATGGCGGGACTATGTCCCACCAGGGCGAGCCCGTCCGGCTCTTCCGGGCCGCCAATGGGCGTCTCCGAGGATACCCGCCGCCGTGCTAGTTGCCGGCGGCCGAGTGCCCGGCTCAGTGTTTCGCGCAGGGTCGCAATGTCGTACGGCTTGCTGATAAAATCGTAGGCGCCCGCCCGGATTGCCTCGCCGGCCGCCGCGGCGTCGCCAAAGGCCGTCAGCACCAGCACCAGGGCATCAGGATCCCGCCCACGTACCATTCGCAGCAGATCCAGCCCGCTCTTCCGCGGCATGCGCAGATCGGTGAGCACCGCGTCGAAGGGACCGTCACGCTCCAGACGAACGGCAGCCTCGTCGGCGGACTGGGTTGAGATGACGCGGTAACCTTCGCGCTCAAGCACCTCGCTGAGCATCCGGCAGGCTGCTTCGTCATCATCAACCAACAGCAGGTTCGCGCTCATGACCGCTCGACTGAGGGTAGGGTAAGCCGCCACTGTACGCCCCGCTGACTCTCCACATGAACCAGGTCACCGCCGAGAGTCCGGGCGAGACGGCGGCTTACTGCTAATCCCAGGCCAGTACCGCGAGCGCCCTTGGTTGTGGTGAATGGCCGAAACAGGTGCGCTTCCGCTTCAGCATCCAGACCCGGGCCATCATCCGCAATGTCGATGTACGCGAGCCCATCGCTCTGTCCGGTCAGGACTCGAACCGTATTGTCAGGAGAGAGTGCTTCGATGGCGTTCTTGAGGAGGTTGAGCAAAATCTGCTCGACCATCGCCGGGTCGCAGTTGGCAAGGACGGGTGCGGTCGAGAGCTGACGCGCGGTGACGCCGGCGTCCGTGAACGCCGGCTCGAGGAAGCGCAGCATGCGGGCGACGATGTCGTTCAGGTCGATGCTCTGGACATACGGCTTGGGCCAGGCGCCACGCTGCAAGGCGGCGCGCACGATGCCGGCAACCCGGTCAACCTGTGCCAGTAGCAGTCGCACGCGTTCGATGGCGCCCTGATTCTGCCGCGCCTCCAGATCATCCCTCAACAGCTGGAGGTGCCCACTCATGGTGTTGAGCGGCGTCCCGATTTCGTGGGCGAAGCCTGATGCGGTCTCCTGCAGCAGAGCCAGCCGGTCGAGAGCCCGTGCGCGCTCCTCCAGCGAGAGCAGCATTGCCCGTGCGGCACTCTCCTGTTCCCGAGCCGCCAAAGCTTCGCGCAGACGATTGTAGCGCCGCGCCAGCTCCCTGAATTCCGGTGGACCGATCTCGGGGGCCGCCGGTGCGCCCTGGGCCCCACCATGCGCACCAGCCATGGCCCGTTTGATCTCAGCCAGAGGGCGGCCGACCCAGCGGGCCGTCAGCAGCGCTACGCCGAGCGCCACCAGGAGCGCCGAAATCAGAGCCAGGAGATAGGCACGCTGCCGTTCCAGCCGGGCCCAATCCTGGAGCCGGCGGGTCGAGACCCGCACATCCAGGACGCCATAGGGCCGCCTCACGCCCAGAGGTATGAGCACCTGCCATCCGGGGGCCGCCCCGCCGAGGAGATGCACCTCGGTCTCTCGGCGAGTGAGGGCCCGGTAGCTCGCCGCTCCTGGCTTCCCGATCGCTTCAGCTCCGCTGGATGCCGCTGGGACCAACGTGCCTTTCGCGAGGACGAACACGGTTGCCTGCGATTCTGTAATCCGATGCTTGTCCCATCCCTCGATTGCCTGCGTGAGACTCTGGGGATTGCCGGTGGGAGCCGCGCGTACCAGCAGCGAGGCGAGGGTATTCGCCAAGGCTACGGATTCGAGCCGGAAATCCTCCAGACGAGTTCTAGCGGACCAGGACAGCGCGATCTCCGTCGCACCGAGCACCAGCAGGACCGACATGATGGCAGTGAGAAAGGCGAGCCGGCGGGGCAAGCCCATCGGCGGTCCGACCGGGTCCAGCTCCGGGTCGGCCGAGGCGGGTGGTTCCGAGGTGGGCGGCTCATAGAAGGGAGGGAGCCGTGATTCTCCCTGCGCTTCCGGAGCCTGAGGCGCCTGCAGAAACATCAAGTCGCCTCGGCGCCGCGCCGGGCCAGCTTCCGGAAGCCTCGCGTTCCCATGAGTCCGATGCCGATGGCGAGAACTGGAATAACCTGTACCGCCTGCAGCACCAGCCCGGCCGCCAGGGCGTTCGCCGCAGGAATCTTGAAGGCATGCATTCCCAATACGATGGAGCCCTGCATGACACCAATGTTGCCCGGTGTGATGCGGAGAATGCCTGCCAGGTTCGCCATGACCAGCGCGCTCAAAGAAACCGCCGGAGTCGTCGGCGTGTGGGTTGCGAGAATACTCCAGTGATAGGTAAACCACTGGGCGAACCAGTTGAAGGCGCCCAAGCCGACGGCCCCGGCAAGGCCGGCGTAATCACGCGACGCCGCAATCTGTACCAGACTTTCGTACCAGCGGCGGTTGCCGCTCGCGGACAGTCGGCTCCAGGGCACCAAACGGTAGCCCCAGGCGAGGGTTGCAACTGCTACAGCGAGACCGAAGCCGACGTCTCGAGCGCCCGGCCAGGGTGGAAGAACGACGAATGCCGAGAGAGAAACACCAGAAGACCGAGTGCTTCTACCACTCGGCTGACTGCGAGCGCGACTGCCGCCGCGCTGAACGGGACACCGTCGCGTTGGGCTGCAAATTGGGCGCGGGCCGCCTCACCGCTCACCGAGACGCTGATCGAATTGACTGCGGCCCCAACGAAGGTAGCGGCCTGAGCGGTCTTGAGCCGGAGAGGGCTGATTCGCCTCAAGAGGAGCCACCATCCCCCAGCTTTGGCTGCCAGTGACAGCAGATTCCCGGCAGCCGCTGCCGAGAGCAGCAGCCAGTCGGAGTCGGCCAGCGTGTTCAGGGTGTCGGTCCAGGGAAAGGTGAAGCCGAAGCGGATCGCGAACGCCGCGGCAACGCCGCCGATGATGAGGGTGAGCCAGCTGCGCCGCGTCAACCCGCCACCAGACGAGCCAGCGATTCCAGTCGGTAGCCGGCGGCCCGAGCGTCCGCAATGATGCCTGACAAGGCTTCGACGGTCTGGCGGCGATCACCATACTCGTGATAACCGTCGCCATCGTGCAGGAGGACGATCGCCCCGGGACTGAGCCCGGCCCGCACCCTCGAGCGAATCCGCTCGGCACCTGGCAGAGCCGAGTCCCACACGCCAAGGGTCCAACCCACTGTACGGTAGCCGTACGGTGCAATGGCCCGAGAGACAAACGGGCTACGATAGCCATGGGGCGCGCGAAACGTTCGCGGTGTGTAGCCGGTGACATTCGCTATAGCCTCATGCCCACGTCGGATCTCGGACATGGCCCGCCGGGGACCGGTGCGGTGGAGTTTGATGTGCGAGTATGTGTGATTGCCGATGTCGTGTCCGGCTTGAGCCACGGACAAGGCAGTGCGCCGATGGCGCTCGACGTGTCTTCCCACCATGAAGAAGGTGGCCGGGACTTTCTCCAGATCCAGAATTTCGAGAACCCGGTCGGTTGCCCCAGGGTTTGGTCCATCATCGAAGGTGAGATAAGCGACGGGTTCGCGGGGTCCTCGGCCGATCACACGACCAAAGATGCCGCTGTTGGGCGCGTACGAGCCCCAGGCCATTGTCCCGGCAGCGAGGCCTGCTCCCACGGCCGCGAGCCCTAGCACTGCAGCACGTTCCGGTACACCTCCGTAATCTGCTCGGTCACGCGAGGCCAAGCGAACTCGGCCGACTTCGCCAGACCAGCGGCCCGCATTCGCCCCCGCTGTTGTTCATCAGACAGCAATGCGATGATGGCGGCCGCCCAGGCTTCCGGCTCGGCTTTGGGCACCAGCACGGCTTCACTGCCGCCATTCACCAGCTCGCGGAACCCTGTGATATCTGAGACGACCAGCGGAGTGCCGCAGGCCATCGCTTCGAGCAGCGTGATGCCGAAGGATGCCTTGGTGGTGGGGCACAGATAGAGTTGGGCATTGGAATAGTATGCTGGGCGATTTCCGTTCACCCTCCCGACGAAACTCACCTGAATCTCTCGTGATTTCGCCATTCGTTCATAGACTGGTCGAAGCGGCCCATCGCCGGCCACCGTCAGACGCACCTCGGGAAGCTCCCGCTGGACGTGCGGCATGGCGGCAAGGATCGTGTCGAGCCCGTTCCGCGGATCGAGCCTCCCAAGGAACAAAAGCTCGGCCGGCGCACCCTTGGGAGAGGGCAGGCCATTACCGGGCCGGAAGAAGTCGGTGTCCACGCCGTTGGGAATGATCTTCCAGTCGGCTTCGAGGTACCGGGCATGCGCATCCACCACCGGTTGGCTCACGGCAATAGCCGCGGCATGGCGGTCCAGCCGTTTCTGGAGCTGTGGTCGGAAGAGCTGGCATAGGGTGGAGCGGTGGAACCACGAATGGAATGTGGCTACGACCGGTATTCCCAGATCTCCGGCGGCATCGGGCGCGACCAGACCGAACATCGGCGCCAACCCTCCGTGGACATGAAGCAGATCGATCTGTTCGGCCCGGAGGATCTCACGAATCTGCCGGCGCAACCCCAGCCCTGTCGTAATCCTGGCGAACGACCCGTAGCTGTAGATCACCCGGCTGGTGCCCACGCGGTGGATTACGAGGGGATCCTCGGCCATGTCATCTAGATCATGGGCCCGCGAGGGGGTTGCCATATGGGAGGTAATAATGATGGCCCGATGTCCCGATCGGTTCAGCAGGCGAGCCAGGTTGTAGACGTGCTCGGTGACACCCCCGAGGTGCGGGTAGTAAAACTCTGTGACCAGCGCGACCCGCATGTGACTCCACCCTCTTTGCTTGTTGCCGCACCCAAGGCAAGAAGGTAGCCAAGCCCGAGTACTCGTAACCGAGCCCCGCCAGGCTCGATGGGCCAATTTGTCCCGGGATCGTGCCTTCTGTCGAGCCGTTTTGTCCTCCCCGGCGTGTGCGCTCCAACACCGCGCTGTGGGAGAAGCTCGGGAATCGGGCGTTGACAGGGGACCTCGACCCGGTCATCATCGCCATCCCTGTCACCCATTTTGGCCGGAGACTCTTTGCTCGTTCCCAAGCTGGTGACCACCCTTCAGACCTATACCCGCGCCCAGCTGGTAGCGGATCTGACCGCGGGTGTCATTGTGGCGATCGTCGCTCTGCCGCTCGCGATTGCGTTCGCGATTGCGAGTGGAGTGACCCCGGATCGGGGTCTTTACACTGCCGTCATCGCGGGGTTCATCATTTCGGCCTTGGGCGGCTCCCGAGTCCAGATCGGCGGGCCCACCGGGGCCTTCGTGGTGATCGTGTACGGGATTGTGCAGAAGTACGGCATCGATGGCCTCACCATAGCGACCATCATGGCGGGCGTGCTGCTGATCGGCTTTGGCCTGGCGGGCCTCGGCGCGGCGATCAAGTTCATTCCGTTTCCCGTCGTGACCGGGTTCACCTCCGGGATTGGGTTGATCCTCATAGTTCAGCAACTTCGTGACCTGCTGGGCTTGCGCCTCAGCAATCCTCCTCCCGAATTCCTCGAACGGCTTCTGGTGTACGCTGCCAACATCCAAACCGTGAACTGGTACGCGGTTCTTCTATCCCTCGGCACGCTGGTGATCCTGGCGGTCTGGCCCAGGGTAAGTCACAAGGTACCCGCGCCATTCGTCGCGCTGATCGCCGGGACCGTGCTGGCGCACCTCCTGGACTTACCGCTAGAAACGATCGGAAGCCGGTTTGGCCAGATCCATGCCGGCTTTCCGCACCTCTCGATTCACCCCGTGACGCTGGCAGAAGGACGACAACTGGTGGGCCCTGCGCTGGCAATCGCGGTTCTCGGGGCGGTCGAGTCGTTGTTGTCGGCGGTCGTTGCGGATGGGATGATGGGCGGACGCCATCGGTCAAACATGGAGCTGGTCGCCCAAGGCGTGGCGAACGTGGTCGCCCCGTTGTTCGGAGGAATACCCGCGACCGGGGCCATCGCCCGTACCGCCACCAACGTCAAGAGCGGTGGTCGCACACCGGTGGCCGGCATGACTCACGCCATCATGCTGCTGGTGATCACTCTCTTCTTTGGGTCGCTGGCTGCGCTGATTCCGCTCGCGTCCCTTGCGGCTATCGTGTTGTGGGTGGCGTACCGCATGGCTGAGTGGCGGGTCTTCAAAAGCGAGCTGAGCGCGCCCAAGAGCGACGCCCTGGTCATGCTGAGCACGTTTCTGCTGACGGTCCTGGTGGATCTGACGACCGGGATCGGGGTTGGGATGGTGCTCGCGTCGTTCCTCTTTATGAAACGAATGGCCGAGGTGACCAACGTGACGGTGGTCTCTCGTGAGTTCCACGATCCTCGGGGAGACGCGGACACCTCCGGTGCTATTTACCACCGGGAGGTGCCGGCAGGAGTGGAAGTCTACGAGATCAATGGGCCGTTCTTTTTCGGCGCCGCTGAGAAGTTCAAGGACACGTTGGCGGAGGTTTCGAAGAAGCCCAGAGTCCTTGTCATCCGGATGCGCAACGTCCCGGCGATCGACTCCACCGCCATGCACGCATTGCGAGATCTGGTGAGGCGGACACGCGGGGACGGCACCTTGGTGCTTTTCTCTGATGTTCACGCTCAGCCGCTGATCGCGCTCGGCCGCTCGGGACTCTTCGATGAAATCGGAGAGGATCATTTCTTTGGCGACATCGATCAGGCGCTCGCCCACGCTCGAGGCCACCTGGGACTCGAGACAAGCGTCTCCCTTCCGATAGCGGCCGGGTAACGCGATGCATTGGCATATCCAGCAGCTCCTGATGCGCCACGGCCTCATCGCCGTGTTCCTCGGGTCCGCCGTCGAAGGCGACTTCAGTCTGCTGCTGGCCGGTGTGGTGTCGCACCTCGGCTTCTTCACCTTCCCGCTCACGGTACTGGCCGGGACACTCGGCAGCCTCATGGGCGACTCCGCCTGGTACGCGCTGGGCCGCTTGCGGGGCTCCCGGTTTCGGGAGGGAAAGCTGTACGCGAGAATGGGCCCGACGGTCGAGCGCCTTGCCGGGAAGATGGGACCGTGGCAACTGGTAGCCGCTCGCTTCGTGTATGGCACTAAGGCGGCGAGCATGGTGTTCTGGGGGTTGCACGGACTGCCCGTACGCCGATTCCTGGTAATCGACCTGATCGGCTGCGTTCTAGGCTCTCTCGTCTTTACCGGACTGGGCTATGTCGTGAGCGGCAGTGCGACGGCGCTGCTCGGTCACGTCAAGCGGTTCGAGTTGTGGCTCCTGGGCGCCTTTGTGGCGGGCATCGTGGTCGTCTTCATCGTCGATCGCACGGCAAAGCACGAGCTGCACATCGATCATCCAGACCAGGAATGAGTGCAGGCCCGGGTGAGCTCTCTTTTACCAGACCTGCACCCGGTCAGCCGGCGCGAGGTAGAGCGCCTGTCCGGGCTTCACTTGGAACGCTGCGTACCAGGGATCCAGGTTCCGGACGGTCGCGGCGCGGTACTGGGCGGGAGAGTGCCCGTCAGTGAGGATCTGATTACGAACGGCGGGCTCTCTGGTCTTCGTTCGCCAGCTCTGGGCGAAACTGATAAAGAACTGCTGATCCGCACTCAAGCCTTTCACGGTTGGCGCGCGCTTGCCTTTCAAAGACCGGTGATACGCATCGTATGCGGCGGAGAGGCCGGCTACGTCAGCGATGTTCTCGGCCAGCGTCTGCTGTCCGTTGACTGACAAATCCGAAAACGGCCGATATTGGTTGTACTGGGCCACCAGCTGAGCCGACGAGGACTGGAAATGTTTGAAGTCTTCCGGAGTCCACCAGTTGTGCAGCCGGCCAGTGGCATCGAAGAGGGCACCCTGATTGTCGAAGCTGTGACTCACTTCGTGCCCGATGATTGCTCCAATGGCTCCGTAATCCATCGCCAGTGGCCGCTTGGGGTCGAAGTAGGGCGGCTGGAGAATGGCGGCAGGGAAGTTGAGAGCATTCATCGCCGGAAGGTTTACTGCATTGACAGTCTGCGGTGTCATTACCCACTCTGATCGGTCCACCGGCTGGCCCAGTTTCTTGAGCGCGCCCAGGTACTGGGTTAGCCGCGCGCGCTCCACGTTGCCATAGGCGTCTCCCTTCGCTACTACCAGCCCGGAGTATGTCGGCCAGCTGTCAGGATAACCGACTCCAACCTTCAGCACGCTCAGCTTGGCTTTGGCTTCCTGTTTCGTGGCTGGGGCCATCCACTCGAGATTGTCGATCCGCTGACGGAACGCGGCGATCAGGTTGGTGACCATGCCCTGGGCTCGCGCTTTTTCCGCGGGTGGGAAGTACCGAGCGGCATAGAGTTTACCGACCGCAAATCCGAGCGCCGCGTTGGTCGCCGTGACCGCCCGCTTCCAACGATCCCGCTGCTTCTGCGCCCCGCTCAATACCGGACCGAAAAATGAGAACGATTGCCGGTCGAAGTTGCCGGGGAGCACAGCAGCCCGCGACTGAATAGCATGGAACGTGAGATAATCCTTCCAGCTATCCAGCGGCTCGCTCGCCGTGAGTGCCGAAATTCCGGTCACTGCACTCGGCTGCCACACCACAAAGCTGGCGGGCTGGTCAAGCCCCGCCGCGGAGAAGTACGTCTCCCAATCTAGGCCCGGCGCCTTGCTGCCGAAGTCCGCCCGAGCCCAATGGTTGTTCCCCTTGGTGATGTCGCCGGTCGCCTCTCTGGTCCAGTGTGCCTTCGCAATGCGGGTCTCGAGCTGTACGATCGATCTCGGCCTTCTTCTCGTTATCGGCTATCCCAGCCAGACCCAGCATCGCCGCTACATGCTGCTGGTACTTCTGGCGGATCGACGCCATGGCTGCCGAGGTGTCGACGTAATAGCTCCGGTCGGGCATGCCGAGGCCGCCCTGAAGCAGAAACGGCGAGTAGTGAGTCGGATCGTCCAGATCCTGCGCCACCCAGAGCCCCAGCACGTTTTCGGTATAGAGCTTCGTGTTGTTGAGCACGTCGACGTCGGCTCGAAGCGTCGTCCCGAGCACCCGCGCGAGGTCCTTCCGGTCGCGGATAGCGGCGATGGAATCCAGAGTGGCCTTGACCGGCTGGAGACCGGCTTTGTCGATCCGGGTGGTGTCCATGAAGCTGGCGTAGAAGTCGCCAATCTTCCTCCGATCGGACCCCGCCGACCCCGGACTTTGTGCCGCTGTCTGGATGAGGTCGGCCACCCGGCGGTCTGTTACATCCGTGACGATCGCGGAAGCCCCGAAGGAGCTCCGGTCCGAAGGGATCTCGGTTCGCTTGAACCAGCTTCCGTTCGCGTAATCGTAAAAGTCATCGCCCGGCTTGCTCGAGCGGTCCATGCCCACGAGGTCGATACCCGGGGTCGATGCCCGATGCGTGCCCTGGGCCAGGAGGAGGGCCGGCGATGACGCGGCGACAAGGCAACCGGCGATCAACTGTCGGGAGATCGAGCGAACGGAGTTCATGGAGAGTCCCTGTAGTGACGGATGTTTCAGGAGCCGGAGCTAGCCAGGCCAACCGGTACATCAAGCTGCGATTCTAGTAGAAGCCCGCGGCTCTTCCAAGTGCCTGATTGCTCCCCGTCATGGGCTCGCGTGGGCAGCGAGACAGTATCCCGGCCCACTCGAGCGCCTGCCGGAGGTAACTACCTTTTGGCTCACCTGAGCGAAGCCCGATGGCCGCGAACTACTGAACCACAATCGTTCCCTGCATCGAGGGATGGATGTGACAGGTGTACTGGTAGCTTCCCGCTGTGGTAAAGACTCGGGTCACGGAAGTATTGGCATTGTTGCCGGGGATGTCGGCTGGGACGCCGGCCTGAGGAGTGAAGAAGACGTTGTGCGCTACCGAGCCGAAGGAGAACGTGACGGTGGCCCCGGTGGCGACCTGAAGCGTTGCGGGTGTGAATGTCAGGGCAGGTGTCGCGTTGACCGTATTAGGTGCTGGCGTGGGTGAGGTCGAATCACCGGAACCGCAGCCATACGCTGCCAGCATACCAACCAGCGCGGCGAGGGCGAGTCCATTGATGCGGTTGAGCATGATGTCTCCCAGGGAGTGTGTTAGCAAGCGGCAGGATCGCCGCAGCGGTCATGAACGGCAGTCTCGAAGTCAGAGTTCTTGGAAACAAAGGTGGGTTGCAACAAAGGGAACCTCCCGCCGCAGCGGATCATACGACCCGGTCATGCCTGACCGGTTGGCTGCCAGGGTCTGAGCCTCGGAAGGAGCCGCGGAACGTGCCGGCAATACACTCGATACTCGTCTCCGAATCGCTCGGCCAGGGAGGGCTCCTCGAGCAGTGGAATGTAGACCGTGTTGATGCCCAGAAAGATTAATGCCCATGCAAGATGAGGTCGCGAGAGGAGCACTCCCGCCTCGCCGAAGATCACCAGGACGACTCCCGAAATCATGGGATTACGCACGTAGCGGTAAGGACCCTGTACCACCAGATGCCGGGGAGGATCCCATGGGGCCAGAGTACCACGACCTTGGCTCACGAAGCGCCACAGGCTGGCGACAAACAGAGTAAGGCCGAGACTCAGACTGACCAGTCCACACGCCTGCAGCATCAGGTCAGTAACGCTCGGACCGACGGACAACGTCATCCTGTCCCGATCAGCCAACCAGAGTGGAATGAGCAACGCGACCATAGCCGGGAGTACCGCCACCGCGATCAAGTGGCGAACGATCCACTGCATAGCCTTGGCCCCCGTGACGGGTGGGGTCATTGCGCGCGTATGGACAGCGGATGATGGAACACGTTGCGCGGGTCCCACCGGGCCTTGATTCGCTGTAATCGAGGGTAGTTCTCCTTGTAATACAACGTATACCACGGCACTCCGGAGGTGTTCAGGGCAGGGTCGGCGAGGTCGGTGTCGGGATGGTTGATGAACGATCCATCGTACGCCGCTCCAGGTACGGGCACGCCACCGGTATCGGCAAATACATCGCGGTAAAAAGCCTGGGCCCACTTGAGGTTCTTTGATTCCTCTCGCGGATCCAGCCAGCCGGTACTGCACGCCATGTCCAGGATCGCGTCGCGCTGCGCCGAGGCGGTCGCATCGGAGGATACGGTATTGATCCGCCCGCCATAGGTGGCTAGGCCCAGCATACCTCCCATCACGTCGTGATCGGTACTCGTCAGATACTCGTAGGCGACGTCAATTTGTCGATCCGTAAGGCGTTGCTTCAGTAGGGCGTCTTTTAACTTGGCACTCACGCCGCCAGCTGGCGAGGCGAAAAGATCGGGCAGGGGATTGAGGGCGAAGTCGAGCCATGGCATCACCGCCACTTCGCGACCACGGGGTGACACGACGCCGTCGCCCACTGCCGCAAGATGCTCATTCCACTGCCGCTCCGCCGGGTTGGCCGTGCTCACACCGCGAATGATGATCCTGCCGTACTGCTTCCGATGAATTTCGAAGAGGGCCCAGAGAGTCGCAGACGGTGAGCCGGCGCTGCTGTTGCGCTCGCACCAGGTACCGTGGTTCCTGAGGAGTCGCAGGAACGAGTTCTGATCGATGTCGCTCCAGTTCCATTCCGCCTTGAACGTTGTGACCGAGGCCGGTGCCTGAGGCAGTATCCTGGCGGGGCTATCGCCCGACGCGCCGGCCGATCGAAACCAGTAGCGGGTGACGATGCCGAAGTTGCCGCCACCGCCGCCGGTATGAGCCCACCAGAGCTCTCGATTGGGGTCGGACGTCTCCCGCGTCGCCAGCACGCGGTCTGCTCGTCCTGTCTGGTCGACGGTGACAACTTCGACCGCGTAGAGATACTCCGCGGTGAGGCCCAGCTGGCGGCAGAGAAAGCCGAACGCGCCACCAACGACATGTCCACCCATTCCGATATCCGGGTGCTCGCCGAGTGGGAGAACGATCCCCCATTGTTCCGACAAGGCCCGGAACGTTTCGCCAACCGTGGCACCGGCCTCCACGGCGATGGCGCCGAGATCCGGGTCGTAGTACACCCGCTTCATGGGCGTGACATCGATGATCACCCTCACATCGGGATCCGAGACAAACCCCTCGAGGCAGTGTCCGCCACTGGTCACCACAACCCGGAGATCTTCCCGCACCGCGTCGTCGACCGCTGAGATCACCTCCTCGGTGGAGCTCACCACGCGGACGTAGTCAGGGGCTCCCGCGAAGCGTTTGTTGAAGCGCTTGTTTACTACGGCGAGATACCGCGGATCCCCAGGGGTAAGCCTGCTGGAGTCGGTAGATCTCTCGGTCAGTCGTGGCACACAATCCTCCGTGAGTCGAGGACCGGTCTCGCACCGGTTGACGAATCCGCCGTCCGTATCGTATTTGCCGGTGTACTCGAAGGCCTTCCGTAAACTTACAATCCGAGACGACAAATGCTCCGATCTCGCACTTTTGTACTGCCGCTCGCGCTGATGCTGATGTCCACTATGGCCGACGCCCAGCAGGGACGTCTCGGGGCGGCGGGAACGAACTTACAGAACCATCGCGGGCGAGTTGGGAAACGAATCACCCTGGTTTGCCCGTCTCAGAAGGGTTCGGAACCGGTGTACGGCAGCGACGTGTATACCGATGATTCCCCCGTCTGCAGCGCCGCGGTCCACGCCGGTTTGATCACCTTGGACCGGGGCGGTCCCGTCACGGTAGTGGTTGGAGGACCCCAAGCGAGCTACAAGGGATCTGTCCGCAATGGCGTCACTTCCAAGGATTACGGCGAGTGGCCTGGCAGTTACAGCTTCGACCGCTCCGGGAGGCCTGCGGACGTGGATTGGAGCACGACGGCGAACGGGGTGGAGGGCTACAGCGGAACGGTGACAGTCCAGTGTCCACCTGGAGGCACTCCCAGGCGAGTCTGGGGGACCGACGTCTACACCACGGACTCGTCTATCTGCGCCGCGGCGGCACACGCCGGGATCATAACTCTCGCCGACGGTGGACCGGTGTCTGTAAGAGCCACCCAGGGGCGCGACTCCTATCGCGGCAGTGATCGGAATGGTGTGGCATCCAACAGCTACGGGAGCTGGCCGGCCAGCTTGGAGGTCACCGCGCCGGCGATCGCCGCCAAGTCGCTGTCGGCAACCGCACCGAGCCGCGCTGGGGACAGAAGCGGTCAGGCTGCGCCTGCGACGAGCGCAGTTCAGACCGCCCCCACCAGCGCCAACACCGCTCGAGCACCCCAGCAAGCGCCCCAGAGCCCTCGTGATCAGTTGCGGGGATTGACTGCTCCGGCCAATGTGGCCGCCACGTATCTGTCCGGTGGTACTGTCGCCCTGGCGTGGGACTCAGTCCCGGGCGCAACCTCCTACGACATCATCAGCACTACCCCCAGCCATCCGGCGGGCTTCGGCGTGAATGAGGCCCCGGTGACGACGCCGTACCATGTGAGCCGGGCGCTCACTCCGGATACCTACACCATGATCGTGCGGGCGAACGATGGGTCGACGACCTCGCCGGAAAGCCAGCGTGTGACGGTGACGGTGCCACAATGGTCCGGGAAATACCGGGTTACCATCAACGGGTTCAAGGTCACGCATGAGACCTTCGACAATCCGGCCGAGGTAGACGGCAAGCGGGACGAGGTCTACGTGCAGGCGACGACGCAGGTTTTTCACACCGTCGGCGCCCAGCTTGCCCCGAAAACCACGGTCCGCAGCTGGACTCATGGTGACCGGAACGCAGCTCGCTGGCAGAATGCAGGCTCGGCGAACTACCGTATCAAGGCGGGTTCAGCCAGTGCAATGGGCGGATTGATGACTGGCGATGCCTACCCCAACAATCTGATGCCGTGGAAGCGGGCTCCTGGAGCGGATGAGATGACTCGCGGGTTCCCCCTGCTGGTCTGGGATGGCGAGCTCTATCAGGACATGAACACGGTGGTGATCCTGCCTTCCATCTGGGAGGACGACGAGAAACCGGCCAATGATGCGATGGAGGCGGAGTATCTGAACCCGCTGCAGGTGGCGACCACGCCCATGAGGCAGCAGGACTGGACCAGGGTAGGTGGGCACGACAAGATCATGTACGACCGCGCAGTCATGGTCACGAAGCCGGTATTCCGTAAAATGCGGGTTCTGATGGATCACCTGACCTCGGTGCGGCAGGCGATGCCGGGAAATGCCGCGGTGGCCAGCATGGTCAATTCGGTGGTGCCCAAGTTTCAGGCGGCCGCGACTCGCTGGCTGTCAATGGCGGGGACTTTAGCCCTCATGAGCAACAGCCAGGACCGTCCCATTGGCCTGGAGCCCAGCGGAGGGCAGCCAACCTTCGATCCGCCGGTCGTGATGCTGAACTACCAGCATGCGGAAGACATCATCGCTGGCAGGGTCGAAGGGCAGATCGCGCCGGGGATCATCGCCATCAACTATCAGGATCAAGTGGGTGGGGGTCATGGCGACTACACGCTGTTTCTGGAAGTGCGGCGGAACTAGGGCATAAGCGCGGCACCGGCGGAGATCAAGATGGCGCCGCGTCAGACCTGAGCGGCGCCAAACTCTCGAAGGAGAACACCCGCCACCAATGGGATTCGCCGCGGCGCTGGGATTCGGTAGCGGCCCTGTTGCTGAAGTCTGCGATGACTCGGGCCCAGAAGCGAAGAGCACCCAAGTTCCCTTCGGACACGCGCACCGTCCAACTGCCCGGAAAACGCTGCCAGAGAAGCACCGCGGCTCGGCGGCCGACACCAGACCGTCGGTGCTGCCGAAGGATGAAGAACTCCGCGATATCGAAGGTCTCGGCATTTCCAGTCGCCGCCTCGCGGGTCGCCAACGCGAAGCCCGCCAGCCGGCCGTCGGACCGAATCAGAAATGGAAAGCGCTGGTCCGGCTCGGACCAGTAGAGAGGAAGCTTCGGGTATCCGTAGCGTCCATCCTCACCCAGCTCGACCCTGGGGAATACCGCGCTGAGATCGTGAATGTACAGCTCGAGCAGGTTGGCCAGGGCCGGCGCGTCAGCCGGGGTTGCGAGATCGAGAGTCACTCGGTCGGAGCGACGGGAAGATTGTCCGAGTGCTTTACTCTCGTCAGCCAGGCTGCGCCTCGAGGAGCTTGATGAATCGTGGATTGGTCCGCAACGGATCGAATGTGGGATCGATCCGGAGCCACCCTGGTGAGAGATAGAAAGGCACTTTGAGCAGCGGCTCGAGCTGATCCATCGCCTTCTCGGGTTCGCCCACCAGCGTATAAATCCGCACCAGCTGCAGCTGAACATAGGGGCCGAAGTACCCATCCCGGCTGATCGGCATCAGCTCCAGACCTCGTAATCCCTCTCGAACTGCATCTGCCTTTCGCCCCAGATATGCCAGTGCCAAGCCCAGGAGCACCCGCCGTTGGCCGTCGTCCGGGGCTGCGCGAGTCTGTTCCTCGAGGGCACGCCGGGCAGAGTCGGCGAAGGCCAGCGCGCGACGTCGATCGCCCCGGAGATGATAGAGCGCGGTCCGGACCATCGCCCAGCCTCCGCGATCATCATCGAAAGCGCTTACCGGCGCCGCCAAAACCCGGCGCTGCTGGTCGTCATTCAGCACCCAGTAGAGATCCTGGTAATAGGCGTAGAAGGGGTAGAGCGTCCCGGGATCGATCTGCCGGGCCGACGCCTGGATATCGGCTCGGGCGCCGCCGAGATCTCCACGGCTCAGGGCCACCAGCACCTTGAGGGAGACTATGGCGGGACTGGTCGGGGCGAGCGCAATCGCTCGATCGGCAGCGGAGTCCGCCGCAGCGAACCGGTGGAGAAAGAGGTTTACTGCCGCCTCACGCCGGGCGACGCTGACCGAGCGCGGATCCAGCAGCGAGGCGCGAGCGAGCCGCGGGCCCACGTCGTACCAGCGCCCCATACTCGTCTCAGTAACCACTGCCGCGCTGAGCAAGTCCACGTTGTCGGGCGCGAGCCGGAGTCCCTGCTCGTACTCTGCCATGGCACGAGCATTGTCCACCGGGTTGACGCTCCCGTAGTAGTCGCCGAGCGCGAGGTAGACCAAAGGATCACTCGCCTTGAGACTGCGGGCACGCTCCGCCGCGACTCGCGCCTGCTCGCCCAGCTTTTGATCCGGCACGCCGTTGGAGTAGAGGGAGGTCCTCGCCCGCGAGAGCTGGCTCCAGGCCTGCACGAAGGACGAGTCCAGCTCGATTGCACGCTCGTAGTAGGCGATCGCCCGTCGCAGGCTCGCCTGATCGCCCTTCATCCCTTCTGAAGCTGCCTCGCCCTTCAGGAACTCGTCATACGCCGCCAGGTTCTCCGTGGGCTTGACCGTCAGCTCGCGCCGAGCGCTATCGGCCAGGACGACGTCCAGCTCATTCACCACCTTTGTGGCTATGTCGGCCTGTACCTGGAAGACATCGGTCATCGCAGCATCGAATGGCTGTTGCCATCTGGTCGTGGGAGCCGCACCGGGGCCAACCCGGATGAGCTCCGGACTTACCCGCACTCGGCTCAACCCAGCCGGGCCCTTCTGCCAATGGACCTTGCCGATCAGGAGATAGTCGACCCCCAGATCCCTGGCTATCTGAGGCAGAGGCTTGGTTGTTCTGCGATAGTCATTGGAGCTTACGCTGGCAACGACCTCGAGCCCCGGGATGGCGGCGAGCTTCCCGCGCAGATCGTCGGTCATACCGTCGGTGAAGTACGCGTTTCCCGAGTCGCCTTGATTCTCAAATGGGAGCACGGCCAGACGCTTGGGACCAGCTGCATCGCCGGCTCGGTGGGCTCGCTGCCAGGCCAGGAGCACTCCCACTGCAGCCAGCAACGTGATAGCTGGAACGCGAACAATTTGAGCGATGCGCCGCCGGGTCGGCGCAGCAACCACTGATTCACTCGGCGCCGCCGTCGAGGGTACTGGAGGGACGCCCAGCGGCTCGACCGCCGGGGCCGGGACGACCGACACAGTGGTCATCTCTCCCCGGCGAATCCGCTCCGCTAGCGCCTGTACCGCCGGGTCGGGAGGCAGCTCCAGCTCCTGCTGGCGGATCTGGCCGAAAATCTCGGCGTGCCGGAGCGCGCCGGGTGCGTCTCCAGCTGCAACGAGCGCCCGCATCAGACCCTGAGCCGCGCGCCCGTCAGTCGGATCGAATGCCGCAAGGCGGCGCCACCAGAGTACTGCGGCACCCCGGTCATCACGCTTCACCGCGGCGGCGGCAACCGCCTCGAGAAGTCCGCGGTAGTCGCTCGCCAGATTGTCCCGTTCCTCCTCGGCCCAACGCGCGAACGCCGGGACTCCGGCCAGGTGGAAGTCGCCCAGAAAAGGTCCGGCGTACAGCCGAGCCGCTTCCTCGAGAGCGCCGGATGCCTTGGCCGTCTCGAATGCGGCGAGATCGATGTCGATCAGCTCCGGATTGAGCCGAAGATCGCGGGTGCCGAGGATCGCTTCCTCCGATCCTAGATCGTGACGTAACGCGTAGAGCGCCTGATTGAGACTTCGGCGGGCGCGCTCCTCTTCGACATCCGCCCAGAGAAGCCCCGCGATCCGGTCCCGGCTCACCCCTCGCTGGCCGGCTCGGGCCAGGACGGCCAGGATCGCAAGGCGGCGCGGTTGCTGGGCATTTCCGCCTAGAGGGCGGATGCCGTCAAAGACGGCGAGACCACCGAGCGTCTGGATACGCATCACGGGTAACACCGTGTCGTGCTTTGCATTTCGGGCCAATATCCGATCCGGTCGGGGCTCTCACAAGGGGATCTGAGCCGAGGAGAGACAGGGTTGAGAATCTCGTGATCGGCTCGTGGGACTGCCGAGTACTGTGGTCTCGACAGCAGCCGGCGACTGCCGGTTCCAACACGACCCGATCAGGAGGCTCCCATGTACGCCCGCTCATCAATCCTCGCTGTCTTTGCCGCTATCGCAGTCGGCGTCCCGGTGAACCCCACTCCCCACTTTGCTTTCGGCACGACCGGGGCAATTACTCTGAATGTCAGTGGTCATGACGCAGTCTACGGGGTCATCCTCAGTCCGGGTCAGGTGAATCGTCGTGTCATGCTCAACCTGTCTCTGGGTGCCACCGACGGGCAGGGCTCCGTCATGCTGTACCTGCCCGGGAACCTGATTCCGGGAATCGGCCGCTATCCCATCCGGAGTTCCTGGGAGGGGCGAGGCAGAGAGCAGCATTCGTTTCAAGCCTGCTTCCTCGCGGGGTCCGCCGAGCATCCCCTCGGATGGTTTCACGGAGAGTCCGGCTGGGTCAGGATCACACAGGCGAAAGTCGGACGGGTATCTGGACAGTTCGAGGTGCGTGCCCGCGGCTTCCTGCACAACGATCCCGACGACGAGAACCAGTGGGTCATCATCAGGGGCAGCTTCGAGGCGTAGGGAGACAGCACCACCGCAACCATCTCCCTGCGGTAGCTGCTGGAGAATCACTCGACACCTTTGTGCCCCTTCTATCGTCGGGAGACTGTTCCCAGAGGATGGCAGGAACTCTCGTGCACGGAGAAAGGACGCCGATGATGGACAGAGCACGTCTGCTATGTGCCCTGATGACATGCACCCTGCTTACCGGTCTCACTCCTCTGGTAGCCGCTTCGCAAAGCAATGGCGTTTCACTTTCTCCCCGGGCCTGGAGCGCGACCGACAGCATACGCGCGGTCTCGTATCTGGGCCGGCCGGCGCTGTACATCAACCGAGGGGTTGCCCTCTTGAACGGTGGCCGGATGGAGAACGGCACGCTCGACCTCGACGTGGCCGCCAGCGACACCACCAACTTTCTGGGTGTGGCCTTCCGCGCCAGGACTCCACGCTTCTCCAACGTTTTGTTCCTCAGACCCGGCGCCAGCGGCACCGAAGAAGCGGTGCAGTACGGACCGGCGTTCAATAGCCTGGGCGTTGCCTGGCAGGTATACCACGGCGAGGGTGCCAACGCGGTCGCCGAGCTCCCCCGCAATCGGTGGATACATCTTAGGGTCGAGTTGGATGGCCCCGCGGCTCGGATCTACGTGGATACCGCGACAGCACCGACATTGGTAATCCCGCGGGTAGTGACGTCTGGCGGGACCGGGTTGGGTGTCTGGGCCGGGGCGTTCGGCCGCGGCGCCTACTTCTCAAATATCCACTACGCCGCGGCATCAAAATCTTCCGCACTACCTTCTCTGCCTCCGCCGGCGGCGGGGATCGTTCACAGCTGGGAAATTTCGGATGCACTCGAGGTTACCGACTTCAAGCCGAACGCTCTGCCTGACCTTCACCGGCTCCGTTGGCAGCCGGTCAAGACCGAGCCCGAAGGCTTCGTCCTGATCAACCGCTATCGCGATGCGCCGGTAGGCGGAGTGCCGAGGGACAGCACCGGTGCCGTTTTGAGTGACAGCGTCATGACCGGCAGGATTGCAGGCTCGCGGATAGTCTATGCGCGGACCACGATCAAAGCGGAGCGCGCCGAGATTCGCAGCCTCCAGTATGCCTACAGCAACGGCGTGGTCATCTACCTGAACGGACAGCCGCTCATATTCGCGATGAACCCGGGTGGACTGAGAAGCAACCTCGGTGTCATGGCTCATGTGGGTGACGCTGTGTACCTGCCGCTCAGAAAGGGACTGAACCAGCTGGTGTTTGCCGTGATCGAGTGCACCGGCGGATGGGCTTTCTCGGCGAGGCTGGACGGAGGCGCGGACGGACAGACGGTGACGCCGGCACGAGAACGGCCGGAAGCGATGCCTGACGGTTCGCCCCACTTGCCTACGATCTCTGAAGTGATCAACGGGCGAGCGGACACGGCCACCTATCGCGGCGTTCGGGCGCTGAAGCTGGTTCCGGCGCCGCAAACCGCCGGGAAGGACGAGGAGATGCTGGCGCTGCTCGACGGACCCGACTTCAGGAACGGAACGATCCAGCTCGAGGTCGCCGGCGCGCCCCGGCCGGGGATGCCGCCCGATTCACGCGGATTCATCGGCGTCAGCTTCCGCACCGGCCCGCACGGTGCCTGGTCGGAGCTGTTCTATCTCCGGCCCACCAACGGAAGATCCGACGATCAGCTACGGCGCAATCATTCGGTGCAGTATGCGTCCCATCCGAAATTTCCCTGGCACCGGCTTCGTCAGGAGAAGCCCGGTGTTTACGAGTCGTACGCCGATCTCGTGTCCGGCGAGTGGACCGCGATGAGAATCGAGGTGGCAGGAACAAAAGCCCGGCTTTACCTGAATGGCGCTACCCAACCCTGCCTCGTCATCAACGACCTCAAGCATGGGGACCGCCCCGGCCGGATCGCGCTCTGGGCCCACGTCGAGACGGACGCCTACTTCGGTCCCGTCGCGGTGGCGCCATGAACCCACGGGCGTACGATCTGCTTGTATCCGCCAAAACCTGTCAGGTCACCGCTGTAGGGCCGATCGGATCTGGGCCAAATGATGTTCGTTGTGGGAAGCCACCTTGTCGAACTCGTCCTTCAACGTTCGTACACCCGTGACGCTGTGGACGAACTCGAGATGACCCTTCTCCGCATAGTACCTGGCGGCATAGTAGATGATCGCCTCACGAACCGACTCATATATCCGGCGTGAGATCTGGAGCGGGATTTGAGCATAGTCGAGCCCCCGGGCCCAAGCATCCTGGTCGTACACCCAGATCACTTGTCGAGGTTCGCTGAGGACTCGGCGAATGCGATCGAAGAGAACCGTCTCGCTGTCGGAGAGGTGGTGAAGGATGAATTTGACGGACCACTTGTCCGGTGCGTAGGTGCGGGCCAGGTCTCTCTGATCGAGGGAGAAGTACCGCAGGGTTTCGTCTCTGGTCATTTCCAGCTGTTGAATGAGCTGCACGTTGCCCTCGCAGGTGCGCCTGAAATATCGCCCGCAGATTGAAGTGCGGTCGCTCCAATCCCGCGAGAGATTTCCCTATACTAGGTCCGTGCAGGCGAGTAGGAGAAGCCGAGCCCATCGTAAAGGCATCCGCGCTGATCCGGATCGATAGGACGTCCGGCAGCGACTCACCTCGGCTCGGCTCGGGACGTCGGCCATCGTTCGCCATGAATCACCTGGCCCCAAGGCCGAGGCTCATCGTCGGCCGCAGAGTCCAGACCTCGACCGTCGTCTTTGCAATCAGCCGGGTGGCGGCATCAGGCAACTCCTGACTCTTGCCTGCTTCGAGAACTCCAGCGAGTCCCGGCTCCGGACGGAGGCGGCTGTATTGCGGAATCGGTCCTCCCACCACCATCCGATACCATAGCGTCTCTCCCGACAGCTTCGAGCGCGCCGAGGTCACCGCCGCTTCGAAGGCCTTGGCCGCGCCGGGCAGCAGGTCGACGGTAGTGAACTCCAGCCGCGGAGTGGGCTCGGGGACACCGGTGCCGCGAGACATCGCCGGCAGATACTCATAGAGTCCGTTGGTCACCCATTCGACGTGCGGCGCCACGTTCAGCACGTTGTCCCGCTCGTCCTCGGCCGGGGTCACGGCGCTGTCGAGGCTCCCGGCCGAATGTCCGAACGTCGCGTAGACGAACCACCGGTATCTGTCACCGGCCCAGATGCTCCAGCCGTACCACACCCAGGGATCTCGTGCCTGCTGGTGCCAGACGAGATGGCGCAGATAACCGGCCTCGAAGTCGACGGTCTTGCCGTCGAGAGGACGAAGGACGGCGATCCTGGCGTAGGGCCCCTTAGCGGCCTGAGCCCCGACGATCGAAGGAAGGACCAGGCCAATGAGTGCCAGCCAACGGTGGTTCATGAGGCAGCCTTCAGGAGGAACTTGATTGTCTATGTGTGAGGGGACTGCAGACTCCAACTACTCTACGTTTGCGGCAGTGGAGAAAGGGGACGAATTCCGGCCGGTTTCGGCCAAGCTGTCGGTCATCGCAGGCCGACAGGAGATCAATTACTGATTGCGGTGAGATCTCTCCGGAAGGAACCGAGGGGGAAGACAGTCAGAACTGCATTGTCTCCCCGGCTCTGGCGGCAATCGGGTAGCTGAGGTGACGCAGACAAGCTGGGCGGGATCCGAGCTATGCCGTGGCCGGCCGAGAGAGGAGGCGCCAGGCCCACACCGCCATGATACAAGTAATCACCAGGAACAGCAGCGACACGAAGGCCCAGCCCGGGTAGCGATGGAACAGAACAGGCCAGCGCCGTACCAGCCGAATCAGATGGGAGAGCGCGGCGAGCCCGAACAAGGCTCCTGAAACCTTCACGTAAGATCGCATCGTGATCTCCTCCCAGGTCAGCTGTAGCAGCGTGGCTCGGATACTGACTGAACGTGCATTCTCCTGCCGGAGTTTGGGGTGCTGCTACGATCCTCCACTCCTGACTCTCGACTTTTATCGCGGCGCTGCCGACGCTTACTTCCCTTGCCCCGCCCACCGGTGGCGCGGTTGCCGTTCCATCAAATCGGACATCCGCCCTGGCCGCGGTAGTTGTGCCCGCGGGAGCACTTCTTCCAGCCTCCTTGATTTGCTCGGGGCATCAGAGCCTCCCCAGGATGAGATGAGTGGTATTGCTCGCCAGCTGGTCGTCGAGGCGCTGTTTGCATTCGTCGCAGATCCCGTGAGTGAGCTGAGGAGGATGGGGCTCCGCAAACAGCTGGAGCGCGAGGATAGCATCCTCGACTTCCAGCCAATCGCGCGGAGGGACGGCCACGCGCTTGCACCAGCCGCACATCGTCACGAAGCTCTCGGAGCGGGGACGTAGCGGATCCAGCAGGGACACCGGAGCCCGGTCCTGTTGCTCCACGGTTCGCACCCGGTAGGTCAGTCCTTCATCGTCTCCCGGGGAGATGCTGAGCTCCAGCAGGCGGCGCAGCTGGGGCGCATCGCAGCGAAAGCGGAGTTGGACCCGCGCCCTTCGTGTTCGTACTCGTTCATGCATGATCCGGTAGATGTGCCGAGTGTCGATGTCACCGACGAACTCCCACAGCGAGCGGCCCACGATATCACCCGGCATCAGGGTTTCTCCGCGATTCGCCTCAGCGAAGGAGGTCCACTCCTCATTGACGCAACAGATCTCGTCGGTGGCATTCAGATGGTAGAGCAGATCCGACACTGCAGTTCCGTCCCAATTCAGATGGGTGCGTTCAGCTTCGTGCGGTGGACACAGGTTACAAGGCCGCGGGGGAAATTCAAGGACAGAAATCCCCTGGGCTACCAGGTCATGGCTGCCGGGTGAAGTCCATGATCCAGTTGGTCTCCCAGCTCCGCCCGCCGTCGTCAGAGAACGCCTGTTCCCAGCGGCAGCCGTTCGGGGAGCCCGCCGTCCAGATGAAGCGATTGAAGATGTGCCGGCCGGAGAACACTTCCTGCGAGTAGAACTCACCCCGCTTCCCCTCGAACCTACCGACCATCGGCACATCGAAGCGGCCCGTTCCGGGACTGGCTGCCCAGTGGATACTCCATTCACGGGCGGTGGTGCTGTAGAGTCGGACCGTCACGGCGTCGACTCGGCCGGCGGGAACATCGATGACGAACTCATCCATATTGCCGAGCCCGCCCAGAATGGGACGAACCAGGCAGGTGCTGGGGAACTCCTCCCATTCTGCCGAACCCTGCAACCGGACCTTGAGCCTCCGGTTGTGCACCCTCCAACTGCCATGGAGAAAGTCGAAGTCGCCTCGACCGTCACGGGTACGCTGCTCGGTCACGGCGAGCGCTCCTGATCCAGCCGTCGAGACTCCGGTGCCTGCGCCAGCATCCGCTCGGTAAAGTCGAGCCGCTCCTGGGTCTCCCCCAGCTCCCGCCCCAGGTGGGTCAGCTCCGCTTCGAGCGCTTCCAGCCGCTGGTGCATCTCCCCCTCCAGGACTTCGATGCCGGCGGGGCGTTCGATATCTCCGCGAGGCTGTCCCAGCCGCTGAGCCCAGAGCCCGAACGCCAGCGCCAGCCCGGCGTGACCAGCGGCGTGCCACTGCTCCGCCATACCCGCTGCGAACCCTACGGCAACGAGGTTCACAACGCTCGCGACGAATGCGATCGGACGCCAGATTGCAGGCTTGAAGGTCATGAGTGATCCTCGTCGAGGAATGGTCCCGGAGGCTATCCTGGAACTCGACACTTACGGTCAGAAGCCATCCCGCGGTTTCAACGGGCTAACTCTCTACAACTTACCCCCCGTGACTGGGGATGCAGGCGTATCGGTACGCCGCGCCGAGATCGGACGAATTCACACCCATTTCGGCCAAGGTATTGAGCCGAGTCGTCTCTCTGGCGCATGTTCCCGCCATGCGTAAGCCCCGCCGCATGGTTGTGCTGGCTGTTCCGCCGATCGAGGAGCTCGATCTGATCGGGCCGGTGCAAGTGCTGAGCACGGCCACCCGTCTGATGAACGGAACCGGAACACCCTATCAGATCGAGGTGGTCTCAACGACTCGTGACCGGATCATTGCCGGGGAGAGTGGCTTGTCGATCGTCGCACAGGCCTACTACCGGGACCTCGAGGGTGAGATCGACTCATTGCTGGTGGTGAGCGGCGTGAAGAACCGGAACCGGCGCGACGAGGAGCTGGCGGCCTGGCTACGGGAAATCGTGCCCCGTTCCCACCGAGTCGGGGCGGTCTGCATCTCGGCGTTCCTGCTTGCCCGCGCCGGCGTGCTGACCGACCAACGCGCCACCGTGCACTGGAAGTATGCCCACGAGCTGGCGCACCGCTATCCCGGCCTTCAGGTCGATCCCAATCCCATCTGGGTTCAGGCCGGCAGGATCTACACCTCCAGTGGGTTCTCCGCGGGGATCGACCTCGCGCTCGCCTGGGTGGCGGAGGACTGTGGGGGCGGAATCGCCACTGCTGCGGCGCGGGAGTTGGTGCTGTTCCTCCGGCGGCCGGCTGGCCAGACCCAACTCAGCGTCACCCTGGCGGCTCAGGCGAGCGAGATGCAGCCAATTCAGGAGCTGCAGGTGTGGATCGCGGACAACCTCGCCCAGCTGGATCTGTCGACTTCTGCGCTGGCACACCGCGTCTCGATGAGCGTCCGGAACTTCAGTCGGGTGTTCACCGCCGACGTCGGGACTACGCCGGCCAGGTACGTCCTGCATCTCCGGGTGGAAGCCGCGCGCCGGCTGCTGCACTCATCCCCTCACGACCTCGGACGGGTTGCGAGAGCGGCCGGCTTCGGCAGCGTCGAGAGTATGCGGCGGGCCTTCGTTCGGGTGCTCGGCAAGTCGCCTCGGGATCTGGGCGCTGCCCCCGACCGGAACGGTGCGAGCTAGGTGCTTCCCTTCATCTGAGACTCGTGCGGCTGGCTTCGGCGCTCCGGGCACTGGTGAGCTGGCGGATCAGGTCTGCTTCTGCCTGGCGGTACGGCGTCCCGTCAGGGCGCAGCACCTCGTGAAACCACACGGCGGGCTCGCGGTCTACGTAGGGACGCTGCCATGAGTCCCACGGCAAATTGGTCTGCGTCTTGCCCGCGACGAATCCCCAATTGATCATCCCCACTCGCTCCTCTTTTCCGATCGGCAGCAGAGCCTCGAAGGTGCTGCCCTCGGATCGAGCCATGTATTCGGTACAGATGACCGGGCGGTTGTACTTCTTCAGCCACGCCACCTGTCGCTGGAACGATTCCGCCCTGCCGTAGTTGTGGAAAGTGATGATGTCCGACTGCTGCAGCTGAATTTGCCGCAGCTGGTCCAGGTTTTTCCCGTCCCGGTTCGACTCTACACAACACACTCCACTGGTGAGAGGCTGTCGGGGATGCACCGCCCTCGCCCATTCGAAAACCTGGGGTAGGAGTGCCGTCACTCGCGCCACCTTGTCGTGGAGCTCCTCCTTTGAATATGAGTCGCTATTCTCTGAGCCCGGCTCGTTCCACAGGTCCCAGGCGAGAATCCGGGAATCCTCCGCGTACGACCGCAGCACGCCCTGCACGTACGCTCTGAGTCGGGGATATTGACTTGGATTCGCCAGCGCTCCAGCGCCCGGACTCTGGACCCAGCCCGAGTTGTGTACTCCAGGAACGGGTGGGTGCTGGCGGCCGAGATGCGGCCACGGGTCCCAGACCGAGTCGAAGAGCACGAGCATGGGCCGTATGTGGTGCCGAGCGGCGATGCTCAGGAACTGGTCGATCCGCTTCCGAAAGGCGACTGAATCCTGCTGCCAGAGGAGGTCATGCAGAAAGACCCGCATCGTGTTCATGCCGAGTGCCTCGGCCCAGCCCAGCTCCTTGTCGATTTGGGTCGGGTCGAACGTCTCCGCCTGCCACATCTCCAGCTGGTTGATCGCTGACGTCGGGACGTAGTTGCTGCCGACCAGCCAAGGCTGCCCTGCGTACCAGGTGTTGGCCTGGTGCTCGGACCAGTGGCCCTTTTGCGGCGCTACAGATGCCGGCGGAGCGCAGCCGACGAGCACCGCCACCGCGACGCTGAGCCTGAGTCTTGTCACTGGAATGATCCCCTTCGAGATTGGGGCCATGCTACTCGCCACGTTGATTGCCCTTGCGCTGCCAACCCAGCAGCCGGCTGACGCAGGAACTGATTCGCTTCATCAGCAGGGACCAACAGTGACGGTCGCGCCGTTCGGCCGGACGCCGGACGGGCAGCCCGTAGAGGTGTATACCCTCAGAAATGTCAGGGGGATGCAGGTACGGGCGATCACCTACGGAGCCATCATCCAGGCCATCCAGGTACCGGACAAATCCGGCCACACCGGTGACGTGACGCTGGGTTATGACTCGCTATCGGGATACCTCGCGACCTCGCCGTACTTCGGCGCGGTCGTCGGGCGCTACGCCAACCGGATCGCCCGCGGTCGGTTCACGCTCGAGGGCCGGACCTATCGGCTCGCAACCAACAACGGTCCGAACCACCTGCATGGAGGTTTGAAGGGGTACGACAAAGTAGTGTGGAAGGCACAATCATTCCAGCGGGGCGATACAGTCGGTGTCAAGTTCCAGCACACCAGCCCCGATCGGGACGAGGGCTACCCCGGCAAGGTTCGAGTCTCCGTCACCTATAGCCTGACGCCGAAGAACGAGCTGATGGTGGAGTACCGAGCGACCGCCGATCGGGCCACCCCGCTCAATCTCTCGCAGCACACGTACTGGAACCTGGCGGGGGAGGGAATCGGGCAGATTCTTCAGCACTTGCTGACGATCGAGGCGGATCGGTACACGCCGGTCGATTCCACTCTGATTCCTACCGGTGAGCTGGCCGACGTGGCCGGAACGCCATTGGATTTCCGAAAGGCCACCCCGATCGGCGCCCGGATCAACCAGAAGGACCCGCAGCTTCAGTACGGCAAAGGGTACGACCACAACTTCGTGCTGAACCGGAGCGGCACCGGTCTGGTCCACGCAGCGCGCGTGTTCGATCCCAAGACCGGCCGCACCCTCGACATCAGCACCACCGAACCGGGCTTGCAGTTCTATTCCGGAAACTTCCTCGACGGCAGCATCAGAGGAAAGTCCGGTCACGTGTACGGCTTTCGTTCTGCGCTGGTGCTGGAAACCCAGCATTTTCCCGATTCGCCCAACCAGCCGAATTTTCCATCGACAATCCTGAGACCGGGACAGGAATTCTGGTCGCAAACTGTCTTTGCTTTTGGGGTCGTACGATAAGCCGTAGGAGCCGAGGTCATGAGCTTGTGAGCAGCTAGCCCACCATGATGATCTTGATCGATCTCTCCGGGCTGAAGCGGGATCTGATTCTGCTGGCCTGCTGTCTAGTGCTTGCCCCTAGTGCACGCGCACAAGAGTTGAAAGAATACAGAGGCCCCCTCTACAGTGCTCGGGACGTCCACCTGAAGATCGAGGTGCGTCGATCCACTTTCCGGGTGGGGGACTCGATTGACGTGCGCCTCACTCTGCACAACACCTCAGGTCACCTAGTCAAGTACATGAGCGGGTTTGCCATAATGAATGCCCAACTGAGGGTGTTCGACGCCGAAGGTTGTCGCGTCGAGACAACCCTAATATCACGCATCATCCTTGCCAGTAATTCGTTGGACAGCTTGGCACCGAACGGCACGAGAACCTTACGCAATGAGAAAGGCCAGGAATGGGTGAACCTGCGGGATTTCGCCTACGACCTTCGTGAGCCCGGTAAGTACACCATTGTGGGGATCCCTGGTACGGCAGGCCCGAGGCTATCGCCAGACAGCACAGTACGGTCGAACCGAGTGAATATCACGATCAAACCATAATGGTGAATGCGATTCCACGGCGATCCCGCCGACGCGAGCATTCAAGAGCACTACCGAATTCGTGGTAGTACGCCAATCCGCCGCTACGTCCGTTCATTGACCTCCTTCGCCGCACGCAAACCCGAGTGCAGCGCACCCTGAATCCAGCCGGGCCAGGGTGACGTGTGCTCGCCGGCGAAGTGCACTCTCCCTTCCGGCGTGGCGGCGTGTGAGAGCTGGAGGAACTCACCGGGTCTCGTCGTGGTGAAGGCTCCCCGGGAGTACGGCTCATTCAACCAGGACCAGGTGGTGGCTACTTCGAAGTCTTCCCGCACTCCTGGGTGCACCTGATCAAAAAGTTCGATACTGCGCCTGATCTGGGCCTCGGGTGGCTGCTTGGAGTATTCGCGAGCCAAATCTTCGTAGATGTAGGACATCAGGATACCGCGGGTACCCGGCTGATTGAACGTCGGGCTCCAGAGCTCCATCGGCTGATCGACGGTGGCGAATCCGTTGAGACCCTGGCGCTCCCAGGATCGGGTCCTGGTCTGCACAAACACCCGCGCAACCGGCGAGAGGTAGAGATTCCGGATTGCGGTGGCTTTGGGCTCACTCCATCCCGGCATCACCTCGATATCGCGGAGAACCGGGAAGGGAATGGTGCAGATGACCTGGTCTGCGGCTGCGACGTGGGCCGTTCCACCGGCAACGAAGGTCACCTTCACGCCGTGGTCGTCCTGCTCGATGCGCCGAACCTCGGCTCCGTAGCGGATGTTCTCGCGGAGCGTCCGTGCCATCGCCTGGGGGAGCAGATCGTTCCCGCCCCGTATCTTCCACATCATCGGCACCGCGTGGCTGCCCATGTCGTGCACGAAATCGAGCAGCGCGTCATCGTCGAATCCCTGCGATAAATACATGATGGCATCGGGTGACGCCCCCTGCCGTCGCAGGAACTCTCGTACCGTGAGGTCCTTGTAGCCCTTGAACTCCGGATAAGGCCAGCCGGCCTCCGGCAGCGACCGAACCTCCGCGAGCACACGGTCGAAGTACAGCTTCGACAAGCCGCGATAGCCGACGCTGCGCTCGCGCGGATTGAAGTCGACCGGCAGCCGGCTCAGATCGGGGTCGGCGCCAAGCGGAACGATCTGCCGCGTGCCGTGCCAGAGGTAGACATCCGCCCCGGACTGGGGCCAGAATGGATCGAGCTGGAGTTTGAAACGCTTGACGTAAGCGAGAGTGAGTTTGTGCGATATCGGAATGCGGCCGGCACCGGCCTCGGCGTAGAGGCCATCGGAGAACGGCTCGCGTAGCGTGTGGATGCGGCCGCCCGGCCGCGTGCGCGCCTCCAGGATGGTGACATCGTGTCCCATCTCACGCAGTTTGAGCGCTGCCGCGAGACCCGCAGCTCCCGCGCCTAAGAATGAGGATCTTGCGCGGTGATGTGGCTGCGCGCTCCTCGGCACGGAACAGACTCAGCGCGCGGTTGGGCCTGAGAACCCATTCGGCGGCAATCGCCGCTCCAAGCGCTGCGAACTCCCGACGAGTGATCTTCATCCGGCCAGTAGGTTCCTCTCGGTGAGCGTTGCCGACGCGGATCGCTTCGCTCGTCAGGGCGCCGGAGCTCACTCTCGAGCACGCAATGATCCCCGAAATGCTGGGCGCGACGGACGATTGCTGGTCATGTCTACGGGGGAGGAATACTTCAATTTGCATCTGGGGAGTAGCTTTCGCGAATGGCAGGGCAGAACGACTCGGCTCCTCGGCAGCCCGACGAAGGCGTGGGCTCGTCAAACCAATCCTCGCAGAGGATCTTCGCCAGCGCTGACAAACTTTCTATGCATCCCCTAACACTTGTTCTGTCTGTTGTCATCCAAGTCGCTGCCAGTCGTTCTCTCGCCAGCGACGTGGCTCGCTGGGAAAGCGAAGCGCGGGCGGTCACGATCGTGCGAGACGACTGGGGCATCGCTCACGTTCACGGAAAGATCGATGCTCAGGCGGTGTTCGGGATGATTTACGCCCAGGCCGAGGACGACTTCAACCGGATCGAAACAAATTATCTGAACTCCATGGGCCGGCTGGCAGAGGCCGAGGGGGAGAGCGCGATCTGGCAGGACCTCAGGATGAAGCTGTTCATCGACCCGCTTCAGATGAAGGCGAAGTATGCTCACAGCCCTTCATGGTTGAAGGCGCTGATGAATGGATGGGCCGACGGGCTCAACTACTATCTCTACACCCATCCCGCAGTGAAGCCCAGCGTCATCACGAGGTTCGAGCCGTGGATGGCGCTCAGCTTCACCGAGGGGAGTATCGGTGGCGACATCGAGAGCGTGGATCTCGACCAGCTCCGGGCGTTCTACGGTGACACTGCCAGCCGGCCTGTGCCTCCGGAAGCCGACACCGTCGTGCACGAGCCTACCGGGTCGAACGGCTTCGCCATCGCGCCGTCGAACACGGTGAATCACCGATCCCTTCTCCTGATCAACCCCCACACCTCGTTTTTCTTCCGCTCCGAACTGCAGGTGACCAGCGACGAAGGGCTCAACGCCTACGGCGCGGCGACGTGGGGGCAGTTCTTCATCTACCAGGGATTCAACGACCGGGTCGGCTGGATGCACACCTCCACCGGTGCGGACGTGATCGATGAGTTCGCGGAGACCCGACGGCGTCGGCTGCAGACGTCACGGATCGACGTTCCCTACCGGACATCGGCCGGCATGAGGACCAGGACATTTACTGTCTATCGGGGCAGCCATGGTCCTATCGTGCGCTCGACCGAGGGGAAGTGGATCAGTGTCAGCCTGATGGAGAAACCGATCGAGGCGCTGAGCCAATCGTTCCTCCGCACCAAGGCCCGCACCCTGGCGGAATATCAGAAGGTGATGGAGCTCAAGGCCAATTCCTCGAACAACACCGTCTACGCCGACGCGGACGGACACATCGCCTATTTCCATCCGCAGTTCGTACCCCAGCGGGACGACCGATTCGATTGGACCCGGCCGGTGGACGACACAGTGGCCGGTTGGTCTGGGGAGCACAAATTGGACGAGCTCCCTCACGTCATCGACCCACCGAACGGTTGGATCCAGAACACCAACGACTGGCCCTACTCGGCCGCGGGCCCTTACAGTCCGAAGCAGAAAGACTTTCCCAAGTACATGGACCAGGCCGGCGAAAGTCCCCGTGGTTTGCACGCGATCCGTGTGCTCCAGGGCCGGAAAGACTTCACGCCCGCCCGGCTTCGCGATGCGGCGTTCGACAGCTATCTCACCGCCTTTCCGCAGCTACTGCCATCACTCCTCTCGGCCTACGACTCATTGGCCACCGGCGACTCGCTCAAGACACGACTGGCCGGGCCGATTGCGGTGCTCCGAAACTGGGACTACCGGTGGTCGGCAGCCAGCGTACCCACCTCGCTCGCCGTCTACTGGGGCGACACGCTCATGACCCTCACTCGTGACGAGGCGAGCACGGCTGGCGCCGACATCTACGACTACATGGCCACGCGGACCACGGCGGCCGAGCGACTCGGCGCCCTCGCTGCGGCGGTCGGCCGGCTCACCCGCGACTTCGGCAGCTGGAAAACGCCCTGGGGAGAGATCAACCGCTTCCAGCGCCTCACGGGAGACATCGTCCAGCCGTTCAACGATGCTCGGCCGAGCATACCGGTGCCGTTCACCTCAGCCCGGTGGGGATCGCTCGCGGCCTTCGGAGCCAGGACTTATCCGGGAACGAAGCGAATGTATGGGACCTACGGCAACAGCTTCGTGGCCATCGTGGAGTTCGGGAAGGACAGTGTGCGGGCCAAGGCTGTCACAGCGGGAGGTGAGAGTGGCAACCCCGAATCACGGCACTTCAACGACCAGGCCGAGCGCTATGCCAGCGGACAGCTCCGGGACGTGTACTTCTATCCGGGGCAACTGAAGGGCCATACGGAACGCCGATATCATCCTGGCCAGTTGCCGCAGACTAGGTAGCAACTTTTCTCGGAGGTTGTGTGCCGTCGTCTTCCTGGTTGATATCCCTTCTGCTGCTCGGCACCAACGTCGCCCCGTCGATCGGGCCAGGAGCTCGTCCGGCAGATGCATGACCGCTATGCCGGCAAGTGGTACCACAATCTCACGTTCGTGCAGACGACCACATTCCCCGACCGTCCGGCGGAAACCTGGTATGAGGCGGGGACTATCCCCGGGAAGCTCAGAATAGACCGGGCGCCCCTCGACAGCATGAATGCATTCATGTACGTGGGCGACTCGGCCATCGTCTTCGAGGCCGGTAAGCGGCTCACTGCCCGCGAGGACCGGAATCTTCTGATGACGCTCGGGTTCGACGTGTATGGCCAGCCGCCGGACACGACCATCGCCCAGCTACAGGCGCTGTCAGTCGATCTGAGCAAGATTCGAGAGGACAGCTGGAACGGAACGAAGGTCTGGGTGGTCGGCGCAGAGAAAGGGAACACCACGAGCAACCAGTTCTGGATCGAGCAGAAGCGACTGCTGTTTGTTCGCCTGATCCAAAGCCACAGAAGCCAGAAGAATCCGTCTGGCCCGCCCAGCGTTCTCGACATCACCTTCGAGAACTATCGGCCGCTCGCAGGCGGGTGGATCGCGCCGAGATGCGTGATCAAGGTGAACGGGAAGGAAGTGCAGCGAGAGGAGTACCGGGATATCAGGGCCGACGTAAAGCTCCAGGCAAATCTGTACGACCCGATGACATATCACAGGCCGACCTGGATGCTCGGACGCTAGGATCGCATATCCTGACCGCCTTACCGCCTTACCGCCTTACCGCCTTACCGCCTTGCCTGACCGCCTTACCGCCTTACCGCCTGTCCGTTCACCTCGTATCCGCCGTAGGACCGTAGACCGATGGCAAGGGGACGTCCAGCAGCCGCAGGTAGACCGTGAGCTGTCCCCGGTGATGAATCATGTGACTCAGAATGAAGCCCCTCACAACCGCCACACGTGGAAGGGAAAGCACCGTCGTCCCCCGATTTTTGAGACTCCAGCGTTCCCCCATCTTCTCGTCGCTCATCGGCTCCAACGCGCTCCGTGCGTCCCGGACATCGCGATCGAAGCGCTGGAGCAGTTCGTCTCTGCTGGTGAACGGCACCTGGGCCACGGCAGCGTTCTCCGGCAAACCCAGGTCGAGCTCAACTCGCTCAGCGACGAGTTTCTGCCAAACCGGGAACGTTGCGAGATGCGCCACCAGGTTGCCCAGGGTGGATGACTTCGGATGAGGCTTCCACTCTGCCTCCGTGTTCGGCACTACCTCCAGGATCCGTCGCGTGGTTCCCATCTCGTGATCGAGTTGGGGGAGCAGGGTCTGCACGATCGACATAGATCTCTCCATAACGGTTGTTTCCGGTTACACAGTCGTGCGACCAGATCGATACATAAGAGTGGATTCGGAGGCCGGCCACGCATACGTTGACATGAGGTCGCTTGGGGACGCGCTGCCCCCGGGCGACGCCTAATAAAAGGAGGGGACATGAAAATAGGAATCATTGGCGCAGGCCAGATTGGTGGCACGCTGGCACGACGCCTCACTGCCGCCGGCCACCAGGTAGCGATCGCCAATTCGCGTGGCCCGGAGTCCCTGGCGGCGCTGGAGAGGGAGACCGGCGCCACGCCAGTCACGGTCCAGCAAGCCGCCCGCGCAGGTGACGTGGTCATCGTCACCATACCCATGAAGAACATCCCTCGCTTGCCGGAGGGCCTCTTTCAGGGCGTCTCGGAGGAGGTAATCGTGGTGGACACCGGCAACTATTACCCGCGGCAGCGCGACGGGCGCATCGACGCAATCGAGAAGGGCACGACGGAGAGCCGCTGGGTCTCTCAGCAGCTCGGCCGCCCTGTCATCAAGGCATTCAACAACATCTATGCGCGCCATTTGCTGGAGAGGGGAAAGCCCAAGGGTACCCCGGGCCGCATCGCTCTTCCGGTCGCGGGCGATGACCGGCGAGGCAAAGAGGTTGTCATTCGGCTGCTCGACGACCTGGGCTTCGATGGAGTGGACGCCGGCAGTTTGGACGACTCCTGGAGACAGCAACCGGGCACGCCGGTGTACGCCACCGACCTGGACGCCGCCGGCGTTCGGAAAGGCCTCGCCGAAGCCACACCAGAGCGCCCTGCCGATTTCCGCGCCGAAGCCAGTCATGCCGGTCGCCACTAGATCACAGGACAGTCACAGCTCAGACAGGAGCTCCTTATGCCAACAGTACAACCGATCACCCCGTGCCTCTGGTTCGACAGTCAGGCCGAAGAGGCGGCCCGTTACTACACCAGCATCTTCGAGAACTCCAGGATCGGCACCATCACGCGCTACAGCGAGGCCGGCCATGATGTCCACGGCCAACCGGCAGGGAAGGTGATGACCGTCGAATTCGAGCTCAACGGGCAGCCGTTCACAGCCCTCAACGGCGGCCCCCATTTCAAGTTCAACGAGGCAATCTCCTTCCAGATCATGTGCCGAACGCAGGAGGAGGTGGACCGGTACTGGAACAAGCTCTCGCAGGGTGGCGACCCCAAAGCCCAGCAGTGCGGATGGCTCAAGGACAAATACGGGCTGTCGTGGCAGGTCGTGCCCACGGTGCTGGTAGAGATGATGTCCGATCCCGATCGTGAAAAGGCCGACCGCACCATGGAAGCGATGTTGCAGATGAAGAAGATCGACATCTCGGCACTGGAGCGGGCGTTCGAAGGAGAGACGGCAGGAAGACGATAAATCAGTCCGGGCGGGGCGCGGAGAAGTCTCCGCGTCCGCCGCCCTACCAATAACTGAGAGCGCCTAAGTGCCGGGCACGCCCATATCGGCCAGAATCTTCCAACCGCCACCCGGCTGCCGCTTCCATACCGTCACGTAGTGACCGCCGATTTTCTGCTCGGGCTGACTTTTTGGTCTGAAGCTGTACGACCATACCCCTGTTTCATACGCGGTCTCATCGAGCGTCCAGACTTCCTTGGTCTCGAGCGTCACCCGAACCGGCCCCGTTTTAGAGACGAACGTTCCCACGTCCGCGGCGATAGCGCTCCGGCCACGAACTACCACTCCGCCATCATTGAGCCGAGCGCCATCGGCATCGTACACCTGGGAGAGGGCTCGGGCATCAGCTCGGCTGAATGCTGCGATGTATGCCGCGTTCCCGACTTCGATACCGTGTCGCGCGTCGGCAGGATCGGTGGATTCGGGAGCCTGTGCGAGTAGAGGTGTCACGAAGGCGAGGACGAGCAGTGATACGGTAGCAACGAGTGTCATTGAGGGATCCGGTCTGTGATTGAAAACCTACGCAGCTGACGCACGAAAAGGTTCGGATGTCTGCCAGAGACGCTGCTACCCTGATACACGGGTGCGTGCCCGAGCCGCCCTGGTGATGAGGTAGTCTCGCTCGGGTATGCTCGCGGTTCGTTCCGCAGCAGCCTGATAGTGTTGTCGGGCCCGGGCGGGGTCGCCCGCCATGTCATACAGATGCCCGCGCACGGCCTCCAGTCTGTAGTGTCCCCTGAGCCTCGGATCATCGTCCAGGTCCTGGAGCAACTCCAAAGCCTTCGTCGGGCCCTCAACCATGGCGAGTGCGATCGCCCGATTGAGGCTTACCATCGGGTTGTCGCCCATGCGTTCGAGCACGCCGTAGAGGGCGAGAATCTGCCTCCAGTCAGTCTCTTCGACCGTCGCTGCTTCATCGTGCAGCGCCGCAATCGCTGCCTGAACCTGGTAAGGCCCGGGCGGACCTTGCGACAGGGCATCAGAGATCAGAGTGACACCCTCGGCGATAATTCGCCGGTCCCACATCGCTTCGATCCTGCTCGTCCAGCGGAATCAGCTGGCCGTGGGCGCCAGTCCGTGCTGGCCGCCGAGCGTCGGTGAGCAGCATGAGCGCGAGCAGGCCGGCGACCTCTCCGTCTCGGGGCAGGAGATCGCGCAGGAGCCGAGTCAACCGGATGGCCTCATTGGAGAGATCGACTCGATTGAGATGCGGACCGGTGCTGCTGGTATATCCCTCGCTGAACATGAGGTACAGCACGTGAAGCACCGCGCTTAACCGCTCCCCCCGCTCGCGGGCGCTCGGGATGTTGAATGAAGCACCGGACGCCTTGATGCTTGTCTTGGCTCGGCTGATTCGCTGGGCCGTGGTAGCCTCGGGGACGAGAAACGCATTGGCGATCTCCAGCGTGGTGAGGCCGCCTACGGCTCGAAGCGTGAGCGCTATGGCCGACGCAGGAGTCAGCGCCGGATGACAGCACATGAAGAGCAGCGCGAGCGTGTCATCTGCCTCGATGCCGATCTCTGCGTCCGGCGGTGGCACGAACGCCCAGTCGGCCCAGACCTCGGAGGCGACGGCGTCTTCCCGACGCCGGCGCGCCATTTCACTTCTCAGATGATCGGTGATCCGCCGCATGGCGACGTGATAGAGCCAGCCGCTGGGATTGCTGGGGACGCCTTCCCGAGGCCACTGGGACGAGGCGGCGATCAAAGCCTCCTGGAGGGCGTCCTCCGCGACGGCGAAATCACCATGTCGGCGGGTGACAGCACCGAGCACCTGAGGCGCGAGCTCGCGTAAGAGGTGCCCGATATCCGGCATCAGGGAAACTCGCGGTCACCCTTGATCGGGTGGACCACTCATCACCTGGCGTACTTCGATCGCCATGTTGAGAGGCTTGCCGCCCGGCCCGGGCGCGGCCGACGCCTTCGCCGCGAGCTCGTATGCGCGCTCCTGACTATCGACCTCGACGATCCAGAAGCCGGCCAGGAACTCCTTGGACTCCGGGAAAACTCCATCGGTTACCGGGACGCCATTCTTGCCCGCTCGCACCAGCTTGGCCTGACCAGGCGGCGTCAAGCCCTGAGCCTCGACCCATTCACCGGCCTCCTTCAGCTCCTTGTTGTAGCGGTGCATGAAGGCGATGTGCGCCTGGAAGTCCTCTGGAGACCAATTGAAGATCTGGTAGTCGCCCGTGCCATGGGGGGCGTGCATCATCATCATGTATTTCATCGTTCGTTTCCTCTCAGGTTAGGCGCCGCATGTGGCGCTTACGTAGAGAAGTCGGAGCTGGCCGCGCGTTCTCTACATCGTGCGGCGATGATCTAATGATCTTCACAAACAACTTGAGCCATGCGCGTTAACATATAGCGGATCAACAAGAAGCAAGCACCAAAGGAGAATTCACCGCAAGCCAGTGGAGCTATGAGGTAGGTGAGGGCTCGAGGAGCACGTATCCGGTGAACTGTCCCATGCGTGCGCGGCGATCCGCGGGCGCCATCCAGCTGAAGAGTTTGGTGAGGAGCCGAATTTTCCAGGGCAATGGAGCGGGCCTCCTCAGGCGGACTCCCTCCTCTGGGAGGTAGCGGATCTCGCGCGGGCGCCATCCATGGTGGGCGAAGAAGCCGAACCAGTCGCTCGGTTGGAACTGAAACGGCGCCTGCTGCATCTGCTTCGTGGCACCCATACGCTCTCGGTAGGCGTGTGCCTCGGGCGAGAAGTAGTCGATGATCCAGGAATCCACTCGCGACAGCGCACGCAAGTCGTCGCTCAGGGCGGCGGCTTCTTCGATACCGAGATAGGGCACGACACCTTCGGTCAGCACGAGTAGACGTTCGCTCTCACCATTAACACGGACAAGGAAATGCTGTCTCGCATCGGAATCCGAGAGATCGAGTCCCGTGCGGACTAGCTGGCAGTGTGGCCTCTCACCGTGAAGCAGTTTCTCCTTATAGGCGACCACCTCGGGGTAGTCCGCCTCGACCCACTTCAGCTGTGACGGCAGCTCGAGGCGGTAGGGACGGGTGTCCAGGCCGGCGCCGAGGCTGAGAACCGTGTCTATGCCCCGTGCAATCGCCGCCCGGACGAAGTCATCGATGATCACGGTCCGAATCGCGACACTCCACCCGATCACGTCTCCAGTCGCGAATTTCGCAGCATGGCCCTTGCCTTTGTCACCCGCCAGACGTGAGGCCAGGGGATCTCGAAATAGAGCATGGGGTCGGGATGATTCGACTGCCCGGTAGTGCGCCACCAGGAACGCAGTGTCCGAGACGTGCTGGATCGGGGTATGGCTCACGTCGTTCGCCTTTGCAATCGGGAGATGCGCCACACCTGAAGCTCGGCGGTCCCGTCCCGAACCACCTCCGACATGCTGTATCCCAGGCGCGCCGGCACCCGGGCGCTGGCAGCATTGCCCACCTCGCAGCGGATCTCGACCTGATCAATCAGCGGGCTCGCAAGGGCAACCTCGGTGAGCACTGCTGCGGCTCGAGTGGCGAGCCCACGGCCTGTGTGTCCGGCAGCGAGCCAGTACCCCAGCTCGATCGCCCGAGGTCCGACCCTCGGATACAGCCCGCACCCGCCTAGCACCTCGGCACCATCGGGACTGAATATGCCGTACACCCACTCAGCTCCTCCAATGAAGTTGGCATCGTGCTGAGCCAGCCGATCCTCGAGGGACATCCCCGGCACGCGGCCGTCCACCACCCACGGCGTCCACGCCCGGAGGTGCGCGTCACTTGCCCGAAGCGCAGCAGCGAGTGCTGCTGCGTCCGGCACGGACCACGACCGCAGCATGAAGCCGGGTGAATCGATCTGTCGTGGGGGCGCGAGCAGCATGTCCATGGCCGGTAGTCGCAGGGCTAGCCGAGGTTTTCCTGAATGAAACGGGGACTGAGGTGCACATCAACCTGAACCAGCGGCGCATCTCCAATGCAGCGGAAGCTGTGGACCTCGCCGGCCTTGACCACGAGAATGTCGCCTGCACCGGCTTCGAACTCCTCGCCGTTGACCACCCAGATACCGCGGCCCTCCCGCACAAACTGGACTTCGTCATAGGGATGACGATGGGGACCGGGACCTCGGCCGGGGAGCGCACTCAACAGAAACACGGAGACGTTGACATCGCCCTGCTCGGCGCCGACAAACTGGTGTGAGCTGCCCAGGAAGGGCAGGTCCTGCTGACGGACACGGTGCATGCTGGTAATCCTCCTCTCCCGCCGTTCGAGAACAAAGTTATTTTCCAAACTCGATGGATCCCCTCTCGGACCTGCTGCGGGTAGTCCGTCTCGATGGCGCGTTCTTCTACGCAGTCGAGGCGGCGGACCCCTGGATTGTGGAATCGGCCTCGGCGCATGAGCTGCGGCCACAGATTCTTCCTGGGGCAGAGCACCTCATAGCCTACCATATTCTGACCGGCGGCCGTTGCTACGCACGCTTACTCGGCGGCGAGCCGGTCGAGCTCCTGCCCGGAGACGTCCTGGTGTTTCCGCACGGCGATGCCAACGTAATGTCGAGCGGGCGAGATCTTCGTGCCCCCGGCGTCACTACCAGCTTTCCCAACCGGTATCCCCACACCGTCATCATGGGAGACGGCAAGCCACCTGCCGCAACGTTCGTCTGCGGCTTCCTGGGCTGCGACCGCCGTCCGTTCAATCCGCTGTTGGCCGCTCTGCCACCTCTGATGGTCGTGCGGGGCATGTCGACGGCCTGGCTCGAGGGCTTCGCCGGCAGGGTCACCGATAAATCCCAGCTCGGCCGTCCCGGCGCCGACAGTGTGTTGACCCGCCTGGCGGAGCTCATGTTCATCGAGCTGCTTCGCCAGTATCTCCAGGACCTCCCGGCGGGGCAGACCGGCTGGTTGGCCGGGCTCCGCGATGAGGTCGTCGGCCGGGCGCTGACGCTGCTGCATGACCAGCCAGGACGCTCCTGGACGCTCGCTGACCTTGCCCGGGAAGCGGCGTCGTCTCGTTCCAGTCTAGCCCGACGCTTTATGGAGCTGGTGGGACAGCCGCCGATGCAGTATCTGGCCCAGTGGCGGATGCAGGTTGCAGCCAATCTTCTGGCCCAGGGGCAAGCGAAGGTCGCCAGCGTGGGCGCCGACGTCGGCTACGACTCGGAGGCAGCGTTCAGCCGCGCGTTCAAGAAAGCCACCGGCCTCGCGCCCGGCGCCTGGCGGGAAGCCCGCCGCGATCGACTGAGCTCCGCGGCAGTGCCGTAAGGTCGGCACCCGGGCTCGATACGCCTGAGCAGGAAGTCGGGACGATCAGTCATTGGTGGATCCGCTCCTTCCTGGCACTATGATGGCATCGGTACCGACGATAGCCATCAGCCAGAGGTGATCCATGAGCCAACGTACTGAAGCCCTTGCCCAACGCCTCGAAGAAGGAGCCGCCGCACTCGCGACTTTCGCGAGCACCCTCACCGACGCCGAGTGGCAAGCCCGTGTTCCCAAGGATGGGCGCAAGATCGGAGTGGTGGTGCATCACGTCGGTACCATGTATCCGCTCGAGATACAGCTGGCCCAGATGCTGGCGCGTGGCGAGCCCATCACGGGTGTCACCTGGGACGTGGTGAGCGAGATCAATGCAGGGCATGCGAAAGAGCACGACGGCGTGACCAAAGAAGAGGCACTCGATCTACTCTCCCGGAACAGCAAGGCAGCTGCGGCGGCCATCCGGGCTCTCCGGGATGAGGAGCTCGATCGGGCAGCGCCGATCTCGCTCAACGCCGATGCTCCACTGAGCTGCCAGTTCATGCTGGAGGATCACGCTGTGCGGCACAGCTATCACCATCTTGCCGTGCTCCGTCGGGCCCTGAGCTCGCGGCTATCCGCAGTGGCATAAACAATCGGGGCGGGCTGACAGGACGTCGGCACCGCCCTGATCCCATCTGTTGCTGAATTACGTCTCCGAATTGCCTGCCGAGGTTTTCACTGCCGCCGGCGCCCGCATCGTGGTGATGACCAGCACGCTCACCAGGATGAGCAGAGTGCCGAGGACGGTTCGGAGGCCAAGCTCTTCGTCAGCCAGAAAATATCCCAGCAATACGGCTACAACCGGGTTCACGTATGCATACGTCCCCACTTTGGTGGGAGACTCGTGATGGATGAGCCAAACGTAGGCGGTGAAGCCGATGATCGAGCCCGGAACGATCAAGTAGGCTAACGAGAGCCATGCTTTCCCGGAGACAGTCCAGAGGCTGAAGCGTTGCAGCTCCCCAAGAGAGGCTGCAGTCACCGCCAGCAGCACACCTCCGGAGAGCATCTGTGCCCCCGAGCTCATCATCTTGGATGCCGGCAGCGGCAACTTGCGGGTGAGCGCAGCGGCAATCGACCAGGTCAGGGCTGCGAAGATAAGAGCCAAGGCCGCAGGCCGATCGACCGGAGTCCCACCCAGGTTGAGCGAGCGGCTCATCAGCACCGCCACGCCCCCAACTCCGATTATCAGGGCAAGGGCCAGAGGCAATGTGAGTCGCTGGGTCCGAAGCAGCACGATCTCGGAGAGCGCCATGAACATCGGAATCGTCGCCAGCATTACAGCTGCTACTCCAGACGGAACCCGCTGCTCGGCCCAGAAGAGAGACCCATAGTCCAGGACGAAGATCAGCAGGGCGAGTGAAACCACCGCTCCCCATTGGGGTAGCGTCGGCAGTCGCTCGCCCCGCGCGATCGTCCAACCGAAAAGGACCAGGCCGGCAATTGAGAACCGCATCGAGGCGAAAAGGTAGGGCGGGACTTCACCAACGCCGATGCGAATGGCGAGGAAGGTGGAGCCCCAGACGAAGTAGATGATCCCGAACGCCAACAACGTCTGCCAACGCGCCCTGGAAGCTGATCCGCTCATCTATTCGTCCAATCGCGATCTGATGTACCCGAGCCGCGATAGACGTCGGTATTCAGATATTTGAGTCCGGAGTCGGCCATCAGGGTAACTACTGTCGCTGTCGGTCCAAGTCGTTCGGCTACCTGGATTGCAGCGATCACGTTTGCGCCCGAGGATGTCCCGGCGAAGAGCGCCTCCTCTCGTGCGAGCCGTCTCGTCATCGCTTTCGCATCCTCGGTTCTGACTGGAATGATCTCGTCTACCAGAGCCGGCTCCCAGAGCGGTGGCGTAAAGCCCACACCCACACCTTCAATCTTGTGAGGTCCTGGCGACTTCCCTAGCAACACAGAGGACTCGGCCGGCTCCACAGCGACCATTTTGACGGCCGGCTTGTAGCGCTTGAGTACTATGGCAACCCCTCGGGACGAGGCCGCGGTACCTACGCAGTGGACGAAGGCATCGACCGATCCATCAGTCTGACTCCAGATCTCCTCCCCTAGCCTGTAATAGCCGGCGATACTGTCATTGTTATTCAGCTGGTCAGTCCAGTAAGTGTGCGGAGCCTGACTCAGCTGCCGGGCCGCCTCGATCATGTCCAAAATCAGCTTACGCGTAGTGAGGCCGCCTTCACTAGGCACGATCGTCAGCGCTGCCCCCAAGGCCGCCATCTGATCGAGCTTCTCCGGACTGAAGGCATCCGAGCTGACGATATGGATTCTGTAACCCTTCGCGGCGCAAACCAGGGCGAGCGAGGCGCCAGTGCTGCCACCGGTGTATTCGACGACAGTGTCCCCTCGCTTGAGCCGGCCATCGTCCTCCGCTCGGCAGATAACCGCATGAGCCATTCGATCCTTCATGCTGCCAGTGGGATTCTCCCACTCCAGCTTGACCAGGATTTTCCCGCACCCCGGTGGCACCACCTTGCGGAGCTGAACAAGCGACGTATCGCCGATGGCCTGGAGAATGTCCATACGGTCTCTTTGATTCCTGCCGCCGTGAGAAAATTGTGACATTATAATGTTCACATCCGAGACATTAGAGGTTGCCTCCGCGCACTCGAATTCCAATATTGCGTTTCTACTTGTTCACAAGTTTCAGGAGGCAATATGGCCAAGAGCACGCAGGCGATCCCTAAAGGCTACCATAGCGTCACCCCCAGCCTCGTAGTCGCTGGGGCGGCGAAAGCGATCGACTTCTATAAGAAGGCGCTCGGCGCCGAGGAAGTGATGCGGTTTCCGGGGCCGGATGGAAGCGTGGTGCACGCGGAGATCCGGATCGGTGACTCGACCATCATGCTCGGGGATGAGATGCCGGAGCAGGGTGGCAGGAGCCCGAAGTCCTACGGTGGCACCCCGGTGAGCTTCTTCGTGTACAAGGAGAATGTGGATGCGGCCTGGAAGCGGGCCGTTGACGCCGGCGCCAAGGAAATCATGCCATTGGACAACCAGTTCTGGGGAGACCGCACCGGCTGTCTCGAGGATCCATTCGGACACCGCTGGTGGTTGGCCCAGCATGTGGAAGATCTGACACAGGAAGAGCTGCAGAAGCGGGGCGAAGCGTTCTTCTCGCAAATGCAGACCGCATCGTAGAGAGACAAGTACATCTCAATGACCAGAGGCGAGCTCACCGGAATCCGGTGGGCTCGCCTTCTCGTTTGCGGCGCGTCGGGCGCGCGGCCGTTTCGGATGCTGGTACAGAATCGCGAGAGTAGGTACGCGTGCAGCGCGCTGCATCGCAATCGTTTACGCCCAAAGCCCGCTTGCCTGACCTCGCGGTTCTGGCGACCTTTCAGCTATGGATCTCGACCTCCTGCTCTCCCAGCTCGTAGCCGGAAAGACTGCGGCGCTGGCTCGGGCGATTTCAGTGGTCGAAAATGCCAGGCCCGGCTTCGAGCGACTCCTCGGTGAGGTTCACCGAACGCTCGGCCGGGCTCGTCGCATCGGGATCACGGGCCCACCCGGCGCGGGCAAGTCTACCCTCGTCGAGCGGCTCGTCACCCACTACCGCTCCGCCGGCCTCAAGGTTGCCGTTGTAGCCGTCGACCCCACCAGCCCGTTCACCGGGGGAGCTCTCCTGGGAGACCGTATTCGGATGGAATCGGTTGCCCTCGACCAGGGCGTCTACATCCGCTCCATGGCGACGCGCGGCTCACTAGGCGGCCTCGCTACCACCACGCGTGAAGTGTGCGACCTCTTCGATGCAGCTGGTTTCGATCGGATTCTGGTCGAGACCGTCGGCGTTGGCCAGTCGGAGCTGGATGTGGCGCGGATGGCTGACTCGACAGTGCTGGTGCTCGTGCCGGAGTCGGGCGACGGGATCCAGACGCTCAAATCGGGTGTGATGGAAGTCGCGGACATTTTTATCGTCAACAAGGCAGATAGGGTCGGCGCGGAGAAGCTGCGGCAGGAAATAGAAGTCACCTTGGGTATTCGCCGCGGAAACGCATTCCGGAACATGCCGGCGCATCACGGAATACGGTCGGATGCGCGGACCGGCGGGCCGACAGGAAGGCGGACAGGCGGCAAGGCAGTGGCCGGAACGTCTGATCGTCCTCACACTGGCGCTTCTACCGGCGTGCCAGACGCTACCGCCTGGGAACAGCCGGTCATTCTTACCGCCGCGGCCAAGGGCGAGGGAGTCCAGGATCTCGCCACCGCGCTGGACCAGCACCACGAATGGCTCGTTGCCAGCGGAGAGCTGGACCTGCGCCGCCGGCGTCGGCTGGTCGAGCGTACCCGCGAAGTGGTCGAGCGCGCCACCCGCCGGTGGCTGTGGGAAGAGACCCGGGCCGAGCAGCTCATCTCCGATCGGCTCGACGATTTGGCCGGCGGTCAACTGAGTCCCTACGAACTGGCTACCGACGTGCTGGAAGACCTCAAGCAGGGTGAACGGATATGACCGCGCGTCGTGAGGATCGGCGGCGAAAGGTGACGCCTCCTATGAACCGGCCGTCCGACCAGGAGCGAGAGATCGAGCGGCTCAAGGCCGAGGTCGCCGCCTGGAAGGCCAAGGCAGCGAGCCTGCCGGTCCGCAGTGATGCCGACTTGACCTCCGTCTCAGGGCGCGGAGTCGAGCCGGCCTATACCGCGCTCGACCTCGCTCCGGACGTCATCACGGCGACGGGACTTCCCGGTCAGTACCCCTATACCCGGGGCATTCACCCGACCATGTACCGGGGCCGCCTCTGGACCATGCGCCAGTTTGCCGGGTTCGGCACAGCCGACGATACCAACGAGCGCTACAAGTTTTTGCTTGAGCGGGGACAGACCGGGTTATCGGTGGCCTTCGATTTCCCTACCCTGATGGGCTACGACTCCGATCACCCCCGCTCCGAGGGGAGGTTGGGAAGTGCGGCGTGGCCATCTCGAGCCTGGCGGACATGGAGACCTTGTTCGATGGCATCCCGCTCGACAAGGTCTCCACCTCCATGACGATCAATGGTCCGGCGGCCATGTTGTTCTGCTTTTACGTCGCCGCCGCCGAGAAGCAGGGAGTGCCAATAGCCGAGCTCCAAGGCACCATTCAAAACGACATCCTCAAGGAGTACATGGCGCAGCACGCCTGGATTTTCCCGGCTGAGCCTGCGCTCAAAATCATCGTCGACCTGTTCGAATGGGCTGCCGAGCATACGCCCAAGTGGAACACGATCTCAATCTCGGGCTACCACATCCGTGAGGCAGGCGCCACCGCCGCACAGGAGCTGGCCTTCACCTTGGCGAACGGCTTCAGCTATGTCGAGCACGGCGTAGCGCGCGGGCTGGACGTCGACAGCTTCGCTCCGCGGCTCTCCTTCTTCTGGGACGTCCACAACGACTTCTTCGAGGAGATTGCGAAGCTCAGGGCCGCTCGGCGTATCTGGGCCCGCCACATGCACGACCGGTACGGTGCCAAGGACCCGCGCAGCTGGAAGATGCGATTCCACTGCCAGACTGCCGGCGTTACCCTCACGGCCCAGCAGCCACACAACAACGTCGTACGCGTCGCCTACCAGGCGATGGCCGCGGTGCTCGGCGGTACCCAGTCACTCCATACCAATGCCCTGGACGAGACCCTCGCTTTGCCGACCGAGGAATCGGTGCGCATCGCGCTACGCACCCAGCAGATCCTGGCTTACGAGACCGGCGTCCCCAACGTGGCCGACCCGCTCGGTGGGTCGTACTATATCGAGGCGCTCACTGATGGGCTGGAGCGCGAAGCCGAGGGATTGTTTGCGGAGATCGAAGCTCAGGGAGGGGTGGTCCAGGCTATTGAATCCGGGTGGTTCCAGCGTCAGATCGCTCACTCATCGATGCGCTTCCAGGCGGAGCTGGAACAGGGGCGGAGGACCATCGTCGGCGTAAATGATTTCGTGGAGGAGGCCGAAGCGCCGGTCGAGATCCTCAAAGTGGGAGATGCGGCGGAGCGTACCCAGCGGCAGCGGATGGCGGCACTCCGGGAGCGGCGCGATGCTGCGCTGGTCGAGCAGCGTCTCGAGGCACTGAGACAGGCCGCAGCCAACGATCAGAATATCATACCAGCCATGCTGGACTGTGCGCGTGCATACTGTACGCTGTTCGAAATCCGGCATGTGCTCGAGGAGATTTATGGCAGCTATCGCGAGCCGGTCTTCTTCGAGGCCCGCAACGGATCTGGTGCCCGTTCAGTAACCGGCAGCCGCACCAACCGGTCGGGTGGACCATCTGGAGCCGCCGGTGAGGTGGTCGGGGTGGACCAGCAGCTGGAGCGACTCACCCGGGTACGCGCCGGCGGGCACCGGGTGGTCACCTGCTACCTCAAACTCGAGCCGCGGGATCGCTCCCGGGGCAAGTACCTGATCAAGCTCAAGAATCGCGTGAGGTCGGTGCTGCAGGCGCTGCCGCGTCTCTCGTTGGACCGGCCAGTCGCAGATGAAGTGCTGCGCGATCTCGATCGAGTGCAGCAGTATCTTCGGAACCCGGGCAATCTTCCGCACACGCAGGGTGTGGCGCTCTTTGCCTGCGAGGGCATCGGGCTCTTCGAGGCGGTGCCTCTCCCAGTCGTCTATCGCTCACGCCTGGCGGTGGATGCGAGCCCTCTGGTTCGTGAGCTCGCGTCGGTCGAAGACGAGTTCGGCCGCCTCCTGACAGTGGTGCTCGACCGCACCAGTGCGCGCTTCTTCGAGGTGACTGCCTATGCAACGCGTGAGTTGAGCGGACTCCGGGCGAACAGTACCCGGGGAAAGCGCTTTCACGGCGACCAGGATGGCTCAGGAGGCTGGGGAGAGCACACGTATCACAATCGGATTCGGCAAGAGAAGCAGCGACACTACGAAGCGATCGCGCGGGAGCTTTTTAATATCGATCGCCGGCAGCCGGCCCATGGCATCGTGGTGGCCGGACCCGGTCCTGAGGCTGGTGCGGTAGAGCCCTTCCTTCATACCTACTTGCGGGACCGCCTGATCGGGACCACGCGCCTCAACCCCAAAGACGTCACTCCGTCTTCAGTGCAGATCGCTACCCTGGCCGTGAGAGAGGGGTACGAGCGGGCTCTGGAGCGCACGCTGGTGCACCAAATGCTCGAAGGCGTCGGCACCGGCTGGGGTGTGAACGGCCTGACTCCGACGCTTCAGGCACTGGCGCGGGGCCAGGTCAGATCGCTGCTGGTCGATGCCGATGCGGACGAGCCCGGGTTCCGCTGCGGTAACTCCGGTCGACTGGCTCTGACCGAGCGCGAATGCCGCGGCGAAGGTGATCCCGTGCCGGTAATCGACGTCATCGATGAGGCCATTGAGGAGGCCCTCCGGCAGCGGGTCGACGTCAACGTCGTGTATGAGCCCGAAGCTCGAGAGGCGATCGCGGGGTTGGGCGCGCTCCTGCGGTTTCGTTGAGCGATCGCCGGAACTTTGCCGACTCGCAGCGCTCCGCCGAACTTCTCACCACTCTCGGGGTCCAGCTTCCGCGCGGTCTTGTTCGACGCCGGAAACACCCTCGTCTTCCTCGACTACTCGCGCATTGCTGCCGGTCTGAGCCAGGAGCTCGGAGTGCCGCTGACCCCCCAGGATCTCGCGGTTCATGCGGGCGAGGCGTCCCGGGCAATGGAGCTGGCCGCCGGCTCCGATCAGGAACGAGCGGTGATTTACCTCGAGACCCTCGTGCTCTCCGCGGGCATCCCCGCCGACCGCTTGGGCGAGGTCAGGGACTGCCTGGCCCAAATGCACCGGGAGCGACACCTTTGGTCCGCGGTGCCGGCACGAACCCACCATGCGCTGGAAAGACTGCGCGCCGCCGGTCTTCTCCTCGGAGTCGTGTCCAACAGCGACGGCCGGGCGGACGAGGCGCTCCAGGCGGCGGGTCTGCGCCAGTACTTCGATTCTGTCATCGACTCATCGGTGGTCGGGGTGGAGAAGCCGGATCCCAGGATCTTTCGTGCCGCGTTGGATGCGCTCGGCGTGACCGCCGGAGAAACGCTGTACGTTGGAGACGTCTATGAGATCGATATCGAGGGCGCCAGAGCCGCGGGTATCGAAGCTGTGTTGCTGTCTGAGAGTGGCCCGGCACCCGAGCGCAGTTGCCGCACGGCTCAGTCGATCGATGATCTGGTAAACCTTCTGCTGTCGCGGGAGACTCCGATGGCCCCCAAGCAGTTCGGAAGCCGATGATGGCGGCTCACGCCTCGTCCGCGGGAGCGGGACAGGATCGTGGAGCTGGCCGTCCAATCCGCGTGCTCGTTGCCAAGCCGGGCCTCGACGGGCACGATCGTGGCGCCAAGGTCGTAGCTGCCGCCCTGAGGGATGCCGGGATGGAAGTGGTGTATACCGGGCTCCACCAGACACCCGAGATGATTGCCACCGCCGCCGTGCAGGAGGACGTCGATGTCGTGGGGCTCTCCATCCTCTCCGGTGCGCACATGACCTTGTTTCCCCGCGTGCGCCAGCTGCTGGTCGAAATGGGCCGGCCCGACACACTGATCACCGGAGGGGGCATCATCCCGCCCGAAGACATGGCCGCCCTCAAAGACCAGGGGATCGGGCAACTGTTCGGCCCCGGCACTCCGACATCCGAGCTCATCGCATACATCAAGTCGTGGGCCGCCTCGCACCTCGAGTCATGAGCCCCACCGGCAGCCGACTTCGGTCTCTTACCGAGGAGTACCAGCAGCTTGCTGCGCGCCTGCGGCAGGGTGGCGGAGCCGGCCGCGTCGAGAAGATGCACCAGCAGGGAAAGCTGAGCCCGCGGGAGCGGGTGAAGGGGCTACTGGATCCGGCTTCTCCCTGGCTCGAGCTGGGGCTGCTGGTGGCGTACGATCAGTATGATGGGCAGGCTCCCGGTGCCGGCGTAATTACCGGCGTCGGTATCGTCGAAGGCCGTGAGACTGTGGTAGTGGTCAACGACGCCACGGTCAAAGCGGGTTCGTGGTGGCCGGAAACCATCCGGAAGATTCTCCGGGCGCAGGAAGTCGCCATGCGCCAGAGAATCCCCATCGTGTACCTCGTCGATAGCGCCGGCGTGAATCTGCCGTACCAGGGCGGTGTCTTTCCTGGGCAATACGGTGCCGCCCGGATCTTCTATTACAACTCGATCATGCGCCGGTATCTCCACGTGCCCCAGATCAGCGCGGTGATGGGCAGCTGCATTGCCGGTGGTGCCTATCTGCCAGCTCTGTCGGATGTGATCTTCATGGTCGAGGGCACCAGCTTCATGGGGCTCGGCGGCCCGAATCTGGTGAAAGGTGCCACCGGACAGACCATCGACGCCGAGAGTCTGGGCGGAGCCAGGACACATACCGAGCTTAGCGCCGTTGCGCACTACCGTGCCGCCAACGATGCGGAGTGCCTGGAGCGGATCCGGCAGTACATCGCCCGCCTGCCGCGAGCGCTGAGCATGGAGCAGCGTGTGCTGCCGGAACGCCCACCCGCCCGTCCCCCAGCGGACCTCTACGACATCCTGCCCCAGGACCATCGGCTTTCCTATGACATGCGGCAGGTCCTCGCCTGTCTGCTGGACGCTGGTGAGCTGGATGAGTTCCAGCCCGACGTTGCCCGCGAGATGTTATGCGGCCATGCGCACATCGAAGGACGTCCAGTCGCGGTGATTGCCAACCAGCGCGGGGTCATAAAAGGTCAGGCGGGAGAGCGCCCGCGATTCGGCGGCATCGTCTATACTGGTAGCGCCGAAAAGGTGGCCTACTTCATCGAGACGGCCAATCGCGAGCGGCTGCCGATCCTGTTCATCCAGGACGTGAGCGGCTTCATGGTTGGTTCGGAAGCGGAGCAGTCGGGGATCATTCGCGCCGGAGCGCGCTTCGTCGAAGCCATGGCGACGGCCGTCGTTCCCAAAATCGTACTCACGGTGAACCATGCCTCCGGTGCGGGCTACTATGCGATGGCGGGACAGGGCTTCGATCCCGACTTCATTCTCTCCTGGCCAACCGGCCGCATGGGAGTGATGGAGGGAGAATCCGCCGTCATGGCGGTACATGGCGCCGAGATCGACAAGGCCAAGCGGGAGGGCCGCGACCCGTCGCCCGAAGTCCAGGCATCAATGGGCTCGATGCGGACTGACTACGAGCAGCAGCTCGACGCCAAGTACGCCGGCGCCCGCGGATTCGTCGACGCCATTCTGATTCCGGAAGAGACCCGCGACCAGGTTGCGTTTACCCTCCGGATCGCCACCAACTATGCCGGGCCGCACCTCGGCCCATTCGTTCTGCCGCCCCTCGATGCGGCGACCCCTCGTTAGGAGCCGCATGCGACTGCCTCGCTTCTCACTGGCAATGCTCATCTTCGGACTTGCCTGCGCACCCAAACAACCGGCGCCGGAACGGCAGCCAGCCCCGAAAAGCCGCGGCCGAAGCCGAACATAGATCCAGGCCGGGTCCCCGCCGATCCGGTGAAAATTCCGAAGGCCGAGCAGGCCGACACGATGCGTCCCATGGTTCCACCCGAGACGGCCTACGCGCACGGCTGGATGCCGCTGGCAAGCACCGGCGTTGAGGAGTTCCTGCGGCTTCACCCGACATATGATGGCCGGGGCGTGTTGATCGGAATCCTGGATACCGGCATCGACGCCGGGATCGCTGGATTGGGCCAGACCTCCACCGAGAGCCCCAAGCTTCTCGATCTGCGGGACTTCTCTCGCGAGGGGGCCATTCCGCTGAAAAGAGTCACACCCACCGGTGATTCCCTCGATGTGGCAGGACGACGGTACGGTGGATTCGGACGGGTCGCTGCGCTCAACACCAGTGGTCCCTACTACGCCGGCACCATTCGCGAGATCCCGCTGGGCCCCCCACCTGCCTCCGATATCAATGGCAACGGAATGGTGGGAGACACTCTCGCGTTGGTGGTGACCCGGGCGAGTGACGGGTGGGTGATGTTTGCCGACACCGACGGCGACCGATCGTTCGCGGGCGAAAAGCCTATTCACGACTTTCTGCAGGCCAGAGAGACGTTCGGGTGGGCCGCACGGGGACGCCCGCACCGGCTCACAGTCGCCGCAAACTTTTCCGGTGGCACGGCCGACCCACAGCTCGACCTGGTCTTCGACATCACCAGCCATGGCTCGCATGTCGCCGGCATCGCCGCCGGCTACGATCTCTACGGAGTCACCGGCTTCTCCGGAGTGGCTCCCGGCGCCCAGCTCCTTGGGCTCAAGATTGCCAACAGCGCACAGGGCAGCGTCACCACCACCGGCAGCATGCTCGCTGCCATGGATTACGCCATCCGGTTCGCTGAGGCTCGCCGTCTCCCACTGGTCTTGAACATGAGCTTCGGGGTGGGGAACGAGATCGAGGGTCGGGCGCGGATCGATGCAGTGGTGGACTCGGTGCTCGCGGCACACCCCAGCGTGGTCTTTGCCATCAGCGTCGGGAACGACGGCCCGGGGCTCTCAACCCTAGGTTTTCCCGGCTCGGCACGCCGGGCCATCAGCGTCGGTGCTACGTTGCCGGCCAGCTTTCTTCCACCCGGTCCCGGTGGCCCGGCGCGCGATCAACTGGCCTACTTCAGCTCACGCGGGGGTGAGTTGGCCAAACCAGATATCATCACGCCTGGAGTGGCGTACTCCACGGTGCCGCGTTGGAGCACCGGCCAGGAAGTCGAGCAGGGTACCAGTATGGCGGCGCCACACGGCGCCGGTTTGGCGGCACTCCTGATCTCTGCTCTCGCCCAGGAGAAGCGCCCCATCGATGCTCGTGCCATCAAGCAGGCGCTCATGGTCACGGCCCATCCACTACCGGGTGCCACATTCGTGGACGAGGGCACCGGTCTTCCGAATACTGAGTCTGCCTATCGCTGGCTGCAGGGGAATCATCAGCTACCTGATATTACGGTCCGACTGGCCGGAGATCCGGACGGCCTAACTGCCGCGTTTCGTGAGCGTGGCGCGGCCGGCTTTGAGCCGACTCAGCGCTTCGAGTTGCTACGACCGCCCTCAGCGCCGAAGGCGGTGTATCGGCTGCGGAGCGATGCACCCTGGCTCTCGGCACCGTCCCGGGTAACGCTCAGCGGTCCTCGCACGGTGGTCACCCTGAAGTACGATCTCGCCGCTCTCAAGGCACCGGGTGCGTTAGTGGGAACGGTGACCGGGTGGAGTGCTGATTCACTCGCGGGTCCGATCTTCAGACTGGTGAGCACCCTGGTCTCTCCCGAGCTGGTCACTCCCGGCACGCACGAGATTCGCTCGGCTGTTCCCGTCGAGGCCGGCGCGCTCCTCCGAACCTTCTTCCGGGCGGACAGCGCGCGACCGTTCGAGGTTCGTGTCCACACCAAGAATGCGGACGAGAAGGCGCTCGCATTTCTGCACGAGCCGGACGGAATGCCGTTCCGCGACGAATCAGCCCGGCCGGTTGGCTCGACCGATGCTGCCATCTATCAGGTAGATGGGCGAGACGCGGTCGCGGGTTCGTACGAGGTCGTGGTGTTTGCCCCCACTCAGCCCATCTCTGCTACAGTAAGTGTCAGCCAGTCTCCATTGCTGCTCCGTTTCAGCCGAGAGAAGGAGTCTGTCGTTGGCACGCTCCAGAACCCGTCCTCGGCGTCGGTCCAGGCCGAAGTGGTCGGTTTATTGGGTGGGGGAGAACGGGTGGAGACTGTCGTGGCCCGGGGATCGGACGTGAGACGGATTCCCTTCGTCGCGCCTTCCTGGGCCAAAGCAGTCGTCGTGGACGTGAACATGGATCGGGCCCAGTGGGGGCGCTTCACCGACTTCGGCGTCACACTCTTCGACTCGATCGGCAGGCAGATAGAGAAGCAACCGCTGAACTACGCGATCGGGCGCCTGCAGGCTTCGCTGCCCGAAGGTCACGGCAACATGCCCCTGGAGCTGGGTCTTTTCCCCGGGTTCGCAGACTCCACTGACAAGGAGCCGTGGAACCTTCGGGCAACCATCCGGCTTTACGCCGATTCAGCAGTGGCGCTCGAGCGGACCCCATCAGGTGATCGAGGACTCACCGTCACACCGGGGGCGAGCTCGACAGTCACCTTTGCACTTCCGCCGAGTCCGTGGCCTCTGGGCGACGGATTCTTCCCGCTTGGGGTGCTGGTTGCGCGCGTGGGGGACCACACCTACACCCGGGAGGCCGGCCTTCCCGTTCCCAATCCGGCCATGATGCGATGAGCGCTCGCGTCGTTCGGGTGGCGGCAGGGCAGGGGTTCTGGGGCGACTGGCTGGAGGCACCGGTTCGTCAAGTCCGCGGGGGCCCCATCGACTATCTGATGATGGACTATCTCGCGGAAGTGACGATGTCGATCATGCAGAAGCAGAAGTCGCGGGATCCGAAGGCCGGATACGCCCGGGACTTTGTCCCGCTGATGGAACGGATTCTCCCCGACATCGTCGAACGGCGGATCAAGGTCACCTCCAACGCCGGGGGCGTGAATCCTCGTGCCTGCGCCGATGCCGTGCTCGACGTCGCGCGCCGGCTCGGCCTTGCCGGCAAGCTCAAGGTCGGCCTCGTCACTGGCGACGATTTGCTGGAACGCCTGGACCAGCTGATCGCGGCGGGCATTCCCTGAGCAATATGGAGACAGGCAGGCCCTTGGCGGACGTGCGCGATCGCGTGCTTTCGGCGAACGCGTACCTTGGTATGAGCCCCATCGTGACGGCGCTACAGGGCGGCGCTGACGTTGTGATCACCGGCCGGGTCACCGATACCGGCCTCGACATGGTCATCACTTCTTCGACGAGTTCGGCGGCCGCGCGCCTGCACCGTCACCGGGATCGGCTTCGCCGCCGGCTTCGGCGTGCAGACCAAGCCGGGCGCCGCGACATCATCGAGTGCGGGCGCACGCTCCCGGCGGCATCCTCCGCCATCGGGCCGCTACGGGAGGTACTCGGCAATCCCTGCGGATGCTTTGACCACCAGCACCACCACATCGGTACAAGGTTGCAGGATACCGTAGAGAAGATCTTTCGGTGGTTACGATGGGCAACCGGGAGGTCTTGGTACCCCGTTCTCCGGCCTTAACCGGAGAGGAGTTGGGGCTGCTTGATGAAGGTTGGCCAGGATACCACGCCACCCCCCACATTGCCATTTCCACACCCGCGCTGCCTCGCCCACTTCCACGTCCATTTCAGTTGGAGCAGGCACATAGGTAATTTGGTGCCATGCATTGCAGGGCCCGTCCCTCCTCCTCAGATTTCTCTCAGGGCCTCAGAGGTGTCGATAGCCCATCTCTCTTCATGACGATGTGGTGGTGTGTATATATTTTTTGTGTGTATAATTTCTGTTCTTATAGGGCTGATCAGATAGGTGACTGTTCATGCTGATTGCACTTCCACAGCCTGACCTCTGTGATGTCTCCTTGTGCTTCACATACACACACACTTCCTTCTTCTTCATCGTCTGATTGGTGGCCTGTGCCACAGCACCAGTGCACGTGTCCCACTGTGCTACTCAGGCTGCTCTCCCAGATCCGGCACACACACACCAGGTTTGCAGTGGGATTTGTGAGGCCTGGGTGTCCTCGGGAGCTTATAACCCTAGCTCCATGCTTCACTGACTGAGACACTGTCCGCTGCTGGTGCTGACATGTCTTCCAGTGCCATCACTGCTTCGCCGTGTGTTTGTGTGGAGGCAAGTGGTTTGTGTGACATACACACACACAACTGCTCTCTGCCCCCATTGCCTACAGGTCCACAGAGTCCGCTGCAGCCCGTGTGTGCCAGCAAGATCCTGAACCACTGTCAGGGTGACAGCAGACTGATGAGGACAGAGAAAAAAAAAAGCCGTCCCGCCACAGACACATGCAGGCTGGCCTCCTGACTGTTTCAGGCAGAGTTCAGCTCCATCTCTGGTCATGAAACGTGCCCGGGCACAAGGGCCACACACCGCCCGCCACTTTGCCATCGCCGGCCCCCAGACCCTACACACTCACCAACACCCCGCTCCTGCTGGAGGACCATGTTGACTGTTTTTCTGAGGTTTGCTTGTAGCATTTCAGTGGCTACGTGTGGAATTGGGCACACAGTTTTGGTTTGAGCTGCTGTTAATTTCTCCACCCACTGTGACCTTGGTCAACTTTGGCTTTGTTTGCACACACACACGTGCCTGCTGTGTGTGTGTGGTAGGAAGGAACCATCTCTCTGCTCAATCCACGTCCAGGAGGCAGCCTTCCCCATTCCATTTGCCTCTTTTTGCGGTACTGGAGCTGAGCAGACCCAGTTGGCGCAGAACCAGGAGAAGCCTGTCGCCTGTGGGCTGCAGCCCACCTCCTGTGCCACCGGTTCACTGTCAGGGGGGCCCCCCCCAACAACCAGCCGCCGCTCCACCACTGCTAGCTGACGACTTGCAAGGCCACATCAGGCTTCAATTTCCGGGACTGCGCCTTACAGTGGCTCACTGCCATCTGAGTGCTCGTCCCCATGATGTGGTAACGGCATGTTTCTTTTTTTCTTTTTTTTTTTTTTTTTTGTTGGCTCCATCTCTATCAACTTCTCGTTTCAGTTCATCATCTGCACACACACACACACACCACAGTCTCTTAAACATCGTGCTGGGGCGCTGGGGCACGCTTGTGCCCGCGCCTGAGGGTTTGGTTGTTACCGGAGCCTGGGTAGACAGTCGCCTCCTCGGTCCATGGTCCCAGCCCGCTTCCCGGGAGCCCGCGCCCCCGGCGGGCTCTGCCTGGTGAGTGGTGGGTGTCGCTTGTGTCAGAGCCCCTTTTCATGCTCCTGCCTCGCCATCCCCATATTCCAGGTGCCGTCTCCGTCTCTCCCGCCGACGATGGCGGCGACATCGCCACTTTCTCCGACGCCAGGTCGGTGAGAAAGTCGCCCTGGACCTGGTATCACGGGGCATCTGCCAGGCGCAGAGGAAGCCCGGGCTGCCGGTCTGATCAGCCGGGTGGTGGCGGACGATCAGCTTGAGGCTGAGGCGGCCGCCCTGATGTCTGCGCTGGCCACTACCAGCGCTTCGGCGCTGGCCATGACCGCGCCTCTTCTTCGAGCTGGAAGCTGGCTTCGACCAGGGCGTGGCATTGGGGGCCCGGGTCATGCTACAGCGCGCAGCACCCCGGACTTTGGGGACAGCATCGCTCGTTTTCTCCGCCGTGAACCGGATCCGCGTCGCTTCCGCCCTGGCCGGCTTTGCCATGGCGCTCCTGAGCGTCGCCTTCAGCAGCCGTCTTCTGGGTTGGGTCGCCATCCTCCTACTGGTCATTTCTGCGTCTCCGGCTGGTCCTCCGGCGTCGGGAGGACCAGCTGCGGCGCCAATCCGAAGTGTGACCCGGCTCACATGTGGCGGTAGCCTCGGGCACGCCTGTTGCCCCGAGTGGCCGGGGTCCGCTCGCACGTGACCTGCGGGACTAAGGAGGAGAGACATGCGAGTTTGTCGAAGGGTGTTGCGGCCATTGCGTTGAGCATGGTGTTAGCCGCGCCTGCTCTCCATGCTCAAGGCGTGGAGTCCGCTCGGTGGTGGAACAGCTAACCCGTTGGGAACGTTTAACGATGGCACGAAGATGGGATTCAACGGACTGGCGGGCCTTTCGTTTGTACCTACTGGCTGGCCACTTGGCATTCAGATTGATGGAGAATACCAGCAGTTCCCGTTCGATGTCGGGGGAGGGCATGAGCGTTCCTGATCGGCACGGGTAATCTGGTCGATAAATCCAAGACGTCGAGGAGTCGAGTTCCGGCCGTATCTCATCGCGGGTGGTGGAGTCTAGAACGGTAAGGCGACCGGCAGCACAACCGTGGGCGGAAACTCTGAACCAGTGGGTGACCACCGTTTGGCGTCAACGGCGGCGCAGGCTTCGACTTTCAAGGCAGGCAGCGTCGGGCTGTTTGTCGAGGGCAGATTCCACGACGTGTTTACTTCGGGCGCTAATGTGAAATTCATCCCGATTACACTCGGCATTCGGTTCGGCGGGCATAGCTCTTCGCGTTTTGAGCAACTACCGCCTCGCCAATCGGCGAGGCGGTTTTGTTTTGATGAAGCCGCATATCAGGCGCCGGCACGCGCGGGTGAGATCCGGGACTGTCCGGGTTGATTCCCGAGTTGGGGCATGACCGATTCCATGCTCGAGGCCCGCCGGCTCCTCCAGCATCATTTCGGGTATCCCGATTTCAGGCCGGCGCAGATCCCAGTCATCCGGTCAATCCTCCAGGAACGGCATACCCTGGCTGTTTTCCCGACCGGCGGTGGCAAGTCGATCTGCTTCCGGATACCCGGCTGGTCCTGGGTGGACTGACCATCGTGGTGTCACCTCTGATTTCGCTGATGCAGGACCAGGTCGAATCGGCCCGAGCGCGCGGGCTTCCGGCTGCGTGCCTCAACAGCACGCTGGGTCCCGCCGAGCACCGGGACGTGCGCGCCGGTCTGGCAGACGGGTCGTTGCGCCTGCTGTACGTCTCTCCCGAGCGGCTCGACCGTCTGAGCCTTGATTTTCAAATGACCGGCCGGCGCCCCAGGCTGCTGGTCGTCGACGAAGCCCACTGCATCGCGGAATGGGGCCATGATTTCAGACCAGCTACCGCCTGCTCTCACGGGCGCGATATCGGCTCGGCGGGCCGCCGTCGATTCGATGGCCTCGAGGGCCACTTTGGCGCAGTTGCGGAGGCACTGTGCGGCCGTGCCGGCGCGCAGATGCCGATGAACAGAACCCTCAAGCTGGCACGTAGGGCAGCGCGGACGTGCGGTGAAGCTCTTCCCCGAGAACCGGCGCCGCAGACGGGCGGCATCCTGGTGGAATGACATTGGGGTAGCCTTTTCCGGGCGCCCGCCGCCGTACTACCTTCGCAGACGGGACGCCCTTTCGGGGGATGCCTCATTTAACCGGTCCGCGACTCTGCCAAGGGGAAGCGGGCCGGTCGCTTTTGACAGGTCGATACTCACGCCAGCGGTTACTATTGTCAATAGCTGTTAGTAGTGATTATTACTGGAGGCATGGAGAACATGGTGCGGTTTCGGCTGGCGGAAGTCCTGGAGAGGAAGCGGGGGTGGACGGCCTATCGTTTGGCGCAGGAGACCGACTTGACCGTGCCGGCAGCGTACCGCCCGGCTGACCCTGACCGTCCCGTGCAGCGACTCGACATGAACACGTTGGATACGCTCTGTCGCGTTCTCAATGTCTAGCCCGGCCAGCTGCTCGAGTGGCTGCCCGATAACAAAGGGAGGCTCCGTGGTTGAAGTAGAGGCTGCAGAGGCCTGGACCTTGTCTCGACTGCGGTTAGGGGATGACCCTTCACGGTTGTGCCCAGTGCGGCGCCAGTATTTCCAGCTTCGCCGCCGCCTGTCCGCATTGCGGAGCCCCTGGTCCAGGTGTGACCAGCCTAGAAACGGCTCCTCCCCAGGGCGCATCACTCGAGCGGCTCCTCTATGACAACGGGGATATTCAAATCACCACCCATCGATTTGTTGCTGGAGATCAGACGTACGCGATGCGGGGGGTAACAAGCGTGGGTATTTCAAAGGAGGTATCGGCGAAAACGGGTGGTCTTAGCCTAGGCGCAGCAGGACTTCTGGTACTTCTATATGCGTTCTTTTCTGTGAAGGCTCATAACTGGCACGATGGATTAGGGATTGTCACTTTCGCACCCGTGTTTTTCGATAATTGGGTTTTTGAGGTGGAGAGCCACGCCCCCGACACGTTACTTGGTAAAGCTTACGAGCGCCTCTGGTGAGGCCGCGGTCTACAGTTCGACTGATGAGAAACTTGCGCGAGAAATAGTAAATCAGCTGAATGAAGCTGTTGCGACTCGCTGATCGTCGGTATGCTGATGCGGCGTGTATCCTCCGCTAGGTTCCCGCAACAGCAGGTTTGTGACAGTTCTTCCTCCCCCCCTCTTGTGTCGCAAACATCGCCCTATAGCTGCGCAGTTGTCTCCTAACCCGCGCCTGTACCAAGCTGTACGTTATTCCAAGCCTTAGTTGCCCGTCGTCTGATCTCCGCTGCCCACATCTGAGCGCCAGTTCCAGGCCCCGTCTCCATCGACGGGGACGGTGCGATTAAGCATCCTGCCAGTGCGTGCTCCAATCTCATAGGGGGAATTATGCGGAGGCTTTTACTCGGGCTGGCCTTGGTCCTGGCGGCATGCGGTGGGGATTTGGGGCCTGCGCCAATCCACGTCGAGGGGACCTGGAACGGGTCATTCAATAGCGGTACCTCAGCGGCACTGCAGATGACCCTACAAATTAATGCTTCTGGTACGGTCAGCGGGAACGGCAACCTCAGCGCCACGTCGGCTATTGCCCTCACGGTCGCCGGCACCTACGTCGACCCGAATGACTCCCTTACTCTCTCGGCTCCCGGGTTTGCGGATTTGTCGCTTTCGGCGATCGTCGGTCAGACGGAAATGCGCGGCACGCTCAACGGTAGCGGCTTTGTAAATACCGCCATCGTGCTCAGCCGACAGTAAAGATATGTGGATTCCGAACTACAAGCATGACCATCAGAGGATCTAATGACAGCAAGTAAGCGAAGCTTACACGTGAAGAGTCACCTGGCAGAATTAGTTGACTTGGAAGGGGGATCCGTGGCCGCGGCGAGACAGGTTAGAATCGAATTGTTAGACCCGTCGAATAGTGCGGTCGCAAATCAGGTCACAATTACGGTTAAGGACTTGGAAGGTCTTCTGAGAGATGCTGGAGCCCGTTCCACGCACACGACACTCGCGTGCAGGAAGATGACGGAGTCCCAAGCCAAACTTTTCTGGTCTAAAGTTCACCACGATGCTAGACCTGAGGGGTGTTGGCGCTGGACTAAAGGCAAGCAGTCTACCGGTTATGGACAGATGTGGTTGAACGGCACGAAGGTATTGGTCCATCGCGTCTCCTACATGGAGCACAAGGGGGAAATACCCGAGGGCTTCGACATCGATCACAAGTGTGGGCAAAGAGACTGTGTGAATCCGGATCACTTAGAAGCGGTCACTAGCGGCGAAAACATACGTCGGGCTCGAGCGCGAACCCTCGCAATGAATTATCGAGTCAAGTGACGGGGAGTGAGGGCACTCGTACGGCTGAGTCGGGAGGAGAATCCCAAGTTTTTTATGGTCGTGGATGTGTCTTTGAGATGCTGATGCGGCCCTCCTCGTCCCCTCGAATGCCACAGTAACAGGCGTGCTTCCCCGGTGTGGTCCTTCGTGCAATAGCAGCGGTGATCGTGGGTCGAGCCTGGGAGAGTCTTGCCGCTGCCCGGGCTTGAGGGTGGCCATGAGCACGACGCAATCGGGTGGGTCAACCGCCCATAAAAGGAAACGCCCTGATAACCACTACGCCCGTTCTTGACGAGGGCTGTACCGCACCGTAAGGTAGGGCCACCAGCCGCCACACTTGAGCAAACAGAGCACACCCGGCGAAAGCCGACGCCTCAAAGCTACGGGTCCTCGTACTCCTCCGCGACGCCGGACTAGACGCCCACGAAGGACCCACGTCCTCCCTAGCCGCTCAAAACTGATGTTCCCGCTCTTGGGCGTTCGCGAATACCGCGGAGGGAACGTTTATGGCTCGCCTTTTCCCCAGGGTTGTCGCCGTTTTCTGCCTTGCTGCCTGTCAATCCGCTGAGCGAACTGGCCCTACGCCTCCCGCTGATCCTCGAGCGACTCTCCAGGGCCACGCTCTTGCCATCGATCTCGATGTCGTGGCCGGCACCGCGAGGGCTCGGGCCGTCGAACCCGCAATCGTCAGCGCATCTGGCGCAAGCTTCGCCCTTCTGGGTCGAAATGAGGTCTCTGCCACCATCACAAATCTCACCCGTTCCAGGGTAGGCGAGTTCACACCGGGCCGTATCCGAGTGCGATTTGATCTCAAACTCACTAACCAGTTCCTCAACTCAGATCTTGCACCCTCGACGTTTCCAGCTCCACCCGCAGCGCAGATCGTGGCTTTCCCCTTTGCTACGGATCCGGCCGGCTTCCTAGGTTTGAAAGTTCGAGCGAGCACTGACTGGAATGGTACGGGGGCGCCTGGGAGCGGTGCGATCTACAACTTCTTTAATGATCAGATCTGTGTGGACCTAACACCACCCAGCGACTGCTATCGGTGGGAAGCTTTCGGCGCAGAGCTCAAAGCGGGGAATAATACTTCCGCCCAGTCGGTTGGCTTCGACATTGACCCTACAGTCACGAGCTTTACGGTATATATCGTCATCGCAGCGGACGTCAGAGAACGGCCAATACCGCCCGGTAAGGGTGGGCTAGCTGGAAATGTGCTTTCGCCTCTAGCGGGTCCTCTTGGGAACGTAGCCGTGACAGCTTCATCGGGTGAAACAACCACGACCAGTGAAAGCGGATTCTACTCCCTGGCAGGGCTGGCTCCCGGCTCAGTAACGCTCACAGTCTCGCAACTCCCAACGGGGTGCGCCGCTACACCCCCGACTTCAGCCACGGTTGTGGCCGGCGGGGTGAGCCATGTCTCGTTCACTGTAACCTGCCCAGCGCCGACCGGCAGCATCGGTGGAACAATTAGCCGTGATGGTGCCCCGGTCGAGGGGGTAGTTGTTCAGGCTGATCGCGGTGGAATCGCGGCGACAACAAATGCTGTGGGAGCCTACCTACTCACCCCCCTGCCTGTCGGTTTAGTGCAAGTCTCACTCACCGACTTATCCGGGGAGTGCACATCCGCAACGCAGACAACTAACGTGAGTGCAGGGGCAATAAGCACGGTCGACTTTGTCGTCTCGTGCCCGGCTGTCTTTGTCTACGCTGACGGGGGGAGCGACAACAACTCGGGTACGAAGGAATCACCCCTGCAGACTATTAACGCCGGGATCGACCGAGCCGCCCAGCTGGGTGTACACCGTGTCAACGTTGCTGTTGGAGACTACGTTGGAATCACGTTGCGCTCTGGGATCTCGTTGTATGGGGGATATGATGCCACCACTTGGCAGCCCACCACCAACACTTTTACCTCGGTCTTCAATGCTGGCGGGCTACCAGTGGTTACTGGCGTGTCTGTACATGGTGTAACCATCACCGGGTTCGCCATCCAGGCCAGACCCGCACCAGGTAGAAGCGTGTACGGAATTGTTATCACAACTGGAGATGACATTCACATCACGAACAATCTAATCCTGGCCACAGGCTTCGACCCAGGTTTCCCTGTGAACGGATTTCGTGGAGTCGACGGCGACGTTGGTGCGGATGGAGGTCCCGGCGTTGCCGGTACTCTGCCAACCCTTAACCCTCAGAACCCCGGGGTTCCTGGTCCTGGTGGTTTGGGTGGCGCAATCGCGTGTGCCCTACCTGGTACTGCAGGTGGCCGCGGGGGCTTCCCTGGCAGTTCTGGCCTGAACGGGGTGAATCCTTTTGGAGGCATCGGAGGCGCTGGTGGCGGTGTCACGGGAGTAGACGGTGCTGATGGCGGCGGCGGATTTGACGGCCCGAATGCTTCCGATGCAGCTGGCGGGGGCAACTTTGGGACGATTGTAGCCCCATTCAGCGAGGGCTTAGCTGCAAGGTACCAGCCGGCGAATGGCTCAAACGGACTCACTGGCAGCGCAGGGTCTGGTGGTGCGGGAGGCGGTGGCGGAGGTGGAGCGAGTACCGGCTCCTTCCTGGACCTCCGTGCTGGGGGTGGGGGCGGGGGTGGGGGAAGCGGTGGCTGTGCCGGAACCGGGGGAAGAGGGGGTGAAGGAGGTGCCGGAGCGTTCGGGATCATTCTCTTGCAGTCAACGAACGTAGAAATCACAGGAAACTCGATTCGAACCGAGAGAGGTGTCAACGGAGGCAACGGAGGGGTGGGCGGCTCGGGTGGCGCCGGAGGGCTTGGTGGTGCAGGTGGGCTTGGTCCGTTCGGACTCGATGAGCATGGTATCCCGCACAAAGCTGGGAATGGAGGCGCTGGTCATAACGGCGGCAAAGGCGGTGACGGTAATGCTGGCGGCGGTGGTGGCGGAGGCCCTTCCATAGGAATTGTCAGGGCGGGAGGCACCCTCGTACAGTCCGGCAACACTTTCTCTCTCGGCCCAGCGGGCCGTGGCGGTAGTGGGCGGAATCCAGGTCAGAACGGACTTGTTGCTGAGGTATTCGGTTTCTAGAACCATCTAGGACGCAGAACCAAGAACCTTGGCGAGCCGCTGAGATAAGCAGCTAGGGCTTGGGTTTGAGACCGCCGAAGCTCGACGACAGGACTGCCCGTACCGTCGATAGTGCTTGGAGGGAGACGGCGAAGAACTGCGCGGCGTCAGAATGAGGTCAACCGCTGGCTTTCGGGAGGCTCCTGGGCCGGAAGAGCCTTCAGACCCGGGGTTTCGGCAGAGGTAAGAGGGCGCTGCTAGGTCAAAGGATGCGGGGAGTCCAGGTACCTGTCAGCATGCTGGAGAGCATCACATGGTGAGGCGTTCATGCGCCGTTTATTGATATGGCTTACCGTCTTCCCGATTGAGTCGTAATCAGTTGCAATCCCGACGAGATGATAGCACCCGGGGTGGACCCGGAGTTCCTTATCCAGGACGGGGCGCACCGTGGGAATGCGCACTTCTTCTTCCTTCCCCCACTCGTCCCGCCAGCGCGCTACAGTGGAGTGCCCGATGGTACCCTTCAGCCTGAGGTGACGGTGTGCCCCCTGATCGGTGGTAGCTGTGGGGCGTCGATAGCGCGATTCACCACCGCTCCTGCGGCGAACACATTACAGCAGATTCGGTACGACCGCTTCACTGGTAGCTATTACCTGGTCTGGGACACCAGAAAATGCTTGGCTGGTCCATGCGCCCTGGATGCGGCCAAACGTTACAGGCTCAAGGTCAGCATTGGTGATGCGGAGCTGGGCTGGGTTGATCTCGACGTGGTGGCGAAAATTCGCGAGCTAACGGGCGTCAGCTGGGGAACGGACGCAGGTGTCGTGCGCGATCTTCCTCTTCCAGTCGCGTTCCGGGTGGAGCAAGGTGCGATTGCTCTAATCAGCATCCATGAGGTGATCGCCGTCCGGGATGCCCCCTCTGCGGCAAAAAGTAAGCCTCCAATGCCTGACCCAATAAACATTGCAGTTAACGAGACTGTCCGTGTCGCCGATGTGCCGAGCGCCCTACCGCCGATTACAGTGGGCGTTGCCGAGGTGGTGGTTGTGACCGATGGCCCACAGGTGCTTGGCGCACTGAGCATCAATATTCGAGAGACCATTGGGGTGACGGACGCCGCGAACGTCACCCTGCAGTAAATGCGGTTCAATTGGAGGAAGCTTATGACCTATTCGTGTTTTTTGCCTCTGAGAGCAATTGGAGCCTTAGCTGTAGCACTTCACCTGATGCCGGTGAGTCTTTCTGGACAAGCGCCTGGGGTGGGTATCAAGGTTCACGGGCAATGGACCGTGGAGGTGCGCGATAAGAGTGGTGAGGTGAAACAACACCGTGAATTTGAGAATGCCCTTTCATCGGACGGGAAAATAATACTCTCGCGAGTGCTGACCCGTATTCAGACGGTCGGATATTGGCAACTCAATGCACTTACGACGCCCGCGGTTAACTGGTGTCCAGCCGGAGCGTGCTATGTCACGGAATTGGCAAATCCCTTCCGCGGCGACAACACAAATCTGGTTGTGACACGTACCACTGATTACGGATTCAAGCTACAGGGAAGCTTTGTACCCATTGCAGACGCATCGATAAGCGGCGTAGCGAGCTGGCTTTATGAAGGTCAAGGGCTTTCGCAGTTTACCAGTGCCACGTTGGATACGCCCGTGCCGGTAAAAGCCACCCAGACCGTGTCGCTTAGCGTCACCTTCAGCTTTGAATGATGTTGAATGACGGAGTTGGGCTGAACAGTCCCGGGGGGGCCTGTGCGGGGTTGTGGTATTGATGGAGCTTTGCGCAAGGTACGCAGCCCACTTCGGGCAGCCATTGCCGCTGCCGTCTTCGCGCGGGGCTCTCGCAGCGGTTGCACCAGGATCGGCAGATGTGCGAATATTTGTGCGAACTTGATCCGAACATCTTGCACATCTCCGAGCCTTCGGCCGTGCAGGGCGCGCTAAGCCTTGAGTCGGATCTGTGAGGTTGTGGCGGCTGTGTTTGCTGTCTGTGCGGCGGGCTTCTGGATCGTAAGTGCGCTAGTCAACACGCCGGATAAGTTCAGTATTCATGTGACCCACCACCACGAATTGAAGCAGCCCGGGCCCGTACGTGACGGTGACCCCGTGGGCGTTGGCCATAGCCCCGAGCTACAGGCCTTGGGTACTGCGCTACGCTCGCAGAGCCGATGGAGTTCCGCGGCGGCATGGTGTGCAGCGTTCTCCGCGGTAAGCCAGGCAGTGTCCCTGATATTGAGGTGAATGCGACAAGTTGTTGCCTATTCTGTCGCAAAAAGGCCAAGTAGCTCACCACTCTCCTCCTAACCAACCCCCGTACCACGCTGTACGTTATTCCAAGCCCCACTTGCCGCCTTCTGCCATTCCGCTGCCAACTTCTGAGCGCCGTTGACGCTCCGGAATCACCCCAAGCGGGACTAAACATGTCTACTCAGCGTTACGACACGCCAGCAGATCAGTACAGATCCCAGAACGGTGGCAACGAACGGGGACTTGGCACCACTGTGCAGATCACCGGGGTAAATATCCCGTTTGGCGATCTGGTTGTATTCCTGATCAAATTTACGTTGGCCGGTATTCCGGCCGGCATTATTGTCGGTCTGATTGTCGGCCTTATGTATCTGGTCGGGCTTGTTGTTTGGCGGTTAGCCGGGACGTGAGCCCTGAATTGTGCGACTGGCGTTTCAAGCTTGGTTGCCCCGTCCTTCTGATCTCCGTTGCTCACATCTCCAGCGCCATCTAGCCCACCCTGGCCCCTAAGCGACCTTTATTGTCGATTTCAGCGATCGTTGTGGGCCTGTGCGGCTCAGTTGGCGGCTTAGCCCCGCTCTCTGCCCATGCTATTAGGGAAATGAGACCGAGTGATATCCAAGCCGCGATTGTGTACGGCAGTTCTCGCAAGGCGGTCCCGCGCTACGTGATCAGGAAGGGCGGTTTCTTCGGGTCCGTATACAAGCCTGTACTCGGGGTCTTCACTACACCGTTTCTCCGGGTCGCTCAGGCTGCCTTTGAGGCCAAGAAGCAATACAAGGTCTTCAGCGCGGCGGATGTCAGTCGAGAGATGCTCGCCCCTGTTCTCTTAGTCTATGGTTTCTCCCCGGCAGACGGCGCTCGGATCGCGAGTGTTCAATCGATCATTGTCACCCCGAAAGGCAGGCACGAGCCCGAAACGGCCATCCGACCGGATTCTTCAAAAGAGGTTCCCGTTGAATTTCGTAATCAGATGGGATGACAGCAGAAGGGAAAAGCCTCTCTGCAGTGTTTCCTATGGAAGTTCTGAGTGAGAAGAACGAGGTCCACATCATTTATGACGCAGGCGTCCACAACGGGGGCGAATACAAGTACTGTGAAGATTGCTACACGACATTCTGGCTCGACTCAGTAGACGCTATCGAGGGGAAGCGCCAGAAGCACTGACACCTTGGCCCCGCAAGTCTCTCCTTTAGGTCATATGCCCTCACCGCCGGCGCGTTTGCTTCCGCGGTATGCTGATTCGGCCCTCGTCGTCCCAGCGGATGCCACAGTAACAGGCGTGCTTGCCGGTGTGGTCCTTCGTGCAGTAGCAGCGGTGATCATGGGTCAGGTCGGGCAGCATCTTGCCGCAGCCGGGCTTGAGTATGGCCATCCGACAACGTAATCGGGTGACTCAATCGAGCATCAACCAGATGGCCTAGATGACGACTACGCGCCGTTCTTGACGAGGACTGTCCCGCACCGTAAGGTAGGGCCACCAGCCGTCACAGTTTCGATAAAGACCCGACACAAGCGGCTCACAAAGGGACGGGTCCTCGCCTTCTCCGAGACGCCGGCTTCCTCAGCCAGCTAACGACGCCACGAAGAATCCACGACCGCACGACCGCCGGGCCGCCCTGGGCCAGAGCGTGCGTCCGCGATGCACACGCGGGCGCCTCCACGGCAGGCCCTCCCCCATCGAGGCTCACATGCGTCATCCCTTCCCCCTCAGCACCGCCGCCCTCGCTGCCGCCCTTGCCTTCACCGTGGCCTGCGAGGACCAGCAGGAGCCCACCACCACGCGGGCGGCCGCGAGCGCAACGACCCTTGACGCCGTCGCTGCCGACCAGACGGCTGCCGTCGCGGCCGCCGGCACTATCCCGTTGCCGATCAACCAGAGCGTCACCAGCACCGGCGCCGCCTTCCACATCACCCAGCGCGGCACCGGCGACGGCGGCATCTTCGAGATCAACAACTCCACCAGCCCCCCCAGCGCCAGGGAGGCACTCCTGGCCAAGACGAACGGGAACGCGTTCGGCTTCAGGGCGATCAGCACCGGGCCGAGCCATGCCGCGCAGTTCGAGGTGACGAACACGGCCAGCCTCGCCTCCGCCGTCTCGGCCACCGGAACCGGCACCGGGGCGACGATCTCGGGGGCCTCCTTCGGGACTGGCTGGGCGGGGCTGTTCCAGTCGGCCGGCACTGGCTCGGGCACCTTGCCCGCGCTCGAGGCCAGGGCCAGAGCCAACTCCGCGGTCTACGGTCACAACACTGGCAGCGGGACCACGGGCGTCTTCACCCACGCCGGCCCGACCGGCTCGGCCGGGCGCTTCATGAACACCAGTACGGTGCTCCAGCCGTATCCCGACCCCGCGCTTGACGTGAGCTCCTATTCCGGCCCCGCCGCACTGTTCAGGCGGGGCCCGTCGGCGCCTGACCCGGTAGGGGGCTACGCCGTGAGCGTCCAGAACGGCAACCAGGGCGGCGGCGGCGGATCATTTAGCGCTGCGGGGACGGCGGTCAGGGCGGCGGGGGACACGACGGGCATCGACGCCTCTGCCAGCTGGTCGCTCGGCTGGGCGGGGGTGTTCGGCGGATCGGGGAACGGCGTGCAGATCGCGGTCAGCGCCGGCCACGCCGGCCTGTCGGTCACGGGCGGCACGAAGAACGCCGTGGTGGCCACGACCACCGGCGCGCGGGCCCTCTACACGGAGGAATCAAGCGAGGTGTGGTTCACCGACTACGGCTTCGCCAGGCTCCAGCACGGCCGCGTCCGCGTGCTGCTCGACCCCACCTTCGCCCAGACTGTGAGCGCCCAGGTGCCCTACCATGTCTTCCTCGAGCCCTACGCGAACGCCGAGCTCTACGTCGCAGAGCGCACCCCGCTGGGTTTCGTGGTGCAACTCCGTGCCGGCGACCCTACCGCGGAGTTCAGTTACCGCGTGGTGGCGCGCCGGCGGGGCTACGAGACCACGCGCCTGGAGCCCGCGCCCTGGGCGGATCGGAGCGTGGGAAGCGGCGACCCGTGACGGGGTGCTCGAACGTCCCCCAACGGCTTCAGCTCCCCCGCCAGTTTTATGGTGTCGCCGGTCTGGCCGTGAGCGTATCGGCGCAGCGCCTAACGACCTTTTCGGCAGCGGGGAGCGCGGGTGACCTCGGGGTTGTCGGACCCGTCCACCTTGATATGCACGGCGCCGAATCGTGACGTGGTGGACCGGGCTACCCCAGCCTGTCTCCTCCGTGACGCCTCCCCCCGACGCTCGAAGTTCCAAAGAAGGCCAAGCGTCGTCGGCCGACCTCGTGTTGATCTACTCGGCACAGCAACATCCTTGCCCGATGAAGAGCTAGCAGAACCAGAAGCGGACTACTCATCCAGAAGAAGCAAAGCTGGTTGGCAGTTGGCTGGTTCCGGGCATCTCTCGCGACAGCGTTCACTTGGAGGTGTTGAATGCACAACTCTTCACGTAGCTCCGCGCACCTAACATCTGGAAACGGCTGGTGGGCGACCGCGATTCTGGTGACTACCCTATTAGGTGCCTGTACCGGGGAGCCTAGCTCCCCTCCTGACGAAGTAGCCCGTCCCGTACAACTGGCATTGCATGCAGGTCAGCCGATTATGCCGGCGGTTAGTGCGGGCGGCCAACACACGTGCGCGCTCAAGGAAGACGGTACGGTCATCTGCTGGGGGTACGACGGTTATGGCCAGATTACACTGCCGGCCGATCTGGCTGGCGTGGTGGCCATTGTCACGGGCGGCGCTCACACTTGCGCCCTCAAAAGCGATGGCACCGTCACCTGTTGGGGGCAGAACTTCCTAGGACAAACCATGGTGCCGGCTGGTCTCAGTAATGTGGCAGCCCTGAGCGCGGGTGACGGCCACACCTGTGCCTTGAAGACGGATGGCACCATCACGTGCTGGGGGTTTAACGGTGTCGATGGAATAACGACTGTCCCGGTTGGGCTCACGAAAGTGGTGGCGCTCTCTGCGGGGGGTGGCAATCACCTGCGCTTTGAAGCGTGACGACAAGCTTGTTTGTTGGGGGGTTAACTACTTCGGGCAGACCACAATCCCAGCTGGGCTCGGCCACGTAGTGTCTGTAAGCGCCGGCGAGGAGCACACCTGCGCGCTGACGAGCGATCAATCGGTCCATTGCTGGGGCCTCAATATCTACGGGCAGACCATCGTTCCGGCTGGGCTCAGCACCGTGGTGGCTGTGGGCGCAGGCATATTTCACAGTTGCGCGCTCCAGAGTAACGGCAGGGTCACCTGCTGGGGCAACAACGAACTACGCCAGACGGATGTGCCGGCGTCGCTCGCCGGCGTCGTCGCTTTGAGCGTGGGTGAGTATCACAATTGCGCGCTGAAGATCGATGGTACCGTGACCTGCTGGGGAGACAACAGCGGTGGGCAAATTATGGTGCCGGCCGGGCTCAATCTGGGGCGACCGTCCATTCCCAAGACATCCGAGCTGAACATCGACCAGGCGAATCTGGTGACGAACGGGTTGAGTACTTGTAACGGGCTGTACGGACAAACCTTTGTCCCCCAAACGGCCAAACTCCACCACGTCGACGTATTGCTTACCGTCAACACCATCGCCGCGACTGGCGATGCGACGACTCTCGGTCTGTTCGCCGACCTTACGCAACCGCCTATTGCGATCACGTCTGTCACTGTTGCTCCGGCAGAGCCGGGGGAACTTAGTCGTATCGTCAGCTATGCCTTCCCCTCACCAGTCCGGATCCGCAAGGGCACGACGTACACGCTTGGGTGGAGCGGTGGCACGGCTTGTTGGGAGTATTCATTGGGCGATACTTATTCGGCGGGAGGCCTAGTGTCCTTCGATGGAACTCCACTGAACCCACCGGCAGATGCCTGGTTCATCACATATTCCAAGTGAGCCGAGAGGGTTCCGTGGAGCTAGTGGGCGCTTGCCGGTAACGAGGGTAATCCCGGATCGCGGCTCCGTCACCTTTGAGGGAGAGCCAAGCTCTCGGACATTCACATCGAAGTCAACCGCGCTAAGAGAACTGATTGGGTTGGGAATGAGCAACTGAAATTTCCCAGAGTGAGGATATATCCAAGGGCCCTACTTTGTGTGCGGACATCTGTGCCAATTTGTCCCGAACATCCTGCACATTTCGGGTGCTACGGGCGTGCAGGCTGCACGTCTTTCTCTCTGAAAACGTGCGAGATGTTCAGAAGCAGGGCAGGGTAAGGCTTAGGGATCGACAAACCGGATGTGCGCCTGGTGGTCCACTGGTCCCCACCACCCACTCCGGAAGCCTACTATCAGGAGGCAGGCAGGGCGGGTCGCGATGGAGACTTCGCACGCTGCGTGCTGCTGTGGAGGCGCTCAGATACCGGCCTCCATCGCCGCCAGCTCGACGTCACATTTCCACCCAAACAGCTGCTCGAACAGCTCTGGTCCGAGCCGGGAAAGCGAGTGGGTGTACCCAAGAATGTGCTGGAATCATCCGAGCGGCTGCGGCGGGAGCTCCACCCAGAACGAGGCTGGTTAGACTGGCGGCCGGTGCAGGCCCGTAGAAAGCAGGCCGAAACCCGCATTCAGGCAGTCGAGGAATATGCGCGCGGCTCGGGTTGCCGGCGGGCTCGGCTGGTCGGCTATTTCGGTGAAACCCTCCGGAGTTGTCGGGGCTGTGACAGGTGTGGAGCAATGCCGCTTCAGCGGTCGCGGGACCCCCAAATTACGGCCCGGCTGGCACGTCTTCGAGCTGCTCTGTTGGGACAGAAAAGCGCGTGGGGTGGCTGCCCGCTCGAGCCTGAAGTTCTCGTGCGGCTGGCACTCTCTCCACCGGCAACTGCCTCAGCGCTCGCGGACGTGCCCGGAGTGGGCGCCGCGATTTCCCAGAGGTTGGGTGGTGTCATCCTCGGTGCGCTGGCGAACGATGGCGCGTCATTCATTGCGCCAGCGCCACCCGGGAACGATCCACTGTTGGAGTCTCTCACCCGCTGGCGGGCAGATGCCGCCCGCGCCATGGGCGTGCCCGCCTACATGATCCTTACTGACGCCGTACTGCGGTCCATCGTGGAGACGAGGCCGCGTAATCCAGCCGACCTCGCCCGCATTCGAGGAGTGGGTCCTCGTACCCTGGCAAAGTTCGGTGCAGAGCTGGTGCGTCTTGCGTCTGGAGAATCGAAAAAAGAGGTGCTTCCCGTCGTTATGTCTGGCTGAGACTCAGCTGCCCTTGCTGGCCAGACCTTTGAGGTCCAGGCTCTCTGCGAGCTTCTTGGCCGAGTCTTCACCCAAGCCGTGGGTGGTGGTGGTCAGTACGAACCGGTCGGCCACCATAATCGTGACTTCGTTGTCCTGCCCATCCTTGGTCCATTTCTCGTGGGCAGGAAATCCAGCAATCTTGGTGCTGCGCTCGTACCCCTCGGTGCTTTCCGTGCTCATCTTCATGTTCATGATCATCTGGAACGGAGCGTACAACAGAGGGATGTGGGCGTAGTCAAACAGTCCAACCTTCACACTCTTGTTGCCATCTTCACTGTGATAGCGGCCCTCCGCGGAGGAGTACTGCCATTCTCCGTATGCGGTGGTCTCGCCTTTAGGCTCGTCCGCTTTCATCCCATCGATGCTCCGCGGCAGATAATCGAGCAGCACCTTATAGCTGACGGGCGGCACTGGCTTCCGGTTGGCTGTGGCGGCCATGCTGTTGGACATCTTCTCGATTGAGCTGACGGCCGAAGTGAGCTGTGACAGCGGGTTGGCGGTGGCGGTGTCAACCGACCCCTTGTCTCCGCCGCAGGCCAGAAGCCCGGTGGTGAGCGCAACGGCCAAAACGGTTGACGTGCAGTGAGGCATACGAAGTCTCCTATGAGGGGCAGGTGAGGTTGGGAATCCGTGGGATGGACACAATGATTCAGCGGGGAACAGGCGAACGCAAGACGGTCCGGAGACGTCGTTGGACCCGGTTGGGTCGAGCCGTTAACTTTTCGGCACGCTGACTCACCCCAACAATCGGCCGGGCCCATGGACGACTCTCTCTACTTCACCGATCATCATCGCGAAGTCCGCGAAATGGTACGCGAGTTCTCGCGCACGCAGATCGCTCCCGTCGCCCGAGAGCTGGACGAGACCTCGACCTTTCCCTGGGACAATATCAAGGCCATGGGCGAGCTGGGTCTGCTCGGCGTTCCCTGGAGCGAGGAGCTTGGTGGGGCCGGCATGGACCAGCTGTCCTACTACATCACCATCCATGAAATGGCCAAGGTAGACGCCAGCCATGCCCTCACCATCAGCGCGCACACTAATCTCGGCACGTCGCCGATCGTCGAGTTCGGGACTGAGGAGCAGAAGCGACGGTACGTGCCGTTGCTGGCATCAGGCCGGGTGCTGGGTGGCTTCGGGTTGACCGAGCCCGGCGCCGGCAGCGATGCCGGCGGCACGGCCACCACCGCAGTGGACAAGGGCGACCACTTCCTGGTCAACGGATCCAAGATCTTCATCACTCATGCGGGCGTCGGTGAGATTTTCGTGATCACCGCGCGGACCGAGCCAGGCCGCGGGAACAAGGGCATTACCAGCTTCATCGTCACCAAGGACACGGTCGACCTCGATCGCTGCCGCCAGGTAGGAATCGGCCATGCCCCGGATCTGGCTAAGACCAGGGGCGTCAGAGCAGGAAAGAAGCAGGACAAGATGGGCTGGCGGGCGAGCGACACCCGGGAGCTGGTGTTCGAGGATGCCATCGTGCCCAAGGAAAACCTTCTCGGCAAGCCTGGCTACGGATTCATCAATTTCCTGAAGACGCTGGATGCCGGCCGCATCGGAATCGCGGCGCTGTCACTGGGGATCGCCGAGGGCGCCTACGAGCTGGCACTGCAGTACGCCGGAGTGAGGAAGCAGTTCGGGCGGCCGATCGGAAGCTTTCAGGGCGTGAGCTTCCAGCTTGCCGACATGGCTATGGAGGTCGAAGCCGGCACTCATCTCCTGTACCACGCTGCCTGGCTCAAGCAGAACGGAAGGCCCTTTAAGAAGGAAGCGGCGATGGCAAAGCTCTACTGCTCGGAGCTGGCCATGCGCACCACCACTAAAGCGGTGCAGATCTTCGGTGGCTATGGCTATACCACCGAATATCCAGTCGAGCGCATGATGCGAGATGCCAAGGTTTGCGAGATCGGGGAGGGCACCAGTGAGATCCAGAGAATTGTGATCGGGCGGCATATTCTTGGGGAGCTGGTGGATTGATTGGAGGTCTAGGGTCGAGGGTCTAGAGTCTAGAGTCTAGAGTCGCAAGTCTAGCGTAGAGTGCGAAACCCTTCCTGCGCTGTAGACTCTAGACACTCGACTCTCGACCCTAGACTTACTACCGACCCTCCACTCTCAACCACGACACATTGCTCTAAGCTGGCCTCTTTCATATAATTAGCCCGGCAGAGACGCGCTCTTTGGCGGCATGCTCCATTCTAGTGGCGGGCAGGCTTCCAAAGCGCGCGTTTTTCTCATGTGAGGACCGGGCGAGCCGCGCGCCCGTACCAATTTCACGAAGCCGGACGAGCAGACCACGCCAACACTCGTGATCTGACGATGGCCGAGGTCACACCTTGAAGCGTGAGATCCTGATTAACGGAAGCCAGCGCGAGACCCGCGTGGCCATCCTGGAAGATGATCGTCTGGTAGAGCTGCTGGTCGACCGACCGGATCATCGTCGCACCGTCGGCGACATTTATCTGGGCCGGGTCGAGGCGGTACTCCCGGGAATCCAGGCCGCCTTCGTTGACATAGGTCAGGAGAAGAGCGCATTTCTGCACGCGTCCGATCTGCTGGAGCCGGACGAGGACGAGGAGCCGGACGAGGAGGAGGAATCCGAGGAGGAAGAAGCCCCGGCCGAGTCGTCGGACCCCGCCGAGACGACAGCCGAAGAATCCGCGCCTGAACGGAAAGGTCCCTGGCGGAGCCGAGACCGGCGGCGCCGGCGTGGCAATGGCGCTGGCGCCACCGAGAAGGCGCCGGGTGAAGGTCGCCAACGAGAGATCTCAAGCCGCCGTGCCCTCCCAAACATCCAGGACATTCTGAAGAAGGGGCAGAGTCTCCCGGTGCAGGTTACCAAGGAGCCGATCAGCTCCAAGGGATGCCGGGTCACCGCCCAGATCTCGCTGCCGGGTCGTTTCCTGGTCTACATGCCGTACGCCTCGAAGGTCGGCGTAAGCCGGAAGATCGAGAGCCGGGAGCAGCGCGCCAAGCTTCGCGAGATGGTCTCCAAGCTCCTGCCGAAGGACTCGGGTGGGGTGATCGTTCGGACCGTGGCGGAGGGGGTTACGGAAGAGCACTTCCGGCGGGAGATCGACTCGCTCCTGGCGCTCTGGAAAAAGATCAATCGTAAGAAGACCTTCGTCAGGCGGGCTCCAGCGCTGCTGCAGCGCGAAACCAGTCTGACCCGCGGGATCATTCGAGATCTGTTCAGCACCAAAGTCGATGCGCTTCATGTCGACATGAAGGAGCTGTACAACGAGATCGAGCAGTATCTGCAGCAGATCGACCCCGAGCTGATGAGCCGGGTTCACCTGTATACCGAACCAACTCCTCTTTTCGACAAGTTCGACATCGAATCCGAGATTCGCGACCTGTTCAAGGCCCGGGTCGAGCTTCCCACGGGAGGCTCCCTGGTGATTCAACCGACCGAGGCCTTGATCAGCATCGACGTCAACACCGGGCGCTACACCGGGAAGAAGGACCCGGAGAAGACGATTCTTCGCACCAATCTGGAGGCCGCCCGCGAGATCGCCCGACAGATTCGGCTCCGGGACATCGGCGGCATCATCGTCTGCGACTTCATCGACATGGAGACCCGCTCCAACCGCGACAAAGTGCTCCAGGAACTGCGAACGCATCTGGGCCGGGATCGCGCACGCACCAAGGCGCTCGCGGTCTCCGAGCTCGGCCTGGTCGAGATGACGCGCCAGCGGGTGCGTCCATCCTTGTGGCACTCCATGACGACGGACTGCCCAACTTGTGCGGGGACCGGTCGTGTGTTTACGCCGGAGGTTGTCTCCCGGCGGCTTGAGCGCGCCCTCAAACGGGCCGGCCATGATCGGCGTGAGCGCCAGCTCACCGTTCGTCTCCATCCCGAGGTTGCCCTCTATCTATTGGAGGACGAGCCCCGGCTGCTTCAGACCCTCACCAAACTCACTGGTGTGGACATCGAGCTCCGCGACGACCCGATGATGCGACTGGACGAGTTCCGTCTGATGAGCCGACCGGCCGGGAGAGACGTGACCGATCAGTACGCGGTGGCATGAGAGACGACGGACAGGTGGTCGGTCCTTCCCCTTGTCCCAAGCTCCATGCCTGTCTACCTTTACGGGCTAACTTCGACACCTTAAGTCAGGGCTTCGTATGTACGCGATCTTCCGCGCCGCAGGAAAGCAGTTCAAAGCCGAGAAGGGCAAGACTTTGCGGCTGCCGCTCATGAGTGCTGAAGCGGGCTCCAAGGTCACCTTCGACGAGGTGCTTCTTTCCTCAGACGGCGAAACCATTAAGGCCGGCGCTCCTCTGGTCAAAGGCGCCCAGGTGCTGGCGGAGGTCGTGGGAGACGGCAAGGAAGCCAAAATTTACGTGTTCAAGTTCAAGCGGCGGAAAAACTACCGCCGGAAGACCGGACACCGGCAGAAATTCACCGAGGTCCGCATTACCGATCTCAAGCTGGGCTGAGGCAGAAATGGCACACAAGAAAGGCGTAGGTTCCAGCCGGAACGGCCGGACCAGCAATCCCCAGTACCTCGGGGTCAAGCGCTATGGCGGGGAGAAAGTCGTCGCGGGGAACATCCTCGTGCGTCAGCGCGGGACCAAGTTCCATGCGGGGACCAACGTTCGGCGGGCAAACGACGACACCTTGTTTGCGCTGGTGGACGGCGTCGTGAAATTCGAGTACCGGGACAAGAATCGGCAGAAGGTTTCGGTGTACCCGCCCGCTTCCGAGGCAGCCGCCTCCTAGAAGCGTTCCGGGAACCTGGGCAGCCAAAGGGACGCGATTCGGTCGCGTTCCTTTTTTTATTCGAGCTATGAGCTAACGGCAACAGGAGCTATTAGCTATTAGGTAGGAGCGAAACCAAAACCCGTGCAGGTCCGTAGCTCAAGGCTCCTAGCTCCTAGCTCCTAGCTCCTAGCTTTTCTTTGGAGATCCACATGACCAAGTCCACACTTTACGACCGGCTGAATCAGGAGCTCGAGGCATTCGGGAAGAAGGCGCAAGCGGCACTCGACGAAGGCAAGCTGCAGATCGAGCTGTTACGACTGCGGCGGAGGCAAAACACCGTGGCGCGTGACCTCGGGTTCACCGTGCACCGTCGAGAGCGCGGGGGTGAGACAGAAACCGGGCGTGCCGAAGGATTGATGTCCCAACTGGACGAGCTGCAGAAGGATATTGCCCGGCTGGAGGGCCAGATCGCAGAAGCGAAGCGCCGCCACAGCACGCCGCCTTCAGCGCCGGTGGTGCATACCGAGTCCACCGATGCGCCTGGAGCCGTGTAGCCTAGGCCCGGGAGGCCTCATCCAGGCGAGGTGCAATCGCGACCCGAATGCGATCGGGGTAGTTCCCGCAGAGCCCGTCCACGCCCAGGCGCACCATCCGGTCAAGGTCGCCGATCTCGTTGACCGTCCACGCTATCACGGCGCCACCTGCGTCGTGGACCTGCCGAACGAGATCCTTATCGACTTGCTGCCACTCCTGCCACAGCGTGCAGGCTCCCACCGCCCGCATCACGGCAACTGGATCCTGCAAGTACGCGCTCAAGAGAATTCCGCGCTTGAGACTGGGCCGGGTCTCTCCCAGCCGGTGTACGATTCGGTGATCGAAGCTGTGGATGGCGTACCGGTGCGGGGTTGGCCCCCGATCGAGAATGGTGAGAAGCGCCTCGTCGTGCGCGACTGGTAAGCTCTTCACCTCCACCCACACATCGCGATTGCCGACCAGCTCGAGGATTTCGCTGAGAACCGGGAGCAGCTCGCCGTTTCTCAGGCGGATCTCGCGGGCCTCGGCCAGGGAGAGTTGGCTGATGGGGCCGAGCCCGGGGATGTCGGGGTCGTGGTGGACCACGATGCCGCCATCGCGAGTAGCGTGAACGTCGAGCTCGACGCCATCGGCATCGAGCATTACCGCCCGACGGAAGGCGGCTCTCGAGTTCTCGTATTCGTAACCGGAAGCGCCGCGGTGGGCGATGACGCTCGGGCGTCGCATCGGCCTAAGATAGCGCACCAATGACGACCCGTCCAAGTTAACAAATCCGCCCTGCAGTCGTCCCAAAACCGAATGAGTGCTACGACCTTGCCGGGCACCCTCAGACCCGATCCCATACCGGACCCGGCTCTGGTCTCCGCCTATCGAAGCGGAGATGAGCGGGCCGCTGCCGAGCTGGTCCGCCGCCATTCCCAACCGTTGGCGCGATTTCTGTACAGTCTGGGTGCAGCGCAAGACGAAGTCGAGGACCTGGTGCAGGAGACGTTCTTCCGAGCGTTTCGCCGGATCGAGAGCTGGAAGGGCGGGGCAACCTTTCGAACCTGGCTGTTCACCATCGGAACCAATGCGTTGCGGGACGTCTACCGTAAGCAGAAGCCCAAGCTGATCGTGTCCATCGAAGATCGCGATATCCCCGGCAGCTCCAACCCTGAAGCCGAGCTCGCGGCCAGCGAAACCGAGCAGCGGGTCCGGGAGGGGATCGCTCGGTTGCCGCGTCTTCAACGGGAGGTCTTCCTGCTGAGGGTTCAGGAAGACACCGGCTACGACGAGATCGCGGCCGCGCTCGGCACTACACCTGGAGCGGCACGGGTCCACTACCACAATGCCGTCAAGCGGTTGAAGGAGCTGGTTCGATGAGAGACTGCGAGCTGTTGTCGGATCGTATGACCGCCGTAGCGCTGGGCCGGGGAGAGTGGGCCCCTGACGAGGCTCGGCATTTCGCGTCCTGCGAGTCGTGCCAGGAGGAGTGGAGCCTGATACAGATCGCCAATGGCCTGGCAGACGGAACCCCGAGCATGGATGTGCCGGCGCTAACATCTCGGTTGCAACAGCGTCTGAGGCTCGCGCGCTTGGAAAGGCGTCGGCAGCAGCGGGCGTGGGGCTTCGCTGGTCTGGCCACTGCCGCCGGCCTTGCAGCGGCCATCGCGATTGGCTTGCCGGGAAGTCGCCCTGAGGCGCAGCGGCTGCCGCCCCAAGTCGTCGCCGGGCGGCTGCAGATCTCGCTTCCCGAGCTCGATGACCTGCAGCCTTCAGAGCTCGACTCTGTTTTGCAAACGATGGATGAGCCGGCTACCGGCGGCTCCACGGTAGAGGTACCCGGTCTGGGCGAGCTCAACGATACCGAGCTCAAAACCGTTCTCGATACCTGGGAGGGTTGATGAGATTCACACTACTGGGACCGCTGGCGTTGCTGCTGATGCCGATTGCTTCGGCCGGCGCTCAGCAGGCGGACTCGACACCCAAAGCCGACTCATTGCGTCATCGCATTGAGGAACGATTTGCGGCGCGGGCGCAGGAGGAGCTGGGCCTCAACAACGATCAAGCCGCCAAGCTCCGTGCCAGCAGCCGCGAATTCGGCACCCGTCGGCGGGAGCTATTCATGCGTGAGCGGAGCTTGAGGCAGGGACTCGAGGCGCAGCTCCGTCCCGGCGTGGCCGCGAATCAGGATAGCGTTGCCAAGCTGACCGATGCGCTCGTCGCCCTGCGTCTGACTCAGGCACAGGCATCGCGAGACGAAATGAAAGAGCTGTCCAAGTACTTGAATCCGGTGCAGCGCGCCAGGCTCTTCATGATGCGAGAGCGGTTCGCCCACCGAATCAGAGAAGTCCAGGACCGGCGACACGGACACGAGGGCATGGGGTGGGATAGAGAGGGTGGTCGGCGGCGATCCCGCGGGTGAGCCGTTGAGAGTCTTTCCAGCACGATAGAGGGGTCGATGAATGTCGGCCCCTTTGTCTTATTGGATGACAGCGTAGCGTCACGGCACTAAATTCCAGTTCACTCCCCTCAGGAAACACAATGCGCCGCTGGCTGTTGATGCTTGCACTGACGGCACTGTGGCTTCCAGCCTCCGCCCAGGCCCAGACGGTATACCGAATCCCGGTTATCGGGACGATCGAGAACGGCCTCGCCCCGTTCGTCTCCCGGAGCATACGGGAAGCAGAGAAGGGCGGCGCTGCAGCTGCCTTCCTCGACATCGATACACCGGGCGGCAGAGTCGATGCCGCCGAGCGAATTGCCGATGCTGTTCGTGCCGCTCGCATCCCGGTCTACGCCTTCGTCAATCCGCGGGCTTTCAGTGCCGGCGCCCTCATCGCGATCGCATCGAGCGGCATCTATATGACACCCGGAGCGGTGATCGGTGCGGCGACACCGGTGGATGCTCAGGGTGTCCGGGCATCCGAGAAGATGGTGTCTGCGCTGCGGGCCGAGTTCCGCACTATAGCCGAGCAACGGGGGCTCGATCCCAAGCTGGCCGAGGCGATGGTGGACGAGACCATCGAGATCCCAGGGGTGGTGCGAAAGGGGCAGCTGCTCACGCTCAGCACCGGCGAGGCGATCAAGCTCGGATTCGCCAAGGCGAAGGTAGCTGACCAGACGAATCTGCTGTCAACCATCGGTTTTCCGGGGGCACAGATCATCTCAGTCGAGCCCAACTGGGCCGAGACACTAGTGCGGTTCCTGACAAACCCGCTGGTCTCCCCGCTGCTGCTCTCGCTCGGAATTCTGGGCCTCGTCTTCGAGATCAAGACCGGCGCCTTTGGCTTGGGAGGACTGCTGAGTCTCGTCTCACTCGGCCTGTTCTTCGGCTCGAGCTTCCTGCTCGGGCTGGCCGGATGGGAGGAGATCATCCTGCTGGGGGTCGGGCTCGTGGCGCTGGCGCTCGAGGCTTTCATCATCCCTGGCTTCGGCGTCACTGGCGTGGTCGGCATTTTGGCGGTGGTCGCCTCCATCGTGCTCGCGATGATGAGCGGGCATCCTACCAACGCTGACCTGGCCCAGGCGTTAGCCGTGCTGGGTGCCAGTCTCTTCATCACCGCCGCCGTGATGTATGCCTGGATCCGTCACCTGCCCAACAGTGGACGCTTCCGTGGTCTGCTCCTGCAGGGTGCCGTGCACCGATCCAGCGGTTTCGTATCTGCCCCGTCTCGCAACGATTTGGTGGGCCGTGATGGAGTTGCAGTCACCGACTTGCGACCCTCCGGCACGGCGCGCGTCGGGGACGAGCGGATCGATGTCGTCACCGAAGGCGGGTACGTGGCGCAGGGTAGCCGGGTGCAGGTGGTGCAGAGCGATGGGTACCGCCACGTAGTGAGGCCGGTCTCCTAGTCATCCAGCCCGAAAGGAACCAACCGTGGATCAATCCACACTGAGCCTGGGTGTCGTGATGGCGCTGATCTTCATCGCCTTCATCTTCATCATCATCTTCTTCCGCTTCATCCCGGTTGGTCTCTGGATCACCGCCTGGGCCTCCGGGGTCCCAGTCTCGTTCCTGACCCTGTTCGGAATGCGATTCCGAAAGGTGAACCCGGCCAACATCGTCAATCCGCTGATCAACGCATCCAAGGCCGGCTTGAGCCTGGAGATAAACGAGCTCGAGGCCCATTACCTGTCCGGTGGCAACGTACAACGGGTGGTGAGCGCGCTTATTTCCGCCGACAAGGCGGGTATCCCGCTCACGTTTAAACAGGCGACGGCGATCGACCTGGCAGGCCGGGACGTGTTCGAGGCGGTCCAGGTCAGCGTGAATCCCAAGGTGATCACCACTCCCAAGGTTGCCGCCATGGCCAAGGACGGGATTCAGCTGCTGGCGCTCGCCCGGGTGACGGTGCGGGCCAACATCAATCGTTTGGTGGGAGGAGCCGGCGAGGAGACCATCCTGGCTCGCGTCGGCGAAGGAATCGTCAGCACCATCGGCTCGGCTGCTTCGCACAAGGCGGTGCTGGAGAACCCTGACCTGATTTCCAAGACGGTGCTGGCCAAGGGGCTCGACGCCGGGACCGCATTCGAGATCCTGTCCATCGATATCGCCGATGTGGACGTCGGCAAGAACATCGGGGCCGAGCTACAGACGGACCAGGCCGAGGCCGATAAGCGAATTGCGCAGGCGAAGGCTGAAGAACGACGCGCACTTGCAGTGGCGATGGAGCAGGAATTCAAGGCCGAGGCCCAGAATCAGCGCTCCAAGGTAATTGCCGCGGAGGCTCAAATTCCGCTCGCAATGGCAGAGGCATTTCGAAACGGTAACCTCGGAGTCATGGACTACCAGCGATATCGCAACGTGCAGGCCGATACCACAATGCGGCAATCGATCGCCGGTCAGGGCGACGCCAACTCGGCGCAGGGTTCCTGAGGCATGGAGTTCGGCGGTGTCGCCGTACTTGGTGTGGCCTGGTTTCTACTCAACCTGCTGAGCAGATCTCGCGGGAAAGACAGTCCTTCTCAGCGGAGCACACCGCCATCAGAACCTCCACGCACCCTCACCTTCGATCCCACCCAGCGGGAAGGGAAGCGCCTGGAGCTCCTGCTCCGTGATTTTCAGCGCAGCCTGGAGCAGGCTAACGAGGCCGCGGCAGCCACTGAGGGTGAAACGATCGAGTCTCTGGGCCTTGAGCCGGAAGTCAGCCGTACCGAGGGAGATGTTACCCGGCAGGGCCGGGTAGAAGTAGATCAGGACGACCTGGCCGAGCAGGTGGCTGCCCGAAGAATTTCCGCGGCCGCAGCAAGAGACACGGTTGCGCTCAAGACAGACCGCACGAAGCTCGATCCACGAGTCCACCAGGAAGTAGCCGACAAGACGGCGACCCGCCCTTACACTACCCAGCAGCTACGCGACGCCATCGTCTGGCAGGAGATCCTGGGCCTGCCGGTGTCGTTGAGGAACGAGCCCGGCGGCCGTCATTAGCACCAGGCTGCCGTTGCGGGATGATGATCGCCGGGTCATTTTTTGACTGTCCTCTAGCGACTAAGGGATGAGTAAGTCTCTCGCGCGGTCGATAGTCTCTGCGGTTCTTGCCGCCTGCTTTGCGCTCAGCGTGGTCTCGCTGGGCACAATGCCTGGCTGCGCCACCGCGTCAGCTGGTCAACCAGCAGCCGTTCACGGGCACTCCAACCACGATCATTCTAACGGCGCGCCACTTTCGGGCGCGGCACGTTGCGTTGTCCACCTCTGTTGCGCCAACCTCGCCGCCACGGCGGTCGGGATCCAGCCGGTGGACCGCGCGCTGGTGGTCCATCGGCCACTCGGATTTGCAGCGGCAGCATCGGTCTCCGCATCACCAACTCCGCACCTTCTTCCTTTCGCTCAGGCACCTCCGCAACTCGCGCTTTGATTGAGCGGCCGCCGGGCATTCCTGGCCGGCCCGAGATCTACCCCATCAGCCCAAAGATCTGACAGACACAGTCGGCCGACCTCATTGGCCGAGGGGCTGTTCAGCAGCGTTTGCGGAGTGAACGTATGATGCCTAATAGTCGTGTAAATCCCTTTCGAGGTGGTCTCTCGGGCGGCGGGCTTCTCTTGTGGGCCGGACTGGCGGGTGCGCAGACACCGGCAGATACCACCGGAGCCCGTACCGATAGCTCGCGAGTAACGCAGCTGCAGGCAATTACCGTCACCGCCGAACGGCCGCGTGCGGTCGCGCCTCCGGTGACGACGATCGAGGTGCCGGCCACTGAGCTCCGCCGGAGCTTCGCCTCGGATGCCTATGATCTGCTCCGGCGGACCAGCGGAATCGAGGTTCACGAGCAGGGACAAGGTCCCGGTTTCGCCTCCGATGCTGTCATCCGCGGGTTCTCATCCGATCACTCCTCAGACGTTCTGCTCACGCTCGACGGCGTGCCGATCAATTTGCCGGTTCACGGGCACGTCGAAGGCTATTCCGATTGGAGCATCCTGTCTCCAGCTGCCATGAGCGCGGTACGGGTCATCACCGGTCCTGCCAGTCCGCTTTATGGCGACTTCTCTCTGGCGGGGGTGGTGGAAGTGTTCACCGCTGCCGACGCCAGCGGAGCGGCAGGGAGCTTGTCCGGCTCGAGCTATGGCGACGTGGGTGGTTGGGTGCGTAGTGGAAGACGGGCTGACGAGGGTGGCTTCCTGGTGGCAGCCGACGGTCAGCGCCAGCAGGGCTGGCGTGACAACTCTGACTACTGGCTGGGAAACGGAACAGTCCGCGGTTGGCACCGAGTCGGCTCCGGCCGGTTTGAAGGCGGTCTCGCGCTCTACGGCTCGAACTGGGATTCACCCGGATTCGTGCCGGTGTCCCGCTTCAATGCCGACTCACTCACGGAGGCGATGGATCCGACCGATGGTGGCTCCGCCTATCGCGGGATAGCGCACGGACGCTTTACGACTGTTGCCGGACAAACCGGGATCGAGGCCACAGGATGGCTGCAGCGGGTGCATTCCAGCGTGTACCTCACGATTCCCGAGGACAACGAGCTCAATCAAAGCGACGAGGAAGACCGGCGCACCGCCGTGGGTGGCCGCTTTCAGGTGAGCCGGCCGGTCGGCGGCGGCGACTTCAGCGCCGGGTTCGACGGGCGGCTGGATTTCGCCAAGTACGACCTCTACCGCACCGATCAGCGCACTCGGGTGATCCCCACGCTTGGGTATGACGCCAGATATCTGGGCGGCGGTGTCTTCGTTCGTTGGCGGACGCTGGTGGGACCACACCTGGCACTCGACCTGGGCGCCCGCGCCGACGGCGTTCACTACGAGAGTCTCGATCGAGTTGCAGCGCTCCCCTGGCGTAGCGGCAACGATTTCCTCCTGAGCCCCAAGCTGGGTGCCCGGTATCTCCTGAGCGGTGGTTGGTCGTTACTCAGCTCCTTCAGCCAGGGATTCCGGGGGACTCCCGGCGTCATCGGGAACCCCTCGCTGGAGCCCATCCGGGGATGGAGCAAGGAGGTGGGCGTCAGGTACGACGGCACCAACGCCAAACTGCAGTTGGCGTTGTTCCGGTTGGACGTGTCGCACGAGCGTATTCAGGACCCGGTCACCCGTGAGGTGCTGGCCACCGGCAAGAGCGCTCGGCAGGGGATCAATGTCGACGCGGAAGTACGGCTCACACCCGCGCTGACGCTGCTCGCCGACGGAACGATCAATGACGCCCACGTGAAAGGCGAGTCCAGAAGACGCGGGAATCACTCCGCTGCTGGCATCCGCGCAGGGGCCAGTGGTGAATGGACAGGAGATTCGACCCTCGTTCCACATCGAGCCGCTCGAGCCTGGTGCCAAGGTTCCCAATGTCGCGCGCTGGCTGGGCCGACTCGGGGTCGAAGCGGCCCTGGCTCCTCAGCTCTCTGCCCGCAGCCTGCTCCGTTTTTCCGGTCCGTATACACCGATTGGTGAACCGTCGGTGGAAACCCAGTCCTATGCCGTCCTCGACCTCGGTACCTCGCTCCGATTGGCGCCGCTGGGAGCCGTGCTCGATCTCGAGCTCCAGAACGTGTTCGATCTGAAGTATCCCGAAATTCGCGCCTCCGGATTCATCAATCCCGGCATAGCCCGAACTTTACGGGCAGCTCTGCGATTCAATGATGCGCCATGAGTCAAGGTCCACATCTACTTCGAGGGGTTATGTCGCCACCACAGCATCTTTTGTCCCGTCTTATCCTCGCTCCCGTACTGTTCGCCCTGGCTTGCGGTGGGGACGAAACCGCACCGCCCGCGGATGACCACACGCCGGTGTCGTACACCGTGCTCATCAATGGCAATCAGGTGACTGCGCCATATACGCTGACCGAAGGGGTGACGGAGAGGGTGCAGCTCAAGTTTCTGAACGCCGCCTCCGAGGACCTCGACGATGTCGAAAGCCAGCACTTTGCCGGCCTGACATTTACCCCCGCCTCACTCGCGACGGTCACGCGGGTGACGGACCACCACTATCAGTTCGATGTGACGGGCGGGACTGCGGGGTCCGGGACGGTGCAGGTGGGGTTCGGCCACGATGAGCTGGCGGATGAGACCACGTTTCCGCCTGCCAACGTCACCGTCAGCCCATAGATCTCAGGGCTTGAAGCGTTCCCGATAGGCTTTCATGGCGCGAACGATGGCCGCTCGCGCCTGAGCCGCCCCTTCGAACCCCCGGGTCTCGGTATGGGTGCCCTCGAGGTCTTTGTACACCCGGAAGAAGTGTTCGATCTCCTTCAGGTAGTGCTGGGGAATATCGCCCAGCTCGTTGAGTCCGTCGGAATAGGGATCACCCATTGGTACGGCGAGCACCTTCTCGTCGGCTACGCCTGAGTCGATCAGGTGAAAGAGACCTATGGGCCGCGCGTCCACCAGGCAGCCGGTGAAGACCGGAATCGTCATCAGCACGAGGACGTCGAGCGGGTCCCCGTCATCACCAAGTGTCTGTGGGAGGAATCCGTAGTCGCCAGGATAATGGACGGCGCTATGGAGCACCCGATCCAGGCGGAACACGCCGAGCTTCTTGTCGAGCTCGTATTTGTTGCGCTCGTTGGTGGGAATCTCGACCACCGCGGTGACCTCCGTCGGCGGATTGGGCCCGGTAGGGATGTCATGCCAGGGGTGAAAACCGCGCGGTTGTACGGCAGGCACAAGGCTTCCTCGGTATTGGCAGGGGGAATGTATCGACTCCTGGAGTGCCTTGCACGGCGTTGAGATACCGACGAACTTTGAGTCCCAGCCCGAGTGGCGGAATGGCAGACGCAGCGGACTCAAAATCCGCCGAGGGCAACCTCGTGCGAGTTCGACTCTCGCCTCGGGCATTTTTCAGCACAACCGCAGCACTCTAACACCTCCCCTCGCGGTCCAGGAACCCACACTGTTCGCCGATCTGAGAGTGCATCCCCTCTCACTTGTCCCGCTCCTGGTGATTTCGGTGAACATGGCAGCTGCCCAAGGTGGGCCTCCGCTGGTGACCGATGATCCTGGAACGGCTGGTCCTGGCCGATGGGAGCTGAACGTCGCTCTGACCTGGGAGCATGGTCCCGGGGAGAGTGTCTACGAAGCCCCGCTGCTGGACCTGAACTACGGCGTAGGTGATCGGCTCCAGCTTAAATGGGAGCTGCCGCTCCGAGTAGTCGCCTCAGCCGGCTCGGCGGCGCTGGGTGGAGTCGGGAACTCGCTCCTGGGCATCAAGTGGCGGTTTGCTCAAGGGAAGGTCATGGCTCTGTCCACGTATCCCCAGCTCGAGCTCAATAACCCGACCTCATCCGTTAGTCGCGGAGTGGCGGACCGAGGCAAGCGATTGTTTCTGCCAGTCGAGCTGGCGAAGTCTCTTGGCCGTGTTGGGATCAACGGAGAAGTGGGATACGAGATCGCCGAAGATAATCCGGACCGCTGGACCTACGGGCTGGCGGCGGGGTATCAGCTTTCGAGATCGGAAGTGCTGGCCGAGTGCACGGCGGCTTCCCCGGCCGATTTCGGCGAGACGGCGATCTTTTGTAGTTTCGGTGCGCGGCACCCTCTGGCCAGGAGTCTGACCGGACTCATCGCCTTGGGTCACCGTGTCTCTGGTCCAATGGAGCAACAGTCGTCCTGGCGCTGTTACCTGGGGCTGCAGGGCCGTTGGGGCAGGAGCGAATGAGCGTTCGATTGCTGGGGCTGTATTCGAGCGCGATGCTGTTGTTGCACAGCCCGCCCTATGTTCCCAACTCGGGTCAAAGCTCGGAACACGCCCTCCGCTAAGCCGGCCCTACGGCTGGTACCTGACATCCCTCTTACCGGTTCGCCAACACGCTTCGATTACCAGAGCTTCGACCCAGCGACGGGCCGGTTGTACATCGCGCACGTGGGCGCGGGACAACTTCTCGCCTTCGATACGCGGCAGCGGAAGGTCGTAGCTGTGGTCGGGGGTTTGCCGAGAGCTACTGACCCACGAGGTCTACTTGCCCGCTGGCGAATGTGAACGGCCGGCCAGTGCTCCGGATCCTGGCTCCAGTCGACCCGGCGGAGCAGTAGCCAGCAGCAAGCGCAAGGCAATTTCCATGGATGACTGGGAATGACAGACGCGGATGAGATCCAGTCACAAACCAGCCGTTCGCACAAACTGGTTTGTCGCCGTATGCTATTCTCAGCTACCCGCCTCGCCTTGCAACGCTCACACGCGGCAGCCTGCAGTTCGTCGACGTGCAGGGTTCGATACGGTAAGAGTGGAATCGGAGGATCAACGCCGTGGCGCGTTTTGGTGCAGTGATTGTTCTGGTGATGCTCATCGTCTGGCGGATTCAACACCGCGAATGGCTAGGGAAGCTCAGGCATTATTTCAATGCCAGAAAACTGTAAGAGTAAGTCTTGTTCCTGGAGCTTGAACCAGCCGTCGTAGACCCACCAAGCCATTCATGCTGCGGTCCGCTACGGCGGTAGCCATCCATTACCGCCGCTCATGGTGCAACCGTCACAACGTGAAGAATCGAACCGGTGGCGCCCCGACTGTCTTTGACCGTCAGAGTCGGCCTGTAGGTCCCACCGGCGGGGTAGACGTGGCTGGGACTCCGGGTGGTGGACCCCGTGCCGTCACCGAACGCCCATGACCAGGCCACGATCGTCCCACCTCCCGCGACGCTACGGTCCGTAAACGTGCAACTCAGCTTCACGCAGGAGCTGCCGAAGAAAGCGCTCGGCGGCGCACTGGCTCCCACGCTGATTGACCTGCTTGTTGTCGCTGTACTCCCGCCATTGTCCTTCACCGTCAGGCTCACATTGTAGGTGCCGGCCGTAGCGTAGCTCTTGCTGGGGCTCGTTGCCGTCGAGGTGGTGTTGTCCCCAAAGCTCCAGCTTCGGCTGACGATGGTGCCGTCGATGTCGCTAGAGCCATCGGTAAACGTGCAGTTCAGAACGCTGCAGCTCGACGTAAATGCGGCTGAGGGAGCGGCATTGGACGAGGGCGCGGGAGTGTTATCCCCGTGGCAGGCAGGTACCGACAAGGAGTCACTGAACGTGCCGGCGGTGGTCACGAACTTGGCCGTATACCGATTATCCAGCAGCCTGAGCCGCAGCACACCATAGGTGTCTTTAGGTGCCCGAACCCGCGATGCAGGGTGAATTTTCTTGAACAGGGCCTGAGACTCTCCTCCAGTACCCACGACGATCTCCGTAATGCCATGCTGTGCGTCTATCCCTCCACTCGGTGTCAGTGGTGCAAACCGCTCGTAGCCATGCGCGTGGCCTGTGAGGATCAGGTCGGCGCCGGCGGCGTACAAGCGCTGCCAGGGAGTTGCGGTGAAGGCGTCCAGCGGGGCGATGATGGTGTCTTTGGTGGACGAGAAGAAGCGTGGATGGTGCATCAAGCCGAGGATGCACGGTCTGTTATTGGATTTGAGATCGGCAACCAGCCAGTTGTCCTGGGCGCTGCCCGCGTTGGTACTCACTTTGGGGCTGTACGTATTCAAGACCACGACATGCCAGGTGCCGACGTTGTAGGAGTAGTACATGCCCGGGGCCGCGGTGGCCTGGGTGCCGAAGTAACCGACATAGCCCTGGGCCGTGCTGGCACTGTCGTACTCGTGGTTGCCCACCACCGGTCGTGTAATCGCTTTGAAGGAGCCCCAGGCGGGGGCATAACAATTCGCGAACTCGCTGGCGCGAGCATAGGGATAGACCAGATCTCCGAGCGGTGCAACAATCGCGTTGGGAAAGCTCGGCAGGAGACTGCGGATCAGGTTTCCGGTGGAGTTGTCCTGGGTGCGGCTGCAGCTCGCGATATCACCGGCGGCCAAGATGGTCGGAACCGGATCAACGACGACAGCCGAGATCGGCGGCGGAGCCTCTGAGCTGGGTGGAGAGGGAGCGAGCGCATCGTCGGCGCAGGCCGCAAGCACCAGCGGAATGAACCCCATCGCATGACGTGTAACCATCCCGGCTGCTGCTCCGCAGTTTTGAGGGGGATTACGTCTGTCCGGCGGTGAGCGTCTGGGGTGACTCGCATGGCTTCCTCTCGGTTCTCTGCCTCGGTGAATTGACCGTCTGGTTCACCGAGCTTCACCTCCCTTCGTCAAGCGCGAGTCAAGATTCGTTTTTGGGTCCCGGCTCTCCCGCTCTCGGTACCGGGCCTTATCTTCTGAGCTGACCCGATCACAATCGAGGCAGCGCCCTCCCGATGCCCTCGGTATTGGAACGCCTGCGGAACGGTTTGCCACCCACCTTCACGGTCGAGCGCGAGCTCGCCAGTGGAGGCATGGGAACCGTGTTTCTTGGGCGGGATGAGTCGCTGGACCGGCCCGTTGCCATCAAGATCCTGCGGCCGGAGCTTTCGACGGCGGTCGCGGTCGAGCGATTCATACGGGAAGCCCAGTACCTCGCCGGACTGAACCATCCGAACATCGTTCCGGTTCATCTGGCTGGTGATGCCGGTGGGCTGGTCTACTACGTCATGGATTTCGTGGACGGAGAGACGCTCGAGGCCCGCCTCGCGGCCGGGCCTCTGAGTGCACCCGACGTCCTCCGGCTGGGCCGCGAGCTCCTGAGCGGGCTTGCCGCTGCCCACCGCAAGGGCATCACCCATCGTGACATCAAGCCGTCCAACATTTTTCTGGTAGGTGGGCGCGCGATATTGGGGGATTTCGGCATCGCCCAGGGTCGGGATGAGCCCGGTGAATCGCTCCCGGCCCCGGGTCAGATCGTTGGTACGATGGCGTATATGGCCCCGGAGCAGTTGAGCGGGTCACCGGTGACGCCCCGGACAGATCTGTACGCCCTGGGCCTGGTGCTCTATGAAGCGTGCACCGGCCTGCGGTGGGACTGGCTGGCGTGTCCGGAAGAAGGCGACTGGACCGCTGTCCCGGCAGCACTCCGCCCGACGCTACAAACCGCCCTGCAACTGTTACCGTCAGACCGCTGGGACTCGGCCGAAAGCTTTCGGCGGGCGTTGTCGGCCCCTCGACGCTGGCGATCGTTGGCTCGCCCGGCGTGGCTGATTCCGGTCACCAGTGTGGCATTCATCGGTGGCTATTGGCTCCGGCCCATCGCGAAGCCGTCCGCCAGCGATATCGCGGTCTATCCCTTCGAGGTTGTCGGCCTCCGCGATACAGCGCTGGGAACCCATCTCGCCCGACTGACCGCGAGCTATCTCGAGGCCCTTCCTGGAGTGGCCGTCGCTCCCGTGCGCACATCCTTCCGCGACTGGCGAGCGTCGGCCCTCCCGCCGGGCGAGCGCCTGACCCAGTTGACCAAGGGACCTCCCGCGTCCCGGTACGGCGTGTGGGCTGTGATCCGTCCGGCTCAAGGGCAGGTCGAGGTGCAGCTGCAAGCGGTAAATGCGCGGGGTGAGCCGGTGCTCCAGGTCGCGGTGCGTGGGGATACGGCCGATCGGACCGGTCTCAGCGATTCCCTGGCACTGCAGATCGTGCGGAAGGTCTTTCCGCGATCCGAACGCCTCTACCGAAGTGCCGCCACGTTCGCCGGTGTGAGCGGGCCTGCCATCTCTGAATTCCTGTTTGGTGAGGACGCATCCGAGCGTGATGCCTGGCTCACTGCCGAGCATCACTACGCCAATGCCCTCGCAATCGACTCGACGTTCGTCCTGGCGGCATGGCGGCTCGCAAACGCTCGGCGCTGGATGCCGCTACGCTCTGCCGCACCCTTGCCGGCTGGATTTCTCGAGTTATTGCGGGCCCATGGCAGCGGACTGAGCCCGGCTGACCGCTTGCTCATCGATGCGCAGTTCGCACCCAGCGGCGTTGGCCGATTCAAGGTGTACGACGAGGCAGTTCGACGGGCGCCGCTGGACCCGTATGGAGCGCTGTACTATGGCGATGAGCTGTTTCATCGAGGCCCGCTCAGCGGCCGCTCCCGGAATGACGCCATCAGCATGCTGCAGCGGGCAGTGCAGCTAGACTCCTCGTTAGCACCAGCACACGAGCATCTCGCCTGGGCCTTGATCTATGCTGGCCGTCGGCAGGAAGCCCGCGCGAGTCTCGATGCGTTGAGTCGCGTCGCAGCCGGTCCTGACGAGTCGGAGATTTACCTCCCGGCCTTACTCAACATCGCATTCGACCTGCGCTTTACACCCAATGCGGCCGCAAAGCATCAGGCGGTCCTCGGATCTCCGTCTGTTCTCGGGCTTGCCGCCCGTGGTGCTCTTTCGTTCGACATGCCCGAGGCGCAAGCAGCCCTCGGCGCTGAGCTTGCTCATCTTCCATCTGCATCTCCTGCGCTCCACGGGAGCGGCGAAGTTGCTCAGGGTGTGGCGCTGATGGCGTTGGGGCGTCCGGCTGGTGCGCTGCCGCACTTCGATGCTGCCGTCAGACTCTTGGTGGATCACGACGAAGCACGAATTCAGGCTGCCGAATGGCGGGTACTCCCATCCGCCATGGGATTTCCAGGCATCCCTCCCAGGGAGGTGGAGCGAGGGCGTCGCGAGCTGGACTCACTCGTGAGTGATGGCAGACTGGGACCGCGTGCTGCCTGGGCCCTGGCTATCGAGGCACTCAGTCGGGGAGACACGGCTTCGGCGGCGCCCTGGATCGAGCGCCTGATCTCCGGAGCGGATTCCACCACCGCGCTTTCGCTCCACCTCCGTGCTCTCAAGTTGTCGAGTACTGGCCAGCTTCAGGACGCAATCCATCTCCTGCAGCCGGCCTTGGCGTTCGACTCCGCTGGAAAGGCGGGAGACCCGTTCTTCCGATCGGTCCTGCATCTACAGCTGGGGGAGTGGCAGGTCGCAGTGGGGCAGGCTCGAGCAGCAGACTCGTCCTGGCTCTGGTACGAGAACCTCGATGCCGTCGGATGGCCCAGTACCGTAGCTCAAGCCTGCGAGGTCGACTGGGCTCTGGGAACCTATGCCCGCTGGCGTCGCGCGCGTCTGGCGGATTCGACCGGAGCGCGCGCTACCGCCTGTCAGAGTGTCGCCGGCGTGCTCGCCCACTGGGACGGTGCGGAATCGAGCTACGCGCCGCTCCTGGGCGTGTCCCGTGCCCTCTTCCAAGCATGCCCCCGATGAGCTCGCAGGATCTGCTGATTCGGATCCGAAGCTCGCTCCAGCCGCGCTACGACGTAGAGCGAGAACTTGCTGCCAGCGCGAGTGGAGCCGTGTTCCTCGCTACCGATGTCGGGCTCAGGCGCAGGGTGGTCATCAAGGTTCTGCAGCCGGAGCTGGCCAGTCAGCCAGGGGTTGCTCGCCGGTTTGTACGGGAGGCTCGCATCCTGGCCAGCTTGAACCACCCCAGCGTCGTAGCTATCCACGAGACCGGCGAGGTGGGAGACTTCCGCTATTACGTCCGCGATTTTCTCGAGGGAGAGCCCCTCTCTCAACGACTGGTCCACCGGCGACTCTCTGCAGCCGAGGCCGCACACCTCTGTCGAGATCTGCTGGGAGCACTCGGTGCGGCGCACAATGCCGGTGTCATTCACCGTGCTCTTCGCCCGGCAAACATCTTCTGTCTTGGTGATCGCTACGTGCTGGCGGATTTCGAGGTGGCCAGACGTCTGGTGAGCCGGGAGGGAGATTCCACCACCGGACTGGCTCTCTACCCTCCGGAATATGCCGCTCCTGAACAGCTCGCCGGACGCGAGGTCAGCTCTCGCAGTGACCTGTACGCGCTGGGCATGGTGGTCTTTGAAGCGATGACAGGACAGAAGTGGCGAACCGGCGCACCGGTCACAGTCGCTGTATGGTCGGGAGTACCACACTGGTTTCGTGGAGTGTTGCGCCGGGCTCTCGCGCCCGCTGCTGCAGAGCGTTGGGCGGATGCCAAAAGTTTTCGGGATGGCCTGGATGCTGCCGAGTCTCGCGGCCGAGCCCGACGGAGGTGGATCACCGCCGCCGCCCTTATCATGCCGGGGGTACTGTACGCTGCCACATTCGACCGGCCGACTGTGAAAGCTCCGGGTGTCTCCCCTCGCGAGATGGCCATTCTGCCCCTTGAAACCGACGGGAGTCCGTCCGAAGACTCTCTGGGAGAGGGACTGGCCCACCTGGTCCGGCTCAATCTCGACAACCTTCCGGGGCTCAGTCTCACTCCTTCTCGCGATGTCAAACGCTGGTGGGACGGACACGGCGGAACTCTCATCGGAGTCGACAAGGGGAAAGCAGCCCGGGACCTCAGGGTGCACTGGCTCGCCTACGGGTTGCTCGAGCACCGGCGAGACAGTCTCCGCATCCGGCTCACCATCTACGATTCTGCCGGCAGAAAGACACCGATTGGGGAGCTGTACACGGCATCTTCGGACCTGGGCGCGCTCGGTGACACGTTGGCCGTGTCGCTGGTGCGTGCCATCGCGCCACAGCTCGCGCCGTCGTATCGGCTCGTGGGCGATGTCGGTGGGGTGAGTTTCGCTGGCGTCCGGGAGTTTCTCCGAGGGGAAGCCGCCTTCCAACGCGACGCCTGGTCTCTGGCCGAGCGCCATTTCGAGCGTGCGCTCGAGCTCGACTCCACCTTCGCCCTGGCCGCGTGGCGACTCGCCAACGTGAAGCGGTGGCGCCGCATTCCCTACGACGATGACCTCCGTACGCTCTACACCCGCACCGATGCTCCGCTGCGTCCGCTGGACCGGGAGCTGATCGCTGCTCTCAACGAGCCCAGCATCCGGGTTCGCCTGGCCAAGCTGGACAGCGTCATCGCTCGATATCCCGAGGATGCGTACGCTCGACTGCTCCTGGCCGAGGAGCTGCTGCATCGGGGGCCTCTGGTGGGCCGGGGTCTCGACGAAGGACGCCAGGCAATGGCCGATGCCGTAGCCCACGATTCATCTCTGGCACTCGCCTACGACCATCTGGTATTCGCCGCCATCCGACTAGGGCGGTGCCGACGATGCCCGGCAGGCAATTCGGTACCGGGAGCAAGTCGGTACCCTCCACTCCTTCGCGGATCCGGACGTACTCCCGCTGGCCAAACTCGCCTACGACGAACGCTTTGTTCCCTGGCGTGCCGAACCTCAAGCGCCGCTATCTCAGCTGGACCGCCGACTCGGCTCAGGTCGATGGGATCAACCGGGTATTTCGCACCGGTATGCCCTGGTCCGACATTCCCGAATCGCAGGTGGCACTCGGGGACATGCTCCTGGCCTTCCCCGGTTTGGACGCGGAGAACCGGGCCGGCGCCCACGAAGGCAAAGCCATGGGCTTGATGGCGCTGGGACGCCCGAGGCAGGCGTTGGCCGAAGTGGATTCCGCAGCCGCTTTCGGAGGCTGGAGCGCAGCCGCACTGGAACAGGCCGAATGGCGGGTGGTGCTGCGCGCATTCGGGTTGCCGATCGAGGAATCGCCAGACTGGCGTGCCCGACTCACGGCGCTCGCTGGCGACCCACTACTCGGCGCGCGCGCCAGTTGGGCGCTCGGGTTCGCGGCCTATGCCGCGGGCGACACCAGTGAAGGTCACCGCTGGTTGGCTCTCCTGAATGACGCGGGAACAGACGCGGCACCTCTTCGGCAATTCCTGAGCGCGATGGGCCTGGCGGCTCAGGGTGAGTGGCAAGCGGCGCTGGCACTCAGCGATTCACTCGAGCTCGAATTCAACGCCAGCACTCCGCCCGATCCATTCGCCCGCGCGGCGTTTCATCTCCAGCGCGGGTCGTGGCGGGCCGCCTTGGGGAATCACCCTGCAGCCGACCGGGAGTGGCTCTGGTACGAAGCATCGGACATCGAAGGTTGGCCTCACGGTCCGGCGCAGGCGGGCGAGCTCGATGGAATGCTCGGCGTCTACGCCCGGCTGCTCCGGGCGGAGGCCCTGCTGCAGCCGGGATCTCAACACGTTGAGCGGGAGATCGGATGTGCCCATGCCAAACGGGTAAGCCAGATCTGGAGCAGAGCGGAAGCGACATTCCTTCCCCTGAAGGCTCGCGCTGACTCTCTGCTCGAACGGTGTTCACAGTGATCTCCTGTCAGGCACTCGGTGCCATCGCACTCAGCCTCGATGGAGGACCGGCGCCATCCGAGCTGTTGTGGCGAAAGCACCTCGCTCTTCTGATCTATCTGGCCCGTTCGCCGCGGGGGCGTTCTCGCGAACATCTGGTCGGCCTGCTGTGGGCGGAAAAGCCTGAGTCGGCGGCACGTCACTCGCTCAATGAGGCCATTCGCGTACTACGGCGCTACCTGGGCGACGCGAGTGTGGAAACGAGCGGCGGACTGGTAAGACTGCTGCCGGACGTCGTAGTCCTGGATCTCGATCGGCTCGAGGGCTTTGCGGAAAGTGGTCAATGGCAGGCCGGCGCCGAGTTGATTGCGGGAGACTTCATGGAAGGATTCGCGATCGCCGGAGCATCCGAGTTCGAGAACTGGCTGGCGAACGAACGGTCCAGCGTACGTCGCGTGTCGATCGATGTGCTGCTTCGCTACGCCGAGAATGTGCTCGGGAGCGGCAGAGCAGGGGATGCTGCCGGCATCGCCTGGCGCGCCCTTGCACTGGAGCCTGCCTGCGAGCCGGCGCTGCGCCTGGTCATGCGGAGCCTGGTGCTTGTGGGCGACAGGGCCGGCGCGCTCGAGCGCTATGAGCTCTTCCGGGCTCGCTTGAAGCGCGAGGTTGGGTCCTCACCGGACCCGGCCACCGAAAGCCTTGCTGAGCGAGTTCGCCATGAGCGGTCGCCTCGTGCTACTCCCGCTGGGAAGGCTGGGGAGGATGTCGCCGAGAGACGCCCGCCCCTCGTTGGACGAGAGGTGGAGCTCGGCCGGATGCTGGATGCGGTGGCGCAGGCCTGCCGAGAGCGCCGTGCAACGGCGTTGATCATTCAGGGCGACAGTGGCACCGGGAAAACCAGACTGGCCGATGAGCTGCTCGCCCGACTGCGACTGGACGGCATACCGGTCGCTGGCATGAGAGCAGTCGAAGCCGACCTTCGCGAGGAGTGGAGCGGGGTACTGGCCCTGGCGCGTGGTGGTCTGCTGGACGCTTCCGGTGTAGCGGCAGCACCGGCTGAGTCCCTCTCCGTCTTTTCGGACGCCATCCCTGAATGGGGCGATCGCTTCACGGTCGCTCGCCGGGAGCCTGGCCGAGTGTCATACGCCAGAGCATTGAGCGACGTTCTTCGCGCCGCGCTCGATGAGCAACCGATCGTACTCGCGGTGGACGACGCACAGTGGCTGGACCAGGCTTCCATGCTGGCGCTGTTCGCTGCCCTGCGAGACCTCTCGACCGCTCCACTCATTCTGCTGCTCTCCAGCGATCTGTCCGCCTCTCGGGCCGAGCTGGACTCGCTCCGCAGCAAGCTGGGGCGGGAAGTCCGGGGTGAAGTGTTCCGGCTGGCTCCTCTTGGTTTGGCTGAGCTCCATGCGCTCGCCTCCCACATGCTCCCGCAGTTCGACGCCGCTGAGATCGAGCGGGTGGTCCGCCGGGTCTCGACCGATTCAGCGGGAATGCCACTACTCGCCGTTGAACTCTTGAGAGCGGTGGCACTCGGACTGGACCTGCGGGGGATGGCCGGCGCATGGCCCGAGCCTCTCAAGACGCTGGAGCAAACCCTGCCGGGGGAGCTGCCGGACACAATCGTTGCCGCTATTCGGGTGAGTTTCCGCCGGCTGAGTCCACTCGCGCAGCAGGCGCTCAGTGTTGCAGCTGTGTTGGGCGACAGAGTGTTGTTGCCGCGGGTCGCACACATTCTCGGCATCGGGGATGCTGAAGCCGCGGCTGCGTTCGATGAGCTGGAGTGGCAGCGGTGGCTCGTCTGCGACTCTCGCGGCTACACCTTTGTCGCCCGGTTGGTCCGCCAGGTGGTGGCTCGGGACATGTTGACCCCGGGCCAGCGCCAACGGATCCTGGCCACCGTTCAAGCGTCAACCACTCTGCCTCTCTCGTCGTAGGCACGATCCGCCGCTTCCTGCCGCAGCGTACTGCTTGACTCCTGCTTGAGATCCTGACCTCAGACTTCTCCGCACTTGCTGTAAGCTCGCCGCATCCCCGCTGCGGGCTCACCGGCTGGTCCGGAGAATCGCCATGCGCCGAGCCTATGCTGTCATGGGACGTCTTACCCTGCTTGCAGCCTTCGGCCTCCAGGCTACCGGATGCCTGAGCTGGAAACGCCAGACCCTCGCGCCAGACCAGGTCCTGGTTCGTAATCCAACCCAAGTGCGAGTCAGGCTGGGCAATGGCGACAGAGTCGTCGTCATGCAGCCCAGCATCATCGGCGATAGCCTGATCGGCGCGCGGGCGCCCCTCGCGTTCACAAAGACCCCTGCCCAGCGCACTGCTGTGGCGCTCGCGGACATCCAGTCGGTCGAAGTGCAGCGCGTCAACGGGGGCAAGACCGCTCTCCTCGTTGCGGGTGTGGGCCTGACCGCGCTGGCAGCGATCGGTGCAGCCACAGAGGACAACTCTGGACCCACTGGGCCATCGATAGTCTCCTGTCCCTTGGTGTACAGCTGGGACGGTACTTCCTGGAGACTCGATTCCGGGACCTTCGGCGGTGCCGTTGCTCCGGCTCTCGCACGCACCGATCTCGACAACCTGGTGTACGCGACAACTCAGCACGGTCTGCTCCGGCTTCGAGTCGCCAATGAGCTGAATGAGACCGACTACCTGGACGCGCTATCGGTCGTTTCAGTCGACCATGCACCGAACATGACGGTGGCACCCGGCGGCGACGGACGGATCTATGTGCTTGGAAAGCTCGAGCGTCCCTTGAGCGCCACCGACGACAGGGGAGGCGATGCCCTGGCTCGCGTGTCGGCTGCAGATGGCTGGAGCTGGGAGTCGAATCCGTCCCGGCGCGACCCATCCAGGCTGGCTGACATTCGGGACGGTCTCAACCTGGCGTTTCTGAAGCCTTCGACAGCCGAAGCGCGGCTGGTGATCGACGGCAACAATACACCCTGGGCTGCGCACCTCACCCAGGAGTTGGTGGCTGCGCATGGCCGTGAAACCAAGGCCTGGTTCGACTCGCTGGCGGCGTATCCCGCGCTCGCCCGAGGACTCGGCGAGATGATGGTGCGCGAAGCCTTTCTCAGTGTGTCAGTGTGGTCCGGCAATAGCTGGGAGCGACAGGGATACATCTGGGAGGCCGGGCCCGAGATATCGAAGCGCCAGGTCTTTCCGTTGGATCTCTCCCGAGTCCAGGGAGACACCGTCCGTGTTCGGCTCGAGTCGGCTCCTTCCTTCTGGCTGATCGACGGTGTCGCGCTCGGCAAGGCCGAGAGCAGTCAGACCGAAATGCACGAGCTGCAGCCGCAAAGTGCCCGGAGCGACGCTGGGGCCGATGTTGGGCCGCTCCTGAGATCAGCGGATGGCCGTCAGTACAGCATGGAGAACGGCGCCTCGGCGGAGCTCCGCTTCCAGGTCCCCGATGCCGTCCCGGGATTGAGCCGGAGCTATCTGGTTCGTTCGACAGGTTGGTACCGGATCCATACGGCTGAGCTCAAGGCACCGGAAGTCGCGCTGCTCCACAAAGTCATGACCGAGCCGTACGGCGCCTCGCGCGTGGCCGTCAGCCGGATGAATGACGCCCTGCTGATGTTCGGTGCACACCCATGACCGGGCGGGCAGTGTGGATCACGGGGATTGGGGCGGTGAGCGCCGCCGGCATAGGATCTCGCGTACTCGGCGCTATGCTGGTTCGGGCCGGCAGTGGTGTGCGGCCTCTCCCGGAGCTGGATTGCCTACCTGCCGGGCGTGCTGGGACCCCTGAGCGCCATCGAGCGTCGCGGCATTTGGACCGGTCCGCCCGGCTGTTTCTGGCTGCGAGTGAGGAGGCGTGGCAGGACGCCGGTCTCGATGATGCCCGAGTGGAGCGTACTCGCTGTGCCGTGCTCGAAGGCTCATCGCTGGGACCGCTCGCCGATCTCCTGACCGAGCATCATCAACGACTCGAGGAGCCGCGGCATGCGGCGGCTCGGCCGAGCCGATTGATCCGGTACATGACGGGAGCCGGCGGCGCCGCTCTGGCTCAGCTCCATGGCGTTCGTGGTCCGGTCCTCCACCTGTCAGCCGGTAGTGTGTCCGCCGCCTGCGCCATTGGCGATGCCTTTCAGAAGATCTCTCTCGGGCTGCTGGATGTGGTCGTTGCCGGAGGCGCCGAGTGCCCGCTCCACCCCGAGATCGTCGCCAGCTTCCGCTCCGCCGGCATTCTGGCGGAAGCTGACGGTAGCGCCGGCACCTGCCGGCCATTCGATCGCCGCAGAGACGGCACCGTCCTGGGCGAGGGAGCCGGCGTGGTCGTGCTGGAAGCAGCGGAGCACGCAAAGGCGCGCGGGCGCCGCGCACGAGCGGTGGTGCAGGGGTTTGGAATGAGCTGCGAAGCCTACAGCATGACGGCTCCAGATCCCGATGGCAGCGGGGTAGCTGAGGCATCAGCGCGTGCTCTCGGGAGTATGGCCCCGGACGAGATCGGGTGGGTCAAGACCCACGGTACTGGCACCCGTCTCAACGATGCAGCCGAATGTCGTGGGCTTAGCCTGCTCTTCGGCGAAGCTCTGAGGGACACTCCCATCACATCGATGAAGCCGGCAATTGGCCACTGCCTCGGCGCCAGTGCCGCGGTCGAACTGGTGGGGACGGTACAGGCCCTGGGCCGCGGACTGGTCCCGCCGACGCTTGGGAGCGATCAGTCCGACCCCGAGCTCCCACCACACGACCTCGTCACTCAAACTCGCGTCGCCAGCAGAAACTCTGTTCTCCTGTTGGCCGAGAGCTTCGGCGGCAGGTGCACCGCAACGGTTCTCACCACGCTCTGAAGGGAGATGATCATGTCCTCTATGCTTCGGACCACCCGCGCCGTCGCTCGCACGTGGGCCTGTTGCTTTTGGCAGCCGAGCTGCGACAATGAGCCGCTCGCGCCTACGTCCCCGCGCTCTGATTCGCCGGACTTCGCAGCTGCCGCGGTGCCTCCGGCTTTACTGGTGCCGATCCAGGTGGCGGGCCATTCGCTCTCGATCTGGCCGTACACCGGTGTGGATTTCAGCGGCACGCCTCAAGACCCGATCAACCTGGTCTTCACCGGGAAGTCGGATCCGCGGTCGATACGCTCAGCGCTGATGGCCTCGACGGTGACAGGACTGCGTTCGGGATGCCTGCGGTTTTTCCGTTCAACTGCACCTGGAGCGATGCCATTGGCGATTTGCAGACCGGCTACAATGCCACCGCAGCCTGGGTCGGAAGTGCCGTCCAGCTGGCATGCGGCGGCTACGGCCCGGTGCGCTTTCATGTGCGCCTGTTCGAGGCGGGGGCCACCACGCTGGGCAACGCCCATTTCGAGGTGCTCATCCCGGGCACGGCCGATCACCAGGTGCTGAGCTGGGAGCTTGCCGAGCAGCTGGTGCAGGTGGATTTCATCCGATCCGGACTGCTGGATCCCGCCACGCCGCTTGGAAGCACCGGCGTCATCAACGACTCTCCCTTTCGGCAAATCCCGGCGCAGATCTACAACGCGATTCCTGCCGAGTTACACGCGCTCATCGGAGGACCGGCCGGGCCGGTCACCGCGCCAGTAGCGATCGCGACTGACGGCAAGGCAACGGTGTTCAACGTCGCGGCCGAAGCAGGGCACCCTGCCGGCGGAACGGTGCAGGACTTCGTGCTGCAGTACGGCCAGGTCATTCCGAAGCCGTTTTGCTCGACCGGTGCTGAGTACCTCTTTGTGGAGGGACCGGTCAGCCTCAGGAAGACAGTTCAAGTCACCCATGCCGGCGACATTCTGACCAACTTCGACGCCTCCGGTCATCTTCGCCTTACGCCAGTGAATCCCGAGACCGGAGCGGCGATCGGCGCCACGTACGATGCGGAGGTGAGCGACCATCAGGTAACCAGGTTCGGCAAACACGGAGGCATGATCGAGGGGCTTCAGATGCAGACCGAGCTGCCACGAAACGTCCCCGGACACGGCCGGCTCAAGGTTCGGTGTCAAGGTCGCAGCAGTTGGTGCAGACCTCTATCGCAAGGACGTTGACTGCACCGGGAGTAAGTAGGCGCTTTGTGAGATCAGGCCACCGTCAAATCGATGAACCCATAAAAGGAGGGTTTATGAATCCCGCATCAGCCTTGGTCCTGCTATCCGTCACCGGGCTTCTCGGGGGCTGCGGCACAGATCCCACCAGCCAGAGCAACGCCGGAACAGCTGATTTTACCAAAGGCTCCGGTTCATCTACGAGCGGCTACATCGAACGTGCCCTGGGCGGTGTCATGGAGAAGTACTCGTTCGATGCCCACAATCTGGGGAATGGGGCGATCGGTGGAAGGTTCAACGTCAGGGATGTTTTCGCCGACGGCTCAGCAACCGACGTCGCGAAGGGAAGAGTCACGTGCTTTACGGTGGAGCCCGACGGGGTGACGGCACGAGTCGGAGGCATCGTCGAGGCTGGAGCACTTCCGACTAGCGTTGGCACAGAGGCGGTCTGGATCGTTCGGGACAATGGCGAAGGCCAGAAAGCTCCACCCGATCAGGGGACGGATCTGACCTGGGGACTGCCGGTTGGCCTCGCGAACTATCATTGCACCGTCGGCTTTGCTCCGGAAGACTTCGGAACATTCGGATTCAGCGGTCGGGGAAATGTGCAAGTACACCCCTAGGTGAATCTCGTATCGAACGCGGTCAGATCGATGCCTTTCGCCCGCTCTGTCGTAACTAGGTAGGCATGATCGAGGGGGCCTTAGAGCGAACGAGCTGCCCCGGAACGTGCCCGGCCACGGCAGACTCAAGGTTCGTGTGAAGGACGTTGATTGCAGGCCGGTGGAGTAGACGGGCCACTCCTCGCCGTTTTACCCTGCTGAACTTGCGGGTACGAATTCCTGGACTAGCCTGATTTGCGACACGAAGCTGCGCCCAACGCCACCGCCGCCGACAGTCTTCACCATCGGCGGCGGTTCACACATTCACTACCAGCCGTGTTCTAGGGGTTCGTAATGGCGGTAGCGTCGAGCGTCACTGCCGTCTGTGCCAGGGCCCGGCCCAACAAAGTGGCCCCAGTATTAAACCCGATTAGGGTCTGAGACAGAATGACACCCTTGAAGTTCGAGGTCGTTCCCAGGGTGGTCTGGCCGGCGACCTGCCAGAAAATGTTCTTGGCCTGAGCCCCACCGGTCAATGTCACGATGGCACCGTTGCCCACGGTAAGATCCTGTGCGATTTGGAAAATCCAGACATCATTCGCGCCACCGCTGAGTGTCACGCCAATAGGAATCGAGACTCCCGTTCCCCACTTGTAGAGCCCCGGAGCCAGTGTCATCCCATCGATGTTTCCGGCGCCCAGTTCAGTGAAATCCGGCAGGGTGCGTCCGGCAGCATCGGTATATGCCGCCTGCATGTCGAGTACCGCGGTCGTCAGGTTCGCCGGAGTGGGTGCGTCGTAGTCGGCTGCCCAAACTTTCCCAGTTACCTGAGGGGAGGTCGTAAATGTCGTCGGAGGAGACGACAGCCCGAAGCCGGTGATGAGTGATCCCGCGGCCGGGCTCAGCCCGACGTCTCCTACAATCGAGGTTGTGCCAGTCGTTGACACGCCTGACTTCGCAAGAATGGCGTAGTTGCCGGAGGTCCCGAGGTTGAGGGGAGCTGGACCGGAGGCCGACGTTGCGACCGTTTTGAAGGTCCACGTTTTCACAGCGGCCAACGCTCTGCCAGAGACGTTCTTCGCGCCAGTGGAGATGGTGGCGGTAAATGTGGTGTTCGAAGCGAGAGTGCTGGTCGGCTTGAGCGTGGCAGTGCTGCCGCTATAGGTAACGATTCCTGCGATTGCAGTCGTGCCGCTCATCAGCACGAACGTCGTGGCGTTGAGGGTGGTCGGATTCATTGCTACACTGAACGTGGCAGTAACGGACACATTTCTCGGAGCCCCGGCCGATGCGTTGAGTGGGCTGGTGGATTGCACTACAGGGGCACCAGGATCAGAAGGATTGGTTGGCGTGTCGCCGTTGCATGCTGCGGTAAGAACCGTGATGAGCCCGAGACAGAACGTGGCACGATTGTTCATTGAGATTCCTTAAGGCGGGAGACTCCATCGACTTGAGCATGAGAGCGCGAAGGCCAACCCTCAGCTCACGTCTTATCAGAGCAATAGCAGGCCCACGGAAGGGAATCCTCGTAGTCTCGTCGTAGTTGCTGCCTCCATCTGCCACCAATCCTGGTCTCGATACGCCCTTTGGTACACCTGGCGCCACGTCACTGCGTACCCGAGGCTACAACCACGCCAACGACTCAGCCAATCTGACTGCCGCCCTGACCAACGGATGTCGCCAGTTGCCTGAGCCGAGGCGATGCCAGGGTGGTGCTGTTGACCAAAAATGCCTTCGTGATTCCAGCTCACCTTCCTGTCCTTCGTGCCTTCGTGGTGAAAGCGCCCGGAGCATAATCCAACGCCGCATCGATGCGGCCATAGACCAAGTTCATCGAGCCGCCGTATCGACCGGGGTAGCTTGAGGGATGCGAACTCCCGCCCTCCTGCTGCTCGCCATCTCGTGCGCGCCCGCACTTCTCCCTGCGCAAGCTCAGCCCTCAACCGGGGACGTGGTGGCCACCGTTCAGAGCGAGTCCGGCACCCGGCTCGCCCAGGCGGAAGTCCGAATCGAGTCACAGCAGGAGCTGACCGACGCCCGAGGCCTGGCGCGGCTCTCCGTTCCAGTTGGCCCCCACCGCCTCAGCGTCGCCCGTATCGGCTTCCATCCAGCGACGATCGACGTGCAAGTAGTGGCCAATCGAGAAGTCAGCGTGACCGTCACACTGCAGCCGGTGCCCTATCGGATCGATTCCCTCACCGTTCTCTCGACCCGTATCGCCGGCCATCTCGAGGACAGCCCGCTCAAGGTGGACGTCGTCGCCCCGGAGGACGTCTCCGAGAAAGTGCAGAGCTCGCCGGGCTCCGCGGTCGCCATTTTCCGCGAACCCAATGCGCTGCTGCAGGTGCAGAGCACCGCCCCTTCGCTTGGCGGTGTCGCAGTCCGGATCCAGGGACTCCGGGGTCGCTACACCCAGATCCTTGCCGACGGCCTCCCGATCTATGGCACCGAGCCCGGCGACCTGAGCCTGGTCCAGATTCCTCCGCTCGATCTCGGACGAGTGGAGATCATTCGCGGCGCCGCCTCGGCGCTCTACGGCGGACAGGCCCTCGGCGGCGTGATCAACCTGTTCTCGCGCGAGCCCACCCGGCGCCATGAGATCCTGCTGGCACAGACCTATCGTGATGCCTCGGATCTAGTCGGGTTCAATGCCGGTCCGTTGCCGGGCGCGCGCGACGATTCCCGTTGGGCCTACAGTCTGCTCGCCGGTGGCCACCGCCAGCGTCGCCGCGATCTCGACAACGACGGCTGGACCAACTTGCCCGGGTATCGCCGGCTCGCGCTCCGGCCGCGTCTCTTCTGGTCCGATCGCAGTGGCTCGAGCCTCCTGCTCACCGCGGGCACCACGCTGGAGAACCGCGAAGGTGGTACGGTGGACGGCGGCGTGACTCCAACCGGAGTGCCGTTTGCCGAAGCCATCGACAGCCGGCACTTGGATCTCGGCGTGAACGGACAGCACGTCCTCACGCCAGGCTGGACGCTGAGCCTTCGGGGAGCCGGGCTCCACGATTTTCAGCGACATGTGATAGGCGGTGTTACCGAGCGTAGCCGGGTGCGCACCGGGTTCGCCGAGGTGGCGCTGGTGCGGAGCGATCCGAGCCCGACCTGGAGAAGCGCCAGCTGGGTGCTCGGTGCGGCGCTCGACGCCGAGGGATTCCGGGCCTTCGATGTTTCACGCTTCGATCGCACCACGGCGACACCGGGCGCGTTCGTGCAATACGACCGGCCATTCACTCCTTGGCTTCGCACCTCCACCAGCGTCCGCCTCGACTACTCCAATCTGGTCGGCACTATCCTGAGCCCACGCCTTTCAGCGTTGGTGCGGGTGGGCCCGCACTGGTCGGCAAGGCTCAGCGGGGGCACCGGCTTCGCAGCCCCCACAGCTCGTTTGGAGGAGACCGCTGTCACCGGACTCAGTCCGGTGGCACAGCTGGGAGAGCTGGCGCCTGAGCGGGCCCGGAGCGCGTCGTTGGCGCTCACTGGGCGGTATGGCGGATTCGAGCTCGACGCCACGGTGTTCGGATCGGAGATCGATCATGCGCTCCAGATGGGACAGATTCCGGTGAGGCCCGTCGGTGCACCGAGTCTTCAGGTGATCAACGCCACCACGCCGACACGCACCTGGGGCACCGAGTTGTTCGCCCGGTGGACCCGAGACCCATTCCTGCTGACTGCGACCTACACGTACACCGAGGCGACCGAGGCCGATCCTGATACCCGGCCGGCATCACGCCGGTCGGTGCCGCTGACGCCGAGACACGTTGTCACCTTCGACGGCATTATAGAGAACCAGGAGACCGGTCAGGTTGCGCTGGAGGTCAGCTATATCGGGCGACAATCGCTGGCGGAGGATCCCTACCGGACGGTGAGCCGCCCCTACTTCGTGCTCGGCTTCCTGGCGATGAAGCGGTTGGGAAATAGGGCCACGGTGTTTGTGAATGCCGAGAATTTACTGGACGTTCGCCTCAGCGATTACGAGCCGCCGATTCGGCCTGAGCCGGGCCCGGGAGGGCGCTGGACGGTGGATGCGTGGGCACCGTTGGAGGGGAGCATGATTAATCTCGGGCTACGTTTTGTGCTGCGCTGATCTTACCGTCCACAGTACCTCCGCCGTTGCCGACTAGCGCGTCATCCCGAGCGAATGCGAGGGATCGGGTGGGGCTAACGTCAAGTCGAGATCTCGAGCTGACGTCTCATTAAACGATCCTTCGCTACGCTCAGGATGACACCTGAGTGCTCAGGATGACGCGCGAGTGCTCGGGATGCCCCGACCGACCGTCCGTCCCCCCGCCTGACCGCCTGGTCGTCCCACCACTACATTGCGCCCCGTGAACGGAAGCATGATCAACCTGGGAGTTCGCCTGGTGCTGCCCTGACGCTACCCAATGTGACCAAGCCCGCCATCCCGCCGCTCCCGGCTGTGGTCCTCGCGATGATCAGCGTGCAGGGAGGCGCGGCGCTGGCCAAAGGCCTGTTCCCGGCGCTGGGCCCCGCGGGCACGGTAGGGCTCCGCATCGGCCTCTCGGCGGTAATCCTGCTGGCGGCGTTCCGTCCGCGGCTGAACCGCCTGAGTCCGGCGCAGTGGCGCGCGGTCATCCCCTACGGCGTGGTGCTGGGGGTGATGAACATGCTGTTCTACTTCTCGCTCTCGCGCATTCCGCTGGGGCTGGCGGTGACAGTGGAGTTCAGCGGCCCGCTGGCTGTGGCCGTGTTCGGCTCGCGCCGGGCAGTCGATCTGCTCTGGGTGGTGTTGGCCGGTGCGGGAATCGCGTTGATCACACCGTGGAGTGGTGCCGGAGATGTCGATCCCGTGGGCGTCCTGCTGGCCGGGGCAGCGGGCGCCTGCTGGGCGGCGTACATCCTGTTGGGCGGGCGGTTGTCGCGCATCCTTCATGGTGGTGCTGCGGTAGCGGTGGGGATGATGGTGGCAGCTATTACCGCCGTCCCCATCGCGGCGGCGGTGGGCGGGTTCGCCCACCTTACTGCGGGACGCTTCGGCGCCGGAATCGGTGTGGCGCTCCTTTCCAGCGCTATTCCATATACGCTGGAGATGATCGCCCTCAAGGCGATCCCCGCCCGCACCTTTGGCATCCTGATGAGCGTGGAGCCGGCCCTCGCCGCCTTCGCCGGTCTGATCTTCCTGCACGAGGTGCTCACACTACCGCAGTGGCTCGCGGTCGCGCTGGTGATCGCCGCCAGCACCGGGTCGACGCTCACCAGCCGCCGCGCCGACAGGAACGAGCCGGACGCGGAAGAAGGATGGCAAGGTGCGTGACGATCAGGGCACTCGAGATATCAACCACAGAGGGCTTGGAGCACACAGAGGTTACGTAAACCAGCAAAATCCTCGTTCTCGCGCTTCTAGCATCGGTAATGACGTTTTTTGGGTCTGCGATTTCCGATATCGGGACTGGTCGTGAAGACCACAAAAACAACACCTCGATGGAGGGGAAGAACTAGGACCATTCAATGCAAGACGTACCCGCTGTGTTCTCGGAGCCCTCTGTGGTGAATCTTTAGAATTGAACCACCGGTTTATTCGATGCAGAGCCCCCGCAGAGCGCCTGACCGCTCGAGGTGACCGCCAGCTCGGCCGAGAGCTTCCGATCCCGATCGCCTGCTCGTACCGTCGTCCGGTGCCCTCCTGCAGGTAGTACGCCTCGCTCCCGAACTTGAGCGACCCGTAGCGCTCCGTCTCTCCCTGTCTGACCGCCTGACCGCCCGCCCGTCCCTCCGTCCCCCCATCCGTCCTACGCCAACTCTTGCACCCTTGCCCAGCAACGACTTAAGCACTGGCACACTGCTCGCATAATGGCCCCGCGCTTCCCCAACTTTCGAGGCCCTTATGAAGCGCAGCAACGCGGTAGGTTGGATCTCCAGCTTGGCGCTGGGCCTGATGGCAGCGCCGCTCGCAGCTCAGACGACGGTGGATGCGGCCGTGGTCATTCAGAGCGGTCAAAGGGCCGAGGACCGCTCGCGCAGAGTCATCGGGTATGATCGGGAAGTGATCGTGGTCGAGCGGATCCGGGGCAGGGGCGCCTGGTGGAAGCGGCACGGGTATCGTGCGATCACGGTGTACTACGGTGGTGGCCGTTTCTATCAGCGGCCGTTCGCCCGTGCGGGGCTCCGCCGGGTCGTCGTGTACGCGCGTGCCGGCCGCTACTTCGTCGCCGAGGATCAGTGGCAGCGGTATCACCAGGACTTCCGCGATCACGACCATGACGATTATGAGAACCACGGACACCATGGTTACGGACATGACCGCTGAGTCGGCCTCAGCGTAGTCCAGGTCGTTGGTGAACGGAAACGCCTCCAGATATGGAGGCGTTTTCTTTGACTGACTCTGGACCGGCAGGGCCCGGGGTGTCACCCTGAGCGAAGCGAGGCGGCCGAAACCAAATCTGGCGAGCCAACTTACTCCGGAAATACCCACGCCCGCACGATCCGACCTCCGTCAACCTCGTAGATCCAGTCGGCAGTGCGGGTCTTGCCATTCGCCAGCCCGCTGGCGGTCTCATGGTCGATGACGAATTTGTTATGAACGATGCGTGGTGAGACGGTCACATGCACCTTGGGATCTATCGCGAACCGGTGGCGCCAGCGTGCCCGCAGGCTATCGAGTGAATTGGGGACCAACTTGTCGGGAAACCGGTACATCTTCACGTCGGGGGAAAAGACGCTCAGCGCGCCTTCCACATCATGGTTGTTCCATGCGTTGAGCCCTCGCTGGACTACCCGTTCCACGTCGGTTGGCGCAGATGTCGAAGGCGTGGATGACTGTTCCTTGTTTCCTGCCCGGCAGCCAACGGCGACCAGACAGCAAAGCAGTGCGGCGCGCATAGATCCTCAACTTTCGGCCAGGAGACTCGGAGAGATTCTTCGCTTCACTCAGAATGAGGTGGGGATGTTAGCTTCTCGTCCGCCCGTCCGCCCGTCCGCCCGTCCGCCCGTCCGCCCGCCCGCCCGTCCGCCCGTCCGACCCCTGCCTCAATGGCTCGGGCAGGCCTTACCGCCCTACCGCCTTACCGCCCTACAGCCTTACCGCTCACCGCTCCTCGTCGTTGTTACGACACGGCTTGTCACTCTTCTTCGTTGCGAACCAGAGCCGGAAATATGTAGATGGATTCTGGCGCGCAGGTCCATCACCCATTTACTTCTGCGCATGCCAACTCACAGAGCTCCACTCACGGTCAGCCCCGCCGAGATTCGGGCCACACTTCCGGGGAAGTCGTGAGCACCGAAGCCGCAAGAGACACTACCATTCGGCGCGGTACGCCGGCCGACGCCCGACTGCTCGCCGATTTCGCGGCGCGTACCTTCAGCGAGACATTCGCCGAGGAGAATCGCCCCGAAGACATGGCCCTCCATGTCAGCACCGCGTATGGCGCCCTTCAGCAAGAGGCCGAGCTGGCCGACCCGGAGATGACGACGCTGCTGGCCGAAGTAGACGGGCAACTGGCGGGCTATGCCCAGCTGCGCCCGAATGCTGGCCCGGACTGCGTCCCCAGAACCATGCCACTCGAGCTATTGCGTTTCTATGTCGCGGCTCCATGGCAGGGGCAGGGTGTTGCACACGCGCTGATGAAGATGGTATTGACCGAGGCGGGGGTCCGCGGGGCTCAGACACTGTGGCTGGGTGTGTGGGAGCGCAATGAGCGGGCGAAGTCGTTCTATCGCAAGTGCGGCTTCATCGATGTCGGGTCGCAGCACTTCGTGCTCGGCACCGATGTGCAGACCGACCGTGTCATGGTTCGGTCACTCGAGTAGTTCTCATGCTTGACTCGAAGCGTCAGACGATACTTCTCATATCGCGTGGACGATGAGCATTGAACCGAGTCACATCGCTGGCGCGGTCGCCGTGGGAATCGGCGCGACTCTGGTGATGGATCTCTGGAATCTCGTCCTGAAGCGTGCCTTCGGCGTTCCATCGCTCAACTACTGTTTGCTGGGCCGCTGGGTCAGCCACATGCCGGCCGGCACGCTTCGCCATGCGAGCATCGCCGCGGCTCCCGCGAAACCTCATGAGTGCACCGTCGGCTGGATGGCCCACTACAGCATCGGGGTGGTGTTCGCGCTCGTGTTGGTCATCGCGACCTCCGGCGATTGGCTCGCCCGGCCGACCCTGTTGCCTGCGCTGCTCTACGGCATCGCGACTGTGGTCTTTCCTTTCTTCCTGATGCAGCCGTCCATCGGTCTCGGCATCGCCGCCTCGAGAACCCCCAACCCGGCGCAGGCCAGGTTCAAGAGTCTCGCGACCCACACTGTATTCGGTCTCGGGCTCTACTTATCTGCACGGGGCTTGGGCTACGTGCTCTTTCAAGCGGGGTGATGGCATGGATTCGTCGTTAGCTCGTCGACTGAGTTTCAGTTCAGTCGTCTTAGGCACTCTCCATGGCGCTCTGAATCTGGTTCAGGCACAGCACACCACGGCCCCTCCGGTAAAGTCGTGGGCGACATGGATCGGCAATACTCCAGATCGCGGTGACGTCATCTGGGTCGAGAATGGCGATAGCCTCCCTGTCGTGATCACGAAGATGCGGCTCTCCAACTGTGTCAATGTTCAGATCCCCTGTCGCGATGCCACGCCAGTGGTCAAGATCCTCGCGTCAAAGGAACACAGCATGGTCGCAGTTATCCCGGCACAGGACTCGACCCGCGGCGTCTCCTACAAGCTCGGGCTCGACTGGCGAGTTGCCACCGAGTGCAAAGGCGTCGCTCCGCGCCTGCCCGACGATTTGATCAGCGGTGCGCTTACCCCCGCCAAGCCAATATCGATTCGGTTCCCGTCAGGTCCTTATGCGGACAAGTGGCCCGGCGGAACCTACGTCCGGTTCTATGTTGCTGCGGACGGCACGACGGACAGCACCCGCCCCGTCTTCTCGCCCGGACCATACCGGGACATCATGGAGGAGGAGATCTTCAGTGACTACCTCTTCAGTCCAGCTCGTTTCCATGATTGTCCGGTCCCGTCCTATACCGAGCTGGGGATATCCGTCAACAAGGGGATGCCGAAGCCCAGCGCATATGAGGGCTTCCCACCCACGCCGGACGAGTTGGCGCGCGACACGCGGTCGTCACGGCATCCAACCTCGCCGGCGGAGCCGTACAGGAGCCAGGCCAGCTGCCTGATCGAATGCTGCCAATTCGGAGAGTGGCGAGCGAGGGCCGTCACCCCGGTCTACGCTACTAAGGGAAGGGCAGACGAAAGTGTCTTTAACTTGCGTCCGGGCGATTCTGTTCGCGCGACCGACGGCAGCGTCCGCGTCGTGCGTGTGGGTCGCGTGAAGATCGTGGGTAGGATGGAACGAGGCTGGGCCACGTTCGGAGAACACAAACTTCCGGTGCCCGCAATCGGCGACACCGTGTACATCCTGTCGGACGCCGGGGAAGGAGGATGGGAGTACTGGTATCATGGGCTGGTCGGGACCGGTGGGGAGATCTGGAGGGAACCGACCGCTGCCGGGATCGTGCCCGGGCAGCTGATCTCGGAACCCATCGCCGAATGGTGGGTCCACGTCACCGACCGCCGTGGCCGGGCCGGTTGGGTCATCGTCCCGCCAGAGGGATTCGATGGCTACGACGAGTGTAGCTGAGGCGAGGAATTTGGCCTCCACCAACGGCCGCTTGGCCGCCCTTCAGAACGTCGGCCCGACTCCCCGGGTTGGATGCCGCCGATGCGTCGCCTAGCCGCTTGGTCCGGCCGGCGGGTGCTGGCTCTGTGGTTGGTCTGGTTCGCACTGCTTGCTTCGATCGTTGCGCTCTACCTTGGGAGCCAATGGAGAAATCGGGAGCCAGTCGCGACCCAGACTGTGTCCGACCTCCAGCCCGTGGCCGAGCAGCACACCGACGTCATCGTGAGTGTGATGGGCAATCCCACGGTGTTGCGGCTCGAAGCTCTGTTGCTGCTGGTTGGTCCGCCGGGTTTGCTGACCGTCCTGTGGCTCTATGCCCTGCAGCGTCGGCATCGAACGCCACCTGGCGTGTAGCTTTGTGCCGATGTGATGCCTGCTACTACTCAGGGAGACAAGATGCCTCGTCAGATCGTGTTCACAGCCAAGGCTGCCCAGCATCCTGCCACGTACAGCCAGGCGGTAAAGGCCGCCGGACTCGTATTCGTCTCCGGCACGGCTCCACACGATCCCGCCAGTGGGCAGATCAAGGGCGCAACTATTCAGGAGCAGACTCGTCAGTGTCTGACGAACATCGCTGCCATTCTCGAAGAAGCCGGCAGCTCCCTCGACAAGGTCGTGAGTGTCACAGTCGTCCTGGCGGACGAGGATGACTTCGGCGGAATGAACGAGGAGTGGCTCCGATGGTTTCCAGCCAATCCACCGGCGCGTCAGGGCGCCAAGCTGCCCGCGAAGATTCCCGGGCTCAAGGTGTCCATTGCGGCCGTTGCAGAGGCTTGACCCGCAGTGCATCTCACCGAGCAGCCGGTGATACCCAGGGATCCCGCCTACGAAGCGCGGGTGCGCGAGAGCTTCAGCCGCCAGAGCCATATGGCCACGCTCGGGGCCGAGCTCGTCTTCATCGCTCCCGGCGAAGTGCACCTGGCGTTTCCCTTCGACACCCGATTCTGCCAACAGAACGGCTTCATGCACGCCGGCGCCATAGCCAGTGTTGCCGATTCGGCCAACGGCTATGCCGCCTTCACCCTGGCTCCTCCCGATACCGATGTGCTCGCCGTGGAGTTCAAGATCAATCTGCTGGCGCCCGCCCGTGGTGAGGGCTTCGTCGCCTGCGGCCGCGTGGTGCGCCCGGGACGAACCCTGACCGTCTGCCAGGCCGACGTCTTCACCACCGGCTCGCAGCGTACCCTGATTGCGACCATGCTCTCCACTATCATCGTGCGCCGGAGGAGCAGCGATGGTTAGCCGCCGCGACGCGGTCGCCGCACTGGCATCCACCGTTGTACTGCCCCTGATCGCCGCGTGCGGGGGAGATCGGACCGTGAAGCGTTCTGGAACCAACGATACCGATGCCGGCGCGCTGCTCGACCGTTTGGCCGACGATCTTCTGCAACTCATTCCCGAAAGCGCCACTTCGCTGGGGATCGACACCGAGTCGAGAGCGGCGCTTCGGTCTCAGCTGGCCGATCGATCGGCCGAAGGGCAGCAGCGGCTGGCGCAGCAGATCCGGGCCGGCCTCGAGCGCGTCAAAGCATTCTCCACCAGCGGCCTCTCGCCTGCGGCCCGCACCAGCGTCGAGGTCGTTCGAAGCGCCTACGCCACGGCGCTCGAAGGCTTCGCGCTCCCCTATGGCGACATCACCGTCGGCGGCTGGCGCAACACCCCGTATGTTGTGATTCAGAACGTGGGTGCCTATCTCGACGTCCCCCGCTTCCTCGACAGCGATCACCGCGATCGAAAACGCCGCCGACGCCGAGGCGTATCTCGCCCGGCTGCAGTCGTACGCCAAGCAGCTCGAGGGAGAGCTGGGTCGCATGCAGGCGGCCCGGGCACAGGGCCTGGTCCCGCCCGCGTTCCTCATCGACAAGGCGCTGGGCCAGATGCGCTCTCGGCTCGCAGCGCGCGAGAGGGTGGGACCCTGGTGGAGTCGATCGAGCGGCGGACGAAAAATATTCCTGGTAACTGGGCCGAGCGGGCGCGGACAATCGCAGTGCAGGAGATAGCGCCGGCGCTCGACCGGCAGCTGGAGGAGCTCAAGGCTCAGCGTGCCGTTGCGAAGGACGATCCCGGCATCTCGGCCCGTCCTCACGGCGACGAGTTCTACCGGTGGGCCCTCAAGGCCTCGACCACGACGACCATGTCGCCGGAAGAAGTCCATGAGATGGGTCAACGCGAGCTGGAGGATCTGCATGCCCGGATGGATCCGCTCCTCAAGCAGATCGGCTACTCCAACGGCACCGTGGGCGCCCGGATGAGAGCGCTGGCCCAGGATCCTCGCTACAACTTCTCCGAGGGCGACAAGGGGCGGGCCGAGATCATGGCGTTCATCAACGATCGCCTCGACTGGATTCGGGCTCAGATGCCGCGCGCCTTTAATCATCTCGTTAAGCCGAACATGGAGGTGAAGCGGCTCCCGCCCGAGGAAGAGCCGGGTGCTCCAGGAGCGTACGGCGGCGCCGGCTCGATCGACGGCAAGATCCCGGGCCGTTTCTGGATCAACCTCAGGACCACCGATCTCCACAGCAAGTACAGTCTGGCCGACCTCACGTTCCACGAGGCGATCCCGGGCCACATCTGGCAGGGGGAGTACACCCACCAGATGCCGCTCATCCGCCAGCTGCTCGCCTTCAACGCCTACTCGGAAGGGTGGGCCCTCTACGCCGAACAGCTCGCCGACGAGCTGGGCGCGTATGATAAGGATCCCGTCGGGCGGCTGGGATATCTCCAGTCACTCGCGTTCCGAGCCTGCCGGCTGGTGGTCGACACCGGCATCCACGCGAAGCGCTGGACCCGCGAACAAGGCGTTCGCTTCTTCGTCGACGTGAACGGATCGAACCCGCTCGAGGTCGCCAGTGAGGTGGACCGGTACTGCTCCTGGCCGGGACAGGCGTGCGGCTACAAGGTGGGCCACAGCGAGATCAACCGGCAGCGAGAGAAAGCGATCGAGGCGTTGGGACCGAAGTACGACCTGAAGGCGTTCGACGATGCCGTGGTGCTCGGCGGCAACGTGCCGCTCGATGTGCTGGCGAAGAATGTCGAGGCGTACATAGCTGGGAGCCAGGAGCTGGGAGCTGGGAGCCGTTGAGGACCTCATCCTGAGCGCAGCGAAGGATCTATTTAGGATGACGTGAACTCCGAGAAGATTCTTCGTCGCTTCGCTCCTCAGGATGAGGTGCTCATATTCTAGCCCCTAACCCTTAGCCTCTAGCCTCTAGCCTTCTAGCTCCTAGCTCCCAGGATATCGTATGCGAAAGCTCGTAGTTTCCGAATTCATGTCCTTGGACGGAGTGATGCAGGCGCCGGGTGGCAAGGACGAGGATCGCGACGGTGGGTTCGAGAACGGTAGCTGGACCATACCGTACTGGCACGACGACATCGGGAAGACCTTCCTCACGATGATGCAGCACTGCGATGCCTTGCTGCTCGGCCGCCGCACCTACGTCACCCACGCCGAGGCATTCGAGCCGATGGCGCCGGGGAACCCGTTCGGCGATGCGATGAATGCGCCCAAGAAGTACGTGGTGTCGAAGACGCTCAAGAAGCCAATCTGGCGGAACACCACGATCATCCGCGACAACGTCATCGAGTCGGTGCGTGCCCTCAAGGCTGAGGGCGGGAAGAACATCCTGACCGACGGCAGCAGCCAGTTGGTTCACGCCCTGCTCGAGCACGATCTGGTCGACGAGCTGCATTTGCTGGTCTATCCGTTGACGCTGGGAGGCGGCAAGCGTGTGATGCCGAACCGCCTGCACACCACTTTTCGATTGATCGCCGCGACACCGTATCCCAGCGGCGTGGTCGGCCTTCACTATGAGCGAGGGCGGTGAGGCGACTGGCGACTGGCGTCCCCTCGCCTCAATGGCTCGGGGCAGGCTTACCGCCTTCGCTTGTAGGCTCTATTTTCCTGAACGCCGGAACCTTGGAAATCCGGCGTCTAAGCCGGACCTGATGTCCTGAGTCACCGTTTGCACAACTGAACCTGCCCTCCTCGTGGGGAGGGCTCCTGGCCGCGCTGATGCGGTCCCCGGAGCCGTCATGCCCACGAAGTACGCCCCACGCTCACGCGACATCCGCCTCGCCAGCGGACTTCCCCAGGTCGATCCCATCATCCTGGTCCCCCGGCCCGATCCCTTCGACGACCCCGAGTGGCTGTTCGAGCCCAAGTACGATGGGTTCCGGGGCTTCGTCTACTCGTCCAAAATGGGATGCGAGATCCGCTCCCGCCGAGACTTCAGATTCGATCGCTTTGGCGACCTCTGCCAGCGGATTTCCGCCGTGCTGAAAGACCGCGACGTCATTCTGGACGGCGAGGTCGTTGCCCTGAACCGGCGAGGCAAGCCGGTCTTTCGGGACCTCCTGCGCGGTCAGGGATTCATCGCCTTTGCCGCGTTCGATCTGCTCTGGCTGGACGGGAGGGATCTTCGGCGCGAACCGCTGAGCGAACGGAAGCGGCAGCTGGAAGCGCTGCTGCCGGAGGACACCGGACCGCTCTACAAGATTCTTACGCTCGAGGAACATGGACGGGCGCTGTTCGGGGCCATCAAGAAAATGGACCTCGAAGGTGTGGTCGCGAAGCGGAAGAGTGATCCGTACGCCCCCGGCACGATCTGGTACAAGATCAAGAACGTCGGGTACAGCCAGGGAGAGGGCAGGGTCGATCTCTTCCGGCGGCGCGAGCGCTCCAGGCGCTCGGATCCGGCGACCTAGCCGAGAATGAGACTAGGTGGGCCCCTGGGTGCCCCAGCGCTCTGACGCCGGCGGCACCTCCGCGTTCCGGAGTGGTGGGATCTTGGTGGTGAACGGCACGCCGGTAATTCGGTCGGTGTTGTCATCTCTTACCCGGTACGCCGCCGGGAAGTCGTCCGTCTGCTCCATCCACTCCTGCAGAACTCCGGCCAACTCCCGCACCGTCCTGGCGTAGGCCGGCTCATCGGCCACATTCCGTAGCTCCCACGGATCAGACTGTAGGTCATACAGCTCCAGCCGTGCCCGCGGCGCCTCGAACAGCCGCCGTTGTGCCGCATTCAGGCGGCCTGCCTTTGCGAGTGCGCGGAGAGCCAGGAACGAGGGACTGGCGCCGATGTCGGCGGCGGTGCACAGCGGCAGCTCGGTGTAGGCATCGGTCCGGATCAGCTTGAACCGCCGGGTGCGCACTGCCCTCTGGTGCTCGTCGCAGTCATGCCAGTTGCGCTCACTGAAGACGTAGGGACGTCCTTCGTACCCTCCCCCATTCGACAGCATCGGACGGAAGCTCCGGCCTTGCATCCCTGGCGGCGGAGTCACGCCCGCGATCTCCAGCAGGGTCGGCGCGAGATCCACCGTGCTCACGATGCCTCGGTCGTACACCGACGGGGCCTGAGCAACACCCGATCCGGCGAAGATTAGCGGCGTACGGGTGCCCTCGTCGTAGAGGGTGCCCTTCTCGCGAGGGAACGGCGGACCGTTGTCGCTGAAGAACACCACCAAGGTGCTGTCCCGGAGTTGCCGGCGGTCGAGCTCGCCCATCATTCGTCCGATCTGACCGTCCATCCGGGAGATCGCGTCATAGTACAGAGCGATATCCGCTCGGGTACCCGGGGTGTCGGCCAGGTAGGGCGACAGGAGTACACGAGATGCAGAGTGTGGGTTGGGAATGGCGCCGCGATGATAGGGCCGGTGCGGATCGTGAAATGCTACCCAGAGAAAGAACGGCCGTGTGCCCGCGGAATCCAGAAAAGATGGGAACGCTTCTGCCGTCTCGGGCGAGTACCACTGGAACTGCCGCTCGGCGTTGGGGCCGAAGTGCGTCTTGGCCATATTGCCGGTGAAGTAGCCGCCTTTCTGCAGCATGGTGGGGAGTATGCGCTCTCCATCGGGGAGCGGAGTGTGCAGGTCCTCGGTCCTGGTCGCATGAGCGTACTTGCCGGTGAGGGTGCTGATTCTCGAAGGGCTGCACTGGGGTGTCGTGCCAAAGGCGTATGCTACCCGTAATCCCGAGCGTGCCAGCCGGTCGATGTTGGGGGTTCGGATGAAGCGGTTGCCGTAGACACCTGTGTCACGCCAGCCCAGATCGTCCGCCACGAAGACGACGATGTTAGGGCGACGTGCCGGTGCCTGCGCTGCCGCTGGAGAAAGCCGACCAGCGACAACCGTTAGCAGAGCGACGAGAGCTGCGACACTCCAGTTGGATCTCACGGTTATGGCACCGCTCCCGCACCCAAGCGTTTCACCAGCTCATACCAGAAGGCTGCCGCATCGTGGTATGCCTTGACGCCGATCCGCTCATCCCGCCCGTGGGCTCGTATATCGTCGATCCGCTCGAAGATGGCAGATACGCCGTAGACGGGAATTCCGGCGTTCCTAACATAGAGTCCGTCCGAGGCGCCGGTGGACATCTCCGGGATAATGACCGAGCCGGGCCACATGCGTCCGACCAGCTCTTTCACCGGGTTCATTACGTCGGGCCGGAGAGGCGAGGTCGGGCTCAACGTGGGCTGACGCACTCTCGAAATGTGAATCGCGGTATCCGCCAGCACCCTCACTAGGGTTGCCTCCGCCGAATCGGGCGGGTGGCCCGGCAACAGCCGGCAGTTCACCGTCGCCCGAGCGAGCTGCGGCAGCGCATTATCGGCGTGGCCCGCGAAGAGGCGGGTTGCGACGCAGGTGGTTCGGAGCTGCGCGTTGTACCACGGCGCGACCGCAGAAAGGCGCCGAGCCGCGGCCGGGTCAGCCTTCTGGGCAACCGCTCGCATGTCGGCGGCGAGCCGGGGTGGCTGGTTGGCCGCGCCCTGTTCCAGAGCCGCTCGGGTGGTCTCATTCAGGCGGACCGGGAAGCTGAACTTGGCCAGGCGAGCCAGTCCGTTGCTCAGCCGGTAGATGGCGTTATCGGCCTCGGGGACCGAGCTGTGGCCACCCTTGTTGTGCACCTCGAGCTGGAAGGTCAGGAACACCTTTTCTGCGGTTTGCACCGAGAACGCGGTCGCCTTCCCGTCTCGAAGCTCGCCACCACCGGCATCGGTGTTGAGCGCCAACTCGGCATCGATCAACTTTCGATGGCTTCCCACCAGCGTCCGGATTCCGTCACCGCCAGTCTCCTCGTCACCGGTGAGGACGATGATGAGGTCGCGTGAGGGGACGAAGCCTTCCTTCTTATAGCGGAGGAAGGAAGACACCAGCATTGCGGCTCCAGCCTTGTTGTCGCTCGAGCCTCTGCCGTAGTAGTAGCCATCTGCCTCTTTGAACTGAAACGGATCGAACGACCAATCCTCCCGCCGGGCGCCGACCACGTCCATGTGGGCCATGAGCAGGATCGGCTTCGCCGAGGATCCGGTCTTTCCCCGGTAGCGCGCTACCAGGTTGAAGATGCCGGGCGTACTCTCGATGATCTGGATATCAGCGGCGGGAATTCCGGCAGCCGTGAGCCGATCGGCCATGGCCTGGGCCGAGACGTTCGTGTGTCGGGCCGAGTCGCTGGTGTTGATCTCGATCAGCTGCTTGAGGATGTCGCGCTCGAGCGTGCGCGGCTCCGGGGTTTGGGCCGAGATCTTGAGCGGAACCGCGAACAGGAGAACGGCGGATAGGGAGCCCAGGCGCATGAGTAATGTCCAGTGCATGGTCAAATCGTCGGACGTATGCGGAGTTGGCGGGGACGGAAGATGTCCGAGCAGGGGAGCGGGATCAACTTAAGAACTTCAGGGGGCCCGCACTGAGTGGTGTGTCCCGTTAACAAATCCACTGCCTCACTCTGTGGCGGGTACAGCCTCCTGCTCCCGGGCGTGAAGGCGCAGTGAGTAGGGTCTGGAGCCGGGCCCTTCGGTGCCTGCTACGGTACCACTGGTTTCCATATCAGATGACTCATGTGAGCGCTTTAGAAGGTCCCCACCTGCTGTCAACGGATCGATGAGCTTCCCCACGGGAACTCTGGGCCTTTTCCTGGCCAGAGACAGGAGCCCTAGCCCGACCGAAATGCCGTTCAGCGCGTAATACAGGAGGCGCAGCGGCATGATGCGGAGCGAGAAGGCCCAGCCACGGTGGCGAGCGAACCAGACAAAGAGCCGGCCATTTATTACCAGGGTAGCCGAGAAACAAAGCCCCGCAACTGCCAGCCAGCTGCCAGCTCCGGTCCACAACCACCCTACCACCGCAATCACGGCTGAGGCTACCAGCAGCGTACACGCTTGTTCAGAGCGGCGGATGTTGAGTGTCGCCGTTGGGGTTTGCTTCTGAGTGAGGAGCAAGCGGACCCACGGAACTCCGCGCCGCCACACGTCAGTGATGATCATGCTCTGAAGCGACCAGCGCTTCAGATGCCGGCCCTGGATCTCCGGATCGAGCAAAATGCGATGACCGCCGGCAGACAACCGATAGCCAAGCTCGATATCCTCCAGGGCCTCCCGGCCTCGGCTCTCGTCAAAACCACCGGAACCAGAGAACACTCTTGCCCGCACCGCACCGCATCCGGCCCAGAATGTCGAAGCAGGCCCCGCGTCACGCTCGTGAACATAGCGGTGGAGGAGGTTGCGATACTGACTGACGAGACTCGGAGCGTCGGGTGCGAGGTCGTAGGCCCCGAACACGGCGCTCACATCCGGGTGTTGATCAAAGACATTGATGAAGCGTTGCAGCGCGTCCGGGTGGACCGATACATCCGCGTCTACAAATGCGAGAATCCTGCCCCGGGCGACTTCTGCACCGCGATTTCGAGCGAATCCCGGACCTCTCGGCCCACCTGTCAAGCAAACAACACGATCTGCCGCCGAGGCTGAGGTGTTGACTGAGGCGTCGCCGCTTGAGTCGTCCACGACAATGAGCTCCCAACGTTCTGGCTCCAGACTACTGGCGCGAAGGGCCGTGAGGGTGGTCCTCAGAAAGCCCGCTCCGTTGTGCACTGGCACGATCACAGATAGCTCCGGCAGTCCTGGGCGCGCGGCTGTGGGCGGCACGCCAACGGTACAGGACGGCCGGACACCGTTGGAGACGCGTTGCTCTTCCTGGTACTCGAAATCCGTGTTGATAGCCCATAAGTCGTGGGTGGCTCCTTCGATGTTCTCCACTGCCAGCATGGCGGTATACATCGAGTGATCCTGGTTGTTGTACTTGTGCATGCCGTTCCGCCCGATCGTCTGCAGGTTGGGAATGGCATCCAGGTATTTCCGGATGATGTCTACGTTTTCCCGGTATACGGCATCATAGATGGGATACGCCTTCGGCATCCGAACCACCGTTCCATCCATGACGACCGCACCATTGGCCAGACCAAGAACTTCGAGCTCTCGTGATGCTTTGGCGATAAGCTCCTGGTCCGGCATCGTCCAAAGCTCGTCCCCCTCGAAGCAGAAGTACTCCATGCCAAGGCAACTCTTCCCAGAGTCCGGTACCAGCGCCGGGCTCCAGTTACCGAAGTTCTGGATTCGACCCACACTCACACCCGGTGTGTGCACATAAATCCAATTGTCCGGGAAGAGTTTGGGCTGATCGAGGATGAGGGCTACGAGAATGAAATCACGGTAGGCAAGCCCATCGGCGGCGGTTTGCACAGCTTGAGGTACACCCGAACCGAGGGCACGCACCAGCGACCTGAGCGGCATGGTCGTTACGTAGTGCTCGGCCTGGAACGACTGCTCACCTTGCCGAGTAGCTACCCTCGCCGAGACCACACGGCCGCCGTCGAGTTCCAGCGCAGTGATCCCGTGGTCCAGCCGCAGCTCGCCTCCAGCAGTGTTCAGGCGGGCGGCACAGTACTCCCACATCTGACCCGGGCCTAAGCGGGGGTATTTGAACTCATGGATCAGGCTACGCACCTCAGCGGAGCGCTTTTGCAGAGAGGTTGCCGTGAGGATCGCGCTCGCGAGAGAGAGCCCTTGTATACGTTGGGCGGCCCATTCGGCCCGGATTTCAGTGCAGGGAACGCCCCACACCTTCTCAGTGTAGGTCTTGAAGAAGATCTCATACAGACGAAGCCCGAAGCGGTTGGTCACCCATTGCTCGAAATTTTCCTCGTCAGGATGAGGCCAAAGCCGCGCCCGCAAGTAGCTCCACAGAATGCGGATCGCTTGCCAGGCTCCCAGTCCAAGCAGCGCATCCATCGCCTTCAGTGGATAGTGGAAGTACTTGCCTCGATAATGGATTCGGGAAAGGCGCGGAACGTCCAGGAGCTCATCGCCCAGCACCTCATCCCAGAACGCCTTCACTTCGGGGATCTTGGTGAAGAAGCGATGGCCACCGATGTCGAAGCGGTAATCCTTGTATCGGACGGTGCGGGCGAGCCCGCCGACCTGAGAGGCCTCTTCGAGGACGCATACTTGATAGCCGCGATCAGCCAGCAGGCAGGCGGCGGTCAGACCCGCTGGGCCCGCCCCGCAGACGAGGATGCGAGCCCCAGGCGTCAGTCGTTGCACGGATTCTTGGGATTGTGGTGATGGCACAAGCTAAGGTCGCCCTCGTTTTTGAACCCGGCAAGTACTCTTTCGGCGCGCGGAGATGCGGTGGGCTCTGGCCTCCCGGCCATTCTCGAGGTAAGGTCTCGCATGCCCGTTGCCGCTACAAAAATTGCATCTTCGACGCGGCACACCTTCATGGGGAGTGCCCGAGTCTTCCTGGCGGAGAGTCTGCTCATACCGACGGGCCTTCTCACCGCCGCCTATTTGGCCCGCCGGCTTGGACCCGCCGGCTATGGGCTGTTCGCCGTCGCCGCGGCTCTAGTGGCGTGGATGGAATGGAGCCTGGCGGCCCTGTTCTCGCGGGCCTCGGTAAAGTTTGTGGCGGACGCTGATGATTGGCGGCCGATCGCGTCCACCATCGTGAGTGTTCACCTCTTCGCCTCGGTCGCGGCCATGGTTCTGCTCTGGGTGGCCGCCTCTCCGCTGGCCAGGTTTCTCGGTACGCCGCTGCTGGCCGGTTATCTCCAGCTGTTTGCCTTCGACATCCCGGTGTTTTGCCTGGCCCAGGCCCATCGGAACATTCTCGTTGGGCTGGGCGGGTTCACGGAGCGCGCAGTGACGGCCGCGGCACGGTGGGTAAGCAGGCTCATTCTCGTCGTCGTCTTCGTTGAGCTCGGGATGTCGATAAACGGCGCTATTCTGGGGAGTATTGGAGCCTCGCTGATCGAGCTTGGTGTCGCGCGCAACTTCGTTCGTCCGACCTTCTCGCTACGTGCCGCTGCGAGGCTGCAGGGACTCTGGGGATACGCAGCACCGCTGTTACTTTCGGCCCTGGCTCTCCGACTCTTCGACAAGCTCGACCTGGTGGCGTTGATGGCGCTGAGCCGGACGCCAGGGCAGGCCGGTCTCTATGCGGCGGCGCAGAATCTCGCGCTCTTGCCCGGGCTCTTTACCGCCTCGGTGTCGCCGCTACTTCTCTCCTCCCTTGGCCGTGCACTGCGCGGGGGGGAGAGCGCTTTGGCCGACCGTCTTGCCAAACAGGGAACCCGTGGTGCACTGCTGCTTCTACCATTGAGCGGGATGCTCGCGGGGGCCGCCCCGGAGATCGTCAGGCTCGTGTTCGGGGAACCGTTTACTCAGGCCGGGGTGCTCCTTTCCTGGCTGATCTTTGCCGCGGTCGCCCTGGTGTTTCTTTCCATCACGACGGCCATTCTCACCGCTCGAGGGCACCTGAATCTGACCCTGGCGCTTACTGCGCCGCTGCCGATCATCGCTCTCATTGGGTATGTGGTCTTGATACCGGAAACCGGCATGGTCGCAGCGGCCATGGTCACATGCGCCGTCTCGGTTCTCTCAGCGGTAGCGGGCATGGTGGCCGTTCAAAGAGTCTGCGGTGGCCTGCCCGGGTCAGCCTCGGTAGTTCGTTGCGGCCTGGTCTGTCTTCTCTCCTATGCAGCGGCCGCGTCGTGGCCTGCCCCAGGCTGGCTCCTGATCCTGAAACTGACGATCCTCACCCTCGCGAGCACAGTGGCGCTGGGCCTGCTGGGAGAATTCAGCGCTCCCGAGCTGGCCGCACTCCGAGGACTCATCCGGCGCCCGCTCCCAAGCTGACCTCATCGATTGTTTGCGCTGTCATTCACCGCGAAGGTCGAGCGCGTCTGCAGAACAGCCCCGTTGTGCTCGTCAGATTTACGCGAGTGCAATGCAGAGTGGGCGACTTCGGCGAGAATGGATCTGAGACGAACGATGTGGCGCTCGATGCTGTAGGACTCCTGTGCGGCTCGGACGAGGTCGTCCGGAAGTGTATGGCCGGGGAAGGCGCGGCTGGACGCGACTGCGATTAGCCGCTCAGCGAGAGCTGTTTCGTCTCCGTTGGGGAAGAGCAGGCCTGCTACACCGTCCTCGATCGTCTCACCGAACCCACCGCTCGCGCTCGCGATCACTGGTATTCCCCGGACCACGGCCTCGAGCGCCACCAATCCGAGCGGCTCGGCCCACAGGGACGGCGCCACCAGTGCCCATGCGTCTACCAACTCCTGCTCTACCTGGTCTGGTGCGATCCTCCCGCGAAAAGTGACGCAGTCCTGCAGCCCCAGTGCGGCGACCAGGTCATCGAGCTTCGCGCGCTCCGGACCGGCGCCCACGATGCGAAGCCTCGCTGTGGGTGCGGCGACGCGGACGCGAGCAAACGCGCGGAGCAACAGTATCAGCCCTTTCTCGACATCCAGCCGCCCGCAATAGACGAAGAGCGGATTGAGATCGGGCGCTCGCTTGAAATTCGATCCAGGGGCAGGGACTGGGAGAGAGAGGAGTTCTGACTCGATTCCGTGCTTCCCAAGCTCACGCTGTACCCATCGGCTACAGGCCAATACCCGATCGACGTGTTGGACACCGGAACGAATAAGGGCATAGCGCGGTCTGTCCCTCAGCCAGTGCGGCAGGCTGGTACAGCCAGAGCGCCAACACACCGTTCCTGCCCGCTCGGTGCATAGCTGGCCATCAGGCAGCAGCTTGGAGCCGATCGGGCAGATGCACTTGTAGTCGGTAACTGTGAGAACGGTCGGGACCTGGCGCAGCTGAGTCAGTATGGCCGGGGAGAGATGGTGCTCGAACATATTCACGAATGCGACGTCGGGACGGAAGTCTCGCACCGCGGATCGCACCCGAATGACAGCGAATGGGTTGACGATCTGCAGTACCGACTGCAGGACCAATTGTTCGGTGCCGTAGGCCAGATAGTCGGCCGATCCGTCCGCACCGGAACCGGCGCTGCTGGTCAGTAGCCGGACTTCGTCCCCCGCGGCCCGCAGGCCTCTCCGAATCCAGGTGATATACGATTCGGCTCCACCTGCCATCGACATCCAGTCGGTGATCAGCAGGACACGCATACGTCTCTAAGAGGCTGAGCTGGCGACGTCGCTGCCGGCTGTCTGGCTGCAGACGCTTCGGCCTGAAGGACCGCGTCGAGGCTCCGCACCCCGTCCAGCAGGCCGGCGCCTTCCGTTGTCCGACCTTGCAGGCGGTCTACGAACGCCTGGAGAGACCGCCGGTAGGATGGATCTGCAGAAGGGCTGATCAGGCGACGAAGTCGCCACGCAGCCGTAGAAGGCGTGGGTGGAATCCATCCGGTGCGAACTCCGTAGCCGAAGCGTCGTTTCAGTCGTAGCGCCAGTGCAGGGGAGTGCCGGTCGACCCGGAGCGTCCCGTTCTCGCCAATGAACTCCAGGAAGTCAGCCTGCCCAGCACGGAACGAAAAGAAACTTTGAACCGCGACGCCCTGCCGCATCGTGAGATCGATTCGCGCGGTATCCTGCTCGGTCAGTTGCGAGCCTACGGATGCCTCGATCTCCGCGACTTCGTCCTCCAAAAACCAGCGAAGCAGGTCGATGTGATGTGAGGCCAGATCCAGCAACACCCCGCCTCCGGTCGCTCTGCGTTTCTTCCAATCGGGCATGTTCTCGGGAGTGGTGAGCTCGCAAAAGGCCGTCTGCACCATCCGGACCCGCCCAATGTGCCCGCTCGCGAGCAACGCCCGAGCCTGCTGGCAAAGCGGATGGAACCGCCGGTTGAAGCCGACAGCTCCGCTGACTCCCGCTCGATCGGCGGCATTCACAACGTTGCAGGCATCGAGAGCGTTAGTGGCAATCGGCTTCTCCAAGTAGAAGTGCTTGGAGGCGCTTGCAGCGGCGATCGCAAGCTCTGCGTGAAGGTGGGTTGGAGCGCTGATCACAACTGCGTCGATATCCTGACGCTTCAGGAGATCGTCCTGATGCTCATACATCGGTACCCGGGTCAACCGCCCGGCTCGTTTCCGCGCCGCAGGGGAGGGGTCGGCTGCGGCCACCAGCTCGGCACCGCGAAGCTGTCGAAGGGATCGCAAGTGGGCCCAGTACGCGATCGTGCCGCACCCGATCAGTCCGAACCTGACTCTGGCTGAGCCTGCGGCCTTGTAAGTCCGACCCGTGTTCACACCGGAAGGCTGGCGGCCGATGCTGCCGTGTGGTCGACTAAAGGATCGGCGTAGCGCGCCTTGTGCAGCTCGTATTCCATCATCTGCAACTCGGAGCGAAGCCCGGCGCCCCGTGCATACCCTAAGGCCTCACCCAAAGTCGAGACAACAGCACCCAGGACGAGAGCTGGAATGGTCCCCAATGGCAGGGCCACATCTTTTCGGATCCGATTCACACCCGGTCCAATCCGGGCCAGGATCACCACTGGAATGAGCGGTGAGCCGAGGAGATAGAGGAGCCGCCGGTGCCAGGGCCACCGGGCGGCACGCTGTCCCGCAATCTGCAACCCGAACACGAAACGTTCACCCAGCCACGCCAGCGGCTGGGAGATATTCAGGTGATCGATCCTTGCAGCCGGCTGGAAGTACGATCGGAAGCCAGACGTGTGGAGGTGCAGGCTCAGCCGATCACCGTGAGAGAGCGCAGTCTCCATTTCCGGCCCGAGCGCCAGCAGTAGATCGCGTCGATAGGCGCCATTGTGAATCGGGGTCAACGCAATTTCACCGGCTGGAAGTGCGGCAATCCAGCGGCCATAGTCCAGCAGGAAAATGGCCCAGCTGAGGGCCGAGGTGGGATTCGCGTTGCCGAAACCGGGCGAGACCGCTCCCCAACGCTGACGGTGTGCTTCGATGAGAGCCTCGGCCCAGCCTGGGTGCGGGTAGCTGTGGGTCTCCCCCAGCACGACCACCGGAGCAGTGGTCGCGCGTACACCTGCCGCCCGGGCTGCGGCGAACTCGTGTATCGAGTCCACCTCGACCAGCCGAACGCCGGCGAAGTCGCTGAGCTCTCCCAGGTGCGAGTTTACCGGCTGGCTCCTGGGAGCCACCACAACCAGCTCGACCAGATGCCGCACCGTCTGCGCCTGGAGACAATCGACAACGCGCTGAATCGTCTCCCATCGATCCGTGATGAGAACTACGGATATCCCGGGCTGGTCATGCGTCATACACTACCTCGTGGTCTCGGACACGTATCTGCGGGTCCATGCTCGAAGAAGACGCATGCCCCACTCTTCCGTCGGCCGCAGCACCCTCCGCAGTCCGGACACCTCGTAGAGACTCACGAGCAATCCCTTCAAATTCCGCCTCGGCCGGTACCCGGCCCATGCAGTCGAATCCAGGTAGCGGAAATAGAGGGAGTGAGAGGGGTCCCGGCCGGGATAAAGCCATGGTTTCAGGTTTCCGGTAAAGTGAACGATCCAGGCTTGGCGCCAATCGGAGGGGACTTTTCGCAGCTCGCTACCGCTACCGGCATGGTGATTCCAGCGGGGATCGAGGACACCCCATCTGCCGGCCAGTACTGCGTTGAGACCTTCCTGGTCCCAGTATACGACGCTCTCGCGCTCTCGATGGAGATAGTCCAAGGCTTGTCTCGCAACCTCGTCTCGGCGCCAGAGCGCGAGATTCACCACCATCACTCCCGCATTGAAGTACGGGGACTCCCGTGCGATTCCCAGCTGTCGATGCGAGGCGACGCCGTTACGGGAAGACACCAAAGGCACGGCAGTGTCTTGTGCTGCCAAGGCGTGCCGGCTTCCGAGCTCGGTGTCCCACAACCTGCCGAGGTCCGCCGCCACGACGACATCGCAGTCCAGCCAGACGGCCTTGGACACGGACGAAGGGAGAAGCTCGGGGATGAGAAGCTTGTAGTACGTCGCAACCGGCATTCTGCCCCACAGCGGCAGACCGGAAAGCGAGCTTGGTGAGATCTCCAGCCATCGGATGGCCACCCCGTGCGACCCGCAACACGTCGCGAGCTGTTGTTTGTGCTCCGGAGCGATGCCTCCGTCGATCACGTAGACCTCGGCTGTTCTGCCGGGGGCGAGGTTCGAAAGGCCCGATTCCAGCATGACCGCGAGTGGCTGAGCGTATTGGTCGTCAGCCGCGGAGACAAGAACAACAGGCTCCGGATTCGGTGGCGTCATGTAGGTTGCAAGCGTGCTTGGGTAGGAGACTCGCGCCGGACTCCGGGTGGAGGGGCGACACTCTACTATGCACCGCAAATGTGGCTTCTGGCAAGCAAGGTCACCGGAGTATGGAAACCCGGAGGCCGCGTGCTCGCTTCAGGGTGGAGGAGTCCACGATACTGCAATGGTCCTACTGGTGGGCTTAGAGCTGCCCTGCAGCCAGATTGTAGCGTGATGACGGGGCTAGTGATGGAGATGCACTGGATGCATTCATGCGCCGGACATACTGAACTCCAAGCAACAAGTATCCTCCGGCCAGCGTGGCGACACAGAGACCATTCAGCGACGAGACTACCAGCCAGGCGTAGTGGGGAGGATGCCAGGCCGACAATATGGTACCAGTAGCAAACCAGTTGATTGCTGGAATTGTAAACAGCAGCAAAAATGCCGAGCGCCAGACGCGACTCGGGTTCGAAGGTACGCCTCGCCATGCGACGGCTGCAAAAGGTGCCGTTGCCAGGACCAGATCATAGGCCATGTGATAGCCGACGAGGAGAGTCGTGAGGCATATGATCCCTATCGCGATGTCTCCAGCGATCAGCGTTGAATATTTCGAGAGACGATGAAGAACGATTGCGGCGCTCAGCAACAGCACGACAGCCAGGAGCACCTGCGCCAGAGGTGATATCGGCCACTCCACAAAGCGGATCAAGGTGCTCGATAAATCCACTCGCCAGTAACTCTCTTCCGGGCGGTCCTGGTATTTCACGTAGGTGTGCAAAGCTGTCTGGATAAAACGGCCCAGTCCGCCTTCATGCACAGCGAAGAGCGCGATTAAGGGTAGGTTCACAGCTGCCGACACTGCCACACCGATGAGAACCGCTCGTTTCCGTCCTGATGCGTAAAGCAGAAGGGCAAGAGGTACGCCAAACGTCACCTTCAGAAGCACCACTGCTACTCCGAGCGCGCCCACCAGTTGAGAACGGCTGCTGTCCAGCAGGATTAGGTAGGCGACGAGAGTGAGTAGGACCGCAACCTGCCCCACCACCAGATTCGTATGTCCCGGTCTGCTCAACAGGACAGCCGCGGCAAGGAGAAATGTGTTCGAGCGGCTGGGGTGTAGGCCGGTCAGTCGAAGTGTCGTACGTGCCAGGAGAACGGTGAGGAGGGCGGTCAGTGCGAAGTATGCGGCACCGGCCAGGGCGGGGGTGAGCAGTCCGAAAGGCAGGTGCAGTAAGAGGTTGATTGGTGAATACGGCAGATAGGGTTGAGTGACCGGATAATGCGCCAGGAACTCCGCGGCGTTGTGAGGGTTTCTGCCGTCGAGCAGCGCTCGAACCGGATAGTACTGGTTGGAGAAGAAATCCAGCATCGGCCAAACCGAGCGAAAGCGGAGCTCTCCGGCTGCCCGGGGAAAAATTCTGAAAAGGGCTAGCAGCACCGCTGCGGCGAAGATCACGAAGGAGAAGGTCTCGATGGCGTTGGGCCTTCTGTCCTCAGGCGTAGTGTCCACTTTGGATGGTTCTGAGGGGCCATAGAGGAGGCTCATTCGCTACCCGCCAGCTAGAGGTATTTCCTTACCGGATTTCATTCCTGGCTCGGACCAGGCACACAGACACCAGCGATATAACTCTGGCCTTTTTCCTGAGTTCGACCGACTGGCGAGAGGGCGAGGATCGATACAGCAAGAGGACTACTGCGTTGGCTGAGCGGATGTGGCAGCAATTGGCGAAGCCGGACTTCAACCCGCTTGAGATGTCCCGGCGCATGGCAGCAGCATCTTCAAGGTCAGGCATTGTGGTCAAGATGCCTCTAGAGTCTTTTTTCGGGCGAGGGCAGTAGCTGAGACTGCCAGCCAGAGCAGGAGGAAGGCCCAAGTTGCGAGGTGCCCTCGATCGACCCACAGCACTGCGTAACTCAGGGCCAGCAACACAATGGTTACCAGCGAACCACCGGGGACGTGACGCCGGTCGCGCCAGAGCTGAAGTATTGGAAGAATGAGTAGGACGCTGTAGTTCGATCCGGTCATTGGATAGATCAGCAAGCCACAGGGCACCAGCAGGGCGAGTCCCACATCGCGGCCGGTAGGGGGAAGGCGTGTCACCACCCATGCGCTGAACCCAACAAGGAATATGGCGCCGGCTACGTACACCGGGTCACTCAGCGGACTTCCTACAATGGAACCCACACCTCGTAGCCGCAGAATGGTGGCGAGAAGCGACTGGATGTTGGGCTCCATGTATACCCGGATTGGTATCCGGGGAGTCACCTTGCCGTAGTCGGCCACAACATCCCATCCGTAGCGCCATCCGGTGGCGACTGTAATGATCAATATGGCTATTGCCGCGGCACTGAGAACTCGCCACTCTTTTCGGACGACAGGCAGTAACAAAAAAAAGCCGCCGAGTGGCTTTGTCACCCCGGCAAGCGTCAGGTACACCCCACTCCGCCAACTACCTCCGTGCTTTCGGACCAACGCCAGAAGTAAGAGCAGGATGAAGGTTGTCTGAGCGAGTCCTACGGTTCCCAACATGCCGCGAAGGCTCACCACGAGGGTGAGGGTCAAAACCAAGCCAGGGAAGCCCTCCGCATAGAGAAAAGAACGCCAGAGCACCATGATCGCGGCGACCAGCGCAGCGATGTTCACGGCTGCCCAGACCGCGCTCGCCGTCTTGACAGGCATGTGGCCGAAAGGCTCGAGAAAAAGCATCGTCGGTGCGGGGTACCAGAACCCGACATCCACAATCTCCTCGACGAACTCGCTGGAGTAACGATCGGGAGTGGCAACCGCGCGTAGCTGGCTCGGATCATAGAAGTTGCGCCGCTCCGCCGCCGCACGCGCGGGAATCCAGAACGCCATAAAGTCCCATTCTGGCGGTTCTCGAATGTTGTCTGCCAGGAGCTTCACCGCACCGGCAGCAAAGAGCAGCGAAATCGCGCAGGCAAACGTCAGGAGTGGCTTGCGAAGCCGAGGTGCTGCGGGATAGCGATCGAAGCCGACCAAAATCACGCCGACCACCGTTGCAACCAGGATCGGCGCGACCCGTTGGATGAGTGTTGTAGTGGATGACATGACTGTCAGTAAAGTTGGCTAGTGGCAGCGGCTTTCGCGGCAAGGGTGGATAAGCCCTCCGCCGCACCGGCCTCATCCTTCACCGGTGACCCAAATTTGTTCGTAAATGCGAAGGAGGAGGCGATGGATGGCTATTCATCGCGTCCCGTCGGACGTGGAGAGCTCACGGGAAGCATTCGGGCTGGTATCCAACTGTCTCCTTGAGCGCAACTGACCGAGCAACTTGTCGGCAACCCAGCGATGTCCCTTACTGTTCCAATGTCCGTCGATTCGATAATACAGATCGGGTCGGACGCTTTTGGTGGGAACCTCAATCAGCTCGATCCGGCTATCCTGAAACATCTTGCGCAACGCACCGAGTCTTGGCCCTTCAACGCCGACCTCGAGCGCAACTACGGGCGAGCCGGCAGCCTGGCAGATCTCGACTGCCCGAGCAACAAGTTTGTAGGTGAGAGTGTCAGCGGGGTCCTGTCGATTATCGCTAGCTGATCCAGGAACCTTCGCCTCCGCAGTAGTCGTCTGCCCGGCCAGGGTAGCTTGTCGAGAGAGCCCCACAAGATAGGAATATGCCAGCCCAGGAACGAGCTCGATCACTTCCTGGATGGTTCGAGATATTCCGGGACTCGGCAGAGGCCTTTCGGTCAGATCACCTGAGTGATCAAGGGTGAACAAACCTTCCTTTACGTTGTCACCGAAGTCGTTTTCGGAAATCTGCAGAATGACTGTGCGCGGCTTCAGACGACCCAGCTCGTGGCGTAGAAACTTTACCCAGCGACCGTTTCCGTTATCCCCCATCCCAGCGTTGATCACAGGAACCGTTGAGCCAGTCTGGAGGAGCGCGTGCCTGACGAGCTCAGGAAACTCCTCCCCGTCGCTCACACCATAGCCCATGGTGTACGAGTCACCCATGAACAGCAGACCATGGGTCGGCGGTGAGACCGGCTCAGGGCCACGAAAGCCGAGGGAGTTGGTAGTGAATTTGTTGGTGAATTCAGGCGTGTAGCGTGTAGCGTGAAAGCTAGGCTTCAGGCGCTTGCCGTAGACCGAGTCATAGGTGGTGAAGGATGGGCCGACATTCCGGACCGGCACGGTAAAGCGCACCACGAGCTCGGCCACCCCCAAGGCGAAGGCCGCTGCCCCCAGCGCGAGACTCAGATTTTTTGCCCATCCTGAACTCACTGGTGCCGTCGGAAGCTCAAAAGATTGCGTAGATGAACGGGGCCAGCGCCGATCCGTGGGCCAGCACCATCAGGGTTCCAACCAACAGCATGACCATAATGAGCGGCAATAACCACCATTTCTTGCGGACCCGCATAAAGGCCCAAAGCTCGGTTACCAGATTGGATCGTGGCATAGTGCTCCTAGAACTGCCGTGTCATGTCGCTGCGCAGGCCTTGTGCGGGATCTCGGTCGTGCCACACGCTTGCGCCCCGGGGAGCGCTGAGGGTCCGGTGGCCAAACAATCGCATCAGGAGAGCAATGGGTGTGAGGACCAGGAAATAGACCACACCGGAAAGCACAGGGCTCGTCACCCGGGAAATCAATAAGGCAAGACCCATCCAGCCTCGATAGATCGGGCCCAGCCGCGCGGGAATCAATAACCCCGAGAGAATCAGGGCGGCGCCAATCCCGCATAGCACCCTTAGGCTGATCGGGTGCCCCCGCCAGCCTGATATTGCACCGAGCACGACGAAGGCTATACCTACCTGCAAGCCGAATCGGCGTCCGTCTCGGGCGCTCAGTCGAGCTGGAACTCGCGTCGCCAATCTCCATCCTCCTTCCACTCGGGCTGACTGGGCTTGTCCAGGACAAAGGGGCCCAAGACAAGGTGATCAATCTGGGTCCGCATGAAGCAGCGATAGGCGTCAGCCGGCGAGCAGACAATGGGCTCGCCTCTGACATTGAACGATGTGTTGACTACGACGGCGCATCCTGTCAGGCACTCGAATTCACGAATCAAATCGTAGTAATCCGGATTGGTCTCCTGCGAGACGGTCTGGATTCTGGCGGAATAGTCGATGTGCGTGACCGCTGGTATGTCGGACCGAGGCACATTCAGCTGCTCGATTCCCCAGAGCCGCTGCTGCTCGTCAGTCATCGGGATCTGTCGATCTTTTCTTACCGGCGCGACGAGCAGCATGTATGGGGAGTCGCAGTCGAGCTCGAAGTACTCGGAGACCCGTTCGCGGAGCACGCTCGGGGCAAATGGCCGAAAGCCCTCGCGGAACTTGATCTTGATGTTCATTTGCGCCTGCATACGGGGGCTGCGAGGATCCCCCAGAATGCTCCGTGAACCCAGGGCGCGAGGTCCGAACTCCATCCTGCCATTGAACCAGCCAATGATCTTTTCGTCGGCGAGAAGGCTGGCGACATGCTGCAGCAAAACGCCTCGCTCGTAACGACGGTAGACTGCACCCACTGACCGAAGGAATTCCTCGATTTCCTTGTCGCTATAGGCCGGTCCCAAGTAGGCACCGCGCATCCCGTCGCCGCCGACTGGGGCTGGGCGGGGCTGCTGCTGGTGCCGGTGCCATGCGAGCTTGGCCACTCCCAGCGCTCCGCCGGCGTCTCCTGCCGCGGGTTGGATCCAGATGCGACGGAACGGTCCTTCCCGGAGAACCCGCCCGTTGGCGACGCAGTTGAGGGCCACCCCGCCCGCGAGGCAGAGGTCGTCCAGGCCAGTCTCCTTGTGGAGTGCGCGGGCCATCCGGAGCATGATCTCTTCACATACCACCTGAACCGAGCGGGCGAGATCCATGTCGCGTTGGCTCAGGCGTGTTTCCGGCACCCGGGGCGGGCCACCGAACAACTGATCGAACTCGCCGCTTGTCATGGTTAGGCCGGCGAGATAGTTGAAATAGCGCTGATTGAGGGTGAATGACCCGTCGGTCTTGAGATCCACCAACTCCCGATAGATAAGATCGACGTACTTTGGCTCGCCATACGGCGCGAGGCCCATGACCTTGTACTCTCCCGAGTTGACCTTGAAGCCGGTGTAGTAGGTAAAGGCCGAATACAGAAGTCCCAGTGAATCGGGCCAGTGGAGCTCCTTGATGAGCCGGATGTCGTTGCCCTGGCCAATGCCGAATGACGCCGTGGCCCATTCTCCCACCCCGTCGACGGTCAGGATCGCGGCGTCCGCGAACGGTGAGGGATAGAAGGCGCTGGCGGCATGAGACTCGTGGTGCTCGGCATACAACAGATCGCCCTCGTACCCCAGGGCCTCACGAATCTGACGGTCGGTGAACAACTTCTCTTTAATCCAAAGCGGTCCGGCCTTGAGGAATGATGTAAACCCCTTTGGGGCGACGCCCAAATAGGTCTCCAGAATGCGTTCGAACTTGAGCAGGGGTTTGTCATAGAAGGCAACGCAGTTGAGCGCGGAGACGTCGACTCCCGCCTCACGGAGACAATAGTTCACCGACTGGGTGGGAAAGCCTGGATCGCCCTTGATCCGGCTGAAGCGCTCCTCCTGTGCTGCCGCGACGATCTCACCATCTCGTAACAGGCAGGCAGCACTGTCGTGATAGAACGCGGAGATGCCTAGGATGTAGGTGGGAGGCATCGCTCGCTTTCGCTCTTGAATGTTTAGGGGAGTATTAGCCGACTATACGGAAATTGTCATATGAGCACAAGGGCGCACTGAGTCATTCCGACGATGCAGTTTCTTTCATCCGTCTTCACAACCGGGAGGATTTCGCCGCCGTCCGCTGTCCATCCGTCCTGTCTTTGTAGACGATGATATGTGTATGGGTACGCTGCAGCGACCAAGAATGGGCGAAGGTATTGCATAGCTTTGGCAGAGAGCGAGCCCGCAAGAGCGCCTTGATCATCGCTGTGGTAGCCCCCAGAATGGCCGCCACGCCTGTTCTTACCAGACGTCTCCTGGAAGCGAAGTAGAGAACCCTTCCTGCGAGGCGAGTTGGCCAGCGAGTACTCGCGCCAATCGTGACCACCTCGGACTGCTGTACCTCTGAGCGCAACATCCGCCGGACCCTGTCCGCGCGATCCCAGAAGCTGAATAATCGTCCCTCGAGCTTGGCCCAGATTACGCAGCCGTAGCCTTCGGCAGACTGGACACGGAAGTGTCGAGAGAGCAGTGCAACCAGCTCGTCGGGCTGAAAGTAGGGTGGAGAACCAATAACCGAGGAGACCAAGGCTCGGCGATCGGGCTTCAGAGCCGCACGGATCTCCTGGAGAAATCCATCCTGTCGCTCTTTCTCTACATAGTACAGGACCTCAAGACAGGTAAGTAGATCGTACTGTTCGGAGTGCTGGATCAGGTCCGTCACCGCTGCCGTGCGAAAGGAGAGATCGGGGTATAAGAGGCGCGCTCTGGTTATTGCTGTCTCCGATAAGTCGATCCCCACCACCTTGAAATCCAGTTCCCCGAGGAGATGGGTGAAATGCCCCGTCGAACATCCCACGTCGAGTGCGATCATCCTGCTGGTGTTGTCGCCGGGTGGGACCGCGTCTCGGCGGAGAAGCTCCACGGCGCTCTCATAGCGCGCTTGCTCGATGCCACGCCAGGACAGACCCCACGGATCTTCGTCACTGTTCCGGTACCGACTCTCCAACCACGCCAGCGTGCCATACTGCGCGGCGGGCCGTTCCTGGCTTTCAGGAGCTGCCATTGGAAATCTCCCGGGGTCTTCTGACCACACCGCGACCGCTGAACTGTCTGAGGAGCCTCCTCGCACACTGCCGGGCAATCGTACGTCGCGCCGGATGTGAAGTCCTTTCCATCGTGAATCGCTGTCGGTGAAAAGGCAGCTCATCCGCGATAAATCCGCGGGTCCCGAAAGAGGCGTCCAGATCACCGTTGCTTCGTATTGCATCAAAGAAGGCCCGTGTCACACCGATGTCCGAGTGAGGGAAGGCAAAGGCCGCATAGTCGAGGCTGAATCGGTGCTTCAGTTCATCGATACTGCTACGTGTTTGCTTGAGCTGCTCTCCTAGAGGCAAGCTGTCGTACTGAGGATGATCCACGCTATGGGCCCCGATCGTGAAACCATCCTGCAGGAGCGCTCTCACCTGATCGGAGGTGAGATACGGCTGGACGGTTTTGAGGTAAGCCGTGAAGTCATAGCCGCTCAGGACTGCGATCCTGTCCAACACCGATCGTTGATGGTAGTTCACGGCCAGCAGCCGTGCGGCGAGCTCGCCTTGACCGATGCCGGCCTGGTCTAGAGTCGCGTGTACCATCGAAATGACCTTTAAGCTGGTCGCGCCGGTGAGGTGCTCAATCAAAAGGCTGCTTTTCTGGCTATGGGAACAATCTTTGTTGTCCAGAAAGCCTGTTGTAAGAAAAAACGTCGCTGGCATTCCTTTCGCGCGAAGGATTGGAGCTACGACATCATGGAGCTCCCGAAAGCCATCGTCGAAGCTCAGGAACAACGGCCATCCACTTAGCGGAAGCTCCCGTCTGATGTTAGCAATCACATCCGCCAGGGAAACGGGAGAGAAGTGACGCAACATGAAATCGATGTCGGCCTCAAACTCACTGATACTGCGGAAATGGTAGAGATGCTTGACGTGTGGAACATCATGATCAGTCACCATATGGTAGTATGGCAGCAGGAGTGGCATGCGTAGCATTGTCCGTTAGGCCATAAGTCGAAGGTGGCTGGGAGGAACCGCCGTGTACCTGCCCAACGAGTTCCAGAGGAAGGCTGATCACCTAAGCCGAATGCTAAGCCGCCGTCCTGTTGCTCTTTCGAGGCGCCCGCTCGCCTACGAGGGGAGGCACAACTAAGCCGGGATCCTTTACCCGCCTTTCCCCGCAGGGCACCCCTGGGATAACTGTCGGGTCTAGGAAGGTTTCTGGGCGAAAGGCTCGGAACTTGCGCTGCAAGCTCCGGTCCGATTCACCACCTGAACTCTTATCCGACCTACTCCACACGATGATTGTGCGTGCGGGACTCTTTCGGAACGATCTATCTCGTTGGGCGACCGAGCATTCGGAAGGGAACCCCGGTGCTGGGTGCTCGCCTGCTTCCTACCTGCCACCTCTTGCCGTCGTCGGCACGCGGCGCATATTGTGGCAGGGATGGAACATCCCAACTGTGGGTCATCCCCACCTCCACAGAGTAGTAGAAAGATCCCACGTTTCCTAACATGAAAGCCATCCTTTTCATCTTACTGCCTCTCCTGGCCTGCGGAACGGCATGGCCTGGGTCGGCCTGCGCCCAGTCGTCTGAGAACATCCAGTCGACGCAATCGGATTCAACCGGCACCCTCAGTCTTCTTCGGCCGGGTGACATCATCAAACTGAACGTCTGGCGGGAGCCAGAGTGGTCTGGCGAGTTCCCGGTGGATGAATCAGGCGTTGCCGTTTTACCGAGACTTGGGCCAGTAAAGGTGACCGACATGACCCCGGAACTCCTAAAACGGTTTGTGAGCGACTCTCTGGGACGCTATCTCAGAAATCCATCAATCGAGGTTATTCCGCTTCGGCGAATTCAGGTTCTTGGGTCGGTTCGATCGCCTGGACTGTATCCTGTTGCTCCCACAGTGACGGTGGGCGACGTGGTTGCAATTGCAGGGGGAGCTACATCTGAAGGAAAGCCCGACAGAGTGGTGCTTCGTCGGAACGGAAAGGACCTACAAATCAAGCTGAATAGTGGAACTAAGCTGGCCGACACGCCTATCCGCACGGGCGACCAGCTCTATGTGCCTCAGCGCAGTTGGATCAGCCGGAACGGTGGGCTGTTCGCCGCCGCGCTCTCTGCCGCCACTACACTCGTTGTCGCCTTGGCCGTCCGTTGAGGAACCTGTTCTGAGCGATCTGCCAGCACCAATCCCTGACTATCCTGTCCTTCCAGTGCCCGGCCGAAACCGGTTCGACGAGCCTGAAGCTCGGGATCTGCCCTTGGCCCAGATGTGGGGGATCGTCCGGCGCAACCTCCTGCTGATTGTGGGCATGAGCATGCTCACCGCTGGGGCTGCCACCATCTATGTCCTGAAAGCCACGCCCATCTACGAGGGAGTTACAGCCCTGCGGCTGGAAGAAAAGCAGCCGAATCTGCCAGAGGTTTTCAAGACGATGGTAAGTGGAGGCGAGGTTCCGACCGAAGTCGAGGTCCTTCGGAGCCGATCCCTTGTCGAGGATGCCACACGCCTGCTCAATCTCCAAGTCCTAATAGTCAAACCTCAAAGGGTGAGCCGGCAAGATCTCCTGTCGGGGTTGGCGGTTGGCGAAACCACCGCGACCGGAAAGTACACGCTGACCCGCGGCGGTGATGGCAATTTCACGCTGAGCGGACCACCTGCCTCGGAGATTTCAAGGACCGTCTCGCCGGGCCGGGCCGTTGAGGTTCCAGGTCTCACATTCGTGCTGACCTCCAAAGCTCGGGTCTATGGAAGGATTGAGTTTCAGGTAGATCCTCTGGATGTGGCCGTTCTCAGGGTCCAGCAAGCTGTTGCCGTAAGTCAACGGAATCGCGAGGCCAAGATTGTCAATGTGAGTTATCAGGATACCGACCGGCAGCTGGTTTGGCGCGTACCCAACATCATTGCCGAGAGGTACACTGCCAGGCGCCAAGATGCGCAAAAAGCTGCCGCTCGGAGCACCGCCGCGTTCTTGCGGTCACAGCTAGATACCTTGTCTCGGCAGCTAGCAACTTCAGAGCGCGATTTGCGGCAGTTCCGGGAAAGGGAACAGGTCGTAAACCCGGTCATCGAAGGCACTGGTCAGGTAGATCGCCTCATAAAGACTCAGTCCGAGCGAAGCACTCTGGAAGCCGAGCGCTCAGCCTTGGCTAGCTTGCTGCGTCAAGTGGAAAGCGCTGCCGCACGATCGCCAACCGAGCCGTCGCCGTATCGCGAACTGCTTTCTTTTCCATCACTGGTTCGGAGCCAGGCCTCGAGTGATCTCCTGCGTAACCTGACAGAGGTGGAAGACCGCAGGGCACAGCTCTTGGTGCGACGTACGGCAGCAGACCCCGAAGTACAGGCGCTCGATGCTCGAGTTCGCCAGGTTGAGGGACAGCTTCGCTCTGTGGCAACCAGCTACCTGCAGGGACTCACCAATCAGGTCCAGAGCATGGACAACGAGATCCGCGGCTTCGGACGGCAACTGAGCACGGTTCCTCGTCGAGAGCTCGAGTTTGCTCGCCTCCAGCGGCAGCCGAAGGTCTTGGAGGAGATGCACGCGCTGCTGCAGACCCGGCTCAAAGAAGCAGAGATAGCCCAGGCCGTCGAGGATCCCAGTGTTCAGATCATCGATCAGGCTGTCCCACCATTGAAGCCGGTTTTTCCGCGCAAGAAAATCATTGTGCTGGGAGGGCTGGTCCTGGGATTGTTGCTAGGGGTGGCGCTTGCCTTCTCGCGGGAATACCTGGACAAGTCGGTGCATACAAGGACCGACGTGGCGGATGCTACGGGACTCCCGGTTCTCGGAATGATCCCGCGTATTCCGCGACCCGGAAAACGAATGGCCCTGATCAGCGAGCGCAAAGAGGTCCTTAATACTGATGCCGCCTCGAAGACATCACTTCCACTCCGAGGCGAACAGCCGAGACCGTCTCGGCCTCAGTACACGTTTCTGATGATGCCCGAAGCTGAGAGTCGCGGGAGCGCGGAGCTCAATGGTTCAGCGTCGCAGGTGTCCTCGCTCGTGCCCATGCCAGCTTCCACTCGGGTACAACGCATGGCAATCACGAACATCGGGGCGGCCATCGCTGAAGCCTATGGGAGCCTGCAAACCAACCTCCTCTACTCTCGACAGGACGGATCGGTTCGATCGGTGGTGTTTACAAGTGCCCAGCCCGGTGAGGGGAAAACTACCAGTGTCGTAAACCTGGCCCTCTCGCTGACCCACCGGGGGGCGAAAGCGTTGCTCATCGATGCTGATCTCCGAAGAGGCACGGTGCACAGCGTATTCGGCGTCCCCCGCGAGCCCGGCTTTTCCGATGTCGTGAGAGGAACCATTCGCTTCGAGCATGCATGCCACTCGGTACAAGTCGATGAGGGAGGCGTTCTCCACTATTTGACCAGCGGGAGCCTCCCGCCCAACCCGTCGGCCATGTTGGCTTCTCGCGAGGTGAAGCTCTTTCTGGAAGCTCTGCGTGAGCAGTACGATATGATCATCATCGATTCTCCTCCGGTGAATATGCTGACTGACGCCGCCCTGCTTGGCTCGAATGCGGACGGGGTGGTCATTGTTGCAAGGGCCGGTGTCACTCACTCCGCAGCTCTTGGTTACGCGCTGGAGCAGCTAGGTCATGTGAGGGCTCGCCTTCTCGGTGTCGTGTTGAACGACATCGACTTCAAGCGCGATGCTTCGTATGACGCTGCATACCGTTATTACGACTATGGTCAGTACACCACCAAGTCTCCCGGGTAGTGTAATGTCGGTCTCTCCGCTGCTGGGGCAGAACGCCAGCTCGACTCCAAGCCCTAAGTTCGTCACGTCTGACGATAGCGAGCTGCCTCCCGACGAGCGGCTCTATCTGCAGATGTGTCGGGTCATTGACACCCCACTTGCTGTGGGGCTGTTGTTGGTCTCGTTTCTCGCCATGAACTTGCGACGCACACCGTATGCTCTCGATGAATTCCTGGCGTTGCGGATCACCGTCAAGAACCTGCTCCTCGTCGGAAGTTTCGCGCTCTGCTGGCGTCTCGCATCGAGCCTAGCGGGCCTCTACACCTGGCATCTGGTAAAGCGAAGGAGTCGCGAGGCGATTCGGCTCGTCTCATTGTGCACGTTGATGAGTGGCGCTGCAATGATCTTTCCTGCCATCAGCGTGACCGGGGCGTTCCAAGTAGCCACGATAGTCTGCTTTTGGGTGCTCAGCATGGCTGGCCTCATTGCTGTTCGCGCGGTTCTTCGATCCGTTGCAGCTGCCCACCGTGGCCCGGTGAGAGACATTCTGATAATTGGAAGCGGGCCCCGTGCAGTGCGATTGTTCCAGCGCTTGAGCCGAGATACCGAGGGCCGCCGAGTCCTGGGTTTCGTAGACTCGGGGCAGGGTATCGGCACCGAGATGGTTCAGCAGCGGCTCCTCGGTACGCTAGAGGAGCTAGAGGGACTATTGATGCACGCTGCCGTAGATGAAGTGCTGATTGCCCTCCCGATGAAATCGCAGTACACGCAGGTCCAGGAAGTGATCCGGGTGTGCGAACGAGTCGGGGTTCGGGCCAAGTACTTGGCAGACATTTTCGAGCACGCAAGAACAGCCCCACGATTCGAGGCATCGGACGCCATGCGCATGGTGGACATGCCAGTCGCCGCTGATGATGGCCGTCTCATTATCAAAAGAGGAATCGATCTTGTTGGCGCCGCTATCGGATTGCTGGTACTGAGTCCGGTCATGTTGATTGCTGCGGCAGCGATCAAGGCCACGAGCCCCGGGCCCATATTCTTCGTCCAGGAGCGATACGGTTACAATCGTCGACGGTTCAAGATGTACAAGTTCAGGAGCATGGTAGCAGACGCCGAGCAGATGCAAGCCACGGTGGAGGGTCGGAATGAGGCGGGAGGACCGATTTTCAAGATCCGGCTCGATCCCCGTGTTACTTGGGTAGGCCGCTGGCTGCGACGGACTTCCATCGACGAGCTACCACAGCTGTTTAACGTCATCCAGGGCGAGATGTCGCTTGTCGGCCCACGACCGATGTCTACTCGGGATGTGCATCGTTTCCCAGAGGCGGCTCTGATGCGACGCTTCAGTGTGCGCCCGGGTATTACTTGCTCCTGGCAAGTGAGCGGACGGAGCAATTTGCCGTTTGATAAATGGATTCAGCTGGACCTGCAATACATCGACGAATGGTCGCTTTCGCTCGATATCCGTCTTTTAGCCAGAACCTTACCGGCCGTGCTGAGAGGGACGGGCGCTGCATAGGCGAGTGTAAGGCCCGTCGATCGGATCTGGAATCCAACGGCTGCTGGAGGCATGTGCTTCCTTCGAACTGCCGCGCTGTGGTCCCACACTTAACTGGCTTGCACGAGCGATGGCCGAGGGTGGCTCATGATGTTGTTTCCCGCACGCTCGTCGCGCTAGATGCACGCAGAACAGAATAAGATGAATGCATCAGTTCCGACGGGCTCGGCCGGGCCGCCGGATAATGCGGGCATCTCTGCAGAGCTTCCTTCGAGTTGGCCTCCAACGAACCCGTCAACAATTGAACAGGAAGACGGAACTGGGTTGGCCGAAAAGGCTACTGGAGCCGGACAGTGGCGCCTTTTTTCGATCATTACTCAGGGAGCGTTACAATTCGGTACCACTGTCGTCCTTGCCCGGCTACTTCCTCCAGAAGACTTTGGTCTCGCCGCGCTCGCAGCCGTGATTGTGGGTCTCGCGACCGTCTTGCTGGACTTAAGTGTGGGTGCCGCCGTCGTGCAGGTCCGGCCTCTTACCACTCGTCACGTTCGCGCCTCCTTCACCTTGGCCCTCCTTTTTGGAGCGTCGCTGACCACGCTCCTGTTTGTTGTGGCGCCATGGCTGGGCACGTTGCTGCGGAATCACGCCCTGCCACAGGTACTGAGGGCCGAGGCTGTGCTCTTCCTATTCTCCGGCGTGGGGGTGACTGCGCGCGCGCTGCTGCAAAGACGCCTCGCCCTCAAACAGCTTGGGTTCATTGAGCTCGGGAGTTACACATTCGGGTATGCGATTGCCGCGATCATTCTTGCCCTCAATCAATTTGGTGTTTGGAGTCTGGTCGCAGGCGCACTCCTGCAATCGCTGTTGGCTAACTTCCTTGTCATCGCCCTGGTTCGCCATCCTATCAAGCCACTCTGGAGCGGGCCCGAGACCCGCCAAGTGTTGCAGTTCGGCACCGGGGGCGCCCTCAACGGCACGTTCGCACAGTTAGCTCTTCACGCAGACAACCTGATTACCGGCAGACTTCTTGGCACGCACGCTCTTGGGATTTACGCTCGGGCCTACTCACTCATGCTACTACCGGTGGGGTATGCCGGGAATACGCTGTTCAGTGTGCTATTCCCCGCGCTGTCCCAGTTGCGATCGCATCGAGACAGGTTCGCGAACGCCTATCTCATGTCCGTCGCTCTCATCACCCTGGTAATCGCTCCAGTGATGGCCGGGATGGCAGTGGCTGCTCCTCACCTCATCCTGGGCCTCTATGGGTCACGTTGGGCGGAAGCGACTGTACCTTTGCAGATCTTCTGCGCGGTGGGCCTGTTTCGTGTCGTCCTGCTACCCGCTGGGGCGGTCAACTTGGCGTTGGGCCATGTCTATGCCGAGATGCGCCGGCAGGTCCTTTATACCATCTGGGTAATCGCCGGGAGTCTAATCGGGGCGCGATGGGGCATCGTCGGAGTGGCGGTCGGCGTAGCCAGTGCAATGCTCTTCAAATATTTCATCATGGTTTCATTGAGTTTGCGTGTTAGCGGGTCGGACTGGAGACAGTTCCTCAGTGCTCAACTCCCGGGGATGTCTCTCGCCGTGCTTGTAGGCCTAGTGGCGCTCGGCGTGCGGTCGGGCCTGGAGAAAGCAGGGGCGCAACATTTAATGATCTTCCTCGGTATCGCCGTAGCCTGTGCGGTCGCCGTCCCCTTCGGGGTGTATCTGATTCCTGGCACTGTCAGACCGCGGAGGCTTTTTTGGCGCCTCGCCAAGTCAGCGGCTCCATTGCCTGCTCTGGTTCGGACTCCTCTAATGTGGGCGCTACGGCCGCGTGTCTAGATCAATTGTCTCCGGCCAATTTGTCCCCGGCCGGGAAAAAAGGAGCATCGACTCGCTTTTGATCTGGATCGGAGCCGGCGCTGAGCGCCTGTTCGTAATATTCGCATTGTTCAGCATGTCGGGAGCCGCGAGAGTGCCGAGCCTTCCTACCGGCGGTCCCGTCACCGGGGAAGGCTCCCTTACTGACTCCATCTTCGCCCCGATCTACCTGATAGCCGCCTTGCTCATCATGCTTAGACTTGGACGCTTTGTTCAGGTTGCTCGAGGTAACAAGTTGATGCTGGTGTTGCTTGGGATGGCCTTCATTTCGGCGTTCTGGTCTAGCGTTCCCGACATCACTATTCGTCGAAGCATCGCAATATTCGCAACAACGGCGTTTGGCTGGTACCTCGTCGCGACTTATAGTTTCCGGGAAATTCTTGAACTGATTGCTTGGGCATTGGGCATCAGCGCTGTTACCAGTCTGCTGTACTGGTTCGTTATGCCCGGCGTCATCGCGTTGGAGGGTGGGGCGTGGCGCGGGGTCTATGAGAACAAGAACGTACTCGCCCGTGCCATGGTGTTGAGCTCGGCTGCTTTCATGCTCCTTGGGCTGGATCGTGAGCGGCGCCGCTGGTTCGCTTGGGGCGGGGCAGCGCTTTCGGCAGCCATGGTACTGTTGTCTCGATCGGGGACTGGTCTGGTGGTTCTGGTTTCATTGACGGTTTTGATCAAATTTTCGGCTGGCCTGCGGCTTCGGTATAAGATCCTGGTGCCCGTGTTGATAATCTGTGGGTTGGTAATTGTTGCAGGGTTGTCATGGGTCGAAAGTCATCCGGACGTCGCTGCGGCGCAGCTTGGAAAGGACGCAACCGCCACGGGGCGCACGGAAATCTGGGGCTTGGCCATCACAATGATCGGTCGGCATCCCTGGTTCGGGTATGGCTTCGGCGGATTCTGGTTGGGGTGGGTCGGAGATTCGTCGGAGATCTGGGAAATACTCGGGTGGCCCACTCCGCACGCCCATAACGGATACCTCGATCTCACGCTTGAGCTGGGGCTTTGTGGTCTTGCGATATTTGTTGCAGGATATCTGGTCGCGCTCGCTGGGGCTATCCGACGTGCCAAGGTAGCTCGCACATCGGAGGCAGTTGGCCCCTTGGTCGTGCTTGCCTTCATGTTGCTATACAATCTTACCGAGACAACCCTGCTCAAACACAATGATATTTTCTGGGTTGCCTACATCGCGGCTGCCTCCGCCAGCGTGGGAGCGATTAAACACGTCCGGGCCCGATCGCCGGTCATGCCTCACTCCGATCATCGAAGTCGGCTTTCCTCTTTGAGCCCAGCATGGGCTTCTCGGGGTCCTGGGGAACGTGAGCGCTGATTCTGTGGGGATCAGCGTTTGCATCTGCACCTTCCGACGCCCGAAGCAACTCGAGCTTCTCGTGGGCCGGTTGGCAGGACAGCAGGCTCCTCCTTCAATTTTGGAAGTCGTGATCGTGGACAACGATCCTGCCGGCTCAGGCAGCTTTGTATTGAGCATTTCTGGCTGCCCGTTTCCGATCCGATATGAGATTCAGCCGGAGAAGAACATCGCTCTCACGAGAAACCTGAGTGTTCGCCTTGCCCGCGGGGAATGGTTGGCCTTTTTAGACGACGACGAGGCGCCGGGCAGGGATTGGCTCCGCCGAATGTATGAGACTGCGGTAGATGGAGCTGCCGATGGCGTGTTGGGGCCCGTGGTAGCGGAACTGCCACCAGATGTTCCCGATTGGATACGGCAAGGGAATTTTTTTATGCGCCGTCGCTTTCCCACTGGCACACTGGTGCCCCGCAACGAGTACCGGATAGGAAATGCGCTGCTCCGCGCTGAGCGCTTGCGAGAGATAGATGGTCCTTTCGATGCTGCATATGGATTGACGGGAGGTGAAGACGGCCGAATGCTGAATCAACTCGCCAATCGCGGGGCACGGCTGGTTTGGTGCGACGAGGCCGTGGTGATTGAGCCGGTCGAGGCGAGCCGCCTCAGTCGTCGATGGATACTGATGCGGGCCTATCGTGGTGGTCAGGACTATGCACGTCATACCCGGTCCGGAGTCTATGGACCGGTCGGCTATTTCGATCTGACTCTATTTGCGCTACGCGCATTAACCCAGGCTACCATAGCTCTGGCCCTAGCCATAATCGTGTGGCCTTTAGGGGAGTATCGGAGATTTAACTGGCTGCGGAAGGCTTACGCGAACCTCGGCAAACTGACGGCGTTAGCCAATCTCCACTATCTGGAGTATCGGTGAGCACTGATCCAGATACCAGCGATCTGCCGCCGACCACGACATTTTCCGTTCTTATCGCAACTTACAATCACTCGGCCTACATCCTCCAGACGCTTGAGAGCGTCGCCAACCAACTCTGCAAGGACTACGAGATTGTTGTGGTCGATGACGGGTCCACCGACGACACGGCGGAGAAGGTCGCATCCTGGATGGCGCAGTTCCATACTCATCGAGATAATCGGACGCTGCTGTGCCGCATTCCCAATGGGGGACAGTCCGCTGCACTCGAGCACGGCTTCAGAGCGTGTGAGGGGAGGTACATCTCTCTCCTGGACTCCGACGACCGCTGGTTGCCGGAGAAGCTCGCTGAAATCCAAAAGGCTATCACCAATGATTCAGCCGCCGGGATGATCATTCACCCTCTATATGTGATTGGACCGAGCGGTAAGCGAACCGGTGACGTGAGGCCAAAGCGCGCCAGATTAACTGATGGCGATTCCCGTGAACTCACGAGGCGAACCGGCCGTCATGTGGCTCCTGCAACATCTGGGGTGGTAATCCGGAGAGACATCTTCGAGCGCCTCATCCCGATGGCGACGAAGGAATTCTCCTTTGGGGCTGATGCCTACCTCACCTATGGTGCAACGCTCCTTGCTCCCGTTCATGCATTGCCAAGTCCACTGGCCGAGTACCGACTGCATCCCAACGGGCAGTACGTGCAGCGTATGCTCACGAAAGAGGGCCTGACTCGATCTTTGGACCTGCAGCGAGCGATCGCCTCACACTTTGGGACTGAAGCAACGCTTCGGCACAACTCCTTTTTTTTGCGCAACCAATTTGCCTTGGCCAAGCTGAATCGCAACATCCTAAACCAAATTGGGGCGTTCTCTGCATTGGCTCGAGCAACGGCAAGGGATCGTGCATTCGGCCCAGTAGCTCGACTCTCTCTATTGACCTACTGGTCCATGTGCCTGGTAGCACCTCGACGTGCTTTCCGCCGGCTCTGGACGGACTTCCAGAATCGCCAGACCGGTCTAGGAAAGGCCCACTAGTGGAAGGATGTTCATTGTGCCGGTGACGCTGCAAGTCGGTTTGACGCCCGGAGACCTGGAGGAGGCCACGCATCTCTTGCCTCACCAGCTTCGTCAATGGGCCGGCCAGGTGGATGAGGTGCTCTGCACCATCGACTGTCCTCCCCCATCGATGTCGGCCAGCGGTATGGTGCCAGAGCCGCCCACGAACCTATGCCAGTTCATTGAAACGCTGATCCCCGCCTTTCCGAATCTTCGTTGGGCCCAAGTGAACTACTCGCCGACAGCTCTCGCGGAAGTCGCAGCGGTGTTCTACGGCGGCCGACCTGTCCCGCTGCAAGATCACCGGCAACGACCGGTGTATGCGTTTCTGTTCGCACTGATGGCCCCCAGCAACGATCTAGTCTTCCACATCGATTCGGACATGCTGTTCGGCGGTGGTAGCCAAACGTGGATACAAGAAGCTGTAGAAATCCTCGGGCGATACCCTGACGTGCTGACCTGCAGTCCTCTCCCGGGACCGCCAAGAGCAGACCGGCGGCTACTCTCGCAGCGGGACGAACCGGTGCATGAGCCTCATCCATCGCCGGCGTACCGTTTTCCTACCCTCAGCACTCGATATTTCCTTCTCGACCGGCGGAAGCTCGTCCAGGATCTCTCACCGCTCCGAGCCGAGTGGCCGCCATTGCGGCCCACCCTGCGGAGCTTGCTCAACCGCCGGCGTCCTCACGATATCCTGGAGCGAGTAATTTCTCGGGCAATGCAGCGAAGAGGTTTGTTCCGGGTGGACTTTCTTGGCGCTGACCCGGGAATGTGGACCATCCACCCCCTGATCCGTTCCGCCCGATTCCGCGGAGCACTTCCTGAGCTAATTCGGAGAGTAGAGGCGGGCGAAGTACCCGAGGCTCAAAGGGGGGAGTACGATCTGAGCGAAGAAATGCTGACTAGTGCCGAGGTTGTGGGCTCAGGAAAGCTGTGACACTTCAGCTCCCGGACTACAAACTTCTGGGCGTGAGGGTGAACGCCATCGACACTCCAACTCTCTTCTCCCTCATCGAAGAGTCAATTCGCCAGGGTGAGCGGTCGGTCATTGCTAACCACAACCTGCACAGCGTGTATCTGTACCATCATGATCTGAAGATGCGTCAATTTTACGAGCAGGCCAAGTATGTGTTCGTAGACGGGACGCCAATGATCTACCTCGGCGGATTATTAGGCTTCCCGCTCAGGTACGAGCACCGCATCACATCCATCCACTGGATTCGTCCATTGCTCGCCTACGGGGTTCTGCACGGTTGGAGGACGTTTCTCCTGGGCGGCAAGCCAGGCACCGCTGAACGGGCAGCCAAGATCCTAGAGGATCAGATCCCTGGCGTCCAGATCGCCACGGCGCACGGGTATTTCGATCCAAGACCTGGCAATCCTGAAGCCGAGGAGGTTCTCAGTCGGATCAACCGCTACCGGCCTCATCTCCTATGTCTCGGGATGGGGATGCCGCGCCAAGAACACTGGATTGTTGGTCATCTTCCACGCATCGAGGCGAACGTCATCTTCAACCTGGGTGGGTTCATGGAGTTGGTCACCGGCGAACTGCCACTGCCGCCTAGCTGGGTCGGTCGTGCCAACCTTGAATGGGCATTCCGACTGGTGACACGACCGAAACGAGTATGGAGGCGATATCTCGTGGAGCCCTGGAGTTTGCTCCCGCTTTTATTCCAGGATATCGGAAGCCGGATCAGGGGTGTTACCAGGACTGACGCTAGCGGCAAGTCACCGTAGCAAACCCAATGCTGGGAGTCCGTACAGTGTTGTCGCAGCCAACCACGTTGCCACCTCCACCCACTGTGTTGAACCCCCATTCAAAGGTGCCACTCACTCGGTTGCCATGCCACTGAGTCTCGCTGCCCTGCCAATTCTGGAAGGCGGCTGTCTTGGGGCTGTGGAGATTGGTGATCACATTATCGAGAAACTTGGTGTTTGTCCCTCCGGTGATGTAGAGCGCCGTGGTCATTGCTTCGAGGTACTGGTGGCCTGTTGCATCAGACATATTGCCTTCCACCACGTTTCCCGAGGTCCCCCGCTTAACATCGACGTGTTCCGCCCGGATGTTGGGTCCAAACCAGTTGCCGATCACCTGGTTGTTATCAGCAGGATCGCTGTCGGTTGAGCCATTCCCGATATAGATGCCTTCGCCGTACCGAGGAGCACCCAGGCCACTGTCGTGGAACGAGCTGTTGCGGACGATATTGTCGTGACTGGCATCGGCCAAGACCAACAGTTCCTGCTGGCTGTGGTCGATCTCTATTCCGTCCACCAGATTGAATGCCGCGCCCCGGAAGAACCAGCCGGCATACCCCAGGTTGGTCACCCGAAATCCGGTGAAGATCCAGTAGTTCGCGTGATGGGTGGGTGAGCCGCTGATAATGGCCGTGCGGGGGCCGCACATCGTGATAGGGTTCTGCGCCGTCCCAGCCCGGCTGGCAGAAATTGTGAACCCGCCAGAGTACGTCCCGGGGGCCAGCCGAATCTGATCCCCTGGGAGTGCCGCGCTGAGAGCGGCGGCCAGCTGCGATTCGCTCGCGACCTTCACCAACCGGAGGTAACCGCTGCTGGGACAGCCAGCTGACGATGTCGGTGCTGGAGGGATCACTATTGCCGTAGTATCCACTCTCGGCAGACCGCCTGCGGGGTCGGAACCTGACGCCAGCGCTCCATCGTGGCAGCCCGGGGCCGCTATGAGTGGAAGGAGAAGGAAAATCCAAGGATGATGCATGTCTGGTAAGATGAGTTCCCGAGCCGCCAGCGCAAGCGCCTAAATTGAAAAGGCCGGGAAATTTCCCGGCCCTCTCAACCTGAACGGTGACACAGCGTCTACGTTACTGACATGTGACTCCGAACGCCGCGCCGCTGACAACGTTATCGCAGTACACTTTATTGCCAGACCCACCGGATATCGAGAATCCGTTATGGAACGAGCCGCTGAGCTTGTTCCGTCGCCACTGATTGTTCGACCCCTGCCAATTCATCATCCCCTCGGCGGACGGACTCGAGATGTTCGTCACCTGGTTGTCGAGGAACTGCACATTCGAGCCACCCGTGATGTAAATCGCATCCGTCATGCCGCTTCGGAACACGAAGCCCGCGGCATCTGAGACATTTCCCTGAACTATCGTCCCCGACGTGCCTTGTTTGATGTCAATGTGTTCCGAACGAATGTTCGGCCCGAGATGGTTGCTGATCAGCGAGTTGTTGTTGGCTGGGTCGCTGTTGGTTGAGCCATTGCCGACGTAGATGCCCTCCGCATACGCATTCCCCGCAAGCCCGCTGTCGTGGAACGAGCTGTTGCGGACGATGTTGTCATGGCTCGCATCTGCTAGCACCAGGAGTTCTTGCTGGCTGTGGTCGATTTCTATTCCGTCGACCACGTTGAAAGCCGCGCCCCGGAAGAACCATCCGGCGTAGCCCAGATTGGTTACGCGGAACCCGCTAAAGACCCAGTAGTTGCCATAGTGGGTTGGTGAGCCACTGATGATCGCCGTACGCGGGCCGCAGAGCGTGATGGGATCCTGCGCCGTCCCGTCGCGGCTTGCTGCGATCGTGAAGCCACCGGAATACGTGCCGGCGCCCAGGCGGATCTGATCACCCGGGAGTGCGGCATTCAGGGCAGCCGTCAGCTGCGACTGCGTCGAGACGTTTACCAGCCTGGTGTAGCCGGCGCTGGGGCAGCCGACCGATGATGTCGGTGGTGGTGGCGGTGCCGGCACCATGATGGTAACCACCGCGGTGTCAGCGAGGGTGCCACCACTTTCGACCGCAACCACACGGAACGTACCGGCGGAGCCGCCGGCCGTGTACATCCCGGACGAAGAAATGGTACCACCTGTCTCGCTCCACGTGACCGGAACCGAGCTGTTTGACCCGTCGCTCATTTTGCCTGAGGCCGTGAACTGTTTCGTATCCCCGCTGTTGAGGGAAGTCGAGGTGGGGGACACCACGATCGACGTCAGCGTGGGGGTTGGTGGTGGCGCTGGGGTTGACGCAGTGACCGTTACGGCAGCGGTGTCCGCTTTCCCGCTCTCCTCGTCAGTCGCGATTACCCGGTAGCTACCCGCTGTGTTGCCTGCTGAGTATTCGCCGGTACTCGTGATCGAGCCACCGGTCGCTGTAAAGAGAGCCGAGAGCGGCGTCGTGCTTCCATCGCTCATCTTGCCGCTGGCCGTGAACTGCTGTTTTGCACCCCCGGCGACTGAGGCCGAAGGTGGGTTGAGCACGACCGATTGCAGTGTGACCCCAGGAGCCGTGATCGTCACGTCCGAGGTGTCCGCCAGGTTAGTTGTGGCATCGGTCGCAATGACGCGGTACTTGCCGGGAGTCGCTCCGGCCTTGTAGGAGCCATCCTCGGCCATGGTTCCACCGCTGGCAGTGTACTTGGGCGATACCGGAGTAGTGCTGCCGTCTTGAGTACGACCAGTCAAGGTGAACTGCTGGCCCTCTCCCGGCGCCAGTGACGTGCCGGTCGGGCTCAGCACGACTTTGCTCACTACCGGGGCAGTTGAGCTGATGGTGATTGCTGCCGTATCCGCGACGGTCTTGGACGCCGCCGCAATAATGCGATAATGTCCGGGCACCGTACCCGCGGTGTATCTGCCGAAAGCATCCACCCTGCCACCTGTCGCTGTCCAGGTCAGGGTAGGCTTCGCGCCCCAGGCGCCACGGACGGTGGCGGTGGCGCTGAACTTGAGCGAGCCTCCGGGAGCTACATTGGAAGACGTGGGCTGTACTACGACACGTTGAACTCTGCCGAAGCGGGGACTAAACCCATTCCCCGACTGATAGGGCAGCTGGCGGGATCCGATCAGGGCCTCGAATTGGACAGACTGGTTGACCCCCACTGCGGTCGAGTCGGGCGAGAGGGTTACCGTGCCGAGATCGTTGGGAATGGCGTTAGAGTCGGGACCGCTGATTCCGTCGTCCGTGCAGGAGATGGCACCGATGACGGCGACGGCAAGTGCGGTGTCTCGAATACGTGCGAGACGCCGCGACAGCTTGAAGGTGTAGGTCATGTGAGCTCCGTCTCTAGTCAGCTCCTTGCTGTAGCCCCAACCGTCGCGGATCCTCCCACCACCTCCCTTGGGTGAACCAAATATTCCGTGTCGCCTACGCTTTTGGAAGCCAAGTAATTTGACATGCGATTTAGAGTGATGCGGATCCATTCTCAGTAACCCTTTATATGAGTGCAATTTAGGGCAGAGGCATGCCATGATTTGTAACGAAAATACCCGTCACAAATTCGCACACTACGTGCAATAGATGTCGACACTGGCAACACCACTGGAGCTCCTCGACACGCTCTGGGCCAAGGGCGCTCGCACGCCGATTGTGCGCGGCAGCCACTGTACGCGACAAAACGCGTAGCGACGGATGAATCCGACGCGTGGCCTGGCGGTCCTACCGCAGTTTCAGTTTTGTCTGAGGGGTTTTTCTGCTATGACTTGGAAAAGTCGTGCAGCGCGCAAAGGAATGGGAGCCGGAACCAGCGCCATCTCGTCGTCAAGAGGCTTTGCGCTGGCATAGTGTCGCAGGTCAGGGATAGCCTGTCAAGTCCAATTTAGACCCTAACCAAGCGGCGGATCTCTGCGTAGATTGTGTCACCCGCTCCTACTAAGCCGCTATCCTCAGCCAAGTTCGATGTCGACAGCTTCCCCCATCTCGAATGAGGTCGAGCTTTCGCCTGACGCCAGAGCGCCGCTTCGGCGTTCCATGGCCGTGCTTCCGCTCGTGCTTGCTCTCGGCATTGCCGTCCGGATTTACGGGCTTACGGCGCAGAGTTTCACGATGGATGAGGCCTATGAGCTGAACCTCGCCCATGAAGGCTTCGGTGCTGCCATCAGGGCTGCTGACGGGTTTCCGCCCCTCTTCAATCTGTTGCTGCAAGCCTGGTTCGGCATCTGGAGAACAGAGGCCGCCGCCCGCTGGCTGCCCTTTCTTCTGGGCAGCCTCACCATGATTCCGATGTACCGGTGGGGTAAGCGGCTCGGGGGCGAGTCGCTGGGGCTGGCGAGCACTGTCCTATTGGCGATGTCGCCAATCCATGTCTGGTACTCCCAGGAGGTGCGCGCGTACGCACTCTTCTTTTTGCTGGCAGTTGTCTCGCTCTGGCGTTACGAAGTTGCCCGCGAAACGGGCAGACCCATGGATTGGATATGGTATGTGGTGGCAGTCGTGGCTGGCCTCTACACGCACTACTACTTCCCGCTCTTGCCCCTCACAGTCGTAGCCGTGGAGGTCTTTCGGGACGGTTCTCTGGCGCGGTCCCGGAACTGGATTTTGACACATGGGTTGATCGGGTTGCTGGCGCTACCACTGCTCTTCTTGTTACGGGCTGATCTGAACCTGCAAATGCAGTTGTCAGAGCAGGGGCGCACTTTTGATCTGCATGCATTGGGCTACACGCTCTTCAGCTTTCTAGCGGGATTCACGGTCGGCCCGTCGCTTCGAGAGCTTCATACGTTAGCTCCGCGCGTCGCGATGCTCCAGGTATTCCCATGGGTGTTCGTCTGCGGCGTTGCCGCCATGTACCTGGCCTACTTAGGGCTTACTACATCCGGAGAAGGCCGGTTGTGGCGGAGGCTGGCGCTGATGGCTGCTCTACCCATCGTTCTGTGTTGGTTGTTAACGGCAACTCTGCATACCGGTTACCGGGTTCGCTATGTGGTTTGGTGCGCTGCGCCCGTCCTCATGTTGCTCGCGCTCGGATTGACCGGCCGCGGACATCGGGTGCCGCGAGCGCTCGCGTTGGGCGTGCTGCTCCTCGTATCCGCGGCCGCAATCGTGAAGCGGCAGACCGAGCCCCGATATGCCAACGAGGACGCCAGGAGTGCAGCCCAGCTGATCCGCAATCTGGTGGACCCGGCCCAGCCGGTGTTCGTGGTATCCAGCTATATGGCCCTACCGGTGCGCTACTACCTCAAGGACGCCAGGCCACTCCATCCCTTGTTCCAGACACCGAATGTCGACTACTCGACAGCCGCTTTGGCGGAGGTCCAAAAATCGGTCTCACCTGGCAGGACGTTTTGGCTACTCTATTCGAGACCGTTCGATGACGACCCATCGGGACGCCTTCGAGATGAGCTGGTGAGAAGGGGAGCCTTGCGGCTCCGGGCCGAGGTACCAGGGCTTGAACTGTACCAGGGCACCGGCTGGTAATCGCCAGCAAATGTCATAGCAGTGAAAGACGTTGCGCAATCGCCACAAGAAGCTGTTGAACTATTTCGGCGCTTTGGAGACAGGAGCGTCCGTTTGCCGCCTCCCGCCGAAGGGTACGAACCAGTCGGTCGCGACCTTTCTATTGCTCGAGTGAGAGAGGCCTGAAGCGCCAACTACTCTTCTAAACCGTATGTACCGTCCGTGGAAGCACTTGGGATGGATCGCGAGTGTCAGCTGGGCCAACGTTAGCAACATCGCGCTATCCGTGAGGGATCGGAGCTCTCAGGGCCAAAGCATGAAAATCCAGACTACTGTCTCGGTAAGAGACTTGCGTACGCGAGCGTGGACCTGGCACGATGCTCGACAGCTGCAAATGTCTACCGCAGGATCCAGCCAGAACACGAAGCATCACTCGCCCGACCGGGTGAATGAAGCCAGCAACCACCGGGTGCGCCGTAGGCATCCCAACGGCCTATTACGGCCCACTTCAAGGATTGGCGATGCGTACGAAGCCGGCTTCCACCCCACGGGTCTTGCACTTCATGCTAGGCCTGCTGGCGCTATTTCTGGTTCTGGCGGTGGGTGCCTTCTTTGGCCTGCGGTCCGGTCCCTCGCGTTCCAGGATTGGGTCCGCTCTTTCCCGGGTCATGGGGCTGCCCGTGGCCATCGGGGAGCTGAGAGCATCCTTTTTCCCTAGCCCTGTGATTCACGTTGGGTCCATCCAAATCGGGGGAGCGGATTCCACCGCCGCACCAGGGGTATTCGTTGGAGCCGTCAACATCGTGCCTCAGCTGAGTTCCATGCTACCCGGACGGACACTTACTGCAGACGACGTGTACCTGTCTGACCTGACGATTTCTGTGCGTCGAGACAGCACGGGTCATTGGCTGCTCCCAGTGCCCCCGTTGCCCTCACCGTGGGAGAGCGTCGGCGCCACGGCCCGGCGCCGAACTTTCGATCTGAAGCAGGTGCGAGTTCGCGATGGTGCCGTACGAATTGTGGACGAACTGCGGCTTAGGCCCAACGGAAGTCCAACCGTTACCACGATCAGGGGAGTCGAGGCGGACGGCGAGCTCATGGGCGGTAAGGTCAAGGTATCCCGTTTCAGCGGCCACCATGGGGAAGCCCTCGTGACTGGTACCACGGACCCAATCGGTTCACAGCAATTTGAGTGGAAAGTAGAGAGGAGATTGCTCGAGTTGGTGCTCGAGCTCGAAGCCCAAGCCGCAAAGCAGGACTCGGACGCGGCTCAATATCCGTCGGTGACACCCGCTACTAACCGCGAGGCCGTTGGGGTCCCCAAGACCTTGAACGACCGTATGAATGCCACCTTCGATGAAGCCCATCTTGCTGTCGATCGTAGGGTGACTGCAACTGCTGGTAGCCAATCCAAACCGAAGTGCCAACCAAGAGTGCGTGCTTCCGAATGCCTCTGACTTTTACTGACGGCCGCGTTAGCTCGTGGTCGGTAAAAAAAATCGTCGTCGTCGGGCCCGGCATCGTAGGTATGCCGATGGCCGCGCTCCTGGCCCATGCGGCCGTACGGGTGGGCTCCGACGATCCAGCCAAAGTGATGGTCCTTCAGCGCCGCTCACAACGATCGGGGTGGAAAGTAGAGGCCATCAACGCGGGCCGGTCGCCGATCGGCGGAGTAGAGCCGGACCTGGACCGCATGGTGGCGGAATCGGTTGCTGCTGGACGGCTCTCGGCTTCTCACGACTATTCGCTGGCCAGCGATGCGGATGTCGTCCTGATCTGCGTGCAAACCGACCGTGAAGGATTCGCTCCAGCGTACGGCCCGCTCTATGAATCGATCCGAGAGCTGACCAAAGCCCTTCGGAAGAAGCCAGAAGGGCAGGTTCCGCTGGTGATCTTCGAGTCGACCCTTGCACCCTCCTCCATGCGGACGGTGGTGCGAGAGCTGTTCGCGGAATCAGGCCTGGAGGAGGGTCGCGACGTCCTGCTCGGCAACAGTCCGAATCGGGTGATGCCCGGTCGGCTGGTCGAGCGGGTGGTGACCTCCGACAAGCTGGTCGCCGGACTCCACCCCGACACCCCCGGACTGATCGCCCGGTTGTACTCGCACATCGTGACTCAGGGCACGCTGCACCAGACCAACAGCATGACGGCCGAAGTAGTCAAGACGTTGGAGAATGCCTACCGCGACGTGCGGATCGCGTATGCCAGTGAGGTGGTCCGTTACTGCGACGAACAGAATGTGGACTACTATCACCTCCGCGACGAGGTAAATACTCGGCTTGCCCAGTCAGATGCAGCCTCGCACGACCCTAACGCAGTCCCGAGCGGGGGTCTCCTCGTTCCTACAGTCGGCGTAGGTGGCCACTGCCTGCCGAAGGATGGCATTCTTCTCTGGTGGCGCGCGCTGGAGCGCGGAATCACCTCGGACCAAAGCCTGATTCTGGAGGCGCGTCGGGTCAACGACGAGTCGCCGGCCGAAACAATCCGACTGGTGGAGCGCCATTGGGGAGCCGTCGATGGGCGGTCGGTTGCGCTCCTTGGAGCGGCGTACCGCTTCAATTCGGAGGATACTCGTAACTCACCGACCCTCACCCTGGCCAAGATGTTGATAGGCCGGGGGTGTTCAGTCACGATTCACGACCCCTACGTCAAGTCGGACGACCAGAATCTCGAACGATTCGGCCTGGTCGACTGGTTTACCAATGATCTCGGGAAGGCCGTGGCAGAGGCGGAGTTGCTCGCGTTCTGTACCGCGCACCGGGACTACCTCGACATGGACTCCATCCTGGCACAGGCTCCAAACGCCTCAGTGGTCCTGGATGGCTGTAACCTGCTGCCTGCGGTCGAGGCTCGGCCCAGTATGCCCTACTGCGGTATCGGACGAGGCGCCAACGTACCCTGCCAGGGCTTCATCGATGCGGTCTGGGCAGGGTTCCGGGCAGTGGAGTTGGGCGTAGCCAACGAACTGCACTCGGTCGTCGATTTCCTCAATCAGTCCTACGCCCCGACCGACTTCGAGAAGGTGAATTTCGCTGAAGTCCAGCGGTTGGCGGCAACATGCGGAACCGGGTGCCGGATCGTGGACCCGGCGCCCGTCGACCCACTGCCTCCAATGATGGGACTGACATCCAGGCTCGTCTCGAGAGCACTTGCAACCGACTAGCCATGATGCTCGAGTGAGTACTTCAGGTAAGGCAGCCAGGGCTGCGGCGGGCTTCCCCGTGCCGGAAGTCTCACCCTCCACTGATGTGGTGGTGGGCCATGCGGCATGGAAGTCGGTGGTGCGTCTGCTGCGCCCACTGCAGTGGATCAAGAACGGATTCGTGCTGGCGCCACTGCTCTTCTCCGGCCTCTTTCACGAGAAGGAGGCAGTGCTCCAGGCGGCCACCGCCGCACTCATCTTCACCATAGCGTCCTGCATCGTGTACGTCGTGAACGACCTGCACGACCTGCCAGTCGATCGCCGTCACCCGGTAAAGCGCCTGACCCGCCCGCTGGCAAACGGCTCGCTCTCCCCCGCGGCAGCCCGCGTTATCGCCGGGTCTCTGATTGTGATTCTCGCCGCGGGCGTGTGGCTGATGCCGTCCATCGCAGTCGTTGTCCTGGCATATGTAACCTTGAACCTGGCCTATAGTGCTCGGCTCAAGCGTGAGCCGGTGGTAGACCTCTTTTGTCTGGCTGCCGGTTTCGTACTCCGGGTTTTCGCGGGAGCTGTAGCTATCTCTGTCCCGCTCTCAAGTTGGATGCTCATCACCACGCTCTGTCTGGCGCTCTACCTGGCGGCCATCAAGCGTCGCGAGGAGTTGAGCAGGGTAGGGATCGAGGGTCGTGCGGTACTCGGGTCTTACACGCCAGGCCTGCTGGATCGCTATGCGCTGATCTCCGCATCGAGCTCGATCGTGTTCTACAGTCTGTTCGTTCTTGAAGTGCGCCCCAGGCTCGTTGTCACCATTCCTTTCGTGCTATTCGGCCTGTTCCGGTACTGGTACATCGTCGAAAGCGCCGGAGTGGGAGAATCCCCGACCGACGCTTTGTGGCATGACGTGCCGCTTGCGGCAACGGTTTTGGGGTGGGTTGCACTATGTGCGGCGGCCCTGTAAGGAAATCGTGATCTCCCTGTTGATGCCCCGCCACGTGAGTAGCTCGTCACTGCAGTAATGTTTTTCTGAGCTCCGCCTTGCACAACCTCCAGTTGGCTCGCCTTCGCGCCGTGATTCTCGATGTCGACGGCACACTCTACGATCAGCGTCGCTTGCGGCTTGGAATGGCGTGGCTGCTGACGCGTCGCTTTCTCCGCGCGCCTGTCCAAGGATGGGCTGCTGCACGCTTGATCCAGGCATACCGGCAGGCCCAGCATCAGCTCCGGCGTTCACCGCCGGCCGACGAGCACCTCGCAGGCGCTCAGACTCGCCTGGCGTGTCAGGCGGCCGGGCAGACTGTTGAAGCTGGAGCTCTGGTGTTGAGGCAGTGGATGGAGCAGGAGCCGCTCGCGCTAATCAAGCAGCATACCAGGGATGGCGCTGCAGCATTCGCCGGGGCGGTCGTGAATCGAGGCTTACGCTTGGGCGTGTTTTCGGACTATCCCGCGGACGATAAGCTGGAAGCGACCGGGCTGGCATCCCTCGTAGAGATCGTTCTGTGCGCCCAGGATCCTGCGGTGCAACGCTTCAAGCCGGATCCCCGAGGCCTGAGCCTTATCGCCGAGCGACTCGGCGTCGAGCCGGCCGAGGCGTTGTACATCGGCGATCAGCCGGAGATCGATGCTGCTGCGGCACGAGCCGCCGGTATGCCTTGCGCCATCATCGGGGGACGTTCCCGCGGAGAGTGGATTTCAATCCGAGACTTCGCGGAGTTGAGCCGGATGCTGGAGCAGGTGCCGGCTCGACCCGGATCCGGAAGCTCTACCTGAGCTTGCTCAGGCCCGGACCTCGGAGCGAGCGGGCAACTTCGGTCGGGCCCGGGTTGGAGCTACCGGATGAGGCACGACAACAGGCGGGACTGCCGGTGGTAGCTGTGTTGCCGCGGCCGTCAGCATCGGGACAGGTGGCGTGATCGCCAGCGCCGGAGCCAACTCGCTGAAGCCAGGCTCGAGATCGATAGCTGCCGGGAGCAGCTGCGGACGGGCGCTGTCGATGAACTCTCTGAGCCAGAGCTCCAGGCTAAGCATACCCCAGAGCCGCCGCCCAAAGGCAGCTTCCTTTTTCATCAGCTGATTGACGGCCCTCGGATTGAACAGTCCCCGGTTGCGAGCGGTCGGTGACAACAGCACATCATTGAAGAACTCGCGGGCTGGCCCCTTGGCCCATATCTGGAGTGGAACCGGGAAACCCATCTTGTCCTTCCGGTTCCGAATCCTGGCCGGCACCAGATCCTTGGTCGCCTTCTTGAAGACGTGCTTCAGCTCGCCGCCTTTGAACTTCATGCCCGGGGTAATCCGCGTCATCAGATCCACGATCCGGTAATCCAGCAGCGGCACCCTCGACTCCAGCGACGCCGCCATGCTCACCCGGTCCTCCACCTGAAGCAGCGCCGGCAGACTCGCCACCAGATCGAAGTGGGTCATCTTGTTGTAGTACGACTGGGTATCCGGATGATTGAAGATCGTCTGGAACCGTCCGAAGATCTCCTCCTGCTGGTACCCCGCCCGGAAGTCCTTGCTGAACAGTCCCAGCACGCCACCGCTGCGGTTGATCAGGTCGAAGTACCGGCGGTCCATCGGCTGGAAGACACCCTGGTGCCAGAACTGCTGCATCATCGGGCCGTAGGCGCGGAGACTCGGCAGGTGCTGAACGATCGACCGCAGCGAAACGATGTGTTTTCCTTCCTCCGCCGTCTCGAAGATCGCGCCCTTTAACGCCTGCTCCAGATACGCGACCAGATAGCGGGCGTACCCTCCGAAGATCTCATCGCCACCCTGGCCTCCCAACACGACTTTCACGTGCTGCTTGGCCTCACGCGACACGATGTACTGCGGCAAGAGACCGGGGCCCGCCGCCGGCTCATCCATGTGGTGGACCAGCTTGGGGAGGAGATCGGTCAGGTGGTCCGACGTGCAGACGACCTCATGCGGCTTGGTGCCATACATCGCGGAGACTTCGCGAGCATAGGCGCTCTCGTCGAACTCGGGTCCCTCCCGGAATGTCCCGGTGAAAGTCTGGAGCGTGTTGGTGGAATGGCTGGCAGCGAGCGCCGTTACCACAGTGGAGTCCATGCCGCCGCTCAGGTACGCGCCCACTGGCACGTCGCTCCGGAGCTGCAGCCGGACCGCGTCGTCCAGGAGGCGCCGAAGCTCCTGGGCGAAGTATTGCTGGGTATGATCCAGATCGATGCTGTAGGTCGGCTCCCAGAACTGGACGTGACGAACCCTTCGCTCATCCAGCTCGATCAGGGAATAATGGCCCGGGAGAAACTTGCGGATGCCCTTGAAGAGGGTGCGGTCGCCCAGCAGGAACTGAAAGGTGATGTACTCGTTGACCGATTCGTAGTCGACCTCGGCCCTTACCGCGTCGTGCTGCAGCAGCGCCTTGATCTCGGAGGCAAAGAGCAGGCGGGATGGATCGGCGTAATAGTAGAGTGGCTTGATGCCGAAGTGGTCCCGCGCGGCCATCAGCTGGCGCTTCCGGCTGTCGTACAGCAGGAAGGCGAACATCCCATTCAGGGAGCGGACAAACTCCGGCCCGTACTCCAGGTACATCCGCAGCAGGACCTCGGTGTCGGACGTGGTCCGAAAGACGTGCCCCCGCCGAGCGAGCTCGTTCCGCAGCTCGATGTAATTGTAGATCTCACCGTTGAAGACGATCGTCACTCCATCGCTCGTCATGGGCTGGCGCCCGGTGGCGAGGTCGATGATCGAGAGCCGCTTATGGTAGAACCCGACAGGCCCCTCGAGGAAGCAGCCCTCGTCGTCTGGTCCCCGGTGATGGAGGACTCGAGCCATGCGCGCGAGCACCGGGAACTCCACCGGACGGGGATCCAGGTGGACGATGCCTACGAGGCCGCACATTGGCTTTTTCCTTCCAGGACTGGAGTTGGCTGGCTGCTGCTGGCGGGCTCCCGGATGGGAAGCGGAGCACCGGCCAGGAGCGCCCGGGCATGAACGCCCATCGGCACAAGTGTAAAGTTTCGGCGGTAAGCCTGAAGCACGCGTCCAAACAGCTCCAGCTTCCGCTCGGACGAACGATCCATGGCAGGGAAGAAGGCCAGCTCGGGTACCTGCTCCGATCCCACGAGATCGAGCGGGTGAAGCAGGAAGCTGGGCGATGTCCCGGTGAGCCTGCAGGCAGTGAGGCCGGCCTGGAGATAGGCCAGCGCCAGCCGCTCCGACCAGCGGCTGATGTAATGGAGGTAGCTGAAGTGGAACGGCACCTTGGCGACCGGGAAGGTCGTCACCGGAATCTCCAGGAGCGTCCGGCCTCCGGAGAGCCGCCAGGCGTAGGGCTTGATCGGCCTCAGCCCGTCGTGAAAGCCACCAAAGAGCTCGCTTCGCTCGGCCCGCTGTTCGGGGGTGAGCCGAGAGGTCCAGAAGTAGTACCGCCGTGCCAGGGGACCGATGTATGTCGGTAGCGTCGATGCGTCATACTGGTAGCCCTGCGCGTGCAGCAGCTCCAGCAGCCGGGGACACCAGCTGTACCCAGGACCCCTGAAGCCTATGGGTCGCTGTCCAGTTGCCTGGGCGATGGCGTCCTGCGTTTGAACCACCTCGGACTCGAGGCGATCTGGCGTCATGCGATGCAGCCACGGCTCATGCTCGAAGGAGTGGTTGCCGATTTCATGTCCCTGATCGACCATGGCCCGGAGTAGCCGCGCGTTGCCGGGCTTCGCCGCGTCGGAGCCGACCACGAAAAACGTCAGCTTGACGCCGGCTTTATCCAGCGCCTCCAGCGCGAGCGGTACCACAGTCTCGAGATAGCTCGGGCGTGACACCCAGGACGGATCGCCGTGGACCCGGAGGTACGTCCACAGATCGTCCAGATCGAGTGAGATGCTCGCGAGCGGCAGTCCGGCCGGTGTCGCGGTCATACCGCCACCGGCGCGCTGCTGCAGCGGTGCAGCAAGGGGATGAGCTCGGCGGCTTTTCGATTGGCCAGCATCACGGTCTCGTTCACGTTCAGCGTTCCGGCCGCGATTTGGGAGCTATTCGTCACGTAGACGTTCTCGACCGATGTACCCGTCTTGGGAAGCGAGTCTCGCGAGTAGTTGAGAGTCGGAATCGCCAGCACGTCGCGGGCGCGGGCGACCTGCCAGGCGACCACGTCACTCTCCTGCAGCCCCGGGTACATCCGCAGCAATGCCTGAACTGAGCTCCGGACGATTTCATCGTCGGAGAGCTGCCAGGTAGGACTCGATTGGCTGAGATAGCGTGGCAGATAAACCAGGCTGTTGCCTCCGAAGCGATCGCGATCGACCAAAGCAGTCATCTCGATGACGGCGGTAAACGGCACCCACTCGTCGGTGATGCTCGTGATGTAGTAAGGGCCGAGCGGACGTTTCAGGAGCAGGGAAGGGCAGACGATCCCCTGATAGATCACACTGTCGAGCCGGGCCTGCTCCTGCGAGTTGAGGTCGGGGCAGATCCTGGTGATCTGCCCGCAGGGCACGGTCAGCACGACGGCATCAAACTCCAGGGTACGGCCGTCAGCAAGGCTCACGCTCGCTCCCCCAGAGTACCCGGAGACCCCGGTGACAGGCTGACCGCAAGCGAACTCGACTCCGGCCGACGTCAGTACTTGCCTGAGGCGGGGGAGGATGACGGCGTAACCCCCGTCCACGTAGCCGAACATCTCGCGCTTGAGTCCCGACCGCCGCGCCGCGTACATCCTGGCGATAATGGCCCAGATGAACGCCGCACTCGCCCGGCCGGCGTGCTCTCCCAGCTTGCTGCGAAGCAGCGGACGCCAGAGGCGATCATAAGTTCGCTGGCCCGAGAGGCGCTCGAGCCACGACGAGGCCGTCTCGCTCTCCAGCGGCAGGGGGTTCCGGAGCCGCGATGCATACAGAATGGTGAAGGCCAGGCGCGCCTTGTCCCAGAGCCTCAACAGCGGAAAGGTCAGAAAGTCGAGCGAGGACGACAGCGAGTGAAAGGACCCATCGCTGAAAAAACCCGAACGGGCGTAATCCCACCTCAGCCGGTCCTTGAGACCGAGCTCCTCCAGCAGGCCAAGCAGCTCGAGGTCAGAGAGGAGGATGACGTGATAGAACCGGTCCCAGTGGTGGCCACCGATCGCCTGGCTCGACGCCAATCCGCCCGGTTGGGGCGCCGCTTCCAGAACGGTGGTATGCATACCCGCGGCTTGCAGCCGGTGAGCCAACGTCATCCCCAGCATTCCGCCGCCGACGACGCCGACTCGCGTCCCCTGCGGCGTCACGTTGCCGGTCCGGCCGTGAGGGATCCGCCCCTGCGAGTCAGCCGAAGGCGCGCGAGGTACGTGAGCAGCCGAAGGTGGCCCGCGATGGTGCGGAGGATCTTCATCTTGGATTGACCGAGGACCCGCACTTCCAGGGTGGTGGGAAACTCCACAATCCGGCGCCCGGAGAAATCCACCTGGGCCAGCAGCTCGGCGATGCCAAGAAACCCCTGGTTCCGGAGCTGGAAGGTGGAGGCGCTCTGACGGCGATACACCCGGAAGCAGCTGGTATAAGTGGCCAGCTTCTGATGCAGGACAATCCGGTAGAGCTGGGACAGGGTCTTCGACAGGAAGAGCCGCCCCTTGGTCAGGTTTCGGACCCGACCTGCTGGATGGTAGGGTGACGCTGTGACCAGATCCACGCCGTCGATGAGCAGCGGGATCATGCGACCGAGCTCGTGCGGATCGTAGGTGCAATCACAGTCGATCGAGCAGACGATCTCGGTCTGGGCGTGACGAATGCCCGTCTGGATCGTGCCTGCGACGCCCTGATTCCGTTCGTGGCGGGCGAGCACGCAGTCGGCTCGGGTCCCAAACAGGTCCCGCAGCATCGCCCAGGTTCCGTCAGTGCTGCAGTCGTCCACGAAAACAAAGGTGAACGTGTATCTGTCCCGGAGCGCGCTAGCCACGCTCTGGAGCGTGTTGTTGAGATAGCGGAGCGAGTGGGTCTCATTGAAGCACGGCACCACGATCGTCACCGGGGTGGGCTCTGCTGTGGAGGACGCAGCTGGGACGGACCCAACTGCCCTTTCCGGCTGCACCGCTTCGCGTGCCGCCGAACTCACAGTCCCGGCCAACTCAGTGGATGATCGAGGTGCGTGGGGCAGGACGAGGTCGATGTCGAGGTGAGACGCGACGGTGCCGAAGCGATAGGTTGTGAGCAACTCCTCCAGAATCGCAGGCATCCGCTCGAGGTTCCGGTAGTGCCGGATTCTCGTGGCGATCGGGCCCGCGCTGATCCGCGGTTGCTCCGGATCCAGCTCCCAGGGCCGGAAGTAGAGGACGTACGGGTCGGACCGGTGCTGATCCCAGTGGGCTACAGCGCGTCGAAGCAGGGTTTCAGGGATATGGCGCAGGGATCCACCGCCGGCGATCGGCACCTGGAGGCCCATCAGTGGCAGAGAGGAGACGGGCACCTCCCGGAAGGCACGCCGGTTGACCAGGGTGCGCCGGCGCGACCGCAGCCACACATCAGCTGCGTTGGTGCCGAGCGTCGGACGAATACTCGAATCGTAGAGGTAGCCGCAGTCGGCGAGCACATCGAGCACCCAGAGGTCCTCCGGCTCCAGCCAGGGACTGGCCATGCGGTAGCCCACGACCCGACGCCCGGTCAGGTCCTGCAGGTGCTCTCGGCAGCTGATTGCATCTTCTCGCAAGCGGTCGGGGCTGAGGTCGCGGACTGCGCCGGCGTGCTCACCCCTGCTGGCAATCTCATGCCCGCGCCCTGCGATCTCGCGCACCAGGTCGCCCGCGGATTGTGCCGTTCGGCGGGAGACGAAGAACGTCGCCCGGGCGGAGCAGCGATCGAGGAGATCGAGGGCGCGGGCCGTGCTCTGGCCCAGTCGATCCTCGAACCGGTACCAGGTCTCTTCTCTGATCCAGGGGCGAAACGGAGCGGCGTGGAAGTAGTCCTCCAACGCGACGGTGAGCACATGAGTGCGTGGGCTCACCGGATGGTCATTGATGTGTGGGGGCGCAGCTTTTGATGTGCGAAGGCCCCAGGTCCGCGGGGTCCAGACACGATCGGTAGTGCGGTTCGAGCGATTCATGCACCTATCCGGCTGGCCCACGTTAGACCGACACAGAGAGCCGATGGCCGGATGGCCATCTGGATCGAGGAATGCGGGATGCAGACGCAAGCAGCAGGCCGTATCAAAAGCGTATTCCGTGCGCAACGTCAGCCCACTCAGCCGAAGGTTGTCGCGGAAGAGCGACAACAGGCCGAGCACCGCCGCGCGGATCTCCGGGTTGACATGGCTGCTACAAACACTGCCGGAATCGGTTGGATTCTGCTGGAAGAATCACCGAGGCAATCGAAGTCACCGTCGAGACTTATCGCGTGGCTCAAAGGGCGATTTTCTGCCGATTCCCCTCTGTTCTAGCTGTTATACGGCGCGGGAGCAGACTCCGCAAGATGGGCTGCAAATTCTTGCGCCTGGTCAGTACAGCCTACCCGTTTGCGCTACAGGGGCGCGCATAGAACTGCCGGTGCCGAGGTTACTTTATTGGCACGTTCAGCCCGAAAGCCGCAACACCACGTCGCCATTTTTGGGAGAGAAATAGTGGCTCGCAGCGACCCTGCGCCAACGCTCGCGCTTTGCTTCGGCACTCGACCTCAAGTCATCAAGGCGTCCGTGCTGCTCGACGTCTTTCGCTCGCGTTGGTCGGTCATGGCGCTGGATACCGGACAACATTACGACTACGAGCTCAACGAGCTGCTCTATCAGCAGCTGAGAATTCCCCGACCGGATCACTTCCTCGAAGTTGGCTCAGACACGCCGGCCGACCAGGTTGCCAAGGTCATCACCCGAACTGCTGAAGTACTCCGGGCACACACTCCGGCTGTGGTGGTGGTGATTGGAGACACGAACAGCACGCTTGGCTGCGCCATCGCCGCGACGAAAGAGGGACTGCCGCTGGTGCATGTCGAAGCGGGCCTACGCTCGAGCGAACCGAATCTTCCAGAGGAATCGAATCGCCGCGTGGTTGATGCGCTGGCAGATCTTCTCTGCGCTCCGTCAGACTCGAGCGCTGCTCGGCTCCACTCCGAACGAGTACCCGGGACTGTCGTCACCACCGGCGATGTCGCCCGGGACGTCCTGCTTCGGCACCTGGAGCTGGCGCCACCCTACGAGAGCTCATCCACTTTCGCTCTGGTCACGATGCATCGCGCCGCGCTCACCGATGATCCCGGAGCTTTGAGGGCGGTCCTGGCGGCGCTAGGCCGCCTGCCGATGCGGGTGGTGTTCGCGGTACATCCGCGGACTCGCATCGCGTTCGAGCGGCACAAACTGCTGGATAGCGTTCCGGCCTCTGTCTCGCTGCAACAGCCGATGGGCTATCTCGACATGATTGCGATGGTACAGCAGGCCGCGGTGGTGGTCACCGACTCTGGTGGTCTGCAGCGGGAGGCCTACTGGCTGGGTGTCCCATGTGTGACTCTGAGGGGCGAAACGGAATGGCTGGAGACCGTCGAATCAGGAGCGAACGCTCTCGTCGTTCCGGCCTCCGCGGGAGAGACCCTCGCAGGCGCCGTGTTGAGTCAGCGCCGGCAGAAAGAGGAGAAGCCCTGGTCCCCTGATGCGTACGGTGACGGCCACGCCGCGGAACGGATTGCCGATGCCATCGAGACGCGACTCGGCGTCCCGCGCACGAGGGAGCCGGCAGTTCGGTGAGTCTGCGCCTTGTGGGTCTGACTATTTATCCGATCAAGGGAGCGCGCGGGATTCCGCTCGAGCAATCCGAAGTAGACGACTTCGGCCTTCGGTTCGACCGGCGCTGGATGGTGGTGGACCAGAAGGGTGATTTCCTGACGCAGCGAGATTATCCCCAACTGGCCCTGGTGGCTCCCAGCATCGGCAACCAAACCCTCATGGTCAGTGCTCCCGGTATGCCCATCCTGGAGCTCCCGCTCTCCCCGTCGGACGTCGTTCGCACCAGCGTTACCGTGTGGGAGGACAGCTGCGAAGCCAGCTGGACCGGTGAACAATCCGCTGAATGGTTCTCGGCTTACTTGGACCGCGAGTGCAGCCTGGTCCATATGCCGGCTGGCGTGGTTCGGCGCGCCGATGAGACCTACGCCCCGGCAGGAGTGCGGGTGAGTTTCGCGGATGCTTTCCCCTTCCTGCTGATCTCGGAAGAATCGCTGGCAGATCTCAACCGCCGGTTGACGACTCCACTCCCGATGAATCGGTTTCGGCCGAACCTGGTGGTGGCCGGTGGAGATCCCTACGCAGAGGACAGCTGGGGACCAGTCCACATCGGCAGGATGAAGCTGCGTGTGGTGAAGCCCTGTTCCCGTTGCCTGGTCACCACGACTGATCAGGAGACAGCGCAGCGCGGGAAGGAGCCACTCCGTACCCTGGCGACGTATCGCAACGTCGGCGGCAAGGTGATGTTCGGTCAAAATGTGGTACATGAAGGCCCCGGCCGGTTACGCATCGGTGATCCGCTGGTGGTTGCGCCTCCGGCTCCTTCGCTTCGCTCAGGATGACACAGTTTTGTAACGCGACTGGTGTCTGATCCCAGATACTTTCTACATTCCCGCCCCATGGAAGTCCAAATCTTCGGAATTAAGAAAAGCGCAGACACCCGTAAGGCGCTTCGTTTCTTCGCCGAGCGGAGGGTGAAGACCCATTTCGTCGACTTGCAGGAGCGCCCGGCGTCGCCGGGTGAGCTCAAGCGCTTCGCACAGAAATTCGGGGTCGAGGCCCTGCTGGATCGCCAGTCGCGGCGATTTGCCGAGCTGGGTCTCGGCGCCGCGCGCCTGAGCGAGGAGCGGTGGCTGGAGAAGCTGGTCGAGGAGCCGCTGCTGCTCCGAATGCCACTCGTCCGCCACGGCGCCCTCTTGACCGTAGGTGACTCTCGAGATCAGTGGCTCAGCTGGACCGGCCGATGACTCAAATCTCTCTGTCCGGCGTCGCTGTGGAGTTCGGGGCCACCCGCCTTTTTGGAGACGTCACGTTCACCGTCGCCCGAGGAGAAAAGTGGGGCGTGGTCGGCCGAAACGGCACCGGGAAGACAACCCTGTTCAATCTCCTCACCGGGGAGACCGAGCCGAGCCGGGGTACGGTTGCTCGCGGAGCCAACCTGCGCTTCTCAGTTATGGAACAACACCGCGAGTTCCTCGGCGCGACAACGGTCTGGGAAGCCGCCGCGGGCCCGTTTGCAGAGCTGCTCGAGCTGGAGCGATCACTGGCGGAGCAGGGAACTGCCCTCGCCGAAGCGGGCGACCGGTGCACCCCCCAAATGCTCTCTAGGTACGACCGGGATCTCGAGCGATTCGAGCGGGAGGGCGGCTACACTCTGGCGCCTCGCATCGACGCGGTGCTGCACGGACTCGGCTTCGACCCCGATGTCGCCAGGACCCAGAGTCTGACGGGGTTGAGCGGCGGTGAGCGTGGCCGAGTCGGCCTGGCTCAGCAACTGGTGGCACCGGCGGACGTGCTGCTGCTGGATGAGCCCACCAACCACCTGGATCTGGAGACCACACGGTGGCTGGAGGACTATCTCGGGACGCTCGACGCGACCGTGCTTCTGATCAGTCACGATCGAGCATTCCTGCAGGCCGTGGTGGATCATGTCCTGCACCTGGATTCCGGGACAGCCATTCCGTACGCCGGTGACTACGAGGCGTTCGTGCACCAGCGCAACGAGCGCCGTCTCAGCCAGCAGCGGGCCTTTGACAAGCAGTCTCGCGTGATCGCGTCGGAAGAAGACTTCATTCGCCGGAACATCGCGGGTCAGAAGAGCGCGCAAGCCAAGGGTCGCCGGCGCAGGCTGAGTCGGGTCGAGCGCCTGAGCGCTCCGTCGGGTGAGGACGGCGCCATGTCGCTCCGTCTCGAGGCAGATGCACGAGGTGGTGATCAGGTCCTGGTGGCCGAAAAAGTTCGTGTTGCTATCGGCGATAGAGTGCTGCTGAATCAGTTCTCCGCCAGTGTCCGGCGGGGGGATGTCGTCGGATTCGTGGGACCGAATGGCGCCGGCAAGACAACACTCCTTCGCGCCATCGTGGGAGAACGGCCGCTCGATGGTGGAGAGGTGCGCATCCCCGAGTCGGTGCGAATTGCGCACTATCGCCAGGATCTGGCCCAGGTCCCGGTAGACCGCTCGTTATATGATCTCATTAACGACCTGCGCCCTAGCTGGGGGCGGGGCGCTATCCAAGGCCATCTGGGCCGCTTCGGGTTCTCGGGAGACTCCGTGCTCCGGAGCGCGGGAACGCTCTCCGGTGGCGAGCGAGCCAGGGTCGCCCTGGCGATGATCATGCTGTCGGGCGCCAACCTGCTTCTCTTCGACGAGCCTACCAACCATCTCGATGTGGAGTCGATTGAGGCGCTGGAAGACGCCATCGAGGGTTACAACGGCACGGTGCTGCTGGTGAGTCACGACCGGATGCTCCTGCGGGGCCTGACCACCCGTACCTGGGTGTTGCACGAAGGGCGGATCACCGATTTCCCAGGTGGCTTTGAAGAATGGGAAACCGTGAGCGCGGAGCGGGCCCACGCGGCCTCGGTGGCAGCCACTGAGGAAGAGGCGCTGCGCCGGGTGCATGAACGGAAGCAGACTCGGCGCTCGGACCAAGCACCGAAACAGGAGCAGTCAGCCCGGCGAGCCGCCGAGCGCACCCTGGCGCAGGCCGAGACTGCTGTCAGCGAGTGGGAAGCCAGAGTCGCGGAAATCCGAGCCCGCCTGGAAGACCCGGCGCTCTACGCCACCGTTGAAGGCGCTGCCCAAGCACACACCTTGGGCGCCGAGCTGGAAGTCGCCCGCCAGGAGTTGGAGCAGGCTTTCAGGCGCTGGGAGCAGGCGACCGAGTCGGTGCAGTAACCGTCACGGCCGGTGGTGAGCGGAGGGTCTGGAGCACCACACAGTAGCGCTCGGTGAGCTTCTGCAGCGTGGCGAGTTGCTCAGGTGTGGCATCGGAATCCAGATCGAGTCTGACTCTTATCTCGCGGAACCCTACCGGAACTTCCTTGCTGACACCGAGGGTGCCTCGGAAGTCGAGGTCCCCTTCCACCTCGATGCTGCCGCCGCGCACCGGAATCTCGAGCGAGGTGGCCACCGCGCGCAGTGTCACGCCGGCACAGGCTGCGAGTGCTTCCAGCAGCATGTCACCGGAGCAGGCCTGCAGCCCGGAGCCTCCCGTGGCGGGATGAAGGCCGGCCTCCACCATCGCACGGGCGGTATCGATCCGGCAGCTCACTCCCGGCGAATCGAGTCGGCCAGAGGCCTTGAGCGTGACCACCGCTCGGCTGGGATCGTTTTGATATTGCTGCTTCAGCGGTGCCTGGAGACTGCGGAGGTCCTGTGCGTCCATCGTTGAAAGGAAAGCGGGTAGTGGGCAAAAGAAAAGCGTGAGCGGGATAGAGAAAAACGTGAGCGGGAGGAGCAGGTCTGACCTGTTCCCCCCGCTTACGCCTTCTGGAACCCGCTTACGTTTTTGTTCTTCCCGCTTTTAGTGGCTGGTAACGCCCAAGCCCAGCTGCAGCACGTCCGCCGAGCCACCGCTGAAGCTGCCGCGGAACCAGTTGGCAACCGGGGTAACCGACAGATTGCGACCAACCCGAACGTCATAGCCAACGCCGCCCAGCAGCCCGAAGCCGGAGGTGTTGTCGACGCCGTTGTCCAGGATGGAGTAGCCTGCGCCACCCTTGATGAACAAGCCGTTGGTCGTCATAGGGTACCAGTAGACCGCACCCGACAGGTTGCCCATCGTCAACCGCTGACCCAGCTCACTCTTGGTCCAGCCGTTGGTCTCCACGCCGAGAAGGATGTTCTGCCGCAGCGTGCCACCCAGCTTGAAGTAGCCGCTCGGCGCCCCGACGCGGTCGCAACCACTGCAACCCAGCGAGCCGTAGCCCAGCCCGCCGCCGATCCAGAACCCTTGCCGCGTCTGCTCCTGCTGCGCTACGGCCGAGGTGGCCATGATGGCAGCGAGGATCGCGCAAATACCAGTAGCCCGGAGTGTCCGCATGTCCCCTCTAAGAGGTTAGAGACTGTGTGCCGGGGCCGCCGATCAGCACTGATTGTGCGATGAGCGGACTCGGGTCGGAGTGTGGAACGCCTATCCGGTGGAATAGTCCGAAGAGAAGAGCTGGTGCTCGGGCTTCGGCAGCTGGACCATCCTCTTCTGCTCGCGCATGGAGGACTCCTGGCTTTGCGTCCCCGCCTCACGACGGGTTTGCCTTTTTCGGCACCGCGCTTGGGGCGGCGGCACCCGGGTTCTTGCAAGACGTAGACCAAACGACGCGCACCAGACTGCGCGTGCAATCGTGCGTAATAGCAAGCAGATACGAAACTGGGGAGGAGAGGCGTCGCTGGCAGCTCAGCATCGCGAATCGCACAGGGCTGTGCCGGCTGCGGTGGGAAAAGCGAAACGGGAGCGGCCAAGGCCGCCCCCGTCGCGCTACAGCTTGCTACCCCGAGACTAGTGCTTGCTACCGAAGTTATAGCCCAGGGTCAGACCAAACCGGGCATCGCTGCCGGTCAGGCCGAGCGGGATATCAACGCTGGGGCGAACCGAGATGTTCTGGTTCAGCACCAGGCCCACGCCGACCTGCGCCAAGGCATAGCTCTCAGAAGCAGAAGGCAGCGACACGTCATTCGCGTCCTTGGCCGACGCATGGCTGTTCGCGTACGACAGGCCAGCGGTCGGAACGATCTTCATCCGGGGGTTGGTACCCAGAACGGTGCCGAAGTTGAAGCCCACCGTCGCATCCCGGAAGGTCCGGTTCGCATTCGCGAGGTCCGGTCCGTTCGAAATCCCGAGAGTCGCGTTCGGGCAAACCTGGATCTGGTTGCTGGACTTGCCAAGCGCCATCTGGTAGCCAACCTGGCCCCCAACGCGGAGCGGGCTCGAGGTGGCACCATCAATCGACATGGTCGCGGCGCCCACGTTCCCAAACAGGCCGGACTGCATGCCGTACCCGATGGTTCCACCGAACGTGTTGATCCCAGTGGCGAACGTGCCGTTTCCGGTTACCTGAACTGGAGCATTCGAGAACGAGGCCAAGCCCATACAGGTCTGAGCCATCGCCGGCGAACGAACGATCGCGAGGATGGCAAGCGAAACCACGAGACTGCGGCGCATGAAGGTCTCCGACGCTAAGTGTGGATGCACCCTGTCCCACCGAGATCGATCGTCAACGCAGCGCCAAGGGCGGCGACTGCGAACTCGGGTAGGCAGGTGTCGGAGATGGAAACGCCTATCCTGGGTAGGATAGGCCGAAGGGGAGAGCAGGTATGCTCGGCTTCGGCAGCTGGACCATCCTGCATGCTTTCGCACCCAGGACTCCTGGCTTTGCGTCCCCGCCTCACGACGGGTTTGCCTTTATCGGCGCCGCCCATTTAGGGCGACAAAAATAGGGTACCCAACGGGTGCAATCTTCGCAAGTGGTCAATGCAAGCAGTCACTTGCTTGCACCTATAAGTGGTGGTATACTGGCCCTCATGAATGTCCGGGAGCAGCTCCTCGATGCCGCTGTCCGCCTCTATGCCGAGGTCGGATACCGCGGCGCTACTACCCGCCGGATCGCCATTGCCGCCGGTGTCAACGAGATCACTCTTTTCCGCCATTTCGGATCCAAGGACGCACTGATCCGGGAGGCGATCACCCGGGCCGGGTCTTCCCGCATTTCAGACGCGTTGCCTGACCCGCCCAGGTCTCCGTATCGAGAGCTCCGCGAGTGGGCCAAAGCTCACATCGCAGAACTCCGGGAGCGTCGATCCTTCATCCGGACATGCATGGGTGAGATCGAAGAGCACCCGGGCATCATCTCGGCCGAGAACAGCCCGCCGGCAACGGCGGCGAAGGCGCTCTGCCGCTACCTCAGGCGCCTCCGGGAAACCGGTCTTGCCAAGGCGGATTTCGATGAAGTCGCCGCGTCCGCCATGCTCATTGGCGTGCTGTTCGCCGACGCGATGGGTCGCGACATCATGCCCGACATGTACAGCAATGAACCGGATCAAGCGTTGGATCAGTACGTCAGGCTTTTCTTGCGGGGTTTGGGTGTAGGCGTACGTCGTTCGGTGGGCTCCTGATGACTCCCCTCAAACTCATAGTGAATCGCTACACGGTTTGTCTCGGCCTGGTCGCAACCTTATGGCGGCCGACCGCAGTCTGGGCGCAAACACCGACGCCAGCGCGGACGCTTACGTTGAGCGAGGCACTCGATATCGCCGAGAAAGAGAGTGAGGTGGTCGGGATCGCCCGAGCCGGCCTCACCCGAGCCCAGGGGAACCGCCGGCAAGCCCGGAGCGCGTATTTCCCCCAGCTCAGTGGATCTGCCTCCTATCAGCGGACGATCAGGAGCCAGTTTTCCGCGCTCGAGTCAGGCACCGATACGGTGTCCACGCCAGCCGTCACCTGTAACCGCTTCGTCCCCAATCCCGGGCTGCCGGTAGATCAGCGTCTGGATTCATTGGAGAATGCGGTCGCCTGCGCCAGCGCATCGGACCCGTTCGCCGCCTTTCAAAATCTTCCGTTCGGGCGCAAGAACACCTACCGCTTCGGCCTTTCGTTTTCGCAAACGCTCTTCAGTGGTGGACAGGTTGGCGGGCAGGCCCAGGCGGCGAGCGCAGGAGTGCGGAGCGCCGAGCTCGGCATCACCACCGCCAGAGCGCAGCTGTTATTGGACGTGACGGGTGCCTACTACGACGCCACGCTGGGGGACAGACTCCTGGCGATAGCGGAGGCTACTCTGGAGCAGGCGGACACCACATTGAGTCAGACGCAGCTGGCGCGGCAGGTTGGGAACCAGTCTGAATTCGAGCTGCTCCGCGCCCGGGTCACCCGCGACAATCAGCGTCCTATCGTGATTCAACGGCGGGCAGACCGCGATCTGGCTTACCTGCGTCTCAAGCAACTCCTCTCGCTGCCATTGGACAGACCAGTCGTCCTCACCACCGAGCTGGGAGACACCGCGTTGGCGAAGTCAGCCAGCTTTACGGCATTGATTGGTGCCGCGAGCGACACGGCGATCTCGGCGAGAGCGCCCGTGCGGCAGGCGGCGGAAGCGGTACAGGCGCAGCGGGGTCTGTTGCGGGTGGCGCGCGGTCAGCGCCTACCCCAGGTGGCGATCACGTCACAGTATGCCCAGCTCGGCTTTCCCGAGAAGGTGTCCCCCTTCGGTCAGGATTTCGTCTCCGACTGGAGCGTCTCGCTGGGGCTGCAGCTGCCGATCTTCACTGGCGGAAGAATCGGCGGACAAACCGATGTGGCGCGGGCAAATTTGACTGAGGCGCAGCTGGTGCTGCAGCAATCGCGGGAAGCGGCCGAGGTGGAGGCGCGAAACACCCAGACCCAGCTCGACGCTGCTCAGGCCGGCTGGGAAGCGAGTGCCGGCACCGTGGAGCAGGCCGCACGGGCATATCAGATCGCGGAGCTTCGCTACCGCGAAGGGATTTCGACCCAGACCGAGCTGCTGGATATTCGCATTCAACTCCAGCAGGCGGAGGCGAGCCGAGCCAGGGCTGCGCGCGATCTGCAGGTTGCCAAGGCGCGAGTGGCCTTGCTGCCCTTGCTGCCGCTCACAACGCCTGCCAGCCAGGGTGCCACCAATGCCGCGAGGGCAGCGTCCGCAACGCAGGCTAGCACCAGCTCGCCAGTGTACCAGCCACCGCCGCCGCCCACTACGGGCACTGACTTTACAGGAACAACCCAACCGGGAGCCTCGGGGCAATGAAGCGGTACGAGCGGTCGAGATTCAGACCGGCGCGCCTTCAGATTGTGGGCGCGCTGACAGTCGCCCTGACCGCGTGCGGCAAGAAGGCGGCGGATACCGGCATGGCCGCGTCGGATCCTACCGTCATGATCGGGCGAGAAAACATTGCGGTTGGGAAGCTGGCGGAGCTCCGAAGCGGGCCGGCTATCTCCGGATCGCTGCAACCCAAAGTCGAGGCTCGCGTGCGCGCCGAGATCGCGGGTCCGGTGGAGGCCACCTTGGTGGACGAAGGGCAGCGGGTCCGCCGTGGCACACTGCTCGCCCGGATCGACGACACTGCCGTACGCGACGCGTATCTCTCGGCCAAATCTGCCGTACGTACTGCGGAATCCGCGCTGCAGAACGCTCAGCGGAACGCCGAGCGCGCCACCCGCTTGGCCAAGGCCGGAGCTATACCGCAACGCGATCTCGAGACGGCTCAGCTGAACGCGACTAATGCCGAGGGCGCCCTGGCGGATGCCCGATCCAGGCTGACTTCTGCCGAGAAACAGCTGGGCCACACCATGGTGCGGTCTCCCATTGACGGATCGGTCAGCGAACGGCAGGTCGCCGCGGGCGATGTCGTGCAGGTGGGAGCCGCCATGTTCACTATCGTCGACCTCGGAAGCCTCCGGCTGGAGGCCTCGGTTCCGGCCGGGGAGATCGACCGTTTGAAAGTCGGCACGCCGGTGGAGTTCGGGGTCAGCGGCTACGACCGCCGTTCTACCGGGCGAATCGAACGAATAAACCCATCGGTAGATCCCAACACTGGACAGGTTCGGATCTACGTTGCCATACCGAATGCCCAGCAATCCCTGGTTGCCGGTCTCTTTGCTGAAGGGCGTGTTGCTACCGACGCCAGACGCGCCGTGGCGGTTCCAACGTCGGCGGTGGATCAGCGCGGGACCGCGCCGATCGTCCACATCGTGAAGGGTGGCAAGGTGTCCGCCACTCCGGTGCATCTCGGTGTGCGAGACGAGGCGGCGGAACTGGTAGAGGTGCAGTCGGGCGTGGCCGAAGGTGACACGGTGCTGCTGGGCTCGGCCCAGGGCGTCACTGACGGGACGGCGATCCGGATCAGCGAAGAGGAGGTTACCCGCTGATGTTCATCTCCGACTTCGCGATTCAGCGGCCAATCGTCACGGTCACAGCCATGGTGGCGTTGGTCGTCTTCGGCATCTTCGCGTTGCTCAACCTCCATACCGACGAGTTTCCAGATATTCAGCAGCCGGTTGTCGGCGTCACGATCGTCTACCCGGGCGCCTCGCCATCGGAGGTGACGCGGGAGATTATCGACCCGGTGGAAGACGCGATCTTCGGGATCAGCGGGGTTGATGGAGAGAAGTCCACTTGCGCCGGGACCGATGGGCTCGCCTCCTGCACCATCTTCTTCGATTTCGAGAAGCCGATCCAGCAGGCCTCGCAAGATATCCGTGACGCGATCTCGACCAAACGGGCCGACCTGCCTCCGGAAATGGAAGAGCCGGTGCTGACGCGGTTCGATCCCTCCGAGGCGCCCGTCATCACCATGACGCTCACATCGGCAACGGTCCCGGCCACCACCCTCACACGGATGGCGGATCCCGGAGTCACTCGAGCGCTGCGGTCGATTCCCGGCGTCGCCCAGGTCAGCGTAGTGGGCGGCATAGAGCGGGAAATGACGGTGGAGCTGCAGCCCGCCTCGTTGGAGGCCGCCGGTGTCAGCGTTGCCCAGGTAGTGCAGGCGCTGCAGGCGCAGAATCTCGCCGCTCCGGTGGGGCGCCTCAACGGAGCCCTAGAGGAGCGAACGATCCGACTCCGGGGCCGGCCGGAAGGACCGACGGACTTTGCGAAGGTGGTCGTGGCAGAGCGTGGCGGACAATCGATCCTGCTGGGCCAACTGGCGAAGGTCTACGATGGCACCGAGGAGCCACGGACGGTGGCTCTCTTCAACGGGCGGCAGGCCGTTGGTGTGGAGATCATCAAGTCCAAGGGCTATAGCACGACCCAGGTGAGCGACCAGATCAGGTCGCGGGTGGCGGAGCTGCAGCGAACGATGCCGGGCGATGTGAAGCTGGAGATCGTCCAGGACGCGGGGCAACGGGTGAGCCGGGCGGTGGCCAACGTGCAGGAGGCGCTGATCGAGGGAGCCCTGCTCACAGTCCTCGTGGTATTCCTCTTCCTCAACTCCTGGCGGTCCACCGTCATCACCGGCCTGGCGCTCCCGGTGTCCGCGCTGGCCAGCTTCATCGCGGTTTGGGCCTTCGGCTTCACGCTGAACACGATGTCGCTCCTGGGTCTTTCCCTCGCCATCGGTATTCTGATCGACGACGCCATCGTGGTGCGTGAGAACATCGTGCGCCACATCGAAATGGGCAAAGACCACCTGCGCGCATCGCACGAGGGGACCGACGAAATCGGGTTGGCAGTCGCTGCCACCACGTTCTCTATCGTCGCCGTGTTCGTCCCGGTGGGCTTCATGTACGGCGTGGCTGGGCAATGGTTCAAGCCGTTTGCGCTCACGATCGCCTGCGCCGTGCTGGTCTCACTTTTCGTCAGCTTCTCGCTCGACCCAATGCTTTCGGCATACTGGGCCGATCCTCAGACCGAAGGCCACGAGCGGCGTAATCCGATCGCACGAGCCCTGGACCGCTTCAATCGCTGGTTCGATCGTCAGGCGGGTAGATACCAGCGGCTGGTTGCGTGGGCGCTCGATCACCGGCTCGCGATGGTGATCATCGCTTTGGGGTCGTTTTTCGGAGCGATTGCCATGCAGGCGATGTTCGGCGGGGCAGGGTTCATCCCGGTCAGCGATCGGAGCGAGGTCAGCATCATCGTGGAGACGCCGCCGGGCTCCAACCTGGAATACACCCGCCTCAAGTCTGAGGAAGTTGCCCGGATTGCCCGGGCGCACAAGGAAGTCGCTTACACCTATACCGCCATTGGAACGCCGATCCCACTCCGGGCTCCGGGGGTCGATCAGTCTCTGATCTACGTGCGTCTGGTGCCCAAGCATGACCGAAAGGTCTCGCAGGACCAACTGGGCGAGGTGCTCCGGAAGGAGCTCGCGAAGGTGGGAGGAGCCGGCGTCTCGGTCTTCACCAGTGGCTTCGGCGGAGCGATGAAGCAGATCCAGATCGAGATGCGCGGGGAAGACCCTGCCGTGCTCACGCGACTCGCCGCGCAGGCAGCCGAACAGGTGCGGCAGGTGCCGGGTGCGGTAGATGTGGGCCTCTCGACTCGGGGTGAGCGGCCAGAGCTGGTGGTGGAGCTGAACCGGGGACTGGCGGGCTCACTGGGAGTGACCGTGGCCCAGGTGGCGCAGTCGCTGCGACCGGCGTTCGCCGGAATCGACGCCGGGGACTGGGTAGACCCGACCGGTGAAACGAGAGACGTGACGGTTCGTCTCGCGCCGGAGGCGCGGCAGCGGACGCTCGACCTGGAACGCCTGCCACTGGTCATCAATCGCACCTCCGGCCCGCCGGTGACCTTGCCGCTGGGGCAGGTGGCGTCCATCAAGCAGGGACTCGGCCCGGCACAGATCAACCACCTCAACCGCGAGGCCGTCGTCAACGTGCAGGCCAACGTGCAGGGCCGATCGCTGACGGAGGTGACGCGCGACATCAATCTCAGACTCGATCGTCTCCGACTGCCACCCGGGTATCGCATCACTCAGGGCGGCGAGGCGCGCGACCAGCAGGAGGTGTTCACGCGCATCTTCACCGCCCTCGGCGCCGCGGTGCTGCTGATGTACCTGATCCTGGTAATCCAGTTCGGATCGTTCCTGGATCCACTGGCGATCCTCATCTCGTTGCCGCTGTCACTGATCGGGGTTGTGCTCGCCCTCATCATCACCGGCGACACGCTCAACATCATGAGTTTGATCGGGGTCATCCTGTTGATGGGGATCGTCGCCAAAAATGCCATCCTGCTGATCGATTTCGCCAAGTGGGCTCATGAACGGGGCACGCCGCTGCGCGAGGCACTAATCGAGGCCGGGCGAATCCGGCTTCGGCCCATCATGATGACGACCATCGCCCTGATCGCGGGAATGATCCCGGTAGCGCTCGGACGGGGTGAGGGCGCCGACTTCCGCGCTCCGCTGGGCCGCGCAGTGATCGGCGGGGTGATCACGTCCACTCTGCTCACTCTGCTGGTGATTCCGACGGTCTATGAGATTCTGGACAACTTCCGGGAGTGGGCCTTAGGAAAATTCCGGAGGCGCGTGGGACACGGGGCTGAACCGGCGGCGTCACCGGCCCGGTCTCCCGACTAGGCAGAGGCTCCAGCTTTCGAAAGCAAGAACGCCCCCGTTCCGGTGCTCTGGAGCGGGGGCGTCCTCTTGAGTGGTACTCGGCTATTCCGCCCTGTTCAGGCGCCCCGGTCCAGGCAGTCCTGCACTTTGGGATTGTTCGTCTCCGTGGCCGGCAGCGGCAGGTTCACCGCACTTCCGTAGGTCAACCCACCCTTGAAGTAGAACCCGCTGGGGAAGACCGAGTCGGCCGGGCGCCCATACTGCCGGATCAGGCGCCGCAGGTCGCCCAGACGGTGGCCCGTCAGGTAGAGCCAGAAGGCGCGCTCGTGGAAGAGCAGGTCCACCTGGCCCTGGGGTGTCCCCGGGTCCGTGGTGTCGGCGAGTCCGGCGCCCTCCCTCAATGTGTTCAGGATGGTGAGAGTGCCCGGGAAGTTCCCTGCCTGGAGGTTGCTTTCCGCAATGATCAGCTGAGCCTCGAGGTAGTCCGCGATCGGAATGGAAGAGTCGAGCGTAGGATATTTGCTCGGTATCCAAGTGGGTGTTGAACCATCCGTGCCGGTTCCCGAGTCGCCGGTCACACGGAGATCCTCGTCCGAGACGAACGGCAGGCCTGTCCCACCCTCCTGATCGTCTACTCCAAAATTCCCGCCGCTCAGCGCCAGGCTCACAGTATTCTGGAGCGCTGACGGACTGGTGGCGTGTTCGGTGAAGTAGACGAAGTCGGCCGGTACGGTCTGTACCGCCAGCGCGGCGCCGGCAAAATCGCCGAGGTCGAGCAGGGCTCTCCCGAGTCCGACAGAGGCCAGGGAGTGGATAGTATCGCCTGGGACGATACTCGGTTGAGCCAGGGCCGCCTGGAATCGCGCTACCGCTGTGTCCAGCACCTGCGTTGTCGTGAGCTGGTCACCGTACTCGATCTCACCGTTCACCGTATGGCTTACCGGCACCCCGGAGCAGAAATCTTCCGCAAAGAGCACATAGGTGAAGCCCGCGAGTGCGAGAGTCTCGGGAATACCCCTGTCGGTGGTCGGGTCAGGAGAGAACGTCTGCAGCGAGGTTGCCGCATCCTCCGCTGCGGCCCTGGCGCGGTGCAGCGAACGGTAGAAGTCGGAAATCGTGACGTTATTTGGCTGACCCTGGCGGAGATCGATCTCGGTCCGGGTAGGAATGAAGCCCGGGTTCACCAGCTCGTCGGACAAGACACCACTCAGCAGTACGTGCCCGTCACTGTTGTCGTTGGATATTTGATTAGTGCCCGGAATGTAGGATGGATTGTAGTCTCCGTCGTTCGCCAGCATGAACTGGCTTATCGCGCCGAGCCGCTTGACTTGGGCCCCGGCGGGAGTGTCGAGAGTCGTCGCATCGACGATGTTGGGATTTTGGGTGTCCAGCGCACCGCAGCCTGCCGCTCCCAAGGCCACGAAGAGAACCCCGGCGGCTGAGTGCAGGTGGCTGGAGACTGAAAGACGATGGATGATCATGTCCCTGCCTCAGAAGCCGAGGTTGACCCGCAGGACCCAGGTCTGAACCTGGGGCTGCGAGAAGAAGTCGGTGCTGGAGAAGTTGAGTTGCCCGAAGCCGTTCACCTCGGGGTCAATGCCGGTGTAGTCGGTGATGGTCCAGAGATTCCGCCCGCTCACCGTGAGGCTCAGGCGGGAGGCCCGGAGCAGGCGAGCCCACCTGTCAGGCGCATTGTAGGTCAACGAGAGCTCGCGCAGCTTGATGAACCATCCGGGCTCGAAGAAGCCCCACTCGGTGGTGCGGCCCTGCGCATCGGGATAGGTGGCCGCGGCAGCCCGAGCCTGCTCCGCCAGGGGTGCGGTCGGATCGACCAGTCCTCGGCAGTATACGATGCCGCCGTTGCAGCGGAACGCCTCGGTTGCGTTGTCGACGATGTGACCGCCGCGATAGTCGAACTGAGTGCCGATACGGAAGCGGTTGTTAAAGAGCGAAATCCCGCTGTTGAGCGCCAGCTCGCGCGTCGGGATCGGCGAGCCCCGGTAGATCGCAGAGTCCCCCAGGGTGTACTCACCGATGCCGATGACACCGTCACCGTTGGCATCGGCGAAGCCCGTGATCGGCACCGCCCAGAAGCCGCCGAGCGGGAAGCCCTCGACGTGCTGTTGCGAGAACCCCAGGGTGATGGGCGCTACGCCCTCGCCGAGGCGATCGAGGTTGTTCTTGGTCACCGACCCGCTCAGAGCGAGGTCCCACGAGAGGTTATTCCCGTCGAGAATCCGGGTGTCGATGCGGAACTCGACACCGCGGTTGGAGACCTGACCCAGGTTGAAGAACTGGCTGATGGTTCCGCCGGTGGACGGCGCGATCTCACGCCGGACCAAAGCATCCGCGGTCTTCTTATAGAAGAAGGTACCCTCAACCGTGACGCGGCTACTGAAGAGTCCGGCGTCGAAACCGGCCTCGAATTCCTGAGACCTCTCCGGCTTGAGGTCGGGGTTTCCCAGGTTTGCAAGGCTTACACCCGTCTCGGCCGTCCCGTTCACGCGAACTGCTGCCTGAGTGTAGAACCGGCGGGCATCGTTCACTCCGGGCTGTTGGGAGGACCAGCCATATGCCCCTCGAAGCCGGAAGGTATTGAGTGTGCCGGCGCCGCCGGTATCGCGGAGCAGCCAGGACGCACTCGCCTTGGGCAGCGGCTGGGCACTGAAGTTCTTGCCGAAGGAGCTGTTCTTGTCTATCCGGAGGCCGGCGGTCAGGAACAGCCGGTCACGGAGGCTCATCTGCTGCTCGACGAAACCGCCGAGCGAGCGCGATTCCACGTACTCGTCGGAGGCTTCAGACGTGGCGGAGCCAAAGATCGACTCGGCGCCACGGGCCAGTCCGCGGCCCCGGGCAAAGCTGTTGGTTGCAAGGTTGCGGAAGAACTGACCACCCACAGAGGTCTTGCCGCCCCAGCTGGACGAGACCTTATAGGTGGCGGACGAGCCGAGATCGACAGAGAGCTGCGAGGTCTGTCCGCGGGTGACGTTCAGCTCGCCGGTGGCCTGGTCAGGATAGAAGAGTGCGTTGACCTGGCCCGTGGGCCAGAACTGCGTGTCCTGGCGGTTGGTGACGTCGTAGCCGAATGTCGCCCGTGTGGTCAGCCAGCTGCTCGGCCGCCAGTTGGTGGTGAGCGCTCCAGTGAAGCGGCCGATTCCCTGTTTGTTCTGCTCGGCAAAAACCTCTGCCGGCACGATGAACCAGCCGCGGCCGATATCGGGCGGCACGCCGGAGCCGTCGGCGCTGCCGACCATCGAGTTGAGGGTGTTGTCGTTTTCGGTCAGCCTGAGCTGGCTTGTGAGGTATCCGAGCGAGACGTTGACGTCGGCGTTGGATGCGATCTTGGCGTTGGTGTTGGCCCGGAGCGACAAGCTCCCGAGCGTGTTGGGCCGGAGCTGCTCCTCGGGGATGTTGCCCAGTGTTGCGGCATTGACCGAGTCGAAGTCGAAACCGCGGAGCTTGTAGACCCCCACCTGATCGTTGAGATCGGCCGAGACGAAGTAGGTCGCGAAGTCACTTCCGCCTGCTACGCTGAGACCGTACTGCTGATTGTGGCCGGTGGCGAATTGCCGCTGGGCCGGATCGTTCAGGGGGTTGTACTGCTCTACCGATGTCTGGGTGCACAGTGTGTCGACCACGTTCTGCAGGCTGCAGTACGGATCGATCGCATTGCCGTCGCGATCCACGTCGTTGGTCCGGCCGAAGAAGCTGGTCCGATACGTGTTGCGATCCTGGGTGATGCCTTGCTCGGTGTACATGTTCCAGCGGGGCTTTCCGGCCGAGCCACGCTTGGTGGTGATCAGGACCACGCCGTTGGCTGCCTGAATTCCGTAGAGCGTAGCCGCCGAAGGTCCCTTCACGATTTCGATGTTTGCGATGTCGTCCGGGTTGATGTCATTGATCCGGGAGGTGGACTGACCCCCGATATCGTAGGCATAGTTGTCCGAGGTGGCATCGATGCGCACGCCGTCGATGTAGTAGAGCGGCTCGTTGGACAACGACACGCTGTTCGATCCACGGATCCGGATCTTGGTGCCGGTGCCCACCACGCCGCTGCTCTTGAGCACCTGCACGCCGGCGGCGCGGCCCTGGATCAGGTTGCCGAATTCGGTGATCGGGGCCTCTTCGGCCACCTTCGATGCATCGATACTGGCAATGGCGTTGCCGATCTCGAGGCGGCTCTGCTGCCCGGTGGCCGTGGTCACGATCTCATCCAGCTGAACCGCCGTGAGCTTCATGGAGAAGTCGAGTGAGGCGGTCTGGCCCTCGGAGACGGTGACCGGCTTGGTCTGGGCCTGGTACCCGATCGCGATCACGCGAACCTGGTATTGGCCCGGCCCAAGCGCGCGGAAGATGTAAGAACCATCCTGGGCGGTGGTCTCGATTCGCGGCGTGCCGGTGATCAGCACACGCGCGTTCGGAATGCCGGTTCCGCTACTCTCGTCGGTGACCCGCCCGCTGAGCCGTGTTTCCTGTGCGCTCAGAGGGGTCAGAACGGCGCCGGAGCCGATGGTGAGAATCGTGAGGATTACGCGAGAAACATGACGACTAAATGACATGCGACCTCCTAGGGCTGGCCGGAATAGGGCCAGATACTCGCGGCTGCGAGCAGCCTCGATGAGGGAAACTCCTACGAATGTTGGGTATCGATGAAGTGCTCTTATAACGGTTAGCGGCCGAATCGAAGCTGACGCACCCAGGTAACGCTGTCAATAGCAGTTTCCCAGTGAGACGCGCCTAACCGCGTGTCAGGCTGGCGCGGCTGGCTGACTCACGCCAAAATACGGAACGTCCGCACCAGTCCCGCACAGCGAGGAGATCTCCACTGCTTCACCGATGGGCCACCCGGAGCATCGTCCAGGCTCTCATCCTCACTGCCGCCTGCGGCGGCGGCGCCTCCAACGCCGGGCCGATCATCGTCACGTTTCCCGGGAGTTCCCTCGGGGCTGAAGCGCAGGTGCTCGCGCGACAGGTCGCACGTTTCAATGCTAAGCACCCGGCCATCCGAGTCGTGCGCCGAGATACTCCCGATGCCGCGGACCAGCGGCATCAGCTCTATGTGCAGTGGCTCAACGCGGGAGCCAGTGATCCTGACATCCTGCAACTCGACGTGGTGTGGACCGCAGAGTTTGCTGCCGCAGGTTGGATTCTCCCGCTCGACCGCTTCCGTCCCGACACCGCCAGCTTCTTCCGGACCACGATTGCCGCGAATCGGTGGCGGGACAGCCTCTTTGCCATGCCGTGGTTCGTCGACGTTGGCATGCTGTACTGGCGGACCGACCTGATGCGCTCGCCTCCGAGCACGTTTCAGCAGCTCGTCAGCAGTGCCGCAGCAAGCCCGCCGGGAACACGGGCTTCCATATGGCCTCGTCTGGCAGGGTGCCCGCTACGAAGGACTGGTCACCACCTTCCTCGAATATCTCGGCGCCTACGGTGGGCAGATTCTCGAGGGCGGGCGCGTGGTGGTGAACTCAGAGGCAGGCCGGCGCGCCTTGAACGAGATGCGAGATGAGATCTACCGCGATGGAGTGGTCCCGCAGGCGGTGCTCACCTGGCACGAGGAGGAGAGCCGGTTCGCTTTCCAGAACGGCGAAACCGCCTTCATGCGCAATTGGCCCTACGCATACGGCCTGATGCAGGACAGTTCGGAGTCCAAGGTGGCGGGAAAGTTCAGCGTTGCCGCTATGCCTGCGGCTCCGGGTGGTAATCCTGCCGCAGCGTTGGGTGGGCAGCAGCTGGCAATCAACCGCCACACCGAGTATCCCGAAGCGGCCTGGGCCGTGATCGACTATCTCACGCAACCGGAACAAATGCGAGAGCGGGCCCAGGTGATGGGGCAGTTTCCCACTCGGCCAGACCTGTTCGAGGGGAATGCGCTGGCGAAGCTTCTTCCAATTGCGCCGGACACCGCGCGGCGCATCATCGAGTATGCCGTCCCCCGCCCGGTCACACCGGTGTACACCCAGCTCTCGGAGATCCTCCAGATCTATCTGCACCGCGCGCTCACCCGGCAATCCGATCCCGATGCGGCGCTGGCGCAGGCGCAAACCGAGATGCAGCGCTTACTGGACCGTTCCGGGTTAGGCAATGAGGCGCATGTCGCGGAGCGCTAACCGCGGAGTCGAGCGCGAGGAGGCGAGAGTCGCCTGGGGGTTGGTGCTCCCCGCCGATCTTGACCATCCTGCTCGTGGCGCTGTTTCCGCTGGTGTGGACGCTGTGGGAGTCGGTCCATCTGCACGATCTTCGCATGCCCTGGCTGGGCCGGCCATTCATCGGATTCCAGAACTACACCGAGGCATTCCAGGATCCCCGCTTCTGGGGCGCGTTGGGGCACACCGGGTTTTTTGCGGTGACCAGTGTCGGACTCGAGATCCTGATCGGGACCGGCCTGGCACTGGCGCTCAATCGTGCCTTCCGCGGACGGGGGCTGGTGCGCGCCGCCGTCCTGATTCCGTGGGCGATTCCCACCGTGGTGTCGGCGCTGCTGTGGCGCTTCATGTTCGAAGGGCAGAGCGGCATCATCAACACTCTTCTGGTAAGCCTTGGCATCATCAGCGAGCCCGTTGTCTGGTTCATCCAGCCGGCAGCGGCCTGGGTCCCGGTCATCCTGGCGGATGTCTGGAAGACGACGCCGTTCGTCGCACTCCTTCTGCTGGCGGGGCTGCAGAATATCGATGCGTCGCTGTACGAAGCGGCGCGAATAGACGGAGCCTCGGCCTGGCGCCAGTTCCGTCACGTGACATTGCCACTTCTCCGGCCCGCGATCATGGTTGCTCTGATCTTCCGGACGCTGGACGCTTTCAGAGTTTTCGATCTTATCTACGCGCTCACGGGGGGCGGCCCCGGAACATCGACGGAACCGATCGCGCTCTACACCTTCAACTCCCTGCTGCAGAACCTGCAGTTTGGGTATGGCTCAGCGCTCTCCATCATCGTGTTCGCGGTGACCTTTACCCTCGCCATCCTATACATCAGACTCCTCGGCGCGGACCTGACTGGGAGCCGTCGATGAACGGGAGAAAGTGGGTGCCCACCCTGGTGCTCACTCTGCTGGTGCTGGCCAGCGCCTTTCCATTGTACTGGGCGGTTCTCGCCTCGTTTACACCCGAAGCCCGTCTGTTCCAGGCTCCCTCGCTTCTGCCCGGCACGTTAGTGCTCGATCATTACCGGGCCCTGTTCAGTGGCCGCAATTTTTGGGTGCCGATTCGAAACTCGCTGATCGTCGCCGGCACTACGACGATCTTTTGCGTGACCTTGGGCGCACTCTGCGCCTACGCCCTGGCCCGGCTCCAGTTCAGAGGAAAGGCGCCGCTTCTGGGTTTCATCCTGGCGGTGGGCATGTTCCCCCAGATCTCGGTGGTTTCTCCGCTCTACCTGCTGCTGCGGGCGCTCCACCTGATCAACACCTATCCCGGCCTGGTACTCCCATATCTGACGTTTGCGATGCCGCTCACCGTCTGGCTCATGGTGGGGTTCTTCCGCCAGCTCCCCGCCGAGCTCGAGGAAGCGGCAATGGTCGATGGGGCGGGGCGGTTCCGAGCCTTTCGCGAGGTGATTGTGCCACTCGCCCTGCCGGGGATAGCCACCACCGCAATCCTCACCTTCGTGTACAGCTGGAACGAGTTCCTATTTGCCCTCTCGTTCACCCTGGGGCCAGAGCGTCAGACAGTCCCGGTTGCGATCACCTTATTTCGAGGGATGTATCAGGTGCCCTGGGGTCAGATTCTCGCCGCCGCCGTCGTCGCAACGGCGCCAGTGACGGTGCTGGTACTCGCCTTCCAGCGACGAATCGTTCAAGGCCTCACGGCCGGCGCGGTGAAAGGCTAGCATGGCTTCCGTACGGCTGGAACAAGTCGGGAAGACGTACCCCAACGGCCACGTCGCCGCGGAGGGCCTCGATCTCGAGATCCGGGACGGCGAGTTCATGGTGCTGGTGGGCCCGTCCGGCTGCGGGAAGAGCACTGCGCTCAGGATGATTGCGGGGTTGGAGACTCCGACATCAGGCCGGATTCTGATCGGTGACAGAGATGTCACCGAGCTCCCGCCTCAGGAGCGGGACATCGCGATGGTGTTCCAGACCTATGCGCTATACCCACACATGACCGTCGGCGAGAACCTCGCGTTCGGACTCCGAATGCGCGGAGCCGGCCGGGATGTGATCGATGGCCGTGTGACCGAAGCAGCCCGGGCGCTCGGGCTCGAACCGGTGCTCTCGCGAAAGCCGGCGCAGCTCTCCGGCGGACAGCGCCAGCGCGTGGCGCTCGGCCGGGCCATCGTTCGCGAGCCCAAGGTATTTCTGTTCGACGAGCCGCTCTCGAACCTGGACGCAAAGCTCCGGGTGGAGACTCGCGCCGAACTGGCTCGATTGCATAGGAGACTGGGCGCAACGGTGGTGTACGTGACTCACGATCAGGAAGAGGCGATGACGCTGGGCTCGCGGGTGGCTGTCATGCGCGATGGATTTCTGCAGCAGGTGGCCCCACCGATGGAGTTGTACCGCCAGCCCGCCAATCAGTTCGTCGCAGCGTTCGTTGGCTCCCCAGGGATGAACTTCCTGCCGGGAGACACCGTTGCCGGCTTGAAACACGGCAGCGCGGACACCCTGGGCATCCGGCCGCATGACATCTCGATTGTTCCGGCCGGCACGGGAGATCTCGACGCCCTGGTGGATGTGGTCGAGTCGCGCGGGAGCGAGCTCCTGGTTTATCTAAGGCTTGGGACGGCCGGACGTGGCGCCGAGTTGCGGGTGGTTGCACCGCCCGAGCCGATGATCGAGCCAGAGAGCAGGGTCGGCGTCAGGTTCGACCGCGCAAGGCTGCACTGGTTCGGGGGGAAAACAGGACAACGGACTGAACGCGGAGGCTAGTGCGGCAAGCGGGACAACACGAACTGCACCGCCAGATCGGTCGTATTCCAGAGCTGGATGTCTCCGCTGGTGCCGTAGCGAGTGGGCAGCAGGCGGCCGTGCTCCACTCGATAGCTCCACAGCTCGTTGTGCCGCAGGCCCGAGGCATCGACGGCAGCCATAGTACGATGTAGCGCCTGAGTTAGCTCCTCTACGTAGGGCGAAAGCTCCTGACTGCTGAGTCTTCCGTTTGAGTCGTACGCTCCGGCGATCTGCCCCGCAACTCCCAGGAAAAACAGGTTGACCTCTCGTCCCCAGACTACACGGGGCGAGTGGTACGCGTCCCGGAACAGCTCCCAGACAGAAGGCGAGGCATAGGTGTCATTGGCGACGAGTGGCCCCAGGCCAGCGACATAGAGTCCCACCGGATAAGGTCTGACAAATGGGACGATCGCGCGCATCACGGCCTTGCCGGTAGCAGTGTCCGCCCGGAACCCAGGGGTGGAGCTCTTCAGAAAGAGACCAGTCGCGGGATCGGTGTTGACGACCGGAATGGGACGTCCCCCAGTGTCGAGCGAAAGGGCGAGGAACGACAGCGAGTCGCGTCCCTCGTGCTCCCGCGAGAACACGTTGCGCCAGTAGGTTCTCTCCTCCGCCGGCAGCCGAGCGAGCCTTGCCTTGGTTTGCTGCCCTATGCGTCTGGGCGACACGGTCACAGAAAAGTGGCGCCAGGCGCCCTGCCAGACTCCGATCGCGGTCCGTAAACGAGTCGAGTCCCGCGCGTATTCACTCAAGGCCGAATGTCGTGGGGTATGGGCAATGGCAGTCAGGCTCTCTGGTGCAAATCCCAGCGAAGGGAGGACCTGGAGAATTCTGGCCAGGGCATCGAGCGCGTGCGGCACCCAGATGGCGTTGATGTCCATCGCAAAGCGACCACCGGCATAACCGGCATCGCTGTCACGCCAGCTCGCCGAGCGCCAATGGGTGGCATCTCGTTTGGGGAAGCTGACGAGGTTCAGCGGTCGTGGGCTCTTGGCGTAGGCCGCAGTCGCCTCAGCGACCAGGGCCAGCTCCCGGAGCAGCAGGTTGAGACGGGAGCCTCTGCCGTCGGAGGAGTCGCTCAGGAAATTCTGTTTCTGCGCTGCCGGGACGGCTGGGTCGGTGAGATAGCGAGCGGCGAGTACTGCCAGTTGGTACTCGTCATCGATCATGTGGTAGTTCTCGCGGGTGGCCTGGAGCTTCCCGAGAACGTCACGGGCCTGACGGAGAATGCTGTCCGCCGAGGAGGCGGCCCGGAGCTTCGACCTGGTGTAGGCTCTGATGAGAGAGTCGTACACCACGCCATTTTCCCGGACAGCTTGCCCGCCCAACGCCTCCTCGTGACTCACGTCCCCCTTCGGCCCAAGCTTTCGCAGTACACTGGCGATGACGTGCTCGGCCATCCCGGGGGTCCAGATGGGCCGCATCATGAGCGCGGTCATCATCATGTCCCGGCCGAAATAGGTGGCGAACGTCGGCATACCGGCCATCAACTTCTCTTTCGAGCTGAGGAGCTCTACTGCACGGACCTCGCGCTCGAGCCGACGGTAGCGCACGGTGTCCGATCCTACGCGAGCCGCCTCGAGGAATCGGAGAAACTCCTGGTTGAAGATTTCTCCCCGGGAAAAAGGAGAGAGGGCCCCGGCATCGGTAGAAATGCTGACGGTCAGATTTATCGGCTTAGAAGCCCGTGAGTGAACCCGCACGACCCGCCCGCTGACCTGAACGTCCGCGCCATCTCCACTCAACTGGAGCCATCAGGTGATTGCGGCCGTCCAGCGATGTTCGGGTGAGGCGCACGACTCCCGTCCTCGGCACCGTTGGTAATAGCCGGCTGAAGCCGTGCCCGTAACTCGGAAAGGCCGGATGCATCGAGCAGCGCCAGATGGCGTGAACGCTCGTCCGAAGGAAGCTTTGCGACATCGGCAACGAGCAATGATTCCTCTGGCACCACGAACGGGGGTGCGCTGAACGGGAGCTGCTGCCTCTTGGCGTACTGGAAGTCTCGCTCCACTCGCATCGAGCCGAGCACAAACCAGCCGATCTGAAGGTCGGGGGCGTCCACCGCGAGACGGTACTCGACCGTTCGGCTCGCTTCCGAGTCAGACACCAGGGCTTCGACGGTGTCCCATGAGACCGGAGCTGGGCGGCCTTTGCTGTCGCGGATGGTGAAGCCGATGCTCTCGTCGGCGGCATTAGCCCAGACATTCACGACTCGCCCCGCTCGAGCGTCGAGATAGATCTGGACCGTGTTTTCCCTGGAGTCCCGGTAGAACCGGGTTTGGTAGCCCTGGTACGCAGCTGGATTGTCGAGGCCAGGCTCGGGAAAGGCGAGCACGGGAAGGACGGGCTCACCCGTAGGGGACACCTGGAGCAGTAGCCCGAGCGCGACGGCAGCCGAGATCATCGAGGCGTCCCGCCCTGGCTCGGGGTGATGTGCCGTCCTGTCGCGTCTACTGTGATGTTGTACCGTTGACCCCGGATGCTGAAGTTCCGGAGCGCCAGACGTTTGATCGTTGACGGCAGCATTGGAGGAAACGCCGGCTCGACGCCACCATCACCGATCCTGAGCCCGGTCCAGCCGAAGATCACCTGTTGCAGGAAGCTCCCGGCGCCAGTGAGAAAGTTCACCGCCTTGTTCGTCGGCGTTTCCGACAGCATGAGAAAAGGACCTTGCAGCCAGCTCTGATAGCTGTGAGGCAGAAGAGAATCCACCAGCGCCTTATCCCTCAGCTCGGCGGCATTCACCGAGAGGAGGGCTGTCCCCATCAACGCGCCCTGGTTCTCAGCCATGAGTTTTCTGGCGGCTGGCTCGAGCGTGCTACGCTTGGCCTGATCGCTCATCGGAAGGCGCAGCGGATATGCCAGGAGCGGGGTGACGTCACCGAGGGTGGAGTCGGGCGCGCCTTCGTAGGTGCGGAACACCTGAGTCGCAGAGTCGAACGGAAGGTGGAGCTTTTTCGCGACCTCGGTCCAGCGGGGGTCGGCCGGCCGGCCCAGTTGCTTGCTGGCGGCGGCCGCAATCTCGAGATTCTTTCGTGCAACCGCGTTGGTGTACGCGTCGTCGGTCACCCCAACAAGGCCTTCGGACACTGATACGACGTTCCTGATGTGGTAGCTGTCGTTGGTAGAGTCGTGAGTCACCCGGCTCAACCAGAAGCTGGCGGTTTCGCGGATGACGGGGAACCCCTCGGTCGCGAGCCAGGCCGAGTCACCGGTGGCGAGATAGTACTGCCACTGGGCCAGAGCGACATCGCCGTTGACGTGAATCTCCGAGCTGGCGTTCTGGGCCGCGAACCTCGGTGTGGTCTCGTTGCCGAGCTCGTCGGCTTCCCAGGGATACATCGCGCCGCGAAGGTTGTTCTTTGCGGCATTTTGTCGTGCGCCAGGCAGGGTCCGGGCGCGGAAAGCGACGAGTGAATGCGCCACATCGGGATGTGTGAGGAGCAGGGCAGGGAACATCCAGGTATCGGAATCCCAGAAGATGTGCCCATAGTAGCCACCACTGGAGAGTCCCATCGGCGGAATGCCGAGCCGGGTGCCTGAGTCGGCGCTGCAGAGGAGGTAGAACAGCATGGAGCGAACTACTCGCTGAAGCGCGGGGTCACCGTCGATTTCGATATCGGTCTGCCAGCGTCTGCCCCATGCCTCCGCGTTCTGCGCGGCGAGGCTCTCGTATCGGCGATGCCCGTTCTGAGGACCTTTGAAGACGGCCGCCTTATTCATTCTGACGTCCACCCGCACGATCTGGGTGAAGGTGTAGCTCTGCCCGGCTGAGGCATCGAACGCGATCTCGACCAACGCGGTGTCTCCGGAAGCCACGCGGCGCGCCTTCGCACTGGCGAGATCGCTGGGCCAATTGATGGCGGAAGACTGGAGCACCACGCTGCTGCGCCCAACCGGCCTAGACGTCATGGACAGCCGGGCACCGGCAGGACCGAGCACGGCCGCACGGGACTGGACCACTGTCTGACCGGGGTACCATAGCGACGCCGGCCCCCACTCCGGCTCGGCTCGTGTCAGCTGTGCCAGCGCAAGGCGTTTCGGAGGAGGCCAGCCAGCAAGCGCAAAACGCACCCGAAGCGGCCCAGTCTTCCTGGGCGTGAGAACCAGCTTGGTCCCGGCCAGGTGCTGATCGGCTCGGGAGACGAACGTTTCCAACTCCACTTTGGTTTGGGTGGTGCCGCTCTTCCACGAATAGCTGGTGCGTGCGGCACCGGTTCGCATGTCGATCACCTGCCGGTACTCTTGCAACTGATAGCCCTGGGAAGTGTCGGATAGCCAGCGACTCCCATCAAAAACATCGATGGCGTTCCAGGCAGGGATGCCGACTAGACGTGGTACATCGGTGGGAGCGTGTTCATATAGGCCGGCCACCAGTGAGAGAGCCGGACCGATTCCCCGCGCGGGGATGACCGCGCTGAAATGCCCGTTTCCGACGAAAGGAGAAGGCGATCGTGCAGGATCACTGGTGGCGAGCAGAAATGTCGAGTCCTGCGCCCGGCTCGCGTTCGGTGTGAGCGATGTACCGAACAGGATCAGCTGGAGGATCCATGCCCACCCGAGCGGGCCACAGAGGCCCCCTGTGGCCCGCTCGAGCAAGCGATGGCGATTCACTGCTGCTGAGCTTGCGGTCCCTGACCTCCGCCAAAGTCGTAGGAGATCGACGCCTGCAGCCGCCGTGGCAGCAGCGGTCGAGCCAGGAAGATGTTTGTGCTACCCGCCGCTGAGAGCCGCGGGTTGCCTTCCTCCAGTCCCTTGTCCTGGAACGCGTTCAGCAGATCGAGGTTGACCCGCGTTCCGGAGCCAGGGAGGTCGAACCCGACGCCGAGGTTGAAGTAGTTGTAGAACGGAAGAATCGCCGGGTTGACGGCCGGGCGGGTCAACGGGTCTTCGCTGAAGCGGGAGCCGACCCAGTGCCAGTCCGCCTTGAGCTGTAGTCCCCTGGCGCCGGCCGGCGAATACAGGGCCGCCAGATTTCCCAAGTGGGTAGGCACAACCTGCACCCGGCGCCCAACGAATTGGGCCAGACTGTCGATCCCGCCACCCAGCTCGGCCTTGAGCACGGTGACGTTGCCCTGGAACTGAAGCCCTGGCAGCGGGCTCACCACACCTTCCACCTCGGCCCCGTACGACCGCTGGTCAAGCGACGGCCGGATGACCCATTGAGTGACCCCGTTTACGACTTCGAGGCCCTGCCCGACGATGTTCTTGAGCTTGGTGTAAAAACCGTTCACCGTGAACGCAGCGCCGCCGACTTGGGTCTTGATGCCCCCCTCTATGGACTGAACCACGCGGGAGTCGAAGAGGTTTACCTGCTCCTGGGCCGTAGCGTTCAGAAGGGCGTCGAGCTCCGGCATGTTGTAGGCGCGAGCTCCGGAGGCGTAGAGCGAGATGTTCTCATTCATCCGGAAGTTGAGTCCCAGAGAGCCGGCCCAATCGGTGATGTTCTTGGTGAAGTGGCGGAAGCTGCCGTTCCCGAACTGCTCGTTGTCGTAGGTGGTCGTGGGATTGTTGTCCAGATCGAACGTCGCGGTGCGCTCAGAGCTCTGAACGTAGCGGTCGTATTCCACCCGTCCCCCGAGGTCGGCCCGAAGACGATCGGTGACCTGAATCTCGGCGCCGAGGATGCCGCTCACAATGGAGGTCTGCCCCGACCCGTTGGAGTAGGTCGACAGAAAGTTCCGGAATCCGTTCTTGGTCACCGAGTCCGGCGTGCCCGCCGGAGGCGTCACCACCAGATCCAGGAAGTGAGGATTATCCCGCACGTCCATCAGAATGTCCGTGAAGTTCCAGTGGTTATCCTGGGTGTAGTTGGCGACGTACGCACCCAGCGCCAGGCTGTGCCGGCCGAAGGTCTTCCGGAGCTGCATCTGATCCTGGATGGCAGAGATGGGCTTGTTGACATGCCACTCGATGCTCGGGGCCACCAGTCCGTTCGGGGTGTCGAACGGCAGCTTCTTTCCCGCCTGGTCGAACAGGTTGGTAAAGAAATACTGAACGGTGCTCCCAGCCGGGAAGCGGGGGGTCTTGTCCGGATTTTGGAGACCGGCTACGAAATCGGCGGCCGGTAGGGCACTGCCCGGCACGATTGCATTGTGCTCCTGGTTGTTCTGCATCGCCTGGGCGGTATTCTGGAAGTGCCAGTCGTTGGACAAGTCCAGCGACGCGTCCACCGTGAACCAGGTCGCCTGGGTCTTGAGTCCGTTGTCGAGCGGCAGGGTCAGATCGCCAGCTGGGGTGGGCACCCGGAGGTCGAGGCCCTCATTGGTATTGAATGCCCCATAGTTGCTGAAGCCCTGGACATAACCTGGATTCGCAGGGTCGTTGAACGGCAGCGGCAGGATGAACTGGTTGCGGTCATCGATGTGCTTGACCGAAGCGCGCAGGTATCCGTTGTTCAGCAGCCGGGTCACGTTGGCTTTGAGCTGCCCGCCTCGGATTCCGGGGTAGCCCGGATCGCGGACGCCGTGGTCGTAGCGGTAGAAGCCGCCGACGTTGAATCGCCAGTCCTCGCCCAAGGGACCTCCGGCGTTCAGATCGTACCGGGCCAGCGCCTGGGTAGCGGCTGTGGCGCGCATGGTGCCGGCAAAGTGATCGCCACCAGTCTTGTTGATGTAGTTGATGATGGCGCCCGGTGTATTGGAGCCGAAGAGGGCAGAAGCACCGCCGCGGACGACTTCCATGCGGTCGATGTTCTCGTCGAAGCGGAACAGGTTATCGCCGTTCATGAAGTAGGTGTGCATGGTGGGGAACACCGGCATACCGTCCTCCATGAACATCACGAAATTCTCATTGAGAATCCCCCGTATCGACAGGTTCTGGTTGACTTCTCCCCCCGAGCTCTCCACCCGGGTGAAGCCGGGGACGTAGCGGAGCATCTCGGTGGTGCTCCGTGGCGCGGCCTGCTCCACCTCACGGGCGGTCAGGGTAGTAACGGCCACGCTGGCGTCGAGATTCATCCGCGGCGTCTGGGTGCCGGTGACCACCATCGTCTGCAGCTGGAGTGGATCGCGGGTCAGGGTGAAGTCCTGGGTGGTGCGCTGATTGGCCGAGACCGTGACGCTCGCTGATCCGGGACGAAAGCCGAGCAGACGCACGCGTAGGGTGTAGCTGCCGGCCGGGACGCGGTTGATGATGTAGTTACCATCCGCTCGCGTCTGAGCGCTTACCGCCGGCCGGTCGATGTACACCTGGGCATTCGCTACTGCTGCGCCCTCATCATCGACGACTCGTCCGGCGATGCTGCCGGTTTGCGCGTCCTGGGCGGTCACGACGGATGGCTGAATAAGTGGAAGTAAGAGCGCTGACGCGAAAGCGAGGTGGGTGAGAAAGCTCATTGAGACAAGTAGACCTGTACCACATCTCCTGACCATAGCTGGAATCCTCCATCTTCTTGGGAGTTCAGCGACTGGGTACCTCGAAGGACAGCGGCAAGTAGTGCGATAGCGGACCTAGAAGAGCATACGAGGATCGGACGCCCGAGGGACTGTCCCTGCCATACTGCAACGGATCGGGAATGGAGTCAACATAGGCGGGACTGCTTACGACCTCCGTTCCAGCGCGGCCCGATCCCACTTCCCCAAATCGGCGCCGGCATCATAGGTGCTCTGGGCAAAATCGAGCAGCGCCTGGTCAGGATCATTGGCGGCACGCATCGCTTGGTAGGGAAGAACGAACTCATGGAGCTCCTGATTGTACCCGGCGCCGGTCGGCCGAATCCGGGCTTCCGTCAGCCCGGGTGGCTCGGGGTAGCTGTAAGCGTAGAACAGGGCATCGACACCGGTCTGGCCCGGCCAGAAACCGCAGCTGCTGACTTCATGGGAGTACGCCTCTCGCACTACCCAGTCGGCCAGGTTGGGAACTCCACCGGGATGCGGTGGAGCCGGGCGTCCGGAGAACCGGGTCACCGCCAGATCGAAGCTCCCCCAGAAGAAATGAACCGGGCTGACCTTCCCCAGAAAACGGCTCCGAAACTCGGTAAGCACCCGGGTCGCCTGCAGCAGCACCAGCCAGAACCGGTGGGCATATTCCGGTTCATAGCTTTTATGTAAGTTGTCTTCCGCAAATGGAATAGCCTCAGCAACCTCAACCGGCTTAGCAAGGATCGGCGTAGCCAATCCCATCTCGTCCAAGGTCTTCATCAGCTCGCGATAGAAATCGGCGACAGTCCGTGCGACGAGTGGGACAAGCCGTATGGCTCCGTCACTGCATTCGATCCGCAGTTGATGAGAGACGAAGTCGAAGATGATCTCGAAGCTGCGGCCCCCATCGGGCACCGGCGAAGTGGTGAGTCCCCGCGCCGTGACATACAGCGGCACGTTCCACCAGTGATTGATCCTGGGCGACCTCGCCATGCGAATCTTGCCCACGATCTGGGTCCACATGTGGAGCGTTCGCGCAGTCTCCTCCCAGGCAGCCCAGGGGAGGTCCGGCCAGTCAGCGGTGGCGACCGTCCGAGAGACACCCGTCACTTGAGGAAATACTGCACCGTAGAGACGACCCGCACAGTCTTCTGCAACTGCGCGCCCTCGTTCACACCGGGGGCCTGATCTCGCGGGAGGATGACGAACACACCCTGGCTGGCCTGGCGGATGTCGCCCACGCTGCTCTTCGAATCAGCCGCGAACTGCTGAGCCGCGGCGCGAGCGTTCGCAGTGGCCTCGGCCACCATGGCGGGCTTGAGCTGGTTGAGAAGCGTGAAGACAAAGGTTGGGCCGCCGATGCCGAACTCGCCGCTGGAGGAGAGCACCACGCCGGCTGTCACCAGCTCGCTGACCTTCTGACTCGCAGCCATCACGACCTGCGGCCGATCCGACCGAACCATGACGGTCTGCTGGATGATGTAGCGGGGTCCCCCGCGTTCACCCTGATACCGGTTGGCGAACGCATCCGATACCTCGAGGGCCTGCAGTTGCACGGCAGTCGTGTCTATGCCGTGGCGGCTGAGGAAGGTGTAGACCTGGCGGGTCTCTCGAGCGATCTGGGCCTGGGTCGCAGTGAGGTCCTCACCAGTGGCGACATAGCGCAGTGGCCACAACGCGAGGTTGGCGACCACCTCACGCTCGGCCAGGCCTTTGACCTCGACATAGCGGTCGGCTGATCTTCCCCGGGCGAAGCCTCCGCCAACCAGCGCGCCCCCCAGCACGAGGCCGAGTGCCAAAATTGATGCAGATACGACTGGTCGCTCGAGTGAATTCATGGGTCATCTGAGAGAGTGGTTCCTACTGTGCACTTCGAAGAAAGTATGGATGGCAGGGCAGCGCAGCCAGTCCTCGGTGCTGCAGAAGGTGCTACTGGCGCAAGGATTCCCGCCGGTAGCAGCTCGGGGTAGTGCCGAAGTGCCGCTTGAACAAACGGGTGAGGTGACTCTGATCAGCGAAGCCTGCAGCCATCGCAATGCTGGCCAGGGAAGATTGTGGCTTGGTCAGCTCGCGTGCTGCCCACTCCAGTCGAAGCCTGCGGACATAGCACCCCATCGACGATTTGAAATGGGTACGAAATGTTCGAGCCAGGTGCGCCGGATGCACTCCCACTGCGCTTGCCACGTCCGCGGCTCGGATCGGCTCGGCGAATGTGTCGTGCAGCAACTCCTGCGCGCGGAGGAGCCAGTGTGGAGGATGCAGGCGTGCGCTGCTCGATGACCTGGTCAGCTGCACCAACATCTCGAGGACGATGCTCTCGGCGGCAAGCGCAGAAAGGGTGTCTGTTGCCTGCAGCTCTCGGGTCAGTTGCGCCGCCTTCTGAGTGAGCTCTGCGTCGTGCCGATGGCTGCTCTGCTCCAGTATTTCGGTGAATGGGTGGAGCAGTTCCGTCCTTGCTGGATCCGGCTGGACAATGAGTACGCGGGCTCCGCGGCGGCCTATAAAATTCGCATGCCTCTCCCCGGCTGGCTCCGTAAAGATCGAAGTAGGAGGACAATGGTGAACTTTGCCGGTGAGCTCGAGTTCGAAGGAGCCCCCAATCATGACCGCTATGGAAGCGCGATCATGGGTGTGCCGTTGGAGGATCTGGCCGGGCGGAAACCAGGCATCGGTAACCGCAAAGCCGTCCAGCTCCATGGATCGAAAGGTCGGACTCCCCATGGTGATCGGGACGCTTCTCGCCGCGCTAGGCATACTCCCCCAATCTGACGATTCATTTCGAGACTAATCATTGGACGCGTGGGTCGCCGGTTATGGCACACCCACCTGATCGGTTTCTTCTAACCTGGTGCGTCATGTTCAAGACGACGCTCGGGACGGCGCCTATGCTGGTTGGTGGCATCCCCCAACCAGAGGAGAATACCATGTGGAGCAGAGGCATGGCCCAGGCAGTGGTGCTTGGCGGCGCGCTGGCCTGCGGGCCTTTAGCACCGGAGACAACGCAATCCGAGACCCAGGCATCCAAGACAGAGGTGTCCAATGCCGGGACAGGAGTAGTAGAAAAAGTGACTGGCGGAGGACAGTTCGTACATCCCAATTTTGGCTCGGTGACATTCTCGTTTGTGGCCAGCCGCCATGCGGATGGACGTGTGACCGGCCGCTTCCTGCAGAACCAGCACGATCTCGGGTTTGTCTACAAGGGAGATGTGACCTGCTTTGCGGTTGATGCCGCGAATCATCGTGCGTGGATTGCCGGTGTTTTGACGGAGAGCAACGACCCCGATCCAGTAACGGCGGTAGGGGACGATGCCTGGTTCCGCGTGCTCGATCTCGGACAGCCGAAGGACGGGCCTGATCGGAGCACGTTCATGGGATTCCAGGGCAGCGCAGGGATCAACACGTCCGACGAATACTGCGCCGCAAGGCTGTGGGCTCCCGACAACGCACGGACCTGGCCGGTGCAGGGAAACATCGTCATTCACTGAGCAGTGTGTGCCGACCGAGGCCTCGCCCGTCTCTGGGGGAGGTGATCGCCTCCCCCCCGCTAGACCCTCGGAGGTACTCCTTGGTGGCCCACGTCCTTTATCGTTTCAGGCCGGCAACCAACCTGGCTCTGACACTGCTGCTGGCCATTGGCAGCTGCAACGGCAGCTCATTGGGACCGAGCCGAGGGGGCAGCTACCGTGTTCTCTTTATCGGCAACAGCCTCACCTACGTCAATGATCTCCCCGGTACGCTGTCGCAGATGGCTGCCGCAGTAGACGACACAATCACCGTGCAGTCGGTAGCCCGGCCCAACTTTGCTCTGATCGATCATGTGAATGGCCTGAGCGAGGCGGTGCAGGTGATTCGGCAGGGAGGATGGAACTTCGTCGTGCTGCAGGAAGGACCGTCCTCGCTGCCTGTCAATAGGGATACCCTGGTTCTCGCCACCCGACTCCTCGATCCGGACATCCGCACAGCTGGTGCCCGGACGGCCTTGTACATGGTCTGGCCGGAGTTCGAGCGGAAGAACGTGTTCGATGACGTGCGGGATGCCTACCAGCTCGCGGCGAAGGAGGTGGGCGGGATCTTTCTACCTGCCGGCGAGGCCTGGCGTACGGCGTGGGTGGCCGATCCGGGACTCCGCCTGTACGGCCCCGACAACTTCCACCCTTCCGAGCTGGGCACCTACCTCGCGGCGCTTGTGATCTACGAGGGTCTCACCGGCCATGATGCCAGGGTATTGCCTGCAACCGCAACCGTCGCAGGCCACCAGCTGAGCATCCCAGCAAGCACCGTGAGATTACTGCAACGCGCTGCCCACGAGACCGTCGCGAAGTTTCCGCAGTAGCAACCGAAATACCATCGTAAGACCGTTCAGCCGCCAATCACGGTATGGTCTGTGAAGGATCAGCCCCTGGAGTCGTTGGCATGGCAGGGAACTCTTCTCACGGAGGGAGCATTACGGCATTGGAAGGCAGCACACTTCACAAGGAGAAGCTCAAATGCCTCGTTCTCTGTTCACACCCAGCACCGTTCCCGTGCCTGCCGCTCCCGACCGGCTCCTGCTGTTTATTCAGCGCGCCCAACTCGAGTTGGTGTACGCCCGGTCCGAGACGGCCGGTTACCGCTCCATGATTCGTTCCGCCTCCCCCTGCCGACCCGGAATAGATCGTCAGTGTCGCTCACCACGACAGGCTCGCCGTTGGGGAGCAAACTGCGCCCGACGGAGTATCTCGATCCTGCCAGCGAGTAGCAGGGCTGCTACGCCGGCCGTTTCCACATGCCGAGCACGCGACCATCGGGATCCTCGAACAACGACAACTGCCCCACACCGGGAACATCCATCTTGTCCAGGATGATCTTGCCCCCGGCGTCCCTGATCTTCATCGCGTATTTGTCGAGATCCTCCACGTCGATATAGAAGGCGAGCTTGCCGGGCCAGGGGCCTCGCTGCGGCTTCATAATCCCGCCGTTGATCCCTCCCGTCCCACCGGTCTCCACCAGATAGTAGTTCAGGTCGGGAAGGGCCCTGATCTGCCAATCGAAGACCTCCTGATAAAACCTGGATGCCCGGTCGGGATCGTCCGACCAGAACTCCCAGTGCACCACCGGGCGACCCATACTTGCCTCCGTGTGCTTCACTGTTCCTGCTTCGGGTCTGTCATCATTTCGGTTTTTTCGTTCGATCGAGGGCCTTGATGGGCTTCTTCCTGGCCGAGCTCGCGATCAGCTCATCCAGTCTCCTCTGGCGCGTTGTTTCGCGCTTGGCGCTCATCACCCAGAAGATACTGGTCCGCTGATACCACGGAGGCTGTTGCTGAAAGAACCTCCACGCTTCCTCGCTTGACTGAAACTTCTCCAGTGCCGCCGGATCCAGCTTCTTGGCTTTGACCTCGAAGGAGTAGATCCTGGACCTACTCGGGTCTCTGGCGGTGAATGCAGCCTTGCCGGCAGGATGCATTCGGCCTTTCGCCTGGAGCTCCCTCGCTCGCCTGATATTCACCGCACTCCAGGTGCTTTTGGCTTTCCTTGGAGTGAATCTGACGCTGAAACTCTGGCTGTCGACGCTCCGGCGGACTCCGTCGATCCAGCCGAAGCAGAGCGCCTCATCCACCGCTTCGGGATAGGTCAGCCCCTTGTCACTGGCGTGACTCTTGTAGCAGCGGAGTAGCAGCTCCCTTGTAGTCCCGTGGTGAGCTTCGAGCCACTCACGAAAAGCCCGTGCGGAGGAGAAGGTCTCCAGGCGAGTCACATTGGAACCTTCCTCGGCTGAGAGGGTGCGTCGCTCTCCTCGGGAACGGAGGGTGCGCGTAGCCAGGCCTGCCCACCCCACAGGGCCAAAACGTAGAGCACCAGTCCCAGGAAGCGCACTGCGTTCGCCAGCTCCTGGTCTCGAGCCAGCCATCCCCAATCACCCAGCAGTAGGGCCCAGTCGTGCTCCCCACCCCCAACCAGCGGAAGTTCTTGGGCACGGGCGTCTCTTATGTAGACCGAAATGTTCCAGCAATTCTGCGCCAGCCACCACATCGGAACCGAGGCGCCGTGGCGGTCACCGTTTCGCCAGAGAGCCACGATGAACGCTGCGGGAACAATGAGCTGCAGCAAGGTGCCGCCCAATAGTTGAAGCGTTTCACCGTCGAAGGCGAAGACGAGATGCCCGGTCTCATGGATAGCCAGGTCGAGGCTGTCCAGCCACCGATAGCTTGCCGGATCCTGGTAGCAGACCCAGCCATACACGGCGAGAACAACGGTGAGCGCGCCCCGCCAGCGACGCTCGGCCGGACTGTATGCCGCTGGTGCCAGGTCAGGCCCCGCTTCTATCGGCCGGCTGATCCTGCCGGTCGCCCGGGCGTTTGGGAATTACGCTGATGTGCCCGTCACCTTCGAGAAAGCAGAGCTTGACCTGGTCGGGGCTCTCGATGCCGTGCTCGCGTAGCTGCTCCATCATCTCGCCCTCGGTGAGCATCTGATGATTCATCTCTTTGGCTTGAAGCTTCCCATTCCTGATGAGCGGGATGGGTGCGGGCTCCAGCAGCGGCCGAAAACGGGGGAAGCGGAAGGGCAGCCAGTCGAGGACATAGTTCCAAAACAGAATGGTGGTGATCAACACGAGGCCATCGCTGATCGACTTGTAGTCGCTTGCCATGGCATTCTGCGCCGCATCCGCGATGAGGACGACGACCAGCAGGTCCGAGATGCCGATGGTGCCGGCCTGGCGCCGGAAGATCCGCATGGCACCAAAGATGAACAAGAAGACGACGGAGCCACGCAGGAAGATCTCCATCGGGTTGATCGTGGGAACCAACATACTGCGCCAGTCGATCGGTACGGCTGCAGTCATGATGACAATTCCCGTTGGTAGTTGGGAGTGATGGTGTGGGTTACCGTGGTGGTAGCGATATCCCCGCCGCGCAACCTTCGCAGATGCCGTGTGTGGTTTTCGCATGATGCTGCTGCTCGAGAAAATCCTCCACCAACAACCAGTCAGGTCCGGCTCGGACCCGGCGGCACCAGGCGCACATGACCACGAGGGATTCGAGGTATTCGATCCGGCGGAACGCGCGGTAGGTGATCCCTACGACCACCACACCAACCAGGACGGTGAGGGAAGATTCGAGCATGCCCTCACCCATTCGTAGCGGAGTGGGCGTGGCGCCAAACAAGAGGTGCGGGAGATCGAGGAGCTCGTCCAACCAGGTAATGACGACGATCAGCAGAAAGCCGAGCCCCTCGAGAAAGAGCATACGGCGTGTTACGTCGCGGGGTATGCTCACGCTGGCACCGCGTCCCTGGGAGACTGTTCTCGCCGGGCGTAGGTCATAGCCGGCTTGCCGAGCTGCCGGCGGACAAAGGCCACCTGCCCCAGATGATAGGAGTCGTGCTGGGCGAGGAAGGCGATCAGGCCCAGCGGCGTGCTGTCGGGAATCGGAAAGCGATGCGCGCCGGGTCGAAGCAGATCATCAGCGCTCAACAAGTTCAACGTGGTCTGCAAGTGGCCGCTGATGGCAAGCCAGGCGGCCCGCATTTCGGCGAGTGTGGCCCAGGCCCGAATATCATCGATGCTCTTTGCGTCGGCGAGATAGCGTGCCAGAGGATTCGCCAGGGGATGACCGAGGCGAGAAGCGAGAAAGTGTCTCGTATCGATGAGATGTGCGGTCAGAAATGCGATGCTGTTCCCCCCTCCAGGCAAGCGGTGTTGTGCCTCAGAATCTGTGAGCCCCTCGATGCTGTTCAGGAGGAGGTCAGTATTCAGGTCCAGTATGCTTGCGAGTGGTACTATCACGGGCTCCATATCAGCCCTCCTCATCGGCGGTGAACTGTAACAATTGCCGTGGCACGCTGGGGTGCCACCCGGTGCATCCCGGGCCGCTTGTCGCCTGCCCATTGGACTTGAGCCCCGTGCTGAATCAGGTGTCGAGGTGCAGGTGTCGCGTTCCTGGGCGCGATGCAAATCAACAACACTTGAGTGAGTTTCTGGCACGGGCGATACTCACGAATACTCTTCGAGGAGCGGCATGTACCGCACTCATCGCAGGGCATTCGATCGCTTCGTTCTGGCGGGCCTGATGCTGACGCCCGCTTGTGCTTCCCATACCGCCCCCGCGTTGCCGCCTGACGCGCCGGCGCCGCTCACCGTTCCCGCGGTTGACACCACGCCCGTGCGCCACCGCAACCTGGCATCCCGCACACCGGCATCCCGCGCCCCGGCACCGAGGGGCCCAGTCGATAGCACGGCACTCGAACGTGCCATGACGCAGCGTCTGGCGCATCGGCCCCTGGCGCAGGCCCTCGCTCGGCGGAGCGGCAACCCGGAGATGGCTGACCGTGCTGCCGAGGCCGTGGTACATGAGGCGGGCCGCCTCCGAATCAGTCCAAGTGTGCTTGCTGCCGTGCTGCTTATCGAAAATACCCCGTTGGACACCGACGCGGTGAGCAAGCAAGGCGCGGTCGGCCTGATGCAGGTGATGCCGATCCATGCCGGCAGCTATGGCTGTATCTCCGAGGATCTGCTCAACGTCGAGGCGAACATTTGCCACGGCGCCCGAATTCTGGCGAACATGTTGCACCGGACGCGCTCGATGCCCTTGGCGCTCAAGCGCTACAACGGCTGCGTCCGTGGTAGAAACACGCCTCGATGCTATCGGTATCCGGTACGGGTGCTCCGCACCGCATCGCGGCTGCGGCGGGAGATGCTGGTCGCATCGGCCAAGCTGTCGGATGCTGGTCCTGACCTGGGTATGGCGATGTTCGCGCGAACCGGCACCGCGCGCGACGTCGCGGTCGCCGATGACTCCGTGACGACGCCGGTCGTGGCTGCATCGAACGTCTGCAGCACCTTGTTCTCCTGCCTTCGTGATCGGTGGTCGCGCACGCGCTAGCGGTGGTCACCAGGTGCGCTTGAGCGGGTGAGCTTCGGTGTTGAAAACGACGCTGCGGAGATCCAGCGTTCCGGGAGGCGCAAACAGCAGGTAGGCATACTTGAGCGTCTCGGCAAAGAGGAACGAGTGCATCCGATCGGCCTTGTATTTGCTCCTGACGTCGGCCAGCGCGCTGAACCCTGCGTCGGTGCGAGTCCACCGCTCGATCGCATCGAACATTCTCTTTCCCATATCCTGGTACTGCTGCCGACCGGTAAAGGAGTAGAGGTAGTAAGCCGATTCCAGTGATTCGGGACGGAGCTGGTACTCGGGCGAGACGATGCCCATCGTCGAGTAGTCCAACGTTTCCGGCTCCACGGTAAAGCTGGTCCACATCCGGTACACCGACTCCATCAGCCGCTCGGCGCGAACCGTATCACCGCCCAGCACCAGCACCGCCGGCAGGAATGCTTCCAGGCTGCCGAACTGGGTGCCGGTCCTCACCCCACTCTTCATTCCGACCTGACCGTACCAGAGCCCCTGATACCGCTCGTCTGCGATCTGGTGCTGCACCGCCGAGATACTGGTGTCCCACATGCGTTCGAAGTCCCGATCGCCGAAGAGGCGCCAGGATTTAAGGAGATATTCGAAGTAGGAGTCGATCCCGCTGCCGACGTGGCTTACGGTGTCTTGCCAGATCCCGGTGCGCACGTCGATCGTGCTGCCAACCAGATCGAGCGAGGAGCGGCGCCGGAACAGCTCCTCTACTGCAGCCTTGGCCTTCCTATAGTAGGCTGGGTTGCCCGTCAGCTTGCTGAGTGTTCCGAACTCCAGCATCAGCGTGCCGATCTCGGCCGGGTTGCTGAGCGAATCCCGTGTCGCGCCGGTCCGAAGGTTGACGAAGCGAAACGGCATCCCGGTCGGCGAGTCGAAGGCTGGGAGGAGGCGAGTGCCCAGATCGGTCGCCAGCCTGAGGAATGCCGGGTCTCCATCCATCTGGTACGCGCTGAGCAACCCTCCCAACAGCCGGATGGTGACCTCGAAGAGTTGTACGCTGATGTCCTGGTCGAAGGAGAGCCGTTGGAGGATCAGCCGCTTGGCATCCGCAGCCTCGGCCCGCAAGCCCATCAGAAGCATCGTGTCGTAGGCATCCACCGGTGTCATGAGCAGCGAGACACCGTACCAGTCCCGGGGTGTGCGGCTCACCGGGTTCAGATCATCGTGTCCCCAGGCGTATTGCCGGTATCCACGCCAAGCGTGCACAAAGGCCTGGCGTACCCGCTCGGCCGTGGCAGCATCCGCGTGGCGAGGCGCCGGAGAAGGCGAACCAGATTCTCTCAGCGAGGAAGCACACCCCAGCTGAAGCACGACCATCAGGGCCCAGATCAGCCGAGCCGTTCGCATCGGTAGTTGCCTCACCCGCTCTACCATTCCCGAAACCTCCTCCGCCAACGATTCGTCAAGGGTGAAGACCGCCGAGTGTTCGTCTACTCTCTCGCCCCGAGGACGCCATGCTTTACAGCGCCTTACTGATCCTTGCCATGGCCGGCAGCTCCAGAGCTACGACGTCACCCTCCACTCGGTCGGGTGGCAGCAGCGGCTGTGACTCAGTCGAGGCCGGAGACGTTACCGTCGCAGCCCAGCGGCTGCAGCCGTTCACACTTCTGCGGAATCTGACTCTCACCCGGGGTGATACGGTGAAGCCGTTCGGCCACCAGACCGAGACGCTCACGAGCGGCGAACATCGCGGCCGCGGCGTGATGCTGGACGTGCTGGTGTTCGACACACCCAATGGAAAGACGGTGGACAGTTCCTGGGTAGATGCGCAGACGCTTCGGCCACTGCGCTTTCAGTCGAACAATGCCTCACGCGCGGTGGGGCTCGAGTTCGATGCCCGGCAGGTCAGGGGTCGCACCGTCCCCAGCAGCGGTGCTCCGATGGAAATCAACCAGGAGCTGGCCGCCCAGGCCTTCGAGTGGAACGTCTTCGGCCTGGCGATCGCGGCGATGCCGTTGCGAGTGGGCTACTGCGCGGCGGTGCCGGTGTATAGCGATCGCTCCGGTCGGGCAGTGTGGTATAAGGTGAGGGTCGAGAAGGAGACAACGATCCAGCGCAAATCGGGCAGAATGGAACCAGTCTGGGACGTGCGGGCTACGGCGGATACGACTGTACCGGCAGCTCGGTATTGGATCTCGCGGCGGCACCGCGTCATCAGTCGAGTCCTGGTCTCTGAGCCCGGCATTTCGATCATGTACGCCCGCGACTGACCGCCGCTATTCTCGAACCTTCGCAGAAGACTGCATCACGGCGCGAAGGTCCTTGGCCCAACCGGCGACATCTCCGTCAGGGGGCTCGAACGACCAGAGCTCCTCCGCCCGTCCCTGACCGGCTCGGAGCCGAATGCGGCGGCCGTCCCGCTCGACGACGAAATCGCGGCGAGTCCGTGGAGTGATCTCGAGCCCAACCTTGGCGTTCTTGTGGATCAGGATCGTGGACGGTGTCACGACGATCGAGGCTCGGCGGTCTTCCCACCGGGTGCTTCGGCGGCCAGGGGCCTCGGTGTAGCGAAATACGATGTCAGTGGCGCGCCGTCGCACACCTTCCTGGGTCATCCGCGCTTCGAGATCGGCAGGAAGCTTCGCCGTGGATTCAGTGCCGCAGCCAGCGATTGCGAGGCACAGGAGCAGTGTTCGTAGAGGCATCAGGCTCCCTCGCGAGTCAGCTTGCGCTCGATCCTCGAATCCGGCACCAACCACACCAGGGCAACCGTCACATACAGCGCTCCCGCGATCCACGGAATGAGGAAGGCGGTTGGAATCGCTATCAGGTAAAGCAGCAGCGAAAACTTGCCCTTGAAATCGTTGCCGACGGCCGTCTTCAGCAACGAACCGGGGCCCTGTGCGGCAAGGAGGACCCGCAGCAGAATCGTGTACGCCAGCGCCGCCATGAGAAGCACGAGCCCGTAGAGCGCAATGGGAACGGACGCGAAGTGGTTCTCGCCCATCCAGGCCGTGACAAAGGGTATCAGTGAGAGCCAGAAGAGCAGGTGCAGGTTGGCCCAGAGCACCGTCCCATTGACCCGCTCGCAGGCGTGGAGCATGTGATGATGGTTGCTCCAGTAGATCCCGATGTAGACGTAGCTCAGGACGTAGCTCAGAAATACGGGGAGGAGGGGCTGGAGAGCGGCCGCGCTCGTCTCGTGCGGCACCTTCATCTCCAATACCATGATTGTGATGATGATCGCCACCACGCCATCGCTGAAGGCCTCGACCCTGCCTGTGCCCATGTCGTTCCTAGCGAGTGAGTGTGCCAGTCCTGTCGTGAAAGGCGCGAGAGCGGGAACGCGTCACGCTCCGCGTTGTTCTGACTTGATCCCAGAAGGCGGTTCCACACTGTACTGGCATGGCCCATCCAGAAGGCCACTCTGCCGCGCGTACGCATGACATTCTAGGCGCTGCCATCGAAGTGCATCGGCGGCTTGGACCCGGTCTCCTGGAGTCCGCGTATCACGCTTGTCTCTGCCGTGAGCTCCGCTTTCGTGACATCGGCTTCCAGAGTCAGGTCGCGTTGCGGATCACCTACCGCGGCATGGAGGTGGAGTGCGGCTATCGCCTCGACCTCGTGGTGAGCGGATCGATCATCATCGAAATCAAAGCTGTCGCAAAGATACTGCCGATCCACAGGGCTCAGGTGCTCACATACCTCAAGCTCACGGGCTTACACCTCGGGCTACTGGTGAACTTCAACGTCGAGGCGCTTCACCTGGGTGTACAGAGAACAATTCATACATAGCAAAAGCAATTCGCCCATGGGAAAAGCATTCGCCCATGGCAAAAGCAATTCACCACAAAGGCGCAGAGGACACAGAGGACTTCACACCCACGGCTCACCACAGAGGCACAGAGGGCGCAGAGGGCTTCTCATTCACGGCACCAAAACATATTCAGTCGTTTGTTCGTGTGTCGCCAGTGGAGGAAAGTGCGCTGTCGGACCCACTGTGTCCTCTGTGCCTCTGTGGTGAATCCTGAATCCCACTCGCTCAGCACGCAGATTTCATAAAGCGTGTGACCACAGAGGCGCAGAGGGCGCAGAGGCTTCGCATTCAGGCACCAAAAAACTATTAATGTGTTTGTTATGGTAGCCCAGCGTCCGAGCCAAATGCCTGTGGAAACCTCAGGACCCTCTGCGCCTCTGTGGTGAATGCTTTTGTTTTACCTACCTCGTCGCCGATTGAGAGGTCGTCGCTGACTTGTACACAACCCCACCTTTCATCACGAAGCGCACTCGCTCCAGCTCGGTCACATCCTTGAGCGGGTCGCCATCGACCGCGACGAGGTCGGCGTAGAGTCCAGGCGCCACCGCACCGACCCGGTCGCTCCAGCCCAGCAGATCGGCCGCGCTCGCCGTCGCGGCCTCAATCGCCTGCATCGGTGTGAGCCCCCAGCGCACCATGTGGGCGAACTGCTTTGCATTCCAGCCGTTCGGGTACACGCCCGCGTCAGTGCCGAACGCGACTTTGACGCCGGCCCGGACCGCCTTCTGAAAGTTTTCCCGCTGCTGTCGCCCGACCTGCCGCTCTTTCTCGATGATCTTGGCCGGGTATTGCAGCCGGGCAAATTCGGCCAGGATGTAGTCGTCGTTGTAGATGTCGGCCACGAGATAGGTCCCGTGCTCCTTCATCAGGCGAATCCCCTCGTCATCGATGAGGCTGCCGTGCTCGATCGATGCCACACCGGCCCGGATCGCCCGCTTGATTCCCTCGGCGCCATGAGCGTGGGCCGCTACCTTCTTGCCCCACATCGTTGCCTCGGCGACCAGCGCGTTCAGCTCTTCCTGGCTGTACTGTGGCGCACCCACGGACGTTTCTTCCGACAGCACTCCCGCGGTGGCAATCACCTTGATGAGATCAGCGCCGTTCTTGACCCGGAACCGCACCGCCTTCCGAATGTCGTCCACACCGTCGGCGGTGGAGGGAAGGTCCTTGAACTCGAGGTAGGGGGAGAAGCCATTCAGGTCGGCGTGGCCGCCGGTTGCTCCTATTGGGAGTGTAGCTACTTGCATCCGCGGCCCTTCCACCATGCCTCCCTCGATTGCCTTTCGGAGCGCTACATCGACGAATTCGCCCGCGCCGACCTCGCGAACTGTGGTAAAGCCGGCCTGGAGCGTACGCCGGGCATAGACGTGCGCGGCCACGGCGACGTCAATCGGGCTGTCCCGGAAGATGCGTTCGTAGTAATTCCCCGGGTCACCCGAGCTCATGTGGGTGTGGCAGTCGATCAGCCCGGGTAGCAGGGTCGCCGAGCCGAGGTCGATGATTCGGGTGCCGCCGGGGATCGTGAGCTTCGACCCCACGGCCGTGATGCGGTCGCCCTCGATCAATACCACCGGATTGGCCAGGGGAACTCGACCCTTACCGTCGATCAGACGCGCAGCCTTCACGGCGACGCGAATTTTGGCGGTGGAATCCGAGGCTCGGGTCTCCTGACCGCGGGCGGGATGGCTCAGCAGGAGTGTTGCCGCGAATAGATAGAGGATGCGCATGTGCCCTCCGCTCATTGGGATTCCATCACCGTCACTTCGATCCGCGACTCGTGCTCCGGCGTGTGCCAGATCCGGTGGGTCTGGGGCTTGAAGTCGGAGGGCTTGGCCTCGAAAATGTTAGAAACCCAGCTCTGGGGGTTGCGGTCGTAGAGAGGGAACCAGGTGCTATGCACCTGCACCATGATCCGATGCCCTTTTCGGAATTGATAGCTCTGCTGGTGCAGGTCCACCGTGAACTCGAGCGGCGTGTTGGACCGCAGCGGCTCCGGCTTCGAAAAGCTCTTGCGATAGCGGCCGCGCATGATCTCGTGTGCCACCATCAGTTGGTAGCCGCCCTGCTGCCAATTCTCCGGCACGCTGTCGGGGAAAACGTCGATGAGTTTCACGACCCAGTCGGCGTCGCGACCAGTGGTCGACGCGCTCAGCTTGGCTGTGACATTGCCTACGATGGCGACGTCGTCGGTCAGTGGCTCCGTCACCCAGCTGACCACGTCGGGCCGGCCGTCCACAAACCGCTGGTCCTCAGTTTCCCAGGTGCGCCAGCGCGACCCGCGCGGGTCGTAGGTCTGCTCGACCGGGCGAGGCCGGTAGGGGACCGGGTGGGCCGGATCGGACAAGTACTGATCGAACTTGCTCTCTTTCTTCGTCGGGGGATCGAATGAGAGCTGGCCGGCGCCGCGCAGGTACAGCTTCCGCGAGACCACGCCGTCTTTCGGCGGCCAGTTCTCGAAAGTTCGCCAGCGCTGGGCGCCCGCATCGTACACCATCGCGTCCGCCTGCTTGAGTGGGCCTTTGTCTCTCAAGTAGTGCGCGAACCATGGCGCCTCAACATCCCGTAAATACGCTTCTTGCGTCCCAGGGTCCACAACCGGCATCCGCCGGTCGGCTCGGCGCCAACCTCCGTGGTTCCAGGGGCCCATCACCAGAAAGTTCTGATTCGCCGAGTCGCCTTTTTCGAGGGCACGGTACGTGGCGAGCGGGCCCCACCGGTCTTCCTGGTCCCACCACCCGCCTACCGTCAACGTCGGGACGGCGGGTGCGCTGAGCAGCCGCTGCACCGCGCGCTGTTGCCAGTACTCATCGTAGGAGGGGTGACCCACGAACGCCTCCCAGGTGGGAACTTTTCCCTGAAAGTATTTCGCATCCACGTTCGAGAGGGGTCCCAGCTTGAGGTACCAGTCGAAGGTGTCCCAACTATCGATCGGCACTGGAACCGATTGATCTTTGCTCAGCTCCATCGCCCCGCCGTACTCGAAGCCGTAGCTCAGCCGGAAGGCCCCCTGATGGAAGAAGTCGTCGCCCATCCAGGTGTCGGTCATGGGAGCTTGGGGTGAAATCGCTTTGACTGCTGGATGGGGGTTGATGCCGGCCATCGTCGCCAGGAAGCCCGGATAGGAGACGCCGAGCACCCCGACCCGTCCGTTGTTGCCGGGGACGTTCTTGAGCAGCCATGCGACGGTATCGAAGGCGTCGGTGCTCTCGTCGACACCGTCCGGGTCGGCCACAGCGTGCAGCGGGCGATTCATGATGAAGCGACCCTCGCTCGCGTATCTGCCGCGGATGTCTTGCGAGACGAAGATGTATCCGTCTGCCGCGAAGAAGCGATAGCTCTGTCCCACCACCGTATCACCGGCGATGCCATAAGGTGTTCGGGTGAGCAGAAAGGGCAGCGGTCCCGGCGACCCACCCGGCTGGCACACGCTGGTGTTCAGGTGGATACCGTCGCGCATCGGGACCTGCACGAACCGGCAGCTGTACGACGTGAGCGAGAGTGCCTGAGCCGAGGCGTGAGGAACCGACGGGAACGCTACGATCGCGGCCAGGGCAGCGTAACGCAGATGAAGCATCAGGATCTCGATCGGTCGAAGAGTTGAACCCTAATATGCTAGGTAAATTCAAATTGCGAGATGCGGACTCGTGTGGTTTGAAACCGGCGCTACGGCGTCTTCGTCCGTACACCGCGCCCGAATTCGATATCCTCCCTCACAGGACAGCCATGTACTCTCGACGTCACTCTCTGGCACTCAGCCTCTTGCTCCTGGTCCCCCGAGCTGCGCCGGCCCAGCAACCCAGACTCGACTATACCATCGATCTGAATCACCGGGCTGATGACCTCTTCCGGGTCACCCTCGCGGTCCAGGGGCTCACGCCTGAGAACGCGGTGTACCAGTTCGCCGCGACTGCGCCGGGCACCTACCAGATCATGAACGTCGGGCGCTTCGTTCGGGGCTTCGAGGCCGCAGATGCGAGCGGCAAGCCGGTGCCGGTAGAGCAGGTGTCGGTCAATCAATGGAAGCTGAGCGACCCCGCGAGGGTGCGGACGATTCGCTACCGCGTCGCGGAGACCTGGGACACACCGGTGGACCAGGATCCGATTTACCTCATGTGCGGTACCTCTATCGAACGAGACCACGTGCTGATCAATCCCCACGATGTGATCGGCTACCCGACGGGTCTCCAGGCCAACCCGATTCATCTGCGGCTCAGCTATCCCAAGGAGTGGAAGGTTGGCACTGCACTCACCCCGGGAAAAGACGGCAGCTACACCGCCGAGAGCTTCGATCAGCTGGTGGACTCGCCGATCCTGCTCGGCCGGCTGACCCGGGCGCGGGTAATGGTGACGGGAGTGCCGGTCGAGATCTACACCTACTCCAAGCACGACCTGATCCGCTCTCCCCAGCTCCTCGCGGCGATGAATGGCATGCTCCAGGCTGCGGGACGCTTTCTGGGTAAGCTGCCGGTGGACCGGTACACCTTTCTGTACCACTTCGAAGACAAGCCGGCCGGTGCCTGGGAGCACTCGTTGAGCTCGGAATACGTGCTCAAGGAAGGGACGTTCAGTGATTCCGTGGGGCGCTTCGTGACCGACATTGCCGCCCACGAGTTCTTCCACGTGGTGACCCCGCTCAATATCCACAGCGAGATCATCGAGCACTTCAACTTCGTCACACCGGTGCCGTCGCAGCACCTCTGGCTGTACGAGGCTACCACGGAATGGGCGGCTCACATCATGCAGCTCCGGTCAGGGCTGAAGTCACCTGATGAGTACCTGCAAACGATCATCAAGAAGATGAATTTCGACCGCAAGCTGTACGACTCCACCTACAGTCTCCGCGAGCTGGCGCTCACGTCCTACAGCGACTCGGGCCAGAAGCAGTACGGCAACATCTACATGCGCGGGCGCGGTCACCTCCGGGCTGCTCGACATCCGCCTTCTGGAGCTCTCGAAGGGCCAGCGGGGGCTGCAGGAACTGATCAAGGATCTGGCTCATCACTACGGCAAGCAGCGAGCGTTTCCCGAGTCCACTTTCGTGGATACGCTTGTCGCCATGACGTACCCCGAGGTGCGCGACTTCTTCAACCGCTACATCTGGGGCTCGGAGAAGCTGCCGGTCAAGGAGTACTACGACAAGCTCGGCATCCACCTGATCGAGGACGAGACGGGTGCGCCGGTGCGGTTCGAGATCGATCCCAAGCCCACGCCCGACCAGCTCCGCCTGCGCGATGCCTGGCTGGGCCGCAACCCAAGGCAGCAAAGTTTGAGTGGTAGTAGCAAGGACCCCAGGTTCACCCGATTTACCCGGGTAGGGTCGAGCGCGGCGGGACCTCGACGATGATCCAGACCGGCAGGTGACTGCGGCCTCCTGGCCGGCGCGGTGGGAGACGCGAGTCCACCATCCCCGGCTTCTCACGGATTGCCGATCAGAAGAAGAACTGGCGAGACCCCCACGACTTACACTGGTACCAGTGTCCTCCTCGCTCCTGAAACACCGGCCCATGGAGCTGGCGGTCGGTGCGGGTCTCGATCGGTCCCCACTGGGCAAACTCCTGGACATCCTGCGGCGAGAGCTGGACACACACCGGATGAAGCAGCCACCAGGCACCGCTGGCAAGGAGGATCAAGAGCAGAACGTAGGCGAGCACCGGCTTGCTCTTCATTTCCGGGCGTACTGGTCCGCGCCCAGGAAATGGAGTGACACGTAAGGCTTCTCACCCACGACCCAACTGTCGTGCGGCTCCGGCGGTACGTAGAAGAGATCACCCGGGTGTAGCTCGATGACACGGTCGTCGAACGCCACGGTGGCAACGCCCTCGAGGACCAATCCCACGTGCTCGATGGAGCATCGCGTCGCTCCGACACCTGGCCCCACATGTTCTGACCAGCGCCAGCCAGGCTGGTAGGTTGCACGCCCAATCGTAAGGCCGGCGAGTCTCACCAGCTCAAAGCGTCCCTTTACCATCTCCCGTACTTCGTCTGGTTTCTCAAAGCGTTTGAGGATCAACTCAACCATCTGGCTGTCAGTCCTTCCGGTTCGGGCCGTTGGATCTCATGATATAGCATGTCTCACTATCTGGTACGACCCGGGCAACAAGTCGATCTGAAAGACGTCGATCCCGATGACACGCAACTGGTGCCGGGCGGCAAAGCGGATGCCAAGAAGAAGAACGCCAAGATCCAGGAGCGGCTGGGCGAGCTCCAGGAGCTACTCTATGCCGAGCACCGGCGAAAGCTGCTGATCGTGCTCCAGGGGATGGATACATCGGGCAAAGACGGAACCATCCGCCACGTCATGGGCGGGTTCAATGCCCAGAGCACCAGAGTGGCGTCGTTCCGAAAGCCATCGCTCGACGAGCTGGAGCACGATTTTCTCTGGCGCGTTCACCGCGTAGTTCCTGCCAGCGGCGAGGCCGTAGTGTTCAATCGCAGCCACTATGAAGATGTGCTGGTGGTGCGGGTTCACAACCTCGTCCCCAAAGAGATATGGCAAAAGCGATATGGCCAGATCAAGGACTTCGAGCGGATGCTGGCGGAGAGCGGAACCGTCATACTGAAGTTCTTCCTCCATATCAGTAAGGAAGAGCAGCGGGTCCGCTTGCAGGCTCGGCTGGATGACCCCACCAAACGCTGGAAGTTCCAGGCCGGCGATCTGGAAGAGAGAAAGTTCTGGAAAGACTATCAACGGGCCTACGAAGACGCCCTCTCGAAGACGTCAACTGATGAGGCGCCCTGGCGCATCGTTCCGGCCAACCAGAAATGGTACCGCAATTATGTCGTGGGATCCGTTATCGCGGAGACGTTGGACAAGCTCGACATGAAATATCCCGATCCGGATCTTTCGGGCATCAAGGTGGAGTAATCCGCTCAGAGCCTCAGCAAGCGAAACGCGTGCACCCAGTTGTTCTCCCGGAAGCCGGGAATACACCAGAGCTGCGCCAGTGGCTCGATCGCTCTCGCGGCGACAACGGTTCCCATATCGGCTCCTTCCCAGCCGAGCTGCTCCAGTACTTTGTTGACCACGGCTTTGGCCGCTCCATCATTGCCGCAGTAGAACATCGTCGGAGGTCCCCCTGACAGAAGAGGGTGGACCATCAGGTCACTGCCTACGCTGTTGAACGCCTTGACGAACCGGGCGTCGGGATAGGCGGCCTGCATTCGCTCCATCAGCGACTCGTTCGGACCGGTGAAGAAGCGAAGCACACCGTCTTCCGGCGGGTCGGCCGTGATGGGATTGGTCGCGTCAATCACGAGCTTGCCTCGCAGGTGCTCGCCACCGGCGAGCTCGAGCGCCTCCAGCGCACCGGTTCCCGCTACGGCCAGAATCAGTGCCTCCCCCCATTTGGCAACGTCGCGGAAGCTCCCGGCTTTGATCTTGGTGCTCTTGCTGAACCTTGCAAGCTTGTCGGGCGAGCGGCTTCCGATCCGCACGTCGTACCCCTGCGTCACCAGGCCTTTGGAGAGGGCCTGACCCACATCGCCGGAGCCGAGCACGCCGAACCGCTTGGGAGTTGAGATGGTGGTCATGCTGTGTCACCGGTTTAAGAACGTGTCGGGTTTAGCGTCGCGTCGAATCGAGGAAGCCCGCGATCTGCTGATTCAGAAAGGTAGCGTCGGCCGAGTCGATCGCAGCCCCCGCTGGATGACCCCAGATCGATGGTATCGGCTTGAATGTCACATGAGGAATCGACTGAGCTTCGTAGCGCGCATCGGACACCGGAAAATAGAGATCGGTCTCGGATGGCATGTACAGTACTGGAACTCGAATCGACGCCAGCGCCTTCTCCACGCTTCCGCCGAATCCCTTGGTGGTGCCGACGTCATGCCGCTGCCACATGCGAGCCTGAAGGATCATGTCGTTCGCGTCGTTCTTGAGCCAATCCTTGACGAAGAGCTTCACGAAAGCGTCATAGCTAGTTCCCGGCGGTGAGATCTCCCGCCACAGCTCCTTGCGCCACCACTCCTGCGAGAAGAGCCAGGGCGCCCACACCAGGCCGAACAGCTCGATCCCCTTGGTCGGCTCCTCCTTGTAGTCGCCGGCGTTGAAGGCAGGATCGAGCTGCAGTGCCTCGATCTGACTCTCCAGACGGACGACGCCGTGGGGCCAGCACTTGGCTGTGCCCGACGTTGCGACGATGCGATCGGCGAAGGTGGGATAACTCACGGCCCACTGGAACGCCTGCTCGGCACCCATGGAGAAGCCGATGATGGCGCGCAGATGAGTGACGCCCAGCTGTTTCGTCAGCAGCTGGTGCACTGCCTGCACGTTGTCTCGTATGCTGGTCACCGGGAACCGCGGCCCGTGAAATGGCTCGGGGGTGTTGCTCGGTGAGGAAGACTGTCCATTCCCGAACAGCTCGGTCGCAACCAGGAAGTACCGTGAGGTATCCAGCGCCAGACCCGGTCCAATCAGCCACTCATAGCCGTGGTGGTCGGCCATGTAGTGAGACGGGAGGAGAATCACATTATCGCGACGGGGACTGAGCCGGCCGTACGTGCCATATACCACCTTGATACCAGGAACGGTGGCGCCGCTCTCGAAGGTGAATCGAGCCTGAGTGAAGACATGGTGACTGGCGCGGTCGGGGTGCGAGGCGGTGGTGTCCTGGGCCCGAAGCACTGATGTCAGGAGCAGCGCCCAGACCATGAAAGGGCTCCAGCATGAGCCGATCCAACCCGGTGACATCGCTCGACGAGGCATCAGGTAGCTCCTGCTCCTGGCGTGGGACTGCTTAGCCCAACCGCTGTTGTGCCACATCTACCTGATCTGCACCAAGGAGGGGGGCCAGATCGAGCCGGCGCATCGCGCTGATCGCCACCTCGAAAGCACCCTCGGAGCAGAGCCCGCGGACGCATGCGTCCTCGTAAGCTTGTGTGGCCTCCTGCAGCAGAGCGGTTCGTACCCGCTCGATAATCTCCATCTCGCGAGCCATCAGGTCTTCCTCCGATGCAAGGCAACCATGGTAAGATACGTCGAGAAGCGCGTGTGTTTCTTCCATGAGGATGTTCAGCATGAAAGTATTTCTTACGGGCGCCAGCGGATACATCGGAAGCGCCGTCGCCGAGCGGCTGCTGGCCGCCGGCCATGAGGTAAGTGGGCTGGCTCGGAGTGATGCCGCCCGGGACAAGCTGACCAGGGCTGGCGTTCGCCCCGTCCGGGGTGACTTCAGTGATCCGAAAAGCGTGGCCGAGGCGGCCCGAGCCGCCGAAGGCGTGATCAGCACCGCCACCACCTATGATCCGTCGATTGACGGCCCAGCCATCGATGCGATTCTGGGTGTCCTGGAAGGCAGCAACCGGCCTTTCATCTACACCAGTGGGATCTGGTCGCACGGGGACACCGGTGGGAAGGTGGTGGATGAGACATCGACACCTAACCCGGTTCCCCTGATCGCCTGGAGACAGGGAGTCGAGCAGCGTGTACTCGAGGGAGCGGAGCGGGGGATCCGCAGCGTCGTTATCAGACCCGCGATCGTGTACGGACGGGGAGGAGGGATTCCCGCTGGATTTGTGGACTCCGCCCGCAAGGAGGGTGTCGCCCGGTATATCGGCAGCGGCAAAAATCGCTGGCCCATGGTGCACGTGGACGACCTGGCGGACCTCTACCTCCTGTCACTCGAGAGCGCACCTCCGGGAACCCTGCTGTTAGCGGTCAGCGGCCCCTCACTACCGGTGGCCGAGATCGCCGCTGCTGCCAGCCGAGGCGCCGGTGCCGGAGGAAAGACAGCGGCCTGGCCGCTGGAAGATGCCAGGCAGAAGCTCGGCCCGTCCGCCGATGCGATGGTGCTCGATCAGCAGGCCTCAGGAAAGCGGGCGCAGGAGCTGCTCGGGTGGAAGCCACACCGGCCGGGCGTGCTCGAAGATCTCGAGCGAGGATCGTACGCTTCTGAGAGGAGAGAGCCGGCCCGTCGTTGATGCTGGAGACTCAACCAGGAGAGAGCGATGTTGGCCAACTGGATTACGCTGTCGCGTTTCCCGCTGCTGCTGGTGACCGTTCTGATCCTGTACTTCGGTTCACCCCTGGTTCTCCTCGCCGGCGTGGTGCTGTTGTTGCTCGGGCTGATGCTCGATACCGTAGACGGGGTGGTAGCGCGGAAGCGGGGGCAGACCAGTCTCTTCGGAAGCGTGCTCGACATTGCGGCCGATCGAACCTATGAGCTGGTCCTCTGGGTCTCGTTTGCGGACCTCGGGCTCATACCGGTTGCAATCCCGTTGATCATCATCGCGAGAACCACATTGACCGATGCGCTGAGGAGCATGGGCGTGGGGCAGGGAACGGCGCCGTTCGCGCAGCATCGGACGGCATTGGGACGCTGGCTGGTAGGCTCGACCGTGATGCGAACTGGCTACGCCGTGACGAAGGTGATCACCTTCTGCGGACTGGCGCTGGTGCAGGCACTGAGCTCCTCGCCGGAGAACACCAAGGGTCTCAATGAAGACTCATTGCTGGCGAGCCTGCAGGTTATCGCCTGGCTCGCTGTCGCGTTCTGTGTCTTCCGAGGCCTGCCGGTGGTGATCCATGCTCTGCGCCAGTATTGGGGCGAGCCCGCGGGGGCTCAAGCCTGACCGGATACGGCTGATCTACACCAGGTCGGCGTAGGTCGGATCCAGCCCTGTGAACTTCGCTGCCACGGTCGGCTGGTCTCGAGCGAGCGCAAAATCCTCGAAGTCGAAACCCGGTCCCACGCTGCAGCCCACCAGGGTGTAGGCTCCGGTGGAGCGTGCGGCTTGCCACCAGTTGGCAGGCACGGTCCACACCGGCCGCTGGTCCGTGTCGAGCGGCCCCAGCCGCCGGTGCTCCACACGCTCGATATCCGGCGCAGTCATCCAGAGGTCGAGCGGGTCGCCCTCGTAGAAGTGCCAGACCTCGTCCGAGCGCACTCGATGCCAGCGGCTCGCCACGCCAGCCGGGAGCAGGAAGAAGATGGTGGTGAGCGCGGGCCTGGTCCCTCGTCCATCGGACGGAACCACCATGTTTTCCGAGCGGTGCAGCTCGCCGTAGTAGCCGCCCTCCGGATGGGGCACAAGACCGAGTGTCGCGACCAGAGTCCGGGCGCGGTCAGTCATGAGATTTCCGCGTACCGTGTGAGCGGCACTTCCGCCTCATAGGGCCTCACCTAGATTGCTTCAGTCAGTCCCCAAAAAAAATCGGAGCCATCATGCGGTTCCCCTCGTTCGTCAGCCTGACCGACCGCGCCAGGGAGGTGCTGGTCCGCTTTCCCTGGACACTCCTGGCTGGCGTGGTTACCGCGGCCGCCGCGATCGCCGCCACGACCAAATCAGCCGATCCGCACTGGGCCCGTCTCGCGATGGTCGCTGGCCTGGCCCTCCCACTTACTGTCGCCCTCACGCTGTTTGCGGAAGAGCGGAGCTGGTCGGCCGGACGCGCCGCCCTCCTCAACGCCGTCGGCCTGGTCCTCCTGGCACTCTTCTACACCGTGTGGCCGGGGCCCGAGCGGAAGCACGAAGCTATCCGCTACTTCCAGCTCAACGCCGGCCTGCATCTGCTGGTAGCGGTGCTCCCGTTTGGGAGGCGGAGAGAGACCCGCGCGTTCTGGCAGTATAACCGCCGGCTCTTCCTCGGATTTCTGCGTGCGAATGTTTTCTCCGGTGTGCTCTTCGTCGGCCTCGGCCATTGCGCTCGGCGCGCTCGACAAGCTCTTCGGGGTTCCCGTGCCCCAGAGTCTCTATGCCAGACTCTGGCTGGTCAACCTCTTCGTGGTCACCACCTGGATTTTTCTCACCGATGTTCCGCGGGACCTCACCAGTCTGGTGGACGATACCAGCTATCCCAGAGTGCTCAAGCTGTTCGCCCAGTACATCCTCACTCCGCTGGTGTTCATCTACCTGCTCATCCTTCTGGCTTATCTCGTGAAGATCGTGATTGGCGGTGAGTGGCCATCCGGCTGGATCGGCTGGCTCGTGACCAGCGTTGCCATCACCGGACTGCTCGGCTTCCTGCTGGTACACCCGCTGCGTGATGATCCCGAGGAAGGTTGGATTCGCACATACACCCGCTGGGTCTTCATCGGCCTTATTCCAGCGGCGGTGGTGTTGCTGGTGGCGTTCTGGAAACGGGTACTCCCCTATGGATTGACCGAGCTGCGCCTGCTGGGCGTCCTCCTCGGTGTATGGCTCCTGGCTATCGCAGTCAGCTATACCGTGCGATCCGACGCAGGAATCAAGCGGATACCGGTGACGCTCGCCCTGCTTCTGCTTCTTACACTCTACGGTCCGTTCAGCATCACCAGCATCTCAGTGGCGAGCCAGGGCCGCCGGCTCGCGGGGATCGTGTCCGGTCCGCGCGAGGGAAGACGCACCGATGGCGAGGCCAGCGGCGCGCTGCTCTTCCTGCTGGAGCATGGGGCTCGGCGTCAGATCGCGGCGGCCATGCCCAAAGCGCTGCCACAGGTGAACTGGGACTCGATCCCGGACAAAGCGGATCAGCGCGATTCGGCAGCCGTCGGCATACTGGCGACGGCCGGCCTGACCTATCTCCCTCGATGGTCTGCTGAATTGGGGCAGTACGTTTCGCTCTGGGCTCAGGGCGACGTGGCCACTGCCATCGGAGGATACGACTGGATGGTGAATCTGGCTCGCGACGGCAAACAACCGATCCGGGTGGGATCCGATACGGTCGGCGTCAACTTCGATTCTACGGCCGGAGTTCTCCGGCTCACACTCGCGACCGATTCTTTCAACTTCGATCTCCAGCGCCTGGCCGGCAGCGTCGCAGGCATTGCGGCAAGGACTCGCACTGGCCTGCCGCCGGACCGGCTGAGGCTCTACGCCACCGCACCCGCGCGGAAGGCGATGCTCGCGCTCGAGATGCTCAGCGGACGAAGGATCGCCGACTCGCTACAGGGTGGAGCACTGGTCCGGCAAGCTCTTTCTTGGGCCCGCGGACTGAGCTTTCTGGGTTCCATGAAGAGCTCGCATCTGGCAGAGCTCCGGAAACTGCCATCGGCACGTCCTCGTAGATCTACCTGATACTATCTTGAAGCTGGGTGGCCCCTCACCCGGCTCCTCCAACCAGCGAACTGTGCTCGCACTCCTGCTGCTCCTCCAGGCTTCTGGCCCAAGCCCCGGCGCCGTCGTGGAAGGGAAGGGTTCGCCGACCGCGGACATTCCCCGCCTGGAAGCGTCTATCCAGGTGGACGGAAAGCTGGACGAGGCGCCGTGGTCACAGGCCACTCGGCTCACCGGCTTCTGGCAATATCAGCCCGTCGACGGACGCCACGCCGAAGAAGAGACCGAGGTGCTGGTATGGTACGCGCCCGACGCGATCTACTTCGGCATCATCGCGCACGACAAGAACCCTGCCGCCATCCGCTCGACCGTGGCGGACCGCGACAACATCGACAGCGACGACCAGGTCACCATCGACCTCGACACCTTCCACGACCGGCGGCGAGCGTTCTTCTTCGGCGTGAATCCGCTCGGGGCCCAGACCGACGGGGTAGGAGCGAAGGCGCCGGCCAGGTGAGCAGCCTGGTTCCCGGCAGTACCGACAAGAATCCCGATTTCACCTGGGACTCCAAGGGACGGATTACCGAGCGCGGCTATGAGATCGAGATCCGGATCCCCTTCAAGAGTCTTCGCTATCCAGGAAGCGGGCCGCAGACATGGGGCTTCAACGTCAGCCGAGTGGTACAGCGGACCGGGTACATCGACACCTGGACCGACGTCCGGCGGGCGAATGCGTCGTTCATCGGCCAGGAAGGCGCTATTGGTGGGCTGCACGATCTCCGGCGGGGCGTTGCGATCGAGGCCCAGCCATTCGTCACCGCCACTGCGGACGGCGCGCGGGACACGCCAACCGGCAACTTCAACCGGGAAGACGTAAATCCTGACGCCGGCCTCAACCTGCGGCTCGGGTTCAGCAGCTTTGCAGTGGACGCCACCGCCAATCCCGACTTCAGCCAGGTGGAGAGCGACGAAGGCCAGGTGACGGTCAACGAGCGTTTCGCGCTCTTCTTTCCCGAGAAGCGGCCGTTCTTTCTGGAGGGCATCGAGCTCTTCGGATCACCCCAGACGTTGGTCTATACCCGCCGCATCGTAAATCCCAAGGCCGGCGCCAAGCTCACCGGAAAGTTCGGACAGCTTGGGGTGGCTCACCTGACAGCAGTGGATGAGACCGCCCTGGGCGACGCCTGGTTCAACATCACCCGTCTCCGCCGGGATTTCGGGCGGAACTCGATCGCGGGCGTCACGTTTACCAACCGTGACCAGGGCCAGAACCACAACCGGGTTCTCGCGGGAGACTTCCGCTACGTCTGGGGTCTCTACTACACCCAGTTCCAATTCGGCGGCTCGTTTACTCGCGACGCGCTGGGGAGTCGCACCGCGCCCATCTGGCAGGCAGAGTACGACCGCACCGGCCGCACCTGGGGCTTCAACTATCTGCTGAACGGGGAGGGTGCCGGCTTCGACGCCCAGGCCGGCTTCGTGAACCGGCTCCGAAGCGGAGTGGTCAACGGGCACGCCTTCAATCGTCTGACGCACTATGGCGCGCGCGGTGCGCTGCTCGAAAACCTCACGATCTTCTTCGGGCCGGAGCGAACCTGGCTGCACGACCACTTCGGCTTCACGCCGGGGCTCGAGGGCGACGAACAGTTCGACGCCACCTTCCAGCTGCGGGGCGGGTGGGAGCTCAACGGGCATGTTCAGCGAGATTTCGTGAACTTTCAGGACAGCAGCTACGCCGGATATACCATCGGCAGTGCGGGTGGTCCTGTGTACTTGCCGGCCGACGACTTTTCGGGCCTGAATGGCCACCTGAAAGTGACCACCCCGACGTGGAGGCAATTGAGCGCCGACCTGATGTATGAGAGGGGGCGTACCGCCATCTTCGAAGAAGGTACCACCGGGCACGGCTGGATCCTGACCGGCAGCCTCAACCTGCGCCCGACCTCCACCGTGCGAGTTGCCGCAACGGGCACTGTCTACCGCCTCGACCGGCTCGACGGCAGCGAGTTCGCCCGCTCGACAATACCTCGGCTTAAGATCGAGTATCAGCCGAATCGGGCGCTCTTCTTCCGGGCCATCGGGGAGTACCGCTCGGAGAGCCGAGCCGCGCTGCAGGATCCTGCGACGGGAGATCAGCTGTTCGTCGTCGGCGCGCCGGCGCTCCGGACCGAGTTCAACGGATTCCGGATGGATCTCCTCGCCTCATTCGAGCCCACGCCGGGTACGGTGGCGTTCCTGGGCTACGGCAGCTCGCTTGAAAGCGATGAAGAGTTCAACTGGTCCCGGCTCCGGCGAGTGAACGACGGATTTTTTGTCAAGCTGGCTTATCAGGTACGGCACTAGGTGGTTGTCGCGCTCAGGTCGAAACACGGAAAGAACGGTTGTCACCCTCAGGGCCGTAGGCCCGAAGGGGCCGAAACTACGAGCCGCAGCTTCTAAGGCTTACCGTCATCCCGGTACACGGTCTTTCCCTCCAGCAATGTTCGAAGCACTCGCACCGTATGAATCTCCCCGACCGGTACCTCGAACAGGTTTTTGTCCAGCACAATGAGATCCGCCAGTTTCCCAGTCTCGATCGATCCCGTCTCCCGCTCCAGATGATTTTCGTACGCCGCGTTGATGGTGTACATCGCGATCATCGTAGGCAGATCCACCCGCTCGGCCGGATTCCAGGGACTCTGCTTAGGATGGTCGGGTTGCCGATGGGTGATGCCGACCTCGATGGCATCGAGGGGATTGAGGGAGGAGACCGACCAGTCGCTCCCGCCCGAGACCACGGCGCCAGTCCGGAAGACGCTCTCGATCGGATAGAGCCACCGTGAGCGAGAGGGACCCAGGCTAGGCTCGGTCATTCTGGTGAGGTACTCATCGCCGTTGGCCCAGAAGGCCTGGAAGTTGGCGACGACACCCAACGCTCTGAAACGCGGGATGTCATCCGGGTCGATCAACTCCAGGTGCGTGATGGTGTGACGGGCATCGTGGGCGCCGTTCCGAGCTCGGGCATAGGCGAATGCGTCCAGCGTCGTCCGTATCGCCCGGTCGCCGATCGCATGGACGTGGATCTGAAATCCGTCCTGGTCCAGCTTGGCGGCCAAATCTTTGAGGGCCGCAGGATCGTAGATCGGTTTGCCCGCGTCGCCCTTCCGGTCGCCGTAGGGCGCGAGGAGCGCCGCCGTGCGGGCTTCGATCACCCCGTCGGCAAAGAGCTTGACCACTGTCGGGTGGACTAGTGGGCCGGCATACCGGGTGCGCAGCTCTCGCAGCTTCGGGAGCATGCTGTCGGCGAGCGGGTCGCCCAGATGGAGGGCCGCGATGACACGGAAGGTGAGGGAGCCTTGCCGATCGGCCGCCGAGTAGGCTTGCAGTGCGGCTTCATCGGTAGCGGCACTCAGGACGGTGGTGATGCCGAACCTGTTCGCCATCGTCTGAGCCCGCTGGAGCCCTGCCGAGAGTTCCGCCGGAGTTCGTTCCGGTAGGATTTTGGCGACCAGATCTATCGCGGACTCCCGGAGGGTACCACTGGGCTCGCCGTCCGCGGTCCGCGCTCGATGCGCCCGTGGCCGGATCGGCCGTGGCCCTGGTGATCCCCGCCAGTTGCAATGCCTTCGAATTGACCCAGGCGGAGTGTCCGTCGGCGGCGTAGAAGAGCGCCGGACGGTCAGGAATGGCGGCGTCCAGCTCGGCCTTCGAGGGGTTGCCGTTCTTGAACACTGGGAGCTGCCAGCCGTTACCCCGCACCCATTTGAGATCCGGGTGAGCCAAGGCGTAGGCGCGGATAGTGTCGACGACCTCACTCGCGGTTTCGAGGTCGTCGAGCGCGCACTCGCCGAGCTGCACGCCGGAATCGATCGGGTGGACGTGGCCATCCTGGAAGCCGGGCAACACCATCTTGCTTCCGAGCTCGACAATTTCGGTCCTCGGGACCGATCAGGCCGGGTGGCAGGCTGTCGCTGCCGACGTAGGTGATACGGCCGTCGCGGATCGCCACGGCGCTGGCCCAGCTCCGGGCGGCATCGACGGTATAGACGGCGCCATGGCGGAACACGAGATCAGCGGCGCCGGCTTCATGCCGCGACTTGGGGGTCGAGGAGCAGGACGAGAGACTCGAAAGGAGCATCGGCGCAGAACGCCGAAGCAGCTGGAGTACAACACCCGAACGAGCTCTCAACGGCTGGTTTTCTTTTTTCGTTTTGTGGTGGTCTTAGCGGCGAGCTTTGCGAGTCGTGCTTCGAGGCCGCCTTCTTCTTCCGACGCTTGGCCGGCTTTCGCACGTGCTCCGGGAGCTTGGCACTTCCGGTCTCCCGGTTCCATTCCTCGAAGGTCTCTGGGGTGATCTCACCCTTGACCAGGAGCTCGGCGAACTTGCGCCGCTGGGCTCGGCTCTTGAACGGCATGGCGTTACGTAACCATCTCCATCCTGAGCCCGAATCGATCCTCCAGCGGAGACTCCGGAACTGTGATCGCCATACCCCGGACGATTCGCTCCGCGGTCCAGAGTGCGGCAAACGCATCGAGGATATCATCGTCGGCAGCCTGGCGGGAAGGAATGTCGACACGAATGCGATGGAAGGCCCCGTGGAAGTGCTCCTCCACCAGTTCCAGCCGTTCGGAATGTCCTCCGTGGGTTTTCTTTCCAAACTGCATAGGGTGACTGGCCCAGGCGCAGAAGCACACCTCTGGATGCACTTCCCGGACTCGAGATCTGAGCTCGGGGTCCGAGCGGAGAATGGCATCTACCTCTCGGATCTTTCCCATGATCGCGTAGCCCTGCCGACTGAGCCGTTTCCCGCACGCCACGGCCGAAAGCTCGCAGGCCTCCAAATAGCTCGGCGCATCGAGTGCGGCACGGACCGGAGCAGGAAAGACGCTGCTTCCGCGGAGTGAGGTCAGCAGCCGGCGGGCTGCACGATCGCATTCCCGCGGCTCAGCGTCGGTGAGACCGATTGGAATGTCCAGGGTGAGGACAGCGAGATAACGTGCCCGCTCCAGGAGGTCGCGGGTACTGGAGAAAACTTGGCCGAAGATGTCGCCCGTGATGGTATCGCGTTCGATGCAGACCCAGCCCGCCCGGCATCCGTCGGCCCCGCCGATTGTGGTCATTCAAACCTCGTCGATCTTCTCGTCGTTTCTCCGCACTACTTTTTGGGTGGCGCGTTGGGATTCCAGATGTCGTGAAGGATCTTCCACGAGCCGTCATTCTGCCGCTTCAACACCTCGATGTACTTCCCTTCATCCACCGGGAGAGGCTTGGAGCCCGCCTTCTTGGGGGTCAGTGCCATGCGATAGGTCCCCACTGCATAGGCCAAATCGCCGCGGCCCTCCACTGTCGCGGTATTCAGCTCGGTCGGTCCGGAAAAGCCTTTGCCGAACTCCACCCAATATTTCTTGGCGGCGTCTCCCTTGACGATCGGTTCGCCGGGCGGGAGCAAGGTAGCGTCGTCGGTGTACAGCGCCGCGATGGCTTCGCCATTGCCGGCGGTAGCTGCTTTCGCCCAATCGGTGTCGACTGCGCGGATGCGCGATTCGTCCTCACTCGACAAGGCGGCTGAAACTGCGGCAGTGGATTCGGTGTCGGCCATTGCCGTTTCCTTGGGAGCAGGCTGGCAGGCAGCGCCCACCAGTAGAAGCGCCGATAGACCGATAGGCGTAGCGTGACGCATACGATGCTCCTTTGATGGGGATCCGGCGGGGAAGAAGGAAAGGTGGGGATGAAACCGAGGGTGCGCCAGAGCGGCACGATTGGCAGAGTGCCTGGGAACCGTGCCGCTAGGAGACTCAGCGCTTGGTGCGGCCCACCAGCCCGAGAGGCACGCTCCGCATCCCGGGCCACCGGTGCAGGGTGCCCTCCGCTCCTCGGACCATCAACTGGCTGGAGATTCCGCCGTCCAGGAGCAGCGCGTGACGGCAGCCGAGTGAGCCCATAACGGCAGCCATCTCGGGCGTGGTCAACCCGAACGGCAGCCGATCGAGAGACTTCCCGAAAAAATCGAACCGCGTAAGCGCGAGGATCACCCGTCCGTCGGGCAATGTGCCGAGCGCGAGCCGCGCGTCCCGGTGCACGATGTCGACTCCTCGCCCGGGTTCCCTCAACGACAGGGGGACAACACCGTCCTGCAGCAACATCGGGTAGCTCTGGAACGCCTCCCGTGCAGTGCCGCGCCTCTGCTCGGCGGCCACGCTGTCGGGCGCCACCACCCGCACGGAACCGGATGGGTCGACGACCACAGCGCCTGCCAGCGGGGCGTACTCGGGCGCGAGCACCTGCCGGCCCCCGGTGACCACCCATCCATAGGGCAAGGAATGGCGGAACTGTCCAGCGTCCAGCGCGAGGATTGCGCCCTCGGCATCCGCCAGCGTCCAGCTCTCGTCCCGGGTGAACGCCGTCGCGAGTGACAGCTCCACTTTCTCGGGATCCAGCCGGACCAGAATCAGTCGGGTGCTCCACGCCTCGCTGACGCCACGAAGTCGCAGCTCACTCCACTCCAGGCCGGCAGCACCGGGACGCCAGGCGACGCTGGTGGCAAGCTTGCCCTCGCCGTTCCAGCGAGCCGGTGCCGCGTCCCTTCGCCACCAGGTATCCCAGCCACCGTTCGCCTGCACTGCCAGCGTCTCAGGGCTGACGGACTCCTCGCGCGAGCCTGCCGCTCCCAGTGCAGCCGCGGCAATTGCCGCGACCGCACTGAGCCCGGCCACTGCCCGCAGTGTGGAGCTCATGGTCAACGCGCCTGACAGCCCGCCGTCTGGATCTGGCGGAGCGTGTCGGCGATGGCCAATATCTTCGCATTGTCACCCGCGGCCTGGGCTGCCTCCCCCCGCCGACCTAATGCTTCAATCTCCGCTTGATGGGCTTGGATGTTCTTCGACATGCAGGCGCTCATCTGTGACACGGCCGGAGAAACCTGCGGTGCGGGGGTAGGTGCAACCACCGGTGCAGGGGCAGGGGCCGGCTTCGCTGCCCGGGTGGAGGGCTGCTCCTGAATGCCCAACAGCGGCTTCAGCTCAGCCGACTTGGCCGAAACCGCCGACAGCTCCGTTGGGGACGCCTCTGCCGGAGAAGTACCGCCCCGGAGAATCGCTTCGGTCCGTTCCTTTGCCATGGCGAATTCGCCCGCGCCAAGTCCGGAAGCTTTTGCAGCCTTGCTGTCAGCCCGGGTATCAACCTCTCGCTGCGCTTCATAGTAGTTCTCCGGCTGCTTGGGCTCCTTCACTACGCAACCGGGGTCCTGCATGGCCATCGCTGAATCTTGGTAGATCGTCACCAGTTTGTTGTCGCCCTTGCTCTGGGCTGCGATCATTTTGTCGGTGTACGCGTTGTATCTCTTCGACACCTTTTCGTCCGCTGACATCTTCTGGATGAAGCCGGCCTGAGCCGCCTCACACTTGGCCTTTCCCGCGGTGTACGCCGCCTTTGCCGCCTGGTAGCGCCCGATCGGGCTGTCCTCTTTGGCGGCTGCGGCGCGTTCGGTCTCTCCGGCCTTGAGGCCAGTGAGCAACTGATTGACAACATCGGCCGTGAGCACGACGGTTCCGCCCCGCTGCGTCGTGGCGGCCGCGTTCTCCTGGGGTGCTCCAGCGGCGTCAGCTGCCTTCGAGACCCCCTCCTCGGCTGCCTTGGCCTTGAGCCGCTTCTTGAGGCCGCCGAACTGAGCGGATGCGGGAGTGGCGAGCACCAATGTCGCCAGAACGAGCGGGACAGCGGTGGCGAACCGAGCAAATGAACTGCGCATGGTTTCTCCTTAAAAATGAGTCGAGCTTCAGCTGTCACCCCCGGGCTCAGCGGTGTGACGCGGCAGCGTATCGGTAGTTCTCACTGATCGTGATGAGAGGCAGAATTTGCCGGCAGAAATGTGGGGGAGGAAGTGCCGAAGCGCCAGCAGGATGGCGGGGAAAAGGAGGTAGTTAGCGGTGGATATCTGAGCTCCATGCGTATTGCTGGGGAGGCTCGAACATCGCGTCGATCATCGGGTTTACCTGGAGCCGGGTGTAGTCGTAGACATACCGGTCTTCACCGTGGGCAAACACAGCCCGGCGAAAGAGCCGCACCCCGCGAATCTTGGTCCACTCATCGAATGTCACCTCCACATCCCGAGCTCCCTGGCCGGTGTGATTCACGATCTTCAAGCCGATGGGCAGGGTATCCGACAGTCTGAGATACAATATGGCAGGGTCGCCAAGATCGTCTCGGAACTCGAGGGCAAGCGCAGAAGTTCCCTCCCACTCCTGAAATCCCCTGAGCCGCGGCTTCCGCCATCGTGTTTCCGGCGCGACGACCAGCATATGCAGCTCGTGCCCGCGTACAACGCTCCGGTTGATCTGATCGAGCGGCCGCACCACCTGTGCCGAATCGTCCACCAGCCACCCGTGGCACGAGCCGACGCCGGCAACGAACTGTCCTCCTAGGTCGAGGCGGGCACGCCCGTCTCGGGCGGAATACACCCGGGACTCAAAGGGACCGTGTGGACCGGCCACGTCTGCAATGGCGGAGATGGTCTGAACCCAGTCGGTAGCACCGAGGGCGCGGCGGGCGCCCGCCAAAATCTGGTAGGCGACGGGATCCGGGTCGGCCTGCTCCCACTTGGGTTCCTTGGACTGGCAGGCAGCCAGAACCAGTGGGAGCAGAATTGCAGCCTTCATCTGGACTCCGGCACTCGGCAGATCGGGGTGGATGCGGCAGAAATGAGCAGCAGGGATCTACTAGGTTTACGTAGATCGCGCGGCCGTTGTTACACCGTTGCCCACGAGTCGTCCCTCCAATACCTTCCGACCCGCGAGCACTCCACCGCGCGTTACTCTAACACCGCCCCTTTCCCCTATGCCGTTCGAGACCGCCGTCGTACCGGCTGCTCCTGCTGGTCATGAAACGCCACTTCTGGCCATCGCGCTCTCGCGGGGTGGACTCCCTCCATCCCTTGCTGACCTGGATAAGGGGACCGGAGGAGTGATCGGGCGAGTACTGGCAGCAGGAGACTTCAGCGGCAAGAAAGACGAGACGGCGGTGCTCTATCCGTCGGGGCCGGTCGCTCGCGTCCTTCTCCTGGGTCTGGGCAAGCCCGATGAGGTTAACCGCGGGTCGATTCGCCGGGCCGCTGCCATTGCGGCCAAACGGGCCCGGACACTCGGGGTTCCCCGCGCCGCGTTCCATCTCCCCAGCGAGACCCGGGGCAAGGTGAGTCCGGCTGAAGCCGGCCAGGCGATTGCCGAAGGCCTGGCGCAGGGTGTCTGGCAATACACCGAGATGAAGCGTCCGAGCGAAGACACGAGGAAGCCTCAGCTCGAGCGAGTCGAGATTCTTGCACCTGACGCGATGGAAGAGCTGAAGAAGGGACAGCGCATCGGGGAGGCCATCGGTGCCGGGCAGACGTTCGCGCGCGGGATCCAGGTCCTCCCCGGCAACGTGTGCACGCCTACCTATCTGGGAAACGTGGCGCGCGACCTGGCACAGCGGTACGGCTTCGAGTCGACCATACTCGATAAGGCGGCAATCACAAAAGAGAAAATGGGCGCGCTGCTCTCGGTGGCGCAGGGCAGCGTCGAGGAGCCGCGATTTATCGCCCTGGAGTACAAGGGCGCGGAAGGAGCGCCGGTGGTGCTGGTGGGGAAGGGCGTCACCTTCGATACCGGCGGCATTTCCATCAAGCCGGCGCAGAGCATGGAAGACATGAAATACGACATGTCTGGTGCCGCAGCGGTGCTCGGCACCTTCGAGGCGCTCGGGCGCCTCAAGCCCAGAGTGCACGTCGTGGGACTGATTCCCAGCACCGAAAACATGCCATCAGGCACCGCCGTCAAGCCGGGTGACGTCGTCACCAGTCACCTCGGCAAGACGATCGAGGTCATCAATACCGACGCCGAGGGAAGACTCATCCTGGTGGACGCCCTCTCCTATGCTCGGCGCTACAAACCGGCCGCAGTGGTCGATATCGCGACGCTGACAGGCGCCATCGTTGTCGCACTGGGCCACGTGGCGACGGGCGTTATGGGCGATAACGAGAAGTTGATCGATGACCTCAAGGCTGCTGGGGAACGCGCCGACGAGCGGCTCTGGCCACTGCCGCTGTGGGAGGATTATCGGGACCTGATGAAGTCCGACATCGCCGATGTGAAGAACAGCGGCGGCCGACCGGCGGGCAGCATTTCCGCCGGTTGGTTCCTCAAGGAATTCGTGGATGGCTTTCCGTGGGCCCACCTCGACATCGCCGGGACCGCTTACACCGAGCGGGAGGAGCCAGGCCGGGTCAAAGGACCAACCGGGATGGGGGTGAGGCTGTTTACGGAGTTTGTGTTGGCGCGTGCGTCATCCCGAGCGTAGGGAGGAAGTGGCTCGGGTGGTGATCGTAAGCAATGCTTGGGTCGAAGCTGCCCATGCAAGGATGACCCAGTGGGTTTTGCTCCCGCTCACGCTGTTGCTCGTCCCACTCATATTGTTTGTTCCCGCCGTCGCCGCCCAAATCAGCCAGGAGCAAGAGGACAGCATTACCGCTGACAGTCTCGCGGCCGAGGATACGGTCAACACGACTGCGCGCTATCTGAAGGAACAGGCTCAAGGTGCTGCCAGCGCGGAGGTGCTGCCGATCATCGGCGTCGAGGGCCCCCGGCCCGCACTCACGCGGATCGTCTTCACCCGGGACTCGATCGAGTGGGGTCATGCTTCGACGGTGAGTGATCTGCTGGCCCAGGTGCCTGGCGTCTATCTCTGGCGCGGCGGGTACATCGGACGGCCGGAGGAAGTCAGCTTTCAGGGTCGAGGGGCATCTTCCGCCGAGTATTTCCTCGACGGCGTTCCTTATATAGCGGCAGGAGCAGACAGTCTGAGCGTGGATCCCGCGCTCTTCTCCATCAGCTTCCTGGACCGTATCGAGGTCGAGCGATGGCCGGGTCAGATACGGGTCTATCTCTTTACTCGCCGGGTCGACCGTCTGGCTCCCCGTTCCCGCATCGCCATTGCCCGGGGCGACAACAACTTTGCTCGCTATGAGGCGTCGCTCGAGCGCCGCTTTCGCAGCGGGCTCGGCTTCTCTCTGGGTGCGGATTACCTGAGCTCTCCCACTGCCAGCGGCCGAAGCAGCACCTACTCCAACACCCAGATCTGGGCCCAGGGCAGTTACATCCCTTCACCTACGTTCGGCCTTCAATACCAGCTGATTCGCTCGGCCCCTAACCGCCGGCCGTTCGTCAGCAGCATCAATGGCGTGGATGAGACGATCGGGCTCGGATACAAGGCGACCCGGACCGATGCCCAGATCAGGCTGTCTCTCCGGAGTCGACGGGAAGGGCTGGGGCCACGTCTGGATGTCATCTACGCGCGCACCGGGTGGACCGGCGAAGGCCTGGACCAGCAGAACAATCAGATCGGCGGATACCTCGATTACCGGCTGCCGAGGTTCTCGATCGGCATTTCGGCATTTCACCGCACGCGATGGACTCCGCTCGATACCCGGGCCAGGGCGGGGTGGAATCCGGTCGCGCCCTTCACGGCCAGCGCGGAATTGGTGCACCTGCACCATTTTGGCGGACGCTCCACTGATTATGCCAAGCTGGCCGCAGGGATTGAGCTCGCCCGGGGGCTCGCGATCACCGGCATGGCTCGCCTGGGGAAAGAGGTCGCCGCGCCGACCATCCTGACCGACACGGCGCAGAAGATTCGTGACTTCCAGGGCGCGTTGGGGTGGCAGCGAGCCCGGCTCGGATTCGAGGTGTCGTACGCCAGGACTTCGGCCTTCTCACCGGTTGCGTTTCCCGAGTTCCTGACGATTCCGAGTCTCGCTCCCAGCCCGGAAACCGACTGGGTGACGGCCTCGGTGCGCGTTGCCCCGCTGCAGTGGCTCACCTTCGAAAGCTGGTATAGCGATCCCAGGGATCTCTCGCCGGACGGAACCCCGCCGACGCTTTCGCTCACCAGCGCCACGATCCGCTCCAAGTTTCTGCGGAAGTTCCCCAGTGGAATCTTCGACCTCAAACTTCGGCTGAGCGTGGAGAGCTGGGGCGACGGCGTAATCGGCCGGGATCTCGGCGGTGCGCCGATCGGGCTCAAGGGCGCAACATTTTTCCGGAGCCTGGTTGAGTTCCAGCTCTCCAGCTTCACCGTGTATTGGGACCGGGGGAATCTCACGGGGACTCGGCTGACGTACGTGCCGGGTTTCCCGATTCCCAATCTGGGCAGCAACTTCGGGGTAAGGTGGGAGTTCTCGAATTAGAGAAGAGCTAGGAGCTAGGAGCTTGGACTAAGAATAGCCAACTATGCTAACAGTTAACGTGAATTGTGAGATGTAAGTTCAACTGAGTAAATGACGTAGGTAAATGGGATCAGGCTTCTCACGCGGGGCTCACCAGACTTGGTTCAGTGTCCCGTTTACCGCTCACCGCTCACGCTCTCCTAGTCACCGATCACACCTCCTAGCTCCTAGCTCCTAGCTCCTTTGTGCCCCGTGTCACGGCCCCCCGTTGCACTGACGATAGCTTGCGAAGCGCAGTAGCAGAACGATCCAACGGTAGCGCCGTATGATCGGCGCCATCATATCAGGAGGCGGCATCATGTTTGGTTTCGGAAGCAACAAGAGGCGCCAGGTACGGAATGATACCTTCGGCCCCAGCAGGCTGCGTAACGCGGCGATTGCCGGCGCGGGAATGCTGGCCTGGCGGTGGTGGAAGAATCGCCAGCAGTCCGGGCAGCAGAATATGAACCAGGACAGGTCCTTCAGCGAAACGTCGGCGCGGTCGGCCGGGTCGATGTAGCCAGTGCGGGAACGCACGAAAAGGGCCACCACACGGTGGCCCTTTTCCTTGTGCTCCTGCTCCCTACCAACTCGGTTGCGGATGGACTGTCACCGTGGACAATCGGGCCTCCCCGTCGCAAGGGCAGGTGGCGTGCAAATCGAGGACATCTAGTCCCCTGGCGTCAGTTCCGGCTATCACATTTCCCTAGCAATGACCGCCATTTGCGGCTAAGTTTTCCGGCTATCCCGGTTCCTTGGGAGGTCGGCTTGCCGTACAGCATGACGGGCTTCGGTGCGGCAGAAGGCCCGGTGGCGGGCCGGCGGCTCCGGATCGAGATTCGAACCGTCAACCATCGCTACTTCAATCTGTCGGCCAAGCTGCCGAGCGATCTGAGCGCGCTCGAAGGCGAGTTGCGTGAGCGGCTGCGGCGGGACTTCGATCGGGGTCATCTTTCGGTCCAGGCTCGCTGGACCGAGGCGCTTGACGGTGAATCGACCTTTGCAGTCGATCTGGATCGGGCTCGACTGGTGGCGGCCCGGCTGCGCGAGATGCAAACCGCCCTCGGTCTCGGCGGGGAAGTCACGGTCGAACTGGTGGCGCGCCAGCCCGAGGTTCTCAGCTCCGCAGCCAACGGCACGGGGGAGATTCCGTGGAGCGAGGTCGAACCGATTGTGGCTCGGGCAGGCGCCGAGTGCCGCTCCATGCGGGCCAGGGAGGGCGAAGCGTTGACCTCCGAGCTTCGCCATCGTTTGGACTTGCTGGAGCAGTCGGTGCAACAGATCAGTGCCCGTGCGCCAGAGCGACTGGTTAAGGAGCGAGACCGGCTGCGCCGAGCCGTGGCCGAGCTGCTGGACGGTCGAACAGTGGACGAGCAGCGACTATCGCAGGAGCTCGCGTTCCTGGCCGACAAGCTCGACATCACCGAGGAGCTGGTTCGTTTCCGGTCTCACGTGGCCGCGGTGCGTAAGGCGCTAAGCGGAGATCAGCCGGTGGGAAAACAGCTCGGCTTTCTGGCGCAGGAGCTGGGCCGGGAAGTGAATACCATCGGCGCCAAGGCGGCAGACGCGGATATCGCGCAGCTCGTCATCGGCATGAAGGGTGAGCTCGAAAAGTTCCGGGAACAGCTCGAGAATCTCGAGTGACGCCGCTGCTGCTCGTCCTCTCGGCTCCATCGGGAGGCGGGAAGACAACGATCGCAAAGAAGCTGCTGGAGAGCCGGAGTGATCTCGGGTACTCGGTATCTGCCACGACGCGGCCGATGCGGCCGGGTGAGCTGGAGGGGCTCGACTACCACTTCCTGAGCCGCGCCGAGTTCGAGCGGCGGCGAAAGGCAGGCGAGTTCGTCGAGTCGGCCACGTACGGCGGGGAGCTGTACGGGACGCTCAAGAGCGAGATAGACCGAATCTTCGCCGAAGGCCGGCACGCGGTACTGGACATCGAGATAGACGGGGCCCGGCAGATCCGGAATAGTTTCCCGCAGTCGATCCACCTGTTCGTGTTGCCGCCGTCAGCCGATGTGCTGGTTCAGCGTCTGGCGGATCGAAAGACCGAGGAGAGGTCCCGGATAAGGAAACGGATCTCGCGTGCGGCGGAGGAGCTGTCGGCCGTCGCAGACTACGACTATGTCATTGTGAACGACGACCTGGACTCCGCCGTGAACAAGGTCGCGGCCATTCTGGACCAGCAGGGCGAGCGGCATCGGGTCAGAAGTCAGCCGCACCTTCCGGGTTTCATCGAGCAATTGCGCCAAGGTGTGCTGAAGGCGGCGGAAAAGATTTAGAGAAGTCATGAGCTAGGAGCTAGGAGTCGGGAGTCTGGTCCAAGCTCCTGACTCCTGACTCCCGACCACACAACATGGAGCAACAATGAGAATCATCACCCCACACGAAGTCGCCAAGCAGGCCGGTAACAAGTATCTCGGCGTGCTGGTGGCCGCCAAGTTCGCCCGCTATCTGAACGAGTTTCCCAAGGATCAGCTGCAGCAGCCGACCGAGAAGCTCACCACGAAGGCGATGCAAGAGCTCGTCGACGGGGACTTGAACTACAAGCTGATCCGCCGCCGTCGTTCCGAGGCGTGACCGTGTGGGAGGGCCGGCGCGTCGTTCTCGGCGTGTCGGGCGGGATCGCCTCATATAAGAGCTGCATCCTTGCACGCCGGCTAGTCGAGGCCGGCGCCCGAGTCGACGTAGTCCTCACTCGAGGCGGCGCCGAATTCATCCGGCCGCTCACCTTCGAGGCCCTCACCGGCCGTCCGGTCCTGAGCTCACTCTGGGACGGTGGCGCGCTGGCACATGTGCGACTGGGCCACGACACCGACCTCATCATTGTGGCCCCCGCTACGGCTCACCTGATTGCGCGGGTGGCCCAGGGTATGGCAGACGACATCCTCACCGCACTCCTGCTCGCGCGCACCGCACCGTTGCTGCTCGCTCCCGCCATGAATGACGAGATGTTCGCGCATCCTGCTACCGAGGCGAATCTGGCTCGGCTCCGGGAGCGGGGCGTGGCGTTCGTGGGGCCCGAAGTGGGCCCTCTGGCGGAGGGACCCTCCGAGCGGCACGGACGGATGAGCGAGCCAGAAACGATCCTGGCGCATGGCGCGAGGCTGCTCAAGCGGGGCGGGTTCGCGGGCCGCCGCGTGGTGGTGACCGCCGGGCCTACTCGCGAGTCGATCGATCCGGTGCGAGTCGTCACCAATCGTTCCAGCGGAAAGATGGGCTACGAGATCGCCACCGCCGCATGGGAGCGCGGAGCGGAGGTGGTGCTGATTTCCGGCCCAGTGGCGCTCCCCCCTCCGGTGGGCGTGACCGTGCATCGAATCGAGTCCACCCGAGAGCTCGAGGCCGCGGTACGCTCGGCCCTGCCGACGGCCGACGTGCTGGTGATGGCCGCGGCTCCGGCGGATTTCCGGCCCAGCAATCCCAGCGAGAGCAAGCGGCCGCGGACCGAGGGCGCGCTCGCGATACCGATGGAGCCGACCGAGGACATTCTCGGCGCGACCCGGGGAGTGAGAAAGCCAGGGAGCATCATGGTGGGATTTGCGCTCGAGACCGGAGATGCGCTGGCCAAGGGACTGAACAAGCTGGAGCGGAAAGGACTCGATCTGATCGTCGTGAACGATGCGCTCGAGCCGGGCGCCGGCTTCGAGAAGGACACCAACCGGGTGGCGCTGCTCGGCCGAGACGGCACCCGCAAGATTCTGCCGCTGCAATCGAAGCGTCAGGTCGCCGAAGCGATCCTCGATGTGGTGGAGCAGACGCCTTGGCTGATGAGTGGCGCCGGTATCTGGCGCAGCAGCTCGAGCTGGGCGGCTCCGAAGTGGTACTGAGTCGGGCAGTGGAATGGAACAGCGGACGGGCGGACGGTGGGGCCGACGCTCGATCGGCCGGTGAGGCCGTGGCACCAGCAGACGCTCCTGCTTCGAAGCCTGAGACCGTCCAGCCGTCCGTCCGTCCGCCCGTCCGCGAGTCCGGCGCCTGGCGAAAGGGCGCACCTCCGATCCCTGGTCCCGGCCTGGTGGTGACGTCGCCGGAACCGACCCTGAGTAACGACCTGAATTCGCTCGATCTCGATCAACTGGCGGAGCGGATTCGCACTACATACTGCTGCGCGCTCTGTCCCAACCGCACCAATGCGGTGCCGGGGGAAGGGAATCCCAACGCGCGACTCATGCTGATCGGCGAAGGTCCCGGCGCCACCGAGGACGCGAAGGGGCGTCCCTTCGTCGGTCAAGCCGGTTCGTTACTCAACGGCATTTTAGAAGCTATTGAAGTTCCCCGCGATTCAGTGTACATCACGAACATCGTCAAGTGCCGACCCCCACAGAATCGAAAGCCTCTGCCGGATGAAATCGCTGCCTGCATTCCGTACCTGCACCGGCAGCTGGAGCTCATTCGACCCAAGGTGATCATCACCCTCGGCGGTACTGCCGGGGAAGCGATGCTGGGGGTGCGGAAGAGCCTGGGCGAGCTCCGCGGCAAGGTGCACACGTACAACGGTATTCCGCTGATCGTGACGTATCATCCCGCGGCGCTGCTCCGAAACCCGAACTGGAAGAAGCCGACCTGGGATGACGTCCGTATCGCACGACAACTACTCGACAGTTGATCCGTATGTAGGGCGCTCGGCGCCGTGGAGCCAGGAAGCCGAACAGGCGGTCCTAGGCGCCATGCTGCTGGACCAGGACGCCGCACTCCGGGCGGCGGAGCTGGTGGACGACACCATGTTCTATCGGGAGCCGCACCGGCGGCTCTTCAGAGCCATGCTGGCGCTCACCGAGCAGCGCACCGTCATCGATCACATCACGCTCCGCGATGAACTCCTCCGCCGGGGCGAGCTGGAGATCGCGGGCGGCCTGGAGTATCTCGCCGAGCTGGTGGACGCGGTGCCGACCGCGGCCAACATCGAGTTCCACGCCAAGATCGTCAAAGACAAGGCCATCCTCCGGCGTCTGATCGAAGCATCCACATCGATCATCACCGAAGCCTACGACGGCCACTCCACCGCGAACGACCTCCTCGATGGTGCCGAGTCGAAGATCTTCCAGATCTCCCAGCAGCGGGGAGACGAAGGCTTCACCCGGCTCAAGGAGATGCTCTGGCCCACGATGGAGCGCATCGAAACGCTTCAGCGCAGTGGAAAATCGGTTACCGGCGTGCCGAGCGGTTTTCAAGATTTGGATGAGATGACGTCGGGTTTCCAACCGTCAGAGCTGGTCATCGTGGCCGCGCGTCCATCCATGGGCAAGACGGCCTTCTGTCTCAACATCGCCACCCAGGCGGCGGTGGACGGCTTTGGGGTAGCAGTGTTTTCGCTCGAAATGTCGAAGGAGGCGCTGGTGCAGCGGATGCTCTGCGCCGAAGCGCGGGTGGACAGCCAGGCGGTGCGGCGGGGCACGCTCCGAGATCCCGACTTCACCCGGCTCGCCCGGGCCGCCGGCATCCTCCAGAGCTGTCCGGTATGGATCGATGACTCGGCGGCACTCACGCTGCTGGAGATGCGCTCGAAGGCGCGCCGGTTGAAAGTCGAAAACGATGTTCGCCTGATTGTGGTGGACTACCTCCAGCTCATGCGATCCCCCGAATACGCCGAGAACCGGGTGCAGGAAATCTCCGACATCTCGAGATCACTGAAGGGGCTTGCCCGAGAGCTGGACATTCCCGTTATCGCGCTCTCTCAGCTGTCTCGAGCGTCGGAGCAGCGGGGCGGCGAGCGGCGGCCGATTCTTTCCGACCTACGGGACTCTGGGGCCATCGAGCAGGATGCGGACGTGGTGATCTTCATTCACCGGCCGGAGATGTATCAGAAGGAAGACAGCGAGGGCAACAGTCTGGAGGGCGTGGCTGAAGTCATCGTGGGCAAGCACCGGAACGGCCCCACCGGCACGGTCGATCTCTACTTCCACAAGCAGTTCACCCGCTTCGATAACCGCAGCGAGCGCGAGGCACCGGAGTGATGGCAGGCGGAAAGGCGGTAGGGCGGCGGTACGGCGGCAGGACGGTCAGGCGGTAAAGCTTGCCCCGAGCCATCGAGGCGAGGGGGCGGTTCGGCGGTAGGTTCTCTGGGAACGCTGTCATCCTGAGCGTAGCGAAGGATCTCTTGGCTAAGTCGAAGTCAGTTTACCGCTGCACCGAGTGTGGCCACGAACACCCCAAATGGGCGGGCCGTTGCGAGGCGTGTGGCGAATGGAACTCGGTGGCGGAGGAGCCGGCCGGTCAGGTGGGGCGGAAGGCCGGTAAGGGACCCGGGCGCGGTCATGGATCATACCGCCTGACCGACTTACCGCCTTCCCGCCTTCGCGACATCTCTTCCGAATCCCTCACCCGCTGGCGCACCGGCCTTCCGGAGTTCGATTTCGTTCTCGGCGGCGGAATAGTGCCGGGATCGATGACCCTGATCGGCGGAGAGCCAGGCATCGGGAAGTCCACTCTTCTGCTGCAGGCGGCCGCCCGGCTCGAGGCGGCGGGACGTACCGTGCTGTATGCCAGCGGAGAAGAGTCTCCCGACCAGATTCGCCTGCGCGCGGACCGTCTGGTCGAGGACGCCGGTTCGGTGCACGTGTTCGGCGAGACCCGGTTGGAAGCGATCATCGAAGCAGTTGCGGCGGTCAGGGCCGACGTGGTGGTGATCGACTCGATCCAGACGATCTACACCGACGCCCTCGAGAGCGCCCCCGGCAACGTGGGACAGGTGCGTGAGTGCTCCGGGCAGCTGATGCGCTTTGCCAAGGACAGCGGCACATCGGTCATCGTCGTCGGTCACGTGACCAAGGGTGGCGGAATCGCGGGACCCAAGACGCTGGAGCACATCGTCGACACCGTGCTCTACTTCGAGGGAGAGGCCACGCTTGACTATCGTCTCCTCCGAACCACCAAGAACCGGTTCGGGTCGGTCGATGAGCTGGGCGTTTTCTCCATGACCGAAAGCGGACTGGTGGCGGTGCCCAATCCTTCAGCCGTGTTTCTAGCTGCCCGGGCCGATGGCATCAGCGGGAGCGCAGTCACGGCGCTGATGGAGGGGACGCGGCCAGTGTTGGTAGAGGTACAGGCGCTCGCGGCCAAGTCCGGCTATGGCACCCCGCAACGGGTGGCGACCGGTATCGATCCCAGACGGCTGGCGGTGTTGTTGGCGGTGCTCGAGCGTCGGGCCGAGACTTCGTTCGCGAATCTCGACGTGTTCGTTCAGGTGACAGCCGGTGTTCGACTGAATGAGCCGGGTGCCGACCTCGCGGTAGCGGCCGCGCTCCTCTCGAGCCTGTACAACCGTCCGGCGCCGGCAGATGTCATCTTCCTGGGCGAAATCGGACTGGGCGGCGAGATTCGACCGAGCGGCGCGGTCGAGCGACGCATCGCGGAGGCTGTGCGGCTCGGCTTCCACCGCGTTTTCGGCTCGTCTCGGAGCGCGGTGCAGGTTCCGGGAGCGTCGCTGGTCGGGCTGGATCACGTGGATCAACTGGTGCGGGCACTTGCCGCGTGACGTTGGGGTGATCGTGGTTGCGGCCGGACAGGGAACCCGGCTCGGCGGCGAAGTTGCCAAGCAGTATCAGGAGATCGGCGGGGTTCCCATGGTCCTCCGGGCGCTGCGGCCATTCACCTCGCATCCCTCTGTCGCCCATGTCGTGCTGGTGCTGCCTCCAACCGATGCCGCCAGTCCGCCGGCGTTTCTGACTGCGCTTTCCGCTTCGGCGTCCACTTTCAGCATTTTTCCCGGAGGTCGACACCGCGGTGACTCCGTCCGAGCGGGTCTTAGCGCGCTCCGGCGCGAGTGTACCATCGTCCTTGTGCATGATGGAGCACGCCCTTTTGTGGAGCGATCGGTTATCGATGCCATCATCGACGTCGCCCGCCAGGGTGAGGGGGCAGTTCCGGCGCTTCCATTGAGTGATACGCTGAAGGAGGCCAGCGCCGGCGACCCTACACATATCGCTCGTACCCGTCCGCGTGCCCGCCTCTGGCGGGCGCAAACTCCGCAGGGCTTTCCTCGAGAGGTGCTCGAGACTGCCTATGCGCGAGCGTCGCGTGGCGGCCATCGCGCCACCGATGATTCCGCCCTGGTCGAAGCGATCGGCGTTCCGGTCCGATTGGTTTCGGATTCGGCGCGCAACATGAAGATCACCACGCCCGAAGACCTGGCATTGGCAGAGCTGCTCGCCCGGTCATCCCCATGATCCTTCCTTTCCAGACCGAGGCCGAGATTACGGCCGCCATTCCCCAGGTTGGCAGGCATCTTCGAGCGGGAAAGTTGCTGGCCTATCCCACGGAAACCGTCTACGGCTTGGGTTCCGCGGCCACGCCACAGGGGCTCACGGCCCTGGCAAATCTCAAAGGCCGTCCTGAGGGCAAGCCATTCCTTCTGTTGATTTCCGGCCGTCGCATGGCCGAGGAGTGGGGGCTGGTTTTCACGGCGTCGGCGACGGCATTGGCAGACGCCTTCTGGCCTGGCCCTCTGACCCTTGTGCTTCGGGGCGGAGAGGGTCGGTTGCCCGACGAGCTACGAGGACCGGAAGGTGGGATTGCAGTTCGGCACACGTCCCACGCGGGCATTGCGCGTCTGGTGGCCACTATTGGTAAACCGCTCACATCCACTTCGGCGAATCGGCCGGGAGGACCGCCGGCGCCGGGTGCCGATCGATTGGTCGAGCTGTTCGGTCCGGAGGAGCGGAACGGTGAATTGCTGGTGCTCGACGGAGGCGTGCTCGGAAACGTGCCGCCGTCCACGCTGGTGGATTGCACCGGCATCATGCCTCGGCTGGTTCGGGATGGGGCGATCCCGCGGGATGAGCTGCGGAGGGCGGCCGGGCGTCTCGCTCCTTAGTTGTCAGTTGTCACCCTGAGCGCAGCGGAGGCGCCACAGCCGAGTTTGATGCAACATTGTTCGGCAGGCGCGATGCTCGGAGATGTCGCCCACCTATTTCGTCTATATCCTCGCCAGTAAATCCCGGGAGATGTACAAAGGAGTAACCAACAATCTTGAACGGCGAGTGGCTCAGCATCGCGCTGGTGCAGATCCGGCTAGCTACTCGTCGGAACACGGGACGACATCTCTGGTTTACTACGAAATGACGAACGACGTGTTAGCAGCCATTGGTAGAGAGAAGCGGCTGAAGCGACTGACTCGATCTAGAAAACTCCGTTTGATAGATCAGATGAATCCAGAGTGGCAGGACTTGATGAGCCATGCGGGACAAGGATGACTTCGGCCCCCTCCTCCTCACTGCGTGAGGAGTCAGGGTGACACCCTTATTCGTAGCGCTTCGCTGCGCTCAGGGTGACAGACTCGGTCACGCCGAGTGCTCACCGTTCTCGCTATATTGACGACATGCATGTCATCTTCGTCTGCACCGGTAACACCTGTCGCAGCCCAATGGCGGAAGCGCTGCTGCGCGAAGCACTCACCAGCAGAGGCGCCGAGCAAATCACCGTCGGCTCGGCGGGAACTGGTGCGTGGGATGGAGCACCTGTCTCCGAGGGTGCCTATCTCGTTGGTCTCGAGCACGGCCTGGACCTGAGTGGTCACCGCGCCCGGCTCCTCACCCGCGACGTCGTCAAGTCCGCCGACCTGATTCTCACCATGTCCGGACACCACCGCGCCAGAGTGGCCGAGCTGGGTGGTGAGGACAAGGTGCACGTGCTGGGCGAGTATGCCGGAAGGGAAGAAGGAAAGTCGGAGGTCAGTGACCCGTTCGGCTCCGATCTGGCGAGCTACCGCATGACGTGGGACGAGCTGAAGGAGCTGATCGGGAACGTGGTGAGCCGGGTTGCCGGCAGGGTGCGGTGATAGACGGCGCCACCCGCGTCTTCGCGATCCTGGGAGACCCCGTCGCGCATTCGCTGTCGCCAATCATGCAGAACGCCGCCTTCTGCGCTCTGGGGCTCAAAGCGGTCTACGTCCCACTCAGGTGTGTCGCCGAAGATCTTCCGAGTCTGATGCAGGCGGTTGGCCGCGCAGGTGGTGGCGGCAACATCACGGTGCCGCACAAAGAGCTCGCGGTCAGCGCCGTCAACGTGTGCCGAGAACTGGTGAAGACGGTCGGCGCGTGCAACACGTTCTGGGGTGAAAACGGCGGCACCGTGGGAGACAACACCGATGTGCACGGCGTGCTCCAGGCCCTCCACGCACTCGAAGCCCCCCAAAGCCCCTGGCTGATCGCCGGCACCGGCGGAGCTGCCCATGCAGCAGGCGTTGCCGCCAGGAACCGTGGTGTCAGCGTTGCCGTTTCCTCCCGTGATTCCAACCGCCAGCGTGCTTTCGAAGGCTGGCTCGCCACCATCGGAGTGGACCTGGCTCCCGCAGCGGATTGCCGAGTCCTGATCAATTCAACTCCCCTGGGTCTCAAGCCGGGTGATCCCTTTCCCATTCAGCCCGAAACGGCGCCGCGCGCAGAAGTGGCGTTCGACATGATCTACGCTTCCGGCGGCACGCCCTGGCTTCGGGCCATGCGGTCGCGGGTAAAGCGGGCGGGCGATGGGCGTACCATGCTGGTGGCTCAGGGCGCGGCGGCATTCGAGCGGTGGTTTCCGGGAAAGGATGCGCCGGTCGAGGTGATGCGAGCAGCAGTCAATGCGGCTCTCCGTTAATCCCCCGCTGGCAAGCAAGCTGCGCCGGCTCACCAACGCGCTGGTGGGCGTGGAGCGCTGGATGCTTCCTCCCGCCTGTCTCCTTTGCAGCGAGGCAATTCCCGAGCGGGAAGGTGACGCATTGATCTGCGGCCCCTGCCGGCTCAGGTGGAGGCCGATTCCGCATCCCGTCTGCACCCGCTGCGGCCAGCCGTCATTCAAGGACCTGGAATGCCGGCTCTGCGCCGACTGGCCGCCGGGGCTGACCGGCGCGCGCAGCGCGGTCTGGCTCGAGAGCTCCGCCCGCGCCGCGGTCCACCAGCTCAAGTACGAGGGGTGGAGTCGGGCCGCTGAGTCGATGGCCGACGCCATGCGAGGGCTCGAGCCATTGACGGCAGGGATATCCTTGGTGCCTATCCCGCTCGGTCGCCGCCGGCTCCGGGAACGTGGGTACAATCAAAGCGAGCGGATCGCTGCCGAGCTGGCGAAGCGAGTGGGTGTGGCGGTGCGGGAAGACCTGCTCACGCGGGTGCGGGAGACGCGAACCCAGACGGCGTTGACGCCCGAGGCCCGACACGCCAACGTTGCCGGCGCCTTCGAGGCGTCGCCCGCGCGCGGGCTCAACCTGGTGCTGGTGGACGACGTCTTCACCACCGGTGCGACCCTCGCCGCGGCCGCGGCTGCATTGGTAGGAGCGGGCGCGGCCCGGGTGGAGGCGGTTACGTTTGCGCGAGCGGTGGTGGATTTGGATATGAAGAGTCTAGAGTCAAGGGTCTAGAGTCTAGAGCTGAAGCAGCTGGAGCATATGGTCGCCACCCATGTCTTGCGCTCTAGACTCTTGACTCTCGACCCTAGACTTCCGTTATCACAAGGAGTTCAATGTCAATCCGAGTAGGCATCAACGGCTTCGGCCGGATCGGGCGCAACGTCGTGCGCGCGGCGAGATCCATGAAGGCGACCGAGCTCGAGTTCGTCGCCGTGAACGACCTCACTGATACCAAGACGCTGGCGCACCTCCTCAAATACGATTCCGTCCATGGCCGGTTTCCGGGCGAGGTGAGCGCGCGAGCGGATGCAGTTCAGGTGGACGGGACGTCGATCCGGGTTCTGTCCGAGAAGGATCCGTCCAAGCTCCCATGGAAAGACCTCGGTGTTGAGCTGGTGCTCGAGTCGACCGGCCGGTTCACCGACCGGGACCAGGCGGCCCAGCACCTGACCGCTGGGGCCACGAAGGTGATCATTTCGGCGCCGGCCAAGAAGGAAGACATCACTATCGTATACGGCGTCAATCACGAGGCCTATGACCCGAGCAAACACCACATCATCTCCAACGCGAGCTGCACCACGAACTGCCTCGTGCCGGTGGTGAAGGTAATCCTGGACCGCTTCGGCTTCGTGAGCGGATTCATGACGACAATTCATTCCTACACCAACGACCAGCAGATCCTGGATCTGCCACATAAGGATCTGCGGCGCGCCCGCGCAGCGGCGCTCTCTATCATCCCGACAACCACCGGGGCGGCCAAGGCGACCGCTTTGGTTCTTCCCGAAGTGAAGGGGAAGATCGACGGCGTCTCCCTCCGGGTACCCACCCCCGACGTGTCGGTCGTGGCTTTGACCTGCGTGGTGCAGAAAGCCACCTCGGCTGACGAAGTAAACGCCGCGTTCCGTGACGCCGCCAAGGCTGGGCCCCTCAAGAACCTGCTGGCGGTCAGCGAGGAGCCCCTCGTGTCGGTGGACTACATCGGCTCACTTCAGTCGAGCACCATCGATGCGCTTTCAACCAACGTTGTGGGAGGTACCCTCGTCAATGTCACCTCCTGGTACGACAACGAGATGGGTTACTCGGCCCGTTGCGTGGACTTGCTGAGGTACATCGGAACTCGCCGGTGAAGCGAACGCTGGAATCGCTGGGCAGCGGCTCTCTCGAGGGCCGCCGCGCGCTGGTGCGGGTCGACTTCAACACGCCGATCAAGGATGGGGCGGTCACCGACGACACCCGCATTCGGGCGGCACTCCCCACCATCAAGTACCTCCGGGATCGCGGCGCCCGGGTGATCCTCTTCTCTCATCTCGGCCGCCCCAAGAACGGCCCGGATCCCAAGTTCTCCATGCAGCCGGTGGTGCGAGCACTGGAGAAGTTGCTCGGAGCGCCCGTCACCTTCCTGCCTGATCCCACCTCGCCGGACGCAGTCACCGCCACCAAGCGCCTGCCCAGGGGTGGTGTGGCTGTCGCAGAGAACACCAGGTTTTATCCCGGTGAGGAGAAGAATGATGCGACCCTGGCGGAGCGGTTTGCCTCGCTGGGTGATCTCTACGTCAACGACGCCTTCGGCTCGGCCCATCGGGCGCACTCCAGCACCGAGGCCATCGCCCGCATTCTGAAGCCTGCCGTCTCCGGTTTCCTCCTGGAGCGGGAGCTTCGTTACCTGGGTGAGGCGCTCCATCAACCCAAACGACCGTTCGTCGCCGTGCTGGGAGGAGCCAAGATCAGTGGGAAGATCGATCTGATTGAAGCGTTGCTGCCGAAGGTGGACGCCATCCTGCTCGGAGGCGCCATGGCCTGCACCTTCTTCAAGGCAATGGGGCTCGAGACGGGGAAGTCGCTGGTCGAGCTCGATCGAGTCGAGTTGGCCAAGGATCTGATGCAGAAGGCAGGGAAGAAGCTGGTTCTTCCCTCCGGCGCAGTCATCGCCCGTGAGCTTGCTCCCAACGTGGAGACTCGCACGGTGAAGCGAGACGCTATTCCGGCAGAATGGGCGGTCTACGACATCGATCCTGAAACCGAGAGGAGCTTCAGCTCGACCATCGAACAGGCCGGCACTGTTGTCTGGAATGGTCCGATGGGAGTGTTCGAGACTCCGCCGTTCGACCACGGCACGCTCGCCATCGCTCGGGCAATGGCCAACGCCACCGGGAAGGGTGCGGTGACGGTGATCGGCGGTGGTGATTCAGCGGCGGCGGTGGCCCAGGCCGGATTGAGCGACCGGATCACCCACGTGTCGACGGGAGGTGGAGCGTCACTCGAGTTTCTGGAGGGGAAAGAGTTGCCGGGTGTGGCGGCGCTGGATGAGGCTTAAGGCACATGGCCGAGAGATCCTCGCGGTGCTCGGGATGACTTTGCGTTATGACTGAGCGCAAACTCATCTTTGCGGCCAACTGGAAGATGAACCACGGGCCGGCAGCCGCTCGTGCGTTCGCCGACAAATTTCTCGCGCTCACCAGGCCGGTCGAAGGCCAACGACTCTGGTTTTTCCCTCCCGCACTCTCGATCGGTGTTCTCTCCGACGCCATGAAGGGGCGTCCCGACATCACCATCGGGGCTCAGAACGTTCACTGGGAACCGAAAGGGCCCTTCACCGGCGGCATTGCCATTCCGATGGTGATGGAAGTAGGAGCCCGCCTTACCCTGGTAGGGCACTCCGAGCGCCGGCATCTGTTCGGCGAAACCGACGAGCAGGTCGCCAAGAAGACCAGGGCTGCGCTGAGTGCTGGTATTACGCCGCTGGTTTGTGTTGGCGAGACCCTCGCCGAGCGCGACGGAGGCCGCACCGAGCAGGTCATCGTCCGTCAGCTCGGATCGGTGTTGCAGGCGCTGGACCCGTCGGACTGGGCCAGGGTCGTGATGGCGTACGAGCCCGTTTGGGCGATTGGTACCGGAAAAAATGCGACGCCGGACGATGCGGCTCAGATCCACGAGCTGATTCGGATGGAGCTGGGTCGCAATAGTGTGCGAGTCCGGGTTCCGATTCTCTACGGCGGCAGCGTGAATACCGGGAACGTGGCCTCACTCCTGACCCGGCCTCAGCTCGATGGCGTCCTGGTGGGAGGAGCCAGCCTCGAGCCCCAGGGGTGGGCCGAGTTACTCGAGAAAGGGGCCGCAGCGAAGATCCGTCCCTCCGGCGGCTATGGCGTGATGGAGGGATAGGCTTCGTCGCCCTCCCGCGAGCCTGACCATCGTGCCCGAACTTCCCGATGTCGTCCTGTATCTCGACCGCCTCGCACCCAGGATACTGCGGCAGACGCTGGAACGCGTGGCTGTGCGGAATCCCTTCGTCGTTCGCTCGTTCGATCCTCCGATAACCGAAGCCGCCGGCAAACGAATTCTCGACCTGCGCCGCCTTGGCAAGCGGATCGTCTTCGTTCTGGAGGACGATCTCTTTCTGGTCGTTCACCTGATGATTGCCGGCCGGCTTCACTGGCGGCGTCTGGATGCGAAGCTGGGCGGTAAGCTCACTCTGGCTGCGTTTCAGTTTCCCGCCGGACTTCTCGTCCTGACTGAAGCGGGGTCCAAGCGACGGGCATCGATTCATCTCGTCAGAGGCGAGGAGAAGCTGCGGGAGTTCGACCGCGGTGGCATCGACGTGCTCGCGGCCGATCTGCCGAGCTTTGCCCAGCAGCTTAGGTCAGAGAATCACACACTCAAACGTTCACTCACCGACCCGCGACTGTTCAGCGGCATTGGCAATGCGTACTCGGATGAAATTTTGCACCGGGCCCGCCTCTCGCCTCTCATGCTCACGAGCCGACTGACGGAGGACGAGACCGCGAGGCTGCTCGAGGCGACGCAGAGCACGTTGCGCGACTGGATCCTCCGTCTCAGTCAGGAGACCGGAGACGAGTTCCCCGAGAAGGTGACTGCGTTCAGAGAGGGAATGGCGGTGCACGGGCGATTCGGCTTGCCTTGCCCGGTGTGCGGTACGCCGGTACAGCGGATCCGCTACGCGGATAACGAGACCAACTACTGTGCGCGCTGTCAGACCGGGGGGCGGCTGCTGGCGGACCGGGCCATGTCGCGGCTGTTGAAGAAGGACTGGCCGAGGTCAATCGATGAGGGGGAATAGCCGCTAGTCGCCAGTGGCCGGTCGCCGGTCGCCGGTCGTTGGTTCCCAGTGCGAAGACGCGAGCTTCGGGCGTCGTTCTCGACTCAACGATCGAATCAGTCCATTCAGCATCTTACCAACCTCTCGGCAGCGCTTATCCAGTACTGACCAGGCTTCTGAAGTGACATACCCGATGTCGCGGGCAAGGAGGAGTTGGCACTCCATTTCACAGACTGAACCCCGGGCAATTTGTAAGAACCTCGCCTGGTCTCGGTTGCCGACTCGCCCGGTTCCTTCTGCGATGTTGGACGCCACCGAGATCGCCGCTCGTCTCAGCTGAGAGGTTATACCATAGCGCTCGCAATCCGGGAAACGCCCTGTGCATCGGTATAATTCCAGGGCTAGGCCATGGGCGTGCTTCCATACTGTAAGTTCCTGATAATTTCCCATTGAGACCAGGATATGCGCGGTGGCTTACGTTCGAGTATCAAAAGAACACCCCGTGAGCTGAATTTCCGCAGTGCGGCAACTCGCGACTGGCGACTGGCGACCTCCCGCACTAAAATTCTGCCCGACTCGGGAGGCCGAAACCAATGTTCGCCTTATTACTGACGCTGCTGATTCTCGATGCCATTCTCTTGTCCGTGGTCGTGCTCCTCCAGGCCGGCCAGGGCGGGGGACTCGCCTCACTCGGGGGCGGCGGCACCGATACCGTGATGGGCGGCCGCCAGGCGGTCACCATCCTCACCAAATTGAGCTGGTGGTGCGGCGGCATCTTCATGCTGCTGTCGCTGATCCTGTCGTTTACACCCCGAGGCGGAAATTCCAGCGGCCTGCAGCAGCGGCTCCGGGCAGCCACGCCTGCGGCGCCGGCATCGCAGGCTCCTCTGCCACTCGGCATCCCGGCGCAGCCGTCCGGTGATGCGCCGAAGGGCGCTGCGGCGCCGGCCGCGCCATCCAAACAGGCGCCGCTTCCACTCGGCGCGCCGACGCAGCCGGCCACGAAAGCACCAGCGGGAGCAGCCACCGCTCCGAAGCCCACCACAGCGGCTCCTCAACCGAAGAAGTGAACACGGCCACGATACGCGGGGTGACCCGGTGACGACCACCGATCGCCCCGCGTTCGTTTTGCTCGAGGACGGCACCTGGTTCGCGGGCACCACGCCCCGTGCCGTCGATCCTGCTTTCGGTGAGGTGGTCTTCACCACCAACCTGACCGGATACCAGGAGACGTTCACCGACCCGAGCTATCTGGGCCAGATCGTGGTGATGACGGCGCCGATGATCGGCAACTACGGAATCAACCTGGAGGACTCAGAGTCGGATCGGCCTCAGGTCACCGGTGTCGTGGTCCGCGAGCTCTCCCGCCACTCGTCCAACTGGCGCTCGACTCGCACTCTGGACGACTGGCTCGGGGATGCCGGGGTTCCCATGCTCGAGGGCGTCGACACTCGGCGGCTGACGCGGCATCTGCGGGAGCTCGGAGCCATGCGCGGCGTCGTGGCCGAAGGAACCGAGCCCTCGGCTGATCTGGCCGCTCGCTTGTTGGCCTCGCCTTCCATGGAAGGGCTCGACCTCGCATCCCGCGCCACCGTCGGCCAGTTCCGAACCGAGGGGGCCGGCCCCCACGTAGTCGCGTACGATTTCGGCATGAAGCGAAACATCGTTCGCATGCTCGTCGGGGCAGGCTGCCGAGTAACCGTGGTGCCCTCGACTACGTCGTCAGCTGCAGTGCGAGAGCTAAAGCCAGATGGGCTCTTTCTTTCCAACGGTCCGGGAGATCCGGCCGCGGTGGGATATGCCCTGGACGTCATTCGTGATCTTGCCGGTGAAGGGCTGCCGACGTTCGGCATCTGCCTCGGGCATCAGTTGGTGGGCCTGGCATTCGGTGGGGCCACCGCCAAGCTGCCGTACGGCCACCGGGGCGGGAATCATCCGGTACGTGATATCCGGACCGACCAGGTGCTGATCACCACTCAAAACCATGGCTTCGCGGTGGTTGGCGATGCAGGCGGTGTTCCTGGCGCCCCGTCGCTGGAAGTTACGCATCTCAATTTGAACGACGGAACGATCGAGGGAATCCGCCACCGCGAGCTCCCGCTCTTCGCGGTCCAGTACCATCCAGAGGCCGCTCCGGGGCCTCATGATGCTCTCCCGCACTTCGCGGAATTCATGGCCACCCTTGGGGTCGCCCGCCAGCCTAGAGCCAAGCCCTTGACAGACAAGGGGTAAGCTCATAGAATCGCCAATGGGAGGCCCGCCTGCTCCATCGTCTGTAACCCTTCTGGGGGATGCATGACCAAGGCCGATCTCGTAGAACAGGTAACCGCCTCCATCGCCCGCACTGCGGGCCCCATGATCTCCAAGAAAGACTGCGCCCGAGTGGTGGACGCGTTTTTGGACGCGGTCAAGGAGGCGCTCAAGCAGCAGCACAACATCGAGGTACGCGGGTTTGGAACCTTCAAGATCCGCCGGAGGAAGACTCGGATGGCGCGGAATCCTCGCACCGGAGATCCCGTGGAAGTAGCTGCCCGCCCTGTACCGGTATTCAAGCCCAGCAAGGAGTTGCGAGCTCTCGTCGCAGATGACACTCAGCCTGCCGCGGAGCCGGCGCAGGGCATGTAGATCGGTTGGATCATTCAGACCGGAACCAGTCGCCCCGGACGATTTCTCCGGGGCGACTCTTTTGTGGAGACGTTTGCCCCGATGCAGGTTGGCGGTAACTTTCACCTATGCCTCGCACCATTTCAGCCCCGCTTACCGTTCGGGTTCTTCTCTTTGCCAGTTACGCCGAAACCCTCGGTCTCGACTCGGTAGAGCTCACCTTCAGCCATCAGGCTACGGTAGGCGATGCACTCGACCGGGTGCGAGCTCTGCCCGGAGGTGAGCGACTCCCTCCCAAGCCTCTCTGTGCCGTCAACCTCTCGCACGTGAGAGCCGACGCACCGCTTTCCGGCGGTGACGAACTGGCGATCCTGCCGCCCCTCGCTGGCGGCTGATATGGCCTACCTGACGTTTGACCCGGTGGAGCTCGAGACCCTGCTCCCGATCGTCCATTCGGAAGACCGCGGGGCGCTCGCCTCGTTCCTCGGCACCGTGCGCAATCATCACGATGGTCGTGCGGTGCTTCGGTTGGACTATTCTGCTTACGCCCCTATGGCTGAGGCCGAGTGCGCCCGCATTGTGGCGGAAACCGAGGCCCGTTGGAATGTGGCGATTGCTCTCCGTCACCGGCTCGGGCGACTGGAGATCGGTGATGTGGCAGTCGCGGTGGTCGCCGCGTCGCCTCATCGTGATGACGCGTTCGTGGCCTGCCGACACGTCATTGAAGAGGTGAAGCGTCGGGTGCCGATCTGGAAGCGGGAGTACTACGCGGACGGTTCGGTCAGCTGGGTCGATCCAACCGTTGAGTCGGCTGCTCCGGCTGTGCCTGCGGGAGCTCGTGATGATTGACCTGGCTACCAGCAGTGAGACGATGAGCCCAGCGGAGGTCCTCGACACTCTCAACCGCCCGCTTCGAAGCCTGCGGATATCGGTCACCGATCGCTGCAACATGCGATGCCGCTACTGCATGCCCGAAGACGAGTACGTCTGGCTTCCGCGCGAATCGATCCTGCGCTTCGAAGAGATCGATCGGCTGGTGGGTATCTTCGGCGGGCTCGGCGTTCACAAGGTGCGGCTCACTGGCGGGGAGCCCCTCCTGCGCCACGATCTCACCACCCTGGTGTCCCTGCTTCGGCAGCGGCGGCTTCGAGACCTCTCCCTCACCACCAACGGCATTCTGCTCGGCCGTCATGCCGACGATCTGCGGCGCGCTGGGCTCGATCGGGTGACCGTCAGCCTCGATACTCTCGATCCTGCCAAGATGCTGGAGTTCGCCAGGAGTGCCCGTCATGCGGACGTGCTGCAGGGTATAGGCGCCGCGCACGCGGCCGGCCTCCCGGTCAAGCTTAATGTGGTGGTTATCCGGGGCTATAACGACGATGAGCTGGTTGACCTTCTAGAGTTCGGCCGCTCGGTCGGCGCCGAGGTCCGGTTCATCGAGTACATGGATGTGGGTGGCGCTACCGGCTGGACCATGGACAGCGTCGTGAGTCGGCAAGAGATTCTCGAGCGCATCGCCCGGCGCCATGGGGACATTGAACCAGTGAACCCGGTCGATTGGGCTCCGGCGGAGCGGTTCGCGCTGGGCGATGGTACGACCTTCGGGGTCATCGCGTCGACCACAGCTCCGTTCTGCCGCACCTGCGACCGGAGCCGCCTTACCGCCGACGGCACCTGGCTGCTCTGCCTATACGGTGAAACTGGTCTCGATCTGCGGGAAGCGCTGCGGCTGGGCGAGCCCGACCACGAGATCGCGAACCGGATTGCCGCTGTCTGGCGCAGCCGTGCCGATCGTGGAGCCGAGGTCCGAACTGAGGCTCCCAGCCGCGGGATACTGTACCAGTTGGAGTCTCTCCGAGCCGATCCGCGCCGGGAGATGCACACCCGGGGCGGGTGATGGCGCTTCACATCGCCCTCATCCAGCCTCAGATCCCGCCCAACACCGGTAACATCGCCCGCCTCTGCGCTGCCACCGACACCTCGCTGCATCTCATCGAGCCGCTCGGCTTTTCCATCGATGACAGTGAAGTCCGCAGGGCCGGCCTCGACTACTGGGACGACGTCGACCTGTGGGTGCATCCCAACTGGTTCGCCTTCCGCGATGCGATCGACCGGAGCCGCTGTCTCTATTTTTCGGCCAAGGCCGAGCAGAGCTACTGGAGCGCGCCATACCGGGCGAACAGCTGTCTGGTTTTCGGGAGCGAGATCGAGGGAATGCCCGACCGAATTCTGGAAAAACATCCCGACCAGGCATTCACCATCCCGATGTCTGGTCCGGTCCGAAGCCTGAATCTGGCGACGGCGGTGGGAATCGTTTTGTATGAGGCGATAAGGCAACTGAGTCAGGAGTCGGGAGTCGGGAGTCGGGCCTCGAGAGGTCAGAACAAGGATCGCGAAGGCGATTTTCTTTGAACCAGCCTCCCGACACCTGACTCCCGACTGTTGACTGGCCAACGCTATATTGACGCCGTAGCCCGGTAGCCAATTCAGAAAGACACGGAATTCCTACATGCTGAGTAAAGTGGCGGTGATTGGGGCGGGGAACGTGGGCGCAACCGCGGCGCAGCGCGTGGCCGAGAAGAATCTGGCGCGAACCGTAGTGATGCTCGATGTGGTGGACGGTGTGCCTCAGGGAAAGGGGCTCGACCAGTGGCAATCGGGGCCGATCGAAGGCTTCGATACCCGTGTGGTCGGGAGCCAGAACTACGACGACGCGGCCGGAGCCGAGGTCTTCGTGGTTACCGCCGGCATAGCCCGCAAGCCGGGCATGAGCCGCGACGACCTGGTCAAGACCAACGCCGGCATCGTTCGATCGGTCACCGAGCAGATTGCGCGGGTGGCGCCCAAGTCGATCATCGTCGTCGTTTCCAATCCGCTCGACGTGATGTGCTACGTCGCCATGAAGGCGAGCCGCTTTCCTCGGCAGCGGATCCTGGGGATGGCCGGCGTGCTCGACACCGCGCGCTACCGAACCTTCCTGGCCGAGGCCCTGGAGGTGTCGGTCGAGGACATTCAGGCCATGGTGCTTGGCGGCCATGGAGACACGATGGTGCCACTGATCTCCTATACCACTGTGTCGGGAATACCGGTCAGCCAGCTGCTGGAGCAATCCAGGCTCGACGACATCGTGACGCGTACGCGAAACGGTGGGGCGGAGATCGTCGCGTTCCTCAAGACCGGCTCGGCCTATTACGCGCCCAGCGCGGCGGCGGTCCAGATGGTCGAGGCGATCGCGCTCGACAAGAAGCGGATCCTTCCGTGCTCCGCCTGGCTCCAGGGAGAGTTTGGTTTGCGAGACGTCTTCTGTGGTGTGCCCTGCAAGATCGGTCGGGCCGGTCTGGAGAAGGTCATCGAGGTGTCGTTGACTCCTGCCGAGCGCGAGGAGCTGCACAAGTCCGCGGAGGCGGTCCGCTCCACGCAGACCGTCGTCGACGTCTGACCGAGCCCCGCCCGATGAACCGGCTGGGCCTTCTCTGGTCCTCCTCCGTCGGCAAGAAAGCCGTCATGGCAGTGACCGGCTTGATCATGGTGTTGTATCTCATCACCCACGTGCTCGCGAACCTTCTGGTGTTTCAAGGTCCCACCAGGATCAACGCCTACAGCGCGTTCCTGCACGGTACTGGTGGCGCCCTGTGGGTCGCGCGACTGGTGTTGTTGGCCGCGCTGGTCTTCCACGTGATCGCGGCAGTCCAGTTGGCAGCTCGGCGTCAGGACGCCCGCCAGGTCGGGTACGCCAGTGGCCGCGAGCCACAGGTCTCCACCCTTGCCTCACGAACAATCCGCTGGGGCGGAGCGCTGATCCTGGTGTTTCTGGTCTACCATATCCTCCATTTCACTGTCGGTACCGCGCATCCTGATTTCATCGAGGGCGATCCCTATCACAATGTGGCCGCCGGGTTCCATAACCCGATCGTTGTCGTCATCTATCTCATCGCGATGGCTGCGGTCGGTCTTCATCTGTACCACGGTATCTGGAGCAGTGGACGGAGCCTTGGTATGAGCTCGCCCTCGCCCAGGCCGCTCCGGCGGAGTCTCGCGCTGGCGCTGGCTCTTCTTGTCTGGCTTGGCTTTACCGTGATTCCCATCGCCGTATACGCCGGAGTGGTGAGATGATCCAGCTTCGGTCCAACGTGCCTGGTGGTCCTATCGAGCAGAAGTGGGATAAGCACCGCTTCGAGATGAAGCTGGTGAATCCGGCTAATAAGCGGAAACACACCATCCTGATGGTCGGGAGTGGACTGGGCGGAGCGTCGGCCGCGGCCTCGCTGAGCGAGCTCGGCTACAACGTGAAGTGCTTTTGCTTTCAGGATTCGCCGCGTCGGGCGCACAGCATCGCCGCGCAGGGCGGCATCAATGCCGCCAAGAACTACCGCAACGATGGCGACAGCGTCTACCGCTTGTTCTACGACACCGTCAAAGGTGGCGACTTCCGGTCACGCGAAGCCAATGTGTATCGCCTGGCTCAGATCAGCGTCTCGATCATCGACCAGTGCGTGGCGCAGGGTGTGCCGTTTGCCCGCGAGTACGGAGGCCTGCTGGCCAACCGCTCGTTCGGCGGGGCGCAGGTTTCCCGAACGTTTTACGCCCGTGGCCAGACCGGACAGCAACTGCTGCTCGGTGCCTATCAGGCGCTGGAAAAGGAGATTGCCCGTGGCGGAGTGACGATGTATCCGCGTACCGAGATGCTGGACCTCATCGTGATCGATGGCCGGGCCCGCGGCATCGTCACGCGAGACATGGTCACCGGCGCGGTCACATCCCATCTGGGTGACGCCGTAGTGCTCGGCACCGGTGGGTACGGCAACGTTTTCTATCTCTCGACTAACGCCAAAGGCTCCAACGCCACCGCGATCTGGCGGGCTTACAAGCGCGGTGCCGCCTTTGCCAATCCCTGCTATACCCAGATTCACCCCACGTGTATACCGGTGAGCGGAGAGTATCAGTCCAAGCTCACCCTGATGAGCGAGTCGCTCCGCAATGACGGCCGGGTATGGGTCCCCAAGAAACAGGGTGACAAGCGGCGTCCTGAGGAAATCCCCGAAGGCGAGCGCGACTACTACCTGGAACGCAAGTATCCCAGCTTCGGGAACCTGGCTCCGCGAGACATCGCCTCACGCGCGGCCAAGGAGGCCTGCGACGACGGACGCGGCGTGGGAGAGAGTGGGTTGGGAGTGTATCTCGACTTCGCCGACGCCATCAGCCGGCTGGGAGAGCGAACGATCAGGGAGCGCTACGGGAATCTCTTCGAGATGTACCAGCGGATTACCGACGAGGACCCCTACCGGATGCCGATGCGCATCTACCCGGCGGTGCACTACACCATGGGCGGGCTCTGGGTCGACTACAACCTGATGAGCACCATTCCCGGCCTGCATGTCATCGGCGAGGCCAACTTCTCGGATCACGGCGCCAACCGGCTGGGCGCCAGCGCGCTCATGCAGGGCCTCGCGGACGGATACTTCGTCCTGCCCGCCACTATTGGAGACTACCTCGCCTCATCCAAGCTGGCTCCGGTCAAGCCGGATCATCCCGAGTGCCGCCGGGTCGAAGCCGAAGTGGCGGCACGAAACCGCCGGTTCCTCGAGATCAAGGGCAAGCGGACGGTCGACTCATTTCACCGTGAGCTCGGCAAGCTGATGTGGGACTACTGCGGCATGGCCAGGAATGCGGCCGGGCTCCAGAAGGCCCTTACGGCTCTCCCCGAGCTACGAGCCGAGTTCTGGCGGAACGTGAACGTGCCTGGGAGTGACGCGGAGCTGAATCAGGCGCTGGAGAAGGCGGGCAGGGTGGCCGATTTTCTGGAGCTCGGCGAGCTGATGTGCCGTGACGCGCTGCACCGGGAAGAGTCGTGCGGCGGCCACTTCCGAGAGGAGTATCAGACCGAAGACGGTGAGGCGCTCCGGGACGACGAGCATTTCGCCTACGTCGCTGCCTGGGAGTACCGGGGACAAGACCAACCGCCCGAGCTCCACAAGGAGCCGTTGGAGTTCGAATACGTGCATCTGGCACAGCGGAGTTACAAGTGAGTCGGGAGTCAGGAGTCGGGAGCCGGACTCGCCGTGAGGAGGCTTGCCCTGGGCTGCCCAGGCTCCTATTGATCCTTCGGCGCACTCAGAACGAGAGGTCTCCTCAGTCCCGACTCTCGACTCCTGACTCCCGACTTCCGACCGTCTACTGGATCGCATCGTGAACCTCACTCTCCGCGTATGGCGCCAGGCCGCACCCTCGGTGAAGGGCCGCATGGTCGAGTACGAGGCGCGGGACATCAGCCCCGATATGTCGTTCCTGGAGATGCTCGATGTCGTCAACGAGCGTCTGCTCGAGCGAGGGGAAATCCCGATCGCGTTCGATCACGACTGCCGCGAGGGGATCTGTGGCTCCTGTAGTCTCATGATCAACGGAGTGGCTCACGGGCCGTCGAGGGGCACGGCCACCTGCCAGCTGCACATGCGGAGCTTCAAGGACGGGGACACGATCACTGTCGAGCCATGGCGGGCCCGCGCCTTTCCCATCCTCAAGGACCTGGTCGTCGATCGGACGGCGCTGGACCGCATCGTCCAGGCCGGGGGGTACATCACCGCGCCTACCGGCAGCGCGGTGGATGGGAACGCGATCCTCATTCCCAAGGAGAAGGTCGACACCGCCATGGATGCGGCTCAGTGCATTCAGTGTGGCGCCTGTGTCGCGGCCTGCCCCAACGGCTCGGCCTCGCTGTTCACGGCCTCGAAGCTCACCCACCTGGGTCTGCTTCCGCAGGGGCAGCCGGAGCGTTACCGGCGGGCGCTCCGGATGGTGGCTCAGATGGACATCGAGCACTTCGGGGGCTGCACGCTCTATGGCGAGTGTCAGGAAGCCTGTCCCAAGGAGATCAGCATCGATACGATCACCCGGATGAACCGCGACTTCCTCCGGGCCAGTCTCACCGCGGGACGGGGCGCGGTCGCGGCCTCCGATTGATCCCATCCGCCGCCTCGCCCTCCTCCTTTTCTTCCTTCCTACAACCAGCCCGGCGCAGTCAGTACCCTGGCTCGACCTCGGCGCACATGCGGTAGCGCTCTACACCGGCGTCGATCCGGTTCCCGGTGGACGCAGCCTGGGAGAGGTCCGGGTGGTGCAGCCCGCTATCATGGCGCATGCAGCCATTTCCCAGCGGGTTCGGATGGTGGCCACGCTCAATCTCGAGGGTCTCACGATTCCCGATGGAGAGCTCACTCCGGGAGATTGGGGTGAAGGATTCATCGATCGGCGGCATCCCCATACCTACGTGCACGAGCTGATGCTCTCGGCCGACGATATTCTCGGCGGGATGGACGGGACCAGTCGCGTCTCCATCAGCGCAGGAAAGGGCTTCGCCCCCTTCGGGACGGATGACCCGATGTCGCGGCCCGTGGTCCGATACCCGGTGAACCACCACCTCTCACAGATTCTCGAGCGCTGGGTGGCTATTGTAGGCGCCAGGATCGGTCCCGTCATGCTCGAGGGTGGGCTCTTCAATGGCGACGAGCCGGAACGCCCGGGGCAGTGGCCTCGGGTAGCCCGCTTCGCCGATTCCTGGTCCGGCCGGCTCTCGATCCAACCTATCAGGGCGCTCGAGCTGCAGGGCTCCTACGCCGACGTGCACTCTCCCGAGCACCGCCCGGGCTCGGGAACCGACCAACACAAGCAGAGCCTCTCAGCCCGATGGGACGATAAAGAGGGTAGCCTCCCTGTGTATGGTCTGCTCGAGTGGTCCCGAACGTCCGAAGCGGATGGCTTCTTCCTCTTTCATGGCTTGCTCGCCGAAGGTGCATGGACCAGGGGCCGTAGTCGTCTTCATTACAGATTTGAACGAACCGAGAGACCCGAGGAAGAGCGCACCCTGAGTCCGTTCCGTTCGATACGACCGCATCTGGAGAATTCCATTCTGGGAAAGACCAGATGGACCATTCATACAGCCGGATACACCTTTCGAATCAGCGGCGCCGCTTCGCGATTTGAAGCTTTGCCTTTTCTGGAAATTTCCCGTGGGTGGGTGACTGATGTCGGCGGAGGGCTCTTCGACGTGCGAGATTTTTACGGAAAATCCACCCTTTGGTCCGCCAGTGTTGGCGTCCGTCTTGGCTTTGGTACGCCGATGCACCGAATGGGCCGCTACGGCGTAGCTGAAGAGATCGAAGGCATGTCCCACACCGATGGTCACCATCTTGAGCACTAGAGCAGTATTTACGGCTGGGTTGCTCGCCGGCGTTCTCAGCTGCGGCGGGGACGAGCCGACGCAGCCTGGAGTGCCCGCCCGGCCCATTACTGTGGTGGGAGGGGGAAACAATGCCCCTGATCGCTACAGTTCAGATCTGTGGGTCCACGGCGACTATGCGTACACCGGCACGTGGGGTGCTAGAAGCGGGAGCGTGGGTAACGTGCTGAAGATCTGGTCCGTGGCTTCGGGACCTCCGGCACTGGTGGACTCGATCACCACCCCGGAGATCGGCACGGTCAGCGATGTCCAGGTCAGCGATGACGGACAGCTCCTGGTCTTCAGCGGCGAGCGTGGATCCAACGGCGGCATCTACCTGTATGGTCTGAATGACCCGGCGCATCCGAACCTCCTCGGCGCCGCCCGGGTCGGTGGGGCCGGGGTCCATACTGTGACGCTGGCGACGATCAATGAGCACCGGTACGCTTTCGCCGCCCGGAATCCCGGCTTTTCGGGGGACCCGGCCGAAGATCCGGCTCTACTGATTTACGACGTGACCGATCCCGCCGCACCAGCCCTGGTGCATCGGGAGCCGATCCCGCGGGACTACGGCATTCATGATACGTTCGTTCGGGACGGCATTGCATTCGTCTTTGCCTGGAATACCGGTCTCATCATCTACGACGTGGGTAACGGAATCCGGGGAGGCTCCCCGGGTTCTCCGGTTGAGGTCAGTCGGCTGATCACCAGCGCGAACGGAGTTCCCGGCGGCGCGGCCGTTCACAATGGCTGGTGGTTCCATAACCCGGCTACCGGTGAGAAACGCTACTTGTTCATTGGCCAGGAGGGGCCCGGAGTGGTCGGGTCACAGTCCAGCGGAGACATCCATGTGGTGGACGTCGCAGACCTCAGCCACCCTCGGGAAGTCGCGCGCTTTCATCTTGACGGCGCGGGAACCCACAACTTCTGGATGGACGAAGCGAAGCAGGTCCTCTATGCGGCTTACTACAACGCTGGTGTGGTGGCGCTGGATGTGTCAGGTACCCTGAGCGGCGATCTCTCCAGCCGGCTGCTGGCGCAGTTAGCCCCGGGTGGAGCTGGAGACACGTACACCTGGGGCGTTCAGCTCGCGAATGGGACGCTGTATGCGATCGACATGCTGAGCGGGCTTTGGCAATTGACGCCCGAGTGACAGCTGGTCGATTGGCGTAAGGGTGGCGATCCTAGCGCCGTGTGTTCGCCGGGGCGCGGCCGGCAGCAGTGTCCTCCGCCACCCATCCGTTGTTCTCCCGATGCGCATCGGGATAGAAGTTCTGCGGATCGATGATTACGCCCGTGACCTTACGCGGGCCGGGCACCAGCGCCGTGTACCGGCTCCCACCGAACCACACTTCCACCGGCAGACTGAGTCGTCTCTGAGTTCCGTCGTCCATGCGGAGGCCGAGCTCGACCGGCATCGGCATGGGTGCGGCATTTCGCAGGTAGATCCGGGACGCCACGCCATTCGAATCCGACACAGTGACCGAATCGACGGCCTGGTCCAGGGTCTCAGTGGTGTAAAACCACGACCGCCAGAACCAGCTCAGGTCTTCGCCCACGCCGTCCTCCATGCTGCGGAAGAAATCGGCCGGCGTTGGGTGCTTGTAGGCCCAATGGGAGATGTACTGGCGGAACGATGGGTCGAAGCGGTTCCGGCCAATGATATGATCGCGCAGCAGAACCAGTCCAAGGCCTGGCTTGGTGTAGGCCGTAAGACTCAGATCTCCGTTGATCCGGTCTGCCGGTGTCATGATCGGATCCTCTCGTCCTGAGCGGGCAAAGGGAATGTAGAGATTGGGATTGGCCCGCCGGTTGTAGGTACCGGGATACTTCTTCTCCCAGTCGTAGTAGTTCATGAAGGTGTTGAAGCCTTCGTCCATCCAGGCGTACAGCCGCTCGTTGCTTCCGACGATCATGGGAAACCAGGTATGGCCGATCTCGTGATCGGTCACACTGAAGAGCCCGGGCGCGTCAGTACGGTTGTGACAGAACACGATCATCGGGTACTCCATCCCTCCCTCGATCCCGTTCACGTTGATGGCGACGGGGTATGGGTACGGATACCAGTCTGAGTAGCTCTCGACCGCAAACCGCACGAACTGGGTAGAACCTTTCCAGATCGGTTCAGCGGAAGGGGGATAGAAGCTCATCGCGAGGGTTTTGCCGTCGTTTGCTCGAGCGGCATCCCAGATGAAGTGCCGAGCCGCCGCCCAGGCGAAGTCGCGCACGCTGTCGGCGGTGAACCGCCAGGTGAAGGTGCCCGAGGCTGATACCGGCCTTGAAGCGGGGTCGCCGATTTCGTCCTTGCCGCGGATGACCACAGTGGAATCGGTCGAGCGAGCTCGCTGCAGCCTAAGACGTTGTGCCGCCGTGAGCACCTGGCCGGGATTCCGGAGCGTCCCCGTGGCGGCGACCAGCATGTTGGCCGGAACGGTGATGCTCACATCGAAGCTGCCGTACTCGAGGTAAAACTCGCCCTGACCCAGATACTGCTCCGTGTTCCAGCCTCTCACATCGTCATAGACCGCGAGCCGTGGATACCACTGAGCCACCTCGTAGACGTTGCTCCCGTCGATCATTTCCTGGCCCATTCGATTGCTGTTGGGCCCAAAGGGAAACGACCAGTCGACCTCCAGGAGTTGGCGGCCGTGCGGCGGGAGTGGCCGGGCCAAATCCACTTTCATCATGGTCCCGTTGACCAGGTACTTGAGCTCCGTTGCGGGGCGTCCCCCCTTGCTCTTCGTGGCAGGGATCGCGGGCTCTGCCACTCTGGTCAGGGTGACACCGACCTCGGCACCATGGGTTCCGAACCGGGAGCTCTGGTCGAACAGCCGAGCACCGCGGCTTGCGCTATTGAAGAGATTCTGCTCGACCTGAAGCCACAGGTAGCGAAGCGTGTCGGGGGAGTTGTTGGTGTAGGTGATGCGCTCCTTGCCGCTGACGCGCTGGGCCACCGTATCCAGGGATGCCCGGATGACGTAGTCGGCGCGCTGTTGCCAGTAACTCGGTCCCGGGGTGCCGCTCCCACTGCGGATCGTGTTGGGCGTGGGTAGCTCGAGCCGGCGGAAGGGAGACTCGTCTCCATGGGGCCTGATGCTATCGGGGACGCTGGGACCGGTGACGCTCTGCTGAGCGGCAAGCTGCGGGGCGGCGAGTGAGAGCAGCAGGGTAGCGAGAGTGCGCATTGGGAAAAGGGTCGAGAGTCGAGGGTCGAGGGCTGGGATTAGTCGGGAGTCGGGAGTCGGGGTGAGGACAGATCTTAAAGCATAGACCCTAGACTCTAGACCCTGGACTAGCCTCTAGACCCTAGACTCTTGACTCTCGACCCTAAGTCTCGCCTCCCGACTCCCGACTCTCACGGCGTCGCGCTGGCGGTTGGCCGCCGCCAGACATCGTTGGTGGGGATGGCGTCCGGGAAGGTGCCGTCCGGATTCACCTGGGCGCTAACGATGGTCTTGCCGGGCTTGGTGGCGTATGCATACCGGTTTCCGCCGTACCAGATCTCCACCGGCAGCTTGACCAGGTCATTCGTCCCGTCGTCGTAGCCGAGCTGGAGCTCGACCGGCATCACGGCATCACCCAGGTTGGCCAGGGTAATCTGCCCGGACCCATCAGGCTCTTGCTTGACCGACTCCACCGACTGATCGAGCGCGGCCGTGGTATAGAAGAACCCTCGCCAGAACCAGGAAAGATCCCGGCCGGAGACCTCCTCAATGGTTCGAAAAAAGTCCGCTGGCTGCGGGTGCTTGAACGCCCAGCGGCGGGTGTATTCCCGGAACGCGCTATCGAACACCTCGGCACCGAGCACCTTATTGCGAAGGGCGAGGAGCTCGATCGAGGGCTTCACATACGCAAGGCTCAGGAGGTTGCTACTCGTCCGATAGCGGTTGGCCGGCGTCATGATCGGCTGTGCCGTCGGCATCTGATCGGTCTTGATTACCAGCTCCCGTTCTCCCTGCCGGATCGCGGAATCATCCCGCTTCCAGTAGCCCTCTTCCGAAAACGTGTTCACGAAGGTGTTGAAGCCTTCGTCCATCCAGGCGTACCGCCGCTCGTCCGAACCCACGACCATCGGGTACCAGTTATGTCCGATCTCGTGAGTGATCACGTTGTACAGTTTGGCGCTGGTATTGTTCCGCGCTTCCATCACCAGCATGGGATACTCCATACCCGAGACGGGACCTTCCACGGCTGAGATCTGGGGATAGGGATACCCGAACCAGCGGGTGCTGTACTCCAGAATGGAGTAGCGGCTCATCTTTGCCGCGTCTTTCCAGGTCTCCACTGCGGATGGCCTGAAATACGCTTGCGCCAGAATTCCTCCCCAGCCTGAGGCGTCCCAGAGGTAGTCGGGCGAGGCGGACCAGGCCGCGTCTCGCACGTTCTCCGCCCGGAACCGCCATGTCATCGACCCTTGGGCAGCGGCCGGCCGGGCGGCACCGGAGGTCAGCTCCTGGCTGGTGATGATATGAATGGTGGTGTCCGACTTCACCGCCGCAGACAACCGCGCTCGCTGCGTCTCAGTCAGGACCTCGCCCGGGTTCTGCAGGACCCCGCTTCCTGCCACGATGTAGCCCGCCGGTACGGTGACCTCATAGTCGATGTCGCCATACTCCAGATAGAACTCGCCCTGGCCGAGATACTGATCGGTATTCCAGCCATGCACGTCGTCGTACACCGCCATCCGGGGGTACCACTGCGCGATCTCGTAGAGGGAGCCGTCGCGTCCCATACGGTCAGCCCCATGCTCAGGGATGTTGAAGCTGTACGCCACCTGGAAAGCGGTTGTCCCGCCCGGCGCGAGTGCCTTCGCCAGCTCCACATACATCATGGTGTCGTCCACCCGGGTCCGCAGCGGAGTAGCGGGGCAGGAGGTCAGCGCCGTCGAGGCGGCCGCCTTGGGTTTCGTCTTTGCCCGCGCGTTCCGTTTGGCAGACGCAGGGGCGGCATCGTCGGCCGCGCTGCACTGACTGATGCTCGTGATCTCAAAGCCGCCCTTGAAGCCGGCGCCCCCGAAGCGACTCTCAGAGGCAAAGAGAAGAGAGCCGGTGCTTCCGGGCCGGAACAGATTCTGGTCCAGCTGCATCCACACGAAACGGAGGGAGTCCGGCGAGTTGTTGCTATAGCGGATCGACTCGGTCCCGGTCAGTCGCTGGCTCCCGGTATCGAGCGTGGCCTTGATGCTGTAATCCACCCGCTGTTGCCAGTATCGCGGACCAGGCGCTCCGTTCGCGAGCCGGACTTCGTTCGCCGGCGGAAGTGGGATCGGACTGAAGATGCCGGTGTCGGCGATCGGCGGTTGTAGTGCCGGCAACTCGAGCGGGCGGACCGGCTGCACCGGCTTGGGCCCGGTGCCCTGCTGCGCAGACGCTGGTTGATTGAGGAGTGGGCTGAGCAGGAGGGCCAACAGTGCCGGGTAACGCATATGTCCTTCGCGGGAACGTCGTGAGTGAAAAACGAATGCACCGGGCCGGCGTGGCTCGGAAGCCTCAGAGCTTGGGCAGCGTGACTCCACGTTGCTTCTGGTATTTCCCCTTTTTATCCGCGTAGCTGGTCTCGCACACATCATCCGAATCTGCCTCGAAGAATAGCACCTGGCAGATCCCCTCGTTGGCGTAAATCTTGGCCGGCAGAGGAGTGGTATTGCTGATCTCCAGTGTCACGTACCCCTCCCACTCGGGCTCGAATGGCGTGACGTTCGTGATGATGCCGCAACGAGCGTAAGTGGACTTCCCGACACAGATGGTGAGCGTGTTCCGCGGGATCCGGAAATATTCCACCGAGCGTGCCAGGGCAAAGCTGTTGGGCGGCACGATACAGACGTCGCCGTCGAATTCCACGAAGCTCCGGGCATCGAAGTGCTTGGGATCGACGATAGCCGACAGCACATTGGTGAAAATCCGGAACTCGGGAGCAACCCTCATGTCGTAGCCATAGGAGGAGACGCCGTAGGAGATGGCCCCTTCACGAACCTGGCCATCGACAAAGGGGTCTATCATTCCATGCTCACGGGCCATGCGACGGATCCAGCGGTCGGACTTGATGGACATGTTTCCTGGGGGCCGATGCAGTTTGAGAGGGCGGGGCAGCGTCGGTCGGAACGCAGGCTGCCCCAGGCAGGCGCGGAATATACAACCTTTGATGTCCCCTCCCGTTGAATCACATTCGGGACACGGTTAATTTCATTCGATAGTGAAAAAATTCACTAAATCGAGATGTCGACGCTGATGCTCCAGGCCTATATCCCGATCCTGCTCCTGATCGTGTTCGTGGTTGCGAACGCCATCCTGATGCTGGGTGTCTCCCACGTTCTCTCGACCTACCGGCGTACCCCCACTAAAATCGCGCCGTATGAATCAGGGATGCCGGTTCTGGGCGATGCCAGAGAGCGGTTCTCGGTCAAGTTTTACCTGGTCGCGATGTTGTTCATCGTGTTCGACATTGAAACGGTATTTATGATCCCGTGGGCCGTCGCCTTCAAGCAGATGACGTCGATGGCGGGCCTTCTGATCATCGAAATGTTTGTTTTCATCCTCATCCTCGCGGTGGGGTACGTCTACATCTGGAAGCGCGGAGCATTGCAATGGGATTGAGCAATCCCGCTACTGAAAACGTCGCCGACGAGATCACCACGGTCTCCTCGGTTTCACCGAACTGGGTCACCACCCGGCTCGACTTTCTGACCAACTGGGCCCGGTCGAATTCACTCTGGCCGATGCCGTTCGGAACGGCCTGCTGCGCCATCGAATTCATGGCAACTGCCGCGAGCCGGTTCGATCTGGCGCGCTTCGGGATGGAGCGAATGAGCTTTTCCCCGCGTCAGGCCGACGTCCTGATTTGTGCCGGCCGGCTGCCGTTCAAGCTGGCGCCGGTGATCCGGCGAATCTGGGACCAGATGCCCCAGCCCAAGTGGGCTATCTCGATGGGGGCATGCGCATCCACCGGCGGCATCTTCGATAACTATTCGATGGTGCAGGGGATCGATACCATCATCCCGGTCGATGTCTACGTCCCGGGCTGCCCGCCCAGGCCCGAAGGCCTGATGTACGGAATCCTGCTGCTCCAGAAGAAGATCAAGGGAGAGACGATCGCAGACGACAGCCTTCGCGATGAAAAGCTGGTCGGCCCGTCCGGGTTGTTCCTGCCCCCCGACCGAGTGGACGAGCTGAGCGAGCCCTTCGGAAACTCCGTTTCGCAAACCCGCTCGGCATGACGCAGTCTTCCTCTCTGATCGTCATCCTGAGCGGCGCGAAGGATCGGCCCGTGGCCTCACAATGACCACGCTCTCGCCTTCGGTGCCCGCCCTCCGTTCCCAGTTCGGAGTCGCCATTCAGCGCCAGCTGGTCTCCTGCGGACAGACGATTGTCTATGTGGCGGCGGATCGCGCTCATGACGTGCTCGCCTGGCTGCGAGACACACCGGGACAGGAGTTCAACTATCTCACTGACATCACGGCAGTGGACTACCGCGATCCCGAGCGTCCACTGGAGGTGGTCTATCAGCTCCGCTCGTTGGGCCGGAGAGCGGCACTTCGGCTGAAGGTTGCGCTCGATCGCCGGAAACCGTTGGCGGTGCGTTCGGTCTACGACCTCTGGCGCGGTGCCGACTGGCTGGAGCGTGAGGTGTACGACATGTTCGGCGTGACATTCACCGGTCATCCGGATCTTCGCCGCATTCTGATGTGGGAGACGTACGCGGAAGGTTATCCACTGCGGAAGGACTTCCCGCTGCGAGGCCACTTCAGCCGGGCAGAGCAGACCCGCCAGGCGCTCGCGGCCAACCCTGAGGCGCACTACTCACTGGAAGAGCTGTCGATCGCCGAAGCCTATGGCGAGCTGCCTCAGGAGATGCAGGAGCGGCTGGCACGGGGTGAACGGGGGTTTCTGAAATGAGCGTACGGACAGTCGAGATGGCGCTGGCCACTCCCGGATTGGATGCGGCCGGTCGGCCAACCCGTGTCCCGCTCGGCGTTACCAACGGTGATGGCGAATACCGGGAGGACCTCGGCGCTGAGCACATGCTGGTCAACATCGGTCCCCAACACCCTGCGACTCACGGCGTGCTCCGGCTGGTGCTGGAGCTCGAGGGTGAGACGGTCAGGCGGTGCATCCCTCACATCGGGTACCTCCACTCCGGCTTCGAGAAGCTGGGCGAGTACCGTCAGTACAATCAGATCATTCCGCTGACTGATCGCACGGATTACCTCTCGCCGATGGCCAACAACGTCGCGCTGGCTCTCACGGTCGAGAAGCTGATGGGGCTGGAGCTGCCGGAGCGCTGCAAGGTGCTGCGGGTGATCGCGTGCGAGATGAGCCGCATCATCTCCCACCTGGTCTGGCTCGGCACCACCGGGATCGATCTGGGCGCTTTCACACCCTTTCTGTGGTCGTTCCAGGAGCGGGAGCGGATTTACAATCTGCAGGAGGCGTGGACGGGAGCCCGGCTCACCACCAGTCTCACTCGAGTCGGGGGGCTAATGGCGGACATTCCCGACGGCTGGGAAGCCGGCCTCCGCGACTTCACGAATACCTTCCCCAAGACGCTTGAAGAAGTCGACACCATGTTCACCCGGAACGCCATCTGGATCGGGCGGACCCAGGGAGTCGGCGCACTGACGGCCGAGGAGGCGACCAATCTGTCGCTCTCGGGGCCGATGCTGCGGGCCAGCGGGGTCGATTACGACGTCCGGAAAGACGAGCCGTACCTCGATTATGAGACCTACGACTTCGACGTCCCTGTGGGGGAACACGGTGACATTTACGATCGGTACCGGATCCGCCTCGAGGAAATGTGGCAGTCCAACCGGATCCTGCAGCAGGCGCTCGACCGTTTGGAGCATCTCAAGGGCGCACCCATCAACGTCTCCGATCCACGGGTGGTGCTTCCGCCAAAGTCTCGAGCAATGAGCGACATGGAAGCGATGATTTTCCACTTCAAGCAGGTCATGGAAGGCGTCAAACCGCCGGCAGGGGAGGCGTACATGGGAGTAGAGAACCCCAAAGGCGAGCTGGGCTATTACATGGTCTCGGACGGCACCGGCAAGCCAGTCCGCTGGCGCATCCGCCCGCCGTCGTTCATCAACCTGGCCAGCCTTCCCACCATGTGTGAGGGTGCGCTGCTGTCCGATGTCATCGCCATCAACGCCAGCGTGGATATCGTCATGGGAGAGGTGGACCGGTGAGCGCCTCGGACACCGGCGCGCATCGGGGCATCGCTGAGCACGGATCTGCTCACGGCGGCCATGGTACCGAGACCGCACCGTACGAACGGGTGTTCCGGGGCGAACGAATGGACCGCCTGGAGCAGCTGTTCAAGCTCTATCCCACCAAGCAGGCGTGTCTGCTCCCCGCGCTCTGGATGGTGCAGGAAGCTCGCGGGTGGATCTCGGAGCCGGCCATTGGTGAAGTCGGAGAAGTGTTGGGACTCACGCCCGCCTACGTGAAGGGCGTGGTGACGTTCTACACCATGTACCACACCCATCCAGTTGGCCGGCACTTCATTCAGGTCTGCACCACGTCGCCCTGCAACATTTGCGGAGCAGAAGAAGTGGTCAAAGCGTTGCTGCGCGAGACCGGCTGCGGCGAGCTTGGCGCCACCAGTCCCGATCAGCGATTTACCGTCATCGAAGTCGAGTGTCTCGGCGCCTGCGGCTTCGCCACGCCGATCCTCATCGATGACGACTTCATCGAGAGCGTCACGCCCGAAAAGGTCGCCGGCATTCTCCAGAGGTATCAGTAATGGGCTTTCCGCATCCGAGTCATCCCAAGGAAAATCCGGTTCTCTCGAAGCACTTCGGCGACCCCGAGGCCCGCACCTACGATGGGTGGGTCAAGCGTGGCGGCTACGAAGGACTCAAGAAGGCGTTGGCGATGACGCCCGAGGCCATCGTCGAGGAGGTCAAGACATCCGGACTCCGGGGCCGCGGCGGCGCCGGCTTCCCGACCGGCCTCAAGTGGTCGCTGATGCCCAAGGCCGATGGCCGGCCTCACTATCTGGTCTGCAATGCCGACGAGTCGGAGCCCGGCACGTTCAAGGATCGCGAGATCATGCGCTGGACGCCGCACCAGCTGCTCGAGGGCTGTGCCATCGCATCCTACGCCATCGGCGCCGAGCGCTGCTACATCTACATCCGCGGTGAGTTCACCGATCCGCTCCGTATCATGCAGCGGGCAGTGGAAGAAGCCACTGCGCGAGGTGCCCTCGGGAACAACGTGTTCGGCACCGGCAAGCGCATCGAGGTGGTGTTGCATCGGGGCGCGGGTGCCTACATCTGCGGGGAAGAGACCGCGATGTTGAACTCGCTCGAGGGTAAGCGGGGCAACCCGCGCATCAAGCCGCCCTATCCGGCCCAGGCCGGGGCTTTCGGGATGCCGACCACGATCAACAACGTCGAGACGCTCGCGGCGGTGCCGCACATCATGATGCGGGGTGGTGAGTGGTACAAAGGACTCTCGCTGAGCAACCCCAAAAGCACCGGCACCAAGTTGATCTCCGTCTGTGGTCACATCCAGCGGCCCGGCAACTACGAAGTGACGATGGGCACTCCGATGAAGGAGCTCATCTATGAAATGTGCGGCGGCATGTGGCCAGGGAGGACCCTGAAGGCCGTAATACCAGGTGGCTCATCCGTGCCGATCATGAATGCCGCCGAGGTAGAGGACTGTCTCCTGGACTATGAAGGCGTGGTGGCCAAGGGGTCGATGCTGGGGTCCGCTGGTATGATCGTGATGGATGATACGACCGACATGGTCTACCAGATCTGGAGGCTGGCTCGCTTCTATGCCCACGAATCCTGTGCCCAGTGTACCCAGTGCCGCGAAGGCACCGCCTGGTCGGTTCGGATCCTGGAGCGGATTCTCGCAGGAAAGGGAAAGCAGGAGCACTTCCAGCTGCTGCTCGATCTCTCCGATAACATGACCGGCAAGACAATCTGTGTGCTGAGTGACTCCTGCGCCGCGCCGATCGTGAGCGGTATTCAGAAGTTCCGGCACGAATTTGAGGCCTACATCCAGGGCTCGCGTGAGCCCGCGATGGCGGCGGTGTGACGAGAGGTCGAGAGTCGAGGGTCGAGGGTCAAGGAAGTTGGCCGCTCGTCTCTCGACCTGGACTCTAGACTGAATCGAAGGTGTGTCATCCTGAGCGAAGCGAAGGATCCCTGCAACTGAGGCGGAGAGATCTTCGCTGCGCTCAGAATGACAACCGACATTGATTGAGGAAGCATGGCTGAAGAGCTGGTCACTCTAACAATCGATGGCGCGCCGGTGAGTGTCCCCAAGGGGACCACCATCATCGAGGCGGCCAAGCAGGCCGGCATTCTGGTGCCGCACTACTGCTACCACCCATCGCTGCCATCGCCTGCGGTCTGCCGCATGTGTCTGGTCGAGGTGGAGAAGGCGCCCAAGCTCATGCCGGCGTGCGTCACGGCGGTGGCCGAAGGCCAGGTGGTGCACGTCGAGAGTCCGAAAGCAAAGAAGGCGCGAGAAGGTGTTCTGGAGCTGCTGCTGATCAATCACCCCCTGGATTGTCCCATCTGTGACCAGGCGGGGGAGTGTGAGCTGCAGGATTACGTCTTTCAGGAAGGGCGTGCCGGTACCCGCTATGCCGAGTACGCCAAGCGATACAGCCCGGTGGAGGACTTCGGCCCCGACATTCTGTACGTCCCCAACCGGTGCATCCTCTGCACCCGTTGCGTGCGCTTCATGGAAGACGTGGCCGAGGAGCCGGTGCTCAATGTGTCGGAGCGGGGCGACCGGGCCTACATCGGGATTTCACCCGACCAGCGTTTGGACCATGCCTGGTCCGGCAACGTGGTCGACCTGTGTCCGGTCGGATCGCTTCTCTCGAAAGACTTTCTGCACAAAGCGCGGGCCTGGGATCTCGACAAGAGCGCCAGCGTCTGCCCCGGCTGCACCCAAGGCTGCAACATCAGCATCGATACCCGGGACGACAACGTTGTGCGGATCCGCCCACGTCCGAACCTCGAAGTCAACCGCCACTTCATCTGCGACTACGGCCGGATGAACTACCGCTGGATGAACCGGGGGGACCGGATCGAGGCGCCGCTGGTGCGCGATGGCGGCCGCCACGTGGCGACGGACTGGGACACGGCGCTCGACCGGCTGGGGCAGTTGGTACGCGGCACTTCGGGGTCCGCCGTCATTCTCGCGTCCGGTCGCGCATCAACCGAGTCGCTGGGGCTGGTCAAACGAATGGTGGACCGGGCCGACCTTACCGCGGTGGTGCAGGTGCCCATGGGCGAGGAAGCACCCCTCGGCCGGGTGCCGAACCTGGCGCTCCGACGGGAACGGGCTCCCAATCTGGCCGCCGCCGAGCTACTGGGGTATCGCAGCGATTGGCAGGCTGGTCTCAAGCAGGCTTCGACCGCGGGCCTCGTCCTCGTGCTGGATACAAATCTGTCCGAGGCCGATGAAGCGGCACTGGCTACGGTTCCCGGTGCCGTTGTCATCCTCGGCACAGTGTTCCCGGAAGGTCTCCGGAATGCCGAGCTGGTGCTGCCTCTCACGAACATGGCGGAAGAGAACGGAACCTACCTGAACCGTGATTTCCGGCTCCAGCGATATAGTCAGGCCAAGTCACAGCCGGGGATGGCTCGTCCGGCCTGGTGGGTAGCCGGGGAAGTTCTTGCTGGCCCGGGTCCGAGCTCCTCAGCTCCTTCAACCGCCGCAGAGGCATTTGAGCTCCTGGGCGAACAGTGGCCAGCATTTGCCGGCCTTACCTATGCCGATCTGGGCTACACCGGGGTCGTTCTTACCGGCTCGCGGCAGCGGGGCCACGCCGAAACATCGGTCGCCCTATGACGCCGGAGATGAAGGGGTTCCTGCTTCTCAGCATCATCAAGATGCTGGCCGTCTTTACCGTGATCATGGTGGGCGTCGCGCTTCTCACGCTGATGGAGCGGAAGGTGAGCGCCTGGATGCAGAACCGGCGCGGCCCCAACCGCGTCGGGTTTGCCGGGTTGCTGCAGCCCGCGGCTGACGGGCTCAAGAATATTCTCAAGGAGGAGACGTTTCCGGCGCTCGCCAACCGGTGGCTCTTCCTGTTAGCGCCTGCGCTGTCCTTTATCCCGGCCTTGCTGCTGTTTGCCGTGATTCCTTTTGCCGCACCGCTCCCGGTCGATTTCGATTTCACTCTTGGGCCGCTGGGCCAGTTCGTTCATCACGGCCGGATGCCTATGGTCGTTGCCGACCTGCCGATCGGATTCCTCTTTGTTCTCGCTATCAGCTCCATGGGCGTCTACGGCATCGCGTTGGCCGGCTGGTCCTCCAACAGCAAGTACGCGCTGCTAGGAGGGCTTCGCGCCGCCGCGCAGATGGTCTCCTACGAAGTGGCCATGGGGCTGAGTCTCATCCCGGTGCTGCTCATGTCGGGCAACGTGAGCTTCTCCGCCATCATTCACGAACAACAGACGGCGCTCTGGTACGTGCTGCCGCTCTTTCTCTCATTCTTCATCTTCCTGATCTCCGGCTTCGCCGAGACCAATCGCCTGCCGTTCGACCTGCCCGAGGCAGAATCAGAGCTCATCGCCGGGTACCACACCGAGTACTCCGCCATGAAGTTCTCATTCTTCTTCATCGCCGAATACTCCAACGTGGTCACTGTGTGTGCCATGGTGACGACGCTGTTCTTTGGCGGGTGGGACATACCATTCACTCACTGGGATGAGAGTGGCGGGCTGCTGCAGACGATCGCCACGGCCGGGATTCTTCTTCGTCAAGGTGATGTTCTGGATCTTCTTCGTCATGTGGATCCGGTGGACGCTCCCCCGGTTCCGCTACGATCAGCTCATGGCGCTCGGCTGGAAGGTGCTGATGCCCTTGGCCCTGGCCTACATCATGGTGGTATGCGTGGCGATTTACCTGATTCAGCATGTTCTCCGGATTACCGATCCCCTCTATCAGTCCCTGGCCCTGTTTGGGATGAATGTGGTAGTGGCAGGACTGGTCTTCGGTCTGCTCGACAGCAACGTCTTCATTCAAAGGCTCCGGCCGGCAGCGCCGGGCGGTTGATGCTCGGGCCCAGCGCGCCGCGGTGACGGGCTGATGGCTATCGGCGTCAAGGTTCTGAAGCGGCCCGAGCGTGAAGTCAGCTACGTGCGAGCCACGCTCAAGGGGATGGCGCTCACCTTCAAGCACATGTTCGAGAAGAAGGTGACGATGCAGTACCCGGAGGAGAAAAGCACCGACGTGGAGCACGGCGGGGGCGGGTGGAGCATCTCCTCGCGCTGGCGGGGCACTCACCGCATGCTGACCGACGAGCAGGGGCGGTCCAAGTGTGTTGCGTGCGGTCTCTGTCCCCAGGTCTGTCCCGCCAACTGCATCAAGCTGGTCCCTGGCGAAGACGAGCAGGGAAACCGGTATCCCTTGATTTACGAGATCGATGAATTTCGCTGCATCTTCTGCGGATACTGCCAGGAGGTGTGCCCCGAGGAGGCGATCCACGTGGGCGTGCACTATGAGAATGCCGAGTACAGCCGGGGAAGATTCGTATACGATCTGGAGCGGCTCTCTTCGCAAACCCATGCCGTGTCCACGCTTTGGGATCCTACCGATCCCAAGGGTGAGTAGATGACCGAGGTCGTCTTCTACATCTTCGCTGTTGCGGCCGTGCTCTCGGCGGTGTTGTGCATCCTGCAGCGGAGTCCGGTGGCGGCGGCGCTGTGGCTGGTCTCGACCATGTTCTCGCTGGCGGCCATCTACGTTCTCCTGAATGCGCAATTCATCGCCGCGATTCAGGTACTGGTATATGCCGGCGCGATCATGGTGTTGTTCCTGTTCGTCATCATGCTGCTCAACCTGGGACACGCCCAAAGCGATTTGCGCGGCCCGTCCACCATCGCGGCCACGCTGGTCATCGTTGGGCTGCTGGCCGTGGAGCTGTTCGCGCTGCTGCAGTACACTCCCCGGCGCATCGCCACCGAGTTATCGCAGTGGCCGACGTATACCGATCCCGCGACTGTGTTCGTCGCCGGCCAGATCACCCGGCAGGAGACGGCCTCGCGCGGCGTCGTCGGGGCGGTGGCAGCGCCGCTGTTTCAGCTCTACCTGATCCCCTTCGAGATCACCTCGATCCTGCTCCTCGTCGCCATCATCGGGGCGGTCGTCCTCGCCAAGCGAAACGTCTGATGCTGCTCGGACCGGCGCTCGGGCTCTCGGCCATCCTGTTCAGCCTCGGGGTTGCCGGCGTGCTTCTCCGACGCAACGCCATCGTCCTGTTCATGTGCATCGAGCTGATGCTCAACGCGGTGAACCTCACTTTCGTCGCGCTGGCGCAGCTCCACGGGGCCAGCGGGTACGTCATGGTGTTCTTCGTGATGACGGTTGCGGCGGCGGAGGCGGCGGTCGGACTGGCCATCATCATCGGGATCTTCCGCCACAAGCAAACGGTCGACCTCAGGAACATCAACCTTCTGCGCGGATGACACCCACGATGGTACGTCCTCAGATCGGTGCCATCTCGAGCCACACGCACGGCCGCAGGGGGTCTCGTCGGTGATCTCCCTCGTATGGCTGGCCGTCGCGCTCCCGCTGGTGGGATTCCTGGTGAACGGGGCGCTCGCAATCAAACGTCCAGCCGCCAAGAGCCTGGTGTCGATCGTGGGGGTGGGGGTCCTGGTGGGCGCGTTCCTGGTGTCGCTGGGTGTCTTTCTGGAGCTGGTGCAGCACCCTCCCCACGAGCCGATCATCGTCAATCTCTGGCGGTGGTTACCGGTGGGGAATCTCCAGATCGATTTCGGTTTCCAGGTCGACCAGCTCTCCGCTGTCATGCTGCTGATCGTCACTGGAGTCGGCAGTCTGATCCACCTGTTCAGCGTCGGCTACATGAAAGCCGACGAGGGGTATGCGCGGTACTTCTCATACCTCAATCTCTTCGTGGTCTTCATGCTTGTCCTGGTCCTGGGGTCCAGCTTTCCGGTGATGTTCATCGGCTGGGAAGGCGTCGGACTCTGTTCCTACCTGCTGATCGGTTTCTGGTTCAGCGACAAGGCGAACGCCGATGCCGGCAAGAAGGCGTTCATCGTCAACCGCATCGGCGACTTCGGGTTTCTCGTCGCCATGTTTCTTCTCTGGAACGCGCTGGGCACGTTGTCGTTTACCGGGATGGTCGAACGGGCCCCGGGTGTGTTCGCGGCCGGAGGCGGGTTGGTTACCGCGATCACGCTGTTCCTCTTTCTCGGCTGCACCGGCAAGTCGGCCCAGATCCCGCTGTACACCTGGCTCCCCGATGCGATGGCCGGCCCCACGCCGGTCTCGGCCCTGATCCATGCCGCAACCATGGTTACCGCGGGCGTGTATCTGGTGGCGCGTACCAACGTGTTGTTCGCACTGGCCCCGCTCTCCAGTACCATCGTCGCGGGCATCGGTGCTCTTACCGCTCTCTTCGCCGCCACGATCGGCCTCCGCCAGTACGATATCAAGAAGGTGCTGGCGTACTCCACCGTCTCGCAGCTGGGCTACATGTTTCTCGGCGTGGGGACCGGGGCGTACGCCTCCGGCATCTTCCATCTGGCCACCCACGCCTTTTTCAAGGCGCTGCTCTTTCTCGGCGCCGGCAGCGTGATTCACGCCATGCACCACGCGTATCACGAGACCCACTCGCACGCCGACGCCCAGGATATGCGGAACATGGGCGGACTCAAGCAGTACCTGCCGGTCACGTTCTGGGTGATGCTGGTCGCAACCCTCGCCATATCGGGGATTCCGCCGTTCTCAGGCTTCTTCTCCAAGGACGAGATCCTCGCGGCCGCCTTCGCCCGTGGCTCATCCAGCTCGATTTACTATCTGTTCTATGGCATGGGAGTGCTCGCAGCGCTCCTCACGGCGTTCTACATGGCACGCCTCATGACCATGACCTTCCTGGGGAGTAATCGGACCGGGGAGCAGGAGCGGCATCACCTGCACGACGCGCCCATGGTGATGACCGGGCCGTTGATCGTCCTCGCAATCCTCAGTGCCATAGGAGGCGTGCTAAACCTGCCGCCGCTGGTAGGCGGCGGTGCCGCGCTCGAGCGGTGGCTGGAGCCGGTTACCGAGCCGGCAGCCGGACTCTTTCGGCTCGAGATGCCCCACGGCCAGACCGAGCTCTTCCTGGTTGGCGCGGCTGTGCTCATCGGAGTTCTGGGACTCTACGCCGGCTATCGCGTGACGCTGGGCCGGAAGCATCCCGACTGCGGCGGCCGCCCCGCCGGAGGTCGGCTTTGCCCGGATTCTCTATCACAAGTACTACGTGGACGAGATCTACGATGCTCTGATAGTTCGGCCGCTCGTCTGGGTTTCGCGTAACCTTCTCTGGAAAGGTGTCGACCAGGGGCTGGTGGACGGCGCGGCTGTCAATGGAACGGCCAAGCTGTCCCGGGGACTGGGGTGGGTGGGCAGCCGGCTCCAGACCGGACAGGTGGGGGTGTACGTGGTGCTCTTCCTGGCCGGAGCGCTGTGGATCCTCAACGCCGTGGTGAGGTGACCCTGCCATGACTGGTCTCCTTGCCTCCATGTCATTTGATCGCTGGATTCTCCACGTTCTGGTCCTGCTGCCGCTCGCGGGCGTCGTCCCGATTCTGCTGGGCGACGAGCGCAGTGCCAAGCGCACGGCCCTGGTGGTCACCACGTTGGAGTTCGTCCTGTCACTGGGCCTGTGGTGGGCGTTCGATCCAGGTAACGGCGGTATGCAGCTGCAGTCGAGCACACCCTGGATCAGCCGCTGGGGAATCAACTACCAGGTAGGTATCGACGGGATTTCGCTCTTCATGGTCCTCCTGACCACGGCCATGATGCCGCTGAGTGTGCTCGCGAGCTGGCGCTACATCACCCAGAAGGAGCGGGGATTCTACGCGTTGATGCTGGTGCTGCTCACCGGGCTGGTGGGGGTCTTCATCGCGCTGGACCTGTTCGTGTTCTACGTGTTCTTCGAGGTGATGCTCATCCCGATGTACTTCATCATTGGGATCTGGGGCGGTACCAACCGGCTGTATGCGGCCATCAAGTTCTTCATCTACACCATGGCTGGGTCCCTCCTGATGCTCGTTGCCATCGTGGTGATGGCATGGCGGATCGGTGGTATTACCGGCAGCCTTTCGTTTTCCTACCAGCATCTGCTGGAAAACGCCGGCTCCCTGGGGCCGGTGGCGCCATGGCTCTTCGCCGCGTTCGCGCTGGCGTTTGCCATCAAGGTACCGATCTTCCCACTCCACACCTGGCTGCCCGATGCCCACGTGGAAGCGCCGACCGCGGGAAGCGTCCTTCTGGCCGCCATCATGCTCAAGATCGGAACCTACGGCTTTCTTCGGTTCGCCGTTCCGTTCTTTCCTCAGGTGGCATTTTCGCCTTCCGTGACCCACCTCATCGTGGTGCTCGCGGTCGTCGGGATCATCTATGGCGCGCTCGTGGCCATGGTGCAGCCCGATATCAAGAAGCTGGTGGCGTACTCCTCGGTCAGCCACCTGGGCTTTGTGATGCTGGGAATCTGGGGTGCAACCGTGATCAGCGTGCAAGGATCACTGATGGTGATGATCAGTCACGGGATCTCGACCGGGGCGCTCTTCCTTCTGATTGGGATGATCTACGAGCGACGGCATACCCGTGAGATCAGCGCCTATGGAGGCATTGCGCGGGTGGTCCCGATCTTCAGCCTCATCCTGACTGTGGTGGCACTCTCCTCCATCGGGCTCCCGGGACTCAATGGATTCGTTGGTGAGTTCCTTGTGCTCCTGGGCAGCTTTGGTGCCTACCCCTGGGCGACGGGGCTGGCCACCACTGGCGTGATCTTCGCCGCGGCATACCTCCTCTGGGCGTTGCAGCGGATGATCTTTAATCGTCTCGACAAACCGGAGAATCAGGGCCTCACCGATCTGACAACCAGAGAGCTCGTCATTCTACTCCCGTTAGTTGTCGGGATCGTCTGGCTGGGCCTCTTTCCCGGCCCGGTACTCCGTCGCATGGAGCCTGCGTCGAGGCGTTACGTAGAACTGGTGCGGCCGAACGTCTCCACTAATACCGCGCAGCTGAATACCGGAGCCCCAGTGCGCCAGGAGCGGCCGTGAACCAGCTGGACATGAGTACTCCGGGAGGAATCACCCTCGGTCTCCTGCCCGAGATCATTCTCTCAGGCTGGGCACTCGTGGTTCTCTTGGTGGTGAGCTGGAGGCATGGCACCGCCGAGGATAGCCGGCTGGCCGGGTGGCTCAGCTTCGCTGGAGTGCTGCTGAGTGGAGCAGGGTTGGCCGGGCTCTGGGTTAACGACGTGGGCCCGCTCGGACTGGCTCAGATGATGGCGTTGGATCCGTTCCGCTACGCCGCAGCTGCGATCGCCCTGGTGTGCGCCGGAGCCACCATCCTGATTTCGCTGGGATACATGGAGCGCGAGCTGCTGCTGGCTCCGGAATACTACCCGCTCATCCTTCTGGCCACGGCCGGGATGATGTTCCTCGCTGGCGCGGAGGATCTCATCGTCCTTTTCCTGGGGCTGGAAGTGATGTCGGTCGCCGTATACGTGCTCGCCGGCTATAACCGGACCAGTGCCTCCTCTGCGGAGGCTGCGCTCAAGTACTTCCTGATCGGTGCCTTTGCATCCGGTTTCCTGCTGTACGGGATCGCCCTGGTCTATGGCGCAACGGGGACGACCAACCTCTCTCTCATCGGAGCGCAGCTGGCCGGAAGCCCTCTCTCACTTATGGCGGCGCTCGGGCTCGGGCTGCTTCTGATCGGTTTCGCTTTCAAGGTCGCCGCCGTCCCATTTCACATGTGGGCGCCCGATGTGTACGACGGCTCGCCCACGCCGGTCACCGGCTTCATGGCGACGGGTGTGAAGGCGGCAGCGTTCGCAGCTTTAGTGCGGGTACTCCTCGAGGCCTTTCCCTCGGCTCAGAGTCTCTGGCAGCCGGTGATTGCCGGACTCGCCATTGCCTCGATGGTAGTGGGCAACCTGATCGCGTTAGCGCAGCCTTCGTTGAAGCGGATGTTGGCGTACAGCTCCATCGCCCACGCCGGTTACCTGCTGGTCGCCGTCTGGCCTGGCACCAGGCTGGCTGCCGGAGCGGTGCTGTTGTACCTCGCTGCCTATGGGCTTACCACACTCGCCAGCTTCGGCTTTCTGGCTTCACTCGGCCGAGGAGGCGAGCGCGAGGTCAGCTACGATCACATCGCCGGCTTGGCCGCGCGGCGGCCGTGGGTTGCCCTGGGCCTGAGCGTGTGCATGCTCTCCCTGCTGGGTTTCCCGGGGACCTTCGGGTTCATCGGTAAGTGGTACATTCTGTCTTCTGTCGTGGCGCAGGGTCAGATCATCCTTCCGGTTATCCTGGTGGTCACCAGCGTTATCTCGGCCGGGTACTACTTGCCAGTCATCATGTCGATGTATATGAAGTCCGCACCGGATGAGGAAACCTTCGCCGGATACCGTCTTTCTCGCGCCGCCGCCGGAGCGATCGCGGTCTCCATTATCGCCGTGCTTCTGTTCGGCTGGTGGCCTAGCCGTGCGCTCGACCTCGCTGGCCAGAGCGCGGCGACGCTGACCCAGACCGGACTGCCGGTGGCGCGGCAGTGAACACCCGAAGACGGTGAACAGGGAAGAGTGAACGGTCAAAGGGACTAGTTCTCTCTTCACTGTTTACCGTTCACCGTTTACGGCTCAGGCCCATGAACGTCCCCAAATCGATTTTTCGGCAGTACGACGTCAGAGGCATTGTTGACCGGGAGCTCACTCCCGAGTTTGCTCGTGCTCTGGGCCGTGCCTTTGCGAGTGTCGCGTTCGAGCGGCTTGGACACGCTCCCGTGATCGCCGTCGGCCGCGACAATCGCCCCTCTGGACCGGCGCTCTCCCGGGGCGTCCGTCAGGGGATCACCGATGCCGGCGGCATTGCCGTTGATGTGGGTACTGTACCCACTCCCGCCCTGTACTACGCCGTATCTGCGCTGACTACCGATGCCGGTCTCCAGGTGACCGGCTCGCACAATCCTCCCGAATTCAACGGTTTCAAGATGGTGCTCGCCGGGGAGGCCTTTCACGGCGAAGACATCATGGAACTGTGGGAGATCATTGTGGCCGAACGCTGGCGATCCGGCGCCGGCAAGGAGACCTCCGACAGCTCAGTGCTGCAGCGATACCGGGACGGGATCATCAGCCGGCACAAGCTGGAGCGTCCGGTTCGGGTCGTAGTCGACTGCGGCAACGGCGCGGGCAGCCTCATCGCCGTGTCCACCTTGCGAGGGCTGGGCGCAGAAGTGACGCCGCTGTTTTGCGAGTCCGACGGCACCTTTCCCAATCACCACCCCGACCCAACCGTTCCCGAGAACCTGCGTGATCTCCAGGCCGAAGTACGCCGGAGTGGGGCGGAGCTGGGGATCGCGTTCGATGGTGACGCCGACCGGATCGGGGCGGTAGACGAGACGGGCGAGATTCTCTATGGCGACCAGCTGCTCGTCCTCTTTGGCCGCGATGCCGTGCGGCGGTTCGGACGCGGCACGCCGGTCATCTTCGATGTAAAGTGTTCCGAGGTGCTTCCAGCCGCGCTCAAGGAGGCCGGGGCACAGCCGGTCATGTGGAAGACCGGTCACTCGCTCATCAAAGCCAAGATGAAAGAGCTGAACGCGCCGCTCGCCGGTGAGATGAGTGGCCACATGTTCTTCGGTGGCGACTACCTCGGATTCGACGACGCGTTATTCGCCGCAGCGCGGCTGCTCGAAATCGTGAGCCGCCAGCCGTTCGGTCTCGCACCGCTCCTGGCCGACCTTCCGCGAACCTTTGCCACTCCGGAGATGCGAGTCGAGACCTCCGAGGACGAGAAGTTCGATCTGGTCGAGCGTGCCGCGCTGCACTTCGCGCTCCGGTATCCGGTCAACACCATCGACGGGGTCAGGATCACTTTCCCCAAGGGTTGGGGCCTGCTTCGCGCCTCCAACACCCAACCCGTGCTGGTCATGCGCTTCGAAGCCACGGACGCAGCTGCACGCGACGCGTACCGGGCCGAAGTAGAGGATTTTCTGGAGCGACAGAGAAGCGTGAGCGGTAAGCGGTGAGCGGTGAGCAGGGAACCACTAGTGTCACCCTGAGCGCAGCGAGGGGGCCGAAGCTGGTGACGCTGTTTTCCCGTTTACCGCTTACCGCTCACCGCTCGCGCTGTTTGGTTTAGATGTCCCGGCGTGGCCGGCGGCTCACAACAGCCCTGACGGTTATCGTCGTTCTGCTCTTCGTGGGACGATGGACTGCCACCCTGCTGGCCGACCGCTGGTGGGCCGCCGAGTTCTCCCCCCAGGCAGCAGCATTCCTCACCAACTGGCATCTCCTCAGGCTTACGCTGGACCTTTGCGGTTGCCTGATCGCAGCGGCCTGGTTTATCGGTCACCTCCTCCTGGTCTATCGAGCGGTGGGGACAGTGCAGGTCCGCCGCAACGTGGCCAATCTCGAGTTCCGCGAGGCGCTCACTCCCAAGGCGTTGCTCACCGCCGTGGTCATTACCGGGGCGGTGCTCGGGCTGCTGGTCGGCCTGGGTACATCCGGCTGGTGGCGCGAGGTCACGCTGGCGTGGCAGGGCGTCACTTACGGTGTCACCGATCCGCTGCTCGGCCGCGACCTCGGGATGTATGTGGCCCAGCTCCCGGTGTGGCGCGCCGCGCATGGTTTTTTCCTTCTCCTTGTGCTGCTGGGCCTCTTTGGTGTGATCGCATTGTACATGCTGGTAGGTGCCCTCCGGTGGATGGATCGCCGCCCCGCCATCAACGATCACGCCCGCTCCCACATCGGGTGGCTACTCGCAGCTCTCGCGCTCGCGCTCGCGTGGGGCTATCTGCTCGAGCCGTACGAGCGAGTGGCCGGCGCGGTCGATCTGCTGGATGATGCCAGCTGGCGAACCGGACTGCTGATTTCTCCCTTACTGGCCGGTGTGGCGCTCGCCGCCGGCGCGCTCTCGGTCTTCTGGGCTCTCCGGCCCCGGCACACGCTGGTCGTGTCGGGCTGGATCGTTTTGGCCTGCGCTTCAGTCGTGGGCCACTGGCTGATTCCGTCGCTCCTCGACCGCACCATCCCACTCGCCACTGGACCAAGGGCAATCGAGCAGCTGGATCAGATGGCCTACGCGCTCGAGGAGCTGCGCGACATCCGCCTGGAGCGGACTGGAGTGCCGGCGCCGCCGGTCGTGCCGTCGCTCTGGAATCCTGCGGTGGTCGGGCGCGCGCTCGTGGGCGACTCCAGCAGGCTGCTTTCCGTTGACCCGGTGCTGCTCACACGCCAGGGGAAGCGGCGCCCGGTGTGGCTGGTGACTCGAATCACGCCGCCCGGACGCATAGTTGTTTCTGCGGTGGCTGATCATCAGGTGAGCGCGGCAGGGGAGCCGTTGTTTTATCGGGCGGGTGACAGCATCCCGCGGCCGGGCCCCATCCCCGTGCTAGAGCTTCCCGCCGATCTGATCAGACCCGACGCGCCCTCCTTCCGCATTCGGAGCGACAAAAGTTCCGGCATCGTGGTGGGCTCCTGGCCGCGCAGGCTGCTCCTGGCCTGGGCTCTCCAGGCGGGAGACCTGCTCAGCGACCTTCCGGCGGGAACCCGGATAGACTGGCGCCTCTCGCCGGAAGACCGCCTGTCACAACTCGCCCCCTTCGCGGATTGGGCGGCGCCCACTGCCCGAGTCATTAACGGCGATCTTGTCTGGCTGATCGACGGTTATCTGGCGGCGAGCACGTTTCCCCTGTCCGGCCGCGTGACCTGGCGTAACCGGCAGGTCGGCTCAGTCCGGGCGGCGTTCCTGGCAACCGTGAGTGCCCAGAGTGGTGCGGTTCACGTCTATCTGCAGCCGGGCTCGGATGCCTTGGCCGAGACATGGAGCGGACTGACGGGCGGAGTGGTCGAGCCGGCCTCGGGGATCCCTGAGCCAGTCCTGCGTGCCGCTGCGTATCCCGCAGACCTGTTCCGAGTGCAGGGCCAAGCGCTCGAACAGGCACCCTGGAAAGCCGGCAGTCTCGGGGCAGGGACTCAACCCACCAGCGAGCCGCCTCTGCCCCAGGTCGGTTGGGCGGCGGACACGTCGGGCCCTCTGGTGATCTCGGGATTCGAGTCCACGGCGGAGCGGCGGCTCAGCGCCATTCTCGTCGGCTCCCGCGAAGACGGCCGAAGCCGTTTGCAGCTGTATCGGCTTGACTCCACCACGACGCTGCCGGTGCGGGGCGTGCTCGAGAGTCGGTGGTCCAACTTCCCGTCGTACGACGCGCTGAACGACTCCATCCGCGAGGACGGGGGCACCCTGGAGCGCGGCCCGCTTCGACTCGATGTCGGGCCGGGTGGAGCGGTCGCGTATCAGGCCTACTTCGCTCCCCGCAGTTCAGGCGGGATCGTCCTCGCCTGGGTGAGTGTGGCCGCCAACGATCGCCTCGGGGCCGGGCGAAACCTGGCAGAGGCGTGGAGTAATTTGCTCGGCACCTCCGTTCCGGCTCCGCCAGGCGCAGCCCAGTCGGGCCGTCTGGATGACGCTCGTCGATGGATGCAGCGCGCCGACTCCGCGCTCCGTAACGGCGACTGGTCGGAGTTTGGACGGGCATGGAGCAGCCTTCGAGGCGTACTCGGCATTCCGGTCGACTCCTCGAAATTCTGAGGTTGCTCGCCTCAGGGGTCAGCACTAGCTTGGGGGACTTTTTTGCGTACTGCGGTCTTAGCACTCGGTGGCAATGCGCTGTCACGCTCGGATGAGCCGGCAACCGTCACGAATCAATTCCGCCACGCGCGCGAGAGCGTCGCGCCGATCATCGAGCTGGTGCGGCAGGGGTGGCGAATTGTCATCGTGCATGGAAATGGGCCTCAGGTCGGCGACGAGCTGGTGCGCAACGAGGCCGCCCGTCAGTTGGCAGAGCCGCTGCCGCTCGGCGTGCTGGTCGCGGAGACAGCCGGCTGGATCGGGTACATGCTGCAGCAGTCGCTGCAGAACGCACTGGCGGGCGCTCGCATCCAGCGCGACGTGGTCACCATCATCAGTCAGACGCTGGTCGATCGCTACGATCCGGCGCTGAGCGCCCCGACCAAGCCGATCGGGCACCCGCTGTCAGCACAACAAGCGGCCTCCTTGCGAGAGCTGGGACGTGCGGTGGGAAAGGATGGCGGCGGAGCGTGGCGGCGTATGGCGGCCAGTCCTACACCGCTCGGCGTCATCGAGTTTCCCGTGATCAAACGCCTGCTGGAGCTGGGCGCGATCGTCATTACTGCGGGCGGTGGCGGCACACCGGTGTATCAGGACCCGATTCTTGGCCTGGAAGGGATCGATGCGGTGGTGGACAAGGACCGCGTGTCCGCCATCCTGGCTTCGCAGCTCGACGCCGAGGTGCTGATGATCCTGACCAACGTGGATGCGGTCTTCGAAGGGTGGGGCACCCCGGACGCTCGGCCGATCCGGCGAATGTCGGTGGAGCAGGCGGAACGGATGATCGCTGGAGGCGCGCTCGACGCGGGTGGGATGCGGCCCAAGATCGAAGCCGCTGCTGGTTTCGTGAAACGCGGTGGAATGCGGGCTATTATTGCGCGGCTGGAGGCTGGACCAGCGGCGCTCCGGGAAGAAACCGGAACAACCATCATGAGGCCCTCGTGAACCTGCACGAGTATCAAGCTCGCGCACTGCTCAAGGCCGCCGGGATCCCGGTCGCCGACGGTGATGTTGCCTCCACCCCTACCGAGGCTGAATCGATCGCGCGGCGTCTGGGCGGCACCGTGGTGATCAAGGCACAGGTGCATACCGGAGGACGGGGCAAGGCAGGCGGTGTCAAGCTGGCGCGAAACCCGGGTGAGGCACTCGATCACGCCGCTCAAATCCTGGGGATGCGGATCAAGGGGCTCGAGGTCCACAAGGTCCTCGTCGTACCGGCTGCCGACATCGTAACCGAGAGTTACGTCGGCCTCATCATGGATCGCGAGACACAGGGGCCGGTCTTCATGGTCAGCGCCGCCGGTGGCGTGGACATCGAAGAGGTTGCCGCCACCACGCCGGAAAAGATCCTGCGCCTGCCGATTGACCCGACCTATGGCTTGCTCCCGCACCAGGCGCTCACGCTCGCCTTCGCACTGTATCGCGACTTCAACCAGGTCAAGGCAGCTGCGCGGATCATGGAGCAGCTCTATACCGTCTTCACCGGGAACGGCTGTTCGCTCACCGAGATCAATCCGCTGGTAACGACCCCCGCCGGCCAGGTTCTCGCGCTGGACGCAAAAGTGGTCATCGATGACAATGAGCTCTTCTGGCGACCCGATCTCGGCCTCATGCGTGACGATACCGCGGAGGAGCCCAGCGAGGCCGCCGCCCGGCGGGCCAACTTGTCTTTCATCAAGCTCGAGGGAGATGTCGGTTGCGTGGTGAACGGTGCGGGCCTGGCGATGGCCACGATGGATCTGGTGAAGTACTACGGCGGTGATCCGGCGAACTTCCTGGACATCGGCGGAAGCTCGAGCCCGGAAAAGGTGGTGAACGCTCTCCGAATCATTACCGCTGACCCCCGCGTCAAGGCGATTCTCTTCAACATTTTCGGCGGCATCACCCGCACCGATGATGTCGCGAACGGGATCGTAGCTGCCACGCGTCAGTTCAAAGTGAAGGTTCCCATCGTCATCCGCCTGACAGGGACCAACGAAGCTGAGGCCATTCGCATCCTGGAAGGGGTCGGGATGACCGCCCTGAGCGACATGGATGAGGCCGTTCAGCTGGTCGTCAAGCTCGCGCGGAAAGCAGCATGAGCATCTTCGTCGATGCCGGAACCCGGCTGCTGGTGCAAGGCATCACTGGACGGGAAGGAGCGTTCCACACCCGGCACATGCTGGAGTACGGCACGGCAGTGGTCGGGGGTGTCACGCCGGGAAAGGGCGGGCAGAAGTTCGACGAGCGAGTCCCGATTTTCAACACGGTGGCCGAAGCAGTCCGGCAGACAGCAGCGAACTGTTCGGTGATCTACGTACCGCCCATGGCAGCCGCTGGCGCGATCTTCGAAGCGGTGGATGCCGGCATCAAGCTGGTGGTGTGCATTACCGAGGGGATCCCGGTCATGCACATGAGCCGGGTGATGCCCTTCGTGCGCTCACGCGGCGCCCGCCTCATCGGCCCCAATTGCCCTGGTCTGATCACACCCGGCGCCAGCAAGGTCGGGATCATCCCGGGGAATATCTGCACGCCTGGTCGCGTGGGGCTCGTGTCCCGAAGTGGCACGCTCACCTACGAGGTGGTCAACCACCTGACACGGAACGCCATCGGTCAGAGCACCTGCGTCGGTATCGGTGGGGACCCCATCATCGGCACTGATTTCATCGACTGCCTGCGAGCATTTCAGGACGACCCTGCGACCGACGCCATTGTCATGATCGGCGAAATCGGCGGCACCGACGAACAGAACGCGGCGCTCTTCGTAAAGGAGCATGTTACCAAGCCCGTGATCGGTTTCATCGCGGGACAGACCGCGCCCAAGGGCCGGCGTATGGGACACGCAGGCGCAATCATCTCTGGCTCGTCCGGCACCGCCGAAGAAAAGCTCGCCGCCTTCAAGGCGGCCGACATCGCCATCATGCGCCGTCCCGCCGATGTCGTGGGACTCCTGCGCTCGAAGATCTGAAATGGAGGTTGTGTGGCAGCAACACTGACCCTCGGGATCGTCAAACCCGATGCCGTCTCGAGCGGCAAGACCGGCGCGATTGTCGCCCACCTGCAGCAGGCGGGATTCACCCTCCGCGCCACTCGGCTGGTGCGGCTCACTTCCCCTGAGGCAGCCGCATTTTATGCGGTTCACAAGGAGCGTCCCTTCTACCCGGAGCTGGTGCAGTTCATGACCAGCGGTCCCTGTCTCCCTATGGCGCTCGAGAGAGATGATGCAGTGATGCATATGCGGACCGTCATCGGGGCCACTGACCCGGCTGAGGCCGCACCTGGTACCATCCGGAAGCTCTTCGCCGAGTCCAAGGGGCGAAACGCCATCCACGCTTCGGACAGCGGGGAGAACGCGACCCGCGAGATCGCCTTCTTTTTTACCGAGGGAGAGTTGGCCCAACTCTGGGGTAGGGTGTAGCCTCCAACTTGATCTATCTCGTTGCCGTGACTAGTTTAAGCGGCTATGCTGCGCGTAGATATTCGGGACCTCCAGCGAGGTCCGGTGCGGACGGACGGGGAGCTCCAGCCTGACGATCCCGCATTCAATGGACTTGGAATCGACCTTGTCGGGCCCATATCGGTCAGGGGACAGCTGCAGGCCACTGGCTCAGGAGAGTATCTCTGGCGCGGTAGCGTTCATGCGGTGGTGGAGGGCGAATGCCGCCGCTGTCTGGCTGAGGTCAGAACTGATTTAGATATCGACGTCGACGCCGCAGTGTTCTCCACCGATCCTGAGGCCGCCGATGACCCCGACTTCTACCCGTTGCCCGATCGCGCAACGCATATCGATGTCCGGGATGTAGTTCGGGAGGAGCTGGCGCTTTCGCCGCCGATCGGCCTCCTGCTCTGCCGGGAAGAATGTGCCGGCCTGTGTCTTGGTTGTGGGGCCGACTTGAACGCGGGCCCCTGCGCCTGCTCGGCGCCTGTTGAATCTCCTATGAGGACCTAATGGCAGTTCCCAAGCGTCGCACCTCGAAATCGCGGAAACGCCTCCGTCGCGGCCACCATTCAGCGGCGGGTCCACTGACCCAGGCATGTCCGCGGTGTGGCTCTCCCAAGCTGTCGCATCGCGTGTGCGATTCGTGCGGCTACTATCGTGGGAAGAAGCAGATTGAGGTCGAGGACGCCTGAGCGTGATCCGCGTCGCGGTAGACGCTATGGGGGGCGATAGCGCTCCACAAGCGGAAATCGACGGCGTGATACAGGCGCTGACCACCCTCCCGGGAAAATTCGTTGTTCAGCTGGTGGGTCGTTCGGATGTCATCAAAACCGAACTGGCCAAATATCCCAGCGTCGACCACAGCCGCCTCGAGCTCCACGAGGCGGCTGATGTCATTCGGATGGACGAGAAGCCTCTTGCTGCGGTGCGCCGAAAGCCCAAATCGAGTATCGTCGTCGGTCTGAGTCTCCAGAAGGCCGGCCGGTCCGACGCGTTCGTCTCGGCCGGGAACACCGGCGCCATTCTGGCTGCCTCCACCATCCTGCTCGAGCTGCACGACGGCGTGGAGCGCGCCACCGTGGCCACCCTCTTTCCCACCTTGAATCAGCCGGTGCTCGTGCTCGATGGCGGCGCCAACGTCGACTGCTCGCCTCGCGAGCTGGTGAACTTCGCCTTCCTGGGCAGCGTCTACATGCGCGACGTGCTTCTGCGCCCGAGCCCGACGGTCGGCCTGCTCAACGTCGGCGAAGAAGAGGAAAAGGGAAACGCCATCACCCGCGAGGCTCACACGCTATTGCGCCGGAGCCCCCAACTCCACTACGTCGGCAACATCGAAGGCCGCGACATCGTGGCGGGTCACCATAAGTACGGCATCATCGACGTGGTGGTCTGCGATGGCTTTGTAGGGAATGTCGTTCTCAAGTTCTATGAATCCGTCGCCCGCCTCTTTGTGGGACTGGTCAAGCAGCAGCTTCCGGACATGCTCCAGCGCAACGAGATGAAAGAGCTCTTTCGGATTCTCGACTATTCCGAGTACGGCGGTGCGCCCTTGCTGGGTGTGAAGGGCGTCTCGATCATCTGCCATGGCGCCTCGACCCCTAACGCCATCAAGAACGCCGTCCGCGTCGCCGTGCAGTCGGTGGAAGCGGATTTGAGCCGCCACATCGGGGCTGAGTTTGCCCAGCGCGAAGCGGCGGCCCAGGCATGAAGCGGCGCCCCTTCGCCGAAATGGCCAGCATCGGTGTAGCGGTCCCACCGGGCATCATGACCAATGCCGACTTGACCCGCATGCTCGACACATCCGACGAGTGGATCGTCGAGCGTACCGGCATCAGGGAACGGCGGATCGCCACGCCGGAACAGTCGGTTGCCATGTTGAGCCGGGAAGCCGCTGAGAAGGCGCTGGCCCGCGCTGGGCTCACCGCCGCCGACATCGACGCCATCGTCCTGGCCACCGCCACTCCCGATCGCCTGCTTCCCTCGACCGCCTGCGATCTCCAGGCCCTGCTCGGCGCCGACAACGCGGCAGCGTTCGACATCTCCGCCGCCTGTCCCGGGTTCGTCTACGCCACCACCGTTGCTGAAGGGCTGATCGCCTCGGGCCAGAGCGAGGTCGTGCTCGTGGTGGGCGCCGAGAAGCTCTCCACCATCACCGATTTTCAGGACCGTTCGACCGCGATTCTCTTTGGAGATGGCGCCGGCGCGGCCATCGTCAGGCGCGCCTCGGGCGAGAACGGCCGGGGCATTCTGTCCACCTTCATAAAGTCGGACGGAAAGCTGGCACCGCTGCTCTACATTCCCGGTGGCGGCGCGGTCGACCCGATCAGCGAAAAGGTGGTATGCGAGCGATCCCATTACATGAAGATGGCCGGCCGAGAGGTGTTCAAGGCAGCGGTGTTGACCATGGCGGAGGCCTGCGACGAGGCACTGCGCCGTGCTGGTGTCAGTGCCGAAGAAGTGGACCTCCTCATTCCCCATCAGGCGAATATCCGCATTATCGAGGCGACGGCCAAACACGCCGGCATGCCTATGAGCAAGGTCATGGTCAACGTGGACCGGTTCGGTAATACCTCCTCCGCCTCGATCCCCCTCGCCCTCGATCAGGCAATCGCAGAAGGGCGAGTAAAACCAGGATCCCTCTTGCTGCTGGTCGCCTTCGGCGCCGGGCTTACCTGGGGCAGCATCGTGGTCCGGTGGTAACCGTGCTGATGTGCCCCGGCCAGGGTGCACAACGCGTTGGAATGGGAAAGGATCTTGCCACCCGCTTTCCTGCCGCCCGGGACACGTTCGAAGCCATCGACGAAGCGCTGGGAACCTCGCTTTCGCGAATCATGTGGGAGGGCCCGGAAGACGAGCTGACGCTCACTCACAACGCCCAACCGGCTATCCTGGCCCACTCCGCCGCCGTGCTCTCAGTGGTGCGGGAGAAGCTCGGCGCACCGGGAACCGGAGCGGGGCACAGCCTCGGGGAATACAGTGCGCACGTGGCCGCGGGAACGCTGAGCGCGGTGGACGCCGCCCGGTTGGTCCGTCGAAGAGGCGAGCTGATGCTGGCTGCCGGCCGCGAGCGGCCCGGCACCATGGCGGCTGTGCTCGGACTGGCAACAGCCGAGGTCCAGTCTGCTTGCGACGAATCCTCGGGACCGGATGGGCTGGCGGTTCCGGCCAACCTGAACGCTCCCGACCAGACTGTGATCTCGGGAGATCCTGCGGGAGTAAGTCGGGCGGGAGAGCGGTGCAAGGCACGGGGGGCCAAACGGGTGATCGCGTTGAATGTGAGTGGCGCCTTCCATTCACCGTTGATGGCGCCCGCAGTAGACGGACTGCTGGAGGCGTTGGCGGACACGACGTTTACCGATCCAGGTTTCCCGGTGATTGCCAACGCCAGCGCCGAAGAGGTACGCACCGGCGTGGACGCAAAGCGGCTCCTGGCCGATCAGCTCACTGCTCCGGTTCGCTGGGTGGCGTGCATGCAGGCTGCGGCTGAGCTGGCGCCCGGAGCCACCTTCGTGGAGATGGGGCCGGGGAATGTGTTGTCGGGGCTCCTCAAGCGTATCGTGCCCGGGGCGAAGTCAGTGACGCTGGGGACGGCGGATGAAGTCGAGAGGTTCTTGGCATGACATGGCAGGCAAGTTGTCACCCTGAGGAAGCGCAGCGACCGAAGGGGCCAGAGCGCCGCTTCGGCCCCTTCGCTCTGCTCAGGGTGACACACGGGTAAGCCGTGATGTCGGCGACCATCGACCTTTCCGGCAAGACCGCGTTCGTCACCGGCAGCACCCGCGGAATCGGACTCGCCATTGCCCGGTCGCTCTACGCCGCCGGGGCCAAGGTGGCCGTCGTTGGCCGTGAGGAGGACCGGGCGCGCGCTGTCGCCCAGGAGCTGGGTGATCGGGCTGGTGGTTTCGCCTGCGATGTTGCCGATGCGGCCCAGGTGGAGGCCGCCTTGGCTGCGGCCGAATCGGCCCTGGGACCTATCGCGGTGCTGGTCAACAACGCCGGCCTGACCCGCGACAACATTCTGTTGCGGCTGACCGATGCCGAGTGGGACACGGTGCTGAACGCCAACCTGAAGGGCGCGTTCCACACCATGCGGGCAGTCATGAAGGGCATGATGAAGCGCCGGTTTGGGCGTATCATTAACATCAGCAGTATCGTGGGCCTGATCGGTAACAAGGGGCAGGCAAACTACGCGGCCAGCAAGGCCGGACTGATCGGGCTGACCAAATCGGTGGCCAAGGAGTATGCGAGCCGCAACATCCTGGTCAATTGTGTGGCGCCGGGCTTCATCGAGACCGACATGACTCACGCCTTGCCCGATGACGCGCGCGCCACATTATTAGAGGAGATCGCGCTGGGCCGGCTGGGCCGGCCCGAGGACGTCGCAGGGACCGTCCTGTTTTTGGCTTCCGACCTGGCAAGCTACATCACGGGCCAGGTGCTGGTCGTAGACGGTGGAATGGTGATCTGAGACGGACCGGAATTTTCACTTGAGGACGACATGAGCAACGTGGAAGAGAAGGTCAAGGATATCATTGTCGAAGAGCTCGGCGTCGAGCGCGAGAAGCTGAGTAACGAAGCGAGCTTCATGGAAGACCTTGGCGCCGACAGCCTCGATACCGTCGAGCTGGTCATGGCGTTCGAGAAAGAGTTCGACATTGATATTCCCGATGAGGAAGCGGAGAAGCTCCGCACCGTCGGCGATGCCATGTCGTATTTACACGAGAAAATCGGAAAGTAGCTTGCCCCATCGAGTAGTCGTCACCGGCCTCGGCCTGGTGACCCCGGTCGGTACGGATGTCGAGTCAACCTGGCAGGGCCTGCTGGCCGGACGCTCGGGCGCGGCTCCGATCACCAAATTCGACCCCTCCAAGCAGCAGGTAAAGTTCGCCTGCGAGGTGAAGGGGTTCGATCCACTGCAGTACATCGACCGCAAAGAGGCGCGACGCTACGATCTGTTCGCGCAGTTCGCGCTTGCTGCGGCCCATCAGGCTATCACCCAGGCCGGTCTCGAAGGCCGTTTTCCCTCGCCTGAACGCACCGGTGTCGTCATCGGGAGCGGCATCGGCGGAATGCAGACCTACGAAGAGAACTGCTCGATCTTCCTGACGAAGGGCCCCGATCGGGTCTCTCCTTTCTTCGTGCCGATGTTCATCCCCGACATCGCGCCCGGGCTCGTCTCCATCAGGTATGGGCTCAAGGGCCCCAACTTTGCTACCGTCTCCGCCTGCGCCTCTTCGGCCCACGCCATCGGTGAATCGTACAACATGATTCGCCAGGGTATCGCCGAGGCGATGGTGACGGGCGGATCGGAGGCGGCTATCACCGGCCTCACAGTGGCCGCCTTCGCTAACATGAAAGCGCTCTCGACCAGAAACGCGTCCCCCGAGACCGCCAGCCGGCCATTCGACAAGGATCGAGACGGGTTCGTGTTGGGTGATGGAGGGGCGATGGTCGTGCTCGAAAGTTTGGAGCATGCCGAACGGCGTGGCGCCCAGATTCTGGGTGAGGTTCTGGGATACGGGCTGAGCGCTGACGCGTACCACATCACCTCGCCCGCCGAGCATGGGGAAGGCGCCCAGCGAGCGATGCGCGATTGCCTCGAGGACGGCAAGATCGATCCCAAGGATGTGGGCTACATCAACGCCCACGGCACATCCACCCCGCAAGGCGACATCGCAGAAACACAGGCGGTCAAGGCAGTCTTCGGTGAGCAGGCCCGCAAACTGGTCTTTGGGTCCACCAAGTCGATGACGGGCCACCTGCTCGGCGGAGCGGGCGCATTGGAGTTCGCGGTCTCGCTGCTCTCCTCCCGCTGCGGGGTCATACCACCCACGATCAATCAATTCACTCCGGATCCTGAGTGCGATCTCGATTCCGCCCCAAACAAGAAGGTGGAGCGGAAGGTGGACGTCGCGCTGTCGAACTCGTTCGGGTTCGGAGGGCACAACGTGACCCTCGCGGTCAAGAGCTGGGAATCGTAGAACCGAGCGTCGTCAGACCCGATCCACGAGGGACCTACGGGTCCCTCGTTGCGTTTGGGGCCGAGCCCAATCGCGGCGTCTGCCCAGGCAGCCTCGATTGGTATAGATTTGGAAGGCTCTTACTCGTAGTCCCTGAAGGAGATACGATGGCCGGTGCGCTCGACCTGACACGTCTGCGTGATCCTCTTCTTCGCCCCATAGCCGAGCGGGTTGCCGCGGGCGAGCGCCTGGACTGGGATGACGGTCTGGCTCTCTATGCCACCGCCGATCTTCTGGGCCTCGGGATGCTCGCTGATTTTGCCAACCAGCGCCGCAATGGAAATCGGGTGTTCTTTTCGGCCAATCAGCACATCAACCCCACCAACGTCTGCATCCTCCGGAACACCTGCACCTTCTGTTCTTTCGCGAAGATGCCGAAAGAGGAGGGGGCGTACACCCGCTCGCTGGAGGAGGTATTTCACGAGGCGGAGCAGGCCACCGGGATGCCGACTCGCGAGTTCCACATCGTCGGTGGGCTTCACCCCAAGCTCCGGCTGAGTTACTACACCGACATGATTCGGGGCCTCAAGGAACGCCACCCGGGCGTGCACATAAAGGCGCTGACAGCGGTCGAGATCGCCCACCTCGCCCGGATCGAGAAGGTCTCCGAACGCGAAGTTCTCCTTGCCATGAAGGAAGCTGGGCTCACCAGTCTTCCTGGTGGGGGCGCCGAAGTCTTCAGCACAGCCGTGAGAGCGACCATTGCCGAGCGGAAGCTTACCGGCCAGGAATGGCTTCGGGTGCACCGGACGGCTCACGAGCTCGGGATTCCGACCAACTGCACCATGCTCTACGGACACGTGGAGACCGCAGCCGACCGAATCGAGCATCTCACCATGCTCCGTGAGCTGCAGGATAGCAGCGGTGGATTTCTGACCTACATCCCACTCGCCTATCACCCGGATCACAACGAGCTGGGTGAGGAGATGGGTAGGGTCGGGACCGCAACGACCGGGTTTGAAGATCTCAAGAATATCGCGGTGGGGCGCCTGTTCCTGGACAACGTTCCGCACGTCAAGACTCACTGGCCTATGGTGACACCATTCCTGTCGCAGATCGCACTGAGCTTCGGCTGCGATGATGTCGAGGGGACGGTGGTATACGAGCGCATTTACCATGAGGCCGGCGCGCATACCGACATGCACATGCCGTACACCGAGCTGGTCCGGCTGATTCGAGGAGCGGGAAAGGTCCCGGTGGAGCGGGACAGCCTGTATCAGATAGTCCGCGACAACTTTGACGAACCCCCGCCCGAGCCGTCCTACCGGCGGGTCAACGCGCTGCCCGTGGTCCACGCGGCATGAGGCTCGGGCGGATACCGTGGATCAACTGTTATCCCATCTACGGTGCGGTGGACCGCGGCATCGTGTCCATGCCCGCGGAGCTGGTCTCCGGAACCGCTTCCGAGCTGAATGACCTTCTGGCCGCCGGGGAGCTACACGTGAGTGTGGTCTCGGCTGTGGAGTATGCCCGGAGCGCCGCGACCTACCATTTACTGCCGGACATCGCAATCACCAGCGACGGGCCGGTACACAGCGTTGCGCTGTTCTCCCGAAAACCGGTAGAGGAGCTGGGCAGCGGCACCGTGTTGCTGACGGCCTCCTCCCGCACGTCGGCGCTGTTGCTCGAGCTGCTTTGCCGCCACCGGTGGGGAATTCGGCCCCGGTTCGCGACGGTGCGGGCGGAGGCCGGAGATTTGAGTGCCCTGGCGGGATTTCCTCACGATGCGGTGCTGGTCATCGGAGACGCGGCGCTGCTCCTTACAGCGCAGTCACTCTATCCAGTGCGCATCGACCTGGGCGCCGAGTGGAAGGCGTGGACCGGATTGCCGTTTGTCTTTGCGGTATGGGCCGCCCGCCGTGATGCCGGCCAGACCGCGGTTCATGCCATTCACCAGCGCCTGCTGGAATCCCGCGCCTGGGGCCTGAATCATCTGGATGAGCTCGCGCGGGCTGCCGCGTCCAACACCGGCGTGGACGAGGTTGTCTGCCGCGCCTACCTGGGCGATCTCGACTACGCACTGTCGTACCGGCACCTCGCCGGTCTGACGGATTTCTTCCGGCGTCTGGCCCAGGACGATCTGGTTCCGGACGGATCATTGTCGTTCATTTCGGCTGCGTAGGGATGCTGACCGCTCGAGATCACAACCGTAACCAGTTGGCATTATGAGCGTAATAGACCGCACTTCGAGTGAGTTCTCGGAATACCTGGAGCTGTACCAGAGGGGCTCGCTGCTCGAGCTGGGGCAGCTCGCCGACGCCGAGCGGTGGCGCCAACATCCCGAGAACGTGGTCACCTACATCATCGATCGGAATATCAACTACACCAACGTCTGCGTGGCAGACTGTAAATTCTGCGCCTTCTACCGACGGCCCAAGCACAATGAAGGCTACGTGCTCAGCTTCGAGCAGATCGGCGCCAAGATCGATGAGTGCAAGGCGATCGGGGGCGTTCAGATCCTGCTGCAGGGCGGGCACAATCCCTACATCCCGTTCGAGTGGTACCTCGAGCTGATGCGCTACATCAAGCAGCATCACCCGATCCACATCCATGGCTTCTCTCCATCCGAAATCGTTTTTTTCAGCGAACGCTTCGGGCTTTCCATAGCTGAAGTCGTACGAGAGCTCCGCGCCGCTGGCCTCGATAGCATTCCCGGCGGCGGCGGCGAGATCCTGGTGGACGAGGTGCGGCAGCGCGTGGCCAGAAAGAAGGCGCAGACCGAGGAGTGGCTCGGTGTCCAGGAAGAGGCGCACCGGCAAGGCATGAAGACATCCGTCACGATGATGTACGGTCTGGGCGAAAGCGATGCTGACCGGATCGAGCACCTGTTCCGCGTGCGGGAGCTGCAGGCCAGGACCGGCGGGTTCACCGCCTTCATCTGCTGGCCGCTCCAGCCTGAGGGGACCGGGATGGCGGATCAGGTCAAGACCGATGCCGTCAGTTATCTCCGCACGCTGGCAATGGGACGGATCATCTGCGACAACGTCCCCAACCTCCAGTCCTCGTGGGTGACGATGGGTCTCAAAGTTGGCCAGGTGGCCCTTCGCTTCGGCGCGAATGACTTCGGTAGCCTCATGATGGAGGAGAACGTCGTGTCATCGGCCGGTACCACCCACCGCGCCACCATTGACGAGATGGAGCGGTCGATCCGGGATGCCGGCTACGAAGTTCGGCGCCGCCGGCAGGATTACTCCATCATCGAAGAGCCCGCCTCCGTGGCTGCATGATCCGCGTCGGCATCGGCTACGACTCGCACCGTTTCGTCGAGGGTCGTCCGCTGGTGCTGGGCGGTGTGACCATCCCCCATTCCCGGGGACTCGCCGGACATTCGGATGCAGATGCCGTGGCGCACGCACTCACCGATGCGATCCTGGGTGCGGCGGCAGCCGGTGACGTTGGCCAGCTCTTTCCCGACACCGATCCACAATGGAAAGATGCCGATTCCATGGAGCTTCTGCGTACCGCTCACGAGCTCGTGCGAGGACGAGGCTACGCCCTGGCACAAGCCGATCTCACCATCATCACTGAACAGCCCAAACTGGCGCCCCATCTCGGTGCGATGGCAGACACGCTGGCCCGCCGGCTCGGTGCCCAACCGGGCAGCGTGAGTCTCAAAGCCAAAACGAACGAGGGAATGGGATTCATCGGCCGGGGTGAGGGGATCGCGGTCATCGCGGTCGCCACCCTGGAGGCGCGCTGATCGAGTCCCTGCTGGCGTGGGTGTCCCAGCTCCCGCCTGCCGCCATCTACACCGTGCTCGCGTTGCTCGCGGCGATCGAGAATGTGATTCCGCCGGTTCCTTCCGATGCCGCCGTGGCGCTCGGCGCTTTCCTTTCCAATCGCGGCCTTACTACACCGCTCGGTGTTTTCAGCGTGACCTGGCTGGCCAACCTTGCGGGGGCAACCGCCGTGTATCTCGTGGCTCGCCGCTACGGACGCCGGCTCTTCGCCACCTCCATTGGACGCAGGTTGCTGGCGCCCCGATCGCTCGCCGTGATCGAACGGGAGTATCTCCGCTTTGGCGTCGCAGGGATATTCGTGAGCCGGTTTCTTCCGGGAATCCGCGCCGTGGTTCCCCCGTTCGCTGGCCTGGTCAACCTGAGTCCGGCCCGGACGCTGATTCCAATGGGCATCGCCTCAGCCATTTGGTATGGTGGGATCACTCTGCTCGGCTCGGTAGTCGGGACCGAGTGGGAGCGCATCAACCGAATCATCGTGGGCGTGAATCGAACACTCGCAATCGTCGCGGTGATTCTTGGTATCGTTGCGGCTGCCTGGTACCTGCTGAAGCGCCGGCGCCGGCGGCAAGAGCGAATTTGGGAAGCCACAAAGGACGCGCTCGATCCGGCGGCTCCGTCATTTCTGGCGGGCTCGGAGATCGCCGAGGGTTCGGCCCGGCAAGCCGCGGCGGTGCTGGTGCTGGAGCTGGCGTACGCGGATCAGGCACTCACGCCGGAGGATCGAGATCTGGTTGCGGCACACCTGCGAGACCGTTGGGGGCTCTCGTCGGAGGCGCCGCCGGTACCGGAGCCGGAGAGCGCCCGGAAGACCCGTTTCGCCGGCTATGCCGGGCGCTTGCGCCAGCGATTCGGCCAGGACGAGCGGCTCGCGCTGGTGGAGCGAATGTGGACCGTTGCCTTCAGTGACGGAGCGATCGGAAGCCACGAGGAACGTCTGATGCGCCTGGCTGGCGAGCTGCTGGGGATTCGGAGAAACGACCTGGAGGAGATTCGCCGGAGGCTGCAGGCCCGGGGAGTTTCGTGAAGCTCAGCGCACTGCGTTCTCAGATCGATCGCGACTTCTGGCTGGAGGGGTTTCGTGATTATCTCGCGCTCGAGGCAGGACACAGTGCCAACACGGTCGAGTCCTACCTGCGCGACCTCCGAAGGCTGGGTGAGTTCGCCACCTCGCGCGGCGTGCGCGATCCGGCCCAGCTCACCCGGCAGTTGCTGCGTGACTTCGTCTACCTGCTTAAGGATCTGGGACTGAGCCCGGCTTCGATCCGGCGGGGTGTCTCGGCCATCCGCACCTACTACGGTTTTCTGCTGGGAGAAGGCAGAGTAGCGGACGACCCCAGCGATCGTCTGGAGACCCCGCGACGCGGCCGGGTGCTGCCGGACACGCTAAGCGTGAGTGAGGTGGAGGCCTTGCTCGCGGCGACCCACATCGATCAGCCGCTGGCATGGCGAGACCGGGCGCTGCTCGAGCTGGCGTACGGGGCCGGACTCCGGGTCTCAGAGTTGTGCGGCCTGGCCATCACGGATCTGATTCTGACGGACAATCTGGTACGAATCTACGGAAAGGGAGGGAAGGAGCGCCTGGTACCATTGGGTCGCACCGTCATCGGCGCCGTTTCGGTCTACTTACACACGATTCGCCCGGATCTCGACCGGGGGAAGAGCCGGAATCGCGTGTTGCTGAACGCACGGGGCGAGCCGCTGTCGCGGGTGGGAGCGTGGGGCATCGTGAAGCGTGCGACCGAGCGGGCCGGCATCACCAAGCAGGTTTCTCCTCATACGCTCCGACACAGCTTCGCAACCCATCTGCTCGAGGGAGGCGCCGATCTCCGGGCAGTGCAGGAGATGCTGGGCCACGCCGACCTCTCTACCACTCAGATCTACACTCATGTTGATCGGGAATATCTCCGCTCGGTCCACAAGCAGTTCCACCCGCGAGCGTAGTAGGATCCGGCGCGAAATTAGACCGCGTGCCGCACAATTGGTTAGGCGAGTCTGGTGATAGTGGTCGAGAGTTCGTCGTGACATTCAAACCGGAAGACACGAAGCGCACGAAGGCCACGAAGCGTCTCGGATTGGATCTGTCGCACGCGATTATAGGTTCTGCCATCGAAGTGCACCGTCTCATAGGACCAGGACTCATCGAATCGGTCAATGAGCTCGCGCTCTGCAGGGAATTGTGGTTGAGGGGTATCGGTGTCGAACGGCAGGTCGGTGTGCCGGTCAAGTACAAGGGACGTTCGCTCGGCTGTCACATAAAGCTGGACCTACTGGTTGAAAAAGCGATTATCGTCGAAGTTAAAAGTGTCCAGAGGCTTGTGTCAGTTCACCGAGCCCAACTCCTGACCTACCTGCGATTGCAGGACATCTGGCTAGGCCTTCTCCTTAACTTTAATGTGGAACTCATGAGAGATGGCGTTCGACGCGTCTTAAACGGCTGAGCCTTCGTGCCCTTCGTGTCTTCCTGCCTTCGTGGTGAACCTGACGCTCGGACCTCAGGCTATGCAGTAATCCCGGCAGCCGCTGAGTCGGTCCTCTCGAAAATCCGTCCCAGCCATTCGATCATCAGAGCTGCCTCGAACCCCATCGCGCCGAGCGCCAGCACTGTGGCTGGAACGGCGCCCCACATTCCGATGCTCGGATGGAGAAGCAGATAGGCGCCGCCCCCAATGGCAGCCGGGACCACCAGCGTCAGGGCGAGCAGCGTCACCGAAGTCACCATCATCAGGAGATTCTGGCCCAGTGCCTCGACCCCGGCTAGCCGCGCGGCGCCGAGATGCACCCAGGCGGGGTAGAGCAAGGCTCCTGCATTCTGGATCAGCAGACCCAGAAAGTTGATCGCCGGGAGATACACCACCGCGAGGAGAATCAGCAGCGACCGTTCTTCCAGCGATGGAGTCATCGTTCGGTTGCCCAGAAAAGCGAGGTAGCTGATCAGGAGAATGCCCAGCTGGATGATCGTCAGCACGACGGTCGAAGCGCTCACCTCAGCGGCCACGATCGTCCAACCCGGGATCGGATAGCTCCGAAGCAGGTCCAGCTTCAGCAGATCACCTCGAAGATCATTGCGCACCCATTGCGGGCCGACCAGGATGGTGAGACCGCCCCAGGATGCAGCCAGCCATCCAGGAATATCCGCGACTGTACCTCCCGGCTCGAACGAGAGAAGCGCCACCAGAGCGCCAGCAGCGGTCAATGCCATGGCGGTGTTTCTCACCCGGCGTGTTCGGGTCACGCCGACCAGATTCTTCCACAGGATTGCACCCGCAGGCCAACCGCTCGGCGCCAGGCTGAGGAGGGCAGGCGTCGCCCGCACCGGGATGGGAAGTCCCGCCGCTCGTCCCGCTCGTCGATTGGAGAGCTGGCGGGCCCGGCGCGCGGAATACTCCGCTGCCGCTTCCTCGAACGCGGTGTCAGACCGCAGGACCCAGACGTAGTGGAGGAGCAGCAGAAAGAGCGCAGGCCAAAGCGCCTGGAGCCAATCGCTCAGCTGGTGCGCTGCGAGCGGGCGGATCATGATCCGGAAGGGATAGGTGATGGCGGCGGGTAGCGGCCGGTCCGCTGCATCGACGATGGCGCTGATAATTCGTCCAGCACCGCGCTGAGCATCAGCAGCTGCCGTGACGTCTGGTAACGCACTGATGATGCTCCATGTCAGCGCGATCAGCACGGCGCCGAGAACCGTGAGTGAGACTACTCGGTGCCGCAGTCCCAGCCGGCCGTGCTCAGCCAGACTGGTCCGGACGAACGATGCGCCCAGGCGATGCAGTGAAAGAGTGGTGAGCAACACCCAGATCGAAACCACTCGGAGCCACGGTGAGACACCAAAACGCTCCCGCGACAATATCAGGGTCCACAGGAGTGCATTAAGCAGAATGAGGAGTTGGCTGTGAAGCAGCTTGAACTGGATAAGGCCCCGGCGGGAGACTGGGCCCGCAAACAGGAAGGTGACTTCGGCTGGAGTGAATGCGAGCACCCGCCGCTCAACCCCAAAGACCCAGCCCCAGGCGACAGCGCCGAGCAACAACACCGCCCCGATTAATTCCAGCCACCTGGGGTCAGGCGCATCTCCCGCAACCGAGCCGGTCCGCTGGCCCACCAGCATGAACCACAGATAGCCTGCGCCGAGTACCATGGCGACGAAGTAACGCGGGCTTCGGAGGTGCCGCAGCTGCCGGGCAATGCGATTGCTGGCCGAGCGCCAGGCAAGGTACCCGAAGACCCTGATCATCTCAGGCCGTCTCTTCCTGCCCGATAAGCGCGAGGAAGACATCTTCCAGACTCTGTGTCTGAAGGTCAGGCCGGCCCGCCACAATCTCGTGAATCGTGCCGAACGCCACGGCCTTGCCTCCCCGCATGATCAGCAGTCGGGTGCAGATCTCCTCTACCAGGTGGAGCAGGTGAGAGCTCAGAATCACCGCTGAGCCGCCCGCCGCGCGGCGCATGATCGTAGCTTTCATTCGCCGGATGCCGACCGGATCCAATCCGGTCAGTGGCTCATCCAGGAGGAGGGCCCGGGGATCGTGGAGCAGACCGCAGGCGATGGCGAGTTTTTGCTTCATCCCTCGCGACAGCTCACCAGGTAGTGCGTTGCGCCTCTCGGAGAGGTCGAGCTCTGCCAGCAAGTCGGGGATCCTGGCGCCGACGTCGGGTACACCGTACATCCGGCCGACAAAGCGCAGGTGTTCTTCGACCGTCAGATACTCGAAGAGGTGGGGCTCGTCGGGAATGAAGGCGAGGGCGGCCTTGGCCGCCACCGGATCCGAGGCTAAATCATGTCCGGCGACTCGAATCCGGCCATTCGTCGGAATGATGATTCCGGCGATGCTCCGGATGGTGGTGGTCTTGCCGGCCCCATTGGGGCCAACCAACCCCAGCACCTCGCCCGGTCCCACTTGGAAGGACAGCCCCTGGACGGCTGGGAAGTCGCCATAGAGCTTTTCCAGCCCGTCTACGTCGATGACTGGAGTCATCCTGGGATATGAAACTTTTGAGGTAGGGAGCACGTCACGCAGCGAAACATATCACCCGGATAGGGTTAGGCGGAGGTCATGCGAAACTACTGGATACGGATAGCGCTCGGAGCCCTGGCCATCTTCGCGGTTGGGATGATCGGGATCACCCTGGTGCGGCGCGGCGTCAGCGGCGTTACTTCGGTGGCTCAAGGTACCGGCCCCATCACGCTGCCGGTTGCCTTCGTCCCGTTCAAGCTCGACGGCCAGAAGCTCGGCACCATCCACCGGATCAAGATCTATCGCAGCGCTCCTCACACGGTGAAGAGCGTGAACCTTCTGGTTCGGCTCGCCGATAGCGTGAACCCAGCCCGTATGCAGCACTGCATCCTCGTCGCTGAGAGTTTCGAGAAAATCGATGAGAAGACCACCATTCGTTGTGCCGCCGCCGCCGACACGGGTGGCCGAGATCTCGCGGCCATTGGAAACGTGAGCTTCACCAGGGGGCACGAGACGTTTCCTCTGCTCATGCCGCGAGAGGCTATCCGAGAGCTGACCGATTCGGGCCCCAACTCAGAGAAAGCCGACTCGTTGGCCGAACTGCGCGCGCAGCAAGCCGATTCGATCGATGACGCCACCGAGGCTAGAATCGACTCGATCACTGACGCTGCCGAACGGCGGGCGGATTCGCTGGTTCGAGCGCACCAGCCGAAGTTGGACTCGATCGAGCGCGCGGGAAGGCGCATGGCGGACTCGCTCCGCCGACGCTAGAGTACGGCATGCTCCTCGTCATCGACAACTACGACAGCTTCACCTACAACCTGGTGCAGTACGCCGGAGAGCTCGGCACCGATCCGGTCGTTTATCGAAACGATGCCATCTCACCGGAGGAGGCACTCGCGCTCGAGCCGGATGCCATTGTCATCTCTCCCGGACCATGCACCCCGAATGAAGCCGGCATCTCAGTCCCACTTATTCGCGCCGCAGCGGGTCATGTGCCCGTGCTCGGCGTCTGCCTGGGGCATCAGGCGATTGGCGAAGCATTTGGAGGGAGGGTCGTCAGGGCCGACCGGCTGATGCACGGCAAGACAACTCTGGTCGCACACACGGCCCACCCGCTGTTCGAGGGGATTCCGTCGCCGGTCCAGGTGATGCGGTACCACTCGCTAGTGGTCTCGCCCGAGTCACTGCCGAGGGAACTGGAGATCACCGCCTGGTCGAGCGACCGGGAGCCCGGGGCCGAGATCATGGCCCTCTGTCACCGACGCTTGCCAATCTTTGGAGTCCAGTTTCACCCCGAATCGGTGGCTACCAAGGAAGGAAAACGCCTCCTTGCCAACTTCCTCTCTCTGGCGCGAGTCGGCTCGCGGCCCAGTGCCTCGGTGGCTGTATAACTCTTTGACGTGTAAGCCAATAGCTCACGTGCTCTAGGGCGCCGCGCCGACGGCACAACTTTTGACTCGGAGCCCCCACTCTGTTAGCTTCGGTGATGCCAGTCCTGGGCGTCATTCCGGCTCGTCTCGGCTCCACCCGCCTTCCCCGCAAACCCCTCCAGCTTCTGGCAAAAAAGCCGCTCATCACCCGACTCGTTGAGCGCGTGGTGAAGCTGGGAGGCGTGGACGACCTGGTGGTTGCTACCGACTCTGACGAGGTGGCCCAAGTCGTTCGGGAGCAGACCGGGGTGAGACCGGTTCTGACGAAGGGCTCGCACCAGACTGGAACCGAGCGCGTCGCAGAAGTAGCTGGCCGGCCAGAGTTCGCCGCGTATGACGTCATCGTGAATATCCAGGGCGACGAACCGTTCCTCTCCCGGGAGGCGTTAGCAGGCGCGCTGGAACGGATAAAGCAGGGAGATGAGATCGGCACCGCGGCCGGACCGCTCGAGCTGTCGCTGGCGAGTGACCCGGCCCGCGTGAAAGTCGTGACCGATGCAAAGGGACGCGCTCTTTACTTTTCGAGGGCGCTGATCCCGCATAGGCGGGACGCCGATGATCCCGCGACGGATCTTTACTGGCAGCACGTCGGCATCTACGCCTGCACGCGAGCTGCGCTGGAGCGATGGGTGAGTTGTCCACCGACGCCGGCGGAAAAAGCTGAACGGCTGGAGCAACTCCGGGCGTTGCACTACGGGCTGACCATCGGCGTGGCTCGGCTGAGTGCGCAGGAGCAGCCAGGTGTGGATACCGCGGACGATCTTCGACGGGCAGAAGTTCACTGGTACGCCTTACAAGGGCAGGTTCAATGACGGCGGGTACCAAGACAACCAAATACATCTTCGTGACCGGCGGCGTCGTGTCCTCTCTAGGCAAGGGCATCGCCGCCGCTTCACTAGGCAGGCTGCTGGTGGAGCGCGGCCTCAGTGTCACGATGCAGAAGTTCGATCCCTACATCAACGTTGATCCGGGGACGATGTCACCCTTCCAGCATGGTGAGGTCTTCGTCACCGATGACGGTGCCGAAACCGATCTGGACCTCGGGCATTACGAGCGGTTCATCGATCGATCGCTGTCCCGCCAGAACAACATCACCACCGGTCTGATTTACCAGACGGTGATCAACAAGGAACGGCGTGGGGAGTACCTGGGTTCGACAGTGCAGGTGATCCCTCACATCACGGACGAGATCAAGAACGCGATCCGCCGCACCGCACCCGGTCATGATGTGGTGATCACGGAAATTGGCGGTACGGTCGGCGACATCGAATCACTGCCGTTCCTCGAGGCCATCCGGCAGTTCCGGCAGGAGGTCGGTCGCGACAACGCCCTCTTCATCCATCTCACGCTGGTCCCGTATATCGCCGCCGCGGGCGAGCTCAAGACCAAGCCGACCCAGCACTCGGTTCGGGACCTGATGCAGATCGGAATTCAGCCGGACATTTTGATCTGCCGCAGTGAGCAGCCGCTTGCGGCGGAGATCAAACGGAAGATCGCCCTCTTCTGCAACGTGGACTTCGGCTGCGTGATCGAGAGTCCCGATGTGAAGTCGATCTACGAGATCCCAGTGCGCTTCTTCGAGCAGGGACTCGATCGCGAGGTCTGCCAGCGGCTCCGGTTGGAGACGAAAGAGCCGGATCTGCAGGAGTGGAAGACGATCACCGAGCGTATTCTGCACCCCAACCGCCGGGTGCGGATCGCCGTGGTCGGGAAGTACACCGATCTGCATGATGCCTATAAATCGGTGCAAGAAGCTCTGATCCATGGTGGAATCCCGAGCGAGGCGCAGGTCGAGATCGAGTGGCTTGCGAGTGATCAGTTCACCGATCAAGCAGCTGCGAAGCGCCTGCTCAGCGGGTGTGACGGTCTCCTCATTCCTGGTGGCTTCGGCGAACGCGGCATCGGCGGCATGGCCGAGGCGATCCGGTGGGCCCGGGAAAACGACTTGCCATTCTTCGGTATCTGCCTCGGACTGCAAGTCGCGATCATCGAGTTCGCCCGCAACGTCTGCCATCTGCCCGACACCAACAGCACCGAATTCGAGCCCAACTGTGAGACTCCGGTCATCTCGCTGATGCAATCCCAGCGTGATGTGTCCGACCTGGGCGGTACCATGCGATTGGGTGCCTACACCGCGCGGCTTCGGCCCGGGTCGCGTGTGGCTCAGACGTATGGCACCACCGAAATCAGTGAGCGTCACCGCCATCGCTGGGAGGTCAGCAACGCCTACCGGGATGTGCTCGCAGAGTACGGCCTCAGACTGTCTGGCCAATCACCTGACGGCGGTCTGGTCGAGGTCATTGAGCTGCCGGACCATGCCTGGTTCATCGGGTGCCAGTTCCATCCCGAGCTGAAGTCGCGGCCAACCCGTCCCCACCCGCTCTTCGCAGGATTCATCGCGGCGGCCATGCGCCGTCGCGCCGGGGCGCCGGCCCGTGCGGCCGCTGAGGAGTTGGCCGAGAGCTCGCGTTAATGGGTTGGTCCTTCAGCCGAACGCCATTTCTGATCGCCGGACCGTGCGTCATCGAGCCCGGTGACGTTCTGACCAGAGTGGCAGACGTGCTGGCGCGCATCGAGCACGATCTGGGGATTCCGATCTGTCTCAAGGCCAGCTTCGACAAGGCGAATCGCTCGAGGCTTGCGGCGGGCAGGGGCCCCGGAATGGACGAAGGCTTGAGAGCGCTGGAGCGGGCGCGCGAGCGGAGCGGACTCCCGGTGCTCACCGACATTCACGAGGCGCAACAAGCCGGGCCGGTGGCACAGGTGGTAGACGTTCTTCAGATTCCCGCCTTTCTCTGCCGCCAGACCGATCTCCTGATCGCGGCCGGCCAGACTGGGAAGCCGGTGAACGTCAAGAAAGGCCAGTGGATGCCGGCCGAAGGCATGGCGGGCGCCATAGAGAAGGTGCGGAGCGCCGGGACATCCGAGCTTGCGGTAACTGAGCGAGGAACCTTTTTCGGCTACGGCGACCTGGTCGTAGATATGCGGAACTTCTCCCGTTTGCGTCAGGTCACGGGAGCAGCCGTCATCTTCGACGCGACCCATGCCGTGCAACAGCCGGGGCGAGGTGAAGACGGAAGCAGTGGCGGTCAGCGTGAGTTCATCCCACCACTGCTGGCGGCCGCGGCGGCTGCGGGTGCGGACGGGTTCTTTCTCGAGACCCATCCCGATCCCGCGCATGCGCTCAGCGACTCCGCCACCCAGTGGCCCCTCGACCGTCTCGCCGAGTTGGTGGGTCAGACGCTCGAGATCTGGGGTAGAGCGCGGGTATGAGCTCCATCGCTGCCGAGGCGGCGCGCCGAGTACGCCTGCTGGGGCTCGACGTCGATGGCGTCTTGACCGACAACGGTGTCTTCATAGGTCCTGTCGCCGGCGAGCGGGTGGAGCTCAAACGGTTCGACATTCAGGATGGGCTGGGGCTGATCCTCCTTCGGAGCGCGGGCCTTCCGGTCGTATGGCTCTCGGGCCGGAGCTCTGAGTCTACGGCGCTGCGGGCAGCTGAGCTGAGAGTGGAAGAGCTGCTTCAGGTTCCGGGCCCTCGAAAAGAGGCAGTCTTTGCGGAGCTGCTGAAGCGGCGGGGCCTCGATTGGGACGAGGTTGCTTTTGTGGGAGACGATCTGGCAGACCTCCCTGTGCTCCGGCGTGTCGGCCTGCCCATCGCGGTTGCCAATGCGGTTCCCGAGGTCAAGGCAGTCGCATCGTATGTTACGCGCGCCGCTGGCGGACACGGCGCAGTCAGAGAAGTGGTGGAGGCGCTGCTGCGGGGCAGGGGAGACTGGGCCGACATTCTGGAGCGCTACTTTGCCGGGCAGACCTCTGGCACGGTGAACGTGGACCAATGACGCTCACCCGCTTTCGACCAGTGTTCCGACTCGTGCTCGCCGGTGTCTCGTCCCTTGTGATGTGGACCGCCACTGGGTGTGAAGAGGCGGGTGTTCGGCCCACCACCACGGTACAGTCCTCGGACACTGCCGATCAGGTGCTCGAAGGGTTTTCGCATTATGTGACCGCGGAGGGGATTCGGCGTAGCCGGGTCGAGGCGGACACCGCGTTTTTCTACGAAGCGACCCAGGTGACCGAGCTCCACAAGGTTAAAGTGACATTCTTCGACATCAAGGGCGCCGAGAGCTCCACCCTCACCGCGAGAAGGGGCACCTATCGCTGGCAGGATGGCTCTATGGAAGCCACTGGCGACGTTCTGGTGGTGGCACCGGACGGGCGGAGGCTCGCTACCCAGACGCTCCGCTATGACAACACGACCAACACCATTCTTACTGATAAGCACTTCACCTTCGACCGAGGTACCGAACATCTCGAGGGGAACAGTTTCCGTTCCGATCCGGAGTTCAAGAACGTGGTGACCGATCGTCCTCGCGGTGTGTCCGGTAACGGCATGCTGCTGCCAGGGCAATGACCAGGATCTGCGCTATCTCGGCAATCACGGGCGCTCTGTTGGCCATCGCTCCACGCCTGGAAGCCCAGAGTGACAAGTGCGTCTTTCAGATCAATAATGTCGATCGCCAGGGAAGCGTGGTCGAGACCTCGAAGGGAACCAACTATTTCGCCGGTGGAAACGTTCGCCTGAGTTGCCGCGGCCTTCAGGTCACGATGCAGAGTGACAGCGTCGCCTCGTATGGCGGCGGTGTGGTGGAGTTCATCGGCAACGTGAAGTACCGGGACTCCACCCTGACGATGGATGCCGACCGGGGCACCTACTTCCGGACCGGCGAACGCTGGGCCGCTCGCGGGCGGGTCAACACCCACAACCTGAAAACCGGCTCGACGCTGACCGGCCCCGCTCTGGACTACTTCCGCGTCGTCAAAGGTGTGCGGGACACGCTGGAGATGTATTCCACTGGCCGACCCCGGATTCAGTATGCTCCATCGGACTCCGCGTCCCGCCCGGTCGAGCCGTACATCATTGTCGCCGACCGGGTTCGCTTCAAGGGCAGCGATCGCCTCTGGGCCGGGGGGAAGGTGACTATCGACCGCAGTGACTTTTCAGCCAGGGGGACTCCCTCCGCCTGGACACCGGCAAGGGCAGCGATGGCACTCTGATCGGCGGGACACCCGTCATGCGGGGTCTCGGACGGGACAGCTTCAACATTTCGGGACGTCGGCTCGACCTCAAGCTCGACCACAGGGATCTGACCTACGTGGAGGCCAAGGGCAAGGGTCACGCCGTCAGCAAGGAGTGGGATCTGGTGGCGGACACAATCGGGCTCGATATCAACAACAAGAAGCTGGAGCAGACCCTCGCGTGGGGTGATTCCATTCGACCCTATGCCAACTCGCCTGCCTATGCCATGCGAGCGGACTCACTCGCGCTCGATACCCCGGGGCAGAAGCTCAAGGAAGTGCGTGGCTTCGGCAAAGCCTGGCTCGGCGGAACCATCGATTCGGTCAGCAAGCAGCGAGACTGGATGCGGGGCGATACCGTGGTCGCCCAGTTCGTTCAACACGATTCGGCGGGAACCAGCAAGGCAGCTCTCAACCGCATCATTGCCCGGAAGGCTGCCCAATCGTATCACGTGGATCCCAATAGCAAATATCCCGAGCGGCCGTCCATCAACTACGCTCGTGGTGACGTCATCGTCATGACCATGAAGCCGGGGCAGGCCGGTGTCGACCGGGTCGACATTCGTGGCCAGGTCGATGGAATTCAACTGGAGGCAGCCGAGCCGGCCAAGAACGACTCCCTGCGACAGCGGCCGGATACCGTTGCCGCGGCGCGGAGCACCAGATGAGCGCACCAGAGTGGGTTGCTGCTCTCGGCGACCGCGATCCATCGGTCCCCATCGCGCTGGCAGCCATCGTGCGCGCGGCCGGCCCTTCGGACAGCATTGCGTTCTCCGACCTGGTGTTCGGCTATCGTGAAGCGTATCTGGCCTGCTACCAGCCGGCCGGCGATGCCGACCAGGAAGTATCGGGCGACGATGTGCGTCACCACCTTAGAAATTCGGTGCTGCCTCGGCTGGCGACAGAAGGCTGGATTCTCGACACCAGCGGCTCCGAATGGCTGACCATCCAGCCTCGGGTAGCATGGTGGGGACCCACCAAGGAAGAACGGCAGACGGTTTACGAAGCCCTACTCGGTGCGGCTCGGCGGGCAGCGCAGCGCGCCAAATCGTTCGTTCGGCGCAGAACCAAGAGCAGCCTGCTCGAAGGGCTCGACCTGAGCAAGAGCTTCAAAGGCCGCAAGGTCGTCGATCAAGTCACGGTGAGGGTCGAGCAGGGAGAGATCGTTGGCCTGCTCGGTCCCAATGGCGCGGGAAAGACCACGACCTTCTACCTTATTACCGGCTTGATCAGGCCCGATGAAGGCCGCGTGCGGCTGGACGGGGTCGAGCTGACGGATGCTCCCATGTATCAGCGGGCGCGGAACGGCATCGGCTACCTGGCGCAGGAGCCGTCTACCTTCCGCCGGATGACCGTCGAGGAGAATATTCTCGCCATTCTCGAGACCCGTCATCTCAGCCGGGACGAGCGCTACCGGCAGCTCGACAAGATGCTGGATGAGTTGTCGATCAAACACCTGCGCAAAAACAAGGCGTATTCATTGAGCGGCGGTGAGCGCCGGAGACTCGAGATCACCCGCGCGCTGGTGTCGGATCCGAAGTTCATGCTGTTGGATGAGCCTTTTGCCGGCGTCGATCCTATCGCGGTACACGACATTCAAACCATCGTCGCTGGTCTGCGTCACCGAGGTATCGGCGTACTGATCACGGATCACAACGTAGAGCAAACTCTCGATATCGTGGATCGGGCCTACATCATGTTCGAAGGAAAAGTGCAGGCTGCCGGCAGTGTCCGTGATCTGGTCTATGACGACCGGGTCGCACAGCTGTACCTCGGGCCGACCCTGACGGCTCGGCTGCGGACTCGTTTGGAGGCGGTCGCATGAGAACCGGACTCTCCCAGCATACCAGCCTCAGGCAGGAGCTTCGGGTCAACCCGCGGCTCTACCAGGCCATGGACATGCTGTACATGCCCATGATGGACCTGCAGCAGCATCTCAAACAGGAGTTGCTGGCCAACCCATTCCTGGAGCTGCTCGAGCCCGAGGAAGAAGAAGCGCCCGATCAAAAGGATGCGGAGCAGGAGAAGGTAGAAAAAGAGAAGCAGGACGAGGTGGACTGGGAAGAGATCCTGCTCAACGGATTCGAAGTAGGTGGTACCCGCGAGCAGTACGAGCAGCTCGAGTATACCGAGCCGGTGACGGTGGAAACCCGGGACTTGATCGATCACCTCCGGGAACAGCTGCAGATGCTGGTCCTCACACCCCGCCAGCTGCTCCTGGCGGAAGAGTTCCTCGGGAACATCAATGAGGAGGGGTACCTCGCGGCCGGTCTGGAGGAGATCCTCAATTCGGTGAACCTGCTGGTGAGCGGCCATCTCGCGCCCGACAGTGCCGAGGACGGCGAACCTGACTTCGACGACGACGAGGAAACTGGAGACCTGCCTGTCTCCGGTCTCACCCAATCGCACGCGCCCCCGGCAGCGATTGGTATCCCAGCGTCTGAGATCGTACCGTCCAACGTTTCCTCGACGTCCGCTACTGATTCATCTGGCCCTGCCGCCGAATCCTCGTCCGCTGCCGTCTCCGGATCTCCGGCCCTCTACACCATGCAGGAAGCCGAAGAGATGCTCCAGATTATCCAGCGGCTGGATCCATCGGGAACGGGAGCGCGAGATCTTCGGGAGTGCCTGCTGATACAGCTCGTCGAGCTGGCCGATACCAGCTCACTCAGCTACCGGCTCGTGGCTGAAGCGTTCCCTGACCTGATTGCCCACCGCTGGAACGATCTGGCGAAGCGCTTCGGAGTCGAGCCGGCGGCGGTGCAGGCGGCGGCCGATCAGCTCTCCCGGCTCGATCCCAAACCGGGTCTCCGGTATTCCCAGCAGAGCGCCGGGTACATCATTCCTGACCTGATCGTGGAAAAGATCGGCGACCGGTATCACGTCTTCCTCAACGATACCGGGATGCCCCGCCTTCGGCTAAGCCGGTCCTATCAGGAGATCGCGCGCGACAAGAAGAAGATGACGCCTGAGAACCGGGAATTCATCGCCTCCAAGATGAACAGCGCCAATTGGATGATTCAGGCTATCGAGCAGCGGCGGCAGACGATGCTCAAGGTGATGAACTTCATCGTGGATCGTCAGCGTGACTTCTTCGAAAAGGGGATCGAATACCTCAAGCCGCTCACGCTCCGCGAAGTCGCGGAGGTGATCAACATGCACGAGTCCACCGTCAGCCGGGTGACGAACGAGAAGTTCGTGCAGACGCCGCGCGGAGTTCTGCCGCTGAAGTTCTTCTTCTCGAGTGCCCTCTCCACCGCCTCGGGAGAGGACGCCAGCGCACGCTCGATCCGCGCCAAGCTGGAGAAGATGGTCGCTGAGGAGAACAGCGCCAAGCCGCTTACCGACCAGCAGATCGTTCACCTCTTCCAGGAGCAGGGGATTCAGATCGCCCGCCGCACGGTCGCGAAGTATCGCGATCAGCTCGGCATCCTCCCCGCACGGATGCGGAAACGGGTATGACGGTTGTTCCGGTCGAGACGCTGGACGTGAGCGTGCTCGTCCCGGCGAAGGACGAGGCCGCCAATCTCCCCGAGTTCATCCAGCGCTGCGCCCAGTCGCTCACCTCAGCCGGTTTCTCGTTCGAGGTGATCGTCGTGAACGACGGCTCCCGCGATGGCAGCGACCGGGTGCTGCGGGAGCTGGAGCGGGAACACTCCTTTCTCCAGGTCGTCACCCACCGACGCCAGCGTGGCATCGCCGACTCCCTCCGCTCCGCCGGCGACGTCGCCCGGGGAGACGTCTTCGTCTTCTATCCCGCAGACCTGCAATACCTGCCCGAGGACATTCCCAGCCTGGTTGCTCCGATTCTCGAGGGCCGCGCCGACATCGTCACGGGAACCAAGCAGGGGAAGTACGAAAAGGCCTTTGTCTCCAGCATCTACAATGGTCTGTGCCGCTGGCTCTTTGGTGTCCGCGTGACCGATCTCAATTCGGTCAAGGCCTATCGGCGCGAGGTCATGCTGGGGGTGCCGCTTCGACCCGATTGGCACCGGTACATGGTGGTCATCGCAGCCGCTGACGGCTATCGGCTTACCTCCTTACCCATTCCGCTGTACCCTCGGCGAGCCGGCATCTCGAAGTTCAACTGGCGCCGCATCCCGGTTGGCCTGTTCGATCTGATCTCCGTCTGGTTTCAGCTCAGATTCGGCCGCAAACCGATGCTGTTCTTCGGGGTGGCCGGCGGAGTTCTCTTCACCATCGGCTTTCTCGCCGGCATCGTGGCCTTGGTCCTTCGCTTCGGCTACGAGATCGGCTTGCGGCCGTTGCTCAATCTCGTCGAGATGATGGTGATCAGTGGTTTCGTGCTGTTCGGGTTTGGATTTCTCGGCGAAATGATTGCCGGGATGCGGGAGGAGACTCGGGAGATCGCCCGAGCGCTGGGGCGCCTGGAGAAGCCCGACGCCAGGGACTGACCTCCGGGTTGTCTTCCTGACCCACAACTATCCTCGCTGGTCGGGTGACCTCTCCGGGGCCGCGGTCGGCGCGCTTGCCGGTGCCCTCATGCGACGCGGGATCTCGGTTCGAGTAGTGGCACCCAGCGATGCCACTGGTGAGGCCGAGCTCGATGGCGTTCCGATTCACCGCGTCCGCTTCGCCCCCTTTCAGAACGCTCTCTCCACTCGGGACAGTATTACCGCTGCTCTGAGGAGTCCGGTTGGATGGAGTGCCATTGCGCGGCTGTGGCGTGCGCTCCGGACGGCCGCCCGTCAGGAAGTCGCCGCCGGAGCCGACGTGCTCCATGCTCACTGGTGGATGCCTGCCGGGCTCGCAACTCCTGAGGGGATCCCGCTGGTGCTGACGGTCCACGGAAGCGACGCGTCGCTGCTCCAGCGATCCCGACTGGCGCGATCTCTCGCTCGGCCGCTGTTTCAGCGCGCTGCCGTTGTCACCACCATCTCGAGAGTGGTCGGAGGTTGGGTCCAGGCCGGAGCCGGACGGTTCGTGGGCGCTGATCATATCCACCCCATGCCCATCGACTCGCGGTCCCGCCCATGGACCCGCGGTGGCGGCGGAGGGGTGATTATCGGACGGCTGATTCCGTCGAAGCGAGTAGATCTCGCGCTGGAGACGGTCGCAGTGCTGGCATCCTGCGGACACGATCTTCCCCTCACGGTCATTGGTGAAGGACCGGAGCGCTCCGCATTGGAGCGATTGACGCAGCGGCTCGGTATCACCGCGCTGGTTCGCTTCGTTGGGGACGCCACGCCGGAGGAAACGCGCGGGTACCTGGAGCGGGCTGACGTCATGCTCTATACCGCTCGGGGTGACGGCGTGGCATCGACGGCAGTGGAGGCACTGATCTCCGGGGTTCCCGTCGTGGCCTGCTGGGATGGAGGCGCGGCCGTAGACGTGGTTCCCGAGTCCGGAGCTGGGCGCCTCTCGCTTCCGTCACCCGATGCGTTGGCTGACTCGGTGCTGGACCTGCAACACGATGCCGATCGGCTGGCTATGGGTCGATTGGTTGGAGAGGCATGGCGCGCGCGCCTGGCACCGGACCATGTCGCTGAGTTGTGCGAGGGATGGTATCGCGATGCCCTCGCCAGCTAGACCGCTCAGAGTCCTTACGATCACCCACAACTATCCTCGTTTCCCCGGAGATCCGGCCGGCGCATTTGTCGCCAGAATCGCGGAAGGCATTGCCGCTGAGGGGCACCGGGTCGCTGTCATCGCGCCCCATGCGCCTGGAGCTCCCCTCGAGCAGAGCTCGGCCGGCGTTGAGTTGCGGCGGTTTCGCTATGCGCCCGATCGATTCGAGCGGGTCGCCTACACCGGCAATCTCCATCAGACCACCCTGCTTTCACTCGGGGCCGCGCTGGCCTTTCCCGGTTTTCTGCTCAGCTTCTCGAACGCGGTGCGTCAGGCCGTGAAGACGTTTGAGCCTGACGTCGTTCATGCCCACTGGTGGTTGCCGGGTGGTTGGTTCGCCAGCCGGGCCGGAGTACCCTACCTGGTCACCTGCCACGGATCTGACGTCCGGCTGCTTCATCGGGGCCGCCTGTTTCGCCAGAGTGCACGCAGGGTGTTGAGGCGGGCCGCCCAGGTAACGGCGGTCTCTAATTTTCTGGCTCGGGAAATAGGGGAGAACGTGCCAGGACTCCGGAGCGAGGTGCGGGTCACGCCGATGCCGCTGGACGTCGAATCCTTTCTCCAGGGCAGGCATGGGAATAAAGTCCAGCCTCCCCGGATTTTGTATGCGGGGAATCTCGTCGCCAGCAAGGGTGTCGATGTGCTGCTGCGTGCCGTGGCCGAGCTGCGAAGGCGAGGGATCGAATGTGCCCTGAAGGTTTTGGGCAACGGCCCCGCGCTGCGTGCGCTTCAGAGATTGGCCGCCGACCTCGGCATAGGCTCCACGGTCACGTGGTCGGGGTTCGTCCCGCAGGCCCAAATGCCAGGCGAGTATGGCGCGAGTACCGTGACTGTCCTGCCCACGAGAGGCAACGCGGAGGGGCTGGGCCTCACGCTGGTCGAAGCGCTGCTCGCAGGCTCTGCGGTGGTCGCCACACCGGCCGGCGGCATTCCCGAGGTGGTTCAGCACGAGCGGACCGGCTTGATCGCACGCGATGGAGACTGGAATGATCTCGCCGGACAGATCGAGCGCCTCCTGAGCGACGCTCCGCTTCGGGAGCGCTTGACCGAGGCCGGGAAGCAGCATGCACTGCACACCTATTCACCGACGGCAACGATCGGTCGCTTTCTCCAGATCTACGATGACATCGCTGACCATCAGCCGGGACGCTGAGCCGCCTGCCGATTGGCGGAGTTTCGCCATCGCGCACGGCACCTTCTATCATCTCCCCGAATGGGTCCGATGCATTCGAGACGCGTACCGTTTCTCCATCGAGTGCTATTCAGCCCGTCGGGGCAGTGCGCTCCAGGGCTTTGTGGCTGTGGCCGAGGTTCCCGCACTGTTGGGCCCTCGGCGGTTGGTCAGTCTCCCCTTCAGCTACGCCGCCGGTCCGCTCGCCCTGGACATCGACACAGCCATGGCACTGGGCGCCGAGGTCCGCGAACGGGCAATCGAGCGGCGGATACGCCGGGTCGAGATAAAATCTCGAGGCGAGTACCCGCCGGCCCCGGGCTTTCAACGCACCTCCCATTATGCCACGTACGAGTTGTCCACCGACGGCGGTGAGGCGGCAGTCTGGGATCGATTGCACCCGAGCAGTACTCAACGGAGCGTAAAGAAGGCCCAGAAAATGGGTGTGGTGGTGCGGCGCGGCGATACGGCGGACGACTGGCTGACAATGGCAGAGCTGGAAGAGCGCACGGCGCACGGACACGGGCTGCCGTCTCCGCCGCGCCGCTTCTTCGTCGAGGGCTGTCGCTGGTTGCAGGGATTGGGGCTGGCCGATGTCTACCTGGCTTTCACCAGCACGGGTGCGCGCGCCGCCGCGATAACGGTGTGGAAGGGGCCTCGATCCTGGATTTATGCGTTCGGAGCTTCCGATCCTCGGTACCTCGAGCAGCGGCCGAACCACCTTCTGCTCTGGACCGCTATTCAGGACGCTATCAAAGCCGGCTGCAGCTTCGATATGGGCCGCGCCGCGCCGGAACAGGAGGGGCTGGTGGAGTTCAAGCGTCGCTGGGGTGGACAGGCTTTCCCGCTGGCCTATGATTACTGGCCAGCACCCGCCGGCCTCAACGTCGCAGCGCGGGATCGCGGCTCGATGGCTGTCATGGGCGCCGTCTGGTCCCGCCTCCCGGCACGGGTCGCCCGTCTCGGCGCTGGCCTCTACCGCTACCTGGGATAAGTCGTGAGCTTCGCCTGGCGTCTTCGCAAGAAGATCCTCAAGCGGTGGGCACGGAACGCCTTCTTCCCAGGGTGGAGGCTGAGCCTTTTGCGGTCCTGTGGGTTCTCTATCGGGCGAGACGTTTATATCGCGGACGACCTGCTCATCGTAGAGGAGCTGGCGGATCGCGGTAACCTCACCATCGGTGATCGGGTGAGTATCGCTCCGCGTGTTACCCTGGTCACTTCGTCGCACCCCAATAACTCCAGAATTCGTTCGTTCGCGCCCACCTCGCAGGGTCCCATCATCATCGAGGATGATGCGTGGCTAGGGGCAGGATGCGTAATCCTGCCGGGAGTCCGGATCGGCCGTGGCTCGGTGGTAGGAGCCAACAGTGTAGTGGGGCAGGATGTGCCGCCACTGCACGTGGTAGCGGGCCAGCCAGCCCGTACCGTACGAGAGCTCGTGCCGGGAGGCGACTGGCAGTGATCCGGATCGATGGTGTCCGGGAGCGGCTTCGAGCATCGGAGCGGTTTGGGCTGGACACTCTCATAGATCTATCCCGCTCGCTGGTAGCTGACTCTGCCGATTGCGACCTGGTACGGCTGATCGTGACCGAGGAGCAGGGCAGGGGTGAACTCGTTGCGGACCTCGCTCCCGCCCGCCTGCAGCGAGGTGAGGGAGCGATCCACGTGGGAACCGCAACTCTCCGTGCCATCGCCGAAGTGGCAGGCGGTGCGGTCGAGCAGCGCTCGAAGCTTCGAGACAAGAATGGCAGGGTGCCGGCTTCAGAGAATCCGCTGGTGGCCGCGGGCCGGAGTCGTGAGCCGATGGTATCCCGACTCGCAATGGAGCTGCGGAAAGCCGTGCTGGAGGTGGCGGGGCGGCGCCCGGTGCGCTTCCTCCTGCCCTGGCCCCAAGGCTATCGCTGGGCGGCGGTGGTAACCCATGATCTCGACGTGGTGGAATGGTGGGCCCTGTTCCCCCTGCTTCGGATGCTCGAGCTGGGAAGGAAGCGGGCGTGGGCTATGACCAGGCGGGTAGCGCGCGCTGCCCGGCGGAGCATCGGACATGAGCCAGTCAGCCGGGCCGTCCATTCGGTCTTACAGATAGAGGCACACCACAGCATTCAGGCCACGTGGTTCATCATCTGCGCTGACCCGACACTACGCTCGCTGCTGGCGGGAGACTCGACCTATCGCCCCGATGCGTCCTCCACCCGCGAGATCCTCAGCGCAATCACTCATGCCGGCCATGAGGTCGGCCTCCATGGAAGCTTCGCGACCGGAAACGATCCCGACCGGATGTCGGCCCAGCGGCGACGACTCGGGCGACTGACGGACCGGCCAATCGTGGGAGTGCGCCAGCACTTTCTGCGAATGCGGCCGGGACCCACCCAGCGGACGATGCTGGAGGCGGGTCTCGAGTACGATGCTACCTGGGGCTTCGCGGACCGCAACGGATTCCGGCTCGGAGTCGCTGATGTGGTACCGGCCTGGGACGCGGCCGGGGAAGTGTCTCTCCCGCTCGATCTGGTTCCCCTGATGTGGATGGATCGGGCGCTCAGCAAGTACAGCGGCGTGGAGGAGGCGCAGCGGTGGGTCGATGACGGTCTGGAGCTCGCCCGGGAGTGTAAGGCGGTGGAAGGAGCCTGGGTCGGCCTCTGGCATCCCAATCTGACCGAGGCACTCGGATTCCCTGACGCCGAACCGGCGTTCGTCACTCTGCTGCGGGAGCTGGCGGACGATCGTCCATACTTCGCCTCGGCCAGGAAGATCGTGGAGTGGCGCCGGTTCCGGCGCTCCGTCAGAGCCGCACACGTGTCCGCGAGCGGCGACGTCACACTGACGATCAGGGCGGGGCACCCCACGAGCATCGCGCTCGAAGACGAGACCGGCGACACGATTCAGGAGCGGGTCCAACTGGTGGGACCGATTGGCGCAGCGTAGAGGTTGGCGCTACCTCCAGTTCATCGCAGGCGCGCTGCTGGTTGCCGTGGCCATCCGCTCGGTTGTTGTGAACTGGCAGAGCCTCCGCACCCAGCCGATCGAGTGGCATCCATCTCCGCCGTGGATTGGCGCCAGCGTGCTGGTAGTTTTTGGATCGTACGCTGTGCTCATCGAAGCCTGGCGGCGGGTTGTACTTGGGATGGGGCAGAAGTTGAAATTCTATGCGGCAATGCGGATCTGGTTTCTCGCCAGCCTGGGGAAGTATGTCCCCGGGAAAGTTTGGGCAGTGGCCGGTGCGGCAGTGCTCGCGCAGAGAGCCGGCGTCGATCCATCAGCCGCAGTGGCGGGGGCGCTGGTCCTCCAGGCGTTGGCCATGGCGAGCGGAGCTACGGCTGTCGCCCTGACGGCGCAGGATGCCTTCCAGACCGTCGGGCCCGAGGCGGTTCCGATCGGCGGAGCTATCGTGGCACTGTGTCTGGCGGGAATCGCTGTGTTGGCCTCGCAGCCGCTGCTCGACCGCCTGAGCCGAATCTTGCCGGCTTCGCTGCCACGACTCCGCGCGGTTCCTCCCGCAATGCTGGTGCTGGCGTTTGGAGCAAACCTGCTTGCGTGGGTCGGCTATGGCTTCGCCCTGCTCCTCCTGACCCGCGGACTGCTGCCCGAGGTGGTGCTGACGTTGCCTCAGGCGGTCGGCGTATTCACAACTTCGTATCTCGTGGGCTTCATAGCTCTCTTTGCTCCTGGTGGTTTGGGACCACGCGAATCGGTGTTTCTGTTGATGCTGTCCGGCCAGATCGGCCTAAAGCCCGCTGCGGCGCTGGCCATCGCCAGCCGCTTGTTGCTTACCGTGACTGAAGTGCTACCCGCTCTCCCGTTCCTGATTCACCGGCGTGCCGCCAACCCGCCCTCGGTTCGAGAGGCCTGAGTGGAACAACCGCAGACTACCGAGCTGGACCGGATGCCCCGATGGCTGCCATTCGTGGTGATGGGCCTCCTCACTCTGCTCGTCTTCCGCAGCTATCTCGTAAGTGGGCCGGGAGAAATGTTGTTGGGCCAGGACACGGTGGCGGCCGGCATCATGTTTCGGAAGTTCTTCGTCGAGCACATTCGCGCGCTGGGCCGGCTGCCTCTCTGGAATCCCTTCCTGTTCGGAGGAGTTCCCACCATTGAGGCGGGCAGTGGCGACATCCTGTATCCTGCTTCGATCCTGCATTTTCTCCTGCCGCTGACCAGCGCCCTCGCGTGGAAGCTCATCCTTCACGTGTACCTGGGCGGCGTGTTCATGTATCTCGCCGCTCGCGCCCTCGGAGTCCGGCGATATGTAGCACTGTTCGCCGGGTCAGCCTATCTCCTCTCGGCCAACCTGGTGAGCCTGGTGTGGGGTGGGCAGGATGGGAAGATGTACGTGATCGCTCTCTTTCCAGGAGCGATATGGCTCCTGATTACAGCGCTCGAACGCCACTCATGGGTTCGGTTCCTGTGGCTGGGCGTGATAGCCGGCCTCATGGTTGTCGCCCATCCTCAACTCGCCTACTACGCCTACGTCGCTCTCGCGGCCTACGCCCTGGGTGCGCTCTGGGCTCGTCGGCACGAGGGTGGGGCAGTACTCGCCAACAGACTTGCCGGGGCCATGGTTGCCGCGGTCACCGCCTTCGGCATCTCGGCGGTCGTGCTCTTGCCTATGTATCGCTATCTGCGGGAAGACTCGCCTCGGGCCGGGCCGGGCAGAGGCTACGAGTATTCCGCCAGCTGGTCCCTGCATGCTGAGGAGGCACTTTCGTTCCTGGTTCCGGAGTTCTCAGGAACTGACGTGCAGTCGGAGACGTACTGGGGAAAGAATCCCTTCAAGCACAACTCCGAATACGGGGGAGCCCTCGTTCTGGTGTTAGGGATCGCTGCCATTGCCGGTTTGCGAGGAGATCGCCGACGTTGGGCGCTCGGCGCCATGGCGCTGGTCTCGCTGGTCTACGCCCTCGGTGCCGGCACCCCTCTCTTTCGGGTGTTCTACTCCATTGTCCCGGGGGTGAAAAACTTCCGAGCTCCGAGTTTGGCATCCTTTGTTGCTGTCGCGGCGCTCACGCTCCTCGGGGCCCTTCTGCTCGATCGCGTGCTGGCCGGGACCGATGATCGGGCCCGCCGAGTCATGTCGGGCGGGCTGGCAGTAGGCGCATTGGGTGCGCTGATCCTGGCGGTCGCGGTGCTTGCGAGCGGCACCGGATTTTACGATGCGTGGCGGGCGCTCTTCGGAACCGCCGAGGCGGCTGATCGAGCTGGAGCCTTTGCGGCCAACGTCCCTCGACTGATTGGTGGTGCGCTGACTGTGGCCCTCGTCTGTGGCGCGGCATGGACCGCCCTCTTCCTGATGCGGCGAGGCACACTAAGCGCAGTCCACGTGGTCATGATACTGACCGCGGTGACAGCTATCGATCTTCTGCGAGTGGACAGTCGCTACATCCAGGTCGTGCGCTACGACGATTTTTTCCCGCCGGATGAAGGGATCCAAGCGCTCCGCGCGCGTCTCTCCCCCGGAGAGCGGGTGCTGAGCGTGGGCGGCGTCTATCCGGAGGGATTTCTCGCGACGTACGGCGTGCCCGAGGTGTTCGGCTATCATGGCAACCAGCTTCGTTGGTACAATGCCATGACCCGTTATGATGTCCGCCAGAGTATCAGTTCCATGGAGGATCTGCAGCAATACTGGTCCAGCTTCCTGAGCAGTGCAGCACTTCGAGCGCTGGCGGCACGTTACGTACTCCTGCCGGGGAAGGTGGATTTGCCGGGCCTGCGGCTGCTGGGCGCAGATCAGCGGGTAGCCGTCTACGTCAACGACAACGCCATGGCGGGCGCGGCCATCGTGCCGGACGTGCTGGTAGAACCCGATTCGGCGCGCCGCATCGAGATGCTCTGGTCACCCACTTTCGATCCGACCAAGACGACAATCGTGGAGCAGCCGGTGCTGGCAGTCGGCCAGGCCGGGGGCACTGGAACGGCGGTCATCGAGGGGAATGGGGAGGATACCTTGTCGGTCCGGGTTCATGTCAGCGGCCCAGCGCTACTCACCATCAGCCGGACATATCATCCTTCGTGGGAGGCCCAGATCGATGGAGCCACTGTTCCGATTGTTCGGGCCAACCACGCACTCATGGCCGTGCCGTTGACACACAGCGGTGACCATCGGGTGGTGTTGCGATACCGGCCCGAGATCGTGCGCCTCGCGACGACGATCACTGTTGTCACCTGGGCTCTGGTGTTACTGGCACGCTGGTGGCCTTCATCCTGCCGCTTCGCTCCCGTGGCTGAACGTCTGCTTGTCGTCGTGCCCACCTATAACGAGCGAGCAAATCTGCCGCTCGTAGTGCCCGCCATTCTGCACCAGGATCCTCGACTCGAGGTGCTGGTGGTGGACGACAACTCGCCTGATGGAACGGGCCAACTCGCGGACGAGCTGGCGGCCTCCACTCCGCGGGTGCACGTCCTGCATCGGCCCAGCAAGTCGGGCCTGGGGAAGGCCTACATGGCCGGCTTCCGGTGGGCCCTCGATCGTGGCTATGACCTCATCTTCGAGATGGACGCGGACTTCTCCCACGATCCCCGGTTCCTGGGGGATTTTGTGCGTGCCATCAATGATGCCGATCTCGTGATCGGCTCGCGATATCGTACCGGTGTGAATGTCATCAACTGGCCTATCTCACGGTTGTTGCTCTCGATCGGAGCCAACGAGTACGCCCGCTGGATCACTGGTTTGCCGCTGGCGGACTCGACCGGTGGGTTCAAGTGCTTCCGGCGCGAAGTCCTCGAGGCCATCGATTTCGAAAAGGTGCGCTCCAACGGCTACGCCTTTCAGATCGAGATCAGCTTCCGGGCCTGGAAGAAGGGTTTCAGGTTGGTGGAGATTCCCATTGTCTTTACCGATCGCGTCGAGGGACAGAGCAAGATGAACAAGCGCATCGTCCGGGAAGCGATCTGGATGGTGTGGTGGCTCCGGCTGCAATCCATGCTGGGACGTCTGTGAGAGGAACCCTCTTCTATAAGATGACCGGGTCGGGGAATGACTTCGTGATACTCGATGGTCGCTCGACCACCCCTGAGCAGTGGCCGGCGGCTCGGGTCCGCGACGTTTGTAACCGGCGCACCGGCGTTGGCGCGGATGGACTCGTGATCGTGACACCGGCGACCGGAGGAGTCCGCATGTCCTACTGGAACTCGGACGGGTCTCACGGAGCGATGTGCGGGAACGCTGCGCTCTGCAGCGGCCGGCTCTCAGTACATCTGGAGCTGGTTCCGAGTGGCGAATTTCCCTTGTTCACCGATGCCGGGGTGGTAAGAGTGGCGTCCTCTGCCGACGAGGATTCGGCGGAGATCAGCTTGCCGGAGTTCGACCTGCCTTGTCAGGCAAAGGGCCTCGCGCCGGCCCAGGGCGAGCGTTGGCTCGATTTGGGGACTGTCGGCGTACCTCATCTGATCGTTCGGGTCGAGGACGTGGAGGGGGTAGATGTCCTGGGACGTGGGCGGTTCTTGCGGAACGATCCGAACGCCGGACCGGTCGGGGCCAACGTGAACTTCGTCAGCAGGTCCAGTAGCACTGATGAGCCCTGGCGCATCCGAACTTTCGAGCGGGGAGTGGAAGGGGAAACGCTGGCCTGCGGGACTGGAACCGCTGCCGCGGCGGCGGCCCTGGTTGCCCGCGGCGAGGCCAAATTCCCGGTTCGGTTTCGGAGCAGGGGAGGGCCCGAGCTGACAGTACGGGGTCGGATCGAAGGATCACGCGCGGCGGACGTTTGGCTTCGGGGCCAGGGTCGCCTGGTGTTTAGGGGCGTGTGGGAAGGTTTTTAGTTCTGCTCCAACCCGTTTTATAACTCACCACAAGTCAACGACTTACAAATCCGGCAGGGGATAACTCCACACTTCTCCACAGTTTTCCCCAGGCGCAGTTAACATAACATATCTTATACGACGTAATTTGATCCTCAGAAAAATGGCCCCAAGCAAGGCTTGAGGCCGGATCGTTCCCGGATTCAGGTGCTCACAACTTCCCTTGCGTCATCTCGGCCAGCCGTACCTGCGCTTCGGTGAAGCTGGGAGACTCGGCATACTTCTCGAGAACGGTACGGTAGGCGCGTTCTGCTTCCGCCGTCTTACCCCCCGAGCGATACGCGCGCCCTGCATCCACCAGGTACTTGGCCTTGAGGTATTCGATGTCCGCTGTATTGGATGCCTGCATGTACGCGTTCGCCGCATCGTCCCAACGCTTAGCGTTTTCCAAGGCCGCGCCGAGGAGCCCGTATGCTGGAGTCTGGTACTTCAACGGCGGCTTGGTGGCCAGGAAGTCTCGTAGGCCCACAACTGCGAGCTCACTCTGGCCATTTACCATTCGCACCTGGTTCAGCGTAATCACTGCTTCGCTCGCGGCATCAGTCCCGCGATACGTGGTAATCAGCCGCTGAAGCTCGCTCGAAGCCAGCGGCAGGTTGCCCGCCTCAGCAGCCGCACGTGCCTGGTTGAGGCTCCGCGCCGCGAATGCTTCCTTCCGCTTCCCACTCGCCAGCACAAACCAGGCAACGACTATTCCCGCAAGCACGAGGACGAGTACGGCCAGGAGCACACGCCGGTGCCGCTGATACCAAGGTGGCCGCACCGGATCACTGTGAGACTGCCCTCTACTCTGGACTTCAACTGTGGTAGCCATGTCATTCCAGCAAAAGTTTGATTCACGAGCGGCGCGCCCGACCACCCTAAATGCCCCCGGCGTGACTCGAACACGCGGCCAACAGTTTAGGAAACTGCTGCTCTATCCATCTGAGCTACGGGGGCAACTGCTTGATGTACCTATGCTTGCCGCCTTCAGCTCACGTCATGCTGGAGGGCGAGATCCCACGAAGAGAGCCGCGTAATTGGTCCTGCGTGGAAAGGTGCCCGTCCTGACGACCTGCCGATAGGAGCCTGGCTTCCTCCCCGAGGAGGACCCGCTCCTAGCCTGCGGTATGCTAATCCGGTCGACCGACTTTTGAAAGATGGAGAGCTGCAATTTCCTGCTGTCGTGGAGCGCCCCTGCCCTTCTCTAAACCAGATGGCACACGAGGTACTAGCGCTCTGCGGGACGGGCTGTAGCTTGGCACTATCCGCCTAAACTCCGATCTGCATTGAGCAAGGATTCTTGGTGCGCCCTCCTTATTTGATTCTCGTGACTGCCGGACTCGTGACCGGCTGTTTGCAAGTTGACCGTCGCGATCAGGCAAACGCCTGGCGATATCACGAAGTCTGCTCTGAAGGAGTGAAGATCTTCCGCTCGGCGGAAGACGTTGGCCAGAGCTATGAGCAGATCGGGCCTCTCGATTCGACCGATGTGCCCGGGTGGCAGGATGATAGTCCGCAGTCCGACGCACGCCGCCGCGCTGCCGGCATCTTAGGTGCCAATGGGATCATCGTCCAAGACGACTCCAAGTCTGCCCGCAACGCCGTGGTGTCCCTCGTAAGCCAGGAAGGCGAGCATCGGGGTGCACTCGCCATCTTCATCCGGGCCGACAGCGATCGTGTACGACGAGCCTGTGTGACATCTCGGGCCCAGTTGGCCGCCATGTCGAGACGCTTTCAACATCGGCGAGCTTCGTCGTACTCCCGGCTGACATCTGCCAACGGCACTGGCATCAGTTATCGCTCCGGGATGATCCTGGCTCGCGCAAAACCCGAACTTCCCGACAGCGCCACGGTTTTCAAGGCCCTTGCGGCTGACCCACCGGCAGTCGATGAGGCAACGCTGGCTCGCAATCCGGAGATGCGGTGGACGATGGCGACGGCCCGCCGGGTCGGCATTGCAACTGGATACTACGAGGGTCATCCGGGCATTCTCCGAGTCATGGTTGCGGATACTTTCAAATCCGCCCTGGCGTTGCCTTACACGCTGGCAGAACTGTGGCAAGCATACCGAGATCACCGGCCGCTCGATGAGCCACTCCTCCTCGAGTTGTGGAACCGTGACGTGAAGGTCGGGGAGTATACCGAAGGCGGCCTTAATCTTTCATCACACTAGCGTCTACGCGTGCCAATCATACATCGGAATCCCCCTGCCCTCCTGCACTGTCTGGTGCCACTAGCGCTCATCGGCTTGATGGCATGCGGTGGCGGCGCACCAAAGCCTTCGCCCGAGCCCCTGCCCAAGTACCAGTCTATTTGCCCTGATGGGGTCGAGATCTATTCCTCGGCCGAGAAGATCGCGGCCGACTACCATGAGATTGCGTTGCTAGCGAACCCCGACAACTCAGTGGATGCAGGCAAAGTTGCCGCTGGGCAGCGGGAGCAGGCGGCCGAGCTCGGAGCCAATGTCGTTATCACGGGAAAGCAGAAGAAGCCGAAGTCAGGAGTTCGCGTGCTCGGGTCCACTCTGGGCTCGGCGTCGCAACGAAAGGAAGCTTCGTTGGCTGTGTTCGTTCCGGCTGACAGTGACCGGGTACACCGGACCTGCGGGTATTCCGGAGCCCAGCTCGCACGCTGGCCGCACCCTGGCGCCGGCGGCTCGAACACGCTTACCGTCGCGAGCGGGCCTGTCATCGACAGCATGGAATCGAGCCGGCCATTCAGTGTCGCGCCGGCACTGGATGAGGCCGCGCTGGCTCGCAATCCGAACCTTCGCTGGGCCATGGAAACCGCCCGCCGGGTAGGAATCGCAACCGGCTTCTTTGAGGGTCATCCTGGCATCCTCAAGGTGACTGTGGCCCAGTCCTTCCGGTCAGCGCCGGCGCTGGAGTACACCTTGTCGGAGTTATGGGAGGCGTACTCGGAGCACCGCCCCTATGATGAGCCCGGTGTGATCGAGCTATGGCAGGGCGATGCAAAGGTAGGAGAGTACCGGCAGAACGGCTTTATCCGTACCCCGTAGGGCTTACAGCGGTCCGCTTGTCCTACGTCTCAGCATCGCGCGATGACGTGGCAAGCGGCTCCGCTCAGCTTCTGCCTCCCGCCGAGATCTTCGATCTCCAGAAGGAAACTCCATCCGAGAAGAGTCCCCCCGAGGGCTCGGGTCAATTCGCCCGCGGCTCGGGCGGTCCCACCGGTCGCCAGCACGTCATCAACGACGACGACTCGACTCCCGACCGTCCAAGCGTCGCGATGCGCTTCCAGCGAATCACTCCCGTATTCGAGATCATAGTGTTCGGTGACGCGCTCCCAGGGCAGCTTCCCCGGCTTCCGGGCCGGGACAAAGCCAGCGCCGAGCGACGCAGCGATGGCGCCTCCCAAAATGAAACCACGCGCTTCGATGCCGAGCACGTGAGTCACGTCGAGCTGGCGGAACGGCCTGGCCATCTCCGAGATCACGTCCTGAAACAACTCCCGGTGCGCCAATACCGGCGTGATATCCTGAAACAGAATCCCCGGCTTGGGATAATCGGGGATAGCTCGCAACGCCTCCTGCACGCGAGCCGAGATCGCTTTCGTCGGAGCAGTTGATGAGGGACTAGAGGACATCGAAGCCCTTTCCAGTGGGAACAGGAGCGGGTTGAGCAGAGCGCTCCACTCGATCGACCTGGGCGTTTGCAGGGCCGGCCTGAAGCAGCTCCTCCAAGGCGGGCAGCGCTTCATCCGGTCCGCTGACTACGACCTCCACCCTGCCGTCGGCCAGGTTACGGGCATAGCCCGTGAGACCGAGGGCTCGGGCATGCCGGGCCACGAACCAGCGGAAGCCGACCCCCTGCACCTGCCCGGATACCAGATAGCGCGAATCGGTCAACTCGTCCCCCGAGGCCGTGCTTGCTTCCGCCACATGACATAGATCCCAACCAGTATGATGACTGCTGGAAGCACATACGCGATCAGCGTGTGGTGGACGTAGGTGCCGATTACCGCTTCGACGTCCTCGCCATGCCGTCCAATGATCCAGCCGAGGTACGTCAACACGCCGCACCAGATGCCGGCGCCGAGGGCGGTGAAGCCGATGAAACGTGCCAGATGCATCCGGGAGACGCCAGCCGGGATCGAGATCAGGTGTCTGACCACCGGGAGGAGGCGTCCGACCAGGGTGCTGATTTCGCCGTGTCGCCGGAAGAAAATCTCGGTGCGGTCGAGTGATCGTTCGGAGACGAGCACGTACTTACCATATTTTCTGAGGAGTGGCTCTCCCACGTAGAGAGCGAGCGCGTAATTGATTAACGCGCCGAGCACGCTGCCGAAGGTTCCGGCCCCGACCGCCAGGTACGCGTTCATCTGACCCTTTGCCGCCAGATATCCGGCTGGTGGCATGACCAGCTCGCTGGGAAGCGGTAGCACCGATGACTCTATCGCCATAAGCAGCACGATACCCGGATACCCGAGCGCAAGAATCGTGTCCGCCAGCCAATGCCAGAAGCTCGAGACCATGGAGTGTCCGGATTATTCGGAGAAGCCGAACTGCCCCACCAGGGGCACGAATCGCACATCGGCAACGGTGCTGGTCCGAACGCCATTCTCACGCCGCTCGACCAGAGTCAGTGTCTGGGCGGAACGGTCCCCGATCGGGATGACCATGCGTCCGCCGTCTGCGAGCTGCTCGACCAGTGGCATCGGCACATCAGGAGAGGCCGCAGAGACCAGGATGGCATCGTACGGGGCGAACGGACGCCAACCCAGGGTCCCGTCGCCGACCAGAACGGTGACGTTACGGATGCCGGCCGCTTCCAGCGCCGCACGGGCGCTCCGTGCCAGGGACGGCACCCGCTCGACGCTGAACACCATGCTGGCCAGGAGAGACAGTAAGGCAGTCTGATACCCGGATCCGGTTCCGATCTCGAGGACTTTCTCACGTCCGGTGAGACCGATCAGCTCCAGATACCGGGCCTGCACGTATGGCTGCGAAATTGTCTGGCCGCTCCCGATCGGAAGCGCGGCGTCGTCATAGGCCCGGTGTCGCACACTCTCGGGCACGAAGAGGTGCCGTGGCACCATCTGAACCGCACGCAGGACGGATAGGTCGCGTATTCCCTTACGCTGAAGGACCTCGACCAACTGGCTGCGATAGCCTCCGTAGCTGTCGCCCTCCCCTACCCCTCCAGTGACCATCCTCGAACCGTCTCGATCAGAGAATAATTGGTGAGGTCCATGTGCAGCGGTGTCACACTGACATAGCCTTCGGCCACGGCGAGGTGGTCCGAGTTTTCGCCACCTGTCCAGGTGATCGTCCCCCCGCCGATCCAGTAGATCTCGCGGCCCCAGGGGTCCTTCATTCGCGTCAGCGATTCGGAGAAAAACCGGCTACCCAGCTTGGTGACCTGTATCCCTTTGACCTCGGAGGCGGGAATTCTGGGCAGATTGATGTTGAGCAGCATCTGCTCCGGAAAATCGCTGACCCGTGTAATGCGCTGGACCAGCTCCAGAAGGAGATCGCGATACGTCGCCATCGTTTCGGGTTGATTGCCGGCAAACGAGATTCCAATCCCCGGGACTCCGAGCGTCACCGCCTCCATGGCCGCGGCCACTGTGCCGGAGTAGAGCACGTCCTCACCCATGTTGGGGCCATGATTGACCCCCGAGAACACGAAATCCGGCCGCTCCGGCATGAGGGCCTGCAGCGCCAGCATGACACAGTCGGTGGGTGTCCCATCGATCTGCCAGCCCCCGTCGGGGCGGCGAGTCGGACGCAGCGGGCGGTGCAGCGTCAGAGAATGCGATGTGCCGCTCTGTTCCCGGTCCGGCGCCACCACCGTGACGTTCCCGACTTCGCGGCACACATCGGCCAGCAGAGCGACGCCTGGGGCGAGTACGCCATCGTCGTTGCTGACGAGGATATTCATGGCGGCGAGCGGAGTAAACCGGAAACGCGAAACAGTGAAGCGGAACGAGTGTGCCAGTTCACTGTTTACTGTTCACTGTTCACTGGCTTCCTGGGAGGCGTTTTCCCGTCGAGAATTGCCAGTGTTTCCTCCAGGGTGACCCGCACCTCATTGGCGATCTCGGCCTCGAACGCCCGGCGGGCGGAGACCCGCAGCTCACCGGTGCGGCGATACTGGTCGATGCGCTGCCGGGCGCCGTCGATGGTGAACTTCTCGGTGTACAGCAGATGCTTGACCAGCATGATGAGCTCGACCTCGCGCGCCTTGTAGACCCGATTGCCAGATCGGTTCTTGGCGGGATTGAGAAAACGGAACTGACTCTCCCAGTAGCGCAGGACGTGTGGCTTGAGCTCCGTCAGGGTACAGACCTCGCCGATGGAGTAAAATTCCTGCACCGGTCGGGTGGTGGTTGTGGTCATTTCCACTGCTCCGACTTGAGTTCACGTGCCATCAGCTCGGCAATCCCTTCCCGAGCGGGCTTTCCGCTGAACAGAACTTCACCGACTTTCTCGATGATGGGAAGCTCCACCTTCATTCGCCGACCGAGCGCCGCGCCGGCCTTTGATGTGTTGGCCCCTTCGGCCACACTCCGGTGCGCGCTGCGGTAGTGCTCCAGCGTCTCTCCCTGGGCCAGAGCCACCCCGAGGGCACGGTTCCGGCTGAGCGAGCCAGTTGTGGTCAGAATCAGATCTCCCATGCCGGCCAATCCCGCGAAGGTGAGTGGGCTGGCTCCCAGTGCCACACCAAGTCGAGTGATCTCTGCCAGTCCGCGAGTGATCAGGGCTGCCCGAGGATTGTGGCCCAGCCCCAGCCCATCGAGGATTCCCGCCGCGATCGCAATCACGTTTTTGAGTGCTCCAGCAAGCTCAACCCCGATCACGTCGTCGTGCGAGTACACTCGAAACCGGGGAGTGGCGAAGATTCGCTGGGCGTCCCGGGCTGTGGACTCTTCTCTCGCGGCGGCCACCACGAGCGTGGGCTGACCGTCGCATACCTCCTGGGCAAAGCTGGGGCCCGACAACGCGGCGAAGCGAACCTCTGGCAGACACTCCTGGAAGACCGCCGACATGAGCGCGAGAGAATCGGTCTCGATGCCTTTGGTGGCGCTCACCACCAGAGTACCCGGTGCGACCGTTCCGGCAATGCCCCTGATCACTGCTCTCACCGCATGACTCGGAGCCGCCGACACAATCACGTTGGCCCCTTCAACCGCCTCTCGCGCGTCTCCCAGTGCCTGGAGCGTCGAAGTCAGCGGGACGCCTGGCAGAAAGAGCGCGTTTTCATGGTGGCGGTTAATTCCCTCGACTACCTCCGACTCGTAGGCCCAGATCCGCACCTCCTGGCCTTTGGCGGCGAGCAGGTTGGCCAGGGTCGTACCCCAGCTTCCCGCCCCCAGGACGGCGATGGTCATGCGCGCGGTGTGCTCGTCGCGCGGCGGCCAAAACGGTTTTCAGTCCCCTTCAGGAGCCGCTGAATGTTGCGACGGTGGAGAAAGATTACGCCAGCGGCAACCAGCGCATCGATCCAGAGCAGCTCCGGCGTCATCGGGGCTTCGAGCAGGTAGACTGCAACCGGGAGCACGGCCGCGGCCGCGATGCTGCCGAGCGAGACATACCCGGTAAGCAGAACCAGGATCGCCCACACCGCCGCTGCCACTCCCAGGGCGAGCGGCGTCAGCCCCAGCATGACACCCGCGGCCGTCGCCACGCCCTTGCCGCCCTTGAAGCGAACGAAGACGGAAAAAACGTGACCCACGATTGCTGCCACTCCACAGAGCAGCGCGAACAGCTGGGAGCGTGAGACCTGCGGAGCGAACAGCAGAACCGGAACTGCACCCTTGGCAATGTCGAAGAGCGCCACCGGGACGGCGTACTTCCATCCGAGAACGCGATACAAATTGGTGGCGCCGAGATTGCCGCTGCCGTGCTGTCGGAGATCGATTCCAGCGCCGTATCGGCTGACGAGATAGCTCGTCGGGATGGCGCCAACAAGATACGAGGCGAGCACCGAGAGAAGGACGGGCAGCATCAGCGTCGCGAGCCTCGCCTGGTAAACTTGAGTCTCAACGGTGAGCCGGTAAACGGCCAGGCTTCACGGAAGCCGTGGGAGAGATAGCGCTGATACGATTCCGGTACCTCGTCAGGCCGATTGCTGACGATGGCGAGAGTCGGGGGGGCGGTACCGATCTGCGAGGCGTACAGCAGTTTGACCTCCTCACCCGGCCGCTGCGGTGGCCCATTCCGTTGTATCAGCTCGGCCAGCACCTTATTCACCTCGGCCGTCGGAACTCGCTTCTCCCGCTCCTCGGCCACCTCGAGAATCAGGTCCAGGACCTTTCGTACTCGCTGGCCCGTCACGGCCGACACGTAAAGAAACGGTACGTAACGCAGGAATGGCGCTTTGTCGATCAGCGCGTCCTGCCCCTGGCGCGCCGTGTTCGCATCCTTCTCCGGAACCAGATCCCACTTATTCACCACCACAATCAACCCGCAGCCCCGATCCCACGCCTCAGTGGCGATGCGAAGATCCTGGTTGTGCATCCCGAGGCTGGCGTCGACCACCAGCACGCAGACCTGGGCTCGCTCGATCGCCCGCTCGGTCCGCAGGGTCGAATAGAACTCCAGGTCATCTTCTACTTTAGCTTTACGACGTAAACCGGCGGTGTCAATGAAGTTGAGTGTTCTTCCCTGAAAGCGCAAGACGGAATCGATCGCATCCCGGGTGGTTCCGGCCTGAGCTGCGACGAGATGACGCTCCTCTCCCAGCAGCCGATTCACAATCGACGACTTGCCGACGTTGGGCCGCCCGACCACTGCCACGTTGATCGTCTCCTCGTCTTCAGCGGGATCGTACGGCGGCAGCCGCTCGACGATGGCGTCGAGCAGGTCGCCGCTGCCCTTTCCGATCGCAGCGCTCACACCCAGCGGATCGCCGAAGCCCAGCGAGTAGAACAGATATTGTTCCGTGCTCTGCTCCAGGTTATCGAGCTTGTTCACTGCCAGAAGCACCGGCCTCTCGGCCTTTCGGAGCTTCTCGGCAATTGCCCTGTCGACCGGGTTCAGTCCTTCCCGGCCGTCAACCACGAACACCACGACATCGGATTCGGCCAGAGCAAACTCCACCTGTTGCCGGATGGCGCGGTCCATGGAATCCTGTGACTCCGGCACCAGTCCCCCGGTGTCAACGACCCAAAAGCGTCTGCCCTCCCACTCAGCATCGCCGAAGTGACGGTCTCGGGTCGTGCCCGGACGATCCGATACGATCGCTGGACGCCCACCGAGAATTCGGTTGAAAAGCGTGGATTTCCCGACGTTAGGGCGACCGACGATTGCGACAGTGGGCTTGCTCATGCCGCTGCTGGTACCTCGAGCACATCGGTGAAGTCCTTCGACAGCCGCACCTCTGTCGGAACCGACGCCATCAGCAAATCGAGGCTCATGCCATCGATGAAGAGCCCATCATCGTTGACCGCCTCGCTCGGAAGCAGGGCTATGTCGAGATCCCCCCGGCCGCGAAGCGCCTGCTGCAGGGCCACACCCGGCAGGAGACCGGCGGTGGTGACCCGTGGTCCGAAGAGGCTGTTGACCACCGGGATCAGCTCGTACTCCGACCCGGTGATTTTCGCCAGCGGTGCCAGCACCTGCGGCATCAGCTGACTCATGGCGGTTCCAGTAAGGACCCCGATCCGGCTTCCCTCCCAACCGTGGAGTCTGCCGGATACCGCTTCGATACGTTGCTGCAGCCAACGAACGGAGCCCACGCCGTTTTCGACCTGGTCGAAGCCGTCGTAGATCTCAGCCGGAGGGAGGTCTACGCCGGCCCGGAGATACAACTCGTCGGCACCAAAAGCCCAGTACCGCCCCCGTTCGGCTCTTGCAACTGTCGACCGTTCCTCGATCAGACCAATGGCGGCCCGGCACTCCTCGGCGGTAGGCTCCCGCACGAGATGGTGCTTTGAGTATTCGGTGAGCCCAACGGGAACCACGGAGCAGCCAAGAATGGCGGGGCCGAGTCGGTACAGATCGGAGAGGGTCTGACGCAACACCGGTCCGTCGTTCACACCCGGGGACATGACGATCTGGGTATGAAACTCGATGCCGTGCTCGGCAAAGCCCGCCAGCTGCTGCAGGATGTCTGGGGCCGTGGGATTTCGAAGGAGATATCGGCGAGTAGTCGGATCGGTGGCGTGGACCGAGACGTACAAGGGAGACAGCCGGTACTCGATGATCCGCTCTACATCGCTTGGCTTGAGATTCGTCAGGGTGGCAAAGTTGCCGTACCGGAACGAGAGGCGGTAGTCGTCGTCGCGGATGTAGAGCACATCGCGAAGACCATCGGGGAGTCCATCGACGAAACAGAAATCGCAGCGATTGGCGCAGCGGCGAATACGGGCAGGCTCGAGGGAGACGCCCAGCGGCTCATCCAGCGGACGCTCCAGGTCGAACTCGATCTCCTCGCCACCCGGCTGCCTCACGTGCAGCAACAACGTCTCTTCGGCGGTCAGAAACTCCCAATCGAGGAAGTCATCGAGCTCCCGCCCGTTCACCGTAAGCAGTTCGGTACCCGGAATAAGACCCAGCTCTGCTGCGATGGAATTCGGCTGTACGGCGGTGACTCGAATCATGCGACGACCTGATGAGTTGCTACTGGATCGATGGCCCACGAAAGCCCGGAAAGATTCACCTGCGTGCCGCTAAATTCAAGCCTCTCCGCAACTTCCCTGAAGATTGCAAAGTGAGTTCTAAGGTCACACCCCCGCGCGTGATTGCGTGTTGTGTTGCGGCCCTCCCCCTCACCATACTTGAACTCAGTGTTGCACGAGTCCCGGTTTCGAGCTGATCAAAGGAGCGAGCATGGGTATCAAGCTGAAGCGCCTGGAAGACCAGGTCATCGTCATCACTGGTGGGACTAGTGGCATCGGCCTGGCAACTGCCAAACGCGCCGCTGACCGAGGTGCCCGGGTGGTGCTGTGCTCTCGGAACGAGCCGGAACTGCGAGACACGGTGACGGGGATCGTACAGGGTGGAGGCACGGCCACCTCAGTCGTCGCGGATGTCTCGAACCAGGATGATGTGGAACGGGTGGCCAGCGCCGCGATCGAGCAGTTCGGTGCGCTGGACACCTGGGTGAACAATGCGGGAGTTTCGTTCTATGGTCGCTTGATGGAGGTGGCGATCGAGGACATGCGTCGGTTGTTCGAGGTCAACTTCTGGGGGATGGTATACGGCTGCCGTGCTGCGGTTCCACGGCTACGCGGCGCCGGAGGGGCGCTCATCAACATTGGAAGTATCGTATCCGATCGGGCGATTCCGCTGCAGGGTACCTATTCAGCGTCCAAGCACGCGATCAAGGGCTTTACTGATGCTCTGAGAATGGAGCTGGAGGAGGAGAACGCACCGATATCGGTCACGCTCATCAAACCTTCTGCGATAGACACTCCCTACTTCCACCACGCCAAGAACTATATGACAGTGGAGCCCAAGCCTCCGGCCCCGGTGTACGCTCCCGAGGTGGTGGCGAATGCGATTCTGCGCGCCGCCGAGCATCCCGTTCGTGACATCACCATAGGCGGAGGCGGACGGTTCATCACCGCGATGGGCTCCGCGATGCCGCGCTTGACCGACTTTTACATGGAGCGCGCCATGTTCAGCGCCCAGCGCTCGAACGTGCCCACCGAGGGACGTCCCGGCAATTTGTACGATTCGGCCGGCGACGAAGGAATGGAACGCGGCGGGTACCAAGGGCACGTGATGCGATCGAGCGTGTATACCCAGGCGGCCCTGTCGCCTGGCAAGGCGCTGTTGGCCGCTGGGTTGGGTTTGGCTGTCTTTGCGGGGATCAGATCACTCAGAGGGTCCGGACGAGGCTGACCCGGGCCCTGGAGTGACAGGTGAGCTTACTGGACGTGGATGAACTTGCCCTCAGACGGCACGCCATTCCGGTTCAGGATGAACAACATGTAGTGACCCGGAGGCGCCAGATTCGCGTTCGCCGGGGCTTTGACGCTTAGACTCCCCGCGGTCTTGGTGAACTGCAGTGTGTTGGCCCGCCCGTTGGCATCGAACGCGTGCGTAACTGAGCCGAGCCGAATCCACCGCACATCCGTGATCTGCGCGGCGAACGGCGTCGTGACCGTAAAATCCGCCCCATAACCCACGTTCGAAGGAGCGTCGGTGATGGTGGGACGCGTGCCTTTGAACAGATACGGTGGCGAAAAGATTTCATGGTTCTTCTGACGAGGGTACGGCGTGGGAGTGCCGCCACTGCCAGGCGCATCGGCATCACCGCTACCGCCGTGGAGCACGGTGCCATCGGGCAGCAGGAGAGACACGGAGTGATAGCCGCGATCGACCGTATTGCTCGCCAGTGTAGTCCAATTGTTGGTTTTCGGATCCCAGATCTCGGCCGCATGAGCGGCGCTCGACAGATCATTGAACCCGCCGTTGCTCACACCGCCAGTGACGAGAACCTCGCCATCGGGAAGCACTGTGGCATTGAGGTGCCGCCGCGGAACCGACATCGATCCGGCACTCAGCCAGGTTGCAGCCCCGGTCAAATCGATCTTTTCGGCGGTTGCAGTCGGCGTCGCGTTCTTGTTGTCCGGCGTGCTCCAGGTCAAGTCACCGCCGCCACCCACATAGAGAATCTTGCCTGCGTCGTACATGACCGCGGAGCCGTAGTCCCGGTTGAAAGGCCAGATGTGGGCCGGCCCGGTCACCCAGCTTCCTCGCCCGCCGGCACTCGTCGCATCCACGTTCAACCACCTGGACGTGACTCTCTCGCCAGCATAGAACACTTTGCCGTCAGGTGCCACGAAATCACGGGGATAGTACGGAAGATTTAAGCTGGCACCCGGCAGCTGTACCCACTGGCCGCTTTCCCATATCTCTGGAATCAGGACCACGGTACCATGGATACCGACCGTATCACGTCCTGCTACTGTCACCATTCTTCCGTCTGGCAGCTCCGTGACGGTTGGATACCAGCGACCCGCCGCCATTTTGGGAAGTCCTAGCGCCCAGCTCTGCGCCACCGGATCGAAGATGTTGGTGACGTCCAGACCCTTGTCGTCGGCCTTGTGTCCGCCAGACACCATCAGCTTCCCATCGGCCATCATTGCATGCCCGGAACAAAACAGCATGGTGTCGTTCGCGACCAGTGTGGCGGTCGAGGGCGGACCCTGTGAGGGATCCCAGAGGCGTGGCTGTCCCATCGTTCCATTGTCTTCCATCCTTCCCCACGCCAGAATCTTGCCGGTGGACAACAGATGGATATGGAGCGGCACGATGGCCCAGTCGACCGGCGATGACCACTGACCGGTGGTGGCTGCAGCGGTGAGCGCGGACACGGTGATGCTGTTCGATGTTGCCTCAGAAGAGCCCGCGGTGAACTTCAGAGTGACAGCACCTGATCCGGAGACACCGAGATCGGTAAAGGCGGCGATGCCGCTGCTGTTTGTCGTTGCGGTGGTGGCACCCTGGAGCGTGCCACTGCCGCTGGCGATGCTGGCAACGACATCAACACCACTTTGAGCGGTTCCGTTCGCGTCTTTCACAACCACTACCGGCTGGGCAGCCGGATCGAACACCTCGGTAGACAGGGCGGTCGCGGGCGGCTGCGTGGTGAGCGTAACACCCGGACCACCTCCGGCGACCGCGGTCGACGTGAAGGTCACCGGTGAACCGTCGAGACCGTTCACCGTTGCCGTCGTGGTTTGCTCGCCGACGGTTGGACCGAGAGTTCGCTGCACCGCTGAGCGCCCGTCGGACCCGGTTTTCACTGTGGCCGAGGAGACGCTGCCACCGCCCTGCGCCGCCCAGTGCACATCGACACCCTGGACCGGATTGCCCGCATCATCCTTCACCAGGACAATCAGCGAGTTGGCCAGCGGCTCGCCGGCACTCGCGCTTTGATTGTCACCGCTTACGGCCTCGATAGTCTTGGCTGTGCTATTGCCGGTGTTGTCGCTGCAGCGGAGGGATACCGCAGCGACCAGGATCATCGTTGTCCAAGGGCGAAGCTGCCGAAGCCGAGTCATAATCACCTATGCGACCAGAGAGCGGCCGCCTCGAGTCAGGAAAACTGCCGAAACTACCGTTGACGCACGTACCGGGCCCGGAACGGAGTCGTCTGCGATGAGCGCAAGTAGAACACCAGCATCAGCTTAGGTCCCAACTTACGGAGTTGTGCGTTGCGTAAAAGCCACGGTCAGGACCGCCTCCGTGGCATCCATCTGGGCCACACCCCAACATCAGCACAGAAAAATAACCCCGCCGTGGCACACGACACGTAGGGCGTTCGGAGCTGGTCAGCTGGTCCGGAGTGGATGCCGTACTGCAGATGGCGGGAGAGCTCGCTTGGACTCCTGAGGCAGAGCGGGCGACCGGACTCGAACCGGCGACGTCCAGCTTGGGAAGCTGGCATTCTACCACTGAATTACGCCCGCGGGGAACGGTCGGAATGTAAGGCGGGAGATGAAGCGGCGGTAGATAAGGGGCGATACCCAGCGCCTCGATACCTAGCGCCTATTTCGCCGCGGACGCCTCGAGGAAGCTCCGAAGATCGGGCTCGCTGATCGCCGGCTCTCCGGGTGAGACGTTGTCCAGACGGCCTTCCCGCATCCAGCGTTCCAGTTGGCCCACCAGATCGAACAGATGATCGAACGAGTCGACGATAAACAGCAGCGGCTGGTAATGATCGATTTCGAAGTACTGATTGATGACCCACTCGAGTTGCATGGGATAGCGCTGCACATCCGGCGAATCGATGGAATGAGCGATCTCGCCATAGGAGCTCAGCAGTCCGCTGCCGTAGACCTTGAGCCCTCCGTCGCCCCGCATGAGCCCAAACTCGATCGTGAACCAGAAGAATCGAGCCATCGCCTTGAAAATGCTGGTCACGCGACGAATCTTCTCTTTCTCGTCGCGAATCCCTGCCACGATCTCCGCTGCGGTGTGGGCGCAATCTCCGAAACGGACGAGCGTATCGGCGAATGCCCGATCGGTGTGCATCGGCACGTGCCCGGCAATATCGTGAAAGATGTCGGGCTCGGGTAGATAATCGAGCGTCGCGCCATCACGAATCGTGATGGTTGTCGGAAACTCGCGGTTTCGAAGAGAGTTGAAAAAGAGGAAGGAAGGGATATACCCGCTCACCGGTTTGGCCTGAAATCCGGTGAGCGGGCTGAGAAATCGATTCACATCCTCGAGGCGGGGCACCCTCGCAGGATCGAGGCACAGGCTATCGATGCCTTGAAGGAAGCGCCCGTTGGCATACCTCCTCCAGCGATCTTCCATTCGCGCAAACAGTCTGCGCCAGGCATCGTGGTTGGCATCGGAGTAGAGCTCGTAAGGTTGATTGATGTACAACCGGCCCTCAGCCTGGGCCTGCTCGATGAACGGCGCTTGCGTCGTGGTCAAGCCGGTCCCGGCTCTCTGCTCGGTTGGGACTGCTGCCATGAGACCCTCGCCGTGATGGAGTTGCTCTCGCTGCCGTCCTGCTGAACTAGCCGCCCTGCATGGGACGCGACGCTATTTCTTCTTGTACCGCCAGGCAGTAATACCCGATCCCTGCCCCTCGACTGTGATCGTCTGAGACGCGTCGGCCTTGAGCGCAGGTACCTGAGCCTCCTGCGTGGCAACCGGAGCTCCCTGCTGATTGAGGAATTCGAACACCAGCGTCATGGGCGCCGGCGGCAGCGGCTTGCCTGCGGGAGTTTGTGCCGCGCGGCCTGTCACCGTGGCCGTCAGCTTGGCCCCGGTGGGGCTCGGCGTAAATGCCGTCACTTTGATATCGACCGGGAGAGCCAGGACTTTCTCCGCGATCTTGACTGCGCTGTCGATCTTCTTGCTCTGACGATATCCCTCGCCCTGGAGCTTGAGCGAGTTCTCATTGAATGGCTCGATCGCGACCAGCCGCTCCGAGGTCGCCAGCAGCTTGGGTCCGTTCTTCAGTGCCAGATAGGTGTTGCTCAGATTGTAGAGCGCGTCCCGATCGTAGGGATCTGCCGCAAGTGCCTTCTCGAACGCGGCAGCTGCTTCGGGATATTTCTTCTCGTTATAGAGATTCACCCCGATCCGCAGAACATCCTCGGTCCCCACTGCCGCCGCTCCGGCGCCGGCCCCGCCCGCTCCAGGGGTGGCGAGCAGCTCCTGGTCCAGTGCCTTTGCCTTGTCGGCCTTGCCGGTGGTCCGGTACAGCGCTGCCAACGCCTTCTTCGCCTCGATGTCTTTGGGAACCCAGGTGAGATAGCGCTCGAGAGCCGCAATGGCTTCATCATTTCTGTTCGAGCGCTGCAGGATTGCGGCGAGATTGTACGTGGCCTGATTGCGATCTTCCGGCATGTTGGCTGCGTTGGCGATGTCAGCCGCTTTCTGGAGGTACACCACGGCGCTGTCATCTTTCTTGCTGTTCGCGAAGATCACTCCCGCAGCCTGGTAGGCCTGTGGCTTCTCCCGATAAATAGTGTTCGCCTGGCGAAGTAGTGCGAGGGCCGAATCGTTCTTCTGTTCTTTAGTGAAGGTGATCCCGGCATTGACCAACGGAATCCAGGCCGTGGCCCGGGTATCGGTGATCTCCTTCTTGCACGCCGGCGCCAGCTCTTCTGCCTTGGTCAACGCGGAATCCGCGCCGGCGATATCCCCCTGACGCAGGTAGATATTGCCGAGATAGTACCAGGCCGCGGGGTTCTTCTGCTGATCGTTCTGCTGGATTGCCTCGAGCAGCACTTTCTTGCCGCTGTTGAGCGCGCGCTCACGGTTCTCCGGAACCTCGTTCTCGACTCCGACCTTCAGATACGACGCACCGCTGCTGACCTTGAAGTGACCCGCCTTTATTCCACAAGCTGGCGGGGTGTACTTCGCCGGCATAGCGCTCGCGACTCGCGTGTTGATCTGGGCTTGCGCCACCAGCGCGGGAGTGGTTCCCGCCACGAGGCAAACTGCCGAGCAGACGATTTTTGTTTTCACTCTTCAGACTCCTTGTGCGGGGTCACCCCGGAGTTTTGGCTTAACCGTCGGATTGCGCGTGATTGCAAGTCCCTTGCCACCTCATGCGCCGGCCGTCCGGTGCGGCGTGCAACGGCAACAACGTCATCGTATTCCGGCTTTACTCTTGGTCCGTCAGGAGCTTCCAACACTTTCACTCGCACCGACGAGCCGTCTCCGTCGGTGACATCCATCACGTGTCGCTCCAGGGTAACCCGCTCGGCCGGATACCGCCTGATTCCGCCCGTGGTACTGTGTCGAAAGAACGCTTGGATCACTGCATCCGCGTGGGCTGGAGCGACACTCGCTTCGACCCGAAAACCGGGACGCCCCTTCTTCATCTGCGTCGTCCAGAGCTGTACGTCGAGGGCTCCCGCCGTGAACAAAGCCTCTCGGAGTGGATCCAGGTATTCCGGACTGAGATCGTCCAGATCAGTGGACAGCAACACGATCTCTCCCGCTTCGGCTGCTTTGGTGGCGAGAATCAGCCGGAGCGCGTTGGGATACGTCTTCGGGTCCCTTCCCCCGGCTCCCCAAGCCCCCGCAGAGGTGGCGCGCCAGTGTGCCGGCGGCCCACCTTCGGAAAGGACCCGGAGCAGAACCGCACCCGTCGGAGTGGTGGCTTCGCCGGTCACTGGCCCGTTCGGGGCGATGTCGACTCCCTCAAGGAGGATCGCTGTAGCCGGCGCGGGAACCGGGATGACTCCATGTGCGGCTCGCACCCAACCATTCCCCACTGCGACTGGGCGATTGTAAATCCGAGTGATTCCGAGCTGCTCGAAGCCCTCAACGCCACCCACGATGTCCACGAGCGCGTCTACCGCACCAACCTCGTGCAGCGGGACCTGGTCGGCAGCCATCCCATGGACCTTCCCCTCCGCTTCTCCCAGGAGGCGGAACGCGCGCATGGCCCGCTCACGCACCCACTCCGAAAGAGGCGCCCGCTCGATGATTGCGATCAATTCCCCGACGTGACGGTGTGGCTCGTGCTGGTGCGAAGGAGTTACGGAGTGCTCATGAGTGTGATGGGCGTGCTCGTGGTCGAGATCCGGCACGGCTACCGATGGCTGCTCCTGCACTCCACCCGGCAAGAGGACGTCCACCTTGATGGCTCGAACACCGCAGCGTTCCACCGAGGTGGTTTGGATGGTTACATCGGGAAGGCCGAGCCGCGCGGGGAGAGAACGAAGCCACTCGGGAGAGGCGCCGGCCGCCAGGAGAGCACCCAGCACCATGTCGCCACTGATTCCGGCGATCGGATCGAGGATAGCAAAGCGTCCGTCAGGCATAGACTTACAAATATGCCTAGCCGCTATCCGTCAAGCAAACCTGCCCTGACTGACCAACGGCGCGTCAGCGCGACCCGGTACCCGTCTTCAAATGATCCAGAATTCGCTCGGCCAGTCGAGTCGAAAACCCGGGAACAGACGCCAACTCAGCAACTGAGGCGGACCGCACGCCGGCCAGGCTCCCAAACCGTTCTAGAAGCAGGCGCCGCTTGGTGGAGCCGATCCCCGGGATGCTCAGCAGCTCCGAGGTGATGGTCCGGTTGCTCCGCCGCTTCCGATTGTAGGCCAGACCAAAGCGGTGGGCCTCGTCTCTCGCGCGCTGGAGCAGCCGCAGCGACGGGCTTCTTCGAGGCAGCCGGAGGCTTTCGGATCGACCTGGCAGGAACACCTCCTCTTCCCGCTTCGCGAGGCTCACAATCGGAAGGTTCCCGAACCCAAGCTGGGTGGCCGCTTCTACCGCGGAACTGAGTTGCCCCTTGCCACCATCTACCACGATGAGGTCGGGTAATGGCAGCTGCTCGTCACGACGCCGGGTCAGATAACGAGTGAGCACCTCCTGAATCGCCGCGAAGTCGTCTTGCTGGCCCACTCCCCGAATCCGGAATTTCCGGTACTCGCTCTTCCGCGGCCGTCCGGCCTCGAACCAGACGAGAGAGCCGACCGTGTCGCGTCCCTGGTTGTGAGAGATATCGACGCAAACGAAGCTCCGTGGCACGGTGCTGAGACCCAGGTCCCGGCCCAAGGCATAGACCGGGTCCTCGGCCCGTTCTTCGGTTTCAAACGACTCGATGCGCAGGCTCTCGAGCAGATGCCGGGCGTTCTGATCGGCCAGCTCGAGCCAGCGCTGGGCCGTCCCCCGCTGCGGCACGACCCAGTCAGTGGAAGGCAGCAGCTCACGGAGGGTGTCCCACTCAGTCGGAGGAAATGGTATGACCAGCCTGCGCACCCGTCCTTCGGCGGGCACATAGTAGCGGACGAGAAAGGCGCTCAGGACGGCATCGTCCTCTTCCTCCTCCACTCCCTCGAGGAACCGGTGCTCCCGGCCCACTACGCGGCCCTCGCGGATCCGCATCAGCACGCCGACTGCGTCGTCTCCATCTCTGGCGTAGCCCACCACATCGGCGTCGCCGGTTCCCATCACCTCGACGCTGGCTGGCTCCTCCAGGCGATCCAGCCATCGGAGAGCATCACGCAGCTCGCGCGCACGCTCATAGTCCTCACGCTGGCTCGCCTCGAGCATCGCCTCGCGCACCTTGACTCTGACGTCCTGAGTCTTGCCCTCCAGAAAGTCCACCACGTCCGTGACCATGCGCTGGTACTCGGGGAAATCCTGCCAGCCCATACAGGGCGCTCGGCAGCGGCCGATATAGTAGTCCAGGCAGGGCCGCTCGCGGCGGTCTTCCGGCAGGCGATCATGACAGCTCCGGACGGTGTAGAGGCGGCGGATAATCGCCAGGGTCCTCCGCAGCTGGCCGACGTCGGTGTATGGCCCAAAATACCGAGCGCCAGGAATGTCCCGGCGGCGGGTCACCAGCACTCGGGGGAACGGCTCTGCCAGTGTCACGGCGATGGAAGGGTAGCTCTTGTCGTCCTTTAATCGAACGTTGAAGCGGGGGCGATACTCCTTGATGAGGTTGTTCTCGAGGATGAGCGACCCGGCCTCGCTGGGGACCACGATCGTCTCGACGTCGGCAATGAGTCTCTGCAGGAGGCGGTTGCGTGGGCTGTCGGGGAAGTCAGTGGCGAAGTAGCTCCGTACCCTGTTGCGCAGGCGCTTGGCCTTTCCGACGTAAAGGACCTCCCCGTCGGAGCCTCGCCAGAGATACACACCGGGCCCTTCGGGCAGCGTATCAAGCTTCCGTTGGAGTGCCTCGGGCAATGGAGGTGTGGTCACGGGCCTCGGTGGAAAACTGTATCACGGGGGAAGACTCATGACGCTCTGGTCCAGCGGACTCGAGCGGCCATGCGGCGAGCTTCAGGCACTCCGAGCTCAGCCGTCAGCGCGAGATAGGTGGCGCCATACATTCCCAGGGAAAATAACGCCACGATGAGGGGGTGCTGATCCTCCAGCGCAAGTTTCACGACCCACGCCGGCGCGGCGGCCAGGACTGCACTTCCCCAGAGTCGCACCAATAGGCGAGCCGGTACACCGGTGCGTCCGATCCTCGAGGTAAGGCCGCCCCGCAGGCAGATGAACTCGATCCACCCGGCGATCCCCGCAGAGGCCGTGAGTCCTGCGGCGCCCCATCTCGGATCGATCCCCAGATAGACCGGCAGTGGGAGCGCAAAGAGGTAGCCCAGGCCTATGGTCAGGGTGACGCGAAGCAATCCGAAGCGGAGCGGAGTCCTGGTGTCGTGCAGCGCGTAATAGGTGGAGGCGTACAGCCGCCCCAAGGTCGATGCCAGGAGTCCGACCGCGGAGCCGGCCAGGATACCCCAGACGTAGACCGTCATCGACCTGGTAAAGGCGCCCGACTGATACAGCGCAGCCGTGATGACGTCCCCTAACGCGAGGAAAGCGACGGCAGATGGCACCACGAAGAAGGCGATCTGGCGGAGGCCTGAGGTAAGCCGCGAGCGGAGGTGGGCAGCGCGTTCGTCCTCGTCGCCTGACGCACTCGACATGACGGGCAGCTCCGCTGCGGAGACCGACATCCCGAACAGGCTGACCGGCAATGTGTAGAGCACCTGCGCGTACGCCAGGCCCGCAACGGCGCCGGTTGGAAGCAGGCTGGCGAGGACAGTGTCGATGTAAGCGCTGATCTGCACTACCCCACGGCCCACGAACACAGGCCCGAAGTTTCTGGCCACTGTCCGAACTGCCTCGGAGGCGCGGTGGAATCCTGGCGCCAGGCCGGGCAGCAAACGGAGCACCACCGGCAGTTGCACGCCAAACTGGAGCGCACTGCCCGCCACCGATCCCCATGCTGCCACCTGGGCCAGACGATAGCCTCCCGGTCCGGACCCGAAGGCGATCAGAGTACCGATGATCACGATGTTCCAGAGCACCGGTGCGGCGTATGACAGGAAGAAGCGCCCGTGACTATTGAGCACTCCCAGGCACCAGGCCGACAAGACGAGGAGGCCGGCTCCGGGAAAGAGGATGCGCACGAGCCGGATCGTTGCCTCGCGCTTTTCGCCTTCGAACCCCGGCGCGATGACGCTGATCAGTACCGGCGTAATGAGCACGCCGGCCAACACGAGCACAGCTGTAATGAGAGCGAGGAGGCTGACTACCGCCCCGGCAACCTGCCGCGCCTCATCCCGTTCGCCTCGAGAGAGCAGCCTGCTGTACACCGGAATGAACGAGGCGGACAACACGCCTTCGCCGAACAGATTCTGGAGAAAGTTGGGGATCTTGAATGCCGCATTGAATGCGTCGGCGGCATCGGAGGTGCCGAAGTAATGCGCGAACACCCTGTTCCGAATCAGGCCGAGAATCCGGCTCAGCAGAATCCCCGCGGCTACCATGACCGCGGGTCGAGACGAGCGGCCCGATTCGCCCGTCAGGAGCTGGCTGGAGGTGGGAGGGTCGAACGGCCGGGGGGTACCTCGAGCAACCGCTGCAGGAACGCATTCTCATCCTGGAGGGTTTGCACGCTGCGGTTGAGATCGTCGACTTCGGCCTCCAGCAGATCGACCTTCTTGGCGAGGTCCTGAAGGGCCGGCGGGATCGACTGAGGGCCTTCCAGCCGTTTCGCCAACGCTCTCCCGATGGGAGAGTCCACCACAATGCCCATGATGGGAATCAGCAGCGCGATGATCAGAATGAGGGCGATCAGCGACATGGGTCGAGTCTACGAAGGATGCAGGGCCCCTTCAAGGGCGGCCGCATACCAGGCTTCAATGGAGTCACACAACTCGGTGATAAGCGTCGTTCCGTAGCGCGCCAGGAACGGAGCGATGGTGAGCACCCGTTCCTGCGGCTTGTTCTCGGGCAAGACCATGGCACGAGCCCGTACGATCTGGTTCAGTTCGGTCTCCTGCCGCCGCTTGAGATGCTGAATCAGCTTTCGCTCGACATCCTGAAGTCCTGACAATGCCTGATGCTTGGCACCCTGCACTGGACGCGCGAGCGTCGGATCGATTACAGCCGCGCTCTGACCCAGCGATTCGTATCCGGATTCAAGGGACTCCCGCATCGCTGCCAGCGCCCGAACCGCTTCGTCCGGCAGCTGCGAGCGAATCAGACGCTGCTCCAGTGCACCCGGAGGTTCCAACAAGTCGCGCAGGTCGATCTGAAATTTCTGAAGCACGCGATCAACCTTGGGCTCCACCAGAATTCCGGACCACCGTGGTGTCGCGAGCTGGCGAGGAATCCGCATTCGCTCATATACCGGCTGGGTTAATCCGAGATAGCGTAGCTCACCGGGACCAGCCAGATAGGCCGCTGTCGGAATCAGGGCGCTCTCGATCACTGGGCGTAGCAGGACATTGGGAGAAAGCCGCTCGGGCTCGGAGGCGCCGATCTGCTGCAGCATGGCCAAATCAAAGCGCTCGCGGCTACGCCTGGTGACGAACGCGCCATCCTCCGCGACGAGGCGATCTCGCCCCTGGGACGCCTCCAGCATAACGAGGGTCGCACCGTCCCCGACCGGAACACCGGGGTCCATTCCGGCCATCTGTAACTCTTCAGCCCGGGACGCGAGGTCGCGGTCGAGGTCGCGGGCGAGCCCCAGCGCCCGAATCAGGTGACGCGCCTCGGCTCGCTTCACCGCCGGATGGGTGCTGTCGAGGCAAATGATCCCGGCAGGTGCCAATATCTCCGCCAGCGCACCGGCAAAGCTTCCCGCCACGGTTGCGGTCGGCCTATAGTGGCGTCGGAGCCAGTCAAGGGTGCTGTCCCGAAACTCGGATGCCGGCAGGTCCGAGGCCAAGGTCTCCAATGCATTCTCGATCTCCGGTCCCAGCAGCTCGCGATACATCGGCGTGAGCGGTGCGTCAGGTGGCCGAGGGGGGAGTTGAAAGGTCTTCACCACTCCGTCCGGCGCCACCCACGATGCGTGGCTCGCCTCGGCGTAGTCATGGTCGTCACCAGCTACCCAAAACACCGGGACGACCGGATGCTGCCATTGCCGCTCCAGCACGCGTGCCAGCGCGGCCGTGGAGAGCGCCTTGTGAATGGTGTAGAGTGGACCGGTGAACAGCCCCGGCTGTTGACCAGTGGTGACGGCGAACGCGCCGGGCTCAGCCAGTCTTTCCAACGCCGTAGCCCGGGCGGGGGACGGCACCACCGCCTCCCCCAGAGCCGGATCGAACTGCCCTTCCCTGGGCGACGGCAGGTCCGAGATCGGCGCAAACGGGGTTGGAACGATTCGGAGTGTCATCCGAGCTGACTTACGAGAATGGTGCGGGCACTGTCGATGCTCAGGGCGCTGGCGTCGTAGTCCCCATATCGAAACCGGACAGTCATGCCCAAGCTCTCGATCATTCCTGAGATCTGATCAGGCTCGAAGAGGCGAACTCTCTCCGTAAAGGCTTTTCCTTCGGGGGCGCGAATACTTTTGCAGACGTAACGCCCGTCGGGGGATACAGAGCGGGACACGCGTACAGTGGACCCGGAAAGCTTCACCGTTTCCTCCGGCACCAGCCCACGGCGAACGGTCGCTGGATTTAAAAAGTCTATCACGAACCAGCCTCCGGGCCGGATGGTAGCAATCATCTCGGCCAGGGCTGTACGGTGCTCCGAATCCTGATCGAAGTAGCCAAAGCTGGTGAACAGGTTGACGGTCAGGTCCATGGACCCAGGGCGGATGGGCAGACTCCGCATGTCGGCGCGTACCAGCGGAGCAGTTGTCGCCTTCCGCGCGAGACGCAGGAGCGTGGCGGAGAGATCGATGCCGGTGCACTGTGCGGCGTGGGCTGTGAAGGCACGGGTATGGCGGCCTGCGCCGCAGGCCACATCGAGGACCCGCCACCCCGGTTGGTACGGTACAGCTCGAAGGATCGATGCGACTGCTCGCTCCGCCTCGGCCTCGTCGCGGTGCGGGTAGAGCCGGAGGTAGTCTTCACCGAACCACTCTTCGAACCATTCGGTCATTGATCGAGGGTCAAGAGTCGAGAGTCAAGGGTCGACGGTATCTCCCGCGCGCCGCTGTTTCTAGACTCTAGAGTCCCGGCTCTAGACTCTAGACCCCCTTATGATACGGCTCGCCTCGCAGGATCGTGAATGCCCGGTACAGCTGCTCGAACACCACGACCCGGGCGAGCTCATGAGGAAGTGTAAGTGGACCCAGGCTCCAGCGGCTGTTCGAGTGGGTGAGGAGCTCAGGGTCCAAACCGTTCGAGCCGCCGATCACCAGCGCCACGGGCCGGGCTGTCACCATCCAGCGGTTCAGCTGCTGTGCCAGCCCGCTGCTGCTCCAGCCGCTTCCCTGCCGGGCGAGCGCGACGATCGTGGTCTTCTCGCTGAGCTTTCCGCCGAGTCGCGCAGCCTCGTCCTTTAGCTGTGCCGCAGTGGTTGGTGCGCGGCTGGCTTCGCGAACCTCCTGCTCCGCAAAGGTGACGTAGCGCTTGAGTCGCCGAGCATAGTCGTCGCAGGCCTCGCGGTAATAGGATCGCAGCTTACCAACGGCCACGACGGTGATCTCCACCGGCTACCTGCGTGCCGGCCTAGGCGTACATCCCTCGCAACCGATGAACCGCCGCCACTCGCTCGATCGCCTGCATATAGGCGCCAATGCGCATGTTGATGCCGTGGCGTCCAGCCATCGAGGCTACTTCGTCAAAGGACTGAACCATGATTCGTTCGAGCCGCTGGTTCACGGTTTCCTCGTCCCAGAAGTAGCCGCCACGGTCCTGAACCCACTCGAAATAGCTGACTGTCACGCCGCCGGCGTTGGCCAGAATATCCGGAATGACGAAGACCCCGTTCTCTTCCAGGATTTTGTCGGCCCCTGCCGTGGTAGGCCCATTGGCACCTTCGCAGATGATCCGGGCTTTGATGTCAGCCGCGTTGTGGCTGGTGATCACATTTTCGAGAGCGGCGGGGACCAGAACATCGCAGTCGATCGTCAGGAGCTCGTCGTTGGTGATCTTCTCCGCCTCCTTGTAGCCGCTGAGCAGGCGATGTTGCCGCACGTGCTGAATGACTTCCTTGATTTTAAGTCCTTTGGCGTTGTAGATGCCTCCGGATTTGTCGCTGACGGCAATGATCTTCATCCCTTGCTGCTCCATCAGCGTTGCCGAGACGGAGCCAACGTTGCCGAATCCTTGCACCGCTACGCGACTTCCCTGCACCGGCATGCGGAGCCGGTTGAGCGCCTGGCGGGTCACCAGCATGCAGCCGCGGCCGGTGGCCTCGCGCCGCCCCAGTGATCCACCCATCTCGACCGGCTTTCCGGTGACCACCGAGGTAACCGTGTGCCGCTTGTGCATGGAGTAGGTATCCATAATCCAGGCCATCACCCGCTCGTTGGTATTCATGTCCGGCGCGGGCACGTCGGAATCGGGGCCAAGCGTTTCGATGATAGCGGAGGTGTAGCGGCGGGTGACTCGCTCCAGCTCGGGGTTCGACATGGTGCTCGGATCGCAGACAACGCCTCCCTTGGATCCTCCAAAGGGGATGTTGACCACGGCGCACTTCCAGGTCATCCAGGCGGCGAGCGCCTTCACTTCATCCAGGGTGACGTTCAGATCGAATCTGATGCCGCCCTTGGCTGGGCCGCGGGAAGTGTTGTAGAGCACCCGGTACCCCACATATACGTCGGTGTCCCCGTTGTCGCGCAGGATCGGCACCGAAACGATGATCTGTTTTTCCGGGCTCCGCAGCACCTTGTAAAGGCCGGGATCGAGACTCAGTCGCTGCGCCGCGTAGTCGAAGCGAGACATCATCGCCTCGAACGGGTTCTCTTCACTGAGAAACTTGTCCTTGTCGGGACGAATCAGATCTTGATTGGGACGGCTGACGGTGGTCATAGGGGTTTCGCTACGCTCCGCAAGGTTGTTTACAGTCGCTCCACCGGTGTCACGACGGCATCCAGCGCGGCAGCGATCGCATCGCCACCCTCTTCCCACTCCAGGTCCAGCATTGCAACCAGCGGCTCAGGTACGGAGACCGGCCACCGCTTTCTCAGTTTGACTGCATCCTTCTGAGTAATGACGACGTGATCTGCCCGGCGCGCGGCGTGAGCCAGCCAGGCAACGTCCTCATCACGGTAGTCATGGTGGTCCTTCCAGGTGGCAACCTGGACGGCCGCCCCTGTGGCCTTCGTTTGCGCCACAAAAGCGTCTGGGTCAGCGATGCCGGATGCCGCTACTACCCGCTTGCCAGCCAGCGCTGACGCGGGCAGCCGCGCCCCACTCACCATGCCTTCGAGATAGCTCATCCCCAGATGGGCGACCGCAATCGGTCCTTTGACCCTGGCCTGCAACTCGGCGGCGAGCGCGGACGCCGCTTCAGCGTTAGCCCGCTTCCGGGTGACGATCACGCCATCTGCCCGATCCAGCGCGCTCAAACCTTCACGCCAGGGACCGGCAGGCAAGGGCCACCGAACAGCACGGGTGGTCTCAGCGCTCACTACTGCGACATTGAAATCACGCCGGACGTCGAGCCTCTGGTAGGCGTCGTCGAGTACCAGCACCTCGGCACCTGCCGCCATCGCGCGCTCCGCGCCCGCGGCTCGATCCGGATTGGCAACGACCACCGCCGTGGGGACCGCGTGCTGGTGAACCAGCACTTCGTCACCGCCGTACCCTCTCAGCAAGATGCCGGGGACGAGTCCCCGGCTGACATAGTGACGCGCAATCCAGATGGCGATCGGCGTCTTGCCGGACCCGCCGACGGTCAGGTTTCCGACCGCGACCGATGGAAGAGGGAGATCACGCACCCCCAGCCACCCACGGTGGTACGCCGCCTCGCGCACTGCCATGGCGCCGCGCCAGAGACCCGAGGCCGGCAGGAGAGCCAGACGGACGAGCCTCGCGTCGGGTCTCCGGCTGGTCCAGAGCCACCGTACTACTCTGTGGGTATCCCCTCGTCGCGCCATGCGTCCCTTGTGGTAACCTCAGCGAGTCCTGCCGCGGCCCGGCTCATCCCTTCGGCAAACCCGGCTTCGCCAGGCTCGATTTCGAAGGTCTTCCCGTAGGTGATTCGGACGCGGGCCAGGGGTTTCGGGATCATGAATCGATCCCATGAATGTAATCGCCACGCTCGATCGGCCTCGGCGTGGATGGGTATAACATGGCCACCTCCACGCTGCGCGGCAGCGATTACACCCGGCTTGAGTTCGCGACGAGGTCCTCTCGGCCCATCGGGAGTGAAAGCCACCGCACCTCCCGCCCGGAGGGCCCGTACGGCCCCGAGGAGGGCCCGGGTTCCACCTCGGGTGCTGGAGCCCCGGATTGCACGGTATCCCAGTGCCAGAGCCAGGTCCGACAGATACTGCCCGTCGCGGGCCTCACTCACCACGATTGTTATGCCTTGTGCGCGGTGTTGCCACAGCAGCGGCAGGAGGGCCTCATGCCAGAGCAGGAAGACGTGGGGCCGACCTGCTTGGTAGAGCGTGCGCCACCGCTCCTCGTTCGCGACCGCGACTCGCCAGGTAGACGCCAGCATGCGAACGGCGGGTCCGGCGAGATTCCGGACGATTCTCGGCGATACCTTCAATCAGACGCGCCGAGGAGCTCAACTGCGAGCGCCACCACCCGAGTGGTGGCTCCCGCCTCGCCCAGTCGCTCCCGCACCAGGGCCAAACCTTCCCGTTGGGCGACGGTACGGGGGTCGGACGGATCGAGAAGGGGTCTCAACGCCTCAGCCAGATCACCCGCGGATGCCTGATCCTGCAACAGCTCGGGTACAACTTCACTGCCGGCGACAAGATTCACCAGGCTCACCCAGCGTACCGTGCGTACCCGCTGGAACATGGCCCAGGTGAGGGGGTGAACCTTGTATGCGACGACCATCGGCGTATCGGCTAAGGCAGCTTCGAGGGTCGTCGTCCCTGATTTGGCCAGGGCGGCATTGGCCGCTGCAAAGAGTGGTACCGGATTGCCGCGCACAATTTCGATGGGTCCGGGATCGGGATAGACGCCCGTGGCCGTGCCCGCCACCAGCACGCGATCACAGAACCCCTCCCGTAGAAGCCGCTGGGCGGCGTCCCTGAACGGGATCCAGAGCCTTCGAATTTCCTGCGTCCTACTCCCGGGGAAGATGCCGAGAACACGGCTTCCCGGGGCAATCTGCAGTTGGGCTCTGGCTTCGGCCCGAGTAGGCCAGGGTCCCCGGTCAACCAGCGGATGACCGACGTACTCGCTTCGAAGCCCGAGTCCTTCGAAAAACATCTGCTCGAAGGGCAGCACCACGGCGAGCCGGTCTACCGCGGCAGCGAGCCGCCTCGCGCGGCCGGGACGCCAGGCCCAGAGCTGGGGAGCGATGTAGTACAACACTCTTGTGCCTACCGCGTGCGCCGCTTCCGCCACCCGAACGTGGAAACCGGGATAGTCCACCAGAATGACAAGATCGTATCGGCCCAGATGGAAATCATTCCTGAGCGCCCGCAGCAAGCGATAGTGGGCCCGGATCTTGGTGACGACTTCCACCAGACCGAACGCCGCGAGTCCTTCCATCCGGTACCGCAGGGTGGCGCCAGCTCGGGCGATCTCGGGGCCGCCCAGGGCCTCGATGACGGCATCCGGATAGCGGGCCCGGAGTCCGCGAACGACGCTCGCTCCGTGGAGATCGCCCGACGGCTCGCCGGCAGAAATAAAGATGCGAGGCGGGGCTCGCCCGATCATCAATGAGTGCTGCTGGTGGCCAGTGGCGGCGTTCGAACCGCGTCCGCAACTCTGAGGGCCAGGGCGAGGGCTGCCCTTCCCTCCTCACCGCGGACCACGACCTCGCGCTGTCCCCGGACCGCGTGCACGAAGCTCTGCAGCTCCAACGCCAGCGCGTCGGCCTCCGGAGCCTCGAGCACGATCCGCTCCACCACATCGGTCAGTTCGCGCCCGGTGCCGGGCTGCCATCCATCCCGAACTCGCATGAACTCACCCGCGCCACTGGCGAGATCGAGCGAGAAATATCCGTTGGGTTGAAAGAGCCGGAGCCGGCGAATGCGCTCCCGGGAGACCCGTGAGGCGGTCGCGAGCGCCACGGCACCGTTGGCGAATTCAACCCGCGCATTCGCGATGTCGAGATGGGGTGACAGGACCGGAAGCCCCGAGGCACGAACCTCCACCGCCTCGCTGCCGGTGAGATGCAGCACGAGATCGAGGTCATGAATCATGAGGTCCAGGACCACTGCGACATCAGTCCCTCTCGGCTGAAAGGGGGCGAGTCGCAAGCTCTCGATATAGCGGGGACCGTCCAGGTAGGGCTCTGCCGCGCGGAGTGCGCGGTTGTAGCGCTCGATATGACCGACTTGAAGCTGGAGCCCCTGCCGGTTGGCGGAAGCAATGAGATCGTCGGCTTCCGTCAGTGTCGCCGTGAGCGGCTTCTCCATCAGCACTGGAACGCCCCGCTCGAGTGCGCGGAGGCCTATTTCGCCGTGGGCGGGCGTTGGTACGGCAACCGTGACAGCCTCCGAGCGCTCCAGCAGATCATCGAGGTCCTCAAAGGCGGATGTTCCGAGCTCGTCCGCGATGGCGGCCGCGCGCTCGGCGTCCACGTCACAAACGCCTACCAGCTTCACCTCGTCCAGCTGTGCCAGATGCCGCGCGTGGTGCTGGCCCAGCGCGCCAACGCCGATCACGCCGACCGGCAGCCGGGCGATCACGCCGGAACACCTCGTTCACTCGATTCAACGAATGCCAGGAAACGCTCGACCTCGGGAAGCGCCGGCAGCTCGGTCCGGGCACGCTCCAGCGCTTGGGACAAATTCAGGTCCGAGTTGAAAAAGAGGCGATAGGCCCGCTTGAGTGCCGCCACGGTCTCGCCAGAAAACCCGGCTCGCTGGAGGCCGATCGAGTTGAGTCCGTAGAGCTCCATCGGATTGCCCACGGCTTTGACGTAGGGCGGAATGTCCTGATTCACCCGCGAGCCGCCGCCGACGAAGGCATAGGTCCCAATGGTGACGAATTGATGGACGGCGTTGAGGCCGCTGAGAATGGCCCGATCATGAATGGTGACGTGCCCGGCGCATTGGGTTGCATTGGCGATCACGACATCATCTCCGACATGGCAGTCGTGGGCCAGGTGGACGTAGGTCATGATGAAGCAGCGGGCGCCAACCGTCGTTTTATAGGTGGCAGTGGTCCCGCGATTGATGGTAGAGTACTCGCGGATGATGGTACCCTGCCCGACCTCGACCCAGGTCTCTTCGCCATCATACTTGAGATCCTGGGGGTCGCCACCCAGGATCGAGCCATCACCAACAATGACATCTTCCGCCAACCGTACGTTGCGGCTGAGCGTGGCACGCGGGCCGATACGGCAGCGATCGCCCACGGTGACCTGCGGGCCCACCATGGCGAAGGGGCCGATCGTTACGCCGGCACCGAGCTCGGCCGAGCCGTCGATCAGAGCGGTCGGATGTATTGCCGTGCTCACCGGTCCACCACGCGAGCCATCATCTCGGCTTCAGCCACGACCTGCCCATCCACATAGGCCACGCCTTTCATGCGGCAGGTCCGGCCGCGGTTCTGCAGCATCTCCAGCTCGCACCTGAGCTGATCCCCCGGCAACACCGGGCGGCGGAACTTCACGTTATCGAGCGACATGAAGTACACCACCTTCTGGTCCGGGTCCTCGATCGTGCCGAGAAGCAGCATCCCTCCGACCTGGGCCATTGCTTCGATGATGAGCACACCAGGCATGATCGGATGGCCCGGGAAATGGCCCTGAAAGAACGGCTCGTTGATCGTCACGTTCTTGATCCCGACGATCCGCTTGGTCCCTTCCACCTCGATAATTCGATCAACCAGCAGAAAAGGGTAGCGGTGAGGGATCACGTCCAGGATCCGGCCGATGTCCATCACAATGCCTCCGTCACGTTTTCCGGTGCGGGTAAGCCAGCGTGCCAGTGCGATATTGCCCTGGTGACTCGGCTTTGTGGCCACGATCGCGGCCTGAACCCGTCCGCCAATCAGTGCCAGGTCGCCCAGGATGTCCCCTGCCTTATGCCGCACAAACTCGTCCGGCCATCGTAGCGAGCCGCCAACAAGTCCGTCGTCAGTCAGCACCAGTGTCGACTCGAGCGCGGCACCCAGTGCGAGCCCGCGGGCTCGGAGGGCGTCCGCCTCTCTCAAAAAACCGAAGGTGCGGGCCTGGGCCAGCTCGCGGGCGAACTCACCCGCCGAGATGTCGTACGATCCAGTCTGCCGGCCGATGAGCGGGTGATTCCATTCGATTGTGGTGGTCAGTCGGAGCGTCTTGGCGGGCGCAATCAGGTAGGACGAGTCTCCTTCCGTGACCTGAGACGGGGTGACAGCCCGATACACGATCGGATCTCCCGGCTGCTCGGTAATCCCGGATTCGCCCATGGCATTCAGGTACGGTGCAAACGAGCCATCCCCGATCGGCGGCTCCGCGCCATCTATCTCAACCGTGAGATCATCCAGTTGGAGCGCGGCCGCAGCCGCGAGCAGATGCTCTACCGTCTGCACCACTGTCTCGCCACGGCCGAGAACTGTCCTCCGCTCAGTGGATTGCACCTCCCCCAAGCGGGCTGGAATCTCGGGTGCGCCCGGGAGGTCGGTCCGGCGGAAGATGATTCCCTGGCCCGAAGGTGCCCCGCGGCAAATGGCAGTGACATGAGTGCCGCTATGGAGGCCGATGCCGCTCACGCATGCGGGCTTGGCAAGCGTCCGCCTACTCATGGCGAACTCGCTCGGGCACGAGGCGTTCGAGCTCGTCGACGATGGGGGCCAGGCGGTACATCGCAGCCTGCGCTCTGAGGAACTGGCGATGAGCCCGCGCGGGATGGCCGCTCATGGAGGCGCCGGGTGGGACATCACCGAACACCGCACTCTTGGCAGCGATCCGAGCCCGGTCTCCAATGACGAGGTGATCGGTGACTCCCACGTGCCCCGCGAGAATGACATCGTTTCCGATCCGAGTGCTGCCCGCGATGCCTACCCCTGCCATGATCAAGCAGCGCTCACCGATGTGAACGTTGTGACCGATGTGAACCAGGTTGTCCAGCTTGGTACCTCGGCCAATTTTGGTATCATCGATGCTGCCGCGATCGATGGTGGAGTTGGAGCCCACCTCCACCTCGTCTTCGACAATGCAGCCGCCGACGTGGGGAATTCTCGAGTGGCGCGTCCCGTCCGACAGGTATCCGAACCCGTCTCCGCCGATGACGGCGCCGGCCTTCAGGGTTACATGCTTGCCGATGGTCGCTCCGGGATAGCACACGACTCGCGGGTGAATGACGGTGTCGTCTCCGATAACGACGCCTTCACCCAGCGACACACCCTCTCCCACTCTGACTCGGTCACCCAGGCGAACGTTGGGGCCGAGCACTGCGTTGGGCCCGATCGAAATGTCGGACCCGAGCAGGGTCCCGGTGCCGATGCGGGCGCTCGGGTCGATGGATGGACGGGGAGATTCCGCCGGAAAGAGCGCGTGCAGCACCCGCACCAGCGCGGCGTAGGGGTCGGCTACCACGATCCGGGTTCCGGATCCGGCCGATGGCGATAAGGTGGCGGGGATCAGCACTGCGCCGGCGCGGGTGCTTTCCAGCTCGGCAGCGTAGCGGCTGGAAACAGCAAAAGAAAGTGCGTCAGGGCCGGCGCAATCGAGCGCCCGAACAGTCCGGATTCGCACTTCCCCATTACCAAGCAGGCGGCCACCGACCAGATCGGCGACCGCCTGCGCGGTAAGTCCGGCGGACGGCACGCGCCTAGCTGCCCGATTTGAGCTGCTGGACAACGCGCTGTGTAAGGTCCAGCGACTTGTCGGCTGTGACGATCCCGTTGTTGGGTGCGCTCACATCGAAAATCATGGCGTAGTTGCCGGCCGCTCGAACACCTTCGATCACGGCGTTGACTTTACTCTGGATCGGCTCGAGCAGCTCCCGCTCGCGCGTTGCCGCCTTGCGCTGCAGCTCCTGGGTGCGCTGCTCCAGCTTCTGCTGCTGGGCCTGCAGGTCCTTTCGCTTGGCTGACCGCTGGGTTGGGCTCAGCATGACGGATTGCTGGTCGAAGTCGGACGCGGACGAATCGAGCGTTGCCTGAAGCTTCTGCACCTCGATCCGGTACGTCTCGAGCTCCTTCGTGAAGGTGGATTCTGCCTTGGTATACCCGGGCGTCTGCTTCAGGATGGCCTGGGTGTTGACGTAGCCGACCTTGGGGCCGCCACCCTGTTGTGCTGCCAAGGTTTCTGTGCCAGCCAGCGACAAGGCTCCCGCCAAACCAATCCAGACTCCCACGAGGACAAGCTTCATGCGTCACTCCAGTTGAAGGTGCGTTCAGCTAAAAGAAATTGCCCAGCTTGAAGTGCAGTTGCCAGCCGGGCTTGGGCTTGCCAGAGGCGTCCACCTTATCGAAACCGTACCCGAGATCGACCCCGATCGGGCCCAGCGGCGAGATCACCGCCGCTCCAAAGCCGGCGCCCCTGAACAACCGGGTCGGATCCCACTGGCGGGCAGTCCGGTAGACGTTGCCGGCATCGAAGAAAGTACTGACGTAGAGGGACTGGCTGATCCTCGCGCCAGCCTCGATCGAGAAGGCCGAGTAGGATTTTCCGAAGGCATCAGCGCTGGCGGCGTTGTTGCCGCCGGCCGCTGGGTCGAAGCCGTTAGGCGTGATCGAGAACTCGTCGTATCCCCGGAGCGGAATCCCGTACTGCACACCGCCGAGCGAATACAGCTCGGTGAAGAATGGGCCTGCGTCACCGAAGATGAAGCCGGACTTGGCCGTCAATCCGAGCACGAACTGAACGCCCGCACCGAGCTGTCCGCCACCTCCCATGGTGCCGAGGGGCGCGTACCAGCGGCCCTCGAGGTCCACCTTGCGGTAGTCTCCGGTGCCGCCCAGGAATCCGCCATTCAGCTCGCCGCTGATGTTGGTCATCGACCCACCGGTGGCGAACGGCAGGCCCACCCGGGTATCTCGAAGGATGCTGCTGCCGATAGTCGAGCGGCTGCAGGCGGAGCAGCGGAAACGGGCCTGGATGTCCGCTGACCCCTCGGTGTACCGGATGCGTTGGTAAGAATATGACGTGAACAGACGAGTGTAGCGCGAGCCCAGGAAGGGGAACCCGAGCTGGAAGCTGCCGCCGGTTTGTTTTCTCCGGCCCAGGTCGCCAACCGTGAACCGAGCCCGCGAATCAAAGAGCGAAACGGTTCCGGAAATGCGGCTCTCTCGAATCGCCGGATCGGTGTAGCTCAGGGTGAAATCGTTGATATTCTTGCCGAACTGCCACTGGAGCTTTCCTCGCTTGCCGCGACCAAACAGGTTCGGCTCCTCTAAGCCAAGAAATCCTCCGACTCCGGTTCCCTGCCCCAGCGAAGCGCCGAAATTGATGTTACCGGTGCGACGTTCTTCCACCCTGAACACCACATCCACATCTACTCCGTTGGCAGCCGGCTTGACATCCGGGGGCGGGAGTGGCTGCTGGAAGAAGCCCAGGTTGGAGACGTTCTGATAGGAGCGGATCAGTCGTTCACGACTGAAGAGATCCCCGGGCAGCATGATAATCGCCTCACGAATCACCCGTTCGTGAGTGACATCGTTGCCTACGATCTCGACCTTGTTGATGGTCGCTGGAGAGCCCTCGCGAATGACCCAGCGCAAATCGACCACCGGGGTGCCGCCCGCACCGGTTCGGCGGGTCTGGACCGGTTGGACTTGCGCGTAGATATAGCCGTTATTGGCGTAGAGGTTCTGCAGCTTCTCGGTGGCGGCGTCCCATTCCGAGCGGCTGAACGGGCGCCCTCGCCCGAGAGGGGTACCGTTCTGCCCAACTGGTCCAAAGGGATAGAACGCCCGCAACTCGTCGGTCGAGAAACGTCGGTTGCCCTCGATGTCGAACGTTCCGACTCGGTACACCGGACCCTCGTCCACGGTGAGGCGCAGCACCGCCTTGCCGCCGGTCGAATCGGAGACGAGAGAATCGTGGGTGACCTGGAAGTCCACAAAGCCCTGATCCGCGTACCAGTTCGGCAGCCGTTCACGCACGTCCTGCTCGACGTTGCGCTCGTCGTACTCACCTTTCTGGAACCACCAGAATCCCTCCGGCCGGGTAGACATGTGCTTGACCACGGCCTTGTCGGAAAAGTGCTTGTTGCCGTCCACGACCACCTGGCTGATGGCAACTCGCTCGCCCTCTTTCACATCGAAGATGACCCGCACCTTTCCCGATTCCTGCGCCAGCTGCAGGACCTTGGTCTGGGAGGTGTAATAGCCCTGATGCTTGTAGAGCGAGTCTATTGCCGCCCGGGCCTGTTCGACTGAATTCCGGTCCAGCGGCCGGCCTTCGACCAGGTGAACCCGCCCCTTGACCTCGCCTTCAGACACCCGCTCCACCCCTCGTACCGCCCACTTTTCGAGAATCGGACGTTCCTTGACGCGAATCGCCAGAATCAGGCGGGGGCCCACGTTCCGCTGCTCGACCAGCACGTCGTCGAACTGACCGGTGCGGAAGAGAGCGGTAATGGCACGCTGGATGTCTCGATAATTGATCGGCTGGTGGACGATCAATCCGGAGCTGCCAATAATCTGGGAGTTGGTGAGCCGGGAGTTGCCTTCAACCGCGATGCTGTCGACGGCGGGACTGGTAATGCCCTGGGCACGCAGAGCCGCCGGCGGCCCCAGCAGCAGGAGCAAGCCGGCGGTAAGAATCTGAAGGGAACGGTGCATCGCTAAGGGGCGGAGGTGAGCGCGCCGGACCCCAGAGGGATCGGCGCGCGGTACTAGGCCTGGGTGCCGGTAAGCGCCCGGAACGCCAGCTTCTCGCCGTCGGGCGCTACGTCGACTTCGATCTCGTCGCCGCGGCCGAAATCACCCATGAGAATCTTCTCGCTGAGCGGATCCTCGATGTAGCGCTGGATGGAGCGCTTCAACGGACGAGCCCCGTAATTCTGGTCATAGCCGTGCTCCACCAGGAATTCGATGGCCGCAGGCGTGAGCTTGACCTCGTCCCCGAGACGGCGCTGAACTTCGCGCAACAGAATCGTAACGATCAGCGCGATGTGCTCCTTCGAGAGCGGGTGGAACACGATAACATCGTCGAGCCGGTTCAAAAACTCCGGATTGAAGACCTTGTTCATCTCTTCCTTGACGGTGTCCTGCATCTTCTCGAACGTGCGCCGCTGGTCGCCACCGTGGAAGCCGAGGGTCTTGCCCTGCATGATGTCCCGAGCGCCCACGTTGGACGTCATGATGACCACGGTGTTCTTGAAGTCGATCATGCGACCGTAGTTGTCCGTCAGGTGCCCCTCGTCGAGGACTTGGAGCAGGATATTGAACACGTCCGGATGCGCCTTCTCGATCTCGTCCAATAGGACGACCGAGTACGGCTTCCGCCGCACGGCCTTGGTCAGTGTCCCGGAATCCTCATAGCCGACGTAGCCCGGAGGCGCGCCGATCAGCCGGGAGACCGAGAACTTCTCCATGTACTCCGACATGTCGACCCGAATGAGGGCCGAGGCATCGGCAAAGAGGAACTTGGCCAGCGCTCGTGCCAACTCCGTCTTGCCTACACCGGTGGGGCCGGAAAATATGAACGATCCGATCGGACGGTCTGGATCCTTGAGCCCGGCGCGTGACCGGCGGATCGCCCGGGACACGGCCTTGATGGCCTCATCCTGACCGACTACCGAGCCGTGCAACTCGTCTTCCATCCGCATGAGCCGGGACGTCTCCGCTTCCTGGAGCCGGGTCACGGGGATCCCGGTCCAGCGGGAAACGATGAATGCAATCGCTTCCTCGTCGATGATTGGCCGCTTGGTCTGGCGCTCCTTCTCCCACTCCTCCTGCTTGAGCCGAATCTGATTTTGGAGATCCCGCTCCTGGTCTCTGAGGGAGGCAGCCCGCTCGAAGTTCTGGTCCCGGACGGCGTCTTCCTTCTGGACGTTGACCTTTTCGAGAGCGGTCTTGAGCTCCGCGACTTCGGCCGGTGGAACCTGGGACGCGAGCCGCGCCCTGGCACCAGCTTCATCGATGACATCGATAGCCTTGTCCGGCAGGAACCGGTCGGTGATGTACCGTTCGGACAGCTCTGCCGCCGCGGCAAGGGTCGGGTCCGGGATGCTGATCCGGTGGTGGTCTTCGTACTTCTTGCGAAGGCCCTTGAGGATCTCGACCGTCTCGGGGACGGTGGGCGGCTCCACCACTACCGTCTGGAAACGCCGCTCCAGCGCTCCGTCCTTCTCGATGTATTTGCGGTACTCGTTCAAGGTCGAGGCACCGACGCACTGGAGCTCTCCCCGGGCCAGTGCCGGCTTGAGCATGTTCGAAGCGTCTATAGCGCCTTCGGCCGCGCCGGCGCCGACCAGGGTGTGCAGCTCGTCGATGAAGAGGATGATCTGCTTGTTCTGGGCGATCTCGTTCATGACCGCCTTCAGCCGCTCTTCGAACTGGCCGCGGTACTTGGTGCCGGCGATGACAGCGGCCATGTCGAGCGAGAGGACCCGATGGTCGCGCAACACGTCGGGACAGAGGCCATTCGCGATGAGCAATGCCAGACCCTCGACGATCGCCGTCTTGCCGACGCCGGGCTCACCGATGAGCACCGGGTTGTTCTTCTTCCGGCGCGCCAGGATCTCCATGACCCGCTCGATCTCCTTGGCACGGCCGATGGTCGGATCGAGCTGGCCTTCAGCGGCGAGCTGGGTTAGATCGCGGCAGAAGTGGTCGAGGGCCGGTGTCTTGGATTTCTTCTCGGACTTGGGAGTCGCGCTGGGCTGACTGCTGCTGCCACCAGCGGAAGCCTGGGGCATGTCGCTTCCGAGCAGGCGCAGCGTTTCGGCTCGCGATTGCTCGAGGTTCACGCCAGCGTCGGTAAGGACCTGGGCCGCGATCCCCTTCTCTTCCCGGAGCAGGCCGAGCAGGAGGTGCTCAGTTCCAACGTAGGAATGGTTGAGCTCCCGCGCTTCGGTCATCGCCAGCTCGAGCACCTTCTTGGCTCGCGAGGTGTAGGGCAGGTCGGGACCGGCGGCCGCGGCCGCTTTGCCCTTCTTGACCGTCTCCTCGATTTTCTGCTGGATGTCTTCCAGGTCGACGTTCAGGTTGGTGAGGACTGCCGCCGCCACCCCTTCGCCCTCACGGATGAGGCCGAGGAGGATGTGCTCCGTCCCCACGTATTCGTGATGCAGCCGGGCCGCTTCCTCGCGGGCCATCTGCAGGACTTTACGAACACGATCGGTAAAGTTGTAACCGTTCATTGCGGTACCCTACGTAGGCTCCGAAGGCCGTCGTCGCGGCTCATCCACGGCGTCCCACTTCGGATTCCAACACTTTGCGCACGAACTGTGCCCGTCGAACCGGCAGATCGGGATCACCGGCTGCGATCCCTTCTACCATCGCGAGGTGAGCCGGCTGAGTGTAGACCAACAACTTGTTCAGCGTATACATGCCCACATCGGGAATCAGACCTACACCGACGCCCAGCCTCACCCCACTCAGCAGATTCATGGCCTCTTCGAACGACAGGGCCCGTGCATAACGAAGCAATCCGTAGGCCCGCCACACTTTGTCTTCGATGATGGCCGGAGCGTCGCGCAGCAGCACCTGGCGGGCTTGTTCCTCGTAGTCCATGACCTGCCGGACCATTTTGCCAAGGTGGTCGAGCAGCTCGTATTCGGAGCTGCCAAGGGTCGTCTGGTTGGACAATTGGAAGAAGTTGCCGACGACCTCGCTTCCTTCGCCGTACAAGCCGCGGAAGGTCAGTCCCACCTGCGCCAGGCCCTGCAATACCTTGGAAATTTCTTTCGTCAGGACCAAGCCCGGCAGGTGTATCAAAACTGATGCACGGAGCCCAGTTCCGACGTTGGTCGGACACGAGGTAAGGTAACCAAATTCAGAGTGAAATGCGAATGCAAGTCGTTGTCCCAATTCGGCGTCGAGCCGATCGACTTCGGCGTAAGCCGCGTCCAGCGCGAATCCGGAATGGAGTCCCTGCAGACGCAAATGATCTTCTTCATTCAGCATCACACCGAGCCGGTCCTGAACCAGAAGCGAGGCACCCGAACGGACCCGGCCATCGGCGTCGAGACCGGCCAGCTCCTTGCTGACTAGATGCCGCTCATGCAGCAGTTGCCGGTCAGTGCGTTCGAGACGATCGAGCCGGAACTTGATGGCCCGGCGGAGAAGGACCGTGTCTCGCGCCGCAGCCTCGACCACGGTAAGGATGTCCTCCCGCTCGGTCTCGGAGTTACGGCCCTGAAATACCCGTCCAGCCAGGTTGCGAGCCAGACGTATCCGGGTCGACAACACCAGATGACTCGAGGGGCCGCTCGCGTCGAGCCAGCCTACTCCTCCATCGGTCAGAAGACTCAGGTCGATCATTCCACCACTCGCAGGCGGTCGCGGAGCTCGGCGGCGAGCTCGAAGTTCTCGGTCTCGACGGCCACTCTGAGCTGCTCCCGAAGCTGCACGGCCTGCTTCGGCTCGATGGCAGGCGTCGAGCCCTGCTCGGTGTAGCGTTCACCCATGTGGTGGGTCGAGCCGTGCAGACGGCGGAGGAGGTCGCGCAACGGCACCTCGAACGAGCGGTAGCACTCGGAGCAGCCGAGCCGTCCACTTTCACGGAAATCCTGTAGCGATCCGCCGCAGCGGGAGCAAGTTTCACCGGTCTTGGGAGCGGGAGTCTGTTCCGGCAGCTCCTGCCCCATGGCGGCCAGAAACGTCCCCAGTGGCGTCTTGGGCGCGGCCCCCGGGCTCTCGACACCTTTCTCCGCGGCGCATCGCTCGCAGAGATGCAGCGTCGTCACCTGTTCGTTGACGATCTGGGTGAGGTGAATGACAGCCTCACGTTCCCGGCATTGCTCACATGACATCAGGGCATTGACTCCACGCCGGAGAGCGGGACCAGGCGCCCGCCATCGAGTGACAGGACCCGGTCGGCTCGACCCGCCAGCATGCGATTATGGGTGACCACGATCAGCGCCGTTTCGAACTCGCGGGAAAGATGCGCGAAGAGATCGTGCAGTCGCTCACTGTTGGCATAATCCAGATTGCCCGACGGCTCGTCCGCAAGCACCACCAGCGGATCGGCGATCAAGGCACGGGCCACCGCGGCCCGCTGCTGCTCGCCGCCGGAAAGCTGCGAGGAGCGGTGCGACATACGCCCCGCGAGTCCCACGGCGGCAAGAAGCTCCTCCGCCCGGGAACGGGCCCGCGACTCTTCTTCGCCGGCGATCAGCAGCGGCATCATGACGTTCTCGAGTGCCGTGAATTCCCGCAGCAGATGGTGAAACTGAAATACGAACCCCAGCTTGCGATTCCGGATGGCCGCCAGTTGTTCGGCGCTCTCATCGCTGTACGCCTGGCCACCCAGGCGCACCGTCCCGCCGGACGGCGCGTCCAGAGCTCCCAGCAGGTGGAGCAGCGTGCTCTTCCCGGAGCCGCTGGCCCCTGACGATGGCCACGAATTCGCCGCGGCTGACGGTGAGATCTACCCCGGACAGCACCTCGATGGGGTTGCCGTCCCCGCCGCGGTAGATCTTGCGAAGGCCCTGCGCTTCGAGGATGGCGGTCATTCGTGCCGGATGGCCTCGACCGGCTCCAATGCCGCGGCCGACCGAGACGGGTAGAGTGTGGCGAACACGGCGATCGCCAGGCTGGCGAGTACCACGACTGCGACGTCCTGCCACTCGATGTGGACCGGGAGGTGATCGATGAAATATACCGCCGGATTGATCCGAACCCAGCCCGAGCGATCGACCACGTAGGCCAGCGCCAGCCCAAACGTCAGGCCTATCGCGGTTCCGACCGCGCCAATCACCGCTCCCTGCACCAGAAAAATTCGGGCCACGGACGCGGAGGTGAGCCCCATCGCGCGCAGAATGCCGATCTCTCGGGTCTTGTCGGTCACCACCATGGTAAGTGTCCCGACGATATTGAACGCGGCCACGACCATGATGAAAAAGATAATCAGCCCCATGGCGAGCTTCTCGAGCTGAAGCGCGCTGAAAAGACTCGAATTCTGGGTCTGCCAATCGAGGGCTCGGTAGGGATATCCCAGCCGCTTCTCCAGACTGGCACCGATTTCAGGCGCACGCTCCGGGTCCTGAACCCGGACGGCGATGCCTGACACTGCGGCGCCCAGGCCGGTGAAGCGCTGGGCCAGCTCCCTCGACATCACTACGAATTGATTGTCGTACTGAAACATGCCGGTATCGAACAGGCCGGTCACCTCGAATTTCCAGAACCGTGGCACCGCGACACCAATCGCCGAGTTCATCTTGGCTTGGGTGACGGGTACCAGGGTGACGATGTCGCCTGGATAGACCGAAAGTCGCGATGCCAGTCTGGAGCCGAGTAAGACGCCACCATCGACGCCGGGCTTGGTGGTGCGGAACGAGAGGTCGCCTTTGGTGATCGACTGCGGCAGCGACGTCACCGACTTGGTCCCGGTATCGGGATCGAAGCCCAGCAAATTGACGCCCTCACCGTAATCGTTACCAGCCGTGATCCCTGCCTGGCTGATCACTTCCGGCGCGGCTGCGATGACGCCCGGTTCCTTCCGGACCTGCACCATGACGTCACGCCAATCATCGACCCGGAGCCCGGCGCCGAACGTCAGGACTCGAAGGTGAGGATTGGCGACCAGGATTCGCTCCCGCAGGTCGTCTCGCAGGCCGTTCATGACACCGAGTACCACAATGAGGGCGGTAACCCCGACAGCCACACCTCCCGTCGAGATCACGGTATTGAGCGAGGCTGATCGCGATGTGCGCCGGCTCCGGAGGTAGCGCCGTGCGATTTGCCATTCCAGGGAACTCGGTCGCCGGAGCACTGCGGCCAGGTCTCGAATTGCTTTCAGCATCGCTCAGGCCTCCGGCCGCATGGCCGGGAAGATGATGACATCCCGGATCGACGGCTGATCGGCGATCAGCATCATCATCCGATCGATACCGAGGCCGAGCCCGCCGGCAGGCGGCATTCCATACTCCAGCGCCCGCAGATAATCCGCGTCGAAGCTGTGGGCTTCCTCATTACCCTGGGTCCGCTGCCGCACCTGGTCCTCGAACCGTCGCCGCTGGTCGTCGGGATCGTTGAGCTCGCTGAATGCATTCACCAGCTCACGGCCACCGACGAAGAGCTCAAACCGTTCGGTGAGCGTCGGATCGGTTCGGTGCTCCTTGGCCAGTGGAGAGAGAGCCTTGGGGTAATCGATCACGAACGTGGGCTGCATGAGATGAGGCTCCAAAAAAACCTTGAAGACCTCATCCTGCAGCCGGCCCCCGGAGAGCTCTTCGATCGCTTCAGCATCTCCGCCGGCGCGCAGGAGAGCTAGCCGCATCGCCTGATCGGGGGCATCACGGAGGTCGAGACCGGTGCGAGCTTTGATCCCTTCCACGAACGCCACTCGTTGAAACGGTGGAGTGAAGTCCAGGGTCGTTCCTAAACGTTCGATGACTTTGGTCCCCAAACAGTGCTCCACGACACCAGCCAACATCGCTTCGGTCAGATCCATCATATCGCCATAATCGGCGTAGGCCTGGTAGAGCTCGAGCATGGTGAATTCCGGATTGTGGGTCCGGTCCATGCCTTCATTGCGGAAGTCGTGCCCGATCTCGTACACCCGCTCGAGTCCTCCCACCAGCAACCGTTTCAGATACAGCTCATCCGCAATCCGCAGATAGAGCGGCATATCGAGCGCATGATGATGGGTGACGAACGGCCGGGCGGCCGCTCCACCATAGAGTGGCTGGAGGATGGGTGTCTCAACTTCGAGAAACCCACGCTGATCGAGAAACCGGCGTATGAAGGCGATAGCTTTAGCCCGGAGTACGAACACCTGCCGCACCTCGGGATGAACGGCGAGATCCGCGTAGCGCTGACGGTAGCGGAGCTCCGGGTCGGTCAGCCCCCCGAAGGTGACGGTCCCCTCCGGGCCGGTCTGCGTCTTCCCTCGAGGGAGTGGTCGAAGCGACTTCGCCAGCAGCGAGACGTGGGACGCTCTCACCGTGATTTCCCCGGCCCGGGTCCGGAACAGGCGGCCGGTGATGCCGATGTGGTCGTCCAGATCGAGGAGATCGATCATCTCGTACTGCGAGCCTAGATCGTCCCGCCGCAGGTAGACCTGAATGCGGCCGCTGGGGTCCTCGATGTGGCCAAACACCACCTTCCCCTTCGGACGCCAGGACTCGATACGTCCCGCGACTGAAACCTCCGGCCCCTCCTCGCCCATTTCCTCGCGGTAGGCGGCCAGCGCTTCCGCAGCGGTGTGGGTCCGTTCATACCGGTAGGCAAACGGCTGGACCCCGAGCGCCTCCAAGGCCGCCCGCTTCTCCCGGCGGGCTGCCTCGACGAACGAGCGCTCTTCGGTGGCACTCACCGGGGGTGCCTCAGGCAGCCTTTCCCCCAAAGCGCTTCAGATACGCCTGAATGAACGCGTCGAGATCCCCATCCATCACCCGCTGAACGTCGCCGATCTTCACTTCTGTCCGGTGATCGTTCACCATCGTGTAGGGCTGGAAGACGTAGGATCTGATCTGGTTCCCCCAGGAATTATCGGTCTTGGTTGCCTCGACCACGGCGCGGGCGGCCTCCTGCTCTTCCAATTTTTTCTGGTAGATGGCGGCACGGAGCATCTTCATCGCCGTTGCGCGGTTCTTGGTCTGACTTCGCTCCTGCTGACAGGAGACCACGGTATTCGTCGGGATGTGAGTGAGCCGGACGGCGGAGGACGTCTTGTTGACGTGTTGGCCGCCGGCCCCTGAAGCGCGAAAGACATCCATCTTGATGTCCTCGTCCCTCAGGTCGACCTCGATCGTGTCGTCGATGTCAGGGTAGACGAAGACCGAGGCGAAGGAGGTATGCCGCCGCGCCTGAGAGTCATACGGTGAAATCCGCACCAGCCGGTGCACGCCCTTCTCCGCCTTTAAGTAACCGTATGCGTATTGACCTTTGATCTCGATGGAGACCGACTTGATGCCTGCCTCTTCGCCGGCCAGCAGATCGAGGATGGCCACCTGGAAGCCATGCCGTTCCGCCCACCGGACATACATCCGCATCAGCATCTCGGCCCAGTCCTGCGACTCGGTGCCTCCCGCACCAGGATGGATCGTCAGAATGGCATCGCGAGCGTCTTCCGGACCCTGGAGCATCGCCTGCAGTTCGAATTCCTCCGCCGCCCCAGCGAGCTCGTCCGCCTCCCGGGCGAGATCGCGCTCCATTGCTTCATCCGGCTCGGCCTCGAGCAGCTCGGCCATCTCGTGGGCTCCCTCGAGCCGGGCGTGGAGCGCTTCGTATGGGGTCAACCAGTTCTTGAGGGTCTTGATCTCCTGAACCGAAGTGCGGGCCGCGTCGGGGTCGGCCCAGAAGCCTGCCACCGCCTGTTGCGCCTCGAGTGCGTTCAGGCGTTCGGCCTTTCCGGGCAAGTCAAAGAAAGTCTCGGAGTTCAGAGACGCGTCGTTGGAGATCGGTCAGGCGGTCAAGCAGCTCGGACATGCAAACAACTCCTGGAGGTGTCCAATGAAATTAACGGGAGTGGGCGCTAGGAGGTGAGAGGTAAGAGGTAAGAGGTAAGAAGCGGTAAGAGGTAAGACAAGGGAATTCCACTTAGACTTCTTAGAACTTCCTGCTCATTGCTCACCTCTCACTGTCTTACCTCTCACCTCTTACCTCAAAATATCTGTCTACCGCCGGCGAGAATTTCGTTGAGGGCCTCTCGAAAGAACGCCGTCGAATCGGCCAACTCACGGCCGACCTGGTCGGCGTACTCTTCCCAGCTTTTCTTGATCTCCTCTTCGAACAGATCCTTGAGGTTCCCATCGCGCAGCCCTTCCTGCCGCTTCCCTGGATGGTAGACCACCATGTCGGAGATGAGCGCACGGGCGAGGCGGCGCGCCTTGAGTGCTGGATCCTGCGAGAGGAAGGGGTTGGCGGGTCTTCCGCCTGCCGCAGGCTTCGGCGCTGGGGACGCCGGCGCAGGAGGCGATGACTTCGATTGCGAGCTCGACGGGACAGCGGCCGCGGGGGTAGCCGGTGCCTTTGGGGCCGGCGGCGGCGGTGCTGCAACCGGGGACGACTGCGCCGCCGAGGGTGCGTTAGGCGCGGCCGGTGCACCTCCGGGGCGTGCGGCACCGGGCGTTGCAGGCCGGGGCGGCGCCGCTGGACGGGACGGAGTGGCTGGTGCAGCGCTGGATGCAGCTGCCGGCGCTCGTCCCGACACTGCACCTGGCGCTGGAGCTGCCACCGAAGGAGGCGCAGCGAACGGATTTTTCATCGGCTCAGGAGCGCGTGATGCCGGTGCTGCTGCTGGACCCGCCGGCTCCGACTTCGGCTCCGCCAGTGGTGGAGTTTTCGGCTCTGGTGTCGCCTGCGCCTTCGCCGGTGTCGGCTGCCGAGTCGGCTCTACCGTTTGCGCTGGCGGAGTCCGGCTTTGCTCCCCGTCTTTGCGCACGGCGAACACAGCACTACACACGGCGCACCGGGCCCGCACCCCTGACTCGGGCACCTTGGCCGGATCTACCCGGTAGACGCTGGCGCAATTGGGACAGGTGACGTTCATCGCATCATCCTCGACGGGTGCTCCCTCGATGCGGGTCCCGGCCGTTCTTCGCCATCGGCACCCTGCCGGCGGTCGACGACAAAGACGGAGCCCGGCAACGTTTTGGCGTAGCTCTTCATTTCGGTGGCAAGCTCGCTGACCTGCGCCGGATGCGCAAACCTGCGATGCCGGTTGGTGACGATGCCGATTGAGAGGGTCATCAGCGGCACGCGATGAAGCTGACCCCGGCGATCCTTGCCGAAAAAATAGCCGGCGCGCCGGTCCTGATCATTGTACTGGAGCGGGATCAGGCCATCGAATACCTCGAGTATTTCGCTGCAAACGCCGCTAATGTCGGCAGCCGGAATGATGAAGATGAAGTCGTCGCCGCCGATGTGCCCCACGAAGCCCTGGCGACCCATCAGCCCCTTCACCACGTCGTGCAAGATACGTGACAGAATGTAGATGACTCTGTCACCGTCGTAGTAGCTGTACCGGTCGTTGAACTCCTTAAAATGGTCCAGGTCGGCGTAGCACACCGCAAACTCCTCACTGGACTCCAGTCGCCGCCGGATCTCCCGCTCGATCTCCGTCGTTCCAGGCAGACGGGTCGAGGGATGAACCGACACGTCCCGTTCAGTGCGCACCAGCATCGCCTCGAGCCGGGCACGCTGCTCGGCCGGCGAGAACAGGCCGGTGATGACCTCGTCGGCACCAGCGGCAAACCAGGCCTCCACCTGTTCCGGATGATGGGTGCCCGCCAGCGTGGTCACCGGCACGATGGCAGTGAATGCATCGCCCTTGAGACTGCGAACGAGAGCGGGACCCGCGGCCCCCGAGTTGTCCCCATCAACGAACAGCAGGGCGGGATGGCCACGCAGGACGATCGACTCCACCTCGTCCGCCTGGCTGAAGACCAGAAGCGGAAAGGCGTGGACCGCGGCCCACTGACGTACCAGGGCCGGCACCGGACAACCGTCCGGCGAAAAGAAGAGAATCGTCGGGCGAGTCCGCACCCATTTCCTCTTGTAAGGAGTTACCTGTAGCTAACTTAGGAATCTCGAGAGTTCAAGTCAAATCAGGAAGAACGCACCCACCGCCACCATGCCATACACGGCCAGCAGCTGGACTCCCTCGAACCAGTGAGATTCCCCATCCAGCGTAATGATTGCGGTCACGGTCGTGGCAAGACCCAGCGTCACCACCTCGAACGACGTGAACACCAGATCCATACTTCGGCCCAGCAGTACACCAACAAATACCAGCAGAGGGGCGACGAGGAGAGCGATCTGAGTGCTCGAGCCCAACGCGATCTGCAGTGCGAGATCGATCTTTCCCTTCCGAGCTACCACAACTGCCGCGGCGTGCTCGGCAGCGTTTCCGATAATGGGAATGACGATCAGTCCGAGAAACGTCTGGCTCAATCCGAGAGTTTCGGTAGCCTCGCTCGCCGCGTGGACCAGCAGCTCCGATTCGACGGCAATGCCGACTGTGGCCAGCGCCAGGATGATGGTGGCCTTGCCGGTTCCCCAGACCGGACCCTCAGTCGGGTGCGCCTCGGCGCCAAAGAGGCGGCGGTGTGTCTTCAGCGTGAAGAGAAGGGAGAGACCGTAGGTCACGAGTAGGATGATGGCCACCGCCTCGGACATCCGAAGCTCGGAGAGCCTTGCCGCTTTCTCGGGATGGAGGCTGTGAAAGAGTGCCGGCAAAACCAGCGCAACGACCGCCAGTGAAAGCATTCCCGCACTCATTCCGGCATTGGTGCGATTGAACCTCAGCTCCGATCGGTGGAGCCCTCCGGCGACGATCGACAGGCCCATGATCAGCAGGAGATTGCCGAGAATGCTGCCGGTGATAGACGCTTTGACGAGATCGACCAGGCCGGCCTGGAGGGCCACCACGGAGATGATCAGCTCGGCAGCGTTACCGAAGGTGGCGTTGAGAAGCCCTCCGATGGTTGGCCCGGTGCGGTGGGCCAGATGCTCGGTGGCCTCCCCCATGTAGCCGGCCAGCGGAAGAACTCCCAGGCATGCTGCGGCGAATATGGCCAGAGCCGGCGCATGGATCTGATTGAGCACCACGCTGACCGGGATCGCCAGCAGCAGGACCAGGCGCCATCGTGGTCCGGCATTGAATTGGCTTGGCTTGATGCTGGATACGACGTTGGGTGCCTGGGGATGCTTGTCGACGGACCTCAGAATCTCCGCCTCTGCCTTGGCCGGAGGTACCCGGGCCTCGGAGAGAATCTTGGCCATGGTTCCACGAGGCTCTTGCAGGGCCGCCAGGAGTAGGTGCTCGGCAGACAAGGAGGTTCCGGACTCACGAGCCTTGCGGGAAGCAACCTCGATAAGGCGCTTGGCGTGAGAGGTGTAAGCGAGCTCTTCACCACCGGCGCGGGCGCGGCCCCGCCGCCCACTAGCTTCGAGACGCTCTTGTACCCGCGCAGGTTCCAGGCCCAGCCGAGTCATGATGGCCGGTGCCGGACCATCACTCCGCAGCAGGCCCAGGACAATGTGCTCGGCTCCGATGGAATCGTGACCCAAACGAAGAGCTTCGGCCCGGGCATTTTCGAGCGCACGCTGCGCGTGAGCGCTCAGCGTGTGGGGATTCATTCCGGGGTGAGACTGAGGATTCAGAGCGGCTTTGCTTCGTCGATCAACATGATGGGAATACCGTCCTCGACAGGATAAACGAGACGGCAGCTGTGGCAAATCAGCGCCTCGGGGGAGGCACGATACTCGAGCTCACCCTTGCACTTGGGGCAGACCAGAATCTGAAGCAGCTCCGGAGCTACACTCATACCTGCTCCTTATCTGACGAGGTACCCGAGGAGACCGGCGGCGGGAAACCAAACCGCGCCAGCGCTGCCGAGCTCTTCCGCCAGTTCGGTAGCGCCTTCACCCAAGTATCGAGATACACCGGCGTCCCGATCAGATCCTCGAGGCGGCGCCGGGCGTGGGCGCCTATCGCCTTGATCGTCTGTCCCGCCTGACCGATGACAATCCCCTTCTGCGACTCCCGCTCAACGAAGAGCGTGACTCGAATGTATACGGGCCGCTCCGCTTCGCGAAACTCCTCGACCTCGGCGGTGAACGAGTATGGGAGCTCGTCGCCCAGCAGGCTGAAGGCCGCCTCCCTCAGGTACTCTACCACGAAGAAACGCAGCTGCTGAGTGCCGATGTCCTCCGGGCTGTACTCGAACTCTCGCTCGGGGAGGTAGGGTCTGACCCGTTCGAGCAGTTGCTCGATTCCAGTCGTGCCCGCCTCTGACACCACCAGAGCCTCGAGTTCCAGGGATGCGCGCCGGGACTCCGGAATCAGGTCTCCCTTGGTATACACGGCGAGGACCGGGATGGGCAGAGGTTTGCTGAGCCCTGCGAGTCTTTCCAGAGGAGGGGCCGGCGCCTCAGAAGCAGGATGCAGGTGAAGCACCAGGTCCATTCGCTCCAGCCTCTCGAGCGCCAGCTCCCGCATCCGGGCCTGCAGGAGGTACGAGGGCTCCAGCAGGCCGGGGAGGTCGTGGAAGATGTATTGGGTGTCAGCCTCGGTGCGAATGCCTGTCACCGGGAGACGGGTGGCCTGGGGCTTGGGGCTGACGATCGCCAGGTGCTGGCCCACGAGGCTGTTGAGCAGGGTGGATTTGCCGACGTTGGGAGCGCCGGCAAGGGCGATGTGGCCAGTGCGCTGTGACATGGGACAAAGGTCGAGAGTCGAGAGTCAAGAGTCCAGGGTCTGGAGTGACTCTCGACCCTCGACCCGAAACTCTCGACTCTCGACCTAGACCCTCAGCTACTCAATTACGATATCTACTCGCCGATTCTTCTCGCGGTTGGCCCGGGTATCGTTGGGAGCAATCGGTCTACTCCGTCCGAATCCCTGAGTCGTGGGGATTTTCTCCATGGGAATTCCCTGCTCTACCAGGAAGTTCCGGACCGACTCCGCCCGCGACTGTGACAACTTCTGATTATACCCGTCGGTTCCGATCGAGTCGGTATGCCCCTCGATCTCGAGCTTGTAGGTACCGGGGAAGCCGAGGAGGACACCGCTGAGCTTGCTCAGCTTTTCGCGGGCCATGGGCTTGAGTGCGGCTTTGTTGGTCTCGAAGTTGACTCCGCTCAGCGCCGCAACCAGACCACGGGCGCCTTTGCGGGTCTCCATGATAGAGGAGATCGAAGCATACAGACGAGACTGGAGGTCGGCGGCGGTTCGTTCAGCCTCCGATCGGAGTTCGGCCTCACGCTCTGCTACTGCCCGGGCCTGGGCTGCCGACTGGGCCGCGCTGTCGAGCGCAGCCTGCTGAGCGGCTTCCTGCGCCTGGCGTTCCGCCTCGGCACGCTGCCGTTCGGCTTCATCTCTGGCCTGCTCGCCCCGCGTCGTTGCCATGTCTCGCGCAACGTCGCCACGGCGGGCGGTTTCACGCGCCAGCTCGGAGTACTTCTTCGTATCCTTGGGCTTCTTGATCCAGGTGCGCTCCAGCGAATCGAGCAAGCTGGTGGCCGCCTTCAGCTCGGCCTGGGCATACTGGTCGGCCTCGACCTTCCGGGCGATAGCGACGGAGCGGCGGGCGCCGAGCACCGACAGCGGGGTGACGGAGTCAGGGGACGGCGCTGATCCGTCGGAGAGACCCGTCTGATAGAGGTCGTTCGGGACTCGCTCGTAGTTGACGGTGGAGGACTGCAGCTGGCCATTCGAGTGCTGCGGCAGCGTCAGCTCCGCGACGACGACGGACGAAGGCAGCCGGACCGAGCCATACGGCTCGGCGGTGATGATCAATCCCAGGGTTCGCGCCGCGGTTGATCCCATGACGTCCTGCTTCTTGAGCGGCACCTCGGTCAGGCTTTCGACCTTCTCATCCCCACGGACAATCCAGGCCACGTAGGTGGTATTGAAGATGCCCACCTGCCGAGGATCCGGCAGCTTGTCAATCGCGAGCTTGATTCTGGACCGTCCACCGCGGTACTCGATCTCAGCACTGCCTTTGACCATAGGGGCCACGGCCGTGCCGGCTATGGGTACTGTGGTTTTTTTCCCGTCAGGAAAGCGGACGACCAAGGTCGTTCCGTCATCATGGGCGGGCTGGGAAAGGAGCTGAGGACCCATCTGGATCGTCAGCAGCGCCACGCCGATGCGAAATGCTCCCCACATGGAACCTCCTGAGCTGCACGATTAAGTCGAGGGTGAAGAAGGTCACTGCGCCTCAGGAGGTAGCTTCGGTGCCTGTCCCGCGATTCTTGACCGTTGTGTGTAACGAAATCGGCTGATTTCTGGACAGCAGAAAGCCCCACCCAGCGGGGCTGGGTGGGGCTTTCAAAGAAAAGGCTGGCGACGGCCTACTCTCCCACAACCTCGCAGATTGCAGTACCATCGGCGCTGCAGGGCTTAACTGCCGTGTTCGGAATGGGAACGGGTGTGGCCCCTGCGCGCTAGTCGTCAGCCATTTTTTCAGGTCTAGAGTCTAAGGACTAGAGTCGAATAGACCCTAGACCCTCGACCCTAGACCGACAACTGAGCAATGGATGGTTTTCAATGTGAAGAATAGAAGAGATCAAACTTCACGGGCGATTAGTACCGCTCGACTGAAGCGCTTGCGCGCCGTACATCTGCGGCCTATCAACCTGGTAGTCTCCCAGGGCCCTTCAGGGACCTTATGGTCCAGGAGTGTTCATCTTGGGAAGAGTTTCCCACTTAGATGCTTTCAGCGGTTATCTCCGCGCGACATCGCTACCGGGCGATACCCTTGGCAGGATAGCCCGTACACGAGCGGTCGCTTCGTCTCGGTCCTCTCGTACTAGAGACGACGTCCCTCAACACTCCCACGCCCACGACGGATACAGACCGAACTGTCTCACGACGTTCTGAACCCAGCTCATGTACCACTTTAACCGGCGAACAGCCGGACCCTTGGGACCTTCTCCAGCCCCAGGATGTGATAAGCCGACATCGAGGTGCCAAACCGCGCCGTCGATGTGAACTCTCGGGCGCGATAAGCCTGTTATCCCCAGCGTACCTTTTATCCGATGAGCGATGACCCATCCACACGGGATCACCGGATCACTTAAGCCGACTTTCGTCCCTGCTCGCGCCGTCGCGCTCGCAGTCAGGCGGGCTTCTGCTTATACACTCATCGTGCGATTACCGACCGCACTGAGCCCACCATAGCGCGCCTCCGGTACTCTTTAGGAGGCGACCGCCCCAGTCAAACTACCCACCTGCCACGGTCCTCGACGGTGTTGCCGTCTGAGTGAGAACGTTAGTAAAACAAGGGTGGTATTTCACTGTTGCCTCCCTGATCCCCGAAAGGACCAGATCAACGGCTCCCACCTATGCTACGCAGGTCATACCGACGTTCAATGACAGGTTGTAGTAAAGGTGCACGGGGTCTTTTTGTCCTGTCGCGGGTAATCGGAATCCTCACCGATACTGCTATTTCGCCGAGCTTACGGAAGAGACAGCTCCCAAGTCGTTACTCCATTCGTGCAGGTCGGAACTTACCCGACAAGGAATTTCGCTACCTTAGGACCGTTATAGTTACGGCCGCCGTTTACCGGGGCTTCGGTTCGCAGCTTCGCCTTGCGGCTAACCGCTTGCCTTAACCTTCCGGCACCGGGCAGGAGTCAGAGCGTATACGTCGGCTTGGACAATGCCTTAGCACGCTCCTGTGTTTTTGCTAAACAGTCGCTTGGGACGATTCTCTGCGGCCGGCTTCTGCTCCCCTTGGCGGGTCACATACAACCGGCACCCCTTATCCCGAAGTTACGGGGTAATTTTGCCGAGTTCCTTTTCCGTAAATCACTCGAGCACCTTAGGCTTCTCGCCTCGCCCACCTGTGTCGGATTACGGTACGGTCAACTGCAGTCCTGGTCTGCGAAGCTTTTCTCGACAGTGTGCGGCAGCCACCCTTGGCGGGGCCATACGGCCCCTTCGGCATCGGTTCTCGACTATCCCAGCGGATTTGCCTACCGGGAAACGTCTACCACCTTGCAGCGGAAAATCCACCACCCGCCGGTGACCTTGCTCCTGTGTCCCTCCTCAGACTCGTAACGGCTTACAGTTGGTACGGGAATGTTGACCCGTTTCCCATCGTCTACGCCTCTCGGCCTCGACTTAGGGACCGACTGACCCTGAGCTGATCGACATGGCTCAGGAACCCTTAGGCTTACGGTGACAGGGGTTTTCACCCTGTTTCTCGCGTACTTAATCCGGCATCCTCACTTCCCACCGCTCCACCGGAAGGCTTCCGCCCCGGCTTCAACGCTATGGGAACGCTCCCCTA